>NZ_CP195160.1:0-575000 GCF_051200845.1 Tenacibaculum sp. A30
GACAGCTACGTTAAGCGGAGCGCTAGGATCAAGTTTTACCTTAACAGGAGCAAGCCCATTAGTATTTAGTGGTTTAGCAGTAGATAGCTACGATGTAGTTGTGTTAGATACAAAAGGGTGCTCAGATACGCAATCAGGAATAGTAATTCATCCAGATTTAGATTTCGATATTACACCAGTAAGCATTTTAAGTTGTGCTTCAGGACCAGAATATAGTATTGAGGTTAGTTCAGGAACAGGAAGCTACAGTTATGTAGTAGAAGACCCAAGTTCAACAAGTGTAGCAACAGGTACTATTGTTGCAGGAACAGGAGTAAGTGATAATTTCACTTTACCTGTAACTACGCCAATAGGAACATATACAGTTCGAGTTACTGATACCGGTTCAGGAAATTGTGTTGTAAGTAAGACATTTGAAATAACAACACCAGTTGATCCAGCATTTACAGTAAATCCAATAGATGCTACCTGTAACGGAAGTGCAACAGGACGTATCGAGGTTACTTTAACCGCAGGTTTAACACCAGTTACTTACAGTTTAGTTCAAACTACAGGATCAGGCTTAGCAGCAGGTCAAGGAGTTTACGATGCATCGAGAGGAGCGTTTACAAATGTACCAGCAGGAACATATACAGTAACAGCAACAGGCGCAAATGGATGTTCAACAGACGTAACAGGAGTAGTTATAGGTGATAACCCACCATTAACGGTTGTAGCACCAATCGCAGTTCAGTTTGGATGTGCAACAGGAAATACAGTTAACAATGCTACTTTAAGTATTGATACAGCATCAGGTTCGGGTATTTCAGGTGGAAGTACAGTTTATAGTACAGTTGAGTTATACTTAGATGTTGCGCCATTTGGAGATTTCGATCCAAGTTTAGATACAGAGATTACAGCAGTTTCAGTATCAGGAACAGTTAATACCTATACAATAAGTGATAGATCAGGCGGAAATTTCTATGTACGAGTAGTAGATAGCGAAGGCTGTGAGAGTTTCTCACCAGTTGAAACGATCAATGCTTTTGATGAATTGCAAGACACTACACCGACCCAGAATGATGCTATTAGTTGTATCAATGGCGGAGAGTTAATTGATATTGTATTTAATTCAAGTTTATCAGTAACTGGAGCTACCGTAGTTATCTCAGATAACACAGGAGCTACAGTTGAGACGATAAATAATGTTGATAGTGGAGTAAGTGTAACTAACACGACAAGATTATCAGCAGGAGTTTACACAGTAACAGTTACACACCCAGTAACAGGTTGTGAGTTAAGTGCAAGTTATGAAGTAGTAGCAGTACCAGATCATTTAATCAATGTTACTCAAACATCACCAGTTGTTTGTTTCGGATCAAGTACAGCAGCAGTAGAGATTATATTTGATAGTAGTACACCATATACAGGCGGATATACGTATACAGTATTTGATGCAGGTACAGGAACAGCTACCGCTATTACAGGAAGTGGAACAGGAAATGTAGCAGAAGCTATTACCGGTTTAGCTGCAGGCGATTACTTTGTACGTGTAGTTATGACAGCTTACCCAGATTGTACAAGAGATACAGCTACGTTTACCATAGCAGGTCCAACAGCAGCAATTACTTATACCACAGTTCCAACAGGAATTACATGTACAGGAGATACAGACGGAAGTATTCGTGTAGATGCTGTTACAGGCGGTTGGGGTGGCTATGAATACCAATTAGCACCAGATACAGGTTCAGCTACACCAGGCGGATCAGCAGCAGTTCCTTACAGTGGAAATAACTTATTTGAGAATTTAGCACCAGGAGATTACATTGTAACAGTGCGAGATTCGAATGGTTGTGAGGTTGCACAGAATGTTAATGTAGCCGATGTTACTCAGGTTAACTTTAGTGTTGCTAAGAATGACAATGCATGTACAGCAGATGGAGGAGAGGTAACAGTTACTATTGCCGATGGAAGTTCACCGTATACAGCTACGTTAAGCGGAGCGTTAGGATCAAGCTTTACTTTAACAGGAGCAAGCCCATTAGTATTTAGTGGTTTAGTATCTGATACGTATACAGTTTCAGTAGTTGACAGTAACAATTGTCCAGCAGCAGGAACACAGAATGTTACGATTAACCCAGACTTAGACTTTGATATTACACCAGTAAGCATTTTAAGTTGTGTTTCAGGACCAGAATACAGTATTGAAGTTAGTTCAGGAACAGGAAGCTACAGTTATGTAGTAGAAGACCCAAGCTCAACAAGTGTAGCAACAGGTACTATTGTAGCAGGAACAGGAGTAAGTGATAACTTCACTTTACCAGTAACTACGCCAATAGGAACATATACAGTTCGAGTTACTGATACTGGTTCAGGAAGTTGTGTTGTAAGTAAGACATTTGAAATAACAACACCAGTTTATCCAGCATTTACAGTAAATCCAATAGATGCTACCTGTAACGGAAGTGCAACAGGTCGTATCGAAGTTACTTTAACCGCAGGTTTAACGCCAGTTACTTACAGTTTAGTTCAAACAGTAGGTTCTGGTTTATCACCAGGTCAAGGAGTTTACGATGCATCGAGAGGAGCGTTTACAAATGTACCAGCAGGAACATATACAGTAACAGCAACAGGTGCAAATGGATGTCCAACAGATGAAACAGGTGTAGTTATAGGTGATAACCCACCATTAACAGTTGCATCACCAACCGCAGTTCAGTTTGGATGTGCAACAGGAAATACAGTTAACAATGCTACTTTAAGTATTGATACAGCATCAGGTTCGGGTATTTCAGGTGGAAGTACAGTTTATAGTACAGTTGAGTTATACTTAGATGTTGCGCCATTTGGAGATTTCGATCCAAGTTTAGATACAGAGATTACAGCAGTTTCAGTATCAGGAACAGTTAATACCTATACAATAAGTGATAGATCAGGCGGAAATTTCTATGTACGAGTAGTAGATAGCGAAGGCTGTGAGAGTTTCTCACCAGTTGAAACGATCAATGCTTTTGATGAATTGCAAGACACTACACCGATCCAGAATGATGCTATTAGTTGTATCAATGGCGGAGAGTTAATTGATATTGTATTTAATTCAAGTTTATCAGTAACTGGAGCTACCGTAGTTATCTCAGATAACACAGGAGCTACAGTTGAGACGATAAATAATGTTGATAGTGGAGTAAGTGTAACTAACACGACAAGATTATCAGCAGGAGTTTACACAGTAACAGTTACACACCCAGTAACAGGTTGTGAGTTAAGTGCAAGTTATGAAGTAGTAGCAGTACCAGATCATTTAATCAATGTTACTCAAACATCACCAGTTGTTTGTTTCGGATCAAGTACAGCAGCAGTAGAGATTATATTTGATAGTAGTACACCATATACAGGCGGATATACGTATACAGTATTTGATGCAGGTACAGGAACAGCTACCGCTATTACAGGAAGTGGAACAGGAAATGTAGCAGAAGCTATTACCGGTTTAGCTGCAGGCGATTACTTTGTACGTGTAGTTATGACAGCTTACCCAGATTGTACAAGAGATACAGCTACGTTTACCATAGCAGGTCCAACAGCAGCAATTACTTATACCACAGTTCCAACAGGAATTACATGTACAGGAGATACAGACGGAAGTATTCGTGTAGATGCTGTTACAGGCGGTTGGGGTGGCTATGAATACCAATTAGCACCAGATACAGGTTCAGCTACACCAGGCGGATCAGCAGCAGTTCCTTACAGTGGAAATAACTTATTTGAGAATTTAGCACCAGGAGATTACATTGTAACAGTGCGAGATTCGAATGGTTGTGAGGTTGCACAGAATGTTAATGTAGCCGATGTTACTCAGGTTAACTTTAGTGTTGCTAAGAATGACAATGCATGTACAGCAGATGGAGGAGAGGTAACAGTTACTATTGCCGATGGAAGTTCACCGTATACAGCTACGTTAAGCGGAGCGTTAGGATCAAGCTTTACTTTAACAGGAGCAAGCCCATTAGTATTTAGTGGTTTAGTATCTGATACGTATACAGTTTCAGTAGTTGACAGTAACAATTGTCCAGCAGCAGGAACACAGAATGTTACGATTAACCCAGACTTAGACTTTGATATTACACCAGTAAGCATTTTAAGTTGTGTTTCAGGACCAGAATACAGTATTGAAGTTAGTTCAGGAACAGGAAGCTACAGTTATGTAGTAGAAGACCCAAGCTCAACAAGTGTAGCAACAGGTACTATTGTAGCAGGAACAGGAGTAAGTGATAACTTCACTTTACCAGTAACTACGCCAATAGGAACATATACAGTTCGAGTTACTGATACTGGTTCAGGAAGTTGTGTTGTAAGTAAGACATTTGAAATAACAACACCAGTTTATCCAGCATTTACAGTAAATCCAATAGATGCTACCTGTAACGGAAGTGCAACAGGTCGTATCGAAGTTACTTTAACCGCAGGTTTAACGCCAGTTACTTACAGTTTAGTTCAAACAGTAGGTTCTGGTTTATCACCAGGTCAAGGAGTTTACGATGCATCGAGAGGAGCGTTTACAAATGTACCAGCAGGAACATATACAGTAACAGCAACAGGTGCAAATGGATGTCCAACAGATGAAACAGGTGTAGTTATAGGTGATAACCCACCATTAACAGTTGCATCACCAACCGCAGTTCAGTTTGGATGTGCAACAGGAAATACAGTTAACAATGCTACTTTAAGTATTGATACAGCATCAGGTTCGGGTATTTCAGGTGGAAGTACAGTTTATAGTACAGTTGAGTTATACTTAGATGTTGCGCCATTTGGAGATTTCGATCCAAGTTTAGATACAGAGATTACAGCAGTTTCAGTATCAGGAACAGTTAATACCTATACAATAAGTGATAGATCAGGCGGAAATTTCTATGTACGAGTAGTAGATAGCGAAGGCTGTGAGAGTTTCTCACCAATCACAGTTATCAATGCATTTGATGAGTTACAAAGTATTACACCGACCCAGAATGATGCTATTAGTTGTATCAATGGCGGAGAGTTAATTGATATTGTATTTAATTCAAGTTCAGCAGTAACTGGAGCTACAGTAACAATTTCAGATAATACAGGAGTAGCCGTTGAGACAATAAATAATGTTGATAGTGGTGTAAGTGTAACAAACACCACAAGGTTAGCTCCGGGAGTTTATACAGTAACAGTTACACATCCAGTAACAGGTTGTGAGTTAAGTGCAAGTTATGAAGTAAAACCAGAGCCTACCTTTGATGTATTAGTAAGTAATGTTCAAAGAGCGTGTTTTGGTGGTACAGGAAGTGCAACAATAGATTTTAGTGCAGCTACACCATATACAGATGTTTATACTTACGAAGTATTTGAAGTAGGTAACCCAACTGCTATTACATCAGGAAATGGTACAGGAGGTACTCCAGAAACAATTACTACTAATTTAGTAGCAGGAGAATATTATGTGGTTGTAAACATGACGAGCACACCATTTTGTTCACCAAGAACAGAAAACTTTATAATTGAAGAACCAGCAACTGCCTTGGCATTAACTGGTACACCTACGTATATTAAATGTGGTTTTCCTGGTTCTGGAGAAATCTTGTTAGAAGCTCAAGGAGGTTGGGCACCGTATGAGTATCAATTAGTAAATGATGCAGCACCAGCTTCACCAATTCAAAATTTTAGTAATAACAGAAGAATTACTGGTTTAGCGATAGGTAGTTATACAGCTACGGTTAGAGATGTTAATGGTTGTGAACAGGTTTATCAGTTCCAACTAGATGATCCGTTACCAATGAATGCAGATGTAACTGTTACTCCAAACTTATGTGAAGGAGAAAGAACGGCAACCATTCAAGTAACTAATGTAAGAGGAGGTCAAACACAAGATGCAACTGTAAGTTATAGTTATATTTTAACCTATCCTGACGGAGTAACGCAAGTAGAACAGTTATCAAATACATTTAGTAATTTACCAGCGGGTACTAATTATACAGTAACTGTTAGAGATAATAAATATAGCTGTTCGTTTACAAGTCAGGCGGATATAATTGACCCTTCAGAAGTAGAAGCTTCGGCAAATATCACTGCAGATATTACGTGTAATAATCCACAAGCAGCAACAGTTGAAGTATCAGCTATTGGTGGAACAGGCGTTTATGAATATAGTAGCGATGGAGTGAATTTTGGGCCTATTAATACATTTACAACTGTAAGTTCAGGTACACATACATTCTATGTACGTGATGATAATAATTGTGAAGATACAGTTGTAGTAACAGTCAATGCATACGAACCTTTAGTACCAACTTTAGTGGTCGATTCAGGATTTGTTACCTGTAATGGAGATGCTAATGGAGTGTTATCAGCAACTGTAACAGGCGGTTTCGGTAATTACGAATACCAACTGTTAGATGGTAGTAATAATCCAGTTGATGGAACATGGACAACATCAAATACTTTTGGAGGTTTAGATGTTGGTACATATAAAATTAGAGTAAGAAGTACCAATAGATTTGGAGAAGTATGTACAGAAGATACTGCACAACATCCTATCGTAGAACCACAACCTTTAGTAGTTGCTGAAAACCATACTGATGTAAGTTGTTTTGGAGGAAACGATGCTACTATTACAGTATTAGCTTCTGGAGGTAACTTAACCGGATATGAATACAACATTAGTACAGATCCACCAAGTAAATTTGTTACCGATAATGTGTTCAGAAACTTAGCAGCAGGTACATACACCATTACTGTTAAAGATAAGGTTGGATGTATTGATACTAGAGATGTAGTTATTGATCAACCACAACAATTTACAGCAACATTGGTAGGAGTTACAGAACAAACTTGTATTAACGATGCAACTCCAACAATAGAGTTAGACGTACAAGGAGGAACACAACCTTACTACGTAAGTATTAATAATATAGAGCAACCAACACCATATACAACGAATACAATTGTGTTAGGAGCTGCAGAAAACATCCAAGCAGGTACATCTTATTATATTACAGTAAGAGATGAAGCAGGTTGTAATGTTGCAGATCCAATAAGAGTAACTACTGCTGAATCAGTAGATTTACAATTAACAGTTGATTTTGCATATACCTGTGAGGTAGGAAATGTTATCAAAGCAATTGTTGATGATAAGTATAAGAATTCAACATCTTATGCGTTGTATGATGGTAACGGAAACGAAATAAGAAGGAATAATGAAGGAGAGTTCTTCGATTTACCAGCAGGGGTAGGGTATCATGTTGTAGCTACGCATACAGTAACAGGTTGTAGCCAAACTTCTGTAAGTAGTCCAATTACTATTGAAGACATTCAAGCGTTAACCTTAGATATTGATGATTCGGTTAAAAATACCTTAATTGCTAATGCAGATTTCGGATTACCACCGTATGAGTATAGTGTAGATGGAGGTGATTTTGGATTTGATAACGAGTTCTTAATTTTACAAACAAAAGACTATACCATAACAGTTAGAGATGCAAGAGGTTGTGAGGTTACGTTAACAGTAAGAGGAGAGTATATTTCTATTTTTGTACCTAATTTATTTACACCTGACGGTGATGGAACAAATGATTATTGGTACCCTCGTGAAGTAGAAGATTATCATGATATTAAAGTATTTATTTATGATAGATATGCTCGTCAGATAATAAACTTTAAAGGAGTTGTTGAAGGATGGGATGGTACCTATGACGGTAAACCATTACCATCAGGAGACTACTGGTATACAATTTACTTTAAAGAGTTATCAGGACAAGAGAAGAAAATAATGGGACACTTTACACTATATAGATAAGAAGAAAAATGAGAAAGATTTTAATAATTTTAGGTGTAGTATTTAGTAGTGTAAATATAGCTGCACAAGAGGTAGAAATGCCTCAGTATGTAAGTCATTTAGCAGATAATCCGTTTGTGATTTCACCAACCTATGCAGGTATTGGTACAGGATTACAGGTTAGATTAAACGGAGTAAGTCAATGGATAGGTGTAAAAGATGCACCTGATACACAATCATTAACCGTTGAAGCACGTATCGCAGATACTTTTGGAGGTGGTATTTCATTATTTAATGATAGTAATGGGTATACCACTCAAAAAGGAGCAAAATTATCGTTCGCAAGTCACTTAACACTAAGTGACTTTCACGATAGTTTCTTATCGTTTGCGTTAAGCTATAGTTTTATTCAATTTGGTCAAGATACTTCGCAAGACAATACGAATAGCGGTAAACCTTCAAGAGCCATAAATCACTCTAATTTTGATGTAGGTTTATTATACCGTTTTGAAAAGTTCAGTATTACAGCCAACGTAGTTAATTTATTGAATAGAGATGTAGAAAACTTTTTATCAGGAGAGCCAGAAGAATTACGAAAATATGTAGTGTATTCTTCTTATATCTTATCAAGAATCAGTAGAGATTTTGAGTTAGAACCTTCTATTTTATATGAATATAGAGAAGCGACTGGGCGTTCTAAAACCGATGTAAACGTTAAAGCTAGAAAAGGTATTAGAGATGGATATGTTTGGGCAGGTTTAAGTTATACCTTCTTAAACGATCAGTTTTTTCAGCCAAACGCTATTGCACCGTTATTTGGTATAAAGAAAGATAATCTTTATTTGTCATACGGATTTAGTGTTAACATGAACAAAACACAAGATTTTAACTACGGTACACACATGATAACGCTAGGGTTCGATTATGAAAGAAGACAAAGTTTAGCACGTTGTACACAAAAAATGATGATGTTTTAAAAGATAAAAACTAAAACATACAAGGCAGTCTCGAGAGTAAGTCATTTCGAGCGAAGTCGAGAAATCTGATTCTCTTAATTCGTAAAATGACAATATTTAGTACTTTTGAGACTGTCTTTTTTTGATTAAATGGAAAACAATAACGATACATCAATAAATCTTAACAAGTACATTAGTAGTACAGGAATCTGCTCACGTCGTGAAGCAGAACGATTTATTACTGAGGGTAGAGTAACTATAAACGGTAAACCTACTCAGTTAGGAAATAGAGTGCATGAAGGAGATGTGGTGAAAATTGATGGAAAACCATTAAAAGCAAAACCTAAAACCATATATATAGCTCTAAATAAGCCTGTAGGAATTGTTTGTACTACCGATAGCAAAGAGCGTAAAAATATCGTGAAATTTGTTGGGCATCCACAAAGATTATTTCCTATTGGACGTTTAGATAAACCTTCGGAAGGATTGATTTTTTTAACCAATGATGGTGATATCGTAAATAAGATTTTACGCGCAGGTAACAATCATGAAAAGGAATATATAGTTTCGGTAGATAAAACTTTTGATGAACGTTTTATGAAACGAATGAGTAACGGAATCCCAATTTTAGGAACAGTTACCAAAAAATGTAAAGTAGAGCGTATTAACAATACTACCTTTAAAATAGTCTTAGTACAAGGTTTAAATCGTCAAATTCGACGTATGTGTGAATACTTAGGGTACGAAGTAACAAAGTTAAAACGCACACGTATTATGAATGTAACGTTAGGAAACCTAAAAGTAGGAGAATGGCGTGAGTTAACATCTAAAGAGATGGATGAGATTAACAAACTTGTATCAGCCTCTTCTAAAACACACGAAACAACAGAAAAGAAGAGCTCTTCAACAGAAACGAAAGCCAAAGCTTTTTCTAAAAAGAATACAACTTCTAATAAAAAAGGAGATTTTAAAAACAAGTTTGGAAGAAGGAGAAAGTAGTTTATTATTAGTAGTCAGTAGTCAGTAGTCTGTAGTCTTTAGTGGATTGGTGAGTAGTTGTTTTTTTAATTGTGAAAAACCTGAAACAATAAACTAAAACCCCAAACAATCAATAAGAAACCAAATTTCAACTTTTACACTTTTTAACGAATACACTTTTTAACATTCAACTTACATGTGTATCTTTGCCACTTATGCAATTTGATTTAAAAACAACCGATCCTAAAAGTAAAGCACGAGCAGGTGTTATTACTACCGATCACGGAACCATAGAAACTCCAATATTTATGCCTGTAGGTACTGTAGCTACGGTAAAAGGAGTACATCAATCAGAATTAAAAGACGAGATAAATCCTGATATTATTTTAGGAAACACCTATCACCTATACTTACGTCCGAAAACTTCTATTTTAGAACAAGCAGGAGGTTTGCATAAGTTTATGAACTGGGATCGTAATATTTTAACTGATAGTGGAGGATATCAAGTCTACTCCTTATCAGGAAGAAGAAAAATTAACGAAGAAGGAGTAAAGTTTAAAAGTCATATAGATGGATCAACTCATTTTTTTACTCCTGAAAATGTAATGGATACACAGCGTACCATCGGAGCAGATATAATTATGGCTTTTGATGAGTGTACACCATACCCATGTGATTATAACTACGCAAAACAATCGATGCACATGACACATCGTTGGTTAGATCGTTGTATAAAACACTTTAATAACACACCTCCAAAATACGGATACAATCAAACGTTATTTCCAATTGTACAAGGAAGTACCTATAAAGATTTACGTAAACAATCAGCAGAGTATATCGCAAATTCAGGCGCTGAAGGAAATGCAATTGGAGGATTGTCAGTTGGAGAGCCTGCAGAAGAAATGTACGCGATGACCGAGGTGGTAACAGCAATTTTACCAGAAGACAAACCTCGTTATCTGATGGGAGTAGGTACACCAATCAACATTTTAGAAAATATTGCTTTAGGAGTAGATATGTTCGACTGCGTAATGCCAACACGTAATGCTCGTAACGGAATGTTATTTACGGCACATGGTAGCATTAACATTAAAAATAAGAAGTGGGAAAATGATTTTTCTCCTATTGATGAAATGGGAATTACTTGGGTAGATACGATGTACTCAAAAGCCTATTTACGTCACTTGTTTGCTTCCGGAGAAATGTTAGGAAAACAAATCGCTTCTATCCATAATTTAGGATTTTACTTGTGGTTGGTGCGTGAAGCACGTAAACATATCATAGCAGGAGATTTTGCTACATGGAAAGACAAAATGGTAAAACAAATGGATAAACGTTTGTAACTTGAAAAAACTAGATTGGTACATACTAAAGCGTTATCTGGTAACTTTTTTGTTTACCATGTTAATTCTAATACCTATTGCTGTAGCGATTGATATTGCTGAAAAGATAGATAAGTTTTTACGTCATGAAAACTTAACTTTTTTTGAGGTAGCAAACGATTATTACAAGAATTTTATCATTTATTACGCTAATACTTTCATGCCATTAGCGCTGTTTATCGCGGTAATTTTGTTTACGTCAAAATTGGCAAGTAATACCGAAATTATAGCCATAAATAGTTCTCAAGTATCATTTACTCGTTTTCTATATCCATATTTTATAGGAGCTACTATTGTTTGTTTAATAGCGCTTTCAATGAATCACTTTTTTGTGCCTACGAGTAGTAAAACAAGAAAAGCATTTGAAAAAGAGTACCTAAAAAAGCAAAAATATTCAGATACTTCAATACAAGAGTTTAGTTTACAATTGAATGATAGTACTTATGTATATCTTCAGCGATATGATCTAAAACGAAATTCAGGATATAACTTTTCAGTAGATTTATATGATGGTATCAAGCTAAAAAGTAAGTTGATGGCAGATAACATTAACTGGAATGAAAAGGACAGCACGTTTAAATTAAGCACATGGAAACTTCGAAAAATATATAAAGGTAGAGATAGTATTTTTTCAGGAAGAAGTTTAGATACAACATTCACTTTTACTCCCACAGATTTCAACTATAAAAATATAATGGCACAAGAAATGAATTCTCCAGAATTAATGAAATTCATAGACTTGTCTAGAAAAAGAGGAATCAAAAACTTAAATGCTTATTTAGTAGAATTATATAAACGTACTAGTTTACCTATTGCTAGTTATATTTTAACGATGATAGCTGTAGCTTTAGCTCACAAAAAAACTCGTGGAGGTATTGGAGCTAATTTAGCGATAGGAATAGCAGTAATGTTTATTTACGTGTTCTTTTTAAAAGTAGCAGAAGTATTAGGGGCAGTGGCAGGTGCTAATGCTTTGTTAAATGTTTGGATGCCAAATATTGTTTTTGGTCTATACGCTATTTACTTATACATAAATGCAAGGAGATAAATTACGAAACTACCTACACCTACATGTAATCGTTTTTATTTGGGGTTTTACAGCAATACTAGGAGCATTAATATCAATTGATGCTGTTCCACTAGTTTGGTATCGAATGTTTTTAGCAGTTATTTTTATAGCTGTATATTTTTTAATCAGAAAAAAAACATTTAAAATAGAGAAGAAAGCTTTAGTAAAGTTTGCTATCTCAGGAATAATTATAGCAGTACACTGGATAACTTTTTTCAAGGCGATAAAAGTGTCGAATGTATCAGTAGCATTAGTTACGATGAGTACAGGAGCTTTTTTTGCTTCATTAATAGAACCTTTCTTTTTTAAGAGAAGAGTAAAGCTTATTGAAATTGTTTTAGGCTTACTTGTAATTGCAGGTTTGTACATCATATTTAATTTTGAAAGTCAATATACTTTGGGAATCGTTTATGCTTTGATATCGGCTTTTTTATCAGCATTATTTTCGGTGTTAAACGGATTATTTATTCAAAAACATGATGCAAATACAATTTCTTTTTATCAGTTGTTATTTGGTGTTTTAGGAGTAACCTTATACATGTTATTTACACAACAATTTTCAATAGAGTTTTTCCAAATTAAAACAACCGATTGGATATATTTATTTGTGTTAAGTAGTATTTGTACAGCGTATGCTTTTATAGCTTCTGTTAAAGTGATGAAGTATTTAACTCCTTATACAGTAATGCTTACCATCAATTTAGAACCTATATATGCTATTATTTTGGCACTCATAATTTTTGGAGAAAAAGAACAAATGAATCCAGAGTTTTACTATGGAGCTTTTATTGTTTTGTTTGTGGTGTTGCTTAATGGAGTTTTAAAAAATGCTTCTTCTATAAAAAAGAAAATGATTAAAAAATAGTATTTTAAGAAAAACGATCAAGGTAAACTGTACAATTTTTTAGTATGTTTGCCTTTACAAACGACTAACTAGAAAATTAGAAAATCAAATTATATACAATAATGGAATATTTAGATTTTGAAATGCCAATTAAAGAACTACAAGATCAGTTGGCAAAATGTCAGATTATTGGAGAAGAAAGTGAAGTAGATGTAACGGAAACATGTAAAAAAATCGAAGAAAAATTAGAAAAAGCAAAGAAAGACATATATAAAAATTTAACTGCATGGCAACGTGTACAGTTATCTCGTCACCCAAATCGTCCGTATACATTAGATTATATCAAGGCGCTTTGTGGAGATACTTTTATGGAGTTGCATGGTGATCGTAGTGTAAAAGACGATAAGGCCATGATAGGTGGTTTAGGTAAAATAGGAGATCAGTCTTTTATGTTTATCGGTCAACAGAAAGGGTATAACACAAAAACGCGTCAATACCGTAACTTTGGTATGGCAAATCCAGAAGGATACCGTAAAGCATTACGTTTAATGCGTATGGCTGAAAAATTCGGAATCCCTGTTGTTACTTTTGTAGATACTCCAGGAGCTTACCCAGGATTAGAAGCAGAAGAACGTGGACAAGGAGAAGCAATTGCTCGTAATATTTTTGAAATGACTTATTTAAAAACTCCAATTATCACTATAATTATTGGTGAAGGAGCTTCTGGTGGAGCTTTAGGAATTGGAGTAGGAGACAGAGTATACATGTTAGAAAACTCATGGTATTCAGTTATTTCTCCTGAAAACTGTTCAACAATTTTATGGAGAAGCTGGGAGCAAAAAGAAAAAGCTGCAGAAGCATTAAAGTTAACAGCTAAAGATGGAATGAAATTGAATATCGTTGATGACATCATTAAAGAACCGTTAGGAGGTGCTCATTCTGATAGATCTGCAACTTTTGAAGCGGTTAAAGAACAGATTTTAAAAGCTTATAAAGAGTTAAATGAGTTAACTGAAGCTGATTTAGTAGCTCAACGTATGGAAAAATATGCAAACATGGGAGTATTTAAAGAGTAGTCTTTAATATACCCTTAATACAAATTAAAACTCGCCAATTGGCGAGTTTTTTATTGATTATAATTTTTTACCAAAGTATTTGTTTGTCATATGAATATATATATCTAATTTTGCCGGTCGAAATGAGTAATGTATTCAATAAATATCTTTTTTTAGTAATATTCTTATTAAAAGGATGGTCTACATCATATGCAGATTATGGCCAATTTAATAAGAGTATCTCGGTGCCTATATTAAATTCGGCCTGTGTAGAAACTCAATTCATTACTCAAAACACATATAGCTTAGTTTTTGACAAAAATCATCAAGATTCAGAGAGAGAAAATTATTTTGAAATTAACGAAGTTGAAGACAAAACTCAAGAAGAAGATGAAATAAACAGAAACTTATCTAAGTTTGGCGGTTATTTTTCTGCCATTTTACATGCGCAATTTTTTGAAAATCAACTTTGTGTAGTTAAAGAAAAAACACAAAGAAGTAAAGAGTATCTTTTTACTTCTATTTTAAAATTGCATGTAAAATATCAAGTTTTTATAATTTGATGCACTCCTTTTTTAAAGTAAAACCTAAGTGCTTTTATAGGTTTTTACTTTAATTTCTCAAATCTCAAGAAATCAATTAAATCTTTTGGGCAATCATTCTGTGTGAATAATTGCAATGATTTTACGTGTTTGGTTGCCCATCCTACTAATTTTTTAAATACATATATAAAAATGAAAAAAAGCTTCATTTTAATGAGCCTGTTTGCGCTATTCATTCATATTAGCTGCGAATCAAAAAAGGAATCTAAACACCCTGAAACAAAATTCCTTGTAACCAACCCAATTAAAAAAGACACATCCATTACAAAAGACTATGTAAGCCAAATTCATGCTAGTCAGCATATAGAATTAAGAGCTTTAGAAAAAGGATATTTAAAACAAATATTTGTAGACGAAGGACAACATGTAAAAAAAGGACAACGCATGTTCCAAATTTCACCAAATGTATATAAAGCAGATTTACAAAAAGCTACCGCTGAAGCTAAAGCTGCTGAAATTGAATATAAAAATACTCAGTTATTGGCAGAAGGAAATGTAGTTTCTGAAAACGAGTTGGCTTTAGCGAAAGCAAATTATGAGAAGGCATTAGCAGAAGTAGAGTTAGCTAAAACCCATCTTGGTTTTACAAGCATAAAAGCTCCTTTTGATGGAATAATGGATCACTTACATGCTAGAAATGGTAGTTTGTTAGATGAAGGAGAGCTTCTAACAACATTATCAGACAATAGTAAAATGTGGGTATACTTTAACGTACCAGAAACTGAGTATTTAGACTACATCATGAGTCAAGATAAAGACAAGAAAAAAGAAGTAACACTTTTAATGGCAAATAACAAACCATTCAGTCAAAAAGGAATAGTAGAAACGATTGAAGGTGAGTTTAATAATGAAACAGGAAACATTGCGTTTAGAGCAACTTTCCCAAATCCTGACGGAATTTTAAGACACGGAGAAACAGGAAGTATTTTAATGAAAGTTCCGTATAAAGGTGCTCTAATCATTCCTCAAAAAGCAACTTTTGAAGTACTAGATAAAAAATATGTTTTTGTGGTAGATAAAAACGATACCGTAAAACAACGAGAAATTACTGTTGAAGCAGAGCTACCGCATTTGTTTTTAGTAGAAAAAGGACTAACAGAAAATGATAGAATACTGTTAGAAGGAATTAGAATGGTAAAAGACCAGCAAAAGATTCATGTTGAGTTTGAAGAACCAAATGCAGTTTTGTCAAGTTTAGACTTGTATGCAGAGTAATTAAAATTAAAATCAACGAAACATGTTTAGTCAATTTATAAAAAGACCCGTACTAGCAATTGTTATTTCGGTAATGATTGTTTTTACAGGATTATTAGCCATAAAACAGCTTCCTATTTCACAGTTTCCACAAATTGCACCTACTACAGTAAACATCTTTATTGCATACCCAGGGTCAAGTGCAGATGTATTGGTAAACTCAACATTAATTCCATTAGAAACTGCTATAAACGGGGTTCAAGGTATGCGTTATATTGCCTCAGATGCAACAAGTGCAGGAGAAGGAACTTTACGTGTAATTTTTGAGCCTGGTACAGATCCTAATCAGGCAGTAGTGAGGGTAAAAACAAGGGTAGACCAAGTAATGCCTTTATTACCTGAATTAGTACAGCGTGAAGGGGTAATTATTACTCCAGTGCAACCAAGTATGTTAATGTATGTGAACCTTTTCAGTAAAGAAAAAAACAACGATGAAAAGTTCCTATACAATTATGCTTATACGAAAATGGTACCAGAGATTCAACGAATTGATGGTATTGCAAGTGCTCAAATATTAGGAAGTAGAAAATACGCAATGAGAGTTTGGTTAAAGCCGGACAGAATGAGAGCTTATAATATTTCTGCAGAAGAAATTTTAGAAGCGATGGAAGAGCAAAGTATTTTAGCAAGACCAGGGAGACTAGGTAGAAGTTCGGGTATAGCTTCACAATCGTTAGAATATGTGCTGACTTACCAAAACAGGTATAATGAACCAGATCAGTATAAGGACATTATTATCAGAGCCAATAAAGAAGGAGAAATTTTACGATTAAAAGATGTTGCTGAAGTAAAATTAGGAAGTGAGTTTTTTGATATTTACTCAAATTTAGACGGACATCCATCGGCATCAATTGTATTAAAGCAAACCTTTGGTAGTAATGGTAGCGATGTAATAGCATCAGTAAAGGAAAAGCTGAAAGAATTAAAAGAAGATTTACCTCCAGGAGTAGACTTTCAAATAAGTTATGATGTATCTAACTTTTTAGATGCTTCTATAGAACAAGTATTACACACGCTTAGAGATGCCTTTGTATTAGTAGCAGTCGTAGTGTTCTTGTTTTTAGGAGATATACGCTCTACTTTAATTCCGATTATTGCAGTACCAGTATCTTTAATCGGAGCCTTTTTCGTAATGCAATTGTTTGGCTTATCAATCAATTTAATCACCCTATTTGCATTAGTGTTAGCGATCGGTATTGTGGTAGATGATGCTATTGTAGTTGTAGAGGCTGTCCATTTAAAAATGGAACAAGAACACATGACACCTTATCAAGCTTCTAAAGCAGCATTAGGAGAAATTGGTGGAGCTATTTTAGCAATTACTTTAGTAATGGTTTCGGTATTTATTCCTATTTCTTTCATGACAGGTCCTGTAGGAGTTTTTTACAGACAGTTTTCAATAACCATGGCAGGATCCATCATTATTTCAGCAGTTGTAGCACTTACTTTAACACCAGTATTATGTGCAATGATGCTAAAAAATAATCATGGAGAGGAAAGAAAAAAATCTATTGTAGATAAGTTTATTGACTGGTTTAACAAAGGATTTGAAAAGCTTACAGGAAAGTATGTAAAAGTATTAAACAAGATTGTAGCTAGAAGGTTTTTAACCTTTGGAATATTAGCAGCTTTCTGTGCAGGAATTTTTATCACGAATAAAACATTACCAGCAGGATTTATTCCTAACGAAGATCAGGGAATGATCTATGCTATTATTCAAACACCTCCAGGAGCTACGTTAGAACGTACCAATGAAGTAGCAAGAAAATTACAACAGATTTGCGAAGAGACTGAAGGAGTTGAGTCTGTTTCATCATTAGCTGGGTATGAGATCATGACAGAAGGTAGAGGGTCAAACGCAGGTACCTGTTTAATTAACTTAAAACCTTGGTCTGAACGCCACCATTCTGTACATGAAATAATGGAAGAATTGGAGGAAGAAACCAAAGACTTAGGAGCGGTGATAGAATATTTTGAACCACCAGCTGTACCAGGTTTCGGATCTTCAGGAGGATTTTCAATGCGTTTGTTAGATAAAACAAACTCAACTGATTATCATGAGTTTGAACGTATCAATAACAAGTTCATGGAATCGTTATCAAAACGAAAAGAGCTTACAGGGTTATTTACTTTTTATTCTGCAAACTATCCGCAGTATGAGTTGAAAATAGATAACCAAAAAGCAATGCAAAAAGGAGTAACCATTGGTAAAGCCATGGAGAATTTAAATATCTTAATAGGTAGTACTTATGAGCAAGGTTTTATTCGTTTTGGTAGATTCTTTAAAGTGTATACACAAGCAGCTCCTGAATATAGAAGAATTCCTTCAGATTTAGAAAAACTATATGTAAAGAATGAAGAAGGAGAAATGGTGCCTTACTCTGCATTTATGAGTTTAGAAAAGAAGTTAGGACCTAACGAAATAACACGTTATAACCTTTATAATTCTGCAGCTATTAGAGGTTTACCAGCTAAGGGTTATACAAGTGGTGATGCTATTAATGCGATTAAAGAAGTAGCAGCAAAAGAACTTCCTAGAGGGTATGATATTGCTTGGGAAGGACTTACCTACGATGAAGCACAAAGAGGTAATGAATCTGTGTATATTTTTATCATTGTATTAGCCTTTGTATACTTTGTATTGGCAGCACAGTATGAGAGTTTTTTACTACCATTAGCTGTAATTCTTTCACTTCCAGTAGGAATTTATGGGTCATTCACATTACTTAAATTAATGGGATTAGCCAATGATGTATATGCACAAATTGGAATAATTATGCTGGTTGGTTTACTCGGAAAGAATGCCGTGTTAATTGTAGAGTTTGCAGTACTAAAACGCAGTCAAGGAGCAACAATTTTTGAAGCTGCTATTGAAGGAGCTAAAGAACGTTTTAGACCTATTTTAATGACTTCTTTTGCGTTTATAGCTGGTTTGGTACCATTAGTAATAGCTCACGGAGCTGGGGCGATAGGAAACAGAACCATTGGAGGGTCTGCACTAGGAGGAATGTTAATAGGAACCGTTTTCGGAGTTTTAATTATTCCAGGGTTGTATTACATTTTTGCTAAAATGAGCGATGGTAAGAGTTTGATTAAAGATGAATCTATTGAGCCAGTTTCAGAAGAATTTATAAGACTTAATGAAGTAGAAGGAAGTAAGACAAAAGCTAAAATAGCAGAGCTTAAAAAACTTTTGAAAAAAATAATTAAAAGACAAAATGATGAAAACTAATTATATAAGTTTATTTACAATAAAAAGAGTGTACCTTTTGGGTGTGCTTGCTCTCTTGGTTTTAAGTTCATGCGTACCTAGTCAAGTAGTAAGGGAAGAAAATAAAGTAGTGCCAGAAAATTTTAACAATCAGTCTGTTGATACAGTAAGTACTGCAAATGTTCAATGGCGTACATTTTTCTCTGACCCTTCCTTAATTTCATTAATAGATACTGCATTATCAAACAATCAAGAATTGAATATAATGTTACAACAGGTAGCTATTTCTAAAAATAATATCAAAGCAAAACAAGGAGAGTATTTACCATTTGTAAGTTTGTATGCGGGTGCTGAAGTAGAGAAAGTAGGGAAGTATACCAGAAATGGGGCTGTTGAAGAAAATTTGAATATTCGAGAAGATGAAAAATTCCCAGAGCCATTAACTGATTTTTCAATAGGTCTTTCAGCTTCTTGGGAGTTAGATGTTTGGAAGAAGTTACGAAATGAAAAGAAAGCAGCTGTATTAGAATATTTAGCTACTGTTGAAGGTAAAAACTTTATGGTAACTAATTTGGTTTCAGAAATTGCAAATTCATATTACGAATTAGTAGCATTAGATAATGAATTGTCTATGGTTTCACAAAACTTAGAAATTCAAAAAAATGCATTGCAAATGGTAAAACTTCAAAAGCAAGCTGCTAGAACCACCGAGTTAGCTGTACGAAGATTTGAAGCAAGTGTACTTAAAAATCAAAGTCATTTATATGAGCTTCAACAAGAAATAGTAGAAGCCGAAAATAAAATTAACTTTTTAGTAGGTAGGTATCCGCAACATGTCGATAGAGATTCAGAAAATTTTATTGATAAAACAATAGAAGGAATAGATACAGGAATCCCTTCACAGTTGTTGAAAAACAGACCTGATTTAAGAAGAGCAGAGTACGAATTAGCTGCTGCTAAATTGAACACTAAAGTAGCACGAGCTAATTTTTATCCTTCAATAGGTATAAAAGCAGGAATAGGTTTACAGGCATTTAAACCTAAGTTTTTAACATCAACGCCAGAGTCGTTAGTGTATTCTTTAGCAGGAGATATGGTAGGACCTTTAATCAACAGAAATACTATAAAAGCAGCCTACAAAACAGCAAACAATAAACAATTACAAGCTGTTTATGAATACGAAAGAGCTATTTTAAATGCGTACTTAGAGGTAGCTAATGAGCTTTCAAAAATTGAGAATTTAAAAAATAGTTACGACTTAAAAAAGCAACAAGTTGAAGCATTAAACGAATCTATAGAGCTTTCAATTCGATTGTTTAAATCAGCAAGAGCAGAATATACAGAAGTGTTGTTAACACAAAGAGAAGCATTAGAGTCTAAAATTGAAATCATAGAGACGAAAAGAGATCAATTGTTGGCAAATGTAAAAGTATACAAAGCCTTAGGTGGAGGCTGGAACTAATTTTTTATTCGTTATTAAATATTTAATTGTTGTTAAAAGGTAGTTTATATTAACTATCGGAAGGCTCACCAAAAGGTGAGCCTTTTTTTTATTCAATAGTTTTCAAGTACCTTCGTAGTATCTCATAAAAGAGAAAGATAAACTTCATGAGTAAAGAAGAATTAGCTATAAAAACTACCTATTTTAGTATTTTAAGTAATACTAGCTTAGCAATTATTAAAGGATTGGCAGGTATTTTTGGAAATTCATATGCTTTAATAGCAGATGCTATTGAATCTACCACTGATATTTTTTCTTCTCTTTTAGTATTATTAGGGTTGAAATATGCGAAAAGACCCGCAGATAAAAACCATCCCTACGGACACGGAAAAATAGAACCTTTAATCACCTTTGTGGTAGTGGCCTTTTTAGTAACTTCTGCAACGATTATAGCCTATGAAAGTATACAGAACATACAAACACCTCATAAAACACCTAAAGCATGGACATTACTTGTTTTAGGAGCAATTATCGTATGGAAAGAAATATCTTTTCAAGTGGTTATTAGAAAAAGTAAAGAAACCAATAGCTCTTCTCTAAAAGCAGATGCGTGGCACCATAGAAGTGATGCGATTACTTCTATCATGGCATTCATAGGAATTTCGATAGCACTTATTTTTAAAGAAGGTTATGAAACAGCAGATGATTGGGCAGCTTTATTAGCCTCTTTCTTTATTTTATACAATAGTTACCTGATTTTTAGACCTGCTTTGGGTGAAATAATGGATGAACATGTGTATGACGATTTGATAGAAGAAATAAGAGAAAAATCGTTAGAAGTAGAAGGTGTTTTAGGAACCGAAAAGTGCTTTGTACGTAAAGCAGGAATGAAGTATCATGTAGATTTGCATGCAATTGTAGATAGTACTATTACAGTAAAAGAAGGACATGATATTGCACATAAATTAAAAGACTATTTAAGAAAACATCTTCCAGATTTAGGTCATGTTTTAATTCATATAGAACCTAATGATTATTAAACTGAATAAGAATTAAAAGGGTAAGTTTAAATTTTAAGATTCATTAAAATGTTTTTTTATAGCCTAGAAAAGAAAATACAAATTATTACTTGACCCTTGTAAAATAAAAAAGCTTTAAACATTATGTGTTTAAAGCTTTTTTATTATTTCTATTAGATATATTTCTTATTCGTGTAACTTAAAGTTAATAGGAATATAATATTCTACGTTAGCAGATTTTCCGTTATGTTTAGCAGGAACAAAAGTAGGAAGATTAGCTACCATTTTCTTAGCTTCTTGCTCTAATAACTGTCCGTTTTCGGGCCCTTTCATTTTAATGTTAGATACATCTCCGTTTTTATCGATAATAAAACGAACCCAAACTCTACCTTCAATATTTTGTTCAGCAGCTCCAGCAGGATAGTTAAAGTTTCTCTGAATATGACTAATCATTCTTTCATTAAAACAATTTAACTTTTGCATGTCAGCAACCTTTGTACATGCTTTAAACTGAGGAATACTATGCACTTCAGCAAACTTTACAAAATCTGTAATTTCTTTTTCTTTAACAACTTTAGAAGTGTTGGCTACTGAAGTTCTGTTTACTTTAGAAGTACTAGTATTTGAAGCACCAGGAGCTTTAAAAGTAATAGGAACACCGTATTTTACTTTTACATTCTTTCCGTTGTGCTTACCAGGAATAAACTTAGGAAGATTGTTAATAATTCTACTAGCTTCTTTCTCTAAAGATTCTCCTCCTTCAGGGCCACGCATTAATATGCTTTCTACATCTCCTTGCTCATTAATTGTAAACTGAACCAAAACTCTTCCTTGTACTCCTGCTTCTAAAGCTTCTTGAGGATAGTTAAAGTTTTTGATAATGTGTTTAGTCATGTTGGTTTCAAAACACTTTGCCTGTTTAATCAGAGGTACATGATTACACTTTTCAAATAATGGAATTTCTTCAACTAAGTTAAAAGGTATTTTTTCAATAGTAGAAGAGTTATCTTCAAGTTCTAATTTACCAACAAGCAAAGAGTTCTTTTTAATATCAGCTACTTTTTGAGAAGAATTAATTCCTCCGATAGCAGATACTGCTTCTTTGTTTTTACGAACAACACGCCTTCTTGTTGATACTTCAATAGATAATTGTTTTCCTACGCCATTTTCAGCGTCTTCAACTGCACATTTGGTTATACTGTTTGGATCAGCTACCGTTTCGTCAGGAGTGGTACATACTTCTTGACCAACAGCTGCTAAAGAAAGTAACATAGCAGCCACTACTGAGGGGAGTTTTTTCATCATTGTGCTCTATTTTTAGGGTTTGGTAGGTTAATTTAATGTTAACTAACGCTGTAAATTTAACAAAAAAAACAGTAAAAGCAAAATTATTTTGCATTTACTGTAAGAGAATGATGATTTTAACTCTAAAAAAGTAGGTTTACCTTTTAGGAAATAAAACTATAAGAGAATTTGAATTAGATATGTATAACCAGAAATAGGCAGCTTAGTCATTCAACTTAAAGTCCAATTTTTTGTTGCAAGTCCAGTTAATTTAGTATTAGGTTTATAGGAAAAGAGTAGGTTACATCTACAGGAATTCCTTGTTCTTTACCTGCTGAAAACTGAGGTAGTTTATTAATAATTCTATTAACTTCATTTTCAATAACTTTGCTTGGTTTAGAGCTAGCTACTTGAATATTTTTAGGGTTTCCGTAAACATCAATTGTAAATTGAATTAAAATTCTACCGCGAATACCTTCTTGTGAAAAAACTTCAGGATAATAATTTTTTGAAAAATGCTTTTGCATATTATCCTTAAAGCATTTTTTAGCTTCTTGTCCTGCGCTAATTTCACAGTTAGGAAATAATGGAACTTCTTCTACAACTGAAAATAACACCTCTTTTGTTTGAGGTGTTAATGTATTTTTTAAGGTTAGGTCATTATCGGTTGTAATAATAGTTACATTAGAATTAGCATTAAGATTGGATTGGTTTTCTTGAACTTGTTTTCTTACTTTTTTAATTCTGTTTCTAGCAGTAAATGTTTTAGTTTCCTTTTGAGGTAACTTCTTAGTCTCATCAATAATGTCGCATTTGTCAATGCTAATTATATTCAAATCAATTGTATTGTCTTCTGGGGTAGTACAAACTTCTTGAGAAAAGATTGTTAAAGAAGTAGTAAAAAATACTATTAAAAGTAATGTTGTTTTCATAATTGATTAAGGAGTAGTTTGTGTGCTGTAAAAGTCATTTTTTTTCACGGCTTACTGCTTAAGGAATTATGATAAATACATTAAATAAAGTTCTTTTTAATGTTATGAATGTTAATTAAATATAAACACTTTTTGAAATAAAAAAGCCCCTTCAAAAGAAAGAAGAGGCTTAAAGTTTTGTTTAATAGACGTTTATTTTACGTCCATTAACTCAACATCAAAAATTAAGGTTGCATTAGGAGGAATAACACCACCAGCACCTTGTGAACCATATGCTAAATCAGAAGGAATTACCAAACGAGCTTTGTCACCTACTTTTAATAATTGAATTCCTTCATCCCAACCAGCAATTACTTGACCAACGCCGATAGCAAAATCGATAGGTTGCTTACGTTTGTATGAAGAATCAAATACTGTACCGTCTAATAATTGACCTTTATAGTGTACAGAAACCATAGCTCCTTTAGTAGCTTGTTTTCCATCTCCGTTTTGTAAGATCTTATAACGTAAACCACTTGGAGTTTCATCATATCCAGCAGCTACTTGATCTAATAATTCTTTTTGACGTGCTTTCGCTTCTGCTTCACGTTTTTCACGAGCTCCTTCAAAAGTTCTAAAAGCTTCAACAGCATTCCATTTTTCAGCAGCATCACCAACACGGATAATTTCTACATCCATAGTATCTTCTTGCTCAACAGCATCAACAACATCTTGTCCTTCAATAACACTACCAAAAACAGTGTGTTTACCGTCTAACCAAGGAGTAGCAACGTGTGTAATAAAGAATTGAGAACCGTTTGTTCCAGGTCCTGCGTTTGCCATTGATAATTTCCCTGGAGCGTCGTGCTTTAATTCAGGGTGAATTTCATCATCAAATTTATAACCAGGGTTTCCAGTTCCAGTTCCTTGTGGGCAACCACCTTGAATCATAAAATCAGCAATTACACGGTGGAATTTTAATCCGTTATAATAAGGCGTTCCTTGTGGTTTTGCTGAGTTTTCTAAGTTTCCTTCTGCTAAAGCAACAAAGTTACCTACAGTTCCAGGAGTTTTTTCGTATTCTAAGTTTACTAAAATATCACCTTTTGGAGTGGTAAACTTTGCATAAATTCCGTTATCCATTTTTCTCTTATTTATATATGAAACTACTTTTTCCGAAGAAAAAGCAAAGTTAGTTCTTTACAGACAAAGTTGAAAGGTTAAAGCTTAAACCTATGTTAATATTGTTTGAGTTTACATTGCCGAAAGGAGAATAATATCTACCTCCTGATGCAATTATAGAAACTTGATTTGTTACATCGTAACTTAATCCAAGAGTAGGGCGCGTAATGATTCCTTCATCAGTATCTATACCAGCACCTCCACCAGCACCTGCCATGATTTCTAAAAACCCTCTCATTTTATCATTAAAAAAACGAGGACTGTAAATACCTCCACCTACTAATCCGTGAGCATAACCACCTGAGCGACCATCGTAGGCAAAACCTGCTTCACCAGCAATATATAACCATTTGTTTAGATCGTAGTTTATTTTTAAACCGATTAATTGTAAATCTATAGCGTATCTATTATCAGGTGGATCGAATTTAGCAACATCAAAGTAAGTTTGATTTTGTACTTCAAAACGTAAACCTTGCGTGTGATAAATAGTATTTTCTTTGGAAGAAGTTCCACCGTTCAATCCAAAATATTTCAGGCCAAAACCATAGGTGTAGGCTTCTAAATCACCAGCTATTGCACGATAATATCCACCATGACCACTAATGGCAATGTTTTTAAATAGTTTTAAGTCAATTCCGGCAGAAGGATAAATCATCAATCCACCTTCAGGAGCCACACGACCACCAGCTGCACCAACTCCTAACTTCCCGAAAATATTGATGTATTTTGATTGATATGGATGATATCCTGCACCTACAAATAGATCCATAAAACCAGCACGTAGGCCTTTGTAAATAGCATCGGTATGAGCAAATAAGAAGGTGTTTTCATTCAAATATTTTTGATATTCAAAACCGATGACATATAATGTTTCATTAAGATCATCACCGTTATCTTTTTTTGAATTCCCGATAGGTTTAAAGAAATCAAAACGTACTTGTTGTGCATTTTTTACCGCAGGTTTACTCCAGAAATTATCAGAAGAAAGATTGTCTGTTGCAAATTTTTGATGCGCTTTATCATAATCGGTAAAACGTAAAATACTAGGTATTTCTACAAAGAAAGAAATCGAATTACTCTTAATTTCTCCAGAATAAAAATTAACGTGACTGTATTGTATTCCGAAGGAGTAATCGTTCTTTTTATATTGTAAACCGATATTCGGATTGATAAATCCACCATCATTTACCAAGTAACGATATCCGCCACCGCCACCAAAATGGAAGTTAGCATCTACGTATAAATTTTTATTTAATTGTTTGTTGATTCCTACTTCTGCGCCTAAGGTAAACAAGCCTCCTTGATCACCTGTTACCGCAAAATGAAAAGCAGCTCCACCATATAACCAATCGTTGAAAGGAATTTGATAGTGCAAACCAGTTAATCCCATTGTTGGTTTTAGGTTTGGAAACTTATCCGTAGGCATTTCAACAGGAATAAAATTCAAACGAACTTTATTGTGTAACTCTTTTCCTTGTAAACTCGATAAATTCTCTTGACCGTATGTGAGAAAAGAGAATAGAGAGAGGAGAAAAGAGAGAAGAGACGTTGTATAAAATCTCTTTCTCGCTTCTTGTTTCTTGTTTCTCGTGTCTTTGATGTGTTTATGAAAACTCACTAGTGAAATGTAATTTTACAGATGGATATTTACTCTGCGTCATTTGAATAGTAAACGGAGAATCTGCTAAAAATACTAACTGACCTTGTTTATCTTTTGCTAAATAACGTTGCTTTACACGTTTGAATTCTTTGAATTCTTCATTTTTAGGGTCTTCTGGTTCAACCCAACAAGCTTTGTGTACTGCAATATTTTCATACGAACATTTAGCTCCGTATTCGTGCTCTAAACGATATTGAATTACTTCATATTGTAAAGCACCCACAGTTCCTACAATCTTACGTCCGTTCATTTCCATGGTAAATAACTGCGCAACTCCTTCATCCATTAACTGATCTAAACCTTTGTATAATTGTTTAGCTTTCATAGGGTCGGCATTGTTTACATAACGGAAATGTTCTGGAGAGAAACTAGGAATTCCTTTAAAGTTTAATTGCTCTCCTTCAGTTAACGTATCTCCAATTTTGAAGCTCCCAGTATCGTGTAAACCAACAATGTCTCCTGGGAAAGATTCTTCTACAATCTCTTTCTTTTCAGCAAAAAAGGCATTCGGACTAGAGAATTTTACTTTTTTACCGTTACGAACATGTAGGTAAGGAGTGTTTCTCTTAAAAGTTCCTGATACAATCTTTACAAACGCTAAACGATCACGGTGTTTTGGATCCATGTTTGCGTGGATTTTAAATACAAATCCTGTTAGTTTTTCTTCTTTAGAATCTACTAAACGTTCTTCCGCTTGTTTTGGCTGTGGATTTGGAGCAATATCAATAAAACAATCTAATAATTCTTTTACACCAAAATTATTTAAAGCAGAACCGAAAAACACAGGTTGGAGCGAACCGCTCAGGTAATCATTTTGATTAAAATCAGGGTATACTTCATTTACTAACTCTAGTTCTTCACGAAGTGTGTTTGCGGCTTTTTCTCCAACAATTTTATCTAGTTCAGGATTGTCGATGTCGTCAAATTCAACACCTTCAGAAATTGTTTGTTTATTGTCTCCAGAAAAGATGTTTAATTTCTTTCCCCAAATGTTATAGATTCCTTTAAAATCGTATCCCATTCCAATAGGGAAACTCAACGGAGTAACTTTTAATCCTAATTTTTGCTCAACTTCATCTAATAAATCAAAAGCATCTTTACCCTCACGATCTAATTTGTTAATGAAAACAATCATCGGGATTTTTCGCATACGACAAACCTCTACTAATTTTTCGGTTTGTTCCTCAACCCCTTTAGCAACGTCAATCACCACTATAACACTATCAACCGCAGTTAAAGTTCTAAAAGTATCTTCAGCGAAATCCTTGTGACCAGGGGTGTCAAGAATATTGATTTTTTTGTCTTTATAAATGAAAGCTAATACAGAGGTAGCAACCGAGATACCACGTTGGCGCTCAATTTCCATAAAATCGGAAGTAGCTCCTTTTTTTATTTTATTATTCTTAACAGCTCCCGCTTCTTGAATCGCTCCACCAAAAAGTAATAATTTTTCAGTTAAGGTAGTTTTACCAGCATCGGGGTGTGATATAATTCCGAATGTACGTCTCTTCTGTATTTCTTCTAAAAAACTCATCTATAAATTTTAAGGTTGCAAAAATAAGATTTTAAAAAAGAAGAATAAAGAAAATGAAGTAAAGAAAAAGACCTCGTACAGAGGTCTTTAAATTATTTTGTATAGGTTAAGTATATGGTTCCTTTGAATTTGGTGTTTGTGACACCTAAGTTAACATCTTCTGGAGTAGAAATATTTTCTTCAAAGTTAGCCTTAAGTTCTAATTTATTTTCATCAAAATAAATAATTTGGGCTGACAATTGTCCTGTAAAAAAATCATTTTCAAAATTAAAAAACAACGTATTATCGCTTAAAGACCATTCGGTTTTAATGCTAGGGTCTGCAGTAACTATTTCTGTTTGAGTACCAGAAGATATTGCTGTTTTCACTTGAAGTTCCATATTAAAAGAACCACTGTCGTATGATTCATTTGGGTTTTGTGAAAAGGTAGTTGTTGCATTGTTAAAGTCTTTAGCCTTGACTTCAAAGCTACCAGAAATATCTCCGTTACTTACTGTAGACATGGTGAATTTACCATCTTTAGAATAAAAGTCAACTAAACTCCAAGTGCCAACAATATCACTTTCAGTAGCTAAAGGTAAGTTAGAGCTTTCATTGTCGCTACAAGCAGTTAAGAAGAAGCTAAGAATAAAAATAACATAAATAAATTTTCTCATTATATACAATTTTAGATGTTATAGCAATAATAACAAAATATTAAGAGTTAATAAAACAATAATGCTAAATTTGCTTTTCGTATATTTTTAAGATGAAAGAACACGTTATTTTAGTTGATGAACAAGATAATCCGATAGGATTAATGGAAAAAATTGAAGCACACGAAAAAGCTTTGTTACACAGAGCATTTTCAGTATTTGTTTTTAATGAAAAGAATGAATTGATGTTGCAACAGCGAGCAGCTGAAAAGTATCATTCTCCTTTGTTATGGACGAATACGTGTTGTTCGCATCAGCGTGATGGGGAGTCGAATATTGAAGCTGGAAAACGTAGATTAAAAGAAGAAATGGGGTTTTCATGTGAATTAGAAGAACTATTTTCTTTCATTTACAAAGCTCCGTTTGATAATGGGTTAACAGAACATGAATTAGACCATGTAATGATTGGTAGATTTAACGACGAACCTATTATAAACCCTGAAGAAGTAGCGTCATATAAGTGGATGCCTTTGGAAGAGGTAAAAAGCGATATAGAAAATCATCCAGAGAAATATACTGCTTGGTTCAAAATTATTTTTAAAGAATCTTATAATAAAATAGCTAAGTTTATTTAATATGCCAAAAATTACTGTACATAGAAAGGCACATTTTAATGCTGCACACCGCTTGTTCAATCCTAATTGGTCAGATGAAAAAAACTTTGAGGTATTTGGTAAGTGTAGCAATCCTAATTATCATGGGCATAATTATGAGTTAATCGTTTCGTTAACTGGTGAAATTGATAAAGAAACAGGTTATGTGTACGATTTAGGAAAGCTTAAAGATTTGATAAAAATAAAAGTAGAAGATGTTTTAGATCATAAAAACTTAAATGTAGAAGTTGAGGAATTTAAAAATGTTAATCCTACAGCAGAAAATATATCAGTAGTAATATATAATAAGTTACGTGTAAGTATTCCAGAACACTTAGATTTAGAAGTTACATTATACGAAACACCTAGAAATTACGTAACTTATAGAGGCGCTTAATTTATGATAGACCAATTACTACGATTTACCCCAATTTTAAAACAAAAAATATGGGGAGGAAAAAAACTGAACCAGCTGCTTCATAAAGATGCTACAGGCGATAATATAGGTGAAAGCTGGGAGATTTCTGATGTTGACGGAGATGAATCTGTCATAAGCAACGGTAGTTTAAAGGGTAAAACTCTAAGAGAAGTCTTAAAAGCATACAAGCACGACTTAGTCGGAAATTATGTTTATAAAACTTTTGGAAATGAGTTTCCTTTGTTAATAAAGTTTATTGACGCTAAAGAGGTGCTGAGTATTCAAGTGCACCCTGATGATGATTTAGCAGGAATTCAAGATTCTTTTGGAAAAACCGAAATGTGGTATGTTGTTCAAGCAGATAAAGATGCCAATATTATTATCGGATTTAAAAATGACGCAACTAAACAAGAGTATTTACATCATTTAGAAAACAAATCTTTGCTTGATATTTTAAATGTAGATGAAGTAAGCAAAGGCGATGTGTATTTTGTTCCACCTGGAAGAGTACATGCTATCGGAGCTGGTTTACTAATTGCAGAAATTCAGCAAACATCTGATATTACATACAGGATTTACGATTGGGATAGAAAAGATATTGATGGTAATTACAGAGAATTGCATACTGAAAAAGCATTGAAAACAATAGATTTTACAGCTAAGGATTCTTATAAAACACCTTATTTAAAAGAAAGTAATGTGTCGAATCAAGTAGTTACATGTCCGTATTTTACTACAAATATTCTTCCTATAAAAGGAAAGAAAGAAGTTTGTTTTTCTGAAAAAGATAGCTTTATAATTTATATGTGTGTAGAAGGAGAAGTTGTTTTTAATTATAAAAATCAACAAGAAATAGTAAGAAAGGGAGAAACTATTTTGATACCAGCATGTATTGATAAAGTTGAAATTGTATCAGAAAACTCTTCGGAGTTACTAGAAACGTTTATTCAATAAAAAATAAGCTTAAGGTAGCATTACCCTAAGCTTATAACAAACCAGACTAACTTAATAATGGATTGATTTTAGAATCATCCAAATCATTAAGAAGCTTCTTTCACAGTATAGCTAAATACAGCTTTACAGATAATATCTTGTTTCTTTTCTTCTTTTTTTGATACTGTTATGTTTAAAACAACTTCAGTAGTACTCAATTTTTTTACGTTGTTTTTAATGATAAGTTTATCATTTAAATAAGCATTTTCTAGAAGATCGAAATCAATGCTTTTAAAACTCAAGTTAGATGAGTTTTTGTGTAAACTAAGTGAAGATTGAAGATTAGACTCAATCTTGTCAAATAAGATAGAAGTCTTTAATACTTTGTTTTTGCTAACTTGTTTTTTGTTAACAACAAACTGATTCTTTATGTCTTGTGTGTTATTTAATGATTTCATGATAATTAAGGGTTAAGTATTAGTAATTCAGGATCTCTGTAAAACGGGTTTTGTACTGAGTACATTATTACAGTTGAGGCTACGTGTTTTCTAATTGAATTTCGGTACTTAAAAGTGTTCATAATGATTAAAATTTAAAATGTTAATAAATAAAAAAAGGTGCTTTTTGTAAAAAGCACCTTTGTAAGTTTATAGTAAAAATTGATTATTTAAAATCGATGTTTAAGCTTATTGTTTTGGGTGCTTTTGGTTACATATACGAATTGTTTACGCATGTGGGCTGTATACGAAATCGAATTGACCGTGTTAAAAATAAACGTATATGTGCGTAAAAGCGCCTTCATGATGATCCAAAAGTAGTAAAACTTTTTAAAGATTACACAAAACAGCGAATTAATTACTGTTAAAACTTTGTAAATCTACTAGTTGTAAACGTTTAGTTAGCGTAGTTTAAATATGTATCTTTGATGTATAATTTTATTATTTATGAATAACATTAAAGTAATATCTTTTGATGCTGATGACACACTTTGGGTTAACGAAACCTATTTTCGTGATGCCGAAGATGATTTCGCAAAACTGTTGTCAGATTATGAAACTGAAAACAAAATCCATCAAGAATTATTTAAAAAAGAAATAGAAAACCTTAAAATTTACGGGTATGGTGTAAAAGGTTTTATGCTATCAATGGTTGAGTGTGCTTTAGAAATTTCTAACTATAAAATAGCTCCGAAAACTATGGAAGGAATTCTTGAAATAGGAAAAGAGATGTTAGAAAAACCTATAGAGCTACTAGATGGAGTAGAAGAGGTGTTAGAAGAATTACACGGGAAGTATAAGTTAATTGTAGCTACCAAAGGTGATTTGTTAGATCAAGAACGCAAGTTGGCTAAATCAGGAATTTTAAAATATTTTCACCATACAGAAGTAATGAGTGAAAAGAAAAAAGCCGATTATAAAAAATTAGTAAAACGATTAGATATTAATCCGTCAGAGTTTTTAATGATAGGAAACTCATTAAAGTCAGATGTATTACCTTTAATAGAAATTGGAGCAACAGCAATCCATGTTCCGTTTCATACAACATGGGCACACGAAGAAGTGAGTGAAGAACAAAAATCAGATGATTACAAAACAGTATCTAGTATTACAGATGTATTAAAGTTTTTATAGATGAAGTATTTAGATATAGAAAACTGGAACAGAAAACAGCTTTTTGAACATTTTAGAACTATGGCAGATCCAACTTTTGGATTGGTAGCCGATTTAGAAGTATCTAAAACATATCAATCAGCTAAAGAAAAAGGAGAATCATTTTTTGTTAGATACTTACATGCCTGTATGAAAGCTATAAATTCAGTTGAGAATTTAAAATATAGGATAGAAGATGGTAAAATTGTTATTTATGATGTAATCAATGCATCAACAACAATTGCAAGAGCAGATACAACATTTGCTTTTTCTTATTTTGATTATTCAGAAGATTTCAAAACTTTTAATCAAAATTATATAGAAGAAAAAGAACGAATACAAAACACAACAGATTTATTACCTCCAAGATATTCATTAGGGTGCATACATTCTTCGGCAATTCCTTGGGTTAGTTTTACAGGACATAAAGAACCTTTTTCTGGTAATAAGGATACTAGTGTACCTCAACTAGCTTTTGGAAAGCTTAAAGAAGAAAACGATAAAATGTTGCTTCCAGTAGCTATTAATGTAAATCATGCTTTAGTAGATGGATACCATGTTGGGCAGTTTTTTGAAAAATTTCAGCAAGAATTAGATAAAATCGATTAATTTTGCACCAAAATTTATAATTATGTCAAGCGTAAAAAATTTAAAGAAAGATATCAACTATACATTAGGAGACATTATCAGTATCTGTCAAATAGCTACAGAGTTAAACCCTGAAGTTAAAAAAGAAGATGCTAATGCTATTGTTGACGAAGTTATCGTAACTTTTGATGAGTTAATAGCAAAAGTAAATGCAAAGAATGTTGAAAATAAAAAAGCACATTACAAAGCTGTAAGTGCTGAATTAGAGACTAGAGCAAACGCTTTAATAGAGAAAGTAAACAACTTATAAGAGGTTATTATAAGTGATGAATTTTGAAAGCGAGACAAGAGGGTCTCGCTTTTTTTTTTGAGAAATTTTAACACCTCTAAAGAATATAATTTTGTAAATTACGTTCAGATATAAAACAACTTTAACCCCAATAAAGATATGGCAAGAGCTATGTATGAGTACACGAAAACTGTACTTCAAAAGGTTAGTTTTAACGCTGATTTATTTTGTAAAGAGCTAGAAAAAGCTTTAGGAAGATTACTTCCTTATGAAATAGATGAACTAACCATTTGGCTAAGACAATTTACAGCGAATAAACCTGATTTATACGTTTGTTTAGCTTTAGTAGATAAAAAGTAAAAAGGGAGGCAAAATTGCCTCCCTTTTTATTTTTTTGCTTCTTTGTTTTCACCTTTAAGCTTTCGTATAAGTTTGCGGTGGAATTCGTATTCGGCAACTTCAAGACGAAGTATTTTCTTGTAAGGTAGAATTTTAATAAGTTTAGAATAAAACTCATTTTTTGTTTCGTATTGTTCTTTAGAAACCGCGTTGATTCTTTCGATTATTTGTTTAGATTCACTCTCAGATAAATTATCGATACCGCCATCGGCCATAATTCTTTTTTTAATGCTGCGTCGTTCTTCTCTATGCAGTTGCATCATTTCTTTATCGTACACATTGTATAAAGGCCAAAATTTTTCGGCTTCTTTTTCTGTTAAATCTAACTTTTCAGTAAGGAAAGCTACTTTGAATGCATGAATTTTTTCTGAATCTCCTTTTTTTGTTTGGGCTTGAATAACCAAGCTACTTAAGAGTAAAAAAAAGAATAATAGTATGTTTTTTTTCATCTTATTCTATATCGTTTAAGGGTGTTGTAGTATCAAGTATGTAATTTTCTAGGCTTTCATCGCTAATAGAAGCGAATAAGTCTTCTTCAATATCAGAAGTATTTATAGCTGCAGCTAGTTCTTCTGTATAGGTTTCTCCATATCCATTTTCATACCAAGACTCGATATCGGTAATGGTAATATCATCAAAAGTTGTTTTTTGAGTATTAAAATAACTAATTCCGATAAAAAGCAATACTGAAGCTGCCGCTGTCATAGGTATGTATTGTAAAAATCGTTTTTTAAGTGAAATAATTTTTACTTCTTTTGATTCTTCAATAGTTAATTTTGAAAGAATTGAATCGTCTACAGTTTCAAAATAATTACTAGGAGTTGCAAACGTTTTTTCTTTTGGTAAACTATCAATAAAAGCAGAAGCAGTAAGGTTTTCTTCCACTTCTTGAAAATAATTTTCAGGAGTAGAAAAACCAGTATTCTTACCTACTTTTTGGTTTAAAAAATCTATTGTATGTTTTAACTCTTTGTTCATTACTTCTGTAAGACTATGTTTTAGTTAAAAGGTTTAATTATAGTTTTTTATAAATTGTTCAATCTTTTTAACAGCGATGTGATATGAGGCTTTTAAAGCGCCCACAGAGGTTTCTAAAACATCAGAAATTTCTTCATATTTCATCTCTTCAAAATACTTCATATTAAAAACTAACTGTTGCTTTTGAGGTAGCGTAGCAATTGCTTTTTGTAAAATTAGTTGTACCTCGTCACCTGTAAATAATAGGTCACTGTCTAAGCTTGAAACCAGCTGTTGTTGGTAGTCATTAATATCAATATTTTTTTCTTTCGCTTTTTTATTGATAAAAGTGATGGCTTCATTGGTTGCAATTCGATACATCCAAGAGTATAGTTTACTATCTCTTTTGAAGTTATCTATATTTTTAAAAATCTTAATAAAGGTGTTTTGTAATACATCATCGGCATCATCGTGAGAAATTACAATCTTTCGGATATGCCAATACAATCGCTCTTTATATTGCGATAGTAAGTGCCTAAAAGCAGTCTCTTTTGTTTTAGACTGCTGCAATTGATCTATAAGAGTAATTTCGTCAATCAACTAAGATAGTTTAGCTGTTAGACTTTAAAGATAGTAAAAGGTTTAAAAAGGTAACTAATTCGCTTAATCTTTTCTTTTAGTACAACCGAATAAACGTTTTTCTTTAATAGTTTCAGAAACGCCTTTAGGAAGCATTTCTTCCCATCCATCTTCATTGTTCTTAATCATTTTAAGTACTTTTCTAGAGAAAATATGTAAGATTTCAGGATCATATTCTTTAATATCAATAAGTCGACCATTGTTTTTAAAGAATTTATATAGCTCTTTCATTCTAGGATGCACCATTAAGTTTTCACTAGTAATGAATTCACCTGTATCTTTATCTTTATAAGGATACATATATACTTTAAGGTCGCGATAAAATAATTTACCAAAGGCTTCAAGAATACCTCCACTTAAATCACGGTAGTATTTCTCATCAAATATTTGAATAAGGTTGTTAACGCCCATGGCTAATCCCATACGTTCTTTGGTAAACTCACTAAAGTATTCTACTAATCTAAAATACTCTTGATAGTTTGTAATCATTACATTCAAACCTAAAGAACACAGTAATTCAGCTCTGTCTAAGAAATCACGTTCATTAATTTCTCCTTCAGCACGAAGGTTACTTAGTGTAATTTCAAAAATTATTTTTGTTTTTTCTGGATCTACTTTTTTCTCTTCGAAGAATAATTGTTTAGAGCGTTCAAACATATCCATGTTAACTTTAGTAACAGGACGGTAACTACCACGTAGAGCTAAAATATTCTTCTTGTAAAGTACTTGAGCAGGTAGCATGTTGTTTCCATCAGGACCAAACATAACGGCATTGGTCATGCCGTTTTTAACAAGTTGTAAACTCATTAAACGATTGTCTACGTACATAAATCGAGGTCCAGAGAAATTAATCATGTCAATTTCTAAGCGATCCTTATCAATATTATCATAAAAAGACTTTAATAAATCTTTAGGGTTATCGTTTAAGTAGTAAGCTCCATAAATAAGGTTAACACCTAACACACCAAGTGTTTCTTGTTGTTGACGAGCGTCAGTTTCTTTGAAACGAAGGTGTAAAACAATTTCATTATAATCCTCTAAAGGGTCTAATTGAAAACGAATTCCAACCCAACCATGACCTTTAAACTTTTTGGAGAAGTTAATGGTTGCTACTGTGTTGGCGTAACTAAAAAATAGTTTATCAGGATGTTTTTGACGGGTAAGACGCTCCTCAATCAAATCCATTTCATGTTTTAACATCTTTTTTAATCGAGGTTCCGTAACATAACGGTTGTCTTTTTCTATACCGTAAATAGCATCAGAGAAATCTTTATCATACGCACTCATAGCTTTTGCTATGGTTCCTGAAGCACCACCAGCCCTAAAAAAGTTACGAACAGTTTCTTGACCAGCACCAATTTCAGCAAAAGTTCCATAAATGTGAGCGTTTAAATTGATTTTTAACGCTTTCATTGTCGTAGTTGGTACCGTATTTATTTTTTGATCTCCTTTTAACGTAATTGCCATTTTCTAGTTTTTTGTTACGTATTACAAATGTACTGAAATTAGGAACGAACAGATAATTTTTGTCGTACTTTTGTAGGAGAAATGAAGAAAAATAATCAATTAAAAATTACTTTTTTGGGAACAGGAACTTCTACGGGAGTTCCGATGATTGCAAGCAAACATCTAGTAGCTTTATCTAGAAATCCGAAAGATAAACGGTTACGTTCATCTATCTTAGTATCTTGGAACGATATCAATTATGTAATTGATTGCGGACCTGATTTTCGTCAACAAATGATAAGGGAAGAAGTAGCATCTATTAACGGAATTTTATTTACTCACGAACACGCCGATCATATTGCAGGATTGGATGAAATTCGTCCGTATTGTTTCCAAATGGGAGCTGTTCCAATTTATTTATTAGAACGAGTTTTAAATGTTTTAAAAAAGCGCTATGATTATGTTTTTGCTACAGAAAACAGGTATCCAAGTGCACCAAGTGTGGCGCCAACAGTTATTTCACATCGAGAAAATTTTATGTTGGATGGAGTAGAGGTGATTCCTATTGAAGTGATGCATGGTGATTTACCAATTTTAGGATATCGTTTTAACGATGTAGCTTATATTACAGACATCAAAACAATTTCTGAAGAAGAAAAAAAGAAGTTAGAAAATTTAGATGTTTTAATTGTTACAGGTTTACGTAAAGAACCACACAATACACATTTTAATATAGAAGAGTCTATACAGTTTATTGAAGAGATAAAACCCAAAAGAACTTATTTAACACATATTAGTGAGCTATTAGGTTTGCATGACGAGGTACAAAAAGAATTGCCTGAAAATGTATTTTTAGCTTATGATGGATTGAAAATTAATAGTTAAAAGACAATTTAATTTATCAATACCAGTATCAATATTAATTACTCAAAGTAATTGATGATTTTAAAATTGCTTCTTATTTTTACCCTAAATATTTATTGAATGAAGATTATTATTTCACCTGCCAAATCGTTAGACTTTGAAAACAAGGCAACGACAAATGTTTATACACAACCAAGATTTTTAGAGCAATCCGAAAAGTTAAATAAGAAACTAAAAACTATTTCTAGAAAAAAACTAGGAGAGTTAATGAAAATTTCTGATGATTTAGCGAGTTTGAATTATGATAGAAACCAAGAATGGCAACCACCTTTTACACTTGATAATGCAAAGCAAGCCGTTTTCTCTTTTACCGGTGAAGTGTATAGAGGTATTGATGTAAACTCTCTTTCAGAAGATAAAATTCCTGCATTGCAGGATAAATTAAGAATCTTATCAGGATTATACGGATTGTTAAAACCGTTGGATTTAATTCAGCCATATCGCTTAGAAATGGGAACTAAATTAAAAGTAGGAAGAGCGGACAATTTGTATAAATTTTGGGATACTACTTTGGCAGAGTCTTTAAATGAAGAATTGGATGATAACGAGTTGTTAATCAATTTAGCAAGTTCAGAATATTTTAAAGCGCTTCCTAAAAAAGCGTTGAAAGTACCAATGATTACTCCTGTATTTAAAGATTTTAAAAACGGACAGTACAAAACCATCATGACCTTTGCTAAAAAAGCACGTGGATTAATGGTACGTTATATAATTGATAATAACATTGAAACATTAGAAGAATTAAAAGGTTTTGATGTAGAGGGTTATGGATTTTCTCAAGAAATGTCTACCGAAACCGAATTGGTATTTACAAGATAGATGAAACGAAAAAAAAATGCTAGGTTTTTTCTTATTGTAAGCTTGCTAATCGTAGCTGTAATTTATTTTTCTAATAGTATTATTGAAAATAAAGCAGAAGGAAAACTATTTAATTCTACAGAAAACATCCCTAAAAACAAAGTAGGATTGCTACTGGGAACAGTAAAGTATCTTTCTGATGGTAGAATAAATTTATACTATCAATTTCGATTGGATGCAGCTGTAGAATTATATAAAGCAGGAAAAATTGACTTTATCCTAGTAAGTGGGGATAATGGCTCTAAGGGATATGATGAACCTACCGATTTTAAAAATGATTTGATTGAAGCAGGAATCCCTGAAAATATAATCTATTTAGATTACGCTGGGTTTAGAACGTTAGATTCGGTAGTACGAGTTAAAGAAGTTTTCGGACAATTTTCAATAACAATCATTTCTCAACAATTTCACAACGAAAGAGCTTTGTATTTAGCTCAACATTTTGATATTGATGCAGTAGGTTTCAATGCTAAAGGGGTTTCAGGAAAAAAAGCGTTAAAGGTTCAGTTAAGAGAATACCTAGCTAGAGTAAAGGTGTTTGTAGATATTCTCTTAGGTGTTGATCCTAAATTTTTAGGAGAACCAATTGAGATTGTATAAGGTTAACAATCTGCTAAACGTACCGTAACTGCTAAACCTCCTTCTGAAGTTTCTTTGTAGTTTCGGTTCATGTCTTTGGCAGTTTCCCACATGGTATCAATAACTTTATCTAAAGGAACCTTAGATTCTTTTGGATTGGTTTCTAAAGCTAACTCAGCAGCATTAATTGCTTTAATAGCTCCCATAGCATTCCGTTCAATACAAGGAATTTGTACTAATCCACCAATTGGGTCACAAGTAAGCCCTAAATGATGCTCCATTGCTATTTCAGCAGCGACTAAACATTGTGATGGTGTTCCTCCTAACAATTCGGTTAAAGCAGCAGCAGCCATGGCAGAAGATACGCCAATTTCTGCTTGACAACCACCCATAGCAGCTGATATTGTAGCATTTTTCTTAAAAATACTACCTATTTCCCCAGCGACTAATAAGAATTTTTTAACGTGTTCAAAATCTGCTTCATGGTTTTCAATTACTAAATAGTACATTAAAACAGCAGGAATTACACCAGCACTTCCATTGGTTGGAGCAGTAACGACTCTTCCTAATGCGGCATTTACTTCGTTTACTGATAAAGCTAAACAACTTACCCATTTTAAAATTTCACGGAACTTAACTTCTGTACTTCGAATAGCTGTTATCCATTCCTGTTGATTGGTATATTCAGCATCTTTTATTAATTTTTGATGTGTCTCGAAAGCACGTCGCTTCACATTTAATCCACCAGGTAAAGTACCTTTTGTATGACAACCAATGTACATGCATTCAAGCATTGTATTCCAAATACGATGTAGTTCTTTGTCAATATCTTCCGCAGAATTAATGACCAATTCATTTTGATAAACAATGTCTGAAATGTTTAAATTTTCTCTTTCGCAATAAGCTTCCAGCTCTGTAGCTCTGTTTACTGGAAAAGGGAAGTTTTGTTTGTTAATTTCAATATCTTCTGCTAAATGATCATCTTCTTGCACAATAAAACCACCACCAATAGAGTAGTAGGTTTCAGTAGAGATTTCTTCACCTTGAGCATAACCTCTAAAAGTCATTCCGTTAGCATGAAAAGGAAGAAATTCTCGGTTGAATTTTACAGAACCTTTAAAAAATGGAATATTTCTTTCGTTATTAAAAAACAACTGCTCTTTATTTTGAATGTCACTGATAATAACATCAATACTTTCAATAGGAACATATTCTGGGTCAGCACCACTTAATCCTAATAAAACGGCTAAGTCTGTCGCATGTCCTTTTCCTGTTAATGAAAGAGAACCATACAAGTCTACTTTGACTTCTTCAATTAAAAGAAATTCGTTTGTTTCTTTTAATTTTTGTATCCATTGTTGGGCTGCTCTCCAAGGACCTAAAGTGTGTGAACTCGAAGGTCCTACACCAATTTTAAGCATGTCAAAAACACTAATAAATTGCGACATAAGTATAAGTTGTTTGTTGGTGGCTAAAATAAAAAAATCCTGTATTCAAAAATAAATACAGGATTTAATTTTTATACAAAAAGAGGTGTTACATTCCGTAAACAGACTCTTTGTCAAATTTCTTAACTAACATGTAGTACACTACTGCACGGTATTTGTTTCTTTCTGATCTACCGATTCTTTCCATTACTTCATCAATGGCTTTGTCTAAAGCAGGACTATCGTCTAATCCTAACTTTTTCATTAAGAAGTTTTTCTTTACAGTTTCTAATTCTTTAGCGTCGGTACCAGATACAGTTTCTGCGTCTTTTTTGTAAATAGAAGGTCCTAAACCTTTAGTTACAGCAGTTAATAAATCGGTGTTTGAACGGATATCTCTATCGTCCATAAATTTCTTATAAAGTGCTACTTTTTCGTCAAATTTACTCATGATTTTTTGTTTAAAATTAGATGTTAAATTCTCTTGAATTTTTTAATTCTTTCAAATATAGAAAAATAATTGGTTCTTTCAAATATCTTAGAGTTAATAAGCAGTTAACGTATATTTTGTTAATTAAATTGTTGAAAACAATTAGTTTTTTTGTTAGAAGGGTATTGTTCTTGCAGTAACTTTAATGTGAATTCAAATCTTTAGCCTATGTCATTATCAAAATTTGAATCTATGTTGAAAACCAATGAAGTATATTTTTTTGATGCAGTCGAGTTTGAAACAATCGTTGAGCATTATTTAAATATAGGAAAGCAATCATTGGCTAAAAAGGCAGTACAACTAGGGTTGGAACAGCATCCTTCTTCAATTCAATTAAAATTAATGAAAGTAGAAATTTTAATTTTTGAAGATAAATTGCCAGAAGCAATCAAGATGCTATCTAACATAGAAGCGGTAGAACCTCATAACGACGAGGTGTTTATTCAGAAGGCTATTATCTTATCTAAAAAGAAAAAACATACCGAAGCGATAGCAATTTTAAAAGAGTCTTTACAATATATTGAAGATCCTGCTGATATCTGGTCTATGATTGGTATGGAGTATTTGTATCTTGATGATTTTGAAAATGCACGTTTAAACTTTGCAAAATGTATTGAGGTAGATTATGAGGATTATTCTTCGTTATACAATATTATGTATTGTTTTGATATGGAAGAGAACCATGAAGACGCAATAAAGTTTTTAAATGCATATATAGATAAAAATCCATATTGTGAAGTAGCGTGGCATCAATTAGGAAAGCAATATTTTGAGTTAGGAATGTTTAAAGAAGCATTAACGGCTTTTGATTATGCAGTACTTATTGATGATAGTTTTATAGGAGGATATTTAGAAAAAGCAAAAACCTTAGAAGAGTTAAAACGTTATGAAGAAGCTATAGAGAATTATTCGGTAACCTTAGAGCTAGATGATCCAACAGCGTATGCTTATGTAAGAATAGGGGAGTGTTACGAAAAGCTAGACAATATTAATGCAGCCATTAGTTTTTATAAAAAAGCAGTACATGAAGATCCGTTGTTAGATCGCGGTTGGATTTTGTTAACGAATGCTTGTTATAATCAAGAAAATTATCAAAAAGCGTTACACTACATTAATAAAGCAATTCAAATAGACGAAGGAAATGTATTGTATTGGAGGCGCTATGGTGATATTAATTTAAAGCTAGGTTTTTTTGAAGAAGCGGTAAAAGCTTTCAATACAAGTTTGGCTCTTGGTGATAGAGAAATTGAAATTTATGTAGCACTAGCAGATATTCTGTTATTTTTAGGTGAGTTTAATGAAGCTTTAAGTACTTTAATAAAAGCTAAAAAAACGTATAAAGAATTTGCTGAAATTGAGTACAGACTTTGTGGTTTGTTCATGATTTTAGGAAAAGAAGACTACAGTTTAACTCACTTGCAAAATGCTTTAGAAATCGATTTTGAGTATCATACCATCATAAAAGAGTTGTATCCTACAGTTTTTGATAATGAAAAAGTACAAGAAGTTGTTTCTAAATACAATAAAGCAATACAGTAAATAAAAGGTATTTATTTTTAAAAATATAAGAGTCGGTTTTTTAACTGGCTCTTTTTTATTGTAGTAGCAAAAGGTTATAGTTGATTTCGTTTGTTGACTAAAAGTAACCAAATAAAATGCAGCGTTAAATTTCAATTAAAAAGCTACAATGAATTTCCTATTTTTAACTTAAAAATGACTAAAATTGAGTAAATTTGATATTCGTTTTATGAGAAAAATTAAAAAAATAGCAGTGATGACTTCTGGAGGAGATTCTCCAGGAATGAATGCCGCAATTCGATCAGTTGTGAGAACTTGTGCTTATTACCATACCGATTGTATGGGGATTTATAGAGGATATCAAGGATTGATTGAAGGTGATTTAGTAACACTAACGGCACGAAGTGTAAACAATATCATTCACAAAGGAGGAACGATTTTAAAATCGGCACGATCTAAAGATTTTAGAACCAAAGAAGGAAGACAAAAAGCCTATGAAAATTTACAAAAACACAATGTAGATGCTTTGGTAGTTATTGGTGGGGATGGTTCTTTTACTGGAGGAGTATTGTTTAACAAAGAGTTTAACTTTCCAATTATTGGAATTCCAGGTACTATTGATAACGATATTTCTGGAACAAGCCATACACTTGGTTACGACACGGCGTTAAATACAGCTGTTGAAGCTATAGATAAAATTAGAGATACAGCATCGTCTCATAACCGTCTTTTCTTTGTGGAAGTGATGGGGCGTGATGCAGGTTTTATAGCGTTAAATGCAGGAGTTGGAGCAGGAGCAGAAGAAATTTTAATTCCTGAAGAAGATTTAGGGCTAGAAAGAATGTTAGAATCTCTAAAGAAGAGTAGAAGGTCAGGGAAATCGTCAAGTATCGTAGTAGTTTCCGAAGGAGATAAAACAGGAAAAAATGTATTTGAATTAGCTGATTATGTGGAAGAAAACTTACCTGAATATGAAGTAAGAGTTTCTGTGCTAGGACACATGCAACGTGGAGGATCTCCATCGTGTTTTGATAGAGTTTTAGCAAGTAGATTAGGGGTAAGTGCGGTAGAGTTGTTGTTAGATGGTAAAACGAACCTTATGGTTGGTTTGAAAGATAATAAAGTAATTGCGACAGATTTAGAAAAAGCAATTAAAGGAGCGCATAAAATAGACACTGAATTATTACGAGTGTCTGATATTATGACTACGTAAATGAGTATATAAAATTAAAAATAATGATAAAAATAGGAATTAACGGATTTGGAAGGATTGGTCGATTGGCATTCCGTTCTGCAATGAAAAGAGACAACGTTCAAGTTGTGGCTATTAACGATTTGTTAGATGTAGATTATTTAGCCTATTTATTGAAGTATGATTCTGTTCATGGTCGTTTTGATGGAAATGTTGAAGTAAAAGATGGAAATTTAGTTGTAAACGGACAAACGATTAGAATTACTGCCGAAAGGAATCCTGAAAATTTAAAATGGAACGAAGCTGGAGCTGAGTATGTAATTGAATCAACAGGTTTTTTTACCGATAAAGATAAAGCAGCAATGCATATTACCGGTGGAGCAAAAAAAGTAATTATTTCCGCTCCATCAAAAGATGCTAATATGTATGTGATGGGCGTAAATCATAAAGATTTAACAGCTGATGAAACTATTTTTTCAAATGCTTCGTGTACCACAAACTGTCTAGGACCTTTAACAAAAGTAATTCATGATAATTTTGGATTGAAAGAAGGGTTAATGACCACAGTTCATGCGGCAACATCTACTCAAAACACAGTTGATGGACCTAATAAAAAATGGCGTAGAGGACGTGCTGTGGTAAATAATATCATTCCTACTTCAACAGGAGCAGCGCAAGCGGTTACTAGAGTAATTCCAGAATTAGAAGGTAAGTTAACAGGAATGGCAGTTAGAGTTCCTGTAGCAGATGTTTCTTTGGTGGATTTAACTTTTAGAACAGAAAAAGCTACTTCACTGAAAGAAATTTTAAAAGCTCTAAAAGATGCTTCTGAAGGTGAGTTAAAAGGAATTTTAGGATATACTGAAGAAGAGGTTGTATCGCAAGATTTTGTTTCTGAAACGAGAACTTCTGTAATTGATGCTGATGCTTGTTTAGAGTTAAACGAAAACTTTTTTAAAGTAATTTCTTGGTACGATAACGAATTTGGATACGCTACTAAGATTGTAGATTTATTAGAGTATTCTGCTTCTTTATAAAAGCATAAAATATTTTGTAATATTGTATTCCCGCTTTTTGGCGGGAATATTTTTTTAAACACGATTTATGGAAATAGCAATTATAGCACATGATGGAATGAAGGCTGAAATGGTTCAGTTTTTAAACGAACACAAAGAAATTTTACACCAAAAAAGAATTCAACTGATTTCAACAGGAACAACTGGTGAGAAAGCAGAAAAAGCAGGTTTTGAAGTGATGAAGTTTTTATCAGGACCTATTGGAGGCGATGCGCAAATTGCAGGAAGAGTAGCAGAAGGAAAATGTCAAATGGTATTATTTTTTAGAGATCCGTTAGCAAAACACCCACACGAACCCGATATTTCTATGCTTATGCGTTTGTGTGATGTACACGATGTACCGTTGGCTACAAATCCATCCACCGCAGAGTTGTTGATTAGAGCGATATAAAAGATTATAAATAAAAAAGAGAAACATCATTGTTTCTCTTTTTTTAATGATTTATCAAAAGGATTATTGTCTCTTTGTGTAAGTGTAATTGTATATATACAGGTAACTAATTTTATAAATACAGATCTAAACCGAAAATCTTCACAGATTTGATAATTATGAGGTGAAAAACAATTATTTATAGTCATTATTAAAAATAAGTAAGATTTAAAATTTACTTTTTTCAGTTGTTAGAATTATTTCCCCTTTATTATTTACAATGTTTTTTTTAACAATAGTTTTATAACCGTTTTTAATATTCACAATTGAATATCCGTTTTTTAATAACTGTAATTTAAAGTTAGGTTTATCTTCGAATATTAAATTGCCTTCTATATCGTAATAAAAATATTTATGAGCTTTTTTACATATCATAATATTATTATCGATTATTTGTTTTATCATTATTGTTTTTTTATCATTTTCTTCAGGGTTATGAGGAAACATGCTTGTTATACCTAAGTTTGTGTAATCATAAATAGTTTTCCCTAATTTATCTATGATTTTCCAATTTTTATAACCTTCGCTTACTAGTGCATATCCTTTATAAAAACCTGTAGCAATTTTGAATTTTGGTTCAATAATTATTTCACCTTTATTGTTTATATAACCATATTTATTATCTCTACTTTTAACAACGCTAACACCTTCATTGAAAGATGTAGGCATTATGCTAAAATTGAAGCCTATAACTTCTTGTCCGTCTTTATCTATAAAACCCCATTTGTAATCACCATTTACATTTTTTCTAACCCTTACTAAACCTTCTGAATAGTCACCAAAACTATCGTATTCTTTAGGGGAAAGAATTATTTTTCCTTGTTTGTTTATGTAAACAGTCTTTGTGTTTCCTTCATTGGTCCATACCACAACTCTTGCTAAATTATCCCTAAAACTCCCATAACTTGAGTTGAGACTAACACCATTTTGGATGTCAAATAATTTATTGCCGTTTTTGTCAATGGCAAAAACATTGTATTCTTCGCTCATCTTATCAAGTGGATTCCAATTTTTATTTAAAAGTTGAACAAACCCTATACCTTCGCCAAATTTTACAAAACCATTGTATGATTCATATATAACTTTTTTTAAATCAAGGTTAAATGCGATTTTTTTTCCAGTCGATTTATCTATAGCAAAAACAATATTCTCAGAGATACAATCTTTAAGTTTGGTGTTTTCGAATTTACCAAGTTTATTTTCAATTATCAGATTTCCTTCATTATCGACAAACCCAAATTTATTATAGTTTTCATGAGTCATAAAATATTTAGTGCCAATAATATCAAGAAATCCATCTGCTGTAATTTTCTTTTGACTAAAGCAAGTATTAGCTAAAAGCGTAATGATAATAAGTGAGATTTTTTTCATAAGCTGTTTTTTATTTTTGTTGATATTTAAGATCCCCAATGTTTTAAAGAATTGAAATTGTCCGATATCAAAGTTAATAGTTTAAAGATTAAGAACTAATTAATGTTAAAAACTATTTAACGGCAATCATACTAATTTCTACATTGACAAACTTAGGTAAGTTCGCAACTTCTACAGTTTCACGAGCAGGAGCTGTAGCATCGTCAAAATACTCACCATAAACAGCATTAATTTTAGAAAAGTTATGCATGTCAGAAATAAAAATAGAAGTCTTAATAACATTTTCAAAAGTCATATCAGCTGCTGCTAATACTTCTTTCATGTTTTGCATTACTTGTTCAGTTTCTGCCTCAATAGAATCTAAAACTAACTCGCCAGTTTCAGGATTAATCGCTATTTGTCCAGAAGTGTATAAAGTGTTTCCACTAAGTACCGCTTGGTTATATGGACCAATTGGAGCAGGAGCTTTAGAGGTAGTGATTATTTTTTTCATTTTTATGTAAGTTTCAAAGTTTATTTGTTTAGGGGTTTAATCGTTTAACTGTTGATAAAGTTAGAAAGTGTAAAACTAAAAGTGAAAAGTTTGAAAGTTTTTTCTTTGTTTGTAATTGAAAAAGAACAACTTTAAATTCCTAATTCCTAATTCCTAATTCCTAATTCCTAATTCCTAATTCCTAATTCCTAAAAAAGTACTCTGTCTGGTGGTTTGTTTTTATCCCACTTTAAGTCGCTTAAAACAGAAGATTTTACTCCAATAAAGAAATTGTACGAAGAATTGATTCCGAAAGGAGTCCAGTTAAAATTGAATCGCCAACTATCTAAATCTCTAGAAAAATTTAATCTTGTATAGGTAAAGGCGTTGTCTTTAATGTCGTAACCAGAAGAAAAACCAACTTTCCATTTAGGAGAAAGCTCAACATCACCACTAAACATTAATGTATTGTTACCTATTTGACTAGTTAAACCATTGTTGGTATAGTTCATAGAGTAGGCTAAGTTAAGTGTCCAAGGTATTTTGGCTTTGTAAAGTTCGGTTTCTTTCGTTTCGTCTTCGCTGTTTTTATTGCTTCTATTGGTGTCGTTAGGAAAACCATTGGTAGGACCTAAACCTTCTCCAAAAACATCTGGAGTGTCTTGAGCTCCATTTCCATTTTTATTGTCAGAATTATCTTTTCCGTCTTTATTTTTTTCAAAATCTTTGCTAGAAATAGAATAGTTTGCTGTTACTCCTAGATTAGTCATTCTAAGAAGACCACCGTTAAATTTATTGATTCTTTGTCCTTTGCTATTTACTTGATAAGGATCGAAAGTAGCGTTCATGTTTAAGGCAAGTTTATCTTTAAAAAGACGCGTACCAGCATTGGCTCTTACAGGAGCCCAACGTAAACTATCAGCAGCAATGTTGTAACTTGTGCTAAAGTTTAAGTTGTTAAGAAGAGTGATTTTTTTGTCTTCTTCATCGCTATCGGGGTCTTTTGGGGCTACTTTAGCTTCTAAAACGTTGTTAACAGAAATTCCAATAGAGTTTGAGATTCCGCTTCCAGGGGTTCCATAAATACCTCCTTCAAAAGGAGAATAGGTTAAAAGATCACTTGGATCCGAGCTTTGACGAACCGTTAAATTATAATCATCAGCAAAATTAGGACGATATCCGTATGAAATAGACGGTCTAATTGTATGACGAATGGCTTTTAAACGTCCTTTTTTAAAGTTAAATGTACCATAAATGTTTGTAGATAATGAAACTCCGAAATTGTATTCGTTATAACGGGTAAATCCGCTAATGGTATCATTAACAACAGTACCTAAATTACCATCTTTGTTGATAGCGGTAGGGTCATAACGTTTCTTAATTTGATCAAAATACCAAACATCTTTATAACTCACACTTGGTGATAAAGTAAAGTATTTAAAAGCTTTTAAACTGGTATTTGTACTTAAATTGTGCTGTATTCCTTTTTTTGCAGTTTGAAACATTTTAGCAGTAAAAAACTCATCATCAGTAGTGTTGATTTGATACTGTCCTTGCATGCTATAATTCAATCCCATTTTTTGAATAGGATTCTTTTTTACACCATTTTTACCAGCAAACGGATAAATACGATCCATGTTTAACTGCAAAGACGGTAAAGTCATAGTGATCGTTTCGGTATTGGTGTTCTGCGAATGAGTAGCAGTTACACTCATATTAAAAGGCGTACCTACAAATTTTGTATAGTATGAAATAGACGAGCTTAAAGTATTATTTAAAAACTGCGAACTGTTAAATTCATTTAGCGATTGACGGTAATATTTACTACTTCCTAAGTTAACAGAGGCAGAAAAACGAGAGTTTGGACTAGCTTTAGAATCCTGACTATGACTCCAACGGATATTAAAATTTGTCGATTTATTATAATCACTCAAACCACGAATTCCTCGTATAATATTTTCATAACGAACGCTAAAGTTTCCGCTAAACTTATAGCGAACATAATAATTAGAAGTTGCATTTACTCCCCAGCTACCATTGGTGTACAAGTCGGCTAAAGTTGTTAGGTCGAAATAATCACTTACCGCAAAATAGTAACCTCCATTTTGTAAGAAAAAACCTTGGTTGTTACTTTCACCCCAAGAAGGGATAATGAATCCTGAAGTTCTTTTGTTAGTCATTGGAAAATAAGCAAAAGGTAAATAAACTGGGGTAGGTACATCTGCAAGTACTAAATTACTTCCTCCTACAATAATTTTTTTACCAGGAACCAACTTTGCTTTGTTTGTTTGTATGTAATAATCTGGAATTTCTTTTTGAGAGGTGGTAAAACGTAATCTACGCATGTAAATGGTAGAGTCGTTTATACGTTTTGTTTTTTCACCATAAGTTATAATTCCTGCCTGATTCGTTTTTACTCCGTAAACTAAGGCTTTCTTTGTCTTAAAGTTAAAGAGAATAGAATCTTGTTCCGATTCTTGTCCGCCTTGTTTAAATTGTGGTCTTTGGTGGTAGCCAGTACTGTCTTTAATACCTTTGGCATATACCATGTTATTTTTGTAGTCTAGAATAATTATACCCGCTTTTAAATCAATATCTGTATAGGTAACGTGAGCTTTATTATAAAGAGTTACAGTTTTGTTTTTAGCATCTTGAATGGTGTAATCTTCTGCGTTATGAGTAATAATTCCATCAATAACTTCTTTAGGTTTGATAGAATCGTTTGCAACCGTGTCTATTTTTTTATTGACTAAAGCATTGTTTTTTAACCCTATTAAAGTGTCTTTAGCGCTGGTAAAAACAGTATCTTTTTTAGGAAGTTGAGGAAAAGTACCTTTCTTACCAAATTCTTGCGCAGTACTTAATTGAAAATAAAAAAGATAGAAAATTAAAAGTATGTAGGTTGAATTTGCTCGCAATATTATTAATACTATTTTTGTGTTATATTTAAAAACTTTGGCGTGCTATTTGAACGCTATATTTTAAAAACCAAAAATAGTTAAATTTTATTGATGCAATTCTTAAATTTCCGTAAATATAATATCTCGAAAATAAGCTTAATTATTCTAACCTCTCTAACTGTTTTGTGTGGAGGAATTTCTTCAGCCTTAGCTCAAAAAAAATATACAGTTGTGTTAGATGCAGGTCATGGAGGAAAAGATCCAGGTAACTTAGGAAATGGATTTAGAGAAAAACACATAGCTTTAAGAGTAGCTCTAGATGTAGGAAAAGAATTGTCAACTTCAAAAGATATTAATGTTGTTTACACTAGAAAAAATGATGTTTTTATAGAGTTACATAACCGAGCAAAAATTGCAAATGATAATAAAGCAGATTTATTTGTGTCAATTCACTGTGATGCTTTTAGAAAATCAGAACCTCATGGAGCAAGTACTTTCGTTTTAGGATTGAGTGGGAATAAAGAAAATTTAGAGATAGCAAAAAAGGAAAACTCTGTAATCTTGTTAGAGGACAACTACCAACAGAACTATGATTACGACCCTAATTCTCCTGAATCGGTAATTGGGTTGTCAGTACTTCAAGAAGAAAATTTAGAAAACAGTTTAGGAATAGCAGGATTGGTGCAAAATAATTTTGTTGCTCTTAAAAGGAATAATAGAAAGGTAAAACAAGCTAACTTTTTAGTTTTGAGAGAAACTGTAATGCCTAGTGTTTTAATAGAATTAGGTTTTTTAACCAATAAAGCAGAAGGAAGTTTTCTTAATTCAAGAAAAGGGCAATTACAAATGGCAAAGTCAATAGCTCAGGCCATTGAAAAGTACTTTGAAAGGTTAAAACTGAATACAATTAGTGAAACTATTACCGTAAACGCTCCGTTAATCGAAAAGGAAGAACCAAAAACTGTGGTTAAGGAAGAAGTAGCTCAGACAAAAGTAAAAAAAGAAGAGTCAATAAAAAAAGTAACTACAACACCAAAGAAAACATCTTCAGAAGTTGAATTTAAAATTCAAATAGCAGCATCTAGAAAAAAGTTGCCTACCAGTACGTTTAAAGGGGTAGAAGATGTAGAGTCTTTGTTTATAGATGGTTACTATAAATATTATTATGGAAATTCACCTAGTCTTTCAGGTATAAAAAAGTTGTTGCCAGAAGTAAAAAGTAAAGGGTATAAGGATGCTTGGGTAGTGGCTTTTAAAAACGGGAAGCGAATTTCGATTAAAGAAGCATTGAAAAACCAATAATTTAGAGGTATTCTATATTTATACTCTCAAAATTATTATTATTTTCGCTCGTATAAATATATTCTATGTCTAAAGAACTAAAAACAGGAATTGTTGCTGTCGTAGTTATTGCACTATTTATTTGGGGTTATAACTTCTTAAAAGGACAAGATTTGTTCAGTGCTAATGCAAGACACTTTTTTGTAGAGTACAATAACATAAACGGTCTTAATGAAGCTAGTTTAGTTACAATTAATGGGTTAAAAGTAGGTAAAGTAGCTCAAATCTACTTTAATGAGCAACCAGAAAAGAAAGGTAAGCTAATTGTAAAGATTTTATTAGACACCGATTTCGAGTTTTCTAAAAACAGTATAGCTAAAATTTACTCAGCTAGTTTAATGGGGGGGCAAAATTTAGCCATTGTTCCTAAATACGATGGAGAAATCGCTCAATCAGGAGATTATTTAAAAGGAGAAGTTGAATCAGATATATTTTCTTCAGTAGGAGAAAAATTAAATCCTATTCAGGCGAAATTAGAAAATGTTTTAGTGGGAGCAGATTCTTTGTTAATAGGAATAAATCAAGTTTTAGACGAAAAATCTCGTAAAAGTTTAAATAGAAGTATTCAAGGTTTGGAAGGAACTATTTATGATGTTCGTAAAACATTAGCTTCTGTAAATACATTATTAGCAGATAATAAAGGAAACTTAAACGCTACTTTAGCAAACACCAAGAAAATAACAGATAATTTTTCAAAAGTTTCAGACGATTTAGCAAAGGCTAATTTAGGTGAGTCAGTAAAAAAGTTAGAAACAACTTTGACGAACGTAAATACGTTATTAGCTGATATGAAATCTGGAAAAGGAACATTAGGAAAGCTAATGACCGATGAAAAAATGTACACAAACTTAACCAATGCTTCAAAAGAAATGGAAGAGTTGTTGCGAGAAATGAAGTTGAATCCTAAGAGATTTGTGCATTTTTCATTATTCGGAAAAAAAGCAAAACCATATAACGAAGAGAATAACGAGAAAAATGTAAGTAATCAATAAGCTTACATTTATAAAATCTAACAAAACTTAATAATTAAAGAACGATGGAGAAATACATACCAAACATCTTTTTTGCACTTATTTTAATTGCAGGTATCGGGTATTTTGTAATGAATGTTCGTAAGTTGATACGCAACATTAAATTAGGAAAAGATATTGATAGAACAGATAGAAAACCTGAGCGATGGAAAAACATGGCAAAAATAGCTTTAGGGCAATATAAAATGGTACGTCGACCAGTTTCTGGTATTTTACATATTGTTGTGTACGTTGGGTTCATTTTAATCAATATCGAAATGTTAGAAATCGTTATTGATGGATTATTCGGTACACACCGTGTTTTTCAACCAATTCTAGGACCTGCTTTATACGGTTTCTTAATTGGTAGTTTCGAAGTATTAGCATTATTAGTTTTAGTAGCAGTTACAATCTTTTGGTTCCGTAGAAATATTGAAAAAGTAAAACGTTTCTGGAATAAAGAAATGGAAGGTTGGCCGAAAAATGACGGTAATATCATTTTATATTTTGAAATGGTATTAATGACCTTATTTTTAGTAATGAATGCTACAGACGTTGCTTTTCAAGAAGCAGGAGCAGGTAATGTAGTTTCTCAATTTGTAGCGCCTTGGTTTAATAGTTTTTCACCTGAAGCATTACATACTATTGAAAAATCTGCTTGGTGGTTGCATATTGTTGGTATTTTAATTTTCTTAAACTACTTATACTACTCTAAGCACTTACATATTTTATTAGCTTTCCCAAATACATTTTTTGCAAACTTAAATCCAAAGGGACAATTTGATAATTTAGAAGCGGTAACGAAGGAAGTAAAAATGATGATGGATCCAGAGGCTGATCCGTATGCAATGCCAGAAGAAGGCGCAGAGGAAGGAGAGCCTGAAAAATTTGGAGCATCAGATGTAACCGATTTAAACTGGGTGCAGTTAATGAATGCTTACACTTGTACAGAATGTGGACGTTGTACTTCTTCATGTCCTGCAAACTTAACAGGTAAAGAGTTGTCACCACGTGCTATTATGATGAAAACACGTGATCGTTTAGAAGAAGTAGGGAAAAATATAGATGCAAACGGAGGTACGTTTGTTGAAGACGGAAAGCAATTATTAAACGATTATATTACTCCAGAAGAACTATGGGCATGTACAAGTTGTAATGCTTGTGTGCAAGAATGTCCTGTAAATATTGATCCATTATCAATCATTATGGATATGCGTCGTTATTTGGTGATGGAAGAATCAGCAGCTCCACAAGAGTTGAATATGATGATGACCAATATTGAAAATAACGGAGCGCCTTGGCAGTATAGTCAAATGGACAGATTAAACTGGAAAGACGAAGAATAGTTATTAATTATTCAATTCTCAAAAACTAAACAAAAAAACAGTTCAACAATTAAACGATAAACAATTATGAACGTACCAACAATGGCAGATATGATGGCTCAAGGAAAACAACCAGAAGTGTTGTTTTGGGTAGGAGCTGCAGGAAGTTATGATGATAGAGCAAAAAAAATAACAAGAGCATTTGTAAAAATATTACAACAAGCCAATGTAGATTTTGCTGTATTAGGTACCGAAGAAAGTTCAACAGGTGATGCTGCGAAGCGTGCAGGAAACGAGTTTTTATTCCAAATGCAAGCTGTTACTAATATTGAAGTTTTAAATGCTTACGAAATTAAAACAATTGTTACTTGCGATCCACATTCATTTAATACCTTAAAAAATGAATACCCTGGATTAGGAGGTAAGTATAAAGTATATCACCACACGCAATATATTAGTAAGTTAATTCAAGAAGGACGTTTAACTATTGAAGATAAAAACTTAAACGGAAAACGTTTAACATATCACGATCCATGCTATTTAGGACGTGCAAATGATGTATATGAAAGTCCACGTGAGTTAATTCGTCGTTTAGGAGTGAAAATGACGGAAATGAAACGTCATAAGTCAACAGCACTATGTTGTGGAGCAGGTGGAGCACAAATGTTTAAAGAGCCTGAGAAAGGAGATAAAGATATTAATGTGTTAAGAACAGAAGATGCTTTAGAAACGAATCCACAGATTATTGCTACAGGTTGTCCTTATTGTAATACGATGATGACTGATGGCGTGAAATTCAAAGAAAAAGAAGCACAAATAGAAGTAAAAGATATTGCTGAATTAATTGCAGAAGCAAATAATTTATAATAGTAAAAAATATAAATTGTGTTATTCCCGCGAAAGCGGGAATCTTATTTTTTAAGAATGATTAAAAACTACATAAAAGCAGCACGTTTACGTACATTGCCTCTTTCTGTTTCAGGAATTATTGTTGGGGCATATTTAGGTTCAGTTGATAATTTTTTACTTATTGTAGAGAAATTTTTTGATACAACTATTTGTGTAGTAAGGACTCCTTTATATCGATCATCAATTTTTTGGCTAGCTATTTTAACTACCATAGGATTTCAAGTACTATCTAATTTTGCAAACGATTATGGAGATGGAGTAAAAGGTACTGACAATCAAAGAGAAGGAGAAGCACGTATGGTAGCTTCAGGAGCAATTACTCCAAAGCAAATGAAAAATGCAATGATTGTTACAGGGGTTATTACGACTGTTATTGCATTACTACTAATTTATGTTTCCTTTGGAAAAGACAACTTTTTATATTCAGTAATTTTCTTCGGATTAGGAATTGCATCTATCATAGCTGCTATAAAATATACAGTAGGTAAATCTGCCTATGGTTACAGTGGATTCGGAGATGTTTTTGTGTTCCTTTTCTTCGGATTGTTAGCAGTAGTAGGAACTTACTTTTTATACACTAAAGAATTAAACTTTATCATTTTTTTACCCGCAATAACTGTCGGATTATTAAGTACAGCAGTGTTGAATTTAAATAACATGCGAGATAGAGAAAATGATACAAAATCAGGAAAAAATACGTTGGTAGTGAAAATGGGAGCTGAATCGGCAAAAATGTATCACTACTTTTTAATTATAGCGTCTTTTTTAGTTGCATTATTGTACACGGTAATTAAGTTTCAATCACCATATCAATTCTTATTTGTAATAGCTTACCTTCCTTTGGCAAAACATCTGTTTTTTGTGTACAAAAATAAAGAAGAAGCGTTATTAGATGGGGAGCTAAAAAAAGTGGCACTGAGCACCTTTTTATTTTCAATTTTATTTGGATTGGGGCAAATTTTGTAACTTCCCTGAAAAAATATGATGAAAAAAATTTTAAATCTTTTTGTAGTTGTTATTTTATTAACGGCTTGTAATGACGGAGGCAAAAACCTTGAGTCTTATGGTAATAATAAGGCTTTAGGGAATATGGTAATTGATAAAGATATAGAAGAATCAGTAGAGTTAAAAGGAAATAATGAAGCTCCAGTAGTTGAAAGAAAACTGATCAAAACAGGAGATGTATCTTTTGAAATAAGTGATTTATCTGCAACAAGAAACCACATAGAACAAGTATTAAAAAAATACAACGGTTATATTTCTACCGATAATGAATACAAATCTTCACAAAGTATTACAACCAATTTAACTGTTAGAATTCCTTCTAAAAATTTTGATGTTTTTTTAAATGAAATTTCTTCAAAAGTAACACGTTTTGATAACAAAAACATATCTGTAAAAGATGTAACAGAGCAGTTTTTAGATGTTGAAGCTCGTTTAAAAGTAAAAAAAGAGTTAGAGCAGCGTTATAGTGAGATATTAAAAAAAGCATCTTCAGTAAAAGAAATTATAGAGGTAGAAAGGGAATTAAACAATGTAAGGTTAGAAATAGAATCGATGGAAGGTCGCCTGAAATATTTACAAAATCAAGTATCCTATTCAACCTTAACAATAAGATTTTATAAAAAAGAAGTAAGTAAAACTTATTCTAAAAGTTTTGGAAGACGTATAGCTGATGCTTTTGGTAATGGAATAGATAACATAAAGTGGTTCTTTATTGGTTTGGTAAATATTTGGCCATTTATATTGTTAATCACCTTACTAGTTATATTTATTAAAAAACGAATTAAACGAAAGAAAGAATAGAGCCTTTGTAATTAAAGGTGACACCTTACCTTATTAAAACTAAAAACAAAAAGATGAAAATCACTTTTTACGGTCATGCGTGTTTTGGAGTAGAAATCGACGGAACCCACGTGTTAATTGATCCTTTTATAACAGGAAACCCTTTAGCATCACACATTAATGTAGATGAAGTAAAAGCAGACTATATATTACTTACACATGCACACCAAGATCATGTGTTAGATGTTGAGCGTATTGCGGAAAGAACAGGAGCGACTATAGTTTCGAATTATGAAATCGTAATGTATTACGGAGCAAAGAATTTAAAAGGGCATCCTGTAAATCATGGCGGTACTTATACAAACGATACATTTTCTGCTAAATATGTAAATGCTATTCATACTTCGTCTTTTGCAGATGGAAGCTATGGCGGTCAACCAGGTGGATTTGTAATTACAGCAGGAGAAAAGTCGCTATATGTTTCAGGTGATACTGCTGTTACAATGGATATGCAGTTAATACCGATGGCAACAAACCTTACAGCGTCAATTTTTCCAATAGGAGATAATTTCACTATGGGAGTAGATGATGCTATTATAGCAAGTGATTTGGTAATTTGTAATAAAGTAATAGGTTGTCACTTTAACACTTTTCCTCCAATAACAATTGATGTTGATGATGCGAAAGAAAAGTTTACGCAAGCTAAAAAAGAATTAGTGATTTTAGAAATTGGAGAAACAATAACTATTTAAGAGGTTATTTTAGGTTAGAAGTATGAAAAAAATCAAAATAATTTTAGGAATTATAACTGCTTTAATTCTTGCGTTTTTTTTAACAGGACTGGTTGTTCAAGAGGTAGTATACACGAATGAGATAACGGTTAACAAGCCTGTAAAAGAAGTTTTTGCCGACTTTCAAAATGTAGAATTGATGAAACAATGGATGCCAGAAGTAAAATCGATTGATGTATTAGAAGAAAAGCCAAATAAAGTAGGAAGTACATATAAAGTTGTAGTTGAAAACCAAGGAAAATTGGTGACTATGACTGAAGAAGTATTAGCTTTTGAAGAAAATGAAAGACTTACCTTTCATTTCGATGCTGAAAATATGTTAAAAACAGATGATTATGCGTTTACTTCTGAAGGAAATACAACTAAAATTGTACAAACAACTACCTGTACAAGTGAGTCGTACGTAATGAGTTGTTTGTTCCCGTATTTTAAAGGAGCATTGAAAAAAATGAGTCAACAATATTTAGACGAATTTAAAAAAGTATCTGAAGCTCATAACTAAAAAAACAAGCAGTTGATTAAAGCTACCTATCATAAATATTTATTGAATTTTAAGCAAGCTAGTGGAACTTCTCGTGGAATTTTAAGAACCAAAGAAACTTGGTTTTTAGTTTTAGAAAGAGAAGGAAAACAAGGCTTTGGTGAATGTGGTTTATTTCGCGGATTAAGTGTTGATGACAGACCTGATTATGAAGAGAAATTACAGTGGGTCTGTAACAATATTAATCTTGGTTTAGATGTTTTATTGGCAGAATTGGTACATTTCCCATCGATTCAATATGGATTAGAACAAGCCTTTTTATCATTAGAAAGTGAAAATCCGTTTGAATTATTTCCATCAGATTTTTCTAAAGGAAAAGAGCAAATTTCAATAAACGGATTAATTTGGATGGGTGATAAATCCTTTATGCAACAACAAATAAAGGATAAGTTACAGCAAGGTTTTACAACAATAAAAATGAAGATTGGAGCTATTGATTTCGATACAGAAATAGCATTGTTGAATTCTATCAGAAAAGAGTTTTCAGTCAAAGAAATAGAGTTAAGAGTAGATGCAAATGGAGCATTTTTACCTGAAAATGCTTTAGAAAAACTACAAAGATTAGCCGAGTTGGAGTTACATTCAATAGAACAACCTATCAAACAAGGTCAGTGGCAAGAAATGGCGAAATTGTGTGAGGAAACTCCGCTACCAATTGCGTTAGATGAAGAACTAATAGGCGTGTTTTCTTCCGAAGGAAAAGAAAATTGTATTAGTATAATTCAACCACAATACATCATTTTAAAGCCAAGTTTGGTTGGAGGTTTTCAAGGAAGCAACGAGTGGATTCAAATAGCAGCCAATCATAATACAGGAAACTGGATTACTTCGGCATTAGAAAGTAATATAGGCTTAAACGCAATAGCACAATGGACCTACTCATTGAACAATCCGTTACCGCAAGGATTAGGAACTGGAAGTTTGTTTACAAATAACATTGAGAGTCCGCTAGAAGTTACAAATGGAAGCTTAGGTTATAACACGAATAAACATTGGGATTTTAAAATTTAAAAATGGACTTTATACAACAAGCATATAAAGGTGAAAATAGTTGGTGGAGGTGGTTACTTACAATTGTAATAGTAATGTCTCCCTTTTTATTAAACTTCGCAATCTATTTTTTATTACCAGAAGTATATAAAGGCTTGATGGAAGACACAGCCAATTTTCAAGGAAACAAAAATATTTTCCTAATTGAAAATTTAATGCCATTTGCTGTACTTTTAGTTTTGCTGATAGTATTTGTCAAGTTCGTGCATTTACGACCATTTACTTCTGTAGTAACAAGTAGGAGTAAAGTAGATTGGAATCGTTTTTTTTATGGGTTTGTTTCTTGGTTTTTAATGACGGTATTTTTTCTTTTTATAGGTTATTTGTTAGCACCAGAAGAATTTGTGTGGAATTTTAAACCAGTTCCGTTTTTTCTACTATTAACAATTTGTATCATTTTAATCCCGATTCAAACATCGTTAGAGGAGTTGTTGTTTAGAGGTTATTTAATGCAAGGAATAGGAATTTTAACTAAAACCAGATGGGTTCCACTAATCGTAACTTCAACGTTGTTTGGGTTAATGCATATATTAAATCCAGAAGTATCCAAATTAGGTTACGGAATTATGGGTTTTTATATTGGAACAGGTTTTTTATTCGGAATTATCACCTTGTTAGATGAAGGAGCAGAGTTAGCTTTAGGAATTCACGCAGCAAATAATATTGCAGCGGCTGTTTTAGTAGCTTCAAATTGGGCAGTTTTTCAAACCGATGCCTTATTTATTGATCATTCTGAGCCGAATTTAATATATCAAATGATTATTCCTGTGTTTTTTATTTATCCGTTATATATAATGTTTTTACAAAAAAAATATGGCTGGAAAAACTGGAAAGAAAAATTGTTTGGTAAGATTGAAAAACCAGTAATCACTAAAGAAATTTTATAGTATACTATCCTGAATATTGTGAAAAAAAACAGCTTTCATAAAAATTTTCAGTTAAATGAAAAGTCTTTTTCTTCGGAAGAAGAACTCTTGAGTTTTTCTAAAAAAATTAATAATTCTGTCTTTTCATTTTTATCAGATTGGTTTAATGCTGAAGATTTTGTAGTAGTGCAAACTTCAGGGTCTACAGGAAAACCGAAACCAATTCCGTTGAAAAAAGAGTTTATGAAAAACTCAGCAGAGGCAACGGGAGCTTTTTTTGAATTGAAAGAAAATACCACTGCTTTATTATGTCTTTCTACCGATTATATTGCAGGAAAAATGATGCTTGTCCGAGCTTTAACGTTAGGGTGGAAGCTTGATGTTGTAGAAGCAATTTCTAATCCATTGGAAGGAATAAATAAAGTGTATGAATTTTCTGCAATGGTGCCAATGCAGTTACAAAACTCGTTAAAAGATTTACATAAGGTTAAAAAACTAATTGTAGGTGGTGGAGTGGTATCTAATGACTTGATAGGAGAAATTCAGAACTTGTCTACTCTAGTTTTTGCTACCTATGGAATGACAGAAACTATTACACATATTTCTGTGAAAAAACTGAATAATGTCATTTCGAACGATAGTGAGAAATCTTATTACAAGACTTTACCTGACGTACATCTTTCACAAGACAATCGAAATTGCTTGATCATTGAAGCTCCTAAAGTATCAGAGGAAAGAATCGTTACAAATGATGTAGTGGATTTAATTTCTGAAACAGAATTTGAATGGTTAGGGCGCTACGATAATGTTATTAATTCAGGTGGAATTAAGCTACATCCAGAAAAAATTGAAGAAAAACTGTCTAAAATTATCTCGAATCGTTTTTTTGTTATTGGTGTTCCAGATAAGGTGTTAGGAGAAAAATTAGTGCTTGTCATAGAAGGGAAAGAATACAATGTTATCTTGAACGAAGTAAAGAATCTGACTAAATATGAAACTCCAAAAGATATTTACTTCGTAGATCAATTTGTAGAAACAGAGACAAAAAAAATCCAACGTAAGAAAACGATGGATTTAGTAAGGTTGTTATAATTTATAGGTTAGTATAAAACAGTCCATTTACCCATTACTTTTTTGTTAGGGTAGTTCTTTGCTAACCAATCTAATCTTTCTGGAAGTTGCTTTTTATAAAGTATTAAAACAGTAGGTTTTTCTACGATTTCATGTAAACTTTCTAACTCAGTAGCATCTTTAAGATTGATTAAGTGATTTTTCCACTTTGTATCTGTTTCAAACTGAGTTTCTCTGTTTAAAGATTCATGCCCATCGTATAAGGAAATAATCGATTTATTCAATCCAAAAGCTATGGATGATTTTCTAATATTGTAGACTAAAATATCTCTAGAATTAAGATTTTCATTAATAATAAAGTCTGTTACAGGCTTCGAAGCATTGACTTTTAATTCGTTCTTAGCTAAGATTGTTGAAGCACTGATCAATAAAAACACCGTAACAACAAATGAGGTAAGTACTGGTTTAAATTTAACTTCTTCTTTAGATTTATAAAGGAAGAATATTATGATTGCGACGGTGCAACTAGCAATCGCTAAATAATACGGAAAAATCATTCCAGTATTAATAAATGGAGCTACAATAAAAGTTAATAGAATTAAACTAGAAAAACCAAGAATAAAAGCATTAATGGTTTTGATTTTTTCTGTGTTAATTCGTGAAAACAAATCAGCTATTAAGATAGCAAGTAAACCATATAATGGTAAAATGTATAAAATTCGTTTTGAAGAAGAAATTGAAAAGAAAATCAAAGGAATTACAAACGCCATTAACATAGCGAAGTGAATTGTTTTTGTTTTCAATAATTCTTTTTGATCTTTCAGTAAATAAATAAATGCTAAAAACCATGGTAAACCAACTAGCGGAGCAAAAGCTAAGAAGTACCAAAATGGTTCTGTTCTTCCGAAGGCATTTTTTGAGAACCTATCTGCGGTCTGTTTTCCTAAGAAATAATCTAAAAAAGCAGGATTGCTATAGCCTAGGTATGCAAACCAAGATGCTGCAATAATTAAAAATAAAGTCCAAGCCGTAATATGATGGATAGAAAAATTTCTTTTTGCCTTTTCTGTACGGTTATAAAATAAAATGAAAATTACAGGAACAATAAATATTACAGGTCCTTTTGTTAAAAAACCTAACGCTAAACTTAGAGTAAAAGCATAGAGCCATTTTATAATTCCAGATTGGCGATATTTTACCCAACTATAAATACTTAGTAAAACAAAGGTAGCTAAAAAAGCATCGGTAGTTAAGTTTCGCGATGACATTAAAACCAACGGAAAGCTGAAATAGATAATAGCAGACCAAAGTGCCGTTTTTTTATTGTTGAATAATGAAATACTTAAGCGGTAGACCAATACAAGTTGAAGTAAAACAGCTAATTGTAAAAAGAAACGAGCTCCAAAAGCATTAATACCAAATATTTTGTAGCCTAAAGCTGTAATTTGATAGGTAAATGGAGGTTTGTGATAGTGATGAACATCTAACAAGTTAGGATGCATATAATCACCAGAAACATGCATGGCTCTACCTATTTCGGCATATCTAGCGTCGCTACTTTCAATAACTCCGTACGAGCCTACATTAATAAGTAAGCTAATAGCAGCTATTACTAAAAATATATTAAAGGTTAGTTTGTTTTTCATTCTGAAAAAAGAATAAGTTTATGAGTTAGTTTTTAACACTTTATCTTGTTTTAATAAGATAAAAACGTTTCTGATATAAATAACAAAACCGAATAATTGTCCAATGAATAATACAGGGTCTTTTCTTATAATCGCATAGCTTAAAATCATAAGCGATCCTACAAGGCTTAACAACCAAAATCCTAAAGGTAACGAAGATTCTTTTTTACGCTCAGAATAAATCCATTGATAGATAAAACGCAGTGTGAAAATAATTTGACCAATACTTCCCCAGATTAATAAGTTAATAGGAATCTCTTCATTGCGGAACAATCGCTCAACATCAATTTGGTTATTCTTAAAGGAATATAAGGCAATTAAAAAAGGAAAAATAAGTAAAAAACCACGCAGAAATTTAGGTAGTTTTATCCACGAATCCTGTAATTGCATATTTCTAATATAGATATAGTAGGTTAACGATTGCCCTAACATAATAGCAAAATCGTCTCGTAACCATCCGTAAACAAAAAGCAAAAAGGAAGCAATTAAACTTAATTGCCAAAACAATTCAGGTGTTAGTACTCTTTTTACTTTTTCAGATTGAATCCATTGTAATAAAAGCCTTGCTGAAAATAAAATCTGAGCAGCAAAACCGATAATGTATACAAAAGATTTATATGAAAGCCAGTCGCTCATTAGCTAATTTTAGACTTTTCAATAGTATAATTTATATAGCTTTTTCGCATCCATCTGTAAGCAAAAGTGTCACGTAACGCTTTTAAAGATCTATTGAAAATATTGAATTTTGAAGTACCCGCAATACGCTCAAAATGCTGCACTTTTAGTTGTTTTATTTTTCCATTCTGTAATAAAATTAAAGCAGGAATAAAACGGTGCATTCCTTTAAAGAAAGGAATCTTTTTAGCAACATCTGTACGAAGTACTTTTAACGGACAACCAGTGTCAATAACTCCATCGTTAATTAAACTACGGCGTATGCTGTTAGCAATTAATGATTGTATTTTTTTACTTAAAGTATCTTTTCTTTTTCCTCTATATCCAATTACAGCTTGGTAATTATCAATATCCTCTAATAAAATATCGAAATCGTAAGGAGTGGTTTGTAAATCGGCATCGATATATCCGATTAATTCGGTGTCGATATGGTCAATACCAGCTTTGATAGCTGCACTTAATCCGCAATTTTCTTTAAATTTTAAGTATTCAAAGTCAGAGTTGTTTGTACAGATTTCAGAAATTTTATTGAAACTATCATCGGTAGAACCATCATCAATAAATAAAACCTTGCTTTTAGTTTTACTTTTAGAAAAGTAATCAGTGAACGTACTGTGTATTCTATCTAAGTTATCAATTTCATTAAAAACTGGAATGATGATAGTCATTCTGTAATCCATAGACTAGTTTGTTTTAGTATGACCGTGCGAAAGTACAAAAAATAAAAAAATCCAATGAGCTTATCATTGGATTTTAAATTCTTTAAGGGAAGTATCTTACTCTTCCATAGAATGATATACATTGTTTACGTCATCATCTTCTTCTAATTTTTCTAAAAGTTTGTTTACTTCTTCTTTCTGTTCATCAGAAAGAGCAGTAGTTGTAGTAGGAATTCGTTCAAATTCAGAAGAAATAATTTCAATATTGTTTTCTTCTAAATATTTTTGAATAGATCCGAATTGACCGAATGGAGCATATAACATAACTGAGTTGTCTTCTTCATCAGTAAATACTTCTTCAACTTCAAAATCAATCATTTCCATTTCAAATTCTTCTAAATCCATCGTTAATGATTCTTCTTTTATTTTGAAGTTTACTACATGGTCAAACATAAAAGCTACAGAACCAGATGTACCTAAGTTTCCGTTACACTTGTTAAAAGCAGCACGAACATTAGCTACTGTACGATTGTTGTTGTTGGTAGCAGTTTCTACTAAAACAGCTACTCCGTGAGGTGCGTATCCTTCAAATAATACCTCTTTATAGTTTTCTGTGTTTTTATCAGATGCTTTCTTAATAGCACGCTCAACATTGTCTTTAGGCATGTTGGCAGCTTTTGCATTTTGAATAACTACACGTAAACGAGAGTTGGTTTCGGGGTTAGGACCTCCTTCTTTAACCGCCATAACGATATCTTTACCAATACGAGTAAAGGTTTTAGCCATAGCTGACCAACGTTTCATCTTTCTTGCTTTCCTAAATTCGAATGCTCTTCCCATGTGTATTCTGTTTTAATTTTGCTTGGCAAATGTAATTAATGCTGTAAAATATTACAATTAAAATTGTTTTTTGAAAATTACATCACCATTTTGTTCGTTATAAGCTTTCCAAGTGCCACTTTGCTTGTCTTTTTTGTAATGTCCTTTAACTTTTATATTTCCGTTTTGATAATATGATTTGTAAGAACCATCTTTTAAACCATCGTTTAAATCAACTTCAAATTTTAGTTTTCCATTTTCATAAAATTCTTGATACGATTTGGCACTTAAATCTGACGGATGTATAGGAGCGAGGTTAAAAAAGTTTTCTGAACTTTGAGTGTTTATAGAGTCTTTATAAGGAGTTAACTCTTCAAGTAATTTCTTTTTTAATTCCTCCTCTTTTTTAAGATGGATCTCAATTTCTTCTGGATGTTCATAAACAAAAGAAATATTGCTTTTAAATAAATCGTTTTCGGCAATAAGTTGCAAACCGACTTGAGAAAAACAAGTAATATAAGGTTTGTCTTTTTGAAGTTGAGTTCGAGTTTTGTTATCAACCAAACTTAAAAGGTCTTTGTACGAATTTGGTGTGTTAACATAAGCAAACACACTAGATTTCTTTTCGAAATTATAGTTGAAATCATCGAAACTTTCAGAGTTTTCAAGTGTATAACCTATTAAATGATTGTTGATAATTTCTTTAATAGTGTTCGGACTTGTACTAAAAACAACGAAATCATCAATAATAGTAAAGTAAGGCTTGTCCATTTTAGAAAACACATTACCAGCTAGCATTTTAAAGAATCCTTTTAGATCAAAAAAATTAATAGGATAGCCTCTATAATCGATTTGCTTATATTTTAAAGGTGTATTTTCTTTAATTTTTGATAGAATTAAGTGAAGGTTTTCTTTAGCGTCATCAATATCATCAGCTTTAATAATAGCAGCGATATCTTTTTTGTTTTTTGAAAGCTCAGTGTTAAAATGAACTAAAGCTATTTCATTCCCAATCCAGCTGTATATATGTTCAGAAACATTTATATCTAACTTATCCTCAATCATTGTAAGTTGATCAGAATACATTTTAAAATCGGCTGGATTTTCTTGTTGAAGTTTTTCTAAGTTGCTATTAAAGGTTTTAAAATCATCAAAAGCAAAACTAAGGTATAAAGAAGTGTTTTTCGGAGCTATTTTAGCTACACTACGTTTACCAACTCCTGAATTTTGTAAAACTTTTAAATAGGTTTGTGAATTGCTATCAACATTTGTGTAACCAGTAGCTTGTACTATAACTCCTTCAACTATAGAAATATCTAATCCTGTATAAAAGAAAGCTTGTTTGTTACTATTTAAAAACTCTAAACTAGCAGAGTTTGTAAAACAACTTAAATAATCTTTTAAATATTTGTGTTGAAGATAGATATTGAAAAAGCCATCATTATCTGTTTTCTCTTTTATTTCTACAAAATTTACATCACGACCAATCACAGGGTTTAAGTATTGGTCTATTGATTTCTCAACGAGAGTATGAGTGTAGGAAGCTATTACCTGATTTTTAATAAAAGAAAGGTGTAAGGTTTCTCGTGTCTCTTTATTGTAAAGCTCAATAATTTCATGTTCTTTATATACTCGTTTAGTAACTCTATAACCTTCACCAGCTAAATTACTAATTGCCCTTTTTAGGAAAATAAGTTTGGAGAATTTTTGTAGATCAGCAATATATAATAACCCGTATTTTTTAGGACTGTATACATGTACAGAGATAACTAAGTTACGCTCTCCAATAAAGTCAAAAATTTCTTTTTTAGCTTTAAAAGTATCATCTAAACTATTAAGACCTTCCGATAGTTTATTGATTTGTTGGTTCGTTTGAAGGTGTGCCCAAATTTCACTTGAGCTTATTTCATCCCAAGTGTCAATTGGTCTTTCAGTATCAACAATAAAAACAGCATCATCAGGAACTAAGTAAATAGGTTTAATGTTGTCATTTTCTGATAAGGTGAAAATATAAACCTGATAGATTGCAAATCCAATTACAAGGGTTATAAAGCCCCAAAATACTTTCCTCTTCATGCTGTTTTTAGAGTTTTAAACTTGTAAAACGCCCAAATTAAATGGTTTTTCAATAGGAGCGTGGTTAGCTGCTTCTATTCCCATAGAAATCCAAGTTCTGGTGTCTAAAGGATTAATCACAGCATCTGTCCAAATTCTAGCAGCAGCATAATAAGGAGATATTTGATTATCGTATCTCGATTTAATTTTATCGAATAATTCTGCTTCTTTTTCAGGAGTGATTTCTTCTCCTTTATTTTTAAGAGCAGCTGTTTCAATTTGTAATAATACTTTAGCAGCAGAAGCACCGCTCATTACAGCTAATTCTGCACTAGGCCATGCGAAAATAAGGCGTGGATCGTAGGCTTTACCACACATTGCGTAATTTCCAGCTCCGTAAGAGTTACCAATAACTACCGTAAACTTAGGGACTACAGAGTTACTCACAGCATTTACCATTTTAGCTCCATCTTTAATAATTCCGCTATGCTCGGATTTACTTCCTACCATAAATCCAGTAACATCTTGTAAGAAAACTAACGGAATTTTCTTTTGGTTACAGTTAGCAATAAATCGAGTAGCTTTATCAGCAGAATCGTTATAAATTACTCCTCCAAATTGCATTTCGCTAGGTTTTGTTTTAGCTCCTTTCGATTTTACAATTTTACGTTGGTTAGCAACGATACCTACTGCCCATCCATCAATACGAGCATATCCTGTAATGATAGTTTGACCGTAGCCTGCTTTGTATTCTTCAAATTCAGAATTATCTACCAAACGTTTAATGATTTCCATCATATCGTATTGCTCATTACGAGCTTTTGGTAAAATTCCGAAAATATCATCTTCGTTTTCTTTTGGAAGGAACGCTTCTTTACGGTTAAAACCAGCTTTGTCATAATCTCCAATTTTATCCATTAAGTTTTTAATGGTGTCTAAAGCATCTTTATCATCTTTTGCTTTGTAATCGGTAACCCCAGATACTTCACAGTGTGTGGTTGCTCCACCTAATGTTTCATTATCAATAGTTTCACCAATAGCAGCCTTAACTAAATAACTACCAGCTAAGAAAATACTTCCTGTTTTGTCTACGATAAGTGCTTCATCACTCATAATAGGTAAGTAAGCACCACCAGCAACACAGCTTCCCATAACAGCAGCGATTTGGGTAATTCCCATGCTACTCATTACAGCATTGTTTCTAAAAATTCTTCCGAAGTGTTCTTTATCAGGAAAAATCTCATCCTGCATTGGTAAGTAAACTCCAGCAGAATCTACCAAATAAATAATAGGTAGTTTGTTTTCAATTGCTATTTCTTGTGCTCTTAAATTCTTTTTTCCTGTAATAGGGAACCAAGCACCTGCTTTTACTGTAGCATCATTAGCAACAACAATACATTGCTTACCGCTAACATATCCCATTTTTACAACCACACCACCTGAAGGACATCCACCGTGTTCTTGATACATGTCTTCACCAGCAAATGCAGCAATTTCGATAGATTTTGATTTGTCGTCTAATAAATAGTCGATACGTTCACGAGCGGTCATTTTTCCTTTTTCGTGATGTTTATCAATACGCTTTTGTCCGCCTCCTAATTTAACTTTGGCTAAGCGTCTACGTAAATCTGATACTAAAAGTTTATTGTGGTCTTCGTTTTTATTGAAGTTAAGATCCATGGTAAGTTATTTGTTTGCGTGTGCTAAAATAAGAAAATCAATGTATAAAACAAGGTGTTTAGGTGTGCGATTGAATGATGTTTTCTACGATTTTTTCTATTTCTTTATTTCTTGATTGTTTTATTAAAACGCTAGGTTCGGCTACTCGCTCTTTACAATTTTGTACAGCGCAAGTTTCGCAGGTAACCCCAACAGTTCTTTTAATAAACATATCTTCATTAAAAAATTGAAGTTTACGCTTTAAGTGAGGAGAAAGTAGCATACCAATATTCACACTTCTATTGATGTTTTCTTTGAAAGGATCAGCTGTGGCAGCAGATAATACTAAATATTCATTGTCAGAATTTTCGTAGGATGATATTTGAATTCCATAAGCAGATTTTTTCTCTTTGGAAGCTTCTAAATCTTGAATAGTTTTAATCGCAACCCATCTTCTACAATAATGCTCATTGTTGCGATTTGCATGCGGACTTTGTTGCTGTGTAATATGTAGTTCCTTAGAAAGCCTATAAATAGGAGAGTCTTCTTTGTGTGTAAAGCGTAAAAAGAACAAGTTTTTAATACTAAAATATTTAGGTAGAATATTAGTTAAACGCTGATAAAAAGTTTCGTCTGAACAGTTATAACTTCGGATGATTTTGTGTAATTGCAACGGTTGCCACGTTTGTAAAGAAAATAAGTGGGTTAACTTTTTAGTTAAATCATCTTTTGGAATAATTAAAGCACCTGCAAAATAAGAAGCTATGAAGTTATTTAAGACTTGATCAAAACTTTCAAATTTTATCCAAGGGAAGGTGTATAAACGATTTTCTACATCAAGATAGTTGTAGGCTAATTCTTTTGCGTAAATAAATGTTTTTTGAGCTTCACTTATATCATTATATAATAAGAGTGTTTTAGTTTTTGGAATAAAGATGTTTCTTAACTCAGATAATTTTTGATGTTGAGATAATTCTTCGGTATCAATAGTATATCCGTATTCTTCGACTAAAACATCTTCTAAATCTTTTGAATTGATTGGTTCATCTAACTTGATATGATACGCTTTCGCAAATTCGATTACTTTACTCTCTATATCTTCAAAATAATTATTATGTGCTTCTTGATAAGAACGTAAGGCAGCCAAAAAAAAGCTTTCTCTTGTTAGATTGTAATTTTGAGCAATTTTAATAATAGTACTGATAAACGCATTTACTTTAGCTGGAGCATTGGCAATAATATCAATTAAATTGTTTTCCTGAATACCAAATAGGTCAAGCGGTATTTCTTTTAAAATTTTCGATTGTAAAATTTCACCAATAGGAGCTAAGTTTTTATCAAGTTTTAAGGATACCAAATGATCGTAAGGCACTTCTAACTTCTCTGAAAGGATAACGATTTTATCTGTTTTTGGGTATTTTTTTCCCTTTTCAATTTCATTTAAATAGGATTTAGATAAGCCTGTTAGTTTAGCTAATCCAAAGAGAGATAGGTTTTTATCTGTGCGTATTTGTTTCAGTTTTAAACCAAAAACAAGTCTGATGTATTCTTCTTCCAAAGTGTTTTATTAAAAGATTCGTAATTCAAAGGTATAAAAATTAGCGAATTAATAAAAATTAGTAAATTTTATATTTTTAGCGAACGTTCGCTTTTTTGTTTCAGTTCTTTTTTTTAATATTGAACTGTCAATCAATAAAAATAAAATAGTATGAATCAAGATGTTTTAGTAAAAGAAGTTCAATGTATAGGTTTTGATACAGTTAAGTATGAAAGTGTTTTGACAGAAGAAGCAAAAGTATTTTTGATACAACTACATGAAAAATTCAACCAACAAAGACTTCAATTATTAGAAGAAAGAGAAATAGAACAAGCGTATTTTGATGCTGGAAACTTTCCTTCTTTTCCTTCTGAAACCAAAGAGATAAGAGAAAGTGATTGGGTTTGTGCTGAGTTGCCAGAAGATTTATTAGATAGAAGGGTGGAGATTACTGGTCCTGTAGAGCGAAAAATGGTTATCAATGCTTTAAACTCAGGGGCAAAAATGTTTATGGCAGATTTTGAAGATAGTAATGCACCCACGATTCAAAATATTTTAGATGGACAGATAAATTTAAGAGATGCTGTAAACAAAACAATTTCATTTTACAATGCGTCAAAAAATAAAACGTATCAATTAAATGAGAACGTAGCTACGTTATTAGTACGCCCAAGAGGTTTGCATTTAAACGAAAAACATTTGTTGGTAGAAGGTGTAGAAATGTCTGGTTCTCTGGTAGATTTCGGTTTGTTCTTCTTTCATAACATCAAAACTTTGTTAGCGAAAGGAAGTGCTACTTATTTTTACCTACCTAAACTAGAACATTACAAAGAAGCTCGATGGTGGAATGATGTTTTTGTATTTGCACAAGACTATATTGGAGTTCCTCAAAAAACTATTAAAGCAACGGTATTGATTGAAACGATTACGGCAAGTTTTCAGTTAGATGAAATTATTTATGAGTTAAAAGATCACATGGCAGGTTTAAACTGTGGGCGTTGGGATTATATCTTCTCATATATTAAAAAGTTCAGGAATCATACCAATTTCTTTGTTCCAAATAGGGCACAAATAACGATGGAAACCCCATTTATGGGAGCCTATTCGTTACGTGTTATTCAAACTTGTTATAAACGTGGAGTGCATGCCATGGGCGGAATGGCAGCACAAATCCCCGTTAAGAATGATGAAGCAGCCAACAAAGTAGCTTTTGATAAAGTAAGAAAAGGGAAGGAAAGAGAAGTAATGAATGGACATGATGGCACTTGGGTGGCGCATCCTGGATTGGTGTCGTTAGCAACGGAAGTGTTCGATGCATACATGAAAGCACCTAATCAAATTAATAAATTAAGAGAAGATGTTCATATAACAGAAGAAGCTTTGGTGCAACAACCTTTGGGAACTATTACAGAAGAAGGAATTAGAGAAAATATTAATGTAGGTATTTTGTATATAGAATCTTGGTTGATGGGACAGGGAGCAGCAGCTTTATATAATTTAATGGAAGACGCGGCAACTGCTGAAATTTCTAGAACACAAGTGTGGTTGTGGTTACAGAATAATGAGTTGTTAGAAGATGGTCGAACATTCACAGAAGGAATGTATGAGCAATTCAAAAAAGAAGAACTCAAAAAAATAAAAAGTTATGTAGGCAAAGACAGGTATGGTAATGGGAAGTTTGAATTAGCGGTTCAATTATTTGATGAGTTGATTTTAAACAAAGAATTTGTTGAGTTTTTAACCCTACCAGCATATAAATATTTGTAGAAAAAAGCAATTAAACTTAAAATATTTAAATCTCAATTATCGAGAAAAAGCCCCCAAAAATGCGGCAACATTCAAGAGGGCAAGCTATCAATAAAAATTAATAACCTTATCAATTACAAAATTATGAAAAATTTAGCACACGCTAATTATAGTTCTGCTTTACAAACTGTAAAAGAATTAAAGAAAAAGTACGGGACAACTTGGAGCTCAGTTTCTCCTGAAAATGCTGCTAGAATGGTAGCGCAAAATCGATTTAAAACGGGGTTAGATATCGCTAGATATACTGCCGCTATCATGCGAAAAGATATGGCAGATTACGATGCAGATTCATCTAATTATACACAATCGTTAGGGTGTTGGCATGGATTTGTAGCGCAACAAAAAATGATTGCGGTAAAAAAACATCACAAAACAACGAGTAAACGATATTTATACCTTTCAGGATGGATGGTTGCTGCGTTACGCTCTGAATTTGGGCCGTTACCAGACCAATCGATGCATGAAAAGACAGTGGTTCCAGCTTTGATTGAAGAAATTTATGACTTTTTACGTCAAGCGGATGCAGTTGAGTTAAATGATTTATTTAGAAGATTAGAAAACGGAGAAGATGTGCAAGACGAAATCGATAATTTTGAAACACATGTGGTACCCATCATAGCTGATATTGATGCTGGTTTTGGAAATGAAGAAGCTACGTATTTGTTAGCTAAAAAAATGATTCAAGCGGGTGCTTGTGCTATCCAGATAGAAAACCAAGTTTCTGATGCCAAACAATGCGGACATCAAGATGGAAAAGTAACCGTGCCACATGAGGATTTTATAGCAAAATTAAATGCAATTCGATATGCTTTTTTAGAATTGGGAGTAGAAGATGGGGTTATTGTTGCTAGAACCGATTCGGAAGGAGCAGGATTAACTCAAAAATTACCAGTAAGTCAAGAGCCAGGAGATTTAGCTTCTCAATATTTAGCCTTTGTAGAAGCTGAAGAAATTACAATTGATGAAGCAAAAGAAGATGATGTATTATTAAAACGTGATGGAAAGCTAGTGCGTCCTGTACGTTTGGCTAATGGTTTGTATAAGTTTAGAGAAGGAACGAATATTGATAGGGTAGTGCTAGATTGTATTACTAGTTTACAAAACGGAGCTGATTTATTATGGATTGAAACGCCAACACCTCATGTGGGCCAAATTGCACATATGGTAAATAGAGTTAGAGCAGTAGTTCCTAATGCGAAGTTGGTGTATAACAATTCGCCTTCGTTTAACTGGACGTTGAATTTCCGTAATCAAGTATATGATGAAATGGTTGCTGAAGGTGAAAATATGACGGGATACGACAGAAACAATTTAATGAATGCAGCTTACGACGGAACAGAACTGTGTCACAGGGCTGATGAGAAAATCCGTACTTTCCAAATAGATAGTGCAAGAGAAGCAGGAATTTTCCATCATTTAATTACGTTACCAACCTATCATACCACAGCATTACATATGAACGATTTAACCGAAGGTTATTTTGGTAATGAAGGAATGTTAGCCTATGTAAGAGGAGTACAACGACAAGAAATTAGAAAAGGAGTTTCTTGTGTAAAGCATCAACGAATGGCAGGTTCTGATTTAGGAGATGATCATAAAACATTTTTTGCTGGAGAAAAGGCGTTAAAAGCAGGAGGTGAAAAGAATACTTCTAATCAGTTTGAAACTTCTTCAAAAAATAAAGAAGTTGTAGAAGAGGTAGCATAAATACTTTGATAGTTAGTGTATAAATAATTTTAGTTGTCTGTAAATTTCCCGTTTATGTTTAGTTTGTTTCAGTTGTTTGTTTGCATAACGGGAAATTTTATCAAGCACTAAAAAATTAAAAAGTTATAAATTTATAATTAATAGTTGTAAATTTTATTTTGAAGTTTACTCCCTTAATTTTAAGGGAGTTTTGTTTTTAGCTCCATTTTAATATTGCATCGTTCATACGGACAATTTTCTTCTACAGGAATTTCTACAAAACCATATTTTCTATAGATATAAATAGCATTTTCTAAAACAGTGTTTGAATATAAAACAAGCTTGTCAAAGTTGTTTTTTTGAGCAAAATCAATACAGTGTTGCATTAGTTTCTGTCCTATTTTGTGACCTCTATGATTAGGTGAAACAGCCATTTTGGTTAGCTCATAAACATTTGGTTCACTCATAAGCATTAAGGCAACTGTGCCTACAATTTCATCATTTAATTTGGCAAAGAAAATGTATCCGCCTTTATCAATAATGTATTTGTTAGGGTTGCTTAAAACTTCTTCATCGTAAGGTTCTACGTAGAAAAAAGTTCGTAGCCATTCAATATTCAAATTGTAAAAACTTGAAGCGTATTCTTCTTTATAATCAATTATTTCCATCAGTTTAGTTTATTATTATAAATATATAAAGATAAATTAAAAAACAATTAATTACCGTGTTTTTATATTCCATGGTATATATTTGATTATTTTGTATACATTTGTAAAGAATTTAAAAAATAACAAAATGAAAAAAGACAAAATTATTTTTTATGTAGCTACTGGTTTGTTAACCTTATTAATGTTTTTCTCGTCAGGGATGTACTTTTTTAATTATGAAGAAGTAGCTAAAATGTTTGACGCATTTGGGTATCCAACTTACATTATTTACCCGTATGCAGTAGTTAAATTGTTAGGATTGGTAGCGCTATGGTTTTTTAGAGGTAAGTTTTTAAATGAATGGGCGTATGCAGGGTATTTCTTTGCTTTTATATTGGCATTCTTTGCTCATTTTATGATTGGAGATGGTGAGCAAATGGGAGCTATAATTGCTATGATTCTATTAATAGTTTCGTATATTTATAGTAAAAAAATATAATGAGTAATAATCCGACTTCAAAAGTAACTTTAACAGATCGTAATTATTTAGCAGAAGCAAAAATGAGAAATCATTTTGCTGTTATTGATGAACCTTTAGACAAAGGAGGAGATGATAACGGACCAACTCCAGTAGAATATTTATTAACTGCAATAGGCGGTTGTGTTTCTATCACTTTGCGTATGTATTCAGAACGTAAAGGTTGGGATTTAGGAAAAATCACGGTAAATGTGAGTCAAAAAGAACAGCTAACTCCCGAAGGAATAAAAAAATCATTAATTGAAGAAATTTCTTTTGAAAAAGAAGTTACAGAAGAACAACGTACCAAGTTGTTAGAAATAGCAGGTAAATGTCCTGTAGCTAAAATGGTAAAAGGAGAAACAGAAATTAATTCAAAAATAACGACTTAAATGAAGAAAATTATTGCATTTGCAGGTAGTAACAGCAAAAAATCCATAAACAAACAATTGGTGGTATATGCCTCTAGTTTATTAAATGACTTTGAGGTAGAAGTTTTAGATTTGAATGATTACCCACTGCCAATTTATGGGGTTGATGAAGAAATAGAGAATGGATTTCCTGCGAATGCAGTAATCTTTTTAAACAAGCTTAAAGAAGCTGATGGTATTATGTTATCATTAGCAGAACATAACGGAAATTTTACAGTGGCTTTTAAGAATATTGTAGATTGGATGTCGCGCATAGAGCAAAAACTTTGGAATAACAAACCAATGTTGCTGTTATCTACATCACCTGGGGGAAGAGGAGGAGCTTCTTCTATGGCGATTGCTAAAAACGGATTTCCGCATATGGGAGCAAATATCATAACCGATTTTTCTTTGCCAAAATTTTATGATAACTTTAAAGACGGAAGTGTTGTAAATGAGGAGTTTAATGAAGACTTGATAAAAGCAGTGAAGACTTTCGAGAAAGAGGTATAATTCTTAAAACATAAAGTCATGTCAGGAGCTAAAGAAATTATTAAAAAGTACAGTAATGATGATATTACTGTAGTTTGGCAACCCAATAAGTGTATCCATTCTAAAAAATGTTGGAAAGGATTAATACAAGTATTCAATCCGCAGAATAAACCTTGGGTCAATATGGACGGAGCTTCTACAGATAAAATAAAAAAACAAGTAGAAGAATGCCCGTCTGGAGCGCTATCCTATATGTCTAAAAAGGATGGAAGTCAAGCAGCTGCACATACTGAAACAAAAGTAGAAGCCTTAGAAGATGGTCCGTTATTAATTTACGGAACATTACATGTTACAAATTCAGACGGAAAGGTTGAAAAGAAAAGTAAAACAACGGCCTTTTGTAGGTGCGGTGCTTCTCAAAATAAACCCTATTGTGATGGAGCTCATGTAAAAGTTGAGTTTAAAGGATAATATTTCCCTATGTAAAAAGGGTAGTTAAAAAATATTCCATTTAATTATTTGAAATAGATTTATTTTCCTTGGTAAATAATTAAGGGTTGTTGTATTTTTGCAAAAAAGAAAGGAGATTAAAATGAAGATAGTTTTATACGGAAGAAAAGGACATGCGCATACTGTAGCTTATAAGAACTTTTTAAATTCTGCAGAAGTGCCTTTTGTATACAAAGACGTTTCTATAGATGAAGAAGCTAGAGAGCATAGTAAAGAGTTGTATGAAGGGCAAGTAAAGTATCCAACTTTATTTATTGATGATGAAGTGTACTTAACACCAACATCAGATACGTTTAACAAATTAATGCAAGATTTAAAACTAAGAGGGTAGTTAGTCATAGCTAGTACATTTGTTATTAATTAACAGCTAAAAGCAAACAGCCAATAACCAAAACTATGGGCGATATTTCAAAAGACATCAATTCCAAATTTCCAAATGATAGAATTAAAGCATTTATCAATATAAAATACACTGCGAATTGGGTAAGCAGTAAAGAGAATGAGTTTTTTAAACAATACAGTATCTCTTCGCAACAATTTAATATCCTACGTATTTTAAGGGGAGCTAAAGAAGCAATTAAAGTGCAAACAATTAAGGATAGAATGATTGAACGCGCGCCAAACGCTACAAGATTAATGGATAAACTTTGTGAGAAAGGTTTAATTAATCGTATACGTTGCGAACATGATAGAAGAGTAGTTTACATAAGTATAACTAAGAAAGGAGAGGAGTTGTTGGAAGAAATTGATAAAAATTTACATTTAGATTTTGTTGATAACCTAACAGAGGAGGAAGCGACTCAGCTCAGTAATTTATTAGATAAAATAAGACAGTAACCACCGTTTTTTACTCTTTTTTTATGGCTATAATTGAGGTTGTGATTTAAAAGTTGTATCTTTAAAAGTAAGCTAAAAAGATTACAATTATGTATACATACGACACACTTTCAGAAGCCTTAAATGATCTACAAAAAAGAGGCTTTACGCATGATTTTAACCTCACTTATTCACAAATAGAAAGTAAAACGACCAAAGAAGTTTATTCACCAGAAGTTTTTGAAGTAGTTGAGGTATATCGTTTTGAAGGTATGAGTAGTCCAGGTGATAATTCGGTTGTGTATGCAATTCAAACCAAAACAGGAGTTAAAGGAGTTTTAGTAGATGCTTATGGGGTTTACGCAGACTCACTCTCTCCAGAAATGATTCAAAAACTCCATTTTAGCAGATAATAAAATATAGAGCTCGAAGATGTAAACTTCGAGTTTTTTATTTTCTAAAAAATCGTATCTTGCCATTTATTATGCGTGCATAATATTTTAATACTAGAATAATGAAGTACAAACATATTTTTGAGCCTTTAGATTTAGGATTTACAACCTTGAAGAATAGAATCTTAATGGGGTCTATGCATACAGGTTTAGAGGAAGAAAAAAACGGAATAGAGCGTATTGCTGCTTATTATGCTGAACGTGCTAAAGGTGGAGTAGGGTTGATTGTTACTGGAGGAATTTCGCCTAATATTCAGGGGTGGACAGCACCTTTTTCTGCTCGTATGAGTACGAAAAAACATGCACGTGAGCATAAAGTAATCACAGAAGCAGTGCATAAAGAAGGCGGGAAAATATGTATGCAAATTTTGCATTCAGGTCGCTATGGATATCATCCGTTTAATGTAGCGCCTTCAAAAATAAAATCACCAATAACACCGTTTAAACCATTTGCGTTAAAACAATCAGGAATACGAAGAACAGTAAAAGATTTTGTTAACTGCGCGAAGTTATCGCAAGAAGCAGGGTATGATGGAGTAGAAATCATGGGGTCTGAAGGTTATTTAATCAATCAATTTATTGTTACAAGAACCAATAAAAGAACCGATGATTATGGAGGAGAATATGAAAATAGAATCCGTTTAGCTGTTGAATTGGTACGTAAAATTAGAGAAGCAGTAGGTGAAAATTTTATCATCATCTATCGTTTGTCAATGTTAGATTTGGTTGAGCAAGGAAGTTCTTGGGAAGAAGTAGTACAATTAGGAAAAGAAATAGAAAAAGCTGGAGCAACCATTATCAATACAGGTATTGGTTGGCATGAAGCGAGAATACCAACTATAGCAACATCGGTTCCTAGAGCAGCATTTACTTGGGTTACCAAAAAAATGAAAGAGGAGTTATCTATTCCATTAGTTACTTCCAACAGAATTAACATGCCAGAAACTGCTGAAAAAGTGTTAGCAGAAGGTCATGCAGATATGATTTCTATGGCTCGTCCATTTTTAGCGGATCCAGAATGGGTAAATAAAGCAAAAGAAGAAAGAGTAGATGAAATAAATACTTGTATAGCTTGTAACCAAGCTTGTTTAGATCATGCTTTTCAGAAGAAAGTGGCAAGCTGTTTAGTAAATCCGAGAGCTTGTCATGAAACGGAATTGAACTATAATCCGACTTCAAAAAAGAAAAAAATAGCAGTAGTAGGAGCAGGTCCAGCAGGGTTAGCAGCTTCAACTGTAGCAGCACAAAGAGGACATCAAGTAACTTTGTTTGATGCTGATTCAGAAACCGGAGGGCAATTCAATATTGCTAAGCAAATTCCAGGGAAAGAAGAATTTTACGAAACAATTAGATATTTTAACAAGCAGCTAGAATTACACAACGTAAATGTAAAGTTAAACACACGAGTTACTGCGGAAGATTTATACAATGCAAATTTTGATGAGGTTATTCTAGCTACTGGAATTACGCCAAGAACTCCTAGAATTGAAGGAATCGATCACGAAAAAGTTTTGAGTTATATAGATGTTGTAAAATTAAAGAAACCTGTTGGTAAACGTGTTGCAGTTATTGGAGCAGGAGGAATTGGTTTTGACGTTTCAGAATACTTAGCCCACGAAGGAGAAAGTACTTCTCAAAATATAGATGCATGGTTAGAAGAATGGGGAATTGATAAAAAGTTAGCAGCACGTGCAGGAATAGAAGGTGTAACACCTAAAATTCATCCTTCTCCTAGAGAAATATTTATGTTTAAGCGTAGTTCAGGAAAGTTTGGTGGTAACTTAGGAAAAACTACAGGATGGATTCATCGCTCTGTATTAAAAAAGAAAAAAGTACAGTTTATTAATGAAGTACAATACACAAAAATTGATGATGAGGGCTTACACTATACACAAAACGAAGAGCAAAAAGTATTACCAGTAGATAATGTAATTATTTGTGCAGGTCAGGTTCCGTTTAAAGTATTGTTAGAGCCTTTACAAGCAAAAGGAATGAAAGTACATGTAATAGGTGGAGCAGACGTAGCAGCAGAATTAGATGCAAAGAGAGCGATAAATCAAGGAAGTAGATTAGCTGCTGAAATTTAGCTTTATATAAATTTAAAATCACTAAAAAAGTCTTGCTTTCGCAGGACTTTTTTTATGCGTATTATAAACATGAATAAGTGTAAATAATTACCGATATTTGTGGCTCACAATTTTTTTGAAAAAAGTAAATTATGGCAATGAACAAAAACACTGTCCTAGGTTGGGCAACGCTTGTAATGATTTTAATGGGAATATTACTTATTGGATTAGCAATATTCAAGTATGATGAAATAGCTGGATATGGCTTTGGTGCTGTTGGTTTAGGTTTTTTTGCAAATGCATGGGTGTTTAATGCCCTAAAAGGTAGAGTTTAAAATAAGTTTATGGTTTGTAGTTTTTTGTTAATAAGTTCTTGCTAAATTTCAAAAATAATAAAGCTATAAAACTAAATTATGGGAAAGATTGAAAAGTTTGAAGATTTAGAAGTTTGGCAAAGAGGAAGGTTAATTTGTCAATATGTTGAAGAACTTTTTCAAAAATCTAATTTATCAAAGAATCATAGCTTGAAAGATCAAATAGAAAGAAGTTCGGGTTCAATAATGGATAATATAGCAGAAGGTTTTGATAGAGATGGAAATCGTGAATTTCATAACTTTTTAAGTTATGCTAAAGGTTCTGCAGGAGAACTAAAATCTCAAACTTATAGAGCTTTTGATAAAAAATTGATTACAAAAGAACAATTTGAAAAATTATCTGAAATGTGTGAAATTGAAAAGAATAAAATAGGAGCTTTCATGTATTATCTAAGAAATTCAGATATCAAAGGACAAAAATTCAACAGAAAACCCTAAACCACAAACAATAAATTATAAACAACAAAACAAATGAGCGACGATAAAAAAGTCATTTTTTCAATGAATAAGGTCTCTAAGACCTATCAAAGTACAGGAAAACAAGTTTTAAAAGATATTTATTTAAGTTTCTTTTACGGAGCTAAAATTGGTATTTTAGGTTTAAACGGTTCGGGTAAATCTACCTTGTTAAAGATTATTGCAGGAGTAGAAAAGAATTATCAAGGAGATGTTACTTTTTCTCCAGGGTATAAGGTTGGATACTTAGAGCAAGAACCGCAATTAGACGAAGAAAAAACTGTTTTAGAAGTTGTTAAAGAAGGAGTAGCAGAAACGGTTGCTATTTTAGATGAATACAACAAAATAAACGATATGTTTGGATTGGAAGAAGTGTATTCTGATCCAGATAAAATGGATAAGTTAATGGCGCGTCAGGCGGAGCTACAAGATAAAATAGATGCTTCAAACGCTTGGGAATTAGATACCAAGTTAGAAATTGCAATGGATGCCTTACGTACCCCTGAAGGAGATAAAAAAATCGGAGTATTATCTGGAGGAGAGCGTCGTCGTGTAGCCTTATGTCGTTTATTATTACAAGAACCAGAAATTTTATTACTTGATGAGCCTACCAACCACTTAGATGCTGAGTCGGTACACTGGTTAGAGCATCATTTAGCACAATATAAAGGAACGGTAATTGCGGTAACGCACGACCGTTATTTCTTAGATAACGTTGCAGGATGGATTTTAGAATTGGATAGAGGTGAAGGTATTCCTTGGAAAGGAAACTACTCTTCTTGGTTAGATCAAAAATCTCAACGTTTAGCACAAGAAAGTAAAACTGCTTCTAAGCGTCAAAAGACCCTAGAACGAGAGTTAGAATGGGTTCGTCAAGGAGCAAAAGGTCGTCAAACTAAGCAAAAAGCACGTTTGAAGAACTATGAAAAATTAATGAGCCAAGACCAAAAGCAAACGGAAGAAAAATTAGAAATCTACATTCCGAATGGTCCACGTTTGGGAACCAATGTAATAGAAGCTACAGGTGTTTCTAAAGCATATGGAGATAAATTATTATACGAAAACTTAGAGTTCAATCTTCCACAAGCAGGAATTGTTGGAATTATTGGTCCGAACGGAGCAGGTAAAACTACTATTTTCAGAATGATCATGGGAGAAGAAACTCCTGATGCTGGAAACTTTTCTGTTGGGGAAACAGCTAAAATAGCCTATGTAGATCAGTCGCATTCAAATATTGATCCTGAAAAAACTATTTGGGAAAACTTCTCAGAAGGTCAGGATTTAGTAATGATGGGAGGAAAGCAAGTAAACTCTAGAGCATACTTAAGTCGTTTTAATTTCTCAGGAAATGAGCAAAATAAAAAAGTATCTACATTATCAGGGGGAGAGCGTAACCGCTTACATTTAGCAATGACGTTAAAGGAAGAAGGAAACGTACTTTTATTAGATGAGCCAACAAACGATTTAGATGTAAATACCTTACGAGCGTTAGAAGAAGGTTTAGAAAATTTTGCAGGATGTGCCGTAGTAATTAGTCACGATCGTTGGTTCTTAGATCGTATTTGTACACATATTTTAGCTTTTGAAGGAAATAGCCAAGTGTATTTCTTTGAAGGTTCTTTCTCTGATTATGAAGAGAACAAAAAGAAACGTTTAGGAGGTGATTTAATGCCAAAACGTATCAAATACAAGAAGTTAATTAGATAATAATTAGTTATCATAAATTAGATAAAACAAAACTCGAAGTTAGCAGCTTCGAGTTTTTTCTTTTTCTATAACAATTATCCCCCCAATGTTAAACTGTTTTGTAGATAGTTTTTCATAGTAATGGTATTGTGTTAATGTTTTAAAAATTTAACAATAATCATTCCTAAAATTTTTTTTTTGTTTAATTGTTGCTTTAACTGTAATTTATAATGGTTTTAATTAAGGTTTTTTAAAAATGTAATTATTAAAATAACAAAAGCTCACCAATTGGTGAGCTTTGTATATCTTAAGGTTGAGAATCTAATATTTAAACCTGATAAATAAATGGAGATTAAATAGTTCTCTAGTTATGTACTTCCTTTTTTACTGATGATAAGCAGCGTTATGAGCTAAATCCCCATTACAACTGTTACATTTTCCAGCAGCATCTCCACCACCAGCACAACCATTAGCACAGGTATAATGATATTGTCCAGAAGCATTTGGTCCACTAGAAGTAGTTGGAGCTATAGGTGTCGATATTGGTGTGTTTGAGTTCGTGTTTTGAGAATTGTGAAACGCTTGGTTATGCGCAAGAGGAGTTTTACAAACAGGACAAGCGGTACCTTGTATACTTGATGTACCTCCTTCACAATTTTTAGGACATATATAATGTGCTCCTCCAATAATATTAACAGTACTATTGTTAGCATTTGGAAGTTGAGGAGTTGGACGTTCGTTAAAAGGAACTGTTAACGGGTTTACAGGTGCTTTCTTTTCCTCTGTTTTACAAGAATAAAAACAGCATAATAAAACGAATAGTGTGAATATTTTTTTCATATTTCAAATATAAAAAAAACCTCACCATTTTGGTGAGGTTTGTCAATCTTTATGTGTTTTCTAAAATCTAGAAATTGAATAATCTGAAATCTATATTTTATAAGTGAATTACTTCATCATAAGCATCAGCTACAGCTTCCATAACCGCTTCACTCATTGTTGGGTGAGGGTGGATGGCTTTTAAGACTTCGTGACCAGTAGTTTCTAATTTACGACCTAAAACAGCTTCAGCAATCATATCAGTTACACCAGCACCAATCATGTGGCATCCTAACCATTCACCATACTTAGCATCGAAAATAACTTTTACAAATCCGTCAGGAGTACCCGCTGCTTTTGCTTTACCAGAGGCAGAGAATGGGAATTTACCAACTTTTAATTCGTAACCTTTTTCCTTTGCTTGCTCTTCTGTTAAACCAACAGAAGCAATTTCTGGAGTAGCATAGGTACAACCAGGAATATTTCCATAGTCAATAGCTTCAGTGTGTAATCCTGCAATTTTTTCTACACAAGTAATTCCTTCCGCAGAAGCAACGTGCGCTAAAGCAGGACCAGGAGTTACATCTCCAATCGCATAGTATCCTGGGATGTTCGTTTGATACCAGTCGTTTACTAAGATTTTATCTCTATCAGTAATAATTCCAACATCTTCTAAACCGATGTTTTCAATATTTGTTTTAATTCCAACAGCAGATAAAACGATGTCTGCTTCTAAAATTTCTTCTCCTTTTTTAGTTTTTACAGTTGCTTTTACTCCATCACCAGAAGTATCAACAGACTCAACAGAAGAACTAGTCATTACTTTAATTCCAGCTTTCTTGAAAGAACGCTCCATTTGTTTAGAAACATCTTTATCTTCAACAGGAACAATATTTGGCATAAATTCAACCACAGTTACATCAGTTCCCATCGAGTTATAGAAGTGTGCAAACTCAACTCCAATAGCACCCGAACCTACAACAATCATCGATTTTGGTTGTTTTGGTAAGCTCATCGCTTCACGGTAACCAATTACTTTTTTACCGTCTTGTGGTAAACTTGGTAACTCACGTGAACGAGCTCCTGTAGCAATAATAATATGGTCAGCTGAATACTCAGTTACTTTACCATCTTTATCAGTAACATCTACTTTTTTTCCTGGTTTCACCTTACCAAATCCGTCGATGATATCAATTTTATTTTTCTTCATTAAGAACTGAACACCTTTGCTCATTCCTTCAGCAACACCACGACTACGCTTAATCACAGCTTCGAAATCTTTATCGATAGCTTCTGCTTTTAAACCGTATTCATCAACATGTTTTAAATAATCATATACTTGCGCAGATTTTAATAAAGCTTTGGTAGGAATACACCCCCAGTTTAAGCAAATTCCACCTAAGTTTTCCTTTTCAACTACAGCGGTTTTAAACCCTAATTGAGAGGCTCTAATAGCAGTTACATAACCTCCAGGACCGCTTCCGATTATTAGTACGTCGTATTTCATGTTTCGTTATTTAAAGATTTAAAATTAAAAGATTAAAGCTCATTTTAATTACAGAATCATTCAATCTTTTAGTTGTTTTTATTTTTTCGATTGAATTTTTTAATCGTTCAACCTTTTAATTTTTTATTAATTAGGGCGTTCGAGCGGGCTTTCACTACTCGCTTTTTTTAATTGGTGTTTCGACTACGCTCAACAACCAAAGAAAAAAGAGCTCAAACAAACCGTTCAATCCCTAACGCAAGCCATTAATGAACTTTATAAGTAGTTAACTTTCTCATTAACTCATTGCTTCATTGATTACTACATTCTTTCAGGAACTTGAATTCCTAATAATTTGAATGCAGATTTTATGGTATCAGCTACTTTTTTAGATAACTGAACTCTAAATACTTTTTTATCTTGATTTTCTTCTCCTAAAATTGATACGTTTTGATAGAATGAGTTGAACTCTTTTACCAAATCATAAGTGTAATTAGCTATCACAGCTGGTGAATAATTACTCGCCGCTTGCTGAATTACTTCAGGGTACAATTCTAATTGTTTGATCAATTCTTTTTCTTTTTCGTGTAATTCTACTGATACAGGTGTTGAATAATCAAAATCAGCTTTACGTATGATAGATTGAATTCTTGCATACGTATATTGTACAAACGGACCTGTATTTCCTTGGAAATCTACCGATGCTTGTGGGTCAAACAAAATTCTCTTCTTAGGGTCTACCTTTAAAATGAAGTATTTTAAAGCTCCTAATCCGATAGTTTTATATAATTCCTCTTTTTCTTCAGTTGAATACCCTTCTAGCTTTCCTAATTCTTGTGAAATTTCACGAGCAGTGTTTGTCATTTCATCCATTAAATCGTCAGCATCAACTACAGTACCCTCACGAGATTTCATTTTTCCTGAAGGTAAATCAACCATTCCGTAACTTAAATGGAATAATTGTTTTGCCCAAGAGTATCCTAATTTTTGTAAGATTAAGAATAACACTTTGAAATGATAATCTTGTTCGTTACCTACGGTATATACCATTCCGTTTACATCAGGAAAATCTTTAGAACGTTGAATAGCAGTTCCAATATCTTGTGTCATATATACTGCAGTTCCATCTGAACGTAACACTAATTTTTCATCTAGCCCTTCGTCAGTTAAATCACACCAAACAGAACTGTCTTCTTTTTTGTAGAAAACTCCGTTTTGTAAACCTTCCTCAATAATATCTTTTCCTAATAAATAGGTGTTACTTTCATAGTATAATTTATCAAAGTTAACTCCGATGTTTTCATAAGTAACGTCGAAACCTTTGTATACCCATCCGTTCATCATTTCCCAAAGAGCAACAACTTCCTTATCACCAGCTTCCCACTTACGTAACATTTCTTGTGCTTCAACAAATAAAGGAGCTTGTTTTTTAGCATCGTCTTCAGGAACACCAGAAGCGACTAGGTTGCTAATTTCTTTTTTATATTCTTGATCGAATTTTACGTAGTAATTTCCAACCAGTTTATCGCCTTTTAATCCAGTTGATTCAGGAGTTTGACCTTCTCCAAATTTTTTCCAAGCCAACATTGACTTACAAATATGAATACCACGATCGTTGATAATTTGTGTTTTGTAAACCTTATGTCCCGCAGCTTTTAAAATCTCAGCAACAGAATATCCTAACAATACATTACGAACATGTCCTAAGTGTAAAGGTTTGTTAGTGTTAGGAGAAGAATATTCCACCATACGTGCATCTGTTTTGTCTTCTTTTACAAAGCCATAAGTTGCATCTGATGCAATTTCATTAAAAAAGTTTACGTAGAAAGAATCATCAACAACTAAGTTTAAAAAACCTTTTACGACATTGTAGCTAGTAATTTCGTTGATGTTTTCAACTAAGTATTTACCTAAATCTTCACCAATTTGAACAGGATTTCCTTTTTTGTACCGTAGTAATGGGAAGACAACAACAGTAACGTCTCCTTCAAAATCTTTACGGGTTGCTTGAAATTCTACATTAGGAATTTCTACATCATACAAGGCTAAAAATCCTTCTTTTACTTTCGCTTCAATTAACGATTGAATATTCATTGGTTCTTTTTAGATTATCGGACAAAATTAGTGTTTTTAATTTTTTATTCCCACGATTTTACAGATGATTTTTTGAAGCACTTCTATAGCATACTTCAATACTGCTTTTGTACCTTTGCGGTATGGATAAAGACCTAGAAAACTTATCGAAATTAGCGAATGACGCTTTACAAGAAAATAAGAAGTATTTTCAAAAGTTAAAAAAGCGTACACCAAAGCGTTTAGATTTATTAATGCAAGAGCTGCATGATGAAGAATTTGAGCGTACTGATTGTTTAGCATGTGCTAATTGTTGTAAAACGACTTCACCTATTTTTACAGAAAAAGATATTGAGCGTATAGCAAAGCACTTAAAAATGAAGGTGGTTGATTTTACTAAGCAGTATTTAAGAAGAGATGAAGACAATTTTATGGTGTTGCAATCTGCTCCTTGTACTTTTTTAGACGAGTCTGATAATACTTGTTCTATTTATGATGTGCGCCCGAAAGCCTGCTCGGAATATCCACATACCAATCGCAAGAAATTTATTCAGTTAGCTGATTTGACGATTAAAAACACAGAGGTTTGTCCTGCTACTTATAGGATTGTAGAAGAGCTTAAAAAAAGGTTGCCTCAGTAAAGTAGAAAGGAAGAAAATCATATATTTTTTCTATTTTTAGAGAAAATATATCATTGTGGAAACCCTTATACACTATTTTGAAACCATTCCTTCTAGTCATAGAAGTATTATTTTAGTAGGCGGAATTGCTTTTTTTTGGCTACTAGAAGGTGCTGTACCGTTATTCAATTTTAAATATAATAAATGGAAGCATGCATGGCCTAATTTGTTTTTTACTGCAACTACGGTAATTGTCAATTTCGTTTTGGCTTTTTTATTATTAAAAACTGCCGATTGGGTACAAGCAACTAATTTTGGCTTAATTAATTGGTTACCAGAAATGCCGTTGTGGTTGTATGTGTTATTAGGGGTATTGTTTTTAGATTTCTTCGGAGCTTATCTAGCACATTTGGTAGAGCATAAAGTAAAACCTTTGTGGATGGTACATTTGGTACATCATTCAGATCATAAGGTAGACACTACCACTGCAAACCGACATCACCCGATAGAGAGTGTTATCCGTTTTACATTTACTTTACTAGGCGTTTTTTTAGTCGGAACCCCAATAGGTATCATTATGTTATATCAATCAATGTCTTTGGTATTTACGCAATTAACACATGCTAATATTAAGATGCCTAAAAAATTAGATAAAGTATTAAGTTATGTAATTGTATCACCAGATATGCACAAAGTGCATCACCATAACTTATTACCCTATACCGATTCTAACTATGGAAATATTTTTTCTATTTGGGATCGTTTATTAGGAACGTACATGGAGTTAGATAGAGAAAAAATAGTGTATGGAGTCGATACATTTCCTGATGAAGAAAAAAACTCTAGTTTAAAAGAGCTATTAAAGCAACCTTTTCAAGGGTACAGAAAACCTACGAATTTGAATGAGTAAGATTAAGATTTACTCTTTTCAATAAAAACTAAAACCTTTTTACCTCTCGCAGCACAACCTTTACTTTCATGAATCACTTTAGTACGAATAACATGTTCCAGTTCAGGATGCACCCAATCTTTTTGTAAGCCAAATAAGTATAAAGTATTCATGGTATAAGCTTTAACTGCTATTTTCTGATTGGTAATTAACCAGTCGAATCCAGTTTCAATAATTAAATCTATATGTTTTTGGGTGAGTTGTTGCTGAGTTTTATTTGCTGTTTTAGAAGTATATGCAATAGCTATGTGTTCACAAATTTTAGCACAAGGTCTTATAGCACTATCAAAATGTACTTTGGAAATGTTTTGAGTAAAAATTTCTAAATAAGGAAGAATATGCTCTATTCCGTGATGAGTGCAAATCCATTCCAATACCCAAGCAGCTTTGATAGATAGTTTATTATCGATATCAAAAGTAAATTCTACTAAGTTTTTTACAAGTATTGGGTTTTGTAATACAATATTTGAAGCTTTTTCTCTGTTTATTCTAGCAGCAGTATCAACATCATTTAAAACAGAAATTAAAAAATCAGCATTCATATTGGTATGGTTTATGTAAATTTGAATAGTAAAAGAAATAATAGCATGATAAATATAAACAGGATATTTTCAACAGCACTTCTATTGTCAGCATTTTTTATAAGCACTGCGCAGGCACAAAAAATAAATCAGTTAGATGCTAACGGAAAGAGAGATGGAGTGTGGAAAAAATATTATGATGATGATAAAAACGATGTTCGATATACAGGACAGTTCAAAAACGGTAAAGAAATAGGAACTTTTAAGTTTTATGAACTAAATTCTTATGGAGTTCCGTCTATGACTAAAGAATTTTCAACAAAATCTGATAGTGCTTTTGTTCAATTTTTCACACCAAAAGGAAAAGTGAAAACAGAAGGTTGGATGATAGGGAAAAAACGAGTAGGTAAATGGACGTATTATTTTACTGATGGAAAATTATTTTCAGAAGAAGAATATGTGGATGGTAAGTTAGATGGAGTAGTAAAAAATTATTACAGAAACGGAAAACTAACCGAAGAAACCTATTATGAAGAAGGAAAAAAAAGCGGAATGTCTAAAATATTTACCGATTCAGGTATTATGATTGAGGAGGTAAATTATGTAGAAGGAAAACTTGAAGATGAAGGAAAATATTACGATTTAAAAGGAAACCTAAAAGAAAAAGGGATGTATAAAAACGGAAAAAGAGACGGTAAATGGGAGTTTTATATGGATGGAGAAGTCGTTACCGATAAAAGAAAAAGAACCGTACATTCAATACCCAAAAATTAACAGCTAGAGATAGTAAATACAAAATTAAGTTTATAATAAATGATGATGGACTCAGGTATACTTGAGTCCATCAATTTTTATAATGATGTCATCAAATATTTCCATAATAAAAACATTTATTATTTCGTAAATTTGCAGCTTCAAAAGTACAAAATGAAAAGAGTAGTAGTAGGACTTTCGGGAGGTGTAGATAGTAGTGTAACAGCTTATTTACTAAAAGAACAAGGATATGAAGTTATTGGGCTGTTTATGAAAAACTGGCATGATGACTCAGTAACTATTTCCGATGAATGTCCGTGGTTAGAAGATAGTAACGACGCAATGATTGTTGCAGAAAAATTAGGAATTCCTTTTCAAACGGTTGATTTAAGTGAGCAATACAAAGAACGTATTGTTGACTATATGTTTAACGAATACGAAAAAGGACGCACACCTAACCCTGATGTATTATGTAATCGCGAAATTAAATTTGATGTGTTTATGGACATCGCATTAAGTTTAGGAGCTGATTATGTAGCAACGGGACATTATTGTAGAAAAGCAGAAGAAATTATTGATGGAAAGCCTGTATATAAATTATTAGCAGGAAAAGATACCAATAAAGACCAGTCGTACTTTTTATGTCAGTTATCACAAGAACAATTATCAAAAGCATTGTTTCCAATAGGTGAGTTGACAAAACCAGAAGTTCGTGAAATAGCAAAAGAAGCCGATTTAATTACTGCCGATAAAAAAGATAGCCAAGGATTATGTTTTATTGGTAAAGTAAGACTTCCTGATTTCTTACAGCAAAAATTACAGCCTAAAGAAGGAGAAATAATTCAAATTCCAACAGATTTTGAACAGTACAATCGTACAACTCCTCAATTTGAGAATAAAGAAGGTGAGTTAGCTTACTTTTCTACAAAGTTTTCTTACAACAAAGAAAATGGAAAAGTTGTAGGTAAGCATCAAGGAGCACATTATTTCACTAAAGGACAACGTAAAGGCTTAGCGGTTGGTGGTACTAAAGAGCCACTATTTGTTATCGAAACAGATGTTGATACCAATATCATTTATACAGGAGAAGGAAAGGATCACCAAGGATTGTATCGTAATGTCTTGTTTGTTTCTAATGAAGAATTGCATTGGGTGCGTGAAGATTTAGCATTACAAACTGGTGAAACGATGGAAGTAGAGGCACGTATTCGTTACCGTCAACCTTTAGAAAAAGCAACGCTACATAAAGTAGAAAATGGATTGTATGTTGAGTTTGATAATCCTCAATCAGCGATTCAAGAAGGACAATTTGTTGCTTGGTATACAAATGAAGAATTATTAGGCTCGGGAGTGATTTCGTAGAAAAAGAAAAATATAAATTATGAAAAAAATATTGCTATTATTTGTAGTATTCATTTGTGCTAATGGATACTCTCAAAAAGATTCTATTACAAGTTATTTAGATAGAGAATTAAAAATAACGACTAATAAAAATGATGCTAAATATATTGAGACCATTGTAAAAAAAGATTCTCTTTGGGAGTTTGCACTCTATTATAGAGATGGTAAAATTTTTAAGAAAAGGTTCTCAAAAAATAATGTAGGAAAGAAATATGTAGGAAAATCTCTAGAATTTCACCGAAATGGAAAACTATCAAAAAGATCTTTTTATAATGTAGGGGGTGAATTAGAAGGAAAAATACTTACATTATTTGATAATGGAAATAAAAATTACACAGGGTTTCATAAAAACGGAGTTCCTTCAGGTTTATGGAAGTATTATCACTACAATGGTAATTTAGCAGCAAAATTTTATTATGATGTAAGTGGAGATATAGAAAAATATATCTTGTTTAATGAAAAAGGAGAAGAGCTTAAAGATGATGTTTATACAAAGTTTAGAAAGCCTGTTTTTAAAAAAGGAGAAGAAGAGTTTAGTTCAAAAATAAACTACTTAATGGATAATCTAAGCTATGCTATTAATACTAAAATTGATATAAATTTTATTATTGATGTTGATGGTAGAATTCGAGATGTATGGGTAGCTAATACGATTCCAAATAAATTAAGAAAAGAGATAAGTAACTTTTTTGAATCGATTAAAGGATGGGAGCCTGCTGAAGAAATGAACAGAAAAATACCATATGTTTACAGTATTGCTCTTAATATAAAGACAAGAGTTATTGATTAGATAGCTAAATAATAAATAAAATAAGACCTCGATTTTCTCGAGGTTTTTTTGTGCTTCCTAGCTAATGATTGTACATTTACGAGATGCAAAATAAAATTACTAAACTATTTAATATACAGTATCCAATCGTTCAAGGTGGAATGATTTGGGTTTCAGGATGGAGACTAGCTTCAGCAGTATCTAATGCAGGTGGATTAGGGTTAATCGGAGCAGGTTCTATGTATCCTGATGTATTACGAGAACATATTCAAAAATGTAAAAAAGCAACTGATAAACCTTTCGGAGTAAACGTACCAATGTTATATCCTGATATTGAAAAAATCATGGATATCATTGTTGAAGAAGGAGTGAAGATTGTATTTACTTCTGCTGGAAATCCGAAAACCTGGACATCTTTTTTAAAGGAAAAAGGAATTACTGTAGTACATGTAGTAAGTTCAGTGAAATTTGCTTTAAAAGCGGAAGCTGCTGGAGTTGATGCCGTAGTTTGTGAAGGTTTTGAAGCAGGAGGTCATAACGGACGTGAAGAAACCACTACGTTTACGTTAATTCCGATGGTAAAAGAACAAGTTGAAATTCCTGTAATTGCTGCAGGTGGAATTGGATCGGGTAGAGGTATGTTAGCGGCAATGGTATTGGGAGCAGATGGTGTACAAATAGGAAGTCGTTTTGCTGCAACTGTGGAATCATCAGCGCATGAAAACTTCAAAAAAACAATTGTAGATGTAAAAGATGGTGACACGCATTTAACATTAAAAGAGTTAGCACCAGTTCGCTTGGTGAAAAATAAATTCTATCAAGAAGTACAAGAATTATATCAACAAAATCCAACGATAGAAGATTTAAAAGAGTTATTAGGACGCGCTCGTGCTAAACGAGGAATGTTTGAAGGTAATTTAGACGATGGTGAGCTTGAGATTGGTCAAGTAGCAGGATTGATTCACGAAATTAAACCAGCGAAAGAAGTGCTGGAAGCTATAATTTCTGAATATGAGCAAGTAAAAAAAGAGCAATTGTTTTAATCGCAGGACGATTGCCAAAAAATAAAGAAATTCGTCATTCCGAACGAGGTACGAGGAGGAATCTTAAAATTGAGAAATAAACATTCTTAAGATTTCTCTCTTCGTTCGAAATGACAACTTTTTATGAATTACTTTTAGCCTTTATAAAATCAGAAATTAGATAGCTGATATATTTTCCAACTTGTCCGTTAGCAATTTCATCTTTAACTACTGCGGGAGCACCTTCACAAATATGTAGATATGAGGCGTTTTGTAGCTTCCCAAAATAATGTGTAAACCTACGTGCTTGTTGTGGTGTAAATCCACTCGGAGTCATGGCACTACTTGGGAAATGTTGAATACAATCTAAGTCTATTTCAATACCAAAAGGTTGCTCTTGAATAAAGTTTTTAGCGCGTTGTAATTCTCCATCAAAAGAAGTAGATTGATAGACTTCTAATTCTTCAAAAGTGTTGTATTCTAGGTTTAAACTGTCATGAATCATCTCAAAAATATACTGAGGTGTATAGTTTTCATGCAATCCAAACATAAAGTAATGGTTGATAAAACCTTCTTGTAAAGCATACGAAAACCCATTACCACTATGACGTTCCTCCAAACGACGTAAATCGGTATGTGCATCTAGATTGATTACATTTATAGGTTTTTCTTTAGCTTGTGAAAGTCCCTTAATATTTCCGTAGGCATTGTTATGTCCGCCACCAATAATGATTGGAGTTTTACCACTTTCAACAATTCTTTTGATAAGGCTTGAAAGTTCTTTATCAATAGCTTTTACTAATAAATCACCCTTTTCTCTATCAGAAACATCAAAATCATATACATCATCTAAACAGTCTAGATATCCTAAAATTAGAATATCATTTCCGTCGATAAATTGGTTTTGTTGGGTGTTTAAAAAAGACTTTAAAGTTGGAATAAAAGCGGTATGTGCGCCACCATTTCCACCATTCATACGAACACCAATATCTTCAGGAACTCCTAAAATTACAAAGGAAGCATCTGAATTTTCAAGCGCTGATTGTAATTCTTTTTTAGGATTGATAACAGCAACGCATTCTCCTAATTTTGTTTCTCCTTCACGAGGAGTTACAAGTCCTTGTATGTCTTTTTCGTTGAATATTGTTAGCATATTGTTGTATTGTCATTCCTGCGTAGGCAGGAATCTTTTGTTAGTTGTACCAGTTTTTAGCTAAATCGTCCCAATTAGGATTCTCTTTGATTACTAAATTTATCTTCCATTCTCTTTTCCACTTTTTCATGTTTTTCTCTCTTTTGATAGCTTCCTCAATAAATTGATGTTCTTCAAAGTAAATCAATTTATCTAGGTTATATTTTGAAGAAAAACCTTTTATAAGTTTGTTTTTATGCTCAAAGATTCTTCTTTCAAGATTGTTAGTAACACCAATATATAAAACACCATCTTTTTTATTGGTGATGATATAAATATAATATTGATGATTGGTTTTATGCATCTTAATATCCTCTAAGAGATTCCTGCCTACGCAGGAATGACAAGCTTTGTTAAAATGTCATTTCGAACGAAGAGAGAAGTCTTAAGAATGTTTGTAACTCACCTTAATGAGATTTAGCTTCGCTGAACCTTACGGTTTCTTTTTATCACTCGGAATGACAAGGTGTAATTTACAGCTCTTTCCCGTTAATAAATACTGAATCAATTAAATTACTTCCGAATGAATACGGTAAAAACCCATATGAAGGAATTTCTTTGGTAAGAATTAAATTCGCTTTTTTTCCTTTGGTAATACTTCCAACTTCATCAGATAAGTTCATCGCATATGCTCCGTTAATCGTTGCAGCATTAATCGCTTCTTCAGGAGTCATTTTCATTTTAATACAAGCTGTTGCTACGACAAAATTCATGTTGCCAGAAGGCGTTGAACCTGGATTGTAATCAGTAGCTAAAGCAAGAGGTAATCCTGCTTTGATAATATCACGAGCAGGCGTGTACGGAATACTTAAAAAGTACGAACACGAAGGCAATGCTACAGGCATAGTTTGTGTTCCTTTCAAGGCTTCGATATCTTCAGGATTCATTATTTCTAAGTGATCTACCGACAATGCATTGTGTTTTATACTTACCTGAACTCCACCAATGGTAGTAAACTGATTTACGTGTACCTTTGGCCTTAATCCGTATTGTTGCGCAGCGGTTAAAATTCTGTCAGTATCTTCTACCGAAAAATATCCAGTTTCACAAAAAGCATCTACAAAATCCGCTAAATTTTCTTCGGCAACTTTAGGTAACATTTCTTCAATAATTAAATTAATGTATCCTTCTTTGTTGTTTTTATATTCGGTAGGGAAAGCATGTGCCCCTAAAAAAGTAGCTTTGATAGGAATATTGTAGTTTTCGCGTAGTTTTTTAATAACACGTAACATTTTTAACTCAGCATCAACAGTTAAACCATATCCTGATTTTATTTCAACCGCTCCCGTACCTAAAGCAATCACTTCCTCCAATCGTTTTGCCGATTGTTGGTACAACTCTTCTTCTGAAGTTTCTTGTAATTTCTTAGCAGAATTTACAATACCACCACCACGATTGGCAATTTCTTCATAACTCAAACCGTTAATTCTATCCACAAACTCTTGTTCACGATTTCCTGCATATACAATGTGTGTATGCGAATCGCACCAAGTAGGTAACATCATTTTACCTGTACAATCCACCGTTTTATCAGCAGAAGTAGGGGCTTTTTTCATGCTTCCATAATCGATAATAACATCGTTTTTAACCAATAAAAAAGCGTTTTTTATGGTAGGTAAAATGTTCATCGCAGCTCCTGATACTTTTTTGGTATCTGTTTCTCTGATTTGGATTAATTCTTTGATGTTTATGAATAAAGTTGTCATGTTAAATACTTAAATTTGTTAGACAAACTTACGGTAAAAACTACAATTTATGGTACATTTTTTAGGAGTGATTTGTGTTTTAATTCTCTTTTTTATCTCGTTAATTCACGTTTATTGGGCTTTTGGTGGAACTTTATGGGTAAATGCTGTAATACCAACCAAAATAGCCAATGAAAAAGCAATGAATCCGCCTAAAATACTAACGTTTTTGGTGGCTATGGTTATCAGTGGTTTTCCAGTAGTGTATGCAGAAAAAATACAGCTTTTTACGTTAGGTTCAATGCCCACATGGCTAAAAGAGTATGGACTTTATGTAGTGGCTAGTATTTTTCTTATTAGAGCTATAGGGGATTTTAACTATGTAGGCTTTTTTAAGAAAGTAAAAGCGACAGAGTTTGCCATAAACGATACCAAGTATTTTTCTCCGTTGTGTTTGTTTTTAGGGGGAGTTGGGTTGTTGATTGAGATTTTGCCGTAGACTAAGTTTTGTAACGTGTTTGTATATGGTTTGTTGCGTGGTTTAAGCAACTAATTTAGTAAATAATTACCGACCAAGAAAGTCCGCGAGGACTTTCGTAAGTAGGCGATAAGCCAGCAATAAATTATATACGGTGTAGCCAACCTTTATTTTTCTATTCAAATGTTATTTTATAAGTCATAGGTTCCATTTTAAAATCATTTTCGTTTTCAAAATTCGGTTGTTTAATTCTCAATATTTTTGGCTTTTCTAAACTTAATTCAGAAACGCAGTATAAATAATAATTTGGATATTCTTTTGACTTTCTAAATTCGTTTCGAGATAGAAAGAAACTTTTGTTCGATTTGTTAGTCGAAATAGCCTTGACTTCAATTTGTTTCTGTGTTCCATCTATTTCAAACGAAATAATGTCAAAACCAAGTTTCGGATTATTAGCAATTGAACGAACTTTTTCGGCTAAATCTGGATAATCAGTTCTTAAAAACTCTATTTCGCTCTTCAAAACAATTTCTTCGGCTAAATTTCCGATTTCTATTTGTTTTTCAAGTTGTTTTATATAATCAATTTCGGTTTCAGGTTCTACCAAAGTTTCCAAGTCAATAGCTTTTCTCGGTTGGTAATTTGGCAATTCAGGTTTTTTCTTTTCGCCAGTTTTTTTAGATTGAATTCTTACTTCTTTACTTTCTTTAGATTTCTCAAATTGAAAACCATAAATCCATAAAAACGAATGAGCGTCAAGCAATTCAATTCCGCTAAACTTTGTTTTAAGATAGTTTTGAAATTGTTTAATTATTCCAACATATTCTTGATAATTCTCCCAAGATGAATTATGACTTGTTTTTAAGTCGATATTTAAAGAACTAAAAATTAAGTCAAATCTCGTTTGTGAAATCGGAAGATATTTTTGAGAGTTTTTAATAAAGAATAAATATGCAATTAATTGATATGAAAATCCCAATTCTGAAAATTGGTCAAAAGCCTTTTTGTCTTTGATTTTACTTTTAAAAAAATCAAAAAGTAATTTTTCGTTTTTTTGATTCGCTTTTAGTTTACTAAAATTGTCCTTTTTTCTCCAATCAATTAAATTGTTTTGATGAGTTTCATAATTGTAAATGACATTTGTCTGAATTGAATCTTTTACTGATTTTAAAATTCTGCCATTTCCAATTTCATCCTCTTTCCAAGTTTTGGTCAAAAGACTATTTTTTGCTTGTTCTAAAACTGCGTATTTGTAGTTTTCGCGTTCATTTATGAAACTGTTTGTTTTAAATTCAACGAGTTTTTCAGTCGTGTCTTTTTCCACAATATTTTTGAATTCAGTTAAAGCGTATTCAAAAGTTTTCTTGTTAATTTCAATCATTCAGAGCGTAATTTTTTAATGGTTGGCAACTTGTTATATGTCAAACTTTATTTGTTTTATCCCGACAATAACATGGGATATAATAAAGTTTAGCAATTTTTATTTTCTCAAATATAAAAAATAAATAGAAGAAAGAAGGTGATTTTTATTGAGGAGAAATCCTAAGTTTAAAGTGAGTGATATAAATGAATAAAAGTGTTTACTACTTCACTAAAAATAGTAGTTAAAAAAAATTCCCTTGTAAAAAATACAAAGGGAATTTACTTTTTAATATTCAATTTTATCTTCTTTTTCAGACCATTTCTGAAAAGGTTCTAAGGCAATGTTACGTCCAATTTGTTCAAACGGAATGCTTCTTTTTTCGTATGGTAACGGAATTTCTTTGTAAATAAATTCATCATCAAAACCAATATTAGCAGCATCTTGCTGGTTACTTCCGTAAAAAACTTTATCAGGACGTGCCCAATAAATAGCGCCTAAACACATAGGGCAAGGTTCGCAAGAGGTATATACAGTACATCCATCTAATTGAAAAGAACCTATATTTTTACAAGCATCACGAATGGCTGTTACTTCTGCGTGTGCAGTTGGGTCGTTGGTAGAAGTAACCTTGTTGTTTCCTCTTCCGATGATTTTTCCATCTTTAACAACAATACAACCAAAAGGCCCTCCTTCGTTGTTCTGCATTCCTTTTAAAGCAGCTTTTACTGCTTCGCTCATATATTCTTCGTGTGTATTCATATTTCTTAATTTTATTCTCGATACTAATTTTACTCATAAAAATGAGTAAAATTCACTCGAATTGACAAATTTTTATCAAATTACTAACAGATTTTATTAGCTAAAAAAAGCCACAATTAAGTGGCTTTTATGGTTTTATAACAAAAATACGTTTTTACTTTAAACTTCCAATCATATCTTCTGGTTTTACCCATTCGTCATATTGTTCTGGAGTTACATATCCTAAACGTACTGCTTCTTCTTTTAAAGTAGTTCCGTTAGCGTGTGCTGTATTTGCAATTTCAGCAGCTTTGTAATATCCAATTTTAGTATTTAATGCTGTAACTAACATTAATGAGTTGTTTAATAACTCAGTAATTCTTGTTTGGTTTGGTTCAATACCAGCGGCACAGTTTACATCAAACGATACACAAGCATCTCCAATTAATTGAGCTGATTGTAATACGTTAGCAGCCATCATAGGTTTGAATACGTTTAATTCGTAGTGACCTTGCGTACCACCAACAGTTACAGCAACATCGTTACCCATAACTTGTGCACAAACCATAGTCATAGCTTCTGCTTGTGTTGGATTTACTTTTCCTGGCATGATAGAAGATCCTGGTTCGTTAGCAGGAATGATGATTTCTCCAATTCCTGAACGAGGTCCTGAAGCCATTAAACGAATGTCGTTGGCAATTTTATTTAATGAAACCGCTAATTGTTTTAAAGCTCCGTGTGTTTCAACTAAAGCATCGTGCGCTGCTAAGGCTTCAAATTTATTTTGAGCAGTAACAAATGGTAATCCTGTAAACTCAGCAATATATTTAGCAACTAACACATCATAACCAGCAGGAGTGTTTAACCCAGTTCCTACCGCAGTTCCTCCTAAAGCTAATTGCGCTAAATGCGCTAAGGTGTTTTTTAAAGCGTTTAATCCGAAGTTTAATTGCGCTACATATCCAGAAAATTCTTGTCCTAAGGTTAGGGGAGTAGCATCCATTAAGTGCGTACGTCCAATTTTTACAACATCTTTAAAAGCTTCTGCTTTTGCTTGTAACGTATCACGTAATTGCTCAACACTTGGAATGGTTACTTCTACAACTTTTTTGTAAGCAGCAATGTGCATACCCGTTGGGAAAGTATCGTTAGACGATTGCGATTTGTTTACATCATCGTTCGGTTGGATAGTTTTTTCACCTTCACCAATTACTTTTCCAGCAATTTCATGAGCACGGTTTGCTATAACTTCGTTAACGTTCATGTTACTTTGTGTACCAGAACCTGTTTGCCAAATTACTAAAGGGAATTGATCATCGTGCTTTCCTTCTAAAATTTCATCACATACTTGTGCAATTAAATCACGTTTTTCAGCAGCTAAAACACCTAACTCTGCGTTAGTGTAAGCAGCAGCTTTTTTTAAGTATGCAAATCCGTATACTACTTCTAAAGGCATAGAGGCAGCAGGGCCAATTTTAAAATTGTTACGAGAACGCTCAGTTTGTGCTCCCCAATATTTATCAGCAGGTACTTCTACCTGTCCCATAGTGTCTTTCTCAATTCTATATTTTGTCATTATGAAATGATTTAAAATGCTAAAAATTAATGATGTCCAAAATTACAAATTCTTATAGTTTTTACGAGTTATTTTTATTAGATTTTATTGGAAGAAAAGAAAAATAGTTATAATTTTGTGGCATAACAATTATTAAGAAGAAACAAATGTTAGATTTTTCAGAATTCTCAGGATTAGTATTATTCATGTTTATTTTTACAGCTGGATTTTGGCTGTTAATTTTCTTATTAACATTTGTAGTTCCTTACTGGATTGGTGGAACTATCTGGGAAAACATGAAATTAAAAAGAGAAGCTAAAAGAGCTGCCGAAGAAGGTAAGTAATCTTTAGATATCATAAAAAAATATTCAAACCACGTTATTTACGTGGTTTTTTTGTGCCTTTATTTAACTAGAAATAAGTTTGTCAACCTAAGTTTTTACAACAAAAAAGAGAGCTGATTGTTCAGCTCTCTTTTTATTATTGTATTTGAATGAAGTATTAAAACCCTTCACCACCACCATCGAAATCTCCGTTTCGTTCAGGGCGTTCACGTTTTTTCTTTTGGTTGAAACGATACGTGAAGCTTAAAGATATTTGGCGTTCTCTCCACTGGAATTCTTGGTATGATCTTACATCTTCAGTATTGGTGTAGCCTTTTCTTTTACGTTCGTTAAACAAGTCGCTAACATTTAATACTACAGAAGCCTTTTCTTTAAAAATATCTTTACTAAAAGCTAAGTTTGTTACAAAAATACCTTCTCTACTTCCTTGTGCATCATCTTGAGGACCACGATACATAATACGTGTTTGCCAATCGATTTTTGCAGGTAAGGTAATTCTAGAATTAAAACGAGCAAACCAACTACTACTATTAACTTCGGGTAATGTTTTTGTTTCTGTTACTGTATTACCAGTATCAGCATCTATATAAGAAAAAGAGTAATCGAAAGCATCAGTATTAAACTTAAAATAGTTAAAGGTTGCTGATAAACGTGCCCATTTAACAGGATTATAGTTAGTTGTTAATTCGAAACCGTAACGATTTTCATCATTTAAATTTAAGAATTGACGAACAAACACGTTTCCGTTATCTCTAGTTTCTACTCTTGATACAGGTCTAATTAAATCTGTTGAAAATTGATAATATAAAGATGAGTTTAAAGTAATTTTACTAACTCGTGTAGTATATCCTAAATCAAAAGAACTAGTGTAAGCAGGATTTAAATCAGGGTTTCCTTTAAAAACATTAGTGCTAGAACTTCGGGTTTCAAAAGGGTTTAAAAACCAGTGGCGTGGTCTTTGTAATCTACGTGCATACCCTAAAGTTAAATTATCAGTTTCATTAAATTCATACCCTAAATTAACGGTTGGAAACCATTCCGTATAGTTTTTGTCAGAAAAGTCTCCAGTATTTAAAACTTTTAAATCTATATCTGTGTATTCAGCACGTAATCCTAAAAGATAAGAGAATTTATCTATTTTACTACCATATTGAGCATAGTAGGCATAAATATATTGTTTAAAATCAATAGCGTTTGAAGGATCAAACTCAAAAGGTTGCCCATTTGCATCACGTACTTTAAAATCAGAAGTTAGATCTTGTAAATCAGCTTTATGTCCTAATTCTAACTGGCTTTTTTCACCAAAAGGTAATACATAATCTATTTGTAATAATCTGTTCTTAGATTTAGTGATTTGATTATTTCTTTCAGTTAAAACAGAATTGTTTGTAATGTTAGCATATTCATCTTCTTCGTTTTCGCTATACTGTAAGTCGATGATTAATTTTTGACCTTTGTCGTCTATATTGTTCGTATAGTTTAATGAATATTGGGTATCGACATCATCTTCTGTTTCAAACTCAATTCTTTCAGAACTCCTAATAAGAGATTCATCTGGAGCAAAAGTACGGGTGTTGTTGGTTGCGATATCTTCTCCATCATTATTTCTATAGAAAACAGTACCTGTAATAGAGCTTTTATCATTTAAGTAGTATTCTAGTCCAAAAGAACCATTAAAGTTTTTATTTTTTCTATCAAAAACTCTTTTTTCTGTACTTAAACTATCGATTACACCATCAGATAAATAAGTGAAGTCACTAAAAGAATTTCCTGGACCTTTTCTGTATGAATACCCTAGGTTAGAAAAGATATTAATTTTTTTTGTACGGTAGTTTAAGTTACTACTTACTTGATATAAGTCAGGATCTCCTACTGAGAAGTTTACAGATCCGTTAAATCCTGTAATTTTTCCTTTTCTAAGAATAATATTTAAAATACCTGCAGTACCCTCAGCATCATATCGAGCAGAAGGAGAAGTAATTACTTCTACCTTTTCAATAGCATCAGCAGGGAGGTTTCTTAAGGCGTCTGTACCTGTTAATCCTACTAAGGCAGAAGGTTTACCATCAATTAAAATACGAACGTTTTCATTTCCTCGTAAGCTTACAGCTCCCTCAGCATCTACGTTTACAGAAGGTACGTTATCTAGCACATCAGAAGCATTACCTCCTTTAACAGTCATATCTTTACCAACATTGTAAATCTTTTTATCTAATCGTATTTCTACGGTTGATTTTTCTGCAATAATTTCAATTTCATCTAAGGTTTCGGTATCTTCAGAAAGAGAAATTACACCTAAGTTTTTATTTTCGGTTAGTGTGTGGTTTCCTAAGTTCTTAGATTTAAAACCAATAAATTCAACTTGTACAGCATAAGTACCCGATGAAACATCTATAGAAAAGTTTCCTTTAGCATCAGTTACCCCTCCAACAATTTGTTGAGTGCTGATGTTTGTAAGTACTAATGTTGCGTATTCTAATGGTTGTTTTGAGTTGGTTTCAACAACTTTTCCTGTTAAAGTAATTTTTGAACCACGTTGGGCAAAAGTTGTAAAACTAATTAGTAAAATAATAAGTAAGGTAAATTTCTTCATTACGTTGATTTATAAAGCATGTTTGACTGCAAATTTCCCGAAAGGTTTAATGGTGTTTAGTTAAAAGAATGTTAAATCAGAAATGGAAGTGAAAAAAGGAGAAATTAACAACGAAAAATAGAAAGGGTAAAAATGAAAAACCAACTTTTTCATCGAGTAGAAAAAGTTGGTTTTTTAAAATTGAATAACCTAAAGGTAGGTAATTTATTTTTTCTTAGCGCGTTGTTGTGCAGCTTGTTGTTCTTGAGCCTGCTTCATCGCAGCGTCTAAACGCTCACGGAATTTACTCTTTTTAACAGGCTTCTTTTTGTTTTCTTCTATCTGAGCGTGAATCTTATCTTCATCAATTACGTAGTTTTTAATAATAAACATAATTGCAATAGTTAACAAGTTAGAAATGAAATAGTATAAACTTAATCCACTTGCGTAGTTGTTAAAGAAGAATAACATCATTATAGGAGAGAAGTAGATCATCCACTTCATCATTTTGCTCATGTCTGGCATCCCTTCTTGTGTAGGTGCCTGCATATTAGCTTGTTGACTTTGGTTCATTTTCATATAAAAGAAAATCGCCACAGATGCTAAAATTGGGAATAAACTTACGTGATCTCCATAAAATGGAATCTTAAAAGGAAGTTGAAAAACCGTATCATAAGAAGATAAGTCAGTAGCCCATAAGAATCCTTCTTGTCTAAATTCGATATTCGTAGGGAAGAATTTGAATAAAGCAAAGAACACTGGCATTTGCATTAATGCAGGAATACAACCCGACATCATGTTAACTCCAGCTTTTCGCTGTACCGCCATTATTTCTTGCTGACGCTTCATAGCGTTTTCTTTACCTGGGTATTTTTTGTTGATTTCTTCCATTTCTGGACGAATCACTTTCATCTTAGCACTAGATAAATATGATTTGTATAAAACAGGAGACATTAGTATACGAACAACAATCGTCATTAAAATGATGATTAATCCGTAGTTACCAATAAATCCTTTTAACATGTTAAAAACAGGGTAAAATATTGTACGGTTTAAGAAACCGAAGATTCCCCAACCTAAATCGGCAATTTCGTCAAGGCTAGTACCTTTATATGACTTTAATAAATTATAATCGGTGGGTCCGTAAAACCATTGCATGTTATAATTTAATTCTCCGTTAGTTAAAGCTAAAGGAGCTTTTAATCCGTAGGTTTTAGTATAAACGCTATCTACATCTTCACCTGCAAAATCAACAGATTTTAACGTAGCATTGTTTAAAGGAGTTTCTGAGGTTAATACAGAAGAGAAGAAGTGTTGTTTAAACGCAACCCAGTCAATATCATTAACCACTTCATTATCGTCCATTTGTAAGTAATCTACTTCATCATCAGCTTTGTAATAGTAGTAAGAGTACATGTTTTCGGTTTGTAAACTCTTTTCGTGTCTAAAACCTTTTAAGTTCCAATCTAAGTTGATTTCTTGAGAACTGTTGATAACATTACTTAAACCTTGTGAACGAATAGCGAAACCGACACGGTAATCACCTTCTTTCATTTCATAACGGTACTCTAAGAATTTATCTTCAGCAACCTTTAACTTCATAGAAAGTACTTGCGCCTCTCCATTTTTAGTAAGGGTAGGAGTAAATAGTAAGTCTTTGGTGTTTAAAATTCGGTTGTCAGTAGTACCGAAGTTGATATTGAACGATGCGTTTTTGTCTTTAACTAAGTATAAAGGTAACGAATCGTACGTTTTATAGTTTTTAATTAAGGCTTCAATGATTTGTCCACCTTTGTTATCTACCGTTAATTTAACAAGGTTGTTTTCAATAGTAGTACTACCTTCTTTAGTTGTTGAAGCACCATAAGCAAAGGCTCCAAACTTATTTTGTAAAGCAATTTGCTGTAACGAATCGTTTAAAACGGTGTTTTCAGTTAAGTTGTTCTGAACGTTTTCGGTAGCGTTAGTGGTTTGTTCTGTTTGAGTAGTGGCTTCAGGAGTTTCGTCTGGTCTTTGGGTATTCATCCACCAAAGCATAATTCCTCCTAATAAAAGCATTCCTATAAAGGAATTTAAATCAAATTTTTTTTGTTCCATTGATATATGTTAAAATGTCAACTTGTCACTTAAAGTTTTCCTAGTTGTCTGAAAAACCCGACAAAGGTAATAAAACCCCAAAGATTATTAGAGGATTTACAATGATTAATTTTGTTAAGAATAGTAGTTCAAACAGTATTCCAATTTTATTGAGAAATAAAAAATCCTGTAATTTTAGTTACAGGATTTTTGAAATTATTTTTTAGAGTGTTTTAAAGCTGCTTTAATGAAGCTTACAAACAATGGGTGCGGATTTAGCACCGTACTCTTATATTCTGGATGATATTGAACACCAACAAACCAAGGGTGAGTAGGTATTTCAACAATTTCTACCAATCCAGTTTTAGGATTGATACCCGCAGTTTTCATTCCTGCTGCTTCTAATTGTTCTTTATATTCGTTATTGTATTCGTATCTGTGGCGGTGACGTTCACTGATTAATTCTTCTTTATATGCTTGAAAAACTTTAGAATCTTGTGTTAATTGACAGTCCCAAGCGCCTAAACGCATTGTTCCACCTTTTTCAGTAACATCTTTTTGCTCTTCCATTAAGTTAATAACTGGATGTGCAACTTTAGGATCCATTTCGGTAGAGTTAGCATCTTTTAAGTTTAATACGTTACGAGCAAACTCAATAACTGCCATTTGCATACCTAAACAAATACCTAAAAACGGAATGTTGTTTTCACGTACATATTGTACTGCTGCAATTTTTCCTTCAATTCCTCTATCACCAAATCCTGGAGCTACTAAAACACCGTCTACACCTTCTAATTGTTTTACTGCACTTTCTGGAGTTAATTCTTCAGAGTGAATCCAACGAACGTTAACTTTGGTTTTATTGGCAGCACCCGCATGAATAAATGCTTCGGTAATTGATTTATAAGAATCGTGTAATTCTACATATTTCCCTACTAAACCAATTTCAATAGTAGAAGTAGGGTTTTTATGACGCTCTAAAAAACGGTTCCAAGCAGTTAGCTTAGGTTGTTTACGAGTAGATAAACGTAATTTGTCTAATACAACGTAGTCTAATCCTTCTTTAAACATTAAGTTAGGAACGTCGTAAATAGTTTCAGCATCTAACGATTGAATTACGTTTTGTTTTTTAACATTACAGAATAATGCTAGTTTACGTTTAATATCATCAGAAATTTCATGTTCTGAACGACACACTAAAATATCAGGACTAACACCACTTTGCATTAACATTTTTACAGAGTGTTGTGTAGGTTTTGTCTTTAATTCACCTGCAGCAGCCAAATAAGGAACTAAGGTTAAGTGAACAACTACAGCATTGTCTTCACCTAAATCCCATTGTAATTGACGAACAGCTTCTATATAAGGTAAAGATTCAATATCTCCCACAGTTCCTCCAATTTCAGTAATAACGATGTCAAAATCACCAGTATTTCCTAAAATTTGAACTCTGTTTTTAATTTCATCTGTAATATGAGGAATTACCTGTACGGTTTTTCCTAAAAACTCTCCTTTACGTTCTTTATTAATTACAGATTGATAAATTCTACCAGTAGTTACGTTGTTTGCTTGTGAAGTAGGAATGTTTAAGTAACGCTCGTAGTGTCCTAAATCTAAATCGGTTTCGGCACCATCATCAGTAACATAACATTCTCCATGTTCGTATGGATTTAATGTTCCTGGATCAATATTAATATATGGATCTAATTTTTGAATAGTTACAGAGTATCCTCTTTCTTGTAATAATTTAGCTAAAGAAGCGGCTATAATTCCTTTTCCTAGTGATGAAGTTACGCCTCCAGTTACAAAAACGTATTTTGTGTTGTTCATGGTGTTGTTAGGTTTGCGCAAAAGTAAGAAGTCTGGCAATTACAGCAAATAAAAAAAGAGAAAAAAGATAGTTTGAGTTTTAGTACTTTTGCAAAACCTACTTTTTTTAAAAAAAAATAAAAATAGGGTTTGCCAGACTGAAAAACTGTTGTATATTTGCCCACGCTTTTAGCAGACGGAATTTCACAAAAAGCAAAACATTATTTAAAGAAGATATTTAAGATATACTGTAATGAGTAAAAGAACGTACCAACCATCGAAAAGAAAAAGAAGAAACAAACACGGTTTCCGCGAAAGAATGGCTTCTGCTAATGGACGTAAAGTATTAGCTAGAAGAAGAGCAAAGGGAAGAAAAAAGTTGTCTGTTTCATCTGAATCAAGACCAAAGAAATAATGATTAACTATTGTTAATATTTAAAGGCGTTACTAATAAGTATCGCCTTTTTTTATAACCAAACAATTTTTATTTTTACACCACAACACAACACGAACTAAAATGCCTAAAAGACAAGACCTTAAATCGATTTTAATTATTGGATCAGGACCAATTGTTATTGGTCAAGCATGTGAATTTGACTATTCAGGATCGCAAGCATTAAGATCGTTGAGAGAAGACGGAATTGAAACTATCTTAATTAATTCGAACCCTGCAACGATTATGACAGACCCATCAATGGCTGATCATGTATACTTGTTGCCACTTAATACAAAGTCGATTGTTCAAATTTTAAAAGAACATCCACAAATTGATGCTGTTTTACCTACAATGGGTGGGCAAACAGCCTTAAACCTTTGTATTGAAGCTGATGAAAAAGGAATTTGGAAAGATTTTGACGTAGAGATTATTGGAGTAGATATTGATGCAATTAATATTACGGAAGATAGAGATAAGTTCCGTTTATTAATGGAAGAAATAGGTGTGCCTATGGCGCCTCAAGCTACAGCTACTTCATTCTTAAAAGGAAAAGAAATAGCACAAGAGTTTGGTTTTCCATTATGTATTAGAGCTTCGTTTACTTTAGGAGGAGCAGGAGCTTCTATCGTTTATAATGAAGAAGAGTTTGAAGAATTATTATCAAGAGGATTAGAGATTTCTCCAATCCATGAGGTAATGATTGATAAAGCAATGATGGGGTGGAAAGAGTACGAGTTAGAGTTATTACGTGATGATAACGATAATGTTGTAATTATCTGTTCTATTGAAAACATGGATCCTATGGGGATCCATACAGGAGATTCTATTACAGTAGCTCCAGCCATGACGCTTTCGGATAAAACATTCCAAAAAATGCGTGACATGGCAATTAAAATGATGCGTTCTATCGGTGAATTTGCAGGAGGTTGTAACGTACAATTCGCGGTTTCACCAGATGAAAAAGAAGATATCATTGCAATTGAAATCAACCCACGTGTATCTCGTTCATCTGCATTAGCATCAAAAGCAACTGGATATCCAATTGCAAAAATCGCAGCTAAACTAGCTACAGGATATACGTTAGATGAGTTAGATAACCAAATTACAAAGTCAACTTCAGCTTTATTTGAACCAACGTTAGACTATGTAATCGTGAAAATTCCTCGTTGGAACTTCGATAAATTTGAAGGATCTGACAGAACATTAGGATTACAAATGAAAGCGGTTGGAGAAGTAATGGGTATTGGGCGTTCGTTCCAAGAAGCGTTACACAAAGCAACACAATCGTTAGAGATTAAGCGTAACGGAATAGGAGCTGACGGTAAAAGTTATAAAGATTACAACCAAATTAAAGACAAGTTAAAATATGCTTCTTGGGATCGTGTATTTGCTATTTATGACGCTATTCAAATAGGAATGCCGTTGAGTAAAATCCACGAAATCACTAAGATTGACATGTGGTACTTACGTCAATATGAAGAGTTGTATATGTTAGAAAAAGAAATTTCTACCTATACAATTGATACACTTGACAGAGAATTGTTATTAGAAGCTAAACAAAAAGGATATGGTGACCGTCAAATCGCTCACATGTTAGGTTGTTTAGAAAGTGAAGTGTATAAAAAACGTGAGGAGTTAAAAATAAAACGTGTTTATAAATTAGTAGATACGTGTGCTGCGGAATTCAAGGCGCAAACTCCATATTACTATTCAACTTTCGAAAGTGAAATTGAAACTGCTAACGGAGAAGTTTCAGTATCAAACGAAAGTGTGGTTTCTGATAAGAAAAAAGTTATCGTTTTAGGATCAGGACCTAACCGAATTGGACAAGGAATTGAGTTTGATTACTGTTGTGTTCACGGGGTATATGCAGCAAAAGAATGTGGTTACGAAACCATTATGATTAACTGTAACCCAGAAACAGTTTCTACTGATTTTGATACGGCTGATAAATTATACTTCGAGCCAGTTTTCTGGGAACATATCTACGATATTATCAAGCACGAGAAACCAGAAGGAGTTATCGTTCAGTTAGGAGGACAAACAGCTTTAAAATTAGCTGAAAAATTAGAGCGTTATGGAATTCCAATTATCGGAACAAGCTATAAAGCGTTAGATTTAGCGGAAGATAGAGGTAGTTTCTCAACGTTATTAAAAGATAACAATATCCCTTACCCTGAGTTTGGAGTTGCAGAAAATGCAGATGAAGCTTTAGCGTTAGCAGATGAATTAGATTTCCCAATCTTAGTACGTCCATCATATGTATTAGGAGGTCAAGGAATGAAGATTGTAATCAATAAAGAGGAGTTATTAGAGCATGTAGTAGATTTATTACGTAAGATTCCTAATAATAAATTATTATTAGATCACTACTTAGAAGGAGCTATTGAAGCAGAAGCAGATGCTATTTGCGACGGTGAAAATGTGTACATCATCGGAATTATGGAGCACATAGAGCCTTGTGGAATTCACTCAGGAGATTCAAATGCAACTTTACCTGCGTTTAACTTAGGGGAGTTAGTGTTAGAACAAATTAGAGAGTACACAAAAACGATTGCTTTAGCATTGGATACAGTTGGATTAATCAACATTCAGTTTGCTATTAAAGATGATAAAGTATATATCATCGAAGCTAACCCACGTGCATCTCGTACAGTTCCATTTATAGCAAAAGCATATAAAGAACCTTACGTAAACTACGCAACTAAGGTGATGTTAGGAGAGAAAAAAGTAACTGATTTTGATTTCAATCCACAATTAGAAGGATTTGCAATTAAGCAACCAGTGTTCTCTTTCAATAAATTTCCGAATGTAAATAAGAAATTAGGACCAGAGATGAAGTCGACAGGAGAAAGTATCTTATTTATTGAAAGTTTAAGAGACGATCAGTTCTACGATTTATACGCAAGACGTAAAATGTATTTGAGTAAATAATTCTTTTTAGATAAGAGAACTGAGAGAATAGAAAATAGACAAAAAATCCGAAGTAAAATTTACTTCGGATTTTTTTTATAACTCTATTTTTACATTGTATTTTTCTAGATCTTCAATGTAATCTTTGGCAACAAAATTATCGCTATTAAATTCTTCTTGTCGTTTCTTTTTCATTTCTAAGCGTTTTATAGCTTCTAAAAAACGACGCATTTCTTTTTCATTGTTAATAATGATTCCAGGAACAGTTACTTGTTTGTTTTCATCACTTTTAGCAACCATAGTAAAGTAAGAAGAGTTACAGTGTTTAACCTTACCAGTTTGTATGTTTTGTGATTCAACACGAATACCTACTACCATAGAGGTTCTTCCTACATAATTGATAGAAGCTTTCATAGTAACTAACTCTCCAACATCTATCGGGTTTAAAAAATCAACTGTATCTACTGATGCTGTAACACAATAGGTTCCAGAGTGTTTTGATGCACAAGCAAAAGCTATTTGATCCATTAGTTTTAAAATGTATCCACCGTGAATTTTACCACTAAAATTGGCATGAGATGGAAGCATTAGCTCAGAAATGCTAATGCGAGTGTCTTCTATATTTCTAAAAATATTATTCATTATCATTGTTTAAACCTCTAAAATGAGGAGATTGTTCTTCTTCAACATGTGTGATGAAATATTTGGTGTCTCCAAGCCAAAAGAACGTACCAAAACGTTCTTTGTAAGTGACTTTCACATAGCGACCTTGGTATTTTTGAAGTTTATCAATAACTTCCTTTTGATTATCTTCAACTGAAAAAGCAAAAATTTGAGCACCAGAAATTCCTTGGCTAATTTCTCCTTCCCAAGTTTTTACAACTACACCTTTATAACTAATTTTTATGAGTTCTCCTGAGCGAACTCCTTCGCTATAAGGAACAAAATAAATAAAAGCATAGTATAACGCCGCGATAAGGGCAATACCAATTAAAATTAGACCTAAAATTTTTTTCATAGTGTTTAATTGAAGAATGTATAATAACAAAAGTAAGATTTATATTTTGACTTGTAAAATGAATTGAAAGTGGTAAGTTTGTGTTGCTTCAAAAAATGATGATTATGAATTATATTTTATTTGATGGTGATGTGCGTACTGCTTTATTACCATTTACATATACAAGACCCGTAGCAGATATAAGAGTTGGAATTTTAACGATTAGAGAAAAGTGGGAAAAATACTTGGGTTTAACAACAACTACAGTAACCGAAGAATATTTAGAAGAGAAATATCCAATGGTTGAAATGGAAGAAAATGTATTGCTAAATGCTTCTTTTTTGCCAACAAAACCTTTGGTTGAAATGGTGAAGAATTTACAAGAAAATCAAGCGATATTTAAGGGAGAAGATGTAATAGCTTTTTTTACTTCAGATAATCAAGAAGAGGTGGATTTTTCTTCTTATGAGCATATAGAGTTTGAAGATGATATTATTCAAATTAAAAATACATGGGATATTTTTTCTTTAAATGATAAGGCTATTCGTGCTGATTTTGATTTAATTACGGATGGAAGAAAATCACAACCAATTCCAGAAACAGTTAATTGTATTAATAGAGATGATATTTTTGTAGAGAAAGGAGCAAAGTTAACTTTTGCTACTTTAAATGCTTCAACAGGTCCTATTTATATTGGTAAGAATGCTGAAATTATGGAAGGTGTTGTAGTACGCGGAGCGTTAGCAATGTGTGAACATTCAGTGTTAAAATTAGGAGCGAAAATATACGGAGCAACTACTCTTGGACCTCATAGTAAAGTAGGAGGAGAGGTGAATAATTCTGTGTTATTTGGATATTCTAATAAAGGGCATGATGGGTTTTTAGGAAATTCAGTTTTAGGAGAATGGTGTAATATCGGAGCTGATAGCAATAATTCGAATTTGAAAAACAATTATGCTGAAGTTCGTTTATGGAATTACGAAACGGGTCGTTTTGCTAAAACAGGATTACAGTTTTGTGGTTTAATGATGGGAGATCATTCAAAATGCGGAATTAACACCATGTTTAATACCGGTACTGTTGTAGGTGTTTCTGCTAATATTTTTGGTAGTGGATTTCCAAGAAACTTTGTACCATCGTTTAGTTGGGGAGGAGCATCAGGTTTTACAGAATATAAAACGAATAAAGTTTTTGAAGTAGCCGAAGTGGTGATGGAAAGACGTGGTATTGCGTTTGATGATCAAGAAAAACAGATTTTAGAACACATTTTTGAAGAAACAAAACAATATAGAAATTATTAACATCAAAGGTCTTACTTTTTAGTAGGACCTTTTTTTATTAAAAGCTAACACGAAAAACAATATTAGGTGTCATTCCTAAAGAAACTTTGTCAACTTGTTCTTGTTGGTATTCAATCTCATTATCTGAATTTATAATAGGAATAGCATTATAAGTTCTACTTAAGATATTTTTTTGGTTGTAAATGTTTAAAACAGATACTCCTAATTTACCTTTCCATTTTTCAGAAAAATTAAACGTGTAAGTCATAGAAGCGTCTAAACGATGATAATTAGGGAGTCTAAGAGCGTTAATATTGTCTGTATCTATATAAACAACCGGAAAACCATTATCGGTTACATAAAAATCTCTTAAAGCAGTATAAGGATTTCCTGTTCTGTAAATCCAACCTAAAGAAAATTCATAAGCGTTTAATGTATAGGCATGAGACCATGAAAAATAATTTGTGATATCATGATTGGCAGGAAAATACTTGTTTTCTAAATCTAAAAATTTAAACCTGTTTTTGGTGTACGAATAGTTAACCCAAGTTCTGTAATTATTAATTTTTTTATTGATTAATATATCAATACCATATATTTTACCTATTCCGTCAGAAAAATCGTTGGTCTGATCGTTATAACCGCTCGTTAGCGAGGTCATACCAGTTACTTTTTTGTAGTAAGGTTCAATATCTATTTTCCAATTGTCTTTGTTAAAAATAATTCCTGTAGAAACTTGTAAACTTTTTTGAAGAGGAATGTCATCATCATTTACCTGTGCCCAAATTTGGTTTTCCAAGTCAAATCCTAAACTAGAGGATTGGAACTCTATGATTTGACTAAGTGTTTGGTGTTTTTGCTCATAAGAAGCTTTAAAACTAAAGTTAGTATTTAATTTTTTTTCAAGGTATAATCTAGGTTCTACAACAAGCTTTTTAATTTTAGAAAAGTAGTTAAAACGTACTCCAGTATTTATATTCCAGTTATCAGAGTCGTATAGATATTCTCCAAAAATTGAATGAGTATCGTTCGAGCTTTTATCATCTTGTTGAGAGCGATATTGATTTTCTCCTTGTAGACTGTATGAGTATTTTAAATCATATTCGGCCTCTGTAGATGTGAAATCGTATCCTAAAAGGATATCTGTTTTATCGTTAAGAGAGTAGTTTACATTATACGAAAGCCCCACATCATTTAAAGTATTGCTTTTGCTCGAAAATTCAACAAGAAAATCTTCGTAGTAACTATAATTGGCATTGTAGTCTAATGTAAAAGTAGAAAAATACCCTTTTACGTTATGAGTTGTTGTTTCGCTAGTTTCCTTTTTCCAATTAGCGCTCATACCAGTATTTTTAATATTTATCTGGTCGTGGTATTTGTCTTTATAATCAGGAACTGTAAAATCATTATACATTTTATTTTTAGTGTGTAAAAAACTAAACGTTAACGATTCTTCTTCAGAAGGATTAGTGATGAATTTTGCGGTGTAATCTGAAAAATTAAACTCATTATCTCTACTAAACTTTATGTTTTTATCAATAATATAATTTTCTTGATTGTTATTATATGTTTGAAATACTCTTGTAGATAATTTATTAAAAGTAAAAGTCTTTAAAATATTAGAATATGAGCTTCGAGCGGAAAAAGATAAAGCTGTTTGCTTTGATAAAGGAACGTTAATAAAAGCATCAGTATGTGTCATATTTAAGCCAAAGCTTCCAGTAATTTTTCCAGGAATTTCTTCAGAAGTTTTTATGTCGATTACTCCAGAAACTCTATTTCCATATCTAGCACTTGTACCACTTTTAGACAGCACAACTTCTTTGGTAGTGTATGGATTAAAAGCAGAAATCATTCCGAAAAAATGGCCTAAATAGTACGTTTTTATTCCATCCCAAAGTACTAAGTTTTGATTAGGAGTCCCTCCTCTAATATATATACCCGCAGCAGTTTCATCAGGACTTTGAACTCCAGGAATAATTTTTAAGCTTTCTAAAACATCAGGTTCTGTTAACCCAGGTAATACTCCAAGTTGTTTTGGTAAAATAGAAATAGCTCCATTTTTCTTTTTGTTAATTCCAGAGGTTATATAGTTGGTAACAAGAATTTCATTAAGAAGCGTATAATTTTCTTCACTAAGAGTCGTATTTTTTGTAATATAATAGTAGCGCTCGTTTATTTTTTTTAAAACAAAGGAAGTTTGACGCTCAATTTCCCCCAAGAGATATACTAATTCACAGTTTTTTTGTGAAAATGAAAAAATATCTTTTTGAATTATTTCAGGGTTATACGAAAATTTAACCCCAAAATTAGCTTCCGTTTGTTTTAGAACGTCTAATAAAGGAGTGTCTATAAAAGAAATGTCTATCTTTTCCTGAGAAAAAATAGACATTGCTAAGCATATAAAAAGTATACTTAATTTTATATTCATTAATTATATGTCAATATAACAGTACTATTTTTTGCTAATTTATAAGAAATTTTCATAGGAGCAAAAACAGTTTGTAATGCTATATTAACATCTTCATGTGTATAAGTACCTGTAAATCGTTTTTCGGTATCTATTTTTGAAGAATCAAACTTTAAGTTGAATTGGTTTTCTAATGCTTTAATTACTTGGTGTAAGGGAACATTAGTGAAAGAACTTTCGCCTTTTAACCAAGAAGGGCTATCTGAATTAAAAGTCCATTTTTCAGCTTTTTCATTATAATTTCTGTAAGCTTTTCCTAAGGTTAAAATAGTTTCATCATTGCTTTTAGAAGTAACTTTTACTTTTCCTTCGTAGCATAGAACTTCAAAATAATTTTCAGAAGTATTAACTGTAAATTTAGTTCCTAAAACTGTAACGTTACCCTCTGAAGTGTTTACAGTAAAAGATTTACCTTTTTCAACTTCAAAAAAAGCTTTACCTTTTAAAGATAACTCTCTATTACCATCCCACTTGTATTTTTTGTAGCTAACAGTAGAGTTAGGAGAAAGATGTACCGTTGAATTATCTGGTAAAGTTATAGTTGAATGCTCTCCGTAACTTGTAGAAATATTAATTGTACTATAATTAAAGTAAAAAAAGCTAAGTAGCAAAGCTATAGTAGCAACAGCGCCGTACATCCATGTAGGAATTAATTTAACGACTTTTTTCTCTGCCTTTTTAGATTGTAACTTGTTTTGAATTTGGATAAGCGCTTCTTTCTGATTATAATCAGGAGTTTTTAACAACTGAGAAGCATCATCAATGGCTTTAAATTGATGATAAACGTCAGATTGTTGAAATTCTTCCAGCTCTTTAGAGGAAAGCTCATTGGCTATCCATCTGGCTAAAAAAGTCTCATCTTTATAATTTAATTTCATTTCCTATTATTCGTGCTATTTGTATTAAAAACAATTAAAAAACTAATTACCCTACTACAAATAGTATTTTTTATTACACTTTACCTATTTGTTCTTTTAAAGTAAGTAATGCCTTACTCATTCTTTTCTCTACAGCCTTAACAGAAACACCAACAATTTCAGCAATTTCACTGTATTTTTTCTTATCTATTCTGCTTAGTAAAAAAACTTCTCGTTGCCTTTCAGGAAGGTCAGCAATCGCTTTTTTTAATTTTTTATGAAATTCATCTTCTTCCAATATAAACTGAGGAGTTTCTATTGATGTATTATTGGTAGTATTTTGTTTTTGATATTCTAATACCACTTTTTTATGAGCCACTTCATTTAAAAAGTGATTGTTTGCCACGGTATATAAAAAGGATTTAGCCTTTTCAAAAATTACTTTAGCGCAATTGTGCCATAATTTGATATAGGCTTCCTGAACGATATCTTCAGCTTGCTGAGTATCGCCACATTTATAGTAAATATAATTTCGTAAAGTTTGTGAGTGTTTATTGAAGACTTCTTCAAAGTTTTTTTGCTCACAAACAGATTTTAAGGGTTCATTTTCCATTAGACTGACTTCCTAATCATTAACAAAAATATAAAAATGTAACGAAGAGGTTTACTAATTGTTAATATAACTTAAAAATAGGTAGTTTTTTATGCGCTTTTTCATAGTGTGGAGTTTTGGTGTAAATCCAATACAGTTGCATTTGTGGATTCTTGGCAAAACTCTCATCGGTGTTTAGTTTTTCTTCAAACTGTTTTTTTATTGAAGGGTTTTCTTGTAAAAAAGCTTCAGCAATATCTTCAAAAACATAGGCAGAATAGCCTTCTTTTTGTTGTAAAATAGTATCGAAGAAATTCCAGTTGAAGAAAGAATCTACCGCCTCAGCTTCCAAGGTTTCTAAAATATAGCGAATTCCTGTTTGATTGGTAGGAATATAAATATCTCCTTTGTTGAATTTAATTTGTTGATTTTCTGTTTTGGTAATTTCGGTGTTGTAATGTAAATAATGACCTTCGTAAGCAGTCTTTCGAGTTTCAAAATTTTTGATGTGCTGTATTTCTACCGTTAAAACAGTATCATTCTTAAAACGAGTAAATTCAATATTGTTATTTTGTAATCGTTCCAGAACTTTGTGCCAACCTTGTTCTAAAATATAAGCTTTAGGTATGGTAACTTCTTTTGTTGGGATATAATTATTGTAATATGAAATTTCTTTAGTGTAGGGCTTTGTTCTGTCATAAAATAAACGCTTTCCGTTAGTAACCTTACTGTCTATAAAAACACCTTCATATCCTTTAAAATTAAGTGTAGATGGATTCTCTTTATCAACTGTAAAAGCAATAGGATATGTTTTTTTATTGATAATTTCCTGCACAGCATTTTTACGTAATTCTTTTATTTGATTACTGTTTTCTTCGGAAAAATCTAACGTTGAAAATAGTAGTTCATAAGTTTGTTTTACACGTGTTTTATAAGGTTTAAGCATGTGTGTTTCTACCATTAAACCTAAGGTGTTGAATAGACTAGTGTACCCAGTAGAATATCTTGGAGAATCAAAAAATTGAGACCAACCACTTTCAGGAGTTGTTCCCCAAACATTTACATACGGAGTTATGATGATATCTTTTTGAGCTAACGATTGTTCAATCTCAGAGCGCATTTTGGTTTCAATGAACTCTCCTAATTTTCCACCTAATTGATTGTGTTGTGTAAATAGATGGGTAATAGCATATTGATAGTCGGCGCCATTGCTTACATGATTATCAATAAAAACATCTGGATTTACAGTATGAAATATTTCAGCAAATGCTGCTGCATTCTTAGTATCTTGTTTAATAAAATCACGATTTAGGTCATAGTTACGCGCATTTCCTCTAAAACCATATTCTTTAGGACCATTTTGATTGGCTCTAGTATGTGAGTTTCTATTTAAAGCTCCACCAATATTATACACAGGAATAACACAAATCAAAGAGTTTTTATACTTGCTTTTTAAGGAGTCATTCTGAACAATATCTCGTAATAATAGCATTGAAGCATCTATCCCGTCAGATTCTCCTGGGTGAATTCCGTTATTGATTAAAATTCTGTTTTTTGAAGAATTTTTGATCTGATTGATGTTTGTTTTCCCATCTGTATTAAAAACAGCTAAGTGTAAAGGTTTACCAATATCTGTGGTGCCAATTTCAAATAAAGAAATTTCAGGATACGTCTCAGCCAAATCTTTGTAATAAGAAATTACCTCTTTATAAGTAGGTGTTTCTGTTCCGTTTGAAGTTTCAAAAAGTGTTGTAAAATCTTTTGTTTCTTTTTTAGACTCTTGTTTACAAGCAACAATAATTAGTAGTAATAATACAGCTAGCTTTTTCAATGGATAATATTTTAAGTGTTTAGAGGTAAGCCTAGGTAATTAAACCTTTGGTTATCGCTCTGCGATTAAATTCTAACAGCATCAGGAACCAGACCTGTGTAATCTCCTTCGTTTCGGATAACGTCACGAACAATAGAAGATGAAATGTAACTTTTACCAGAAGAAGTCAGTAAGAAAACAGTTTCAATTTCTGAAAGTTTTCTATTGGTATGGGCAATTGCCTTTTCGAACTCGAAATCGGCTGGATTTCGTAAGCCTCTTAAAATAAATTGAGCATTTTGCTCTATACAAAAGTTTACGGTAAGTCCGCTGTAAGTTAGTACCTTTATTTTAGGTTCATGCTTAAAAGTTTCTTCAATAAAGCGTTTACGTTCTTCTAAAGAAAACATATATTTTTTATCAGCATTTACACCAATAGCAATGATTAACTCATCAAAAAGTGTAACACCACGTTCAATAATGTCTACATGTCCTAAAGTGATTGGGTCGAAGGATCCTGGAAAAATAGCTCTTTTCATTGTTAATTAGTTGTTTAAAGCCATTTCAATAGCATTTCCAAATAATTCAGTTAAAGAGATACCTGCATGATTGGCTTGTTGTGGTAAAATACTTGCTTCTGTTAATCCAGGAACAGTGTTCATTTCTAAGAAATGAGGAACGTCATTTACCAGAATATATTCAGAACGTGAAAATCCGCTCATATTTAAAATTTCGTACACGCGCTTAGCAATGTTATTTACGCTCTTCTCTTGAGCTTCTGTTAAACGTGCTGGAGTAATTTCTTGCGATTCTCCTTCATATTTAGCTTTATAGTCGAAGAAGTCATTATCAGAAACAATTTCAGTAATTGGTAATACTTTGATTTCTCCCTTGTACTGAATTACACCCACAGAAACTTCAGTTCCGTCTAAAAAACTTTCAATTAATATTTCTGAATCTTCCTCATAGGCTTTTTCAATAGCAGGAATTAATTCTTCTTGTGTATATACTTTAGAGATTCCGAAGCTAGATCCCGCACCGTTAGGTTTTACAAAACAAGGTAATCCAATTTTTTCAATGATGGTATTGGTGTTGATTTCATCTCCTTTATTTAAATAAACAGAAGTTGCAGCCGGAATTCCATATTCTTTTACTACGCTTAACGTATCACGCTTGTTAAAAGTTAATGCCATTTGATAGAATGGGGCAGAAGTATGTTTTAATCCGATAAGGTTAAAATATGCTAGAATTACTCCGTTTTCACCTGGAGCACCATGAATGGCGTTAAAAACAGCATCAAAAGTGATTTTGGTTCCATCAATTTCAGCAGAAAAATCATGTTTATTAATAGGGTGTTCATTTTCTTCATCATCAACCAAAACCCATTTATCTTTTAAAATATGAACTCTATACGGGTTGTATTTTTCTTTATTAAGATGTTTGTAAACTACATTACCACTTTTTAAAGATATACCTACTTCTGAGGAATATCCTCCCATAATAATAGCGATGTTTTTTTTCACTTTATTTATATTTCAATTACTGTTTTGTTGTTGTTTTCTTAAAATCCCAATGTAGGATTATACAAACTTACCAAAAAAACTCGTTTAAGACTTGTTGATTTGAAAATAGTACTATTTTTACTGTACATTTGTGCGATCTTACAAAAAAATGATATGAGTAATTTAACAGAAAAGTCTGGAGGTTTATTTCAATTTATTAAAAGTAAATCTTTTTTAACAAACGTAATTATAGCAGTTGTAGCAATATTTATATTCGTATTTGGACTACAATGGTGGCTTGGAGTAACGACAAACCACAACCAAAAAATACAAGTGCCAAACTTGCACAAAATGTCTTTAGATGAAGTAACACAAAAGCTAGATGAATTGAACTTAGATTTTGTAGTGATTGATAGTGCTAGTTATAACCCTGAATATCCTAAAAAATCGATTATTGAGCAAGATCCAGAAGCGGGAGATTTTGTAAAAGAAAAACGTAAAATATATTTAACACTAAATCCGTCTAAGTATCGAGATGTTGTAATACCTGACTTAAATGGACGTACAAGACGTCAAGCAACTACACATTTACGTTCTATAGGATTCAAAGTAGGAAGTAATGTTACTTGGGTGCACGATATAGGAAAAGATGTAGTTCGTGGATTAAAACATAACGGACAAAAAATAGAACCAGGAACAAAATTACCAAAACAAACAACCATCGATTTAATTTTAGGAGATGGTAACGGAAACTAATTTTAATATTGATTGATGCAGGAAGAGACGACTCCAGATTTTGAGAATGATGATTTATACGAACACCATCGGTTTGTAGCTACTGATGGTCAAGTACCCTTACGAGTAGATAAGTTTTTAATGAATTTTATTGAAAATGCTACTCGAAATAAAATACAACAAGCAGCCAAAGCAGGAAATGTGTTGGTAAATGATGTTGTAGTAAAACCAAACTACAAAGTAAAACCAAAAGATGTGGTTAGAGTGGTGTTAACCTATCCACCACATGAAAATTTATTGGTTGCTGAAGATATTCCGATTGATATCGTGTATGAAGATGACGAGGTAATTGTTGTAAACAAACCTGCAGGTATGGTAGTACATCCAGGTCATGGAAATTATTCAGGAACTTTAGTAAATGGGTTAATTCACCATATAGAAAATTTACCTAAAAACTCGAATGAACGTCCAGGTTTGGTACACCGTATTGATAAAGATACTAGCGGATTGTTAGTTGTTGCAAAAACTGAATATGCAATGGCGCATTTATCGAAACAGTTTTTCGATAGAACTACTGAACGTTTGTACTATGCTTTAGTTTGGGGGAATATAGAGGAAGACCAAGGTACTATAGAAGGAAATATAGGGCGTAGTTTTAAAAATCGCCTACAAATGGATGTTTTTCCTGATGGAGAACACGGAAAACATGCGGTAACACATTATAAAGTTATAGAGCGATTAACGTATGTAACTTTGGTACAATGTAAGTTAGAAACGGGTAGAACCCATCAAATTAGAGCTCATTTTAAACATATAGGACATACCTTATTTAATGATGAGCGTTATGGAGGCGATACCATTTTAAAAGGAACTACATTTACTAAGTATAAACAGTTTGTTGAGAACTGTTTTAAGGTTTTACCAAGACAAGCGTTGCATGCAAAAACATTAGGGTTTACACATCCAACTACAGGAGAGTTTTTACAATTTAACTCTGAAATCCCTGAGGATATTGAAGCATGTTTGGCAAAATGGCGTACCTATTCTGAAAATTCTAAATTAGAAGAATAAAAAATATTATTCAGAAGCTTTATAGAAAGAATTTATTTTTTCTATCAAAGCTTCTGGAGATTTTATATAAGCAAAGAAGTTTGCAATTTCTTCCCCATTTTTAATAATGATAAAACGAGGAACAGATTTAGTATTAAAACGTTTTTTAGCATCATTAAAATATTGCAATTCTTTTGTTTTAGTCTCATCTAAATCATTATAGACTTTAACCATAATGAATTTCTTAGCGTATTCTTGGAATTTTTCTGTACTGTAAGCATATTTTTCCACAGCTCTACAAGGAACACATTTTTTCTCTCCTAAATAAATAAAAACCTCTTGATTTTTTTCTTTACCTAAAGCAATAGCCTTGTCTATATCATTACTCCAATTAATTTTACTTTCAAGTTCTTGAGAGAATATAGAAACAGAGGTTAGTATAAATAATAAAAAGGTTAAGTTTTTCATAGCTAGAGTTTTTTTAAGTTTTAAAAATACTATTTATTTTTTTGAGTTAATATTTATATCCTTATCAAATAAGTTTACACCACCTTTTACTCCAAAGTCAAGGGTGGTTACTGGATAAGCAATGGAAATGTTTTCTTGTTCAAAACGTTTTTTAATACGCATAATAACATCGTTCATTCCTTTACAGAAATCATCATTAGATTCAAACTTAACCCAATAACGAAGCATAAAATCGTAAGTAGAACCACCAATATCAGTAAAATAAAAATCGATACCTTCTTCTGGAAGATATTCTTCTATTTTTTTAACTTCATCTAAAGCAACTGATCTAACGTGTTCTAAATCGTCACCATACGAAACTCCACTTCTTAAAATGATACGTCGTTTTCCCCAAGTAGAATAATTGGTAAAAGTGCCATTGTAAATAATTTGGTTGGGTACAAAAACTTCCTGACCTGGTACCGTTTTTATTTTAGTTGTAAGCCAGCTAATATCTAACACAACACCATATTTTCCATCAATCTCAACCCAATCTCCAACTTTATAAGGGCGTTGTAAATCAACCAAAAGTCCAGAAAACATATTAGAAGCGATGTCTTTTAAAGCAAAACCAGCAATAATACCCACAACACCAGCCCCAGCTAGTAGTTTTTCGAACGGTTTGTCTAAACCTAAGATATGTAACGCTAATAAAACACCTGTAGCAAAAAATAGTACATAAAATAATGACGCTATGATCCTTTCAATATTCAGGTAGTTTTCTTTAAAAGCTTTTCGGTATACATTAATGCATATTTTTTTAGCTCCACTAGCTACAAGCGAAAAAAGAATAATTATAATTAAAGCTAATACAACTTTTGGTATATGCTCTAAAACATTTTGTTGAAATTCTTTCCAAATTTGAGTGATGTTATCAACCATTTTATCTATAGTTTTTTAGCTTTTTGTTTCACTTTTCTTATAAAACCATTCAATAATAAAACAAAGGAGAATAATTCCAAGAGAAACAAAAACTCCAACTAGATTGGATTGAAGTTGTTGTTTTATTAGAATAAATAAGGCGATTACACATAACAAACAACCTAAAAAAGGAATTACTTTATTACTACCAGTTTCTTTTGAGAGTTTAAAGCCTACATAATTTACAATTCCAAAAATTAAAATGAATCCAACACTCCCGGCAGTAGAAATACTTTCAAGATTTAAAGTATTTACAAGTACAAGTGTAGCAATAGCAGTAATTAATAAACCGATAGGTTGATTCCAGAATTTAGATAAAAAATGGTGAGGTAATTCATCGTCTTCAGCAATTTCATAATTTACTTTACTACCTCCGTACAAAGAAGCATTAATTGCAGAAAAAGTAGAAATTAAAGCAGCAATGGTTATGATGGTGAAACCGAGTTGTCCTAACATAGGTTTTGCAGCTTCTGCCAGTACATAATCTTGAGCTTTTGCAATTTGATTGAAAGGTAATGATCCAACCGTAACCAAAGCAATAATGATATACAGAAAAATGACAAATATGACAGAATAATAATAGGCTTTTGAAATATTTTTCTCGGGATTTAGAATATCAGGAGCGGCATTAGCAATTAATTCAAAACCTTCGTAAGCAACGAAAATAACCATTCCACCAGCAAATAGTTTGATAGGGTTTTCCCAGTTACTAATGGATAGTTGTGCTATATTAGGATTCCCTATGAGTCCATAGGCACCAATAGCAATAAAACCAATAAGAATTATAAGTTTTATAACTACCGCGTATGATTCAATTTTTCCTACTACAGCAATACTGTAATAGTTAATAGCTGTAGCTATAATAATAATAGCACTGGCGTATATATGAAAGTTGATCGTTTTATTTTGTGTTATTTCCCATAGGTTAGGAGCATAAGAGCCAAAAGCCGAGGCATATAAGGAAAGCATTACAATATAACTTACCCATAAAAGGTTGTTGATAGCTCCGCTAAAAATTGTTTTTCCAAAACCTTGATTGATGAATTTTACGGTTCCTCCTCTGTCTGGATACTTTTTTGACAAATGTACATAGCTATAAGAAGTTATAAGTGCGAGAATACCAGCAAGTAAAAAAGCAATTGGAGTTCCTCCTTTGGCAAGTAAAACGGCAAGACCTAAAACGGCAAAAATACCACCGCCAACCATACCTCCAATACCTATAGATATGGCTTCTTTTAATCCTATTTTTTTAGACATAGTACTGTATTAGTTGATGTAACAGTTACTAAAATAGCTATTATTTTGAGAAAACCTTGCATAAAAGCAAGGTTTTAAGTTAGTTAAGAAGTGGTTGGTGGCTTTTCTAATTAGTTAGATTATCAGGGTTGTGTCTTTTAATCTTAATCTTAACATGCTTAGAAGCTGGCATGTTACTTCCTGCTACTACATTGTGAATAGATACCAATACATTAGTTTCAGGGAAATACGTAACTGTATTTTTTTCAGGAATAGGATATTCAACAATAATGAAAAGTGGAGCAACACGCTCGGTATTATTGTCATAGTTGAATAAATCTACTTTATCACCTGCTTTAAATCCTGCTTTTTCTATATCTTTTTTATTCATAAAAATTACACGACGCTCGTTATATACTCCGCGGTAGCGATCATCTAATCCGTAAATAGTGGTGTTAAATTGATCGTGTGTTCTTACAGTAGCCATTAAATATTCATCGTCGGCAAGTGTGTTTTGAGGTAATTTAGTTATAGAAAACGGAACACGGTTACCAAACTCTTTTGTTTTAAAGCTTCCTTCACGAGCACCGTTAGGTAGGTAGAACCCACCTTTTTGTTTTACACGAACATTGTAGTTTTCAAAACCAGGAATACATTTTTCAATATCATCTCTTACAGCATCATAACTGTTCATGTAACGATTCCAATCAACCACACTTTTGTTTCCTAAAGTAGCTTTTGCCATTTTACAAACGATATGAGTTTCGTTGATTAGTTTATCTGAAATTGGCTGTAACATTCCTCTTGACCATTCTACAATTCCCATTGCATTTTCGGTACTTACATGTTGCAATTCACCATTTATAATATCTGTTTCACTTCGGGAAATTGTAGGTAAAATTATAGATTCTTTACCGTGAATTAAATGGGTCCTATTAAGTTTAGTAGAAACAGAAACAGATAGGTCCAGTTGTCTTAATCCGTTTGCTGTATAAGTTGTATCAGGAGTAGCTGATAAGAAATTTCCACCCATACTAAAGTGTACTTTTATTTTTCCTTCATTCATTGCTTTTATGGTATCAACCACATCATAACCGTTTTCTCTTGGCGGGTTAAAACCAAAAACTTCTTCAAGTTTATCTAGTTGTTCTTGCGAAGGGTGATTATTGATCAACATTGTTCTGTTTCCTTGCACGTTACTATGTCCGCGAACAGGACAAGAACCGGCTCCAGGTTTACCGATACTTCCTTTTAGGAATAAAAGGTTTAAAACTTCTTTTAAAATATCAACTCCGTTAGGTTGTTGGGTAAGTCCCATTCCCCAGCAAATAATAATTCTATTTTTATAAGCTAACATTTCTGCAGCTTTACGGATATCTTCTAATGAAACACCAGAAGCTTTTGCTAGCTCTTCAAGGTTATAGTTTTCTATTTGTTTGATTAGTTCTTCATAACCAACCGTTTTATTTTTAATAAAATCTTGATCAAAAACTTTTCCAGGGGTTTCCTTTTCAAAAAATAATAGTAATTTTTCAATTGCTTTTAGAAGGGCTAAATCTCCGTTGATTTTTACAGGAAGATACAAATCTGCGAGTTGAACCCCTTTTCCTAAAATACCATTTACTTTTTGAGGATCTTTAAAGCCCATTAAACCTGCTTCAGGAAGCGGATTAACAGCGATGATTTTAGCTCCGTTCTTTTTCCCTTTTTCAAGAGCACTCAACATTCGTGGTGAGTTTGTTCCAGGGTTTTGCCCGATAATTATTACAATATCAGTATCGTAAAAATCGTTTAAAGTAGCAGTTCCTTTTCCAATACCTGTTGTTTGAGCTAAGGCAAAACCAGAGGTTTCATGGCACATGTTAGAGCAATCAGGAAAGTTGTTGGTTCCGAATTCGCGAACAAAAAGTTGATAAACAAATGAAGCTTCATTACTTGTTCTTCCTGAAGTGTAAAAAGCTGCGTTATTAGGAGATTCTAATTTGTTTAAGTGTTCGGCAATTTTGCTAAAAGCATTATCCCAAGTTATAGGCTCGTAGTGGGTACTGCCTTTAGGAAGGTACATAGGTTCAGAAAGGCGACCTAAATGCCCAATTTCATAATCAGTTAGTTGAGATAAATCATACACAGAATTTTGTTTGAAAAAATCTGCAGTAATTCTTTTACTAGTGGCTTCTTCAGCTAAAGCTTTGGCACCGTTTTCACAGTATTCAGCAATAGGAGAACGTTCATCATCTGGATCAGGCCAACCACAACTAGGACAATCAAAACCATCAAATTGATTCATTTTAAACAAGGCTTTGCCTCCTCTGGTTAACGTTTTATCGTTAAGAAGACTTTTTATAGAGTGTACTACAGCAGGGATACCGGCAGCCCAATCTTTTGGTTTACCAGTTCTTAGACTTAATAACTTATACGGTGGTTCAGCAGAAGCTTGTTTTTTAGGTTTATTCTCCATGATTTTTCTCTAATCTTAAGAAGATAAAGTTAAGAAAAAATAAAGGAGATTGTAGTAGGTTGAGTGGTTTTGTGTTTTGTTTGAAAAATGTAACCTATAATAGAATTAGCTTTTAAGAACTACTTTTTTAAGTAGTTTCTTTTTCTTTTTAGAGGCTTTTGAAAGTCGGATAAGATTGTTTATTCCAATAACAACTAAGATAGAAATACAAGCAGCTGTTCCTAATGCGCCTCCATAACCATTAAAAAAATCAGGACTAACCGTATATATGAATCCGAAAACTATTCCAGCGAAAATAATTGAAATATAGTTTCGAGTAAGCTTCCCAGAAGTCATTCCAACAAAAGAAGCACCAAAAAATACCCAAGGAATTTGGTTGGTTATATCTTTTGGAAATAACTCAGGAAAAAGGAAGCATACACCAGCGACAATAAGAGTTAATAGGGCAGAAGCTCTTACAGGACCTTGGTTGTATTTTGTGCTTACTAAAAAGGTTAAAAAAGCTCCGAGTATGCTTGTTAAATATATTGATATAGTAGTTAGCATTATGATAGAATTAACAATAATAATGATGAGATAACAACGCTACCAAAAGCAAGAGTACCTAATTTACCGCCAACTCCATGAAACAGATTTTTTGAAAACATGTAAAAGATACCAGCTATCATACCCGCAATAATTATAAAACTATAATCAATTGCAACGTGTTTTTGCGACATTCCTACAAAACAACCACAGTACATGGCATTAGGAATATTTTGTAAAACCTTAGATTTTTTATTCAAGTTGGGTAAAAAGGAAGCAATAGTTCCGGTAAGTGCTGCAGCTAAAACAGAATTCAAAGGAGTAAAAAGATGCAAATAACTTGTAAGTAGCGCACCAGCGATAACAAAAATCATTACATAGAAAGGCTCAAAATCTACTTCTTTAATTTTAAAGAACTTTATGTAGGTGTAAATTATGAGTGCAGTAATAAGTGTTGTTAACGATATTACGGCAAAAACATTTTTGTGTTCTAGCAATAACGCAGTAATAAATGCGAATTGAGTAAGAGCTAAAAAGATGATTGAAAAAAAGTGAAAATATTTTTGTCTCAAACCTGAGTAACGCTGCTTTTAAAATAGAGTTGCAAATTTACGACATATACAGCGATTTCTCAATTAATTTCCTTGAATTCTAACCCAAAGATCATTTACGAGTTCTTTGGCTTTTTCTCTGTTTCTAGGAACCTCATCAATAACCACTTTATTATCTTCTTCAGTTATTTTAAAACTAAAAGCAAATTGTTGAAAATTCGGAGCTACACTAAGCAGTCCGAAGCGTAAATCATTTAAATAAAGAGTATTGTTTTTTTCTGAAATTGTATACCAACCTTTGGTAATTTTTATAAGTCGTTTTACAGAAACATCATCTTTATAATCACCTAGTAAATTATGATTTTTAGGGTAGGAGTAAAACTCAATCGGTTTGGTGTCAAAAAAAGAATAATAACCTATTAAATAAGCATCGTCAGTTTCTACATTCGCAGACCATAAAACAGTGTTAAAAGGTGTAGGTTTGGTTTCTATTTCTTTATAAACTATTCCTTGTTCTTTTAAAGCATGCGCAAATTTAGTATAAGTGATTCCTTTGATAACAATAGTAATTACCATGTAAGAACTACTAATAATCAGTCCTAAATTGTTGTATTTCCTTCTTTTTGCTGTTCCTTTACGCTGAAACATTGCCATTAACAGGAACACTAAGAAAGGCAATGTGTATAGAGGATCAATCACAAAAATGTTTTTAAAAGCCAATCGAATATCGAGAGGCCAAAAAAGTTGAGTTCCCCAAGTGGTATGTGCATCTAGAATTGGATGTGTAATAAATCCCCAAAACATGAGTAGTGCCCATTCTTTTGTGGAGGCTTTTTTCTCATACAAGGAAATGAACCAACCGAAAATCCACCCAAAAATGATTGCAAAAAAAACAGAATGCGTAAAACCTCTGTGTATTTCTAGAGCAGTAACAGTATCGAAAAGTTTTCCAACATATACATCTAAATCAGGAATTGTACCAGCAATAGCACCATAAAACATTGCTTTATTACCAACTTTTTTCCCTAATACAGCCTCTCCAACTGCCGCTCCAAGAACAATTTGTGTAAGTGAATCCATAAAGCAAAAATACTTATAAAACTATTAGTAAATAGAGCTATAATATTCATCAACCCATTCTTTAGGATACTTTTTGTATAAGTCTTTAAGAAGTAGTTTGTTAGCTTCGGTGTTAGAGAAATCTTTATAGAAACTACCAAGAACCCAAACAGTTTCTCTAGGTAAATCAGCGTTATGATATTCTAAAAGAACTTGTTTTGAAGTTTTTGAAGAATCTACCAACAACAATACCAAGGCACCTGCTGTTTCAAAATTGAATTTATTAAAGAAAGGAGTTATTTTTTGAGCTCTTCTTAAAAGCATAGGATTTTCTAAGAAAAGAGAAGCTTTTAACTTTCTTCGTAAACTAGGGTAACTTGTATAAGAGTTAACTTTGATAACAAACTTTAAATTTTCTAAAAACTCATTATACTTTGTGTTGTGTAGGTTTTCTATGTCATTTAGTGAGTTCACGCCAAAGAGTAAATATACCGTACTAGGTCTTAAAATATTAATATTATATCCCTCACCAAGAGATGATAGTGTTTTTTCAATTCCTTTTAAAAAGAAGGGATAATTGTTTTCTTTTACTTTTACTATAACTCCCAACCTAGAGGCGTGAAAATAGGCATCAATTATTTTTTGTTTGTCAATTCCTTTTAGGGCTTTTGTCAATGTTGCGTTAATATCATAATGACGAGAAGGATAAAATTTACCTTGAAATTTATGGTGTAAAGCTTCGTTTTCACTTTCGATAAAAAGATCAATAATTTTACTTGTAGTAAGTTTTCCTACGGATTGATATTTTTTTTCTTGCAATTTTATTTTTTTGTCTTTTTCCATGAATATAAATTGAGTCTAGGACTAGTAAAATTATAAACTCCGTCGAAATGATAATAATCTGTTTTATAAGCGTAATTAACCGTTATAAATTTGAAGATTTTAAGCTAATTTGAAGTTGTAATCAAAACAAGGAGTTTGCTTAAAAACTCCTTGTTGAGGTAATAGATTTTTAGATTTAAAGCTGCTCGAAAGGAGTTACTTTTAAAATTTCAACTTTTTTATTTCCTTTTTTAAAAGGCCAGTCAATAATATCACCTTCTTTATAGCCAACAGTGGCTAAAGCCATATCTGAAAGGATTGAAAATTTTCTTTTTTGAAGTTTAGTTTTATTTGTAGAAACAAAAATGTATTCTTTTTCTTGTTGGTCTGAATGGTCTAAAATTAAGACTCTTCTGTTTACGGTAACTACATCATCAGGAAGTTCTCTTCGTCTTACTTGTTTTGCGCCTTTTAGTTCTGCTAGTAAGCGGTTTTCTTCTTCAAGAGTTACTTTTTTTCTTCTAACGTGGTCTTTTATAAGATCGTATATACCTGTGGTTACTATAATATTTTTTGTCATTATTTTATAATTATTGATGAATAGAAATAAACCATCGCTAGGTATTAAAAAACACCTAGGATTTAGTTTAAATTAATTAAAACTAAAGTTGTCCCTACCTTTAAAATGGGTAGGGCTTAAATAATAAACTCTTTAGAATTTTTTAAAAATATATCATCAAGCAGGTAACGCAACGAAGCTATTAGCTTTTGCGCAAAGTTTTTTTGAAATGTAAATATTGCAGTCATGTATCATTTACACTTAGAGAATACAAATTTACTGCTTATTTATTGAATTAAAAAGTGGTATTCAAACTCCCTAATTTTCTTTGTTTTTAAAGAGAATGTGAGGTTGTTTAAAAAGAGATGATTTTATAAAACTGAAAACAGCTGTCTTTTTAATTAAAGGAAAATAAATTTTACTTCCCGATACAGAAAGTAATATGCCTAGTAAAATTAATGGTTTTAGCTTTATGAAGCGGAGTAAAGGTGGAAGATTTTGTTTTCTTTTGATTGATTTTTGAAGATACTTCTTATTCAAAAATTTGTATCTTAACCCTAAAAAAATAAAATGCTAAACCAGTTTCACTTTGAAGAATTTATAGAGAATAGAGAGATGCACATGGATTATTATACCGTAATGGAACAGTATAATGAAACAGAATTGTTAAATGAGATTTTACATTTTATGGATATAGCTTTTCCTGAATGGAAATCAAATAAAGGAATAGGAACTTGGGCAGGAGAATTCGTACTGTCAATTATTGAAAACAATGAATATTTAGATGATAGAGATGAATATACATTTAAAGAAATGTTGACTAATTTATATATAGAATTAGCTGATAGGTATTCGGATATGCAAGTAGAATATAGTTTTGCTTTTGATGACAGACTTATAAGTCAGTTTAATTTTGATAAAGAATTTGAATTAAAGGAAAATGAACATTTATCTTTTGAAGAGTATTCGGTTTTTTATGATATGCTATTTTTAGAATATAAAAATGAAAAGCTAGAAAAAGTTACTTACAATTTTAAAGATGATTTAATTTATTAATTACTATTTCTTTTTGGTAATTTATAAGTTAACAATTATAATATTAGTTTTCTCTTTTATTACATAATAGATAAATTATTTAATACTGTTGCACAAGCTTCATTTTCTTCACAATCATAGATAAACTCAATGAAACCAAGTGATTGTTGTGTTGTTTTTGTGCAAAGTTTGTGCAAGGTTTTGCACAACTAACCAATTTTTAATAAGTTGATTCTATTTTATTGTATGCTTTTGCATATAATAATTCGTTTTTGTTTATTTTTATATGTTATTACATATAATTTAGTATATTTGGATATAATTATATTCAATTACATATAATGAACAGTTTGTCAGAGTTTGTTAAAGAACGCAGAAAAGAAGTCGATTTAACCCAAGAAGAGTTTGCTGAAAGAGCAGGAGTTGCGCTAACAGTTATTCGTAAAATAGAGCAAGGAAAAACAAATTTAAACCTTGAAAAAGTAAATCAAGTTTTAAAAATGTTTGGTCATGTTTTAATGCCAGTAAGTCTAAAAGAAATAAAAGATAATGAGGCAAGCTAAAATTTTTTATGATAGTATTTTTTGTGGAGTTTTAACCGAAACTAATGATGGAGATTTTACATTTCAATATCAAGAAGATTATGTAAAGAATTATCCTAATCAGTTTATAACGTTTACAATTCCAGTAACCAATAAAATATATAAAGAGAATCGATTGTTTCCTTTTTTTGAGGGGTTGATTCCTGAAGGATGGCTGTTAGATATTGCTTCTAAAAACTGGAAGATAAATAAAAATGATAGAATGGGGTTGTTATTGGCTTGCTGCCATAATTGTATAGGAGCTGTAAGTGTTGAACCAATAGAGGATGACAATGAGTAAATGTTTGTATTGTTATAAAGAAGTAAGTGAGGGAGAAGACTTTCATTTAAAATGTAGTAAAGAGTTTTTTGGTAGTGATCAACCCCCTAAAATAACTTATACTTTAGATGAAATGTCTGATTTAGCTAAAGCTGTAGTTGAAAGAAGTGTTTCTGTTCCTGGTGTTCAGCCTAAACTATCAATGTCAATTCTTAACGAAAATAGTGTTGATAAACGATTAACAGTTGTCGGTGCTTTAGGAGGAAACTATATTTTTAAACCACCTTCGTTAGATTACCCTGAAATGCCAGAAAATGAACACGTAACAATGAAAATGGCAACATTATTTAATATAGATGTTGTTCCGCATTCTTTGATACGATTAGCTTCAGGAGAATTATCATATATAACTAAAAGAATTGATAGAGGAGTAAGTGGCGATAAAATCCACATGATTGATATGTTTCAAATTACAGAAGCATTTGATAAGTATAAAGGCTCTATGGAACGTGTTGCTAAAGCAGTAAATAACTATGCAGAAAATACACTTTTAGATAAACTTCGTTTATTTGAATTAACAATTTTTTCTTACATAACAGGAAATAATGATATGCACTTAAAAAACTTTTCAATGATTAAAACCGCCTATGGTTGGGCGTTATCTCCTGCGTATGATTTATTAAATGTTTCTATTGCAAATCCTGATGATACTGAAGAGCTAGCATTAACGATAGCAGGAAAAAAGAAAAAATTGTCAAAACAGCACTTTGTAGATTTTGGACTTAGTTTAGAGCTTAATGAAAAACAAATTAAAGGAGTTTTTAAACGATTTAAAAAGTTATTACCAAAAGCAGTAGTGCTTATTAATAGCTCATTTTTATCTAAAGAAATGCAAGAGAAGTATAACAGTGTATTAAAAACTAAATCAGATATACTCTTAAGTTAAAAAGACAGATTGTATAATAAATGAAATATGTAGTTAAATAATTACAATTTCCCGATGCCTAATTAAATAATCGTCTTTTACTTTTTCAAAGTTTTTGTTTTGATAAGAAGTATTGACAAGTAATGGTTTTTCAGTAAATACAGAGTTTAAGAGTGTAAAGGTTACATTGTCTATATCAAAACTACTAGAATCAAATTTATAGGTGCCGATGCATCCTGTAACTAGTTCTTTTAGATAAATTCCTTTATCAAAAAAACTAATTGGAGCATTTAAATTTTCAACATTATATAATGGGAAAAGAGTAGTAGAATTTAGAAGTTCGTTAAATGGAATTTTCGCTATTTTTTTTCTTTCAAACCAAACTTCAATTTTCCAAGGCGAGAGAGGAAGTAGCCCTCCAAATGAATCTACTATAAGATCATCTATCGATTGTACATCCGAATGTAATTTATAAAAAAAGTATGCGTCTAATAAAGCTTCTTTTAGAGGAAGCTTCATTTTAGCAGCAATTAATTTATAGGTCTCTATTGAAGCTTTACTAGATTCTAAATAATGTACAAAACACCCTTCTCCAAATAATTTTAAAGTAATCATCTATTGAATTACATATATTTTTAACCGGATAAATTATAATGAAGCTATGTCGAAGTGTGTCGTAGTAAAAAAAGAAATAAATATTTTAATGTTTGCATAAAATAGGAAAACCGTTTTCGGCTCTCCAAGCATTTTCTATGGCGGTTCTACCAATGTTTTTAAGAATTAAATTTCTAATAACGCTTTTATCTATTTCAGGGATTTTTAGATTGTCAATCATTTCTGTAGTGAAATAACGAACTGTTATAGTGTGATTTTGTAGAATAGGGTAGGCGTTAATTCCTAAAGCACCAGTACCATCATTTTGTAAGTAAAAATGATTTCGCAATCTACTTACTATTTTTTTGGCGTGTCCATTATAAAAGTATGTTTTATTGATTAACTCTTCATGGAAAATCTTTTTATTATTACCTGCTGTTTTATAGAATAAAGATCCTTTCTTTTGTTGGTTTTCAGGATGTAGTTTTGATAAGTTAATAAGGTCTAAGTCAGTTTTTATCCAATACCAGCCTTCTACATTTTTTAAATTCCTTTCAGCCTCATCTATCAACCAGTTTTTTGTAAAAATTTCTTTTTTGTAAATGCTTTTTGTTATCTCAATTTTGAGAGTATTATTGTAAATAATTTTTGCAATTTCTGAAAGATTCATATTAGTTATAATTGTTAAGGGTTTTGGTTAAAACTTGTTTCATTTCATCTCTTAATGCTATAGGTTTTAAAACTTCTACTTGGTCAATAAGCATTAAAAGACGTTGTTTAAGTTCGTAGTTTATTTTTATCCAAAGTCTAATGGTTAATTCTTTATCATTATCAATGAGGATTTCTTGAGAGTGATGTAACGGGAGAGTTTTAATGTATTTACCTTGAAAAGGAGTAAATTTTAACACAACTTCTTGAATGTTTTCTTCAGGATAGATAACTCCAATTATTGAAGAAAATAAACTTTGAGGATGAAGTTCTTGATTTCTAACAAACACTTCAGTTGTTAGTGTTATGTTAGATATTCTATCAATACCAAATGTTCTAAAGTTAGTGTTGTCTTTTTCTTGTAAACCTATAACGTACCAACGATTGAGGTATTCTTTGAGTAGGTACGGATAGAGCTTTCTTTCCTTGTAGTTACCTTGATCGAAGTTATAGTGAGTAAACGTAACTACTTTTTGTTCTTTTATTGCTTGAAGTAATATTTTTAGATTGCTAATTCCTTTTAGAGTCCCATCATTATCAAAAGAGATGTATTCAAGTGTTTTTTTACTGTCTTTAATACTTTCAGTAATTAATTCAGCAGTATTGGCAATTTCTAAGAAGCGTAAAAAAGAATTGAATTGAATACTGCTTTCTTTGTCAATAAAATATCCTTTTTTTTCTTGGTCATAAATTATTTCAATACCAAACTCATCTCTAATTTGTTCTATATTACGTTGCAACGTTCTTTTAGATATTTCAAATCCATGATCAAACAAATAGGTTTCAATTTCTTTAAGAGTAGGGTATAAGCCTCTATTAATTCTTTCAATAATTAACGTATAGCGTTTTATCGTTCCTTGTCTAGACATTTTCTATAGGTTTTCATCTATTAATTTTTTTGATTTTTGAATGATAGAAAATATTTTGTTTGTGTCTGAAATCTTTAATTTTCTATCCATTTCCTGAGTAAGACAATAGGCATTTCTCGATTTTGAGTTTTTGAGTTCTACACCTAAATTTTCCGCGAGATGTGATATTTTTTCTCTAGGTTTCTTTGTTGTTTTATCAAAGCGGAATATTATCTTCACCACATCTCTTCTTATTGAAGCAGTAAAAATTTCTATAATAATTCCTTTATAAGGTATATTTAATTTAGGAAATCGAGGGCTGCTTAAATCTATTTTAGAAATATTTAGATCACTATCTAAAGTTAAAAGGTTATCCCTTAAATTATTTAGTTTTTCATTAATATTTGTTTCTTCATTTAGTTCAATAAAACGGTTAGTATAACTACCATCATTTTTACCTCTTTCTTTCTTTTCTTCTTTTATAGATTTAAAATTGTTATTAATGAATTGGATAAATGCTTTGATGGTATGTTTTGAATACTCATTTAAAGGATCAATTTTATAGTTAGCTTCTTTGATTAATATTTCTTGAAGTAATTTTTTTATAGAATTGTTTTCGTCATCATTATTATTCCAGTGTAAGTGAGTTTTATTTTGAATTTTATTTGTGTTAGTATCAAATTCTTTATTGAATTTAATCGTTTCTGGGGTAATATAAACTGAATGTATATTGTTAAAGTTAAAATCAGGTTTAATCTCAGAAAATTGATCCTTAAAAGCCAAAAATTGATTAGAAAGTTGTCCTTTAGTAGGTTCTCCTTTAATTTTATTTTCTATTAAAAAGACTGATTTGATTTCTTTATTGTTAGAAATGAAGTCAGACATTACAGACATTGATTTACCCTCATTTTTAGTTTCATAGCACACTATGCAAATATCAATAGCTTCTGATTTGTTATTGTTAGTTTCTTTAAATTTTTGTTCAAAAAAAACTTGATAATCATATTGATAAGGTTTGAAATCTGTCTCGTCTGAGGTGTTTTTTTCTGATAAAACTTCTTCTAAAAATAAATTTAAAAATTCATAACCAATACCATGGTCAGCGTTTGGATCTAATAAATACCCTAAAAAAGCTGAAACATTTGTTTCACTAACTGTTCCATGGCCGTTTGCTAAAATTTTAAATATATTCATTATTGATTAAGGTTATTAGTTGTTGTGTTTTCTTTTAAATGTTTTACTACTAAAGATATATCTTGAAATCGGTGATCTTGTTGTTCTTTGAAAATATTTAGCGGTTTTTGTAAAGATAATAAGTCGTTTGTAAATTCTTTATAATCTAAAACTTCATCATTAGTTCCGATATAGAAATTAATTACAGCTAAGGGTACATTTTTAATCTCAGGTTGAACTTCTTTTAACCCTTCTATAAATTCTTTATTCACTTTAAATTTTTCAGATGTTTTAAAGTTTTCTAAAGTTTCACCTAGATGTTTTTTTAACGTGATATATGGCTTATACGATGGATTTATTAAATAGTAATCTTTCTGTTTGAAGAATTGCGAAAGTATTAGTCCGTAATATCCACCAAGAGAAGTTCCAATGATTGATTGTATGCTCTTTTTTTTAATTAAGTTTTCAAGCGTTAAAAGATCTTCTTTGACGTTGTTTTTTAACTGCGGACAAAATACAGTGTATCCTTCATTTTGAAGAGTTGTTACTTTTTTGCCTTTACCACTGTTAAATCCATGTATGTATAAAACATTATTTAAAGCCATCTTGAATGTTTTCTTTATTACATAAATAAGTAATTACATCTATCCAGTTTTCATGCTTGCTCTGTCCAAAATGGATGTGCTCACCTTTAAATTTATCAGCACCATTTGCAAGTCTATCATCTATTAAATAGTCTCCTGAATTTAAGTGCTTATTATGTGATAGAATAAGTCGTTTATATCCAACTTCAGGAAAATATTTTTGAATCCATAACAACTTATCACTCCAAGCAGAAGGGTTTTCCCATGGGGCTGTTGAAAGAAAAAAGACGTCAAAATGTAGAGCCAAAAAGTTCACCGATCTAACAGCGTCCAATTTTGGATTCATTAATGAAAAAATTCCAGGGATTTCATCTTCATTTCCTTGGTATTGTTCTAAAACTCCTTTCTCTATTTTAGGAAAAGCAGAAGGAAAGTCTACAACGACATTATCCATGTCTATAAAAATTATTTTTTTACTCATTCTTAAATGTTTTAGTAAAATATATTATGATGTAACGACAAAGCATGTCGTAGAGAAATGTTAATTTATAACTTCCATAAAATACTCGTAGATCATTACCATAGCCAAGGTGTCAAGTTCACAATATTTTAAAAGTCCTTTTTTAATCTCGTTACGCTCTTTACTGCTCATTTCTTGATACTGTAACTTAGCGTAGGCTACTAAAGCAGCACCACCGTTAGCAATTTCATCAAGTTCTGAAATAGTTTGCTCTAATTGTTCATCTGTCCAATTATTAAAGAGAGGAGGAAGTATTTTATATGGATTGATTATTTGATTTTCTTCCATTTTTAAGAAGGTAAAATCATCTGGAAAATTTTTACTGGTTAGGTTAATGTCTTTAATAGGTTTACTGTACTTATTTTGTAAAAATGTACTAGAGTTTAAAGTAGCTGGTAAGACGCTTTTAATGGAGTTTGATCCTTTAGTATAAGGATCGTAGTAATAGTCTTTTACCACTTTCCATAAATCAATCATATCTCTTTCACCAGACCATGTAGATGAACTGTTTCCTGTGTTATGAGATATTGATTTAATAAATTCAAGTAATTCTTCTGTATCAGGTTCATTGCTATTTAAAAGTTGTTTGTAAATAGCATTAACTATAGTGTTTTCATGATTGTGGTATCTAAAAATACTTCCGTTATTACTTTCTAGAGATTTTTTTAAGGCTCTTATAAAATCAAAATTAGGAAACTCTCCAGGTGAGGTGTTTAGGTATTCTGAAAAATGTTCTATACGACCGTCTTCATACACTATGTGATGTGAAAATTGAAAGGCTGTTTGCTCGTAAGGAGTTCTTCCTTTTGTGAAAGGAATTGCCACAGCAGAAGTTTCGAAATCAATAAAGTTTAAAGGGTACGCCCAAGAATTTATTTCATCTCTTAACCCTTCAATTTCTATGTGTGGAGTAGTGTCATTATTGTTTTCTTTTTCTATTTGAATAAGTTGTCTTTCTGAAGTAGATATTTTTCCTGCTTCTAGCTTTAAACTCAAGTCATTTTCGGTAAGTTGATGCATAAAGAATTTTTCTTCTTCATTCATTAATTTTTTGCTACCTCGAAAATTATTTACTTCATAAGTTTTTGGGCTATCTATTTTAATTTCAGAAAGGTTTAATTGATGTGTCCAGCACTCATGAAAACCACTTTTTTGTGATGGAGTAGGAGTGGTATGAAATTCACACCCTTTACAATGATGTCCAATGGGAGTGAAAATTTTTATATCCATTTTATAATGATGTAAATAAAAATTTACCAACTCTTCAAAAGACTTATCTGGATTTAGTGGATTATTTGTATGAATGTGTTCAATCTCTTGATTAATATCTATATAAGCTAGTATAGGCTCACCTAAATCATCAATTGTTAAACTATCAGGTTTAATAATTCCTGTTCTTAAATCTGAGTTTTGAGTAATTCTAAAAAGTTGGTTTAATCCATTAACGGAAGCTATTGCATCTTTATTAGCTAGGTTTAGTTCACATGATATTTTCCAATCAGGATAGCAAAGTTGCATAACATATTTTTGAAATGCTACGTCGTATAAATAAGATGTCCAACCGCCCATCCCTCCACTTTTGTTAAGAAAAGAGTTGTGGCTAGTAGCGTTTATAGATTTAGCTTTTACTTCGATTAATCGAATGTTGTTTCCTTGTTTGTGTAAAATATCTACCCTAATAAATAGATCGTTTATTAAAAATGCAGCTTCAAAAATGGTAATATTTTCTTGTAGAAGTAACTCTTGAGTTTTATCTGCTAAACTTTGATAGTTCCAATCTTCACCTAAAATAGCAATTCCATCAGGAAAATACATTCTAGCTAGCTCTTCTACTTGAAATCCACCTTGCGCCAAACTTTCTAAGAAAGGATCACTGTCCTGAGTGTTTTCATACTCACTTTTTTTTGTGTAATAAAGTTTGGTTGGACAATCTAAAGCCTGTTTAAATCTAGATTTTGTTAGTAGTCTTTGTTTTTTCATAGCAAGTAAAATTTATGAGTATTAATTAAATTATTACTAACGACAATTTATGTCGTAGTTCTCGTATATAATCATATAAGTATGGAATTATATAATTCTATTTAAAAGAAAGTTTTTTCATAATGCATTTTTAATAGGTTAATCATTTCTGATTTATGTTCTTCAATTTCTTTAGGTGTCCATTGATTAGATTGAAAGATGTAGAAAGACTTTAATGTATCATAAGTATGTTTTTTCTCTCCAAACATAGATTTTTTAACACTCACAGATTTATTACTATACTCAGAATTTTGTGCAACGCTTAATAAAACTAAGTTACCAAAGCAATGTAGGTGCTTATTTTCAATTTCCGGGTGTTGTATCCTATTTTCAGGATTTTGTGGATAAATATGTTCAACAGAGTTTCTAGAAGTTATTCTATAATTTTTAAAATTTTTCTCTTCTCTATCTTTCCAGTTTTTCCATAGTATATATTCTAATTTTTGAAACCAATAATGTTTAAAGCCTGTTCCTAAATGCATGTTAAAGTATTCAATATCTAATCTTTGTTGTGTAAACTCATTAGTTTTTAAATACTCAAAAGAAAGCTCCTTTTCACTTTTTCCTCCTCTTGTAGAAATTATATTATCCATTTTTTCTAAATATTCTAAATGGCTATTATTTGTAGGAGCTACATTGTCAAAATCTTGTAGTAAATAATTTAAATAGGGAGTTAGCCAATATTGTCTCAAATAATCACCAGTAAAATACAACATACTTTGTAGCATAAGATTACTAGAAGGTTCGTATTTAGTTCTAGAATAATATCCATCAGTATTTGAGTTAATATTCATAAGCTCAAGTTGCTCAGTCTTGTTTTCAATATTAGTAACCCATTTTATAATATAAATGTCAAAAACAAAACGAACCTTCCAAAGCAGTTTAAAAAAACGTTTTATTTCTTCTGTATTATTTCTTTTAATCATTTCGTTAAAAATGGCAATACAGTTTTTACTATGAAACTCTTCCGAAAAGTCTGTTTTTCCTTCTTTAAATAAATGAATACGGTAGATGTGTAGTAGTAACTGACTAAAGTTAATAATTGAACGACAATAAACTTCATTTTCGTTAATTTCTTCAGTTTGGTTACTTTTTATGTCTGTATTAATATTTACAGTTTCATAATCATGTTCTAATAAATCATCAATACTAAATATATCTTTTGGATTTGTTACAATAACATCTTCATTATGTTGAAACAAATTATCATTAAAATCAAAAGGTTTTTTAAAATTAAACGATTTCCAATTCGGAAAAGCTTGTCGAACATTTCTTTCAAAATAGTTATTCATGTTTTCACAACTCTCCCATATTCTGCTAAATTTAATTTTTTCATCTTTTATAAGATTTAATAAACGAGCTTTAATAATGTCGGTTTGTTCTAATTGAATTCCAGCACTGTTAATAGTAGTAAATAGCTTGTTTAAATCTGTATTTGTAGGGGTGGTATTTTTTATCAGTTTTACATTCGTATATATGTAATTACCAAATTCATTTAAATTGTAGTCTTCTGATAATTGTAAAAAATACCCTTTTATTGTTGATAATGCTTCAGCTATATTTTCAAGATAAGGATGTTTTTTTATAAAGTGTTCATTTAAGAATTTACTAGTACTTTCTTTTTTAAGTAAAGCTTTGAGATAATTTTTAATTTCGTCTCGAATTTCAAAAGAAAGTCTCAATTCATCTCCTTTTTTTAAAAAAGTACTAATTTCTGAATTGTTTGAAGTCATTTCAGATAAAACTAAAGCTATCAACCAAAGAGTGGTAAAACGTTGCTGTCCATCAATTAGTTCAGCTTTATCACCAACTTCTTTTGTAAGAAAAGTACTGATGTAGTAAATACTTTCTTTATTTGTAGTGAAAGAAAGTAAAACATCGTCTAAAAGCTTTTTTATTTGTTCCTCGCCCCAAACATAAGGTCTTTGATAGGTAGGAATTATAAAACTATAATTATTTAAAGTACTTAGGCTTACAATTTTTGTAGTGAATTTATTAAGCATAGTTAGTCTTTATTTTAGAGTGAATTCCTTTTAATAAATCTTTGTCAAATTGATTTAAATTAGTGGTGTAATATGATATTGTATTTATGGTATTTTTACCAAAATAGGCTTTAATACAGTTAATATGACGTCCCTTAGCGTAATTTTCCTCCATATTGTTAGGGTTCAACTCATACTTGTATTTAGTTAAATGATTAAATAATTGCTGTGGTGTATAAGATTCCACTATATGATTGATAATCATAGTTTCACGAGCATATTTAAAAATACTTTTTTCAACTACATTTCTATTCATTGTTAATCGCATTGAATATATTGCTCTGAATAACCATAAGCTAGCTTCAAATAGTTTGTAAAAACCAAATCGACTAACATAACACATAAGCACTATTTGGTAAAATTCCTTTAAAAACACGGAGCCATAATTTTTATCGATTAAAGCTTCACGAAGCTCATAAAATTCTTGAGAGGCTCTATGGTCATTTTGTTCAAATAAAATTTGATATAAATCAATGTACTCTGTAATATAGTCAAGTGTGTTGTTTCCGTCAGATAAAGGTTGTCTTATTTGTTTATAGTCGCTCTCTTGTAATTGATACTTTTTGTCTCCTTCATTTTTTATTACGCTATAGTGATACGATAGATTTTCATCATCGTTATGTGTAAGAAGCGTAAACTCTTCTATTAAGGATTGTTTTAGTTCTCTTTTATTTCTAAATGAAGGGAAATCTCTCCACAATTTGCTATCCCAATACCTTGCTTTGGTTAGTAATGCCGTTATGCTTTCTACTTTATTACTTGAGATTGCTTCCCATTTGCGAGCCTGAAAGTTTACTATGCGATTATCTTGTATGGCTCTTAAATGATGAGCTTTAATTATATGACTTCCTTTTAGACGAACTCCACCGGTGTTTTGCGTTTCAAAAAATGTATAGGCTAAATCTTCTGTATTAGTTACGACAAGAGTGATGTTGATTTTAGTAAAATCTAAGTGTATTAAAGATTCTTCATCATTCAGTTGTTTTAGGTACTGATAATTTGCTTTAATATTGCGAATACTTATTCCAGAGGTATAGTTAATACCACTTTTTTTATGTGGAGCAATAATCTTTCTTAAAATTAAAGCGGTGGTAAGGCGTTGCTGACCATCAATAATATTAAGTTTTTGATCATTTTGATGTAAGATAATGCTTCCTAGATAATACATAGGTTTATCATCTTCTTGCTTATTTAGATGTTCTCTCCAGCCTCCTAAAATTTGATTGATTTGTTTTTGTTGCCAAACATAAGGTCTTTGATATTCTGGAATACTTAACTTGCCAGACAAACCTTTTACTTGGTCTGTAAATAAGTCTTCGAGTGTGCAGCTATATACTCTTACATCTGTATTAGCTCTTATGTTTTTTTGTTCTTCTACAAAACTTTTAATTAACACGTTTTCCATCTATACAGTTTTTATTTTCTATTACAACACTATTTATTAAACTACTTTTATATTCTTGCTGTGTTTTTATTCATTATGTGAGTAGTAGTCTAAAAAATAAGAGAGCTTAATCGCTCCCATATATACTGTCAAAATTCATAGACTCTTCATCAAAATCGTCATCATGCCTGTCAGGAAACATTATATCTAATTCTATGTCATTATTAATAGTTTCTTTGTTTCTAATAAAGTTTTCAATTTCTCTTTTAAATAATGATAATTTTTCAATTTCAATAGAGGCAGGAATATCTATATCAGGGCAATAATTGTAGTTGGGATGCCTTTCTGCTTGTTCTTCTAAATATTGAAGATCACCATTTATTTGTTCTATTAAATCATAAAAATCTCTTGGTTCATAATCATTTTCATTTAAAGAGGCTTTTTCTTTTAGATTGTAGAAATCTTTTTTATAAGTATCTGTATAACCTTTCATTCTATTTTGTTTTTGAAGTTAAAATAACCTGATAGTACGTCAATTAGTGACGTACTACTGTATGTTTCATAAGTAGTAAAGTAGTTTATTCTCTTTCCTCCCTAGCTTCATCAAATTTAGCCTTCATTGTCGGATTTCCATACGTCAATTTTTTAATGGTTAATCCGTCTGCTTTTTGATTTGCAAGCCTTAATTGATTTCCTGATGTTCTTAATTCTTGTTTTACTTTTTCCATTCTCGCAATGGATTTATCAATTTCTTCAATTGCTTTCTCAAAATGGTTTGCTGCAGATAAATAGTTTTTCGCAAAACCTTCTCTAAACTTAATTATTTTATCTTCAAAATTTGTAATGTCAATATTTTGATTTCTTATTAAGTTTAATTCTTGCTTGTATTTTAAAGAGTTCATCGCTGCATTACGAAGAAGCGTAATTATAGGAATGAAGAATTGTGGTCTAATAACATACATTTTCTCAAACCTATGAGATACATCTACAATTCCATTATTGTAATATTCATTTTCCGACTCTAACAACGATACTAAAACCGCATATTCACACTTTTTCTCTTTACGGTCTTTGTCAAGTTTCTGAAAGAAGTCTTCATTTTTTTTCTTGGTAGCAGTTTCATCATTTTCATTTTTCATTTCAAACATTATTGAAATGATTTCGTTTTCATCGTCATCGGTTTCTCTGTAAATATAATCTCCTTTTGTTCCATTACTCGAATCATTATCTTTTTCAAAATATGCTTTTTGAAATGCAGTTGCTCGGAGTTTATTAAATTCAATTTCGCAGTGTTGCTCCAAGGTTTCACCAACCATTTTAGTTGAAAGTTTTTGTTTGAAATCCTTTAGTCTTGTAATTTCATCATCTTTCATTTTAATAGTTTCTTCCTTAACAGCAAGTTTATTATTGAATTGTTCTGTTATCGATTTTTCAAGGAGCTCTTTTTCTGTATCTTTTATTTTTAAATCGTTCTCTAAACTGTCTCTTTGTTTTTCAATTTGTCTAATCGCTTCAGAAACTGCTAATTTTTTCTCAGACTCAGCATTTAGAATTTTAGATTTCAATTCCACCAATTCAGTTTCTTTCTCTGATAGCTTTTGGGCTAGTTCTGTTTCACTCTTAGCTTTTAATTCGGTTAGTTGTTTATCTTTTTCGGCAAGTTGTTCTTGTAAAGCATTTTTTATAGTTGCTTCTGCAAGTTTGATGGCACTTTCCTTATCTTTTTTAGCTAAATCAAGTCTGTTTTTTAATTCTTCCTCAAACTGATGGTCGCGTACTTGTTTTAAAATATCGGCATATCCTGCTTCATCTACTTTAAAAGCTTTTTTACAATTTGGACAGATTATTTCATTCATAGTTTATTTTTTTAATTGATTAAAATACACCAACAAATTCCTGGTAAAAATTAAGCTGCGGAAAAGTTAGTAATTATAGTTGTCAAAAGCTTTATGTTTGCTTTTTTTATTCGGTAGCTCTTTCTGGAAAGGATTCTAGTTGTTTTGTTAGTTCTTTAACCACTCTTTTCAACTCCTCATTATCCATTTCACAATCAACAAAATATTTCTTTGAATTATCTGGATTTTTTGGTCGAAGTTCCATGTCAAATGTAATTCGAACAGTTTTTAAATCCGATTGGTTTTTTATTAATTGAAATTCCAAATTAGGCTCCATAAACCAAAGCGAATCAGAATCGATTTGATTGTTGTTTGAGAGCTTTTCAAACCATTCTACAATCTCTTTTAAATCACTGACTAAAAGAGAAGGGTCAGTCGCTTCCCAATCACCAAAATTGCTTTTGACTTTTACAAAAACCATTAACCAATTTGAGTCATAACCACAGTCTGTTATTTCAGGAAATTGATAATTCGTTATTTTAAATTCAATAGATTGATTGTTTATTCCTTTAAATAGCATATAATTAGTTTTTTATATATGGTTTTGTTGCCAATAGTTTTTAGTCATTTCCATAATTCATTATTAGTAAACTGTCAGAATTTTCAAGTGTTGAAACTACCGTAAAAAAATAGTCATACCAGTTTATTTCATACAGCTTCTCTTTGTCAATATTTTCAGCATCTAAAAAATAATAAGTTCTTTCTTTTGCCGAATTATTTTTCAATTCCGCTAACGCTATTTGATGAAACTCTTGAAATGCTTCTACACGTTGATTCCAATTTTCATCAGTCCATTCCATTATGTAGGTTTGTATTTTTGTCAGATACGATTTGAAGTCCAATTTGATAAAATCGGATGAACTTAGTTTATTTTTTAAAATAGGTCCGTAAAGTTCAATTTGCTCATTTTCGTCAACTTTATAAATACCAACCATTTCGACATATGAAGTCAGTTGGTCGAGTTGTCTTTGAGTTTCATTTTTTTGTTGTTCTGTTGAAAAATATTTTTTATTCAAAAGATCAGATTGAATAATACAATCTAAAGTCGGGTTTTTTATTTCCGACTTAAATTTATTTAGTGCAAAAAATCCCTTTTCAGGATTATCTTCAAATCTATGATTGATATGTTGAAATTCGTTTTTCATATTATTAGAAATGGTCTAGTATAAGAATAGTAGCGGATTAATAATTACCAACTTTTCAGTTTAGCACTAACCTTTGTTTTAATTTATAGATAAAATAAATGAAATGTACGACAAACTGTGTCGTAGTATATTAAAACACTTTATTTTTATTGAAAAGACCTAAAAATACTAAAAACTAGTTAATATATAATTATGGATTTCCTTAATTATATAATTGTAGATTTATAAAAAATAATTTTGAATAACTGGGCTAGTACCTTTCATAAGGTACGTTGTTGTATTTTAATACTTTATTTTCTATTCTGGAAGTATCGTTGGTATTATATTTCTTCAATTTCTGTTACTTTCCATTTATCTCCTGCATAAATTGCTGTTGCCTTAACTCTACAGTCATCTATAATTTGATGTTTTTCTATAAGATATTTAGGCACGTAATAATCACCAATAAAAGCAAAGTCGGGTATTTCTTCATCGTAATTATAGTTCTTATACTTTACTTCTAATAGACCTGTAATATCCTTTCTCAAATTGGGGTTGACTTCTTTTGTAAGCTCAATATTCAATACTTTTACTCTTAATTTTCTGTCTTTTCCCATTTTTGAGGCATAAGAAAGTTTAATAAAATCGCCTTCTTTTGGTCTTAGGTTTGTATCTGCATATTTGACAATTCCTTGCAATTTGGAAGAAATGACAAAATGAAATAATTGTTTTTGTTCATTCATTCCGTCAACGATTGCAATTTCTGTTTGGAATTTTGAAAGAACAGAATCTTTGCTAATTTTCTGAATGTTTCGTAATTCTGTTCTGTTTTCGTCTTTTACCTTTTTGATGTAACTTTTTGCTGTTATAAAATCGCCAATTTGTAATTCACTTTTTATTTGAGGGAAAAATACTTCTTTGTTATCCGTTGTAATTACGTGAATCATGTTTTTCTCCTTGTTGATGTAATCAACAACCGCAAAAGTGTCATTCAGTATTTCCCAATATTGTTTTTCTGTTTTGTTAACAATGAGAGGAATATATTTGTATTCTGTAATGATATTGTTACTAAGCCAAGAAAAGTTGTTTTCAATTTCTTTTTTAATTTCCTGCTTGTGAAGTTTGAATTTGAAAATCTGACCTAATTTAGAATGCTTTAAAACTTCAAAACGATTTTTTCCAATAGAAAACTCTATTGTTTCTCCGTTAGTAAAAGTCAAACGTTCTTTGCCCTTTTTGTCTTTCCAATTATCCGCTAAAACAACTTCTGTCCAATCAAAATCAGCATAAGCAAAGTTTTCAGCAAAAGGAATGTATTTTTTGTATAGTTCCCGATTGTCTTTAAGGCTTTGCTTAACTGAACTTGCTTTTTTGTGTAATTCATCAAAAATTGATGACAATTTCCATCCTTTTATTTCACGATGTTTTTTGTATGCTTCAAGTTCTACAAGTGCGTTTTCTAACAGATTTTCGTCAATCATGACTTTTGCTAAATTCAAATGGATGTCGCCCAAAAAATCTTCGTTTTTTTCTAACCTTAATGCTTTTGACAACATTCCTATTTTTAAAGAATTGTCTGAAACAATACAATCTGAAAACTCTTGCCAAACATAATGTTTGTTTGCAAGTTCCAAAACAAGTTGTTTGTATATTTTGATTGCTAATTCTAATTCATTGTTTTTGAAATGTAGTAAGGCTTTTTCTCTCAATAACCATTCATCATCAGGAAATAATTTGATTGCAGTTTCATAGGGTTTGATTAGCCAAGATAAATCTTGTTCAGATGTTTGAGTTTTCAGAATTTCAAAAGTCTTTTTTATTGCCTTTGTTGCTAATGGTTTATATGTGTTTTCGTCTTTCTTGGTTTTTTTCCAATCGTCAGTTCTTAAATTCTCGGGATTCCAATTTTTAAAGAAATTCAGAAAACGCCAATCGTCATTTTCTTTCATAAACCTTTCGGCAAGATTTAGAATTTCGGAATGCCATTTTGATTGTCCGTATTTGGAATAATTGTTATTGTATTGCTCAAATAAATTCCACAAGTCGGAAAATCTGTTTTCTCTGTGAGTATTAAAAATGTTCCAAAAAATAGTTTCTCTGAAAAAGTCTATAACAGTTTCTTTGTCAAGGCCAATATTGTTTAAAACTTCCTCAATATCTAATTCCGTATTTGAGTTTACAAATTCTTTACAAATTCTTGAAATTAGTGACGGAATATTGTCTCCATTTTGATTTGTTCCATCGTGTAAGTCTTCATAACGCAAGTTTTTAGGATTCCATAAAAGGAAAAAGTTGTAAAATTTAAAGTCGCTGTGATTTTTTGAATAGTTTAAAGCAAAATTCAAAATCATAGAATGAAGCATAGACGGTCTTTCATTCTTTAAGTTCATATAATCTCTCAAAAACGTTCGCACTTCAACAGATGAAAGATTGCTTTTTTCTGCTTTAATGTATCGGTAAATTATCCAACCATAAGATTCGTGATGCAATTCTGTAAGCTGGTTTTGAGAAATTAGGTTTTTGCAAATAGCTAATGCTTCTTGATGTTTCCCGTTTTTACTTAATTCTTCAGCTTTATGAATTTCCGAATAATTAGTGTCAATTTTTGGACGAAGATTTTTTTTTTGATTTTCAATTATCTCATCTTCATAACCTTGAAAATCTATTGCGTTCAGTTCTCTGTAATAAGTTCCTGCTTGATTTAAGTTATTGACTGCTATGTAGTGTTTACATAAATCTATGAGAACCCAGGCTAATGCTTTTTGAGTCCATTCGTCTGAACTATCTTCTAAATATAATTGTCGTGAAATGTTTAAAGCACTGGTTAGCTTATTCAGTTTTTCAACTCCTGATAAATACTTTGCTTCATTTCGTAATTCAAAAACGGTTTTAGAATCCATATCAAGAAATTTTTTCTAATAAGAGTTCATTAATTTCCTCAACTAAACCTGTCGTGTGATTCCTGTCAATGTCAATTCTTGTAAATCTGCATTGTCCATTGTAATAAAATCGATAAACTGCATTAAATCCATCTCGCTGGAATGTATAAACCTCTTGATAATTATGGTGGTCTATTTTTACTATACTGATATTTTTTTCAGCTACCTGTTTTTTTCTTAATTCGTAATGTTCACGCAAAAATTCCTGCTCAAACTCAAATTTTATTTCTTCTGCTTCAGGTTCTGCAACTATAATTATCTTGTTTTGAATTTTAGCAAGCTTCGTATAAATATTTTCAGAAAATTCTGTTGAATTTATAGGTTTTTGTATGATTGTAATTTTATTATGGCTGTTGTAGTTGATTTTGAAAGCAGCTACTTCATTTCCTTGTGAAAAAGTATAATGTTCCAAATAATTTGTGTGGCGGATGTCACTGATGTTTATATTTTCATCTTTCAAACATTCACTAATTGTAAGGTAAATGTGTTTTACGAATTTTGTTTGATTTGAAAAATCAAATGGCAATTCTATTTCCGCAATTTCTGTGTTTAACGCAATAATATCTTCTCTTGGTATTATGTTTTCAATTTTTGGTGGCTGAACATTGCTTGCAATACTAAAATGCGGTTCGTCAAGTGTAAATAAGTTTTCTTTTGCCCTTGTGATTCCTGTGTAAAGCCAACGGAAATAAGATGAATTGAAATAACCCATTGAAGTTTTGCAATTCAAAAATGTATTTTCCCATTCTCCACCTTGTGCTTTATGACAAGTAATTGCGTAACCAAATTTAATGCGTAAGGCATTAAAATATTTATCGCTACGCAAAGCATCTTTAAATGGCTGTGTTCCGGATTTTAAATTTTTGTTGCGGATTTTGAAATCAATATAAAGTGCTTTCAATTCGTCTGAACTCAAATCTCTTTGATGAGAGTAAAGCAAGTTTTCTATGATTTTACATTCAATGTCGTGTTTCTTAAAATCTTCGTCTGTGAAAGTAATAGTAACGCTCCGAAAAGTTAATGGAACATTTATTTCTTCAACTACGTTTTTGCTGTTTTTCTGTTTTAGTGGAATTGTTCGACTTTCAGTTGTTGTTGAAACTTCTACAACAAAACCAATATCTCCATTTAGCAATTCCATTTGGGGATAATTGTAGTTATTGCTCAATAAAATTATTTTGTCGCCAACCGTAATTGTTTTTTGATTTGGGAAAAAATGATCTCTCACAAAGTCGTTGTAACCTTTTACGGCTGAATTTGAATAAGCAACAATTATTGTTTCTTCGTCTATCGTGTTGTTACAGGCTTGTAAATATTTCGGCAACAACTCTTCATATTTTGTTTTGTTGATGTCTTTAAAATCTGTTTTAATGTCAAGTTGATTGAAAATGTTTTCTTTTAAAGATTTGCGAATTTTTGTAGCGTTGTGAAGTATTCCACTATCTGCTTTTTGTCTTACAACTTCGGTCAATTCAAATTCGTTTGAAACAAGTCCGCAATTTTCTTGCAAGTATTTCCCGTCAAGTGCAGGTGAAAAATTCATGTTTACAGGTGGTAACTGTGCGTTGTCACCAATAAATATTATTTTCTTGTTGTAATCGTTGTTATCAAAGTTGATGTGCTTGATAAGGTCTTGAAGCAAAAAGCCCGAACCAAATCTGAAAAATTCGCCTTCCGAATATACATTCGAAATCATTGAAGATTCGTCAATAATATAAACCGTATTTGTTGGGTTTTCATTTTTCCTGATTTCAAAATAAAATTTGAAAGTTTCTGTTCCGTCTTCGTCTTTGGTTTTAAACTCTTTGAGTTCTTTGCTTGAATAAATTGTTCTGTGAATAGTACAAGCCTTGTGTTTGGTCTTTTGAGAAATAACTTTTGCTGCTCGTCCTGTCGGTGCAGCAATAACAAAGTTTCTTTTGCTTTGCAGAAGAAAATCTGTAAGACCTTTCATTAAAAATGTTTTTCCTGTTCCTGCGTAACCTTTCAATAAAAAGCAAGGTGTCTGGTCGGAAAGGAACTTTTCTAATTCGTCAATAAGAGAACTTTGTCCTGATGTAAGCGTATATTTTGAAAAAGTATCTTTTAGTGTAATTCTTTCTTGCATTTTATTTCAGTTCAGAGCGTTGTTTGTGGGGTTGGCTTATTTGTTTTCTTCCTTTTTTGTTTTCCACCACTGTCTTAATTCAATCATTTTTGGTTCGCCAATATTTATAAGCCCTTTTCCTGATTCAAGTTTTTTAATTTCAGTTTCTAATTTGTATTTACTGCTTGGTGTACCAACAAAATTACTAATAGCTTTATAGTCCTTATTTTGAACATTCAAACAAATAGGAAGTTTTACTTGTGAAGCAAAATCAAAGTCCTTTGTTTTATAATCTTCAACTCCTTGTGAAAGCATAACGATAATAACACCTTTTGACCTTAATAGTCTCAAAAGTTCCTCAAGCGCCTTTCTGGCATTTTTATTTTTTAAGTATATATGAGCTTCATCAATTACAATTACATAACGTAATGGAAAAATATGGTCTTTTGGTTCGCAATCATTTGTAGAACTAAAATAAGAATTGAAATATCTCAATAATAAAAATACAACTAGCTGTCTTAAAGTGTCAGATAAAGCAGGTGGAAGATTAAGATATAAACTTTTATCTAAAATGTTTGGATTATTCGGGTTACAATTAAATATGTTTGTGGACAAATCACGAATGATTGAATATAATGTGTCTTGCCTAATATTGTTTTCCTCATAGTAATTTTCTAATTCCTCAAATAATTCTAAAATAGTAGGATATCCACCATTTTTACTGTCTAATAAATCATTAATTAGAGTAATTAAAATATTCTCTTGGCTGACGCCCATTCTAGGAACGAAAGTAGATATTGTATCAACAAAAGCCCTTATGCTAAAAGGTCTCTGTCTTTCGTCAAGATTTATAGATAAAAATGGGTTAAATTCAATACCACTATCATTTACAATATCAACAAACTCACATTTTGTAGCATCCAGAAAAGGTTTTAATTGCTCTGGGTTTCCTTCTCCTTTGTAATCAAAGAAGATAAACTTCAGTTCATTACTGGTGTTTTTAGAAATTTGATATAAAATATCTTTCATTAATTGCGTTTTTCCAGAACCTGCCATTCCAGCTATTGCAATGTTTCTATTGTCAAATTCTCTTAAATCATTAATTTTTATAACAACATTTTCGCCTTCTTCTGTTTGGCCTAATTCAAAAGTTAAAAGGTCTTTAAACTCTTTGACATTAATGTTTTTTGAGGAAATGTTTGTTTTAACAACGTTTTTCCTTAAATCCAGTCCACTTTTAACAACTTTTAAAAGAATATCAATGTGGTCACCTTTAGAAATGTTAGCTTTTTCAATTTTACTATTCCAAATTTCTAATCCGTGATTTAGATGAAGCTTAAACAGTTTTATAAATTCATCTTCAAATGTATTTCTGCCATAATGTTGGTCAAGAATAGATTTAAAAATTATTGTATTTGAACCATTTCCTATGACAGTACCAAAAATTGCTTTATCATCTCTAAATTCTTTACCATCAGAGCTTGGAATAATATCATTTTCAATGTCAAATATTTTACCTGATAGCAAACTATTGGAAAATGCAATACGAGGAACTATTCCGTCATTTTTAAAATTGTATAAGGTTTTTAACTTATATAATAATTCGTCATTTTCTTTGCTTATTTTAATTCTCATAACCTTGGAAATAACCTGTTTTTAAATTTGTGTTTGCCCCATCATTAAATAATAAATAGGATTTAGAAATATTTGCTGAAATGTCTTTATGCCGTTTAGGTGTAATCTCACTATTTGTAGAGAATAATACAACTTGTTCAGATAGAGCAGGATAATATTTTTTAGTAATATTATCTCTATGTTCTTCATCAAGCCTTCCAAGAGGCGTATCTATAAATATTGGTAAACTTTGTATTGATTCGTTCAAGATTGCTTTTATTAAGCAAGAAATATAAATTTGTTTTTCTCCAGAAGACAAACTCTCTTTTCTAATTTCATTATCGTCTTGGTCCAAAAGAGTTATTTTCATTCCTTGGCCAGATGCTAAAATGGTAACTTTTACATCTTCAATAAACTTGCTACTATTTTCTTCGCTTCCAAGTTTGTGCATTAATATTTTTAGCTCGCTTAAAATTGTTTTTTCAAGACTGTCTTTATGTTTGTTTTTCTGTTCTTCGAGGAATAAATTTAAAACGTTAATGTACTTCTGACTTTCTTTAATTTTAATTTTGTTTTGGGCATTAACATCAACCTTTTTAACTAATACAGACAATTGTTGATTCAGTCTTACTATGTCACCTTTAAGTTTGTTTATTTGCTGATTATTCTCTCCAATTTTTCTGTTATTTTCTGTGATATTATAATCTGCTGTTTCTTTTTTTGATGAATAGTCTAAAATTAACTCATCTTCCATATCAGCATCAACTTTGCTTAACGTTTTGTTTAATTCTGAAAGTTTGATTCTTGTCTTGTTGAATTCTTCAATTGTAGTTTCGAATAAGTCTTTTGATTGAGAACTTACAAGATTAATCGCATCATAGATTAAGCTTTTTTCAGAATTGTTTAAATCGTGTTCAAATTCTAAATCCAGATAATCTCCATTAGAGGTAAACAATTCTGAACCTAAATTTTTGGCCTTATCGTAATAAAAAAGCTTGTCCTTGAATGACATAGTAGAATTTTCAGGTTCAGGTGGTTTGTTAAAAAGTAGTTCAATAAAATTCTCAATTTTTTCAGCGTTTTCTTTTGAAGAGTTTTGAGATATTGAGTTTTTCTCTTGAATTTCAAGATGTTCGCTTACTTCTTCAAGTTTTCCTGTCAAAATAGCTAACGGAATTATTTCGCTTAATTCATTGAATTTTTCAGATAGTTCAAATTCCTTTGCTTTAAGCTTTTCTATTTCAGATAAAATTGAGTTTCTGTCAAATGTCGAATTCCCTAGTTTACTGTGTTGCGATATGAGGTTATCGTATTGTCTTATGGTTTTCTTTAAATCATCAATCTCTTTAAGTTTTTCAGCATTTTCTTCTTCAAGCTTTTCAATATCGATTTTAGAGAGTTCAATTGCTTTTTCTTTATCAACTATTTGTTCTTGTAAGTTTTTTGTCGCTCCTTCTTTTTTCAAGGTATTAATGTAAAACTCTATATCTTCAATTAGAGTGTCGTATGTATCAAGACCTAATATTTTGCCTAATGCATCATTTATAAAACTACCTTCTTCCTTAATAGATAAATTTGCTATTTCAGAGATTTTTTCAGCATCAAAAAAAACAAATTTTGCAGCATCGATTGGGATTATATAATCATTGATGAAATTAATTTTATCAGCTTCATCATCAAAGATTTCCATATTTGAATTAGTATCTGAAATAGAAAGTGTTTCGTTCATACTAGTAACATTAAATGTTCTGGTTATGATAACACTATTAGAGTTTGAATTTAGTTTATTCAATACAGGCAACTCTATTTCTGAAACTTCGATACTAACTGAAAAAGTATCTTTACTTTCTCTTTTTGCTGTCCAATTTATAGACTGTTGCATAAAAGATGAATAGTTTTTTTCTTTCTGAATTTCCTTTTTGAAGTTATCATCAATTTGTGAGATTTTTTCACCATAAAGACACCAAACTATTGATAGCAAGAAATTTGTTTTACCATAACCATTTCTACCACCAATAACTACAATGTTTTGGTTGGTATTAGTTGATAAATCAATATTTACAGCGTTGTAATATTGCCTGAAATTGTTAATTTTTATATTCGAGAACTTCATTTTATTGCTTTTTCAATGACATCATTAATTTTTTGCTGATGATAATTATTTCTTTTCAGCAATTTTTTTGTTTTAACTGAATCCAATAAGGTTTCAATAGATTCAAAATTGACTTCTTTATCATTGCAAATCTCTTTGAGTCTTTGATTTTGCAATAGTTTAGTTTCTTTTATTTTCATAAATTAATATTTAATGAGGTTAAAATATTTTTGGTTTCTTTATTAGTCAAATCGTAATTTTTATTTAAAAAATCACTCATTTGATTTATATCTGTTATTTGCTGCTTTTTTATTTTTCCTTTAATTGTTTTGCCTAACTGAATAGGTAAATTTCTATATTTCTCTAAATCGTAACTATTCTTCTGACTAGCCAAACCAATAAACTTTTGATTAAATATTATAAATGAATTATTAGGGTCTAGTTTTAAGTTTGTTATAATATTTCTTTCGTTGGTTTTTTCTCTGTATTTATGAATTTCGGTAAGAATTTCAGTTATGTGTAAAGGTGTTTTAGAATTTTCTAATAATTCAGTGATAATATCTTTTATAGTACCTCCTTTTATATCATTTCTTGTTTTTTCCCATTTTTTCAGACCAAACGTGCTGCTTCTTCCAAAATATATTATTTCATTACTACGTTGACAGCTACCACGTAATGCTTCTTCACTTTTTGTAGCCTCTGGATAATTACGATTAATCCAATTATATATTTCATTTAATTTTGATGGTTCTCCTAAATGCTCTAGAGCTTCTATAATGTACTCAGGTACCTGTTTATGAGTATTTCTCTGGAATATTATATTGTCATTTAAATCTAGAAACAAATTGAACTCATCATTTATGATTTTTTCAGCAACTGGAAGACTAATATTTAAAATAGAATAGTTATTGTTTACAAGGAACTTAAAGAGATAGCTTTTAAAGTTAAAAAAGTAAGTTTCTTCAATTCTATCATTTAACCTTTTATCAACGTCATCAGCCATTGAAATAAAGTTGACTTCATTTGCAATTTTTGAGTTTATTAGATAAAAGTTTTTCCAATTGTGTTTTTTACGAGAATTAACATATGTGGGTTGAAGTATATCTTCAATATCTCCAATCAAGTTATATTTATTAAATAAATATACATATACTGTATATGAGATGAATTCTTTTGAAAAGTTTGTTTTGTTACTATTGTTTATTTTAAAAATAATGTCATCATCGATTTCCAAATGGTGATTTTCAATATCTAAGCCATATTTTTGATGTAAATCATCATTGAAATTTTGTATGAATAAAAGTTTATTAAAAAGATTGTCAATGCATAATTTTCGTATTTGTCTCACTCTTTCTCTTGTTAAGTTTACTTTTTCCGCAATATCATCAAGGGTTAGTTCTTTCTGATTTTGATATATTTTTAAAGCTTTTTTTATTATATCTGTTTGAGTTTCATCAAATAGAACATTCTGATTTAATAAAAAATCAGTTAGTAAGAAAATTGATTCTGTCTCAAGTATTTCTTTTGGAATTTTTGAGATAGAAAAAGTACGTTGAATTAAAAAATTATTCTTTAATGAAATTAAATATTTTTCTTCTTTGGATTTACTTACGTCCTTTACAAAATCTTTTATAATACTTAAATAAAGTTCAATTTCAGGAATTGATTTAGCACCAACGTTTTTCCAATGTTTAATATCTACAGAATTAAAAAATACTTTTTCAGCAAAGTTTTTAATTGTAAAATTATTTTTTAAACGAAGTGATACTGCGTTTTTGCTTCTTACAGATAGACTATTAGTGTTCACAAGAATGAAGCTATTTATAACATCTCTTTGAACTCTTGTTAGATTTGATATTATTGTTTTAAACTGAAAACCTTCTTTGATTTCAACTTCGGGATTTAAGAAGTTTTCTACTTGATATTTGTTACAGATTTCGATTAATTCTTCATTAGATTTCCTACCGCAATTTTGAAGTTTATCGAAAGATTTATGTTCGAAGTAATATTCTTTTAAATCTTTAATTGAATTAAATTTATTGTATTTACAAACGTGATATGTCCTAATACTTATTTCATTTTTTTTATAAATTTCATCTATTGTCATTCTTCTTTTAAATCAGTTTTTTGGCGGATTCTAAAAATAAAGTTAGTTTACTTAACTATTTTACGGTTTTCCTCTTTTTCTTCAGATCTAGGAGGGACAGTTCTTTTGTTTTTTAGGTTTAGCTTTTATGTAAATAAAATGCAAACGAGTTATTAGTACGTTCCATCAATACCTGATTTAATATGCATTTTTAGAGTCTAGCAATTTTTTTCATCAATAAAACAAGTTAAACATAGCAAGTTAACTGGCATAAATATAAAAATATAATTCTATTTTTATATAAATAAGAAATAAAAAACTCTTCTTTTGAAAGTAAGAAGAGCTTGATGTTTTTAGAAGTCTAAATTGCTTCCTGAATTTTTTAAAAATTCAGGAATCCCTTGTCTTAAAATTTTAGGAACTTTTGAAATAGGTTTTTGTTTGGGGAATTTTTCAAATTCAGAGATTGGAATCAACGTGAAATATAAATTGTTATTTGCTCTTTCCCATTGCGCGAAAACATATTCAATATCAGGATTGATAACAATTTGTTTTTTAAAGGTTATTGTTCCTGCATATAACGGACTGTCAGGGTGGAACTTTTCTTTATTAATAGTAAGTTTAAGCTTTAATTCGTTGGTTTCAGAATTAAAATAAGCTTTAGATTTAGAATAAACTTTATCAGTAATAATTTGATCTTTTATTTTTAATAGTTTTGGAATGTAGTAATGATTCTCTATCTGACCTTTTGGATCTTTTTTTAGAATTAGTAGATTATGATTTTCTAAAGTTTCTAGAGCTCTAATGAATTTTAAGTAATGGCTTTGTCCGAGAATATTTTCATAGTGTTTTTTTAAATTGGGAAAAGGCATTGTTAAACTTTTTTTTAATAATGCTTTCTCAAAATTAGATAGGTTTTTCCAGTTTTTATTTTCAATAGCTTGTTCTAATTTATTAAGTAATTCTTCATGATTCTTGATTGTTTTTTTCTTAGTTTTTATCTCTGATATGTTTTCACATTCTCTACATTTATATTGATTTCTTTTACTGTTTTTTAGTTTTTGAAGAAGTTGCAGGAAAACAGAATGATTATTAACTTCATAATGAGCGTATGAGCTACAGTTTTTGCAATATGCATAAAATGAGAGTTTTGCAAGTGTATATAGTTTAGTTAATTCCGATTGTCTTAAATTATATTTATATCTAATGAATTTAGGATTATTCACGAGTCCTGATTCGTTAAACTCCCAATAAGTTTGAAGAATTTCTTTTTCTAAGTCAGTACAGTTTTCTGATAAGTGTAATTGAATGTTGGCGATTTGTTTGTTTTGATTTTCCATGATATAAAATGAATAAAAAAAGCGTGGAACTGAATCTTACTAGTAACTAGGTATCGCCAAACACCCGCACACCAAATAAGAACAGCCCACGCAGAACGTGGGCGTCTTAGTTTTGAATTTAGTGTGCTTAAAATTTTGGCGATTTCAGTTACTAAATCAAAAGCTAAACGCTTTATAAATTAATATGTCTTTTTACATCCGTAAATCTTATGCAAGATACTACAGATATTTTAAATGTTAGATTGTTTTGTTATAGTTTTCCATAGCTTTATTGGTGATTTTTAGTTTTCAAAGTATTACTTTCTGTTTCAGAATATCAATAAGGTCTTGAGAATAATACTTGTAATTATCAGGTATATTTAACACAGTGATTTTATTTCCATACTTTCCATTTGTATACTTTTTTATAAGGTTAAAATGTTTTGTTTCCATAACAAAAACTTTGTCAGACCAAATCAATAAATCTTCAGTTAGCTCATTAGTACCTTCTTTTCTACAAAGATTAATATTTGTTCCAGCAGATTGAAACTCAATGTTTGGGTACTTTTCAGAAAAATAATCATCAGCAGTTTTAGAACGCTCTTTGTTAGCCGAACATACAAATAGAATTTTCATTTTAGTTTTTCTTTTATAAAGGTAGTGAATAAAGTATCAATACTTACTTTTTATATAGTTCTCTAAGGCTTTGTTGATGATGTTTTTAATGCTCTTATCTTTGTTTAAAGCGTGTTGTTTAATCTTTTTAAGCAGGTTTTTATCTAGGTAAAAAGAAAACTGAACTTCTTCATTTTCTTTAGTAGGAATAGGAACTACCTTTTGAATTGTTTTCGCTTGATTATTAGCCTTAGCTTTATTGATTAGATCGTTAAAATTTTGTTTTTCCATAATGCTAGAATTGTAGTTTTATATAAATGTGGATGTATAGAATTATATGAGTTTTGTTAGTATTTCTTTTGTTAGATTGTCTAATTGCTTTTGAGCATTTTTATCATCCTGAACACCACCAACCAAAACTGAACGAGTAAAAGCAACTAAGTCAGATATGTGAGTTTTGGCAATAGGAATATTGTATTCTTCTAATCCAATCAAAATATCTAAGGTTAAAGTGGTGTTAGCTTTTATCATATTGAAAACAACCAAGGCATTATCAGTTTTATTCTCGTTTTCAATAAGCTCTATAGTACTTTTAATAGCTAATAGATCTAATACACCAGCTTTTGTAGGGATGATGATTAAATCAGCTAATTGAATAAGCTCAGGTAATTGATTGGATAGGTAAGGAGGAGTGTCGATAAAAACGAAATCATACTCCAGATTTTGAATTTCATTAATCTTTCCTTTGTAGGGAATAATATCAAAACCAGAAGCTAATTCTTTAACTTGAGATAAACTACCTTGTAAATCTAAATCAAGAATAGCTAGTGAGGCGTTTTCAGATATGTTTTGAGCTAGGTTAAAAGTAAGTGTTGATTTACCTACGCCACCCTTTTGATGTGTGATGAGTATTTTTTTGCTCATGGATGTTTTCTTTTGTGTTTAAAGTTTCTTTTAATTTGATATGCTCTTTTAGCTTTTTAATTTCTTTAGGAGAGCCATTTTTAAGTATGTATTGGTTTTGAAATTTTTCGAGTTCTTTTCTTTTATAATTAAAGAATGCGTCGAAAGTTGCTTCGTTTGTGTTAATCCATTGCATTCTATCAAAGCCAACACGATATTTGTTTCCTCCAATAGATCTATCTGTTTTTCTTTCTTTTGTAGTAGGAGTAAGTTTTAACCGTTGATTTTTACATTTTCTACTGACAATAATGTGTACATGAGTGTTAATATCAGGTTTAAGGTCGCCTGCTTTGTAGTCTCCTTTTATAACTTCTTCGTCAGTTCCTTTAAATCGTCGGAAATGTTCAATTTTTCCAAAATAAACCAAGTCATCACCAGAAATTAGTCCTTTTTCCTGTCTGTTAAAATTTACAGCATAGTTGGTCATTACTTTTCGAGCATATTCTATGATGATACGGTTATACTCTTTGTATTGAGTTGTATTTAATTGCCATATATCTTTTATTTCTTCACTTTTAGAAATTATACTAAGAATATGTTTTAGTTCTTCTTGACTAAAGCTAATAGTTGGAGCAAAATATTTAGCATCATTTTTGCCTAACTTTTTTATGTTAGTGTCTATGGAGTTAATAGCTTCATTGGTGCTAATATTTTGTTCATTGTGAGAAAAAAAGAATTGTTTTCTAGCTTCAATATTCCTTTTAGCTTCAGAAGAGTTTTGAGCTAGTAACAATTTATCTAAATCATGATTTTCTTTTTCTAAATACAAAGCAAGGTCTGAACAGCTCCCTGTATTAGTAGCTCCTAATGTGCTATGAGGTTTACTAATTGGCATTGTTAAAAATTGAGTTTAATTTGCCTTTAAGACCAGATTTGTTTTTTTGATCTATCAATTCACATATAGTATAAAAAGCTTCTTGCTGTTTTTCTATTTTATTCTCAATGTCTTCTATTTTTTGGAATACACTTTTAAGCTCTTGATTGATTTTTTGTGTTCTTTCTTTGTCAAAATGATTCACTTTTATAATACTTTCTTGAATCCATTTTGATAAGTTTTCATATTGTTTTTTTTGCTCAGCAGAATATTCAAAAATTTCATTTCTTAGAGGTTTTAGAATATCTCTTTCTTGAACTTTTAAGAAGGAAATAATTCGTTTGTCTAAGACCTTAATCATTGTAGCAGGATTATCATTTGTAGTTTCTAATGGGTTAATACCTGTCTTTTTAAAATATAGAATCATAGATTCGGTAAAATCTCCATATTTAGCACCAAATACATTAGAAATCTTTACTAATTCTTTGTGGTGGAATTCATCAATAATGATACTTTTTTTCTTCATTTTATAATTTTTAGAGTTGGTTTTCAGTAGGTTAAGAGTTTGTTTATGATTGGGTTATAAAATTTTATAAATGGTTTGTAGTTGTAATGTTCACATTTACAGAAGTTAAGCCTCGCAGAGCAAGTTGAATAATAGGGGTTCTGCCCCTGTTCAACTTGCTAACTTCGCTAACTTCGTAACACTTAAAACCTTCTATCTCCTCCATTTAGTTCTATGAAATTGAACATTTCAAAAAAACGGCTATAAATTCTATCTCCATATTTAATTTCAATATCTTCAACTGTAAGATTTGATGTGATAAATGTTTTTATCCCGTTAGTTTTAAAATCATTATAGCGCATTTCAAAAATTCTTATCATTAATTGTTCTTTTATCCCCCAACTGTTTGCTAATTTTTCTGCTCCTAAATCATCAAAATGAACTCTTCCTTTTGTGTATTTTTCTACCACATATTCACCTTCTGTATTGTAATTAGTAATAACATTATGAACAGATATGTTCTTGAACCATAAAAACGGGAGCTTATATTTCTTACTGATAATCTGAATAATATCAAAAATTGATGATTTTCCTGTCCCACAGGTTCCATAAACAAACAACCCTTTTCTAAGTTCTCCACCATATTCATTTTCAAACCTTGGATTATTTGAAAAATAAAGAGATATTAAGTGAAGAAAATCTTTGTTAAAACCATCTACTTGAAACTCTCTTCCTTGTTTTTTAAAATAATTTTTACTTTCTCGCCAAATCAAAGTTTTTAGAGCTTCGGTTGGTATACTAGAAGTAGGGAGTTGTTCTTTTACCTGAGAGATATTTTTGAAATAAGAATTATTCACCTCTATTTCTTTTTTTTCTCGCGCAACTCTTTTTTTTCTTTCATTTTCAGATTCCATTCTAAACTGCTGTTTTAATCTTTGACCTATTCTCATAATCTTATCTTTTTCGAGGATTTAATTTCTTAACTTTCTTTAAATTATTAGATTTAATATTTAAAATTTTATTATTTTCTTTAAGGATTTCTTGTATAGGTCTATTAAAGTTTACTTGTATGGGCTTTTCAAAAATTGTGATATACCTATTCAAAATTTCTTTACTACCCTTATTTCTATACACATGTCTTTCTATATATCCATATTCTTCAAGCTGTTTTAACCAAAAGTTTATGGACTGTTTAGATACTTGATATAAATTTTCAAAATATCTATTGTTAGCATAGCAAAAACCAAGTTTGTTGGTTAATGAGGTTATTTCGGCATATAGAATTTTAGCGTTAGGGGTTAGTCTTTTGTCATACCTAACAGGTGCAGGAATAATTGAATAATATGCAGGCTCTTTAGTGTGCATATTATTGCCTTTTTTTGTTTTTTAAGACGTATGAAAGAGCTTGCTTTTCAATATCATTTTTAGACTTACTTTCATTCTGTAGCAACCAATTATCTAATTTTTCCTTGTTAAAGAAAATTTTACCACCATTTGGTTTACTAAAAGGAATTTGCTTAGTTGAAGTTTTTTTGTATAAATAGCTAGGTTTTAACCCTGTATATTCACAAGCTTCTTCAAATGTTAATACTTTTTTATTTACTAGTAATAGTCTTTCTATTTTGTCTAGTTTTTGACTGATTTTTAAGATGTCCATTATTTTTGTTTTTAAAATTTATAATGAACAAAAGCTGCTTTTGTTTCCGTTGATTTAGAATTCTGAAGTAAAAGTATAAAGAAGGAAAAAGGTAAAGGTTAAGATTGTTTACATCTTAACCTTTTTTATTAAGTCTGTTATTACATCTGAACTCTTAGGTAAAGAATGAGATTTAGAAACAGAAGTATATATTGATTTTGACTTAATAAAACCATTCTTGTTTCTTATATTTCTGGCTTTTTCTAGTGAAGTAATTTTAATATCTATGGATAAAAACTCATTTATAGTTTTGAATAAAAGATTTGTTTGAATATTATCCATATTCAAATGGATTAATGAATAATGAGTGTGCCAGTCGCCTTTTAATACTTTACAAAAATCTTTGTTAGAAGTTTTTTCGATGTCGATGAATTCGTGTTTTTCAAGTTGTGAGTATAACTTTTCCAAAATGGAATTTGAAACCTTAATATTATAGTTGTTGATGTTTTCAGTTTTACCACCAAAAGTAGCCTCTAATTTTTTTCTTTTGAATAAATTGTATTCAAGAGCTTTTATTAAAAATTCTATAACAGAAATCCTGTTAAATTCAGCAATAGGATTTTCATTAGTCCCATATATAGCATCATTGAAGTATTCTAATTTAGTTTCAGTTTTTAACTTAAATCTTAATGTTTTTATTAACTGATCTAACTCTAATTGATATTTAGCATTGTATTGATCTTCAAAACAGAAAGTTTGCATACATCTAAACTCTAATTTACTTACACTAGGGTATGGTAAGGCACTATCGTGTCCAAAATAAAAAAAAACATCCAGATGTTTGATAGTTAAACTAATCTTATCTAATGTGGTTTTTTTAGAAAAGATAGGATAAATTATATTGTTTAAAATATGTAAAAACTGTACTTCCGAAGTTTCTGAAATTCTAAATTTAATATCTTCAATATAATCCCATTTGTTATCTCTTTCTAACAGATTTATAATATATCTAGTGTTAAAATCTGATGACGTATATTTTTCCATGCTGTTTTATAGTTCAATATTTAATTTAGGAATTAAAAGAGCAGCCTCTTTCATTTTTTTATCAATGATTTTAGCATAGATTTCAGTAGTTCTAATTTCTTTATGCCCTAAACGTTTAGAAACAGTATAAATATCAGCTCCATTTTCCAATAATAACACAGCATTAGAGTGTCGTGCAGAATGAAATGTAATATGTTTTGTGATACCTGCACTCATGCACCATTTAATTAAGTTTATATTCATTTGAGCACTATAATGAAGATTAACAAAAACTCTGTCGTCAGGTCTTCTTCTTTCTCCTAAAAAGTCTCTAGCTTGAGGCGATATATACAAATATTCAGCTCCTTTAGTTTTCTTTTGAGAAAAAACAATTCGGTGAATAGGTTTATCATCATAATCAGTACCTTCATCTCTTACTTCACTCCATTTCATTTTATTAATATCGGACCATCGAATACCTGTAAGACATGAGAATAAAAAAGCTTTTTTTAAAATGGTTTGTTTAATGGGGGTCTTTGAAAGTGCTTGGACTTCATCTATAGTTAAATATTCTCTATGTGTTTCGCCCATAGGGATAGCACGAACTTTTTCAACATAATTTTCTTTTAAAAAGCCTTCATCAAATGCACTTCGTAAACAAGCTTTAAATTTATTGTAGTAAGTGTGTTTTGTGTTTTGAGCTAATGGTTGACCGGCTTTTGTTTTTGCTTCAGTATGTAAATACTTTTGAAAGTTTTTAATGAAATCTATATCAATATCATTAAAAGTAGTAGAGGAGGAGCAAAAGGCTTCTATATGCTTCTGAGCAGCTTCCCAATTATCATAATTTGTTTCAGATTGGTAACGCTCTTCCTTTTTTTGGTTGTAGTACTCAAGAAAATTAGTTTTTTCTTTAGAACCATGTTGAATTTTGTATTTACCCTGGTAGTATTCAGCTTGTCGAATAGATAAAATCTTTTCAGCTAATTCAAGAGTTTCCTTATTCTTTTTTTTCTCTGATTTTGTTTTTGGAGAAATAATTAAATACTCTTTTAAATATTCAAATTCTCTATCATGTTTCGTCTTTCCGTTTTTGTCTATGATAGTGCCTTTGTAATATTCTATAAATAGACTATATTTTCCTGTTTTTAACTTTTTCTTTTTTAATGATATTTTCATAAGAGGTGGAATTAACTACACCTCAATTTTATTTTTAAGTTATGAGGTGGAATTTAGACTCCATAAATATATTGAAAAAGTAAAACAGGAGAAAATAAAATTAAACAGAAATTACTGTGACTTATTTGTTTTTCAGGGTTTTGTTTCTTTTGGTTTCCTTTATTTTCCTTTGTTACTTCCCGATACAGAAATTACCAAAAATATGACCTAAAATATCTTTATCAACATCGTATTCACCAGTAATATTTCCTAAATGACGAAGGCATTCACGAATGTCAATAGCAAATAAATCAGAAGAAATATCTAAATCGATTCCATTTTTAACAGAGTTGATACTTTCTAAAGCTAAAGTAAGTGCTTCAAAGTGGCGAGAATTGGTAACAATCGTTTCATTATTACTCAAAGCACCAGTATTTACTAATGAAATGAGCTCTTGTTTTAATTCGTCAACTCCGATATTTTGTTTAGCAGAAAGTAGAATTAAATTGTCTATTTCTGATTGTAAAATAGATGAATCATGACAAGATAGCGTATCAATTTTATTAGCGATAACTAGCAAACGTTTGTTTGGAAAACGTTGTTGAATCGTTTCAATTTCTTCTAAAAATAAATCTTTAGAGTAGATATACTTGTTTGAATCTATTAAGAAAATTATTAATTGAGCATTTTCAGCTTTTTCGTAGGCTTTTTTTATCCCTATGTTTTCAACTATATCTTCAGTTTCTCTAATACCCGCAGTGTCAATAAAACGGAAAACAACACCATCAATAATTAGTTCATCTTCAATCGCATCACGAGTAGTACCTGCAATATCAGAAACAATTGCTCTTTCCTCATTTAAAAGTGCATTTAATAAAGTTGATTTTCCAACGTTTGGCTCTCCAATAATAGCCACAGGAATTCCATTTTTCATGGCGTTTCCAAAAGCAAAAGAATCGATTAAGCGTTTTAAAACTGATGAAATTTTAGCGACTAATTCTTTGAATTTAGTTCTATCAGCAAACTCTACATCTTCCCCAGAAAAATCAAGTTCTAATTCAATTAAAGCGGCAAAATCTAATAATTGAGCACGTAACTCTTTTAATTCATTAGTAATTCCACCTCGCATTTGCTGAATTGCCATTTGATGCGAAGCAGCGGAGTTTGAAGCAATCACGTCAGCTACAGCTTCCGCTTGCGATAAATCCATTTTACCGTTTAAAAAAGCACGCATGGTAAATTCACCGTTATCGGCCATTCGACAACCATTTCGTAAAAAAAGTTGAATAATTTCTTGCTGAATAAAGCTTGAACCGTGACAAGAAATTTCTACAACGTTTTCACCTGTATACGAATGTGGGTTCTTAAAAATAGATACTAAAACTTGATCTAAAACCGTATCATTTTCTACAATATGACCTAAATGTAATGTATGCGATTTTTGGTCGCTTAGCGACTTTTTGTGTTTAATAGATTTAAAATATGCGTCAACTATTTTTATTGAATTTTCTCCAGAAAGTCTAATAACAGCAATGGCACCAACACCTGCAGGTGTAGCTAAAGCAATAATTGTATCGTTTTGTATCATGTTACAAAATTACCTAATTATAAAAGAAGTTCATTGAAATATTTTAGTTCTGTTTTTTTCCTTTATTGCTTAAGGTAAAACCCCCTTTTTTTAATTTGGGTTTTTTGAATCTAAAAATTAACACTACTTTTATCCTAAAGTTTTTAGAACTTTAAAAACGTTAATCCCTCAAAATAATACAATTCCCAACAGTATTATTTTATTTTCCCCAAAATTTTTATTGTATACCCATTGTGTATTATTGATGTATTACATTCTTGTAATACTCAGAAATGCGTACCTCTTAATTACCCCCCCCCCCACTTTAGATTAGATATACAATCTTTGATTGTTTGTATTAGTAATAATTAAAAACAAGTGATATGAAAAAAAATACTATTCAAAAATTATTGTATTTATTCTTTTTATTCAGTGGTTTAACCCTATGGTCACAAGGTTTAACTGAACTTTCAGTAATTTCTCATAGTGAAAAACCAGACTATGAAAGAGTACACATACATAAATTAAAAATTAAGAATAATAGCTCAGTAGAAAAAAGGTATCGTTTTTCTATAAATAACATACCTTGTAAAAATCAAAAGAATATAGAAACTGTATTAGAGTATTCATTACTGGATGAAAAAAAGAAACCTATTACAGGAGCATTTAAAGTACTACCTAAAAGAAGTAAAGCACTTTATTTAAAAATTACTAAACCTTACAATATCAACTTAGGAAGTTGGAATTGTGTAGAGTTTCTAGTAAATGACCTTCAAGAGCAAATGTCAATGCAAAAAGCAGCAGTCTCTAGTAAAATTATTATAAAAACATACATACCCAATCAAAGTAATGACAATTAGACTATTTAGATAAGATTGTTATAATTAAAAACTTAGAGAACATGAAAAAAATTACTAGTTTTATTCTACTTTTTATAATGGTTTTTCTAGTTGCTCAAGGAAGATTAGAAGCTCAAATAAAAAAAGGGTTTCAACCAAGATTTTCAGAAGCAGTTAAAGGAAATGTAACATTAATAGCGAATAACGTTTTATCAAGAAATAAAACAACAAGCTATACAGGAAATGATGGAAACCATGACTTTAGTAATAACGTTTTTGTTGATATAGATAACGATGCAAGTACATTCAATTCAAGTAGTGCAAATTTATCTAATCCAGAGCCAACAGTTAGTTGTTTAAGTATAAAAAAAGCATATTTATACTGGGCAGCAGCTGATAAAGAAGAGAACGATCCTTCTGATGAACCAAACTGGGATTACAATAAAATAAAATTGCAATTACCAGGAAGTTTAGGTTATACAACTATAACAGCTGATGATGTTATTTATAGAGGAAGAGACGATGTAGGTCACTTTGTTAATGACCCATATATTTGTTTTAAAGACATCACAAATGAAGTAAAAGCTTTGGCAACACCCTATGGGACTTATCAAGTAGCTAATGTTAAGGCAAAGGAAGGAAGTTTGACCTCACATGGTGGAGGAAATACAGGAACTTCTGGAGGTTGGCAAATAGTATTTGTATATGAAAGCCCCACTTTACCAGCAAAAAATATATCGCTTTTTGATGGTTACGCCCATGTTACAAGTAGTGTTAATAATTTTGAAATTGGATTTAGTGGTTTTCAAACAGTACCAACAGGAGATGTAGATGTAGATGTAGTAATAGGTGCCTTAGAAGGAGATAGAGATTTATCAGGAGACAGGTTACAAATAAAAAATACTAGTAACAATTGGGTAGATTTATCATATGGTTTAAGGAGTTCAAGTAATTTTTTTAATAGTAGAATAGCTAAAAATGGAAGTAACTTTATAGATAGAAATCCAGCTAGTACTAATACTTTAGGATTTGATGCAGATGTATTTGCTCTTAATAATCCAGGAAACAGTATAATAGCTAACAATCAAACTTCTGCGACAATAAGATTAACATCAAACCAAGAAACATACGGACTCTTTTTAATAGGTTTATCTGTTGATGTTTGGAAACCAGATTTAGCACCATTAATATTATCAAGCTCAACAAATACTAGTAGTGTAGAAGACACTGTTAGTTTTTCAGTCAATATAGAAAACAATGGTAATGACAATGTAAAAGACTTAAAAATAGAAACAACAATACCTCAAGAAGTAGATTTAATAGAACCAATAACAGGGTTACCTTTTGGAGTTACTTATAGCTATAATACGACAACTAGATTATTAACCTTTAATGCTATTGATGGAATTACAGATGTTGGAGATACACCATATAGTTTAAGTTTTCAGGTGAAAGTAAAAGAACAATGTTATTTTCTAGAAGAAATGTGTTCCGATAAATTTCAAATGCAATTAGTAGCAACTTATGCAGGAGAAGAAAATAATAGTACACAAACTACTTTAAGTTCTAAATCAGTTGATTCTTGTGGTATAGGAGATAATTTACCTAATGAGATAAGTATTAACCAACCTGACGAGGCTAATTGGACAACTACAGTCGGTTCATTAGATAGAACAGTGTCTTGTGACGACGGTGCTGCCCTAGCTGCAGCACAATTACTTAAGCCAGAGGCTAGTTGTGATTTAACAATAACCAAAATACCTGGAAGTTTTGAGGCTTCAACAACTAATTGTCCTGTTATAGGAACATATACTAATACTTGGACATTTACAGATAGTTGTGGAAGAACAAGTGGACAATTTACCCAAACAATCACAGTAACAGATACTACTGCACCAGTATTATCATCAGAGCCAGCTAATATCAGTGTAGACTGTGAATCAATACCATCAGTACCAACGATTACGGCAAGCGATAACTGTGATACAGTAGTAGATGTAGTCTTTACGGAAGTAAGCAATACGGTAGTAGATGGCTGTGGAGAGATTGTACGTAAGTGGGAAGCAACGGATAATTGTGGTAACCCAGTAAGTCATATTCAAACAATCACAGTAACAGATACTACTGCGCCAGTATTATCATCAGAGCCAGTTAATATCAGTGTAGACTGTGAATCAATACCATCAGTACCAACGATTACGGCAAGCGATAACTGTGATACAGTAGTAGACGTAGCCTTTACTGAAGTAAGCAATACAGTAGTAGATGGCTGTGGAGAGATTGTACGTAAGTGGGAAGCAACGGATAATTGTGGTAACCCAGTAAGTCATACTCAAACAATCACAGTAACAGATACTACTGCGCCAGTATTATCATCAGAGCCAGTTAATATCAGTGTAGACTGTGAATCAATACCATCAGTACCAACGATTACGGCAAGCGATAACTGTGATACAGTAGTAGACGTAGCCTTTACTGAAGTAAGCAATACAGTAGTAGATGGCTGTGGAGAGATTGTACGTAAGTGGGAAGCAACGGATAATTGTGGTAACCCAGTAAGTCATACTCAAACAATCACAGTAACAGATGCTACTGCGCCAGTATTATCATCAGAGCCAGCTAATATCAGTGTAGACTGTGAATCAATACCATCAGTACCAACGATTACGGCAAGCGATAACTGTGATACAGTAGTAGATGTACTCTTTACGGAAGTAAGTAATACAGTAGTAGATGGCTGTGGAGAGATTGTACGTAAGTGGGAAGCAACGGATAATTGTGGTAACCCAGTAAGTCATACTCAAACAATCACAGTAACAGATACTACTGCGCCAGTATTATCATCAGAGCCAGCTAATATCAGTGTAGACTGTGAATCAATACCATCAGTACCAACGATTACGGCAAGCGATAACTGTGATACAGTAGTAGATGTACTCTTTACGGAAGTAAGTAATACAGTAGTAGATGGCTGTGGAGAGATTGTACGTAAGTGGGAAGCAACGGATAATTGTGGTAACCCAGTAAGTCATACTCAAACAATCACAGTAACAGATACTACTGCGCCAGTATTATCATCAGAGCCAGCTAATATCAGTGTAGACTGTGAATCAATACCATCAGTACCAACGATTACGGCAAGCGATAACTGTGATACAGTAGTAGATGTACTCTTTACGGAAGTAAGCAATACAGTAGTAGATGGCTGTGGAGAGATTGTACGTAAGTGGGAAGCAACGGATAATTGTGGTAACCCAGTAAGTCATACTCAAACAATCACAGTAACAGATACTACTGCACCAGTACTGTCATCAGAGCCAGCTAATATCAGTGTAGACTGTGAATCAATACCATCAGTACCAACGATTATGGCAAGCGATAACTGTGATACAGTAGTAGACGTAGTCTTTACGGAAGTAAGCAATACAGTAGTAGATGGCTGTGGAGAGATTGTACGTAAGTGGGAAGCAACGGATAATTGTGGTAACCCAGTAAGTCATACTCAAACAATCACAGTAACAGATACTACTGCGCCAGTATTATCATCAGAGCCAGCTAATATCAGTGTAGACTGTGAATCAATACCAGTAGTACCAACGATTACGGCAAGCGATAACTGTGATACAGTAGTAGACGTAGTCTTTACAGAAGTAAGCAATACGGTAGTAGACGGATGTGGAGAAATCGTACGTAAGTGGGAAGCAACGGATAATTGTGGTAACCCAGTAAGTCATACTCAAACAATCACAGTAACAGATACTACTGCGCCAGTATTATCATCAGAGCCAGCTAATATCAGTGTAGACTGTGAATCAATACCAGTAGTACCAACGATTACGGCAAGCGATAACTGTGATACAGTAGTAGACGTAGTCTTTACAGAAGTAAGCAATACGGTAGTAGACGGATGTGGAGAGATTGTACGTAAGTGGGAAGCAACGGATAATTGTGGTAACCCAGTAATTCATACTCAAACAATTACAGTAACAGATACTACTGCACCAGTACTGTCAGCAGAGCCAACTAATATCAGTGTAGATTGTGAATCAATACCATCAGTACCAACGATTACGGCAAGCGATAACTGTGATACAGTAGTAGACGTAGTCTTTACGGAAGTAAGCAATACAGTAGTAGATGGCTGTGGAGAGATTGTACGTAAGTGGGAAGCAACGGATAATTGTGGTAACCCAGTAAGTCATACTCAAACAATCACAGTAACAGATACTACTGCACCAGTACTGTCATCAGAGCCAGCTAATATCAGTGTAGACTGTGAATCAATACCATCAGTACCAACGATTATGGCAAGCGATAACTGTGATACAGTAGTAGACGTAGCCTTTACTGAAGTAAGCAATACAGTAGTAGATGGCTGTGGAGAGATTGTACGTAAGTGGGAAGCAACGGATAATTGTGGTAACCCAGTAAGTCATACTCAAACAATCACAGTAACAGATACTACTGCACCAGATTTTACAGTACCAATAGATATTACAATTTATAAAGATGACAACTGTGCTTATGATGCTAGTGTAGGAATTACTGGAGATGTTATAGATGAATCAGATAACTGTGATACAACTTTAGAAGCCAGTTATAATGATGTAGAATCAGCGGGAAGCTGTGAAGGAGAAGTAATAGTTACTCGTACATGGAGTCTTATTGATAACTGTGGAAACACTACTGAAGAGGTTCAGACAATAATAGTTAAGGATAATACGGCACCAATTATTGATGAAACAAGCAAAAATAATATTGATATAGAATGTGGAGTAGGAGATACAGGAGTTACTTTACAAGATTGGTTAGATAATAATGCAGGAGCAACTGCAACTGATAATTGTAGTAATGTAACATGGACAAACAATTATGGAGATGATACTTCAGTAAAATGTGATGGAAGTTATATCATGGTAACATTTACAGCTACTGATGATTGTGGAAATTCAAGCACTACTACGGCAGGATACTTAATTAAAGATGAAACACCACCAGCAATAACTCAGCAACCATCAGACAAAGTTGTTGAATGTGATGGCTCAGGTAATACAACAGAATTAAATGATTGGTTAGCTAGTAATGGTGGAGCTGCAGCAGATGATGATTGTAGCGTAGTATCTTGGAGTAATAATTATACTGATTTAACGTATACATGTAGTTTTACAGGAGAAGTGGAAGTAATCTTTACAGCAAAAGATGCTTGTGGAAACACTGTAGACACAAATAGCGCTAAATTTATTATAAATGATACAGTAGCACCAGAGTTTGTAGAAGAGTTACCAGCAGCAGAAATTACAGTAAGTTGTGATAATATTCCAGTGATGGAGACTTTAACAGCAACAGATAACTGTGATGCTTCAGTAACCGTAATTCCAAGTGAAGTAACAAGTGGAGACGACGATGCTTGTGGATCTGAATACTTAATTACAAGAAAATGGACTGTATCAGATTGTTCAGGAAACACAACTACTCATATTCAAGTAATCACAGTAGAAGATACAGTAGCACCAGAGTTTGTAGAGGAGTTACCAGCAGCAGAAATCACAGTAAGTTGTGATAATATTCCAGTAATGGAAACCTTAACAGCAACAGACAATTGTGATCCGTCAGTAACCGTAATTCCAAGTGAAGTAACAAGTGGAGATGATGATGCTTGTGGATCTGAATACTTAATTACAAGAAAATGGACGGTATCAGATTGTTCAGGAAACACGACTACTCATATTCAAGTAATCACAGTAGAAGACACAGTAGCACCAGAGTTTGTAGAAGAGTTGCCAGTAGCAGAAATTACAGTAAGTTGTGACAATATCCCAGTGATGGAGACTTTAACAGCAACCGATAATTGTGATGCATCAGTAACCGTAATTCCAAGTGAAGTAACAAGTGGAGATGATGATGCTTGTGGATCTGAATACTTAATTACAAGAAAATGGACGGTATCAGATTGTTCAGGAAACACAACGACTCATATTCAAGTAATCACAGTAGAAGACACAGTAGCACCAGAGTTTGTAGAAGAGTTGCCAGCAGCAGAAATTACAGTAAGTTGTGATAATATTCCAGTAATGGAAACCTTAACAGCAACAGACAATTGTGATCCGTCAGTAACCGTAATTCCAAGTGAAGTAATTACTGGACAAGATGATGATTGTGCAACAGAATATACAATTACTAGAACATGGACAGTTCAAGATTGTGCAGGAAATGAAACTTCACATTCTCAAGTAGTAACAGTAGAAGATACGGTAGCTCCAGAGTTTGTAGAAGAATTACCTGCGGATGTAACGGTAAGTTGTGATGCCATTCCAGCAGCAGCGGTATTAACTGCGACAGATAATTGTAGTTCATCAGTTACAGTAAATTATTCAGAAGAGTTTGCAGGACAAGATGATGACTGTGTAACAGAATATACCATTACCAGAACATGGACAGTTCAAGATTGTGCAGGAAATGAAACTTCACACTCTCAAGTAGTAACAGTAGAAGATACGGTAGCTCCAGAGTTTGTCGAAGAATTACCTGCGGATGTAACGATAAGTTGTGATGCCATTCCAGAAGCTATGGTATTAACAGCGACAGATAATTGTAGTTCATCAGTTACAGTAAATTATTCAGAAGAGTTTGCAGGACAAGATGATGACTGTGTAACAGAATATACCATTACCAGAACATGGACAGTTCAAGATTGTGCAGGAAATGAAACTTCACACTCTCAAGTAGTAACAGTAGAAGATACGGTAGCTCCAGAGTTTGTCGAAGAATTACCTGCGGATGTAACGATAAGTTGTGATGCCATTCCAGAAGCTATGGTATTAACAGCGACAGATAATTGTAGTTCATCAGTTACAGTAAATTATTCAGAAGAGTTTGCAGGACAAGATGATGACTGTGTAACAGAATATACAATTACCAGAACATGGATGGTTCAAGATTGTGCAGGAAATGAAACTTCACACTCTCAAGTAGTAACAGTAGAAGATACGGTAGCTCCAGAGTTTGTCGAAGAATTACCTGCGGATGTAACGATAAGTTGTGATGCCATTCCAGAAGCTATGGTATTAACAGCGACAGATAATTGTAGTTCATCAGTTACAGTAAATTATTCAGAAGAGTTTGCAGGACAAGATGATGACTGTGTAACAGAATATACAATTACCAGAACATGGACAGTTCAAGATTGTGCAGGAAATGAAACTTCACACTCTCAAGTAGTAACAGTAGAAGATACGGTAGCTCCAGAGTTTGTCGAAGAATTACCTGCGGATGTAACAGTAAGTTGTGATACAATTCCTGAAGCAGCGGTATTAACAGCGACAGATAATTGTAGTTCATCAGTTACAGTAAATTATTCAGAAGAGTTTGCAGGACAAGATGATGACTGTGTAACAGAATATACAATTACCAGAACATGGATGGTTCAAGATTGTGCAGGAAATGAAACTTCACACTCTCAAGTAGTAACAGTAGAAGATACAGTAGCACCAGAGTTTGTAGAAGAATTACCAGCGAATGTAACGGTAAGTTGTGATACAATTCCTGAACCAGCGGTATTAACAGCGACAGATAATTGTAGTTCATCAGTTACAGTAAATTATTCAGAAGAAATTACAAGAGAAGAAGGAGCATGTGCTTCGGCATATACAATTACTAGAATTTGGACAGCAGAAGATTGTGCAGGAAATACAGTTTCGCATACTCAAGTAATTAATGTTGAAGATACTGAAGCACCAGAATTAGTTTCTACTTTAGAAGATATTACAGTTGAATGTGACAATGTTCCAGAGGTTGCAACTTTAGAATTTACTGATAATTGTTCAGCAAACGTAACTCAAACAAATTTTGAAGAGACAAGTACGTTTGATGGAACTGATAGTAATTATATGATTACAAGAACATGGACAGTTTCTGATGAATGTGGAAACGTAGCTGAATTTACACAAACCATTACAGTAACAGTCAATACATCGGTAACAGAAATAGCTGATTCTAAATGTATAGACGATGGAGAAATTAATTTAAATGATTATGTAACTAACCCAAGTGAAGAAGGTAGCTGGGAAGTTACACAAGGAAATGTAGTATTGTCGGACGATGCAAGTTTTGATCCATCAGGTTTAAGTTTAGGAGACTATGTATTCACTTATACTGAACCAAATAATGGATGTTTAAGGTCAATAAAAGTTACGATTAATATAAACGATGACTGTATTGTATTACCATGTGGACAAGAAGATGTGGTAATATCAAAAGCAGTAACCCCTAATGGAGATTCATGGAATGAATTCTTTGAAGTAACAGGAGTAGAATCTTGTGGATTTATAGTAAATGTGAAAATATTTAACCGTTGGGGAGCACAAGTCTTTGAGTCTAACAATTATGCCAATAATTGGAATGGAGTATCTGATGGAACTACGTTTGGAGGAGCTAAAAGATTACCAGCAGGTACATATTACTACATTGTAATATTAGAAAATAGTGGTTTAAAACCATTTACAGGAGCAATTTATTTAGGAACCAAATAATATTATAAGCTATGAACCATAATTACAGAATATTACAAGCAATTGTTGTGTTACTATTTGCAGGTATTTTTACCGTACAATCGCAACAGTTACCACAATTTACCCAGTACATGTACAACACTATTTCCATAAACCCTGCTTATGCAGGTAGTAGAGAAGTGTTGAGTATAGTTGGGTTGCATAGAAGTCAGTGGGCAGGATTAGATAGAGCGCCTGAAACGCAAACTTTATCTGTTCACTCACCTCTAAGGAATGATAAAATCGGTCTAGGCTTATCGTTTATTAACGATAAGCTTGGATACGAAAAGTTTACCTATTTGTACGGAGATTTTTCTTACACGATTAAGCTTAACAGTACTATAAAATTAGCCTTTGGTCTTAAAGCAGGTTTTACTCAATATAATATTGATGATGCTTTAATAGCAGCAGAACCATCTGATCCTGGTATCTCAGGAATTCAAAATAGATGGGAACCTAACATAGGTAGTGGGGTATTAATGCATACTAATAAATGGTATGTAGGATTGTCGGCTCCGAGGCTATTAAATATAGACCATAATGATTTACAAGTTAATGGAATTAATTATGGAGTTGTAGATAAGGTGAGTTATTACTTAACAGGAGGTTATGTATTTGATTTAAGCGATAATGTAAAATTTAAACCAGCAACTTTAATTAAAGCAACAAACGGAGCACCTTTATCGTATGATATTACAGCAAACTTTTTGTTTAATGAAAAGCTTTGGTTAGGTGGATCTTATAGAATTAACGAGTATACAGGAGCATTAGGAGCTTTGGTAGATTTTCAAGTCTCTCGTCAGTTTAGAATAGGATATGCTTACGAACATCCGTTATCTGATATTAATCAATATTCAAATGGTACTCATGAAGTATTATTGATGTTTGAATTGCTTCCTAAAGCATATAGAACAAAATCACCTAGATACTTTTAAAAAGCACACTTATGAAAACAAAAATTACATTTATATTACTTTTTTTATCATGTTTTGCTTTTTCACAAAGAAAAGTAGCTGATAAATTCTATAAAGAATACTCCTATATAAAGGCTGCTGAATTCTATAAAAAAGCCATAAACGAAGGAGATGATGGGGTGGATATGATAACAAGGTTGGCAGATTGTTATTATAATAACTCAAACTCTAAACAAGCTGCTTATTGGTATGGGGTGGCTTCCAATAGAGATGAAGGTTTAAGTGATGAAGCTATATATAAATATGTACAATCACTTAGAAGTCTTGGTGAATACGAAAAAGCAGATAAGTGGCTGCAAAAAATACCTGATGTAGTTACCAAAATAGGAATTGTAGATTATGATAAGCTAAAAACACTTAATAAAGACTCTGTAGTAGTAGCAAACTTAGAAATTAATACTAAAAACTCAGAGTTTGGAACGTATGTAAATGGACAAAAACTATATTTTGCTTCGACAAGAAAAAAAGATGGTGAAATTTATGAATGGAATAACCAACCGTATTTAGACTTATATCAAGCCAAAATTATTAAAAATGAAAAAGATGAAGATAGTATAGCTAGTGTTATTCCTATTGTATCTTCTAAAATTAATACGGGTTTTCATGAATCGAGTGTAGCAATAACTAAAGACGGACAAACGTTATATTTTACAAGAAATAATTTAAACGAAAAGAAAAAACTAGAGTATAGTAAAAAAGGTACATCGCATTTAAAAATATTCAAAGCCACGTTGGTTAACGGACAATGGGATAATATTGAAGAGTTACCGTTTAATGATAAAATGTATTCTAGTGGACATCCAGCATTGAGTCCGGATGATAAAACATTATATTTTGTGTCTGATAGACCAGATAGTTATGGGTTAACGGATATTTATAAAGTAGCTATTTTACCTAATGGAGAGTATGGAGTACCAATAAACTTAGGAGATAAAATAAATACAAAAGGAAGAGAAATGTTTCCTTTTGTAGCTAAAGATTATACACTATATTTTTCTTCGGATGGTTATGCAAATTTAGGATTATTAGATATTTTTAAATCTGATTTACTAAAAAATAACTCGTCAGAAGTTATAAATATAGGAGCTCCATTTAATAGTGGATATGATGATTTTGCTTTCTTTTATAATGAAGATGCAAAAACAGGGTACTTTTCTTCTAACCGACCAGGAGGAAAAGGACAGGATGATTTATATAAGTTTAAAACCTTAAAGTGTAAACAATTTATAAAAGGTAAAACATTCGATAAAAGAACAAAAGAATTGTTGCCAAATACTTTAGTAGAATTAATAGATGCCGAAGGTAAGGTAATACAAAGGTTTGTTACTCAAGAAGACGCTTCTTATATTTTTGAAGTAGAATGCGAGAAGAAATTTAGATTAAGAGGTACAAAATTAGACTATAAAGATGATTTTATTGATAATGTTGAAACCACTGATAGAAGAGGTGTTGAAATAGAACGCGATTTATATTTAACACCATTAATTATTGGAAACGAGATTGTAATTGACCCAATATTCTTTGATTTTAATAAATGGAATATTCGTCCTGATGCTGCTTACGAGTTAGAGCATATAGTAAGAGTGTTAAAAAATAATCCGAAAATGATTATAAAAATTGAAGCACATACAGATAGTAGAGGAAGTGACCGATACAATGAAATTTTATCTGATAGAAGAGCAAAATCTACTAGAGATTATATTTATTCACGTGATATAGCCAAACACAGAATTCAAAGTGCTATTGGTTATGGAGAAAAACAATTGATAAATAAGTGTTCTAACGGTGTTAAATGTACCGAAGAAGAACATCAAGAAAACAGACGATCAAAATTTATAATCACGAATGATTATAAAGGTGAAAATAAGTAATTAGTCTCCGGTAGAGTAGTTTTCTTTTGCCCTGATTCAATCTCGCACATTGAATTGGGGCTTTATTTTATTCACTATTATCTTAATGATTATAAAGTGAAAATAAGTAATTAGTCTCCGTAGAGTAGTTTTCTTTTGCCTGATTCAATCTCGCACATTGAATGCAGGTTTTATTTTCTTCACTATTGTCTTACAAAGATGTTGGTAAAATACCATTTGCCATCAGCACTTTTTTCAGCGGTAATGTTAAAATGAGTAAAGTCACCTTCAATATTTTTCTTGTGACCATCACTTTTAACCCATGCATTAACAACAGATTCAGCTGTAGAATAACCATAAGCTACATTTTCTGCAACACTTACAGCGTTAGCATTATGCGTTAAGTACTCTTTGCGTTGGTAAAAAAAGTCATGAGAAACCTCATTCTTTTCAATCATATAGTTGGTATGATTGTTTGTTTGCGATTTAATGACTTCTAATTTACTTAGTGAAGAAAAACCATTATTAACTCTATAATTGTTAATAAGGGTCAAAATGTCCGATTCTATTGATTTTTCACTTACTGTAATTGACATTTCAGGGTTGTTGTCAACTATTTCAGTTTCACTAGACGAACAAGACGTTAATATTAGTGCACAACAAAGCACTAATAACTTGAGGGGATAGTTATTCATGATTGGGGGTTAAGGGGTTAATCAAAAAACGTTGTAAAGATATAACGAAAACTTAATGCGAAACAAGTTAATTGTATGTTTTTGAGGTAAAAAGGGGCTTTTTCCTGTGACTAGATAGCCTGTTTTATAAAATCTTCATATTCATAAAAAAACAGCTCAAACTGTGTCATAGTTTCAACATAAAACTCATAGCAATCTCGCCAAGTATCTTTATTATGTATGCTGAATTTTTTATCAAAAGGAACATAAATTTTTCGGATAATTTTATGATTATCCAATTCAAAAGTATCATCGTAAATTACTTCTGGTAAATATTCAGTTTCTAGTATTTTTTTTAAAGAAAGTAATTGGTCGTAAAGTAGTTCATTAGCAACATCTTCAGGGTGTTCAAAATCTAAACACACAGAGGCTTTTTTTCTATCAGCTTGAAATTTAAAAGCAAATCCTTTTATTTTAGTATTATATAACAACCATTTTCTTGGAAAAGATTTCCCAAAGCTTGTCCAAAATTCTTTACGTAATCGAGCTGATTCTTCTTTACTAAACATTTTTTTTGTCTTTAGTTGCTTGTACTTGGCTGTTAGTGGAATATAAACTCTCTATTAAGTCATTCTTTCATTAACTCATTAATGCACTAACTCATTAAACCATTTTATCCGTGAACTCTTGCTTCTTTACCTCTTTCGCGCATCATTTTAGCTTCAAAAGCTAACAAACTGTTCCATTTTTCGTCAACAAGATCACGATCCATATATTGACGAGCATATCCTAAAAATAAGGTGTAGTGATTTGCTTCTGAAACCATTAAATCTAAATAAAACTTAGAAAGCTCTTCATCTTCCATATTATCTGCAAAAACCTTAAAACGTTCACAACTACGAGCTTCAATCAATGCTGCAACTAACAAACGTTGTATTAGGGCTTCAGTTCTGTCTTTAGTATGCGGGAAAAATTTTTGCAGTCGTTGAGCGTAATCATTTTTACTTGCTTGCCCTAAAACCATTCCTCGTTCCACCATTAAATTATGTACCATTCTAAAATGTTCCATTTCTTCAATGGCAATATCACTCATATCTTTAACAAGTTCGGTTTCTTCAGAATAGTTGATGATAATTGACACAGCATTCGAAGCAGCTTTTTGTTCTGCAAAAGCATGATCGGTTAATAATTGTTCTAAGCCGTTTTTAGCAACTTCAACCCATGAAGTTTCTGTGTCAAATTGTAGTCCAAGCATAATGTGTAATTGAGGTTGTAAAAGTAAAAAATATAAAAACGAATAGAGTAATAAATAGCTTAAAAATAGCTAGCTTTGTTATTAAAAAAAATCTCTTAAAAAATTGCTGATAAATACCGATTCTAATTACGGATACTAAACAAATTGCTACAAATTCTAAATAGATCATCTTTTAAAAAGATTTTTCAGTAGTTTTATAAAGAATAGAGAAAGTCAAAACTTCCAAAAAAATGAAATTACAGTTACTAAAACAAATGAGAAAAATTTTAGGTTCTCTTGCATTAATCTGTTTAATGCTTATGGCTAATTCGTGTAAAAAATCAGTTACTACAGAAAGTAATGTTAACGAGTTTAGTGAGTATATTAGTGTGTTTCCTGATAAGTTAATATCGGTAACACCAAACTTAAAATTTGTATTAAAAAAGAAAGCCACTACAAATTTTGATGCGAATGAGATTATAACAATTTCACCAGAAATTAAAGGTGAAGTAGCTGTAAACGAGAATGAAATTGCTTTTATACCAGCAGAAAAATTAAAAAGTAATCAAGAATATTTGGTAACTCTTCATTTATCAAACTTGTATGAAGATATTGATGAAGAGTTAAAAGACTTTACAGTTAAGTTAAAAACAAAAGAATTACTTTTCAATGTATCCCTACAATCACCAAGTGTTTATACTAAAGATTTATATGCTGTAGAAGGTGAAATTATAGCGAGTGATGTTATTGAAACAGCTAAATTAACCGATTTAGTAAAAGCAACTTATAACGGTAAGTCGAAGAGAATAAAGTTTAGTGAAGTTGGTGAACTTAGCTCAAAAATATATTTTAAAGTAGACAGTATTCAACGTTATGATGACGATAAATCATTATCGGTAATTTGGGATGGAAGTTCTATTCAATCAGAATCAAAAGGTAAAAGAGAACTGACTATTATAGGAAAAAATAACTTTAAAGTATTAGATATTGATGTTATAGATACGGATAAACAACATATAGAAATAAGTTTTTCAGATCCGTTACAAAAATCTCAAAATTTAAAAGGACTTATTCAGTTTTTAAATACTCAAAAAAGAGAATTTACTTATAAGATAAATAACAACAAAGTTATTTTATACCCAAAAGCATCTTATACAGAAAAAATAGATATAGAGGTTTTTAAGGGGATTAAAAGTGCAGATGGATACACTTTAAAAGAAAACATTATTAAAACGGTATATTTTGAAGAGTTGAAACCTGCTGTTAGCTTTATTAAAAGTGGATCAATATTACCAAACTCAAGCAATTTAAAAATCAATTTTAAAGCGGTTAATTTAAAGGCAGTTGATGCAACTATCTATAAAATTTATAAGGATAATGTATTACAATTTTTACAATACAATAATTTAAGCAATCAAGGTAATTTACGTTATGTAGGTCGTCCAATTGCAAAATATACGATGAATCTTGGTAATCAAGGACTCGATTTAAGTAAGGAAAATGCTTTTGCTATTGATTTAGCTGAAATTGTAACTGTGGAAGATGGAGCGATGTATAGAGTAGAATTTTCGTTCAATAAAGATTATTCTACTTATTCATGTACTGAAGGATCAGAAACCAAAACAATTGTTTTTGGAAAAAAAGAGATAAACACAAAAAGTTATGATAATCCTCATTATTATGAAGATTATTACGACGATTATAGTTGGAGAGATAGAGATAATCCATGTACTAACTCTTACTATTACGACAAGCAAATTAGCACTAATATTTTGGCAACAAATATTGGTTTAATAGTAAAGAAAGGAAACAATAACAAGACTTTAGTAGCGGTAACAGATATACTTACTACAAACGCAATTGAAGCTGCAAATGTGACGTTGTATAATTTACAAATGCAACCAATAGAATCGGCTTCTACGAATAAAGAAGGAATTGCTACTTTCAGCAATGTTTCTAACGCCTTTTTTGCGGTAGTTACGAAAAATAAAAATACAACATACATTAAGTTAAATGATGGTGAAGCATTGTCTATGAGTAAGTTTGATGTATCAGGTGTAAAATTACAAGAAGGAATTAAAGGTTATATCTACGGAGAACGTGGTGTTTGGAGACCAGGAGATCAATTATTCTTAACCTTTGTATTAAACGATAATGCGAATCCAATTCCAGATGATCATCCAATAAAGTTTGAGTTAATCAATCCGCAGGGAAAAATAATTGACCGAACAATTCTTCCGAAGAAATCAAACAATGTTTATGGATACACACCTACAACAAATCCTGAAGCAATTACTGGAAACTGGAAATTACGCGTAAGTGTAGGTGGAGCGGTTTTTAACAAAGACTTAAAAATTGAAACCATTAAACCTAACCGATTAAAAATAAAACTTAACACCACAGAAAAGTTTATCAAAGCTAATTCTGAAATTACAGGAAATGTAGAGGTTAAGTGGTTACATGGTGCTATTGCGAGAGGTTTAAAATTAGATATTAACGGAAAATTTTCGCAAACAACTACTGAGTTTTCAAAATTCAAAAACTATAATTTTGATGATGTTACTCGCCGTTTTGGAACTGAGGAGTTTAAAGTATTAAAAGGTAGTTTAAATAATGAAGGTACAACCAATTTCTCTGTAAAACCAAAACTAGATAGTAAAGCTCCAGGAATGCTAAAAGCGAGTTTTATAACTAAGGTTTATGAGAACGGAGGAGATTTTAGTACTGATGTGTTTTCTAATAAAGTATCGCCTTATACTTCGTATGCAGGATTACAAGATGCAGAAGAACCTCAATCTAAAAATTACTTATTTACTGATGAAGAATATACGTTCAATGTTGCTTCTGTAAATCAAGATGGAATTGGAGTAGCGAATAATTTAGAAGTAAATGTATATAAGTTATCATGGCGTTGGTGGTGGAATACCTCTGATAATGGTTTGTCTAGTTATGATGGAACGCGTTATCATGAACCTTACAAAAAGTTAACAATTGGTACGAATGCAGGAGGTAAAGGAACTTTTAAATTAAAAGTTGATGAAAACGATTGGGGACGCTATTTAATTAAAGTAACTGATTTAAAAAGTAAGCACGTAACTTCTAATGTAGTGTATTTTGATTGGCCTTCTTGGTATGCAAAGAAAAAAGGAAACCAAGATAAGAGCAATGCTACCATGTTGGTGTTTACTACAGATAAAGAATCGTATGAAGTAAATGAAACAGCAACAGTTAAGTTCCCTTCTTCTGAAGGAGGAAAAGCATTTATTACTATTGAGAATGGAACAGAGGTATTAGATCACTTTTGGGCGCCAACGCAAGCTCAACAAACATCGTTTAGTTTCCCAGTGAAAGCGAGCTATACACCTAATGTTTTTGTGAATATTTCTTTATTACAAAAGCACAGCCAAACGGTAAATGATTTGCCAATTCGTATGTATGGCTCTATCCCGATGTTGGTAAATAATCCTGATACTAAACTAGCACCTAAAATTCAATTAGCTGACGAGTTAAGGCCTGAGTCTACTGCTATCATTCGTGTAAAAGAAGAAAAAGGTAGACCAATGACGTATACCATTGCGCTAGTAGATGAAGGCTTGTTAGATTTAACACGTTTTAAAACTCCAAATCCTTGGGGTGTTTTCTACGCACGTCAATCGTTAGGAGTAAGAACATGGGATATTTTTGATGATGTTATTGGAGCTTATGGCGGAAAAGTAAATCAGATATTAAGTATTGGTGGTGACGAATCGGAAGCAGGAAGTAAGAACAGAAAAGCCAATCGATTCAAACCAATGGTTACGTATTTAGGTCCATTTGATTTAGAAATGGGAGATATTAAGGAGCACAAGATTAAAATTCCTAAATACGTAGGGTCTGTTCGTGCCATGGTTGTAGCTACAGATACTAAAAAAGATGCGTATGGTAGTGATGAAAAAACAGCTTTTGTACGTAAACCTGTTATGATTTTAGCATCATTACCTCGTAAGATTACGCCTCAAGAAACTGTTACCCTACCTGTGACTGTTTTTGCAATGAAACCAAACATTAAGAATGTAAAAGTAACAGTGCAACCAGACGAGGCTTATACTATAGTTGGAGACCGAACACAAACAGTTTCGTTTGATCAACCAAATGAGAAAATGGCGTATTTCACCTTAAAAGTGAACGATTTTAAAGGGATTGGTAAAGTGAAAATAGATGCAAGTTCTGGAAATGAAAAAGCATCTTACGAAGTAGAGATTGATGTCTTAAATCCGAATCCAGTTACGACCGAGGTAAAGGATTTAGTGTTAAAGTCGAACGAACAAGGAGAGTTAAACTTCACTAGTTTTGGAACTAGAGGAACTAATGGAGCTACATTAGAGTTATCTACATTACCTCCAATGAACTTTACGAAGCGTTTAGGATATTTAATTCGTTATCCACACGGTTGTGTAGAACAGACCACTTCAGGAGTTTTTCCACAGTTATACTTACCTGAACTATTCGAATTATCAAAAGATAAGATAGCTTCAACAGAAAGAAATATAAAAGCAGCCATTCAACGATTGTCAGATTTCCAGTTGTCTAACGGAGGACTTTCTTATTGGCAAGGAAATAGTACTGCAGATAGTTGGGGAACATCGTATGCTGGTCATTTTATGATAGAAGCAGAGAAGAAAGGATATGTGTTGCCTATTGGATTTAAATCAAAATGGATAGGATATCAAAAACAACAAGCACGTAATTGGAGAAATACTTCAAGCTATTATAACAATTCTCTTTCGCAAGCATATCGATTGTATACATTGTGTTTAGCGAATAGCCCAGATTTAGCTTCAATGAACCGTTTACGTGAATCAATGGGAGTTTCAGATGAAGCTAAAACAAGATTGGCAAGTGCGTATGCTTTAATCGGTAAAAAATCGATAGCACAATCTATTTTAAAAGGATTAACAGGGTATAGTTCTACTAAGAGATATTATTCAAATTATGGTTCAAAAACCAGAAACAAAGCAATGGCTTTAGAAACGTATACTTTGTTAGATGATGAAACGAAGTCAATAAAGTTAGCTAAAGAAGTTGCTGAAGATTTGTCTAGTAACAATTGGATGAGTACGCAAACTACAGCGTATAGTTTGTTAGCAATGAGTCAGTATGCTTTAAAAAATGGTGGAGTTGATGGAATTAACACCAACTATATTTTCAATAAGGTTTCAGGAGAAGCAAGCACAACCAAATCATTATTAGCAAAAGATTTAGTAGCACTTCAACAAGAGAACTCTTTAAAAATAACCAATAAAAACAACGGAGTAGTATATGTACGAGTACTAAATAAAGGAATTTTACCAGTAGGTGAAGAAAAAGTATTCCAAAAGAACTTAGAAGCATCTATTGTATATAAAACAAAAGATGGTGCTCGTATTGAACCTGATAATTTATCACAAGGAACCAATTTTATAGCTGAGATAAAAATTAAAAACTCAACTAGTGAAACACTAGAAAATGTGGCCTTAACGCAATTTATACCTTCAGGTTGGGAAATTGTAAATACTCGTTTTACCGATTTTGGAAATAATACAACATCTTCTAATGTAGATTATACCGATATACGAGATGCGAGTATTAGTAACTACTTTACATTGAAAAAGTATGAAACTAAAACGTTTAATGTATTATTAAATGCATCGTATTTAGGAGAGTATTATTTACCAGGAGTACAAGTTGAAGCAATGTACGACAACGATTATATTGCACGTACTCAAGGAAGATGGATTAAAGTTGTGAAATAATTATTACATGAAATAGAAATTAAAAAGGAGCTATAATTAGCTCCTTTTTTTGTTTATTATTCATTTTTATTAACATAATATTAAGATTATTAAGGTGTGGGAGAGAGAATCAAAAAAAGTATCTTTGTTATCGAGTGAGAACAACTGCTATAATATTATCTATTGTAATGCTTTTTCAAAGTTTAAATATTACGTGTACTAATATTTTAAACTTAGATAAGTTAATTGAGCATGCACAGTTTCATAAAGAAACCTATAGTGATAATTTTATTACTTTCTTATCTAAACACTACGGAGAGTTAAAAGTAGCTCATTCAGAGAAACATCAAGAGGAAAAAGAAGAACATGAGAAACTTCCGTTTCAATTTGAGTATCACGTAGTAGATTTTCATAAAGTTACATTTGAAGACATAGAGGTTCCTTTACCCTCAATATTGGCTTTTGTAGAAAGAAAGCAACTTTTTCATTATCAAAATTTTTATAACTCACCAGACGCATTAGGGGTGTTTCAACCGCCTAGGTATCTATAATTCACATACAGTTAGTAATTAAAATTATCGATTTACTTCATAATGAATCGGTATAAATCATGTAATTATTCAAATGATGAATTATGTTATCAAAAATTATAGAATTAACTATAAAGAATAAATTTATAGTCCTACTATTTACAAGTTTTATTGTAGGCTTCGGAATTTATTCGTTATCACAACTCCCTATCGGGGCTGTACCTGATATAACCAATAACCAGGTACAAGTAATCACTACATCACGAAATCTTTCAACACAAGATATCGAACAATTTATAACTTATCCTGTAGAGCTTGAAATGGCAAATCTACCCGGGGTAAAAGAAATCAGATCCATTTCTAAATTTGGTTTATCGGTGGTAACCATCGTTTTTGAAGAATCGATGGGAACTTATTTGCCAAGGCAGTTAATAGCCGAAAAAATAAAAGCCGCTTCAGAAAAAATACCTGAAGGCTTTGGAAGTCCAGAAATGGGACCTATTACTACTGGACTGGGAGAAATATACCAATACATATTAGATGTAAAACCAGAGTTTAAAGATCGCTATAGCACCACAGATTTACGAACCATTCAAGATTGGATAGTTAAAAGACAATTGTCAGGTATACCTGGAGTTGTTGAGGTTAATACTTGGGGAGGTCATTTAAAGCAGTATGAAGTAGCTATTAATACCCAAAAGCTAAACGCGATGAATATTTCTGCAAAAGAAGTATTTACAGCTTTAGAAAATAATAATAGTGTTGCAGGAGGTGGATATATCGAAAAAGTAAATCAATCGTATTTTATACGTGGAGAAGGATTGGCTAAAAACCTTGAAGACATAAAAAATATTGTTGTAACCAATAAAGAGGGAATGCCTATTTATGTTAAAGATGTTGCAACAGTAGGTTACGGTAGTGCTACACGATTTGGAGCTATAACAGCAAATGGAGAAGGAGAGAAGGTTTTAGGGCAAATAATGATGCTAAAAGATGCGAGCTCAAAAGATGTAATTGAAGCCGTAAAAGAAAGAGTAGCAAGTATTGAAAAATCCCTACCTGAAGGAGTATTTATAAACGCCTTTTTAGAACGAAGTGAACTTATAGGAAAAACCACATTTACAATTACCGAAAACCTAGTACTAGGATGCTTAATTGTAATTTTTGTAGTAGTTCTTTTGTTAGGAAATATTCGCTCAGGGTTGGTAGTCGCTTCTGTAATTCCTTTATGTCTCTTGTTTGCCTTATCGTTAATGTACATTTTTGGAATTGATGCAAACTTAATGAGTTTAGGAGCGATAGATTTCGGAATTATAATAGATGGAGCTGTAATTATTGTTGAATACATTACCTTTAAAATTACCCAGCAAAAAGATACTTTCGTTACATTAAACAAGAAGGAGCAACAGCAAGTTAAAAACTCCGTAAGTTATGAAGGAGCTTCAAAAATGATGAGTTCTGCGGTATTTGGGCAACTAATAATTTTAATTGTTTTCATTCCTATTTTATCTTTAAGTGGAGTTGAAGGAAAAATGTTTAAACCTATGGCTTTGGTGTTTAGTTTTGCGCTGATAGGGGCTATTTTACTGTGTTTAACCTATGTTCCTGTAATGGCTTCTATATTTTTAAAACCATCAAACATTACAGATAAAAATATTTCAGTAAGGCTTATTAAAAAATTGAACGAATGGTATGCACCGGTAATCAATTGGGCACTGCATCGTAAAAAGTTAGTATTAGGAATTGCATCATCTATGTTATTACTCACTGTTATTATTTATACTAGAATGGGAGGTGAGTTTGTTCCTACATTAGATGAAGGAGACTTTGTAATCCAACCCGTTTTAAAAACAGGAACAACATTAAGTAATACGATTGAGACCACTACTAAAATTGAAAAAATACTAAAGGATAACTTCCCCGAGGTGAAACAGGTAGTATCGCGTATTGGAGCAGCAGAAGTGCCAACAGATCCTATGAGTATGGAAGAAAGTGACGTCATGATTACGTTACGACCTAAAGGAGAATGGACATCAGCTGAGAGCAAAGATGAGTTGGCAGATAAATTTAAAGAAGCACTAGCAGTAATTCCAGGAATGGAAGTAGAGTTTACACAACCAATCGAAATGCGTTTCAATGAGTTAATTACGGGTGTAAGAGCCGATATAGCAATCAAGATTTTTGGCGAAGATTTGTCGGTTTTAGCTCAAAAAGGAAGTGAAATTAAAAAACTAGTAGAAAATGTAGAAGGAGCTTCTGATATTATCGTTGAAAAAATTGAAGGTTTACCTCAAATGAATGTTGCTTATGACAGAGCTAAAATTGCAAGATACGGTCTTAACATAAAAGAAGTTAATGAAATGGTGTCTATGGCGTTTGCCGGAAAAGAAGCAGGAAATGTTTTTGAAGGAGAAAAACGCTTCGACCTAGTTGTCAGATTAGACAAGACCAATCGCACTGATATTAGCGATTTAAAAGAGTTGTATATAGATTTACCTAATGGAGGAAAAGTTCCGTTAGATGAATTAGCGACTATTACCTATCAAAAAGGAGCTGCAAAAATATCAAGGGATGATACCAAACGTAGATTAGTAGTAGGAATTAACGTTCGTAACAGAGATTTACAATCTGTTGTAGATGATGTTCAACAATTGATAAACAAAAATATAAAACTTCCTACAGGATATACAATTACATACGGCGGACAGTTCGAGAACTTACAGAGTGCTTCAAAACGTTTAATGATAGCCGTTCCTATAGCATTAATCTTAATATTTATCATGTTGTATTTTGCTTTTAAATCAGTAAAAGAAGCGTTGATTATTTACTCAGCAATACCATTTGCAGCTATTGGAGGGGTATTATTATTATGGATGCGCGATTTACCGTTTAGTATATCAGCAGGAGTTGGCTTTATTGCTCTTTTTGGAATTGCAGTGCTCAACGGAATTGTATTAATAGAGCATTTTAAAGAATTAAAACATAAAGGATTTTCTACTATTGAAGAACTGGTAAAACAAGGAGCAGCAGACCGTTTAAGAGCTGTACTACTAACGGCATCGGCAGCCGCATTAGGATTCTTACCTATGGCAATATCAACGAATGCAGGGGCTGAGGTACAACGTCCTTTAGCAACAGTAGTTATAGGAGGATTAATAACTTCTACAATTTTAACATTGGTAGTGTTACCTGTGTTGTACACAATTTTTGATAATCCGAAGAAATTAAAAATCAATAAAAAAGTAGCGAGTTTAGGTGTTGTACTTCTTATGGGAGTGTACGCTATTCAAGCACAGGAAGCTCCTCAAAATTTACAGAGCTTAATAGATTTAGCTGTTGAGAATAACAAAGGCTTGCAAGCGCAACAATTAAAGGTAAAAAAAGCTAAAGCAGCTATAACCTCGGCTTATACTTTTGATAAAACAGAGGTTTATTATAATCGGGATGAAAATAATACAGTAGCAGATCATCCTTTAGATATTTTCGGTATTCAACAAACCTTTGCATTTCCAACAGTTTACGGAGCGAATAAGAGAGTACAAAAATCAGCTTATAACATAGAAAGTAATCAATATAATACAGCTAAAAAGAAATTGATGAAATCGGTTGTAAATGCATATTACAGGTATCAATACACGAAAGCACAAGAGAATATTTATAAGAGTTTAGATAGTTTGTATAATAAGTTCTCGTATGCTGCGAAACGACGTTTTGAGTTGGGAGAAACTAATTATTTAGAAAAGATAACAGCAAAAGCAAAACAGAAACAAGTAAAGAATGATTATCGAAATACTGTAGTTGCTTCTCGCATAGCCTATCAAAAAATAAAAGCATTAGTTCAGGTAGAAGATAGTTTAGTAATTGAAGAAGAAGCTACTATTCAACCTATAAAAATTCAAGATGTTAATTTAAGTGAAATTACAGAAGTTCAAGGTTATTATGAAAGAGAACAATTGGCAAAAAGTCAGTTGTCTCAACAAAAACAACAGTTGTTACCAGATTTGTCTTTAGAAGTATTTAGAGGAAGTAATCAATATGTAGCTCAAGACTTTTACGGATACCAAGTAGGAATAAAAATTCCATTGTTGTTTAGTGGAGAATCTTCTAAGATAAAGCAATCAAAAATAGCGAAAGAAATTGCCGAGTATGAAACTTCAAACTATCAAAAGCAGTTAGAAATGTACTATACAAATCTTAAAAATAAGTTACAAGAGCAAACAGTGTCTTTAGCTTATTATCAAGAAGAAGGAATGCCTTTAGCAGATGAAATTCTGAAAACAGCCAATATGAGTTTTAAACACGGTGAGATTGACTTTTTTCAGTACATCCAAAGTGTTGAAAATGCATATCAACTAAAATTAGCTTATGTAACGAGTATAGAGTCGTACAACAATATTGTGATAGATATTAACTACTTAACGTATTAAAAAAATAAAGATGAAATATATAATTTATAGTATCCTATTTATAACTGTAATAGGATGTAAATCAAAAGAAGCTGAGAGTACTACTGAAGAATCAACAGTAGTTACTGACGATAGAGTTTTTATAACGAATGAACAATGGGAAAAAAACAGTATGAAATTAGTTACTGTTGAAGAACAAGATTTTCCAACTACAATTAAAGTAGTAGGAAAAATAGATGTGCCTCCTACAAATAAAGTTGTGCTAACCGCTAAAATGGGTGGTTTTATTAAAAGTATTCCATTATTAGTTGGAGATAAAGTCAAAAAAGGGCAACGTTTGGTAACAATAGAAAACCAAGAGTTTGTGGCAATGCAACAACAGTATTTGGAAACAAAACAAGAAATAGCTTTTTTAAAATCTGAATTTGAAAGACAAAAAGCATTATTCGATGAAAAAATAACTTCAGAAAGAAATTTTTTAAAGGTTAAGAGAGATTTTGAAGTAGCACAAACTACATTAGTAAGCTTAGAGAAGCAGCTACAAATGATTAATATATCAGCAAGTAAACTAAATAGTAATTCAATAACCTCTGTTACGGGTATTTATGCGCCTATTTCAGGAAATGTTACTAAAATAAAGGCAGTTACAGGTTCGTATATTTCTCCTGCTGATGAAATTTTAGAAATTATAGACAACAAGCATTTACATTTAGAGCTTTCAGTTTTTGAAAAAGATGCTTTAAAGTTAAAAGTAGGTCAAGAAATTAGTTTTAGGGTTCCAGAATTATCATCAGAAGTTTATAAGGCGAAAGTTCATTTGATAGGAAAAAGCATCAATGAAAATAGAACGGTAGATGTACATGCACATATTGAGGAGGAACAAAAAAGAAACTTTTTATCAGGAATGTTTGCAGAAGCGGTAATACAAACGAACAGTAATAAAGTTAATTCATTACCAGAAACTTCGGTAGCTGAGGTAGAAGGAGAAATGTTTGGATTAATTTTAGATGAAAAATCAAACGAGGGCTATTATTTTAAAAAGAAAAAAGTTGAGGTTGGAAATGCGTTTCAGAAGAATGTAGAATTAAAAACCTCAGAAATTAAAAAGGAAGCAAAATTTTTAGAAAAAGGTGTGTTTAATTTGTTAACAGAGTAACTAAATGTGAAGTAAATTAAAACTTTTATAATTTTTTTATAATAAAAAAGCAAAGAAATGTATGGAAATATATATTTATTTGCTTTTTGTTTAAAGAAGAAAAATGATTCAGACTAAGAAAAAGAAAATAGTTTTGATTTTGACTTTTATAGGAGTCATTGTTTATTATTTCTGTCTGCCAAAAAAATTATTTGACAATCCAACATCAACAGTAGTTACCTCAAAAAGCAACGAATTATTAGGAGCTGTAATAGCCAGCGATGGTCAGTGGAGATTTCCTGAGCTAGACTCTGTGCCTAAAAAATTCGAACATTGTATTTTACAGTTTGAAGACGCTTATTTCTACAATCATTTCGGATTCAATCCTATTTCAATAGGAAAAGCAATGGTAGAAAACATCAAAGCGAAAAGAGTTGTACGAGGAGGAAGCACATTGACACAGCAAGTAATTCGCTTATCAAGAAAGAATAAAGAACGTTCCTATTTTGAAAAATTTCAAGAGCTAATCCTAGCCACTCGATTAGAATTTCGTCACTCAAAAAAAGAAATTCTAAACCTCTATGCATCTCATGCGCCATATGGAGGAAATGTTGTTGGGTTAGAAATGGCTTCGTGGCGTTATTTTGGTTTAAAACCACATCAATTGTCATGGGCGGAAACAGCAACTTTAGCTGTATTGCCTAATGCTCCGTCGTTGATTTATCCAGGGAAAAATCAACAAAAACTAAAAAATAAAAGAAATAGGTTATTACAAAAACTACATGAAGAAGGTATAATTGATCAAATTACGTATGATTTAGCTATTGAAGAAGAGTTACCACAAAAACCATATCCGTTACCTACAGTCGCACCACATTTTGTACAAGAAGTAACGAAACAGTATAGAGGAAAACGCGTAAAAAGCTCTGTTGATATCCATTTGCAAAGACAAGTAAATAATTTAGTAAAGCAACATTATTTCCGTCAAAAACAAAATGAAGTTTATAACATGGCGGTATTAGTTTTGGATGTTGAAACTAGAAAAGTATTGTCTTATGTAGGGAATTCCCCAACCGATAAAGTGCATCAAAAAGATGTAGATAATATTGTAGCTCCAAGAAGTACAGGAAGTGTTTTAAAGCCGTTTTTGTATGCTCAAATGTTACAATCGGGTGATTTATTACCTACGCAGTTAGTTGCAGATGTACCAACTGAAATAGCAGGGTATTCTCCTAAAAATTTCAATTTAACTTTTGATGGAGCTGTACCCGCAAATGAAGCATTAACCCGTTCGTTAAATATTCCTTCGGTACGTATGTTACAACGTTATGGGTTAGAAAAGTTTAGAGAAGATATTAAAGCATATCATATTAATGATATTAATAGATCAGCTGATTATTATGGACTTTCATTGATTTTAGGTGGAGCAGAAGCAAGTTTGTGGGATTTATGTAAAACTTTTGCAGGCTATGCCGGAATTGTAAATCACTATGAAGAATTAAAGCATAAATATTATCAGAAGGAATTTATAGAACCCAATTTTTTATTTGATGAAACTCCAGATTTTGGAAAGGTTCAAAAAGACTATACAACTTTAGATGCTGGAGCTACATTTTTAACACTAAACACTCTGTTAGAAGTAAATAGACCTTATACAGACCAGGCTTGGAAATATTACGATTCATCTCAAAAAATAGCGTGGAAAACAGGAACCAGTTTTGGTAATAAAGATGCTTGGTCTATTGGTGTAACGCCTAAATATGTTGTAGGTGTATGGATAGGAAATTCTGATGGAGAAGGGCGCCCAGATCTTACAGGAGTAGGAAGCGCTGCTCCGTTAATGTTTGACGTTTTTGATGTGTTGCCAAAATCAAATTGGTTTTTAGAACCTTACGAAGATTTGATAGAAGGCGCTATTTGTGAGAAAAGTGGTTTTTTAGCTAAGCCTATTTGTCCGTCTATTACAAAAAGAGTTCAAAAAAGTGCGATGAAAGCGGAATCATGTCCGTACCATCAACAAATAATGGTTGATAAGCTTGAGAAATTCAGAGTAAATTCGAACTGTGAATCCATTTCAAACATGAAATCCCAATCTTGGTTTGTTTTACCTCCGTTAATGGCTCATTATTACCAACAAAACAATGCTGACTATAGACCATTGCCTAACTATAGATCTGATTGTAATCGATTAGAAAGTAATTTAATGGGCTTCGTTTTTCCTTCAAAAAGTATGACAAAAGTTTCGTTAACAAAAGGAGAAGATAATCAGTTAAATCCTATTGTTTTAAAGTTAACACACAGTAATTCAGAAGCTAAAGTTTACTGGTATTTAAACGAACAATTTATAGGGATTACACAGCAATATCACGAACAAGCAATTTTACCCAAAGAAGGGACTCATATTATTACCGTAATTGATGATTTTGGTAATGAATTGAAGAAGGTTTTAGAGGTAAAAAAATAAGTAAATGTAAAAGCAGTTTAATTAAAAACTGTATTTTTAGTTTTTTAAAAATAAACTATGTTAGAACTAGCGGGGATAATTATATTAGGAATTTTAGCTCAATGGGTAGCGTGGAGATTTAAAATTCCAGCAATTTTACCTTTAATTTTAATTGGACTACTTGTAGGGCCAATCGCAGCAGAATTTTTTAATGAAGATGGAAGTAAATGGATCGAACCCGTTTGGAATGGAGAAAAAGGATTGTTTCCTGGAGACGGTCTCTATTATTTTGTTTCGTTATCAATTAGTATCATTCTTTTTGAAGGAGGTTTAACCTTACGAAGAGGAGAAATTAAAAATATAGGCCCCGTAATTACCAAATTAATAACCTTAGGTGCTGCAGTTACTTTTTTTGGTGCTGCCATTATTGCTCATTATGTATTTGGTTTAGGCTGGGAATTATCTTTTTTATTTTCAGGATTGATTATAGTAACAGGACCAACCGTTATAACACCGATTTTAAGAAATATTCCGCTGAAAAAAGATGTTTCCGCAGTTTTAAAGTGGGAAGGTATTTTAATTGATCCTATCGGAGCTTTAGTAGCGGTACTTGTTTTTGAATTTATTAGTGTTGGAGGAGATGCAGGTTTTACTGGAACAGCTTTATTAGAATTCTTAAAAATCATTTTATTCGGAACTACTTTTGGGTTCACCTTTGCGCATGCTTTAATTTTCGTTATTAATAAAAAGTGGGTGCCACATTACTTATTAAATGTAGTGTCATTATCTACTGTTTTATTAGTATTTGTAGAATCTGAATTATTTGCCCATGAGTCAGGTTTACTTGCAGTTGTGGTTATGGGAATGGTATTAGGAAATAGTAAGTTGAAGAATTTAAAAGAGATTTTATACTTTAAAGAATCACTTAGTGTATTACTAATTTCAATACTGTTTATCTTATTGTCAGCCAACATCGATTATAAAGAATTAATGCTTTTATACGATTGGAAAACATTATTATTATTTGCATTAATTGTTTTTGTCATACGTCCTTTAGGAGTGTTTTTAAGTACATCGAAGTCTAACTTAAAAACTAATGAAAAACTATTTATTAGTTGGGTAGGACCAAGAGGTATTGTTGCGGCAGGTATTGCTTCTTTATTCGGAAGTAAACTATTAAAACAAGGAGTTGAAGGAGCAGAATACATTACGCCGTTAGTATTTATGATTGTGTTAGGAACCGTATTGTTAAACGCAACTACAGCACGATTGTTTGCAAAAATAGTAGGTGTGTTTTTAGAACGATCTAACGCTATTATGATTGTAGGAGCCTCTGATGTAGCGAGATTGATAGCCAAATACTTAAAGGATAACAAACGTAGAGTGGTTTTAATCGATTCTAACTCAGAAAATGTAGAAAAAGCTAAAGTAGAAGGATTAGAATCAATTGAAGTAAGTATTTATGATGATGAGTTAACAGATAATATTGAATTAAATGATGTTGGATATTTAATTGCAATGACAGGAAGTGACTCAATAAACAAATTTGTAATCTCTAATTTTGCCTCAATTTTTGGTGAGCAAGGAGCTTATCGTTTAGCTACATCACAAGAAGTAATAACCAAAGATTACGATGATGAAGATCATCTATTTACAATTGAAGACGATTACATCAATATAATGGAAGCTGTAAGAGAGTTTCCAGAAATTCATGAAACTCCAGTAAACTCAGTTCAAGAGTATAAGACTAAAATTGAGAAAATACACGACGAAATTAAGTCTATTCCAATTTTAGTTAAGAATAAAAATACCAATGAAATTTTATTAATTTCTGAGTTTGAGCACGATGTAAAGAAAATTGAAGGTTGGATCGTTGTTTATTTAGGGAAAAACCTAAACATCTAAACCAAAAGTACTTTTCAACTTTTCAAGTAACGGATTTTTTTCTTTGAGTTTGTCATACTTCTCTTGAGGAGTATAGGCAAACTTTTTTTCTATCGTTTCGTTAACCTTTACATTTATTTGTATTCCGTAATTATTAAGTTTTTCACGTAAGAATCGTAATAATTTTGGCTTTCCTTTTTCCAACTGCGATTTCATTAAATCACTAGGTACAGAAAAGACGATGGTAAAATCTTCTTGTAATTGAGGTTCGTCAGAGGCTATAATTGCAGCCATACTCTGTTCTCCTATACGTTGCAATTGAAAATAGTACTTTTTCCAAGCATCTTTCAATTCATCTAAAGAAAAAGGAGTTTTAGGATGATTATCATAGTTTTCTTCTTCGTCTAAATTTACTTTAACATCTTTCTTTTGATGCAAGCTTTTTAAAGATAAAGCTGAAGTACGACGCTTAATATTTTTTAAAGTTGGTTTAGGAACCTCACTGGTAGCAACAATTGGTTTTTCTTGAACCTTTTGCGGAGTATTAACAGCGGTAGCAACAGGTTTTAATTCAGTTTTTTTAACTGAAGGAGACAAAGAGGTAAAAAAAGTAGCAGGAATTATGTAGTTGCTAGATTTTTTTTTTGCTCCATCAAAAGTGATAGAGGCAATTTGCATTAAAGTAAGTTCTACCAATAAGCGTTGGTTTTTACTTCCTCGATATTTTAAATCGCAATCATTTGCCTTATCTATCGCAGGCATTAAAAATTGCATGCTTGCTTTGGTAGCTTGTTCTAAGTATCGTTTTTTAGTATTGTCTCCAACTTCCAATAAAGCAATAGTTGCTTGGTCTTTGGCTACTAACAAATCTCTAAAGTGAGAAGCTAAACCATTAATAAAGTGATGTCCTTCAAAACCTTTGCTTAATACGTCATTAAAAGCCATTAAGACTTCAGGAATTTTGTTTTCAAGGAGTAAATCGGTAATGTTAAAATACACATCGTAGTCTAACACATTAAGGTTTTGCGTAACCGCTTCGCGAGTTAAATTATTACCAGAAAAACTTACGACACGATCAAAGATAGAAAGTGCATCACGCATGGCTCCGTCAGCTTTTTGAGCAATTACATGCAAAGCATCATCCTCTGCAGTAATATTTTCCTTCGCACAAATCGTTTTTAAATACTCTTTAGCATCTAAAACACCAATACGCTTAAAATCGAAAATTTGACAGCGAGATAAAATCGTTGGTATAATTTTATGTTTTTCGGTAGTTGCTAAAATAAAAATAGCATGAGCTGGTGGCTCTTCTAATGTCTTTAAAAAAGCGTTAAAAGCTGCTTGAGAAAGCATATGAACCTCGTCAATAATATATACTTTGTATTTACCAGTTTGAGGCGGAATTCGAACTTGATCGGTAAGGTTACGAATATCATCAACCGAGTTGTTTGAAGCAGCATCTAATTCAAAAATATTAAAAGCAAAATCTTCATCAGCATTGGTAGCATCTTCTTGGTTAATTCGCTTTGCTAAAATACGAGCGCACGAAGTTTTACCAACCCCACGAGGTCCTGTAAACAATAAAGCTTGAGCCAAATGGTTGTTTTGTATTGCATTTTCTAACGTATTGGTGATGGCTTGTTGCCCTACCACATCCGCAAAATTTTGAGGACGATATTTACGTGCTGATACTATAAAATGCTCCATTAAAACTTAATCTTTATCTGAACAAAAATAGAAAACGCAACGGCAACACGCAAACAAATTTCTTAAGGAAATATTAAAGTTGTAAACAATTGTAAAAAAGATAATTTTAATACGACAAAGACGTTATAAATGATAAACTTATGAAGATAGCTAAGCTAGCAACAATACTGATAGGACTTTTCTTATTGACTGTTTTATGGAGTTTTTCTTCGGAAAAAGAAAATCGAAAGACTTCTGATATAAAACAAATGTCGAAAAAAACGAAAGTAGCGTATTTTGCCAGTGGCTGTTTTTGGTGTGTAGAGGCAGTTTTTGAAAGTGTAAGAGGAGTAGAAGAAGCAGTATCTGGTTATGCTGGAGGACATACAAAAAATCCTACGTATAAAACTATTGGAACAGGCAAAACAGGACATGCAGAATCGGTAGCGGTATATTATAATCCGAAGGAAGTAAGTTTTCAAACATTGGTAACGGTATTTTTCGGTTCGCATGATCCAACAACGAAAAACGGACAACATCCAGACTATGGTTCGCAATACAGATCGATCGCGTTTTATCAAACACCACAAGAAAAAGAAATTATAGAAAATACGATAAGAAAACTAAACAAAGAAGTATATAAAGGGAAGATAGTTACTGAAGTTACAAAGCTAGAAAAGTTTTATCCAGCAGAAGAATATCATCAAAACTATGAACGATTGCATCCTGAGAATCCGTATGTACAACGAGTTTCAATTCCTCGATTGAATCGCTTTAAAAAGAAGTTCCCTGAATTGCTAAAGAAAAGAAAAGACGGATAACTTTATTAAGTTAAAGTTTGTTTATATAAAAAGCTCCCCAGTAATAGTATTACCGGGGAGTTATTTTTTTGGTTAAATGGTGAAATTTATTCCTAAAACAATATTTCTACCTGGATTAAAAATAGTATCTGGTTTTAATCTTGATAAGTGATTGATATACTTCTTATCAAATAAATTATTAACAGTTAACGATGTAGTAAAGGTATATTTACTAATCATTATATCTCCACCTACACCTAAATTAACTAAGTTATAAGCAGGAGTTGCTGTTTCAAACTCACTAATATTATCCTGTTTAAAGTAGGAATGTAAGCTTACAGATGCATATCCGTTTGGCAACCATTTTTCGTTAGAAAATTCAGTTCTAAGCGTGTTTTTTAAAGTATTAGCAGGAATTAACGGTAAATAGTTACCATTATCTTGCTTTCCAATAACCATTTCAAAACTACTTTCTAAATGTAACCAGTCTAAAGGGTGAGGATGTAAATGAAAGCCAAATTCACCACCGTATAATTTAGCATTTTCTTGTAAATAGGTGTAAACAGGAGTTCCGTCTTCAACATCGCCAGTAGGAGATAAATAAATATAATCGTTTAAGGTATTGTAAAATCCGTTAGCAAATAACTCAAAGTGTTCTGAATTGTAATCTAAAGATAAGTCGAACTGTAAATTTTTCTCATTTACTAGGTTGTTATTTCCTACTTCGAAACGATTGGTACCGTGATGCACTCCATTAGAAGTTAATTCAGCAAGGTTTGGCGCTCTAAATCCACTAGCAAGATTAAAACGAGAAGTTATGCTATTAAAAAGCAAAGTTTTTGCTCCAAAAGAAGCAGTAAAACTATTGTAAGATTTATCTATAGCTTCAAAAACATGTATTTCGTCTTCATGAGCTACTTCGTGTCGTTCTGTAGTAATTCCTCTATTGTCGTAACGAATACCAGCTTGTAAAGAAGTATGGTCATTCCACTCAAAGTTAGCAGTAGTAAATACCCCAAAATCGTTCAGAGTAGCATTCGGAATTAACAATTCTTCGCCAAAGTTTGTATTGGTTTGATGTAAACCTTGTGCACCTACTAAAACTTCAAATTTCCCGAATTTAGGAAGATGATACTTTGTATTATAACTAAAAGTTTTTAGTTTCATATCTAAGGCAGCTTCTCCTTCTTCGTGATGTTCATGTTCTTCTTCATTTTCATTTTCTTCGTGATCGTGGTGCTCTTCAAACTCTTGACGGTTATTAATCGTGTACCCTAAATCGATGTCTAATTTTGATTTCTTAAAGAAAACATGCGTATGTAAGCTAATAATATGATTATCGATATCTTGATAAGGAATTTCTAAATACGTTTCTTTGGTTTGCTCACCAATTCCTTCAGTTAACCCTAATTTAGAATTGTTGAAGTTGTAACGTAATTCAGAAGAAAAGTTTTTCTCGTGGAAACCAACACCTAGTTTCAAATCTTTTTCATTAAAACGAGTATTTGTAACTCTGTAATCAGGTGTTTTATAGTCTGCGTGTTGCGCATAAGTTCCTCTAGCTAAAAATTGCCAATTTTTTAAAGAAGATTTAAAACCAAGAGAAGTATTTGTACCTAAGGTGTTGCTAAAATAACGTTGACTAACATTCAGTTTTGTAGTGTTTTCAGGAACAAATTTTTCAGGTTGAATGTATAAAACGCCACCTAAAGCATCAGAACCGTATAAAAGAGATGCAGGCCCTTTAATAACTTCAACACCGGCAACACCAGCATCGTTAATTCCTAATCCATGCTCACCACCAAATTGTTGGTTTTCTAAACGAATTCCTTGTGTGTACACCAATACTCTATTTCCGCTTAAACCTCTAATAACAGGTTTTCCGATAGAAGTTCCTGTGGAAACTTGAGAAACTCCTGCAATATTGGTAATTCCTTCAGAAAGTGTTGTCGCACCAGTTTTTTGAATTGCTCTTGCCGAAAGGCGTTCAACTTTCATTACGTTTTCAGACTGTAATTTGTTAAAAGGAGTAGAGATGATAACTTCATCAATCTTAAAAATTGATTCTTCTAATTGTACATCAAAAGAAATATTTTCACTGTTAAAATGAAATTCTTTTGAGACAGTTTTAAATCCTAAAAAAGAAAAGTTGAAAGTTACTTTTCCGTTAGGAATGTTTTGTAGGTTGTAAGTACCATCTTCATTGGTAATGGTTCCCTTATGTAATTGGTCAGAGTATATTTCAACTCCTAAAAGTGGTTGGTTATCAGTGTCTGTAATTTTTCCTGATAAGCTGTTTTGTGCATATACAGCAGATATTCCTACAAGAAATAGGAAATTAATAATTGTCTTCATTAAAAATGAATTTTACTGTTTTAACGATAATTTTTGTTGGTTGCTTATAGCAAACGTTTAAGATACAGTAAAATAAGGTGGTGCTCTTGAAGATTTTTTATCAGCAAATACAAATGAGATTACTTGTGGTTGTGTATTGTAATCTAACTTGTAAAAATGTTGTGGAATTACCGTATAGTTTTCTACGGTTTGATATGTAAATGAGTTAAATTGAAAATGAGCCAGAGAACAATCAAACTCTTGAGCGTGATAGTGTTGCTCATCAGTAGAAGTACATACAATGTGCTCGTGATTTTCAAATAAGTGAACTGTTGCTATTACGGTAGGTAATAACAACATGAATATACTGAGTACAGCAATATGTTTTTTCAATTTAATCACTAGCGGCAAAAATAGAAAAAATAAAAAAACCGATAGCTTTCTTACTATCGGTTTTTGTTTTATATCGTTGTCCCGTCCTGAAATAGCGTTACACAAAAATTCAAGTGTAATGAAAACAACTTATGTAAAACGTACTCAGAAAGACTATTCTTTGTTTTTCAAACTTCAAGTAGTTCAAGAGATTGAGCAAGGTTTACTCACACGTACTCAAGCTCTCTCTAAATATGGTATTCAATCAGGAGCCACTATCAGAACTTGGTTAAAAAAATATGGTAACTTTGATTGGCAGAATCAAACTCCACTTTCTATGTCAAAGACTCCCGAACAAAAGATTTTAGAATTAGAAGAAAAGATCAAACTCTTAGAGAAGCAGAAAGCACGTGCAGAACACCTGGCTGAACGCGCTGATAAAAAAGTTATTCTGTTTGATATGATGATTGACTTAGCAGAAAAAGAGTTTAATATTCCTATCAGAAAAAACTCCAACCCCAAGTAATTGATATGTTTAAAATACATTACAGAGAAAGTATCTCATCTACTTGCGAGTTACTTGGGGTAAGCAGGCAAGTGTATTATCGAGCCATACGATCAAAACAAAAACGACAAGCTATTGCTAAACAAGTAACAGAGTTAGTTCAGCGTGTTCGGATGGATCAACCCTGTATTGGAACAAGAAAATTGTATCATATTTTAAAAGAACCATTACAGAAGTTAAGTGTTGGAACAGACCGTTTGTTTTCTATTTTAAAAGCCAATCATATGTTAATAAAGCCTAAGCGAAGTTATCATATAACTACCAACTCTCATCATCGTTTTAGAAAGCATAAAAACTTGATAGAAGAGCTAAATATAGAAAGACCAGAGCAAGTTTGGGTAGCAGACATCACTTATGTAGGTAACAGAAGGAATCCAATGTATTTATCTCTTATTACAGATGCTTACTCTAAGATGATAGTTGGATATTATGTATCAAATACTTTAGCTGTAGAGAGTTCTATAAAAGCATTAAAACAAGCTACTAGAAACAGGAAATATCCGAAACAGACCTTGATACATCATTCTGACAGAGGATTGCAATATTGCAGTAATCAGTATCAAAAGATTCTTGATAGGAATGATATTCGATGTAGTATGACAGAATCGTATGATCCGTATCAAAATGCAGTAGCTGAGAGAATCAATGGAATTTTAAAACAAGAATTTTTAATCAATACGGATGCAATTAGTCTTAAAATGATGAAAACTATAGTAAAACAAAGTGTTGCTGTTTATAATACAAAAAGACCACATTTATCATGTCAAATGCTAACTCCAATACAAATGCACAAACAAAATAAAATCAGAATAAAAACCTATAAAAACAAAAACACAGATAAGACAGCTGTCTTATCTGTGTTTTAACTATTTTTAATCCTAGAAAATCTGTAACGCTTTTTTAGGACGACACAAGTCTTAATGTTTTCTTAACCTTTTTTAGAATTGCCTCGCATTTTCATGTTTAGCATTTCTACAAGTAGCGAAAAAGTAATAGCAAAATATAAATATCCTTTAGGAATTGCCCCCACTGATTGTCCGAAAACTACAGTGTGTGATAAGTGGGCGCCTTCAGTAATTAACATGAATCCAATTAAAATTAAAAAGGATAAAGCTAACATTTGAATTGTAGGATGTTTGTTTACAAAATTACTAATAGGTGTAGCAAATATTAACATGATTAATATTGAAACAACTACAGCGATAATCATTATGGTTAAAGCTCCTTGTATACCATTTGTCATACCTACAGCCGTTAACACAGAATCAAAAGAGAAAACAATATCAATTAACACTATTTGTGTAATAACGTTTAGTAAAGTAGCTCTCTTTTTAGAGGTGCTAGAAGTATGTGTTTCATCTCGTCCTTCAACTTTATGGTGAATCTCACTAGTACTTTTGTATAGTAAAAATATACCTCCAGCAAATAAAATTAAACTTTGTCCTGTAAGGCCTGCTTGCAACCAAGATAAATCAATAGTCCAGATAGGATCTTTCATGCTGATTAAATAAGAAACTCCTAGTAAAAGAAGAATTCTAAAAATCATAGCTAATAGAAGACCTATTCGTGTAGCTTTTTTTTGCTGATTTTCTGGCAATTTGTTAGAAGCAATAGAAATAAAGATAATGTTATCAATACCCAATACAACTTCTAAAAAAGTTAAGGTTAATAAGGCAACCCAGGTATCAGCTTGTAAGAAAATTTCCATAGTTAATTTACTTTATATACGGTTCCTTCTTGTTTAAAATTAGAGTACCCAACTCTTGCAGTAAAAGTATACGAACTATCAGTTACTTTAGTAATTTGAACAAATATAGGATCTTTATCTAAATCGGTTTTCGGACTTTTCATTCGCAAAGTGTATGCAAAATTATTTTTCCATTTGATGTAGAGTGTATCTATATGTTTTATCTCCTTTTCGGTAACCAAACTATCTGTAGAAATACTTACTTTTTTAGTGTATTCTTCAATTTGTAAGCTATCTTTTCTTACAATAGTTGTTTTTCCGTAGTTATCACCAGCAGGAATTTCAAACGTTCCGTGAACAAAACGTGTTGGATCTCCTTTTTTTTCAGGAGTACACGAAATGACTAAAAATAAAACTAAAAAAGTAAGTAAATATCTCATTATATACCAGTGTAATTAGATGGTGTAATTTGTTTTAATTCGTTTTTAATCGCCTCTGAAACTTCTAAAGTATCAATAAAATTAGCGATAGAATCTTTATTGATTTTTTCGTTGGTACGCGTTAATCCTTTTAATGCTTCGTATGGATTAGGATAAGCCTCGCGACGTAAAATGGTTTGAATAGCCTCAGCAACTACTGCCCAGTTATTTTCTAAATCTTCCGCAAACTTAGCTTCGTTTAATAATAACTTGTTCAATCCTTTTAACGTAGAAGCAAAACCAATTAAGGTATGTCCAAAAGGAACACCAACATTACGTAATACCGTACTATCCGTTAAATCACGTTGTAATCTTGAAACAGGTAACTTAGCAGCTAAATGCTCAAAAATAGCGTTTGCAATACCTAAGTTTCCTTCAGAGTTTTCAAAATCGATAGGATTTACTTTATGTGGCATTGCAGATGAACCAACTTCACCTTTCTTAATCTTTTGTTTGAAGTAATCGTTAGAAACGTACGTCCAAACATCGCGATCTAAATCAATTAAAATCGTATTTACACGTTTTAATCCGTCGTATAAAGCTGCCATGTGGTCGTAGTGCTCAATCTGTGTAGTAGGGAATGAGTGGTGTAAACCTAACACTTCTTCTACGAAATGAGTTCCGAAGTTTTTCCAGTCGATATCTGGGTACGCTACTTTGTGTGCATTGTAATTACCTGTAGCTCCACCAAACTTAGCAGCATGTGGTGTATGTTGAATATGAATAACCTGATTGTTAATACGCTCTACAAACACAAAAAACTCTTTTCCTAAACGAGTAGGAGAGGCTGGTTGCCCGTGAGTTCTTGCTAACATTGGTACGTTTTCCCATTCTTCTGATAAATCAGCTAATTTGCAAACTAAAGTATCTAAGGTTGGGTAATACACTTCTTCCATAGCATCTTTAATAGACAATGGAATAGCCGTGTTGTTAATATCTTGAGAAGTTAATCCGAAATGGATAAACTCCTTATGCTTTTGTAAGTTTAAAGCGTCAAACTTTTCTTTGATAAAGTACTCAACAGCTTTTACATCGTGATTGGTAACGCTTTCAATTTCTTTAATTTTTAAAGCATCTTCTGCAGAAAATTCTTCATAAATTTTACGTAAATCAGCGTATAAATCTTTGTTGAAATCGGCTAACTGAGGTAATGGAATTTCACATAAAGCAATGAAATATTCAATTTCTACCTTTACACGATATTTTATTAAAGCTTCTTCTGAAAAATAGTTCGCTAAGCTTGCTACTTTGTTACGGTATCTACCATCAATAGGAGAGATGGCGTTCAATTCTGTTAAGTTCATGTTTTGTTGTTGTGTTGAAAGGCACAAAAATAGAAAATACTTCCCTTTTTTTAGAGATAAACCGAAGGAATTTTAGTACTAAATAAAAGCAATCTTATTTAGGAACAAAGAACTATGTCGTAATGTCAGTAAACCGTATCGTAGTGTTAATGGTTTTGGTTATGATTTCGTTGCGCAGAATCATTCCGCGTAAGTAATTAGGTTAATTATAACTTATAATCATACAGATGCTGGTGACGACTCAAGAGAGTTGATTACATATAGGATGCGGAGCAAGTTATAAGGTGTTGAATTGTTGATAATCCTTCGGAATTATCAACAATTCAACACCCTAAAATTATTATTATGTAAGAGTTAAAAAATAAATATAGTAACTTTGAAAAACTGGACTAGTGCTTTTCATAGGAGCCATTGTTGGTAATAGTATTTTTAGTCCATTCCTCTACTACTTCTATCAATATATACTTCAGGAGTAAAGAAAAAGTTATGAAATTCGCGTACATCTTTTTCTTTAAACATTACATATGATACTTCATGATATTTGCAATTGTAAATGTAAACTAATGGAATAATACCATTAATAAAGGACAGCATATAATCTTTGTTAAATCCAATTCCTTCAAATAAATTGAATTTAAGTCTACTAAGACTGTCTAGTTCTTTTTCCATATATGAATGTAAACTGAATAATGTTTCTGGAAGGGTAATCAAAACTTCATTGTCCTTTTTTTCAGTTGGATAACGCATTTCATTATTAAACCAATTATAAATAATATTAGTAATTTCAAGCATTTTAAAAGGCTCAAAATCTTTAAGAATTACGCATCCTTTTTGATGAAAATTATCAAAATTCCATTCTCCATAGAATTCATCATTATACCCATGTTGTTCTTGATATTTTAATTTTCGTTGTAATCGATTCATTTAGGTTTTAGCTATATACTTTAAAGAGTTTTTATAAAAGGTGGCTGCATTATATTATTGCCAACGGTTGGGCTATGGTTTCGTTGCGTGAAAATCCGCGAGGATTTTCCGCTATAGAACCAAAGATAGCAAAAGTGCGAGGAATTTCAGTTATGAAATTCCGAAGCAATGAACTATAGCTGTTGTTGTGCAATCGGGCTTATTCCTTCAGTAGTTTTTCAATTAATTTGTATACATCTGTACCTAATTTTTTTGGATATGGTTCATCTGTATTATTCAAATTTTTGGCTCTTTCAATTGCTGTTTTGGTTAATGGTAAAAATGTTTCAGGGTTTGGATTTTTATTATATCCAATACCTTGAAGTTCTCCAAGAACAATATCAATATGATTTTTCTTTCTAGTTACTGATGCGTTTTCTAAAAGTAAATCTACTTCTTCCTCATTGTACTCGTTAATATCCTTTAAATGCATTATTAGCCATATTTCAAAGCAAGGATTACTCATAGCTAAGAAAAAATTATCCTCTTTATTGCAATCAGCTACTAATTTATCAAAGTTAATTTTATGTATAGTTTCCCAATGGTCTCTGTCAATAATAAGCCAAAACTCATCTGTTTTCTTGAATGGATAATTGGATTTAGCTTTTTTAAGTAGTCTTTTAACGCTTAAAGGATCTGTCCCTGTATTTTTCTCTCTTTTTAACGGTACAATTTCTATGATACCAGAATCATTAAAAAAGTCCGATTTTCTAAAGTGGTTAAAATATTTTACTTCAGTTTTTTCTCCTTCATAGGAAAGAATGAATAGCTTTTCAGCATCCAAAAAACCTCCTTCTCTTATTAATGGTATAGGTTCTCTTGGCATACTTAATTAAATTGAGGGATAACAGTCAAATTTTCTCTATTCCCAAATTTAGGAACACCTTTATATCTTCCTAAAAGATAGTCTCGTCTAACTTCTTTATCAAATCTAATACTATAGTCTTCCAATGAATGTAATCTACTTGCTCCCATTTTGTCTTTTACAACAAACCAAATTTCATCTTTTCGTAGCAATTTTTGAGTCAAAAGTGTTGATTCGTGGCTGGCAACAATAAATTGACTGTTTACATTTTTGCACTTAGATAGAAAGAAATCAAATAAGTCGTATATCAAATTAGGATGCAGGCTTCTTTCCATTTCGTCAATTACGAAGACGTTATCCCCTTTGAAAAAATCAATTATTAGTGGAATTAAATCCATTATTCTTCTAGTACCATCTGATTCATCTTTTAAATCAAACAATTCATAACCACCACCTGAAATTTTATGTTTTGTTTTCAAAAGTTGAGCCCTTAATGTTCTGTCTTTAAGTACAGAAATAACATAGTATTTGTCATCTTGTATATTAGAAATAAATGCATTAGTTTTTTCAGATTTATCTCCCAACAAATCATTCTCGATATCTTTTAAAATTTCACTTGGTATATCAATTTTCTCAATATCTACCTCTTTGAATTCTATTCCATCAATACCTGTGTCAAAATATCCAAGCATTTCAGTAAACACTTTGTTTAAATCCGTGTCTTCTAATAATTCAAACTTTTTACCAACATTTTTAGAATTTGGATAAATAACTGTTAATGCATTTTGAAACCAATCTATAACATTTATAAGGTCTTCAATATTTGAAACATTTTCCTTTACTTTTCTTGTTCTAATTTCTGATAAAAAAAGTTGGTTTTTTTGAGTTCCTTTTGCAGTAAATTCTAAAAATTGTTTTTCTTCGTTTTTTTTGTTTTTGTTAAGTATTGCTTCTAGCTCAAATTCCTTTGGTCTGTTTTTATCTCTTGTAAAAATTTCTTTTTCAGATTTTTTAGATATTTCATAAAGCCATTCTTCTATTATTTCCTTAGAATTGAAAACAAATCCATAAGCATAATTTTTGTTCTTATGTTGGATCTCGTATTCAATTCTAGAGTTTTGTTGTAATAGTTTTTTGTCTAGTTTGAAGCTACTAAACTTTATAGGTTGCTCTGCCTTATTACCTTTTAAAATCAAATCTTTTCCAAACTCGATAGCTTTAATTAAATTGGATTTTCCAGATGCATTTGCACCATAAACAACTGCTGTTTTAAGAGCTGAAGTTCCTTTTATAGATTTCGATTTATGATGTGATTTTAGAGTTCCCCTTCCAGGAATAAGAGAAAACACTTCTCGGTCTTTAAATGACAAAAAATTCTCAACTGTAAATCTAATTAACATAATTGTGTCTGTATTTTATGCAAATGTAGTGAAAAAATCACATTTTAGTTCGTTTTTAGTGTCTAATGTTGTTTCGTTGCGGTTTTTTTTTGCCTGTTGCACAACGTCTCCGTATATGAAACGTAGCGTGTAAAAAGACGCTTTCGTTTCGGATTATACACGAGCCGAATTTTTAAATTTTTCTTTTTATCTTTATTTTACTAAAAGCCAAATTTAAAAATTTGGCGGTCTTCACAAACACACAAAAACCTTTCGGAAAGCCTGTATTAGCTATGTTTTATATACATCTTAAGTTAGCAATTGTTTAACTTTAGTAATAAAAACCAGAAAGAAAAAAGCGTAGAGTAAGGTTATGATATACGTTGAAACCTAGATTTCGTCAACATTGATAATCCCTACGCTTTACTACTTTAAATTCGTTCAGTTCTGTGAGACCAAGATCTCGATTTCAAGTTGTTGAATTGATAGTAGTTATTTTTCTTTCCAATCCTTTTTTCTTATGAGTAAAAATAAACAATTTTTAGGAATCGATGTAAGTAAAGATGTTTTAGATGTGTATGATTATCAAGGTAATTGGTATCAGTTTAAAAATGATACATCAGGCTTTAAAGAGCTGTTGTTAATCACAAGTGATTTAACTCATTGTATAATGGAAGCGACAGGTTATTATCATGTACGATTAGCTTATTTTTTAACAGAAAAAGGAGTTTTGGTATCTGTAGAAAATCCGTTGAAGGTAAAACGTTTTATTCAGATGAATTTATCAAAAGTAAAGACGGATAAGAGTGATGCAAAACAGTTATATAATTATGGCGTAAGTCAAGCCCCTTCTATATGGAAAGGAGAAAGCAAGGAACAACAAGAATGTTTACAAATAGTACGTTTGTTGAGTGTTTATACGAAACAATCTACTCAATTAAAGAATAAGCTTCATGGCGAATCAGTATTAGGAACTCCATCAAAATTGGTAGTTAGTTCCTTAAAAAGGCAACTAAAAAATATACAAAAAGAGATGGTTAAATTAGAAGATTTGTTGCTAGAGAATGTAAAAAAGAGCTATCAAGAAGAATTGACTTTATTAAAGTCAATTCCAGGAATAGGGGGTAAAACAGCATTAATGTTATTAGTTTTTACCGATGGATTTAAGCGCTTTACTTCGGCAAAGGAGCTGTGCAGTTACGCAGGTATAACTCCTGTTATTAGAGAGTCAGGCAGTAGTATAAAAGGAAGACCTCGAATAAGTAAAATGGGTAATCCAAAGCTTAGAAATTTATTGTTTATGTGTAGTTTTAATGCTTGTAAATACAACAAAACATGTAGAGAACTTTATGACCGAATTGTAGCTAAGGGTAAGAGTAAAAAACTTGCTTTAATAGCGGTGTGTAATAAGCTACTAAAACAAGCTTTTGCAATAGTAAAAAGTGGTTTGCCTTATGATGCAAATTATAAAAGTACTTTGGTTTAAAAAAGTATAAAATTTACTTGTTTTTTACCTCAGTTCTTTGTTAGCATACGTTATATATTCTTTTTGTTTTCGATAATAATTGAAAAATCCACTGGATTGTATTCAAATGTTCCTCCAAAACTTGGACAACAATTAGCGTCTTTTTCTCCCCAAGCATTGTATTTACCTATGATCGTTTTACCAAGTCCTTTATAGTTAATAATCACTTTGTAAACTCCGTAAAGTCCTTTTTCAGCAAGAGTACCTTTAATTTTTTGCTCAATTGTCTTTGTGATATTTTTGTTAGTCAATAGTTCTCCATCATTTGAGTACACCAACATTGCGAAATCAGAGCCAATTCCACTTCCTCCAACACAGTTTTGAGCAGGGAAATAAAAAAGTCCGTCTTTTACACCGTCTTTGTTGAAATCCGATTCCATTGATTGAATTTCTTGCATCCCAAAATAATAGCCTTTGTTTTTTTCAGACCATTCATAAGCATTGTCAGAACATGGTGGTCCAACTTCTCCGTTCAAATGAAGCTCTTTTTTCCATTTTTCGGTTTCTGTTTTAAAGTCGGTTGATGTTTGTGCATTACAGCCGTAGGTCATAAGTCCAATTGTAAGAATTGGTAATAAACTTTTTTTCATAGTTTAATTTAGATTAGTTTTTATTTATGTGAGTGAGCATTAATGTATGCTAACGTTATGGTATATGAAAAGTAGCAGATTTATAAACACCTTTCTTTAGGTTTAGTGATAAAGATAGCAGAAAAGAGGCAAACACAGGGTTTAACTCTTAACTGCTATTTTTTATATACCGTGTTGTGGTTTGTATTATTCCTTAATAAATGTCCACCAACCAGTAGGAATTACCATGTATAAATGCTCAGGTGGATTAGCAGCGTCGTAACTACCTCCATCTCCATACATTAAACCTTTTAAGGCAGGTTGACCATTAACAGTAGTATGTTGTAAATAAAGAGTTGCGCTTACTTTATGTACATTATCAAAAAAACCAATTCTTAATCTTCGTTTATTTGGGTCACAATCTGCACATGGCGGTTTATAATTACTTTTCAATAAATCACTCCCATAGATACTAGTTTTAAAATAATCTGTATTATCTAAAGTATTAATCTTTACAACCCCATCTTCTATATATTGATATTCCCCATGCATTTCATCATAATAATATGGAATGTCATTTTTTGTTTTTTTTATCTTTTTTAACACAATTTTTAAAGTTTTGTTACCTCTTGTTCCAATCCAAGTACCTTCAAAACCATCATAAAAATTATTAATATCTTTATAATATGCGTTTTTAGTTGGCGTATCCCAAATAGAGGGTCTTTCCTCTATATCAATAATTGGGGACTGTGCTTTACAGCTTAATGATGTAAAAATAATAAATATTAGTATATATAAATTTTTCATAAAAATATGTTTTAAGTATTAACAAGGTGTTTGTTTAACAGTGTTTGTTGTGGCATCTATAGTTAGTTCAGAAAAATTACTTAGATTGCTGTTTCCTTTAAAAAGTTTGATGCCATGATTTTTAAACCTGTTTAAAAATGTTTTATTACGGTCATTGGATTTATCATATTGATCTCCTAATTTTCTATTTATATCTTTAATAATATCTTCTAAAGATTTATTTTTTAATGTCAAATCATTTTTTACTGTATTCACAATATCCTTATTCAGTTGATTTTTTAGTTTGTTAAAATCTTCAACAATAATGCCATAGACTTCAGCTGGAGATGTTGTGTTTTTTCTTGCTACTAAATATAACATTGCGTTACTTTTCATATCATTACTGGCGTCATTGTATAAACTGTACAATGTATGTACATCAGACCAAGAAAACATATTGTATAAATCGTCAGTATGCGTATGTGCACCTGCGTATATTCCGTTACCTGTGGGTATTTTAACGCTATTAAAATTGAGTGCAGATACGGCTACTTCTCGGTTTAAAAAAGTACCATTACTATTTTTAATGAAGGCATAGCCTTTTTCTCCTGGATAATCTACTTTGGTTTTTAATGTGTTTAACTTAGGTTTTATGTTAGATTTTGAAGTACTTAAATGTTCTTTTATTTCGTTACAAGGGTTTTCTGTAATGCAATTCCCATTGCTGTCTTCTATTTGTCCGTTAGGGCATTCGCATTTTTGAGTTACTGAATTATAAATCTTATCACCATGACAGATAGGATTGCATTCTCCAGTCGTAGGATTCTTGATATATCCTTCAGGGCAATTACCATCTTCATCAGCGGGAATAGGAGGGTTCATTAATATTGCTGCTGTTGCACTTGTAATACCTGCAGGAGTGATTGATACGCTACCACCGCCCCCTAGGCCACTTCCTTGAATTCCTGCATTATTGATATAGTCGTAGTAGCTTAAATAGCCTATATAGGGGTAAGGTGTACCAGTTGAAGAGCTTTGGTTACCACCTCCTCCAGAAGAACCATTAATTATTATTTCAGGGGTTGTAAAACAAGGTTCTCCATTTTCGTTTACTTGTTGGTCAGGGTCTACTAAACCCACATCCATCGAGCCATCTCCACATTCTTGGAAGAAAAAGAAAAAACTAGCTTGGTTAATTTTAGGTTTTGCTTTATAGAGAATTCTTTTGGTAAATTTTCCTTCTTCAATAACATAGCCATCAATAAATTTTCCAGTTATATCATTGAAGAATACTTTTGCATTAATTATATTGTCATTATTATCTTTTTTTGATGTCCAAGTAGTTACAATCACATTTTTTATAATCCCATTAACTTTTAAGAAATAGAGTTTAGAGTTGTCAATGTTTTTAGTGCTAACGTGCGTTTTTACTGTTGTAAGCAATGCGTTAGTGTAGGAAATTTTATTATGCTTTATTGTGTTCCAGTTGGGAGTTAATTTAATTTGATTTGAGCTTGTCTTGGCAAGTACGTTAATCTTCTGTTGGTTTTTATAAAATTGTTTGGCTTCTTTAAAAGATACTGTTTCAGCATTAACATTAATAGATTCAAGAGTAGGGTGATTATAATACTCTTCTTTTTCACAATTCCATATTAGGTTAGATATTCCAAAAAGGAGTATTCCCAATTTAATAAAGCTGATTTTTCTGTTTTTCATATTTGATAAATTTAAGATTACTATTCAATTTTTAATTTATTCAGTTGCAATTTTTAGCAGAATGTATCTGAATATGTCTAGTCCTGAAATATGGCTACAGGTTAAAATTGATTTAGGCTGTTAATTTGTATACCATATTTGGTGTTTTATAATCTAAAGATACATGTAATCTAATTTGGTTGTATAGATTAATAGCACTTTTTGTAGCTTTTTTTGCGTGTTGTACGCTATTAAAGGTTTGGTCGAGATAAAACTCGTCTTTTAGGATGCCGTTTACACGTTCAGCAATAGCATTTTCGTAGCAATGATTTTCTTCTGTCATACTAATTTTGATATTTTTTCTCTTTAAAATTTGCGTGTATAGATTGCTACAATACTGTATTCCTCTGTCCGAGTGGTGTATAAGGTTCTGAGTGTTTTTAGCTTGATATAAAGCCTTTTTAAGCGCTCTGACACAACCGCTAAGCTCAAGGCTATCACTAAGGTCATAGCCAATGATTTTCCTTGAATACATGTCGGTTATGAGCGCCAAGTAACAAAATCCTTTTACGGTTCTGATATAGGTAATATCAGATACCCAGACTTGATTAGGTCTATTAACAAGTAAATCTTTGATGATGTTTTTATGTTTATAAAACCTATGAAAAGAGTTGGTAGTTCTATAGCTAGGTTTCTTTCTGGTTATAAGCATATTGTGTTTTCTAAGGATGTTGAAAAGCGTGTCTCTGCCTACTTTGAGGTTAGCTTTATCAAAATCGTTTTGTAAAGATATTTTGAGTTTACGTACACCTTCTCTAGGCAAGGATCTACGTTTTTGGTTTACAATTTGAATGACCTGTTGTTCAAGTTTTAAACGTTTATCAGCTCTGTATTTATACTTGTAATAAGCATCACGTTTAATCCCGAAAGGCTTACAAATAGTGGTTAAAGACGCAAATCCTTTAGCTTTGTCTTTAGTTTTACTTACCGCTCTATATTTAACTTTTTTTTTAGTTCGGCAACCGATTTATAACCAAGGTCTTCTGCAGCAACTTCCAGGTATGAATCTTGAATCATGGCATCCAGATCTTTCTTTAACAAGAGTTTTTTAAGTTGTTCAATCTCTTTTTGAAGTTCTTTTATACGTGTTATTTCGTCTTTGGTTTTCACTGTTATTCTAGTGTTCATAAGGTCTTTACGGTTGTACTTCCTGATCCATTCATTAATGGTAGTTGGTGCAATACCATATGCCTTACCTAATTGATACTTGTTTAGTTTTCCAGTTGTAAGTTCGTCTAAAATTTTCAGTTTAAAAGGTTCTGAATACCGTCTGATGACTTTGTCGTTTTTATACATAATGTTTAAAATTATGTAGCCTTTATTCAGGACGGGTCAATATGAACCACAACGGTTCGTATAACCGTCAGTTACGGGTTAATATGCGTTATTTTCAGTTAAGAACTGGCGTTAGCAATTCCGAGTGGATTCGGACGTAGTCGAATCCGCCGTAATTGCGGTTATACATCTTAAGTTAGCAATTGTTTAAATTTAGTAATAAAAACCAGAAAGAAAAAAGCGTAGAGTAAGGTTATGATATACGTTGAAACCTAGATTTCGTCAACATTGATAATCCCTACGCTTTACTACTTTAAATTCGTTCAGTTCTGTGAGACCAAGATCTCGATTTCAAGTTGTTGAATTGATAGTAGTTATTTTTCTTTCCAATCCTTTTTTCTTATGAGTAAAAATAAACAATTTTTAGGAATCGATGTAAGTAAAGATGTTTTAGATGTGTATGATTATCAAGGTAATTGGTATCAGTTTAAAAATGATTCATCAGGCTTTAAAGAGCTGTTGTTAATCACAAGTGATTTAACTCATTGTATAATGGAAGCCACAGGGTATTATCATGTACGATTAGCTTATTTTTTAACAGAAAAAGGAGTTTTGGTATCTGTAGAAAATCCGTTGAAGATAAAACGTTTTATTCAAATGAATTTATCAAAAGTAAAGACGGATAAGAGTGATGCAAAGCAGCTATATAATTATGGTGTAAGTCAAGCCCCTTCTATATGGAAAGGAGAAAGCAAGGAACAACAAGAATGTTTACAAATAGTACGTTTGTTGAGTGTTTATACGAAACAATCTACTCAATTAAAGAATAAGCTTCATGGCGAATCAGTATTAGGAACTCCATCAAAATTGGTAGTTAGTTCCTTAAAAAGGCAACTAAAAAATATACAAAAAGAGATGGTTAAATTAGAAGATTTGTTGCTAGAGAATGTAAAAAAGAGCTATCAAGAAGAATTGACTTTATTAAAGTCAATTCCAGGAATAGGGGGTAAAACAGCATTAATGTTATTAGTTTTTACCGATGGATTTAAGCGCTTTACTTCGGCAAAGGAGCTGTGCAGTTACGCAGGTATAACTCCTGTTATTAGAGAGTCAGGCAGTAGTATAAAAGGAAGACCTCGAATAAGTAAAATGGGTAATCCAAAGCTTAGAAATTAATTGTTTATGTGTAGTTTTAATGCTTGTAAATACAACAAAACATGTAGAGAACTTTATGACCGAATTGTAGCTAAGGGTAAGAGTAAAAAACTTGCTTTAATAGCGGTGTGTAATAAGCTACTAAAACAAGCTTTTGCAATAGTAAAAAGTGGTTTGCCTTATGATGCAAATTATAAAAGTACTTTGGTTTAAAAAAGTATAAAATTTACTTGTTTTTTACCTCAGTTCTTTGTTACCCAACGTTTTTTTTCAATGTGTCATTATTCCGCTAAATTCTGTTTCCGATTTTCTACGTTTGAGTGTATTCAGTCAGCGTTTTATTCCGTAATATTATTCAATTCAGTTTGAGTGAGTAACTCATCAGATTGTCAAATTCCGTATTCAGTTTTTTTAAATTTCTTTTTTTGTTTTCTCCAGTTTTAATCTCAGTTCCTGAATTTCGGCATTTTTATCTTTAACCTCCATTTGAAAATATTTTAAACTCGTAAACAAATATATTAGTACAAGAATATTTCTAAAATCTATTGAGTTATATTCAGTTAAGAAATCAAATTTGCTCGAAATCCATAAAATTCCAAATAATACAATTGATAATGTAGAAATTATTTTTAATGTTTTTTTCATTTCTTTTTATTTTCAGTTTGAGTGCGTTCAGCCAATGAATGGCAACGTGATTGTATAAGATTAGTTGCGTTGATTAAGCACCTAATTTAGCAAATACAAACCGAATAGAAAATCCGCGAGGATTTTCGTAAGTAGGCTCGTACCAAGCAATTAATTTTATACGGTGTTGTAAACTGTGCTTTATTCAGTTTCTTTCTTTTTAATAATAAATTTTTTCGTTAAAAGAGCTAATGTTAAAAATATTACGAAAAGAATTATTTTTCCAATTAAATATCCAAATCCATATTCAGTCAATCTTTCAAAATCTGTTGTTAATATTTGGATTATATTAACTAATAATATTATGGAAATAATTACTGAAATGTAAAAAGTTGTTTTTTTCATTATTCATTTATTCAAAAGAAAGGCAATTATTAAATTGCCCTTCTTCTTTAATTCATTAACTATTTCGTTACTGTTGTGGTTGTTGGAGTATATAGTCCAAATGTTAAACCAGAAACTAATCCGTTAACAAATGATTGTCTAGTGTGAACTGTGTAATTTTCCGCACCATTTGCCATTTGTTTAGAATCAGAAACACCAACAGGAGCTAATCCATATACAACATAATGATTCCATTTAGTCGTTTGTGAATTTCCTTTTGCTCCTTCTCCTACAACACTTGTATAAGAGTAGCAAGAAGATAATAACATTGATGAAGCAAATAATATTGCCATCGTTTTCATTGAATTTTTAATCATTCTTTTTTAATTTAAATTAAACATTTATTTATATTACTCATTTTGAGTCTCGTTTGGGCATTGTTTACAACTAGTTTATATACGTAATAAAATTACTGTTATATTCTCTTAACGGTAGGATAAGCGGAACTTTTAGCAATTTTTATACGCTACCAAATATAGTAAAACCAATACGTTACCTAAAATAAAGTTATTAACGAGTTATTGGTATTTGTTAATTAATTATACAATCATAGCGAACTTACTACAAGGTGTGTACAAAATCTTGGGGAATTCCATAAGTCTATTAATTTTATGATGTATCGACACTTTATTAAAAGGTCTCTTTAGGCAAGTCTTAGCGATATACCTTTCGTTTGCTAATTTTTACGTCTCCCTTTTTTTCTAAGGATTTTATTACTCGAATAACCGTTTCTACGCGTAAACCTAAAATATCAGCTATTTGTTGTCGTGTATAGGCTACTTTGAATGTGTGTTTTCCTTTAACTTTGTATACATCGTCTTTTAAATAATCTATAAATCGAAGTACTCTATGCGCGGGTTCTTGACTCGATATTTCGGAAGCAATAATAGCTTTGTAGTACAAACGTTTGGCTAAACTTTGGGTAATTTTTAAGTGAATTTCAGGGTTGTCTTGTAGTAATTTAAACAGGTTACTTTTAGATAAGGCTAGAATCGTACTATCAGAAATAGCCACCGCATTGGCAGGATATTTTACGTCAATAAACAAAGGAGGTTCGCCAAAACTCTGGTTTTTATAAAAAATTCCTTGAATAAACTCTTTGCCATCATCGTTAAAATTATTCATTTTTACAGCGCCACTTACTATTTGATAGTAGTTATAAGCAGTCTGTTTTTCAGAAAAAACAAGCTGGTCCTTTTGAAAAGTTTTGGTTTCGGCGTTATATTTTAATAAGAGTTCTTTTGGAATCATTATGATTTAAGTCATAAATTGCGGTAGGCTAAAGATATACTTTTGTAACGTATTTTAACAATGATTTGTAAATGGATAAGCGAGATATTGAAAATAGAGAGGATGTGTATAGATTAGTATCAACCTTTTATAATGATAAAATTAGAAAGGATGATTTTATAGGTCCTATCTTTTTGAAAACCATTCCTGAAGATACTTGGGAACCTCATTTGCAAAAACTCACCGATTTTTGGGAAACGAATTTATTTTTTGTGCGAAAGTTTAAAGGAAACCCCATGAGAGCACACAAAGAAGTGGATAGAGATTTCGATTATTCTATCTACCAAGAACATTTCGGTCGCTGGTTACAATTATGGTTTGAAACCGTAGATGAACTTTTTGATGGAGTAAAAGCCCACGAAGCCAAAGAAAGAGCACGAAACATAGCTTCTATGCTCTTTTTTAGAATGTTTGAAGACAAACCTAAAAGCACTCTTTAAAATTTAAAGAGAAAGAATGAAATTTAGAATTTAACAATTTATTTAATAGATATTTTTATCTTCACGTATTAAAATTAGCTGAGTGGAGTCTATAACTATAATTTACATTGTATTAGCCGTATTAATAAGCGTAGCCATTGCTTTTTTTCAATATTTCTATAAGGTAAAAAGAACTCCGAAAGTACACATCTTACTTTTTAGCTTAAAATCACTAAGTCTTTTTTTAATAGGTTTACTTTTTATCAATCCGAAGATTAAAACTTTAGAAATTGAGAACAGTAAACCAATATTGTCTCTATTGATAGATAATTCACTTTCTACGCAGTTTTTTAAAGAAGAAGAAAACGTAAGAAAAGTACTTTCTGAAATAAAGGAAGATGAAAAGATTCAAGAAAAATTTGATGTTCAATATTTTTTCTTCGGAAAGGAGGTTTATGTTTTAGGTAGTTTATCGTTTTCTGACACGCAAACCAACATTTCAAAAGCAATTACAGCTGTTAATGAGTTGAATAAAGGCAAAATTTCAACAACAGTTTTAGTTACTGATGGTAATCAAACTCAAGGAAACGATTATGAGTTTAGTGCATCAACAAACAAAATATTTCCAATAATTGTGGGCGATACTACGCAGTATCAAGATATACAGATAGCTCAGCTAAACGTAAATAAATACAGTTATTTACAAAATAAGTTTCCAGTTGAAGCCTTGTTGTATTATGAAGGAAAAGACAAGATAACTACTACTTTTTCGATTCTTCAAAACGGACAAAGAGTATTTTCTAAACAATTAGAATTTTCTCCTAATAATCCCACACAAACAGTCACCGCGAACTTGTTGTCTAAAACAAAAGGGTTACAATATTACACGGCATCCATCAGTAAAATTCCAAACGAAAAAAACACTAAAAACAACTACAAAAACTTTTCAGTTGAAGTATTTGATGAACAAACCAAGGTTTTATTATTAGGTTCTTTTTTACATCCTGATTTAGGAGCGCTGAAAAAAGCGATTGAAAGTAACAAACAACGCAAGGTTGATATTGCGTTAATTCAAGACAAGAACATAAATTTTGATGATTATCAGTTGTATGTATTGTATCAACCTAACAGTTCTTTCAAAAGTGTGTTTGAGAAGATAACATCCAATTATTTAATCATTACAGGAACAAAAACCGATTGGAATTTTATCAATAGTCAAAATTTAGGAGTAGCAAAGAAAGTTATTAATCAAAAGGAAGAATATACAGCTCTCTATAATGCTGATTTCCTGCCCTTTTTACAAGAAAATATTGGTTTTACACATTTCCCTCCACTACAAGATAAGTTTGGAGAAGTTCAGTTGAAAAAGGAAGCACAAAGTTTATTGTATCAGAAATTTGCAGGAGTAGAAACCACACAACCATTATTTACAACTTTTGAAGAAAATGATAAGAAATATGCGATGTTATTTGGTGAAGGTATTTGGAAGTGGAGAGCATCTAGTTATTTAAAAGAACAAAATTTTGAAAGTTTCGACGCATTTATAGGAAATTTAGCGCAGTATTTAGCTTCTAACAAAAAACGAAAGCGATTAGAAGTTACTTCTGAACGATTGTATCCTGCCAATGCACCTATTGCAATTACTGCGTTTTATGTAGATAAAAACTACAAATTTGATAACAGAGCCAATTTAGAACTGACGTTAACAAATAAAGAAACAAAGGAGCAAAAGAAGCTACCATTTTCACTGGTAAATAACTCATATCAAGTGTCTGTTGAAGGATTGTTATCCGGTGATTACACCTATAAAGTTTCCGTAGCAAATCAAAACATTACGAGTTATGGTGAGTTTAAAATAACCGATTATCAGATCGAGGAGCAGTTTACGAATGCAAATCGAAAGAAGCTACAAGCATTAGCATCTAAAACAAACGGAGTAGTTTTCTATCCGAATACAACAACTCAATTATTGCAAGATTTGGTAAATGATGAAGCGTATTATACTACACAAAAATCTACCACAAAAGAGCAAAATTTAATTGACTGGAAATGGATTTTATTTTTGATAGTTACTTTTTTAAGTATTGAGTGGTTTATCAGAAAATACTATGGCAAAATTTAAGAAACCGATTAAAATAGATTGGTTTTTCTTCAATTCTTGCCGAAATTTGTATCAAAAGAAAAAAATATGAGATTTCATACACGTAAATGGGTAAAACCCGAAGACTTAAATCCTAACGGAACCCTTTTTGGAGGTAGATTATTACAATGGATTGATGAAGAAGTAGCCTTATATGCTATTATTCAATTAGAAATTCCGAAGACAGTAACTAAGTTTATGTCTGAAATAGACTTTGTAAGTTCTGCAAAACAAGGAGATATTATAGAAATAGGAATTGATGTCGTAAAATTTGGAAGAACATCAATTACTCTATGTTGTGAGGTTCGTAATAAAATTACCAGAAAAACCATAATTGCAATAGATAAAATTATCATGGTAAGTTTAGATGAAGAAGGTAATCCTTTTGCACATGGTAAAAACAAGATAGAATATGTTAAAGATAGGCTAGAAGAAGAGTAGCGTCTTTAAATTTTATACTTTTGCACCTATAAAATTAATGTATTGAAAAATTTCTGCATCATATTGTTAACCTTGTTGTTAATTGTGCCTCCAGTTCAAGCGCATACTGATGCAGTAGTTTTTGTTGATGAAATAGAAGCGCATTTTGATGTATTTAATTACGAACATCAGCACGAACATCATCAAAATGATACAGAAGAAGAGAGAGACAAAGAACATCATCATCATTGTACGGTGGTGAATCTTACAGCAGAATTTGTACCTGTTGAATATTACTTCGAAATTATTCCTTTTTTTGAAATAAGAGAAACAATTGGTTTTTACCAAGTTCCTTATAACTTTTCTTTCTTAAAAGGAATTTTCCAACCACCCAGAGTTTAAATTAATTATTCAGTATTCGCTTTCAAAAAATAGAAAGCTTTCATGCATCTTTTTAAAAAAAGAGATGTCTTCATTTATATAATTAATTTAAAAATAACACATGTTAAAAAATATAATAGTAGCAGTAGTTATTATGCTATCTGCAATTAAAATAGCAGCACAAAATTCAGTTGAGTTTAAAGTGATTTCTGATGAAAAGGAGCCTATTGTAGGTGCTTCAGTGTATGTGAAAAACACGACTATTGGAGCAGAAACTAACTTAGATGGAATTGCAATTATAAATAATATTCCTAATGGAAAACAAACTTTTGTAGTATCGTTTATAGGTTTTGAAACAGTCGAAAAAACTATTCAATTTCCAACAACAAAAAAGCAATTTATAATAGAACTTCATGAAGATGAAGAAACTTTAGAAGCGGTTGTAATTCAATCAACAAGAAGTAAAAGGACGATTGCTGAGATACCTACAAGGATAGAAGTTGTCGGAGCAGAAGAGTTAGGAGAAAAAGCAGTAATGAATTCAGCAAATATTGCTATGGTCCTGCGAGAAAGCACAGGAATTCAGATGCAGCAAACTTCTGCAAACTCTGCCAATCAAAGTATTCGTATCCAAGGGTTAGATGGACGTTTTACGCAATTACTAAAAGACGGATTTCCGTTATTTGGAGGTTTTTCTAGTGGATTGAGTATTATGCAAATTCCTCCGTTAGATTTGCAGCAAGTAGAAATTATCAAAGGAAGTTCTTCTACTTTATATGGAGGAGGAGCTATTGCAGGTTTGGTAAATTTGGTGTCAAAAAAGCCAAAAGAAGAACGAGAAATTAGTCTAATGTTCGATCAAACTTCACGTAACGGAAGTACGTTAAATGCTTTTTATAGCGAACGTTTCAATAAATTTGGAGTTAGTTTATACGGATCTGCAAACAGACAGCAAGCTACTGATGTAAATGATGACCATTTTTCTGATATTCCAAAAGTTAGAAGCTTTAGTATCAATCCGTCGTTATTTTACTATCCGAATGAAAAGGAAGAGTGGCGTTTGAATTTCGGAACGACAATAGAAGATCGTATTGGAGGGGATACTGATGTGATTGCAGGAAATATGACGCCTGATCACAGTTTTTTTGAAGAAAATAAATCAGAACGCTACTCAACACAATTATCATATTCTAATGATATTTCAGAAACGAAAAGTTTTAATTTTAAAAATAGTGTGAGTTATTTCAAAAGAAATTTAACCTTGCCTGATTATGAGTTTGATGGAAAACAATGGGCTACATTTACTGAAGCAACGTATAACTTGTATAATACTAGCTCTGATTGGGTTTTTGGAGGAAATATCATCACTGAAAACTTTACAGAAAATCCAACAACTAATTTAGATAGAAGTTACGAGCAGTTTACTTTTGGAGGATTTACTCAAAATAACTGGAGGCTTTCAAATAGTTTAACTTTAGAAAGTGGCTTACGAACAGATTATAACGATCACTACGGAACGTTTGTATTGCCTAGAGCTTCTTTATTTATCAAATATAACGACAAGGTTTCAAGTAGAATAGGAGGAGGTTTAGGATATAAAATACCTACAATTTTTACAGAAGATGCAGAATTGCGTTCGTATCAAAATGTAATGCCAATTAACTTGACCAATTTTGAAGCAGAAACTTCTATCGGATTTAATGCAGATGTAAATTATAAAACAAAAATTTTTAATGATAATGTATCATTGTCTTTTAATCAATTAGTGTTTTATACGCAGTTAAAAAATACACTTTTATTACAAGAAAATGGAGCCAATTATGAATTTGTGAATGCTTTAAGTCGATTAAATAGTTATGGAGCAGAAACTAATTTAAAGTTGAAATACAAAGATTTTATACTGTTTACAAACTATGCTTATAACAATGTTGAAATTAACAATAATCAAAAAGCGCTGACACCAAAACATAGCTTTGGTGGCGTATTAATGTATGAAGTACATGATAAATGGCGAATAGGATATGAAGCATATTATAAGAGCTCTCAGTTAAGAAATAATTTAACTAAAACTCCAGATTATTTGACGATGGGCTTTATGGTAATGAGAACGTTTGGGAAAATTAGTTTGTATGCTAATTTCGAAAACTTTACAGACACCAAACAACAAAACTATCAAGACATGATAGAAGATATGCATCACGATCCATCTTTTACAGATATTTGGGCACCAACAGACGGATTTATTTTCAATGCAGGTATATTGGTGAAGTTATAAGAGAAAGAGGAGTTTTTTAACTCCTCTTTTTGCATCTTTTTTATACATTTAAAGTCAATTAATAAAAACATGGGACACAACCATCATCATCATTCACACGGAAGTTCAACAGAGAATATAGCCGTTGCCTTTTTCTTGAATTTAGCATTTACAATTATTGAATTTATAGGAGGTTTTTATACCAATAGTTTGGCAATTATGTCAGATGCTTTACACGATTTAGGTGATAGTTTAAGTTTAGGATTGTCATGGTATTTTCAAAAGAAATCGACTAAAAAACCGACAAAAAAATACTCGTACGGATATAAACGATTTTCCTTGTTAGGAGCTATCATAAACTCAATCGTACTCATAATAGGTTCTTTATTTATTATAAAAGAAGCAATTCCAAGAATTATTACACCAGAAAGTGCTGATGCAAAAGGAATGATGTGGTTAGCGGTTTTAGGTATCATTGTTAATGGTGCAGCTGTTCTTAAACTGAAAAAAGGAACATCAATCAATGAAAGAGTCGTATCGTTACATTTATTAGAAGATGTATTAGGTTGGGCAGTCGTTTTAGTAGCGAGTATAGTAATGCAGTTTTGGGATGTACCAGTGTTAGATCCTATATTATCAATAGCTATTGCAGGTTTTGTATTGTTTAATGTATATAAAAATATCAAAGAAAGTTTGCGTATTATTTTACAAGGAGCACCTGAAGGAATTTCGGTTGATGATATTAAAAAGAACTTATTGTCTTTAGAAGAAGTTGAAGGAGTGCATGATTGTCATTTATGGACAATGGATGGAGAATACAATATTTTTACGGCACATTTAATTTTAAAGGAACGTAGCTTTTCTTGGGAAGAAACCAAACAAATTAAACAAAAGGTAAAAAAGTTATTACATGATGATTTTCATTTAGAGCATATCACTTTAGAGCTTGAGATCTCAGCTCATGAATGTGAATATGAAAACTGCGGTTCTTTAATTTAGTTGTACATTTGAGTAGAGTATAAAACACAAAAAAATGACAAGAAATCAAGTAGAATTAAAGTTTCCTAAGTTCGGTATGTTAATACTTGTAGTAATTGTTTTAATAATTTTTATAGCGAAATCTACAGTAACAATTAATTCAGGTGAAGCAGGAGTATTGTATAAAACGTTTGGAGGAGGAGTTGTAACAGATGAACCACCATTAGGAGAAGGTTTTCATGTAGTTGCTCCTTGGAATAAAGTGCATGTTTATGAGGTGAGACAGCAAGAACTTTTTGAAAAAATGAAAGTATTATCTTCAAATGGATTAGAAATTCAGATAGATGCTTCGGCATGGTATCAACCAGTTTACAACGATTTAGGGAAGTTACATCAAGTATTAGGAGAAAACTATTTGCAACGCGTAATTCAGCCTGCAATTCGTTCAGCTGCACGTAGTGTAGTGGGGCGTTATACACCTGAACAATTATATTCAAGTAAAAGAGATGCTATTCAAGATGAAATTTTTATTGAAACAAAAAAGATTTTAGAATCTCAATATGTTCAATTAAATGAAATACTTGTTAGAGATGTAACATTGCCTTCAACTATTAAAGAAGCTATTGAGCGTAAATTAAAACAAGAGCAAGAGTCATTAGAATATGAGTTTAGATTAGTTACAGCTCAAAAAGAAGCAGAAAAACAAATTATTGAAGCAAAAGGTAAAGCAGATGCGAACAAAATTTTAAGCGCTTCGTTAACTGATAAAATTTTACAAGATAAAGGAATAGAAGCTACGAATAGATTAGCTAACTCTCAGAATAGTAAAGTAGTTATTATTGGTTCTGGAAAAAGCGGAATGCCTATTATTTTAGGAAACCAGTAAATTCAATTCTATAAATAAAAAAAGCAGCTTATAGAGCTGCTTTTTTTATTTATAGAATTATTAATTTAATTTCTTCTGCGTTTTCTACCAAATCCTGCAGCAGGTTTATTGTCACCTCTTCTAGATGAAGTTTCATTGCTGCGTCTTCTACCAAAACTTTTTTTAGTATCAGTGGGTTTGTCGTTTCTATCGCTTCTACGTTTTTTTCCGCTAAAATTACCTCCACCACTTCTACGAGGTTTTCTACCACCGCCGTTACCACGATCGGTTTTTGTAATTTCTATATTTACTGAACGTCCATTAAAATCAGGATCATTATCAGCAAATGCATCTAAAGTTTCTTTTTCGTAGTTCTTGTCTATTTCAAAGAAAGAAAAAGTGTCTAAAATATCAATTGCACCAATTTCAATTTTATCACCTATGTTTTGATCATTAATTAATCCGATTAATTTAGCTGGATTTAAACGATCTTTTCTTCCTAAGTTGATGAAGAAACGAGTCATATTTTCACTAGAAGAACGTACTCTTGAATTTTCTCTTGACGATAAATTGTTCAAGTCAGGAGCATTTTCATAGTATGATAAGAAAGTGTTGAATTCTAACGAAACAAACTTTTGGATTAACTCTTCTCTGGTTAAATCTTCTAATTTTTCATAAATACTTGGTAAAAAATCATTTATTTGATCAGTGTTTACTTCAGTATTATGTACTTTATCAATTAAATGGAATAATTGATTTTGACAAATTTCTTTACCAGAAGGAACAGGAGTGTGAATAAATTCTTTTTTAATAATACGCTCAATAGGACGTAATTTACCTTGTTCCTTTTTAGTAACTAATGCAATTGAAATTCCTTTGTTACCAGCCCTACCAGTTCTACCACTACGGTGGTTATAGTTTTCTATTTGGTCTGGTAATTTATGATTAATTACGTGTGTTAGGTTATTAACATCTAAACCACGCGCAGCAACATCAGTAGCTACTAATATTTGAATGTTTTTCTCACGGAATTTCTCCATTACCGAATCACGTTGCGCTTGAGATAAATCACCATGTAACGCATCAGCATTGTAACCGTCTTTAATTAAGTTGTTAGCTACTTCTTGGGTTTCTCTACGAGTTCTACAAAAAACGATTCCGTAAATATCTGGATTTAAATCAGCAACCCTTTTTAAAGCAGGGTAACGTGTTTTTTCAGTTACTAAATAATATTCGTGACTTACATTGTCTGAACCTTGATTTTTTTGTCCTGAAGTAATTTCAACAGGATTTCTCATATAGTTCTTAGCAATATCTTCTACTTCTCTAGGAAAAGTAGCAGAGAATAACAAAGTTTGTTTGCTCTCAGGAGTTGCTTCTAAAACTTGATCTAATTCATCTTTGAACCCCATGTTAAGCATTTCATCGGCTTCATCAAGGACTAACCACTGAACGTTACCAAGCTTTAAGGCTCTTCTTTTAATTAAATCTACTGTTCTACCAGGAGTACCCACAACAATTTGGGCGCCTTTTTTAAGTTTTCTTATTTGTTCTTCAATATTAGCACCTCCGTAAACGGTTGCTACTTTTAAGTTTGGTAAGTATTTTGTAAAGCCTTCAATATTATTACCTATTTGTACTGCTAATTCACGAGTAGGTGATAAGATAATAGCTTGTGTGTGTACACTTGTTTGATCGATAAGTTCGATGATTGGTAAACTAAAAGCGGCTGTTTTACCGGTTCCTGTTTGAGCAAAAGCTTTTAAATCTTCGGTTGAAGAAATGATTTGTGGAATTGCTTTTTCTTGAATTACTGTTGGCTTTTCGTACCCTAAATCGGTCAAAGCCCTATTGATAGGTTCTTGTAAACCTAAATCTAAAAATGTTGACATACTGTGTTTTTAGAGAACCCACAGATGCCCCTCCGCGAATTCTATTAATATTATTAATCGTTAATTACGATTTTTTTGGACGGTGCAAAAGTACACTAAATAAAATGAATAGCAGCTAACTATTTTAAATTTTGTAAGTTATTGATTTCTTGGTTGATACTGGAAGAAGATAGACTAGTGTATCCGTTTTGGATAATTCCATTTTTATCAACCAAAACCAAACGAGAAAATTTACTCGAAGAATATTCACAAGTTGGACTTTCTTCTGGAAGCGTGTATTGATATTTAATATCAATATTTTTAGTGTATCTTCTAGAGGTATCGCATAGGTTTACTAAAACAAAATTAACATCAGGGTTATTTTTGATTAAGTGATTAAACCTGGAAGACACCCAGTCGTCAGAGGCATATTTATAATTTTTAAATAAAACGACTGTATTTTTTCCTTTAGCAACATTTTTAATATCAACAAGTCCTCCATCAGCTGAAATTAAATCAAAAGAAGGAAGTGTTTCTCCTTTATTTAAGAGTTTTAAATCGTTAATTAAACGTTGTATAGTTTTCTTTTGCTCGTTGTCGGTATTAAGTTTAAAGAAGGTAAAGAAAGTTTCATTTTTCTTTTCGTAGTTAGGTTCTTTAAAAAAGTGACCAACAACTGCGTTATATAATAATCTGTTTTTAACTTCTTCGGAATCAATATTTTTATCAATTGAATTAAGTAGTTCTACTGTAAAATTATCTAATTTCTTAACGCTGTTTTTTTGATATACATCGTTGTATATTTTTTCGATTATAAATCTATAATACGGGCCAAAAAACATTAAGGAATCATTACAAACATCAGTTTTAGTACGATAGCTATAGTAAGAGTTAGCTAAAGTTTGAGGTTCTTTTTTAGTAGCATTTTTAATAGCGTACTTTTCTAAGTTTGTATATATTGGGTAGTTTAAAGCAATATCTAAAAGGTTAGAAAACTTTGTAGAAGGGTTTAAGTCATTTTCACTGTGTTTCGTTAAAATGGCATCCTTAATCTGTTTTAAAGAATCCATTTTTCGAGTAAAGTGATTTTGTGGTAAATGAAAATATCTTGCAATTGCTTTTTCATCTTGTTCATACTGTAAAAAAGCTTCTATCAATAAGTTGTTTTTTTCTGCATTACTACCGCTAAAAACTAAAGATTCATCAAAATCCCACGTATTTAGCCTGATTAAAGTGCTATCAGAAGGTTGTAAGAACACGTATTGATGCTCATTACCATGATAAAAAATATACAAACCTTCTTTAATATTGGTGTAATTTCCTAAAAAGGTATTATTCTTATTTAAAGGAATTGTGTCTTTAAATTCGTAATTGTCTGATAAAATAACGAAGTCAGATTTAGGATTGATAATTTTACCCCCAAAATAGGTAGGTTTTTGATTATCAGAATTTTTACATCCAATAAGTGTAACTAATAAGAGAGGTATTAAATACTTAATCATGCTTGAAATTACCCTAAATATCAATGCTCAAAAATAGAGAACTCTTCTTAATAAGGCTGTTAATTCGCTGTTAAAATGAATTAAAAAGTCTCAAAAGTAATATGTTAAAAACTTTCATGCAAATTCTTTTATACTCTTTAGTTTTTATACTTTTGCACGGAATTTAAAATACTATACATGTTATCAGTTTCTAATTTATCAGTTCAGTTTGGGAAACGTGTTTTGTTTGATGAAGTAAACACAAAGTTTACACAAGGAAATTGCTACGGAATTATCGGAGCAAATGGAGCGGGTAAATCAACTTTTTTAAAGATTTTATCAGGAAAACAAGATCCAACATCAGGAAGCGTTCACCTAGAGCCAGGAAAAAGAATGTCTGTTTTAACACAGGATCACTACGCTTTTGATGAATATACCGCTTTAGAAGCAGTATTAATGGGAAACAAAGAACTGCATAAAATTAAGTCGGAAATAGATGCATTGTATGCTGATTATACTGATGAAAATGCAGAAAAAATAGGTGAGTTACAAGTTCGTTTTGAAGAAATGGACGGGTGGAATGCCGATGCTTCAGCTGCAAGTTTACTATCAAACTTAGGGATTAAAGAAGAAGATCATTATACTTTACTATCTGAGATTGATCCGAAGAAAAAAGTACGTGTATTATTAGCGCAAGCGTTGTTTGGTAATCCTGATGTATTAATCATGGATGAGCCTACCAATGACTTAGATTTTGAAACAATTTCTTGGTTAGAGAATTTCTTAGCAAATTATGATAACACCGTAATCGTAGTATCGCACGACCGTCACTTCTTAGATGCAGTTTGTACACATATTTCTGACATCGATTTTGGAAAAATCAACCATTTTTCTGGTAACTATACATTCTGGTACGAATCTTCTCAGTTAGCAGCTAAACAAAGAGCTCAACAAAACAAAAAAGCAGAAGATAAAAAGAAAGAATTAGAAGAGTTTATCCGTCGTTTCTCTGCAAACGTTGCAAAGTCTAAACAAGCAACTTCTCGTAAGAAGATGATAGAGAAATTAAATGTAGATGAAATTAAGCCGTCTTCACGTCGTTACCCTGCTATTATTTTTGAAAGAGATAGAGAAGCTGGAGATCAGATTTTAAATATTGAAGGTTTATCAAAAAAGGATGCAGAAGGAGAGTTATTATTCTCAAATGTAGATATTAACTTGAATAGAGGAGACAAAGTAGCTATTATTTCAAAGAACTCAAAAGCTACTTCAGCATTTTATCAAGTAATTTCAGGAAATGAAGAAGCTGATTCAGGAAAATACAATTGGGGTGTAACTACTACACAATCATATTTGCCAGCTGATAACTCTGAATATTTCCAAAATGGAGAATTGAATTTAGTAGATTGGTTACGTCAATATGCACAAACTGAAGAAGAGAGAGAAGAAGTGTTTTTAAGAGGTTTCTTAGGGAAAATGATTTTCTCTGGAGAAGAGGCATTAAAAAAGAGTGATGTATTATCAGGAGGAGAAAAAGTACGTTGTATGTTATCTCGTATGATGATGACCAGAGCGAACATTTTAATGTTAGATGAACCAACTAACCACTTAGACTTAGAATCTATTCAGGCATTAAACAACTCGTTAATTAACTTTAAAGGAACTGTGTTGTTTACTACGCATGACCACGAGTTTGCTCAAACGGTTGCTAATAGAATTATAGAAATTACACCAAAAGGAATCATTGATAAATATTCAACTTTTGATGATTATTTAGATGATCCTAAGGTAAAAGAATTAAGAGAACAAATGTATTCTTAATACAATAACAAAAAAGGGAACCAAATTGGTTCCCTTTTTTGTTTAATTATTAAAAGTTTTTATTCTTCTTCGTCATCGCTAATAGCTTCAAAAAAACTAAACACATTACCACCATAACGTTTATCATAACTATGATTTGGATGCTTAGTTAAGTCGGTATGTTTTGAATGTTCAATAATTAAAACACCATCTTCATTTAACAAATCACGTTCAAAAATAATATCTGCTATTTTTAAAAATTGCGCTTCTTCAAAATCGTAAGGAGGGTCTGCAAAAATAACATCCGTTTTTAGCGGAGTTTTCTCTAAAAACTTATATACATCACTTTTATAGCTGGTAATGTCCATATCTAACTCCTTTGAAGTTTGATTGATGAACTTGATACACGCAAAATGAGCATCAACAGCATAAATAATTTCTGTACCTCTAGAGGCAAATTCGTAACTTATATTTCCTGTACCAGCGAATAAATCTAACACCGAAATATTATCAAAATAATACAAATTATTTAAGATGTTAAATAACGACTCTTTAGCCATATCGGTCGTAGGTCGTACAGGTAAGTTTTTAGGAGCAGAAATTCTTTTACTCTTATATTTTCCAGAAATAATTCGCATTAGGCAATAAGTATAAAATTTGAATGGTTCGAAAAATCATCGCTATCCGCAAAGAAATTATCAACAGGATTCATAAAATGAATATTTCGAACGTAAGTATAAGTTATAGTGTACAACTCTGAATCTTTTTCAATATCACCAATAAATGTTAATTGAAAATTGTTTGGATCCATTTGTAATTGTTCCGCAGTAAAAAGAATATAGTAAATAAAATCTTCTTTGGTACTGTATGAAAAGGAGTTGTAAAATATAAGTTTTCCTTCTTTACAAACTACAATATCTATATCATTAGGAGAAACATGTACAAAAAATTGTTGATCAGAGTTTTCTTGAGAATAGGAGAGTAGCTTGTCTATTAACACAGTTGAATGGTGTTTGTATTCAAATTCTCCAAAGTTTTGAAACAGGTAATTATTAATGTTTACATAAGGTATATAAACTGTGTTAGCAGCTATAATATCATGTAAATCGTAAGTAATAAAATCTGTTTTTAAGGTTTTTACGGTGTATTTTAAATACGGAGCTAAATTGTTTCGGTCAAAAAGTTTATTAGGAACCAAAGTAGCTAGGTTGTTTTGATGTATGGCAAAAACAGAAGAGAAATCTTGTTGTAGATCTTTATCGGTATTAAAAACACGTATAATTTCTTCTAATAATAACTCAGGTGTAGTGCTTGAAGCAGCAAAAGTATACTTGGTAAAAAGTAATGAAGCTTTCGTTTCTGAGTTAGAGATACAAAAAGAAAATCCATCCAAACTAAATTGGATGGATAGATCTTTATATTGCGCTATAGCGCTTGTTTTTTTAGTCTTTTTTTGCAACTGCTTCACCTTTATCATAAAAAGGAGGCCAATTACCACCAGTAGTTACTTCATTTAAAGAACCTACAGAAACAAACTCACCTTTAATTTGATCAGATTCAATTGCTTCTAATTCAGCTTTAATTAACGAAGGGTTCATTCCTTTTAAAATAGGCTTTTTTGAAACTTTAGCTTCAAATACAGGAACTTCTAAACCTGCTACTTTTTCAACTCTACCAGTAGCTAATTCAAATTGTTCTGTAGTACCTGGTACTTCAAACATTTTAGTATATTCTTTACCTTCAAAGTATTTTAAAACAGGCTCGTATCCAATAGTATCAATTTGCTTTTTAGAAACTTTAACTTTAATTCCTCCACCTCTGTCTTCTTCTACTTCAATGTTTTTAGTTTCTGTTAAAGCTAACTGTCCATTTTGAATAAAATTAAGTAAAGAATCTTTACTGTTAGTATAAGTTCCGTAAACCTCTTTATATTTTACTTCGGCATCACGAATTAGTTTTAAATTCTTAATAACTTTAGCGTAACGTACTTTTTTGTCTTTGTTAAAGTTAATAGGCTCCATAATTCCACCGTAAATTTTATATACTAAAAAGACAGATGCACCTAAAAGAAATATTGAAACTAACCATCTCATTTTTAGAGGTACAAATTTAACTACAAGTACAGCTAAAAGAAAAGCAACCACAACAGCCACCAAAATCATTAATAATAAACTCATTTTTTTAATTTTTAATATATGATATTCGCAAATCTACAATTTTTTTTCAATGATGAAAATAATTATTTTGTAAATACATTTATCTTTGAACATTATTTAAAATATGATACAAACCGCCCCAAAATTCTATAAAGAGATACTTCAAAAATTTCCTTATGCACCTACACAAAAACAAGGTGAATTATTAGATGTTTTAACGCATTTTATTTTTTCAGATGATAATCGTGCTTTGTTTTTATTAAAAGGATATGCAGGAACGGGAAAAACTACCATTATAAGTACAGTTGTTCATAATTTATGGAAGATTGGCCAGAAGGCAGTTTTATTAGCGCCCACAGGTCGTGCAGCTAAGGTTATTTCGGGGTACTCGAATAGACAAGCATTTACCATTCATAAAAAAATTTACTTTCCTAAAAAACAAAGTAGTGGTGGAGTAAGTTTTGTTATGCAGCCTAATAAGCATACTGATACGCTTTTTATTGTTGATGAAGCTTCGATGATTTCAGATGAAAAACAGAGTGCTAAATTGTTTGAAAATGGTTCGTTATTAGACGATTTAATCTCCTATGTGTACTCAGGAAAAAATTGTAAAATTATTTTTATAGGTGATACGGCTCAGTTACCTCCAGTAAAGTTGACAATGAGTCCAGCTTTAGAAGCCGATAAACTTTCGTTTGAATTCAATAAAGAAGTTACCGAAATAGAGCTAGATGAAGTGGTACGTCAAGAGGAAGGCTCAGGGATTTTAGCCAACGCAACCGATTTACGCTTATTAATCCAAAATGAATCTACTCATTTCCAATTCGATTTAAATTATCCTGATATTATTCGTTTGCAAGATGGATACGATATTCAAGATGCTATAACAATGGCTTATGACGGAGATATAGGAGTAGAAGATACCGCTATTATTGTGCGTTCCAACAAACGAGCGAATCAATACAACCAACAGATACGAACGAAAATTCGCGGACAAGAAAACGAAATTTCTACAGGTGATTATGTAATGGTGGTAAAAAATAACTACTATTGGTTAAAAGACTCGTCTTCTGCAGGGTTTATAGCCAACGGAGATATTTGTGAGGTAATGCGTATTAATGAAATTAAAGATTTATACGGATTTAAGTTTGCTGAAGTTGAAGTTCGTATGATTGATTATCCTGATATGAAACCTTTTGAAACGGTTTTGCTATTAGACACGCTTACTAGCGAGAGTCCGTCATTAACCTATGAAGAGTCAAATCGCTTATACGAAGCTGTAAAAGAAGATTTTGCTCAAGAAAAATCGAAGTACAAACAATTTATTGGAGTGAAAAAGAATAAGTACTTCAACGCACTTCAAGTGAAATTTTCTTACGCTATGACATGCCATAAATCACAAGGTGGACAGTGGAAAACTGTTTTTATAGAACAACCTTATTTACCTGATGGAGCTTCAGTAGAATACTTACGTTGGCTATATACAGCAGTTACGCGTGCTCAAGAAAAATTGTATTTGATAGGGTTTAAAGATGAATATTTTTTAGACTAAACTTATAAATATAGATTTTAATAAAAAACGTTAGCATTTTGTTAATAGAATTCTTTTTTTAGTTAAAAAAGTTACATTTGTGTAGTATTCAAACTATTAAAAATGCACAAAAAAGTACTTTTAGTCCTATCATTTTTATTGATTTCACTAACAATAAGCGCACAAAAACCACAAAAGTTAACTTCTAATCAGATTTATGAAAAAATACAAAAACTAAACTTTTTAGGTTCGGCTTTGTATATAGCAGCACATCCTGATGATGAAAATACCCGATTAATTTCTTACTTATCTAACCATGAAAATGCAAGAACAGCGTATTTATCGTTAACTCGTGGTGATGGTGGTCAAAATTTAATTGGTCCAGAAATGCGGGAATTATTAGGAGTTATTCGTACTCAAGAACTCTTAGCTGCAAGAGGAGTAGATGGTGGAGAGCAACGTTTTTCAAGAGCAAATGATTTTGGGTATTCAAAGCATCCTGACGAAACCTTAGAAATTTGGAATAAAGATAAAGTGTTAGCTGATGTAGTTTGGGCAATCCGTACGTTTAAACCAGATGTAATCATCAATCGTTTTAATCACAGAACACCAGGTTCTACGCATGGGCATCATACATCTTCAGCAATGTTAAGTGTTGAAGCATTTGATTTGGCCGCTGATAAAACAAAATACCCAGAACAGCTACAATCTACGAGTACATGGCAACCTAATAGGTTGTTTTTTAATACTTCGTGGTGGTTTTATGGAAGCGAAGAAGCTTTTTCAAAAGCAGATAAAGGCAACATGTTAAGCTTTGATATAGGTGCGTATTATCCTTTGAAAGGATTGTCAAATAACGAGGTGGCTGCTATTGCAAGTAGCCAACATTTATGTCAGGGTTTTGGTAGATTGACTACTAGAGGAAGTCAAACCGAATATGTTGAGTTTTTAAAAGGAGATTTTCCGAAGGATAAAAAAGATATTTTTTCAGGAATCAATACTACTTGGAATCGTATAGAAGGAGGTGGAGAAATTGGAGATATTTTATATAAAATTGAAGATGATTTCGATTTTGTAAATCCAGCAAAACATTTACCAGAGTTGTTGCAAGCCTACAAAATGGTTCGACAATTGAAAGATACACATTGGAGAACTATTAAAACCAAAGAGTTAAATGAAATTATCAAGGCTTGTGCAGGTTTGTATTTAGAAGCATCGGCTGTAAGTTCTAGTGCAACTCCAAGCAGTACGATTGATGTAGATTTTGAAGTGCTAAATAGAAGCTTTATCTCTATGGAGTTATCATCAATTACCATCCTTCCCGAAGGAAAAAACATCAAAAAAGAATTGGATTTAGCTCCTAATAGCAAACAAAATTTTAAAAATAAAATCAATATTGGAAAAGATGTTTCATACTCTTCACCGTATTGGTTAAATACTCCTTGGGATTTAGGAATGTATAAGGTAAACAATCAGAAATTGATTGGAAATCCAGAATCTCCAAGACCTATTCAAATTCAATACAATATTATTATTGAAAATCAACCAGTTGCTTTTACCATTCCGGTAGTGCATAGATATGCTAAAAGTGATGTTGGAGAAATCTATGAGCCTTTTGAGGTATTGCCGAAAGTAACTACAAAATTAAACGATAAAGTATTGATTTTTTCTACTTCGGAAGCTCAAAAGATACCTGTTGAAGTAAGAGCAGGAGATGCAAATATTAACGGAAAAGTAAGCTTACAAGCTCCAAAAGGATGGAAAGTATCTCCAACAGCAATAGATTTTTCAATCGCCCAAAAAGGAGATGTTCAATTTGTGGAATTTATGGTAACTCCAACTCAAAATGAATCAGAAGGAGCATTAAAAGTTATCGCTACGGTTGATGGCAAAACTTATGATAAAGAGTTGGTAGAAATCAATTATAACCATATTCCAAAACAATCGGTATTGTTGCCATCACAAGCGAAAGTAGTTCGTTTGAATATCGAAAAAAGCGGAAAACGCATAGGGTATATTCAAGGTTCTGGTGATGCTATTCCTGAAAGTTTACAACAAATTGGTTATGAGGTAACAGAATTGAATGTAAATGAAATCAACGGAAATTTAGATCAGTTTGATGCTGTAGTTATAGGTATTCGCGCTTATAACACCAATGAAGAATTACAGTTTAAGCAGAAATATTTGCTAGAATATGTGAAAAATGGTGGAAATTTAATAGTGCAATACAACACGAATAGAGGAGTAGATGTACAAGCGCCGTATGAATTACAATTATCACGTGATAGAGTAACAGATGAGCATTCTAAAGTAACCTTGTTAGCTAAAGAACATTCGATTTTAAATTATCCTAATAAAATTACTGAAGCTGATTTTAACGGATGGGTACAAGAACGCGGATTGTATTTTCCGAATAAATGGAGTAAAGAATACACACCAATATTATCAATGCACGACAAAGGAGAAGTAGCTAAAAAAGGAAGTTTGTTAGTCGCTAAATACGGAAAAGGAAATTACATCTATACTGGGTTAAGTTTCTTTAGAGAGTTGCCAGCGGGTGTTTCTGGAGCTTATAAGTTATTTGCGAATCTGTTATCGGTAAAAGAAAATAGGGCTGATGAAAATTAGGATAGCTTAAACTTTAATGTTTACTAGCTTTCCTATGATGCTAGCGCGAGCATCTTGCTCGTGATGGTATGAGTGACGGTTGCGTCAGCAGAAGGTAATCTTAAAAAATGTGATTAATGCAAGTAATTAAAGAGTTTGAATATTGGGAATATAATCCAGGTAGTAAAGAGAAAAAATATATAGGAATTAAAAAAATAAAAGAGGAATTAAGGTATCCTATCATTAAATTTTTAAATTCAGAAAGAAAATTAATTGATACTTCTGACTGGAAAAATATAGGGATATTTCAAATGCGATTTAGTGATTCATATCTCACAGAAAAAGAAATGAATTTTTTAGCAGTAACTTATGATGTTGAACTAATTACCAAAGAAAATATTTTAGATGGTAGTTTTTACTTGGCTTCGACAAACGAAAAACTAAATAAGTTGTACAAGAATTCAGCAGAACTTACTTTCATAGAACATGATAATAAAGAATATTTAATAATTCAATTTAACAGATTTGAGGATGAAAATCAAGAGCATAGCAGAATGTACGATTATTATGGTGAACCAATTACTTATATTCATGGTATTTGGGAAAATCCTTTGTTAACAGATGAAATTATAGAAAAAATTAAAAACCCCAATAGATAATAATGCTAATGTAGTTATATGAAATTAATAGATAAATTTTTCTATTCCACTTGGAATCCGTATACAAGAAAAAAAGTCTTTAAAGGAGAAACTGTTTTAAGAAGAGAATTAGAACGACCTAGTATAGAATTCAATAACACAGATTCGAAAAGAATTGTAGTATCTAATTTTAGATTTCATAATGCTATTCCATCTAAAGAAAGAATCTATGATGGTGTCTTATACCAAAATGACTATTATTCACAGTTGAAATTTAACGAAGAAGAAGTGTTGTTTTTAGCTGATAATTATGGATTAATCTGTAAAGAAACCAATGGTAGTAAAACACTCTCAATACCCAAAGAATATTATAATGAAATAGGAGAAAAAAATATAGATGATAAACCATATATAAATTTTAAGTTCTTAGAAGACAATGATACTAATGAGTATTTAATCATTTCATTTGTAAGGTATCCTTATGGATACCCAGAAAGAGCAAAAGATCAAAAGGCCCCTTTTCTTACCTATATTCATGGAATATGGGAAAAACCATTACTAACAGATGAAATTATAGAAAAAATTAAAAAATCATAGATCTTTTTAAGCAATCAAACCCTGATATAACTTATGATGCTATAAAAAATGCATTTGAGAGCATTAAATCATCAGGTACCAGAAGGCAAGCTTTTATAAATGCATTAAAGATATGTTTCCAAACATAGAAATAAAATTAATAGATGGAGTTAGATAATAAAATAGTATTTAGAGTTATATGTAATAAGAAAGAAGATTTAGAATCATCTCTTAAATGGTATAATTCAAGAAAGAAGACAGATTTTGAAATTACAAATTATATTTTAGACGAGGTGAATTTTGCTGAAATTACAGCAAGTAATTTTTCTTTTACTGACATTTTTAGAATAGGTTATGCATATGGAGTTAAAGAAGAAAAATTAAGAGAAAGAGGAGAGATAGATTGGTAACTTCCCACATTGCACATCTTGTCAAGGAGTAATACAAGATTTTAGTACGATGTTCCCTAATGTAAAAGTTATATTAATAGATGGTTTAAAATATTAAAAATGAAAATAAAAAAAGTAGTTTATTCACCTTTAGCAGTTGAACAATTAGTTTATAAATTTAATAATAATAATAATACAGAAATTGAATTGATTAATACCGACTATGCAGATGGAACATCTTTTGTAACCTTAGATATCAAAGAAATCTCAATTGAACTTATTTATGACTTTGCATATCAATTAGGAAGTTTAGAAAAGTATTTAGCAATGAAAGGGGATAGTTGGTTACCTTTAGATGAATACCCATTTCCTCCAGAAAAAGAAGAGTAATAAAACTAAAGTTAACATGTCTAAAAGTAATTTTATTTTATATACGCTAGCCTATGTAGGCATTGCTGCTTTATTAGCATTTATTGGTGGGCCAGATATATTAAATGGTGGTAGAGAGATAAATACAAAACCTGAAGTATTTAATAAAGTAAAAAGGATTGATTTAAAATATAATAACCTGGATATACATCCATTAATGAGGAATAGGTTAAATCTTGATATAGTAACCAATAAAAAAACAGTTCATTTTCAGTATTATATACCAGATGAGAAATACAAAACGTTATTAGGAGTTTTAAAAAAAGAGAGTTTAATTAAAAATGAAGAAGAGTTTTTTAATTCACTTCCTGTTAGTTTTAATAAGGTTGAGTTAAGTTTTATAAACACTTTAGAAGTAATTTATAGTAAAGAAAAACTAGTATATATAGCTATAAATAAAGAAACCATTCTTGGAAGTATTCCAAATATAAAGAAAGGAATAATTATTTGCTTAGGGTATTTTATAACAATACTAGGTTGGTTTGGGTTGTTACTATTACCTATAGGAGCGTATTTTCAAATAAAAGATAATGAAGAGAATGGTACAACTATTTATGTGCCAAATAGATTAGAAGGAATAAAAAGCTTTTTTAAAATTTTTACGAAACAATAAATTACTTAAAAAGATTTATAGAAACCGTAGCTAAATCTGAATTTGGAAACTTTTTAAAAGTGTTTTTATCGGGTAGTAAACCCCCCGCTAGCGCGAGCATCTTGCTCGTGACGGTATGATAAGTAAAGGCATGTGAAAAAAAGCAAGTAAAAAAGAAGATATGTTAACAGATAATAATTTAAACTATAAAGTTGTAAGTAGGACAAGCGTGACGGTTGCGCCAGCTGCTGGACAAGTCACGATTCCGTCTAAATGACGAAACAACCTACTTCTTAACGCAGATTTATCCTCTTTTGATAACATAGTTTGATAGTTTTCATTCTAAAGATAACTATTTGATTTTTAAAATGGAAACTAAATTGTTGAAGCCGAAATACAGTCTAGCTTAAAGCAGTTATAATTTGTTTATGCACAAAAGAATAGTAATCTTGATATTGAGGAAGTAAAAAGTTTTCGTAGTCTTTAGTATGCAGAATGGTTTTTAAATCGAATAATTTTAACTCAGCAACCTCTTCTTCTTGAAGCGTTAACTCTTCCACTGGAATTGTTAATGCAGCAATAAACACATGATGGAATTCATTATCAATAATTCCGTTTGGGTGATTTACCATGTGTTTACGGGTACCTATTTTGTGTAGGTTTTCAGGAAGTATATCAAAACCAATTTCCTCTTTTACTTCTCTAAGAGCAGCAATATTTATATCTTCACCTGCAGCGATATGTCCTGCAACTGAAATATCCCATAAACCAGGAAATACTTTTTTAGATAAAGCTCTTTTTTGAAGAAGAATTTTTTTATCAGAAGTGTACAGCCAAACATGAATAGTAGGGTGGAAGTAACCGTGTTTATGAGCCTCAGATTTTAAGCAAGTTTTGCCTGTGTAGTTTCCGTTTTCATCAACGATATCTATTAATTCATCCATTGTATATTAAAATCCATTCTTTAGTAGTTGTTATATCATCACTTTCAGCATGCATCGTAAAACCATTCTGTTCGTAAAAATAACGAAGATTTCCTTCTTCAATCGTCAACCAAAACTTTTGATGTGGATTTTCTTTTTTTAATAGGGTTAAAAATGCACTTGCATATCCTTTATTCCTATATTTTTCACTAATCCAAATATAACCGATGTATAGATATCCTTTTTCAAATAAAATAGCATTACTTTTTTCAAAATTAGTAGCATAAGGAGGCATTTTGCTAAACAAAATACCTCCTCCTATAAGTTGATTGTTTATATATAATCCCACTATTTTTGAAGTGGTTTTATGTTTTTTCCAAACTGGAATTATCAATTCTTGCCATTCATTAGATAGGATAGAAAAATAATGAGTTTCATCATTAAGAAGTTTAATCAGTATGGAATCTGATTTCTTTATAAGAGTCCCCATGCCCATAGTTTGTCTGAATCTTCTAGCCAACGATCACCAATATCGGTTCGATAATAGCTATTGTTAATTATGATGTTGTTGATTCTGTTTTGCATCATTTTTTGAGCATCTTTCATCGTAACACCAGTACCAGTAACCAAAAGAGCAATTCCATCATTACCTGTTATTAACCATTCTGAATTTATTTGTTTTATATGGATAGGATGTACTCCTTCCTTCATTTCTTTTTTAAAGAGAATTACAGAATCTTTTGAAAACAATTCAAAACTCTTTTTATCCTTAAAAGGAAACGGAGGAACTACCATATAAGCACCTACCTGAAAACCTTTTTTAGTGTTGATAGTAAAGTGTTTTCCTGTAGTAATTTTGTGAAAAAGAGCGCCTATAGGTTCATTAATCCCGTCTCTTTGTATGTATACTTGTGGATATCCAAAACGAGAAGTAAACTCAAGAGGGTAAATTCCATTACCATTTACAATACAGTTGATGTCAAGATGTCCTACAAATCTTTTTTTTGCTAAAGTATGTTCGAATTTACCAAGCGTCAATTCAAAAATAGGAGAATCTTTTGTCCAAAACATGCTTGTACCCATTTCACCAGTAGACACTCCTAATTCTTTAGGAAAGAACTTTTTATGTTCGAAAGAAATGTTATAAGGTTGAATAAAATGAGTTCCGTTAAAAAAAGCTGAAACAGCTATTTCTACACCTTTTACTTTTCGTTGTAACTGAAAAGTACCAAAGCTATTTCCCCAAGATTTTTCGTAGGCTTTTAGCATTCTAATAACATCTAAGCCTTTATCATCATTACCTACAAATAATAATTGTTTTAAATCTTGTGTTTCTCCACAGGGTTTTACCACATAAGCATCTGGATTTATCTCAACATAATTTATAGCTTCTTCAAAATTGAAAAATTCTCTAGAAGGAAGTGTTTTAATCTTGTGTTTTTTTAATTCTTCTTGTCCGAAATTTCTATCTAATTCAAGCAAATCGGTATATTCAGATCCACCAAAAACAAGTTTTCCATTATTTCTAAGCTCATCGCATATTTTCCCATATCCAGTGTAATCAAAAATGATAATGGTAGCCCAGTCAATGTGCTTTTTCCAGTCGCTTACTTTTGTAATAAATCCGAAACCAATTTCTCGAGAAGATTTGTCTTCGATGAACATTTTTACCAAATGTCCTTCTTGTTTAATTGTATAAGCGATATCAAGTGATTCGCCCCATTTAGAAACGAATAAAAAATTCAATTTCTCATTCGTTTTTAGGTCTGTTTTAGCTTTTTGAAGAGATGCCATATAGACCTAGCAAAAAAGTAAAATCATATAGTTTAAAGTGATACAATATTTACTACGAAATTACTAAATAATTTGATGCAAAAATTAATGTAAAGAAAGAAAAAAAGCCTGTTTAATTAAACAGGCTTTTTGAGATTATTTAAAGTAAGAGAAGTCTTCTCCATCTTTAATTTTTAATAAACTTTCGTAAATCATCTTAATTACGTTTTCAACATCTTCTCGATGCACCATTTCAACTGTTGTGTGCATATAACGTAAAGGTAATGAGATTAAAGCAGAAGCTACACCACCGTTGCTATAAGCAAAAGCATCAGTATCTGTACCAGTTGCTCTTGATAACGCTGAACGTTGGAAAGGAATTTTGTTTGCTTCGGCAGCGTCAATAATTAAATCACGTAATTTTTGTTGAACCGCAGGAGCGTAAGCTACTACAGGTCCTTTGCCTAACTCTAAATGACCTTCTTTTTTCTTGTCGATCATCGGAGTCGTAGTATCGTGAGTTACATCAGTAACAATAGCTACGTTAGGTTTAATGGTTTGCGTAATCATTTCCGCTCCGCGTAAACCAATTTCTTCTTGTACTGAGTTAGTAATGTATAACCCGAAAGGTAGTTTTTTCTTGTTTTCGTGTAATAAACGTGCTACTTCAGCAATCATAAATCCTCCCATACGGTTGTCTAAAGCACGACAAACAAACTTATCTCCGTTTAAAATATGAAATTCATCAGGATAGGTAATAACACAACCTACATGTACTCCTAACTTTTCAACCTCTTCTTTGGTTGCACAACCACAATCGATAAAGATGTTTTCAGGTTTTGGAGCTTCTTCAGAAGCTTTATTACGTGTATGAATTGCTGGCCAACCAAAAACTCCTTTTACAATTCCGTTTTTAGTATGAATGTTTACTACTTTACTTGGTGCGATTTGATGGTCACTTCCTCCGTTACGAATTACGTAGATTAATCCGTTGTCAGAAATGTAATTTACATACCAAGAAATTTCATCAGCATGTCCTTCAATAACTACTTTATATTTAGCATCAGGATTAATAACACCAACCGCACTTCCATACGTGTCAGTGATAAACTCATCAACATACGGTTTTAGGTAGTCCATCCATATTTTTTGACCTTCCCACTCATATCCAGTAGGAGCCGCATTGTTTAAATATTTCTCTAAAAAGTCTATCGACTTTTTGTTTAAAATTGATTTTTTAGCCATAATTTATATGATTAAAAGTTTTATATCTGAATTAACTCCAAAACTTTCGTTTTTCGTTTAATTCTTCTTGTTCTTTAATTTGTTCAGGTGTTAATACCTTTAAAAATGATGGATGTTGCTCAATAGCATATTCAATTTTTTCAACTATATCAGCTACTGGCTCATTTTCATAATCAATTTCTAAAGGCTCTTTTATAACCATTGATTGTAGTACGTTACGTTTTTTAATTAAAAGTCCTTTTTTATCAAAAGAACGTCTAAATCCGTCAATAACAATAGGAACTACAATAGGTTGATAAGTTTTAATGATGTGAGCTGTACCACGACGAATAGGTTTAAAAGGGGTAGTAGTACCTTGTGGAAAGGTAATTACCCAACCATCATCTAAGGCTTTACCGATGTTAGAAATGTCAGACATTTTTACTTGTCTATTAACGTCTTTACCAGCACTTCTCCAAGTTCTTTCAACTGAAATAGAACCCACGTAGGCAAATATTTTAGGAAGTAAACCTGCACGCATGGTTTCACCAGCCGCAATATAGTACATGTTTAATTTAGGTTTCCATAAATAACCTATATTTCTAATATTATCATCACGTCCTTTTAAAGCAGCGTTGAAAACATGAAACATAGCAGCAACATCAGCAAAGTAGGTTTGATGATTAGAAATAAAAAGTACTTTTTGATCTGGAAGGCTTCTTAGAACATCCATACCTTCTATTTGTAAGTCGTTAAATTTACGATAACGACCGTGGGAAATTAATCCTAAAGTTTGAATTAAAAAGCGTTTAATGAATAGTATATGTCCGAAAGGGTTCCTTTTAAATAAAGGCATTGTTATTGGTTTTTTAGTAGTCGAATAAGCTAAATTACAAAAGAATTATAGAATAGCCTTATTTTAATAAATCTTTAATTTCTGACAATATCATTGCTGTTGCTCCCCAAACAATGTAATCGTTTAATTTAAAGCAAGGTACCTCGATATTTTTCATATATGAGGTCTCCATTTCAACAAATGTTAAATTTTCATCGTCTAATAAATCACTAACCAAAACTTCAATTACTTCCGCTACTTCTTCATTAGGAATAAAAAGAGGTGTTTTTTTAGAAATTCCAATAAATGGGGCTACTAAAAAATTACTAGGAGGAATATAAGCATCTGATGTTTGTCTGATAATTTGTATAGCATCAAAAGGCACGCCAACTTCTTCGTAAGTTTCGCGGAGTGCAGTAGTTTTTAAATTGTCATCTGTTTTGTCAAACTTCCCTCCAGGAAAACTAATTTGAGCAGAGTGTGCGCCATTATAACTAGCTCTTTCGGTTAATAAAAAACGTGTTTGATTATTACTGTCAGGATAAAACAAAGCCAATACGGCTGCTTTTTTCGGGTTTTTGCTAAGTATTAACTCTTCTGAATAGCGGATTCTAAGTTTAGGAGCCAGTTTAAATTGCGAGGTTAAACCGCCTAATTGCTTTTGTTGTAATTTTTCTATTTGATTAATGAAATCAGAAAAAATCATTTGTTTTTTAGTATTTTAGAACAAACTTATCAATTTACAAGACAAAAATAAGATGTTTTGGCTTGAATTTTGATTTGTAGTGTTGAATTAATTTTAGATAAATGAATAAAGAAAAAAAATACCAAAAACTAGCATTGAGTTTGTTGTTTGACGCGATAGGATATGTATCGTATTTAATTCCGGGAATAGGAGAATTGTCCGACATTGTTTGGGCACCAGCATCAGCCTACTTAATGACAAAAATGTATAAAGGAAACAAAGGTAAAATAGCAGGGGCAATAACATTTATTGAAGAAGCTATGCCAGGGTTAGATGTAGTACCAACCTTTACCTTAATGTGGTTGTTTACCTATGTGTTTTCATCCAAAGAATCAAAAAAGACAATAGAAGTTTAAATCAGACTATAAATAGAATCAAGGAAACTGCCTTTTTGTGTTACCAAAAGATTAACAATCAGTATCGTAGAAGCTATAAGAGACAAGATGATTTTTTTTCCTTTATTTTACGTAAATTTGCAGGCTAAATTCAGAGATTGATTATGAAGATATCATACAATTGGTTAAAACAATTTTTACAAACAGACTGGGAGGCTGAAAAGACAGGTGAATTACTTACTGATTTAGGTCTTGAAGTAGAAGGTATAGAGAAGGTTGAAAGTATAAAAGGAAGCTTACAAGGCGTAGTTGTTGGTGAAGTAAAAACCTGTATAAAACACCCTAACGCAGATAAACTAAAAGTTACTACGGTAGATTTAGGAAACGGTAGTCCTGTACAAATTGTTTGTGGAGCGCCGAATGTAGATGCAGGTCAAAAAGTGCCTGTAGCAACTGTAGGCACGATGTTGTATGATGAAAAAGGCGAAGGCTTTAAGATTAAGAAAGGAAAAATTAGAGGAGAAGAAAGTCACGGAATGATTTGTGCCGAAGATGAATTAGGTCTTGGAAAAAGTCATGACGGAATTATGATATTAGACGAAAGTTTAGCTCCTGGTACACCATGTTCTGATGTGTTTAATATTGAAACAGATTATGTGTTTGAAATTGGGTTAACCCCTAACCGTTCAGATGCAATGAGTCATTATGGTGTTGCTCGTGATTTACGTGCAGGATTAATTCAACAAGGAACAAATATTGAATTAATATCTCCTTCTGTTTCTGATTTTCATGTTGATGAGCGTACTTTAAAGATTGATATAGCAGTAGAAGATAAAGAGTTGGTGCCTCGTTATTGCGGAATTACAATTACCGATGTTGAAGTAAAAGAATCTCCAGAGTGGATTCAAAACCGATTAAAAGCAATAGGTTTAACTCCTAAAAATAATATTGTAGACATTACAAACTATGTGCTACATGAATTAGGACAACCATTACATGCTTTTGATGCTTCTAAAATTAGAGGAGGTAAAGTGGTAGTGAAAACCTTAGAAGAAGGAACCAAGTTTACTACCTTAGATGATGTAGAAAGAGAGCTATCTTCTGAAGATATTATGATTTGTGATGCTGATAGTAAACCATTATGTATTGGTGGTGTTTTCGGAGGAGCAAATTCTGGAGTTACTGAAAGTACCCATACTATTTTCTTAGAAAGTGCCTATTTCAACCCTGTGTCTGTTCGTAAAACAGCAAAACGTCACGGATTAAATACAGATGCTTCTTTCCGTTTCGAAAGAGGAATCGATATTAACACAACAAAATATGCTTTAAAGCGCGCTGCTTTATTAATAGAAGAGTATGCTGGTGGAAAAATGTCATCAGATATTTTAGATTTTTACCCAGTAAAGGTTGAAGATTTTGAAGTATTCTTATCATTTGAAAATGCGTATAAATTAATTGGTCAAGAAATACCTAAAGAAACGATTAAAAAGATTTTAGCTTCTTTAGATATTAAAATCAATAGTGTTACAGAAGCAGGTTTAGGGTTGGTAGTACCATCTTACAGAACCGATGTACAACGTGAGGCAGATATTATTGAAGAAATTTTACGTGTTTACGGATATAACAATGTAGAGTTTTCTCACAAGTTAAATACTTCTATTTCTTTTGATAGTGATATCAATGTAAAAGTAGAAAACATTGTGGCAGACCAACTATCATCACTAGGATTCAACGAAACTATGGCAAATTCGTTAACCAAGGCGGATTACTTAGAGTTATCTGAGAATTTGAATCCAGAGCACAGTGTAGAGATGTTAAATCCGTTAAGTAATGACTTAAAGGTGATGCGTCAGTCATTATTATTTAGTGGATTAGAGTCTGTTGCTTACAACATCAATAGAAAACAAAATTCGTTAAAGTTTTATGAGTTTGGTAAAACCTATCATAAGTACGAAAGCGGATATCAAGAAGATAAACACTTAACCTTATTTGTAACAGGAAACAGAACACAAGATAGCTGGAAGGTAGCTTCGCAAGCGTCAGATTTCTTTTATCTAAAGGGAATTGTAACAGCTTTGTTAAGTCGTTTAGGAATAGATAACTTAAAAACAACACCTACAAAATCAGATGTGTTTTCTGAAGGAATTATCTTAAGTTTAGGAAAAATGAAGTTGGTAGAGTTAGGAGTTGTAAAAAGAGCAATTTTAAAAGAATTTTCTATCAAACAAGAAGTGTTATTTGCTGATTTTAACTGGCAAACTATTTTAGGGTTAGTAGGAAACAAGAAAATTAAAGTAGCAGATTTACCTAAATTCCCAGCGGTAAAACGTGATTTAGCATTGTTATTAGACAATAAAGTAGAGTTTAAAGATATTTATAACTTGGCATTTCAATCAGAAAGAAAATTGTTGAAAGAAGTAGATTTGTTTGATGTATACGAAGGAGATAAATTACCAGAAGGTAAAAAGTCCTATGCGGTTAGTTTTGTATTGCAAGATGAAAACAAAACCTTAGAAGACAAACAGATAGATAAAATAATGCAGAAACTACAGCAAACATTCGAAAAGAATTTAGACGCTGCATTACGATAATTCAGAAGCTCCTTTATTGGAGCTTTTTTTATATTTAATAAACGAAAGATTATAATTAAAACCGATGTACAAATTACTTATTCGCCCAATATTCTTCCTTTTTGATCCAGAAAAGATTCACCATTTTACTTTTTCGCTAGTTAAATTTTTGTCGAAAATACCTGGGGTTTCAGCTATTTTTAGAGGAATGTATCAAGTAAACGATAAAAAATTAGAACGTAATTTATTTGGGCTAACTTTTAAAAACCCTGTAGGATTAGCAGCAGGATTTGATAAAAATGCAGTTTTGTATAATGAATTGGCAGATTTTGGTTTTGGTTTTGTAGAAATTGGTACGGTTACACCTAAAGGTCAAGTAGGAAATCCTAAAAAACGTTTATTCCGTTTAAAAGATGATAAAGGAATCATTAACCGAATGGGATTTAATAATGAAGGATTAGAAGCAGCGATTGAACAATTAAAAAAGAACAAAGGAAAAATCATTATTGGGGGAAACATTGGGAAAAATACCAATACAGCTCCTGAAAATTATACTGAAGATTATGTAACTTGTTTTAAAGGGCTGCATCCGTATGTAGATTATTTTGTATTAAATGTAAGCTGCCCAAACGTATCGAGTCATGCAAAATTGGAAGATGCTGATTATTTAAAGGAATTGATAACTGAGGTACAAAAAATAGATAAAGAATTAGCGGTTGCTGAGCGTAGTCGAAGCAAACCAATCTTATTAAAAATAGCTCCAGACTTGAACAACCAACAATTAGATGAAATTATCGAGTTAATTGCTGAAACAAAAATTGATGGAGTTATAGCATCAAATACATCGGTAAATAGAGAAAATTTAAAAGCTTCTCAAGAACGTTTACAAGAAATAGGTAATGGAGGTTTAAGTGGACAACCGGTTAAAGATAGAAGTACCAAAGTGATTCAATACTTAGCTGATAATTCTAACAAAGCATTTCCTATTATTGGAGTCGGAGGTATTCATTCTGAAAAAGATGCTTTAGAAAAGCTAAAAGCAGGAGCAGACTTAGTACAGATTTATACAGGCTTTATTTATGAAGGACCAAGCTTGGTAAAAAGAATCAATAAGGCTATTTTAGCTGAAAGTTAATTCATGCTAGAAACTCTCATTTCTTTTGTATTTGCTACAGCTACGTTAGCTATTTCACCAGGACCTGACAATATTTTTGTATTAACCCAAAGCATTGTCAATGGTAAAAAATACGGGTTAGCTACAGTTGTAGGTTTAATGACTGGATGTATTATTCATACAACTTTGGTGGTTTTTGGAGTATCTGAAATCATCAAACAGAATCCGAGTTTATTTTTTATCATCAAGTTATTTGGAGCAGGATACTTGCTGTATTTAGCATATCAAGTGTATAAAAGTGATGCTAAAATTGCATTTTCTACAGAGAATGTTCAGAAAAAATCAACATTAAAATTATTCAAAACAGGTTTTTGGATGAATGTATTAAATCCGAAGGTTACGATTTTCTTTTTGGCATTTTTTCCACAGTTTTTGTTTTCTGACAGCTTGTCAAACGTACTTCAGTTTTATGTGTTAGGAGGTTTGTTTATACTAACCTCGTTTTTAATTTTTTCTTCAATAGCTATTTTAGCAGGAAAAATTTCTGATTACATTAAACAGCACAATAAAGTAGGAGTATACCTAAAATGGGCACAAATAGTGGTTTTTGTAGGGATTGCTTTATTGATTCTACTTTAAAAAGTTTTTACAACCAATTCTTTCTGAGTACTTATTCCTTTTTTTTAGAAGTCAGTTTTTCTAAAGCGCGTTTTGAACTTCTGTTTTCAGGGTTAATAGCCAATGCTTTTTTATAGTACTCAATAGCATTTGCAGTATCTTTCATTTTAGTATAAGCATCACCAGTGCTATCGTATGTATTTGAACTATTAGGATATAATTCAATATTAATTTTAAATATATGAATAGCAGCTTCATATTCATTATTTCTAAGATACTGATAACCTAATCTGTTTAAGTTTCGCTCTCTAATAACTGGGGTTAAGCTATCCTTTTCTTTAATAGCTTTGTAACCTTCTAAAGCAGCTTTAAAATTACCTTCAGCTAAATATTCGCTAGGTGTTTTTTCTCCTTTTTTTAATTTTTTAAAAACATATTTTTCTCCCTCATGTTCTCTCTTTTCGGCTAATTCTATTTTGTTTTCAGCAGTATTAAAAATTAGTTTTTCGTTTAATTCTCTAACGTAAAAAGAAGTATCGTCAACTTTTAATGGTTCTAAATCTTGGTTACGCCATTTTAAGCGTAATTTTTTGTCCTCATCAAAAGTAACTTCAATAATTTCATCAGCATTAAAATAATAACGTCCAGAAGCTTTTTCTATGAATTCAGAAGAATTTGTTTTAGAAGTACAGCTAATGATTAAAAGTAATAGGGAAAGGAACAAAAGTTTAGTTTTCATTTTTTGATTAGTTTTTGTTGATAAGATACCTATATGACGACTAACATTAAAAATAGTTACAAATTAAATGAAACATAGTTTTTAATGGCATAAGAATTGACTTATAGTTAATACGATAAGCAATTAGATGGTTTTATCTTTCTGTTTATTAGTTATTTATGATTTTAAAAAAGTGGTATTTCTTTTTGAAAATATTTAAAAGTGCCACTATGACAGAATATATAAGATATGAGCAAATCAAAAATATTACATTTAGACAATTTGTCGCTTCAAGATGTTTTTAATGAAGATTCAGAATTAATCCCTTTATTAACGCCAGAAGACGAAGAATTAATAAATCAAGAAAGTATTCCTGAAGAATTACCTATTCTTCCTTTACGAAATACAGTATTATTTCCTGGTGTGGTAATTCCTATTACAGCAGGTAGAGATAAGTCTATTCAACTTATTAAAGATGCCAACAAGGGAGATAAGGTTGTAGGAGTAGTAGCACAAAAAGATAGCGAAGTTGAAGATCCAGGAATAGATGATATTTATCAAACAGGTGTAGTAGCGCAAATTTTACGTGTACTAAAAATGCCTGATGGTAATACAACGGTTATTATTCAAGGTAAAAAGCGTTTTGAAATTGAGGAAGTTATTCAAGAAGAACCTTATTTAAGAGCAAAGGTAAAAGAAGCAGTAGATGAGCGTGAAATTGACGATCAAAAAGAATTTGATGCAATTATCGATTCTATTAAGGATTTAGCTTTAGAGGTTATTAAAGAAAATCCGATGTTGCCATCTGAAGCTTCATTTGCAATTAAAAATATTCAATCAAGTTCATTTTTGGTGAATTTTATTTCATCAAATATGGAGTTAAGCGTGTCGCAAAAGCAAGTATTATTAGAAAAAGATAATTTGAAAGAGCGTGCGTTATTAACTTTAAAAAACTTAGATAAAGAGCTTCAAAAGTTACAATTGCGTAACGATATTCAATCGAAAACACGTTCTGATTTAGATAAACAACAGCGTGAGTATTATTTACATCAGCAATTAAAAACGATTCAAGATGAGCTAGGAGGCGTTTCTCACGAGCAAGAGCTTGATGAAATGCGTTTAAAAGCGAAGTCGAAAAAATGGAGTAAAGAAGTTGCTGAAACTTTTGAAAAAGAGTTAAGTCGTTTAAAACGCATGAATCCTCAAATGGCTGAATTTGGCATTCAACGTAATTATTTAGAGTTGATGTTAGAGTTACCTTGGAATGAGTTTTCTAAGGATAAGTTTGATTTAAAAAGAGCTCAAAAAATATTAGATAGAGATCATTTTGGATTAGAAAAGGTAAAAGAACGTATCATTGAGCATTTAGCAGTTTTAAAGCTACGTGGAGATATGAAATCGCCTATTATTTGTTTATACGGACCTCCGGGAGTTGGTAAAACATCGTTAGGTAAATCGGTAGCAGAGGCTTTAGGGCGTAAGTATGTTCGTATGTCGTTAGGAGGTTTACGTGACGAAGCTGAGATTCGTGGTCACCGTAAAACGTATATTGGAGCGATGCCAGGGCGTTTAATTCAGAATATCAAAAAGGCAGAAACTTCCAATCCGGTTTTTGTGTTAGATGAGATTGATAAATTAGGACAAAGCCATCAAGGAGACCCTTCTTCAGCAATGTTAGAAGTATTAGACCCTGAACAAAATACACATTTTTACGATAATTATTTAGAAGTTGGGTATGACCTTTCTAAGGTATTATTTATAGCTACAGCGAATAATATCAATCAAATTCCATGGGCATTACGAGATCGTATGGAAATTATCAATGTAACAGGATACACGATTGAAGAAAAAGTAGAAATAGCCAAGAAATACTTATTTCCGAAACAATTAACAGAACACGGATTATCAAAAGAACATTTGATAGTTGGTAAAAAGCAGATAGAAAAAATTGTTGAAGGATATACTCGTGAATCTGGAGTTCGTGGTTTAGAAAAGCAAGTAGCAAAAGTGGTTCGTTTTGTAGCAAAATCAATAGCTATGGAAGATGAATATAATGTTACGCTTACCAATGAGGATATTGAAGCTATTCTAGGGCCAGCTCGTTTAGAACGTGATAAATATGAAAATAATGATGTAGCTGGTGTAGTTACAGGTTTAGCATGGACAAGTGTTGGAGGAGATATTTTATTTATAGAATCGATTATTTCTAAAGGAAAAGGAAACCTTTCTATTACAGGTAACCTAGGTACGGTAATGAAGGAATCTTCTACCATTGCAATGAAGTATATTAAATCGAATGCTGAAGAATTTGGAATTAATCCTGAAGTATTAGATAAATATGATGTGCATATCCACGTACCAGAAGGAGCTACACCAAAAGACGGACCAAGTGCTGGTATAACTATGTTAACGTCGTTGGTATCGGTATTTACTCAACGTAAGGTGAAAAATAAATTAGCAATGACTGGTGAAATTACATTGAGAGGAAAAGTATTACCAGTAGGAGGAATTAAAGAAAAAATATTAGCTGCCAAGCGCGCTAATATCAAAGAAATAATTCTTTGTGCCGATAATAAAAGAGATATTGATGAAATAAAGGAAAGTTACTTAAAAGGGTTAACCTTCCATTACGTAACAGATATGAGTGAGGTAATTGATATTGCACTTACCAAGCAAAAAGTTAAGAATGCTAAGAAATTAGTATAGTAAAAAGCTCCTTTTTTAAAAGGAGCTTTTTTTATTGAAGAAATAATTCTAACAGATAAAATACTTTTTAGTTGTATAAGGCGTTGTTGTTTTAGTTATATTTAGAAAATTAAAAATAAAATCAAACTTTAAACCCTTAAATTATGAAGAAACTTCTTTTGGCAACGGCACTTTTGTTTTCGATTGCATCGTATTCTCAAATTGAATTTATTGAAACTACTAAAACAGAAATAGTAGGAAAAGTAGAATACGTTTACTTAGAAAAAGTAGGAGATGAAGCTTACAACTTCTATTACAAAAACATCAACGATCCAATTCATGAATATGTACATTTCTCGTTTAAAAATTTAGATAATGATGCGCAAAAGTTACATCAGATAATAATGAAAGGTTTTGAAGAAAAACCAAGAGATCCGTACAAAATTAAAGCAAACGGAGATGTTATTTGGTTAAAGTACACCAAAGAAGATGGGATAGTATTGTTACAAATTCAGCAATATGTAAGCAGAGATCCAGATGTGATGACGGTTTCTAAATTACTTACGTATGATGAAATAAATAGATTGTTTAGTATTTAAGAGAAAGAATACGAACAAAAAAAAAGCAGCTCATTTGAGCTGCTTTTTTAATTGAGTTTTTATTTTATCCTTTATAAAAAGGTAATTTAACCACCTTTGCAGCTAATTGTTTTTTACGAACTTGAATAAAAATATCACTATCAATTTTTGAGTTTTCAATAGTAACATATCCTAAACCAATTCCTTTTCCTAAAGAAGGACTCATAGTACCTGAAGTAACACGACCAATGTTGTTTCCGTCAGCATCAACAATCTCATAATCATGACGAGGAACACCACGTTCAGTTAATTCAAAAGCAACTAATTTACGAGTAACACCCGCTTCTTTTTGCGCTTTTAAAGCTTCAGAGTTTACAAAATCTTTAGTGAATTTAGTAATCCAACCTAAACCAGCTTCTAAAGGAGAGGTAGTATCGTCAATATCGTTACCATATAAACAATATCCCATCTCTAAACGTAAAGTATCACGAGCTGCTAATCCGATAGGTTTAATACCCCAATCTTTTCCAGCTTCAAAAACCTTATTCCAAAGTTGCTCAACATCTTCATTTTTTACATATACTTCAAATCCACCAGAACCCGTATAACCTGTAGCAGAAACTACAACGTTAGGAATTCCTGCGAAATCGGTAATTTCAAACGTATAGAATTTAATATTCGATAAATCAACAGAAGTTAACGATTGCATAGCTTCTGCTGCTTTTGGACCTTGGATTGCTAATAAAGACCAATCTTCAGAGCGGTTTTCCATTTCAACATTTAAATCGTTGTGCTGAGAAATCCAGTTCCAATCCTTTTCAATATTAGAAGCATTTACTACTAACATGTACTCATTTTCAGCTATCATGTAAATAATTAAATCATCTACAATACCACCATCGTTGTTTGGCATACAGCTATATTGAGCTTTTCCTGGAGTTAATTTAGAAGCATCATTAGAAGAAATTTTTTGAATTAAAGCCAACGAATTTTCTCCTTTTAAGAAGAACTCTCCCATATGGCTCACATCAAAAACACCAACTCCTTTTCTAACAGTTTCGTGTTCAATAGTTACTCCTTCGTATTGCACAGGCATATTGTATCCCGCAAAAGGAACCATTTTTGCTCCTAAAGCTTCATGTACATGTGATAAAGCTGTATTTTTCATTCTTAAGTATGTTTGTTTAAAAAGTGTTGCTAAAGTATTGAAAAATTAGCAAACAAAAGAGCCGGATGTGTTTAATATTATAGAACGATATTACCCAAATGTTTGTTAATATTTTCTTGATCTTCTTTAAGAGTGGTAGATTTGAGAAAAGATTAAAGAAAAGTAATTGTTGTAATGTATTAGTATTTGAAACGACAATTCTACCTTAAAAATAATTTGATGAAACTTAATAGAAAAACAATTTCCAACATCATATTTGTAGTCTTGATAGGATTACTGTTGTATCCGCCAACCAAAGTATATTTTATTCGATTAGTTTCTTTTGCTCCATCAACCATTACTGAGGATAAAAGAGTAGAATTAGCCGATTATAATTGGAAATTAAAAGGATTAAATACAGAGACTGTTGATTTTAACTCGTTAAAGGAAAAAGTAGTATTTGTAAACTTTTGGGCTACTTGGTGTCCACCTTGTGTTGCAGAAATGCCAAGTATTCAAAAATTATACGATGATTATAAAGATAAGGTAGCATTTGTTTTTATAAGTAATGAAGATTGGACAACAATTGATACTTTTTACAAAGAAAAAGGCTACGATTTACCAACCTATAATATTTTATCAAAAGTACCAGATCAACTAGTGAGTAATTCCATTCCAGCGACATTTGTTATTGATAAAAACGGAACTATTGTCGTAGATAAAAAAGGGCCTGCCTATTGGAATAGTGATAAAATTAGAATTTTGTTAGACGAATTACTACAATAGAATATTTACCTTTGTAGCATGAGTCAAGAACAACCAAATAATCCGCTTCACGGAATAAAACTAGCCACAATTTTAGAAGAATTATACCTAGAGTATGGTTGGGAAGAAATGGGAGAAATGTTGAATATAAATGTCTTTAAAAAGAATCCAACCTATACATCGAGTTTAAAGTTTTTAAGAACAAGACCTTGGGCAAGAGCCAAAGTAGAAAAGTTATACTTAGAAATGATTAGTAAATAATTCTTGATTTGTTAAACTTTTTAAAAACTGTACTTGTTTTACGATTTTAAAGAAGTTATAAATATGTAAATTTTGGTGTTTACAATGTACTCATTTTTGTGTAGTTTTGATATTAGATGAAGAAGACTACCATATACATAATTTCTGTTTTATTTTTATTGATGATTTCTTGTTCTAAACAACCTAAAGAGCGAGTTTTAACAATGAAAGATGTTTTTCCTACACAGAAAAATACAGATTCAACTTTTGTTTTTGATTTAGATACGGTAAAAAGCTTTGAATCATTAACTTCAGTTTTTTGTAAGAATTATGATAAAAGAAAAATTAAGTGTTACATCAGAACGTCTAAAAATGACATTCCTTTTCATGTGAATAGTATGATTCTTTGTGGAAAAGCTGTTTGTGGCATGATAAAATTTAAAAATATATTATTTGTTGACTCTTATACAGATAGTTTGTTTTATCACAATGAAGTAAAATATAATTTTAATACGGAAAGTTTTGAAAATATGTTGAAAAAGCAGTTTTTTAATAATAGAGAAAAACCTGAATTTGCTGACAGTCCATATACGAGTTTGATATTTTTAGAGTTTATAGGAAGTATAAATAAATCTAAGGGAAGATTAAAGAATAGAATAGATACTATTTCAAAATCATATTATAATTTTATTACTAGTTTTAATAAGAAAAATATAGATTCTATTAAAAAAGTATACCCATTACAGATTAGGTTAGAAGAAGCTATCCCGTTTATAGATGAAAAAGGGGATCGTACTAACTTTTATAATCCACCTCCACCAAAACCAGCTCCAATAGAAATAGTAGATTAATGCCACATTTTATTGACGTTATATTACCGATTCCACTACAGAAAACATTTACCTATGTGGTAACTGAAGCAGAAGCTTCTTTTTTAAAAACAGGAATGCGTGTGGCTGTTTCCTTCGGGAAAAGTAAGATTTATACTGCCTTAGTATTCAATATTCATCAGACAGCACCAGAACTATACGAAGCCAAAGACATTCATCAAATTTTAGATGAACGTCCAATTGTAAATGAACGTCAGTTACAGCATTGGCAATGGATTTCGAGCTATTATATGTGTTCGTTGGGTGATGTATATAGAGCTGCCTTACCGTCAGCGTTTTTGTTAGAAAGCGAAACCATTATTTATAAAAATGAGGAATTCACAGAGGAAACTATGTTAACCGATGATGAGTTTTTAATTTTTGAAGCCTTACAGCATCATTCGCAATTAACCATTCATCAGGTTTCGGATATTTTAGGTAAAAAAACAGTACTACCAATTATTAACGGTTTAATTGAAAAGAGTGCGGTATACATTAAAGAAGAAATTTACGAAACCTATAAACCTAAGTTGGTAAAATATGTGCGTTTGCATAATAATTATGCTTCAAATGAAGGTTTACAAGCGTTGTTAGATGAGCTCTCAAGAGCTAAAAAGCAACGCGATGCTGTGTTGACATATTTTCAATTAGCAGCGTCTAAAAAGCCTATAAAAGCGAAGGATTTAGAAGAAAAATCGGGAACTTCATCAGCGGTATTAAAAGCGCTGGTTGATAAAGATATTTTCGAGTTTTACCATATTCAAACCGATCGAATCAATTATCAAGGAGAAACGAATAAGATTAAAGAGCTTAATGAATTTCAACAGGAAGCGTTTACACAAATAAAGAGCTCTTTTGAAGCTCAGAATGTAAGTCTGTTACACGGAGTTACAGGATCGGGAAAAACGGAGATTTATGTAAAATTGATAAAAGAAGTGATTGCTGAAGGGAAGCAAGTCTTGTTTTTGTTGCCCGAAATAGCTTTGACTACGCAAATTATTACCCGTTTACAAAACTATTTTGGAAATTTTATCTCAGTATTTCACTCTAAATATTCCATGAATGAAAGAGTAGAGGTGTGGAATAATGTGTTAGAAAACAAACCCAAAGCTCAAATTATTTTAGGAGCGCGTTCTTCAGTTTTTTTACCTTTTTCAAATTTAGGACTGATTGTGGTGGATGAAGAACACGAAACATCGTACAAGCAATTTGAACCGTCACCACGTTACAATGCGCGTGATGCAGCGGTGGTATTAGGACATTTACACCAAGCGAAAGTATTGTTAGGTTCAGCAACTCCTTCGTTAGAAAGTTACTTTAATGCGCAACAAAACAAATACGGATTTATTGAATTAAAACGTCGTTTTGGAAATATTCAATTGCCTAAAATAGAGTTGATAGACATTAAAGAAAAGCATCGAAAAAAGGAAATGACAGGTCATTTTTCTGATCGTTTGCTAAAAATGATTACCGAAGCCCTAGACGAAAAAGAACAAGTAATTTTATTTCAAAACCGACGTGGATTTTCGCCTGTGGTAGAATGTGCTACTTGTGGGGTTTCTCCTCAATGTCCGAATTGTGATGTGAGTTTAACCTACCATAAATTCCGAAGGGAATTAAAATGTCACTATTGCCATTACCAACGTTCGATGCCGAACAGTTGTGGAGCTTGTGGAAGTACTACCTTAGACACCAAAGGTTTTGGAACGGAGCAAATAGAACTCGAGTTAAAAGAGTTATTCCCAAATCATACTATTGGACGAATGGATTTGGATACCACACGAGGAAAATATGGATATCAAAAGATTATAGGGGCTTTTGAAGCCCAAGAGATTGATATTTTGGTAGGGACACAAATGCTTTCGAAAGGACTGGATTTTGACAATGTTTCTTTGGTAGGAATCTTGAATGCGGATTCGATGTTAAACTTCCCTGATTTTAGAGCACACGAGCGTGCTTTTCAATTGATGGTACAAGTATCGGGTAGGGCAGGACGAACCAAAAAGCAAGGGAACGTAGCCATACAGACCTACAATCCGTATCATCAAATTTTACAGCAAGTTTCTACGACCAATTATACCGAAATGTATCAGGAACAGCTACAAGATCGTTGGCAGTTTCATTATCCGCCGTACTATCGTTTGATAAAAATTACCTTAAAACACAAAGATTATACACGTGTTGATAACGGTATTAACTGGTTAGCAAAAGCTTTACAAAATGTGTTTCATGAAAATGTATTAGGCCCCACAGCACCTGCGGTTTCTCGTATTCGAAACCAGTACATTAAAAATTTAGTGATTAAAATTCCGCCAAAGCAATCCTTAGGAAAAACAAAAGAGCAATTACAAAAAATTAAAAATACTTTTGAAGCCGTAAAAGATTTTAGACCCATCCGTTTTATTGTGGATGTGGATGCTTATTAAAATTTTCGCTAACGGTCTAGTATAACCGTCAGTTAGGGGTAAAGATGCGTTAATTTTCGGTTTAGAACTGACGTTAGCAATTCCGAGTGGATTCGGACGTAGTCGAATCCGCCGTAATTGCGGTTATAGATTGTTATGCACAGGTTTTTTATCTAATTCTTATAGTTTTACTTATTCAGCATTGATATTTTCTATATTACCGCTTGAGCTTCAATTTCAATCATAAATCCTTCATTTGCAAGTCCATTTACACTAACCCAAGTACTAGCAGGTGGATTTTTAGTTCCAAAATTTTCTTTAAGAATAGAATTTATAATTGGTCCATCGCCATTTTGATAATTTACTTTATAAATTCTCAACATCATAATATTTTCCATTGTTCCGCCAACTGACTCAATTGCGATTTTTAAATTTTCAATTGCTTTTTGGGTTTGTGCTTTTAAATTATTTTCTCCAACTATATTAAGATTTTCATCCCAAGCAACTTGCCCAGATATAAATATTAATTTTCCAGGATTAGATATTACTATTTGAGAAAATCCGTATTGAGTTGAATCAAAAAGTTTTTCTGGATTAACAGTTTTTCTTAACATATCAGTTTGTTTTACAACTTGTGCCTAACTCGTTTGAGAATATGAATCCGTTTTAATGATTTATATTCAACGTTAGCTAAAGGTATTAGAATTTAGGGTAAGAATCAAATTAAATTATATTTTAAAAATTCCGAATATCCACAATATCCCCATTTTTAAGTTTGTTTTGGGTGTCTATAGCAAAAATGGTTTCAGCAACGTACTCAGGAGTATACAACTGGTCGTTTTCTTTTAAATCGATAAAACGTTGTACGTTTTTAAAATCTTTTTCATCGGTACTTCTAATATCAGTTTGCATGTTGGTGTCTACCACACCAGGGTAAATCGCATTGCATTTTACGCCATGTTCAAGCTCGTTTTGTTCCGCAGCAATGGTTTTGGTCATCATATCAATAGCAGCTTTAGACGCACAGTAAATACTCCAACCTTCATAAGGTTTTACGGCTGCTCCAGATGAAATACTAATAATCTGCTTTTTACACATCAACTGTTGTGTAGCTTCAATAAACAAACTCGATAAAATAAGTGGAGTAGTGGTATTCAAATGAATACTTTGGGCAATATCTTCTGGAGGAATATTTTCAAGGTTAGAAATAACACCTAAGCGTCCTGCATTATTCACTAAAGTAATTGAGGTAACGTCTAGTTCTTTAATTTCGTCTAGCAGCATTTTAAATGTATTGTGGGTTACTTTGGTATCCGATAAATCAACAGGTACCTGCGTAACATTTTGCAAATCTGCAATACTTCTCGATAACGAGTATACTCTGTAGTTTTCTTGTGCGTATTTTTCGGCTAAGGCTCTACCAATTCCTTTACTTCCTCCGGTAATGATAATGATGTTCATAAGAGTAAAAGTAAGGAAATAAATGCTAAGTTTACGTCATTCTGAACTTGTTTCAGAATCACACAAAATATGTCTGAAAGCTTGATGAGATCCTGAAATGAATTCAGGATGACAGTAGTCAGTTACTTAAAAAATTCTTTTGAATTCTCCCAATGCACATCCATTTCAGCGAGAGTCATGTCAGAAAGTTGTTTTCCCTCTTTTTTAGCAGCTTCTTCTAAGTACTGGAAGCGATTGATGAATTTTTTATTGGTTTTTTCCAGTGCGTTTTCAGGATTTACCCCAATAAAACGTGCGTAGTTAATCATGGAGAACAGTACGTCTCCAAATTCTTTTTCTATTTTCTCTTGGTTGTTGTTTTTGATCTCGTCGTTCAATTCAGAAAGCTCCTCTTGAACCTTTTCCCACACTTGATGTGGTTCTTCCCAATCAAAACCAACGCCAGCAACTTTATCTTGAATACGGCTTGCTTTTACTACCGCAGGTAAACTTTTAGGAACACCTTCTAAAACCGATTTTTTACCTTCTTTCAGTTTTAGTTTTTCCCAGTTTTGTTTTACTTCTTCTTCATTTTCAACTACCACATCGCCATAAATATGTGGATGACGATCAATCAATTTATCTGAAATTGAATTGGCAACGTCAGCAATATCAAAAGCTTGTTTTTCGCTACCTATTTTAGCATAAAAGACGATGTGCAAAAGCACATCGCCTAGTTCTTTTTTTATCTCTTCTAAATCGTTGTCTAAAATAGCATCTGCTAATTCGTAAGTTTCTTCAATAGTTAAATGACGTAGACTTTGTAAGGTTTGTTTTTTATCCCACGGACATTTCTCACGAAGGTCGTCCATGATGTCTAACAAACGATTAAAGGCGGCTAACTGTTGCTTACGAGTATTCACGATTTAGGCTTCTTCTGCAGTTGTTTCTTCAGCTTCAACTAAGGTACTAAAATCAAAATTAGCTTGCGCTAATGTGTTGTACCACTGAATTACTTTTTTAATGTTTGAAGCATATACACGCTCTTGATCAAAATCTGGTAAAACTTCTCCGAAGTACTCAGTTAATTTAGCAGCACTTTCTTTGTGAGAAATCGCTTCTTTACCTTCTGCTTTTTCAGCAATGTTCTTAAATACACGTGCTAAAGGCACTTCTTCTTCGTATGTGTAAATAGCGATGTTTTCTAATAAACTTACATTGTGAGTCGCTGTAATAGGAAAACGTTTACCATCTACGATTGATTTTACGATAACACCAGTTTTGGTTTGTGATAAAATTTCATATAAACCTGGCTTACCAGTAACAGCTATAATTTTGTTAAATTCCATGTCTTAATTTTTTAGTGTATTACTACTTATTATTTCTTAGCATTTGGAAAACGCATGCGATATCCTGCATTTACTTTTCCTTTCGAAATATTCTCTAATTTCTTTTTAATTAATCGTTTCTTTAAAGAAGAAAGTTTGTCGGTAAACAAAACTCCTTCAATATGATCGTATTCATGTTGAAAAACACGTGCAGGTAATCCGCTTAACGTTTCTGTGTGCTTTTCAAAGTTTTCGTCTTGATACTCAATAGTAATGGTTTCTTGACGGAAAACATCTTCGTTTATAGAAGGAATACTTAAGCATCCTTCACTAAAAGCCCATTCATCACCTTCTTCTTTGACAATTTTAGCATTGATAAAAACGCGTTTAAAACCTTCTAAAACCGTACGCTCTTCTTCGCTTAATTCTTCATCTTCAGCAAAAGGAGAAGCATCGATGATAAACAAACGGATATCTTTTCCAATTTGAGGAGCCGCTAAACCAACACCATTGGCGTTGTACATAGTTTCTTCCATATCGGCAATTAGTTTTTCTAACTGCGGATACTCTTTATCGATTTCTTTTCCTACTTTACGTAATACGGGATCTCCGTATGCAACAATGGGTAAAATCATCTACTTTTTAATTTTTAAGGAATGCAAAAATACAAAGAAAGCACTGTGTTATAAAATTTATTTGTTGTACAAATACGATTGTAAGATAATTGTAGCACTAATTTCGTCTACTAAGGCTTTATTTTGACGTTGTTTTTTCTTTAAACCGCTATCAATCATTGTTTGAAAAGCCATTTTTGAAGTAAAACGCTCATCAACCCGTTTGATAGGAATGGAAGGGATTGCTTTTTCAAGTTTTTCTAGAAAAGGAAGAATAAGAGCTTCACTTTCACTATCAGAATTGTCCATTTGTTTAGGTTTACCTACCAAAAAGAGTTCTACATTTTCTTTTTGAGTATAGTTTTTTAAAAAGGTTAGCAACTCAGAAGTGTCAACTGTTGTTAATCCCGAAGCTATAATTTGAAGTTCGTCAGTTACAGCAATTCCCGTTCTTTTTTTTCCAAAATCTATGGCTAGTATTCTGCCCATTAAAAAAGTTTTTTGCAAAGGTAGCTAAATTAAACAAGGGAGGAATATCTGTTTAAAAAATGTATCTTCGCGGTATATTCTTGAAAGCAACTTTATTTTTGCTGAAAAATATTTTAAAAATGACAGAATTACAATCAATTATAGAAAAAGCGTGGGATAACCGCGATTTATTGAAAGAAGAAACTACAATTACCGCAATTAGAAAAGTTGTAGACTTATTAGATACTGGAGATTTACGTGTTGCTGAGCCAACTGAAAATGGATGGCAGGTTAACGAATGGGTAAAGAAAGCAGTAGTATTATACTTCCCAATTCAAAAGATGGAAACGTTAGAGGCGGGTATTTTTGAATACCACGATAAAATTCCATTAAAGAGAGGTTATGAAGCTAAAGGAATTCGTGTAGTACCAAATGCTGTAGCTCGTCACGGAGCCTATATTTCGGCAGGAACTATTTTAATGCCTAGTTATGTAAATATTGGAGCGTATGTTGATGAAGGAACCATGGTAGATACTTGGGCAACTGTAGGTTCTTGTGCACAGATTGGTAAAAACGTACACTTATCTGGTGGAGTAGGAATTGGAGGGGTTTTAGAGCCTTTACAAGCAGCACCGGTAATTATTGAAGACGGAGCTTTTATTGGTTCTCGTTGTATTGTTGTTGAAGGAGTTAGAGTAGAGAAGGAAGCGGTTTTAGGAGCGAATGTAGTATTAACAATGAGTACTAAAATTATTGATGTAACAGGTGATGAACCAGTAGAAATGAAAGGAGTAGTGCCAGCACGTTCGGTGGTAATTCCTGGAAGTTATACAAAGAAGTTTGCTGCAGGAGAGTATCAAGTACCTTGTGCTTTGATTATTGGTAAACGTAAAGAAAGTACGAATAAGAAAACATCATTAAACGATGCTCTTAGAGAGTATGATGTGGCGGTATAAAGAATTAAGAAAATTTGATTTTGATATGCAGATAGATGCAGTAATTACTTGGGTTGATAGCTCGGACGAAGTTTGGAGAAATAAAATTAATCAATATTTAGAAAAAAAAATTGATTGGAATAATAAAAAAGATTCCACTAGATATAATTCTATTAATGAAATAGAAATATCAATAACATCAATACTTAAGTTCGCTACATTTATAAAAAATATCTATGTAGTAACAGATAATCAAATACCAAATAATTTTTTTGAGCTGAAAAAAAGAGCTATTGATTTAGGAGTTAATTTAGAACTAATAGACCATAAAATATTGTTTAAAGGGTATGAAGAATACTTACCTGTATTTAATTCTCAAACAATAGAGACAATGCTTTATAGAATCCCTAATTTGTCAGAGCATTTTGTATATTTTAATGATGATTTTTTTTTAATTAGAGAAACAAGTCCAGACGATTTTTTTAAAGATTCATATCCATTAATTAGGGGGAAATGGAAAGAGTATGATGAAAATATTTGGTATAAAAAAGTTGTAAATTCAAGAAAAAGAAAGAGAATTTTTTGTCACAGATATACAAAAGAGGATACAGCCAAATTATTGGGGTTTGGAAAATATTTTAATATACATCATACACCATATCCATTAAGGAAATCTACAATTCAAAATTTTTTTGAGGAGAACCCCAAATTATTAGAAAGTAATATAAAACATAGATTTAGGCATAAAGACCAATTTCTTTTACAAAGTTTAGCTAACCATTTAGAAATAAAAAATGGAACTTGTACATTAACAAAAAAATTATCACTTTTCTATACTCATAAATATGGTTGGAGTAAGATTTTTAAAAAAATGTATAAAGCAGATTTAAAAAAGGAAAAGGTTTTATTTTTATGTTTACAAAGTTTAGAAACAGTTAGTAAGCGTAAATTAAGGTTCTTGCTTAGATGGATAGACAAAAAATTAGATTCAAATTTTGCGAATGAAATCTAAAATATTTTTAGACTAAAATTATTATAATAGATGGATATAGATGTAGTGATGTTATGGGTAGATAGTTCTGATGAACTATGGAGAAATAAAATTAATCAATATTTAGAAAAAAAAATTGATTGGGAGAATAAAGAGGAGTCTACAAGATATAATTCTATTAATGAAATAGAAATTTCGATAAGGTCTGTAATAAAGAATGCTTCCTTTGTAAGAAATATTTTTTTAGTAACAGATAATCAGAAGCCTAAAAGGTTTAGAGAGTTAAAAGAATTAGCTCAAAAAAATAATATTAATTTAAAGCTAATAGACCATAAAGATATTTTTGTAGGTTATGAAGAATATTTACCAACGTTCAACAATAGATGTATTGAAGCGTTAATATATAAAATTGAAGGTCTATCAGAACATTTTCTTTACTTAAATGATGATTTCTTTATAATTAATAAAACAAATCCTGACGATTTTTTTAAAGACGGTAAGCCTATATTAAGAGGTCGATGGAAATCTAATGTTGAGTTTACTAGTGCTGAAAATAACTCAATAGAAGGAGAAGCTACTCATCAATATGCAAAAGAATATTCCGCAAGTATAGTTGGGTTTAATAATAAATACTATAATTTTCATCACACTCCATATCCACTTAGAAAGTCTACAATTCAATTTTTTTTTAATGAGAATCCTGATTTATTAGAAAATAATTTGAAATACAAATTTAGAAATAAGAATCAATTTCTATTACAGTGCTTAATAAACCATGTTGAAATAAAAAATAATACCTGTGATTTAAAGAAAGGTTTTTCTTTGATTTATACTCATGATTATAGTTGGTATAAAATTTTAAGAAAAACTATTATAACTGATTTAAAAAGAAAGAAAAAATTGTTCATGTGTCTTCAAAGTCTTGAAACTGTAAGTGAACGTAAATTAAGATTTTTGTTAAAATGGATAGATAAAAAACTTGATTCAAACTTTGCTAATGAATTATAAAGAAACTTTAAATAACCTTCAAGTAGGTAAAACAATTCTTTACCCAACAGATACTGTTTGGGGATTAGGTTGTGATGCTACGAATGAAGAAGCGGTAAAAAAAATCTATCAATTAAAAAATAGAGAAGAATCGAAGAGTCTAATTATTTTGGTAGATTCTATTGAAATGTTGCAAAACCATGTAGGTAATATTCCTGAAAAAGCGTTAGAAATTTTAAAAGAATCTAAAAAACCAACCACTATTATTTATAATAATCCGAAAGGATTAGCACCCAATACCATTGCATCAGACAATACCATTGCTATTCGAATTCCTCATGATGAGTTTTGTATTCAGCTTATTAAAGAGTTTGGAAAGCCTATTGTGTCTACTTCAGCCAACGTTAGTGGAGAGTCTACACCTAAGTCTTTTTCAGAAATAAGCGAAGCAATTTTAAAGAATGTAGATTATGTGGTAAATTTGCATCAAGAGAAAGTAGCAGAGAAGTCTTCAACTATTTTAAAAATTGAAGGTGACGATGTTATTGTGATTAGAGAATAATTGTATGCAAAAACAATATTTTAAGGAAGCAATTTCCGCAGAAATATTTCAATATATATCCCAAGCAGCTAAAGAATTACAACTAGAAAGCTACGTAATTGGTGGTTTCGTACGTGATTTTATTTTACAACGAGGCACAGCCAAAGATGTAGATGTGGTTGCTGTTGGAAGTGGGATAGAACTAGCACAAAAAGTAGCCAAATTACTACCAAACAAACCAAAAGTTCAAGTGTTTAAAACTTACGGAACAGCCATGTTGCGTTTTCAAGATATTGAAGTGGAGTTTGTAGGCGCTCGTAAAGAATCATATTCAGAAGAGAGTAGAAATCCTGAAGTTTCTGAAGGAACTTTACAAGACGATCAAAACAGGAGAGATTTTACGATTAATGCATTAGCATTGAGTCTGAATGAAGATGATTTTGGATTATTGTTAGATCCTTTTGGAGGAATAGCTGATTTGGAAGCTAAAATAATTAGAACACCATTAGACCCTGATATTACCTATTCTGACGATCCGTTACGTATGATGCGTGCTATTCGTTTTGCTACCCAATTGAATTTCGAAATAGAAGAGAACTCTTTAAATGCAATTACAAAGAATGCTTCGAGAATTGATATTATTACTCGTGAGCGTATTGTGGTTGAGTTGAACAAGATTATAGAATCTCCAGTACCGTCTATCGGGTTTTTACTGTTAGAAAAAACGGGATTGTTAGAGAGAATTTTACCAGAACTAATTGCTTTAAAAGGAGTAGAAGAGGTAGAAGGACAAAAGCATAAAGATAATTTTTATCATACCTTAGAAGTAGTTGATAATATTTCTGAAAACACGAATGATGTATGGCTTCGTTGGTCAGCCTTGTTGCACGACATAGGTAAGGCACCCACAAAACGTTATCACAAAAAAATAGGTTGGACGTTCCATTCTCATGAATTTGTGGGGTCGAAGATGGTGTATAAGTTATTTAAACGTTTAAAAATGCCATTGAACAATAAGATGAAATTTGTTCAAAAAATGGTGATGTTAAGCTCTCGTCCAATTGTTTTAGCAAGTGAAGTGACAGATTCTGCTGTACGTCGTTTAATTTTTGATGCAGGAGATGATGTAGAATCTTTAATGACACTGTGTGAAGCAGATATTACGACTAAAAATCCGAAGAAATTTAAACGTTATCATAAAAATTTCGAGCTTGTTCGTCAAAAAATAAAAGAGGTAGAAGAACGTGATCGAGTTCGTAATTTTCAACCTCCGATTACTGGTGAAGAGATTATGGAAGCTTTTAATTTGAAACCTTGTAGAGAAATTGGTCAGATAAAAGAAGCGATAAAAGAAGCTATTTTAGATGGTAAAATTCCGAATGAACACGATGCTTCTTATCAATTTATGATTGAAAAAGGAGAGCAGTTAGGATTAAAAATAAATCAAGAATAAGGATAAAAAAAAAAGAGAAGCATTTGCTTCTCTTTTTTTATCCTATCGACTGCATGTCAACAAGTTTCTTATAAATTCCACTTTTAGAAATCAATTCTTCGTGTGTTCCTCGTTCTACAATTTTTCCTTTTTGCATAACTACAATCAAATCTGCTTTTTGAATGGTAGACAAACGGTGCGCAATGACCACAGATGTTCTGTTTTGCATCATTTTTTCTAATGCATCTTGTACCAATTTTTCTGATTCAGTATCTAAAGCTGAAGTAGCTTCATCTAAAATCATAATTGGCGGATTTTTAAGAACCGCACGAGCAATGCTTAAACGCTGTTTTTGTCCGCCTGAAAGTTTATTTCCGCTATCACCAATATTAGTATCATAACCATTCGGTAAGTCTTTAATGAACTCATGAGCATTGGCAATTTTTGCTGCTTCGATAATTTCTTCGTCGCTTTTACCTTCAATACCTAAAGTAATATTGTTTTTTATGGTATCGTTAAATAAAATAGAGTCTTGAGTAACCAGACCTTCTAATTGACGTAGTGAATGTTTTTTGATGTTTTTGATATCTGTTCCATCAATTAGGATTGCTCCTTCATTTACATCATAAAAACGAGTTAATAGGTTTGCTATGGTTGATTTTCCACTTCCTGATTGTCCAACTAAAGCTACCATTTTTCCTTTAGGAATGGATAAAGAAAAATCTTTTAAAACGTAATTGTCTTCATATTTAAAAGAAATATTGTTAATAGTAATTTCAGCATCAAATGTTTTCTTATCAACTGCATTTTCAACATCTTCAAGAGGGTTTTTAGTTTCTAAAATTTCTAAAATACGTTCTGCTGCTGCATTTCCTCTTTTTACATTGTAACTTGCTTTAGATATAGCTTTAGCAGGAGTTAAAATATTATAGGCTAATCCCATATAAGCAATAAAATCTTCACCATCTAAAGAACCATCTGTAATAACTAGCTGACCACCATACCAAAGTAACACAGCAATAACTCCAATTCCTAAAAATTCACTTGCAGGACTTGCTAAGTTCGTTCTGTTTAATAGTGTGTTAGAGTAGTGATAGAATCGATTGGTTGAGTCTTCAAACTTTTGCTGAAATTCTTTTTCAGCAGTAAACCCTTTAATAACTTTCAGTCCGCCTAAAGTTTCTTCTAACAGTGATAAAAAATACCCTTGCTCTTTTTGTACATTATCTGATTTTCGCTTTAAACTTTTACCTATTAAAGAGATGATATACCCAGAAAGAGGGATGAAAATAAAAACAAAAAGCGTTAGTTTAAAGCTAATAGCAACCATAGCTACAATGGTAAAAACGATGGTTAATGGTTCTCGCACTAACATTTCTAAAATAGATAAAAAAGAATGTTGTATTTCTAATACATCTGTACCAATTCTTGCCATAGTATCGCCTTTTCTTTTTTCTGAAAAGTAAGCAAGAGGTAGCTCAATTGTTTTTTTATACAGTTCGTTTCTAATGTCTTTTAAAACTCCATTTCTTAAAAATGTAATAAAATACATAGCTAAGTAATTAAAGATATTTTTAAAAAAGAAAGTAATAATAACTAAACCAACAACAAGCATTAATGCCTTAGCTTTATCATCACCAGCAACTTGGTATATATAAAAAGATATAGTTTCTTTAAAATACTCGATTATTTTTGAAACACCTTCAAAAACTGGTTTTACAGTAACTTTAGGAGAATCGGGTTTAAAAATAACATCTAGCATTGGTATTAATGCTAAAAAAGAAAGAGTAGAAAAAAAAGCATACAAGATATTAAATAGTACATTTAATAAACCATACTTTTTGTAGGGAATGGCGTATTTAATAATCTTTTTAAAATAGTCCATTATAAATTTAATTCTTTAATAATACGTTGAATTTTAGCGTCTAAATCATTTTCTACTTCAGCAATTTCATTAATAGTATTTAATTTAGTTTTTACACTAAAATAGAATTTGATTTTTGGTTCTGTACCACTTGGACGTGCTGCAATTTTAGTTCCGTCTTCTGTGTGATAGATTAATACATTCGATTCAGGAATATCGATTGTTATTTCTTCACCAGTGATTAAATTTTTTCTTGTTGAAGATTGATAATCATATAAGAATTCAACTTTAGAACCGTCGATTTCAGTAAAAGGATTGTTACGTAAATCAACCATCATTTGTTTGATTTGTTGCGCTCCATCCATTCCCTTTTTAACTAAAGAAATTAAATGTTCTTTATATAAATGATGACGTGTATATAAGTTTAATAATTCTTTATAGAAAGAACTGTTATTAGCTTTTGCATCACCAGCGATTTCACAAGCTAGTAGGGCAGAGGTAACCGCATCTTTATCGCGTACAAAATCACCTACCATATAACCAAAACTTTCTTCACCACCACCAATAAAATCAAGTTCAGGGTGGTCTTTAATCATTTTAGCAATCCATTTAAAACCAGTCAATCCAACTTTGGTTTCAACTCCATATGAATCTGCAATTTCATTCACTAAATTGGTAGAGACAATTGTAGAGCCTACAAATTGTTTTCCGTTTAGTTTTCCTTGTTTTTTCCAATCATTGATTAAGAAATCGGTCATCATACTCATGGTTTGATTTCCGTTTAACAAAGTCATGTTTCCATCTATATCTCTAACAGCAATTCCAATTCTGTCTGAATCAGGATCGGTTCCCAATACGATATCAGCGTCAATTTTATTAGCTAAATCTACCGCCATTTTAAGAGCTGCTGGTTCTTCAGGATTTGGAGATTCTACCGTAGAGAAATCACCATCAGGAGTAGCTTGTTCTTCAACAATATGAACTTGAGTATAACCTGCACGTTTTAAAACTTCAGGAATTAACTTGATAGACGTTCCATGTAAAGAAGTGAATACGATTTTTAAATCTTCACGCCCTTTAATATCAAAAGTTCCATTCGCTAAAGAAGCTTTCCAAAAGGCTTCATCAATTTCGCTTCCGATAGAAGTTATCAATTCTTCTTTTGCATTGAAATTAATTTCAGAAAAGTCTAAAGAGTTTACTTCGTCTATAATTTCAGTATCTTGTGGAGGCACAATTTGCCCACCATCATTCCAATATACTTTATATCCGTTATATTCTGGCGGATTGTGTGAAGCGGTTAATACGATTCCAGCATCACATCCTAAGTAATTTACCGCAAAAGATAACTCTGGAGTAGGGCGCATATCTTCAAACAAAAACACTTGAATGTTGTTTGCTGATAAAACATTCGCAACCACTTTAGCTAGCCATTCACTGTCGTGGCGACAATCGTAACCGATAGCTACTTTTAATGCTTTATTAGGGTAAGTTTTGTGTAAGTAATTATTTAAGCCTTGAGTTGCTTTACCTAAAGTATACTTATTAATTCGGTTGGTACCTGCGCCTACAATTCCGCGCATTCCACCTGTTCCGAATTCTAAATTTTTATAAAAACGATCAGCTAAATCCTCAGCATTAGCGTCAATTAATTGCTGAATTTCTTGTTGTGTTTCCGAATCGAAAGCGTCAGAAAGCCACTGTTTAGCGTTGTTTAAAATCTCTTTCATGTGTCAAATTAAAAAACGTACAAAGGTACGAGTTTAAAAATTCAGTTGGTCTTTAATTTTGTAATGTTTTTGTTGTGGATTGCTCTTAATTATTAGCTCACCTAAGAAGCCTGCTAAAAACATAAGAGTTCCTAAAATCATAGAAGTTAAGGCTATGTAAAACCAAGGGTTATTTGTAACTAGTATTGCTTTTACTCCCACAGTTAGGTGGTAAATTTTCATCACTCCAATAAAAAAAGCAGACAAGAATCCGAAAATAAACATTAAGGTTCCCCATAAACCAAAAAAGTGCATAGGGCGCTTACCAAACTTAGATAAAAAGGAAATAGTAATTAAATCTAAAAAACCGTTTACAAAACGATCCATACCAAACTTGGTAACTCCGTATTTACGAGCTTGGTGTTGTACTACTTTTTCATCAATACGATTAAAGCCTTCATTTTTAGCTAAAACAGGAATGTAACGATGCATTTCACCGCTTACTTTTACTGCTTTAACTACTTCATTTTTGTAAGCTTTTAATCCGCAGTTAAAATCGTGTAATTTAAGTCCTGATGTTTTACGAGCTGCCCAATTAAATAACTTCGAAGGAATGTTTTTGGTTACAACATTGTCGTAGCGCTTCTTCTTCCAACCAGAAATTAAATCGAAGTTATCTTCTGTAATGAGTTTATATAATTCAGGAATTTCATCTGGACTGTCTTGTAAGTCAGCATCCATGGTAATAACCACTTGCCCTTGTGCTATACCAAAACCAGCATCTAACGCTTGAGATTTTCCGTAATTTTTTTGAAAACGAATTCCTTTAACTGATTTGTTTTTAGCCGATAACTCTTTAATAACACTCCAAGAAGTATCTGTGCTACCATCATCTATAAAAATGAGTTCGTATAAAAACTGATTGGATTGCATGACATTTGCAATCCAATCGTGTAATTCGTGTAAAGACTCTTCTTCATTAAGAAGAGGTATTACTACCGATATATCCATATAATTAGTTCAAAATTTATCAGGTAAAGTTACGAAGTATTACTTTTATGTAAAACTTTAACCTGTTTAAACTATGTTTTAATATTGTTCTTCTTCTGTTTTTTTCATGATAGCGCCTCCAATTGCAGAAATGATAAATCCGAAGAAAGCTGAAACAACTAAAGACACCGGAATAGTTATTACAGGGCTACTAAATTTTTCAGCCATAGCTTCTGAAGCTTCAATTTGTTCATCGTTCATACCTGCATCTAACCACGCTTGCTTTTGTACTTCCATCATTTGAGTTTGAAAATCTGGCTCAATAACATTTGTAAATAATAATGTGTAAACGGTAGTAATTACAGCGCTAATAACAGCAATACCAACCCCTACTTTTAAAGCTTGCCCAAAGGTTAAAAACCCGCCATTATCGTTTTTAAACTTTTTGATTCCTAGAATGATAATAGCAACCATTGCTACAAAGCTAATGATTCCACTTAACCAGCCAAATTTGATTAAGGTACCTGTTGCATAAAATGCTAAATGAATAAAAACTCCAATAATACCTAGATACAATCCGTAGTTTAAAATTGTGCTTTTGCTGTTTGCTTGATTTTCCATTGTGTAATTTTAGTTAGTGATACAAATATATTCTTTTTTAATGTTACGTTTATTTAATACTGGTGAAAGCAAAAAATAAAAGCAACAACCTATTAGTATTCAAAAACTTAGAAATGTTACAGATTTTTTATGCAAATTTTGTTGTTTTTTACGGAAAAATCGTTGTAAATTTGCAGAGGCAAGTCCTACACAACCAGCTCCCTTTGAATCCCCCCAGGGCGGGAACGCAGCAAGGGTATTAGGTCGTAGCGGTGTGATGTAGGTAGCTTGCCTTTTTTTGTACCCGAAAGTTTCGTTTATATTTCCTCTTCATTTAAATTAAAATTACTTCTAGGGTGATGTAATTCAACAACTTCTTTAAGATAACTATTGTCTAAATGCACATAAATTTCGGTAGTCGTAATACTTTCATGACCTAATAATTGTTGAATAACACGTAAATCTGCTCCGTTTTTTAGTAAATACGTAGCAAAAGAGTGTCTCAATGTATGCGGACCAATACTTTTTTTAAGATTGATTTTTTGAGCTAATTCTTTTAAAATAATAAAAATCATTTGGCGAGTTAACTTTTTACCTCTTCTATTTAGAAAAACAGTGTCTTCATCTTCCTTTTTAGGAGTTATTTGAGATCTGATTTCATTAATATAGAAGTTCAATCGATGAATAGTGGTAATATGAATAGGAACAAAACGATATTTATTTCCTTTTCCAAGAACTTGAATATAGCCTTCATCAAAAAATAAATCAGAGAGTTGTAAATTAATTAATTCGCTTACACGGAGTCCGCAACTGTAAATAGTTTCTATAATGGTTTTATTACGCTCTCCTTGAGGGTGACTTAAATCGATAGCAGCAATTAACTTATCTATATCTTCTTTTTCTAACGTATCAGGAAGTTTTCTTGTAATGTTCGGGCTTTCAATTAAATCGGTTGGATTATCTTTTCGATAGTCTTCAAAAACTAAATAATCAAAAAAACTACGAAGTCCAGAAATTAACCGAGCTTGACTACGAGCATTGATATTTTTACTAGTTTCATAAATGAATTGTTGGATAGTTTCTGTAGTTATATGAATTGGTGAAGGAGTGTTTTCTAGATTTTCTACAAATAAAAAAAGTTTATTTATATCCCTTGTATAGCTATCTATCGAGTTTTTTGAAAGTCCTCTTTCAATTTTTAAATAATTAGTATAGTCGTAAATAGTTTGATTCCAGTTCATTATTAAAAAGAGAAATGTTTTTTAAAAAAAATATGATAAAAAATAAAAATACAGTTATTTTTGCTGCTCAAACTTAAAATTATAAATTTAAAAATTATGAAAAAATTATTATTAGTAATTGCTATGGTTGCTGCAGGTTTTACAGCTAACGCACAAGAGGCTAACGGACAAACAGCTAAAGGGAAATGGTTAGTAGAGGGTAACACTGGTTTTGGAGCTGCTCACGGTGCTGCAACAGGTTTTTACTTGTCTTCAGAAGATATGCCTGGTGGAGGATCAGTAACATCTTGGGGAATTGGAGCTGAAGCAGGGTATTTCATCATGGATGACTTAGCTATTAAGTTAGGTTTAGGGTACAATGATAGAGGTGCTGATGATGCTTTTTCTTACAAGATTGGAGCAAAATATTATATTTCTAGTATGATTCCAGTACAAATTGATTATTCAGGAGCTTCATATGATGCTTATGATGCATCTTTCTTAGGTTTTCAAGCTGGGTATGCTATTTTCTTAGGAGATATGGTAAGTATTGAGCCAGGTTTAAGATATAACTTAGGTTTAGGAGATACTGAAGATTTTAACTCTTTCCAATTAAATGTTGGTTTCGCATTACACTTCTAAGAAGTATTTTAAAATAAACTTTAAAAAGGAAGCAAAACTGCTTCCTTTTTTTATAAAGGAAAATTAAAAAAGTTATTTTTACAAGAAATACTAGAGATGAAAAAAATAATTATAATTAACGGACCGAACTTAAATTTATTAGGGAAAAGAGAGCCGACTATTTATGGTTCAAATTCTTTTGAAGATTTTTTTAAAGAGTTGAAGAAGAAGTATACCATTGTAGAATTGGAGTACTTTCAGTCGAATATAGAAGGAGAAATAATAGATAAACTACACGAAGTTGGTTTTGATTATGATGGTATTATTCTAAACGCAGCTGCTTATACACATACCTCTGTTGGTATTGGTGATGCTGTAAAAGCAATTGAAACTCCTGTAGTTGAAGTGCATATTTCTAACATACATGCAAGAGAGGAGTTTCGACATGTAAGCTATATCGCCCCGAATGCAAAAGGAGTTCTTTTCGGATTTGGTTTACAAGGGTATGAATTAGCGCTTCAAAGTTTTTTGTAGATACCAATAACGAATTCCTGATAGTATAAATAAAGGAATCATAGGGTAGGTGTATAGTTGTATTTTAGTAAGCCATATTATAGGAATAAGTAGTAAAAAAGCTAATAAAACTAAACAGTATTTACGAATCCACATAGGTGGTTCTTTTTTTAATAAGAAGAAAGCTACAACTATATTAGGAGCAAATGCCCATAAAAAATTAAAATTATTTGGTGCTGTTGAATGGTTGGTAAAAAACCATAAGAATACAATTAATAAACCTAAAATTCCTGTTGTAAAAAACAACGTAAAGTCAAGCCATTTACTTCTTTTTGAGTTTTTTATGTCTTTATAAGTAATAAATAGTCCTAATAGAGAAAAGAGTAAAATTGCTAAAAATGGACTAAAAGTGTCACTTTTTGATTTTTTTTCTTCAAAATCTAGTAAAAGGTTCGTTTTTTGAACTAAATCTTCTTCTTTATCACCTTTGATAATCTTGGAAACCTTTAAAGCTTCAAAAACATAATCAGGGAGGTATAAATATTCTGAAGGAGTAGCTATTTTATCTAGTTTGCTTCCTAATGCTATATTAATTCCTAAGCTTCCCCATGTATTCGGGTTGATTTCTTTATTCATTAATTGTCTCAGTGATAAATCTTCTGAAACAAAATCATCTTTAAAAAGTAAACTGTCTCCTACTACTTTTTGGATGATATCACGAGGTCTGGTAGCGCAATTGTCAAAAAATGGATCGTAGAAGTAGCTTGCGTTTTCAGGAAGCGCATTGTTTTCTAAAAATTTAAAAAACTCATATTTTTGTAGCTGTGTTAAGTTTAAAACTTGTTCTTTAACCCAGCGACCATCTTGTTGTGCGCTTTTTAAGGATAAATAAAATGGATAGCGAGCCAATTTATATTTCATAAATCCTTTTGTAAAATTGATATAAAAGTTAGGGTCTTCAAAATCGAAAATACCGTAGTTATATATTAAATCAATTTGCAAAACAGGATCTTTTACACGAACCGCTGTGTGCCCAAATTTTTCATATAAAGCTTCTCCTGGTCCTGAGGTAATTACACTTATTTGTGAAAATTTAGATAAAGTTAAAGTATTGGTATTTTGAGAAATTCCTACGGTAATACTTAATAAAGTAAGTAAAATGAAAGCAAATTTTTTTATCATCATAAAAAGCTAAACTACATGAGTGTTTTACAAATATCATAAAACCGATTCATATAGTTATGAATTTTTAAGTTAATGTTTAATTCCAATAGTTTCCTCTATAAATTGAGCAATGCGTTTTTCTAACCAGTCATTTTCAGTATTGGTAAAAGATGATATAAAACCAACATGTCCGCCATAATTTGGGGTTAACAAATAAAAGTTCTTCATGTTTTTGGCTTCTTTTGTAGGAAAGCACTCTTTTGATAAAAAACTATCGTTTAAAGCATTTATAAGTAATGTTGGGACTTTTATTTCAGGAATAAAAGGTTTTGAGCTTGCTTTTTGCCAATAGTCTTCAGAACTTTCGAAACCAAAGACAGGAACTGTGTATTGTTTTTCTAAGTGACGAAACTTACTTGCTTTAAATAACAATTCTTTGTTGAGTTTAAAATCAGGAAATTTTTCAGCCTTTTTTAGAAGTTTTAATTTCATGGTTTTTAAAAACTCATTCAGGTATATTTTGTTTTTTAGCTTGTTCAATTCAGCTTGAGAAGAGGTTAAATCAACGGGGACAGAAACAGCTACACCTCCTTTTACTTCTGAAGGAATGTCGCTAAACTCACCCAAATACTTTAACGTTAGGTTTCCTCCTAAGCTAAATCCGATAAGAATAATTTCATCGTAACTGTAATTTTTATTAAGATACTTGATGATAAAATCAACATCATCAGTTTTACCACTGTGGTATGTTTCTAAAAGTAAATTATCTTCACCGCTGCAGCCTCTTAGATTCATGCAAACAGTATCAAACCCTTTTTTATTAAGGTAATTAGAAGTGGTAATCATATAGTTTGATTGTGAACTCCCTTCTAATCCGTGAATTAACAATACTAAGCTTTTTGAACCTACGAAAGAAAAATCTAAATCTATAAAATCAGCATCCCAAGTTGTTACTCTTGTTCGGTTGTACACAATTGTGTTTTTCATGAATAAAGGACGATAAATTGTGTTAAAATGTCCGTTCTTAAAAGGTAAGCTGGGTGAAAATATGTCTGAAATAATTGGCATAATACTGCGTTATAGCATTTATAACAAATATGACAAAAAATAGCTAAAACATAAAACTCATCAAATGATTTCTTATTTTAGCTGTAAATTATGAAACACTATGAATATCAAAAAATACATTCCAAATTTATTGACGTTAGGAAACTTGTTATGTGGTACCATTGCTACTGTTTTTGCTATTAAAGGAGACTTCTTTGCAACAGCAATTTTAGTAATGACAGGAATTCTTTTTGATTTTTTTGATGGATTTGCAGCACGTATGTTAAACGTTCAAGGAGAGTTAGGAAAACAATTGGATAGTTTAGCAGATATGGTAACGAGTGGTGTAGTACCTGGAATTGTGATGATGCAAATGTTAGTAAATGCTTTTGATGTTGATGCTGTTGGTTACTTTGGAGTTGATACATACGGAGCTACCGGTAGTAACTTGCCATATTTAGGGTTGATATTAACACTAGGAGCTGGGTATCGTTTAGCTAAGTTTAATATCGATGAACGTCAATCGGATAGTTTTATTGGTGTACCAACACCAGCAATGAGTTTATTTGTAATTTCATTACCATTAATAGCTCAGTTTGATAAAGAATCTTTTTTTATAGGTTTGATAGAAAATCAATATTTTTTATTGACTATAACTGCATTATTTACGTATTTGATGAATGCTGAAATTCCGTTATTTTCTTTAAAGTTTAAAAACTTTTATTTTAAAGATAATGTGATAAAATATGTGTTCTTAGCTTTATCTGTAGTGTTAATTATTACCTTAAAGATAGTTGCAGTACCTATGATTATTCTTTCATATGTAGTGTTATCTCTTGTAAATAATTCAGATAAAAAACTTTCGTCAAAATAGTATAAAAACAACCTCGAGTGGAAGAGTTTAGTCATAAAAAAACCACGTTGTTAACAACGTGGTTTTTTGTATTAATTACTTTTTTTCAGGATCATAAATATCCATTATGAAGTGGTAGTTATCTAAGGATAATTTATCTTCAGCAAAAGGTTTACTTATATGTTTGTTTTTTGAATAGTCTCCGCCTTTGAAGATATCCCAGTTTTCATTGTTTCTATTCGTTAATATAACTTTATCAGTGTCTATTTCGAAATTACACCAATCGTTATAGTTGGCAATTTTACTATAGCTGTGATCAGAAACTTTAATGTTTCCTTTCACGCCTATATTTTTAATATCAATACAGATATTGCAAAAATCAACAAAGTTTGTCTGATCAGAAGGGATAACAAGGAAAGAACTGGTATTTCCCTTTTTTCTGTATAGTTTGAATCCTTCTTTTAAATTGTGATTATGATAAACTTCAGAAAAAGAGGCTAGAATTTCATCTTCTTTAGCACTTTCAATTATAAAATGATTCTGAGTAATGGCATGATTATTCTCAAAATTCTTCTTTTTTAGTTCAAAATCTTTTCCAAGATATACCTTACGAACTGTTTCGTCTTCTGCCAACTCTTCAGGGGTACCTTCTTTTAAAATACCACCATTGTACATTAAATAAGTTCTATCAGTAATAGCTAAGGTAGCTTGTACATCGTGATCTGTAATTAAAATACCGATGTTTTTATTCTTTAATTGAGCAACGATTCCTTGAATATCCTCTACGGCAATTGGGTCTACACCTGCAAAAGGCTCATCTAATAAAATAAATTTAGGATCAGAAGCTAAACAACGAGCTATTTCTGTTCTACGGCGTTCTCCACCAGATAATAAGTCACCACGGTTTTTACGAACATGACCTAAACTAAATTCATCAATTAATTCTTCTAAGCGTTGTTTTCTTTCAGCTTTGGTTCTGTTTGTAAATTCTAAAACAGACATAATATTATCTTCAACAGATAGTTTTCTAAAAACAGAAGCTTCTTGCGCTAAATAACCAATTCCTTTTTGAGCACGCTTGTACATGGCATCGGTAGTTATTTCTTCATCATCTAAAAATATATGACCGTCATTTGGCTTAATCATACCAACAATCATATAAAAAGAAGTTGTTTTTCCTGCTCCGTTAGGACCAAGTAACCCGATAATTTCACCTTGCTCTACCTCTAAAGAAATACCTTTTACAACTTTTCTGTTACCGTAAACTTTTTGTATGTTATCTGCTCTTAATTTCATTTCTTATAGTTGAAAGTGGAATTGTTTAAAAGTGTAAAAGTAACAAAACAGTTTCTTAAAATCCTCTTAAACAATTGCACGATAAAGTTAAGCTTCGTTTTCTAAAGCTTCCCAAAACTCTACAGCTCTTCGTAAATGAGGAATCACAATGGTTCCGCCTACTAAAGTAGCAATACTCATAGTTTCCATCATTTCTTCCTTGGTAACGCCATTTTTATACGCTGTTTCTAAATGATAAGCAATACAATCGTCGCAACGTAATACAGCAGAAGCAACCAAACCTAATAATTCTTTGGTTTTTACTGACAAATGACCTTCTGCATAAGCATTAGTATCTAAATTAAAAATACGTTTGATTACTTTATTATCTGATGCTAGAATTTTCTCGTTCATTTTTGAACGGTACTCATTAAACTCTTGGACTTTTTGTGACATTCTTTTGTTGTTTTTTTATTACAAACTTTGAGATATAAATACTAATCTCATATAAAATCATGATAGGAACCGATACAATTATTTGACTTGCAACGTCAGGAGGTGTTATAATTGCTGATAAAATCAAGACAACAACTAATGCATGTTTACGATATTTTCGTAAAAATTCAGGAGTAATCAATCCTATTTTAGAAAGGAAATAAATTACTACAGGCAACTCAAAAAATACAGCAACTCCTATGAGAGTATTGGTTATTAGACCTATATAAGCATCAACTTTAAAGTTATTTTGGATAGCATCTGATATTTCAAAATTGTAAAAGAAATAAACAGACATTGGTAAAATAACGTAATAGCTAAATAAAACTCCTAAGAAAAATAAGAAAGAGGAAGTGAAAATAAATCCTTTAGATTTCTTTCTTTCATTTTGATGAAGACCAGGAGCTATAAAACGCCATATCTCCCATAAAACATACGGGAAAGCAACCACAAAACCTAAAATTAGCGAAGACCAAATTCCCGTCATTAATTGCTGAGTAGGGTTTAAAGCTTGTAGTGTTTGGTTAAAACTTATATTACAAAAACTACTATCAATTCCTATAGCAGTAAATGTTTTGCAGAAGAATTTATAAGTAGCGAAATCAGGTTTTAAATGTGCTAATAAAATTTCATTAAATACAAACTTGATATTTGCAAAAATGACAATTGCTACCACAAAAATTGCAGTAAAACTTCTAACTAAATGCCATCTTAATTCTTCAAGATGATCTAAAAAAGACATTTCTTTTTCTGCCATATTAGAAAACTTTGTATTTAATTAATATTGAAAGAGAATCGTGTTAGTATAGCTGTTGTTATCTTTAAACTTAACGATAAAGTTACAACACTTGTATAAGAGCTATTTAATAATTTTGCTAAATTAGCAAGAGTATTACTTTTTATAAGTATAGTTTCTTTTGCTATTGAGAGAGTAGCGTTTGCGTCTTTCAAGTTAAAAAAGTTTTAAGAAATTTTTAGAGTGTAAAAATAGGAATATTTAGGAAGAAAATCTTTTTAATAAAAAGAAAGTTTCGGCTGTTTATTGTTAGGATTTTTTGTAAATTAGTTCTCGTTTTTAATTTTTGATATTAGAAGATGAATAAAGAGCAGACGGATTTATATGGATCATTAAAAAAGATCTTCGGGTTTAATAAGTTCAAAGGGCTACAGGAAGCTGTAGTGAATAGTGTGTTAGAAAATCATAACACATTTGTAATCATGCCAACAGGGGGAGGTAAATCGCTGTGTTACCAATTACCAGCACTAATGAAAGAAGGTACAGCTATTGTAATTTCACCTTTAATTGCTTTGATGAAGAATCAGGTAGATGCTATTAGAGGTATTTCTGAAAACCATGGAATAGCTCATGTTTTAAACTCTTCATTAAACAAATCGGAGATTGCCCAAGTAAAATCTGACATAGAGTCTGGTGTTACTAAATTATTATATGTAGCTCCAGAATCACTTATTAAAGAAGAATATGTAGATTTTTTAAGAAACCAAAAAATATCTTTTGTAGCAATTGATGAAGCACACTGTATTTCAGAGTGGGGACACGATTTTAGACCTGAATACAGAAATTTACGTAGTATTATTAAACAAATTGATAATGTACCAATTATTGGTTTAACAGCTACTGCTACTGAGAAAGTTCAAGAAGATATATTAAAAACACTAGGAATGACGGATGCAAACGTCTTCAAAGCATCCTTTAACAGAGCCAATTTATTTTACGAAGTACGTCCAAAAACCAAAGAAGTTGAAAAAGATATCATTCGTTTTATAAAACAACGACAAGGTAAATCTGGGATTATTTATTGCTTGAGTCGAAAAAAAGTAGAAGAAATAGCTCAGGTTTTACAAGTAAATGGTATCAATGCAGTTCCGTATCATGCAGGCTTAGATGCTAAAACGAGAGTAAAGCATCAGGACATGTTTTTGATGGAAGACTGTGATGTTGTTGTTGCTACTATCGCTTTTGGTATGGGAATCGACAAACCAGATGTACGCTACGTTATCCACCATGATATTCCTAAAAGTTTAGAAAGTTATTACCAAGAAACAGGTAGAGCAGGTCGAGATGGAGGTGAAGGTTACTGTTTAACTTTCTATTCATATAAAGACATAGAAAAGCTTGAAAAATTTATGGCTAATAAGCCAGTAGCTGAACAAGAGGTTGGACATGCATTGTTGCAAGAAGTAGTAGGATACGCAGAAACTTCAATGAATAGGCGTAAATATTTGTTACACTATTTTGGAGAAGAATTCGATGAAGTAAATGGTGAAGGAGCTGATATGGATGACAATATGCGTAATCCGAAGAAAAAGCACGAAGCAAAAGACGAAGTAGTAACTTTATTATCGGTTATTAAAAATACTAGTGAAATGTATAAGCCTAAAGAAATAGTAAATACTATAATAGGCAAAGAAAATGCATTACTAAAGTCGCACAAAACAAACGAACAACCATTTTTTGGGGTAGGAAAAGCTAAAGATAATCATTATTGGATGGCGTTAATTCGTCAGGTATTGGTGGCAGATCTTATTAAAAAAGAGATTGAACAGTACGGGGTATTAAAAATCACAAAAGAAGGAAAACAGTTTATGAAAAATCCTGTTTCTTTTATGATGACTGAAAACCATGTCTACGAAACAGCTGATGACGGTACCATAATAACAAACGAAAAGTCAAATGCCGGAGGAGTTGATGATAAGTTGGTGGCAATGCTGAAAGATCTAAGAAAAACTGTAGGAAAACGATTAGGAGTTCCTCCTTTTGCAGTTTTTCAAGATCCATCGTTAGATGATATGGCTTTAAAATATCCAATTGATTTAGATGAATTAGCAAAAGTTCATGGGGTTGGAGAAGGAAAAGCGAAAAAATATGGTAAAGACTTTGTAGCATTGATATCTAAATATGTAGAGGAAAATGATATCATGCGTCCTGATGACTTAATCGTTAAGAGTACAGGAGTAAATTCAGGATTAAAACTATATATTATTCAGAATACAGATAGAAAACTACCTTTAGAAGATATAGCAAGTTCAAAAGGGTTAGAAATGTCTGAGTTGATAAAAGAAATGGAAGCTATTGTGTTTTCTGGTACTAAGTTGAACATCGATTATGCAATTGATGATTTGTTAGATGAAGATCAGCAAGAAGAAATCCATGAGTATTTCATGGAAGCTGAAACAGATAAAATTCAAGATGCTTTAGATGAGTTTGATGGCGATTATGATGATGATGAATTACGTTTAATGCGTATAAAATTTACAAGTGATATAGCTAACTAAAAAAAACAAATGATATGCAAGCAAGTACGTATTTACATTTTAATGGAAACTGCAAAGAAGCAATGACTTTTTATGCAGATGTATTAGGTGGAGAAGTAACCATGTTAATGCAATTTAAAGATGCACCAGAAGAAGTATGTAAAAATGTACCTGCTGAGGCTATGGAATTAACAATGCACTGTATGTTAGAAGCAGGAAATATTGCTCTTATGGGGTCTGATTATTTGAATGAACATGAGGCTTTTACCAAAGGAAATAACTTTGCAGTTAGTATAAATACTGGAGACGAAGATGAAGCTGTGGCTATTTTTAATGGACTTTCAGAAGGAGCTTTTGTAATGATGCCTCTTGAAGAAGCTTTTTGGGGAGGTAAATTTGGAATGTTACGAGATAAATATGGTGTAAATTGGATGGTTTCATTAGAAGAGCCGATAGCTTAATGAATGCTAAAGTAACAGAATATATCAATGATAAAAATACATGGACGCAAGAGTTGAATCTCTTGCGTTCTGTTTTGTTAGAAATAGGTTTTGAAGAAACTGTTAAATGGGGAGCACCTGTTTATGTTCATAAAGGAAAAAATATAGTAGGGCTTTCAGCTTTTAAAAATTATTGCGGATTGTGGTTTTTTCAAGGAAGTTTTTTAATTGATGAACAAAAAAAGTTGGTCAATGCGCAAGAAGGAAAAACACAAGCGATGCGTCAATGGAGGTTTTATATAGTAGAAGATATTCAGCCTGATTTAGTAAAACAATATGCTTTAGAAGCAATTAAAAATTCTGAAGAAGGAAAAGAATTAAAGGTTAAAAGGAATACAAAACCTTTGTCGATTCCTGAAGAACTTCATTTAGAGTTTGATAAAAATGAGAGATTAAAAGAGGCTTTCAACGTTTTTTCTTTGAGTAAACAAAGAGAGTTTTCAGATTATATATCTGAAGCAAAAAGAGAAGCTACCAAACAAAAACGATTAGAAAAAATTGTCCCGATGATTTTGAATGGAGTAGGCTTATATGACAAATACAAAAACTGTTAGTTAATCGTAATTTTATCGATAGTTGACGTAGAACCGCAGCGTATTACGTATAAATCAATATGTTTTAAGCTATCTTTTCCAGTAATAAAATACTCAGCACAAGGTTTTAAACGAGGTTTACTTTTTCCAAAGTCAACATCACCATGGGTTAAAATAGTTGAAATTGTAGTAGTGTCAATTTTTGAGGTAGCTAATACTTGTTGAGCTTGTTCAGAAAATAAACGTTCTTTAATCCTGATCGTTTTTAAGGTACGAGCATCCATTCCGTAGTCAAAAGAAACATCTTTTCCTTTCCAAATAAAAAGAACTACTAAACTACCCAAGGCAATACCTATTAAATAATAACCAAAACGTTTTAACCACTGCATACTTTAAAATTGAAAGGCAAAAGTAATAACTTATATTATTCTTTTGGTAACATTTTTACTTTATTATACCTCGTTTTTGAAACTTTAGAAAAAGAGCAAGTTGATATCTCTGTAAGGTAAATCAAACCAATCAGCTACTGTTTTATTCGTTAAGATTCCGTGATAAAAATACATACCATTACGTAAGCTCTTATCAAAACGAGCGGCATTTTCAAAGCCTCCTTCTTCAGCAATTTCTAATAAATAAGGAGTGAAAATATTACTAATAGATACAGATGCTGTTCTTGAATACCTAGAGGGAATATTAGGAACACAATAGTGAATTACTCCATGATTAGAGAAGGTAGGTTTGCTATGTGTTGTAATTTGAGAAGTTTCAAAACAACCACCTCTATCAATACTTACATCAACAATTACAGCGCCATCTTTCATTTGCTCTATCATTTCTTCGGTAACAACAACTGGCGAACGATCCTTACCTCTAATAGCTCCAATAGCTACATCGCAACGCATTAGTGCTTTTTGAAGGGTTTTTGGCTGGATTGTAGAAGTGTAAATAGGAGAATTAACAAAGCTTTGTAGCTTTCTAAGTTTAGTTATTGAATTATCAAAAACTTTAACTCTTGCACCTAAACCAATAGCAGATCTAGCAGCAAATTCACCAACAGTACCAGCTCCTAAAATAACGACATCAGTAGGAGGAACCCCTCCAATATTACCAAGTAATAAACCATTACCACCATTAGATGTGGTTAAAAGCTCAGCTGCAATATGCATAGAAGCAATTCCTGCAATTTCACTTAATGATTTTACAATAGGATAAACACCATGTTCATCTTTAATATAGTCAAAAGCAATAGCAGTAATTCGTTTTTTAGCTAAAGCTTCAAAGTATTTTTTGTCTTGTGTTTTAAGTTGTAAGGCAGAAATTAATACCGTTTGCGGATTTAACATCTGAATTTCATCTAAAGAAGGCGGTTCAACTTTTAAAACAATATTACAAGCAAAAGCCTCTTTTACATCGTACGAAATTTTTGCACCAGCATCAGAGTATTCTTTATCACTGTAATTTGCACCGTCTCCGGCACCAGTTTCAACAACAATTCGATGTCCGTGAGCAACAAGAGCACCTACAGCATCAGGGGTTAAACTAATTCGTTTTTCTTCAAAATGGGTTTCTTTTGGTAAACCGATAAACAATTCGCCTTTTTGCTTTTTAATTTCAAGCATTTCGGTTTGTGGCATTAACTGCTCTTTGGTAAAAGGTGAAATAGAACCCATGTAATTAGTTGGTTTTTAATTGAATATTTCGTTGCCCGTTTTCTAATAAGCTAATTGAGATGGAAACAGTATCTAAAGGTAGTAAATTTTTAATGTTTTCTGGCCATTCTACTAAACACCAATTATTACTGTAAAAATAATCTTCAACCCCCATGTCATAGGCTTCTTCTTCATCCTCAATACGGTAAAAATCGAAATGATAAACCGTTTCATTGGTGGTCGTTCTATATTCATTAACTAAAGAAAAGGTAGGGGAGCTAGCGATGTCTTCAACCCCTAAAACTTTACATAATTCTTTGATTAATGTAGTTTTACCAACGCCCATTTCCCCGTAAAACAACAATATTTTATGTGGTGCTGTTGCAACGATTTCTTTAGCAATAGCTGTTAATTCGTTTAATGAATAGTTTTTGTTCATAAAAGCAAAAATAAAGAAGAAAACTTGTTTTGACTAGTAGAATTTACACGTTAGATAAATTTCCTTTTTTTGATTACTTCGGATTATAAACTGCACAGGGAATAATCATTTCTTCTAACGAAATTCCACCATGCTGATAGGTGTTTTTATAATACTTTACAAAGTGATTATAGTTATTAGGATAGGCAAAAAACAAATCTTCTTTTGTGAAAATAAACGGACTGTTAATTGCTACAGTTGGTAAAAATATATCCTTTGGATTTTTAACTGCGTATACATCTTTATCTTCATAACTTAAACTTCTACCTGTTTTATAACGTAGGTTTGAGCTGATATTTTTATCACCGATAACTTTGGTAGGATGTTTACAGTTTATCGTACCATGATCAGTAGTAATAATAAGTTTTTGACCTAATTTTTGCGCCTTTTGAATGATGTCATATAGCGGAGAGTTTTTAAACCAACTTACCGTTAAAGAACGATATGCTTTATCATCACCCGCCAATTCTTTAATTACTTCCATTTCAGTTTTAGCATGTGAAAGCATATCAACGAAGTTAAAAACAACAGCGGTTAAATCATTTTGCTTTGTTCCGTTGTAATTGTCGGCTAAATCTTTTCCGCTTTTTAGCGAAACAATTTTGTAATATTCATGCTTAATATCTAATCCTAAACGTTTAATTTGATCGTCTAAAAATTCAGCTTCAAATAAGTTTTTACCACCCTCATCAGTATCATTTTTCCAATCTTTAGGGAATCTTTTTTCCATTTCTGAAGGCATGAGTCCAGAAAATATCGCATTACGAGCATACTGCGTAGCAGTAGGTAAAATACTGTAATAAGAGTACTCTTCTTCCTTTTTATAATAATTATTGATAAATGGCTCTAAAACTCGGTATTGATCATAACGAAGATTATCGATTACCACCCATAAAACTCCTTGTTCTTTAGACAAGTTAGGAACGACATAATCTTTAAATAAAGTATGAGAAAATGTAGGTTTATCGTTGCTAGTTAGCCAGTTTTGATACTTCTTTTTAATAAATTTAAAAAACTGAGAATTAGCTTCCGATTTTTGAGATTCTAAAATCTCTAACATTCCTGTATCATTAATATCTTCTAATTCAAGCTCCCAGTGTACTAGTTTTTTATAGAGTTCGCTCCATTCTTCATAGGAATTCACCATGGCTAAATCCATTGAGATTTTTCTGAATTCTTGTTGGTAGTTTGAAGTGGTTTTTTCTGAAACTAAACGAGAATGATCTAAATTCTTTTTTAAACTCAATAATATTTGGTTCGGATTTACTGGCTTAATTAAATAATCAGCAATTTTAGATCCAATAGCTTCTTCCATAAGGTACTCTTCCTCACTTTTGGTAATCATAACTACAGGAAGGTTAGGGTTTTTCTGTTTTATTTCAGACAAGGCTTCCAAGCCAGAAATACCTGGCATATTTTCATCTAAAAAAACAATATCAAAATTGTTTTCATCAACCATATCAATTGCATCAGCTCCGTTAGTACAAGTAGTTACTTTGTAGTCCTTTTTTTCTAAAAATAATATGTGTGGTTTTAATAAATCTATTTCATCATCAACCCAAAGAATATGTATGTTTTTCATCATAATTTTTTATCAAATTTTTACTAAAACAAAATCGTTGTCATAGTAGACTATACATGTAAATAACGTCTAAAAGGAGTTTTGTTGCGTTTTTAAAAGCTAAAAATACGTTAATTAAACGCTCGTTAATTTGGTTTTGTTGATAAATTATGATTTTTTTGTTTAAAATTCAAGGAATTATACATTTTGAAGAAATCGACAACCAATAAATTAAAGATAATTAACGATCCGATTTACGGATTTATCTCTATACCAAACTCACTAATTTTTGACATTATTGAGCATCCATACTTTCAAAGATTACGTAGAGTAACTCAAATGGGATTGTCAAATTTGGTATATCCAGGGGCGAATCACACACGTTTTCATCACGCAATTGGTTGTATGCACTTAATGCAAAAAGCAGTTCGTGTATTACGCGTAAAAAATGTTGAAATTTCTGAAGATGAAGCGAATGCTTTATACATAGCTATTTTATTGCACGATATTGGTCACGGAGCTTTTTCACACGCTTTAGAGCATAGTATTGTTAACGGAATTACTCACGAAGAGATTTCTTTAAAGTTTATGAAAGCTATAAATGAGGAGTTTGACGGAAAATTAAGTTTAGCCATTGAAGTTTTTGAAGGAAAACATCCTCGTAAATTCTTATATCAATTAATATCAAGTCAATTAGATATTGATAGATTAGATTATTTAAAAAGAGATAGTTTTTACACTGGTGTTGCTGAAGGAAACATTTCTTCCGATCGCTTAATTGCGATGATGAATGTGGTAGATAATGAATTGGTAATAGAACAAAAAGGAATTTATTCTGTTGAAAAATTCATTATTGCACGTCGTTTGATGTATTGGCAGGTGTATTTACACAAAACAGGATTAGTAGCAGAAAATCTTTTAGTTAGCATCTTAAAACGAGCAAAAGACTTAGCCACAAAAGGAGTGGAGCTGCCAGCAAGTTCAGCATTAAAATACTTTTTGTATAATCAAATAACTAGTGAAAATTTTTCAGGGAAAACCTTACAGATATTTTCTGAGTTGGATGATTATGACATCTTTTCGGCTATCAAAGAATGGAAAAATCATGAAGATTTTGTGCTATCTACCTTAGCAAAGAAAATTATAGATAGAAATCTTTTAAGAATTGAAATTCAAGAGAAACCATTTTCAGAAGAATATATTGAAAAAAGAAGGAGAAAACTTCAAAAGCTAGTAAATCTAACCGATGAGGAGTTAGAGTATTTTGTTTTTTCAAATAACATTAAACATCAAGCTTATAATTCTGATAAGCCTATAAAAATTTACACAAAAAAAGGTAAGTTAAAAGATATTGCAAAAGCATCTGATCAACTAAATTTGAAAGCGTTAACGAAGCCTGTAGTAAAGCATTATCTGTGTTATCCTAAAAAAATCACCTAGACTAATTATTAGAAACAAATACGAATGGAGAGGTAATTGAACAAAAATAATTACTTTTGCACTTAATGAAATTTACAGCACAACAAATAGCCGATATTTTAGAGGGAGAGATTGTAGGAAACCCAGAAGCTGAAGTATCTAAACTTTCCAAGATAGAAGAAGGTACCTTGGGGTCATTAACCTTTTTATCTAATCCGAAATATAATTCATATATCTATTCAACAAAGGCAACAGTAGCCATTGTTAATAAAAGTTTTGTTCCTGAAAAGGAAATAGAAACAACTTTAATCAAGGTTGAAAATGCATACAAATCATTTTCAAAATTATTAGAGTTTTATAACGAAGTGAAAAACAATAAAGTAGGGAGAGAAAATCCTCACTTTATGGCAGATTCTGTGACTATTGGAGATAATGAATACATTGGAGCTTATGCTTACATAGGTGAAAATGTGGTGCTTGGAAATAATGTGAAAATTTATCCGAACTCTTATATTGGAGACAATGTAGTTATTGGAGACAATACGGTTGTTTTCGCTGGAGTGAAAATTTATTCAGAAACAGTTATAGGTAAAAATTGTAAGATTCATTCAGGAACTGTAATAGGTGCAGATGGATTTGGTTTTGCTCCTGATGAAAATGGAGAGTATAAAGCAATTCCACAGATTGGAAACGTTATTATAGAAGATAATGTTGATGTAGGATCCAATTCAACAATAGATAGAGCAACTTTGGGTTCAACAATTATTCGTAAAGGAGTAAAGTTAGATAACCATATTCAAATAGCTCATAACGTAGAAATAGGGAAAAATACCGTAATAGCTTCTCAAACAGGTATTGCAGGATCAACAAAAATAGGAGAGAACTGTATGATTGGAGGTCAAGTAGGTATTGTTGGACACATCACAATTGGAAATAATGTAAAAATCCAAGCGCAAGCAGGAATAGGAAAAAGTTTAAAAGATGACGAAGTTGTTCAGGGATCTCCTGCCTTCGGATATTCTGACTATAGTAAATCGTATGTACACTTTAAAAACTTACCAAAGTTAGCAACAACGGTACATAAAATAGAAAAAGAGTTGAATGCTCAAAATTCAAACAATGAGTAAGAAACAAAAAACAATACAAAACGAAATAACATTATCAGGTGTAGGGTTACACACAGGTAATCAAGTTACAATGGTTTTTAAACCAGCTCCAGAAAATCACGGATTCGCTTTTAAGCGTGTAGATTTAGAAGGAAGCCCAATAATTGAAGCAAAAGCTGAGTACGTAACAAATACACAAAGAGGTACTAACCTTGAAAAAAACGGGGTTCAAATTCAAACATCTGAGCACGTATTAGCTGCTGCAGTAGGTTTAGATATTGATAATTTACTTATTGAAGTTAACGCTTCAGAACCACCAATTATGGATGGTTCTTCAAAGTTTTTTATTGAAGCATTAGAAGAAGCAGGAATTGTAGAGCAAGAGGCTGAAATAGAAGAATATGTTGTAAAAGAAATTATTTCGTACAAAGACGAAGTAACTGGTAGTGAAATTATTTTAATGCCAGCTGATGAGTACCAAATTACTACTATGGTAGATTTTGGAACTAAAATTTTAGGAACTCAAAATGCTACTTTAGACAAAATTTCTGATTTTAAAAACGAAATTTCAGCAGCAAGAACATTCAGTTTCTTACACGAAATTGAAACTTTATTAGAGAATGATTTAATTAAAGGAGGAGATTTAAATAATGCCATTGTTTATGTTGACAAAGAGTTGTCAGACAGCACAATGCAAAAACTTAAAAAAGCCTTTAATAAAGAAAATATTACCGTAAAACCTAACGGAGTGTTAGATAACTTAACGTTGCATTGGGCTAATGAAGCTGCACGTCATAAGTTATTAGATGTTATTGGAGACCTAGCTTTAACAGGAACTCGTATTAAAGGTAAAGTAATTGCTAATAAACCAGGACATTCAGTAAATACTTCATTTGCTAAAAAGTTGGCTAAAATCATTAAACAAGAGAAAAGAAATAACGTCCCTACTTTTGATTTAAACCAACCACCATTAATGGATATTCATAAAATCATGGATATCTTACCTCACAGACCACCATTTTTATTAATTGATAGAATTATTGAACTATCTGACAAACATGTGGTTGGAATGAAAAATGTTACGATGAATGAAGGTTTCTTCGTAGGACATTTTCCAGGAGCACCTGTAATGCCAGGGGTTTTACAAGTAGAAGCAATGGCACAATGTGGTGGAGTTTTAGTGTTAAACACAGTACCAGATCCTGAAAATTACTTAACATATTTCATGAAAATGGACAATGTAAAGTTCAAACAGAAAGTATTACCAGGAGATACATTAATATTTAAGAGTGAATTAATAACGCCAATAAGAAGAGGTATTGCTCATATGCAAGCATATGCTTATGCTAATGGTAAGCTGGTTTGTGAAGCAGAATTAATGGCTCAAATTTCAAAAATTAAATAATATGAATCAACCACTTGCGTACGTACACCCTCAAGCAAAAATAGCTCGTAATGTAGTTATTGAGCCTTTTACAACCATTCATGCAAATGTAGAAATAGGTTCAGGAACTTGGATTGGTTCTAACGTTACAATTATGGAAGGTGCGCGCATCGGTAAAAACTGTCGAATTTTTCCAGGAGCAGTAATTTCTGCAATTCCTCAAGATTTAAAATTTGACGACGAAGAAACCACTGTAGAAATAGGAGATAACGTAACTATTAGAGAATGTGTTACTATTAACAGAGGTACTTCTGATAGAATGAAAACAGTTATTGGTGATAATTGCTTAATTATGGCATATTGTCACATAGCTCATGATTGTAAAGTGGGAGATAATTGTATTTTTTCAAACAATTCAACGTTAGCGGGTCATGTTACCATCGGTGATAATGTAGTTTTAGCGGGTATGGTAGCTGTACACCAGTTTGCCTCTGTAGGAAATCATGCTTTTGTTACAGGAGGATCTTTGGTTCGTAAAGATGTACCTCCGTTTGTTAAGGCTGCTAGAGAGCCATTATCGTATGTAGGTATCAATTCTGTTGGATTACGTAGAAGAGGTTTCACTACTGAAAAGATTAGAGAAGTTCAAGACATATACCGAATCTTATTCCAGAAAAACTACAACAACTCACAAGCGATAGATATTATTGAAGCTGAGATGGAAGCAACTTCAGAGCGTGATGAAATCATTCAGTTTATCAAAGATTCGCATCGTGGAATAATGAAAGGATATTTTAAAGCAAATTAATTAGTAAAATTGCACTTGATTGAGCAATTATAAAGATCAAAATAAATGGCAACAACATCAGATATTAAAAAAGGATTGTGTATAAAGTTTAATCACGATATCTATAAAGTTATAGAGTTTTTACATGTGAAACCTGGAAAAGGACCAGCTTTTGTACGTACAAAATTAAAAAGTGTTACTACAGGAAAAATTTTAGATAATACATTTTCTGCAGGACATAAAATAGAAGACGTTCGTGTTGAAACTCATAAATTTCAGTACTTATATCCAGAAGGAGATACTTATCACTTCATGAATACTGAAGATTATAACCAAATTACACTTCAAAAATCAGTATTAGACGCTCCAGATTTAATGAAAGAAGGAGAGGTTGTAACTGTTTTAATTAATACTGAAGATAATATGCCATTATCTGTAGAAATGCCATCGCATGTTATCTTAGAAGTAACTCATACAGAGCCAGGTGTTAAAGGTAATACAGCAACAAACGCTACAAAGCCTGCAACTGTTGAAACTGGTGCTAGAATTAATGTTCCTTTATTTATTAATGAAGGAGACAAAATAAAAATCGACACAGAAAAAGGCGCATATACAGAGCGAATTAAAGAATAAATATACGATTCCCGCTCTTTAGCGGGAATTTCTTTTTAAAGATGAAATTCAAACAGCCTCAAACTTTAGAGCAAATAGCAGCTCTATTAAATTTAGAATTTGTAGGAGAAAACGATTTTCCTATTACAGGAATTAATGAAATTCACGTAGTAGAAAAAGGAGATATTGTTTTTGTAGATCACCCTAAATACTACGATAAAGCCTTAAACTCTGCTGCAACTACTATTTTAATTAATAAAAAAGTAGAATGCCCTGAAGGAAAATCATTATTAATTTCTGATGATCCTTTTAGAGATTTCAATAAAATAACAAAACATTTCAATCCTTTTATAGCTTCAAAAAGTAGTATTGCTGAGTCGGCTATTATAGGAGAAGGAACAATTATACAACCAAATGTTTTTATTGGTGAAAATGTAACGATTGGAAAAAATTGTTTAATTCACGCCAACGTAGCAATCAATAATAACTGCGTAATAGGTGATAATGTTACAATTCACGCCAATACAGTTTTAGGAGGAGATGCTTTCTATTACAAAAATCGACCAGAAGGTTTTGATAAACTAATTTCTGGAGGTAGAGTAGTACTTGAAAATAATGTAGATTTAGGAGCTTCTTGTACTATTGATAGAGGAGTAACAGGAGATACATTAATAGGTGCTGGATCAAAAATTGATAACCAAGTTCACATTGGTCACGATACTGTAATCGGTAAAAAGTGTTTAATTGCAGCGCAAACAGGTATCGCTGGTTGTACTGTTATTGAAGATGAAGTAACAATTTGGGGTCAAGTAGGTATTAGTAGTGGATTAACTATTGAAAAAGGTACCGTTTTAATGGCACAAACAGGAGTTACAAAATCCTTAAAAAAAGGAGTATACTTCGGAACACCACAGCGTGAATACCGTCAAACTCTTAGAGAAGTCATCTATTTAAAGAATGCAACAAATAAAGAAAAAAAGTAACCTAAAATTAATTGTGAAAACACAATTAAAAAGTTATTTTTGTCTGTCTTAAAAAATAAAAAAAGCAAACCAATGAGTGTTTTAGTAAATAAAGATTCAAAAATTATAGTTCAAGGTTTTACAGGAAGCGAAGGAACTTTCCACGCTAGCCAAATGATCGATTACGGAACAAACGTAGTTGGAGGTGTAACACCAGGTAAAGGAGGTCAAGAGCATTTAGGAAAGCCAGTTTTTAATACAGTTGATGAAGCTGTACAAAAAGCAGGAGCAGATACTTCTATTATTTTTGTACCACCAGCATTTGCTGCTGATGCTATTATGGAAGCTGCTGAAGCAGGAATTAAAGTAATCATTTGTATTACTGAAGGAATTCCTACTGCTGATATGGTAAAAGTAAAAGCTTATATTGATCAATTAGATTGTACTTTAGTAGGACCTAACTGTCCAGGAGTAATTACTCCAGAAGAAGCTAAAGTTGGAATTATGCCAGGATTTATCTTCAAAAAAGGTAAAGTAGGTATCGTTTCTAAATCAGGAACTTTAACTTATGAAGCTGCTGATCAAGTTGTAAAACAAGGTTACGGAATTACTACAGCTATTGGTATTGGTGGAGATCCAATTATTGGAACTACTACTAAAGAAGCTGTGGAGTTATTAATGAATGACGATGAAACTGAAGCAATCGTAATGATTGGTGAAATTGGAGGTAACTTAGAAGCTGAAGCTGCTCGTTGGATTAAAGCTGACGGTAACCGTAAGCCAGTAGTTGGTTTTATTGCAGGTCAAACTGCTCCAGCTGGTAGAACAATGGGACATGCAGGTGCTATCGTTGGTGGTGCTGATGATACTGCTCAAGCAAAAATGAAAATTTTAGCTGAAAATGGAGTTCACGTTGTAGAGTCTCCTGCTAAAATTGGAGAAATGGTAGCTAAAGTTTTAGCATAAGAAACTACATACATATTAGAGTAAATTCCCGTTTTTAACGGGAATTTATTTTTATATTTGAATTCCAATAAATTACCCAGATACAAGCATACTGGGTATTCAAAAAAATTATGTAAAAATTTAGAGGCAAGCTTCGGGGAATAAAACCCTTGGCTATCGCCCTGTGATTAAAACAACTAATAAATGAAACTTTTAGAAAATAAAACTGCAATTGTTACAGGTGCTACTAGAGGAATTGGTAGAGGAATTGCCTTAGAGTTTGCAAATCAAGGATGTAACGTTGCATTTACGTATAGCTCTTCTGTTGAAGCAGCAACTGCCTTAGAAAATGAGTTGAAAGCATTAGGAGTAAAAGCAAAAGGATATCAATCAAATGCAGCTGAATTTGATGCAGCACAAGAATTGGCTAAAAACGTTTTAGAAGAATTCGGAACTATTGATGTGTTAGTAAATAACGCAGGTATTACAAAAGATAATTTGTTAATGCGTATTTCTGAAGAAGATTTTGATAAAGTAATTGAAGTAAATTTAAAATCTGTTTTCAATTTAACCAAAGCAGTAATTCGTCCGATGATGAAACAACGTGCAGGTTCAATTATCAACATGAGTTCAGTTGTTGGATTAAAAGGAAATGCTGGTCAAGCAAATTATGCAGCTTCAAAAGCAGGAATTTTAGGATTCTCAAAATCTGTAGCATTAGAATTAGGTTCTCGTAATATTCGTAGTAACGTAGTTGCTCCAGGTTTTATTGAAACTGAAATGACTGCAAAATTAGATGAAAAAGTAGTTGAAGGTTGGAGAAATGAAATTCCTTTAAAAAGAGGAGGAACTCCAGAAGACATCGCTAACGCTTGTGTATTCTTAGCATCAGATATGAGTTCATATATTACTGGTCAAACATTATCAGTTGACGGAGGAATGTTAACATAAAATTTGACTTACTTATAAAAAACAAAAAAAAGCCTGTGTTATTTTTATAATACAGGCTTCTTTTATTTTTAAGGGGGTTGTGTTTGCTTGTTAAGGGGTGCAAGCACGATGGGTTTGTCTGTGGGACAAATTTCTAAAGTCACAACTTAAAGGGGACATAAGTTTTAGGGGAGAGTTTAGTTTTTAATGATTTATAAAATTCAAAAGATTTGTTGGGGGATACAAATACTGAGGGGTTATTTGAATTTCACAACTCATTAAATTCTTTGGGGATTTTTTTTGGGAATCATTTATAGTATCATCTTTTTTTATAATCTTCAAAGGTTCCATCATCATATAGAACCAAAATATTTTTAATTTCTCTAAAAGCGGCCGATTCTTTTGGTTTTATAGTACTCTCTGAGAATTGCGTATTTGATTTTTTTTCGGGTTCTTGGTCAAATACTATATTTTCAGCGAACAGAGAAGGAGCTTCATTTTTTTCTATTTTTACCTCTTTCTCTTGATTTTGTGTGTTTGGTGGAAAACTACCTTTACCATACACTAACCAATTTAAATCAACTTCATCAAAAGCCGTTTCAACTTTTATAATAAAATCTAGACTTGGTTTATTTCTTCCTGATAGCAGGTGAGAAATGCTAGATCTTGGAACATCAATTTTGTCTGCAAAGCTTGACGCCGATAAATTGTAATAGTCTAATATCTGTTTTAATCTTTCAATCATTTGTTTACTTATGTAAACATTAAAGGTTGTTTACGATTGTAAATATATGATATTTTATAATTGTAAACAATAAAAATTTAATATTTTTTCAAAATAATTTAAAACAAGACTATAAAACACTTTAATAAATAACATTTAAAATGCTGCAAATTAGATATATACATGTTTAATATAAAGAAAATTTATACTTTTGGTAAACCTCCTTGTTTATATTTGTAATTAAGTTAATTGTTTGATTTGCTAAGTTCACGAATGTAAATACATTTCTTTTTTAATAAATATGATGTGTTTAAATGACCATTTATCCTTATTTAACTGACTTAAACGTCAAATAAGCAACTTTAAGGCGAATAATAATGATGTTGCGGTATTTTAAATCTATATAAATCTGAATCAGACTATAAACTTTATAATACTTCTATAACTACTTTAAATTACTATAGGTTTAATCATATATCTTTAAAGTACTTATATAAACATATTATATATGCAGAATAGAAGTTGAATGATAAGAATATTACAAATGTTACCACAATTCAATGGTTAACAAATGTAAAATATGTGTTTTGCTGTTTACTTTTGTAAAAAAAAGAAAGCACCCTGTTTACAGAGTGCTTTTTTGTAGTTGAGAATGTAGTATTCTACTTATTTTTTATTCTCTATCCATTTTCTTGCATTAACAAAAGCTTCTAACCAAGGAGAAACTTCATCTTGTCTGTCTTGTGGATAGTTAGCCCAGTTCCATTGGAAAGTAGAACGTTCAATATGTGGCATAGTTACTAAATGACGACCAGTCTTATCACATAGCATTGCTGTATTATAATCTGAACCGTTCGGATTGTTAGGATATCCTTCATATCCGTACTTAGCAACAATGTTGTAATTGTCTTCAGTTTCTGGTAAATTGAATTTTCCTTCTCCGTGAGAAATCCAAACTCCTAATTCAGTTCCTGCTAAACTAGATAACATTACTGAATTATTCTCTTGAACTTTTACAGATGTAAACGAACTTTCGTGCTTTTTAGAATCATTGTGCAACATCTTACCATGCTCATTATGCTCTGGGTTGATTAACTCTAATTCCATAAACAACTGACATCCGTTACAAATACCAACAGAAAGTGTATCTTCTCTTTTAAAGAAGTTTTTCAAAGCAGTGTTCGCTTTTTCATTATATAAAAATGCTCCAGCCCATCCTTTAGCAGAACCCAAAACATCTGAATTTGAAAAACCACCAACAGCTCCAATAAATTGTATATCTTCTAACGTTTCACGACCAGAAATTAAATCTGTCATGTGAACATCCTTTACATCAAAACCAGCTAAATACATGGCATTTGCCATTTCACGTTCAGAGTTTGAACCTTTTTCACGAATGATAGCAGCTTTAGGTCTGTTAGTTACAGTACCCAGAGTGTCAGCAAGCTTTCCTGTAAAATGCGTTGGGAATGTATATTGTAAAGGTTGGTTTTTATAATTATCAAAACGATCTTTAGCTAAACCATTAGCTGTTTGTTTTTGATCTAATAAGTACGATGTTTTGTACCAAGTATCTCTTAATTCAGCAATGGATAAAGCAAAAATATCAGATCCATTCTTAATATTTAAACGATCAGACTCTGTTACCGAACCAATTTTAAAGAACTCAATATTATTATTAGTTAAAGTTTGTTCTACAGAAGCGTCGATTGCTTGGAAAACAATTCCAGAGTTTTCAGCAAATAATAACTTGATACTATCAGCTTCATTTAAAGTAGATAAATCTAAGTTTGCACCTACATTTACATCTGCAAAGCACAATTCTAACAAGGTAGTAATCAATCCTCCAGATGCAACATCGTGACCAGCAACGATTTTTCCTTCCTTAATTAAATTCTGTAAAACATTAAATGCCGATTTAAAGAACTCATTATTAGTAATCGTAGGAGCAGAGTTACCTAATTTATTTAGTATCTGTGCAAACGAACTTCCTCCTAATTTGAAATCATCTTGTGATAAGTTGATATAATAGATATCTCCTTTGTTTGCTTGTAAAAGAGGTTCTACTACTTTAGTAATATCGTTACAGTTAGCCGCAGCAGAAATAACTACAGTTCCTGGAGAAATTACTTCTTCATTAGGATATTTCTGTTTCATCGATAAAGAATCCTTTCCTGTTGGAACGTTGATTCCTAAATCGATAGAAAAATCAGAAACAGCTTTTACTGCTTTATATAAACGAGCATCTTCACCTTCATTTTTACAAGGCCACATCCAGTTTGCTGATAATGAAACCGATTGTAAACCATCTTTTAAAGGAGCCCATACAATATTAGTTAATGCTTCAGCAATTGAATTTTTACTTCCTGCTTCTGGATCAATTAATCCAGAAATAGGAGAGTGCCCAATCGTAGTAGCAATTCCTTCTTTACCTTTATAGTCTAACGCCATTACACCGACATTGTTCAATGGAATTTGTAAAGAACCAACACATTGTTGTTTGGCTACTTTTCCTCCAACACAACGGTCAACTTTATTCGTCAACCAATCTTTACAGGCAACGGCTTCTAATTGTAAAACTTGCTCTAAATATTGAGCAAAGTTTTCTTTAGAATACTCAACATCAGCATAATTACGATTTACTGTTTTATCAGTCATAATCGTTTTTGGAGAACTTCCAAACATATCTTCTAAAGCTAAATCCATTGGTTTGTTACCATTGGTTTTAGATTCAAAAGTAAAACGGTGATCCCCAGTAACATCACCTACTGTGTACATTGGCGAACGCTCACGTTCAGCAATTTTATTAAGGGTGTCGATATGCTTTTCAGCAATAACTAACCCCATACGTTCTTGAGATTCGTTACCGATAATCTCTTTATCAGATAGCGTAGGGTCTCCAACAGGTAATTTATCTAAATCGATTTTTCCGCCAGTATCTTCTACTAATTCTGATAAACAGTTTAAGTGCCCACCAGCTCCGTGATCGTGAATAGAAACAATAAAGTTTTCATCACTTTCTACCATACCACGAACAGCGTTGGCTGCACGTTTTTGCATTTCAGGATTTGAACGCTGAATTGCATTTAATTCAATTCCAGTTGAAAACTCTCCAGTATCGGCAGAAGAAACTGCAGCTCCTCCCATACCAATACGGTAGTTTTCACCTCCAAGAATTACTATTTTATCTCCTTCTTGTGGAGTATCTTTTAATGCTTGTTCTTTTTTACCATATCCGATACCACCTGCTTGCATTATTACTTTATCGAAACCAAGTTTGCGAGCATCTTCTTCGTGTTCAAAAGTTAGAACAGAACCACAGATTAATGGTTGACCGAATTTATTACCAAAATCAGAAGCTCCATTAGATGCTTTGATTAAGATATCCATTGGAGTTTGGTATAACCATTTACGTTCATCCATTCCTTTTTCCCAAGGACGATTCTCTTCTAAACGAGAGTAAGAAGTCATATATACAGCAGTACCCGCTAAGGGTAACGATCCTTTTCCACCAGCTAATCTATCACGAATTTCACCACCTGATCCTGTAGCAGCTCCGTTGAAAGGCTCGACAGTAGTAGGGAAGTTGTGTGTTTCAGCTTTTAATGAAATAACAGATTCAAACTCTTTTGTTTCGTAAAAATCAGGTTTATCTGCACTTTTAGGAGCAAATTGCTCTACTTTTGGACCTTTAACAAAAGCAACATTGTCTTTATAAGCAGAAACAATATCATTAGGGTTTTTTGCCGAAGTTTCTTTAATTAATTTGAATAAAGAAGTTGGCATTTCTTCACCATCAATAACAAAAGTACCGTTGAAAATTTTATGGCGACAGTGCTCTGAATTTACTTGAGAGAATCCAAATACTTCAGAATCGGTTAATTTTCTACCAATTTTAGTAGCTACTTCTTCTAAATACACAATTTCTTCTTCACTTAAGGCTAACCCTTCTTGCTCATTATAAGTAGCAATATCATCAATTTCTAAAATTGGCTCAGGTTGAATATTGATCGTAAAAGTTTCTTGGTTTAATCCGTCAAACTTTTGAGAAATCATAGGGTCGAAGTCAGAAAAATCATTAGCTACTGCATCAAATTCTTCAATTCTGATAATTCCAGAAATTCCCATATTTTGAGTAATTTCAACGGCATTGGTACTCCAAGGAGTAATCATTGCTGCTCTAGGTCCAACAAAAAAGGCGTCAACAGACGCCGCGTTTATTTTCGGTTGGTTGCCAAATAACCAAGTTAACTTCGAAATTGTTTCAGATGTTAATTCTTCTGTTGTTTGAACAGCAAAAACCTTGCTGTTTACGTTTCCAAAGAAATGAATCATTATTAGTTGTGTTTGTGTGTGTTTTTGAAAGCTGTAAATTTAATTCTTTTGGATGAAATAGAAGCATAAAAAAAGCAGCAAAATTTTGCTGCTTTTTATAAGGTAATTTTACTTATTAAAGTAATGACTGTCAATATACATTTCTTGTTCAAACTTGTTTGTTGATACATTTATATCAATACGTTCAAAACTTTTTACTTCGTATGTAGATTTTGCCGATACACCTCTTATATCATCTAGTGCTGTTTTAAGCACAATTTCATTTTCGTCTCCAAAAGGTAAGATGTTATCCCAATGTTTCCATTCTTCGATTAAAATATTAGGTTCAAATCCATCACCATAATCATTTTGACCAAGCTTATTATAAATCTGAAAAACTATCGGTTGCATAGCCATTTTATGAGAAGAATTAGCAGAGTTTACATTTGTATAATCACTAATTGGAGAGTCATAAAGTGTTATAGATCCCTCGTTTTTACCTACTGTTTTGGTTCCTACTACTTTAACTTCTATAAAAGGGCGTAATCCGTTTATAATCATTTCACTAGCAGATGCTGTGCTACCAGAAGTTAAAACATATAATCTTTCAATACCAGACAGTCTATTAATGGTTTCTTCATGGGTTTTTTTTCCATCAGCCCCATAAACATTTAACGTATTATCAAAATAGTAAGGATCATTGTATTGAGAGTGTTTACTATTAAACTTTAATTCAGCAAATTTATCAGTACCAGCTTCTGCACGTATCATGCTTGCTAAATATGCAGATGTTTCTACAGAACCACCACCATTAATTCTTAAATCTAATACTAATTCTTGAACACCAGCAGACTTCAACTCGCCAAAAGCAGCGTTTAATTCGTCATTATAAGAAGATCTAAAACCATTGTAAACTATGTACCCAACTTTTTTACCATTAATATCATCAAAAACTTTAGTTAAATGTACCGGGTTGTCTGATACTACAGCTTGTGAAATTGTTTTATTTTCTTTTAAAGTTTGACCGTCTTTTTCTGTAAATGAAAATTCTGAAGTTTCTTGGTAATAACCATTAAAAACGGTTTTATAATTACTCAAGGTCATTACAGTTCCATTGATAGCATTTATAATATCACCTCTTTTAAATCCAGCTAGATCTGCAGGAGAGTTCTTTGAAACATGTTGAATATACATTACTACATAATCGGTTGTACCAACTCTAACCAAACTAGGTCTAAAACCAAAAGTCTTAGAAGTACCTTGAAATTGTTGTTGCTGAGCTACGTAATCTTCAATAAACCAAGAGAAATCATCATTCGCGTGCTTTAGGCTTTCAAATAATGAAGTTGGAGTACTGTAAGAGTTAAGATAAGTGTAATAATCATTTTTATTATCATCCTTACTGTCTGCTAAATTTGGAACATCACCTTGCCAGTTATACCATGAGTTCATAGCTTTCCAAACGAAATCATTAGCTAGATTGTCAAGAACGGGCGGATTTATATCTTCCTTATTACAGCTTAAAAGCATAACAAATAGAAAAGATAATAATATGGTTTTTCTCATTTTTAAATATAATTATTTGTTAGTTATTAAACAATATAACAGATAAATTATTGAAAATCCCGTTTTTCTAACATAAAAGATGTTATTTAGGTATTCTGTCTCGTTCTATTTTACCATTTTTAACAGCCTTGTAGTTTTCATAACAGTTTAAAACGGCTTCGATAAGTTGCAAATCACTAGCTTTTTTTATAAAATATTCAGAATAGTTACAGTCAGAGAGCAGTTTGTTTAACTCAGCTCTGTCCATTTCTAGATACTCCATCATTACTTCTCTATCAAATTTACCAGCTAACATTTTACGTAAATCGTCTTCTTGTTTCAGTTTTTTTAGTTTTTTTAGCTGTTTAGGTTTGCTTCCGAAGTGATTATACACTAAATCGACAGGATTTAAGAGTTTAGCAATAGGAGAGGAGATCTTTTGAGGTTTTCCTACTTCATAGGTTTGGGGTAAACCGTTAATATGAATTCTTGTAAAACGATCTTTAGGTACTTGTTTTACATCAACTTCTAAAACACCAATAAGTTCTGTAGATTTAATTACGACTTCTTTAACTTCTTCAGGTTTTTCCTCTAAAGAAATAACCACTTCATTTCCTTTTAAAAGGTCGTTTGTTACTTTTAGTTTTATAGAAGAGTATCCTAAATAAGATACAAGAACAGTATCATTTGCTTTAGCTACTAAATCAAAAGCTCCTTGTTCGTTGGTAATTGTACCTACTACAGTATTTAAGTTTAATATATGTGCAGCGCTTAAAGGTTTTTTAGATTCAGAATCTATAATTTGTCCTTTAAGATTATTGTTTTGAGTGGTTTGAGCTATTGTTATAAATGATGAAACAAGTAATAACAATAAAAAAGTATATTTTTTTTGCATAATGCAATAATAAGCATAAATAGATTTTGTTTAGTTAATTATCTGTGAAATTGATACGGTAAGTACAAAGTTTACTTTAAAATAAAAACCACAAGCTTTCCGTGAAGTTTGTGGTTTTTATTGTTGGTGCACGTAACAGGAGTCGAACCTGCACTTCCGTTGGAAACAAGCCCCTCAAGCCTGCGCGTCTACCAATTCCGCCATACGTGCGTAAACTAAAAAAGTTAAGCTTTCGCTTAACTTTTTGGTGACCGGGCTGGGGCTCGAACCCAGGACCCTCTCCTTAAAAGGGAGATGCTCTACCAACTGAGCTACCCGGTCATTGCTTCCTTGTGAAAGCGGTTGCAAATATACAACTGTTCTTTAAATGAAAAAAGCTTTTTTGTAATATTTTTTATAGATATTTGTAACTGCTTAATTATTAGTTTATGAAAATTGTTTTATTGGGATATATGGCTAGCGGGAAATCGACAATTAGTAAGATTTTAGCCGAAAAAATGAAGATTTCTTTCATAGATTTAGACGCATATATTGAAGAAAAAGAAAAAATGTCGGTTTCTGATGTCTTTAAAGAGAAAGGAGAAATCTATTTTCGTAAGCAAGAGCATGTTTATCTAAAGGAACTGTTAGATAAAAAAGAAGACTTTGTTTTATCCTTAGGAGGAGGTACACCATGTTATGCAGGAAACATGAATGTATTGTTAAGTTATGATGATGTGACTTCTATATATTTAAAAACATCTATACAAACAATCAAGGAAAGATTGGTAAATGAAAAAAGCCAACGTCCGTTAGTAGCTCGCTTAAATGAAGATGAATTGGCAGAGTTTATAGCCAAACACTTATTTGAACGTAGTTATTATTACAATCAAGCTACTCATAAACTAGTAGTTGATAATAAAGATGTGAATGAAACAGTGGAGAATCTCCAAGTTATACTAAGTTAAATAAGCAATAGTTTCATTCGCTTTAAATTCAACAACAACATGTTCTTTAATAGAGGTAGATAAAGAAATACCTTTAAAATCTGCTTTTACTGGATATTTTTTGTGATTTCTATTGACTAACACGGCAGTTTTAAATCTTTTTAAAGGAACCTCTAAAAAGTGTTTAACGCCGTAAATCAAAGTAGTACCTGAGTTTAAAACATCATCAACCAATACTAACGCTTTGTTTTTGTACTCGTAACTAGTTATTGAAGTAGTAATTGGAGTTGTAGGTTTTTTCTTATCGATAAAAACTTTACAAAGGGTAACTTTTAAAGGTGAGATTTTATTTACTGCATCCGCAATTTTTTCAGCAAGAAAAAAACCGTTATCAGCAATACCTGCAATAATGATTTCTTTTTCTTCACTATTACTTTCGTAGATTTGAAAAGCCATTCTACGAATTTTTTGCTCTATTTGTGTGTTGTTTAGGATGATATTGTTAGTGTCGGTCATTTTTCTTTTAGTTTAAAACAAAGGAATTACAAATTAACATCATTTTCTTTAGAATCTTTGTAATAATCGTCAATATCACGACGATCTTTTTTGGTAGGACGTCCTGTTCCTTTTTTACGATAATAGTCTTTAGAGTACTTTAATAACTCGGTTTTCTCAAACTCTTCTTTTGGGGTTAAATCTTTTCGATATAAATCAACAAGTTTAGCACCCACACGGTTAGGAGGGATGTCTAAGATTTTTATTTTATAATTAATTTGATTTTTTCTGATGGTAATTTCTTCATTTCCAAAAACTTCTTTAGAAGGTTTTAAGTTGGTTCCATCAAGCTTCACATGCCCTTTTTTACAAGCATCTGTGGCAATACTACGGGTTTTAAACAAGCGAATACACCACAAATATTTGTCAATTCTCATATAAAAAGTTAATTTTTGTTCTTTCGTTTTTTACAAAGGTATAAAAATGGTAAATTGCGCGTTAAAATTTCAAAATTAAATGATAAAATTTAAACATTTATTATATACGGTTGCTGTAGGTACTCTTTTGTATGCATGCGGAACTGATAGTAATCCAAGAATAGAAAATTTTGACCATGAAGCGCAAGCTGCTAAGGATAAAGATACTATTGCAAAGTTTTTAAAAAACTATTATTTTGATGATACTGTAGACTCTATAAAGCCTATGGTTTCAGGTAAAACTCCTTTATTAGAAGATGATAGACTTATTAAAAAAACGCACACAGAAAATGATATTGAGTATGATTTATATCATTTAATTGTTAAAGAAGGAGAGTCGCCAAAAGGTAATCCTACTCAATTAGATTCTGTTTTAACGAAATATCAAGTTTGGTATTCAACAAAGGCAGATCAATTAGAATTAAGTCAGACAGGAACTGAACCTATTTGGTGGAATTTAACACAATCTGGAAGTCGTCAGGATGCACCATCTCCTATTAGAGGTTGGACTTATGGAATTCCTAATTTAAAAGCAGGGATTAATGTGCCTACTCCAGGAGAACCTATTACTTATGAAAACTTTGGAAAAGGAATTTTAATCATTCCTTCAGGTTTGGCTTATAGAAACACTCCTAACGGTGGTATTCCTTCTAACTCACAATTGATTTTTTATATTGATTTATTAGACTTCGTAGTAGATACTGACCATGATAACGATGGTATTCCTTCTATTTATGAAGATTTGGATGAGGATGGAAACCCTAGGAATGATGATACTGACAAGAATAATGTTCCTAACTATTTAGATATAGACGATGATGGTGATGGTGTTTTAACTAAAAATGAAGATAAAAATGGTGATGGAGATCCAAGAAATGATTTTAATGATCCGAATAAGCCAAGTGTACCTGATTATTTAAACAGAGATATTAGAGTAAAATATTAAAACAAAAAAACCGAAGTTAAAAACTTCGGTTTTTTTATATGTGATTGTTTGTTTTAGAATCTATAAGATAATCCTACAATGATTTGATTTACACGAGTGTCAAAATTAACATCGTTAATGTTAGAATCGATGAATTTAGCTTCAGTATCAGATAAAGCTCTTTCCCAACGAACGTCTAATCCTAACTTACCTAACTCAATACCAGCTCCAAATTGTACTCCAACAGAGAAACCGTCAGAATCTACTTGTTTAAGGTCTTCAATATTAAAATCAGAATCTAAAATATATTGAAAAGAAGGCCCTCCAAAAACATGCGCTACTTTTAAGAATTTCATTCCTACTAAAACAGGAATATCAATTTTTTGGAAGTCATAGGTGGTAGTTTTTGGATCATCGGCAATATTATATTTATAAGATACCTCATTACTTAATTGAGTATATACTAATTCTGGTCTTAAGTATAAATTGGCAACAGGTAAGTTTATACGTAACCAAGCACCAGCGTGGAAACCTGTTTTACTTTTAGCATTATCAAAAACTACATCGTTTTTTACATCAGTAAAAGAATTTGAGTTATAGTTAATACCTCCTTTAATACCTCCTTGGATTTGACTTTGTGCTAATTGAATTCCTCCAACAAAAAGGAATATCATTAAAACTGCTTTTTTCATTTGTTTAGGGTTTATTTATTAATAATTGGGGGTTATATTACTTTTTTATAAAAAAAATACATCACTTTAAACCTAAAAAGTGATGTATTTATTGTGTATAATACAGAGTTTATTTTCTTGAAATTACTTTCTCTACAGCTTTTACGATGGCTTCATCATTTAATCCGTACTTCTTCATTAACTCTGCAGGAGTTGCAGATTCCCCGAAGCTGTCATTTACAGCTACAAATTCTTGAGGAGTAGGGTTGTTAGTGGCTAAACAACGCGCAACACTTTCGCCTAAGCCTCCATATTTATTATGCTCTTCAGCGGTAACTACACATCCAGTTTTAGCTACTGATTTTAAAATAGCTTCCTCATCCAAAGGTTTAATAGTGTGAATATTGATTACCTCTGCTGAAATTCCTTTTTCTTCTAATTTTTCAGCAGCTTGTAATGCTTCCCAAACTAGATGTCCTGTTGCAACAATAGTTACATCTGTACCTTCTGTAAGTTGAATTGCTTTACCAATTTCAAAAGGTTGGTCAGTCATAAAAACAGGAACACTAGGTCTTCCAAAACGTAAATATACTGGTCCTTCATGTTCTGCAATAGCTAACGTAGCTGCTTTGGTTTGGCTATAATCACAAGTATTGATAACAGTCATACCAGGTAACATTTTCATTAACCCGATGTCTTCTAAAATTTGGTGCGTAGCTCCATCTTCGCCTAAAGTTAATCCTGCGTGAGAAGCACAAATTTTTACATTTTTATCAGAATACGCGATAGATTGACGGATTTGATCGTATACACGACCTGTAGAAAAGTTAGCAAATGTACCTGTAAAAGGAATTTTTCCACCAATAGTTAATCCTGCTGCAATTCCCATCATATTTGCTTCAGCAATTCCAACTTGAAAGAAACGTTCTGGGTGATTTTTAGCAAACTCATTCATTTTTAAAGAGCCAGTTAAATCAGCACAAAGGGCAACAACATTAGGATTTGTTTTCCCTAATTCGGTTAAACCATCACCAAACCCAGATCGGGTATCTTTTTTTTCAGTATAAGTATATTTTTTCATCAGTTTGTGTTGTGTAAATACGTGTCAAAAATAATCTTTTATAAAAAGCTAGCCTTATAATTTTGATAATTCTTTGTAAAGTTTATGAACTGGAAATCCCATAACGTTAAAATAGCTTCCTTCCATTTTTGTAATTCCTATTTTACCAATCCATTCTTGAATTCCATAAGCACCAGCTTTATCGAAAGGTTCATAGGTATTTATATAATAATCAATTTCTTCATCAAGTAATTCTTTAAAAGTAACAATTGTGACGTCATTAATTGTTTTTTGAAAATTCTTACTTGTAAGACATATTGAAGTAATAACTTCATGAGTTGTATTAGATAACTCTTTTAACATGCTAAACGCTTCGTTATAATCTTTAGGTTTACCTAAGGCTTTGTTATTTAACCAAACAATAGTATCTGAAGTAATTAACAGGTCATTCTCTTTTAATTCAGTTGTAAAAGGAGATGCTTTTAAAGCAGCTAAGTAATCTGTTATTTGGCTGTGTTGTAGTTCTGAAGGGTATATTTCTTCTACTTCCTTAGTTTTTATTAAAAAAGGAATGTTTAAACTTTTGATTAATTCTTGTCTTCTAGGTGAGTTAGAAGCTAAAATTACATTGTACTTTGATAGTTTAGTAGATAACATGTTTAAAATGATAAGCTATTAGTGGAATGCTTAAAAGCGCTAGAAAAAAATTAAAGTAACTAATTTTAATAAGGTACTTGTAATGTTTTGTTTCAGAAGCTTTCATTAAGTAGTAAATAAAATATAAATAAGGAAGAACGCCTAATAACATTAGGGTTGCAAAAACGAATGTATTATCAGAAAAAGCTAAGGCAATAGAAAAGATAAAAAAACAACCGATAATAGATAGAATTAAAGCGATGTCTCTAGCTCTCTTTCTCCCTAACAAAATAGGGAGCGTGTTTTGTTTGTTAAGATTATCTTCATTTACATTAATTAAATCAAGAATAATTTCAAAAACAATATTACTAAAGAAAGACATTATTACATAAGCTATTGTAATTAGTTGAAGATTAAATAACAAGCTCCATTGTTCTTGAGTTAAATCGACAGGAGAGTCAAACCACAATAAAGTTAATAAGGCAAAAGGTTTTAGAAAAGCAGTAACTATATTGCTAATAAAGGTCTTTTTAATGTTGTTTTTTACATAAAAATGTGAAATGATTGGACAAACAACAAATAAGATTCCGTACCATGGTTTTTGTATTTTAAATGATAGAAGAACTCCAACTAAAACACCGATTATAGCAAACCAAAAAGAACATTTTTTTGTCTTTTCTAAATCAATTTTTATTTTTTTATGCTGATTTCTGTAAGCAAAACTTTTTAAATATCCAGAGGCTAATAAAAAAGCACTAGCTATTGATAAAAGCCCTAAATCAAAAAAAGAAAGCGTTGTTTTAAAACCATAACCATATAAAAAACAAAACTTAAATAAAAATAACATGAAAGTGAAGTAGACAATCTTCTTCCATTGAATATTATTTAAGAAACAATTTTTCATTAATTAAAACGCCTTTTTTATTCTGGCTAAATCACGTTTGGTATCACGGTCTTTAATAGTATTTCTCTTGTCGTGAGTTTTCTTTCCTTTGGCAAGCGCTATTTCTAACTTAGCCCATCCATTTTCATTTATAAATAAACGTAAAGGAACAATGGTATTACCTTTTGATTCTACTTCTTTTTCAAGCTTTTTTAGTTCACGTTTGTTTAATAATAAACGACGTTCGCTTTTTGGTTTGTGGTTGTAATGATGTCCAAAGGCATATTCTTCAATGTACATATTAACGACAAAAAGTTCTCCTTCATCATTGAATTCACAAAAACTTTCAGTAATTCTAGCCTTACTTTGCCGTATCGATTTTATCTCAGTACCAGTAAGTTGTATTCCTGCTGTGTACTTGTCAAGTATCTCGTATTCAAAACGAGCTTTTTTATTCTGTATGTTAATGTTTTTTTGCATAAGGAAACACAAATATAACTATAATTTTAAGTTGTTAAATAAAATTATTAAGCTATGATTTAAGTCATGTTTTAAAGGGGATTGCAAAGGTAATTTTGCTTAAAATTTAAACTTATAATCATGAAAAAAATTATATTAAGTGCTGTATTTGGAATTTTATTTTTTAGCAATGCAGCTGCACAAGAAACTACAAAAGCTGATGATTTTAAAAGATGGCAAGCTCGTTTTAGATGGGTTAGTGTAATGCCAAATGAATCAGCTACCATAGGAACTATTGGAGGAGATGTTGAGATTAGTAAAAGTTTTATTCCTGAGCTAGATTTTACGTACTACTTTACTGAAAATATAGCAGCGGAGTTAATTTTAGGAACTACAAATCACGATGTAAAAGCAGTAGGAACCGCTTTAGGAGATGTTAATTTGGGTGATGTATGGTTATTGCCTCCAACATTAACATTACAATACCATTTTAATATCAGCGATTTTAAACCTTATGTTGGTGCAGGTGTAAATTATACTATTTTTTACAATGCTGATCCTGGTGCTGTAGTAGATGTAGATTATAAAAACGGATTCGGATATGCGTTACAATTAGGTTTTGACTATGATTTAGACGATACTTGGTTTTTAAACGTAGATGCTAAGTATATCGGGTTAAGTACTGATGTAACTGTTGATGCAGGTATTGCAACTGTTCCTGCAGAAGTAGATATCAATCCATTATTAATAGGCTTTGGTGTAGGAGTAAGATTCTAAACCAATTTGAAAGCGAGCATGTTAAGAGCTGCAATTTTGCAGCTCTTTTTTTGTTATTAACAGAATTTTAAAGTGAATGTGATTGAATTCCTATAAATTTGTGCGCAAGACAATTTTTTAAAGAATTAAGATTTTATGAAGTACTTATATATTTCACTATTAATATTATTAGTCTCGTGTAAACCAAAATTTACAGCACAAGAAGTAATAGATCAATCGTTAGCGTATTCTAAGTCTAATAACATAGCGGATGCAACTATTTCTTTTTCTTTTAGAGATAACAATTACAAAGCTATACGAAACAACGGAACTTTTGAATTAACACGAGTTGTGCAAAACGATACAGCAACTGTAAAAGATGTATTGTTTAATGACGGATTTAAACGTTTTGTTAATGATAGTTTGGTTAACCTTTCAGAAGAAGATAAAAATAAGTACAGTAATTCGGTAAATTCTGTTCATTACTTTTCTGTGTTACCATTTGGATTGAACGATAAAGCTGTTCAAAAAAAGTTATTAGATCCCGTAACTATTAAGGGAAAAGAATATTATAAAGTTAGAGTTACTTTTACTGAAGAAGGAGGAGGAGAAGATTTTGATGATGTGTTTCTTTACTGGTTTTCTAAAGAGAACTTTCAATTAGATTATTTAGCCTATAAATATCATACAAATGGAGGAGGAGTTCGTTTTAGAGATGTAAAAGAAGAAAAGTTGGTTGACGGAATTCGCTTTGCAGATTATAACAATTATAAGCCTTTAGATAAAGAAATTGATTTTTATACAATTGATAAATTATATGAAGAAGGAAGGCTGAAAAAGCTTTCTGAAATTGTTTTAGAGAATATAACTGTGGAATAAGATTTATATATAAAAAAGAAAAGGGAGTTTTAAAACTCCCTTTTTTTATTCTTCGTTTCCAACCAAATCAGATTGATTTCTAAAAACCAACTGATCATCAAAAGCATCTAATAAAATAATACTATCAGTAGAAACTTTTCCTGATAAAATTTCTTTCGATAATTGATTTAAAACCTCTTTTTGAATCACACGTTTTACCGGGCGTGCACCAAACTCGGGTTGATATCCTTTTTGTGCTAAGTAGTCAATAGCTTGATCTGTAGCATCAAAAGTAATGTTTTGTTTCGCTATCATCTTTTTAACACTGTTTAATTGTAGTTTTACAATTTCTTTAATGTTTTCTTCTGAAAGCGGAGTAAACATAATAATATCATCAATTCTATTTAAAAACTCAGGTCTCACAGATTGTTTTAATAATCCTAATACTTCTGTTTTAGCTAAATCCATAGTTGTATGGATGTCGCCTTTCATGTTCTCAAATTTCTCTTGAATAATATGACTTCCCATGTTTGAGGTCATGATGATGATGGTGTTTTTAAAATCTGCAACACGACCTTTATTATCGGTTAATCTACCTTCATCTAATACTTGTAATAAAATATTAAAAGTATCAGGATGCGCTTTTTCAATCTCGTCTAACAACACAACAGAATACGGTTTTCTTCGTACAGCTTCAGTTAATTGTCCGCCTTCATCATAACCTACATATCCAGGAGGTGCACCAACTAATCTACTTACCGAATGACGTTCTTGGTATTCACTCATATCAATACGAGTAATGGCATTTTCATCGTCGAATAAATATTCAGCTAAAGCCTTTGCTAGCTCTGTTTTACCAACTCCTGTTGTTCCTAAGAATAAGAATGACCCAATAGGTTTATTAGGGTTTTGTAACCCAGATCTTGAACGACGAACTGCATCAGAAACAGCTTCTATTGCTTCTTCTTGTCCTACTACACGTCTGTGAAGTTCATCTTCTAGCTTCAATAATTTTTCACGTTCAGATTGTAACATTTTAGTTACAGGCACTCCTGTCCATTTAGCAACTACTTCAGCGATATCGTCATAGGTAACTTCCTCTTTAATTAGAGAGTTTTCTTGTTGACTAGCTAATACTTTTTGTTGCTCATCAAGCTGTTCTTGTGCTTCTTTAATTTTCCCGTAACGTAATTCAGCTACTTTTCCGTAATCACCATTACGTTCAGCTTTTTCGGCTTCTAGTTTATAGTTTTCAATATCAGTTTTTAAGCTTTGAATAGTATCAACCACACTTTTTTCTGATTGCCATTTCGCATTGATTTCGTTACGCTCTTCTTTTAAATTGGCTAAATCAGCATTTAAGGACTTTAGTTTAGGTTCGTCATTTTCACGTTTAATCGCTTCAATTTCAATCTCTAACTGCATTATTTTACGATCTAAGACATCTAATTCTTCTGGTTTAGAATTGATTTCCATACGTAATTTAGAAGCAGCTTCATCCATTAAATCTATCGCCTTGTCTGGTAAAAAGCGATTGGTGATATAACGTTGTGATAATTCTACCGCACCAATAATAGCTTCATCTTTAATACGAACCTTGTGGTGTGCTTCATATTTATCTTTAATACCTCGTAAAATAGAAATAGCACTTTCAGTATCTGGCTCATCTACCATTACTTTTTGAAAACGACGCTCTAACGCTTTGTCTTTTTCAAAGTACTTTTGATACTCGTCTAGGGTAGTAGCCCCAATTGCTCTCAATTCTCCACGTGCTAAGGCTGGTTTTAAAATGTTTGCAGCATCCATGGCACCTTGGCCACCACCAGCACCAACTAAAGTGTGGATTTCGTCAATGAAAAGAACAATGTTTCCTTCAGATTTAGATACTTCTTTTACTACCGACTTTAAACGCTCTTCAAATTCACCTTTGTATTTCGCACCAGCGATTAAAGCTCCCATGTCTAAAGAAAAAATTTGTTTATCTTTTAAATTTTCAGGAACATCACCACGGATGATACGATGTGCTAATCCTTCAGCAATAGCAGTTTTACCAGTACCTGGTTCACCTACTAAAATAGGGTTGTTCTTAGTTCTACGTGATAAAATCTGTAACAGACGTCTAATTTCTTCATCGCGACCAATAACAGGGTCTAATTTTCCGTCTTGTGCTAACTGGTTTAAGTTTTTAGCATACTTATTTAAGGAATTGTAGGTTTCTTCTGCACTTTGAGAAGTAACACGATTGCCTTTACGTAATTCTTCAATAGCAGCTGTTAAACTCTTTTCAGTAACACCTTGGTCTTTTAATACTTGAGCTATTTGACTTTTCGATTTGAAAATAGCTAAGATTAAATGCTCAATTGAAACGTACTCATCGTTCATTTTTTTTGCGATAATAGCAGCTTCGTTCAATGTTTTATTTGCTTCACGAGAAAGCATTAAATCTGCTCCAGTAACTTTAGAAAAACTTTCTAGTTGTTTGTCTAAAATTTGCTGTATAACATCAATATTAATGTTAAGTTTCTTTAAAATGAAAGGAAGCACATTTTCATCGACTAAAAGTAAAGCTTTAAAAATGTGTTCGTTTTCTATAAGGTTGTTACCATAGCTTTGCGCTAATTGTTGCGCTTGCTGTATGGTTTCTTGTGATTTTATTGTATAATTGTTAAAATTCATATCGTTTTATTTTTTCACTGTAAAAGTCAAAATCAATACCAATTCTATTTTTAAAGTTAAAAACGACATTTTGTCTTAAAAACACAAGTGATTACTGACTTTTTGACTGATATAGAGTAATGATAATTAAGTTGATATTAAATTAAGAAATATATGGGAATGTTGGATAGTTTTTTTGGAAATAAAAAAATAGATAAATCAGATAAAGGATCGTTTATAAAATGGATTCCGTTAACGACTATTGAACAGTTAGAAGCTATTAAAAATCAATCAGAAAATGAACCTGTGGCTATTTTTAAACATTCTACTCGATGTGGTATTAGTAGCATGGTTATTAAACGTTTTGAAAATAGTTTTGATGAAGAATTGAAAGATTTAAAAGTGTATTATTTAGACTTGTTGAGTTATAGAGATATTTCGAATGAAATTTCGACTCAATTTGAAGTAACACACCAATCTCCTCAATTATTGGTAATTAAAAAAGGAGCGGTAGTAGCACATGCTTCTCATTATGATATTTCAAAAGTAGATTTGAAAAAAATCTAAAAAAACTCCTGATTTTAGTGGGATTTCCTTAAATACCTCGTATTTTTGCATATTTCAAAATTATAGAGATTTGAGTAACGAAACAGCAACTTCACAACCAAAGAAAGGAAAAAATTTATACTATTATCAAAAAGAAGCATTAAACAAAATTTTTAAAAGTTTTGAAGATGCTCCAGAGAATTACCACTTGTTATATCAGCTTCCAACAGGAGGTGGTAAAACAGTTATTTTCTCTGAAATTACACGTCAATATTTAAAACACCATCAAAAGAAAGTATTGATAATGACCCACCGAATTGAGTTATGTAAGCAAACTGCAAAAGTGCTTACTGAATTTGGTGTTGAGAATAAAATTATAGATAGTAAAGCAAGCTTAGAAGATCAAGACAAATATGATTGCTTTGTGGCGATGGTAGAAACATTAAACAATCGTTTAAACGACGATATGTTAGATATTTCTGATGTTGGATTGGTAATTATTGATGAGGCGCACTACAATTCATTTACTAAATTATTCAAGTTTTTTGAAAAGTCTTTCATTTTAGGTGTTACAGCGACTCCTTTGAGTTCTAATATTAAACTTCCTATGAAAGATAATTATGATGAGTTGATTGTAGGGGAGAGTATAGGTTCTTTAATAGAAAATGAATACTTAGCAAAAGCAAATGTTTTTTCTTACAACGTTGGATTAACTTCTTTAGAAGTAGGAGCAAATGGAGATTATACCGTAAAATCATCTGAAGATTTATATACCAACACCGACATGCTTTCTAAGTTATTACAAGCTTATGAAGAACGCGCTAAAGGAACTAAAACGTTGATTTTTAACAATGGTATTAATACTTCTTTACACGTATTTGATACGTTTAAAAGAGCAGGATATCCTATTGCGCATTTAGATAATACAAATACTAAGAAAGAACGTGATTTAATATTAAAATGGTTCCATAAAACACCAAATGCGATAATTACTTCAGTAAGTATTTTAACAACAGGGTTTGATGAGCCATCAGTTAAGTCAATCATTTTAAACAGAGCTACAAAATCGTTAACACTTTATTATCAGATGATTGGTCGTGGTTCGCGTGTGTTAAAAGGTAAATCTGATTTTAATGTAATTGACTTAGGAAACAACTTCCACCGTTTCGGTCCTTGGGGAGCAGATTTAGATTGGCAAAAAATGTTTAGAGCGCCTAACTTCTATTTAGATAATTTATTATCTGATGAAGAGATAGAAAGTGATTTTAGATATGAGCTTCCAGAAGAGGTAAAAGCTGAGTTTGCTAATTCTGAAGATTTATACTTTGATGTTAAAAAAGTATATAGAGACACGATACAAGGAGGTGAATCTTCTAAAAGAGTACTAGAAAAATCTATTGAACATCATGCTAAAATGTGTGTTGAAAACAGTGAGGATGTTTTTGATGCTTTGATACTAGCTAAAATGTTAGGAGGAGATATTGATGATAGAATTTACAGATATTCAAAATGTATTTCTAAAAGTACCCATAATTTTATTGATTGGTTACAAGATGATTACCGAAAAAAATTAAACACGTATTTACGTGGTAATTTTGACGAGGTGTACGAGCAAATCCATGGTCATCCACCACCAGAAGAGGAGTAGGGATGTTAGAAAGTGAAAAACTAAAAGTGAAAAATTAAATTTTCTAATAATCTAACAATCTAAGATAATAACCAAATAAAAAATCCGACTCTTTAAAAAGAATCGGATTTTTTATTTTATTATGATTTGGATTATTATTTTGCAGGTAAAACTTTACCAGAACACTCACCAAAACCTATACGAACTTTATCATTTTTACAATATCCACGCATAATCACAGTGTCATTATCATTGATGAATTTACGCTCGCTACCATCATTCATTTTAATAGGGTTTTGACCTCTCCAAGTTAATTCTAACATAGAACCAAAACTATCTTGTGTTGGACCAGAAATAGTACCACTACCCATCATATCTCCAGCATTTACAGGACATCCGTTTACCGTGTGATGCGCCAATTGTTGTACCATTGTCCAATACATGTACTTGAAATTAGAGTTACAAACAACAGTCTCTTCTTTTCCTTCTGGTTGAATAGCCATTTGTAAATTAATATCGTAACTGTCTTTTCCTTCCTTTTTTAAGTAAGGTAATGGTTCAAATACTTGTTTAGGATTGTCTACTCTAAAAGGCTCTAAAGCATCTAAAGTAACTATCCAAGGAGAAATTGTTGATGCAAAGTTTTTTCCTAAGAAAGGCCCTAAAGGAACATATTCCCAAGCTTGAATATCACGAGCAGACCAGTCATTAAATAATACCAATCCAAAGATATATTCCTCTGCTTCTTCAATAGGAATTCTGTCACCTAAATCGTTTGCTACTGTTGTAATAAACGCCATCTCTAATTCAAAATCTAATAATTTTGAAGGTCCAAAGTTAGGCGTAGTTTCTCCTTCGTTAGGGCGTTGTTGCCCTACAGGACGACGAATTGGAGTTCCTGATGGTACGATTGAAGAGCTTCTTCCGTGGTAACCAATAGGAATTTGTAACCAGTTTGGTAATAAAGCGTTTTCAGGATCTCTAAATAGGCTCCCTACGTTAGTGGCATGTTCTTTACTTGCATAAAAGTCAGTGTAATCTCCTACAGCTACCGGAAGTTGCATTTCAACTTCATCCATTCTAAAGATAATTTTGTCTTTATGCTCAGCATTATCACGTAGAGCACTGTTTTTAACATCAAAAACATCTGCAATTCTATTACGAACTAAACGCCAAGTTTTGCGTCCGTCAGCAATAAAATCGTTTAAAGTATCTTGTAAAAAAATGTCATCTGTTAATGGGATTCCGTCAAAGTATCCTAATTGGTGTAAGGCACCTAAATCAATAGCGTAATCACCAATTCTAGTACCAATAGTTATAATATCGTCTTTAGTTAGAAAAACCCCAAAAGGTATGTTTTGAATAGGAAAATCTGAGTCTTCAGCCACAGTTAACCAAGATTTTCTATTCGGATTATTAGCAGTTATTTCCATTTATCGTTTTTGTTATATTTTCATCAAACCTACATATTTTTTTCAATTTACCCCAAAAAGATGAGTAAAAAAAATGTGAAAGTGTATTTAGAAACACTTCTTGTAAAATCTGTAAAAATTGAAGAATAAAATTAGTACTTTTGGCTCTTTATGTAACAACACACAACATGCAAAAAGATCATCAAATATTTGATTTAATTCAAGAAGAAAAAGAGCGTCAGCTAAACGGATTAGAGTTGATTGCTTCTGAAAATTTTGTAAGCGACCAAGTAATGGAAGCTCAAGGATCGGTTTTAACAAATAAATATGCTGAAGGATATCCACAAAAACGTTATTACGGTGGATGTGAAGTAGTAGATATCGTAGAGCAAATTGCTATTGATAGAGCTAAAGAACTTTTCGGTGCTGAGTATGTAAACGTACAACCTCACTCTGGAAGTCAAGCGAACACAGCCGTTTTTGCTGCATGTTTAAAGCCAGGAGATACTATTTTAGGATTTGATTTATCTCACGGAGGTCACTTAACTCACGGTTCGCCAGTAAACTTTTCTGGTAAATTATACAACCCAGTATTTTACGGAGTTGATAAAGAAACGGGATATATTGACTATAACCACTTAGAGCAACAAGCTAAGGAACATAAACCTAAATTAATCATTGCAGGAGCTTCAGCGTATTCACGTGATATCGATTTTAAGAAATTTAGAGAGATTGCTGATAGCGTTGGAGCTATTTTAATGGCTGATATTTCACACCCAGCAGGATTAATTGCTAAAGGAATTTTATCTGATCCTTTACCACATTGTCATATTGTTACTACAACAACTCACAAGACGTTACGTGGGCCTCGTGGTGGTATGATTATGATTGGAAAGGATTTTGAAAACCCATTTGGAGAAAAATTAAAATCAGGAAAATTAAAGAAAATGTCTACGTTGATAAATTCTGCGGTTTTCCCAGGAAATCAAGGTGGACCATTAGAGCATGTTATTGCTGCTAAAGCGGTTGCTTTTGGTGAAGCATTAACAGATGAATTCTTAGATTATCAAATCCAAGTAAAAGAAAATGCGCAAGCAATGGCGAAAGCATTTGTAGCAAAAGGATATGAAATTATTTCTGGAGGTACAGATAACCACTGTATGTTAATTGATTTACGTAACAAAAATATTACAGGAAAAGCTGCTGAAGAAGCATTAGGAAAAGCGGAGATTACTGTAAACAAAAACATGGTTCCGTTTGATACGGAGTCTCCATTCGTAACTTCTGGTATTCGTGTGGGTACTGCTGCAGTTACTACACGCGGTTTAAAAGAAGCAGACATGGAAGTTGTTGTGGACTTAATTGATGAAGCTTTAATGAATGCTGACAACGAAGAGTTATTAGAAGCAGTAGGAGAGAAGGTGTTTGATTTAATGCACCACAGACGTTTGTTTATCATGTAGAAGGTGATGCCTTCGAATAAGGTATAGATAAAAAGGTCGCTCTAAAATATTTTAGAGCGACCTTTTTTTATTCGTCATTATCTTGAGCTCGTTCAAGAATTTTTTCTGGAAGTGCTTTTTTAGCTTTGGCTCCCATTTTTTTGAGTTTTTCTACACTTGTAATTAAGTTTCCACGACCTTCTACGAGTTTATTCATAGCAGCGGAATAATCGGCTTTTGTGCCATCTATTTTCTTACCAATGTTCACTAAATCGATTAATAGCCCTTGAAATTTATCGTATAAAGCACCTGCTTGACGTGCTATTTCTAAAGCATTACGTTGTTGTTTCTCGTTATTCCACATCGTATCAATAGTACGTAACGTAGCTAATAACGTGGTTGGAGTAACAATCACAATATTTCTTTCAAAAGCTTTATTATATAAGGTGTTGTCTTCATTTAAAGCTACTGCAAAAGCAGGTTCAATAGGCACGAAAAGCAACACAAAATCAGGGGATTCTATTTTGTAGATGTCTTCATATTTCTTTTCTGAAAGTTGCTCTACGTGACGTTTTAATGAATTTACATGTTCTTTTAAAAAGCGTTCTTTTTCTATATCATCTTCAGTATTAATAAATTGCTCGTAAGCAGTTAATGATACTTTAGAATCGACAACCATTTTTTTGTTGTCTGGTAAATGAATTACCACATCGGGCATAATGCGTTTACCTTCTTCATTGGTAAAAGATTGTTGTACAAAATACTCACGGTCTTTTTCTAAACCAGATTTTTCTAAAACACGTTCTAAAACCAATTCGCCCCAGTTTCCTTGAGTTTTACTATCTCCTTTTAAAGCTTTGGTAAGGTTAATCGTTTCTTTACTCATTTGAGCATTTAATTCTTTTAAACCTAATAATTGCTCTTTTAAAGCAGAATGCATCGAAATGCTCTCTTTTTGAGTGTCTTCAACCTTCTTTTCAAAGGTTTGTATTTTTTCTTGAAGCGGATTTAAAATATCCTTAATGTTCTTTTTATTTTGTTCTGTAAACTTATTCGATTTTTCATCTAAAATCTTGTTAGCTAAGTTTTCAAATTCTTTGGTGAATTTATCCTGTAGCTTTTCTACTTCCTCTTTATTCTCATTTAGTTTTAGCTGTAAATTTTTCAACTCTTCATTTTTTCTAGCTAATTCAATAGAAGAAAACTCCTTTTCACGACGTAATTCACCATTTTCTTTAGTTTTTTCATCTAATCGTTTTAAAAAATCTTCTTTTTGTTGAGAAAAAAGGACTTCCTTTTCTCTTTTTTGAACCTCAAAATTGGCCTGATTGTTTTGTAACGAAGCAATCTCTTTTTCTAAATCGGTAGTTTGTTGTTTAAACTTTAATTTAGAAAGCAGATTTCCAATAATAAACCCAATAACAAGGGTACTAATAGCAATTAAAATCAGTAAAAGAGTGGTATTCATTAGGTTGTTTAAAAGTTTATTGAATGAACAAATATAGGACAAGATAGGTTAAATTTATTTGATTTTTATAAGGAAAACCGTATCATTGACCCTTATAACTGTTAGAATGATATCTAAATTTATATTTCACAAAGTTTTAGGCTGGAAGTTGGTAGGAGATTTTCCTAGAGATTTAAAAAAGTATGTGGTTATTGGTGCACCTCATACGAGTTGGAAAGATTTTCCTATTGCTATTTTTGCAAGAAACACTTATGGCGTTAAAATTAATTTTATAGGAAAGGCTTCCTTATTCAAACCGCCATTCGGGTTTATTTTTAGAGCGTTAGGGGGTTCACCAGTTGATAGAAGTAAAAGCACCAATAAGGTAGAAGCTATTGTGAATTTGTTTAACGAACACGATGAATTTCGTTTAGCATTATCTCCTGAAGGAACTCGAGCGAAAATAACAGAATGGAAAACAGGTTTTTATTATATTGCTAAAGGGGCCAATGTACCAGTAGTAATGTTTGCTTTCGATTTTGAAAATAAACAAATTATAGTAGCACCTCCATATTACTTAACTGAGGATATGAATACTGATATGAATCATATTTATGATTTTTACAGAGATATAAAAGGAGCAAAACCCGAATTGTTTTACGTACCTCCTAAACAAGAATAATACTTATTTATATAAATGTATTAAGGTTAGAGATTAATTTCTAACCTTTTTTTTATGGTATAAATAAAACTTTTTAGGGTAATTATTGGTCTTTTAGGAGTAGTGTTCTTCAAATTAAGAAACTTACTATTGCAGAGTATAAAGTTATAGTAGAATAGTAAATGAAGTCTCCCCTGAAAGTTCATTTATAATAAAGGAGGTTTATTTTAATAACCTCCTTTATTTCTTAAAGATAAGTAGATAAACTAAATAGTTAAAATCACTTCTTCTCTTGAAAAGCTCATTAGATTTGAGTATCTTGTATAGGTTTTAAAATCAATATAATATGAAAAGGTATAGCATTTTAGTAGGTGTAGTTTTTATACTGTTTAGTTGCGCCTCTTCAAGAACAGCAACTCAAGCAGAAATAGATAATTTAAAAGCTCTTATTGAAAGTAAAACTTTCGAGATAGAATCTGAATGGGCAGAGCCTCAAGCTACGCTTGCGATGACACAAATAGCTAATGCAGGAATGTTACCTAATGGGAGTAGTGCAGGAAATATAAATTTAATAGGAAACGCTAATTTCTTTAAAATGAAAGGAGATACTGTTTCAGCCTATTTACCTTATTTTGGAGAACGTCAAGCAGGTGGATCTTACGGTGGTACAGATATTGGAATTGTGTTTGAAGGAGAGCCAGAAAACTTAACGATAACTGAAGCGAAAGAGAATAGTTATAAAATTAACTTCAAAATAAAAGATAAAAATAATATTACCGAAAATTACAATGTAATAGTTAGAGTATATCCTAGTTTATCTACTTCTATTTATGTTATGAGTAATCAAAAAAAGTCTATAAATTATCGTGGTAGGGTAGTTAACAAAACTTCAAAAGAATAAACAAAGTTGTGTAAATATTCTTGATAGCATATATTAGATGTATGGAGTTACCCAACTTAAAGAAACATTTTATTGAAAAAGGAGGATTATCTGAAAAAGATTATGCCTCAATACAATCATATATTCAAACAAAAAAGGTTTCTAAAAACGACTTCTTATTAAAGCAAGGAGCAATTTGTTCGCATTTCTTTTTTGTAGAACAAGGTTTGTTACGTATGTATGCGCTAAATGAAGAGGGAAAAGAAAATATTTTACAATTTGCTACAGAAGGATGGATAGTAAGCGACAGAGGGAGTGTTTTTTTTCAAGAACCTTCTACGTATTTTATTGATGCTGTTGAAGATACACTGGTTGTGATGTTCGACGAGCATTTTATAAATGAAATATCAAAAATAAACACTGATTTTAGAGAAAAAAACGAGCAGTTATTACAAAATCATATTCGACATTTGTATAAGCGTATCAGTCAGTTATTAGGGGTGTCAGCAAAAAGTCGTTATTTAGATTTTGTGAGTATGTACCCCGATATTATGCTTCGGGTACCTCAATGGATGATTGCTTCTTACTTAGGAATTACCCCTGAAAGTCTTAGCCGAGTTCGTAAAGCACTTGCAGAAGAAAACTTCAAACCACACAAATAACACTTCTTACCATAGGTCAATGCATATCCTTTTTTGTTGCAGTAATTTTACAGTGAAATAAAAAGTAGAGGTCAACTCACTTAATATTTCAGAAAAAATAAACGAATTCATTTCGATGTTAATCATCGAATAATTAATCCCATTTAATAGGTAAAAAAGGATTTATTATGAGACATTTAAAAACATTAGTTGTAACAGAAAGTACAACAATGCCTAAAATTTTAAACTGGCAAGTTTCAACTGTTAGTAATGTCGAAACAGCCATTGAAAAATTACATCAACAACCGTATAATGTGCTAGCTATTTCAGAAGAAATAAATGAAATAGATAGAAATAAATTAAAGAAAATAATTACAGTACTATTTCCTGAAGCGATTGTAGTAACTTATAAAGAAGAGACAACACTTTCAGAAAATGTAAAAAAAGCATATTGGTCTAAAAACAAACCAGGAGCACAACGTAATTATTTAGACAATTCATTTGAAATAAAACTAGCATGTAGTTTAAATTAATAAAAGGATAGAAAGATGAAAACAAGAAGTATAGAAAGAGTCGTAAAACCAGGAGCTCCGCATTTTGTAGGAGACGGATTTAGAGTACATAATTTTATTCCAGGAAGCTCAAGTATGCAGCGTATGGATCCGTTTATTATGTTAGATTATAATTCAAAATATAATTTCCCTCCAACAGATAAACCTAAAGGTGTAGGTGTACACCCTCATAGAGGTTTTGAAACCGTAACTATCGCCTATAAAGGACGTGTAGAGCATGGAGATAGTGCAGGAGGAGGAGGAATTATTGGTGAAGGTGACGTACAATGGATGACCGCAGCTTCCGGAGTGTTACACAAAGAGTTTCACGAAACTGAATGGAGCAAAACAGGAGGTGAGTTTCAAATGGTACAGTTGTGGGTAAACCTTCCAGCAAAAGACAAAATGAGTCCGCCAAAATATCAAGCTATAGCAAATACTGAAATGGCTAAAGTTCAGTTACCAAATAATGAAGGAGAAGTAGAGGTAATTGCAGGAGATTATGAGGGAAATAAAGGACCAGCTTCAACATTTTCACCCGTAAATATGTTTAATGTACGATTAAAAAAAGGAGCAAAAACACAACTGACATTTCCTACGCATTATACTACTTCAATTTTAGCTGTAGAAGGAAGTGTAAAGGTAAATGAAACGGAAAATGTTTTACAAGATCACTTTGCTTTGTTTGCAAATGATGGAGATACTTTTACACTAGAAGCTCTTGAAGATACTGTTGTTTTAGTATTAAGTGGTGAACCGCTAAATGAGCCTATTGCAGCTTATGGTCCTTTTGTAATGAATACTCAAGAGGAATTGGTGGAAGCATTTCAGGACTTCAACACAGGAAAGTTTGGATATTTAGAAGATTAGCTCTAAATTTAAAAGCAACTCAAATTCAACGAGTTGCTTTTTAAATTTACAATAAAATAGGTCTGTTTAGAAGTTTCTGGCAGCCTTATAAAACCTATTTATAAAATGAAAGAAGAATTTCTAAACATACCGCTTGTAAAAAACGAAAAGGATCATCGTTTTGAGATAGAAGTAGAAGGAATCATTGCTTTTATAGATTATAAAGAAACACATAGCCAAATAGCTTTGGTAGAAAAAACGTTGAACTATCTTGAAGAACACCATAATTCATTGTTACCATTTTGTCCTTATGTATTCGCTTACATAAAAAAACATCCAGAATGGAAGCGTATTGTAGATAAACGTTTTAATGGTTATGATAAATTGTAAAGAATGAAATAGAAGAGAAGTAGAGTTGCATTTTGTTACTTTTATTTAGAGTTCTTTTTAGGTAATACTTCCTCAGGAAAAGGGAATAAAATTATTGTGTTTTTCTCTGCAGCAATGTTAGAAAGTGTTTGATACAAACGTAGTTTAATAGCTGAAGGCGATTGATCTAATACCGAAAAGATAAGCATTTTGATTTTATAAAAGCAATCTATTGTTTAGCTGATAGAATCGTGTATTTGAATTTTTAATGATCCAAGTACTAAAATATTGTAAAGAATTAATAAAGGTTATAGGATATTTCACATAATAGTATAGAATTATAACTTACAAAATCAATTATCTATATTTGTTCTATAATTAATATTATGTTAAATAGTAGTTGTTTAAAGAAGAAAAATAGCTGAAAAACCTCTTTATTTAATTATATAATTTTTGTTCATCGTTTGTCTACTTTCAGAAAAAATAAAAAAAATAGTTTTTTTAACAAAAAAAGTAGGGTTTATTAAAAGATTCCTGTTTTATGTTATGTAAGATGTATTTATAATATTAGACGCTGTTCAGGAAGCCCCCTTCAACCTATACATTTTTTGTTTCACTACAATTCATTCCTAACAGCGTCAAAATTTAATTAGACTTTTAAAGTCGTGATATTGTTTGTTTAAAGGCTGTTTTTTAACAGCCTTTTTTTATACAATTTTAACTTTAAACAAAAACAAAGGGAGTACTTTTGCCCAATGCAAGAAAATAATCAATCAAAGTTAGAGTTTATCGCTCTAATGGCGTCTTTAATGTCGCTTGTAGCACTATCAATAGACGCATTACTCCCAGCTTTAGAACACATAGGTATCAGTATTAACATTCAAGAATCTTCTAACGATAGTCAGTTGTTAGTGACAATGATTTTTTTAGGTTTAGGATTTGGGCAATTAATTTCAGGACCAATTTCTGATACTTTAGGAAGAAAACCAGTTATTTACGGTGGATTTGTACTTTTTGTAATCGCTAGTTTTATTTGCGTTAGTGCAACAAGTTTAGAAATGATGGTTGTGGGAAGAATTTTACAAGGAATAGGACTTTCTGCACCTAGAACCATAAGTATTGCGATGGTTCGTGATAGTTTTAGTGGTAATTACATGGCGAAAATCATGTCATTTATTGTCGTTATTTTTATTTTAGTTCCTGTAATAGCCCCAGCACTAGGAAAAATTATGCTCGATGCTTACGGATGGAAATCTATTTTTTATAGTCAGTTAATTTTTGGAGTTTTAGTTATGTTTTGGTTATGGAAACGTCAACCAGAAACACTTAAAGAAGAAAATAGAATTAAATTCTCTTTTGGTTTATTTTCAGACGGCTTAAAAGAATTTATAAAATACAAACAAGCAACTGTTTTCACCATAATTTCCGGTTTTATAACAGGATCTTTTATGGTCTATCTAAGTGCTTCTCAACAAATTTTTCAAGAGCAGTATTTATTAGTAGATGAGTTTCCGTTCATTTTTGCTGGGTTGGCAATTTCTGTCGGATTTGCTACATTTTTAAATGGTTCATTTGTAATGAAATTCGGAATGCACAAATTGGTGTCTTTCTTCTTAATCATATTTACCTTTGTGCCTTTAATTTATGTGGCATTATTTTACCAAAAAGAGAATCCTAGCATAACCATTTTATTGGTGTTCTTTGCGTTACAGTTCTTTTCTATCGGTTTTTTATTCGGGAACCTACGTGCTTTAGCAATGCAACCTGTTGGACATATCGCGGGTATTGGGGCTGCTATTAACGGATTTGTATCAACGATTATGGCAGTGCCAATTGCAACGGTAATAGGTAGATTTGTTAGTACCACTACCCTTCCACTTTTTATCGGATTTTTTATTTGCGGCGCTTTATCTTTAGCGCTAGTAAAACTAACAAAACTTAAACAGGAAAATTAATATTATGAATGTATCAATTCTTTACGAAGACGATTATATAGTGTGTGCATCAAAACCTAATAATGTGGTTGTACACCATGCGCATCACTCTAGAAATGTGGCAGATGAAGCTTCATTATTGCAGTTATTACAAGAGCAATGTGGTGAAAAAATGTATCCTATACATCGTCTTGATAGAAAAACATCAGGAATACTATTGTTAGCTAAAAAAAGTGAGTACGTAGCTAAGTTTCAAGAATTGTTTATGAATAATCAAATTCAAAAAACATACTACGGAATTGTAAGAGGACATGCTCCTGAAACAAAAATTATCGATTCGCCAGTAAAAGGAAGAGATGCAAATGTGCATAAAGAAGCAGAAACTCATTTAGAAATGTTAAAAACAGTTACTGTTGATATTCCTGTGAAACCGTACGATACTTCAAGATATAGTTTGGTGAAATTAATGCCTAAAACGGGTAGATTACATCAGCTGCGTATTCACATGAATAAAATTAGTCACCCGTTAATTGGAGATCCTAAATACGGAGATAAAAATCACAATATGATGTTTCTTGAAAATTTTAATTGTGAAAATCTCTTTTTGCATGCGCGTTCTTTAGAATTTATTCATCCCTATTCAAATGAAAAACTAGAAATCATAGCTGAATTACCTGAAGATTGGAATACAGTCTTTGAAAGATTTGGTTGGTAAAAAATAAAAAAGGGTTACGAAATTCGTAACCCTTTTTGTGAAAAATACTTTTCAAATTAAATATCTTGGAAAATAGCGTGCATTAAACGTTTTTTATCGTTAATACTTTCTTCAAGCGCTATCATAGTTTCAGTTCTATTTACTCCGTGAATATCATCAATTCTATAAATAATATCTTTTGCGTCAGCAGTATTTTTAGCACGAACTTTACAGAAAATATTATACTTTCCTGCTGTTACATAAGCAACTGTAACGTTAGATATTAAACGTAAATTGTCTAATACATGTTGAGTCATAGATGTTTTATCTAAGAAAACTCCTACATGGGCAATAAACGAGTATCCCATTTTTTCATAATTCAAGGTTAATGTTGACCCTTGAATAATACCTTCATCTTCCATCTTTTTTACACGTACATGGATAGTACCAGCAGATACTAACAACTTTTTTGCAATGTCTGTAAAAGGTGTACGAGCGTTTTCAATTAAAATGTCTAAAATTTGATGATCGATTTCATCTAGTATGAACTTCTTCATTTTTTGTTTTCTTCAAGTAATATTGCTAAAATATAGATTTTTTATAAAAAACTTAAGTTTTGTTTAAGGAAAAATAAATTTTTAACTATTTTTTGTGAATTCTTTATGAGCTAAATATGAAGATAAATTTCCTTCTTTTTCTTTTGTTAAAACCAGTGCAAATTTACCATTTTCTATAGTTTCTACATACTGAAAAGCAACATCTTTTTCATTATTTTTTGAGCGATAAATTACGTCGTAGAAATTCTTGATATTGTTAGGAATAGCTAAATAATCTTGATAGAAACTAAAGTCGTTATTTATTGAAATATGGTAAATTCCTTGTAGTAATGCATAGAAATTATACTTTCTTACCTCTTCCCTATCGTAATCATCAGGAAAATGGCCTGCTTCAATTAGAATAGTATTATGTCCTAACTTTTGAAAATTATCTCCTGTAGCGGTTGGGTAAAATTCATCTGTATAACGGCCAATATGATTTGGTATAATTTCTTGCAACAATTTATTCATTGCTACAATAACATTCATAGTTTTTTTTCTGCCTTCAGTAATTTTACGTGTTTCTTCTTCAGAAGGAGCCAAAAAAGATATCGTAGCAGTATTGGTAGTGCCTTCTACTCCAAAAATGGTTCTTTGATCGTGTAAATTAAAGCAAAACTGCGGATTAACTTCTTCTAAAATTTTACGTAATAACTTACTTTCTTTCGCTTGTAACTCAACAGCGTCTCTATTTAAATCAACATTATTAGCATTGACACGTGTATAGGCTTGTGCTCCATCAGGATTTAGCATAGGAACGATGGTAATACTACAATTGTTTACAATTGCCTTAGTAATTTCATGGTCTGGAAAACGCTGAATAAAGTTTAAAAAATCGAAAACAGCTTTGGTTCCGGTACTTTCATTACCGTGCATCTGGCTCCAAATAAGAATTCTCTTTTCTCCTGTTCCAAATTTCAACTGATAAATAGCTCTCTGCTGCTCTGATTCACCAATTATTTTCGTTTCAATTTTAGAATTTTGTAAGTCAAAATACAAAGGCTCTATATCTGTTAGGGTAATCCACCTTCCAGATATAGAGTCTTCTTTAATTTTTAAATAGTTTTTTTCTAAAAAAGAGCTACTAATGTGTGTCATATTATAACGAAAACCAATCAGCTACTAGCCGTTTTTCAATAGGTTCAACAGTTTTGTGTACATAATCGTTTTTACCCATATCGTACTCATAGTCTTTCGACCATTCTTCAATATTTTCAGCTAACGATTTTAATGAATCACAAACAAATTGTACTTCTTCATTTGTAATAGTTGGGTGAACTGATAAACGTACCCAACCTGGTTTTTCTGTACTACAACCTCCTAAAATTTGTCCTTTTATTTCATTTGATCTGGTTTGATCTACATTTAATAAAAAGTGTCCGTAAGTTCCAGCACAAGAACAACCTCCTCTGGTTTGAATACCAAAACGATCGTTTAATAACTTAACTACTAAGTTAAAATGGTATTTTTCAAAGTAAAAAGAAAAAATACTTAAGCGATCTTTATGGTTAGGAGCTAAAATTTGAACTCCTTCTAAATTTTCTAGGCAATTAAAAATGATCGGATTAATTTCATCTTCACGTTCTTTAATTTTATCGGTACCCATTTGATTTTTTACCTGAATACACAATGCTATTTTTATCGTTTGTAAAAAAGCTGGTGTACCTCCATCTTCACGAGTTTCAACATCATCAAAATAATCATGTTGTCCCCATGGATTTGTGTAACTTACAGTTCCTCCCCCTGGGTTATCAGGAACCATGTTTTTATATAATTTCTTATTGAAAATTAAAACGCCTGATGTACCTGGACCTCCTAAAAACTTATGTGGAGAAAAGAAAATAGCATCTAAATATTCATCTTCATTTTCTGGATGCATGTCAATATCAACATACGGTGCAGAACAAGCAAAATCAACAAAGCATAAGCCACCATATCTGTGAATTAAAGAGGCTACTTTATGGTAGTCAGTTTTAATACCTGTAACATTAGATCCAGCAACAATTGAAGCTATTTTAATAGGTCTATCTAAATACTGTTTAATCGTTTCTTCAAACTTATCTAAACACACTAAACCTTCTTCGTTAGAGGGTACCACTACTACATCGGCAATAGTTTCAATCCAAGAAGTTTGGTTTGAATGATGTTCCATATGACTAACAAAAACAATAGGTCTTTTTTCATCAGGAACTTGGGTGTTTTCTTTAAGGTTTTCAGATACTTTAAGTCCTAAAATACGTTGAAATTTATTTACAACCCCCGTCATACCAGAGCCTTCAGTTATCAAAACATCATCAGCAGAAGCATTTACATGGCGTTTTATAATATTACGGGCTTCATGATATGCAAGTGTCATAGCAGCTCCTGAAGTAGAAGTTTCTGTATGTGTGTTTGCTACAAAAGGGCCGAATTTATGTAAAAGTTGCTCTTCGATAGGCCTGTATAACCTTCCACTAGCAGTCCAATCGGTATATACCATTTTTTTTTCACCATAAGGTGTTTGAAAATTTTGGTCTATTCCTACAATATTTTTTCTGAACTTATCAAAATACTGTTCTAAATCCATAGTTTAAAATCTGAGTTGTTTGTTTGGTGATAAAATTACTAGTATGCTATTAGGTAGTCTAAAATAATTATAATATTAACGTATTTATAACATTTTGTTAGAAGCTCACAATTTTTAAGTTCTTTACGCTATTATTTCTTTTATTTCAGAAATAACTCTTTCAGCTAAAGCATCTGCATTTTCCTGACTAGTACTTTCTGTATAAATTCTGATGATAGGCTCAGTGTTTGACTTACGTAGGTGCACCCACTCTTCAGCAAAATCAATTTTTACACCATCAATCGTGTTTACGTCTTCGTTTTTATAGTTGGTAGCCATAGTTTCTAAAATCTTATCAACATCAATTTGTGGTGTTAACTGGATTTTATTTTTACTCATAAAATAACTAGGATATGAATCTCTTAGCTCTTTGCAAGACATTTTTTTATGTGCTAAGTGTGATAAAAATAACGCTACACCAACTAATGAATCACGTCCGTAGTGAGATGCTGGATAAATAATACCTCCATTTCCTTCTCCTCCAATAACGGTGTTGGTGTCTTTCATCATTTGTACTACGTTTACCTCTCCTACTGCACTTGCAGTGTAAGTTCCTCCATGTTTTTCGGTAACATCACGTAATGCTCTTGAAGATGATAAATTAGAAACGGTATTTCCACCACCTAATTGACCTAAAACATAATCGGCACAAGCAACTAAGGTATATTCTTCACCGAACATAGAACCATCCTCAGAAATTAACGCTAAACGATCTACATCAGGATCAATCACAATACCTAAATCAGCTTTTTTCTTTACAACTAATTCAGAAATATCTGTTAAATGTTCTTTTAAAGGCTCTGGATTGTGAGGGAAATGTCCGTTAGGCTCACAGTACAATTCAATACACTTTACTCCTAATTCTTTTAATAAAGCAGGAATTGCGATTCCCCCTGTAGAATTCACACCATCTACAACAACTTTAAATTTCGCTTTTTTGATGGCTTTTGTATCGACCAAATCAAGTTTTAAAACTTCTTTAATGTGTTTTTTAATATAGTTTTTCTTTTTTCTGTATGATCCTAAATCGTCTACTTCAGCGAACTCAATGGTTGCATCGTTTTCAGCAATTTTTAAAATCTCTGCTCCGTCTTCACCATTTAAGAACTCTCCTTTCTCATTCAATAATTTTAACGCATTCCACTGTTTTGGGTTGTGAGAAGCAGTTAAGATAATACCTCCATCAGCTTTTTCTAAAGGAACAGCAACTTCCACCGTAGGTGTAGTAGATAATCCTAAATCGATAACATCTATCCCTAAACCAACTAAGGTATTAGCTACTAAGTTGCTTATCATTTTACCCGAAATACGAGCATCTCTACCAATAATAATGCTAATCTTTTCTTTTTCTGCGTTTTTCTTTTTAATAAATGTTCCGTATGCTGCCGCAAATTTTACCGCATCAATTGGAGTTAAATTATCACCTGTATTTCCGCCTATGGTACCTCTAATACCTGATATAGATTTTATAAGTGTCATATTAATTTTTTAATTGATGAGCAAATATATTGATTTACGAGTTAAGAATTATGAATTACGAATTTTATAATGGAAACAAAAAAAACGCTAAGCTTTAAAGCTTAGCGGTTTATAATTTTTAAGAAGTTGTTAGGATTATTTTCCTTCCATTTTCTTCTTTAACTCAGCTAATCCACCGATGTCTCCTAAAGTAGTTTTTTCTACTTCTTGAGCCTTAGCAGCAGCAGCTTTAATGTTCTTTTGCTCTTCTTCTCTAAAGATAGAAGTGTGAGAAACAACAATTCTACGGTATTCTTTACTAAACTCAGTTACTTGGAATTTAGCTTCGTCACCTTTAGCTAATTTACCACCGTCTTCTTTTTCTAAGAAACGAGTTGGAGCGAAAGCTTCAATTCCGTCAGCAAATACTACAGTTGCACCTTTGTCATTTTTCTCTTTAATAGTACCTTCGTGCATAGACCCGATAGCATACGTAGCTTCATGAGCATCCCAAGGGTTATCTTGAGTTTGCTTGTGACCTAAGTTTAACTTACGGTTTTCTACGTCTAATTCTAATACTTGTACTTCTAATTGATCACCAACAGTTACGAAATCTGATGGGTGCTTAATTTTCTTAGTCCAAGATAAATCAGAGATATATACTAATCCGTCGATACCTTCTTCTAACTCTACGAATACACCAAAGTTAGTGTAGTTACGTACCGTACCAGTGTGTTTAGAACCTACTGGGTATTTAGTAGTGATATCAGTCCATGGATCTGGGTGTAATTGCTTCATACCTAAAGACATTTTACGCTCTTCGCGATCTAATGTTAAGATTTGAGCTTCTACTTCATCACCAACTTTTACGAAATCTTGCGCAGAACGTAAGTGAGTTGACCATGACATTTCAGAAACGTGGATTAATCCTTCTACTCCTTCTTCAACCTCTACAAATGCACCATAATCAGCTAAAACAACTACTTTACCTTTTACTTTATCACCAACTTTTAAATCAGAGTTTAAAGCTTCCCATGGGTGAGCAGATAATTGTTTTAAACCTAATTGAATTCTAGATTTGTTATCATCAAAGTCTAAGATTACAACGTTTAATTTTTGATCTAATTCAACAACTTCGTTCGGGTGGTTGATACGAGACCAAGATAAATCAGTAATGTGAATTAATCCGTCAACACCTCCTAAGTCAACAAATACACCGTAAGAAGTTACGTTTTTAACAACTCCTTCTAATACTTGTCCTTTTTCTAATTGACCGATAATTTCACGTTTTTGATCTTCTAAATCAGCTTCGATTAACGCTTTGTGAGATACTACTACGTTCTTAAATTCGTGGTTGATTTTAACAACTTTGAATTCCATAGTTTTCTCTACGTATTGATCGTAGTCACGGATAGGCTTCACATCGATTTGAGAACCTGGTAAGAAAGCTTCAATACCAAATACATCAACGATCATACCTCCACGAGTTCTACACTTAACAAAACCGTTAACGATTTCACCAGTTTCGTGTGCGTTGTTAACACGATCCCAAGCTTTGATTACACGTGCTTTTTTGTGAGATAATACTAATTGACCAGATGAATCTTCTCTTTTGTCAACTAATACTTCTACTTTGTCACCCACTGCTAAATTTGGGTTATAACGGAACTCGTTTAACGAAATTACTCCTTCTGATTTAGAGTTGATGTCGATAATAGCATCACGATCAGTAATACGTACTACTTCACCTTCAATTACGTCACGCTCGTTAACGAAACCTACAGTTCCTTCTAACGCAGTTTCAAATTCTTTTAATTTAGCCTCATCTACAGCTTCAATACCTTGTTCGTACTTGTGCCAATCAAAGTCAGCTAAAAATTCTTGTGGGTTTACTTTTGTTTCAGACATTCTGAAAATAATTTGTATCTTTTTGTTAACCAGATTTTTAACGATGCTAACGCCAAGAGAAATTAAACTTTATAAAAAAAATTAAACCTTTTTTAAATCTGTACTCGTAAAAAGGCGTGCAAATTTACGAATAATTCTTGAAGTAACCTAAAATGTTTTGAGCTTAAGTAAGTTAAGATATGTTATAGCTTTATTAGTTCATCTATAATAAACCTATATGTTAATAGAATAGTTATATTTTGTTTGGTCAGCCCATTCAAATTTGGAGATAATTCAGCAATATCTTGTAAATATTCAAAGCTAGTTTTGTTTGGAGTATCATAAATAGCACCCCAGTCTAACCCTAAAAGCACGTCGTGTCTTTTGAATTTAAATTTAGTTCCAATTACAAAGTGTATCTGATTTCCATCTAAAATAGTGTTTCTCAATTTTGTTAATGAAACCTTTTTGTTTTCGTAGGCTAAATTATTTGTTCTAAAACCTCCTGATAATTCTAATGTTGGACTTATTTGATGTGAATACCCTACTCCAAAGTTAATAACCGATTTATTACCATTGACCCAGGAAAAAGCTGAGTTTCCGGATTTTATATTTGCGACTTTATAATCAGATATTCCAGTGTGATAACTGGTACTTAACCATAATTTACTATTTTTATTTACTAGAAAACTATATCCGATAGAAAACTCCCAAGGAGTTCGTATCTCTGGAGATATATCATTATCTACAATTTGCCTGCCTAAACTATGGTCACTATCTATTCTGGTTAATTCTCCTGTATAGTATCCATCTTTTAAAATTCTCAAATACTTTGGAGTAGTTATTGTAAAACCAAAGTCGTGTTTATTAGTATCGTATAAAAAACCTATTTTAGTTATAAAACCTGTGTTATCATAACTGCTAGCTTGTTCAGAGTTAAAGTAGCTATTAGAAGTGTTATTAGCTGTATTTAGTTCTTCTAAAAATACTTTATTTCTATATTCAAAGTTAGAAATACTTAGAAACTGACTAATACCTAGGTAAATATTTGGTGTTAATTTAAAACTTGTTCCAACTCCAAACCAATCATCTTCGCCTTTATATTCATATTCAAAGTACTGTGTATTTAAAAGGTTACTGTTTGTGGTTTCTCTTTTTGCATTAAAAAAATCTGTTAACTCGCTTTTACTTATTTTAATAAATGCTAATTCAATATTTTTTAAATTAAATTTAAAAGATATAAGAGAAGGTTTTAGCCCATAATTAGTATTTATTTCGCTGCTTTCCCTTGCTCCCCAAAAGCTATTAAAACCAAAGCTACGAATTACAGGCTGAAATAGAGATATACTTACTTGAGAAGGAACTTTGTGTATTCCTGCAGGGTTATAAAAAGTCATACTTTCATCATCTGCTCCAGCAGCTATAGCACCTCCTAACATAGATCCTCGTATACCAAACTGTTCAGTATTATACAAAAAGTTTTGAGCTTTTATGCTTTTAATGGGTAAAACCATTAAAAAGAGGATGATAATATTTTTTTTCATTAACTTCATTTTCTCAAAGCCTCTGTTAGTTTTTAATCTACTAATTTAACCTCCACCTTAAACAAATTATCAAAAATTTCAAAAATATTTTCGGCTTCTTTTTTTCGTACTGAAATAGTGTATTCGCAGTCTAACTCAAGTTTTTAATTGATGATGTCTAAGTTTCGTTCTTTAATATTTGTTAATGGTGTTAGTTCTAATTTTTTGAATTTTCCATAGTTTTTGGTGCTAGTTTGGTCAATGGCAGCTAACGGTTAAGATATCCGTCGTTTTAATGAGCTGATATCTCACCTATTTTTAGGTTAGGAACATTAATAATCATCTTCCTCATCTTCAAAACCATCATTATCTGGCTTTAATAAAAATTGCAGCACCGTTTTTTCGTCCAATTTCATAAAGTCTTTGTAGAGGAGTTCAACAACTTCGTCTCGAGATTTTTTAGCTTTTAATAAATCATAAGCTTTAGCAGGAGCATCTTTAATTACTTCTTTTACCAATTCTTTACCCATTTGTAAAACCTCAGATTTAGGAATACCATTTTCTAAAAAAGGTTTTACATTTGCTACGACACTAATAGCAGCGCCTCTGCATATATTCTCTTTCGTTACTTCAGCTTGCGCTTGCGAAAAAAGTTGAAAAGACATGAATAGGCATACAATAAAGGTTAGGTTTTTCATTTTCATATTTTTTTAAGTTAAATTTGAGATAAAAGTAATTTTAATTTACTTAAAATCAAAATGTAAAATACTTTTACTTAAAAAATATACTACTCCACTTCCTTAATCTCCACCTTAAACAAATTGTCAAAAATTTCAAAAATATTTTCGGCTTCTTTTTTTCGTACTGAAATAGTGTATTCGCAGTCTAACTCAAGTTTTTGATTGATGATGTCTAAGTTTCGTTCTTTAATGATACGTTGTACTTTGTTCATCATATCGTAACCAAATTTCAGCTTATAATGAATATCAATAGTTTTTTCTACAATTATTGAAGCTTCTAAAGCCAATTGCGCAGAAGTACGATAGGCATTAATCAATCCTCCTACTCCCAATTTAGTTCCGCCAAAATAACGTACTGAAACAATTAAAATATTAGTTACATCAAAAGATTGTATTTGTCCGTAAATTGGCTGTCCTGCTGAGTTGCTAGGTTCACCGTCGTCATTGGCACGAAAACGGATGTTTTCAGTTCCTAACTGCCATGCATAACAATGATGACGCGCTGTATGGTGCTGTTTGCGAAGTTCTTCTAATCGTTCTTTAATATCCTCTTCAGAAAAAACAGGAAACGCATAGCCGAAAAACTTACTGTTTCGGTCTTTAAACAAGGTTTCCTCAGAAGGTTTTGTAATGGTTTTATAAGTGTCTTTTATCTCATTCATCACGCCGAAACTACTAATAAAATACTAATTATGGCAAGTCCAATACCAATCCAATTCTTTTTAACGAGCTTTTCTTTAAAAAACAACAGGGCAAATACCGTTGTTAAAACGACTACCGAAACATTGTTAATAGTAAAAATAGTAGCGCTTTCAAGTCCTTTTGTTTGTAGTGCCTTTAGTAAAAATTCCATCGAATAATAATTAGGAACTCCCAGTGCAATTCCTCCAACAAGTGTTTTCCATTCTAACTTAACCTTCTTGTTGACAAATTGTAGTAAACTAAAGAAGATTCCAAAAAGTAAGGCACAACCAAAAATGGTAGATAAAAACATGGGTACGGCTCCTTTAGAAACATAAGTATCCTCTGTGTACTTCAACAAAGTATCGATGCTTCCAGACCCTAAAAAGAGTAACATAGGAAACAATAAGTTTTTAAATTTTACAGGAGCAGTATCACTTTTTGCTGAAGATAAATAGACTGCTACCAGCGCAAGTATAATCCCGATAAATTTTACAAAATCAATACTTTCATTGTAGAGGAAAATTCCTAAAACAACAGGAATTACGACCGACATTTTTCCTGCTATAGAAGCAACAGAAAGCCCATTTTTTTGAGCTGTGATTCCCATTACAAGAAATACGGTAATAAATAAGAAACCTAAGAGGGTAGCTCCTAAAAACCAAGGTTGTTGTGGAATTTCTGTTACAGAAAGTGAAATTTCTGAATGCACAAAGCCGAAGCATAATGCTACCGCATAGTTTAAAACAATGGCTTGAAATGTATTTACTTTGTAAACATCAAACAATTTAAAGATTACAAAGAGTAAACTTGTTATAAAAACACTGAAAATTAAAAATATCACGCTATAAACTCCTTTCTTTTTAGTAAATCTACCACATCTTCTGTTTTCGGACAATTATTCCACACATGAATACCTAACTGTTGTGCAGCATTGGTGTTTTCTTGGGTATCGTCTATAAAAATAGTTTCAGAAGCTTGTAAATTATTTTCGTTTAAAACAAACTCAAAAATGTTAGTATTTGGTTTTCTTAGATTGATTTCGTGCGATAAGTAAAACTGTTCAAAATAACTTTTAAATTCATTATAAAGCTCTTCTCCCCAATCGTTTTGAATCCAAGAAATATGCATATCGTTTGTGTTACTTAATAAAAACAATCGGTAATCATTCGTTGCAGCAAGTTTCTTCAAAAAATCTAAGCGATGTTTCGGGAAATCTAACAAAATAGCATTCCAAGAGTAGATTAATTTTTCTTTAGGAATATTGAATTTATTGTAGAAATAATCAATAAAATCATCCGTAGAAATTAATCCCATTTCATACTGATAGTATTGTTGCATCATTTCTTCACTAATCTCAGTAACTCCAAGATTTGCCAGTTCTTTGTATGTTGCTTCTTTATCTAAATTGATGAATACATCACCAAAATCAAAAATGATGTTTTTAATCATTCTTATATACTCTTAATAGGTCGTTAGTTATTTTTTCTTCGGAAGAAAGTTTCGCATTGAAAACAGGGTGCTTCACTCCTGCTCCAAAGTTTACATCGCCTATGAAAACTCTGGCTTCATCCCATAAATTAGCTTCGATAAATGTTTGCAAGGTGTGCGCACCTCCTTCAATAATTACTGATTGAATGTGATGTTTGTGTAAAACTTCGCAGATTTGTTGTGCTACTCGAGAAGAAAAATCGATTTCTTCGTAAAAGACTTTTTGTTTATCTTTTCTTGTTTCTCTTATCTCTTTATCAACAAGAACAATCGTTTTAACTTGACTATTTAAAACAGTTGCTTCTGAAGGAATTCGTAAGTTTTTATCAATAACAATTCTCACAGGGTTATTTCCAAACCAACTACGAACAGTTAATGATGGATTGTCAGCTATCACCGTATTGGTTCCTACTAAAATGGCATGCTCTTCACTTCGCCATTTATGAACTAACTGTTGAGAATAAGCGTTTGAAATCCACACAGGTTTTTGCTCATCTTTGGTCAAAGGAGCTATAAATCCGTCCTTAGTTTCTGCCCATTTTAAGATAATATACGGGCGCTTTTTGTTTTGAACTGTAAAAAAACGTTTGTGATGTTCTTTACAAGCTTTTTCACAAACACCAACTATTACATTTCTTCCTGCTTTTTTAAGACGTTCAATACCTTTACCTGCTACTAAACTATTGGTGTCTACACTACCGATTACTATATTCGGAATTCCTTTTTCTATGATTAAATCAGCACATGGTGGTGTTTTTCCGTGATGAGAGCAAGGTTCTAGTGTGACATAAATAGTGGCTTCTTTTAATAATTCTTGATTTTGTACAGAATTGATGGCGTTTACTTCTGCGTGAGGACCGCCATAAGGCGAGGTAAATCCTTCTCCTATAATTTTATTCTCATGAACAATTACAGCTCCAACAGATGGATTGGGACGTGTTGTGCCAATACCGTTTTTAGCTAATTGTAAGCAACGTTGTATATATTTTTCGTGGTTCAAATTGTTATAATTTTATTTTTACATCTTCAATTTGATCAATTGGGTACACATGCGAAAAACCTAACACTTTATATTTTAAGTCTCCTTTAAATTGAACTTTTAAACTTTGGTTAAGCAAAGAAGAAAGAAGTCCACCTAAAACTCCGTTTTTATTATTCTCAAAAACTCTTTTGGCAGGAATCACTACTTTTAAAGGAATAGAAAATTCTTTACGAGCAGGAACTTTAAATTCTTCTGAAGATACCTGAGCAACTTGAACCTGATTTACTAAAACTTTAATTTCATCAGTAGCAATTTTACCACCAATATCATTAGGGTTTTTAAAATATGCATTAGCCCCTACTCTAATAGTATCGGTAGTAACCGATAGTAGTTTTATATCATCAACTTTTAAGAAGATAGGTTTTTGTTTTACAGAACAACTTATTACAAAAAGTAAAAAAGGTAAAAAATATGTGATTTTCTTCATGAAAACTCGTGTTTTTTTGGGTACTTTGCTTTAGCAAAAGTACTATATTCTTATGATACCTTCTGATTTTATTATTAGAGAAGTAAAACCGCAAGATAATGCGGAATTGGCAGCAGTTATACGCGGTGTGTTAATCGAATTTGGAGTCCCTAAAGTAGGAACTGCTTATGAAGATAAAGCTACCGATGAGATGTACGAAACTTACCAAAAAGAAAAGGCTGGTTATTTTGTAATAGAGCATCAAGGAAAAGTTGTTGGCGGTGCTGGTTTTGCTCCTTTAGACAATTTTGAAGGTAACGTATGTGAGTTTCAAAAAATGTATTTCCTGCCTATAGCTAGAGGAAAAGGTTTAGGAAGTAAATTAATTGATTATTGCTTGGATAGGGCTAAACAACAAGGTTATGAGCAATGTTATTTAGAAACCATGCCATACATGGAAGCTGCGAGAGCTTTATACACGAAAAACGGATTCATAAATCTTGATAAGCCTATGGGAAACACAGGCCATTATTCGTGTAATGTTTGGATGCTAAAAGATTTGTAGTATAGATAGTTGGATTACTGGATTTTTAGAAAAGAAATTTTAATGAATTTAAAACACTTTAGAGTTTATTTTACGGAAAAATTAGAAAGTATATTTCCTAAAACAGAAATAGATACTTTCTTTTTTTTGTTGATAGAAGAATATTTAGGATTACAACGAATAGACTTTACTTTACAACCAACTTTAGAAATCCCTTCAAAAAAGTATGATCTTTTAAACACGGCTCTTACTAGATTACAAAAAGAAGAACCTATTCAGTACATATTAGGAAAAACAGAGTTTTATGGATATCCTTTTAAGGTAAATGAAAACACACTAATTCCGAGACCAGAAACCGAAGAATTAGTTGAATGGATTCTTAATAAGGTAAAAGAATTAGGTTTAGAAAATAACAAACAGCAATTATCTATTTTAGATATAGGAACAGGCACAGGCTGTATTCCTATCAGCTTAAAAAAAGAGCTTCCAGGTGCAAAAGTAAGCGCTATTGATGTATCTGAGGAAGCTTTAAAAGTGGCTAAGGAGAATGCTTTGTTAAACAAAGCTGAAGTTACTTTTATACTTCAAGATATATTACAAACTGAGAGTTTATCTGAACAATACAATGTGATAGTATCTAATCCACCTTATGTGCGCGAATTAGAAAAAGTAGAAATCAAAAACAATGTTTTAGAAAACGAACCACATTCAGCGTTATTTGTTGATGATGATAATCCGTTGATTTTTTATAAAAAAATAGCTGATTTAGCTATTAAGTCGTTAACTAAAAACGGATTACTTTTTTTTGAAATCAATCAGTATTTAGGTAAAGAAACTGTAGATATGTTAAAGCGTAAAGGTTTTACTAAAGTTGAACTTCGAAAAGATTTGTTTGGCAACAATCGGATGATTAAAGCAACTTATCAAGCATAAAACCTTTACAGGGGAATATTGATATTAAGTATTATTCTATTCCAAAGAATCTTTTAAAGAAAGACCCTTTTTTCTTTTCAGTAGCTTTTCCAACTTCCTGAGGAGTACTACTTTCTGAAAGACTACCTAAATTATCAGTAATCAATCTTTCTACATAAGTATCGTAATCAGTGTTTTTAGAATCTAAAAAACCTTTCAAGAATTTTTCTGAAGCTTCAATTCCATTAAGATCTTCAATTTCTCTTAATCTCTTATACAAAGGAATGACTTCTTGTATAGCTTTTCTAGGTGCTGGTTTACGTAATGCTTTGTAGTTTGTAACTTGTCCTTTTTCATTTTCTTTTACAGCAAAATCAGTCATTACCCAGTAATATCTACCTGTTTTAGCCATGTTTTTAACGAAAGCAATTATGTTTTGTTTCTTTTGAATTCGCTCCCACATTAAATAGTTCAGTTGTTAATGAAAATGAAACCTTAAAATCTATAAACAGTGTAAGCGATTTAAAAGAAGCTGTTTACGATTTCTTTTTCCAACCTAGGTTTGAAAACATTCTTGACTTAGTAAAGTTTAAAAACAAACAAAAACTACAAGGTGATTAATACTCACAAAAAAAGACTAGATTAAAAAAATCTAGTCTTTTTTTTACCCTCTTTTAAAAAAGTTTTCTGTTAAAGATATCACAAAAAGGATAAAACAAAATTAATTCACTAAAATAAAGACTTATTTTTGTGACCCTATAAAATCTAGTCTTTTTTTTACCCTCTTTTAATAAAGTTTTCTGATAAAGATATCACAAAAAAAGATTAAACAAAATTAATTCACTAAAATAAAGACTTATTTTTGTGACTCTTTTTAAAATAGGTGTGTCTAAATCAGTGTATAGGAAACAAAATTTAGTATTAACTACACGTTAATGCTTACAGTTGAACATAATGGAGGAAATAAACTTACAAATGTTAGTCGAAGAATCGGAGGCTAACAAAGGACTTGTATTCGATTCTGAAGGTCATATTATAGATTCTTACAATGTTACTAACGAACATAATGTAGCAGCAATGTTAGCTGTTATGATAACAATGTCTCATGAATTTTTCGAAGACGTTTTAGAATCTGATAAGCTTAATCAGCTAGTATTAAACTCAAATAATGAACTAGTGGTAATAAATAAATATAGCAACAAACATATTGTTTGTTTAATAGCCGATGATGTATCTAAGGTAGCTATAATGAAACTTACCTTAAAAAAACTAGCTCTATAATTTTATATAGAAATCTATTAATACAATTAATAAAATATCAAAATGAAGGAAATTTTAAATGATTTTATCGAAAACTTAAGAACTAATGTTCCAGGGTTTATTGCAGTGTCTGTTACAGATGTAAGTTCAGGGGAAGCTTACGAATATTTTACAGTAGATCCAAATTTCGATCCTACTCTTGCTTCTGCATACAATTTAGGGGTAGTAAAAGCTAAATTAAAAGCAATTGAAGCTTTAAAATTAAACGAAGAGATACAAGATATTACAATTACATTATCTAGTCAAGTACACGTTATAAACATTGCACCAAGTGGTACTTACTTTATTTATTTGGCTGTAGATTCTAAAGAAGCTAACTTAGGTATTACTAAAGCTTTATTAAACAAATATAAAGTAGATTTAAATAACGCGTTATAAAAATATACTTGTGAAAAACACAGATCATTTACCTATAAAAAAAGGTTTAAAGAAAGACCTAAACAACAAGTTAAGAACTTTTAGAGAGTATAGGTTTTCTGAAGGAATAATAGAGTTTCAAGAAAAAAAGAGTAAAGATTTCTTTGGCTTTTTATTTAAAGAATACGATAGTATGAATGATTTAGTAAAAGATATATTTTAAAAGTGCTTACTTAAGCACTTTTTTTATTTAATACTAGTTTTGTTTTTTTAGTTTTTTTTTTAAAAAAACATGCTAAATTATAACTAATATTTTTATATCAGTAAAGACTTATTTAACAAAAAGTAAAATAGCTTATGAAAAAATACGATGTAATTATCTTAACAGATAAAAGATATGTAAATCCGATTGAAATTAACGCATACACTAAAAACGTACTTGATGAAGATAATTATGTAAGAATAGCTCTTGAAAATCAAGATTTAAAAGTTGATCGTCTTTCTTGGGATGATGCTAGTTTTGATTGGTCAACAACTCGTTATATTTTATTTAGAACTACATGGGACTATTTTGATCGATTTTCTGAATTTTCTGAATGGTTAAACAATGTGAGTCAGCAAACTATTCTATTAAATTCAGAAAAAATTATTCGTTGGAATATTGACAAGCATTACTTACAAGATTTACAACAAAACGGAGTACATATTTGTGAATCATATTTTATAGAACAAGGCACTACTAAAACCCTTAAAGAACTTTCAATTCAGTTTGGTTTAAAAGAGTTTGTTTTAAAACCGTGTATTTCAGGAGCAGCAAGACATACTTATAAAATCAATCCAGAAAACATAAAAACCTTTGAAACTGTTTTTTCTGAATTGATAACCGAAGAAGCAATGATTCTTCAACCTTTTCAGTATAATATTGTAAAAAAAGGTGAAATATCATTAATGGTAATGAATGGTAAGTTTACACATGCAGTATTGAAAATAGCCAAATCAGGAGATTTTAGAGTACAAGATGATTTTGGTGGATCTGTACACAGCTACTCTCCTACTCAAAAAGAAATTGACTTTGCTGAGAATGCTGTAAAAGCTTGTGTAGAGTTGCCTATTTATGCTCGGGTAGATGTGTTTACTGATAATAATGATAAATTGGCTATTGCTGAATTAGAATTGATAGAGCCAGAACTATGGTTTAGAGAACAACCAGCTGCAGCGGATGAATTAGCTAAAGGAATTAAACAATTAATCAATCAATAAAGATGAAAAAGCTATTTAAAATACTGGGTGGTTTACTTTTAATTGGAGGGATAGTTTTAGTTGTTTTCTACTTTAAGAATAACGAAAGTCTTCCTTCAGGAAAACAGGGGCCTAAAGCGAATGAATTAGCTACTAAAATGCTGAATGCATTAAATTATGAAGCATATAAAAACACACGTTTTATAGAATGGAGTTTTAGAGGAAAACGCTTTTATAAATGGGATAAACAAAAAAACATAGTTGAAGTATCTTGGGATACCAACAAAGTGATATTACACACCAAAGAACCTGAAAAGAGTATTGTTTTGATTGATGGAAAAGAAAACAACAACAAAGAAATTCTTCAAAAATCAATCGATTATTTTAATAATGATAGCTTTTGGCTAATTGCTCCATATAAAGTTTTTGATAGTGGTATTGAACGAAGACTTGTACAATATGAAGGTAAAGATGCTTTACTAGTTACTTATACAACTGGTGGTTCAACACCAGGAGACTCGTATTTATGGATTTTAGATGAAAGTGGTAAACCTACTAGTTATAAAATGTGGGTTTCTATAATCCCTACAGGAGGAACAGAAGCAAGCTGGAGTGATTGGGTAACTACAGAATCGGGAGCAATACTACCAACAAAACATGAAATGGCTGTAGGTGTGTTAGATATGGGAGATGTTAAAGGATACAATTAACCTAGTGAAAAATTATTATAACAAAAAAGAGCAGCTACATAGCTGCTCTTTTAGTTTTTATATAACTCAAAAATATTATTTACCGAAAGTATAAGTTATACCAAAATTAATTCCGAAAGAAGAATATGGTACTTTTTGAGATAACTGCTTAGAAGTATCTGTGTTTCCTAAAGGTAACTCATCAACATACTCTATATTATCATGAAATAATGCAGCTGCAGAATTTCCTCCTGCTGTTAAAATACCTCTTACCTGATCGATATTTAATGTTGCTCCATTTTCTCTAATAGAAGCTGAAAACTCAGACATTTTAGAAGTATCTCTAGTAACACTAATTCCCATATACTCAAATTCACCAAAAATAGCTACATTTTTAGATAAATCATGCTTATAACCAATTGCTGCAATAGCACCTAAAGGAAAACGTCCTTTAAAATCATGAACAAAATCAACATCTAAAGTTGTTTCTACTGGCACACCTGGTAATGTTCCTGCAGGTAATTTAATTCCATGCATTTTTCCAACAGCTTCAGTTCTACCTCCTATTTTTGTTAAAAAACCTACTCTACCATAGATGTTATTAGTAAACTTATAAATTAAAGAAGCAGATGCACCGTAAGCTCTACCTCTTGAGTAAATATCAATTTCAGGTTGACCTGCTAGATTAACTTTGTTTATAGTTTGATCTGCTCCATGTAAATAACCAAAAGCAGCTTCTACACCAAAAGTGTCATTAAAAAAATACCCACCTCTTAATTGAGTGTGCATACCTTCTCCATAACTACCGTAAGTGTTCTCTACTCCTACAGTTGTTGTTTCAGTTCCAAATCTTACTCCTGCACTAGATATTGAATAACCTCCACTAGCAGAAACATAAAATTGAGCACTTGCACTCATTGTTGCTAAAATCATCGCAAGCATTAAAATACTTTTTTTCATAATAAATTATTTGTTAACTTTAAATTGATAATTAAGTAAACAAACCTAGTAAAAATCTAGGATTAGCTGCGTTTAAGAACTGTTAAATTATTAGTATTATTGCAGTAAGGAGTACTCAATAAATCATTTTTTTTGAATAAAAATATATTACATACTGAGGTTCAGAATTATATTAACGAAAACTTACGCGCTAATATTGAAGAATTAATTTTTAAAGGGAGTCCTTTTGAGGGTGTTACCGTGCAAGAATTAGCAAATCAACTAGTCGCAAAGCAGAAGTCTGAGAAAAAACTACCCACTTGGTTTGCTACGGAAAACATTTATTACCCCGTAAAAATTAGTATTGAACAAACTTCTTCAGAAATTACAGCTGATTATAAGTCGAAATTGGTACAGGGAGAATCTATTATTGATATTACCGGAGGTTTTGGTGTAGATTGTTTAGCTTTTTCTAAAACGTTTAAAAAAGTTACTCATTGTGAAATTAATAATGATTTATCTGAAATTGTTGCTCATAATTACAAGCAATTAGGTGTTTCAAATGTAGAAACGATAGCTGGCGACGGATTAGAATACTTAAAAGACACACCTCAAAAATTTGATTGTATTTATATAGATCCATCTCGAAGAAATGACGTAAAAGGAAAGGTTTTTTTGTTAAAAGATTGTTTACCTAATGTACCTGAAAATTTAGATTTTTTATTCGATAAATCAGAGACTATTTTAATTAAGAACTCTCCTATTTTAGATATAACTTCAACTATAAATGAATTAAAATTTGTTAAAGAAATTCAAATCGTAGCTGTTAATAATGAGGTAAAAGAATTACTTTTTTTATTAAAAAAAGAATTTAAAGGCTTGATTAAAGTTAAAACAATTAACTTATTGAAAAACAAAGACCAAGAATTTAATTTCAATTTAGAAAATGAAGTTTTTTTTGATTATTCTTTACCTCAGAAATACTTATACGAACCTAATACAGCTATTTTAAAGTCTGGAGGTTTTAATGAAGTTGCAAGTCAATTAAAAGTACATAAACTACATCAACATTCTCACTTGTATACTTCTGAAGAATTAATCGAAGATTTCCCTGGAAGGATTTTTGAAATTATTTCTGTTTTTCCATATAACAAAAAGAAACTAAAAAGAGAGATAAAAGTAGATAAAGCCAATATCACGACCCGTAATTTTCCGAAAACAGTGGCACAAATAAGAAAAGAAACTAAATTAAAAGATGGTGGAGATACATTTCTTTTCTTTTCAACAAATTTAAACAATGAGTTAATAGTTGTTAATTGTGTAAAAACTACTATTCCATAGTATTACGTAAAAAAATAAAGTTGCCTAACTAACATAACTTCCTTATATTTAAGAAATATTTTGTTATTAGGGGAAGCAAAATATTTTAAAAGTCTTGATACTTAAATCAAGGCTTTTTTCTTTAGCTACCTTTTATATAAATTTGTTTTATGACGAAACAATCAAGCATATATCAATCTGTAAAGTTATCTAAGAACTCTTCTGTTAAAATAGAAGACTCTCTTGTTATTGAGGCTCCTTTGCAAATCAATATAAATAATGAACCTTACACGGTTGTTATGCGTACTCCTGGAAGTGATGAAGCCTTAATAAAAGGCTTATTATTTGCAGAAGATATTTGTAAGAAAAATGAAGACTTCAAACTGAGTGTTGTAAAAACAGAAGAAGATTTTTCTACCATAATGAATGTAACTATTGCGAAAGAAAAATTAGGAAAGGGCTATTTAAACAAACGTACTCTTTTATCTATTTCTTCTTGTGGTATTTGCGGAAAAAAAGAATTAAAAGATTTAAAAGTATCAGGAAATTCTCTGGAAAATGAAGATTCTGAAAATATTAAATCTTTTATTTATGTTGTAGGTGATATGTTTTTAAAAATGAAAGAATTACAAAAAGTATTTGAAACAACTGGAGGAAGTCATGCCTGCGCAATTTTCAATAAAAAAAATGTACTTTTAACCATACAAGAAGATATTGGTCGCCACAATGCAGTTGATAAATGTGTAGGTGATTTAATAAGAAATTCGCAACTTAAAGAAGCGAAATACATGTTAGTAAGTGGTAGAGTTTCTTACGAAATTGTATCAAAAGCTTTTTTAGCTAAAATACCGTTTATAATAGCTGTTTCAGCTTGTTCATCATTAGCAGTAGATTTTGCCAAAGAATTCGGAATTTGCTTAATTGGTTTTAGCAGAGGTGATAAAATGACTGTTTATGCAAATCCTCAATTTTTATCCTAATTTTAAAGGATATTACCATAAAAAAGAACGTTTTTCATCACAACTTAACGATAAAAAAAAGATTTGTATTTTAGTGCACTAAAATATTAACTAATCAACCCACAATACTTATGCCTTTTATAGAAGAAGAAAAGTTTAAGTTAATACAAGAAGACTTAGATAATTCAAAATTACAAAGAGAAAACGCTGAAAATGAATTAACCAGCACGCAAGAAGAATTTTCAGCATTTAAAAGAAGCTCCAGAGGATTATCTATCTTTTTAGGGCTTTTATTAGGAGTAGCTTCAGGAGCAGCTTATTACTTTTATGCCTACGGTGGAAACAGTGCTATTAACAATATAGATGTTGAAGCTGTAAAAAAACAAGAAGCATATAGAGTGTTAGATAGTATTAGTAGAGCTGACGCAAGAGCAGCAAGAAGCGGAGATGCAGAAATATCTAATATTGATATTGAAACAGCTACAAATGAAATAGCAGAAGAAACAAGAGGAGAAACTATTTACTCTGTTCAAATAGGGGTGTTATCAAACAATCAATACCCTTTATTATCTTCAAAAGTTATTCCTTCAATAGTAGCTAATGCAGACGGTTATTTTAAATATTCTTTAGGGTTATTCTTAACCTTAGAGGAAGCAAGAGAATTAAAGAAAGAACTAATTAAAGTAGGATTTGAAGATGCTTTTATCGCTTCATATATAAACGGAGAACGTCAGCAAATACATAATTAAATAAGCAAAAATGCTAAACATTTTTTTTAAAAGAGCACTCATAGTAAATTTACTAATGAGTGTTCATTTTTTTTATGCTCAAACGAGCACCATTCCAGAGCAAAAAACACAAGTAGGTTTCGGACAAATAGATTTCTTGTCTATTAAAATGCCCGAAGGAGAACAAAATATGGATTATACAGGACTCCATTACAACCTAAAACTGAACGATTGGAGTTATGCTGGAGTTGGTTTATATGGTGCTGTAGGAGGTATTCGTGGCGGTTTCTTTACTTTGGGAGTTAATGCTGGAATTCAACAAAAAATAACAGATAGGTTATTTGTAGATGCTGGACTTCATTTTGGAGGTGGCGGTGGCGCATCTGCCCCTGATGGTGGAGGTGCATTCATTTTACCTCACCTTAATTTGGGGTATGACTTTAAACACTTTTCAGCAACAGCAGGATATAGTTATGTAGACTTTTTTGATGGAGGAACAATTAATAGTAGCCAAATTAATGTTGCTGTACAAGTCCCTTTATCATTTAAAACAGCTAATTTTAAAGATAGAGAAAACTCTTTCTCTATAGAAGATTTAAAACCAACTTCATGGAATACTTTAAGTAATCGAATTTCATTATTGGTTCACTTAAACAACGCCAAAGTAACAAAAGGTTCTTTTGAAGGAAACACAATACGTTTAGCTGGTTTTGAGCTAAATTCCTATATCACAGATAACTTTTTCTTTTTCGTAAAAGCTGATGGTGCATACCATGGAATTAAAGCAGGTTATATGGATGTTTTCTTAGGTGGTGGATATCATTTATCAATGAATAAAAATCGTACGAATATTTTAACTAAATTTGGGGTAGGCGCCGGAGGTGGTGGCGGAGTGGATACCAAAGGAGGTTTTTTAATTTATCCTGATATTTCTTTAGAGCAAAAATTATTTGATAATGTTTACGCCTCAATTAATAAGGGATATATGATGAGTCCTAACTCACACTTCGTTTCATCTACTTTCGGTTTAGGGCTAAAATATTATGTAGACAGAGATGGTATTTTACCTGAGGAAAGAAAATTTACAGAAGGTAAGTTTAAAGGTTTTGAAACTATTATTAAGCAAGATTTATACCTAGATGCAGCAAGAGATGGCGGATTTAATCAAAACATGCATCAAATTTCATTACAGCTAAATTTCTTCTTAAATAAGTATTTGTACGCAGCAGGTCAAACCTCATTTGCCGATTTTGGTGATGCAGGAGCTTATGCTGAAGGAGTTGTAGGATTAGGAGCTCAAACCAATGAGTTTTTTAAGGGTAAAACCTCTCTTTTCGCGCAAGTATTAGGTGGTGCAGCCGGTGGTGGTGGCATTAGTACAGGACAAGGATTAATAATTAAACCTAGTGTTGGTGTTAATCACAAACTAACGAGTAGCTTAAATCTAAGGTTAGGTGCTGGTTATGTAAAAGCAAGAGGGGGAAGCTTAAGTAGCACTCAATTAAATTTAGGAATTTCGTATCGTTTTTCCTTTTTAAGTGTTAAGTAATTTAAAAATTTAACCTTTCGTTAAACTTTGATAAATTATCTTCGCTTTCCAAAACAAAAAGAATTAATATATTTACTTTTTTCAAAAATTAGTAAGTCACAATTTATATATACATATGATTAAAAAGAGAATAATATCTCCACTGCAAAAGTTTATTAAAACAGAAAGTGCTAGTGGTATTTTGCTATTAGCAGCTACTTTATTAGCCCTTATTTGGGCAAACTCTCCTTTTAAAGACAGTTATCAAGCTCTTTGGGAATACAAAATAGGGTTCAAGTCTGAGCATTTTGAATTATACAAACCGCTTATACTTTGGATAAATGATGGCTTAATGGCAGTATTCTTCTTTTTAATTGGATTAGAAATTAAAAGAGAATTTTTAATAGGTGAATTAAACACTACAAAGAAACTAGCATTCCCACTTTTTGGAGCTGTAGGTGGAATGTTGTTTCCTGTTTTGTTTTTTGTTATTTTAAATGAAGATCCAGAAACAGCTCATGGTTGGGGAGTTCCTATGGCTACAGATATAGCTTTTTCGTTAGCTGTTTTAAATACTTTGGGTAGCAGGGTACCTTTGAGTTTAAAAGTATTTTTAACTGCATTTGCAATTGTTGATGATATTGGTGCTGTATTAGTAATTGCTCTTTTTTATAGCAGTAGTATCGACGTTACCTTAATTTCAATTGCGATAGGGTTGTTAGCTTTCCTTTATTTTATTGCTCACAGAGGTTTTTATTCTCATTATATAACCTTTATGTTTGGTACAGTTATTTGGGTATTATTCCTTAAAGCAGGGATACATCCAACTGTTGCGGGAATTTTAATGGCTTTTGCTGTTCCTATTAGACAAAAGGTAGACACTCCTAAGTTTATAGATAACTTATCGCAGATAATAAAGAATATTAAAAATGCTAAAGACACCTCTATGCCAATACTTTCTAAAGAACAAATTTCTGAAATAGATAATTTAGATCATTGGATAGAAGATTATCAATCACCTCTTCAGCTTTTAGAGCACAAATTGCACGACATTGTTGCCTATGTAATTATTCCAATTTTTGCTTTAGCTAATGCTGGAGTTTTAATATTTGATAGCAATGCGCATTTAGATTCAGCATTAATAATACATATAGCTTTATGCTTAATTTTAGGAAATAGTATAGGGATTACTACAATTATTACCACAGTTAAAAAACTTAAAATAATAGAGATCCCTAAAGATATTAATATGCAACATATTGTTGGTGTATCGTTTTTAGCAGGAATCGGGTTTACCATGGCAATTTTTATTGCTAGTTTGGCCTTTGCAAAAAGCCCAGAGTTCTTGGGTTCTGCTAAAATAGGTGTTTTACTAGGGTCTCTTATTTCAGCAATAATAGGATATCTGATACTAAGGTATAATAAAACTGATAACACTATGAATGATGAAGAGTTAAGTACTAGCTCCAGCTAGCACTTAATTCTAACTAATATTACTCCATATGCCACTTGTTTTGCGTAGTTTTTCATACGTTTTTAGCAAGTTGGCATTTTCTTTTTTAGATAAACTAGGATCTTCTTGAAGTAAATTTATAGCAGCTTTACGCGCTACATGTAATATTGGACTATCCTTAACAACATCCGCTATTTTAAGGTTTAACACTCCACTTTGTTGTGTTCCCATAATATTTCCGGGACCACGAAGTTTCAAGTCTACTTCGGCTATTTTAAAACCGTCTGTAGTTTCTACCATAGTTTGTAATCGAGTTTTTCCGTCAGAAGATAATTTGTAACTAGATAATAAGATACAATAGCTTTGTTCTGCTCCACGTCCTACTCTACCCCTCAACTGATGCAACTGACTTAACCCAAATCGCTCTGCACTTTCAATAACCATTACCGAAGCATTTGGTACGTTCACTCCTACTTCAATTACTGTTGTTGCTACCATTATTTGCGTATCTCCTTTTGCGAAACGTTCCATTTCATAATCCTTATCAGCCGGTTTCATTTGCCCATGAACGATACTGATTTGATATTTAGGAGAAGGAAATTCTCTAGAAATACTTTCGTATCCATCCATTAAATCCTTATAATCCATAGCTTCAGACTCTTGAATTAAAGGGTAAACTACATAAGCTTGTCTCCCTTTAGCTATTTCATCTTTTAAGAATTTAAAAACTCCTAAACGATTGCTATCATAACGATGCACCGTTTTTATTTCTTTACGTCCAGGAGGTAATTCATCAATAACTGAAATATCTAAATCGCCATACACAGACATAGCCAATGTTCTAGGAATTGGTGTTGCCGTCATCACCAATATATGTGGAGGAACAATAGCCCCTCCATCTGATGGGCTTTTCTCCCATAACTTTCTTCTCTGTGCAACTCCAAAACGATGTTGCTCATCAATAATAGCAATTCCCAGATTTTTAAACTGTACTTTATCTTCTAAAATAGCATGTGTACCTATTAAAATATGAAGAGATCCATCTTCAAGACTAGCATGAATTTCTCTACGCTTTTTGGTTTTTGTAGATCCTGTTAATAAATCAACATGAATATTCGTGTTTTTTAACAAGTCAACTATTCCATTATAATGCTGTATAGCTAAAATTTCTGTAGGAGCCATAATCGTAGCCTGATAACAATTATCAATAGCTAATAACATAGTTAATAAAGCTACAATGGTTTTTCCTGAACCGACATCACCTTGTAATAAGCGGTTCATATGAGTTCCAGAACCAACATCTTTACGGATTTCTTTTAATACTCGTTTTTGAGCTCCTGTTAAATCGAAAGGCAGATGATTGTTGTAAAAATTAGTAAACTCCTCTCCTACATGCTCAAAAACAAATCCTTTTAGTTTAGATTTTCGAATGAGCTTTTTTTGTAATAACTGGAGTTGAATAAAAAATAATTCTTCAAACTTTAATCGATATTGTGCTTTGGCTAATAATTCTTGATTTTTAGGAAAGTGAATATTTAATAGTGATTCTTTTTTACCTAAAAACTGATGTTCTTCAATAAAATATTGCGGAAAAGTTTCTTCAATACTACCATACGCCTGCTGAAACAAATTTTGAATCATGCCACGCATAACTTTATTGCTTATTCCTTTTGTACCTAGTTTTTCAGTTGATGGATACACAGGTTGCATAGCCATTTGTAGCTTGCTTTTGTACTCCTTAACCGTTTCCATTTCTGGATGCGGCATGTTCGGAGTTCCGTTATACCAATTTAACTTTCCGTAAATTACATACGGAACATCCACTTTCAAGCTATCTTTTATCCATTTCGCTCCTTTAAACCATACCAATTCCATAGCACCTGTATTATCAGAAAAAGTAGCTACTAATCGACTTCCTCTCTTTTGTTTTACGGTTCTTACTCCTGTAATTTTTCCAACAATTTGAACTTCAGCAGAGTTTTGTTGCAACTGACTAATAGTATAAAACTGTGTTTTATCTATATATCGAAACGGAAACAGGTGTAATAAATCCCCACAGGTTTTAATACCTAATTCACTATATAGCAACTCCGCTCTTGCTACACTTACGCCTTTAATGTATGTTACTGGATGGTTTAAATTCATTGAGAACGAAAATACAAAAAGCCATTAAAATCAACTATCTTTGCATTCTTAAATTCATCAAATGAGATTACATAGAAATTTAGTTTTCGCGGTTATAGATAGTTTACGCGATATTTTTAATGAAGATGTATATGCTGACAAGGCTGTAGAACAAGCGTTAAAGAGAGATAAACGCTGGGGAGCACGCGATAGAAAATTTGTTGCTGAAACAATTTATGATATTGTTCGTTGGAAACGATTGTATGCTGAAATAGCAAATGTAAAAGCTCCTTACGCTCGTCCTGATTTATGGAGATTGTTCGCTGTTTGGTGTGTATTAAAGGGAATTCAATTACCAGATTGGAACCAGATAGAACCTACTCCATCTCGAAGAATTAAAGGGAAATTTGATGAATTATTAAAAATTAGAAAATTTAGAGAATCTATTCCTGATTGGATTGATGAAGTTGGAGTTCAAGAATTAGGAGAAGAAGTTTGGACCAAAGAAATAGCGGCTTTAAATAAACAAGCAGAAGTTATCTTACGTACAAATACGTTAAATACCACCAAAGCTCATTTACAAAAACAATTAGCTTCTGAAGGAATTGATACTGAATTCATTAAAGGATATGATGATGCTTTAAAATTAGTTGAAAGAGCAAACGTATTTAAAACGGAAGCCTTTAAAAAAGGTTTTTTTGAAGTACAAGATGCTTCTTCACAATTAGTTGCAGCTTATTTAGACGTTGAACCAGGTATGAAAGTAGTTGATACTTGTGCAGGTGCTGGAGGTAAAACATTACATTTAGCTTCATTAATGAAAAACAAAGGGCAAATTATAGCGATGGATATTTATGAGAGTAAATTGAAAAAGTTAAAAGTTCGTGCTCGTAGAAACGGTGTTCATAACATCGATACTCGTGTAATTGATTCTACTAAAGTGATAAAAAAACTACATGGAAAAGCAGATAGAGTTTTAATCGACGCTCCTTGTTCTGGTTTAGGAGTTATCCGTAGAAATCCTGATAGTAAATGGAAATTACAACCAGAATTTTTAGATCAGATTAGAGAAACCCAGCAAGAAGTATTGCAACAATACTCAAAGATGGTGAAACCAGGAGGTAAATTGGTATATGCAACCTGTTCAGTATTACCTTCAGAAAATCAACAACAAGTAGAATTCTTTTTAGCATCTGATGACGGTAAAGATTTTACTTTTGTGAAAGATGAAAAAGTATTGTCGCACAAATCTGGATATGACGGATTTTATATGGCTCTTTTAGAAAGAAAATAAACTGATTAGATTTTTGGATTGTTAGATTCTTAGATTTCTATATCAAGAAAATAAATATAAAAAAGGCTCGGGATAATATCTCGAGCCTTTTTCAATCAACTATTAAAAACTAACTAATACTAAACATTACTTGTTAAGTAATTATATACTCATAAGACGTTTGTTTTTACGGCTCGTTACACAAGCATCTTAGCTTTAACATTATTTTAAGAAAGCGTTTAAAAACCTATTTTGTTAAGTATTGATTTACAGTTTGTTTTGTTTTTTTAGTTATTTATAATTACATTTAACTATAACTAACTTTAAACCTATTTTTATGACAAACTCAAACAAACCTACTACATTGTTTTGGATTATTGGTGTTGCTGCACTTATTTGGAATGGTTTAGGTGTAATGTCTTACATCGGACAAGCTTTTATGACAGATGAAGTAAAAGCTGCTTTACCAGAAACTGAAAGAGCTTTATACGAAAACATTCCTGCTTGGGTAACAGCCGCATTTGCTATAGCAGTCTTTGCTGGTTTGCTAGGTAGCATTTTCTTATTAGCGAGAAAAAAAGCAGCTAGATTTGTTTTTCTAATTTCTTTAATAGCAATTCTAGCACAAATGTCTTACAGTTTATTTATGAGTAAAGCTGCCGAAGTATATGGTCCTGGTGGAGTTATTATGCCTGTGATGGTTATTCTTATTGGAGTCTTTTTATTAATGTATTCTAAAAAAGCTATTGAAAAAGGCTGGTTGTCTTAATCTAAAACACAAACAACAATAAAAAAGCTGCTATAAAAAGCAGCTTTTTTATTCGAATAAGACAAAGATAAACTCAGCAACACAGGCAGGTTTTTCTTGTCCTTTTATTTCTATTGTACAACCAAATGTGAGTTTTTTTCCATTTTGAAAATCCTCTAAATGTTTTAATGAACTTACTAAACGTAATTCACTATTTACAGGAACTGGGTTTGGAAAACGTACTTTATTCAATCCATAATTCAATCCCATTTTTATACTTTTAACCTCAAATTGCTTTGAAATTAATTCAGAAAGCATAGAAACCGACATAAATCCGTGAGCTATAGTAGTTCCTGTAGGAGAATATTTTGACGCTTTTTCTTCATCAATATGAATCCATTGCTTATCGAGTGTTGCATTAGCAAAATCATTAATCATTTGCTGTGTAACAGTATACCACTCTCCTACCGGTAATTGTTTTCCTTCTAAACTAGAAAGTTCTTCTAAATTTTCAAAAACTAGTTTTTTCATAGTGCTTATTATTTTCCAAAAATATCCTTCTTAATTCTAGGCAATTCTAATTTATATTGTACAGCAATGGTCCTAATAGTAACAATTATTCCGGCAGAAATTACAAAAAGTAAATCTTCATTTATATTTAAAGGATGTAAAAGTAAGTACACCATTCCTCCTGCTAAACAAGCGGAAGCATAAATTTCTCTATGGAAAATCAACGGAATTTCATTTGTTAGCACATCTCTAATAACTCCTCCCATAACAGCAGAAGACATCCCCATAACTAACGCTACAAACGGATGTAAATCAAAACTTAATCCTTTTTGAACGCCTATTAATGTAAATACACTAATACCAATCGTATCGAATAAAAACATTGTTTTTCTTAGCGGAGCTATTTTACTTCTAAATAAAAAGGTAACCACTACTGCTGTGAGTATTATCCAGATATAATTGATATCGCCTATCCAATTTATAGGATGCGCATTAATAAGAACATCACGCGTCATACCACCACCAATAGCAGTAACAAAAGCTATAATGAGCACACCAAAAACATCAAATTTTTTTCGAATAGCCACTAGTGCTCCACTAATGGCGAAGGCGAAAGTTCCAGCTAAGTCTATGGCGTAGATGATGCTCATTTATATTGATATTTCTGAAAATTGTATTTGTAATTCTTTTTCTACTTCAGCAATACGATTTCTTTCATTTTGAAGAATTAAAGCTAAAGACACTCCTCTTTTACCAGCTCTGGCTGTTCTACCGCTTCTGTGTGTATAATATTCTAACTTTTCTGGTAATTGATGATGTAACACAAAACCTAAGTTTTGAACATCGATTCCTCTTGCAGCTACATCAGTAGAAACTAATACTTGAAGACTTTCATTTTTAAAAGCACGCATTACTTTATCGCGCTCTTTTTGCTGCATGTCACCTTCTAGAGCTTCTACTGAAAATCCTTCTTCTTTTAACTCTTTTGTTAACTTTTGAGCTCCTGCTTTGGTTCTTGTAAATATAATACCTCTTTCAGTATGTCGTTTTTCTAAAAACTTAACAATAACATCGGTTTTTTCAGGAATCGTAGTTGTTACAAACTGATGCGTAATATTAGCATTTACCAAAGAATTCTTGTTTACTTCTACTTGTTTAGCAAAAGAACTCATGTATTTTTTTATGATACTTCTGATTTCTTCTGGCATTGTAGCAGAAAACAACCATGTTTTACGTGTACCTGAAGTATATTTTAAAATACGGTTTAATTCTAATTTAAATCCCATGCTTAGCATTTCATCTGCTTCGTCAAGTACAATAGTGTTGATATTTTTTAAATCAACCTCACCTCTTTCTATTAAATCAATTAAACGACCTGGTGTAGCTACCACAATATGAGTAGTTCTTTTTAAACTATTGATTTGACGATCAATTTTTTCACCTCCAAAAACAGCTTCTACAAAAATTCGTTCGTCTACATATTTTGTAAACTTAAATAATTGCTTTTTTATTTGTTGTGCTAGCTCTCTTGTCGGAGCTAAAATCAACGCTTGAATATGACCTTTAGAAGGATTTATTTTATGCAAGATAGGTAAACCGTATGCAGCTGTTTTACCAGTTCCTGTTTGTGCTAATCCAATAAAATCTGAATTATTTTCAAGCAAGTAAGGTATCGCTTCTTCTTGCACTTCAGTAGGAGTTGTTATTCCTAACTCTTTTAATCCTTTTACATACTCTTTTCGTACTCCTAATGCGGTAAATGTTGTCATTGTATAAATTTATAAGTGCAAAGATATTGTTCTTTTTTACGGTAATAATAAGTTTGTTACTTCTTTCGTAATTCTTTTCGGTTTTTTAGTAGTAGCATCTAATAAACAAAATGTGGTTTGTGATTTTACTAATAAAGTTTCGCCTCTATATATTTCAAAATGACGAATAGATTTTATTCCTTCGGTTTTACCAACCCAAGTTCTAAGCGTTACTTCATCTCCCAAAACAGCTTGATTTTTATAATCAACTTCATGACGAATAACAAACCAAACATAATCAATATTTGTCGCTTTTTTTGATAGCTCTTTCCAATGAGCATCAGAAATATTCTGCATCCATTGCACGTATACCACATTGTTTACATGGTTATACTCATCTATTTCATTAGCTGTTACAATATGTTTTTGTTCAAATACATTCATATAACAAACTTACAGGTTTGATGTTAATTATTACTTAAATATAACGTAGATTTTAAATTAGAACGATAATTCGTGTTAATTTAGGCAACATGAATAGAATCGCTGACGACTTAGGAACAAAAAGTATTAGTCAACTTCTTTTAAAACAAGCTATTCCTGCCTCCATTGGTATTTTGGTCATGTCTATTAACATGATAGTAGATACTATTTTTGTTGGAAGATGGATAGGTGTTTTAGCTATTGCTGCAATTACTGTTGTGCTACCTATTGCTTTTTTAATCTCATCTATAGGAATGGGAGTCGGAATTGGAGGAAGCTCTATTATTTCAAGAGCTTTGGGTGCTGATAAATCTGATAAGGCTTTTGAAGTATTCGGAAATCAGATATCACTTACTATTGTACTTTCAGTAATATTTGTGCTTTTAGGAACCTTCTTTAGCACGCCTATCTTACAACTTTTTGGTGCGAATGGAGATATAATTGTACCTGCTACTGAATATTTTAATGTAATTGTTTGGGGAGTTCCTTTTTTAGCTTTTGCAATGATGGGAAATCCTGTAATTAGAGCTGTAGGAAAACCTAATTATGCGATGCTTACTATGTTATTTCCTGCCATTGCTAACATATTCTTAGATGTTGTGTTTATAAAATTCATGAATTTAGGAATATTTGGTGCAGGATTAGCAACCTCTATATCGTATGCTGTTAGTGGATTATTTATTTTATGGTTTTTCTTTTCTAAGAATACTCAACTAAAAGTGATTCCTAAATACTTTAAACTCAATTTTTCTATCGTAAAAGAAATTGTTTCTTTAGGTGGTGTAACGGTAGTAAGGCAAGGAACCATAAGTTTGCTTACTATTGTTTTAAACTACACACTTTTTAAATACGGAGGGGAAATATCTATTGCTATATATGGTATCATTAACAGAGTTATGCTGTTTGCCCTTTTTCCTGTTTTAGGAGTAACTCAAGGCTTCTTACCCATTGCAGGATATAACTATGGAGCAAATAATATTGAACGAGTTAAAGAGAGTATTAAAACCTCGATACTTTTTGGTACAGGAATAGCTATTATTATTTTTATCGCTATCATGTTGTTTCCAACTCAATTGGTAAGTATTTTTACTGAAGATAAAGAACTGTTAAACAGCACACCCAATGCGTTAATTATTGCTTTTTTAGCAACTCCTGTAATTACAACCCAATTAATTGGTGCTGCCTATTTTCAAGCAGCAGGAAAAGCGTTGCCTGCTTTACTTTTAACACTTTTAAAACAAGGAATCTTTTTAATTCCTTTGGTATATATACTACCCAAGTTTTATGGGGTAAATGGTGTGTGGATGTCGTTTCCTATCGCTGATATTTCATCAACTTTGGTTACTTATATTTATTTAAAAAGAGAAGTTCGATTGAACTTAAATTAATCTAAAAGACTTTCTCCGTTTAAGTTCGTGGTTAAAACATCACTCATATAATCAAAGAAAGGACGAAGAGCTTTAAAAGCATGATCTACTCTTGTTAAAAATTCTGGAGCAAGAACTTCTTCATCTGAAAAATGTTGAATAGCGATATACCCTTTTTTGCGAATCAAATCGATATCTGGGTGTTCTTTGTCAAATCCTTTTGGAGCTGTTTTTAGTTCATCCCCTTCAAGCTTACCTCCAAAATATTGTGCATAATTTTTCTCTTGTAAAATTTCTCTAATTTCAGAAGCATCCATTTCAAATTCTTTACGAATACGAAGTAAATCTTCTTTGTTTGGTTCCCAAAATCCACCTGCTAAAAAACTATCTCCTGGACAAATATGCAAATAATAGCCTCCTCTTAGTTCAGGCTTTTTTCTATGAAAAGAACCTCCAAAATGTGTTTTATAAGGAGTTTTATCTTTTGAAAAACGAACATCTCTATAAATTCTAAACAACTTGTGCTTATCAACTTCATCGTGTTTATTCAGCTTTTCTTGAATGGTTTTGTACACCTCTTTTGCATTGTTTTGAGCTTTGGTGAATTCTTTTTTATGCTCAGTAAACCAATCACGATTGTTATTTTCTTTTAAGTCTTTTAAAAATTGAAATGTTTGTTTATCTATTTGCATTTTAAGCGAATTTGAAATTCTAAGGTACAAAAAAACTCCACTATCATCTAGTGGAGTTTGTGTTTTATATTAGGTGTAGATTACACGTTAAATCTGAAATGCATTACATCACCATCTTTAACAACGTATTCCTTTCCTTCTACTCTCATTTTACCAGCTTCTTTTACTTTAGCTTCGCTACCAAACGCAACATAATCGTCATAACTGATAGTTTCAGCACGGATAAATCCTTTTTCAAAATCGGTGTGAATTACTCCTGCAGCTTGTGGTGCAGTTGCTCCAACAGGAATTGTCCAAGCTCTTACTTCTTTAACACCTGCAGTAAAATAAGTTTGTAAGTTTAATAATTTATATGCCGAACGAATTAAACGAGAAACACCTGCTTCTTCTAATCCGATATCAGCTAAGAACATTTGACGCTCTTCGTAGTCTTCTAATTCTGTAATATCAGCTTCTGTACCTACTGCTAACACAATAACTTCTGCATTCTCGTGAGCTACATTATCTTTTACCTTATCAACATAAGCATTTCCAGAAACTGCTGATCCTTCATCAACATTACATACATATAATACTGGTTTTGCAGTAATGAACTGTAATGGGTGTACAAACTCTTCTTCTTTTTCAGTAAATTCAATAGAACGTATAGACTTTCCTTCTAATAAAGTAGCTTCAACTTTCAATAAAATTTCTAATTCTACTTGCGCTTCTTTATTACCAGTTTTAGCAGTTCTTTTTACACGTTCTAAACGCTTTTGAACTGTTTCTAAATCTTTTAATTGAAGTTCAATATCAATAGTTTCCTTATCACGGATAGGATCTACAGATCCATCAACGTGCACAATATTATCATTGTCAAAACAACGTAATACATGTAAAATAGCATCCGTTTCACGAATGTTTGCTAAGAATTGATTACCTAAACCTTCTCCTTTACTTGCTCCTTTTACCAATCCTGCAATATCTACAATCTCTACAGTTGCAGGTAATACTCTTTCAGGATTAACTAATTCTTCTAATTTTTCTAAACGAGTATCTGGTACATTTACCACTCCTAAGTTTGGTTCAATGGTACAAAACGGAAAGTTAGCACTCTGTGCCTTCGCGTTTGATAAACAGTTAAATAAGGTTGATTTCCCTACGTTAGGTAATCCTACAATTCCAGCTTTCATTCTATGTTTTTATTGAAATTTTGCGAGTGCAAATATAAATTATTATTCATAAAAAAACCTCGAAATCTATCGAGGTTCTAATATTTCTTAAGGTCTACTTACTAATCGTTATGCATAAAACGTTGTTTCGCTAATAGCTCCTCCTCTGTTTCAACATTATCTTCATCAGGAACACAACAATCTACAGGGCAAACTGCCGCACATTGTGGCTCTTCATGAAAACCTTTACACTCAGTACACTTGTCAGCAACAATGTAATAAATTTCATCAGAAATTGGTTCTTGATCTTCATCGGCATTGGCAGATTTACCGTTTGGTAAAACGATATTTCCTGTTAAATCAGTACCGTCTGCATATTTCCAATCATCTGCTCCTTCGTAAATAGCTGTGTTTGGACATTCAGGTTCACAAGCCCCACAATTTATACATTCATCTGTTATTATAATTGCCATAATTAATCTCTTTCAGTTTTGTAACTTTGCATTTGCAAAAATAGTTCCAATTTAATTTAGAACCAAATAAATGGATAGTATAAAAAGTAGAATTAACGCTTTTCATAAACTAGGAGAATTTTTAAGTCAGTTTTCTCAAGAAAAAGTTGAGAAAAAAGAAAATATAGAACATAATGAGTTATTTTTTGATGGATTTAAACATCAACTTAAAATAGCTGGAGAAAATAACACATGGTTTACCAAAGAAAACCTGTTGTTTTCAGTAGAAAACTGGGCAAAAGCCTTGACCATTGATAATTTAACTGAATGGGTTTCTAAAGAAGATTTAGGAAAAAACGACGCTAAGTTAATTGCTATTATTATGGCTGGAAATATTCCTTTAGTAGGATTTCATGATTTTTTATCAGTATTAATATCTGGGCATTCAGTTTTAGTGAAGCAATCGTCTAATGATAAACATTTACTTCCTTTTTTAGCTAAGTATTTGGAATATGTTGAACCTGAATTAAAAGGAAAAATTTCATTTACTGAAGAAAAATTGACTGGTTTTGATGCTGTAATTGCTACAGGAAGTAACAATACAGCTCGTTATTTTGAATATTATTTTAAAGGGAAACCGAGTATCATCCGAAAAAACAGAAATTCTGTAGCTGTATTAACAGGAAATGAATCGGAAGAACAAATGCAAAATTTAAGTGAAGATGTTTTTCGTTACTTCGGGTTAGGCTGTCGTTCAGTTTCAAAAGTATTCATTCCGAAAGACTATAATTTCGACGCTTTTTTCAATGGAATGTATCAACAACGCGAAATCATCAATAATGTTAAGTACGCTAATAATTACGATTATAACAAAGCGGTGTATTTAATGAGTGAGTTTGATATTTTAGAGAATGGTTTTTTAATGATTAAAGAAGATGAGAGTTACGCCTCTCCTATCGCTTCTGTTTTCTATGAATACTACGACAATTCTGATGATTTGAAGATAAAACTTTGGGAAGATAGGGAGCAAATTCAATGTGTGGTGGCTAACAATTTTATTGAAAATGAAATTGAATTCGGACAAACACAACACCCAAAGTTATGGGACTATGCTGATGGGGTAAACACATTAGAGTTTTTATCGAAAATTTATAACAACCTCTCTATATAAATTTGCACCTTTGTGTAACAAAACACAACAACACAAATGAAAAAACACAACTTTAGCGCGGGTCCTTGTATTTTACCTGAGGAAGTGCTTCAAAAAGCTTCTGAAGCAGTTATTAATTTTAATAATGACAACCTTTCTTTAATTGAAATTTCTCATAGAAGTAAACCTTTTGTGGAGGTGATTGAGAAAGCAAGAAGTTTAGCCTTAGAGTTATTAGGACTAGAAAATAAAGGCTACAAAGCATTATTTTTACAAGGTGGTGCAAGTATGCAATTTTTAATGGTTGCCTACAATTTATTGAATAAAAAAGCTGCGTATTTAAATACTGGAACTTGGAGTAGTAATGCGATTAAAGAAGCTAAATTATTTGGTGAATTGGTGGAAGTTGCTTCTTCAAAAGATAAAAACTTCAGCTACATTCCAAAAGGATATGAAATCCCTACCGATGTAGACTATTTTCACTGTACCAGTAACAATACGATTTTCGGAACACAAATGAAGAGTTTTCCTGAAACTTCAATTCCAATGGTATGCGATATGAGTTCTGATATTTTTTCTCGTCAGTTAGATTTTTCAAAATTTGATTTGATTTATGCCGGAGCTCAAAAAAATATGGGACCAGCAGGTACAACGTTAGTGGTTGTAAAAGAAGATATTTTAGGAAAAGTAGAACGTCAAATACCTTCTATGTTAAACTATCAAGTGTTTATTGATAAAGATAGCATGTTTAATACACCTCCTGTATTTCCAGTATATACATCTATGTTAACATTGGATTGGTTAAAAGATTTAGGGGGAATTGAATTTATTGAAAAAGTAAACGAGAAGAAATCAGCTTTACTATATAATGAGATAGATAGAAACCTTTTATTTAAAGGAGTTGCAGCTATAGAAGATCGCAGCCACATGAATGCGACATTCACTTTAACCGATGAAAACTTACAAGCTAAGTTTGATACTATGTGGCAAGAAGCCAATATTAATGGATTACACGGTCATAGAAGTGTTGGTGGATATCGCGCAAGTATGTACAACGCATTACCTTTGTACAGCGTTCAAGCATTGGTAGATGTAATGCAGGAATTAGAAAGAATAAGTTAGATATAATGTCATTTTGTTCATCATAATGACATATTTTATAAAATACAAAGATGAAGATATTAGCGAACGATGGAATTTCCGTTAGCGGAATTGAGGCTTTGGAAAAAGCTGGATTTGAAGTATTAAATACCAAAGTTGCTCAAGAACAACTTGAAAACTATATAAACGAACACAGTATTGATGCTATCATAGTAAGAAGTGCTACGCAAATACGTCAAGAATTGATAGAAGCTTGCCCAAGTATTAAATTAATTGGTCGTGCAGGTGTTGGTATGGATAATATTGATGTTGAATACGCCATCGATAATGGTGTACATGTTGTAAATACTCAAGAAGCCTCTGCTCCTTCAGTTGCTGAATTAGTTTTCGCACATTTATTTGGTATGGTACGCTTTTTACATCAATCGAATCGAGAAATGCCTTTAGAAGGTGATATGAGCTTCAACTCTTTAAAAAGACAGTTTTCTCAAGGAATTGAATTAAGAGGTAAAACTTTAGGTATTATAGGTTTTGGTCATATCGGACAAGAGGTAGCTAAAATGGCATTAGGATTAGGAATGAAAATAATTGCTACGGACACTGAAGTAGAAAATGCTACTATTACAATTCCTTTTTTCGATGGACAAGTAGTTAATTTTTCTGTAGAAACTCAATCGTTAAAAGAGGTTTTATCTAAATCAGATTTTGTAACCTTGCATTTACCAGCACAAGAAGAGTACGTTATAGCTGCTACTCAGTTTGATCAAATGAAAGACGGAGTTGGAATTATCAACACTTCAAGAGGTAGTGTTTTAAATGAAGTTGATTTAGTAAATGCTATTGAAAGTGGTAAAGTTAAATATGCTGGATTAGATGTTTTTGAGAATCAGCCAACACCTGAAATTCAATTATTGATGAATCCAGAAATCTCTATGACACCACATATTGGAGCATCTACTATTGAAGCACAAGAAAGAATTGGAGTTGAATTAGCTAATAAAATTATAAAACTATTAAGCGAATAATTCATGGCGATTGTAAAACCATTTAAAGCAGTAAGAGCTACACGTGATAAAGTGGCGTTAGTATCCTCTAAATCATATGAAATTTATACTCCTGCAGAGATTGGAGCAAAGCTAGACTTTAATCCGTATACATTTTTACATGTAATTAACCCTGGATATAAATACCATAAACAAGATGTAACGGGTGAACAACGTTTTAAATTGGTACACAACCGTTATTTAGAATTTAAAGAAAATGAGGTTTTTAAACAAGATGAAACTTCCGCTTTTTATGTATATCAAAAAATAACTCCTTCAGATAATTTCTGCGGAATTATAGCAGCAACTTCTGTTGAAGATTATCATAATAATGTGATAAAAAAACATGAAGATACCTTAAGAGAACGTGAGTTATTGTTTGAAAATTACTTAAAAAACACAGGCTTTAATGCTGAACCAGTGCTACTAACCTACCCTGATAATGATGTAATAAATTCAATTATACAAAAATATCAGGAGCAGCGACCAGAATACGAGTTTTCTACTTCTGATAGAGATTTACACTTTTTATGGGTGGTGAATGACAGCAACGATGTAGCTAAAATTTCTGAGGCATTTCAACAAGTTAACACTTTATATATTGCTGACGGCCATCATCGTTCTACCTCTTCTTGTTTATTGGCTCAAAATTTAGCAGAAAACAATCCAGAGCACACAGGTAAAGAAGATTACAACTATTTTATGAGTTATTTATTACCTGAAAGTCAGTTGAAAATTTATGAGTTCAATCGATTTATTAAAGATTTAAACGGATTAACTCCTGAAGAATTACTGATTGAATTAGACACACATTTCAGAATAGAAAATCGTGGGCAAGAGCTCTACAAACCAAAAGAAAAGCATCACTTTAGTATGTATTTAAACGGTGAGTTTTATGCCTTGTATTTACGTAAATCACTTTACAAATTCACTGATTGTTTAAGCGAGCTAGATGCTTATATTTTATATACCACCGTATTACAACCTATTTTAGGAATAGACGACATTAGAAACGCTTCTAAAATTGTGTATTCACAAAATAAATCAGACGGATTAGAACTTAAAACCAAGGTAGATAGTGGGGAATTTAAAGTTTCCTTTGGAATGCTGCCTACCAACATATCAGAATTAAAAACAATCGTAGACGCTGGTTTAATGATGCCTCCTAAAACCACCTATATAGAGCCTAAATTAAGAAGTGCTTTAACTATTTACGAATTTTAGTACCATATCAGTACATATAGTTATTATCATGACAGGAATTAAAGAAAATCTTCAAAAAATAAAATCAAGTTTACCAGAACATGTAACGCTAGTGGCAGTTTCAAAAACGAAACCTGTTTCCGATTTGCAGGAAGCTTACGATGCAGGTCAACGTGTATTTGGAGAAAACAAGATCCAAGAAATGGTTGCCAAGTATGATGAACTTCCTAAAGATATTCAATGGCACATGATTGGGCACCTACAACGTAATAAAGTTAAATACATGGCACATTTTGTGCATTTAATTCACGGTGTAGATAGCTTTAAAACCTTACAAGAAATTGATAAACAAGCGAAGAAAAACGATAGGGTTATTAATTGTTTATTACAAGCTCGTATAGCTAAAGAAGACACTAAGTTTGGTTTACCTTTTAACGAAATAGAAAAAATTTTAGCTTCCGATGAATTAAAAGAATTAAAGAACATCAAAATTGTTGGATTGATGGGAATGGCAACGTTTACTGAGAATCAAGAGCAATTACAAGAGGAGTTTTCATCATTAGCGAGCTTTTTCAATAAAAATCAGGAAAAATATCTGAATTTAACTACTCTATCTATGGGAATGAGTGGAGATTATGAATTAGCCATTGAAAACGGAAGCAATATGGTACGAATAGGAAGCTCAATTTTTGGAGTTAGAAATTATATTGCTTAGATTTACATAAATCTGCTAAAAAAAAGAGAGAATTGTACGCTATTTTAGACATAGAAACTACTGGAGGAAAGTATAACGAAGAAGGAATTACTGAAATTGCTATTTATAAATTTGATGGACATCAGATCGTAGATCAATTTATTAGTTTAGTGAATCCGGAAAGAGATATCCAAGAATTTGTTGTTAAACTAACAGGAATTAACAACAAAATGCTCCGTAATGCACCTAAGTTTTATGAAATAGCTAAACGAATCGTTGAAATTACTGAAGATTGTTTTGTGGTTGCTCATAATGCTAACTTCGATTATCGAATTTTACGCACAGAGTTCAACCGTTTAGGTTATGATTATAAGCGTAATACCTTATGTACTGTAACTCTTAGTAAAAAATTAATTGCTGAAGCTCCATCGCACAGTTTAGGTAAGTTGTGTAGGTTTATAGGAATACCAATGTCTGATCGTCATAGAGCAACAGGAGATGCATTGGCAACAGTACAGTTATTCAAGTTATTATTAGAAAAAGACACCGAAAAAGAGATTATCCAACAATCTATCAAGTATTTTGATAATCGACATGAGAAATTTCGAATTCAAAAAATATTAGACAGTCTTCCTGAAAAACAAGGAGTGTTTTATATACACAATAAAGAAGGAAGTATTATTTACATCGGTAGAGGAAACAACATGAAACACGAAGTAAATAAACTTTTTTTGACTGAAACGAGAAAAGGATTAAAAATAGTAAAAAGAGCTTCGGAAGTTACTTTTAACGAAACTGGCAATTTACTTTTTACACGTCTTAAATATCATTTAGAGCTAGAAAAACTAAGACCTAAATACAATATTATCAGAAGAAAAAAAATTGCGGATAGAAACTTTAATCATGATCATATGATGATTATCGATAAAGGTCGTATTCCTGAAGAACATGCTGTAATTTTAATAGAAAACAACGAGGTTATAGGTTATACATATACAAACTTAGCTTTTCAAGAAAATCAGTTATCTATCTTAAAATCAATGCTAACTCCTATTGAAAATAAAGAACTAGCAAAAACAATAATTAAGAACTACTTGTTAAAAAACAAAGTGTCTAAAATTGTGCGATTACAAGTTGAAAATAATTTGTAATATTGTTGTAAACCACTCAATAATTTACTGTTTTGGAAGAAAAATCACTTAATTGGAGAGATAAATTACATGAAATAATTTATGAAGCAGACACACCTGCTGGAAGGTTATTTGATATCGTTTTATTGTTTGCTATTTTAGCAAGCATTATATTAGTAATGCTAGAAAGTGTAGATAGTTTTGATAAAAAACATCATACTTTTTTATATGTATCTGAGTGGATTATTACAATTCTTTTTTCAATAGAATACATCCTAAGAATCATATCTATTAATAAACCTACTAAATATATTTTTAGCTTTTATGGTATAATAGATTTCTTATCTACAATTCCTATGTATTTAACCTTCTTCTTTGTAGGTTCTCATAGTAGTTTAATAGCTTTAAGAGCTTTACGCTTATTAAGGGTTTTTAGAATCCTTAAAGTATCAAGATATATAGGTGAGTCTAATCAACTTATTAAAGCATTAAATGCCAGTAAAGCAAAAATTGGAGTATTTCTTTATTTTGTACTCATTATTTGTATCATTTTAGGTTCTATCATGTATTTTATTGAAGGAGCAGAAAATGGTTTTACCAGCATTCCTAGAAGTATTTATTGGTCTATCGTAACTCTTACCACAGTTGGATATGGTGACATTGCTCCACAAACAGCTTTAGGGCAATTTATAGCTAGTATAACAGTTATTATAGGTTATGCTATTATTGCCATTCCAACAGGAATTGTAAGTTCTGAAATGACAAAAAAGAAAGTAGATTTAAACACACAATCTTGTCCGAATTGCTCATACGAAGGTCATAAAGATGATGCCGAATTTTGTTATCATTGCGGAACAAAACTGAACTAAATGCCACAAACAAACACCTTAATTACCATTGTAGGAGCTACGGCTATAGGAAAAACAGCACTAAGTATTAAACTAGCTCAACACTTTAACTGTGATATTGTTTCGTGCGATTCTCGTCAGTTTTATAAAGAAATGACTATAGGAACAGCAGTTCCAGATGCTGATGAACTTGCTGCTGCCCCACACCATTTTATTCAAAATCGTAGCATTTTTGAAGATTATTCAGTCGGTCAGTTTGAAAAAGACGCTTTAGCTAAGCTTGATGAACTATTTGCTAAGAATCCTATTCAAATCATGGTAGGTGGTAGTGGATTGTATGTTGATGCGGTTTTAAAAGGTTTTGATGAGTTTCCAGATGTAGATCCTCAAATTAGAATTGATTTAACTGCAGAGCTTGAAAACAAAGGAATTGAACATCTTCAACAGCAATTAAAAGAATTAGATATTGAAACCTACAATACAATTGCTATTGACAACCCGCATCGATTAATTCGTGCTTTAGAAATTTGTCTCGGAACAGGAAAAACATACAGTTCTTTTAAAAACAAGCCAAAAGCTCCACGCAACTTTCAAACTATAAAAATTGGTTTAAAAGCAGATAGAGAAATCATGTATGACCGTATAAATCGTCGAGTAGATATTATGATTGAAAACGGTTTGATTGAAGAAGCCCAAAAATTGCACCAACATAAAGAGTTAAATGCATTACAAACAGTGGGATACCGAGAGTTATTCGAATATTTCGAAGGTAACTTTACTAAAGAATTTGCAATTAAAGAAATCAAGAAAAACTCTCGAAGATTTGCCAAACGCCAAGGAACTTGGTTCCGTAAAGACCTTGAAATTATTTGGTTCGATTTTCAAGAAGATGTAAATAACATTATCGCAAACATTGAGAGTAAAAAGTAAAATTTAACGAATTTTAAGGTTCGTACATTAACCACTTTTTTATATTTGTCACAAAACACAGAAATTTATGAAATTAAAAATCACATTTATACTCGCTTTATTTTTTATCGGATTTACAAATGCACAAACGAAAGTAGGTACAGTAGACAGTGAATTAATTATTAGTAAAATGCCGCAAATGAAAGGTGTTTTACAACGCGTAGAAAACTATGGTAAACAATTAGATTCTAGTTTTCAAATTAAAGCTACAGAGTATAAAACAAAGGTAGATTCTTTTAAAGCGGAAGAAAAAATAATGACGGATGATGATAAAAAAACACGTTTTCAAGAAATACAGGTGCTTGAACAAGAAATGGCTAAATTTCGTCAAAACGGAACAGCAATGATGCAAATTCAAAGAGAACAAAGTTTACGTCCGTTATATAAAAAAGTAAGTGAAGTAATTGCTGAAGTAGCTAAAGAAAATGGTTATACCCAAATTTTAACAACTACAGGAAATGAATTTGGATATCTTGATGAGCGTTTTGATATCACAAAATTGGTATTAGACAAACTAGGAATTAAAGAGTAATTCTTTATGTACCAAAAACAAAAAGACTTACAATTACAATACGAAGGATTTTTACAAACACCTTTTCTATGGCATGGAAAAGGTGTTTTTGATTTAGAACAATTTTGTGTTTCAAAAGTTATAACCTCTTCTTTTTCCGAAGAAATTACACAGAAATTACGCTTAGGTAAGTTAGTAGAACGTTTTGTTTCTTTTGATTTACAGCAAGATTCCTCAATAACCATTCTCACAGAAAACATTCAAATTCAGCAAGAAAAAATAACCTTGGGTGAATTGGATTGTATTCTAAAACAAAACGAAAAACCTATTCATTTAGAAATAGTTTACAAGTTCTATTTGTATGATGCTACTGTTGGAGATTCTGAGATTGAGCATTGGATTGGTCCTAACAGGCGAGATTCTTTCGTTCAAAAACTAAGTAAATTAAAAGAAAAACAATTACCGCTACTCTACTCTAAGCAATCTAAAAAGTATTTAGATGAATTGGGTTTAGACCGAACTGAAATTACGCAACAAGTATATTTTAAAGCACAATTATTTGTACCTCTTCAAGATATAAACAAAGAATTTTCTTTGGTAAATAAGGAATGTATCTACGGATTTTATATTTACCCAAAGGAATTAGTTCAATTTTCTGATTACAAGTTTTACATCCCTAACAAACACAACTGGTTGGTTAATCCACACCCTAACGTTGATTGGTTAAACTTTGAATCGTATCAAAATAAACTTCAACAGTTTTTAAATGAAGAAAATGCACCTCTTTGTTGGTTGAAAAAAACCAATGGAGAATTCCTTAAATTTTTTGTGGTTTGGTGGTAACTTTCAATTTTGAAATTCGCTTTCTTGAAGTAATAAAATAAACTCCAGACAACAATACTACTGATGCAATAATTGATTGCGTTGTTAAAGTTTCATCTAAAAAATACCATCCTAAAAACAAGGCTACAACAGGGTTTACATACGCTGATGTTGACACTTTTTCAGTAGGAACAATTTTCAATAAATAATTGAAAGATGTAAAGGCTACAATACTTCCAAAAACAATTAATAAAAACATAGCTCCTTGTGCTTTAAAAGACCAATCTAAAGGGGAAGACCAAGTTTCTTTTAGTAAAAAAGAACCTATAAAGAGAAAAGCTCCTGCAAAGAGCATTTGATACCCTGTACTCACAAAAAAGTTCTTAGGAAGTTTTGCTTTAGCCACAAATACACTACCATAACTCCAACTTAATACACATGAAAAAATCATAAAAATTCCTATTAACATATCTTTTGAAGTTGTTATTTCATTTTGACTCACTAATAAGTACATTCCTATGATTCCTAAAACAACTCCAATAATAGATTGTCTTTGCATTTTCTTTCCATCAATCAAACGTAAAAGTAACAATACAAATAAAGGCTGTGTAGCTGCTAATAATGCCCCAAAACCACTATCTACAAACTTCAGTGCCCAAACAAACATTCCGTTTCCATATACTAAAAAAAGAAAACCAGCTATCGCAGAATTTAAAAGTTGTTTTTTAGTCACTTTTATTTCTCTTTTTAAAAGTTTAGCTATTAGCATTATTAGCGCTCCCGATATAGAAAAACGAATGGCTGCTAATAACAGTGGAGAAACTTCTGTAACAACTATTTTGTTCAGTAAATAAGTTGATCCCCAAATAACATAAATAGCAATAAATGCAGTTATAATTAGTAGTTTAGATTCTTTCATTTTTTGGTATTCTAACGAGCTAAAAGTACAATAAAACCTTTTTGCTTGTTCCTAAAAAATCAAAATCGTTTAAAAATATTTTTAAACGATTTTGATTAAATATTTATTCTTACATAATTATAATTTTGCTAATAACTTTTCAGCTACTAGTTCTGATGATGCTGGATTTTGTCCTGTAATTAAATGACCATCTTCAATTACATATTCTTGCCAATCTCCTGCTTTACTATAAATTCCTCCATTATTTTTTAGTTCATCTTCCACTAAAAATGGTACTATTGAAGTTAATTGCACTGCATCTTCTTCTGTATTAGAGAAACCAGTTACTTTTTTACCTTTAACTAAAGGAACTCCATTTACTTTAGCATCTTTTAATACTATAGGTGCATGGCAAACAGCCCCTACTGGCTTACTATTAGCATAAAAAGCTTCTATTAAAGCTACAGAATCTTTATTTTCAGCTAAATCCCATAAAGGTCCATGTCCTCCAGGGTAAAAAATTGCATCATAATCACCCTCTTTAACTTCACTCAATTTCATTGTGTTTGCCAATACAGCTTGAAGTTCTTCATCTTTATTAAAACGATGTGTAGCTGGTGTTTGAAAATCTGGTTCGTTACTTTTTGGATCAATTGGTGGTTGTCCTCCTTTTGGAGATGCTAAAGTTACTTCTACTCCTTTATCTTTTAATAAATAATAAGGTGCAGCAAATTCTTCAATCCAAAATCCTGTTTTTTCTCCTGTATTTCCTAATTCTTCATGACTAGTAAGCACAAATACTACTTTTTTCATATTATTTCTATTTTTAAGTTACCTCAAAATTAGTATATGAAAGGTGAAAAAAAATTGATGTATGGTAATAAAGGCTTTTATAAAGTTTCTTTTCGTATTCTACTTAAACTTTCGGTTGTTATTCCTAAGTAAGATGCTAAATGATAATTTTTAATTTGCTGCTCTATATTTGGGTAGGTTTGTAAAAATAAATGATACCTTTCTTTAGCTGATAATACTAAGTTATTTAGAATTCTCTTCTGAAATCGTACCGTTGAACGTTCTAACTTTTTTCTAAAAAAATGTTCTATTTTGGGTACTTTTTCATAGATACTATCCAAATCACTCTTGGCTACTTTTAACACAGTAGCATCTGTAATACACTCAATAGAAAGTACAGATTCTGATTCGGAAAAATAACCTATATAATCACTAATCCACCAATCATTAATAGCAAATTGTATCGTGTGCTCTTTTCCTTTAGCATCCATAAAAAATGTTCGTAAACACCCTTTTACCACATAATATTGATAGTATACTTTTTCGTTAGTATGTAAAATGGTATCCCCTTTTTTATAGGTTACTTCCGAAAAAATACTCTCAACTACTTTTAATTCCTCATTTTCTAACTGAAGATCTTTAAATACATTTCTAACAGATGTACACATTATAAAAACATTATAGTAATCCCTCTAAATAGTGTTGCTCTATTTGATAAGCTTCTTTTAAATCTAAAATTTTAGCTTCAATACGTTTTTTATCTACTTTTTTAGATGACTTAGCACCTATCAACATTATATTTTTACGTGTATGTTCGTTGCTTATAAATTCAAAAACCTTAGTGCTATAGTTATTTTTTTCTAAAATCAACGCTCTAATAGTATCGGTAACCATTTCAAACTGACGTTCTTTAAAGATTCCATATTTTAATAAGGGACTCTCCTGTTCTTTTCCTTTTACCTGTTGACGAATTTGTTTATGACAACACGGAGCACAAATAATCAATTCAGCTTTAGAAACCAAACCTTTGTAAATAGCATCATCTGTAGCTGTATCACAAGCATGTAAAGCTATTAAAATGTCTATTTTATTGTTATCGTACTCCTGAATTGGTTGTGCTACAAACAATAAGCCTTTAAAATCACACTTTTTGGCAATATCGTTACAGTAATTCACCAAACTTTCTCGTAGCTCAATACCTGTAACGCTTGCTGTATACCCTTTCTGATTCACCAAATAATCATACAAAGCAAAAGTTAAATAGCCTTTTCCTGAACCCATATCAACAATATTGATATGATTAGGTAACTTAACCGATTGTATTTGCGCTTCGATAATTTCTAAATACTTGTTAATTTGACGGTATTTATCCGCCATTTTAGGAATTACCCTTCCTTCTTTATCTGTTACACCTAAGTGATACAAATACGCACTATTTTCTGCTCTCTTTTCTTTAGGTTTATCGTGTGTTTCAGGTAATTTATTTTTAAAACTTGGTTTTGTAGTTTTAAAGCTCACCTTTTTCTTTTTTGATATAAAGACCAACAAATCGTTCGATAGTGTAAATAAAGTTGCAGCTCTAAATTTTTCAGAAAGTAAATTTGTTAATTCTTCTACACTTTCTTCAAAATCATAGTTTTTAACTTGGTCATTTGTAGTATATCTATATAAAAACTGAAAATGTGTTTCTCCTTTTAATTCAATTTGTCGAACATACACATTTGACAATTCGTCACTTTTACGAATAGGTTTACTTACTGTTAGTTTTACAAAATCATTTTTTTGAATACTATTTTGAAATTCAGTAAACAGTTGATGTAAGGCTTCTTTCATGTTGCAAAAATACTATCTTTATTTTACTCTACTTTGTAAAACTTCTTCAATATCAGTAATTGAAAAACCTTTGGCTTTTAGTAAAATTAAATAGTGATATAATAAGTCGGCTGCTTCGTTTTTAAATAACTCATCATTATTGTCTTTTGCTTCAATAACTACTTCTACAGCCTCCTCTCCTACTTTTTGAGCTACTTTATTAATGCCTCTTTTAAAAAGTTTATTCGTGTAAGAAGTTTCTACATCATTGTCAATTCTATCAGCAATAATGCTTTCTAATGAGTACAAAAAACCTTTAGAAGTCTCCTCATCAAAACAAGATGTAGTTCCTTTATGGCAGGTTGGCCCCCCAGGAGTGGCTTTAATCAATAGCGTATCATTATCACAATCAACTTGAATGTCTTTTACCCATAAAAAATTCCCTGATTCTTCCCCTTTTGTCCACAACCTATTTTTAGTTCGGCTATAGAAAGTAACTTTACCTTCTTTTTGTGTTTTAGCTAATGCTTCTTCATTCATATAACCTAACATTAACACTCGTAAAGTAATATTATTTTGAATTACGACTGGAACTAATCCGTTTCCTTTTATAAAATCTATGTTCATCGTATGGGTATGTTTTGGGTTTTTAATTTGTTTTTTAGTACAGGTATAGGGATTTCACCAAAGTGAAAAATACTAGCAGCTAATCCTGCACTAGCTTGAGTTTTAGTAAATACTTCAGTAAAGTGTTCTACTTTTCCAGCACCACCAGAAGCAATCACAGGAATATTTACAGCTTTGCTTACTGCATTGGTTACCTCAATATCAAATCCGTTTTTTGTACCATCACTATTCATAGAGGTTAATAGAATTTCACCAGCTCCTAATTCTTCTACCTCTTTTGCCCAACTCACAGTTTCTAATTCGGTTTCAAAAGTGCCTCCTTTTGTAAACACTTTCCATTCTCCTTTTACATTTTTCGTATCAATCGCAACTACCACAAATTGACTTCCGAATCGATTTTTTAAATCAGTAATTAGTTGCGGATTTTTTACTGCGGAAGAATTGATGCTTACTTTGTCAGCCCCAGCTTGTATTAACGCCACTGCATCTTCCACAGTACTAATGCCTCCACCAACAGTAAATGGAATATTAATTTCTTGTGCTATCGTTTTTACTAATTCTACTAAAGTTTTTCTATTTTCTAACGTAGCCGTAATGTCTAGAAAAACTAATTCATCAGCTCCTTCTTTTACATACTGTTTGGCTAACTCAACGGGATCTCCTGCATCTTTTATATCCACAAAGTTGACCCCTTTTACTGTTCTTCCATTTTTAATATCTAAACAAGGTATGATTCTTTTCTTTAACATCTTTCAGACTGTTAGATTTTTGGATTATTTGATTTTTAGTTAACAAATTCTTGTAACTCTTTTAAACTGATATTTCCTTCGTAAATAGCTTTTCCTACAATAGTACCTTCGCAGCCTATTTCTTTTAATCGAAGTAAATCACTAGTGCTAGAAACGCCTCCACTTGCAATTAAGTTGATAGCAGTTTTACTTAAGATGTCTAAGTATAAATCTACAGAAGCTCCTTGCAACATTCCATCTTTGGCTACGTCAGTGCATATACAGTTTGTTACCGATTTTAACTCATATTGTTTGATGAAGTCAACAACATTGAGTTCTGTAGTCTCTAACCAACCGTGAGTAGCTATCTTTCTATCTTTACAATCGGCACCAAGGATTATTTTATTACGTCCGTATTGGGTAATCCACTCCATGAAAATTTCAGGATTCTTAACAGCGATACTCCCTCCTGTTATTTGATTAGCTCCACTTTCGAAAGCAATACGTGCATCGTATTTTGATTTTAAACCACCTCCAAAATCGATTTTTAGATTGGTTTTAGTAGCTATTTGTTCTAATACTTTGTGATTTATAATACGATTGGATTTTGCGCCATCTAAATCAACTAAATGTAAGTATTGTATTCCGTTAGCCTCAAATTCTTTTGCTACTTCTAATGGGTTTTCATTGTATATTTTTTGTGTTGCATAATCTCCTTTGGTCAACCGAACACATTTTCCTTCTATAATATCTATTGCTGGTATAATTCTCATCTTTTATTAGTTAGAAAGCTGAAAGTTGTAAAGTTTAAAAGTTAACCTGTTTAGAGGTTTAAAAAGTTTTTTAATAATTGTTCTCCTACATCTGCTGATTTCTCTGGGTGAAATTGCATAGCGTAAAAATTATCTTTCTGTATAATAGAACTAAAAGAAACGATATAGTTACAAATAGCCAACGTATTTTCGCAAGGTTCTGCGTAATAACCATGGACGTAATACACATCATCTTCTAGTTTTACATCTTTAAGTATTTCCGAAGATTTTAGTTCTGAAAAATTATTCCACCCCATGTGCGGTACTTTATCTTTTGGAGGAAATTGCTTTGTTTGTGTATCAAAAATTCCTAAACAGGTAGTGTTTCCTTCTTCAGAAGATGTACACATCAACTGTAAGCCCAAACAAATTCCTAGAACAGGCTGTTTTAAAGAAACAATTAGTTCATCTAATTTTCGCTCTTTCAAATATTCCATAGCAGAACTTGCTTCTCCTACTCCAGGAAATATTACTTTACTAGCTGCCTTAATTTTAGTTGGATTATCAGTAATAATACTTTCATACCCTAAACGATTTACCGCATTTTGTACCGATCGGATATTACCTGCATTGTATTTTATAATGGCTATCATTTTATAGAACTCCTTTTGTTGATGGTAAAATCATCTTGTCAACATCTCTTTTTACCGCTACTTTTATGGCTTTAGCAAAAGCTTTAAAAATGGCTTCTATTTTGTGATGTTCGTTTGTTCCTTCAGCTTTGATATTTAAATTACACTTAGCGCCATCGGTAAACGATTTAAAAAAGTGGAAAAACATTTCTGTTGGCATTTTTCCTATCATTTCTCTTTTAAATTCAGCCTCCCAAACTAACCAGTTTCTTCCTCCAAAATCAATAGCTACTTGTGCTAAGCAATCATCCATAGGTAAACAAAATCCGTAACGTTCAATACCCAATTTATTACCAAGAGCTTTGTTAAATACTTCTCCTAAAGCAATCGCTGTATCTTCAATGGTGTGGTGTTCATCTACTTCTAAATCACCTGTCACTTGTATATTTAGATCCATTTGACCATGACGTGCTATTTGATCTAGCATATGATCAAAAAAGGCAATACCAGTATCTATCGTGCTTTTCCCCGTTCCATCTAAATTTAAATCAATTTTAATCTGAGTTTCATTCGTATTTCGTTCAATAGATGCTGAACGTTCTTCTAATTTTAAAAACTCATAAATAGCATTCCAATCATTGCTTTCTAAAGCGATATATTGATCTAATTCTGTTCTTTTTATGGTGATCTCATCAGAACCTAAATATGTTTCATCATTGATATAAATAGCTTTGCTTCCTAGATTTTTTGCCAACTCAACATCGGTCAATCGATCACCTATTACAAAGGAATTTTGTAAATCATATTCCTCAGAAAAATAGACGGTTAACAAACCTGTATTGGGCTTTCTGGTAGGTTGATTGTCTTTAGCAAAAGTTCTATCAATAATTTCTTTAGCAAATACAATTCCTTCGTCTTTAAGTGTTTTCATTACAAAATTATGTACTGGCCAAAAGGTATTTTCTGGATACACTTCCGTTCCCAGTCCATCTTGGTTGGTTACCAAAACCAGTTCAAAATCTAGTTCTTTGGCTATTTTACTTAAGCCTTGAAAAACTTTTGGGTAAAACTCTAATTTCTCAAAAGAATCTACTTGTTCATCAACAGGTTCTTTAATTAGGGTTCCATCTCTATCTATAAATAATACTTTTTTCATTTTTTTTATTTTAAAAAGAACTCTCAACATTACTCAAGAGAACATCTATAAATTGTAAAGCCCTTAACAATCTTTTATTCTCTATTTCACTACCTATAGTAATTCGTAAACAATTGTTTACTAAGTTACTTCTATTTCTTGTGATAATCTTCTGGTTTACAAGTTGATTATACACTTCATTAGCATTTGATACTTCTATCAAAAGAAAGTTTGCTTCAGATGGGTATACTTTTTTTATGAGTTCAATTTCTTGCAGTTGTTTTTCTAACTTTTCTTTTTCATTTAAAATGATGTTTTTCTCAATTTCAAATTGTGCCAAGTTGTCTAGTTTCTTAAGTACAGCTTCTTGATTTAAAGTGCTGATATTATAAGGAGGTTTGACCTTATTGTATATGTCTATAATTGCCGAATTTGCATAGGCTACTCCTACTCTAACTCCTGCTAAGCCCCAAGCTTTACTAAATGTTTGACTGATAATTAGATTTGGGTAACTGTTCAACTGTTTGATATACGATTCCTTAGAACTAAAATCAATATAGGCTTCATCAATAATTACAATTCCTTTAAATTCTCTAAGAATGTACTGTATAGTTTTATCTTCAAAACAATTACCTGTTGGATTGTTAGGTGAACAGATAAAAATGAGTTTCAGCGTTTCATCTTTCAAGTATGGATTCAATTCTTCTACGTCTATTTGAAAATCAGATGTTAAAGGTAATTCTACTAATTTAACATCATTAATAGCAGCAGAAACACTATACATTCCATAAGAAGGAACAAAAGTTAACGCTTTATCTTTACCAGGTTCACAAAAAATACGAAATGCTAAATCGATAACTTCATCGCTTCCATTTCCTATAAAAATTTGATTTTTATCAACATCCTTAATTGCTGATAATCGCTCTTTGATAGCTATTTGTTGTGGATCTGGATAACGATTTAAAGTTCCAAACGGATTTTCATTAGCGTCTAAATACACTTCTGCTTCTCCTTTAAATTCATCCCTTGCAGAAGAATACCCCTTTAGCTTCTGAATATTAGGGCGTATGATCTTGTTTAAATTGAATTCATTCATCGTTAATTATTTTGAGGTTTGTTTAATTAAGATTTCTCCTATTCGTTCGAAATGACTCTTAGTTATTTAATTCTTTTAATCTTACTGTAATTGCATTTTTGTGCGCTTGTAAGCCTTCTGCCGCTGCCATTAATTCTATTGATTTTCCAATGGTGCTAATACCTTCTTTAGTCACTTCTTGAAAAGTGATTTTTTTCACAAAACTGTCTAACGAAACTCCGCTATAATTTTTTGCATAACCATTGGTTGGCAAGGTGTGATTGGTACCACTAGCATAATCACCAGCACTTTCACAACTGTAGTTTCCTAAGAATACTGAACCAGCATTTACAATTCCTTCAATATATTCAGAAGCTTTCTCAGAAGCTATAATTAAGTGCTCTGGAGCATATTCATTACTAAATTGAATACATTCTTCAGACGAATTTAAAACAACAGCAAAACTATTTTCTATTGCTTTTTTAGCTAATTCTTTTCTAGGTAACTCATCTATTTGTTTGTTGATTTCTGCTATCACATTTTGAGCTACATCGTTAGAAGTAGTTACTAAAATAGCTTGACTATCAGCTCCGTGTTCCGCTTGCGACAATAAATCGGCAGCTACAAAAACCGGATTACTTGTTTGATCAGCTATAACCAGTACTTCGCTTGGACCTGCAGGCATATCAATAGCTACGCCTTGTTGTTGTACTAATTCTTTTGCTTTCGTAACAAATTGATTTCCTGGGCCTAAAATTTTATACACATTTGGAATTGTTTCTGTTCCGTATGCCATAGCACCTATTGCTTGAGCTCCACCAGCTTTAAAAATTTGAGTGATTCCTACTAAAGAAGCAGTGTATAAAATAGCAGGATTAATAGCTCCTTCTTTGTTAGGTGGCGTACATAAAATAATCTCTTTGCATCCAGCTATTTTTGCGGGAATCCCTAACATTAAAATAGTTGAAAACAAAGGAGCTGAACCTCCTGGAATATACAATCCCACCTTTTCAATAGCTACATTTTTTCTCCAACAAGTAACTCCGTTTGTTGTAACTACTTTTTTAGGAACTTCTTTTTGTGAATTGTGAAATGTTTCAATATTACTTTTAGCTAATTGAATGGCTTGCTGTAACTCTTCGGAAACTAAACCTTTAGCTTTCTCTATTTCTTCTTGAGTAACCTTAAAAGAGTTTAAAGAAACATTGTCCAACAACTGAGCGTATTTTGTTAATGCTTTGTCTTTATTATTTTTCACATCATTTAAGATGGTTTGCACTGTTTCTTTCAAACTATTTTCATTGATTGTTGCTCTTTTACACAAAGAACTCAAAGTTTGTATTGATGGATTATTTATTATTTTCATCTGTTTAGTTTTATTTTTTTAACTATCCTTGGCTATCGCCCTGCGATTAAACAACCATTTTTTCTATAGGACAAACCAAAATACCTTCTGCTCCATTAGCTTTTAGTTCGTCTATAATTTCCCAAAACTCATTTTTATTCAATACAGAGTGTACGGAACTCCAACCTTTTTCAGCTAACGGCAATACAGTTGGACTACGCATTCCTGGTAAGATTTTGATAATTGTTTCTAACTTTTCATTCGGGGCATTTAATAAGACATATCTTGATTGTCTACCTTTTAAAACTGATTGAATTCTGAACTGCAATTTGTTTAGAATATCTTGTTGTTCTTTTCCTAGTTGAGGAGAAACAACTAGAACAGCTTCCGAAGTCAATAAAACTGCTACTTCTTTTAAATTGTTTTTGAAAAGTGTCGATCCACTTGAAACGATATCACAAATACCATCAGCTAACCCTATATTTGGAGCTATTTCAACAGATCCATTAATGATGTGTAATTGTGCTTGAATATTATTTTTATCTAGAAAACTTTGAACTGTATTCGGATAAGAAGTCGCTATTTTTTTATTCTGAAAATAACTAATCCCGTTGTAGTTTTCTCCTTTAGGTATAGCTAAAGAAACTTTACATTTTGAAAAACCTAGCTTTTCAATAAATTGAATTCCATTTCCTTTTTCAATCAATAAATTTTCTCCGATAATGGCAGCATCTACAACTCCATCTTTTAAATACTGAGGAATATCTCCGTTTCTTAAATAAAATATTTCCAAAGGAAAATTGTTTGCAGAAGCTTTTAGTTGGTCTCTTCCATTGTCGATAGAAATACCACAATCTTTTAGTATTTGTAAGGAATCTTTGTTAAGTCTTCCTGATTTTTGTATGGCTATTTTTAATTTACTCATTTTTATGTTGAATAGGTTTGAGCAAATCTTTTGAGAAGTATTTTCGTGGCGCCTTGTTGAAAATAAAAAACCCGTTTGATTTACTCAAACGGGTTTAAAATATATCTTGATTTTATTCAATACATTTTCAGCTCGCTTGAGTGCAAGTATGAAAATGATGATGATGTAATTGAATAAAACTCATGTCTTTTGTATTGTTGCTACAAAGATTTGAAATAAAAATTTAATTGTGCAAGTTTTTTTATAAAAAAACAAAACCACCTGAATATCAAGTGGTTTTAGTATTATTCTGTCATGCTAAATCGAGTTTAGCAAAACAATTATTCTATTATCTGAAATCTATTTTACGCATACGTAAGCTTTCAGGAGTTACTTCTAAGTATTCATCATCTTTAATGTATTCCATACATTCTTCTAAAGACATATCTACTTTAGGAGCTATTTTAACTCCGTCATCAGAACCTGATGCACGTACGTTTGTTAATTTCTTTCCTTTGATTAAGTTTACCGCTAAATCATCTTGTTTTGCGTTTTCACCAACTACCTGACCTTTATAGATCTCTTGGTTAGGATCGATGAAGAAACGTCCTCTATCTTGTAAACGGTCGATAGCATAAGCAGTCGCTTTACCAGATTCCGAAGAAATAATTGCTCCGTTTACTAAATCAGAAAACTCTCCTTTGTAAGCATCATACCCTCTTAAACGGTGGTTAATGATTGCTTCTCCTTGCGTAGCTGTTAATAATTTATTACGTAAACCAATTAAACCACGAGAAGGAATATCAAACTCTAAGTGTTGTAAGTCTCCTTTAGGTTCCATTACTAATAAATCACCTTTACGCATTGTTACTAAGTTAATAGCTTTACTAGCTAAATCTTCAGGAACATCAATTACTAAAGTTTCGTATGGCTCACATTTAACTCCGTCAATTTCTTTTAAAATTACTTGCGGACGACCTACTTGTAATTCATATCCTTCACGACGCATAGTTTCGATTAATACAGATAAATGTAGAATTCCACGTCCGAAAACGTTGAATTTATCCTCTGTATCAGTATCCTCGATACGTAAAGCTAAGTTTTTCTCAGTTTCTTTATATAAACGGTCACGTAAGTGACGAGAAGTTACATATTTTCCTTCTTTACCATAGAATGGGGAGTTGTTAATGGTAAATAACATACTCATCGTTGGTTTATCAACTTCAATTCTTGGTAATGCTTCTGGATTCTCTAAATCTGCAATCGTATCTCCAATTTCAAAATCATCAATTCCGGTAACAGCACAAATATCTCCACTACGAACTTTATCCGTTTCAACTTTACCCATTCCTTCAAAAACGTGTAATTCTTTGATACGAACTTTTTTAGTAGTTCCGTCTGCTTTACAAAGCATGTAATCTTTGTTCTTTTCTAAATCTCCACGGAAAACACGACCAATCGCAATTCTTCCTTTGAATGAAGAATAATCTAGAGACGTGATTTGCATTTGAGGAGAACCTTCACGATATGGAGCTTCAGGAATTGTCTCGATTACAGCATCTAATAAATCAACTAAATCTTCTTTAGGATCTTGCCAATCAGTACTCATCCATCCATTCTTTGCAGAACCGTAAATGGTAGTAAAATCTAACTGCTCTTCCGTAGCTTCTAAAGCAAACATTAAGTCGAATACTTTTTCGTGTACTAAATCTGGAGTACAGTTTTCTTTATCAACCTTGTTTACTACTACGATTGGAGTTAATCCTAATTCGATAGCTTTTCCTAATACGAAACGTGTTTGAGGCATCGGCCCTTCAAAAGCATCAACCAATAATAAAACACCATCAGCCATTTTTAATACACGTTCTACCTCTCCACCAAAGTCGGCGTGACCAGGAGTATCAATTACGTTGATTTTTACACCTTTGTAATTTACTGATACGTTTTTAGATAAAATGGTAATTCCTCTTTCACGCTCTAAGTCGTTGTTATCTAGCAATAAATCTGTACGCTCTTTACGCTCGTCTAAAATTTTAGCTTGATCTATAATTTTATCAACCAAGGTTGTCTTACCGTGGTCAACGTGTGCTATAATAGCAATGTTTCTTATTGATTGCATTCGTGCTTATTTTGAAGCTGCAAAAGTAGTATTTTATTGTTTACGATTCACGATTTTTTATTACTGAATTCGTAATATTCAATTTAAAGCTTTAGAAAAAGTACTTTTTTATAACATCTTTATATACTTTCTCTTTGCTTTTAAAGCAATTTTATAGTTTTAATTGATTGCCTTTTTTCTATGGAAAAAGTGAAGTAAATACTCGATTTTTAGTTATTTAGAGATACATTATTCTGGTTTTGTATCTTCTAATTCTTCATCATCTGCTCTAAAAGCACTAGGAAGTATGTCGGGTATTAATTTGATTAGTAAAGGCAAAAGTATGGCTCCACCAGGAAGCATAAACACAGTAAAAGCAGGTATTGCTTTACAAATATCGAGTGTTTGTTGCTTTACTTTTGCCTTTTCTTCATCGGTTAACGATGTAGTTAATGATTTTCTAATAAGAAAGACTAGCTCTTTGCTTTCTTGAAGCTCTTTAGCTAATCTTTTCTTATTTTTATAGATAGCCTCTTTTATTTCATCAACTGTATTCATTACAGCTTACGACGGGCTTTTTCAGTTTTAAGTAAATTTAACTCTCTAGAAGTTTGTCCTGCTACTGAAGTATTTTCTTCTGCTCTACGAATTAAGTAAGGCATTACATCACGAACAGGTCCGAAAGGAACATATTTTGCTACATTATATCCTTCTTTAGCTAAGTTAAAGCTAATATGATCGCTCATACCATATAATTGACCAAACCACATACGCTTATCATCAGCTGCTATGTTGTGTTCTTTTGCTAAATCCATTAACAAATAAGAGCTTTCTTCGTTGTGAGTTCCAGCAAAAATTGCCATATTTTTATGATCCATCATATAACGAACTGCTTCGTTATAATTATCATCAGTAGCTTGTTTATCTACACAAATTGGAGATTCATATCCTTTTTCATTAGCTCTCTCACGTTCTTTCTCCATGTATGCGCCGCGTACTACTTTCATACCAATATGGTATCCTTTTTGGTGGGCTCTTTGATGTAAGTCTCTCAAATAATCCATACGATCATGACGATACATTTGTAACGTGTTAAAAACGATGGCTTTTTCTTTGTTATAAATTTCCATCAATTCTTCAATCAAATCATCTGCTGCACCTTGCATCCAACTTTCTTCTGCATCTATTAATAGTGGTACATCTTTAGCAACCGCAGCTTTACATACTGTATGAAAACGCTCTACTACTCTATTCCACTCTACTTTTTCTTCAGAAGTTAATTCTTTTCCTTCAGTTAATTTTTGATACAAAGCAAAACGACCAAAACCTGTAGGTTTAAAAACAGCGTAAGGAATAGCTGCTTTTTCTTCAGCAAAATTTATTGTTTTTAAGGTCATTTTTAAAGCATCATCAAACTGTGCTTCATCTTCTTTTCCTTCAACAGAATAATCTAAAATACTATGAACGTTTCCTTTTTCATACATCTTTTCGATGTTAGGTAAACAGTCATCTTCTGTTACTCCTCCACAAAAATGGTCGAAAACTGTTGATCGGATTAAACCTTCAACTGGTAAATGAGCTTTCAAAGCAAAATTAGTTACCGCAGTACCAATACGGACCATTGGTTGGCTTTGAATCATTTTAAATAAAAAATAGGCACGCTCTAGCTCTGAATCAGATTTTAATTTAAAAGCAGTTTCTGTGTTGTCAAAAAGTCTCATTATCGAGGTAATATTAATGTCTTATATTTAAAGACAAATATAAATGAGTAGAGTGATATATTTTAATTTTTTCTATTTAATTTCGCTGTATATTTTTAATAACAATGACTACAATTAACGCAGCTACATATCCTATTCATTTTGATGAAAAAGCTTATAACGAATTAACTTCTTTAGTTTCTAAAAAAAATTACTCCTCTGTATTTATTTTAGTTGATGATAATACTTTAGAACACTGTTATCCTCGATTTATGCAATTATTTGCTACAGATAAGCCTATTGAAGTCATTCAAATTGACGCTGGTGAAATTCATAAAAACATCGAAACTTGTATGGGTGTTTGGAACGTGATGACTGAATTGGGCGCCGATAGAAAAAGTTTACTTATTACTTTAGGAGGCGGTGTTATTACAGATTTAGGTGGTTTTGTTGCTTCAACGTTTAAAAGAGGGATTGATTTTGTAAACATTCCTACCACTTTATTGAGCATGGTAGATGCTTCTGTTGGGGGAAAAACAGGTGTTGACTTAGGTGTTTTAAAAAACCAGATTGGTGTTTTTGCAAACCCAGAGATGATTGTGATTGATGCAGAATACTTACATACTGTTTCCGCACGTGAAATTCGTTCAGGTACTGCTGAAATTATTAAGTATGGAATGACACATGACATTCAATTATTCAATGAAATTAAGGATAACGATCAGGTAAATATTGTGGATTTAATCCACCGTTCAATTGAAATAAAAAATGAAGTTGTTATAGAAGACCCTAAAGAACAAGGTGTTCGTAAGGTTTTAAACTGGGGACATACTATTGGGCATGGTGTAGAGTCTTATTTTTTAGAGAACCCGAAAAAGGAAGCTCTAACACATGGTGAAGCTATTGCCATTGGAATGGTTTGTGAGGCTTATCTGTCCTCTGAAATTTTAGGTTTTTCAAAGGAAAAAGTATCAGAAATAAAAGAAGCCATTATTAAGATTTACGGAAAAGTAACGATCGATAAAGACGATTTTCAGCCTATTATTGAGTTGATGAAGCATGATAAAAAGAATGTGGCTGGTGAAATAAACTTTGTTTTATTAAATGATTATGAAAATTTTAAAATCAACTGCAAAGCTTCCGAAGAATTAATTAATGAAAGTTTAGCATTTTATAACGCATAAAAAAAGAGCAACTTTAAAGTTGCTCTTTTTTTATTTTATTTGGTAACGGTAATTGGAATACTATCTTGAGAACCGTATAACTTGATCTCAGTAATATCGGCTGGCATATTTAATCCGTTTTTAATAATTACGTTTTTTACACTTTTAATAACATCACTTTTTATTTCTAAAGTACCACGTTTGTATTCTTTAGTTTTTGTCCAAAAAATTACCTTTAGATTAACGGTACTAACACCTAAACTATCAACCGTAACAAAACATTGATGTTCATCGGTATTTATTACTCCTTTTGTGCTAATTACTGCATCAATAATTACTTTTTTTGCAGTATCAATATCGTCATCATAATCAATACCAACAACAAAATCTGAACGATAAAATCCGTCTTCAGTATAGTTATAAACTGGTTTTTTTACAATGTCACTATTCGGAATATATACATCTCTTCCATCGAAGGTTTTTAGTTTACTAAATCGAAACTCCATCATCTTTACTTTTCCAAAAATATCTCCGATTTTAACTGTATCATTTACATTGAAAGGTCTGTTAAAAGATAAAATAACACCTGAAATAAAATTTTCTCCAACATCTTTAAAAGCAAAACCTAAAATAACAGCTGATGCACCTGCTGCTGTTAATAAACCGGTTGCTATACTACCTAATCCTGCTATTTTTAACCCCAACATTAAAACCAGAGTAATTAACCCTATTTTAATAGTTTTACTTAAAAAATTTGTCATTAAAGGATCATGAGTTTTTTTAGATATCGTTTTTCTAAAAAGCGATGAAATAAAATTTGCTAACAAAATACCTAAAGCAATTATAATTATTGCGATTATAATACCGGGTATTTGAGACACAAACTCATTCCAATACTCTTCAGTTGCTGTTTTGATTTTATTTATAGTGTTATTAAAGTTCATTTATTGTTTTTAATGTTATTACTTAGTGTTGCTAGAAATTAGATTTACATAAATTACATTACCAAGTCTTCTTTTAACTGTTCTACGGTGCTTTTTGTCCATGCGCTTAACATCCAGCTAGTTTTTTCTAAAGAAGCGATATAACCACCTATTAAATCGATTGTACCTTCATCACCAGCTTCTTCTGCTTTTTTAATTACGGTAGACATTTGAGTTAATAATGTTTTATGATCATCTAATAAAATATATACCATGTCAGAATCTGTTTGAAAAGGACTTTCTTCTGATATTGTAGCTATTTTTAAATACCTGCTGTATCTACTTATTGGGTGATATTGTAAGGTTAAAATACGTTCTGCAATTTCATCAATCTTACTTCTTGCGTCAACGTACATTTCTTCAAATTTTTCATGTAACTCAAAGAAATTTTTCCCGACAATATTCCAGTGAAAGTTTCTTAGTTTTTGATAATATACATGGTAATCTGCTAACAATTGATTTAACTCTTTTGCTACAGGTAATATGTTTTCGCTCTGCATATTTAAATAATTCATTATTTTATATGTTTTTTAGGTTAATAATAAGTTTATTACAAAATTAATTTATGTATACAGTGTTGTTTTGCTCTATCAATTTTGATGTTTGCTCATTTCAAAAAATTAAAAAGAATTGTATAAAAAAAAGAGATGAATTAATTCACCTCTTTTTGTTTATCGATTTCTTAAATATTACATTTTAACTGTTTCGAAAATTGCATATTCAAGCTTGTTAGTTTCTTTATTTCTATACTCAATAATAAAATCACCGTATTTATTGAAGTATCCTACTCCGTTAAACTCATCACCTTGTACTACATAAAAATCGTTATTAATCGATCTATAAGCTCTGGCTGAAGTAACGTCTTCGTTATTAACTTTGCGGGTAATTAATAAATCTTTTTGATCAATTAAAAAACCATATTGTTTACCTTTATATTTAAAGTAATTTACTTTAGTTTTTGAATCGTAAAATGGATCTTTATCGTTATCAACCATAATTGTTTTTTCAACTGCAACAGGTGTTTCGATTACACCTTGATTCAACTGGTGTTTTTGTTTAGGGTCAAACTTTACTTTTTTCTCTTTTGTGGTTACAACTTTTACTTTGGTATCGTAAGTTTCACCTTTTTCGTTAACTTTTTTAGCTTTTTTAACCTCTGTGGTTTTGATTACTTCTGTTTGTGCGTTTACCGTCATAATACCTGCGATAAACAATAAACCTACTATTAAATTTTTCATTTTTACTATGTTTAAATTAAAATTATAAGTAGCTTGTTTTTAAGATGTCTACTTTTTAACATCTGATATATTTTAAATCTCTATTCTTTTTTATGACTTTGAACTTAGGTTATTTGTCTTGTACAAAATTAGCTGAGATGTATTAAGTTATTTAGCTCATTCAATTTTGTTTTTTGTTCATTTCATAATATAGAGGGTGTTTTTCGTGTTTTAAATCAATTTTATACAAACATATATGAGGTACATTTAAAATATGTAAATAAAATTCGTGCTTGCATAATTTTGAGTTTGCTTAGCTGTTAAGGTTTGATTATACTCTTTTTTTACCTGTAAGTAATGATATTACAAATAGTATTAAGAAAATAAAGAATGCGATTTTAGCAAATCCTGTAGCTGCTCCTGCAATTCCACCAAAACCTAAGATTCCAGCAATAATTGCGATAATAATAAATGTGATTGTCCAACGTAACATAATTTTAGTTTTTAGGTTAATAATTTGAAGTACATCTTTTGTACACTACAAAATTATAACCGATTAAGAGTCTTCTTTTACTCATTTGATAAGAATGTTAACTCATTTGAAAACAAGGAAATGAGCTAAAGTTTATTTCTTTTGAACAAACTTTACCTGGGTTCTTCATGTAAATTTGTAGTGGATTAATTGAGTAGTTACCAACTACTTGTAATGATTTTTTATGAATGTAAATAAATAAGTATACGATGAGTTATAAGCTATCTAACATAGCAAGTAAAGAAAGAATTAAAGATTTTACTAAACTTAATTTTAAGTATCCGCATTTACATAAACCGAGGCGTAAGATTAATGGATTGAAAGAGCAGACAGTAAACATAATCACTATGGATAATCCATTAGAAATCACCCAAGGAATATGGGGAATGCTACCTCAGAATTACGCTGATAATTGGAATAAGTTTCAGCAAATAAAGCGTACGTTACACGTTAGAAGGGAAGAGATCAAGAAGAGTGTTTTATTTAAAGAAGCATTGCTTTTTAGACGATGTTTGTTAATTGTTACGGGGTTTTACGCCCATAAAGTAATTGATGGCAGTATTGAAAATTATTTAGTAGAAAAAGATAAACGAGAGCCTTTTTATTTAGCTGGGGTTTATAATACCACAGAAGACGGTTTTGTTACTTGCTCAGTAATCAATACAAATACAACAGAAGAATTAAATTCATTTAATAATCTGTATGAAATAATGCCACTTCAAATACCAAGAACCTTTAAAAAGATGTGGTTAGATCGTTCTACCGATATGAGTGATGTAGAGTATTTAATTAACAATCCGTACGACGCAAAATACAATATTCAGAAGATAATAACTTGAAAACAAAGAGAACTAACTATCTTATAGAGCTAGTTCTTACTTATTTTGCAAATTTATCTTCGATGTATTTTTTAGCTGTTTCGTAAATAGCGTCTACCTCTTTAATATTGAATCCGCTAAACTCTCCTAACGGATAACAAATAGTTGCATAGGTGCTAAAAAACTTGTATTCTTCAGATGATAACATCAACAATTTAGAGGTATGTGCCAATACTTTAATTGTTGTGTTTAACTCTTTATTTTCTTTTGCTGAAGGAAAAACTACATAGCTTCCAATAACTGGGTACTCTGAGTTTTCAAAAGGTGTAGTAGGAAAATTATCAATAATACCTCCATCAGAATATAACATGTCATCTATTTTTATAGGGTTGAACAGTCCAGGTACTGCACATGAAGCCAATACAGGTTTTAACAGTTCTCCTTCATAAAAATATTGTGTAGCACATTTATTCAAATTGGTGGTCGATACTGTTAAAGGAATTTCTAATTCTTCAAAAGTTGACTTTATTTTATCTTGAATTAGCCTAGCATAATTATACGAATTGAAGATTCCGGGTTTAGCAATTGTAATCCACGAATATTGAAAAATTTCAGTAGTCCTGAAAAAATTTAATATTTCTTGAGGTTTCATACCTGATGCATACATAGATCCTACTAACGAACCAGAACTGCAGGCAGATATAGCGTTGATTTTAATATGTAACTCTTCTAACTTTTCTAGTAATGCTACGTGAGCTACTCCTTTTTCTGCACCTCCACTTAATACCAAATTTATAGGGGTTTTAGGGTCTAAATCTTTTAATTTTTCAATAGAACACCCATACTTTTCTTTTATCATTTTTTGCTTTCTTCTTTGTTAAGCTATTTTAACTGCACTAATTTCTTGCTTGTTTTTTAAAAATTCACTGGGGCTAATTCCGTATTTACGTTTAAATATTTTAGAAAAATAACTTCTGCTTGAAAATCCTATCGAATATACAATTTGTGAGATGTTATAATCTGTTGAGTTCATTAAATCTCGAGCTTTCTCTAAGCGTACGTGTCTAATATATTCTATCACAGTTCTAGAAAACAACAATTTAAAACCTTCTTGCAATTTAGCCTGCGTTAGTCCAATTTCATTAGCTAATTCTTCTACATTATATTCTTCTGCAACATTATTAAGAATTTTTTGACCTGTTTTTCTAATCAAACTAATTTCTTTTTTTGTTAAAGTAGTTTCTGGTTTTCTTTTTCTTTTAACATCTTTATTGTGTTGCAACATGTGCTCTGATAAAATTTGGTATACAATACCTTCTTTTATCAAAATACGAATCATTCCCTTTTGTTTAATCTTATTATATTGCTTTACTAGATTTGCTAATTTTAAATTATAGGTTCCAAAATAAGCAAAAACATTTTCATGCTGTTGATCGTGAAAAACTTCATAAAGTCTCTTATTCAATAAAGAAGCATCGTTTAAACGCTTCTTTAAAAACTTTACCCTATTTATTTGTATCTGATGGATTTTAAGTTTTATATTTTTTTGTAAATACATATAATTATATCCACCATCTTTACTAGTAATAATAACAGATTGGTATTGATCTAGCTTTCTCTTTTTGTTTTCTAGTTCAAACCTGTGATAACTGTGTCCTTCTACTGTATAATTAAAAAGAATTGGGTTAAATTCTGAAGCGTCTTTTACAAGTGTTACATCGTCTAAAAAAGTAATGTCGTATTGAAGTGAGCTTCCACCCCAACTAAAAGTTAAAAAAGTAATAGTTCCTTTGGCAAATTCACTATCAACATTTAAAATGTACTCACCCCATCGTTCGGTAATAGTACCACCTATTACTTCTCGAATTTGCTCAACTGTACCCTTGGTATCTTTAGCAGTAATATTAATTGTAGTCATGCTATAGCTGTATGCAATAAAATTAATACTTTTTGTTTAATAATTAAATAAAAAAAATAAACATTTTGTTGTAAATGAGCAAAGATTAAAAAGATATGAGCAAATGCAAACTCTTATCTTCATATAATTTTGTGGTATAATATTAAAACACATAAAAATGAAATTATTAAAGACAGCAATAGCAGGAGCATTATTATTCTTTACAATTGGAGCATCAGCTCAACAGATATCTAAAAATGCATTAGGTGTTAGATTAGGTGATAATGACGGATTTGGAGGTGAAATCTCATATCAACATTATTTAAAAGAAAATAATCGATTAGAATTTGATTTAGGGTTTAGAAACTCTAACAATGTAGATGCATTTAAATTAGTTGGTTTATACCAATGGGTGAATAAATTAGACGGAAGATTTAATTGGTTTATTGGTGCGGGTGCAGGTGTTGGATCGTATGAAACACCTAATAACGATGGGATTTTTGCTTTAGTTGCTGGTGATGTTGGTATTGAATATAATTTTGATGCCCCTTGGGTAATCTCACTTGATGTTAGACCTGAGTTAGGTTTAACCAATGATTATAGTGATGATTTAGATTTAGATATCGCATTAGGTATTAGATACCAATTTTAATAATAATTAATAAAAACCAAAAAAATGAACAAGACTATAAAATTAATTCTAATAGTAATAGGTGTAGTATTAACACTATATGGAGTATTTAAAATTGTATCTCCAGAGGCATCTGTTGATATAGGAATCGCAGAATTTACAGAACAAAACAACAAAGATGCTTATATAACACTTGGTTTAGGTATAGTTGTTTTACTAGTATCTTTTTTTACATCAAAAAAATACAATGAATAGCATTGATGCAAAATGAGTAAGCATCAAAAAAGAACATACTCTTAACATTAAAATATCTTAAATTATGTATAGTTACACACAAGAAGTTGCCGAAAAATTAAATAACCTTTTAGAAAAGAATTATGATGCTGTTAAAGGTTATGAAACAGCTGCAAATAATGTTAAAAGTGAATCTTTAACAAACTTTTTTAATCGAAGAGCTAATGAACGTAAAGATTTTGGAAAAGAACTTAAAGCAGAAATAACATCTTTTAACCAAAAACCTGATAAAGGCGGAAGTATTACTGGTAAAGCCCACAGAATGTGGATGGACACCAAAGCTTTTTTTTCTAATGAAGACGAAGAAGCTATGCTAGAAGAAGCTTTAAGAGGAGAAAAAGCAGCTCTAGAAGAGTATAACGAAGTTATTAACTCGGAGTTACATTTACCAGAATCTACTTTAAACTTAATCAAATCTCAACGAGATATGATTTTAAATGATGCCATATTCGTTAAAAAGTTAGAAGAAGTAGAATAATAAATAGTAGATAGTTTTTAAAAAGCAGGTTAAACTCCTGCTTTTCTTATGTCTACCGCTTTTTTAGAGCAACTTTTATAAATGTCTTCATACACAGGTAAAATATTTTCTAATGAAAAGGATTTAATATGTTCTTTCGCATTTTCTTTAAATTGATTTAAAACAGCTTCATCTTTTAAAATGCTAATAGCATTATTTGCCATTTCATCAATATTACCCAAATCACTTAAAAAACCTGTTTCTCCTTGAATATTTACTTCTGATAACCCGCCTGTATTGGTAGAAATTACTGGCGTGCTTGCCGCCATAGCTTCTAAAGCTGCCAATCCGAAGCTTTCTGTTTCCGAAGGCAATAAAAACACATCGGTATAACATAAAATTTTAGCTACTTCGGTACTATTTCCCATAAATAGTACTTTATCTTCTATTTTTAGTTTTTTCGCTAAGTTTTCAGCTTTTAAACGTTCTGGTCCATCACCAACCATTAATAATTTTGAAGGAATTTCTTTTTGAACTTTATTAAAAATTCGAATTACATCATCGGTACGTTTTACAGGACGAAAATTACTAATATGTGTTAAAATTCGTTCATGTGGTTTCGCTAGTGCTTCTCTTTTACACTCTCCTTCATGCGCTTTATCATACTTTTCACCATCAATAAAATTATAGACAACTTTAATATCTTTTTCAATATTAAATAAACGAAGGGTATCTTCTTTTAAACTGTTAGAAACTGCCGTAACTTCATCAGATTTATTGATGCTAAACTCTACCGCTGTTTTATAGGTTGGATGACTTCCTACCAAAGTAATATCAGTACCATGTAACGTTGTTACCACCTTTACATCAATACCTTTATCTTCTAACATTTTTTTTGCCATATAAGCTGCATAGGCATGTGGAATAGCATAATGTACATGTAAAACTTCAAGCTCATATTTTGCTACTACCTCTACCATTTTACTAGACAAAGCCAATTCGTAAGGTTGATATTGAAATAGTGGATATTCTTCTAAAACAACTTCATGAAAGTGTAAACGGTGTGAAAAGAAATCTAATCGAACAGGTTGATTGTAAGTTATAAAATGTACTTCGTGACCTTTATCAGCAAGAGCCATTCCTAATTCAGTTGCTACAACACCACTTCCACCAAAGGTTGGATAACATACAATTCCTATTTTCATGTTTACTGTTTGATTATTTTTAAGTTTAGAATATAGTTAATGACGTAAATTTACGGTATTACTTACGTTTATATGTAAAGAAATTCATAAAATAAAAACGCCATTACGTAGTTTGTAATGGCGTTTTTAATCTATAAATTATCTGTAATTTAGTAATCTCCTAATGTTTCAGGGTTTTGAGCTAAAGCAGATGCTAATTGTTCATCATTTGGTGCTTTACCATGCCACGCGTGAGTGTGCATCATAAAATCTACACCATTCCCCATTTCAGTACGTAATAATACACAAACTGGCTTTCCGTTTCCTGTGCGAGATTTTGCTTCTGCCATTCCTGCTAAAATAGCTTCAACATTGTTTCCTTCTTTGATTTCTACAACATCCCATCCAAAAGCTTCAAACTTAGCTTTTAAACTTCCCATAGGTAATACTTCATCAGTAGAACCATCGATTTGTTTTTCGTTTAAATCAACTGTAGAAATTAAGTTATCAACCTTTTTGGCAGAAGCATACATAGCAGCTTCCCAAATTTGACCTTCTTGTAACTCTCCATCACCATGTAATGAATATACAATTTTATCGTCTCCATTTAACTTTTTTGCTTCAGCAGCACCGATAGCAACACTCATTCCTTGTCCTAACGATCCTGAGGCAATACGAATACCTGGTAAGGCTTCGTGCGTAGTTGGGTGACCTTGTAAACGAGAGTCTAACTTTCTAAAAGTTGCCAACTCAGCTACAGGGAAAAATCCGCTATGAGCTAGTACACTATAATATACAGGTGAAATATGTCCGTTTGACAAGAAAAATAAATCTTCATTTGTACCGTCCATGGTAAAATCGGTAGAATAATCCATAATTTCTTGATACAAACAAGTGAAAAATTCTGCACATCCTAAAGAACCTCCTGGGTGTCCTGAATTTACAGCATGTACCATTCGTACAATATCTCTACGAACTTGTTGTGTAAAATCTTGTAATTGTTGTGTTGTTGGCATTATTGTTTTGTTTTATGCCCACAAATGTACAAAATCAACTTAGAGATTTGAAAAAAACTTGAAGTTTATAAAGTATTGTTAATTTGGTTTTTATTAACAAAAACACATTTTCAAAATTATACTATTGTTTTAATTAACAACGAAACATTTTACTATGAAAAAATTATTACTCCTTTTACTCTTGCATTTTATAAATGTAAATGCTCAAAACACCACTAAAACAGAAGATTACCAATACGTATCAACTATTACGATAGATGAAAAGAATAAAGAAATTATACCCTTTGTAAATATTTCTAATGTTAAAAGACAGATTTACAGAATTTCTAATGAAAATGGTGAAATAGAATTTCCGTATCTAACCAGTCACTTAAATGATACAATTGTTTTTAGTGGAATTGGTATTGAAACAAAGAAAATTGTTTTAAAGAATATTGCCCCTAAAGTTTTGTTAGAAAACTCTTTTGATATTTTAAATGAAGTTATTATAACAACTAAAAGATCGCCCGAATCTATACTGAAAGAAGTAATTTCAAAACTAGAAGAAAACCACCCTACGCATCCACATAATTATAAACGCTACAGCAAAATACTTTCTAATAAAAATGATATTAATATTTTTGAGTTAGAACTTGTAGCCAAAGAGTTTAGTTTTGGGTATAGACAAGAATACATAACTACTTTAGGGTTAGAAAGTGTTAATTGGATAACAAAAGACACAACCAATACCTTAAAATATACTTCTCAACTTTTTGCCTATAGAGAAAATCCAATACAATATGCCAACATTTTGCATAAAAGAAAGCATAAAAAATTTACTTTAAATTTTGCTACAACCAACAAAAAAGAAGAGGAACAATATTATATTATTTCATTTAAAACCGAAAAAGATGACTGGAATTTCACTAATAAATCTTATCCTACAGCCTATTTTGGATCAATTTACATAAGAAAAAATGATTTTTCGATAGCCAAAATTATTGAAAAATGGGAAGGTATTCTTAAAAATAATGATTTAGATTATTATCTTAATAAGACTAAACATAGGAACATTATTGATATAAAATTAAAAGAACAAAGCATAGCTGTTTTCAATAAAAAAATTGAGAATAAGTACTATGTTAGTAATTTTGATTATAAAAATTATAGTGAAGTCACTTTTAACAGTAAAAAAACAATAAACTCTAGCTTTAATTCTAAAAGTTATTTATTTGATTTTGAATTAAATGATGTTAAAGAAATTTCTTACGAGAATTATGAAAATGAAAAAATAAACACTGTTTTAAATGATACCGAAATAAATACTAATTTTTGGAAAAATTTCACATTACCTGAAATGTAATCTAAGTATTGATATTTACTAAAGATTCTACCTAATTTAGAATTTCATCTCTAAATAATACTTACGTTTTTTGCTTTTTCTTCTTAGCTGCAGGAAATAATACATTGTTTAATATTAAACGATATCCTGGAGAAGTTGGATGTAAATCTAATTCTGTTTTCGGATCTCCTACCCTATGTTGGTAATCTTCAGGATCGTGACCTCCATAAAAAGTAAACATTCCTTTCCCTTTCGTTCCATGAATATACCTGCCTTCTTTGTTGGTTTTGTTTTCTCCCAAAACAACAATAGTCGATTTTATAGTATTTGGATCAAATGAAGTCGTTTGCCCCATAAAACCTTTTACCAGCATGGTATGGTTTTGAGTAAGCATAGTTGGAACTTGATCCCATTTGGCTGAAAACTCTTTCAACGTAAAATAATCTACTTCTTTATTAATTCTCCTTTTTCGAGTCATATCTATAGTAGAAAATTCATACGTAGTCGGATTACGAATCAGCTCAAAATTTTTAAAAGCAAAGGTTTTATTAAAATCTATTTTAGATTGATAACTAGGCTCTGAGGCATCACCATCAAACATTGCTTCACAAATATCTACCCCATCTGCTGCTAAGGCAATATCAAAACTATCGGTTGCTGAGCACATGGCAAACATAAATCCACCACCAACTACATAATCACGTATTTTCTTGGCTACAGCTCCTTTTTCTTCTGACACTTTATTGTATCCTAGTTTCTTGGCTAAGGCTTCTGCATCTTTCTTTTGTTGGATATACCAAGGTGCGGTTCTAAAAGCTCCATAAAATCGTCCATATTGTCCTGTAAAATCCTCATGATGCAAGTGTAGCCATTCATACAATAACAGTTTATCATTTAATACTTCTTCATCGTATACTACATCAAAAGGAATTTCTGCATAGGTCAACACCATGGTTACCGCATCGTCCCAAGGCATTTTATCTTTAGGAGAATACACCGCTATTTTCGGAGCTTTTTCTAAAGTTACCGCTTCTTGATTTTTTGAAGGTGAAGAAATTTCTTCTAAAATTAACTGTGATTTAGCATCTGAAATAATTTGATAGGAAACACCTCGGATTTTACACTCATTTTCAACCGCTTCGTTGTTTTCAATTAAAAAAGCGCCACCATCATAATTTAACAACCATTTTGCTTTTAATCCATTTTGGAGTACATAATACACAATTCCATACGCCTTTAAATGATTTTTCTGATTTTCATTACTCATTGGCACATAAATAAAGGAAGCCCAAATCGTGTTTGAGAACAAGAAAAAAGTGAGTATGTATGTAAATTGCTTCATTTAAAAAACTAAAATACACAATTACTTTTTAGCAATTGTGTATTCTATCATATTTTAAGTTTTATTTAAAGTCTAAAACGGAACATCATCGTCACTCGGACCAAAAGCATCTTCTGGTGAAGCGAAGTTACTAGATGCTACTTCATCGTTAAATCCAGAGTTCATGCTCGATTGGAATTCACTACTAAACCCTTCTTCTAAATCTGAGAATTTTGCTAAGTGTCCTGTAAACTTCAAACGGATATTGTCCAATCCACCGTTACGGTGTTTTGCTACAATAAACTCTCCTTGACCTTCACATGGTGAGTGATCATCATCATCCCATTCTGTCATACCATAATATTCAGGACGATAAATAAACGATACAATATCGGCATCTTGCTCAATTGCTCCCGATTCACGAAGATCGGATAGTAACGGACGTTTACTTCCTCCACGAGTTTCAACCGCACGCGATAACTGAGAAAGTGCAATTACAGGTACATTTAATTCCTTACCTAAAGCTTTTAAGTTACGTGAAATCGTAGAAATTTCCTGTTCACGGTTACCTCCTGCTCCTCCAGCTGTCATTAACTGTAAGTAATCAATAATTAATATTTTAACTCCGTGTTGCGACACCAAACGACGCGCTTTAGCACGTAAATCGAAAATGGACAAGGCAGGTGTATCATCAATAAAAATAGGCGCTTCTGAAAGATTTTTAACTTTTACGTTTAATTGCTCCCATTCGTGTGGTTCTAAATTTCCTTTACGTAATTTTTCAGAAGTTAATCCTGTTTCCGAAGAAATCATACGCGTAATTAACTGTACCGAAGACATCTCTAACGAAAATAATGCTACAGGATGTCCGAAATCTATCGCCATATTTTTAGCCATCGAAATTACGAATGCCGTTTTACCCATACCAGGACGTGCAGCAATAATAATTAAATCGGTAGGCTGCCAACCAGAGGTAAGTGCGTCTAATTTGGTAAAACCAGTTGCCAAACCACTCATTCCTTCTTTGGTAGAAATCTCCTGGATTTTATTAATGGATTGTTGTACTAACGAATCGGCTCTCTCTGCTCCCTTTTTTAAGTTTCCTTGTGTAACTTCGAATAGTTTTCCTTCGGCATCATCTAATAAATCAAAAACATCCATGGTTTCATCATAGGCATTTTCGATAATTTCTGAAGAAATGGTTATTAATCTTCTTTGAATGTATTTTTCAAGAATAATTCTCGAATGAAACTCAATGTGCGCTGAAGAGGCTACTTTTTGCGTTAATCCAATTAAATAAAAATCTCCTCCTGCTATATCTAACTTCCCGTTCTTTTTTAACTGATTAGAAACCGAAAGTAAATCGATTGGTTCTGAATTTTGAAATAAAGCATAGATTGCTGCATAAATTTCTTGGTGTCTTTTGTCATAGAAAGCCTCAGGATGCAAAATATCAATTACTTCATCAATACCCTTTTTATCAATCATCATAGCTCCTAAAACAGCTTCTTCTAATTCTAAGGCTTGCGGTGGTAATTTTCCTTTTTCTAAGCTAATAATTCTAGCTTTATCAATTTTTGTTCCTTTTAGAGATTGGGTTCTTTCCATGTCAGCAAATGTATATTATTAAGATGATATTTGTAGGAGCATTACTTAAATTTCTTTTTGCACAAATTTTGTAAACAAAACTGTTATTAACTTGTTGATAACGTATCAACTTTCTTATTTTTGGACGTATGAGCCATCAAAAAAAATATATTTACATTGCGTTAGCACTTCCAATTCAGATAATTTTAGTGCAAATTTTACGCCAAAATCCGCAATGGATTGAACACTATTATAGCACTGGTGTCTACCCTTATTTTTCTAGGTTTTTTCGTGTTTTTTTTGGTTGGATTCCTTTTTCTGTTGGTGATGTGTTAGGTTTTATATTCCTTTTTTTATTCCTAAAAAAAATATACGAAGTCATAAAAAAACGTTTTAAAAACACGCTTCCTAATTTAATAAAATCCACAGCGATTCTATCAATTATTTATTGTTGTTTTTATGCTTTTTGGGGTTTGAATTATTTTAGAGAGCCCTTAGCTAAGAATTTAGGCTTACAGCAATCCAACTACACTACCGAAGAATTAGTTTCTACAACAGAACATATTATTAAAGAATTAAACGCTGTTCACCTACAAATTACCTCTAACGATTCTGTAAAAGTGGTCGTTCCTTATTCTCAAAAAGAAATATATAAATTGGCTCCTAATGGTTTTAAATCGTTATCAGCCATTTACCCACAGTTAAACTATCAAACTTCATCAATAAAAAGTTCTTTGGTAAGTTTATTTCAATCGTACAATGGAACTTCAGGATACCTTAATCCATTAACCGGTGAGGCTCAAGTAAATGATATGATTCCTAAAACAGGTTATCCAGCTACTACCTGTCATGAAATAGCACACCAAATTGGCTGGGCAGCAGAAAATGATGCTAATTTTGTGGGGTTTTTAGCTTCTGTAGCAAATGATGACCTCTACTTTAAATATTCTGGTTACCGTATGGCTTACAACTATTGTATTCGTCAAGTGTATAAAAGAGATAAAGAATTAGGGAAAGAACTGGCTAAAACGTTAAATGAAGGTGTTTATAAAGATTATAAAGCTAGTTACGTACATTGGCAACAATTTAAAAACCCTATTGAACCTTACCTAAAAAAAGGGTACAATTCTTATTTAAAAGCCAACAATCAATCAAAAGGAATACAATCGTATAGCTATGTTGTCGATTTATTGATTGCTTATTTTAAAAATGAATATTAACATAAATTCATCTTATTTCACTTCACTAAATACATTTGAAATAGCTATTTTTGAGGCTTTAAAAATACTACGATGAACAAACAACATATAATTGACCGATTTATTAAGTATGTAACTATTGATACTGAAAGTGATCCTAACAATCCTGCTTTTCCTAGTACTGAAAAACAATGGGACTTAGCCAAAGTTCTTGAAAAAGAATTGAAGGAAATAGGAATGGAAGATGTTGAATTAGATGAGAATTGTTATTTAATGGCAACGTTACCTAGTAATTTAGATTACGAAGTGCCAACTATTGGTTTTGTTGCTCATATAGATACTAGTCCAGATTTTACAGGAGCCAATGTTAAACCTCAAATTCATGAGAATTACGACGGTAAAGACATCTTATTAAACAAGGAAGAAAACATCGTTTTATCTCCTGATTATTTCGAGGATTTATTACAATACAAAGGTCAAACAATTATTACTACTGACGGTACTACTTTATTAGGTGCTGATGATAAGGCTGGGGTTACGGAGATCGTTTCAGCGATGGAATACTTAATCCAACACCCAGAAATTAAGCACGGTAAAATCCGTATTTGCTTTACTCCTGATGAAGAAGTTGGTAAAGGAGCTCACATGTTTGATGTTGAAAAATTTGGTGCAGAATGGGCTTACACTATGGACGGAAGTCAGATTGGAGAATTAGAGTACGAAAACTTTAATGCTGCTGGAGCAACAGTTATTATTAATGGTAAAATTGTACACCCAGGTTACGCGAAAGGAAAAATGATCAACTCTATGTTAATTGCTAGTGAGTACATCAATGCTTTACCTGAAGATGAAGTGCCAGAAAAAACTACTGGTTATGAAGGTTTCTTCCATTTACACCACATGCAAGGTGAAGTTGAAAAAACAACTTTACACTATATTATTAGAGATCACGACATGAATCAATTCAATAACCGTAAGCAAGCTATGTTAGATTTAGCCGAAGTGTTGAATGCTAAACGTGGACAAAAATTAGTTTCTGTTGAAATTAAAGATCAATATTTCAACATGAAAGAAAAAGTAACTCCTGTAATGCATATTGTTGATATTGCTGAAGAGGTAATGAAAGATATGGGAATTACTCCGTTAATCAAACCTATTCGTGGTGGTACTGATGGTTCTCAATTATCATACAAAGGATTACCTTGTCCGAACATTTTTGCTGGTGGACATAATTTCCACGGACGTTATGAATACGTTCCTGCAGAAAGTATTGTAAAAGCTAGTGAGGTTATTGTTGGTATTGCTCAAAAAGTAGCAGTAAAATTCCAATAATCTATTACTACGTTATAAAATTAAAAACTCTAGCTGCAGCTAGAGTTTTTTTAATGATATCATCTACCCCTTAAAGAAAATATCATAGTTTTTGAAATAAATCCCCTTAACTTTATTTCACCACAAATATGTACCTTTTTAAAAAGCTTAGAAACAGGAAAATTCCCTTTTACCTATCTTAAAAACCCCTTATTTCACAAAAAAACACAAATTTGTATATTTCTTTTATTTAATTTTTTGCAAAATAACACCTATCTATTTTTGTGGCAAATAATAATTAAATGAATAGACGAGACCTTTTAAAGTTGACAGATAAGTATCAGTCTCCTTTGTATGTTTACGACACTGAAAAAATCATTTCTCAATACAAGAAGATTACCTCTGCATTTTCAAAAGTGAAAAATGTAAAAATTAATTATGCCGTAAAAGCGTTATCTAACATTAATATATTAAAGGTGTTTAATAAGCTTAATAGCGGATTAGATACAGTTTCTATTCAAGAAGTAAAATTAGGTTTATTAGCAGGGTTTGAACCTCATGAAATTATCTACACTCCTAACGGTGTTTCTCTTCAAGAAATAGAAGATGTTGCTAAGTTAGGTGTTCAAATTAACATTGATAATTTATCTATTTTAGAATTATTCGGACAAAAGCACCCAACAATACCTGTGTGTATTCGTATCAATCCACATGTTATGGCAGGTGGAAATAGTAAAATATCTGTTGGACATATCGATTCTAAATTTGGAATTTCAATTCACCAAGTACCTCATATAAAAAGAGTAGTAGAAAATACAGGAATGCATATTAATGGAATACACATGCATACGGGTTCTGATATTTTAGACATTGATACTTTTTTACGTGCTTCTGAAATTTTATTTGACGTAGCTAAGCAATTCAAAGATATCGATTTTGTAGATTTTGGTAGTGGATTTAAAGTTCCTTATAAAAAAGATGATATTTCTACTAATATTGAAGAGTTAGGAGAAAAACTATCGGTTAGATTTAATCAATTTTGTAAAGATTATCGTAAAGATGTTACTTTAATGTTTGAACCTGGAAAGTTTTTAGTTAGTGAAGCTGGTTATTTCTTAGCGAAAGTAAATGTGATTAAACAAACTACGTCTACTGTATTTGCTGGTATTGATAGCGGTTTAAATCATTTAATTCGCCCAATGTTTTATAATTCATACCATCACATAGAAAACATCTCTAACCCGAAAGGAAGAGAACGTTTTTATAGTGTAGTAGGTTATATCTGTGAAACAGACACTTTTGGTTCTAACCGAAGAATTAATGAAATTTCTGAAGGAGATATTTTATGTTTCCATAATGCAGGAGCTTATTGTTTCTCGATGGCATCTAACTACAATTCTAGATACAAACCTGCTGAAGTAATGATTTATAAAGGAAAAGATTACTTAATTAGAAAAAGAGAAACTATAGAAGATATTCTTAGAAATCAAGAAAACATTACATTATAATAAAAATTAAAAGCTCTGACCCAAAAAGGTCAGAGCTTTTTTAAAATATAATCAACCCCTCAAAGACTATATTTTAAAACGTTGTAATTAAAGTCCCCTATCTTTATTTACACTACAAATATCATTGAAATATTTTATAATTATCATAGGAAAATCCCCTTTTCTATAAGAATAACACCCTAAATAACAAACAGCCTTTAATTTTGAAAGCCATTTTGTATTTAAATTAAGGTATATTAAAGTTTTAATTTAGAAAATATATCGTAAACCTAACTGCATTTGCCATTGAGATAATAAACTTGAATCATAACCAAACGTTTTGTTTGAGTTAGATGTAAATAAATATATTGAAGCTTGTTAATAATCAGGCACATAACTAGTAGGGGTAACATCTGGAAATCTAATATCTCTATAATTTAAGAAATAAAAAAATCCGCTCGACTGAGCGGATTTATACTTTATTAACAGGTATTTAACAATTTAGTTACTATTCAGCAACTACTTCAAATACGATGTCAGCTACAACAGTTCTGTGTAAACGTACAGCAGCGTTGTATTTTCCTAATCTTTTTACGTTACCTCCAGTAACTTTGATGAATTTCTTATCGATTTCAGTACCAGCTTTTACTAAAGCTTCTGCAACATCAATGTTGTTAACTGAACCAAATAATTTATCACCTGAACCTACTTTAGAAGCAATCTTTAATTCGTAACCTTTAATAGTTTCAGCTAACTTGTTAGCATCTTCAATTAATTTAGCTTCTTTATAAGCACGTTGCTTTAAGTTTTCTGCTAATACTTTTTTAGCTGAAGAAGTAGCTAAAATTGCATATCCTTGAGGTATTAGGTAGTTACGTCCGTAACCATTCTTAACAGTTACGATATCGTCTTTAAAACCTAAGTTTTCTACGTCTTGTTTTAATATCAATTCCATGTTTCTACTTCTTTATTATTTTAACATATCTCCAACGTATGGCATTAAAGCTAAGTGACGAGCTCTTTTGATAGCTTGAGCCACTTTACGTTGATATTTTAATGATGTTCCTGTTAAACGTCTTGGTAAAATTTTACCTTGCTCGTTTACTAAATACATTAAGAAGTCTGCATCTTTGTAATCGATGTACTTAATACCGTTTTTCTTGAAACGACAGTATTTAGCTTCTTTCTTAGTTTCAATATCAAGCGGAGTTAAGTAACGTACTTCTCCTTGCTTATTTCCTTTTGCTTGTTGTTCTATAGATGCCATTTCTTACTTTTTTGCTGATTTAACACGTTCTCTTCTCTTTTCAGCCCAAGCTGCAGCATGTTTGTCTAACTTTACAGTTAAATAACGCATAACGCTATCGTCACGTCTAAACTCTAATTCAAACGGAGCGATTGCTTCACCTGCTACTTTGTACTCAAATAAGTGGTAAAATCCACTTTTTTTCTTCTCGATTGGGTAAGCTAACTTCTTTAAGCCCCAATCTTCTTTAGAAATCATTTCTGCACCTTTAGAAAGTAAGTAGTCCTCAAACTTCTTTACTGCTTCCTTTATCTGAGTTTCAGATAAAACGGGATTCAAAATGAAAACAGTTTCGTAATGATTCATAATTAAATTATTTAAAATTTATTTTTAAGCCTGCAAATATACTGTTTTTAAATCCATAAACAAACTCTTAACTTTAAATAATTTCATGATTTTGTGTATGTTTGTAACTAGACGAACTTATTTATGCAAATTCCTGAAATCCCTAATCTAATTCATTACGCAATTCCCTTCTTTATTATAACAGTAATTATTGAAGTTATTTTAACCGTTAAAGTGAAATTAGAAGATTATGAATTTAAAGATGCTGCTACTTCAATTACTATGGGATTGGGTAATGTTTTTGTAGGATTGCTTACTAAAGGAATTATTCTAGGTGTATTTGTTTTTTTATATCAATATCGTTTATTTACCATTCCATTTGCTTGGTGGTCGTGGATTATCTTATTATTTGCTGAAGATTTTGCTTATTATTGGAATCACAGAATTGCACATGAAAGCCGTTTATTTTGGGCAAGTCACGTAGTACATCATTCTTCAACTAAATACAATTTAAGTACTGCCTTACGTCAAACATGGTCTGGAAGCTTTTATACCTTTATCTTTTGGGCTCCGTTAGCTATTATTGGTTTTCATCCTCTTATGATATTAACTCAAATGAGTATTAGTTTACTATATCAATACTGGATTCATACTGAATTGATTGACAAAATGCCTAAATGGTTTGAAGCTGTTTTTAATACGCCTAGTCATCACCGAGTACATCATGCTACCAATCCACAGTATTTAGACAGAAATCACGCTGGAATTTTTATTATTTGGGATAAACTCTTTGGTACTTTTGAACCAGAAGTTGAAAAACCTATATATGGTTTGGTAACAAATATTAACACCTATAACCCTATAAAGGTTGCTTTTATTGAATGGTACAACATGTTTACCGATGTATTTAAAAGTAAAACTTCTATTGGAAAAAGGCTTTTATATTTTATAAAACCCCCTGGATGGAAACATGACGGAACAGGAAAACTTTCTACCGATTTACGCAGGGAATGGGAGAACAAACAAGAAAATAAAACTTAAAAAGAAAAAAACCTCCAGCTTTTTTTAATGCTGGAGGTTCGAATATCATCTTTAAATGATATTTCAGGGGGACTTATACTGTAACGTCAGCTCCTCTGAATTATAACGCAAATTTATACCTTATCTATAAATATTCTTACAGGAAAAAACCTAGATGTTACTAATTTTAAGATTATTTTAATATATAGTTACGTGTTTTACCAGCTTACTTCTACTTCAACAACTACTGAACTAGAAAAACCTCTTATTAAATTGTATTCCATTAAAAATCAATAATTTGAAAAAACAAACAATAACAACACCTAGTTTAGCACATTTTTTTAGTTTTTCTCTATAATTATTATTTCTACTTCTAGTAGTTATTATCGTTTATAAAAGCAAAAACTAACCGTAAACATTTACTCTCAAAACTTGCTCAATATAATTCTTTGTACTACTTTTATTTTAGATCATAATAAAACAAACAAGAGCTTTTAGTGTATGAGTTATAATGTAACGATAGAAGAAGAGAACAAAGAGATAGCTAGTAGGTATAAAAAATTATTAAAAGGTACGTATCAAACATTATCAGAAGACGATAAAAAACTGATTCGTAAAGCTTTTGATATTGCTGTAGAAGCACATTCTAAACAGCGAAGAAAAACAGGAGAACCTTATATTTACCATCCTATTGCCGTAGCTAAAATTGTTGCTGACGAAATAGGTTTGGGTGCTACTTCTATTGCTGCAGCCTTACTTCACGATGTTGTTGAAGATACACATTATACGATTGATGATATGGAGCGTTTGTTTGGAGAAAACATTGCCCGTATTGTTAGTGGTTTAACTAAAATATCGAATTTAAAACAAGAGCAAGACTACTCTATACAAGCAGAAAATTTCAGAAAAATGTTACTCACATTACATGATGATGTTCGAGTAATTTTGATCAAAATTGCGGATAGATTGCACAACATGCAAACCATGGATTCGATGCCTCCTCATAAGCAGGTAAAAATAGCATCTGAAACCTTGTACATTTATGCGCCTCTTGCCCACCGTTTAGGTTTATACAACATTAAAACTGAGTTGGAAGATTTAGGTTTAAAATACACTGAGCCAGATGTGTATCAAGATATTTTAACTAAAATCAAAGAAAGCAAAGAAGATCAACAAAAGTATATTGATAGCTTTACTGGTATTTTAAAAGAAGCTCTAGATAAAGAAGGATTTAACTACGATATAAAAGGACGTTTTAAATCAATTTTCTCTATTCGTAGAAAAATGCGTAAGCAAAACGTAACTTTTGACGAGGTTTACGACAAATTTGCTATTCGAATTATTTATGAGCCTACTTCGGGTGATGAAAAATTTGATGCTTGGAAAATATACTCTATTGTAACAGACTTTTTCAAACCAAACCCTGCTCGTTTACGCGATTGGATTTCTCAGCCTAAATCTACAGGATACGAAGCTTTACACATTACCGTAATTGGTCCACTAGCAAAATGGGTTGAAGTACAAATCCGTTCAAATAGAATGGATGAAATTGCTGAAAAAGGATATGCTGCCCATTTTAAATACAAACAAGGAAATGTTCAAGAAAATGGTTTAGATGGTTGGCTAAACCGTTTAAAAGAAAGTTTAGAAAACCAAAGTTTAGATGCTGTAGATTTTGTTGAAGATTTTAAACTTAATCTCTATGCTAAAGAAATTTATGTTTTCACTCCTAAAGGAGAACTAAAATCACTTCCTAAAGGAGCTTCTGCGCTAGATTTTGCCTTTTCTGTACATACCGATGTAGGGCTAAAATGTCGTGGTGCAAAGGTGAATGGTAAATTAGTGCCTTTAAGTCATGAATTAAAAAGTGGTGATCAGGTAGAAGTTCTTACTGCTGCTAACAACAAACCGAATGTGCGTTGGTTAGATTTTGTGTTAACTGCCAGAGCACGTGCTAAAATTAAATCTGCCTTAAAAGCAGAAGAAAAGAAAATAGCTGAAGAAGGAAAAGCTATTTTACAACGTAAACTACGTCATTTAAAAATTAATTATAACGAAAAGGTAGTACATGAACTTGCTAGTTATTTCGGTTTAAAAACCAGCTTCGATTTATTTTATCGTGTAGGTAATGGCGCTATAGATAATACACAACTTAAACAGTTTGTTGCTCAAAGAAGCAGTAGCTTTATGGGCTTTATCAAAAATACCTTCCGTAGAAATCCTTCTAAAGAAATTTTAGAAAAAGAAGAAGTTACTAATAAATATGATGCTTTAGTTTTTGGTAAAGAAGAACAAACGTTGGATTACACGCTAGCAAAATGTTGTTCTCCTATTCCTGGTGATAAAGTTTTTGGTTTTGTTACTATTAATGAAGGAATTAAAGTGCATAAAAATGATTGTCCGAATGCAATTTCTTTACAGTCAAATTACGCCTACAGAATCATGCCTGCAAAATGGATTGATTCTACTAAGCAAGAATTTACTGCTATTTTACACCTTTCAGGTATTGATAATAAAGGAATTGTTAACAACATTACCAAAATAATTTCTAACAGTATGGATGTTTTTATCCATAGCATTAACATCTCTGGAGATAATGGAGTTTTTGATGGAAAACTATCGTTAAGTGTAAAAAATAAAAACCAATTAGAGAAGTTAATAGGTAGCATGAAAAAAGTAGAAGGTGTACAAAAAGTTGAACGTGTTAATACTTTATAAACATCATTTTAATATCGTTGTTTTTTTATCAAGAAATAAACGTAAATTTGCCCTTTAATTCAAATCGCAAATAAGCGTATGTGATTTTTATTAAAGATACATTTTAATAAGTACAAATATTTGAATCGTATATCTCACCTAGTGAGTAAAATTTTAAAATAAATGAGTAATTCAGCAGAAAATCAAGAAATTGTAAAAAAAGTGTTTACTTCTTTTCTAGAAGAAAACAAGCATCGTAAAACACCTGAACGTTATGCTATTTTACAAGAGATTTACGATGCTGATGAGCATTTTGATATCGAATCTTTGTATATTAAAATGAAAAACAAAAACTATCGTGTAAGTAGAGCTACGCTATACAATACGATGGATTTGTTATTAGATTGTGGATTGGTTCGTAAACATCAGTTTGATGGACAATCAATGGCGCGTTATGAAAAAAGTTACTTCGATAAAAACCATGATCATGTAATTCTTACAGATTCTGGTGAGGTAAAAGAATTTTGTGACCCACGAATTCAAATCATCAAAAAAACAATTGAAGAGGTTTTTGATATTGATATTCACAATCACTCACTTTATTTCTACGGAACAAAAAGAAACAACAAATAAAAACATACACTTAACAACACACTAAATGGCAGTAGATTTATTACTTGGTTTACAATGGGGAGACGAAGGAAAAGGTAAAATTGTAGACGTATTAACAAAAAACTACGATATTATTGCTCGTTTTCAAGGAGGTCCTAACGCAGGTCATACCTTAATTTTTGACGGAAACAAGCACGTATTACACACAATTCCTTCAGGAATTTTTCATAAAACAGCTTTAAACGTGGTGGGTAACGGAGTAGTTATCGATCCTGTTATATTTCAAAGAGAATTAGAAAATTTAGATACGCACAATATCGATTATACATCTAAATTATTAATTTCTCGTAAAGCACACTTAATTTTACCTACACACCGATTATTAGACGCAGCTTCTGAAACTTCAAAAGGAAAAGCAAAAATCGGTTCTACATTAAAAGGAATTGGACCAACTTACATGGACAAAACTGGTAGAAACGGAATGCGTGTTGGTGATTTAGAATTAGACAACTGGAAAGAAAAATATAGAGCTTTAACTGAAAAGCATTTAAGTATGTTAGCATACTTTGATGTACAAATCGATTACGATTTAGATGAGTTAGAAGCTGAATTTTCTAGAGGTATTGATAAATTAAAAACATTACAATTTATCGATTCTGAAGAGTTTTTAAACAACGCTATTAAAGAAGGTAAAACTATCTTAGCTGAAGGAGCCCAAGGATCGTTATTAGATATTGATTTTGGTACGTATCCATTCGTAACTTCTTCAAACACTACCGCTGCTGGTGCTTGTACTGGTTTAGGAGTTGCTCCTAACAGAATTGGTGAGGTATTTGGTATTTTTAAGGCATACACTACTCGTGTAGGTTCAGGACCTTTCCCAACTGAATTATTTGACGAAGACGGAGCTACTATGGCTAAAGTTGGTCATGAATTTGGTGCTACAACTGGTCGTCCTCGTCGTTGTGGATGGTTAGATTTAGTTGCTTTAAAATATGCTGTTGATGTAAACGGTGTTACGCAATTAATGATGATGAAAGGTGATGTATTATCTGGTTTTGACACTTTAAAAGTATGTACTTCTTACAACTATAAAGGTGAACAGATTTCTCATTTACCTTATAACATCGAGCCAGAAAATGTAACAGTTAACTATACTGAGTTTAAAGGTTGGGAAGATGATTTAACAAAAATGTCTTCTGCTGATGAGTTACCTCAAAACTTATTAGAGTATATCTCTTTTATTGAAAAGGAAACAGGAGTACCTGTAAAGATCGTTTCAGTAGGACCTGATAGAAAGCAGACAATTAATAGATAAATTTAAAAGGAGCTCAATTAGAGCTCCTTTTTTTATGTTCTTTTAGAAGAACTATTGTAAAACTATTTTTTAACAGTTTCTAAAATACTTGCAATCGTTTCTTTATTATCCACACCCAAACCTTCTTGTTGATGCACTAATTCTCCTTCCGGATTGAATACACTTATGATATTTGAATGTGAAAAATCTAACGGAGAAATTTGTTTGTACTTCACAGCTAACACATTGGCAAATTCTCTGACAGATTCTTCTGTTCCTTGTAAAAAAGTCCAATATTCATCATCCATAAAGTTTTCTATGGCAAAAGCTTTTAATTTTTCAGGAGTATCATTTTTAGGATCAATACTTACTAAAACATATTGTAAATCATCATTATATTCTTCTGGTATTTTTGATTCAATATTACGCATATCGGCAACCAATCTCGGACAAGCAGCTTTACACGTTGTGTAAATCATTACCATAACCAAGGTTTTTCCTCTTAAATCTTCTAAATGAATACTTACATTTTCTTCTGTTTTCCAAACAGAGGTTAAATTAAATATAGAACTTTCAGAAATATCAGTCGCTAACTCTTTAGCTTCTTTTTTCTTTTTTGGCACTAAATCCATTTTACAAACGGGGCAACTTCCTTCTTCTGTATAAGTTTTATCTCCTTCGCAAAACATAGGACATTCATAAACTACACTTGAACTTATCTTGCTTTTTTCAGTTTTACAAGAATTGAATACTAGTATTGAAAAAAGAATTATTGTTACTATTTTTACTACTTTCATTGTTCTATATTTTTATCTTTTACACACCTAAAGCCTAGGTTTTTCATAGTGTTTTTAGCTTTTAAACTACCTCGTGTTGCATAACGCATAAAGGCTGCATAATTCATTAAATCTGTTGATCCTACTGCGGCGCTACCACAAAATAAGTTGCTATCGTTATCTACATCTTTTCTAGATTCTCCTGATACTAATACCGAGTTAAAATCAGATGTCCATTCCCAAACTAAACCATGCATATCATATACACCCCAATAGTTTTTAAATGTTGATCCTATTTCATCGTCAAAAGTTCTTGGTTTTTCATACCAGCTTAAAATGTATTCGTTGTAGGTTTTTAAAGTTCGTGCATCGGGCAATGTTTGGTTTGCCATAGCTACATATTCCCATTCATCAACAGTTGCTAATCTTTTACCTTGCTCTTCACAATAACATTTCGCAGCAAACCAAGATATATTGGTTACGGGTGAGTTTAATTTAAGCTTATCTCCTATTTCAATATCACTTTTCCAATCGATAAGATAACTTTTGTCTGCAAAAAGCCTTACTACTTTAGATCTTTTCCACTTCGGATTTTCTTTTACAAACTGTAAAAAATCTTCGTTAGTTACAGGATAAACATCTATAAAAAAATCATTAATGGTTACTTGTGCAGAATCTCTTCCGTATAGAGGAATATAAGTTCCTCCTTTAATTTGAACCATTTTAGATTGACAATTCATATTGGAAATGCCAAAGAAAAATATACAAATTGTCAATCTTAAAATAGTCTTCATTTCTTTAAATTTTAGTTTTTACTATACTTTTAGTGAGTACTTCTTACTTCTACTACAGAGTTAACACTAACATTTGTTTTGTTGTTACCCCAAGAGTTATATACGTAAGTAAGTACGTCTGCCACTTCTTCATCACTTAAAGCTTGTTTGGTCATTACACTGTTGTATTTTTGACCGTTTACAGTAATTTCTCCTGAAATACCATGCAATACAATATCAATAGCACGTTTAACATCTGCGTTTAAGTAATCAGATTTTGCTAAAGGAGGGAAAGCATTCGGAATTCCTTCTCCATTGACTTGGTGACAAGCAAAACATGTTTGAGTGTATATTTGTTTACCTGCTTCAATTTTTTGAGCCAATGTTTTTTCTTGAGGTTTCTTAACTTCCTCTTTTTTACCATTAGGCATTTCTTGAATAGTACCTCCTTCTGGATTATAAATTCCTTCTTGTTTTACACCTGAATAAATTTTCTTGTTTTCTTCTCCATTTACTTTTAGCATTGCTAAAGCTCCTTTGTTAAAGGCTCTAAAAATAGCGTGATCTACTAAAATAAATGTTCCTGGAGTATCTACTTTAAAATCTACAATCGCTGCTCCACCAGCAGGAATTAATGTTGTTTGAACGTCTTTATTTACTAAAGATCCTCCTTCTATATAAACACTGTCAAAAATTTCACCAATAACATGGAAAGATGATGTTAAGTTAGGACCTCCGTTTCCTACATACAAACGTACTGTTTCTCCAACGTTAGCTGTAATGGCTTTATCTCCTGTTAAAGCTCCTACACTTCCGTTAAACACTACATAATCTGCATCTTCATCTACTGCTTTTCTCATATCAAAAGCTTGTAAACCTGGTTCTCCGTTTTCTCCTTTCGTATAGAAATCTCCCTGCATAATGTAGTACTCTTTGTCTACTTTAGGCAAACCTCCTTCAGGCTCTACTAAGATTAATCCGTACATTCCGTTTGCTATGTGCATTCCAACAGGTGCAGTAGCACAGTGGTACACATACAATCCAGGATTTAATGTTTTAAATGAAAATGTTTTTTCTTGTCCTGGAGCTACAAATGAAGAAGTTGCTCCTCCTCCTGGTCCTGTAACCGCATGTAAATCGATATTATGAGGCAATCTGTTGTCAGGGTGATTAGATAAAGTAAATTCTACTTCATCTCCTACTCTAGTTCGAATAAAACTTCCTGGAACGGTTCCTCCAAAAGTCCAATAAACATACTCTACCCCATCGGTCATTGTTCCTTTTTCTTCAAGAATTTCCATTTTTACTATCAGCTTTTTAGCTGTTCTGTCACCTACTGGTGCAGGAACGTACGGTGGTGCTGTTAATTCAGCTTCCATAGTACCCTTTATAGCAATTGTAGAAGTATCTACCATTGCTAAATCTTTTGGCTTTTCACTTTTACAACTTGTTAAAACTAACATCGCTGCTAATACTACTGCAATTGATTTTACTTTTCTCATTTTGTTTTTATTGATGTAGTTGTTAATATTAATTTTCAATAAAAGATTTTTTTATCTTTTATATTGACGAAATTACTACAAGTTATAAAATTAAAATATGATTTTTATCATGAAACAAAAAAAGGGCATTATGCCCTTTTTTATTATTAATTATTTAATATTTCCTCTCCAAACTTATTACACAGTAAAAGTATTTCTTTAATGTCTTCCATCGTAGTTTTCGGATTAATTAAACACATCCTTAATACTACTTGTTTATTAAGTATTGTAGTTACTAATAATGCTTCTCTAGAATCCATAATTCTTTGAGATATTTTCTGATTTAACTCATCTAATTCTTTTTCTGATAAGTTTAATCCGATAGGGTTGTATCTAAAATTGATAACCGCCAAGGTAGCTGGTGAAATAATTTCCCAGTTTCTACTTTTACGCAGCATCTTTTCTACATCATCCGCTAATTGAATATTATAACTTACTGCTTCTTTAAAAACATTTAATCCGTAAGTTTTGATAGACATGTAGAATTTCAACGCTCTAAAACGTCTCGTTAACTGAATTCCGTAGTCATAAAAGTTAATTTCAGATTCATTTCCTTCAATATCACGTAAATACTCAGGTTTTTCACTAAACGTATTACTTAACCAAGAAGAATCTTTTACTAATAAGCAACCTATTTCATAAGGTTGATAAAACCATTTATGCGGGTCTACCGTTAACGAATCTGCTCGTTCTATACCTCGTAAAGCTTTAGCTCCTTTTTCAGATAAGATTGCTGCTCCACCATAAGCTCCATCAATATGAAACCAAAGGTTTTCTTCTTCACAAATATCTGCAATATCATTTAAAGGATCTACAGTACCTGTATTCGTTGTTCCTGCTGAAGCTATATAACAAAATGGCTGTAATCCTTCTAACCTATCTTTTGCTATCGCATTTTTTAACTTGTTGATACTAATTCTGAATTCGATATCTGTAGGTAAAATTCGAATTTGTTCTTTCTTAAATCCTAAAACGCGAATCGCTTTAATGTTTGAAGAGTGTGCTTGATCTGACAAATAAATAACTGCCTTTGAAAAATCATCTCCACACTTTAAACGTCTTGCTGTAGCCAAAGCAGTTAAGTTTGCCATCGAACCACCACTAGTAAAAATTCCCCCTCCTTTTTCAACAGGGAAATTGTACATTTTAAGTAACCAGTTCATCGTTACAATTTCTAACTCAGCTGCTGCTGGAGAAACCATCCATCCACCAGAAAAAATATTGAATCCTGTAGCTAAACTATCAGCCATCGTACTAATAAAATTACTAGGACCAGGTACAAATGAAAAAGCTTTAGGGTGCGAAACAACAGTACTATTAGGCATTACGTTATCCATCACAAAGTCTAACACTTTTTCAGCAGGCATACCTTCTGCAGGTGCTTCTTGTAAGAAAATACTATCCATTTCTTTTCTGGTAGCACTTGCTACAGGTTTTTGCTGATCTAGAGTATCCCAGTGTTCAGCAATTATATCAACTATTTTATATCCGTAAGATTTCATCTCTTCTTTTGATAAATCAAAATGAGCGCTCATATCTTTATATTTTTTTAATTTGTTGCAAAATTAACCATTTACTAAAAGACAGCCTTTTATTTATCTTGATAATTTTATTTCTTTATTAAGATTTTTGGCATGTTCTTTTCATTATTTTTGTGCATTAAATCGTATTATTTTGAAAAAACTATTTCTACTAGCTTTTATATTATTCTCTGTTGTAAGTTTTTCTCAAACAAAAAAAATCAAAATCCTTTCTACCGAACTAAGTACCGCTGATGAAAGCAAGTACCCTGGGGCAACCTTATTAATTGGAAAGGTAAAAATGTCGCACGAAGGTGCTACGCTAGACTGCCAAAGAGCCTTATTATATAAAGACAAAAACTTATTTAAAGCCATTGGTGAAGTAGTAATTGAACAAGGAGACACGATTATTCAATACAGTGATTTTGCTACCTATGACGGAAATACGAAAAAAGCGAAATCTTGGGGAAATGTAGAAATTAACGATAAAGAAATGACGCTAAAAACCGATACGCTTCATTTCGATAGAATCAACCAAATATTATATTATCCTAGTGGCGGAACGATTAAAGACACCAAAAACACGCTAAAAAGTGTAAAAGGAACCTATCTTTTAAGGGATAAAAAATTTACAGCGCAATCAAAAGTAACAGTTCTTAACCCTGAAAATCATTTAGAATCTGATCATTTAGATTATTATACCAACACACAGTTAGCCTATTTATATGGGCCTAGTACCATTACCAATTTAAAAGACAGTACCAAAGTATATTCTGAAAGAGGTTTTTACGACACCAATACCGATATTTCTTACTTCGTAAAAAATGCCAAGTTATTCTTAAAAGAACGTACTGTTTCTGCCGACAGTTTATATTATGATAAACGAAAAGGCTTTGCTTCTGCTACCAACAACATCAAAGTGGTTGATACTGTTCAGAACATGGTTGCAAAAGGAAACTATGCAGAGTTATACGAGCAGAAAGATTCTTTATTCATTATTGATAGAGCCGTTGCTATTTCTGTTTTTGAAAAAGATTCGATGCACGTTGCTGGTGATAAAATTTTACTTACCGGAAAGCCTGAAAAACGAATTGCACGTATTTTTAACAACGTAAAAATATTCAAATCGGACCTACAAGGAAAGTGCGATTCTATTCACACCAGCCAAGAAACAGGGCTAACAAGAATGTTTAAAAGACCTATTTTATGGTCAAAAAACAGTCAAATTACAGGAGATAGCATTCAATTATTAACCAATAAAGAAACCAATAAGTTAGATTCCTTAAAAGTACTTCAAAATGCGTTTATGATTCAACAAGATTCAATTCATAAAGAAAACTTCAACCAAATAAAAGGGCGAAATATCTATGGAAAGTTTGAAGATGATGAGCTACGCACGATGATGGTTATTGGTAATGCTGAATCGTTATACTTCAATAATAATGATAAAACGCATAAGCTTGAAACCATTACCAAAGAAATAGCAAGTGATATTGAGTTTATTTTAGAAGACGGACAAATTGCGCAAACCAAATACTTTAAAAAATCGGAAGGAACCACCTACCCTCCCTCTGAATTTCCTTCAGAAGAACATAAATTTAAAGGATTTTTATGGCGTGGTGATGAACAACCCTTAACTGTTGAAGACATTTTTGTAAAAGACACGATTAACACTGCTCCAACAAGAGAAAAAAAGGAGTTAGATGTTGTAAAAGAAGCAAAAGAAAACTTTTTAAAGGAATCTTCTAAAAAAGAGAGCAAAGAACGAAAAAAACCAAATCTTAAAGAATTAAAATAATTCCTGTGAAAGACGATTTTTTAAAACACCAAGGACAAACTACTCCGCATCCCTTAGCTATTGAAATTTCACATGCTAACGGTAGTTATATTTATGACAGCAACGGAAAAGCTATGTTAGACTTCGTTGCGGGAGTTTCTGCCAATAGTTTAGGACATAATCATCCAAAGGTAAACGAGGCAATAAAAAATCAGTTAGCACAATATACACACGTAATGGTGTATGGAGAATTCATTCAAAAACCACAAGTAGAATTGTGCAAAGCCTTAGCCACGACCTTACCTCCTAACCTTTCGTCTGTTTATTTGGTAAACTCTGGTACCGAAGCTACTGAAGGTGCTTTAAAATTAGCCAAACGTTTTACTGGTAGAAGTGAAATTATTGCCGCTAAAAACGCCTACCACGGAAATACGCAAGGTGCTATGAGTGTTTGCGGAGCAGAGCAACAAAACCGTGCATTTCGTCCGTTAATTCCAGGAACTAAGTTTATTGAATATAACAACGAAGTAGATTTAGAAAAAATCACTACCAATACAGCAGGTGTTATATTAGAAACCATTCAAGGAGGTGCAGGATTTATCGAGCCAAAAAACAACTACTTAACAAAAGTAAAACAACGCTGTGAAGAGGTTGGTGTCTTATTAATTTTAGATGAAATCCAGTCTGGAGTTGGACGTACAGGAACCTTTTGGGGGTTTGAAAATTACAACGTTACTCCAGATATCATAATTACGGGTAAAGGTTTGGGTGGCGGAATGCCAATCGGCGCTTTTATAGCTTCTTTTGAAATAATGAACTGTTTAAAAGAACACCCAAAATTAGGACATATTACTACGTTTGGAGGGCATCCTGTAATTGCAAGTGCTGGTTTAGCTACCGTACAAGAAATCACTTCCTCTAACTTAATGGAAGAAGCCTTACGAAAAGAAAAAATTATTCGTGATGCCTTTAAGAATCATCCTGCGGTTAAAGAAATTAGAGGAAAAGGATTAATGCTTGCTTTATTAGTAGATACTCCTGAAGCAGCCTCGCAAGTGATTTTAAACTGTTTAGATAAAGGGCTAATTTTATTCTGGTTACTTTTTGAAGGAAAAGCAATTCGTATTACTCCTCCACTAACCATTTCTGATGAAGAATTAAAAAATGGGTGTGATCTTATTGTAAGTGAGTTGGATAAGTTATAATTTATCCACGATTCACCTCTATAAAATAGACAATTACAGAGAGAAATACTAACTTTGAAAAACTGGACTAGTGCTTTTCATAAGATACTTTGTTAGCTGTAGTTTTTTAAGTCAAATATCCGTACAATGCATTTGTCAACTGGAGCTTTGTTCCATTTTAGGTCAAACACTATTTTATTATAGTTGATATTCTCAAAATAATTCCTAATGTCATATAAGTTTTTATTTAACAATTTGTCAAAAAGAGACTCTTCATTACATTGTTCGACCAGCACAAAATATTTTGGGAACTCCTTGTTTTCTATTTTTTTTAGTTTCTCAATATCTTTTATCCAGCTTTGATATTGTCCTCTTTGATTATTATTCCAAGTATCTTTTCCATTTTTATCTAATCGTCTTACATCTCCTTTAAGATTAAAGTATCTCGCAGTTTTAATTTCCATCCAAGATTCTTTGTTAGAATCGTTCCAGAAAACTAAATCACATTCGATTTCAGAGTTTTTATCAAAATTCCTCTCGGCAGCAACAATATATCCTTGATTTCTCAAAGAATAGTAAATACTCGATCTAACTTGTTCCTCTTTTAGCAGTCTTTCGTTTGACCTCTCGTTTATCGATTGAAGGTCTTCCTTTAAATCTTTGAAGATTGTTTCAATTTTCATCTTTAATTACAGCTGACGGCTCGTATAACCGTCAGTTACGGGTTTTAAATTACTGTTTTTCGGTTAAGCACAAGTCAGATTTTTAAATTTTGCTATTTATCTTTTTTATTGGAAATTATCAAATTTAAAAATTTGGCGACTTTGCAAATATGGCTTAACTTCGATTAAGCAACTTATTAGCTATGAACTATATACGTTGCTACGCGTAGTCTTTTCCGCTTTTAATTCTTTTCCATTCTTTTTTTATTTTCCGAAAAATTTTCTAAACAGTCATCTAACTCATTGCCTTTTGAATGAATACACTCACAAAATTCATTTCCAATATTCTCATATTTAGTATTAGCATATTGTTTTTTACAATCGGGTAATGAATTTCTTGGCATAATATCAAATCCTTTTAGAAATATTAAAATTATAAGTCCAAAGGTTAAAGCAACTCCACCAAAAAACAGAAATGGGAATTTATTGTTCCATTTTTTTGGTCGCTTACATAATCGCTGGTAATTGGGTCTATGGAATTTCCGTTTGTAAAACTTTGCGATGCCGAACCTGTTAGGTTTGGTAATCTTGAAGATTTGGTTTCAAAATAATTTACATCTGCTTGAGATTTGTCTAAAGCTGCATCTTTTATCGTGATATTGTTTTCAATTGCGTAGGTAATGCAATCTTCTAGTGTCCAAACTTTTTTAGTTGAAAGGTCTTCTGTTTGCGAAAACCCTATTTGAACAAGTAAAAGTATTACTATTGTATGTAGTTGTTTCATTTGACGCGTGTTTTAAATTACACATCAAAAGTGAAACAAATAGCTACCTTATTAAAGTATAATAGACGTTTAAAGGCTTTTACTATACGTTTAGGGTAATTTTATCTATGGGAATTTTATACTTATTCTTTGATTTTGTATGGAATATTTAATTCAAGAGTTGGGGATTTTAGCTCTTTTGGTTTTTTGTGGCAGAATTGAGCGTTGGCAAAAACCGAAAGTGCTAAAATATGCGGTTGATCAGTATGAAACACAACGGTTCGGGGCTTTGCGAAGGAGAGGATTAGAAAGCACAAACTTTCAATTTAGCACCAACGTAGCAAAACCCTTTTTAGTGGCTGTGGCTGTTTGTTTACTCTTTGTTTGATTCATTTATCTGTAAATCAAAAGACTAAAAAAACTTTTGCTTTTTCTCCAAAAGTTAATTTTTTCAAAAAACAGTTTCGTTTGAAAAACTTGTTATACTTTTGTTGCATAAACAACAGTTGGTTATGCAATCAATTTTAGAATATCAGGATTTTTACAATCTGCTTACGGGTAGAACACCACAGGCATTTAATCGTATTTTGAATAAGAATTTCAGACAGAATGAAGTAGAATTAACCAAGGAACAATGGTCTATTTTGGCTGTTTTGTGGGAAAATGACGGTTGTTCGCAACAGCATTTGGCAAATAAGAGCTTTCGGGACAGACCAAGCGTAACCCGTTTGATTGACAATATGGAAAAAGACGGTTTGGTCAAGCGAAAACCCGATGTAAACGACAGAAGGTCTAATTTGATTTTTCTGACAAAAAAAGGGAAGCAAATACAGGAAAAAGTTATGAATCTTGTCAAAGCTACCGTAGAAGAATCTATTAAAGGAATCAGTGTGGAAAATATATTGACAGTAAAAGAAGTGTTCCATAAAATATATCAAAATTTAGAGGTAAAATGAAAATTAAAAAATTACTGCCTATACTTGTCTGTTTTTTGGCTTTTGAAGGAAAGGCTCAAATTGATATGAGTTCGTCTTTGCAGGAAGCAATTCAGGAAGCAATCGACAAAAACGCATCTATCCGAAACAAAGATTTGGAAGTGGAAAAAATCAGTACGGAAAAGAAAAGCGTTTGGAACAAATACATTCCGAAAGTAGAGGGTTCGGCAAATTATATGTATTTCGATACGAAAATAACGCTCGATTTACCGACAGGAAACATTCCGGTTATCAATCAGCCGGTTTTTGACGGAAAGCAATCGTTTGACAGTTACGGAAACTTATTGATGGGTAGCCTGATGGCAAAAACGGTTTTGTTTAGTGGTTTTCAGATTGAAAACGGAGCAAAGGCTTTGGAGCAAAAACGAATCGGAACGGCTTATCTTTCCGAGGCTGAAAAAGAAAGTTTAATTAAAGAAGTGATTCATTCCTTTGACCAAGTACACTTGTTGAACGAAGTCGAAAAATTACTGAATGACAGCGAAAAACGCTTGGCTACAGAAACCAAAAGAGTAGAAAGAGCTATCGAAGAAGGACTTGCCATTCCGTATGACAGGGACAAAATCAAATTGGCAAATCTCGAATTACAATCCAAAAAGATAGAAATGGAAGGAAAACGAAAAGTCCTTTACCAAAAAATAAATTACCTCACGGGATATTCCGAAAACCAAATCAAAGAAGTAGAGTATTTACTTGTTCCTTATGTGATTTCGGAAGATTTATCGGTTGAAAATAAACAGGAGCTAAAAGCTTTGGAATCGTTCAAAAAAGCATCGGATTATATGATTAAGAAAGAAAAAGGGAGTTATCTTCCTGTTTTGGGAGCATTCGGAGGTGTTACTTATGCGAGCCTTTTTGACGCTACGATGATTACTCCCGAAATTCCAATGGTAAATTCCCGACTTTACGGAAGAATGAATGAACTTACGTTGAGTCCGAATTGGATGGTAGGACTTTCGATGAAGTGGGAGATTTTCAGCGGATTTGAACGTAAGCACAAAATTCACGAAGCCAAGATAAATACGGAACAGGTACAAAATCAATTAGATGACGCGAAAGAGAAATTTGCTTTGCTTTTGGAAAATAACCTGGCGAATTACAGGATTCAGAATCAGAAATACCAAATCGGTCTGGAACAGGAAAAAGTAGCTTCAAACAATCTGAATATGGCTGTAAGGCAATATCAGGAAGGGCTTATCAACATTTCTGAAAGATTGGAAGCAGAAAACGATTTGTTTAAAGCATCAGCCAATAAAATTCAGATTTTAGTAGAGCAAAGGCTGTCCGCTTTAGAAACACTTTCCATAACAGGAGAATTAACCAAAACCATTTTAAACTAAATTATCAAAAGTGATGAAAAAGATATATTTATTATTAGTTGTAGTGATTTCCGTTATCGGTTGCAGTAAGCCGAAAACCGAGGTTATTCAGGGAAAAATCGAAAGGGAACAAATCGGAATCGTATCGAAAATTCCGGGAAAAATCATTGAAATCCGTATTCAGGAGGGAGATTTTGTAAGGAAAGGCGATACGCTTGCTATTTTGGACATTCCCGAAGTCGATGCCAAAAAAAGTCAGGCAGAGGGTGCTGTTCAGTCGGCAAAAGCCCAATATGATATGACTTTGAAAGGAGCAACCGATAATCAGTTGAAACAGCTTGATGCCAAACAAAAAGCACTCAAAGAACAGTACGAACTGGCTCAAAAATCCATTAACCGATTAGCCAATATGCTTAAAGATTCTTTGGTTTCGCAACAGATGTATGACGAGGCTTTTGCCAAATATCAGGGAGCTCAATCGCAGTATCTGGCTGTTCAGGCTGAAATTTCGGATGTGAAATACGGAGCGAGAATCGAACAGCAAAAAATGGCTTTGGGACAACAGGAAAGAGCTTTGGGAGCTTTACAGGAAGTTTCGGTTGCGGATTCCGAGCGGTATATCATTGCTCCACAGGATATGACGGTAGAGTCCGTTACGCTTAAAGCAGGAGAATTGGCTCTTCCCGGTTATACCTTGATTAGCGGAACGATTTCGGAATCGACTTATTTCCGTTTTACGATTCCCGAAAGCCGACTTTCAAAGGTTCAGAAAGGACAGGAAGTAACCGTCAATATAGTCTATAACAAAAGTCAGGTTAAGGGAAAAATAACTTCGGTTAAGGCTTTGGGAGCTTATGCAAACATCGCAACGGCTTATCCCGATTATGAAATTCAGGAGAGTCTTTTTGAGATAAAAATCAGTCCGATTGATATAGAACAAGCTAAAGATTTGTTTACGAAAACTACGGTTACTTTAGAATTGTAATAAGAAATTATGAAAAACTTTTTTTCGCTTATAAAAAGGGAATTCCGTTTGTTTTGGGATAACAGTGTGCTTCGGTTGCTTTTTATCGGGGCTCCGATTATGTACGGAATACTCTTAGGTTTTGTTTATCAGAAAGGAAAAGTTACGGATTTGCCTGTTGTGGTGGTTGATGAAGACCAAAGTCAGATGAGCCGAAAAGCTATTGAAATGATGCAGGATAATGAGGTTTTAAATGTGGCTTTTATCCGTTATGACCAGAACGATTTAGCTAAAATCGTAGCGGAAAACGATAATATTCCTGCGGTTGTGATTATCCCGAAAGATTTTGAAAAGCAGGTTATGACCAAAAAGTATCCCGAAGTGCTTACCATTGTAAATACTTCGAATGTTTTAACAGCCAATTATGCTTCGACAGCCATTCAGATTTGTTTAGGAACACTTAAAGCGGGAGTTCAGATTGAAGCTCTTAAAAAACAAGGAATGCCTGAAAGTGTGGCAATGTCGCAATATGAGCCGTTCAAAACCACATTTATTAAAAAATACAACCGAAGCACGAACTATATGTACTTTTTGTGGCCTGGCATTTTGGCAACGGTTTTACAACAGGTTTTGCTGTTAGGCTTGGCTTTGTCGTTTGCTTCGGAATATGAAAACGGAACTTTCAGAACATTGGTTTCGGAAAACAAATCCATACTTAAAATAATGGCAGTTAAGATAATTCCGTATCTGATAATGAGTTTCGGAATATGGATTTTGTATTATCTGTTTACATTTTGGTTCAGGATTCCGTTTTATGAAAATCTGGGAGCTTTGACCTTTGTAGCGGGAATTTTCGTGTTGTCGGTATGTTTTATCGGGATATTGGTAAGCATATTGATTCCGAGTCAGCTCAAAGCAACCGAAGTCCTGATGGTTATAGCCACTCCGAGCTTTATTTTGAGCGGATTTACGTGGCCGCTTTCGCAAATGCCCGATTGGGTTGTGGCTGTTGCCAATGTAATTCCGCTTACGCATTTCTTACAGGCATTCAGAATTTTGCTGATAGAAGAAGGAACGTTGTCCCAATGTTCGGGTGCAATTTGGGCTATGATTTGGATTGGACTTGTTTGTGCGGTTTTGTCTTATGTAGCTTTGTATTTTAAAAGGAAAAAGGTGTTGAAGCAAGGTTGAATTTTGTACTGCAAAAAATCCTGTGTGGTAGATTTTTATTATTTTTTTCTGTGTCAGGTTGTCATTTTTCAGCCGTTTAATTTCAGGGATACGGTTGTTCTGCCATTGCCACTAACGGTTTTGGCTAGGCTTTGTGCGGGATTGAAAAGCGGAAGTTTTCAATCTTGCACGAACGGTAGCGAGCCGTTTTTATATTTGTTAATTTTTGTTTCATAAATATCTAAACTGCGAGTGGATAAATAAGCCGAAACTTTAATTTAGTACTTTACCCCGCATTACGTATAGCCATTGTTGTAAAGCGTTTTTATTAATTTTTCTTTTGGTCAATTAATGTTCTTAAACTTGTTATTGGATTCAAATTCTCAATGTTAGATTCGTCCAATTTCACCCATTCAATCCAATCAATTCCCATAGTTATGTCATATTCTCCAATTAAACCGTCTAAAAGGATGTAAATAGCATTTTGGGTTTGGCCATTTCCGTTATAATCTCGAATATTTAGTTCAATTCCGAGCTTTCCATATTCTCCATCTACATATCTGAAATATATGTCCGAATATCCGATTTTAAAATCTCCATATTGTATTTCAAATTCATCTCCAGGTATTCTTTGTCTGAAAGCATTAAATTGCCAATTCTCAATTTTAGGTGCCCTCTCTATTAATTTCTCAACTGTTGGGAAAAGTTCCTTAATTCCTTCTGCTGAAACCGTAAATTCTCTAATTCCGTTTTCGTGAATTGGGCTAAATTCAAAAACTAAATCTTGATGAACTTTTTTTAATTCTGACGATAAATCGTTAAATATTTTTTCTCGTATTTCAAGGTTCTCAATCTCGTTATAATATGTTTCTTGATTTTTTGAAAACCAACTCCAAAATTTGTCTTCTTTCGGCTGTTTATTGAATAGAGAAAATCCCATTGATAAAATTATGATTGGTAGTATGATTAATATTCTTTTCATTCGATTCGGTCAAATGCTTTACAACTAGTTTATATACAGAATAAACTTACCGTGATACTCCTTTTTTGGCAGGATATGCAAAATTTCTTAGCAATTTTATTCTTTTTATTTTTTTAGCAATATAGTTGTATTTTATGTACAATCAAAAAAGGTTTTTTGTAAAAAAAGAACATATGCACTTGTTTTTTAAAAATAATTTATAATTTTACCCAAATGTTTAACAACAAAAGAAATATCATCTCTATTCCAGCTGTAAATATTACGGCTTCTTTTGTTGGCACTACAACCACAATTATTACTACAACCCTTTAGGGGTTATTTTTCTACATAGTATTTCCGTATATATTTATTTTTTCAAAAGACTTGAAAACAGATAAATAGCTTAAAAAATCTTATTTTTAATTTATTATCCTTTTTAAAATGAACGTTTTAAAATTTGGTGGTTCATCTGTAGCCAATCCTCAAAATATAGAAAAAGTAGTACAAATCGTTGCCAATGCCTCTGTAAACAGTCCACTTATTGTGGTAGTTTCTGCTTTTGGAAAAACAACTAATAAACTCGTCGCATCGGCAGAACAAGCTGCCCAAAACAATGCTAATTACCTTGAAAACTATAAAGAAGTTGAACAATTGCATTTTGAAGTAATTGAAAAATTAGTTCCTGATAATCAGCAAGAAGAAGTTAAAACGTATATTACTTCCCTTTTTAAACAATTAAAAACTTTGTTAGAAGGTTGTTTGTTACTAAACGAAATTACCCCCAAAACACTAGCTACGATTAGTGGATTTGGTGAATTATTATCTTCATACATTATTGCAAGCATAGCTAGTAAGAAACTCGATGTGGTATATAAAGACAGTAGAGAATTGATCATTACTTCCAACGCTTTTGATAAAGCACAAGTTGATTTTCAACTAACCAACTCCAATTGTAAGGAGTATTTTGACAATAATAAGCACCAAGTAACTTTGTTACCTGGATTTATAGCTCGTACAAAAGAAGGGAAATCAACTACTTTAGGACGTGGAGGTTCCGATTATTCTGCGGCTATTTATGCGGCTGCTGTAAATGCTGATGAATTACAAATATGGACAGATGTTAGTGGTATGTACACTGCAAATCCGCATATGGTGAAGCAGGCATTTCCTATTCCTCATATTTCGTATCAAGAAGCCATGGAATTATCACATTTTGGGGCAAAGGTTATCTACCCTCCTACCATTCAACCGGTATTGGAAAAGGAAATTCCTATTCGAATAAAGAATACATTTGAACCTGAAAATGTAGGAACACTCATTTCTAAAATTACCGAAAACGGAAAACCTGTAAAAGGAATTTCTCATATCGAGAATATTACATTGCTAACTTTAGAAGGAAGTGGCATGGTAGGTGTTTCTGGCATTTCTAAACGTTTGTTTGAAACTTTATCGACACATAACATCAATGTGGTATTAATCACGCAAGCTTCTTCAGAACATTCTATTTGTGTGGGTATTTATGATGAAGATGCTGAAAAAGCAGCCTTAAAAATTAACGAAGCTTTCGCTTTTGAAATAGAGCGTCATAAAATAGATCCGATTATTGTAGAACAAGGCTTGGCAATTATTGCTTTGGTAGGTGATAAAATGAGAAATCACCAAGGGTTAAGCGGACAAATGTTCAGCTCTTTAGGCAAAAACAATGTAAACATCCGTGCTATTGCCCAAGGGGCTTCAGAAAAAAACATTTCTGCTGTTATCAATAGTTCAGATGCTAAAAAAGCATTGAATACGCTACACGAACAGTTTTTTGAAGAAAAAATAAAACAATTAAACTTGTTTGTTACGGGTGTAGGAAATGTGGGTGAACGCTTTTTAGCACAAATCCATCAACAAAAAAAGTACTTAAAAGAGCAGTTAAAACTAAATGTGCGTGTGGTTGGGATTTCCAACTCTAAACAAATGGTTTTTGATGAAGGTGGTATCAGCTTAAAATCGTGGAAAGAACAATTACAAAACGGAGAAGCAAGTACTTTAGAGCGCTTTTTTGAAAGAACAAAAGCATTGAACCTTCGTAATTCGGTTTTTATTGATAATACGGCTAATCAGAAAGTTTCTGAGATATATGAACACTATTTAGCCAACAATATTGGGGTGGTTACTTGTAATAAAATAGCCTGTGCTTCTGAATTAGATAATTACAAAAAGTTAAAATACATCTCTCAAAAGTACAGCGTACCATTTTTATATGAAACCAATGTGGGTGCTGGTTTGCCTATTATTGATACGCTTAAAAACTTAATTACTTCTGGTGATCGAGTACATAAAATACAAGCGGTGTTATCGGGTTCTTTAAACTTTGTGTTCAATAATTTTAATGAGAATACTTCATTTCACGATGTTGTACAACAAGCACAAGAACAAGGATACACTGAACCGGACCCTAAAATTGATTTAAGTGGTGTGGATGTAGCTCGAAAAATATTAATTCTAGCACGTGAAAGTGGTTATGATTTGGAACTTTCTGATATTGAAAACAATTCGTTTTTACCTAAAAAGAGTTTAGAAACTACCAATAATGATGATTTTTACGCTTCTTTAACTGAGTTTGAGGCACATTTTCAACAAGCATACAAAGAATCTACCGATAAAAATTGTCGCTTAAAATATGTAGCTGAATTTAACAATGGAAAAGCGAGTGTAGGCTTGCAGCATATTCCGTTTGACCATCCTTTTTATAATTTAGAAGGAAGCGACAACATCGTATTGTTTTTTACAGATAGGTATCCTGTAAATCCACTACAAATAAAAGGTGCGGGTGCAGGTGCTGAAGTAACTGCTTCTGGGATTTTTGCTGACGTGATACGAATTGGAAATCAATAGTACATGGAAAATCATTATCAAAATATCATACAAATCTATAACAATGTAGCAAAGGCGTATCAAGATAAATTTGCCAATGATACCGTGTACAATCATAGTTATAATCTCCTTTTAAAACATATGGAGTCAACTCACCATAATGTGTTGGATGTAGCTTGTGGTTTTGGGAAGATCACGAATTATCTTTTAGATCAAAATCCCACACTTAGCATTTTAGGAGTGGATGCTGCTGAAAACATGGTAAATTTAGCCCGACAAAACAATCCAAATGCTTCATTTAAGGTACTAGATTGCAGAGATATTACTAGTTTACAAGAAGGTTTTGACGTAATCATCTTCGGATTTTGTTTTCCGTATCTTACCAAAGAGGATGCTCTAAAACTTATAAAGGATGCTGCTACGATGTTAAACCCTAATGGATTATTATACATCAGCACCATGATTGGAGATTACGAAAAAGACTCTCGTATTACTTCTAGCTCAGATGGAAAAAACTTGATGTTTATTCATTATCATGAACCAGCATATTTGATAGATACTCTAGAAGCACAAGGATTCAAAATTTTAGAAAATTACACCAAACTATATCAAGAAGGTGGTGATACCGACTTGTTTTTAATCGCAAAAAAATGAATTATATAAAAATATTTTCACCTGCAACTGTTGCTAATGTTTCCTGCGGATTTGATGCTTTAGGTTTAGCACTCGAAACTGTTGGAGATACCATGACTTTTACCAAAACAGCTATAAAAGGTGTCAAAATTACCCAAATAACTGGGGCTGATTTACCTTCTGATCCACAAGTAAATGCTGCGGGAGTGGTTGCGCTAGCAATGTTAGAAAAGCATCCAGTTGATTTTGGTATCGACATCACCATTCACAAAGGATATACTCCAGGAAGTGGTTTAGGAAGTAGTGCTGCCAGTGCAGCGGGAGCTGCGTTTGGTGTAAATCAGTTATTAGGAAATAGCTTCTCTCCTCTTGAATTGACACAGTTTGCAATGTTAGGAGAAGAAGCCACTTGCGGAACTCCAATAGCTGATAATGTCTCTGCGGCTATTTATGGTGGTTTTACATTGGTACGTAGTTACGAACCTTTAAGTATTGTAAAAATTCCTGTACCTGCTGATTTAAGAGTGGTGGCAATCCATCCTCAAGTTGAAGTGAAAACCAAAGATGCCAGGGACGTATTACCGAAAGAAGTTCCTTTAAAAGATGCAGTTACACAATGGGCGAATGTTGGCGGATTGATTAGCGGACTACATACCAATGATTATCAATTAATCGCAGACTCCTTAACCGATATCATTGTTGAACCTGCTCGTAAACATCTGATTCCACATTTTGATGAAGTGAAGCAACAAGCAATTAAGGCAGGAGCTTTAGGAGCAGGAATTTCAGGTTCTGGCCCGACAATTTTTACTTTATGTAGAGGTGATGAAACCGCTGAAAATGTTTACAAAACCATTCACAATACCTATCAAGACAAACAAATTGATTTTAACATGATTCTTTCTAAAATCAACACAGAAGGAATTAAAATTTTAAGTTATAAGCTATAAGCTATAAGCTATATGCATTATGCTTTAGGCTACATATTACACCTAAACAAAAAACTCTAAACCATAAACAACAAAACTCCAATTTATGAACTATTATAGTCTCAATCATACATCACCTAACGTTAGCTTTGAAGAAGCTGTAGTAAACGGATTAGCTCCAGATAGAGGGTTGTATTTTCCTGAAAATATTACGCCATTACCTAAAGAATTTATTGATAATATTGGTGAATATTCTAATGAAGAGATTGCTTACGAAGCCATTAAACAATTTGTAGGTGATGAAATTCCGCAAGGCATTTTACAAAAAATCATCAAAGAAACCATCAACTTTGAGTTTCCAGTGGTATCTATTGAAGAAAACATCGGTGCGTTAGAATTATTTCATGGACCAACCATGGCTTTTAAAGATATTGGTGCTCGTTTTATGGCACGTTGCTTAGGATATTTTAATCGCGATAAAGACCAACAAGTAACAGTATTGGTCGCTACTTCAGGCGATACTGGTGGTGCTGTTGCTAATGGTTTTTTAGGAGTTAAAGGTGTAGATGTGGTCATCCTCTACCCTAGCGGAAAAGTGAGTGACATTCAAGAAAAGCAATTGACTACCTTAGGACAAAACATTACTGCTTTAGAGGTTGATGGTGTTTTTGACGATTGCCAAGACATGGTTAAAACTGCTTTTTTAGATGCTGATATCAATCGAGTGTTAACTTCAGCAAACTCTATTAATATTGCCCGTTGGTTACCACAAATGTTTTACTTTTTCTTTACTTACAAACAGGTATACAAACAACATAAAGAAGTAGTTTTTTCAGTACCTAGTGGAAATTTCGGGAATATTTGCGCAGGAATTATGGCGCAAAAACTAGGGTTACCTATCAAACATTTTGTGGCTTCGACCAATGTAAATGATACTGTTCCTAATTATTTGGCTAGTGGTGAATATCACACTAAACCATCTAAAGCAACCATATCAAATGCGATGGATGTTGGAAACCCGAGTAATTTTATCAGGATACAAGAATTATTTGATAATGATTTAAATACTTTAAAATCAATATTCTCTTCTTTTTCTTTTTCTGATGATGAAACTCGTGAAGCTATGAAAAACATCCATAAGAACTCTAATTATATCGCCGACCCGCATGGAGCAGTAGGATATTTAGGCTTAAAAAAATACGGATTACAAAACGAGTTCGGAATTTTCTTAGAAACAGCACATCCAGTAAAATTTTTAGATGTTGTTGAAGATGTGTTAAATTTAACTGTTGAAATTCCACCTCAAATAGTATCAGTAATAGACAAACAAAAGAAAGCGATACAAATTAGCTCTTACCAAGAATTGAAAGATTTTTTAAATACTTAAAGTATAAACCGTTGTGAAAATTAACTAAAAAAGTCACAGCGGTTTTCTATTATTTTTTTCTTAGATTTATGCATCAACAAAACCATTTACATGCATAAACCCACAAAAATTACTCGTCTTTTTGATTTTCCATATCACCAACTAGAAAATTATCCACAACAAAACTGTCTTGTTTCTAAAGAGAATACTATTTGGAAAAGTTTTTCTACAAATAAGTATATAAATAATGCTAATACTGTAAGTAAAGCCTTACTAAAACTCGGAGTTAAGCCTGGAGATAAAATAGCTTTAATTACTTCGGTAAATCAACCTAAATAGCATTTTCTTGATATTGGTATTATGCAAATTGGAGCTGTGAATGTTCCTCTCTACCCTACTTTTTCTGAAAAAGATTATGCATACATTCTGAACCACTCTGATAGTATGTATTGTTTTGTTTCTGATGAAGATTTGTACCAAAAAGTAGTTAAAGTTCAAGAACATACGCAACTTAAAAAAGTATTTACTTTTGAAGAATTAGATACAGATTACAGTTGGAATTCATTTTTAAATCATGGTAGTGATGAAACATTTCAAACTAAAGTTGACGAATTAAAAAAAGCAGTGCAACCATCTGATTTGGCTACCATTATATATACTTCTGGTACTACAGGAACTCCAAAGGGAGTCATGCTTTCTCATAGTAATATTGTTAGCAATGTGTTTGCTGTAGGCAATAGAGTAAATTTACAAGACAATCAAAAAAAAGTGATAAGTTACCTTCCAATTTGTCACATCTTTGAGCGTGCTGCCTCTTATTACTGTCAATACATGGGCTTTGAAATTCACTTTGCTGAAAGTATTGATAAAATAGGTGAAAATTTACGTGAAATTCAGCCTCATTTCATGGCAGTTGTACCAAGGCTATTAGAAAAAGTTTTTGATAAAATTGTAGATAAAGGAAGTGACTTATCTGGCATAAAAAAACGGTTATTCTTTTGGGCTTTAGAATTAGGAGAACATTATAAACCATACAAAGAAAACGGTTGGTGGTATGAATTTCAACTAGCTATAGCTCGTAAACTTATTTTTTCTAAATGGAAAGAAGCCTTAGGCGGACAATTAGAATTTATGTTAGCGGGGAGCGCTCCCACCCAAGCTAGATTAATAAGAATATTTACTGCTGCGGGAATTCCTGTCTTTGAAGGTTACGGACTTACTGAGACTTCTCCTGCCATTTCAGTAAACGACATGAGAAATAAAGGCTTTAAATTAGGTACAGTTGGAAAAGTAATAGAAAAAGCCACTGTAAAAATAGCAGATGATGGAGAGATTTTATTTAAAGGACCTAATGTTATGTTGGGATATTACAAAGCCCCTGAAAAAACTAAAGAAGCTATTGTAAATGGTTTTTTTCATACTGGAGATATAGGTGAATTAGATGAAGAAGGTTTTTTAAAAATTACAGATAGAAAAAAAGAAATTTTCAAAACTTCTGGAGGAAAATACATTGCTCCTGCTATTATAGAAAGTGAACTGAAAAAATCACGTTTTATTGAACAAGTAATGGTTATTGGTGAAGGCGAAAAAATGCCAGCAGCTTTTATTCAAATTTCCTTCGATTTTGTACAAGAATGGGCTAAGCGACATCAACATACCATTACAGATATTACTACCGATGAAAAACTTAGTAAGCGAATTCAAAAAGAGATTGATTATTTCAATAAAAAATTCGGAAAATGGGAACAAATAAAACGCTTTGAAATTACTCCCGACGAATGGACTATTGATGAGGGACATCTGACTCCAACATTAAAAATGAGACGAAAAATTATCTTAGAAAAATATAACGATCTATATCTAAAAATATATAATCCTCAATAAATCAACCAGTAAAGTGTAACTTGTGCAATCGGGGTATTTTTCATACTTTGCAGAGCACAAAAATTTGAATATATGTCGATTGAAATCACACGCCTGTTTGATTTTCCTTATTATCAACAAGAAAATTATAATTTAGACAAAGCGTTCACTACAAAATACAATGGTGAATGGAAATCTATCTCTACAAACGAGTACATTAACAAAGCAAACGCTATAAGTAGAGGTTTATTGCGATTAGGTGTACAACCTAATGATAAAATAGCTGTCATTTCTACTAACAACCGTACCGAGTGGAATATCTGTGATATAGGAATTTTACAAACTGGGGCGCAAAATGTGCCAATTTATCCTACAATTTCAAAAGAAGACTACGAATATATTTTAAATCATTCTGAAGCTACTTATTGCTTTGTTTCTGATGAAACTATTTTAGAAAAACTAAACCAAATTAAAGGTAATACTCAACTTAAAGAAATATATACTTTTGACGATATTGCTGGTGAAAAAAGCTGGGAAGAAGTTTTAAAATTAGGAGAAGACGAAAGCAACCAAAATGAAGTTGAAGAACGCAAAAATGCTATCACTACAAATGATTTAGCTACCTTAATTTATACTTCAGGTACTACTGGACGCCCAAAAGGTGTTATGCTAAGTCATAAAAATGTAGTTTCAAATGTACTGAGCAGTGAAAAACGCGTTCCACTAGAATATGGTCAAGGTAGAGCTTTAAGCTTCTTACCTGTTTGCCATATTTTTGAACGTATGATTTTGTATTTATATCAATACTGTGGTATTTCTATTTATTTTGCTGAGGCTATTGACAAATTAAGTGAAAATGCTCAAGAAATAAAGCCGCATGTAATGACTGCCGTTCCAAGGTTGTATGAAAAAATTTACGATAAGATTTATGCCAAGGGAGCTGACTTAACAGGTATTAAAAAGAAGTTATTCTTTTGGGCTATAGAATTAGGTTTACAATACGAACCATACGGAGCAAACGGATGGTGGTATGAAAAAAGATTAAACATCGCTCGAAAGTTAATTTTCTCTAAATGGCAAGCTGCTCTTGGAGGTGAATTAAAGATAATGGTTTCAGGTTCTGCAGCCTTACAACCACGTTTAACGAGAGTATTTACAGCTGCTGGAATGCCTGTTATGGAAGGTTATGGACTAACAGAAACATCGCCTGTAATTGCTGTAAACGATATGCGTGATGGTGGATTCCGATTAGGAACTGTAGGTAGATTGATTGATGGTGTTGAGGTTAAAATAGCCGATAATGGAGAGATTTTAGTAAAAGGGCCAAACGTAATGCAAGGATATTACAAAGATCCTGAAAAAACTGCTGAAGCTTTACAAAACGGATACTTCCACACAGGTGATAAAGGAGAATTAAGCGAAGACGGATTCTTAAAAATCACAGGACGTACCAAAGAGATGTTTAAAACTTCTGGTGGTAAATATATCATTCCGCCATTGTTAGAAGGTCAATTAAAACAATCTCGTTTTATTGAGCAAGTTATGGTGATTGGTGAAGGCGAAAAAATGGCTGCTGCATTTATTCAACCAAACTTTGAGTTTGTTCGTGAATGGGCACAAAGACATAACGTTACTGTAGGAGATAATAAAGACTTAGTAAGCAACCCTAAAGTAATAGAACGCATTCAAGAAGAAGTTGATTATGCCAACACTAAATTTGGTAAATGGGAAACCATTAAAAAGTTTGAGTTAACCGCTGAAGAATGGTCTATTGACGGAGGTCAGCTTACCCCTACCATGAAAATGAAGCGAAATATCATTAAGGAAATGTATAAAGACTTATACGATAAAATTTTTAGAGAATAATCGTTTAAAGTGTTGTGAAAGCAACACTTTTTTCTTTTTAAGTATGACTAAATTTATTTCTTTTTCTTCAGATATTTCGAATATTGAATTGCCTAAAAAATTCGATTATCCCTATAATTATTCGCCTCATTCTCTTGCTAAGATAGCCACTAAAGAACTACAAGAATACTTAAGTAGTCAAACTGATTTTATACATAATTTCGGAATTAAGAATCCTGATGATGAAAATGCTCTTGGAAAAATGTTCGGTGTCTTGGTTGTACAACAGCAAAATGGAACCTTAGGATATTTGGCTGCTTTTTCAGGAAAACTAGCCGAAACCACGCAGCACAAACATTTTATCCCTCCTGTTTTTGATGTGTTAGATATAAATGGATTCTATCCCAAAACAGAAGAGCAACTTAATACTTTAAATTCTGAAATTACTCTTTTAGAAAATAGTACGGAATTTAAGAAAGCTGAAAAAATATATCAAAGAACACAAAAAATACACGAAAAACTCCTATCAGAAGAACAATCAAAAATAAAGCAACGCAGAAAACTCAGAAAAGAATCTGCTCAACAAAACAATCAATTAAATATTAACGAAGAGTTTTATTTACGTGAATACGAGGTGTATTTACTTGATAAAATTGAACCTTTAAAAAAAGCATATTTTCAGCTAAAAAATAAAATTGATCAATTAAAAGAGCAGCGAGCAAATCTTTCTGCTTGGGCTCAACAAGAAATATTTAAACAATATCAATTTTTAAATGTAGAAAATAAAACTGCTAACCTATTAACTATTTTTAAAGATTCTACTCAAAATATTCCCGCAGGAGCTGGTGATTGTTGTGCTCCTAAACTATTGCAATATGCTTTCAAACATCAATTGAAACCTGTTTGTATGGCTGAGTTTTGGTGGGGAAAACCGCTAAAAACTTCCATAAGAAAACATCAATATTTTTATCCTGCATGCATAGGAAAATGCAAACCAATTTTAACACACATGTTAGAAGGAGTTTCTATTGATAAGAATCCGTTAGAAGCACAATTGAAAGAGAAAAAAGAAATTGAAATTCTGTATGAAGATGCCGATTTATTAGTCATCAACAAACCGCATGATTTATTATCGGTAGCTGGAAAAGAAATCAAAGATTCTGTGTATAGTCGTATTCAAAAATTATATCCTAATGCAAAAGGACCATTAGTTGTACATCGTTTAGATATGTCTACCTCTGGAATTCTCTTAATTGCCAAAAGTGAAGCTATTTATAAAGCTTTACAAGCACAGTTTATTAATAAAACTATACAAAAACGGTATGTAGCCTTGTTAGATGGTGTTTTAAAAGAAGGTGAAGGAAAAATAGATCTACCACTCAGAGTAGACTTAAATGACCGCCCAAAACAGCTTGTTTGTTATGAACACGGAAAGAAAGCTCTGACTCAATGGGAAACAATTGAAGTTATAGGTGCAAAAACCAAAGTATATTTTTACCCTATTACAGGACGTACGCATCAATTACGAATGCATGCTGCTCATCAATTAGGTTTAAATACTCCCATAGTTGGAGATGATTTATACGGAAAGAAATCTGACCGATTATACCTTCACGCTGAAAAAATTACATTTAAGCATCCTATATCAAAAATAGAAGTGAGCTTTACTGCTCCTGCTCCCTTTTAACTTATACTACGTATTTTGTCTTTTTTAATGAGCTTAAAATAATAAATGATGCTAAAAAGAAAATTGCTAAACACAATACACTCCACTGCATAGAACCAGTTATGGCATTTAATATTCCATAGACAGCTGTACCTAATACAATGGCTATCTTTTCAGTAACATCATAAAAACTAAAATACGTTGCGTGATCTTCAGTTTCTGGTAATAATTTCGAATAGGTAGAACGTGTTAATGTTTGAATTGCTCCTTGTACCAACCCTAATAATCCTCCTAAACCATAAAAGTAGATGTCTACATACTCTTGAGACTTATCTAAAGAGAAAGCACAAAAACATACCAACATCCACACAATAATTGTTACTTTTAAAGCAGTAATATTTCCCCACTTTTCTGATAATCTAGAAAAAATAATTGCACCTATTATTGCTACTATTTGTACTAGTAAAATAGTAATAATTAAACTTGTTGAAGATAATCCAAGTTCTGAAGAGCCAAAAATTGCTGCCATTAAAATAATAGTCTGTACACTAATACTCAATAGAAAAAAAGAGATTAAAAACCGTTTTAACGTTGGATAGTTCATAACTTCTTTAATCACCGTTTGTAACTCTTTATAACCTTTCCAGATATAGTCTTCTTCTGGTTTTTTGTTATACACATTTTCTGGTAAACGTTTAAAAGTTATTTGAGCAAATCCTAGCCACCATAAACCTACCATCACAAAAGAAATTCTAGATGCCATACCCGAGCTGATTCCTAATGTTTCAGGAAACATAATCATGCCTAAGTTTATTAAAAGTAAAATTACAGAACCTATATAACCATATACAAATCCTTTAGCACTGGCTCTGTCCTGTTGTTCAGGGTGAGCAACTTCAGGCAAATAAGCATTGTAAAAAACCAAACTAGCCCAAAAACCAATACTTGCTAAAATGGTAAATAAAATACCTATCCAAACAGTATCAATCCCTTCAAAAAAGTATAAACTCATCACTGATATTGATCCTAACGTACAGAAAAACTTCATAAACTTTTTCTTGCTTCCTGTATAATCTGCAATACCTGATAATATTGGCGATATAAAAGCGACTACTAAAAATGAAAATGATAAGGCGTAACTATACAAGCTATCTGGGTGCTCCCAATCTTGTCCTAAAAAACGTACTACTTTTCCTTCTGTTACAGCACTGTAATACAATGGAAAAACCGCAGTACTAATTACTAAGGAATATACTGAGTTTGCCCAGTCGTAAAATGCCCATCCGTTTATTAATTTCTTATCACCTATTTTATACATATTCTTAAAATAAAAAACCGCTCATTTTTCATGAACGGTTCGCAATATACTATAATTTATCAATCTTACTTAGCGGGAGCTACATTGTATTTAGCTGCTAATTTTTTAGCTTCTGGTAAAAATGCTCTTAAAGTTTGAATACGTGTTTGGTTAGAAGGGTGTGTGCTCATAAACTCAGGTGGTGCTCCACCTCCAGAACGCTCACTCATTCGTACCCATACTTCAGCAGCTTCTTCTCCATTATATCCTGCCATAACCATAAAGACTAAACCTAATTTATCTGCTTCCGTTTCATGCTCTCTACTAAATGGCAACATAATCCCTACTTGTGTTCCTAAACCGTAAGCCATATTCCACATTTCAGCATTCTTACTATTTTGAGTACTTAAAGCTAAAGCAACTCCTCCTAATTGTTGTAATTGACCTGTAGACATACGCTCTTGTCCGTGTTTTGCAAATGCGTGTGCTACTTCGTGTCCCATTACTGCAGCTACTCCATCTTCATTAGCACAAATAGGCATAATACCAGTATAAAAAACTACTTTACCACCAGGTAAACACCAAGCATTAACTGTTTTATCATCTACTAAGTTAAATTCCCACTCATAAGCATCAGCTTCGGTTTTCATTCCATTAGCACGCATAAAACGATCAACCGCTTCCGAAATATTTTTACCTACACGTTTTATCTGATTCGTTTGTTTGGTATTAGTAGACAATTTATTTTCTTCTAAAAATCCTTTATATTGAGCAAAACTAGCTGGTAGTATTTCAGCATCATTTACAAAGTTTAATCTTTTTCTTCCTGTAATTGGTACAGTACTACATTCCACTAAAAAAATAGCTAAAAGTGTTAGACCTATGATTTTTTTCATTGTTTAATAGTTTAAAGTTCTATATCCTTGGTTGTATATTTTATGACACGAAATTAATTTATTTGTCACAAAACTGGCAATAAATTATGAGTTTAAAGCTACAAATTATATCTTTATCTAAAAAACTAATTCATGGATTTTATACATTCAAAAAACACTTTACCTAGTATTAAAATTCCGAAACCAATTATTTTATCCGCTAAATTTTTACAGTTTATTTCTAACAATTTAACCACAAAATTTGGAGTAAAATTATTTACAACTCCTGTTAGCTTTCCTATGCCAAAAAGAGAGAAAGTGATGTTAGAAAGTGCTCAAACTAAAACTATAAATATCCCTACTATTTCAAGAGATGTTCAGTTGCTATCTTACGGGTACTCTACCAAAAAAGTATTATGGGTACACGGTTGGGCTGGAAGAAGTACGCAATTATACATGATTGCTGATAAATTACTAGAAAAAGGATATATGGTTATTTCTTTTGATGGTCCTGCACATGGAAAATCTACAGGAAAAACAACAGAAATGCCTGATTTTTTAGAAACCATTGCTGAAATAGACAAGCAATATGGCCCTTTTGAAGCAGCTATTGGTCATTCCTTTGGTGGTGTATGTTTATACAATGCTCTTTCTGAAGGTTTCTCTGTAAAAAAACTAGTAACTATTGGTGCTGCTGATAAAATATCAGACGTTATTTTAAACTTCACTAAAAACCTACACGTAAAACCTATTATAGCCCACAAAATGAAACGTTTTTTTGATAAAAAATGGCAACGTGATATCGATGTACATTCATCGAGTATAAAAGCTAAAAATGTAGATATTCCTACTTTGGTTGTTCATGATTCTTTTGATGGTGATGTCGATGTAAGTTGCGCTATAAAAATTCGTCAAAACTTACAGAACGGAACGCTTTTAATTACTGAAGGACTAGGACATACCAAAATTCTTCGTGATGCAAAAGTAGCTTCTAAAATTGTCGATTTTATTATACAACCATCATGAAAAAAACAGTCTTTCTATTCGTTTTAGCTTTATTCGTATCTTATTCTGCAAGTGCTCAGAAGCATAAAAAATATAAAATCAACAAGCCAAATAGTGAATGGAAAAAACTATTAACACCACAACAGTATTTTGTACTCAGAGAAGCAGGTACTGAGCGACCTAATTCTAGCCCTTTAAACTTTAATCATAAAAAAGGAGTGTACGTGTGTGCTGCTTGCAAAACTCCACTTTATAAATCTGAAAATAAGTATGACTCAGGTAGTGGTTGGCCTTCTTTTGATAGGGCAATTTTAGGCAATGTTGACGTAGATACTGATTATAATCTTGGATATGCGCGTACTGAATTAAAATGTGCGAATTGTGGTGGACACTTAGGTCATTCTTTTGATGATGGTCCAAAAGAAACCACTGGAAAACGTCATTGTATTAACGGAGTTGCTTTAGAATTTATTCCAAAGAAATAAGATTTAAATACAAGACCGATTTACGTTTAGAATCAAGAAAAATTACGTGACATTTTACTGTTGATGTATAATTTAAAAAAACGTTTTCTTCTCTAATTCCCTACTTATAACTAGAATCAATCATAAATAGTAAGGTTTAGCTAAAAAATTCTATCAACAAAATGCTAAAAACTAACAACTAATAACTAAATTTGTGCCTCTAAAAAATGAAGCCGATACATGTTTAATAATTTAAGCGAAAAGTTAGATAAGGCGTTACATACGCTAAAAGGACACGGAAAAATTACCGAAGTTAACGTTGCAGAAACGCTAAAAGAAGTTCGTAGAGCTTTATTAGATGCCGATGTTAACTTTAAAATAGCAAAAGAGTTTACCAAAACTGTACAAAAGAAAGCCTTAGGACAAGACGTATTAACTACGTTAAACCCAGGACAATTAATGGTTAAACTTGTTAAAGACGAGTTAACTGAATTAATGGGTGGCGATACCGTTGGTATTAACTTAGGAGGGTCTCCTACCGTTATTTTAATGTCTGGTTTACAAGGTTCGGGTAAAACAACCTTCTCTGGTAAATTAGCTAACTACCTTAAAACTAAAAAATCAAAACAGGTTTTATTAGTTGGATGTGATGTATATCGTCCTGCGGCAATTAACCAGTTACGTGTAGTTGGTGAGCAAATTGGTGTAGAGGTTTATGCTGAAGAAGGAAATCAAAATCCTGTAGAAATTTCTTTAAATGCTATTAAGCATGCAAAAGCTAACAGTAAAAATGTGGTGATTATCGATACCGCTGGTCGTTTAGCTGTTGATGAGGAAATGATGACGGAGATTTCTAACATCCACAAAGCTGTAAGCCCACAAGAAACTTTATTTGTGGTTGACTCTATGACAGGTCAAGATGCTGTAAACACAGCTAAAGCCTTTAATGATGTACTGAATTTTGACGGAGTTGTATTAACCAAGTTAGATGGTGATACTCGTGGTGGAGCTGCTTTATCGATTAAGTCGGTAGTAGATAAACCAATCAAATTTATCGGTACGGGTGAAAAAATGGATGCAATTGATGTATTCCACCCAAGTCGTATGGCTGATCGTATTTTAGGAATGGGAGACGTTGTTTCGTTAGTAGAACGTGCCCAAGAACAATACGATGAAGAAGAGGCTAGAAAACTACAAAAGAAGATTGCTAAAAATCAGTTTGGTTTTGATGATTTCTTAAATCAAATCAATCAAATCAAAAAGATGGGTAGCATGAAAGATTTAGTTGGAATGATTCCTGGTGCTGGAAAAGCTCTAAAAGATGTAGATATTGATGATGATGCATTTAAAGGAATTGAGGCTATTATACACTCTATGACTCCTGCGGAAAGAAGTACTCCTTCTATGATTAATGCGAGTCGTAAAAAAAGGATTGCAAAAGGATCGGGAACGTCGGTTCAAGAAGTAAATCAGTTGATGAAACAATTCGACCAAATGAGCAAGATGATGAAGATGATGCAAGGTGGTGGCGGAAGAAAAATGATGCAAATGATGAAAGGTATGAGATAATATAAAAAATAGATAGGCTTTGCCTGTCTTTTTTTATTTAGTTTACAGTACCAAAGTAAACAGTATTCAGTAAGCTGTATTTATGAGTTTTAAAACTATTAAGTTCTTTCCATGTCATGTCGAGTGATTTTTCTGACTAAAAGGAAATAATCCCGAAATTTCGGGAGTATCGAGACATTTGGAACTGGTTCTCGATACATCTCCCTCCGGTCGATACTCGAACTGACATATAGTATTTGAACTAAAATAACACTTCTACTGAAAGAACTTTTAAAATATTACTATTAGAAAATAAAAGCAAAGAAGTTGGGAAACTAATCAATTATATGATTAAGAATCCTGATAAATTTGGAATATAACAACACAACAATTACAACACTGTATACTGAAAACTGTATACTGAAAACTTAACAAGACTATGATTTTACTAGACGGTAAAAAAACATCAGCAGACATTAAAGAAGAAATTGCTTTAGAAGTAGCAGAATTAAAAGCAAATGACAAAAAAACTCCTCACCTAGCAGCTGTTATTGTTGGTAACGACGGTGCTAGTTTAACGTATGTAAACGCAAAGGTTAAAGCTTGTGAACGTGTTGGGTTTGAATCTACTTTACTTCGTCTTCCTGAAGAAACTACTGAAGAAGAATTATTAAACGAAATTGCTATTTTAAATATCGATAATGATATTGATGGTTTTATCGTACAGCTTCCTCTACCCGATCATATTGATGAGCAAAAAGTTTTAATGGCAATTGATCCTGATAAAGATGTAGATGGTTTTCATCCAATGAATGTTGGTAAAATGACCTTAAATCTTCCAACTTTTATTTCAGCGACTCCTTTTGGTATTTTAGAATTATTAGATCGTTACAACATTGAAACTTCTGGTAAAGATGTAGTAGTTATTGGTCGTAGCCATATTGTAGGAAGCCCAATGAGTATTTTATTATCTCAAAAAAGAAAAGTAGGAAACGCTACCGTTACCTTAACACATAGTAGAACTAAAAACTTAAAAGAAATTACCCAAAAAGCAGATATTATTGTAGCTGCTATTGGTATTCCAGAGTTTTTAAAAGGTGATATGGTAAAAGAAGACGTAGTAGTTATTGATGTAGGAATTACACGTGTTGCGGATGCTTCTAAGAAAAACGGATTCAGACTAGTTGGTGATGTTGCTTTTAACGAAGTAGCAGAAAAAGCATCGCACATTACGCCTGTTCCTGGTGGTGTAGGCCCTATGACTATTGCAATGCTATTAAAAAACACCTTATTAGCTTGTGAACGAAAACAAGAAAAGAAGTTAGTATAACCATACAACTCGTATATAAAAAAGACTGCTTATCAAGCGGTCTTTTTTTATGACTTGTACTCAAAAACTATTTTTTAATTATAAATTTTATTCTATCTTTCTAGTTCTATTAAAACAGAACTAAAAAATTGCTAAGAACTTCCGTTTATCACCTTTAATACTCCGGATAAAAGTAGTTTTTGTTCTCTTAAAACGTGTTGTGTACAAGCTGAAAAACATATTCATTGAATGAATAATTTTGATATTTTAAGAAAACCAATTTTCGAACTTCCAAAAAAAAGAGGCAGTAGTTACCTACCCGAATTTTTAAGAGAAATTTTCGGCGAATATTTAAAAACAATCAAAGAATTTAATGGAGATGAGCAAAAATTACTGGAAAATCATCACGAGAAAATATCAGAATTCTGCGATAAAATTATTTCATCAACTGAACATTACCTTAATGGTCATACAGTAAAGGCTTTTGAGGAATTAGCTCAAGGACTTGCTTTAGTTGAGGAATTTTTACACATTCCTAAAGGAAATGCATTTATAAGCCCAAGTACAGAAACACTTTTCAGAGTTAGAAATGGAAATAATCGAATGTTTTCAAAAAAAGAAATGTTTCATATTCCATTTGATAAAAGAGAAATAATAAAAACTCAAAGATATAGTATACCTGGCTTGCCTTGTCTTTATTTAGGAAATAGTATTTATATATGTTGGGAAGAATTACGTAGACCTGATATTAATCAAATGCAAGTTTCTCGGTTTGAAATTGACATAAACGAATTGAAATTTTTAGACCTATCTTTTTTACCAGACGGTTTTATACAATCATACGAAAGGCTTAAAGAGCAAACTTGTGATGGGCTTTCAATTTTCTTTATAAATTATATTATTACTTGGCCATTAATGACTTCTTGTTCTATCGTAACTTCAAATGACAATGGAGATTTTAAGCCAGAGCATATAATTCCTCAATTACTATTGCAATGGCTTTCAACAACTCACGAACTAGATGGTATAAAATATATGTCCACTAGAATTTTACCAGAAGACACTAAAGGATTTGGTTCACACGCAAATTATGTCCTGCCTGTAAAAGTTGTTCAAAAAGAGGGTATTTGCACAAATCTTGCTAAAAAAACAAAAATGACTGAATCAATTTCTTGGCAAATTTTAAGTATTTCGAATCCTACAATTGTTTCTCAAAAAACGACAAAAGAAGATTTGGAGGTGAGAGTAATGAAATCAAGGCCTCCGTTAATTGATTTGGAATTAAGTGCTGGAAAAAGGACTCACTATTTTCAAACAGCATTTGGTAAAATGGAAATTGAATTATGTAAAATGGAAGCCACTTCGATTTAAAAGCCAGTGCACAACAAAGAACTGAGGTAAAAAACAAGTAAATTTTATACTTTTTTAAACCAAAGTACTTTTATAATTTGCATCATAAGGCAAACCACTTTTTACTATTGCAAAAGCTTGTTTTAGTAGCTTATTACACACCGCTATTAAAGCAAGTTTTTTACTCTTACCCTTAGCTACAATTCGGTCATAAAGTTCTCTACATGTTTTGTTGTATTTACAAGCATTAAAACTACACATAAACAATAAATTTCTAAGCTTTGGATTACCCATTTTACTTATTCGAGGTCTTCCTTTTATACTACTGCCTGACTCTCTAATAACAGGAGTTATACCTGCGTAACTGCACAGCTCCTTTGCCGAAGTAAAGCGCTTAAATCCATCGGTAAAAACTAATAACATTAATGCTGTTTTACCTCCTATTCCTGGAATAGACTTTAATAAAGTCACCTCTTCTTGATAGCTCTTTTTCACATTCTCTAGCAACAAATCTTCTAATTTAATCATCTCTTTTTGTATATTTTTTAGCTGTATTTTTAAGGAACTAACTACCAATTTCGATGGAGTTCCTAATACTGATTCGCCATGAAGCTTATTCTTTAATTGAGTAGATTGTTTCGTGTAAACACTCAACAAACGTACTATTTGTAAACATTCTTGTTGATCCTTGCTTTCTCCTTTCCATATAGAAGGAGCTTGACTTACGCCATAATTATATAACTGTTTTGCATCACTCTTATCCGTCTTTACTTTTGATAAACTCATTTGAATAAAACGTTTTATCTTCAACGGATTTTCTACTGATACCAAAACTCCTTTTTCTGTTAAAAAATAAGCTAATCGTACATGATAATAACCTGTCGCTTCCATTATACAATGAGTTAAATCACTTGTGATTAACAACAGCTCTTTAAAGCCTGATGTATCATTTTTAAACTGATACCAATTACCTTGATAATCATACACATCTAAAACATCTTTACTTACATCGATTCCTAAAAATTGTTTATTTTTACTCATAAGAAAAAAGGATTGGAAAGAAAAATAACTACTATCAATTCAACAACTTGAAATCGAGATCTTGGTCTCACAGAACTGAACGAATTTAAAGTAGTAAAGCGTAGGGATTATCAATGTTGACGAAATCTAGGTTTCAACGTATATCATAACCTTACTCTACGCTTTTTTCTTTCTGGTTTTTATTACTAAAGTTAAACAATTGCTAACTTAAGCCGTGTATAATTTATTGCTAGTTATAGCTTACTTACGAAAGTCCTCTCGGACTTTCTATCTGTGATTTATTTGCTAACTTTAGTGCTGAAACACGCAACGAAATCATACACAAACACGTTGTAACACGTCAACAAAAAAACAAAAAAAAATGAAAGATTATATTACAAATTGGGTTTATGAAATACAACATCTAAGTTTAAAACTAAATAAACTCTCTAAAATATATAATCAACCTTGGATCACAATCGATGATACAAATGATTTTGTTAAGCTTATTTTTCAGAGAAACCAGAAGTTAATAATATCAAAAGACGGAAAAGTTACAGATGGATATTGGGAATTGGTTTCTTATTCAAATTCAATTTTACTAGAAATAAATAAAGAAAAGAGACTATACAATAATTTATTTATTGACAAAGGAATAATGATTTTTAAATTAGATGGATCTTCAACAAATTTATTTGTATTAGCTAATCAAAACATTATACCTGATCTTGACATTTCTTCTTATTTATACGCAAAATATTCTAACCAGATAAAAAATGTTGTAGAAATAGATAATCCTAAATACTTTTATCAATTTGAAAAAGATAATTTAATTGATTCTGAAGAAATTACTGGGTTCTCTAATAAAGACTTAGCTATCATTGAAGATGTTTATTTAAAAAATAATTCTAAACTAGATAATACTTTAAGAAAAAAAATTGAAGATGTTACAAGTATTTATTTAGAAGTAAATGATAGATTATACATTTCATCAATAATTAAAAAATTAAAAACTCAATTCAAAAACTAAAAAATTACTAATCTAAACTTATTTCTAAAGTTTGAACTGCTTAAAAACATCCTTAAAATTTGCCTTACTGAAAAACACTAACTAAAAACCCATTACTTACAATTATATCAGACGTTTTAAGGAAGTTTGCAAAACTTACCAATTTTTGGTACTTTTGAATAAACATTAGAAATTATGAGTAAAAACACATCAATATCGTTAGGTAATTATTTTGATCAGTTCGTACAATCTCAAGTTTCTGCTGGACGATACAAAAACGTAAGTGAAGTTATTAGAGCTGGTCTTCGACTTTTAGAGAACGAAGAAAGTAAGGTTATTGCTTTACGAAATGCAATCCAAGAAGGAATTGACAGTGGTATTGCTCACAATTTTGACCCAGAAAAACATCTTCAAGAGTTAAAAGCTAAACATAAAAAAAATGGCTAAATATGAACTCACCAACAAAGCAGTTGAAGATTTAACTTATATCTGGGAATACACTTTTAGAAAATGGTCTGAACAACAAGCTGACAAATATTATAATTTACTATTGAATAGCTGTCAAGACATTGCCAATAATCCTGAATTAGGAAAAAATTATGACGGCGTAACAAGTGACTTACTCGGACTAAAAACTAGCAGACACATTATTTTTTATCGCAAACGAGTTAACCAACCAATTGAAATTACAAGAATTTTACATGGTCGAATGGATTTAAAAAATAGAATTCCTGAATAAAAAAATCTACAAAAGATATTAGTTTAATTTCTTAAACTATTTTTCTTCTTCACTAAAAACACTGACCAATCTCTGTATCACTCTCTAACTCTACTGCTTCTTTGTTTTGTTGAAATAAACGTGCTGTATAGTTTCCTCGCAATACAATTGAGTCTCCGTTAACTTCTAGCCAACTTCCTTCACGTAAGCCTAATACAGAAGTTTCATTAAAAATATGATATTCTTTAATACGGGTTTCTCTAGTTTCTCCCATATGCGTAGAATTTGGATTCGGATCTAAATAGTGTGCATTGATATTAAACGGAATAAACCCTAAAGTTTTAAAACTTGGTGGATACACAATAGGCATATCATTGGTATTCATCATCGTTACTCCACAAATATTACTACCAGCACTCGTACCTAAATACGGAGTACCATTTTCAACTGCTTTGGTTAAAGCAGGAATAATATCATTTTTATATAGTTGGTTTACCAATTCAAACGTATTACCTCCACCTGTAAAAATTGCCTCCACTTGCTGTATTGCTTCTTTCGGATTATCAAACTCATGAATCCCTTTTACCTCTTTATTAATGGTAGCAAAAGCCTTACGAGCTATCTCAGTATATTCATCATAGGTTTTACCACTTGCACGTGCATACGGAATAAACAAAATTGTAGACGCTTCTTTAAAAAAGTCTATCAACGTTGGTAAAATATATGCTAAATATCCACTTCCATGTACTGTAGATGTACTTGCTACGATAAGTTTTTTCATTTGATATTTTTAATTGCTTTTCAACGGTCAAATGTAACCTTAAATGTTTAAGATAATAATTTTAAACATGTCGGTTTCATCTGATTTAAATGCTATTATTCTTAGTATCAGCTCTAAATTTTCAAAAAATAATTAGTGCTATTATTTTTCAAATTAACAAAAATTTACCATGTCATTAAAACATTTTTAAGACAAGTAGGTGGTTTATTTGTGATATGAGAAACTTTTTACTTATTCTTTTTACGCTATTTTCTTGTGTCGTTTTTGCACAGACTCCTCCTAAAATTATTAAGGGAACTGTTTTTATCGACAGTATCCCTACTCAAGATGTGCACATCATCAATAAAAAACTAGCTTTAGGAACTATTTCAAACGAAAACGGACAATTTGAAATTTTAGCAGAAGAAAACAACATCCTATTAATTTCTCATCTAAATTTAGAGTACAAAGAAATTACTGTGAATGAAGAAAATATAAGAGCTAAAAACATTGTTATTTATGTTGATAGTAAAACTCATATGTTAGATGAAGTTGTTTTAGAAAGAAAAAGAGGATTTTTTGAAACAGATGATGATATTCTTACCAATGCTCCAGTAGTTAATGCTAAAACATTAAAACTCCCCTACGCCAACGTAATCCCCAAAGGTGATAAAACTATAAAAATTGAATCGGGAATAACTATAGGACTCTCAGGACTTGTAAACGCACTTAACGGAAATAATAAAAAGAAAAAACTACTAAAAAAACTAAAAATAGAAGATCAAAACATAGCTAACATTCGAAAACATTATACAGATGGCTTTTTTATAAGACAATTAAAAATTAAAGAAGAACATATTAATTCATTTTTAGAAAGTTGTATTTCAAAAGGTATTATCAATCTGTATCGAAAGGATAAAGTTCTTGAATTAACTTCCGTTTTAATTGAAAACAGTAAACACTCTCCTTATCTATTAGAAAATGAACATATAAGACTCTCTCAAAAATAATTGCATGATAAAACAACTACCCATCACTTTACTTTTATTACTTACTCTACAAATAACCGCACAAGAAAAACGAAAATTCTTATATGCATCGGTTCATGATGAAGTAGCATCTGTACCCAATGCACATATTATCAATTTAAACACCCAACAAGGTACTTTTACGAATGATAATGGTGAATTTAGGATTTTAACAAAACCAAACGACTCTTTACAAATCTCATTTGTCGGCTACGAAACGAAAATTATTAAAATTGAAACGACTCACTTCGGAATTGAAAAACATACAATAGAACTAAAAAAAGTAGCAATAGAGCTCGATGAAATTGAAATAAAAGAGCATAACTTACTTGGATATATTTCTTCTGACACTAAACATATTAAAACTGAAAAAGAGATTAATGCAGAAAGTTTAAACCTTCCTTACGCTGGCTCAAGAATTTTAACTCCTGCCGAAAGGCGTTTATACACAGGAATGGGTGGACGCCCTTTAAAACTTGAAGGTTTTGGTTTTATTCTGTCAACAGATTATATTATTAACTCCATTTCAGGTAGACTGAAAAAGCTAAAAAAAGAAAAAGCTATTGAGGATTCTGAAAAGAGAATACAACATATACGTAACAATTATCGAGTTTATATACTACATGAATTAAAAATTATATCGGAAGATCTTACAAGGTTTATCTACTTTATTGAAAATGCCAATGATTTTTCTCCTTCATTATTAGCTGATGAAATAATGATGATTTCATTCTTAAAATTAAAATCTGATGAATTTAAAAAATTAAACCCGCAAAATTATAAACAATAACAACAATAGTAAACTAGAATTTAAATCGCTGATTTTAAAATATTTTGTACCTTTATAAGTAAGCACTAACCTACAACACTTACCATTATGAAGCGATTTCTTTTAGCCTTACTTCTTTTATCACAAGTTGCATTCTCACAAGAAGAGCGAAAAACACTTTTCGGAATTGTTTATGATGAAAATGGTGTTTTAGAAAATGCTCATATTGTTAACTTTTCTACAAATCAAGCTACTTTTTCTAACGAAAATGGTGAGTATCGAATTTTTGCTAAACCTAACGATTCAATAAGATATACCTCTATCGGATATAAAACTATTTTTGAAACTCTTACCAAAGAAGATTTTAATACCTACCGAAAAAGAACCACTTTAGAAAAACAAGATTACGAATTAGATGAAATTTTACTACGAAACAACGAACTTTCAGGAGAGCTTACCAAAGATTTACGAAAAGTAAAACGTGATAAAAATCTAGAAATCGCTAGCAACGCTACTGATTTTTCTAAAGTAAATTATAACAACTATGCTTCCGATGATCATATTAGCTTACATGTAAAACCCAATGTAGTTAGAGTTGATCCTACTAAAGATTTTGAAGGATTTGGAACTACCAATACATTTCCTGTAAAAGATTCAGAAAAAATACAAGAACTTCGTAAAGAATTAGCTTTTAAAGAAAGTTTACCTGCTAAACTATTAAGTGAATTAGGGGAAGATTTCTTTTTTGTTGAACTAAAAATTCCTGTAAATAATTATTACCATTTTCTTGAATACTGTAATCCGTTAGGTATTGAAAAGCTCTATCAAAACCGTGAAGTATTAGAGGTTATTAAAATTTTAAGAAAAGAGCACATTAGCTATTTAGAAATTATCAAAAAACAGTAATTTGGCGCTATAATTGTTTTAAAAAACTCCATGAAAAAAGTTATTATCATCCTTTTAGTACTTCCGTTACTATCGTTTACACTACATAAGTACTACGTAGCTTTAACTGAAATAGAATATAAAGAAGACTCAAAAAGCGTTCAAATGATTATGAATGTTTTTATGGATGATATAGAATTGGCTATTAATAAAGACTACAACACTAATTTACAAATAGCTTCTAAAAATCAGCTTTCTAATATTGATGATTACTTTTATAAATACTTACAACAACATTTTAAAGTAATTATCAACAATCAAGAAGCTTCTTATAAATTCATTGGAAAAGAATACGATGGTGATATTGTTTATTTTTATTTGGAAATAGAAAATATTGAAATACCTACTTCTATCGAAATTCAAAACGATGTTTTAGTTGATCACTTTCCAGATCAACAAAATTTGATAAAAGCTACCGTCAATAAAAAACGAAAAAGTTTATTCTTGTCTAATACTAATGATAAAGGTTTGTTAAAATTTTAACATTCACGCTTTCTTAATAATAAGTTTTCATTAACTTTCCGCTTATTTATTCAAAAAAACTAATAAGCATATAATGAGAAGATATTCTACGCTACTATTTTCAGCACTATTTGTATCGGCTTCTTTATTCGCCCAAGAGGCACCTAAAAAAGAACGTCAACAAGGTCATACCGACCAAAACAAATTCCGACAGTTAAAAGATGTACTAGCAACTCCTAATGATCAACGTACCGCCTCTGGTGCACCTGGTCATGCGTACACCCAACAAAAAGTTGATTATGTAATGGATTTGCGTTTAGATGAAGCTGCTAACAAACTTTATGGTGAAGAAGATATTACATACCACAACAATTCTAGAGATCATTTAGAGTATTTATGGTTACAGCTAGATCAAAATATGCGAGCTCCAGATTCTAAATCTCCATTAGCCCAATCTAAAAAAGCGAGTGGTTTTCAAACTCCAGATAAGTTCGTTGCTGAGAATATGGACAAACCAAAAGATTTTGGTTTTAAAATAGAAGCGGTAAAATATGCTGATGGTAGAGATTTATCTCACACTATTAACCGTACAATGATGCGTATTAATTTGCCAAAACCTTTAGCTCCAGGTGAAATTTTCAAGTTTAAAATCAAGTGGAATTACCTGATTAACAACTCTGTAGAAGATGGCGGGCGTTCTGGTTTTGAGTTATTCCCTGACGGAAATAAAAACTATACAATTGCTCAATTTTTCCCAAGATTATGTGTGTATGATAATGTAGAAGGATGGCAGAACATGCAATTTTGGGGTCGTAGTGAGTGGGCTCTTGAATTTGGTGATTACGATGTAAAAATTACGGTTCCTGAAGATCATATTTTAGATGCTACTGGTGTTTTACAAAACGAAAAAGATGTATTAACAAAAGAACAACGTAACCGTTGGGCTGAGGCTAGAAAATCTTTTAAAAACCCAATATTTATCGTTTCTCAAAAAGAAGCTGAAGAAAACGAAAAGAAAGGTACTACTAAAACAAAAACTTGGCACTTTAAAGCAAACCAAGTACGTGATTTTGCGTTTGCTTCCTCAAGAAAATATATTTGGGATGCTATGGCTGTTAACATTAACGGTAAAACTGTAATGGCAGTTTCTATGTATCCAAAAGAAGGAAATCCGTTATGGGAAGAGCATTCAACTCGTGTGGTTGCAAACACCTTAGAAGAGTATTCTAAAATGACTTTTGATTATCCGTATCCTAAAGCAATTTCTGTACACGCAAAACGCCAAGGAATGGAATACCCTATGATTTCATTTAATTACGGACGTCCAAACCCTGACGGAACGTATTCTGATAGAGTTAAAAACGGAATGATTGGTGTAATTACTCACGAAATTGGTCACAACTTCTTCCCTATGATTGTAAACTCTGATGAGCGTCAATGGACATGGATGGATGAAGGATTAAACTCTTTTGTAGAAATTTTAGCTGAATTAGATTACGATCCAAACTTTAATACAGGTAACTTACCAAAAGACATTGTTCGTTACATGAGCTTAGACCAAAGTAAATTAAGCCCTATCATGTCTCAAGGTGATTACGTTCATAATTTCGGGCCAAATGCATACACAAAACCAGCTGCTGGTTTATACATGTTACGCCAAACCATTATGGGACCTGAATTGTTTGATTACGCTTTTAGAACTTATTCACAAAGATGGATGTTCAAGCACCCTACTCCTGCTGATTTCTTTAGAACTATGGAAGACGCTTCGGGTATGGACTTAGATTGGTTCTGGAGAGGTTGGTTCTACACAACTGATTATACTGATATTGGTATTAAAGAAGTGAAGCCTTTATACTTAACTAACAAACCTAACGAAGAAACAAAGAAGTTACAAGCACAGTATCCTTCTTACTTTGCTCAATTAGGAAAATTAGTCTACTTAACTACTGATAAAAAAGATGCTGATAAGTCTGAAGTAGAAGCGTATATCAACAGTTTACCGAAAGACAAAAAAGCTAGCTTAAAAGAATTACCTCAGTACATTTATGAAGTTGAGTTTGAAAAACCTGGAGGATTAGTAATGCCTATTATTGTTGAAATGACTTATGCTGACGGAACAAAAGAGCGTCAAACTTTTCCTGCTCAAATATGGAATAAAAATGAGCATCAAGTGTTTAGAGTATTTACTTCTTCAAAAGAAATTAAAAGCTTTGTTGTAGATCCTGATTTAGAAACAGCTGATATTGATACTTCTAACAACAGTTGGCCAAAGCAAACGACTAACAAGTTTGATGCTTTCAAAAACAAAACAAAAAACTAATCTAGAATATAGATTAAAAGAAAAGCAGCTTTAATAGCTGCTTTTTTTATACCTCTAAATAAGATATTTAATTCCGCTTTAATTTAAGTACTTGATTAGTGATAAACATTACTTATAGTATTTAAAGATGCATCTTATTTCTTTTGCGATAGCTTAAACAAACTTTTCAATTCACCATAACTCGCTATTCATCAACTTAAAACAAAAAAAGCAGCTCTAAAAAAGAACTGCTTTATTGATTATTTTACTTATCTAATTTCTTAGTTATTTTTCTTTTCATCATCTTTCGATGCTTTATTCCAAATTTTGATCTCATCATCGGCAGTAACACCTTCTAATACTTCAATGTTTACTCCGTCTGAAACGCCTAATTTTAACTCACGCTTTTCAAATTCATCTTCTCCTTTTTTCACTTCTACATAAGGTTCTTCAGTTTTCTTGTCAAAACGTAATAATGATTCTTTGATAGATAAAACACTGTCTTTCTTTTCTAGAACAATATCTGCATTGGCGCTATACCCTGCTCTAACAAAATAATTATCGTCAAGGCTTACATCTGCTTTAATTTTAAACTGTACTGCTCCGTTTTCTTCAGTTCCTTTAGGTGCAATAAAATTTAAGATCGCAGGAAACTTTTTGTTTTCAATAGCTCCTAATGAAACTTCAATGTTAGATCCTTTTACCAACTTCCCTACTTCAGACTCATCAACTTGTCCTTCAAAAATCATCTTTTCCATATCTGCAATTGTAGCAATAGTAGTACCTGCGTTAAAATTGTTAGACTGAATAACTTGGTATCCTTTCTTTACTGGAATTTCTACCACCATACCAGAAGTTGTTGCTCTAATATTCGTATTCGCTCCTGCTGAACCAACAGAACCTTTTTTAATGATTTGATAATCGTTTTGAGCATTTCTCAAATCATTTTTTGCTTGGTTATACGATAATTGTGAGTTTTCAAACTCTTGACTAGAAATAACTCCTTTATCAAAAAGTTTTTTATTTCTTTCGTATTGAATTTGAGCATTGTTCAACTGAATTTGCACAGAGTTAATTCGTCCTTTTGCACTTTGTAACGATTGCTCGTTAGGAACAACTCTTACCGTTGCTAACAAATCTCCTGCTTTTACAATGGCTCCTTCTTCAACCACAATTTTATCTATAATTCCTGCTATTTGAGGTTTGATTTCAACTTCTTCTAAAGGAACAACTTTTCCTGTGGCTACTGCTTTTTTTACAATAGTTGTTTTAAATGGTTTTTCCGTTTCGTAAGTAACCACACTTTTTTGATTTTTCTTTCCTAACCAAATTAGGATGACTACAAATAATAGTGCTACGATTCCTAAAATAATTTTTGCTCTTTTGCTCATGATTAATTGATTATTTCTTTTTTTATTCTTCTCTTAATGCTTCGATTGGTTTTACTACTGTTGCCATATGTGCTGGTATTAATCCTATTAAAGTTCCTAAAATTACTAGGATTGAAAAGGCTAGCATTACTATGGGTATATTTACGGTTGGATTTACTAATGTTGGATCGTCTCCTCCTCCTACTAAAAGATCTAATAGGAATAGAACAAGTCCTCCAAAAATAATTCCTAGCATTCCTGCCACAGTGGTTAAAAACACTGACTCTAATACTATTTGTCTTTTAATACTTATTGGAGTTGCTCCTAAAGCTCGTCTAATTCCAATTTCTTTCGTACGCTCTTTTACGGTAATTAATAAAATGTTACCAATGGCAAAAACTCCTGCTATTAAGGTTGCAATCCCAACAAACCATGTTAAAAACTGCATTCCTGTTAAAAAGCCCATTAATTTATCTATTTGGTCTCCTAAATTTACACTTCCAAAAGCTCTTTTATCTTCTGGGTGTACTTTATGCAAGTTTTTTAAGGTTAACAAAATATCTTTTTCCATCTGCTTGATATCTACTCCTTCATTAGCTGTAATCATCATCCAATCTACTTTATTAGATGTGTTGTATACTTTTTGAAAGGTTGTAAATGGAATGTAAGCTGTATCTCCATCAATATCTATAGTATTTGAAGGTTTATATACACCTACAACTTTGTAATTTACGTTACTAATTTTTACATACTGCCCAATAGGTACTTCTTTTTTATCAAAGAGTTGTTTGTACATATCTTCCGAAATAACACAAACTTTAGAGTTGTTCTTTATATCATTCTGATTGAGAAATCTTCCATAGATCAAATCTTTCTTTTGTACACGATCTAAAACGGGATAATCTCCACTAACCTGAAAATCACCTGATTTAAAATCTTTAACAACAGTACCATTAGTTTGATTTCTAGGCGCCAATAACTTTATTTCATTACTATATTCTTTTTCAAGAACTTCAATATCTTTAAATGTTAAATCAAATCTTCTTCCTTTTTGAAACCCTTTAAAAGGCATGTCTGTTCTCTGTGTCCATAAAAAAACACTGTTGGTAGCAAAATCTCCAAAAATTCTTTTAAAGTTATTTTCCATACCACGAGCAGCGCCTAATAAGACTACTAATATGAAAATTCCCCATAGTACCCCTACAATAGTAATACCTGTTCTTAATTTATTTTTACGAATACTTCCGTAAATTTCTTGCCAAGTGTCTGAATCAAATAAAAACTTCATAATTAGTCTGCTCTTAGTGCTACAATTGGTTTAATTTGTGCTGCCTTTTTTGCTGGTAAGTATCCAGCAATTAATCCTGATAAAATCAAAATAATAGTAGCTCCTATTACAATACCAGGACTCACACTTGGATCTTTGATAAAGTATTTTTCAAGACTATCACCTATAGCTCTTAATATATAAGTTCCTAAACTTAAACCTAAATATCCTGCAATGGTTGTAATTAAGATTGATTCTTGAATTACCATACCAATTATTGAAGATGGTTTTGCTCCTAATGCCTTACGGATTCCAAACTCTTTAGTACGTTCTTTAATCACAAAAATCATGATGTTACTAATTCCTATAATTCCTGCAATTAAAGTTCCAGATCCCACAAAAATTACGATGAAATACAAGGCAAACATAAACTGGTTAATTCCTTTGTTTGCTTCTGCCATGTTTCTAACCGATAAAGCACTTTGATCATCCGGGTGAATATCTAACTTTTTACGTAAATCTCTTTCTAGCCTATTACCAAACGTAATTGCTTGGTCAAGATTTAATTTTGGATCATATCCTATATTTATTTGATTGATATAATCATTGTTACCATATAATTTTTGAGCAGTAGTAACTGGCATGTAGGTTAAACGCTCTTCATTATCTCCTCCTTCATCAGAAAAAATACCGATTACTTTATATGAAATCCCATCAACATTCACTCTTTTTCCTAAAGCTGGTTTTTCTCCAAATAAATCTTGTTTAACAAGACGACCTATAACAATAACCTTTGCATTATTTTTTAAATCTAACTCGTTAATATATCTTCCTTCATCAATAATTGTTTTCTCTAAAAACTGATGATCTGGATGAACTGCTCGTAACTGATAATTATTTTGATTGTTTTTGTACGTTATGTTTACGCTCTTAAATATTCGTGCAGTTAAATGTTGAATTTTATCTTCATACTCCTCTTTAACATAATCAAAATCTTTGTTCTTTAGCTGTATTCTTCTTCCTGTTTGTAAGCCTTTATACGGTTTTGAAGTTTTCCATACTCTTACAAACATCGCATTGGTTGCATCATCAGCAAAAGCAGTTTTAAACTGATTTTGTAATCCTGATACAATTCCAAATAATAGGGTAAAAAGTAAAATTGCAAAAGCTACTGTAAAACCAGATAAAGCAGAACGTAGCTTGTTTTTGCTTATACTTTGAAAAATTTCTCTCCAACGATCTATATCAAACATATTATACCGCTTTAGAGTTTTTTGCTTTGGTTGCCATTTCTGTTAATTCATCACTAATGATAACTCCATCTTTTAAACGAACAACTCGATTGGTTTGTGCAGCTACTTCTTCTTCGTGAGTAATTACAAAAACAGTCATTCCTTCATTGTTAATCTCTGTTAACAAATCCATTACAGAATCGGTTGTCGCAGAATCTAATGCTCCTGTTGGTTCATCAGCTAATACAACTTTAGGTTTTGTTGCCAATGCTCTCGCAATAGCTACACGCTGCTTTTGTCCTCCAGAAAGTTCATTTGGTAAATGATTTGCCCAGTCTTTTAAACCAACTTTTTCTAGATATTCCATAGCTATTTCTAAACGTTCTTTTCTTCCTATACCTTTATAATATAATGGTAAAGCAACATTTTCTAAAGCAGTTTTATATGAAATTAGGTTAAATGATTGAAAAACAAAACCTAAAAACTTATTACGCAATACTGCGGCTTTCTTTTCATTTAAGTTTTCAATTAACTGTCCGTTTAAGTAGTAGTTTCCTTCATCATGTGTATCTAATAAACCTACAATATTTAATAAGGTAGACTTACCAGAACCTGAAGATCCCATAATAGATACAAATTCTCCTTCTTTTATATGTAAATTCAATCCCTTTAAAACATGAAGTGAGTCTTTTCCTATAGGATAAGATTTGTGAAGATTTTCTATTCGAATCATAGTTTTAGTTAATTTTTAAATAAAAGCACATAGTGATTTACATAATTACTTCTAAATTATTGTTAAATCGCTATTTACTTTCTTACAAGACGCTTACTTTTGAATAATGTTACAATATAATCTTTTATTTTTTCACAAAAACCTATAAATGAACAATATACCTAGCAATAAAAAAGTGATTTTATTTGATGGTGTGTGTAATTTATGCAACGATAGTGTGCTAAAAGTTATAAAATATGATGTCAAAAATCAGTTTGTTTTTACTTCTCTTCAATCGGATATAGGAAAGGAAATAACACAATATTTAGGGATAGACACTTCCAAGGTTGATTCTATTATTTTATACGAGCCAAATGTTGCTTATTATATTAAGTCTACTGCTGCCTTAAAAATTATGAATGATTTTGGCGGAATATGGAAGTTAACGCAAGTTGTTTTGGTCTTTCCAGAGGCTCTCAGAAACATTGTATACGATTACATTGCTAAAAATCGTTACAAGTGGTTTGGAAAAAAAGAAGCTTGTATGCTACCTTCTAAAGAAATACAAGAAAAGTTTTTATAAAAAAATAAGCTCACCAATTTGGTGAGCTTACACATAGCAATATTTCCCTTTTTTTGGGGGACGACTTAATTAAAATAAATTTTTGAAGCTCCTAAAGCAACTTCTTTCGTTTCTTTTTTAGTTTTAGCTAATAAATCATAAATATCCAATTTACTATTACCTGAAAAATTAGCGTCTAATACAAAAATTTCGTTATTTCTTACCCCTAAACCATAAAGGTATCCTGAATCTGTAGTGAATAATTCAGATGCTGGTAAAGTAGTAGCATTCACATCTGTTTTATAAATGCTATTTCCTAAATTGTAATAAATATCATTACCTTCTAAAACCATTTGAGAAGGGTGCTCTCCTTCATTGAACACTAATTCTGAGACAACCTCATTACTAGCTGTGCTTATAAAAGAAATAGCTGCTAATGTATTTTCTATTACATTCCAGTTTTCATCATAAACAGTATTTCCTTGAGATAAAACTACTAGATTACCTAAACTATCTAAATACAATTCATCCGGATTGTCTTTAACTGTTATTTCTTTTACTACTGATTTTGTAGCGATATCAATTACAACTACTTTGTTGTTAGATCCGAATGCTCCTAAGTGAGAAACATATAATTTCCCGTCTTTAGCAATAATTCTTTCTGGCCCTAAAGCTACTTCTACTTTTTCTTCTACTACTAAAGAGTTTAAATCTACAATTGCAACAAAATCATCGTTATCGTTATCTGTAGCTCCCCAATTAGTTACATAACCTTTATTACCTACTATAGTCATATATCTTGGTGTTGACAAACCTGTTGTAATTGTTCCAGCTTTATCAAAAGTATTTTTATCTACTACTGTTACTGTATTTTGGTTATCAGCTACAATGTAAGCTCTATCATTGTCAAATGCTATAGACTGAACATACTCTCCAAACTCAGCATCATTCACTTTTTTATAAATTGTATTTTCTACAACTGATAAATCGTTAGACACAAAAGTAACAGACCCTGAAACAGATTGAGTACCTTCACCACTTATCAAAATTCCGTTTCCATAATCTACTTTAGGTGAACTAGGTGCTTCATCATCACTACATGATGTAAAAAGGATACCTCCTAAGAATAATACTCCTAATAATTTAGTTATTTTCATTTGTTAAAATTTATAATTGATGTTTATGTTAAAATTTCTTTGTGGCATAGGCCTCCTAGACATAACCATATACTTCTCTCCTAATACATTGTTTACCTTAACACCTAACAGTAATTGTTTTTTGTGGTTTTGAAAGATTTCATACTCAGTTCCCACATTAACTATAAAAAAGCTAGGAACAATAAAATCATTAGAATTGTCCTCTGTAGTATACACAGCTCCATTAAAAAGTGACTGAGCAAACAAATTCACTTTTTTATAGTTTGCCGATAAGTTACTATTCAATAAATGTTTAGGCACAAAAGTTAAATACTTGTCTGTCTCACTATCTTTAGCTAAAACATAAGAATAGTTAGAGCTTGCATTAAATTTATATTCTCCTATTTGAACTTTATAACTCAAACTAGCTTCTATACCTTTGTTCTGAGTTTCATTTAAATTGATTGGAGTCCAAACTCCTGGTCTATTTGGATCGCCAGAAGGAGTCCAAACAATTTTATCTTCTGTGTTAATCATGTAAGCACCTGCATCGAAGTTTAAACCTTTGTTTGAGTAGCCTAACCCTACCTCTCCTTGAATAGAGGTTTCTGGGATTAAATTTTCATTTCCTTGCCCTGGCCAAAACAAGTCGTTATATGTTGGTACTCTATAATTTTTCGATCCGTTAACTCTTACATACCATTTCGAAATAGGCGTTACTTTTATACCAGCAGCATAAACAAACGGAACCTTATAATCAGAATTAAAATCCTTTCTTAACTTAACATTGAAGGAAATATTTTTATGTACATCTTGAGTATAAACAAGATACTGAGAAAACTGTTCTCTATTTTTCTCTTTAATTACATCTGTACTACCAAAAGCAGATTCATACTCTGAAAAAGACGAAATCTTTGCTTTAATTCTAGGAAGTTTATAGTTCAGGTTGTAAGACGCTATTACTCTTCTCGATTTTCCATAATTAAAATTATCAGAAAATTTATTAGAGAAATATTGATACTTCTGTGTTAAATATGCTAGCTTAATTTCTTGCTCTAACTTTCCTTTTTTAAAACCATACACCAATAAGTTTCTTTGGTTAGAGTCTATATATTTTTCTCTTGCAGATGTTGGATTAGGTAATGTTCCTGAGAAATGACGCTCGCCAGAAAAGCTCGTACTATAAAATTTTAATTCAGATTGATTATTGAATTTATATCCGAAGCCTAAGTTAATTCCATAGTTTTCATAAGCTCCATTGGTATTTCTGTACTCAGAATCGAACAATTTAAAATCATTTTTTGAAAAATTTCTAGAAACTCCCACCCCTATGCTATACTTTGAATTGGAGATTTTTGACTTAAAAAGAGAATTGAATGTATTATAACTTCCTCCTGTTAGTACAAATTGATTTTTCACATTAAAATCTTCTGTATAATTTAAAACATCATTTAAATGCACCGTTCCTCCTATTGCTCCTGAACCATATTCTATACTTCCTCCTCCTTTTCTTACATCAATCGCGTCATTTAAACTTACTGTTAAAGAATTAAATCCTGTTTGACCATTATTTATAGAATTTATATTGATTCCATTCCATACAACAGCTGTATTAGAAGCACTTGTACCTCTGAAACTCACAGAACTTGTACCTCCTTTTCCGTACTCCTTTAAATAAATTGATGAATTGTATCTTATTAAATCAGTAAAAGACTCAATATTTCGTGTCAACACAGAATCTGAAAGACTAACCACATGCTGACCTATGGAGTTTTCTTTTAATTTTTTTGTAGCATTGATGATAACTTCATCTAACCGATAAGAAATTGTATCATTTTGTCCTACCAGAACAACCACATAAAAAAAAGAAAAAAATGTAAATACTTTTTTAGCCATATTCTACCAAACTTTTATCCCGAAAGTTTTAATTAAATTATAATAATTGGCAGGTCTCCTGGCTTGCGTCTTGCAACATACCTTCCCATTTAAAAAACAGTGGTTTGAGTATTTGTTACAAGCTTAATAGCTTACAGTTGCGGGAACAGCTTCGGTTTTGCACCGAATTCCCTTTTAATTCTCTTTAATAGATGATTAAAGAAAAACCAAAAATCTCGGCAAATGTATAGTATTCTTATAAATTAGCAACCATCAAATCATGATAATTTGCGAATTTTGTTTGTAAGTTCTCTGGAAGTGTATAATAAGTTGGATGAATCATTTTTGCCAAACATTCAATTCCTTCTACTAAAGTCCCTGCAGAAGATTGTGTAAACATGGTGAAGTCAGCAATGTATACTTGTTTGTTTTTTACAGCTCTTAAAGACGTCCATTCTTCTCTCTCTTCTAAAAACTTCATATCTTCAAGTGTTCTCTCAATTCCGTATCCACATGGAGCGATAATCAATACCTCTGGATCGTATTTTACAATTTTATCCCAAGAAATTACAATGCTATCTCCTGATGGATGCGATAACAAATCGATTCCACCTGCATACCCTATTTGATGAGGAATCCAGTGTCCGCAGTTGAACAACGGATCAATCCACTCTAATAACATCACACTTTTCGATTGGATTCTATGTTCACGTTGTACATCTACAATATCATAAATACGCTTTTTCAATCCACTTACATATGCCTCTCCTATTGCTTCCTGCTTCATAGCTTTTGCAATGGTTAACGCATTATCAAAAACATCTTCTAAAGAATTGGGAGTAATTGATATTAGTTCTGGAACCTTTGGCAATTTATACGCCGATTTTGCCACAGATTCTGTATCTATCTGACAAACATCACATACATCTTGTGTAAAAACAATATCTGGAGCAATACGCTCTAAAACAGGTTCATCCACATAATACAAGGTCTTTCCTTCAGCCTTGGTTTTAGAAAAAATAGCCGTTATTTCTTTACTCGTTAACACTTTTCCTTCCAACTTATATCGAACAGCTACTTCTTTTTCCTGTAAAGCTACTTCTGGACACTCAAAAGTAATTCCGTTTAAATGGTTTTGTAAGCCCATATCATAAATCATTTGGGTTACTGCTGGCATAAAAGAAGATACTGTCATAATTCGTGGTTTTAATTCTGCAAAAATAAACAGTTCTCTATTTTAATTTGTTTTTTATTAAAAATCTTTCCAATCTTTGTGTCAATATAAAATACGATTTCATGATATATTATATCTCAGGAGGTGAACGATCAGGTAAAAGTAGCTATGCTCAAAAGCTAGCCGAATCTTTATCTGATACCCCTATTTACCTAGCCACTTCTCGTATTTGGGATGAAGACTTTCAACAACGAGTTGACAGGCATGTTTCTGATAGAGATGAACGCTGGAACACTGTTGAAGAGGAAAAATGGTTGAGTAATGTAATTTCTGAAAAACAAACCGTAGTTGTTGATTGTGTTACACTATGGTTAACGAACTTCTTTGTGGATACAAAATATGATATTGAAAAGGTACTAAAAATCGCTAAAGAAGAAATCAATAAATTGGTTGAAATTGATGCTAATATTATCATCATTTCTAATGAAATTGGTATGGGATTACATGCCAATTCTGAATCTGGAAGAAAATTTACACAACTACAAGGTTGGACGAATCAACACATAGCAAAATTGGCTGACAAAGCTACTTTTATGGTATCTGGACTTCCTTTAACTTTAAAATAACACATGACAACAACTATAACTCCTCTATCAAAAGAACTACAAAACGAACTTCAAGAAGAAATTAACTTTAAAACCAAACCTATTGGTGCTTTAGGCGGTTTAGAAAAAATTGCTTTACAAATTGGTTTAATTCAAAATACAACTACACCTGTACTATCAAAACCTACTATTATGGTTTTTGCAGGGGATCATGGAATTGCGACCACAGGAAAAGTGAGTCCATATCCACAAGAGGTTACACAACAAATGGTGTTTAACTTTTTGCAAGGAGGTGCCGCCATCAATGTGTTTTGTAAACAAAATAACATTCTTTTAAACATTGTAGATGCTGGTGTAAATACTGATTTTGAAGCACATCCTCAACTTACCGATGCTAAAGTAGCTAAAGGGACTCAAGATTATAGTACTACTAAAGCCATGACACTAGAACACTGTCAAGAAGCTCTGGAAAAAGGAAGAAAATTGGTAAGAAAAGTATATAGTGAAGGTTCCAATATTATTGGTTTTGGCGAAATGGGAATTAGCAACACTTCATCTGGAGCTTTATTAATGAGTTATTTTACCAATACACCTATTGAAAAATGTGTTGGTAGAGGTACTGGAGTTGATGATAAAGGACTACAAACAAAAATCGACACATTATGTGAAGTTTATAAGTTACACGCCGATTCTATTTCAACACCTATGGAAGCGTTGACTGCTTTTGGCGGATTTGAAATTGTAATGATGTGTGGAGCTATGTTAGAAGCTGCTTCCTTAAAAATGACCTTACTTATTGATGGTTTTATTGTTACTGCTGTCCTATTAGCGGCTCATGCAATGGAATCTGATATTTTAGATTACTGTATTTTCTGTCATAATTCAGGTGAACAAGGACATCAAAAAATGTTAGAATTTTTAAATGCTGAACCACTTTTAAACTTAGGCTTACGCTTAGGTGAAGGTACAGGTTGTGCGGTTGCCTTTCCTATTATTCAATCGAGTGTAAACTTTTTAAACGAAATGGCTACTTTTAAAAGTGCCAATGTTAGTGAAGCCTAGTTATGATAAAGAGACAAATCCATTATTTTTTAACTGCTGTATTATTTTTTACACGAATTCCGTGTCCTAAATGGGTAGATCATTCTCCTGAAATACTCAACAAAAGCAGTCGTTATTTTTCTTTAGTAGGAATTGTAGTCGGAAGCATTGCAGCACTAACTTATTTCGCTTCCGCTTATATTTTTTCTATGGATATTGCAATTGTAATCAGCATGATAAGTTCTATTTGGATTACAGGAGCTTTTCATGAAGATGGATTTGCCGATGTTTGCGATGGTTTTGGTGGCGGATGGACCAAAGAAAAGATTTTAACCATTATGAAAGATTCCAGGCTTGGAACTTTTGGTGTGAGTGGTTTGGTCTTTATCCTAGCGATAAAGTTTTTAGCTCTATATCATTTACAAAACCTATCAGTTAATTTAATTCTAGTAATTATCTCGGGGCATAGTATTAGCCGATTTATCGCAACTGTTCTATTATACACACATGACTATGTAAGAGATATTGACAGTTCTAAAATAAAACCAACCACCAAACAAATGAGTAGTAAATCGTTGCTCATATCTGCTATTTTTGGAATAGCACCCTTATTTTTCTTTCAAAAACCAATGGTATTTTTAGTATTACTTCCCTTATTACTTACCTATTTGTACATGGGGCACTTTTTTAAAAAATGGATTGGAGGTCAAACAGGAGATTGCGCGGGTGCTTTACAACAAGTAGCTGAAATTGTTTTTTATCTAAGCCTACTCGCCTTATGGAAGTTATTTTAGTACGACATACCACACCTGATATTGCCAAAGGTATATGCTATGGTCAAGCTGATATTGGGGTTACAACTAATTTTGAAGAAGAAGTGAGCAGTATTCTAAAAAAAGTTCCTGTTAACGATGCTGATGTAACGTATTACAGCAGTCCCTTACAACGTTGTAAGCTTTTGGCTGAAAAACTTTCAGCTAACGTAATTTTTGACAACCGATTGAAAGAACTTGATTTTGGTGATTGGGAACTCCAAAAATGGAACGATATTGATAAAAAAGATCTCGATATTTGGATGAACGATTTTGTAAAAACTCCTGCTAAAAACGGAGAATCTTATATCGATTTACACAACAGAACTACCAATTTTTTAACCGAATTAACAACCAAAAACCATCAAAAAGTTGTGCTTGTTACCCATGCGGGAGTTATGAGAAGTCTTTGGGCTTATATGAATGAAATTCCGTTGGAAAAATCATTTGAATTAAAACTAAGCTACGGAGATACGTTAACTTTCCACCTATAAAAACAAATTACTATGAAACGCTATTTATTTATTCTTTCCTTATTTGTGTTCTTTACACAATGTAAACAAGAAACTAAAAAAACTACCGAAAAAACACCTACCAAAAGCACTGTAAAATACGCCAAGGGGTTTGATATTATTTCAGAAAACGGAGTGAAAAAATTAGTGATAAAAAAGGCTTTTCAAAGCTCACACGACTTATATTCTTATACACTTACTGATAAAACCGACCTTTCTAAAAATGAAATTAAAGTTCCTATCGAAAAAATGGTGGTTACCAGTACTACACATGTTCCGATGTTGGAACTTTTGAATGCTGAAAACACTATTGTTGGTTTTCCGCATACCAAATATGTTTCTTCAAAAAAGACAAGGAATAGAATTGACGAAGGTAACATTGTTGAATTAGGTTTAGAACAAGATATGAATACCGAAAAACTAATCGATTTAGAGCCTGAGTTAGTTATTGGTTTTGCTTTGCATCCAAACACAAAACTGTACCAAAACATCAAAAAAACGGGAATTCCTGTGATTTTTAATGGCGATTGGCTAGAAGAAACGCCTTTAGGAAGAGCGGAATGGATTAAGTTTTTTGGGGCTTTATACGGAAAAGAAAAAGAAGCAGACAGTATTTTTACCAACATAGAAACAGAGTACTTAAAAGCAAAAGAAATTGCTAAAAACAGCGATAAACAACCTACAGTTTTATCTGGAAGTATGTTTAAAGATGTTTGGAATGTACCTGCTGGTGAAAGTTTCATTGCTACCTTTTTTAACGATGCAAACCTTAATTACTTATGGAAAGAAACTAGCGGAACGGGTAGTTTACAACTTAATTTTGAAAGTGTATTAGAAAAAGGACAACATGCCGATTTTTGGTTTAACTGTGGCTTATATGCTACCAAAGAACAGTTAACTACTGCAAATATTCATTACAAAGAATTTGATGCATTTAACAATAATAAGATATTTTCTATCGGGCATAACAAAGGAGAAACTGGCGGTTTAATTTACTTTGAACTCTCTCCTATACGACCAGATTTGGTATTGAAAGATTTGATAAAAATTACGCACCCTAATTTGTTACCTGAGTATGAATTAACTTTTTATAAGGAAGTGGAGTAAATTTTTGAATTACGAATTATAATTTACGATTGATTAAAAAATTAGATTTATGTTGATTCATTGTTTAAACTATTAACTTAGCTATTAAAGGAGATAATTTATTAAATTGAAATTATATCCTTAAATAATGTTGTACATAATACAAAAAAACTGAGCCTAGTTTCAATACCAAATGAAGTTACGAGAAAATATTATAGAGCAAATCGAGCAATCTTTAGTGTGGGAAAAATTATCAACTCACAATCTTTGCTATATCATGCAATCTATAAGAATTTTAATAGAGATTGATGATTGTAAATCTAAATATCCAATAACAACGTTATATTGTAATTGGCTTTTACACAAGGAGCTTGACCGAACAAATTTACCATCTACAATAATTCAAAATATTGCTAACTCATTTCAAAACTTCAACTCCAAAAATGAATTAATAAAGAAAATTAATGAGGCAATATCATTAAAAAAATTAATTATTGAAATAAAAGAAATATTATGGGAAAACATCAATAATAAGGTAATTGTGAGCAAAATAGATTTTGACGAATATTGGATTAGATATATACAGTTGACTTTAAGTCAAATATTATTTAGACCAATAAAATTGAAACAAGATAAAAATGAAATCCCTGTTAATGGTTTTGATTTAAGTATTTATGGACTTCAAATAATTCCTTTTAAGGATAATTATAATATTGAACTATTATCAAAAAAATTAGAACTAAAGAAAAAACAACTTACTATTGATATTGCATTATTCCGTAATTAAAAACACTAAGTATACCTCCAGCTTTAGTTCATTTCTTCTAACTTTACTTGTGGAAAGTACTCATTAGTTTAGTTTCCTTTCTTTAATTTACAATGGAAAATCCTATTGGATTTTATAGTAACTATAAAATCCAGCAACTTACTCATAACAAAACCTACCTCACAATCGTTCTAAACGTTAAGTTCACCCGTGGTCGGTGGACTTTTTTTGTAGGCGGTAATCGGTGTAGCCAATGGGTTTGGGTTTCGTCTTTCATGACCAATAACGAACCATGTTCCAATACTTTATACACCGTTTCTTTGGTCTGTTTGTGTTTAAAACCAAAACGTCTTTCTGCTCCAAAACTTAACGAAGCAATCGCTCCGTTCTTTTTTAAATCTTTTTCCCCATCACTATGCCACGCCATTCCTTCAGAACCATCGTGGTATAAATTCAGTAAACAAGAGTTATAGGTTTCGTTGGTTTCCTTATCCACTAATTCTTTTAGCGCTAACAATTCTTTGGTAAAGGGTAAGGCTGTTTTGGTAATGTTCGAGTACGAATATTCAAAAGGTTTCTCTGCGTACCAAGCTACTTTTCGTTTGGTTACCATGCGTTTACCAAAAATAATAGCTTCATCGTTACGCCATTCAATAGAATTCAATAAAGCCTCGTAATAATGGTCTGCTAGTTCCTTAGACAAAACAATTCCGTAGTAGTTTACCGTTCCATCTTTCGGAAGTAAATTTTTAGGAGTTTCATTAAATTGAGAGAATAAATCCATCGTTGTAAAAATACGACTAAATAATGAACGTCATAGCGAGGAGCAACAGCGACGTGGCTATCTCATCATTTAGAAAAAGATTCCTTCATCCCGTTCCGAAGTTTCGGAATCGGGATTCGGAATGACGATGTCTTAATTTCTAAACTTATTTCGTGTGATAATATGTTTTAGTTTCTGTTTTAGGTCGGTACCCGTATCGTATACCATTTGTTCGTTAGATGGAAAACTCACTACTCTTTCATTCAATAAATCTAACAGTGAAGTTTCTAACGCTCTTTTGTCACCATCATAATCGGCATATACGTGCTCAAATACAAACTCACTTTGAATAGGAAACTTTTGTACTAATTGATTAGTTCTGTTATCAATATACTTTACAACTCCACTAACTCGACTGCTTTTAAACTGCGTAAATTGATATAATTTACAACGAATTACTTTGTACTTATCTACCTTTATTTTATTTCCTAAACTATCCTTTACGTAGTTACCGTTGTTATCTAACAAGTACTTATAACCGTCTTTAATTCTTTTTTCTTTAATGATTTCTTTTTCGCGAACTTGTTCAGGAGAAATTTCAATATTTCTAAAATCTAATTCCAAATCAAAATCGTAACGAATTTTTCTGTCTTTATTTGCATGATATACGGTCCATAAATCATTTAATCCGTAGGTGTCAATCGCCAATAAATCTCTTTCTAATCTTTTAGGAATTATCTGATTGGTTTTATTTCTTACTGATACATGTACAAAATCTGTCCCCAACTCATGAGCTTCTTCAATTAACGCTCTTGTATCTTTATAATTCGGGTTGATTTTATCTAAATGTCTTAGCTCATCAAAAGCATGTCGGTAATTAATTTTATTACGTTTTCCGTCATTCAACAAGGCTACTCCATTTTCGTATAAATAATCGGCATAGTTTTCTTTAGCTTCAATAATTCTATCAGCATAACTAACCATTTTGAATTTAGCATCTCTTCCTGATGATAAAATTCGTAACGGTAATAATGGTTTAATTCTTTCCTGACGATTATTTAATCGTTGGTATAAATTATAAATAGATTCTAAATTCGACGGATTTTGCTCTTTTTCTAAAAATGAAATACGGTCTAAATCTCTTTGAGTCGCTTTAGCAAAAGCTTCTTGAAGCATCAACACATACGGCTGATTTTTCTCTTTGGTTTTGTTCTTTGTTAAATTTTCTATTGATAAAGAAATAGCTTTTTCGTAATCACCAGAATTAATCGCTTTCTCAGTAGTTTTAACACTACTACAAGACGCTAATACTAGCACTGAAAAAATAGATAGTAGGGTAGTTTTTTTAATCATAAAGTTTAAGTTTCGCTAGAAAATTCAATTTCTGTGCCAAAACTAAGTATTCTTTTTAACTTAAACTTTATGATTTTATATAATATGTGCTAAGAGTTTAATTTTGTTTACTCTAATAATTTTGCTGTTGCAATTTGTATAACTCGTAAGTTATTATCAATGTTTGAAGGATTGTTTGCCTTTTGCATTTCTACTAATTGACGTAACAAGTTAATTCCTACTTTATCAAAATTATATTGCTTGTATTGCAATCCTTTCGCTACAATATCATCCGCTAAATTTTGAATGGCTTCTGTATTGTTACTTTTTCCAATTTTATCAAACGCTTCTTTGTATAAAGATTGAATTTTCTTATTCGGACTTAAGAACATTCCTGCCATTACATTACCCGCAATAAAACTTAACTCTGTATCGTCATTTTCTTCTAAATAAATACGTGTTAACGGAGTGGCTACAATCTTTTTTACTTCTAACGGTAAGGTTTTTGATTTTTGAATTGCCAACTGCTTATCGATATAATACATTGCTACCAATGATTTACCCAATACTGAGTATGATTTACTTTGTAAACCTTTATCAAATACCGATTTTAATGCAGGATCAGTTAACTTTCCTAACGTTTCAATAGCAGCTGCTTGTACTAATGTTTTAGGATCGTTATTAGCCATTCTCATAATTTTATCAATCACATTTCTCTTTGAATTTTTATTAATTAGATTGATGTTTTCCAACGCTAAAATTCTGATTTTATAAAAATCGTCATTCATCGCTCCAGCAACTGCATTAAACGCATTTTTATCATCTTGATGCTTTGCAACTTCTAACAACGCTTCTCTTTTATGAGCGTAATTTTGAGCATATTTTAATTGATGGATATAATCACTCAACACTTTATTTTCTGAAATATCACATAGTAATACTCCATCTGCATTTACTTGAATTAAATCTGGTTGTTTAGTAAAAGGGAAGGTAAACGAAGCATCTCTACCATCCACAAAAACATTATGACGTGTGCGTTTACCATCTTCAAAAACATCAATTGCAAATGGGAATTTAAACTCGTTAATTTGTGTTTGCATGATATTTACAGTTACCGTTTTGCGTAACTTATTATAATCGTACGAAATAGACAACTTCGGGTGACCGCTATTAAAATACCACTGATTGAAAAACCAGTTTAAATCTTTTCCGGTAACTTTTTCAAAAGCCAAACGCAATTGGTGTGCTTCTGCTGTTCCGTATTTATAATCGGTTAAATAGGTATTTAATGTCGTATAAAAAGCATCATCACCTAAATAGTTACGCAACATGTGTAAAATAGCGCCACCTTTGTTGTAACTCACCGCATCAAACATATCTTCTTTATCATCGTAATAAAAACGAACTAAATGCTTATCATAATTTTGACCTTGTTTGTAGGCTTCACTGTCTTCAAACAAATGCGCATCAGCTTCATCTTTTCCGTATTTATGCTCTAACCATAAATATTCGCTATAATTCGCAAAACTCTCGTTTACGGTTAAGTTACTCCAGCTTTCAGTAGTTACTAAATCACCAAACCAGTGATGAAAAATTTCGTGCGCAATCGTATTTTCTTGTACGTTTTCATCAATTAACTGCCCTGGTCTTTGGTATGCGTTTTCTCCATGAATTACCGCTGTGGTATTTTCCATCGCTCCACTAACATAATCGCGACCAACTATTTGTGCATACTTATTCCAAGGATACTCAATTCCTGTAATTTTTGAGAAAAAAGCTAACATTTCAGGCGTATTTCCAAAAATGTCTTTTGCATACGGAGCATATTCCTTTTCTACATAATAATCAACTGGAATATCTTTGTATTTGTCTTTAATAATCTCATACTCTCCTACTCCCATAAAGAATAAATACGGAGCGTGTTTTTGAGTAAAATTCCAATAATCGGTACGAGTTCCATCTGCATTTGTTTTTTGCTTTTCTAATTTTCCGTTAGAAAGTGTTACATACTTTTGCGGAACCGTCATGTAAATTTCTTGTGATGTCTTTTGGTTCGGTGCATCAATCGTTGGAAACCAACAACTACTCGCTTCAGTTTCTCCTTGCGTCCAGATTTGGGTTGGTTTGTTTTTATCTAAGCCTTTCGGATTGATAAAATACAATCCTTTTGCTGAAGTTATTGCAGCACTTCCTTTTTGCTTTACTCTTTCAGGACGTGCAGTATATTTAATATACAGCGTAAACTCTTCGTTTCTGTTGTATTTACGAGGTAAATTGATAACCAACTCAAAATCATCATAATTATAATCTAATGGTTGGTTATTCATCGTTACTTTATGAATTACCATTGCTTTAGCATCTAAAGTAACTTTATCCGTTTCGTAAAAATGTGGTTTTAATGTTACCCATTCTTCTCCATTCATTTCTTGTTCTTGAAAGTTAAAATCTACTTTTAACTTCGTATGAATTAAACTATGAACTTTGTCTCTTTCTGCTCTGTAGGTTTTATCAGATTGAGAAAATAATGTTACTGTAAAAAGGGTAACAACGACAACAAGGAGTTTTTGAAACTTCATATTTTTTTGTTTAGACTCCAAAAATAGGAAAATCTATTGGTAGGCTTGTTAATGCCCCGTTAAAAAGAAAAAGCCATCAGATAATCTGATGGCTTTTTAATATTTTTAATAATGGCGGTTACTCTGCTTTATCTGAGACTATATCACTATCTCCTAAAATCATTTTAAATTGTTTTAGATCAACATTTCCTGCATCGAAATTAGCTTTCTGCATCATTCCCATAATTTTGTTAACATCCATGTTTTCTCCTAAAACACGTGCTACACCTACTCCCATTCCTTTTCCATAACCAAAAGCTACAATTTCGTCGATAGAATCTGCTTCACCTAAATAATAAATTGCTGCATTGGCTCCGTCTTTTTTAAATTTCATCAACTCTTTGTAGTTTGATTTCTTTAAAATAGATTTTAACCTCTCTTTTTCAGCTTCATAACTTGCCTCGTCTAAGTTTTTATACGGAACACCTGTAACATTTATTTTTTTTATGCTTTCGTAGGCTTTTTTATCTTCTTCAGAAGCTTTATCCATGCTTAATTGAAGTGCACTTGCTGGTAAGTCAAACGACATGAAACCTTCTTTGTCTTGACTTTCTACCAAATAACTTTGTAACGATTCTGTTTTACAAGAAACTGTTACAAATGCTATTAGTAACATTGAATATATAACTAGTTTTTTCATTGTTTTAGTTTTTGATTGAAAGCAGCATTAACGAATTAACGCTGCTCTGTTTGTTTTATTTATCTTTCTTTCCGTCTTTAGAAAACGTTTCTGCTAGTTTAGACATTTTGTTAATATCTATATTTCCTGTTAAAGAAACAATTACTGACTCTGGTGATCCGTTTTTAGAATCTTTGTCTTTTACAAACATTAACACTTCACTTACAAAATCTTTGTTTTTAGTTGTCTTAACATAAATCTTTACACGAGAATCTTTGTCTTTTACTCGCATTAACTCTATTAAGTTACTTTTTCCTACTGCTGATTTTACCATATTTTCCATTTGAGCTGCTACGGCAGCATTTTCAGTAGAAAAAACTTTTAATTCTTCTAAGTCTTGAATCATCTTAAAAACTTCTATTGCTTCATTATCTTCAGACTCTACTTTAAATTTTGATAAAATTTCAAAAGCATCTTTGTTTACAACAACTGATGAAACTTCATCAATATCTTCTAACTTATCAAAAATTGATTGTCCGAAACTTAAGTTAGATACAAATGTTAATGCTAATAATACTATTACTTTTTTCATGATTTCTTTTGTTTATAAGTACTTGGTTTTAGTTTCTTTATTAATTTACAGTGTTTATTACTTTATTTACTGTTTCTTCATAGGTTTCTAAATGTTCAATTGCATCACTTCCCTTTTTTAGGTTGTTTGAAACGGCATATATAGCTTCGTTTCCTTTGTTTAAATTGACTGAAACTAGTTGTAACGCTTCTTTAATTTGCGCAAACTGTTTACGTTGTTGATACTTTTGGTATTCTTCGTTACCTATAAATACACTAAATAGTAAGACTACTGACGCTGCTACCGACAACCATTTCCAGTTCTTCTTAGTTTTCTCAGGTTTTAACTGAATGGTTTGGGTAAAGGTTTCATCTTTACTTTGTTTAAAATAACCAAACATCATACTGTACTCTTGCAAATGAGGTGCCACATTGTTTGAGGTAAAATACTCTTGTAGCATCTTTTCTTCTTGCAACGTTGTTTCTGCGTCTAGATATTTTTCTAATAACTTCTCTATGTTAGCTAACTCCATAGTTATGTTTTTTAATGAGTTCTTCTCTTATTGTTTTTCTCGCTCTTGATAACGCTACCCTTACAGCGGTAGGTTTCATATCTACCATTTTGCATATTTCATCAAAATCATACTGTTCGATATCACGTAACTGAATGATTATTTTTTGCTGTTCTGGTAATTTTTCAATGAGCTGATGTACTTGGTTTACACTATCGTTATGTTCTACTTTCTTTTCTAGCGATGTTTCTTTTTCTTTATAATTGCTATGCACTAATGTTAAATTACTTGCTTGCTTCGATTTTAATCGATCATAACAATAATTTTTTGTCATCGTCATTGCAAATGCCTCTACATTTTTGTAGTCGGACAGTTTTTCTCGATTCCTCCACAATTTAAAATACAATTCTTGCGTAGCGTCTTCAGCTTCTTCTGTAGAAACCAACAATCTTTTCGCTAAACGAAAGACTTTGTCTTTAAATGGTAATACAACTTTTAAAAAGTCTGTTTGGTTCATTGTTTAGTTGATTAATTGCGTAATCCTTTAAAATAAACACTTCTTATTTATCAGGCTTACATAACTACGACGAAGCAGTTTCAAGTTTGTTACATCAATAATAAAAAAAATAATATTATTCGTTAAATTGCGTTGGTATTACAGTTAGCACATTCCTTATAAAAGTCCATAATGGGCATTTAGGTATACCACACTCACATAACTTGATTAAATCATTAATAAAACAAACAATTACAAAAATCTAAAATAGATGAAAATAGTAAAAACAGCCCTTATTCTCTTATTTTCTATACTTATTGTTTCTTGTAGTGAAAAAGATGATGCCCCTAAAAACATAGAAGTTCAACATTTTGTTTGGAGAGGCTTAAATGCATACTACTTATGGCAAGATTTAGTTCCTGATTTAGATGATAGACGTTTTAGTAACGATAACGAAATATATAGTTATTTATCGGGCTATGATGACCCAGTAGATCTTTTTTATAGCTTATTGTATATGGATAATGAATATCCACAAGACCCTAATAAAACTTATTCTTGGATTGTAGACGACTATATTGCCCTTGAACAGGCTTTTGCAGGTACACGATTAACAAGTGGTATGAAGGCTATAGGTGCTGATTTTTCTGACGGTTCTGGTGGTTATTATGTCTACGTATACGATGTTGTTAATGGCTCTGATGCTGAAATGCAAGGAGTAACTAGAGGTATGATTATTACTGAAGTTAACGGAACAACTTTAACTAGGGCTAATGTAAATGATTTATTTGCCAATGAAACATTTACCATTCATTTGGCGGATTATAACGGAGGAAATCCTATTAGTAATGGAACAACTATCACAGTTAACAAATCACAAGTAACTGAAAACCCTGTTAAAGTAAGCAATGTAATTACAAATGGGGGTCATACAATTGGTTATTTACTCTACAATCAATTCTCTAAAGATTTCGATGGAGATTTAAATGCCGAATTTGCCAACTTTAAAGCTGCCGGAATTACCGATTTAATTATCGATTTACGTTACAATGGTGGTGGTTCTCTACAAACCGCTACCTATTTAGGTAGTATGATTACTGGACAATTTACTGATGAGTTGTTTGCAAAACAACTATGGAATCAAAAAGTAATGAACTCTCGCCCTGCTGAATCATTCATCAACAATTTTACGAATCAAATTAAAAATACAAATTCGCAAGGAACTATTGTGTTAGAAGAAACCATTAACAGTTTGAATTTAACAACGGTATATTTTATTGTTTCTGGTAATTCTGCCTCAGCTTCTGAAGTCGTAATCAATTCTCTAAAACCATATATTGATATTAAGCTGGTAGGAGCTCAAACTTATGGAAAGCATGTTGGTTCGATAACTTTATACGATTCTGACGATTATACTCGATATGGAGATAATTTAAAAAGTCATACTTGGGCTCTACAGCCTATTGTTTCTGAAATTCAAAATGTTGATGGAGAAAATTCTCCTGAAGGATTTACTCCTGATATTCTTATAGATGAAGATCCTGGGAATTTAGGTGTCTTAGGTGATCCCACAGAACCTTTATTAGAAAGAACAATACAATATATTACAACAGGAGCTAAAGGACTACCAACATTGCGAAAAGGTTATCAAATTTCTCCATCATGGAATTCAAATATGATGCGCCCTGATTATAACAATATGTATGTGGAGTTGAAATAAAGAACAAAACGATATAAAATAAAATCCAGCTTATTCAGCTGGATTTTATTTTTCTGAACAACTAAGGTCTTCTTTTGTTATAAACTTTATTGTTTTCCCAAATAATATCTTCAATCGTCGCTTTCGAACAACATAATTTATTTGAGAGTTCTTTCAAACTTTCAAGCTCATAAATATCTCCATACGCCATTTGTAACTCATGTGTCATAGATTCTAAATCTTGATAAATATATGATATTCTTTTTCTAAACTCATTAAGTTTTTCTTCATTCAAACATGTATTTATCTCATTGATATTTTCTTCAGACCAATCAAAACTATCTCTGGTAAGTAAAAATTCAGACTCTTCTTTATTGGTCGCCTTAAAACCTAATTTTAATGCTACTTTTTTAGAATTATGATAGTTTAATTCTCCTATTTCTGATTTAGTGATAGTAATTCTTTGAGTTTCTAAATTTTTATTATCATCATAAAATATGTAAGGTAAAATAGCACTTCTTAAAGCATTAACTAGATATCCTTTTTTTCTATTTTTTGGTGTAATGTACCAATGTAAATCTGAATACATATCTACTACAGCACCTACAAATTCCCCATTATCATTTTTAATAAAAAAAAAGTCATAATAAGTTAATGAAAATTTAGGTTCATTTCTTAAATCATTTTTCTTTTGCCTTACTTTTGACACAAAAACATACTCACTAATTTGTCTTAATAAAATAGTATCTTTAAACTGACCATTATTCAACCTGTCTATAAATTCTTGTATATTTTCATTTGTCATAGTTATTATTAATATTCGTTAGCTTTTTTATTACAACAAACTCATTTGTTGATTATTTTCTTCATTAGGTATTTTTAAATTAACTCCTAGTTCCTTATTCAACTTTTTTATAAAATATGCTGCTAACAAAGGAGATTCTACTTCTAAATTTTGATGAATGAAAAAATTAATATTTTGTAATCCTAAATCGCTCCACTCTTTTAGTCTTTCTACCCACTCATCTAAACGTGAATAATCTGTTGGATGATTTGCTCCTACATAACGTATAAAAGCCTCATTATTGGTCAATCTCATGTGTACCATATCCCGTCTACCTGCCGTATCAACCAGTACATTAGCTATATTATTTTCTTCTAACAACTGAGTGAATTCATCAAACACTTCTATATCTTCAAACCAATCAGGGTGACGAACTTCTATGGCAAGCGGAATTCCATTAGGCCAACTCACAGCAAAATTTTGTAGTTTATCAAAATTTTTAGGTCCAAAATTAGAATGTAATTGTAAAAAGATGGTTCCTAATTTTTCTTCTAAATTTGAAGCATTATCTAAATAAATATTCACCGCATCTTGAACACCTTCTAGTCGTTTCCAATGGCTTATCTCCTGCCCTAACTTTGGAAAAAACTTAAACCCTTTTGGAGTCTTTTCTTTCCATTTAGCAAATTGTTCCGCAGAAAATTGACGATAAAAAGTAGCGTTTAATTCGATAGAATTAAATTGCTTCGAATAATATTCTAATTCATCTTTTGTGCCTCTCGGATAAAACCCTTTTAAATCGGCTTTGTTCCACTTAGCACATCCTACAAAAACACTTGGTTTATCACTCTTTTCATAAGAACTTAATAACTCTATTGTTTTAGGGTGAGTTTCAGGTAATGTAAAATCTATTAACTCAGGGTGTTCTACCTTTCCAAACTTCATACTTAATTGTTTTCTATTCCTTCTTCGATTTCCTGATTATCTACCATTTCTGGTCTAAACTCTGTCATTCTATCATCATTTAGCTTTTTAGCATAATTATATCCTGACTTCCACCATTGTTTCATTTTCTCTTTATCAAATACTAGAGAATTTGTAGTTAAAACCGTTGGTGTATAGTATAAATTTAACTTTACATCGTGCTGTTTTGCTGATAGTTTTCCTATGGTAATATTATGTCGCTCTACATTTTCTAACATGAAATCAAACGTGTCCATCATCAATGAAAATGGGTTCTTTGCTGGCAATCTATTCATTTGTGTTACCTCGGTAGCCAAAATTACTGCATCTACCTCTGTAGCTCCTCTAGAAATTGCCTCTCGTATAGGTATTAAACTTCCAAAACCTCCATCTGCATACTGACAGTGATCTTTTTCTAACAAACTCATAAACGGCACATAATTACATGAACCCCAAATCCAATCGCAAAAATCTTCATATTCGCACTCTAAAATCGACTTGTATTCAATTTGATTCGCTGTTAAATTGGAAACTGTTACTACAACTTCTTTGTTCAATCTTCTAATCTCATCATACATTTCTTTGGTTATGCTATTTTTTATGAGCTTACGTAAATTTTTACTCTCCCCAAAGGTTTTACTTCCATTTAAAAAGTTCCAAAACGTGTTTCTATGTCTTATTGACACCACCTTTTCACCATGTACTGATTTTACTCTGAACGGACTGTTACTAAAAATAGCTTTTTGATCTACCGAAGTATATACCTCTTTCAATTCATCAACCATACCTAAAGCCAAATGCGATACCATTAAACTACCTGTAGAAGTACCTAAAAGCATATCGTAATCTTTATTTTTATGCTTCATTAAGTATTGTGCAACTCCGCCTGCAAACGCTCCTTTACTTCCTCCTCCAGAAATTACCAAGGCTTTTTTCATTGAATTAAGTTTGATTTATCTATTTTTAGTTCTGTAAAAATATCAAAAAAAAGCAACCAAACACATGAAACAACTATCTGTACTTTTCTTTCTCTTTTGCGTGTTAATTTCTTGTAAAACTGAAAAACAATACACCCCAAGAACTATTAACTCTGTTACGATTACAGAAATAAAGCGAGACAGCACTAGCATTAGAGCTATACTAGCTATTGATGCCAATAAACTAACCTATGCTGGTTCTATAGGAGATATTACAACCACTGAAGATGGAGGTAAAACTTGGAGCACTCAAAAACTGAAATACAATGATTCTATCATCCCACATTTTAGAAGTATTGCTCAAAATAATAACAATGTTTTTGTTCTATCGGTAGCTAATCCAGCTCTTCTATACAAAAAAAGTCAAGAAGAGTTTCAATTGGTTTATATTGAAAAAAATGAAAAAGTATTTTACGACAGTATGAAATTCTTTGCCGATGGAAAGCACGGAATTGCAGTTGGTGATCCTACAGAAGATTGTCCATCTATTATTCTTACTTCGGATGGAGGAAATACTTGGACTAAACTACCATGCTCTCAATTACCAACTTTTGAAGAAGGTGAAGCCTTTTTTGCCGCTAGTAACACCAACATTTCGATAGTAAACAACGCGGTTTGGATTGGATCTGGAGGAACAAAAGCACGTATTTTAAAATCTACCGACTTTGGAAACACTTGGGAGATTTTTGACACACCAATAGTTCAGGGAGATGGTCCACAAGGAATTTACTCAATCGATTTTTACGATGAAAACCACGGAATCGCCATCGGAGGAAACTATTCAAAACCTGAAGATAATCTTGCTAACAAAGCAGTTACTTCTGATGGAGGAAAAACATGGACACTTGTAGCTAACAACACGAACCCTAATTATAAAAGCTGTGTGCAATATGTACCTAATACTAACGGTAAAGAAGTTTTTGCGGTTGGAAAAACTGGCGTTTCATTTTCTAATGATGGTGGACACACTTGGACGGATGTTAGTAAAGAAGAATACTATACTATTCAATTTGTAGACAGCAATACTGCTTGGTTATCAGGTCACGAAAAAATTGGGAAATTAATTCTTAACTAATTCTTAATGTTTTGTTAAAAGGAATTTTATTCCTTTTTTACTACATACTTTTATAAACTAATCAACTCAATAATCAATGAAAAAAATACTATTCTTACTCTTATCCTTGTGTATTAGTAGTTCTTTTGCACAAGAGTACTTTCCTACTAACACAGGAGTAAAGTCATCCAAAAACAATGTGTATGCATTTACCAATGCTACCATTTATGTTACTCCTAATCAAGTAATAAAAAAAGGAACATTACTTGTAAAAGACGGAAAAGTGGTTTCTGTAGGAAAATCTGTTTCCATTCCTAACGAAGCACAAACTATCGATCTTGATGGCAAATCTATTTATCCTTCTTTTGTAGATGTTTATACCACTTTTGGTATTGAAAAACCAAAAAGAGAAGGTGGTCGCGGACAAGGACCTCAATACGATGCTGGCAGAAAAGGATATTATTGGAACGATCATATTCGTCCTGATGTAGATGCTGCTGCTGAGTTTAACTTTGATGCTAAAAAAGCCAAAGAATTATTGTCTTTAGGTTTCGGTGCTGTTAATACACACGTAGCAGACGGTATAATGCGAGGTAACGGAATGCTAGTTGCCTTAAATCCGAACAATACTGACGCGTATCGAATTCTAGATAAAAAATCAGGGAACTACTTGTCGTTTTCTAAAAGTGTAAAATCACGTCAAAGTTACCCAACTTCACGTATGGGAACTATGGCTTTACTGCGCCAAACCTATTTAGATGCTGATTGGTATGCTAATGGAAATGCTAAAAATACTGACTTAGCTTTAGAAGCTTTAAATAATAACAAAAACTTACCACAAATTTTTAATGCAGGTGGTTATTTAGATAATTTACGAGCTGATAAAATTGGAGATGAATTCGGTATTCAATACACTATCTTAGGTGGAGGAAATGAGTACGAAAGAATTAATGATATAAAAGCAACCAATGCTACTTATATCCTTCCTATTAATTTTAGAAAAGCTTACGATGTATCTAACCCATTTTTAACGGATAAAATTGCGTTGAGTGATATGCGCGCTTGGAATCAAGAGCCTTCAAATCCTGCTGTGTTTGCTCAAAATAAAATTCCTTTTGCATTAACTACACATGATTTAAAAAATGTAAAAGATTTTAATGCTAATTTACAAAAAGCCATTGCTCACGGATTAGATAAAACTACTGCTTTAGAAGCATTGACAACGGTTCCTGCTAACATTTTAAATAATACTAAAATAGGAAACTTAAAAGCTGGAAGCTATGCTAACTTTTTAATTACTTCTGGAGATATTTTTGATTCAAAAACTACCCTATTTGAAAACTGGGTTCAAGGAGCTAAGAATGTTATCAATCCAATGGATATCAAAGATATTACGGGTAATTATGCCTTAAATGTTAATGGTTCAACGTATACCATGGCAATTACAGGTTCAGGAGCTAAACAAACTGCAGAAATTAAAAAAGGTGAAGAGAAAATCAATTCAAACTTTTCATTTGCTAATGATTGGATAAACATCACTCTAAGAGAAGGTGATAATTTTACACGCTTAACGGGTCAATTAGACAATAAACAAATTAAAGGTACCGCTATTGATAATAACGGAAACGAAAGTAAATGGTCAGCTACTTATACTTCAAAAGTAGATGAGAAAAAGAAAAAAGATAAAAAAGACGACAAAACACCTGAAGTTTTTGCTGTTTCTTTCCCTAATGTAGGTTATGGTAACGCTGCTAAGCCTCAAAACGAAACTATTTTAATTAAAAATGCTACTGTTTGGACTTCTGAAAACAACGAAGTATTGAACAATACTGACGTGTTAATCAAAGACGGAAAAATTTCAAAAATAGGATCTAATTTATCTAGTAGAGGTGCAAAAATTATTGACGGAACAGGTAAGTACCTTACCGCTGGTATTATTGATGAACACTCACATATTGCTGCGTCAGCAATTAACGAATCAGGTCATAATTCTTCTGCTGAAGTAACTATTGAAGATGTGATTAATCCTAACGATATTAATATTTATAGAAACATCGCTGGTGGTGTTACTTCTATTCAAATTTTACATGGTTCAGCCAATCCTATTGGAGGACGCTCTGCTATTATTAAACTAAAATGGGGAGAAAATGCTGACGGATTATTATACAACAATACCCCTAAATTTATCAAGTTTGCTTTAGGTGAAAACGTAAAACAATCTAACTGGGGAGATTCTAACACCATTCGTTTCCCACAAACTCGTATGGGAGTTGAACAAGTATATATCGATTACTTCCAAAGAGCTAAAGAATACGATGCTAAAAAGAAAAGTGGACAACCGTATCGTAAAGATATTGAGTTAGAAACCTTAGCTGAAATCATTAACAAAGAGCGTTTCATTTCTTGTCACTCTTATGTTCAATCAGAAATTAATATGTTGATGAAGGTAGCTGAACAATTCAACTTTAACATCAACACATTTACTCATATTTTAGAAGGATATAAACTTGCTGATAAAATGAAAGAACACGGAGTTGGTGGTTCTACTTTCTCTGACTGGTGGGCATACAAGTATGAAGTAAACGACGCTATTCCTTACAACGCGGCAATTATGCACAACCAAGGAGTTACCGTTGCTATTAATTCTGATGATGCTGAAATGTCTCGTAGATTAAACCAAGAAGCTGCTAAATTGATAAAGTACGGTGGAATGAGCGAGCAAGAAGCTTGGGCTACGGTAACTATCAATCCTGCAAAATTATTGCACTTAAACGATCGTACAGGAAGTATTAAAGTTGGTAAAGATGCCGATGTAGTTCTATGGAGCGGAAATCCTTTATCTGTGTACTCAAAAGCAGAGAAAACAATTATTGATGGAGCAGTATACTTCGATATTGAAAAAGATTTAGAAAAACGTAAAGCTATCAAAGCAGAACGTGCTAAATTGATCAATATGATGTTACAAGAGAAGTTAAAAGGTGGTAAAACACAAGCTCCTAAGAAAAAAACTCAAAAATTATTTCACTGTGATACAGAATAAGAACTTAAAAATACAAAACATGAAAATTAAATTAATATATAGTTTGGTATGTTTCTTATTCTTAGGAAACATGCTAGCCCAACAAACACCAGCACCTAAGCAAACTCAAGATTATTCTATTGAAGGTGCTACGGCACATTTAGGTAATGGAGAAGTGATTGAAAACTCTTTAATTATGTTCTCTAACGGAAAAATTAAGTTTGTAGGAAGTGCTAAAATGAAAATTGCCCGCATGGGTACCGTTATTAATGCAAAAGGAAAACATGTATATCCAGGATTTATTGCTGCAAACACCTCTTTAGGATTAGCTGAAATAGATGCCGTTCGTGCTACAAGAGATGTTGACGAAGTTGGTACCATGTTGCCTCACATACGTAGTATTATAGCTTACAATACCGAAAGCAAAGTAGTAGAAACGATGCGTCCTAACGGAGTGTTAATGGCACAAGTAGCGCCTCGTGGTGGAGTTATCTCTGGCACCTCTTCTATCGTTCAACTAGATGCTTGGAATTGGGAAGACGCTTCTATCAAAACTGATGACGGAATTCACATGAATTGGCCTAATGCTTTTAGCCGTGGTCGTTGGTGGATGGGGGAAGATCCTGGTTTAAAACCAAATAAAAACTATCAAAAAAACATTGAGGAATTTAAAGACTTTTTTGCCAACGCAAAAAGCTATTTAGCCAGCAATAAGTCTACTAAAAACTTACCTTATGAGTCTTTACAAGGTGTTTTAAACGGTTCTCAAAAAATGTTTGTACACGTATCTGGTAAAAAAGGAATTACCGACGCGGTAAATACTTGTAAAGAATTAGGTATTAAAAACATCGTAATCGTACGCGGACAAGAAGCTGAAAAAGTAGCCGATTTATTAAACGCTAACAACATTCCTGTTATTTTAGAACGTGCGCACCGTTTACCTAATGGTGAAGATACTGATTATGACAGACCTTATCGTGCAGCTAAAATATTAGCTGATGCAGGTATCTTAGTAGGTTTAGGTATGGAAGGAGAAATGGAACGTATGAGTACGCGTAACCTTCCTTTTTATGCAGGTACTTACGCTGCTTACGGATTAGATAAAGAAAAAGCAGTTCAGCTAATTACAGGTAATAATGCCAAGATATTAGGAATTGATGATAAAGTAGGTACTTTAGAAGTTGGTAAAGATGCTACCCTATTTATTTCTGAAGGAGATGCTTTAGATATGCGTACAAATATTTTAAACGAAGCTTTTATTCAAGGAAGAAAGATTAGTTTAGAATCGCACCAAACCAAATTATGGAAACGTTATTCTGATAAATATAAAAATCAATAGAACGTCATTCTGAGGAAGTTTGGCGAAGGAATCTAGATAACAATTCATCTAGTCATTTCGAGTAATAGCTAGAAACCGCAAGGTTCAGTGAAGCTAAATCTAATTCAAATTTCTCCTTCCATTTCACTTATGTTTGAAATGACAATAATTTTTTCTCAAAAAAGCTCGGGCAACCGAGCTTTTTTTATCGTAGAACGATAGCCAAATAGTTAATTTATTGTGACTTGACTTTAAATCATTTCTTTTCTACACTCATGTATTTCTCTCTAGGTAATTGATTAAGTCTATATTCGTATTTTTGCAAGAATGAAACAGATTAGCAGTACACAAAACGCCTATATAAAAGAGCTTTTAAAGCTTCAAGAAAAATCGCGTGAACGTAAGAAAAAAGGACTTTTTTTAGTTGAAGGACAACGCGAAATTTCGTTAGTACTCAAAGGTGGATATGAAATTGACACTGTACTTTTTGTACCTGAACTTTTCACAGAAGAAAATCTAACTGAAATAAAAAACCAAACGGCTAATTGCATCGAAATTACGAAAGAAGTATATCAAAAACTTGCCTATCGCGATACTACCGAAGGCATTATTGCTGTGGTTAAATCTAAAAGTTTTGATTTAGACGCTATTGAATTCAACACCACTACTCCACTCGTTTTGGTTATGGAAGGTATTGAAAAGCCAGGAAATATAGGTGCGATGTTACGTACTGCCGATGCTGCGAATGTAGATGCTGTTTTTATTGCAAATCCTAAATCGGATATATTCAATCCCAACATCATTCGCTCTAGTGTAGGCTGTGTGTTTACCAATCAAATTGGTGTAGGTTCTTCTGAAGAAATTATTGCTTTTTTACAAAAGCACAACATCCATATTTATAGTGCTACGCTACAAAACTCAAACGAATACCATAAAAACGACTACACAAAAGCTACGGCTTTGGTAGTAGGTACCGAAGCTACAGGCTTAACACAAATTTGGCGAGACGAGGCTACTCAAAATATTAACATCCCAATGCAAGGTGAAATTGATTCCATGAATGTATCGGTTGCTGCAGCTATCTTAACTTTTGAAGCCAAACGACAACGAGGGTTTTAACAATTGTGCTTATAAAGCCCTTATTATCAAATAAAATATTTTTTTGCTATTTTTGATAGTGTAATAGTTGCAGTATGAAAAAGTTATCCAAAGAAATTACCTTATGCCTCTTTAATCATAAAGGACATTTACAAATTGCTATTAAATTTGGCTATCATGATGATATAAAGACATCTATAAAATCTATTGAAACGTTAAAATGGAGTAAAACTCATAAAACTTTTTACATTCCTTATTCATTAAAAAACGAAGAAAAACTTCTTAAGCATATAAAAAACAACAATTGGAGCGTCATAAATTCTCTTCCTCAAAAAAATGATATACACACGGTTATTATTCCTTATGAAAAATTGACTGATATAAAACGATTTAAACGTTGGCTTCAAGAAAAAAGGTATAGTGAAAATACTGTAAATACTTATATTGAAGTAGCTCACTTTTTTATTAAATATTGTGTTTTAAAAAACAACTTTGACTATAACAAAAGGCTAATAGAGCAATTTAATTACGATTTTATTGTACGAAAAAACCGATCTATTTCTTACCAAAATCAATGTATTAACGGTATTAAAAAATATTTAGAATATAAAAACTTAGAAATAGAGAGCTTAGCTATTCAACGTCCTAAAAAAGAAAAGAAATTACCTGTGGTTTTAAGTCTTTCGGAAGTTAAGTTGTTATTAGATAACACTCATAATTTAAAACACAAAACCCTGCTTAGCTTATTGTATTCTGGCGGATTGCGAATTGGTGAAGCCTTACAATTAACGTTAAAGGATATTGATAGTAAAAGAATGCTTATTCATATTAAAAATGCAAAAGGTAAAAAAGATCGATACACATTATTGGCTCCTTCATTTTTAACTTTGTTACGAACATATTATAAGCAATATAAACCAACCCATTTTTTATTTGAAGGAAAAAATGGGTTGATGTATTCGGCTACGAGCTCGCAAAAAGTATTAAAGAAGAGCTTACACTTATCAGGAATTCATAAACCTGTTACTTTACATACTTTACGTCATAGTTTTGCTACACATTTGTTAGAAAACGGCACTGATATTCGCTATATTCAAGAGTTGTTAGGGCATAGTAGTCCGAAAACCACGATGATTTACACGCATGTTTCTAGCAAGAAATTATCAAATATTAAAAATCCTTTTGAGAATTTATAAATTTTTATTATTTTTGGTTTAAATGAAAAAATTGCTTTTAAAAATTGCTGAATCATAGTCATATAAAAAACAATTATTATTCCGCATATCCTTCCAAAAAAGGAAGCTATAAAGCAAAAATATACGTATATAAACTAGTTGGCAACAATTAAAACTTAACTGATGAAAATAATAATATGCATTTTGACTGTGTTACTGTTTTTTGAAAATATCTTAGCCCAAGAAACGGAAGTAGATGCTTCAAAACCTACTAATTTATACACTCAAATAAATACTGTTTTGGAATATCAAAACCATAAATCTGGAGATAACATTTATGGTACAAGAATAAATGCACAGTATACTTTTGACCCTGATAATCTACTGTTAGTTGAATTCCCTCTGTTATACAATTCAGGCACAGAAGAGTTTGGATTGTCAGATACACGAATAAGATACTTTCATGCCGCTAAAAGGAATCTATCAAAAAACATAATTGCCATTGCACCATATGCAGACATAACCATTCCAACAGGAAAGTTTGATAAAGGATTAGGCAGTAGCTCTTGGACACTTTCTGGAGGGTTAGTAGTTGGAATGGTGCTTACAAAGCAGATTGCCTTGTTTCCTGGCATCGGATATGTTCATATCACAGAACCTTCAAAATTTGATGGAGAGTCTCAAAATGGCATTAACATTCAAACCAATATGAGTGTCAAATTTAGTAAAAGAGCTTTTGTATTTGTCAACCCAATTGTAACAATTTTAGATGATGCATTGTGGTCAGGAGAGTTCAATTTTAACTATATGGCAAAACCCAATAAGCTAAAACTAAATATTGGATATTACCCCTTATTCACGCAAAATGTACATACCATTAGAACAGGGGCAACTTTTTATTTCTAAAACAATAATTAAAATGAAAACACAACATTTATTACAGGTAAGCCTATTTGTTATATTATTATCGGCATGTAACAACGATACTAAAAATAATCAAAGCAAGACAAAAGCCGTAGCAGAACCCTACAAACTACAACAAACCATCTACTATGGTGGAGATATTATCACAATGGAAGGAGATGAACCCGAATACGTGGAAGCTGTAGTACAAAGAGAAGGCAAAATCATATTTGTGGGTAGCAAAGAAGAAGCCTTTAAGCAGTTTGAAGGAAAAGCAAAAAAACACAACCTTAACGGAGAAACCATGATGCCTGGGTTTATAGAGCCCCATGTTCATCCTTCAATTGCAGCTACTATATTACCCAATGACATTATTGCTCCATATGATTGGGTTTTACCGACGGAGACAAAAAAAGGTGTTTCTGGGCATGATAATTACATTGCTAGAATCACAAAGTCAATTAATAATAATGCAACCGAAGACGCTATTTACTTCATTTGGGGTTACCATCAGCTATGGCATGGAGAGCTTAATCGGGATATTTTAAACAAAATAGCGCCTAATAAACCCATCGGAATTATACACCGTTCCTTTCACGAAATATTTGTGAATGACGCTGCTATTGAAAAAATGGGTATTCAAGAAGGTGACTTCAATGACCATCCGCAAGTAAACTGGAAGAAAGGACACTTTTTTGAAGGAGGATGGTTAGCATTAGTACCTAAAGTTGGGCATCTGTTCTTTGCTAAAGATAAATACTTAAATGGATTAAATCAAATGTCTCAGTTAATTCTAAAAAATGGTATTACTACCATAGCCGAGCCTGGTTTTCCGAGTTCAAATTTTGATTTGGAATACAACTATTTAAAAGCAGAAATGGACAAAAAACCTCCTTATGACATCTACTTAATTCCTAATGGAACACAGTTATACGGCATGAATGGAAACAGCAATGAGCAAGCTAAAGACTATGCTGAAGCTTTGGCAGAAAAATATAATACTGATAATATTAAGTTCTTGCCCAAACAAATAAAACTCTTTGCTGATGGGGCAATATATTCACAGCTTATGCAAATGAAAGATGGTTATACAGATGGTCATCACGGTGAATGGATGACACCACTCAACCTATTTAAAGAACAAATGAATTTGTATTGGGAAGATGGGTATAAAATACATATCCATGCCAATGGCGATTTAGGTATACAAATGGTGGTAGATAATGTAGAAGAATTACAGAAGAATATTTATCGCACAGATCACCAACTCACCTTACACCATATGGGTTATTTTACTGATAAAATGGCTGAACAAATTGCAAATTTAAGAATTGAGGCTTCTGTAAACCCTTATTATTTATGGGCATTAGCAGATAAGTACTCTGAAATAGGCTTAGGAAAAGATAGAGGAGAGCATCTAGTAAGAACAAAATCTTTGGTTTCCCGAAGTATTCCAGTATCCTTTCATTCAGATTTTGCCATGGCACCCATAGAACCTTTAACTTTAGCTTGGACCGCCATCAACCGTGTTACTTCTGAAGAGAACAAATTCTCACAAGACCAACGACTTAGTGTATTTGAGGGCATGAAAGGAATAACTATTTCTGCGGCAAGGACGCTAAGTTTGGAAGATAAAATTGGTTCTATAAGAGAAGGAAAGCAAGCAGATTTTGTTTTGTTGGATAAAAATCCTTTTAAGATAAATTCAATCGAAATTAAAGATATTAAAGTGAAGGGCGTAGTTCATAAAGGGCAATTTCGTATCAATAAGACTTCAAACTTAAAATAACCTAAAACTGTTGCCAACAAAGTATATACGACAATGCTCCCTAAACGGTCGCACTGCGTATATACTAAGCCGTTGGCATCAATTAAAAAAAGTAAAATCAATAATAATGAATCTGACAAAATTACTTTTAATTTTATTTTTACTGGTACTAATTCAATCATGCTCAAACAAAATGAATAAAGTTTTCTGGGTAAGCGGTATAAAAACCGAATGTTCTGCGGGAGCAGGGAAAATGCAATGTTTAAACATTTATAGGGGAGAAGATATAAACAACCCTAATTGGGAAAACTTCTATGCTTCTATAAAAGGCTTTGAATTTGAAGAAGGTTATCTTCAAAAGATTGAGGTCAAGGAAACCCGATTAGATAAAAACGAAGTACCTGCTGACGGCTCTTCTATTAAATACGAACTTATAAAAGTATTGGATAAGCAAAAAGATATTCGCTCAGAACTGAACGGTGATTGGACTTTAGTAAAACTGAACAATGCACCACTTAACAGAATGGTAGCTATACCAACTATCACCATTGAACTCTCTAAAAAAGTATTGGCAGCAAATGGAGGTTGCAATAATTTTACAGGTCAAATAGAGACTCTGACTGCTTCCGAAATATCTTTAGGAACAGTGGCAGGTACTAAAAAAGCGTGCATCAACAAAAATGTTGAACCTGAGTTTCAAAAAACACTTAACTCCATATCGACTTATCAAATACAAGGCGAGACGGTTATATTTTTTGATAAAACGGAAAAGAAAATTCTTGAATTCATAAAAGAAAAGCCAAATAATCCAAATCAAAGACTTCATGATATTTGGGTAACTACAAGAATAAATGGAAACCCCATTAACCGTATGTCACCGATACCGAGAATGGAAATTAACCTAACCGACCTGAAGGTGTTCGGATATGATGGATGCAATCAATACTCAGGAGGGATAAAGAAAGTGACCGAAAACCAAATTGTTTTTGGAAATCTTGCCTCCACCAAGAAAATGTGCCATAAAATGGATACTGCTGAGGCTTTTATCAAAGCAATTAATCAAGTAGCCTTTTATAAATTAGAAGGACTGAATTTGATTTTGATGAATGAAGAAAATGAAGAAGTATTGGCTTTTCTAAAAGGAGATTAAAAAGAAGATAACTGATGCCAACAATGTGCAAAATGCCAACATCCTCCAAACGTCGGTTACTGCATTTGCACAAACCGTTATGGTCACAATCAGCTGAAGCTGACTTGCGTGGCTACGTGCTGCGCACTCCCGCCCCACAAGCAAGTGTGACCATAACGACCTGCTAAACCAAATTGCTAAAACCCTTTCTATTATCTACAGCTCCAGCTGACGCACTCAAGTGCTCAACGTGCCATAACACGGAGCTAAATGCAATTTGGATCAGGCACTCTAACTCCCAATTCAATAAAATGGCAATCCACGATAGCTGCGCCATCTAATTGACAAACAATGCCATGATGCCAACAGTCCAATATCATGGCATTTTTATCCATTTTATTGTATCTTCGTTATCATACCTGAACTGCGTTTAGCAGGTCGTTGTGGGCAATTTAAACCAACCGCCTGAAGCTAAATGGCTTAACCGAAATTAAGAATAAATCCTATCACCAAGATCAAATCTGGTATGGTTGTACAGTTCTTTTTGACCAAAAAGGTTATGATTAATTTAAATAAGTTGGATTGAAAACACTCAAAGAATTGAACCGCTGTTGTCGGTTAACAAAATTAAAATATCAATAAAATGAAAAAAAGTATTCTATTAGCTCTGGTATTGATTGTTGCGTTTGGGCTTCGTTCCTTCGCGCAGTCTGAAGAAAAGGGTTGGATAAAACTATCGGAAAAAACTGTGTCTTACATGGCTGAAACAGATAAAGTCAATATGCTTGGCAAAAAACAAAACATTTCTACAATAAAGTTAAAGTGTATTCGGGGAACCGTTAAGCTTAAAAAGCTACGCGTCAAAATGTCCGACGGCACAGAAAAAGAATTCTCTCCAAAAGGCACCGGTGTTTTTACCAATGGGATGTCATCTTTTGCGTTTAAGCTACCTGGAAATGATACTAAATTAAAAGAATTAGAAATTGATTATGACTCAGCTGGGAATATCATATTTACTAAAAGGGCAAAAGTTGAAATATGGGCCAAATTACGAGAATAAATGAAAGTAAACGTTTGAAAAAGTAAGCTTTGGCCCACTTGTTTATTTTTGATGAAAACTCATTAAAAATAAATCCAATGCAAATACATTCAACAAAGATTACAGAATGCATAGAAGAAGGCAAAAGCGTTTATAAAAATGATTAAATAGGAATTATTATGTGAATAAAACGTAATTAATTACTTGCTGTGCTTTGCATCTTTTTAACACTTGATGAATCTCCATAGGGAAGAACAGTTTGGCAAACTCAGCCGTATTTAATTCCACCAGATGGGGCAGACCTAGATTACAGCGGTTATCCAGCAATTCCTAGTGATAGTGTTGTGACGTCATTGTATAAAAAAGCGTTTAAAAACAACTGTTAAGTTTTCACCCATGGCAATGGTGATGCGGCAATGGACCAGATGATACGTACAATGAAGCCTGCCATAGAAGAATTTGGAAATGATGACCGAAGAAGTGTTCTTATCCACGGTCAATATGTTCGGGAAGATCAACTTGATTCTTTTATGGAATTGAATGTCATTGCTTCATTATTTCCGCTACATACCTATTACTGGGGAGACTGGCACAAACAGATTATTGGAGATAGCCTTGGAAACTCTATCAGTCCTACCAGAACAGCCTTGGATAAAGGTTTGAGGATAACCATCCATACAGATGCACCTGTAGCCCTGCCAAATTTAATGAGGATGGTCGGGATTTCAGTTGAGCGAAAGTCCCGTTCAGGTCAAGTGATTGGTGCGGATGAGAAGACAACTCCCTACGAAGCGCTCAAAGGCATTACAGATTGGTCAGCCTATCAGCATTTTGAAGAAGACACCAAAGGAACTCTTGAAAAAGGTAAGCTTGCCGACTTAGTTATTCTTGATAAAAACCCTTTAAAAGTGCCTGAAGAAGAAATAAAAAACATTATAGTTTTAGAAACTTATAAAGAGGGTAAACAAGTTTATAAAAGGTAACCCTAATACCAAGTTTGGTGTTTTTTTGATTGTAGTAGAATTTACCATTCCCAGCCAAATCCTGTAGTAAAGATATAATCTAATGCTTTTCCTGCTTCAGCTGGTCTATTATCATAATTGAGATTATAACCTGCTCTGATGTAAAAATCCTCAATAAAGAGATCATCATACTTTACATCGAATCTAAAGTCTACTCTAGTGCGACCAGACTTAACATTGGTATCTGAAAAAATTGTAGGGTATAGAATTATATTGGTGAAAAGCTCTAAATCACCGAGATCATATATGTTTAATTCTGTTTTCAAAAATCCCTCAAATGATTTTCTATTCGGTGTTGTTGTAGTAATTCCTTGCTCTGGATTTAAAATAGGTAAGAAGCTTTCAGTATTATACGCAAAACCAGCCAAAACATTCCAATACATCGTATTAGAATATTTTAAATAATTACCAATTCCCATTTTACTTGTTAAGCGTAAGTCTAAGGATTGTTCTGTATTTGATAGTAGATTTACGCTTGCGCCAAGAACCCAATCTTCAGGCAAAATATAGAGAAATTCAATTCCAGCATCATTTCTCCGTATATCTGACGCATCATCTTGTTTGGTCAATAACGTGTTATAAAATAGTCTAGTCGTCCACTTATCCGCCAAATATCCCATCCTTAAATTACCGTTTAGTTGTTGTTGGTTATTAGCTTTAGTTAATGTGAAACCAAAATCTATATTAGCAGAAAGACGGCTTAAAAAACCACTATCTATACTTTTTATGTAAACAACATCACTTTGATTAACAGTTAGGTAATCCCCTTCCCCTTTGTGAATTATTAGTTTTCCAATACCTGAACTTTTTAATGTTCCATTAGTTCTTAGCCCATCAGAAAGCGCTATGAAGTAACGCTGAGTTGCCTTTAATTCTTTAACGTCTTTCCATTTAATTTTAAAATCTGAGTCTGAATATGATGGTTCAATAGTCAAAACACCCTTGAACATACTTTTTAAGTCTCCTACAATAAAATCTCCGTTATTTAGCACGAGAGAATCATTTTGTGAGAAACTTGTATAGTGAATAACAAATATTAATAAGAAAAGTGTGAAAAGTTTATTCATTATATTTAAAAAAAATTTATGAAAACATTCTATTAATTAGTAAATATAAAATTTTTGTTTATTTAAATAATAATAAAATGTAAATGTTGTACATAACAAAGGCGAAAAAAGCATTATAATAATTGTTGTCTTGTTATTAGTCTTTTACTAAAGAATTCTCTCAAAAATAAATAATATGAAATATAAATTTTTAAGTTTGATCTTGATAGCTTTCTGTTTTCATAGTATAAAAGCACAAAATACAAAAGAAGAAATAGACCCTTCCAAGCCTACTAATCTTTACACACAAATTAACACATTAGGTGAATATAACGCTTATGACGGTTTTGCAACTTATGGTACAAGAGTTAATTTTCAATATGCTTTCAATCCTAATAATCTTTTATTAGGAGAAGTACCGCTATTGTATAATGATGCAACAAATGAATTTGGGCTTTCAGATGTTAGATTGCGTTACTTTAACGTAGTAAAAAGAAATATATCAAGCACTATTATAGCCATTGCGCCATTTACTGATATTACAATTCCAACAGGTTCAGCTGAAAAGGGTCTTGGCTCTGACACCTGGTCTATTGCGGTAGGTGGAGTGGTCGGGCTTGTTTTGAATAAAAACATATCCTTGTTTCCTGGAGTTAATTATGTGTATTTAACAGAGCCTAAAGAAAGTGGTTTAGGGTTTCAAACCAACATGAGCTTAAGTTTTAGTAAACAAGCATTTGTGTTTTTAAATCCTATTGTTACAATGTTTGATTTTGACACTATTTGGCAAGCTGAAGTTAACTTTAACTACATAATTACCCCAAATAAATTTAAAGTCAACACAGGGTGGTATCCTAATTTTACAAATGATATAAATACAATTAGAATTGGAGCAACGTTTTTTCTTTAGGATAAGAAAATAATATTTCAAAAGAATCACATAACCAGATAAAAAAATATTGCCAACAATGCCTATAAGTAATTGCTTAGTCCCACCTACTTCTGAAAATCCTCTCGGATTTTCAGTTTGGTTGTATTTCCAAAGTTAAATTCTAATACACGCAAATACTCATAGCCTAAACCGTTGGCTACAATTACCAATCACACGCAAAAAATGAAAAATTGGAATAAAATCGGAAAAATAAAAAGTTTAGTGATTATGATTCTTTGTGTTTTATCATTATCTCTTCTGAGTTTTAATGGGGAAACTGAATCAAAAAATGACTTTCACATCGTAACTATTATTCTGACTTTTTTATTCTTTGCTCTATTCCTTCCCTTAATCTCAAAATTTTGGAGTTTATTCGGATTCAAATTTGAAAAACCGAATTGGAATGAAAATCCTATTACTTTTAAATTCTCAAAGAGTTTTAATTTTTTTCAATTTATTGCTTTTTGGTGGATAAGTTCGGGACTTGTAAATGTTATAGTTGTCGGAGTTTTTAATCAAACATTTGATGGAGAAAGCACGAATTTATTTGTTGGGGGAATTAGTATTTTAATCGGAATAAAATTAAGCTTGAAATGGCTGAACAAAAGTGAAAACGGAAAAGAAAAAACTGTAGCCAACAAAGAACTGAGGTAAAAAACAAGTAAATTTTATACTTTTTTAAACCAAAGTACTTTTATAATTTGCATCATAAGGCAAACCACTTTTTACTATTGCAAAAGCTTGTTTTAGTAGCTTATTACACACCGCTATTAAAGCAAGTTTTTTACTCTTACCCTTAGCTACAATTCGGTCATAAAGTTCTCTACATGTTTTGTTGTATTTACAAGCATTAAAACTACACATAAACAATAAATTTCTAAGCTTTGGATTACCCATTTTACTTATTCGAGGTCTTCCTTTTATACTACTGCCTGACTCTCTAATAACAGGAGTTATACCTGCGTAACTGCACAGCTCCTTTGCCGAAGTAAAGCGCTTAAATCCATCGGTAAAAACTAATAACATTAATGCTGTTTTACCTCCTATTCCTGGAATAGACTTTAATAAAGTCACCTCTTCTTGATAGCTCTTTTTTACATTCTCTAGCAACAAATCTTCTAATTTAACCATCTCTTTTTGTATATTTTTTAGTTGCCTTTTTAAGGAACTAACTACCAATTTTGATGGAGTTCCTAATACTGATTCGCCATGAAGCTTATTCTTTAATTGAGTAGATTGTTTCGTATAAACACTCAACAAACGTACTATTTGTAAACATTCTTGTTGTTCCTTGCTTTCTCCTTTCCATATAGAAGGGGCTTGACTTACACCATAATTATATAGCTGCTTTGCATCACTCTTATCCGTCTTTACTTTTGATAAATTCATTTGAATAAAACGTTTTATCTTCAACGGATTTTCTACAGATACCAAAACTCCTTTTTCTGTTAAAAAATAAGCTAATCGTACATGATAATACCCTGTGGCTTCCATTATACAATGAGTTAAATCACTTGTGATTAACAACAGCTCTTTAAAGCCTGATGTGTTATTTGTAAACTGATACCAATTACCTTGATAATCATACACATCTAAAACATCTTTACTTACATCGATTCCTAAAAATTGTTTATTTTTACTCATAAGAAAAAAGGATTGGAAAGAAAAATAACTATTATCAATTCAACAACTTGAAATCGAGATCTTGGTCTCACAGAACTGAACGAATTTAAAGTAGTAAAGCGTAGGGACTATCAATGTTGACGAAATCTAGGTTTCAACGTATATCATAACCTTACTCTACGCTTTTTTCTTTCTGGTTTTTATTACTAAATTTAAACAATTGCTAACTTAAGATGTATAACCGCAATTACGGCGGATTCGACTACGTCCGAATCCACTCGGAATTGCTAACATCAGTGCTAAACCGAAAAATTTGCGTACTTTAACCCGTAACTGACGGTTATACGAAACCGTTGTGTAGCATTATGACCCGTCCTGAATAAAGGCTACATAATTTTAAACATTATGTATAAAAACGACAAAGTCATCAGACGGTATTCAGAACCTTTTAAACTGAAAATTTTAGACGAACTTACAACTGGAAAACTAAACAAGTATCAATTAGGTAAGGCATATGGTATTGCACCAACTACCATTAATGAATGGATCAGGAAGTACAACCGTAAAGACCTTATGAACACTAGAATAACAGTGAAAACCAAAGACGAAATAACACGTATAAAAGAACTTCAAAAAGAGATTGAACAACTTAAAAAACTCTTGTTAAAGAAAGATCTGGATGCCATGATTCAAGATTCATACCTGGAAGTTGCTGCAGAAGACCTTGGTTATAAATCGGTTGCCGAACTAAAAAAAAAGTTAAATATAGAGCGGTAAGTAAAACTAAAGACAAAGCTAAAGGATTTGCGTCTTTAACCACTATTTGTAAGCCTTTCGGGATTAAACGTGATGCTTATTACAAGTATAAATACAGAGCTGATAAACGTTTAAAACTTGAACAACAGGTCATTCAAATTGTAAACCAAAAACGTAGATCCTTGCCTAGAGAAGGTGTACGTAAACTCAAAATATCTTTACAAAACGATTTTGATAAAGCTAACCTCAAAGTAGGCAGAGACACGCTTTTCAACATCCTTAGAAAACACAATATGCTTATAACCAGAAAGAAACCTAGCTATAGAACTACCAACTCTTTTCATAGGTTTTATAAACATAAAAACATCATCAAAGATTTACTTGTTAATAGACCTAATCAAGTCTGGGTATCTGATATTACCTATATCAGAACCGTAAAAGGATTTTGTTACTTGGCGCTCATAACCGACATGTATTCAAGGAAAATCATTGGCTATGACCTTAGTGATAGCCTTGAGCTTAGCGGTTGTGTCAGAGCGCTTAAAAAGGCTTTATATCAAGCTAAAAACACTCAGAACCTTATACACCACTCGGACAGAGGAATACAGTATTGTAGCAATCTATACACGCAAATTTTAAAGAGAAAAAATATCAAAATTAGTATGACAGAAGAAAATCATTGCTACGAAAATGCTATTGCTGAACGTGTAAACGGCATCCTAAAAGACGAGTTTTATCTCGACCAAACCTTTAATAGCGTACAACACGCAAAAAAAGCTACAAAAAGTGCTATTAATCTATACAACCAAATTAGATTACATGTATCTTTAGATTATAAAACACCAAATATGGTATACAAATTAACAGCCTAAATCAATTTTAACCTGTAGCCATATTTCAGGACTAGACATTAAAAACAAACGAATGAATCTTGAAAATTTTGAATCAATAAAGAGAATTATTCTGGAATTAGAAAACGGAAATTTGGATATTGAATTAGCTATATCCCAAATAAAAAAGCTTTCGGATAAGGAAATTACTCGATATGAATTAGAAAATTATTGGAGAAGTGACGGATTGGATGATTTTGTTCGGATTATAGCAATGCCTGAATTAAAAGACTGGAAAGAAATAAGTGATTTAAGAGCATTGGAATTAATAAAAGAAATGATTGACAAAATTAATGATACTGCTTTGATGCTTCGAAATGCTACTGCACTTGAAAAAAGATTTAAAAAATCATCTGGAACTGTAATGGAGTTAGTTTTTCAAAAAGGAATTGGATCTGAAAACGAAATTCTTACCGAATTAAAAAAAGATACGACAATTAAATTATAAAAACGCTACACAACAATGGCTATAAGTAATTGCTTGTCCTCGCCTACTTCTGAAAATCCTCGCGGATTTTCAGTTTGGTGTCTACTTGCAAAGTTAAGTGCTAAACCACGCAACTACTCATAGCCGATACCGTTGTAAACAATTATGAAAAAACTCTTACTTCAAATAATATTTTTAATTGCATTTTGTGCTTTCGGTTTTTCTCAAAAATCTGAAATGAGCAATGCTTTCAAGAACAAAGAGTTTGAAAAAGTAATTGAATTAGGCAAGCAAGTGCTCGAATCTGAACCAAATGACTTTGACGGACTTTTAGGAATTGGAAAAGCATATAACTTTCTTAATAAATTTGAAAATGCCAACACTTATTTAGAAAAAGCAATAAATTGTGCGAAACAGGATTGGCAATTCGCTTGGGCGAATATTGAATTAATGGAATCAAATTTCGCTATTGGGAAAATTGAACAAGCAAAAAAATACTATAAAAAATCTTTAGAATACAAAGGAACTAAAAATTCTACGAAAAAATTGAGAGGTTTAGCCTTGTTGTTTGGGTTTGACAAAGTATACGAGAATTGGGAAATAATGGAAACAGAAAACATCATTTTCCATTTTCAAAATAGCAATTCAATTCCTAATAAAGAAAAATATATTGCTGAAAGACAAAAAGCGTTTTCAAATATCAATGCTTTTTTTCAATCGGAATTACCTAAAAAAATTGATTTTTTCGTTTGGAAATCGAATGAAGAGGCAATTAAAGTCTTAAACAAATCATTGGGTTTTACAGAACCAAAATATTGTATTTCGTATAATAGAGACAATCAAACTAAAGGACACGAAATCACACATAGTATCTCTTTTTGGTTGGACAAAGCAAATAAGAGAAATAGACTAATAAATGAGGGAATTGGAGTTTACTTTGACCAAACTAATATGAACAGATTAGAAAAAGCCAAAAAGGAAACCCAAAACCAAAAGATTGACATTAAGGATTTCTGGAATAATGGAAATAACTATTCCGAACAAATTTTATATCCAGTTGCTGGAGCATTTGTTGAGTATTTGATTTTGCTTGACAAAAAAAAGTTTCTTGAATTATGTAAAAATCAATCTTACGAAAATGCTGAATTGATTTATGGAGCTGAATTGAAAAAAATAATATCTGAATTTAATAAACAACTGAATAAATAACTGTTTACAACAAAGAACTGAGGTAAAAAACAAGTAAATTTTATACTTTTTTAAACCAAAGTACTTTTATAATTTGCATCATAAGGCAAACCACTTTTTACTATTGCAAAAGCTTGTTTTAGTAGCTTATTACACACCGCTATTAAAGCAAGTTTTTTACTCTTACCCTTAGCTACAATTCGGTCATAAAGTTCTCTACATGTTTTGTTGTATTTACAAGCATTAAAACTACACATAAACAATAAATTTCTAAGCTTTGGATTACCCATTTTACTTATTCGAGGTCTTCCTTTTATACTACTGCCTGACTCTCTAATAACAGGAGTTATACCTGCGTAACTGCACAGCTCCTTTGCCGAAGTAAAGCGCTTAAATCCATCGGTAAAAACTAATAACATTAATGCTGTTTTACCTCCTATTCCTGGAATAGACTTTAATAAAGTCACCTCTTCTTGATAGCTCTTTTTTACATTCTCTAGCAACAAATCTTCTAATTTAACCATCTCTTTTTGTATATTTTTTAGTTGCCTTTTTAAGGAACTAACTACCAATTTTGATGGAGTTCCTAATACTGATTCGCCATGAAGCTTATTCTTTAATTGAGTAGATTGTTTCGTATAAACACTCAACAAACGTACTATTTGTAAACATTCTTGTTGTTCCTTGCTTTCTCCTTTCCATATAGAAGGGGCTTGACTTACACCATAATTATATAGCTGCTTTGCATCACTCTTATCCGTCTTTACTTTTGATAAATTCATTTGAATAAAACGTTTTATCTTCAACGGATTTTCTACAGATACCAAAACTCCTTTTTCTGTTAAAAAATAAGCTAATCGTACATGATAATACCCTGTGGCTTCCATTATACAATGAGTTAAATCACTTGTGATTAACAACAGCTCTTTAAAGCCTGATGTGTTATTTGTAAACTGATACCAATTACCTTGATAATCATACACATCTAAAACATCTTTACTTACATCGATTCCTAAAAATTGTTTATTTTTACTCATAAGAAAAAAGGATTGGAAAGAAAAATAACTATTATCAATTCAACAACTTGAAATCGAGATCTTGGTCTCACAGAACTGAACGAATTTAAAGTAGTAAAGCGTAGGGACTATCAATGTTGACGAAATCTAGGTTTCAACGTATATCATAACCTTACTCTACGCTTTTTTCTTTCTGGTTTTTATTACTAAATTTAAACAATTGCTAACTTAAGACGTATATAATCCATTGCTAGTACTAGTCTACTTACGAAAATCCTCGCGGATTTTCTATTCGGTTTTTATTTGCTAAATTACGTGCTAAACCACGCAACGTATCATATACAAAACCGTTGTGTGTAATTCGACCAAAAAAATAAACATTTGAAAATCAATAGAATACAAATTAAATTATTCTTTTTAAACATTTAATTATTGTTTTTCGATAATTTATTATAGATTTGCAATAATAAAATTAATCAAAATGAACAATAAAACAAAAAACACGGACAAAGGAATTAAAGCCTTCAACACAATCTACATTTTTGGAATTGTTTTCGCAGGAATAAAATTAATTGAGTATTTACAATGGACTTTTCAATTAATAAGAAAGTGGAATTTGCCAGAAGAGCCCTTTTTCTCTAAAGTAAACTTGATGAATAGTGATGTAGAAATTTCAATAACAGCTTATTTGATTTTTGCCATTGCTTACATTATTGTATTTGGGTTCATATTTTTAGGACTTTACCAACTGAATAAAACGGCAAAATTGTTTGCAGAAAAAAACATTTTTCAAAAAGAAGTTAGTTCAGCTTTTAAAAGAGCAGGAAAATCATTTCTTGCATTTGCATTCGGAACACTGATTATTGATATTGCTGTTTTAGCTTGGGCACAAACATCTAATAGAGTAATTGACTTATTGTCAACTGAATTAATAGTATTTATAATTTTAGGTTATCTGATGTACTTTTTAGCGGACATTTTTAGAGAAGGGATAACTCTAAAAGAGGAGAACGAATTAACTATATAATTATGGCTATTGTAGTTAATTTAGATGTAATGCTTGCCAAAAGAAAAATGCAATCGAAAGAATTGGTTGAAATTCTCGGAATTACACCAGCAAATCTTTCGATATTAAAAACAGGTAAAGCAAAAGCGATACGATTTACAACACTTGAGGCAATTTGTGAGGCTTTAGAGTGTCAACCAGGAGATATTTTAGAATATAAAAAAGAATAAAAACTACACACAACAATGGCTATAAGTAATTGCTTGTTTTCGCCCACTTCTGAAAATCCTCGCAAATTTGCTATTCGGTTTTTATTTGCTTAGTTAGGTGCTGAAATCACGTCACTAATCATACACAAACCGTTATGAACAATTAATTAGACTCTAGTTTAGCAAAACCAACTGTCTTACGATAAATATCAGGTGATACTCCTACCTTCTTTTTAAAAAAACGACTGAAATAGAATTCATCGTCATAACCTAAAAAAGCAGCAATTTGTTTCACTGGTTTAGAAGTTAGATAAAGTTCTCGTTTCGCCTCAATAATGATCCTATTTGAAATTAAGGATGAAGTCGTTTGATTGAGGTATTTCTTAACGATACCGGCTAAAGTTTTAGGACTTACACTTAGTTCATCTGCGTATTCTTGGGGAGAATGGAGTTTGCAATAATTACTCTCAATTGCATCGACTAAATTTTGTAAAATTTCTGTTTTTGAATCTGACGATCTGGGAGTCAATTCTTGATCAAATTGTTTCTTATGTCTGACCGCTTCTATTAAAAACACTTTTAAAAATGCCACAAGAACTTCATGCTGAGCGATAGAGTCTTTGTCCATCTCTTTCGAAATTTGATCAATCAAATTAAGAAATAGGCTTTGCTCGTTTACAGTAAAATAGGGTAAACCATGAAAATTATTAAAAAGGAATCCCTCGGTCTCTATTTCGTTTTGATGTCTATATGTACAAAAAAAATCGGGATGAAAATTCAATAAATAACCCTGACACTTTTCTTCAGAACGTATCATGAAAGGTTGATACGGAGCCAAACAAATCATTTGATTTCCATGCAATTCAAAACTTTGAAAATCAACGCTTAGTTCATAGCTAATTCCACATAACAAAACGATAGAATAATAATTTCTTCTTTGTAAATGATCAAACTGGCTTAGGTCGTTTAACTCTTCTAATCTAAACGCAAGTTCCCCGTTTTGTTTGTCTATAATTATTTGGGCCATACTAAATTTATTTTTTAGCTCATTCAAATTTAAAAAAAAAGGAGTGCCAAAAGCACTCCTCTCCTTTCTTAAGTCAAATATTTATTTTGAAGCTAGAATGTTAATTTTTTGAATTGCGGAAGCATCAAAGCCTTCCAAAATTACAGGTGCATTCTCCATCAACGCTGCTGCTACTTTCCCTGATAAATGAGCATCTCTGCCAGCGTCATCTGCAAACGTATCGAAAATGGCATAGGTTTCTTCATTGATTTTAAAAGCATACCAAGATAAAGTTGCAGGCTCAGAACTTACCAATGACTTGCCCGCTTGTAAGAAATCCTCTACTGCAGATGTCTTTCCTTCTTTGGCTTTCATAGTCACCAACAATCCGTTATTCTGATCACCCACTTTATGATTACTTGCTTGAACATCAACAGTCTTAATGTCTCTGCTAGCATCAAAACCTTCTAAAAGATCTCCAGCATTGGCCAATAAGGCTTTTGCCACTTCTCCTTTTAAGTGTGCCTGTCTGCCTTCTTCAGTTTCAAATGTGTCATAAATTCCGAAAGTTTGTTCATCTATTTGAAATGCAAACCAAGATACAGTTTTTGGTTCTGCATTTACCAATGATAAACCACCTAGAAGAAACTCTTTCACTTCTTGCTCCTTACCTTCTTTCGCTTTCATGATTACTAATAATCCGATGTTTTCATTTTTTGTGTTGTCCATAATATTACTTTTTTTAGATTGAGAAAATGCTTGAATTGTTATCCCTAGAATTAGAACTAGGCTACTTAATTTGATTAAACTTTTAAATTTCATTTTGACTTATTTTTGTTACACTACAAATGTAGAACTAAATAAGGGGCCTTGGAATGGAGATAAGAGACTTAAGCATGGACAATTTTCCAGTGACAATGAAGAATGTAAAAAAGCTCATAACACTGTTTATAAAATCATAGCTCCCATTCGGGCGCTACGCTTCATATACTTAACGTTGCGAGTAATTTAAATGAACATCGAAAATTCAATAATATTAGAAATTTTTAAAGGCATTTCTTTTTCAAAAAAAGAAATGAATCTTATTGAAAGTAAACTTAAAAAACTCAAGTTAAATAAAGGGACTACAATATTAAAAGCAGATGATAAAGTGAACAATCAATATTATGTTTACAATGGATGTTTAAGAACTTACTTTATTGACAAATCTGGTAAAGAACATACTTTGCAATTCGCCATTAATGATTGGTGGATAAGCGATTATACGGCTTTCTTCACGGCATCCAAAGCGATTATGTATATTGAAACTATTCAGGAAGCAACTTTATATGAAATTTCCAAAAAAAGTATGGAAGAATTATTTGTAGAGATTCCACAATTAGAAACTTTTTTCAGAAAAAAAATGGAAAGAGCTTTTGCTAGCTTTCAAAACAGAATATTAGCAAATTTAGCCCAATCAGCTAAAGAAAGATACGTTTCTTTTATTAGCACTTACCCAAATATTGAACAGGCTGTAAAAAATTACCATATAGCTTCTTATCTAGGAATTACTACCGAAAGCTTAAGTAGAATTAGAAAAGAAATATCTCATAATTGATTTTATTACCATACATCAATTTTCAGTACTTAATTTGACAGTAATTTTGTCTCTAATCAAAAGAATAACAACAATTATAATCGCTTTAGCTTTATTTTCCTCTTGTGGTAAAAACACAAAAGAAAATAATTCTAATGAAAAAAAATTAAGTATTAACACAAAAAAAAGCAAAACAATGAAAAAAGTATTATTTGTATTAACTAATCACGAAGATTTAGGAGATACTGGATTGAAAACTGGTTTTTGGATTGAAGAATTTGCAGCACCTTATTACTTATTAAAAGATAAAGGAATTGAAATTACTTTGGCATCTCCAAAAGGAGGACAACCTCCAATTGACCCAAAAAGTAATGAACCAGATTTCCAAACTCCAGCAACCATAAGATTTAATGATGATAAAGAAACTCAAGAGATCTTATCTAAAACAATAAAATTGGAAACTGTTAATCAAGCAGATTATGACGCAGTATTTTATCCTGGTGGACACGGTCCTTTATGGGATTTAGCTGAAGATAAAAACTCCATTGCTTTAATAGAAGATTTTTACAACAACAATAAACCTATTGCTGCTGTTTGTCACGCTCCTGCAGTTTTTAAAAACACAAAAAATACGGATGGGACATCTTTGGTTAATGGGAAAAAAGTAACTGGATTTACAAACGGAGAAGAAGAAGCTGTTCAACTAACTTCTGTTGTTCCATTTTTGGTTGAAGAAATGTTAAAGAGTAATGGTGGAATTTACACTAAAAAAGCAGACTGGAGTCCTTATGCGGTCGAAGATGGTTTATTAATAACTGGACAAAATCCTGCATCTTCAGAACCAGTTGCCGAACTATTACTAGAAAAGTTAAAGTAAAAAACTAATTACAACAACGCGAGTATAAGTAATAGCGACTTGGTTTTTTAATTCAAGTCGCTATTCTTTTTTATTTTGTAAATTACTTACCGAAAGTGATCGCAAAAATTTCGCTAATACTCATACACAAATACGGTTATATGCAAGCAAGGATAAAAAACGGATGTAGATTGAAAAAACTGATTGACAATAAACAACTCGAACTAATATATGAACGAGGCAAAGGTGCTTGGACCTATCATATTGTTATTCCAAATACTGCCGAAATTGAGGGCAAATGGGGCTCACTAAAAGTTTCAGGCAGAATAGATAATTACGAGTTAAAACCAATGAATTTGGCACCTCGTAAGGAAAAGGATAAAATGATTTCCATAAACAAGGAAATCAGAGATGAGATTGGCAAAGGTGGTGGAGACAAAGTTATGGTAACATTATTTTTACACACAAAAAATAGAATAAACGAAGATTTAGAAATTTTTCAATGTTTTAAAGATGCAGGCGTACTTGACAAATTTCAAGCTGTAAACGATAAGAGAAAAAAAGAGATTATTGTCAGCATATACGAGCAAAATACAGAGGAAGAACAGATAGATAAAATAAACATAATTATTAATCAATTACTAAACTAAACATTTGAAAAGTGGCAAAAAAAAATTGAAAAAATTTACGAGAAATTAAGCGACGAATACGATATCTTCGCTGAAAACGACAACGAGTGGAAAAAAAACGGACTGAACAGTACCGATTTTAAAAGTTTAGTGTCAGTAATGCTCTCGACAATGGCCCACACAAAAAGGGTAATCAGAGCTTGCAATGCTCTTTACGAAAAAGCCACAACGCCAAAAGAAATATTGGACTTAAGCGATGATGAACTGACCGAGTTGATTAAGCCGGTTGCACACTACAACAGAAAGACAAAACATCTAAAGGAAATGTGCCAACAACTGATTGACAATCACGATGGGAAAGTCCCACGTACTGAAAAAAAACTTTTGGAATTACAAGGCGTTGGACGAAAATGTGCGGACATCTTAATGAACTTTAACTTTGGTGGCGACACCATCGCAGTTGACACACACGTCCACAGAGTTTTGAACCGACTTGGAATTGTGGACACCAAAACTAATGAACAGACCGCTGACGAAATCAACGAACTGACACCGAAAAAATACAAAAAGCACGCTCACGAATGGCTCATACAGCACGGAATGAACATCTGCAAATCGAGAAAGCCAAATTGCGAAGAATGTATCGTTTACGATTTATGTGGCTACTACGAAAAGGCAAGTTAAAAGCAACAAAAAAACAAAAAATACTGCAGGTAACAATGGCTATAAGTAATTGCTTGTTCTCGCCTACTTCTGAATCCCGAAGCTTCGGGACTCACGGATTTTCAGCTTGGTGCGTACTTGCAAAGTTAAGAACTAACCCACGCAACTACTCATAATCTAGTCCTTTTTCCTCAATATGAAAAAATTGCTCGTAATATTGGTTATTCTATCATTGAACTCTTGTTTTATGTTCAAAAAAAACGGAATTGAAGTAAAAATTAAAAACGAATCAAGCGAACCGATAACTAATGTAGAATTTACAACATCGGAAAAACTAGACGTGATAAAAATTGACCGAATTCAACCGAATGAAAGTGTTACGAAATACTTATTGATGTGGAAAAATGAATCATTAATTTTCAGCTAGTCAAAATAAATGATGAGTGGAAGATTCTATCAATGATATGGGAATCAGAAAAAAAAGGATTATTGAAATCTGATAATTATTTTGATTAAAAACGAAATATTAATACTATATATCCCATTATTCGGGTTCAAAAATTTCATATCAAACCCAATAACACACCTTATAACTGTACATTTTTGTACGGTTTTTTGTTTTATCTTAGCTTTTGCTAAATAGAAAAGAATAAAAATTGCTACTACTTTTTTTATTCTTTCCTTGAATAAAGAAAATAGTAAAAACACCAACAGAAAACTAAGTTGCTTAATGAACTTAATTACACAATATCCCTATATATCAATCATCATAATTATACTTATTTTGAATTTTATGATAAAGAAAATTACACGAGCTGAACACTCCCCTATAGCAAAATTGTCCTTGTTTATAATGGCAATTATTGCCCAAGCTTGTAGTCCTTTTGATGGTCCTGTTGATGAATCTATTTCAGATTCGTATTACTACTCAAAATCAAAAAAAGAAATTCGTTATTCTCCTATGGGAAATTGGTTTTCATTAGGAAACACCAATCTAAATGCCGATGTTAAAAGTTTTAAGGTTTTAGGAAGAGACTTTGGAAAAGACAAAAATCATTTATACTTCAAGACTAATATTATAGATAATGAGGTAGATGTCGCTACTTTTTATGTAGCTAAAGACGATTACACCTGTTTTGACAAAGACCATGTATATATTGCTATAAACTACATGCCACAAGAAATAGATGGATTACATCAAGAGAAAAAACATCTATGGAAGGTAGCAAAAGCCAATCCTAAAACATTTCAAAAAATTGATCAGGATTGGTCTAAAGACGATAAACATTATTTTTATAATTACGTTCCAGTAAATGTAGATTATGATTCTTTTAAAGTTTTGAATAAAAGCTTTGCCAAAGACCAAAATCAGGTGTATTTACTAAAAAGCTACGAATTATTAGTTGCCACAACAATAGACCCTACAACAAGCAAAAAAATCAATGATCGATATATTGTTGATAAAAATGGAGTTCACGACTTTCAAGAATATAAAAACGGTAAAAAGGTAGACTCTCTAACATCAATCCCTTACCAAAACATTGAGGATTTAACAATCTTAGAAGACAAATATTTATTGTTTGATTCCAACATTATTTATGATGGAGCTAAAATTGAAAATGCGGATATTTCTTCTTTTAAAGTCATTCAATTTCCTTACGCTAAAGACAAAAATCATGTGTTTTATTTTGGGGGAATTATTGAAGAAGCTGATCCTGAAACGTTCAGTATTTTTGAAGTTTCTTATTATTCAAAAGACAAAAATCATGTATTTGCTTCCGGAAAATTATTAAAAGGAGCAGATGTAGCTACTTTTGGTCCTTCAAGTGAAAAACACTCTTTATTATACAAAGATAAAAACCACACGTATCGTGGTGATCAAATTGTAGAAGACAAGTAAGCCTAATAAAAACTTCCAAACTTTATCTGAATATGTTTTATCATTGATATCGTTTGGAGTTTTTAATCAATAGGTTTTCTAACCCTATTTTACTCATATAATTTAAGCTTGTTTTCTAATTGTTGAATGGTTTTACGCATCATATCCATTCTATCCAACATATTATTAATCACATCAATCCCTTGCATATTCACCTCTAAATCGTAATACAATCGAATAATTTTTTCTAAAGTTGGTAGTTGTTCTACATACACATACTTATCTGTGTCTTTTACCACAAATTCTATTAATTGAAAAGACTCAATACTCTCTATAAATTGTTCATCTAAATTATGATGAACAATCACTTTCTGTATACTTATTAGTTCTTTGTTGCTCATCTTATTATTTTATTTTAGAAAGTTTTGTAAATAAATCGCGCTGTTCATCTGTTAAATTCGTTGGAATATCCACCTTATAAGTAACATATAAATCACCAAACTGACCTTCTTTTTTATACTTCGGAAAGCCTTTACCTTTCAATCGAACTTTGGTTCCATTTTGAGTTCCTTCTTTTACCTTCAGCTTTACTTTATCTGTAAAAGTATTTATAACCACCTCTCCTCCTAACACTGCTGAGTATAAATCAATAGTTTGCTCTGTGTACAAATCAGCACCATCACGTTTAAAGTTTATATCCGGAGCTATTTCAAAAGTAATGTATAAATCTCCTTTAGGTCCTCCGTTCAATCCCTCACCTCCATGTCCTTTTATCTTAATGGTTTGTCCATTTTCTACTCCAGCGGGAATCGTAATTCGTATTTTCTTGTCATTTACCGTCAATACTTGTTTTTGTGATGTATATACATCTCTTAAGTTCAAGTGCAACGTAGCGTTAAAATCTTGACCTCTAAATTGAGATGAACGTCTGCTAGAACCTCTTCTTCCTCCACCTCCAAAGGCAGAATTAAAGAAATCAGAAAAATCAGTTCCATCAAAATCTGAGGATGAGTATTGTTGATAAGAACCTCCTCCACCAAATCCGCTTTGATACCCTTGTTGTTTTTTAGCTTCTTCATAAGCATCGGCATGTTGCCAATGTTCACCATACTCATCGTACTTTTTTCGATTTTCAGGATTACTTAACACTTCATTTGCTTCATTAATTTGCTGAAACTTTTTCTTAGCTTCCTCATCATTCGGATTCGTATCAGGATGGTATTTTCTGGCTAGTTTACGGTAGGCCTTTTTAATATCAGCAGCAGTCGCTGTTTTATCTATTCCTAAAACTTTGTAATAATCTATAAACTCCATAGTATTGATAACTAGTATAAAACACTCGAAAATATACGAAATATTATCGTGCTAAACTAATTATAACCTCCACTTAATTTATTCTTATTTTTGCATTTTTAAGAAGATTTATGACGATAGAAGATTTAATAGGAACCTACAACATTATTGGTAGCAACCAAGACGAAAGTACTAATACGTATAAAGGAACACTTTCTTTGACTCTTGACGAAAATAACAGAATAGTTGCCAAATGGTTAATCAACAACGAACAGAAACAGTTTGGAACTGGCTTCTTTAAGAATAATATTTTAGCTATCAATTTTAACTACTTAGGTGATGATAACACTATTTACAAAGGTGTAGTAGTATATTCTTGTCTTTCTAAAGATATTTTAGACGGATTTTGGTCTGAAAAACATGGAAATCCTTTATTTCTTGGTGAAGAACGTTGCTTTAGAGTACAAGAACAACCTGAATTAATCAATTAATTAGTATGCAGTGTCCATGTAACCCTAACAAACAATATTGCGATTGCTGTCAAAAAGCACATCAAAACATTCATTCAGTTACCTCAGCTGAAGCTTTAATGCGTTCAAGATATAGTGCTTTTGTGTTAGCAAATATTGATTACTTACAAAAAAGTCACCATAGCAGCACCAGACCTTCTAAGCGAGAAAAGAAAGAGATTTTAGCTTGGACAAAAACTGTTAATTGGATAAAGCTAGATGTGCTGCACACTACAGAAACCACTGTTGAGTTTAAAGCTTTTTTTATGGAAAACGGCAGTATAGATGTGATTCACGAAAACTCTGTTTTTTGTAAAGAAAATGACCATTGGGTATATCTTGGTCAAAAATAAGACTGTATAAAACATCATTTCGACCAAAGGGAGAAATCATTTGAATATTTGTTTCTCATTTGTATGAGATTCCTCCTCGTGCCTCGTTCGGAATGACATTTTATACAGTCGTATTTATATTACACTAAGAATTCAAATAAATTAGGTTTATCGTTTAGGTATTCACCATAAAAGTTTCGCTGTTTCATTCGATAAATTAATAGTTGTAGATCTTCTTTTCTCTCTAGTTCTATACCAACAACAGCAGAACCATTTTCTCTATTGGTCTTTTTAGAGTATTCAAAAAAAGTAATATCATCATTTTCACCCAATACCTCAGCTACAAACTCTTTTAACGCACCTGCACGTTGTGGAAAACGAACAATGAAATAGTGCTTCAATTTACTGTATAACAATGCACGTTCTTTTATTTCAGCGGTACGAGTAATATCATTATTGCTCCCACTAATAACACACACTACATTTTTACCTTTCAATTCTTCTTTGTAAAAATCAAGTGCACTTATCGTCAAAGCTCCGGCAGGCTCAACTACTATTGCTTCTTTGTTATACATTTCTAAGATAGTTTGACACACTTTTCCTTCGGGAACGGTAATCATATCCGATAAATTTTCTTTACAAATTTTATAGGTCAACTCCCCTACTTGCTGTACTGCCGCTCCATCAACAAACTTATCTATATTTTCTAGTACGACATTTTTGTTTTCTTCTAACGACTTTTTCATAGAAGGTGCTCCAGCTGGCTCTACTCCTATAATCTTTGTTTTTGGTGACAACAATTTAAAAACACTTGATAAACCAGAAGCCAATCCACCACCACCAACAGGTACAAAAACATAATCTATAGGTTGTTGTGCTTGTTCTAAAACCTCTAAGCCTACAGTGGCTTGTCCTTCAATAATTTTTTCATCATCAAACGGATGTACAAACGTTTTTTGTAAACTATCCGATAAGAGTTTTGCTGCTTTATAAGCGTCATCAAACGTATCACCTATCAATCGAATATCTACAAAATCACCACCAAACATTTTCACCTGTTCTACCTTTTGTTTTGGTGTTGGTGCAGGCATATAAATAGTTCCGTAGATTTCTTTTTTTCTACATGCTAAGGCAACTCCTTGTGCATGATTTCCTGCACTAGCACACACAATTCCATTTGCCAGTTCCTCTTCTGTTAAAGAACTAATTTTATTGTAAGCTCCTCTAATTTTATACGAACGAACTTGCTGCAAATCTTCTCTTTTTAAAAATATATTTGCACCGAATTGTCTAGATAAGTTGAAATTTTCTTGCAACGGAGTAACCGCCACAACTTCTTGTAAAGTTGTAGCAGCTTGCTCTATTGCTTCTAATTTAGGAAAATACGTTTCTTTTTGAACTTCCATACTATTTATGCTAAAACGGGTTCTTCTTGACTGACATTGGTTTTGATTACCTTCATAGCAGTCATTGCTTCTCGCAATTCTGCACCTACTTTTTCAATAGGATGATTGCAAATTGCTTTATTCACTTTTATTAATTCAAGATTATCTACCTCATTCGTAGTACTGTATTCTTTTCCAATAACATCTGTACTTACTGATTTCATAAAATCAGCTAATATTGGTTTTGCTGCATGGTCGAATAAATAACATCCGTATTCAGCAGTATCAGAAATAATACGATTCATTTCAAACAACTTCTTACGTGCTACCGTATTGGCTATTAACGGTAACTCATGTAACGATTCGTAGTATGCCGATGCTGAGATAATTCCTGATTTCACCATGGTTTCAAAAGCCAACTCAACTCCTGCTTTTACAAAAGCAACTAATAAAGTTCCTTTATCAAAATAGGTTTGTTCTGAAATTTCTTCAGAAGTAGCAGCTGTTTTCTCAAATTGCGTTTCTCCAGTAGCTGCTCTCCATGTTAATAGATTCACATCATCATTTGCCCAATCTTCCATCATAGTTTTTGAAAAATGTCCTGACATAATATCATCCATATGCTTGTTGAATAACGGAGCCAATACTTCTTTTAATTCTTCAGAAAGTTGATAGGCTTTAATTTTTGCAGGATTCGATAAACGATCCATCATATTAGTTATTCCTCCGTGTTTTAATGCCTCGGTAATTGTTTCCCATCCGTATTGAATTAACTTAGAAGCATACGCGGGCTCTACTCCTTCTTCTATCATTTTATTGAACGATAAAATTGACCCTGTTTGTAACACTCCACATAAAATGGTTTGTTCACCCATTAAGTCTGATTTTACCTCAGCAACAAACGACGATTCTAACACTCCTGCTTTATGACCTCCTGTAGCATAAGCATAGGCTTTTGCTTGTGCCAATCCTTTATTTTCTGGATCATTTTCTGGATGTACCGCAATTAATGTAGGTACCCCAAATCCTCTCAAGTATTCTTCTCTTACTTCTGTTCCAGGACACTTAGGCGCTACCATAATTACGGTTAAATCCTTACGGACTTGCATTCCTTCTTCAACAATATTAAATCCGTGAGAATATGATAAAGTCGCTCCTGACTTCATTAATGGCATTACTGCATTTACAACTTGAGTATGCTGTTTATCTGGTGTTAAATTACACACCAAATCAGCAGTAGGAATTAGTTCTTCATAGGTACCTACTTCAAAACCGTGTTCTGTTGCATTTTTATAGGATTGACGTTCTTCTTTAATAGCTGCTTCTCGTAATGCATATGAAATATCTAATCCTGAATCACGCATGTTTAACCCTTGATTCAATCCTTGTGCTCCACATCCTACAATTACCACTTTTTTTCCTTCTAATGCAGCTATTCCTTCTGAAAACTCTTCAGCATTCATAAATCTACATTTTCCTAATTGTTCTAACTGCTCTCTTAATGATAATTGGTTGAAATAATTTTTCATTTCTATTGTATTTGTGTTGTTTGTTTATGCTTTTATTAATTGTAATAATTTTGATACTGGCATTTCATCTTTTGTAATAGCTATTCTACCAGACCGAACAAATTGCATGATACCATGCTTATCTAAAATGTGATATAGTTCTTCGACTTCTTCTTTGGTTCCTGATTTTTCAAGAACAAAAAAGTTTTTATTTACATTGATAACTCTTGATTTACTTTGATTGATAATTGTTTGAATTTCATCATTATCTGTTAGCAAATCCGTACTTAGCTTGAATAAGCACGATTCTTGGTAAATCGTCTCTTCATCCGTATGATAAAAAGCTTTGATTACCTCTACTTGCTTTTCTATTTGACCAATGATTTTTTTGATTTGCTCTTCGGTTACCTTCACTAAAAGTGTAATTCTTGATACACTTTTAATTTCTGATGACGAGCTATTGATACTTTCAATATTGATATGTCTTCGTTGAAATATTGCTGATATTCTGTTTAACAATCCAACATTATTTTCTGTATAAATTGATACTGTATAGGTGTTTTTTGTATTCATATTTTCTTATTTTAATCGAACATCAGATACTGATGCTCCTGTTGGAATCATTGGAAATACATTATCTTCCTTTTCTACACAAACCTCTAAGAAATAGGCTTCTTTGGATTGCATCATTTCTTGAACAGCTGTTACTAATTCTTCTCTTTTAGTAACTCTATTAGCTGCTATATGATATCCTTTAGCAATGACAACAAAATCAGGGTTTGTCATTACTGTAGAAGCATATCGTTTGTCAAAAAACAACTGCTGCCATTGTCGTACCATTCCTAAAAACTCATTATTCAGTACTACAATTTTAACTGCTGCTTTGGTTTGTAAAATAGTTCCGAGTTCTTGTATGGTCATTTGGTAACCTCCGTCACCAATAACAGCAACCACCTCACGTTCTGGGGTTCCCATTTTTGCTCCAATTGCCGCAGGTAAAGCAAAACCCATAGTTCCTAATCCCCCTGAAGTAATATTACTTTTTGTTTGATTAAATTCCGCATAACGACTTGCTACCATTTGATGTTGCCCCACATCGGTAACTACAATAGCTTTTCCTTCAGAAGCTTCATTTATTTGCTTGATAACTTCTCCCATTGTTAAACCTTCTTTGGTTGGAAACAAATCATTTTTTATCACATTATCAAACTCGACTGCATCGAGATTTCTAAATTCTTGTAACCACTCTTTGTGTGATTTTTCTTCTAAAAGAGGAAGTGCTGCCGCTAAGGTTTCTTTTACGTTTCCTAAAACAGCTACATCTGTTTTTACGTTTTTATCAACTTCCGCAGGATCTATTTCAAAATGCACCACTTTAGCTTGTTTCGCATAACGGTTCAAATCCCCTGTAACACGATCGTCAAAACGCATTCCGATAGCTATTAACACATCACATTCATTGGTAAGTTTATTCGGACTGTAGTTACCATGCATTCCTACCATACCTACATACAAAGGGTGTTTAGTTGGTAAAGCTGATAAGCCTAATAATGTACTTGCCGATGGTATTCCTGCTTTCTCAATAAAGGCTTTGAATTCTTCTTCTGCCTCTCCAAGTATTACTCCTTGCCCCCAGACAACAAACGGTCTTTCAGCATTGTTAATCAACTCAACAGCTGCTTCAACGCTTTGCATATTCATATTCGGAACAGGTTGATAACTTCGCACTGAAGTACATTTTTTATATTCAAAATCAAACTCTTCAAACTGCGCATTTTTAGTAATATCAACCAAAACAGGTCCTGGTCTTCCTGAGCGGGCAATGTAAAATGCTTTCGCCATTACTTCGGGTATCTCACTCGCTTTAGTTATCTGATAATTCCACTTCGTTACTGGAGTTGAAATTCCAACGATATCCGTTTCTTGAAACGCATCAGAACCTAATAAATGTGCTCCTACTTGTCCTGTAATGCATACCATTGGGGTAGAATCTATCTGCGCATCAGCAATTCCTGTGATTAAATTGGTCGCTCCTGGACCTGAAGTTGCTATCGCTACTCCTACTTTACCTGTAGCTCGGGCATATCCTTGTGCCGCATGCGTTGCTCCTTGCTCGTGACGTGTTAATACATGATGTAGTTTATCTTTATATTTATACAACTCATCATATACAGGCATAATAGCTCCTCCTGGATACCCATATAACAAATCGACTCCTTCTGCTAGTAAACATTTTACTACAGCTTCTGCACCTGTAATGGTTACACTCTGTGTTGTTTCTGATTCTGTTTGTTGTTTCGTTTTTGTTTCCATAAACTTAGCTTTATGCTTTTAGCTTTTAGCTATATGCTTAGTTATTTTATTAAATTTTTAACGCTACTATGTGTAGTCTTGAATCTTAATTCTCTTGTCTTTATCTAAAAATCAAATACCTTTATTTACCATCTGGCTATCGCCCTGCGATTAAAATTCGTCGGTTACACATCCGTTAGATGCTGATGCTACTGTTCTTGCATATTTATATAATACTCCTCTTTTTACTTTTAAAGGTGGAGCTATCCATTCTTGTTTTCTTTTGACTAATTCTTCTTCCGAAACATCTACATGAATCGTATTCGTTTCAGCATTAATGGTTATAGTGTCTCCATCTTTTACTAAAGCAATTACCCCACCTTCTTGCGCCTCAGGTGTAATGTGACCTACCACAAATCCGTGAGTTCCTCCCGAGAAACGACCATCTGTAATTAGAGCAACATCTTTACCTAACCCTGCTCCCATAATAGCAGCTGTTGGTTTTAACATTTCTGGCATTCCAGGTCCTCCTTTAGGACCTTCATAACGAATTACCACAACGTCTCCTTTTTCAACTTTACCATCTCGTATTCCGTCATTAGCCTCATATTCTCCTTCAAAAACTTTTGCTTTTCCTGAAAAATACAATCCTTCCTTTCCTGTTATTTTCGCTACAGAACCTTCTTTAGCTAAGTTTCCATAGAGCATTCGCAAATGGCCTGTAGCTTTAATAGGATTTTCTATTGGCTGTACTACATCTTGTCCTTCTGTTAAACTAGGAACCGATGCTAAATTTTCAGCTAACGTTTTTCCTGTTACAGTTAAACAATCTCCATGTAACAACCCTTTTTCTAGTAAATATTTTAAAACTGCTGGTGTACCTCCTACTTTATGCACATCCTCCATCAAGTATTTTCCACTAGGTTTTAAATCGGCTAAGAATGGGGTTTCATCTGAAATACGTTGAAAATCTCCCAAGGTAAACTTTACTTCTGCCGCTTTTGCTATCGCTAAAAAGTGTAATACAGCATTGGTAGAGCCTCCCATAACCGTTACCAATCGTACTGCATTTTCCAACGATTTTTTTGTAACGATATCCGATGGTTTGATATCTTTCTCTAGTAATACACGTAATGTTTCTCCTGCCTTGACACATTCTTGTTCTTTGTCGTTGCTAATTGCAGGATTCGATGAATTGTAAGGCAAACTCATACCCAAAGCTTCAATTGCTGATGCCATAGTATTTGCGGTGTACATTCCTCCACAAGCTCCTGCTCCTGGACATGCCTTCTCAATCACATTTTGATATTCTTTTTGAGTAATGGTTCCTGCCACTTTCTCCCCCCATGCTTCAAAAGCAGATACTACATCTAACTTTTTTCCTTCATGACATCCTGAAGCAATAGTTCCTCCATATACTAAAACCGAAGGACGGTTTAAGCGCAACATTGCCATTAATGCTCCGGGCATGTTTTTATCACAGCCCACTACGGTTACCAATCCGTCATACGACATCGCTTGTACTACCGTTTCCATAGAATCGGCAATGACATCACGAGAAGGAAGTGAATAGCGCATTCCTGGTGTTCCCATAGATATTCCGTCAGAAACACCGATGGTATTAAATATCAATCCTACTAAATCAGCATTTTCAGTTCCTTCTTTTACCAATTTTGCTAAATCGTTTAGATGCATATTACACGGATTTCCTTCATATCCTGTACTTGCAATTCCTACCAACGGTTTTTCCAAATCTGATTTTGACAATCCTATGGCATGCAACATAGCTTGTGCTGCTGGTTGAGTGTCGTCTTGAGTTACTTGTTTACTAAATTTGTTTAGTTCCATGTTAGCTTGCTTTTCGTTTTTGACGTAAGCCTACTACTTCGGCTTTATATACTTTCATCAATTTATATCCTTGTGATTTTTCCCACGCTAGTGGAAATTGATAGTCATCTAGCGACTGTAATCCTACTACTTCGGCTGCAGTTCCTGTAAAAAAGCAAGCATCCGCATTTTTTAATTCTTCTAAACTGAAATGTTTTTCTTCAACAAAGATTCCTTCTTCTTCACATAACTCAATTACCGTAGCGCGAGTAATACCTGCCATGATATGGCCTCTAGGTGGTGTATATAGTTTCCCTTCTTTCTCCATAAAAATGTTAGCACCTGAACACTCTGCTACATTACCATTCATATCTAGCAACAGTGCTTCATCATAACCATTATTTTTTGCTTCGTTCGTTGATAGTATTGAATTGATATAATGCCCTGTTACTTTTGCTTCTACAAAACATGACTTCGGATTCGGACGTTGGAACGAAGACGTTTTTACACGTAGTAATTTATCTCCCATATATTTTCCCCATTCCCAGCATTGAATAGCTAAGTTGGTTTCTTTAGAAGTAAATAAACTCATATCTGATCCTGTGGTTACCAACGGACGGATGTATGCGTCTTTTAAACCATTACGCTCTAACAATTCGTAAGTAATTTGCGTAAGTTGTTCTTCAGAATAATCCAATTGAATATTCATGACTTCTGCTCCGTATTTTAGCCTCTTGTAATGCTCATACGACTTAAAGACTTTAGTTCCTTCGGTTGTATTATAAGCTCTGATACCTTCGAAAACTCCATTTCCGTAGTGTAAACTCTGGCTATACAAATTAGCGCTAGCATCTTTTGCTTTGATAAACTGTCCGTTGTAAAAAATTACTGTTTCCTCGTTATAGTACATTTTTAGTTGTTTTTACTGTTCAAAATTATTTTTCGCTTTTTACTTTAGTTTCTATTTTTCAATACTTTAATGATTTCTAACCTATCTTTTAAAAACATAATAAATTAAAAATCAATTAATTAATGTTTTTGTCTTATGATATTCACGGAATAAAAAAAGCCTGTATCTAGAGTTAGATACAGGCTTTCCATATAGGCAATAACTATCTGTATCAACTCGGTGGAGAGCTAATAATGACAATAATAATTACCACGATGTTAAAAAATTGATTCATGTTTTTTGTAACTAAAAAAGGCTTCCTAAAATTTAGGAAGCCTTTTTAAAATTTATATAATTTAATAATAAAATACCACTTCCTTATCCTTGCGAAATAATCACAATGACAATAATAATAGAAATGATATTTAATACTTGTTTCTTCATTTGATGTCACAAATATTTGAAAATATTTTTTAGTAATCCTAATATTTTTTTGTTTTTTTTATTTCCACACACAAAAAAACACCTCATAACCCACTGTACTACTTACACTTATATAAGTTTTTATTTTTTATTTAGTATTTATCAAAATTTATTTTATAGATTTGCGGCATCATGCAAACAAGTAAAATATACAATAATACACCCAGTTTTTTAGTGCGGTCTTACAACCGACGCTAGTCTTCCTTTTGTCCTAAACTGAGTATTGTATAATTTATTTTTTATCTGTGATTTCAATCATTTACATTTTTTTATTGTTACAAATTAGTGTTATTACTTTCAATAACGCAACTGCTGTACGCACTACTTTTATCCGACGTCGCCCGTAAGGGTATTACTTCTTTTTGGGAACTTAGGTGCGTCCGGTTCTTCTTTCAAACCAAGGGTTATTAACAGAAAATATATTTAAAATCAATTTCAATGAGAGTTGTTATTGCTGATCAATCGCATAGTAAGTATGCAGAAATTATTTGTCAAACTATTGACGAAGCTGCGCTGGTTAGAGGTACAGGAATTGCCAAAAGAAAACCAGAATATATTATTACAAAACTAGAAAATGGTAATGCTGTTATAGCGCTAGACGGAGACAAATTTGCTGGGTTTTGTTATATCGAAGCCTGGAGTCATGGCAAATTTGTAGCGAACTCTGGATTAATTGTACATCCAGATTACAGAGGTATCGGTTTAGCCAAAAAAATTAAAAAAGTAGTTTTTGAGCATTCTAGAACCAAGTTTCCCAATGCCAAAATATTTAGTATTACTACTGGTTTAGCAGTAATGAAACTTAATAGTGAGTTAGGCTATAAACCTGTTACCTTTTCTGAACTTATAGAAGATCAATCTTTTTGGAATGGTTGTCAAACCTGTAAAAACTATGATGTTTTACAACGTACACAGCAAAAAATGTGTTTGTGTATAGGTATGTTATACGATCCTAACAAAAAATCTCAAGACATAAAAGTAAAAGATAAAGTCTTTCAAAGACTAAAAAGAATCAAGGAAACCATCTTCCTAAAAAAAGACAAAAAATGAAAAAATTAGTAATTGCTTATAGTGGCGGATTAGATACTTCGTACTGTGCGGTAAGCTTATCAAAACAAGGATATGAAGTTCATGCTGTTAGTGTGAACACTGGCGGATTTTCTTCCGAAGAAATTAAAAAGATTGAACACAACGCTTACACAATGGGTGTGGCTACCTATAAAAACATCAATGCCGTAACTGATTATTATAACAAAGTAATTAAGTACTTAATTTTTGGTAACGTATTAAAAAACAACACGTATCCGCTTTCAGTAAGTGCTGAAAGAATTATACAAGCTATAGAAATAGTAAACTATGCTAAAAGTATTGATGCTAGTTATATTGCGCATGGTAGTACAGGTGCTGGGAACGATCAGGTAAGGTTTGATATGATTTTTCAAACGATTGCTCCTGAAATTGAAATTATAACTCCTATTAGAGATTTACAACTTTCAAGACAAGAAGAAATTGAGTACTTAAAAAGTAACGGCATTGATTTGTCTTGGGAAAAAGCTAAATATTCTGTCAACAAAGGTTTGTGGGGAACCAGTGTGGGAGGTGAAGAGACTTTAACTTCAGAACATCCGTTACCAGAACACGCCTACCCTTCTCAAGTAACAAAAACAGTACCTGAACAAGTAAAGCTTTCTTTTGTAAAGGGTGAATTAATGGCAATTAATGATGACGAAAAAGCTCCTGTACAAAACATTGAACAATTGAATGCCCTAGCTTCAAAATTCGGAATTGGTAGAGATATTCACGTAGGCGATACCATTGTTGGAATTAAAGGAAGAGTTGGTTTTGAAGCTGCAGCTGCATTAATTACCATTAAAGCACATCATTTATTAGAGAAACACACCCTAACCAAATGGCAATTACAACACAAAGAATATTTAGCAAGTTTTTATGGTATGCACTTACATGAAGGTCAGTATTTAGATCCTGTAATGAGAGATATGGAAGCCTTCTTTACAAATAGTCAAACAAAAGTAACTGGCGATGTTTTTGTAACGTTAAAACCGTATCACTTTACCTTAGATGGAATTGATTCTCCTCACGATTTAATGAATGCTAAATTTGGTAGTTATGGTGAACTAAACAACGGATGGACAGCTGATGATGCTAAAGGTTTTATTAAGTTATTAGGAAATCAGAATAAAATATATCAACAAGTAAATAGCTAAATTATGATACAAGCAGGAATCATTGGAGGTGCAGGTTATACAGCAGGAGAGTTAATTAGGCTTTTATTACAACATCCAAAAGCAGCTATTAATTTTGTGTATAGCACTTCTAATGCGGGTAATAAAATAGCGAATGTACATCAGGATTTGGTAGGAAGTACTGAATTAACCTTTACAAATGAAATTAATACAGCTGTAGATGTACTGTTTTTATGTTTAGGACATGGAAATTCTAAACAATTTTTAGAAACACATACTTTTTCAAATCACACTAAGATTATTGATTTAGGAAATGATTTCAGACTGGAAGCAGACAGTACCTTTGAAGGAAAAAAGTTTGTATATGGGTTACCTGAATTTCAAAAAGAAGCCATACAAAACGCCTCTTATATTGCCAATCCAGGTTGTTTTGCTACTGCTATTCAACTTGGGTTACTACCTTTAGCCAATGCAGGTTTGTTACAAGATGATGTGCATATCAATGCAGTTACTGGTGCTACTGGAGCAGGAACTTCATTATCTTCTACTACGCATTTTACGTGGAGAGATAATAATTTTTCCTACTATAAACCTTTCACGCATCAACATTTAGGAGAAATCAATCAAACCTTACATAAGCTTCAATCAAATTTTGAATCGGAGGTTTTATTTCTTCCTAACAGAGGAGACTTTTCTAGAGGTATTTACGCTACTCAGTACACTCATTTTGAGGGAAGCTTAGACGAAGCGAAACAATTATATACAGAGTATTATAAAGATGCTGTTTTTACACATATGGCAGACCAAGAACTACATTTAAAACAAGTAGTCAACACCAATAAGTGTTTAATTCATGTACACAAACACGGAGATAAATTACTAATTACCATCATCATTGACAATTTATTAAAAGGAGCTTCTGGACAGGCAATTCAGAACATGAACTTGATGTTTGGTTTTCAAGAGGAAACAGGATTACAACTAAAAGCAACTTATTTTTAAAATAAAAGACATGAAAATAGCAATTATAGGAACAGGTAACTTAGGAAAATCGATCGCTAAAGGATTGACACAAAACAATTCGTTTTCTCAACTTTACTTAACCAAGAGAAATATTGAAGAACTCAATGAATTTAAAGAAGTTCCCAACGTTTTCATTAGTTCTAATAACAAGGAAGCAATCACAGCATCTGATGTATTAATTTTTGCTGTACAACCAACACATTTAGAAGCTCTTTTAAAAGAAACTGCTCCTCTCTTATCAGACAATCATTTAGTGATTTCTACAGTTGCTGGTTTTTCTATTGAAAAAATGGAAGCGCTTATTGGTTCAGATACTACTATTATCAGAGCTATGCCTAATACAGCTATTGCAGTAGGTAAATCTATGACCTGTATCTGTAGTAATACGCAAGGAAAAGCGCACTTGCAAACCGCAACCACTATTTTCAATCAATTAGGTACTTCTATGGTGATTCCTGAAAGCCAAATGCAGGCAGCTACCGTAGTATGTGCCAGTGGTATTGCCTTTTGGATGCGTTTGATACGTGCTACCACACAGGCGGCTATTCAGCTAGGTTTTGATGCCAAAGAAGCACAAGAATTAGCGATGCACACCAGCGAAGGTGCTGCCCACTTACTCATAACTACAGGAAATCATCCTGAAGAAGAAATCGATAAAGTTACCACCCCAAAAGGCTGTACTATTGAAGGTTTGAATGAAATGGAACACAAAGGGTTAAGTGCTGCATTAATACAGGGAATGGTTGCCTCTTTCAACAAAATTAACACCATAAAAAAAGAAAACTAATGAGTTTATTTGACGTATATCCTCTATTTGATATTACCCCAGTAACTGCCAACGATGTATATGTATACGACGATAAAGGCACTAAATATTTAGATTTATATGGTGGACACGCTGTAATATCTATAGGGCACTCACACCCTACTTATGTTAAAAATATTAGCGAACAAGTGAGTAAGTTAAGTTTTTACAGCAATGCTATTCAAAATCCGTTACAGGTTGAATTGGCTGACCAATTAGAAAAACTATCGGGTTGTAAAGACTATCAGTTATTCTTATGTAATTCGGGGGCTGAAGCTAATGAAAACGCTTTAAAACTAGCCTCTTTTCATACGGGTAAGCAAAAAGTAATTGCTTTTAAAAACTCGTTTCACGGACGTACTTCTGCTGCTGTAGCGGTAACCGACAATCCTAAGATTGTAGCGCCTATCAACGCACAACAAGAAGTTATCTTTTTAGAGTTTGAAGACTTAGAAGGTGGTGAAAAGGCTTTACAGAACAATGATGTTTGTGCTATTATTATTGAAACTATTCAAGGTATTGGAGGATTAGACGAAGCTTCAACAGCTTTTTATAAAGGGTTGGAAAACTTGTGCCAACAATACAACACCGTACTTATTGCTGATGAAATTCAGTGCGGTTTTGGTAGAACAGGTGATTTCTTTGCTTTTCAAAAGCATGGAATTACTCCGCATATCATTTCTATGGCAAAAGGAATGGGAAATGGATTTCCTATAGGTGGAATTTTAATCCATCCAAGCATTCAAGCTTCTTATGGTTTGTTAGGAACTACCTTTGGTGGTAACCATTTAGCCTGTACGGCATCTTTAGCAGTGCTTGACACTATAGAAAAAGAACAGTTGATGAAAAACGTCCAAGAGGTTTCAACTTACTTTATCGAACAAGTTTCAACCATTCCACAACTAAAAGCTGTAAAAGGTAGAGGCTTAATGTTAGGCTTAGAATTTGATTTTCCTATTGCCAACTTAAGAAAATCGCTATTATTCAATCAGCATGTTTTTACGGGAAGTGCTAAAAATCCTAATCTACTTAGAATTTTACCTTCCTTAACCTTACAAAAGGAACATGTAGATGCTTTTATTATCGCCTTAAAAAAAGAACTTAACTAATAATACCACAAGTAGCATGAAACTAAAATCACGGAAAAGCTTTTTATATACAATAACACAATTAGTAATGAAATATAAAAACAACCTTATTACCAATCCCCGTTCCGAAACTTCGGAATCAGGGTGATGTAAAAACCACATAAAGATTGTCAAACAGACAATCAACCCAAAGTAATCATGAAAAAATATACCACTATAAACGATATTGAGAATCTTTCAGATACCATTCAAAAAGCAATTCAATTAAAAAAGAACCCTTATCAATTTTCTGATTTAGGACAACACAAAACTTTAGTCATGCTTTTTTTCAATGCTAGTTTACGTACTAGATTAAGTACTGAAAAAGCAGCTAAAAACTTAGGAATGCAAGTAAGTGTATTAAACGTTACCAATGCATGGAATATGGAATTTGAAGATGGTGCTGTGATGAATTTAAACACTTCTGAACATATTAAAGAAGCTGCTAAGGTGATTTCTCAATATGCCGACATTATTGCGGTTAGGGCTTTTCCTACTTTAGAAGACAAAGAAAAAGACAGAGCTGAAACAGTACTCAATAGTTTTGTTAAATACGCCACAGTGCCTATTGTGAATATGGAAAGTGCTACTGACCATCCGTTGCAAGCCTTGGCAGATGCGATTACTATTACGGAAACTAAAAAAGTTGACAAACCTAAAGTTGTGTTGTCTTGGGCTCCACATCCAAAAGCATTACCACATTCGGTTGCCAATGCTTTTGTGCATTTGATGCATAATATGGAGGTCGATTTTGTAATTACTCATCCGAAAGGATATGAGCTAGACCCAGAAATCACGCAACAGTTTCCTATTGAATATGACCAACAGAAAGCTTTTGAGAATGCCGACTTTATCTATGCTAAAAACTGGAGTTCTTTTAATGAGTATGGTAAAATACTAAATGAAGACCCCAACTGGATGATTACTCAGGAAAAAATAGGTACTGCTAAATTTATGCACTGTTTACCCATTAGAAGAAATGTAATAGCGGAAGATGCTGTTTTAGATGCTGATAATTCTCTGGTTATTGAACAAGCCAACAACAGAACCTTTGCAGCTCAAATAGTTTTACAACAAATTTTAGGAGAATTATGAAAACTATAAAGATTGTTAAAATTGGCGGAAACATTATTAACGACGAAAAAACTTTGAACAATTTCTTAGCTAAATTTGCTCAGTTAAAAGGGCCGAAAGTATTAGTTCATGGTGGAGGAAAATTGGCTTCTGAACTAGCCAGTCAGCTCAACATTCCGGTAACAATGATTGAAGGCAGACGTGTAACCGACACGCAAACTTTAGATTTGATTACTATGGTATATGCCGGAAAAATCAACAAGCAAATTGTTGCGCAGTTACAAGCGCACAACGCCAATGCTGTGGGGTTTACAGGAGCCGACGGAAATACTATTATATCAACCAAACGTCCTGCTGAACCTATAGATTACGGATTTGCGGGCGACGTTGTTACCGTAAATCCGCAAATACCAACAATACTAATTAATAACGAAGTAACTCCTGTGTTTTGTGCGATTACACACGATGCTAATGGACAGTTACTAAACACAAATGCAGATACCATAGCCTCGGAAATTGCTATAGGCTTATCTGCACATTTTAATACAGAATTGTATTACTGTCTTGAAAAACCAGGGGTATTAACCGATGTTGACAACAATGACTCAATTATTGAACACATCAACACCAAAAACTATACTCAATTAAAAACTAACGGTGTTATTTTTGAAGGAATGCTTCCTAAATTAGACAATTGTTTCCATGCCTTACAGCACAACGTACATAAAGTACATATAGGAAATACTGACATCATATTCAATCCAACTATTAAACACACCGCATTAACATTATGACGATACAAGAACTTACTATAAAAGCCATTGGCCTATTAAAAAATCTGATAGAAACGCCTTCTTTTTCTTCGGAAGAAGACCTAACCGCGCAACTGTTAGAAAACTGGTTTCAGGAATACAACATTCCATATACCAGAAACCAGAACAATGTATGGTCGGTAAACAAACATTTTGATACTAACAAACCTACGTTGTTACTCAACTCGCACCACGATACGGTAAAACCAAACAATGGCTATACTAAAGATCCGTTTAAAGCTATTGTAGAAGATGGCAAACTCTACGGATTAGGAAGTAACGATGCTGGTGGATGCTTGGTTTCGTTATTGGCAACCTACACCCATTTCTACCAGAAAGAAAACTTGACTTATAACCTTGTTTTTGCAGGAACTGCCGAGGAAGAAAGCAGTGGTCCTAACGGTTTAAATGGATTACTAAAAACTTTACCAAAGATTGATGTAGCGATTGTAGGAGAACCTACTTTAATGAATTTAGCCATAGCTGAAAAAGGCTTAGTAGTTTTTGATGCTGAGGTAAAAGGAACTCCAAGTCATGCCGCACATCCGAATCACGACAATGCTATTTATAACGCTATTGAAGTATTACAATGGTTTAAAGATGTTGAATTTGAAAAAACCTCGGAAACCTTAGGAGACGTAAAACTTACGGTAACACAAATCAACGCGGGAAAACAACACAACGCCGTTCCTTCCGAAGTAAAATTGGTAATAGATGTTCGTGTAAACAATCAATATACCAATCAAGAAATCAGTGACTTTTTACAAGAACACGCACCTTGCAACATACAACCACGCAGCTTGAATTTGAATTCATCTTCAATACCAAAAGAACATCCATTAGTACAAGCAGGTATTGCTTTAGGAAGAAAAACCTATGGTTCTCCTACCCTATCTGACCAAGCAGTATTAAGTTGTCCGTCGTTAAAATTAGGGCCTGGAGACAGCACACGTTCACACACCGCTGATGAGTTTATTTATCTTCAAGAAATTGAAGAAGGAATTGAGTTGTATATAAAATTATTGAATAAAGTATTGTAGAAGAAAATAGAACAAAGAGTCAAGAACAAAGACTTATGCGAAGCGATCTATTCTCTTGGCTCTAAAAAAACACTAAGATTATGAAACTTTGGGACAAAGGATTATCCATAGATAAAAAAATAGAACATTTCACTGTTGGTAATGACAGAGAAATAGACATACACATTGCACCATATGACTTGCAAGCATCGTTAGCACATGCTAAAATGCTAGCATCCATCGGTATTATTACTTCGGAAGAATTAGCGCAAGTAACTAGTGGAATTGCTACGCTACAACAGCAAATTGAAGACGATACTTTTATAATTGATGCTCAATTTGAAGATGTACATTCTAAAATTGAGTTCGAATTGACTAAAATGTATGGTGAAGTTGGTAAGAAAATTCATACAGCACGTTCAAGAAACGATCAGGTTTTGGTAGCGTTACAATTGTATTATAAAAACAATTTACAGTTGATTTCTGAGAAAACAAAAACGCTTTTTAACACCTTATTGCAATTAGCAGAGCAATATAAAACCAAGCTATTACCAGGTTATACCCATTTGCAAGTGGCTATGCCTTCCTCATTCGGATTGTGGTTTTCTGCCTATGCCGAATTGTTAATTGATGATTTGCACATGGTTAATGCAGCCTTAAAAACGGTAGATCAAAATCCGTTAGGTTCTGCTGCAGGATATGGTAGTTCGTTCCCTATTGATAGAGAGTTCACCACAAAGGAATTGGGCTTCGAAACCTTAAAATACAATGTGGTGGCAGCACAAATGAGCAGAGGAAAAAGTGAGCGTACACTTACCATGGCGTTAGGAAGTGTAAGTAACACCTTAGCTCGTTTTGCGATGGATATCTGCCTGTATATGAGTCAGAATTTTGATTTTATTTCTTTTCCTGATGAATTGACTACAGGTAGTAGCATTATGCCCCATAAAAAGAATCCTGATGTGTTTGAATTGATTAGAGGAAAGTGTAATAAAATTCAAGCGTTGTATACCGAAACCTTATTAATCACTAACAATTTACCAAGTGGATATCATAGAGATTACCAATTATTAAAAGAAAACATCATCAATGTTTTTGAAGAGTTAAAAGATGTGCTAGATATTTTTGATTATGCTATTCAGCAAATTATTGTAAAAGACATTGATTTACAAGATGAAAAGTACAAATATCTTTTTACTGTTGACAATATTAATACACTGGTAGAAAACGGAATGAGTTTTAGAGAAGCTTACCAAAAAATTGGTGGCGAAGTTGTCAACGGAACCTACACTCCTGATACTTCAAAAAAACATACGCATATAGGAGGTATTGATAATTTGTGTTTGAATAAAATCCGTGAGAAACTTAATTTAGTCTAACATTTTTATAAAAGCAAGATAGAAATCATCTTGCTTTTATTGTTTTTATATCCCAAGCCACTTAGTAAACTCAGCCGTTTTATTTTGACTGGTTTTTAAAACTGTCTCGTTATTTTTTAAGTTAATAGCTATTATATTTTTAGTATACCTGCTTATTTTTTCTATATAATTTCTATTGAGTAGTTCACTTCTATTGATTTTAAAAAATACAGCAGGATTTATCAATTCTTCTAACATTTTTAGAGAAGATTGATTCAAAATATGTTTTTTGTTGTGTACATCATATGCTACTACAATTCCGTAATCTGCTTGAAAGTACACTACTTCTTCTATCTTTAAAAAATAGGTGTATTGAGAAGATTTAACAGCAATAAACTCTTGATACGTTTTTAGTACTTGTACTGTTTGATTTGTTAAATAGGTTTCTAATTTTTGCAATACGCTTTCATTACCATCAACAGTCATAGAATTTTTTAAACTCACATATTTATCTACAGCTTTTTCAAAACGTTCAAACGAATAGGGTTTTAATAAATATTCAATCCCACTTGTTTCAAAAGCCTCCATCCAAAACTGATTATAGGCAGTAATAAAAATGATAGGTGCTTTAACATTTAGCTTTTTATAGGCCTCAAAAGCATTATCATCTCTTAGCTCTATATCTGAAAAAATCAAATCGATATCTGTTGGTGTTTCAAAAAAACCTAAAACCTCTTCTACTGTTTCAAACTCTTCTACAATAGTGATAGACTCTTTATAACTTTCAATGTATTTTTTCAGCTTCTTCCTTGCTGGTAATTCATCTTCTACTATGATTGCTTTTATCATTTTAAGTTATGCCTGTTTGTTTTTATTAATGGTAACACCACTTCAAATTTATCTTCCTTTTCATCTATGCGAATACTTGTACCGGTAAGCAACTCAAATTGTTTTGATAAGTTAGCCAACGCTACTCCGTTACCTTTTACTCTTTTAGAATATAATGCTTTATTATTTGTTACTTTTATTCCATTACCTCCTGTTATTGCAATATGTACAGGAATTTCGAGTGTTCCTTTATTGTGAGTAATTGCATTTTCTATAAGGACTTGTAAACAAAATGGAGGAACTAAAATATTTTCTTGATAAAGAGTTTCCTGAATTTCTAATTGATAATATCCTTGATATTTCTCTTCCATTAACTTGAAATATCCTTCTGCAAAAAACAGTTCTTCTTTTAATGGAACCAATTGTTTATCTGCACTATGTAAACTATACCTATATAGTTCTGCAAAACGATTTAAAAATAAAGAAGCTCTCTCTGTATCCTCTTCTATAAGTTGATCTAAAACATTTAAGTTATTAAATAAAAAATGAGGGTTTAATTGAGTTTTTAACTGAGTAATTTCACTTTTGGCCTTACTTATCTCATAAGCAGTTGCCTGTTTTTGATAAACTACATTTTCTTTATAGTACAAATAAGCTAACGAAAATCCTCCAAAAATAATAAAGTCCATTGTCGACCCCATATTTTTATAAACCAAGTGATATAACGTACCAAAATTTCTAGAATAGGTATCAAAAATAAAAGAGATTATTAATCCAAAAACATTTCCGATGACTAAATAAGATAATAACCCTATCCCAAAAAACAACAGGTACTTTTTTAACGATGGAGTTTGCTTTTTAGAACTTTTATTAATCCTCTTTTTAATAAAGCTAACCCACCAGAAAATAAAAACAGCTTTTAAGAAAAACCAAAAAGGAGCATCTGGATAAAAAATAAAATCTTCCCAAGAACTTGAAACCCCAAATTGATTCTTTAAAATAACTATCCAAGAAAAAAGGAAGAGAAAGATTAAAAATGCAATATTTTCTCTAAAAAAGGAGGTATTTGTTTTCATATCGTTAATCACAAATATATCAAATTTGCGATGAGATTTTTAGAATAATCTCATCGCAAATTATAATCTACTATTTGCCTTCTGGCCAAGTACTTATTACATTACCCTTATCATCATAAGCCTCTAGTTTTATTTTATTATCCTCATCTATAATAAACTTCGCTCTTGTTTTTCCGTTAGAATCATATAAAAACAATCCATTTTGTTTTCCCGGTGTTTGTCCCAAAGCTACTCTAGGAACTCCTCCTATCATTCCTTTTTGTTGATATTCTTGAAACTTCGCTCTTCTTTTTTCTGGATCTTGAATTGCTTTTAATTCCTCTCCTATTTTTTGAGACATTTCTTGGGTTTCATTATCACCTCTATCATTAAACACTAATCTTCCTGCTTTGTATCTTTTTCCGTCTTTCTTTGCATCAGTTGTTATTAACTGCATTACTTGATCTCCATCATATTGATCAAATGTTAATGATAAACCTGAACTATGTCCTTTTTCAGTTTTTTTACCATCATAAATGAACCCTCCACACTCTATTCCTTCTTCATTAAAGAAAAGCATACCCGCTCTTTTCTTTCTCTCATGATATACTCTTCCATTAATTTCATCTCCTTTAGTTGGAAAGTTTGCTGCATTGGTAATCAACATTTTTACTGTCCCGTCATTTTCGATGATATTAATTCTTTTTACATCAATGGTATCAAACTGTGTGTTTCCTTTACTTTTAAAAGCAACTGTTGTTAATACTCCTATTATAGCTGTAATACTTACTGCGAATGTTCTTAAAAATATAAGTTCTCTTTTTGTATTCATTTTTTTATAGTTTTTTATGATTTATATGTCAAAAGTATTTCAGCCATATCGTTTTAAAAACAGCTATTTTATGAACTCAGGAAATTTTCTGATAAACGCGTGAAGTTCTTCTTTAAAAGAAAAAAGGCTGCCTATAAAATAGGTAGCCTTTCTCTGAAAAAAAATAGCTAATTGTTTAAATAATGGTACTTTGTCCCATATGCACATTTTGAAAGTTGATATTGCTATCTTCTTGATTATAGATGTAATCAGCAATAAAATCGCCAACTTTACTTGTTGAAAATGGGTTTTCCGGATTAATATCTTGAGTTGTAATTCCTAATTCTAATGATTTTTCAACTGCTTCTTCTACTACTTGAGCTTCTTGTAATAAACCTAAGTGTTTTAATAACATCGCAGCTGATAAGATTGAAGCTAATGGGTTCGCAATATCTTTCCCTTTTGCTTGTGGAAAAGAACCATGTATTGGCTCAAACAATGCATTTTCTTTTCCTATAGATGCCGATGCTAACAAACCTATAGAACCTCCTATTACACTAGCTTCATCCGAAAGAATATCTCCAAAAAGATTTTCTGTTAAAATTACATCAAACTGTTTTGGATTTAATATCAACTGCATCGCTGCATTGTCTACAAATAAAAAGTCAACTTCTACATCAGGGTACTCACTTGCCATCTCCGTAACTGTTTTGCGCCACAATCTTGAAGTTTCTAATACATTAGCTTTGTCTACCAAAGTTAGCTTTTTACGTCTTTTTTGAGCTGACTGAAAAGCTAAATGTGCCATTCGTTCTATTTCTTCAACCGTATAAGAACAACCATCAAAAGCATGCTTTCCATCATCACTTAGTTCTTTTATACCAAAGTAAATCCCTCCAGTCAGCTCTCTATAAATATCGATATCTGTTCCTTCAATTCTCTCTTTCTTTAAAGGTGAATTATGAATTAATGTATCATATGCTTTTACAGGACGTACATTACAAAACAAGCCCAATTCTTTTCGTAAACGTAACAAGCCTTGCTCTGGACGCACCTTAGCTGTAGGGTCGTTATCATATTTTGGATCTCCGATCGCTCCAAACAAGATGGCATCACTTTTTTTACATAACTCAATGGTTTTTTCGGGTAAAGGATTTCCCGTTTGGTCAATAGCACAAGCCCCCATTAATGTTTCTTCAAATAAGAAAGTATGGTCGAACACATTACCTATGGCTCTTAGCACTTTTTTAGCCTGCTCAGTTACTTCTGGTCCTATTCCATCTCCTGGAATTACGGTTATATTGTACTTCATATATTTCTTTTTATACCTTTTTTGCTTCAAAAGCTGTTATTTTATCTTTTTTACTGATTAAAAAATCAATATCATCATACCCATTTAACAAGCATAGTTTTTTATACGAATTAATTTCAAAATCTACATTTCCAATAGGAGTCTTTATTACTTGATTTTCTAAGTCGACAATAATAGTAGTATCGGGTACATTAGTTACTTTTTGTAATAGCTTTACTAAGTATTCCTTCGGAACTTGTATAGGTAAAATGCCATTATTCAACGCATTTCCTTTAAAAATATCAGCAAAAAAACTACTGATGACTACCTTAAATCCATAACCAGCTAATGCCCAAGCTGCATGTTCTCTACTAGAACCACAACCAAAATTATCTCCTGCGATTAAAATACTTCCGCTATAATTATCATTATTTAATACAAAATCTTCATTCAAACTCCCATCCTTTTTATAACGCCAATCTCTAAACACATTATCACCAAAACCATTTTTATCGGTCGATTTTAAAAAGCGTGCAGGTATTATTTGATCAGTATCAATATTTTCTGTTGGTAACGGTATGGCTGTATCAATCAATTTTACAAACTTTTCCATCTTAATTTAGGTGTTTAGTAATGTCAATTATTTTACCCTCAATAGCTGTAGCTGCTGCTACAAGAGGACTTGCTAAAATAGTACGTGCTCCCTGCCCTTGACGTCCTTCAAAGTTTCTATTAGATGTAGAAACACAATATTCTTTCGCTGGAATTTTATCATCGTTCATTGCCAAACATGCGGAGCATCCTGGTTGTCGTAATTGAAAACCTGCTTCTTCAAAAATGGTTTGTAATCCTTCTAACTTAATTTGTTTCGCCACTTGTTGTGACCCAGGCACTAACCATGCATGCACATTAGATGCTTTTTGCTTTCCTTTTACATAATTGGCAGCGACTCTAAAATCTTCAATTCGAGAGTTTGTACAACTTCCAATAAACACATAATTAATTGTCTTATCTACAAGACTTTCTCCTTTTTGAAAATCCATGTATTGCAACGATTTTTCAAAGGAAGCATCATGTAACAGAGGAATATTTTCAGAAATTTTTATCCCCATTCCTGGGTTGGTTCCATAAGTTACCATTGGTTCAATATCTTCTGCATCAAACGAATATTCTTTATCAAATACTGCATTTTTATCCGTTTTCAACGTTTTCCAATACGCTACTTTTTTATCAAACTCCTCTCCTTTTGGAGCAAACTCACGTCCTTTTACGTAGTCAAAAGTAGTCTCATCTGGAGCAATCATACCTCCTCTTGCTCCCATTTCAATACTCATATTGCAAACGGTCATACGTCCTTCCATAGACATTTCTTCGAATACATTTCCAGCATATTCACAAAAATATCCCGTACCTGAATTCGTACCTAGTTTGGCGATGATATATAAGATTACATCTTTTGGTAATACTCCATTTTTCAACTTTCCATTCACATTTACACGTAAACTCTTAGGTTTTTCTAACAACAAACATTGGCTTGCAAATACCTGTGCAACCTGACTTGTACCGATACCAAAAGCGATGGTACCGAAAGCACCATGCGTTGAGGTATGACTATCACCACAAACCATCGTCATTCCCGGTTGTGTGATTCCTAATTCAGGAGCCATTACATGGACAATTCCATTATAGCGGTGACCTAATCCGTATAAGGTGATGTTATTTTCTTCACAGTTTTTGGTCAACTGTTCTAATTGATTACGAGACAACTCGTCTTTTATTGGTAAATGTTGATTTACAGTTGGTGTGTTATGATCAGCCGTTGCTACAATCTTATCAGGTCTTGCAATCGGAATATTACGTTCTTTTAATTCATTAAATGCTTGTGGACTTGTTACCTCGTGAATTAAATGTTTATCAATATATAGAATTTGTGGTCCGTCTTTAATGCTATCAACCACATGCGCATCCCAAACTTTATCAAATAATGTCTTTCCCATTAAGCTATAGCTATTTTTGAAATATTGTTAACTTGTTTCATAATTTGATGAATGTCTTCATCAATCACTTCTTTTTGTCTGTCAGCAAACTGTAAGAAGGTTTTATAAGCAGTATCTAATTGAATTTTGGTTAATTCGTATCCAATCTTTTTGGCACGGTATGCCAAGGCTGCTCTTCCGCTTCGTGCTGTTAACACAATAGCACTTTCATTAACCCCCACATCTGCTGGATTGATAATTTCATACGTTTCACGATTTTTAATCACTCCGTCTTGGTGAATTCCTGAACTATGTGCAAAAGCATTTGCTCCTACTATGGCTTTATTAGGCTGAACAGGCATTCCCATTTTTTCGCGAACCATGATACTCGTATCATATAACAATTTGGTATTAATATCTGTTTGAAGATTCAAATATGGATGTTGTTTTAAAATCATAACTACTTCTTCTAATGCAGTATTTCCTGCACGCTCACCAATTCCGTTAATTGTACATTCTATTTGACGTGCTCCATTAATAGCTCCAGCGATAGAATTAGCAGTAGCTAATCCTAAATCATTATGACAATGGCAAGAGATAATTACATTCTCAATACCTTTTACGTGTTCTTTTAAGTACTTGATTTTTGCTCCGTATTCTTCTGGCAAACAATACCCTGTAGTATCTGGAATATTCAACACTGTTGCTCCTGATTTGATAACCTCTTCGCAAACTTTTGCTAGGAAAGCATTATCAGTTCTACCAGCATCTTCAGCATAAAACTCTACATCATCTACAAAGTTCTTTGCATACGAAACTGCTTCTTTAGCTCGTCTAATCACTTCGTCTTTTGAAGCATTAAACTTGTATTGAATATGAGAATCGCTAGTACCAATACCTGTATGAATTCTAGGTTTATTAGCAAACTTTAAAGCATTAGCAGCAACTTCTATATCTTTTTTTACAGCTCTGGTTAATCCGCAAACTGAAGCGTTTTTAACCAGTTTAGCAATCTCTTGTACCGAAGTAAAATCACCTGGACTCGACACAGGGAAACCAGCTTCAATTACATCAACTCCTAAAAAATCGAGTCTTTCGGCAATAATTAATTTTTGTTGGGTATCTAATTTACATCCTGGGACCTGTTCCCCGTCTCGTAAAGTGGTATCAAAAATTTGAATTTTATCGTTGTGCATAAATCTAACTATGATTATCAGAATAAAATCCAAATGTATATATTGGCTTTTCTAACAAACTCTTTTTAAATGGGTTAGTTACGATATCAAAACAACAAAAAACAAAAACAAACTACTGAAAGACAAAAAGTTATGCGTAAACCAATTACATTCTCCAACCAACAAAATGACGCATTATTTGTTTTGATAAAGTCGTTATCAAAATCAGAAAAACGTCAATTTAATTTATATGTAGGTCGTTTAGGTGGTAATGTAGATGCGAAGTTCTTTTCCCTTTTTAAATTGTTAGAAAAACAAAAATGTTACAACGAAAAAGCAATTATTGATAGTGGTGTTGTTAGCAAACAGCAACTTTCCAATTTAAAAGCTCACTTATATAAGCAAATACTAATTAGTCTTCGTATGAATCCTGCCCATAAAAACATCAGAATTCAAATACGTGAGCAGTTAGATTTTGCTACTGTTTTATATCAAAAAGGATTGTACAAACAAAGTTTAAAATTGCTTGAGAAAGCAAAAAATATGGCAATTGAAAATGAAGAAAAAAATATTGCCTATGAAATTGTTGAGTTGGAAAAAGTGATTGAAAGTCAATATATAACCCGAAGTATCGACACGCGTTCAGATGAGCTAGCTATTCAAGCGAAAGAGCTCAGTCAGCAAAATGTAATAGCTAGTAAACTATCTAACTTATCACTGCAATTGTATGGAACCTTATTAAAAAACGGGTACGTAAAAAATGATGAAGAACTGCAACGCGTAAATTCTTATTTCAATTCTAAGTTACCCGAATATTCGTATGAAAAATTAGGATTTAGAGAAAAGTTATGGCTATACAAAGCACACTTGTGGCATAGTTTTTTAACACAGGATTTTTTACAGAGTTACAAGTACGCCAACAAATGGGTAGATTTATTTAAAAACGACGCTAAGAATATTTCTTTACACCCTGTTTTTTATTTGAAAGGGAAAAATTATTTATTAGAAAGCTTATTTTTTATCAAGCACTATGATAAATTTAAAGAAGAACTTTCTTTGTTTGAAGATGAGATTGAGGCTAAAACTATTCCTCAGAATAGTAATACTGAAATCCTTACCTTTTTATACTATTATACCAATAAATTACACCTACATTTCTTAGAAGGTAACTTTTCAGAAGGTGAATATTTAGTAGACATTATCAATGAAAAAATTGATGAGTACAAAGATCGTTTAGACACACATCATATCGTTGTATTTTACTATAAAATAGCTTGTTTATACTTTGGTATGGGCAAAAACAAAGAGTGCATTTTATACCTAAATAAAATCATCAAATCTAAACATATTGATGTCGCACAAGATTTACAATGTTTTGCTAGAGTGTTGTGCTTAATTGCTCATTATGAATGTGGGTTAGATTACGATTTAGAACGGCAGTTTAAAGACACCTATCGTTTTTTACTAAAAATGGAAAATCTTCAAGAGGTTCAAAAGGAATTTATCTCTTCTATAAAAGCATTAGGTGATGTTTACCCACATCAAATAAAAAAGGAGTTTAAGAAGATATACGATCGCTTAAAAGTATATGAGAATCATCCTTATGAAAAAAGAGCTTTTTTGTATTTGGACATTCTTTCTTGGCTGGAAAGCAAAATAGAAAACAAACCTGTAGCACAAATTATTCAGGAGAAGTTTGTTAGCACTCAAAAATAACGTTTTGTCTCTTAATGAGATAACCATGTCGTTATACCCCTCGTTATGACGTAAGAAATATTAAAAACTAACCTGTCATTTCGACCGAAGTGAGAAATCTCATTAAAACAAATAACTTATATTCATAAGGTTTCTCACACTTCGTTTCACTCGGTTCGAAATAACGATTTATTTAAAAAATGGCTTCAGCAACTTGTTGAATATTCGTTGATCTTCCCATTGAATAATAGTGTAAAATAGGCACTCCTTTTTGTTTCAACTCTTTACTTTGTGCAATACACCATTCGATCCCAACTTGTCGAACTTCGCTATTGTCTTTGCATTTAATTACTTCTTTTACCAACGCATCTGGTAAATCTACTTTAAAGCGATGAGGAATTAAATTCAATTGTTTTTTGGTTGAGATTGGTTTTAATCCTGGAATGATAGGAACTGTTATACCTTCTTCTCTACATTTATCTACAAACTCAAAGTATTTTTGATTGTCAAAAAACATTTGTGTTACTATATAACTTGCTCCGTTTTTTATTTTTTTCTTTAAAAAATGAATGTCAGAATCTAAACTTGGTGCTTCCATGTGTTTTTCTGGATAACCTGCTACACCGATACAAAAATCAGTTTTTGAGGAGTTTTGCAAGTCATCATCTAAATATCTTCCTTTATTTAAGTTTTCAATTTGAGTTACTAACTCACTTGCATACGCATGTCCGTCCTTTTCTGGCTTAAAATAAGTTTCGCTTTTTACAGCATCACCACGCAACGCAACTACGTTATCAATACCTAAAAAATCGAGGTCTATTAAGAAATTCTCGGTATCTTCTTTGGTAAACCCTCCACACAAAATATGTGGAACGGCATCTACTTGGTATTTATTCTGAATTGCCGCACAAATACCTACCGTACCTGGACGCTTTTTTACTACTTGCTTTTTTAACAATCCGCTTTCTAACTCTTTATACACATACTCTTCTCGATGATAAGTTACGTCTATAAACGGCGGATTGAATTCCATTAACGGATCAATATTTTTGAATATTGAATCAATATTATCTCCCTTTAATGGTGGAAGAATTTCAAACGAAAACAATGATGTTCCGTTAGCTTTTTCTAAATGTTCTGTTACCTTCATAAGTATAGCTTATAAAGGCATATTTAACTTACATCAGCGAAGCTGCAAACAACGATAAAACTGCCATAATTGCTAGTTGAATTGCAAACCTGATTTCTAATTGATATTTCTTCATTACATCTGATTTTTACACTGCAATATTACTATGCCTTTTTAGCTTTTATCTTAACTTACTTAAAACTTATTGTTAATTAAATACGCTCTTTTTATTGGTTTTTTAATTTATTATTAATTGTCTGATATATTTGGATGCAACCATTTTCTGGCTTTTTCTAAAGGAATGTTTTTTCGTTCTGCAAAATCTCTTACCTGATCGTCAGTTATTTTACCCAAACCGAAATATTTAGCTTCATTATTGGCAAAATAATACCCTGAAACGGCTGCTGCTGGCCACATAGCTAAACTTTCTGTTAGAGTTACTCCTATATGCTCTTCAACTTGTAACAATTCCCATATCGTCTCTTTCTCAAGATGATCAGGACAAGCTGGATAACCAGGTGCAGGACGAATACCTTTATATTCTTCTTTTATCAACTCATCGTTGGTTAAATTTTCTTCGGAAGCATAGCCCCAATGCTTAGTTCTCACTCTGTGGTGCAAGTATTCTGCAAAAGCTTCTGCAAAACGATCGGCAATGGCTTGTGCCATAATAGCATTGTAATCATCGTGATTTTCTTTGTACTGCAAGGCTAATTCATCAGCGCCAAAAATGGCGGTACAGAAAGCTCCTATATAATCTGTTCTTTCTGTTTCCTTTGGAGCAATAAAATCTGCCAGAGCGAAACTTGGTTTTCCTTCACGCTTTTTTAATTGCTGACGTAAGGTTCTAAACACTGCGATTTCTTTTCCTTTCTTTTGAACTGAAATATCGTCGTCGTTAATTGTGTTTGCTTCAAACAAACCGAAGATTGCCTTAGGTTTTAATGCTTGTTTTTCTATGATGAGTTGTAACATCTTCTGAGCATCTGCAAACAAATTGGTTGCTTCTACTCCTACTACTTCATCTTCTAAAATATCAGGAAACTTTCCGTGTAAATCCCACGAACGAAAAAATGGACTCCAGTCAAAATAAGGTACCAAGTCTTTTAAACTTACTTGCTCTAGTTTTTGTACTCCTAGTTCTTTTGGTTTACTAATATTAGTGGTTTCCCAATCTATTTTGAATTTTCGTTCTCTGGCTTCCGAAATAGGTATGTAGTGCTTTTGTTTACCTCGTTTCAAAAACTTATCACGAAACTCTTCGTAATCTTTCTTCAACTTGGCAACATATTCGTTAGAGGTTTCTTTATTTAGTAAATCTCCTACTACTGTTACTGCTCTTGATGCATCGTTTACGTGTACTACTGCGTTTTTATACTGTGTATCAATCTTTACAGCAGTATGTGCTTTAGAAGTTGTTGCTCCTCCTATTAATAAAGGAATCTCCAAATTTTGACGTTCCATTTCTTTGGCTAAATACACCATTTCATCTAACGAAGGTGTTATCAATCCACTTAAACCAATAGCATCTACCTTTTCTCTTTTGGCAGTTTCTATGATTTTTTCTGGAGGAACCATTACTCCTAAATCTACAATCTCATAATTGTTACAACCTAATACTACAGATACGATGTTCTTACCAATATCATGCACATCTCCTTTTACGGTTGCCATTAATATTTTTCCAATAGCTTTTTGCTCCTCACTTTTTTCTGCTTCAATAAAAGGATTCAAATAGGCTACGGCTTTTTTCATTACTCGGGCAGATTTTACAACCTGAGGTAAAAACATTTTTCCTTCACCAAACAAATCACCTACCACATTCATCCCGGTCATTAAATGTCCTTCAATTACATGTAGTGGTTTTGCAACACTCAAACGAGCTTCTTCAGCATCTTCTTCAATAAAAGCGTCTATTCCTTTTACCAAAGAATGTGTAATACGTTCTTGAAGTGGTAAACTTCTCCATTCTAAAACCTGCTCTTTGTTTTCTGCTTTAGCCCCTTTTACCGTTTCGGCAAATTCTAATAAGCGTTCAGTAGCATCATCTCTTCTATCTAAAACAACATCTTCAATATGTTCTAATAAATCCTTCGGAATATCATCGTAGACTTCTAACATCGTCGGATTCACAATTCCCATGTTCATTCCTGCTTTGATGGCATAGTATAAGAATACCGAATGCATTGCTTCACGTACCACATTGTTTCCTCTAAAAGAAAACGACACGTTGCTCACTCCACCACTCACACTAACATGCGGTAAGTTTTCACGTACCCAACGAGTAGCTTCTATAAAATCCAACGCATTTTTTCTGTGCTCTTCCATTCCCGTAGCTACAGGAAAAATATTTAAATCGAAAATGATATCTTCTGGCGGAAAACCGACGATGTCGGTTAATATATTATAAGAACGCTCTGCAATTTCGATTCTTCGTTCGTAGGTATCGGCTTGCCCAACTTCATCAAAAGCCATGATAATTACAGCAGCTCCGTATCTTTTTATCTGGGTAGCTTCCCAAATAAACTTTTCTTCACCTTCTTTTAAAGAAATAGAGTTTACAACCGATTTACCTTGTACTACCTGTAATCCAGCTTCGATGATTTCCCATTTAGAACTGTCAATCATAATAGGAACTCTGGCAATATCAGGTTCAGAAGCTATTAAGTTTAAGAAACGTACCATCGCTTCTTTCCCTTCAATTAAACCATCATCCATATTAATGTCGATGATTTGTGCTCCTCCATCTACCTGATGACGTGCAATTGCCAAGGCTTCGTCGAACTTTTCTTCTTTAATCAATCGAAGAAATTTACGCGATCCTGCTACGTTTGTTCGCTCACCAACATTGATAAAATTACTTTCTGGAGTAATAATCAGTGGTTCTAACCCCGATAATTTCATGTATCTCTGCCCCTCTCCAACCTCTCCCCAAAGGGAAGAGGCTTTTGTTGTAGTATTTTTTATATCTCTATCACTCATCTCTATCTTTACTGTTTTTTATGAAATACACCATTCTTAATCATCACTAACTTAACTTCCCTTCCCTTTGGGAAGAGACTGAGGGTTGGGCATTTCGTGGTTTGTACTTCGCTGCTACTGCTGCAATCGCTGAAATATGTTTAGGTGTGGTACCACAGCACCCTCCTATGATATTGATTAAATTTTTCTTTAAATATTCTTCTATCTGATTTGCAGTTTCTTCGGGGGTTTCGTCATATTCTCCAAAGGCATTCGGTAATCCGGCATTTGGATGTGCAGAAATGGCAAAGTCCGTTTTAAAAGCAATTGCCTCTAAGTGTGGTTGTAATAAATTGGCTCCTAAAGCGCAATTAAATCCTACGGATAACAACGGAATATGAGAAATCGAAATCAAAAACGCCTCGGCTGTTTGTCCAGACAAGGTTCTACCTGAAGCATCGGTAATGGTTCCTGAAACCATAATAGGCACTTCTATATTGCGTTCAGCTTTTACCTCTTCAATAGCAAATAAAGCCGCTTTGGCATTTAGGGTATCAAATACGGTTTCTACCAATAAAATATCTGAACCGCCATCAATTAAAGCTTCTACTTGTTGTTTATAAGCAATTCGTAATTCATCAAAAGTTACGGCTCTGTAGCCTGGGTCATTTACATCAGGAGACATACTTGCCGTACGGTTTGTAGGTCCGATAGAACCTGCTACAAAACGAGGTTTGTGTGGTTCTTTTGCAGTGAACTCCTCTGCTACTTCTTTGGCTATCTTAGCAGATTGGTAATTTAACTCGTATACCAACTCTTCCATTTGGTAATCTGCCATGGCAATGGTGGTTCCAGAAAAAGTGTTGGTTTCTACAATGTCTGCTCCTGCCGCAAAGTACTTTCTGTGTACTTCTTTTACGGCTTCGGGTTGCGTGATGGATAACAAATCGTTGTTTCCTTGCAACGGAGTTGGGTAGTCTTTAAAACGTTCTCCACGAAAATCTTCTTCAGAAAATTTATATTCCTGAAGCATGGTTCCCATAGCGCCATCGAGCACGAGGATTCGTTTTTGTATTTCTTGATAAATGTTTGACATTCCTGATATTTAGTGTACTGTTATCAGGAAAAGAGGAAGTAAAATTCTTTTCGTTATCTCTCTGCCGAAGCAGTAGAATGTAGCACCTTCTTTGTTTGCACAAAGGGTTGCTAAGGTTTCAAAGGGTCTATTCCCTCCACCTTTCTTGATAACATCAATACGTTAATGAACGGAGCAAAGTTATAGTATTATTTTTTATTTACCCAATTTTTTATTTTGGAATTAAATTGACACCCAAAAAAAGAACAGATTACTGCTAGGTAACAACATATTTTTATTTTATATTCGGTGCTTGAAATAAGAAGAATAAAATTGCTAAAAATTCCACTTATCACAATTATATATACAGATAAAAGAAGTTTTAGTTCTTTTATTAATGAGTTGCCTTTAATTGCTGAAAAAACCGCAGAACTAAAAACCGGATATGATTAATAAACACAAATTAATTCTTTTCACATTAATATTTCAGATATTATTTAGTTGTGCTCCAAAACTGACTTTCACTGAAATAGAAGATAAAGTAAACAAAGAATATATTGCTTTTAACAAAAATGATTTTGAGTATGAATACGACAATACTCCTATAAAATACTTAAAGGAATATGGAGAAGAAGGATTTAGAAAAAAACTTCAAGAAATCTATGAATCAAGAAAGGAAAGTGAATTTCCAATAATGTTTAATGACATTGGAGAATTAAAAATACAAGATATTAATAAATGTAACTCAACGTATTTTTATAAAGTTAAATACATAGTTGACAAAACACAAATGACACCATATTTGGATTCGACAGCATTAGAATTGAATTATAAAAATTACGGAAAAGAAAATGTGAATTTTAATCCGAGTTCAAAAATTTTACAAACTAGATTACAGGAAGAGCGTATTTTAATTTTTGACAAAGATAAAGTATGGAAAATATTAACTTTTAAGGACTTTGACAGCCAGTTATATGATAGATTATTTGGAAAAGGATTTTCGGAATGTCTAAAATCAAAAGTTGGAAATTCGGAATATCTTCCATATTGATAATTGAAAACTTAAAAACAAAAAGCAACTAAAAGGCAACACCGGCTATAGTTCATTGCTTCTGACTTTCCTCTCGGAAAGTCCTCGCAAATTTGCTATCTTCGGTTTACGGCGGAAAATCCTGCGGATTTTCACGCAACGAAACCATAGCCAAAACCGTTAGCGGTAATTACAATAATGCAAGAAAAAGTAAACTCATATTTAAACGAAATGCAAGAAGAATCTCCAAACTGTGGAGGTCAATATCATTTCACAAAAGTAAACCTGCCACATGGAGAGAATTTAATAAATCGACTTAAATCTTATTTGCTGAAAATTGAAGCGTACAAAGTGCCTTTAGTTGTAATTGATAACGAGCAAAAAGTCGTTGAAGGAAGAAAAGTTGAGAACTTGAAACTAATACCAATTCAAGATTTTAAAAGTTTAATTGATGTCAAATTAAAATATTGGAGGGAACATAGAACAGGTTTAGATTGCAGAGAAGAGTTAACTGAATTTTATTACTCAAAAGAGAAATTATTTAAAACCTCAATTTTTGAGTTTTTATCAAGCAGGAGAGACTTGAAGACTTATAAACTTGAAGGAATTGACACATATTTCGCCCATGAAATAGGCGGAGATATGATTGGAGATGATATTCTCTTTGAAAGTGAAAAAGAAATTTATGCCCTTCACTTTGGATGGAGTTCATAAAAAGCTAAAACTATTAAATTAATTATGTGGGATTTATTTAACAACAAAAAAGTCATAATTGAATCAGACAGAGATAGTGTCTGTATGGGAGATGATATGTCAAGACATAATAAATTTACAGAATTTCCTGAAAAAACAAAAATGAGCAAGTTAATTTTAGAACTCGTTAAAATACATACTATTTCTAGAGGTTGGGCTATTTGGGCTGGAACATATGATAATTACAAATGTATAAAAGATAGTGATGGAAACTGGTTAATTGACAAAAACATCACCATAAAGATTTTTTTTAAAGACACAAAAAAATATGTTTTCTTCGACAAAGAATCTTTTGGAAAAAAATGTGAAAAGAAAACTACCGCTAACAATGGGTATAAATAATTACTTGTTCTCGCCTACGTCAAAAAACTAAACCTTTAACCAAGTACACAAAATCATGAAAAAGCTACAATTTAAAAAAGACATTAATGCATCTGCTGAGAAAGTGTATAACACCATGCTTGGTATTGATACTATTAAAACCTACCAGCAGTGGACAGCTGAGTTTAACCCAACCTCAACCTATGAAGGAAGCTGGGAAAAAGGAAGCAAAATCTATTTTGTAGGAACGGATGAAAATGGTAAAAAAGGTGGAATGGTCTCTGAAATTGTAGATAATATTCCTTTTCAGTTTATTTCCATTCGTCATAACGGAATCTTAGATGGTGATAATGAAATTACCAAAGGTGCTGAGGTTGAAAAATGGGCAGGTTCACTGGAAAATTATTCATTTCACGAACATAATGGAGTCACCACAGTGACAATAGATTGTGATGTAGCAGAAGATTATCTGGATTATTTTAACTCAACTTGGGATAAAGCTTTGAATAAACTAAAAGAGATTTCAGAAAAATAGTGTACGAGCAGAATAGCTATTTATCAAAATTTGGAATTGATGCATATTTGATGTATTTTTACACCAAATAATAAAATCATGGCAAGACAAAGCATATCATTTACCGAACCTAACGATGAATGGTTAAAAACCCAAATAGACGGTAAAGAATATTCGAGTAAGAGCGAATTGATAAATGACTTAATTAGACAAGCTAGAAAACAGCAAGTACAAGTTGACTGGATCCGAACTAAACTAGAAAAGGCTGAACAAAGTGGATTTACAAATGATAGTAAAGAAGAAATTTTAGCCCTATCTAAGTCTTTGTTAAATGGCTAAATACCGATTAAGTAACGAAGCTAAAATTGATCTTATTCGGATTCATCATTACGGAATAGAAAAATTTGGAATGACTCAAGCAGACAAATACTTTGAAACATTTTTTGATTATTTTGATATTATTGCACAAAGCCCTTTCTCATTTGAAGCGGTAGACCACATAAAAAAAGGATATAGACGTTGTGTTTGTGGAGTTGATAGTATTTATTTTAAAATAACAGAAAATAATGTCGAAATAATGGCTATCGTAGGGCAACAAGATTTGAACCAAAAACTATAAAAACTGTTCATTCATAACTTTATCAGAAAATTATTTTTTAAATAAAAATTCCCGCCTAAGCGGGAATTTTTGTATTATAAAGTAAGTCTTGACAATCTATTGAAACAAATCCGAAGATAAATAGCGATCTCCTCTGTCGCAAATCACCGCTACAATTACGCCCTTATCAATATTTTTGGCTATTTCTAACGCTGCATGTACCGCTCCTCCACTACTCATTCCTGCAAAAACACCTTCTTCTTGTGCTAGTCTTCTCGTCATGTTTTTAGCATCGTTTTCGTCTAGTTCAACCACTTGATCTACCTTACTTTTGTTAAAGAATTTTGGTTGATAAGCTGGTGTCCATTTACGAATTCCTGGAATTTTTGCTCCATCCTTAGGTTGCGCTCCAATAATTTGTACCTCAGGATTTTGTTCTTTTAAATAAGTAGAAACTCCCATGATGGTTCCTGTAGTTCCCATGGCAGATACAAAATGTGTTACTTCTCCTTCAGTATCATTCCAAATTTCCTGACCTGTGGTTTTGTAATGTGCTTTCCAGTTATCGGTATTTTCAAACTGGTTCAACATAAAATAGCCTTTTTTATAACGTAGTTCTAAGGCAACATCTCTAGAACCTTCAATTCCTTTTTCTGCATCCGTTAAAATAACCTCAGCTCCGTAAGCACGCATCGTTTTTACACGTTCTTCGGTAGAATTTTCAGGCATAACCAATACCATATTTACTCCTAATATTTTTGCCATGAGCGCTAACGCAATTCCTGTGTTTCCACTAGTTGCTTCTACTAAATAATCTCCTGAACGGATATTTTTCCTTTTGATAGCTTCAGCAATCATATTAAAGGCTGCTCGGTCTTTTACACTTCCACCAGGATTGTTTCCTTCTAATTTTAGCAATAACTTCACTCCTTCTTTTTGAAGAATGTTAGAAACTTCTATGAGTGGTGTATTTCCTATGCTATCTATTATCGTTTTAGTTTTCATGTTGATTTTTATACCTACATTATTTAACATAGGATTTTCTAGTGGTTATTTTATTTTCTGACTCATAGGTCACAATAGATCCTTCGGGTACAGAGGTGGTTACGCAAACATTTGCACCTATTATACTATCTCTTCCTATCACTACATCGCCTCCTAAGATAGTTGCATTGGCGTAAATGGTTACATTATTTTCAATCGTTGGATGCCTTTTTGTGGATGCTAATTCTTTTTTTACTTGAATCCCTCCTAAGGTAACTCCTTGATATATTTTTACGTTTTCTTTAATAATCGTGGTTTCTCCAATCACAATTCCTGTTGCGTGATCTATAAAAAACGAATCGCCAATAGTTGCTCCTGGGTGAATATCCGTTCCTGTTAATCCATGTGCATATTCGCTCATCATTCTTGGTAAAATCGGAACTTCCATTTTGTACAATTCATGACTCAATCGATATACGGCAATCGCATGGAATCCTGGATAGGCTAAATACACTTCTCCTAAGCTTTTACAGGCAGGATCTGTCTTTTCAAATGCTTTGGCATCTAAATCTAACTTTTCTCGTATTTCACAAAACGTTTGTTGATATGCTGCCCATACTTCCGAAGTATTTTTAATAGCTAAACCCTTTAAAATTTTTTCAAACTTTTCTTTTAAATGATTTGCTTTTTCTTGGCATACATCATTAAACAAGGTATAAAATAATTGTTTTGTAAAAACTTCTACATCATCTTTTAATGATAAATCGTACTGCTTGAATCCCATGTGATAAATTTTTACAAAAATAATTAACTTTCGGGAGCTAACTCAACTTCTAATCCTTCTAATTCAGGAGTTATATGAATTTGACACCCTAATCGGCTATTTTCTTGCACATGAAACGCTTCTGCTAGCATTGCATCTTCATCATCATTCATTTCTGGTAATTCATGATTCGACTTCACATAACACTGACAAGAGGCACACATTGCCATTCCACCACAAATTCCGATAGTTCCTTCAGGAGCTAATTCGTACGATCGAACCACCTCCATTAAGTTCATTGCCATGTCTGTCGGAGCAATTACCTCGTGCAATACGCCATCACGATCGGTAATTTTTATTGTAACATCCTGCTCCATTACTGAATCGCTTTTACTACTGCTTTTGGTGCTTCTTTTCTAGTACCATCAAAACCATCTACGCCTCCTACTGTTGTATACTTCATCACGTATTTTTTATCTGGATGAATACGCTTATAGGCACTCTGACACATTAACGTTGCTTCGTGGAATCCACATAAAATCAATTTTAATTTTCCTGGATAAGTATTCACATCACCAATCGCATAAACACCTTCAACATTCGTTTGATAATCTAACGCATTGTTTACTTTAATGGCATTCTTCTCAATTTCTAATTCCCAATTGGCAATCGGTCCTAACTTTGGTGCCAATCCAAATAATGGAATGAAATGATCTGTATCAATGATAAATGGTTCTTTACCTGTTTCCTCTACTACAACTCCTGTTACGTGCTCTTTCCCTAACACTGCTTTTACCTCAGCAGGCGTTATCAAATTGATTTTTCCTAAATTCTTTAATTCTTGAACTTTTTCTACAGAATCCAACGCTCCTCTAAACTCGTTTCTTCTATGAATTAAGGTTACCGATTTAGCCACATCTGTTAAGAAAATAGACCAATCTAAAGCAGAGTCTCCTCCTCCAGCGATTACCACATCTTTATCACGATACAATTCTGGTTCTTTAATCATGTACTCCACTCCTTTATCTTCAAAATCGATAATATTTGGGATGATAGGTTTACGTGGCTCAAAACTTCCTAACCCACCTGCAATCGCTACCACAGGTGCTTGATGTTTTGTTCCCTTATTGGTAGTTACGATAAACGTTCCGTCGTCTTGCTTTTCAATAGTATCCGCTCGTTCTCCTAAGGTAAATCCTGGTTCAAATTGTTTGATTTGCTCCATCAGGTTCTTGGTTAAATCTCCTGCTAAAATCTCTGGATATGCCGGAATATCGTAAATAGGTTTCTTCGGATAAATTTCTGAACACTGCCCACCTGGTTGCGGTAAGGCATCAATTAAATGACAACGTAGTTTTAATAATCCTGCTTCAAAAACTGTAAATAGTCCTGTTGGACCCGCTCCAATAATTAATATATCTGTTTGTATCATTTCTACTCTATTTCACTAAACTCTCTGTCAGTTTATTTAATGTTTCTACTTTTTGTTCAAAGTTTCCTTTGATGGTTTTTCTATAACTATTTAAGTTTTGTACTAATTGATTGATGTCTTCTGGAATTACTTCTTCAAAAAACTGACGCAATCTCTTAGCCGTTGTGGGTGATTTTCCATTGGTTGAAATAGCTACTTTTACGTTCCCTTTGGTGACAATTCCACCCATATAAAAATCACAATACGGTGGATTGTCTGCTACATTCACCAATTTATGTTGGCTTCTACAATCTTTATACACCTGCATATTTACCTCTGGAACATCTGTAGTTGCAATCACCAAATGTTTTTCTTGTAAATACGTATCGTTATAGCTATCCTTTATCATATTCACCTTACCTTTTTGAGCAATAGCAACAGTTTCATCTCTAAAAAAAGGAGCGACCATCGTTACTTTAGCATCTGGACTCGATTTTAATAAAAATCGTAGTTTTTCCTCTGCTACAAATCCTCCTCCAACAATTAGCACTTCCAATTCTTTAGTCTTTAAAAAAATTGGGTATAAATTATTTCTTTCTTCCATTACACCACCTCTTTTAAAGCTACTTCTTGTTGCACTTGAAGCAATTGCTGCCTGTGATTTACCACCTCTCCTAACACAATAATAGCAGGGTTACTCAAGTTGTTTTTAGCCACTACTTCTTCTATCGTATCTACAGTACCAATTCCTATTTTTTCTTCAGGAGTTGTTCCATTTTGAATAATTGCTACCGGTAATTCATTCTTTCCTTCTTCTTTAAAAAGATGAATGATTTCTGAGAGTTTCCCCATACCCATTAAAATAACAACCGTTGCACTTGATTTTGCTGCTAAAGCAACATCGTTTGACAATTGGTGCTGTTTTGTAGTTCCTGTTATTACCCAAAAACTTTCTGAGCTTCCTCTTTTTGTCAATGGAATATTCTGATATGCTGGTACTGCTAATGAAGATGAAATTCCCGGTACTACAGCAACTTCTAACCCGTGTTTAGCTGCGTATTCCATTTCTTCTGATCCTCTACCAAAAATAAAAGGGTCACCTCCTTTTAAACGTACTACATGTCCGTGAGAAAATCCTCTTGCAACAATCAACTCATTAATTTGTTCTTGTTGATATCGGTAACATCCTCTGCGTTTTCCTACAAAGATTACTTCTGCACTCGGATTTACATATTCTAACAATTCGTTATTTACCAACGCATCATACAATACCACATCGGCTTGTTCTAATGCTTTGATAGCTTTTAAGGTGATTAAATCAGCATCTCCTGGTCCTGCACCTAATACGGTTAATTTCGGTTGATTTTTCATTGGACTCTCTTTTTTTAACTTTCTACGGCTACTTTACGGTACGCATCAATGGTTTTATAAAATGATGACGCTTCTTCTAAATACCTTTTTGCAAAGGCTTCCGTAGGTTCATTTTCATTGATTTGATAAATCAATTCTGCAAATGAACTTGATAATTCTATTTTTTTATTTGCTACAAACAGTTCATCAAAATTGGTTATAATTCCTGCTTGTGTGTTTGTTTTTGCTCCTTCTGCTGTTAACAAAGCTTTGGCTGTGTTTACCATAGCTGCGTAAGCGTGGTAAATACTATCTGACCATTGTTGACTACTCAAGGCTTCTGATGCATTTTCTAGCTTTTCTTCGCTTTCAAATAATAAGGTTGCTACTAAGTCTATCACCACTCCAGCACATTCTCCTACTCCTATGGCTTTTACATAGTTTTTATTGTGTCCCCAATCAATAAAATCGTCTTCTGTTAAATTGGTAGTGTCTGATAGTTCTTTTAAAAGATCATAGAAATACGATTTTCCTTGTCTATCATAATAATTTAAAAAGTCTTCCGCTTCTTGTTTATTACTTTCAAAATCGTTTAACAAAACTCGTAAGGACTCTGGTCCTCTTTTACTTGGAATTTTCACTAACTTATCAGAGAAACGTCCGCTTCCATCTCCTAAAACTCCACCGCCTACCAATACTTGTAAGGCAGGAGCTAACAATTTACCTACTTTTACAGACATTCCTTGAAAACCAATATGTGCCATGTTGTGTTGTCCACATGCGTTCATACATCCGCTAATTTTAATAGTGATGTCTTTGTTATTTACATACTGTGGATATTCAGCTTTTAACACACGCTCTAACTCTGCTGCAATTCCCGTACTACTTGCAATACCTAGGTTACACGTATCCGTTCCCGGACATGCTGTGATATCATTCAAACTATTATATCCTGCATCTGCAAAGCCTAATTTTTGTAATTCACTATAGAAAAACGGTAAAAACTCTTCTCTTACGTGACGAATTAAAATATTTTGACGTAACGTAAAGCGTAATTCATTCGCTGCATATTTCTTGATTAAATCTGCTAACAAACGTGCTTTATCGGTATAAAAATCTCCTAAAAGTACTTTAATCCCTACAGCATATAGTCCGTCTTGCTTTTGCTTGAAAACATTAGTTGCTTTCCAGTTTTGATATGCTTCTTCATCTTCTATTACTACAGATGGAACCTCGTTGGTTTCAAAAACAGAGTCTTGCTCAAAATCGGTAGTATCTATCGGATACGTTTTATACGCTAATGCTGCTCTTTCTTCAGCTACTAATTCTAGAAAAGCTTCTACTCCTAAATCTTTTACCAAGAATTTTAAACGGGCTTTGGCTCTTTTAGCACGCTCTCCATAACGATCGAACACTCGTAAAACACCTTCGATAGTTGGTATTAATAAGTCTGCTTCTAAAAAGTCATAAATTACATCTGCATGACGTGGCTGTGAACCTAATCCACCAGCTAATAATACTTTGAATCCTTTTACTTCTTTACCTTCTACTATTTTTGTTTTAGCAATAAATCCTAAATCGTGAATAAAACTCAATGCGGTATCTTCTTCTGTTGCAGAAAAAGACATCTTGAACTTCCTTCCCATTTCTTGACAGATTGGATTACGTAAGAAGAATTGGAAAGTAGCATGTGCGTATGGTGTTACATCAAACGGTTCTTTCGGATCGATTCCCGCAGTTTCTGAAGCCGTAACATTTCGTACAGCATTACCGCATGCTTCACGCAACGTAATATCGTCTTTCTCTAACTGCGCCCATAACTCAGGCGTTCTGTCTAAACTTACATGGTGAATTTGAATATCTTGACGTGTGGTAATATGTAAACGGCCACGTGAATACTCATCAGAAACATCTGCTATTCTATGTAACTGTTCACTCGTTACTTTACCGTACGGTAATTTGATACGAATCATTTGTACTCCTAATTGGCGTTGTCCGTAAATTCCTCGGGCTAAGCGTAAGCTTCTAAAACGTTCTTCATCTATTTTTCCTTCGTTAAACAAGCGTATTTTACGCTCTAACTCTAGGATATCCTTTTCTACTAAAGGGTTTTCTATTTCTGATCTAAAACTTTGCATCTGTTATACTCCTTAATTTGCTTGTAAAAGCGTTGATATTAGTTATGTAAGAGTTCTTGTTTTGCTAACAATTGCTCTTCGGTTTCTACATGTGCATCATCTGGCACACAACAATCTACAGGACATACTGCTGCACATTGAGGTTCTTCATGAAATCCTTTACATTCAGTACATTTATCAGGTACTATAAAATAGTATTCGTCTGATACTGGTTCATTATCTTCATCAGCATTTACAGAAGTTCCATCAAGTAACTCTATATTACCTTGTAATGAAGTTCCTTCACTATACTTCCAATCACTTGCTCCTTCATAAATAGCTGTATTTGGGCATTCTGGTTCGCAAGCTCCACAGTTGATGCATTCATCTGTAATGATTATTGCCATAACTTTTATTATTTACTTGATAAAACCAACTCCTGAGGTAGTATTGGTTTTAGGGTTGATGATTATAAATGCTCCGTTTGCTTTATTTTCTTCATACGAATCAACAAACAAAGGTTTGCTAACCTTTAAACTCACCTCTCCTATTTCATTTAGTAATAATTGAGATGGAGCTTTTTCTTTTCCTGTAAAATCAGTACGAATTAAAGCTGTTAGTTCGGTTATTTTTGCTTGTACATCATTTACTCCGTGTTTGATATAATATTTTTGAGAGGCTTGTAATGGTGCCTTATCCATCCAACAAATAGTAGCTTCTAACTGTTTTACCACAGATGGTTCTTCACCTGTTTTAACCAACATATCTCCTCTACTTACATTTACATCATCTTCTAAAGTGATGTTTACAGAGCTTCCTCTTTTTGCTCTTGCATATTCTTTATCAAAAAACTGAATACTTTTTATGGTAGATTTTGTTGCCGATGGTAATACCGTTACAGGATCTCCTACTGCTAAATCTCCTCCGTACAATTTCCCAGCATATCCTCTAAAATCATGGTATTCATCTGTTTTAGGGCGGATTACTGTTTGCACAGGAAAACGTGCTTTTGATTCTTCTTGTGTATCTTCAGCCCCTAAGTTTTCAAGATGGTTCAATAATGTTTCTCCTTTATACCATGGAGTGTTTTCTGAAGACTTCACGACATTGTCTCCTTTTAAAGCTGATAGCGGTATGAATGTTATATTTTGATTTTGATACTCACTCTTCTTAGCTAGATATTCTATTTCTCCTTTTATCTGGTTGAATTTATCTTCTGAAAAATCTACCAAATCCATTTTGTTTACAGCTACTATCACGTCTTTTACTCTCAATAAATTATTGATAAAGAAATGACGATAGGTTTGCTCTACTACTCCGTTTCTTGCATCTACTAAAATGATAGAAGCTTGAGAATTTGAAGCTCCTGTAACCATATTTCTAGTGTACTCTATATGACCTGGAGTATCGGCTATGATAAAGCTGGTTTTTGGTGTTGAAAAATATATATGAGCTACATCAATAGTGATTCCTTGTTCGCGTTCTGCTACCAATCCATCTGTTGCTAAAGAAAAGTCTAAGTAATCAAATCCACGTTGTTTACTTTTTTCTTCTATCGCTTCTAATTTGTCTTGGGTTAATGATTTTGTATCGTATAAAATTCGCCCTATTAGTGTGCTCTTCCCGTCATCTACACTTCCTGCTGTTGCTATTTTTACTACGTTCATTTTTTATGTTGTTGGCAATAGGCTATTAGCTTTTGGTTTTTAGCTCTTAGCTACTTTTGCTTAGTTTATATTATTAAGTTTTATAATGCTAACAGCCAAAGACTAATAGCTAACATCTTTTTTTTAAAAATATCCTTGTTGTTTACGTTTTTCCATCGCTGCTTCAGAGCGTTTATCGTCTATTCTTGCTCCTCTTTCAGATATAGTTGACTCTCTAATTTCATCTACTACCGTATCAATATCTATCGCATTTGATAAGACTGCTGCTGTACAACTCATGTCTCCTACGGTTCTAAAACGTACCATGCGTTCACGTACTTCTTCTTCTTCTTCTCTATACACAACTTCATCATTTGCAGACCAAATTAACCCATCTCTAATAAAAGTGGCTCTTTTATGAGCGAAATAGATGGATGGAATTTCAATTTGTTCTTGTTGTATATACGACCATACATCTAACTCTGTCCAGTTAGAAATTGGAAAAACACGTACATTTTGACCTAAATCAATTCTTCCATTTAGCATGTCGAACAACTCTGGGCGCTGATTCTTTTCATCCCATTGTCCAAAATCATCTCGTATTGAAAAAATACGCTCTTTAGCTCTCGCTTTTTCTTCATCTCTACGCGCTCCACCGATACATGCGTCGAAACCAAATTCTTCAATGGCATCTAATAACGTTTCGGTTTGTAACATGTTTCGGCTAGCGTACTTTCCTGTTTCTTCTTTTACTTTACCAGCATCAATATTGTCTTGTACTTGACGTACTATTAACTCAACACCTAATTCTTCTACCAAACGGTCTCTAAATTCAATCGTTTCAGGAAAATTATGTCCTGTATCGATATGTAATAAAGGGAATGGAATTTTTGCTGGATAAAATGCTTTTTGAGCAAGTCGCACCAGTGTTATGCTATCTTTGCCCCCCGAAAACAATAACACCGGTTTTTCAAATTGCGCGACTACTTCTCTTAATATATATATGGCTTCACTTTCTAAAGCTCCTACTTGTATCGTTTCTGTATTCATAATCATGTTCTTTAAATATGTAAACCACATTCTCTGTTACTTTCTACTTTTGTGGGATCGAAGTACTTAAACTCGTTAGGTAATTGATGCTCTTCTAAATAAGCATCTAACTTCTCATCTGACCAATGGTAAAACGGACTCACTTTTAATATTCCATCTTTACTTCTTGAAACAATATCAATACTATCTCTAAAAGCTGTTTGTCCTTTTCTTAAGTTCGTAAACCAAACATCTGGCTTATGTTCTTCCATCGCTCTTTTAAAAGGCTCTAACTTCACTTGCTCAGTAAATACCGCATGTTTAGGATCATCAACTGTTGGTAACCCTAAAGTGATATTTCTGTGTGCTACCGTTTGTTTAGGAACATACAACTGAATGTTTAACTGTAGTTTTTCAATTAACTCTTCAGCATGTTTATAGGTCTGTGGTGTATTATATCCTGTATCACACCAAATAACATCTATACTACTTTTTACTGATGCTACTGCGTGTAAAATGGCTCCTTCATAGGGACGAAAGTTTGTAGTTACTACGGCTTTATTTGCTTGTAGTAATGCCCAAACAATAATCTCTTTTGGAGATTTGTTTTTTAACTCTGCATTTACTGCTTCTAAATTCATTGTTTCTATACTCATTTTTTGCCCCATTTAATACTGTTCCAAACTCTTTCGTGAAAAAAATACAATAGCATTTTTGTTACTAATTCTACAGCTCCAATTGAAAAAGCTGTTTTTACTTGTCCTGTAATTACCCATGATATTAATATTGTATCTACGGTACCAACAACTCTCCAACTTATTGACTTTATAATGCTTCTTACTGGTTTTTCAGAAAGCTTATCTTCTTTATAATTAGCTTTATTTTCTACTACTTGTTCTACAATCATTTTTAAAATACCATTACCCTATCGGAATACTAGGTTTTAAGTCGACAAATATACAGATGCTTTTTAATTCTCCAAGGGGAAATCAAAAAAATATTTGAATTTTACAATTTGTTAATACTACACTAAATCTGCAAGTGTGTTATTACGAAGTACTTGTAGCGTATTATCTCTTACTTGAATCATTAATTTGTGTACTGAGCATGCCTCCTCATCAGGGCAGTCATCACATTTTTCATAATAATTCAAACTAACACAGGGTACCATTGCTATGGGTCCTTCAAGTGTTCTAATAACCTCAGTCATTTTAATTTCGTTGGATGGCTTAAGCAAATAATAGCCTCCACCCTTTCCTTTTTTTGCTCCTAAAATTCCTGATTTTCGTAAGGTAAGTAATATGCTTTCTAAAAACTTGTGCGAAATATTTTCATTTTCTGAAATGGTCGCAATTTGTACCATAGTGCCCTTTTCTTGCCTAGCAATAAAAGTAAGCGCCTTAATTCCATATTTTGTTTTCTTAGAAAGCATATTACAAATATATACTTTACTTCCTAATTATTTAATGCTTGATTTAAATCGTTAATTACATCTTCTACATTTTCTAATCCTACCGAACATCGTACTAAACCATCAGTAATTCCTACTTCTAATCGGTCTGCTTCACTTAACTTACTATGCGTTGTTGATGCTGGATGCGTTACAATCGTTCGTGTATCTCCTAAATTTGCTGATAATGAGCATAGTTTTATGCTATTCAAAAAATTACGTCCAGCATCAATACCTCCTTTTACTTCAAAAGCGACAATATTTCCTCCCAGTCGCATTTGTTTTTTTGCGATTTCATACTGTGGATGTGATTTTAGAAATGGATACTTTACCAAATTTACTTTTGGGTGTTCTTCTAAAAACTGTGCTACCTTCAACGCATTCTCACAGTGCTTTTCTACTCGTATCGATAAGGTTTCTAAACTCTTAGATAATACCCAAGCATTGAATGGCGACATTGCTGGTCCAGTGTTTCTTGAAAACAAATAAATCTCTCTGATTAATTCCTCTTTTCCTACTGTTACTCCTCCTAAAACACGCCCTTGACCGTCTATTAACTTCGTTGCTGAATGAATGACCAAATCTGCTCCAAACTTGATTGGGTTCTGTAAATAAGGCGTTGCAAAGCAATTATCAATTACCAACAATAAATTGTGCTTCTTTGCAATACTTCCCAACAACTCTAAATCTAAAATATCTACTGCTGGATTGGTTGGAGTTTCTGCATATAATATTTTGGTATTCGACTGAATTAGGCTTTCAATTTTATCTACTTCATTAATTTTAAAGTAACTCGTTTCAATATTCCACTTTGGTAAATATTTGGTAAACAAACTATGGGTTGACCCAAAAACAGAACGACATGAAACTATATGATCCCCTGCATTTAACAAAGCCCCAAACGTTGAAAACACCGCAGCCATACCTGTTGCAAAAGCATATCCTGCCTCTGCTCCTTCCATTGCTACCATTTTATTAACGAATTCTGTGGTATTCGGATTTGAAAATCTACTGTATAAATTCTTCTCCTTTTCTTCGGCAAACGATGCTCGCATATCTTCAGCATCATCAAACACAAAACTTGAGGTTAAGTATAAGGGTGTTGAATGTTCTGAAAATTGAGTGCGCTCTGTTTGCGTTCGTATGGCTTGGGTTTCGAAATGTTGACTCATGTTGTTTTTTTAGATGTTAGACCGCTTCGCTGTTAGAACAAAGAAGTGAGACTCTCTTATTTTTTCTCTCTATTCTCACTTCTTTATTCTCTAGTCTATCTAGTTATTATTCTTTGCTAATCGTAAAATATCTCCAAATACGCCTCTTGCAGTAACTTTTGATCCTGCTCCTGCTCCTTGAATGACAATAGGTTGTGCTCCGTATGACTCTGTATAAATTTCAAAAATTGCATCAGACCCTTTTAAACTTCCTAAAGGCGAACTCTCTGGTACCGATACTAATTTTACATCCAATTCTCCTTTCGATTGTTGTAGATCTCCGTGTAAATCACCAATGTATCTCAGTACATGCTTCTCTTCTTGTGTTTCTTTTTGTTGTTGAAACGTAGTGTCTAGTTTTTCTAAGTTTCCTAAAAACTCATCAGAAGATATTTCTCTATACTCCTCTGGAATCAAATTTTCTATCTGAATATCTTCAAATTCATTTTCTAAATCCAATTCTCGAGCTAAAATCAATAGTTTTCTAGCGACGTCATTTCCACATAAATCTTCACGAGGATCTGGTTCTGTAAATCCTTTATCAATGGCTTCTTGTAACACCCTTGAAAACGGTACGTCTTCCGCAGAATACTTATTAAACAAATAACTTAAAGACCCTGAGAATACTCCTCGAATTCTGGTTATATTCTCTCCTGAATCGTGTAATAGTTTAATCGTATCTATCAACGGTAACCCTGCACCTACATTGGTTTCATACAGGTAACTCTTCTTATTTTTATCTAAGGTTTTTCGTAACTCTTTATAAAAATCGTACGAAACTGTATTGGCTATTTTGTTAGAAGAAACTAAATCGAATCCAGCATTGACTAACGGAATGTAATTCTCAATAAAATCTAAACTCGCCGTATTATCTATTGCGATTAAATTTTCTAAATGATGTTCTTTTGCATAGTCAATTACACTATCAACTGTATGCTCATCTCCTACTGCTTTTTCAAGCTCGTTTGACCAATTTATATCAGCTCCGTTTTTAGTCAACAACACTTTTTTAGAGTTGGCAATGGCAAAAATATTCAGGTGTATTTTACGTCTTTCTAAAATTGATTTTGAGTTCTCTAGAATTTGCTCAATCAAAGTTCCGCCAACTAATCCTTTACCAAAAACAGCAATGTTTATCTTTTTAGCAACCCCAAATACTTGACCGTGAATCACGTTCAACGCCTTGTGTAATTGCTCTTTCTTCACTACCAAACTCACATTTTTACCTGTAATGGTATTGTTAAACAATAACGGAACTATTTGATTCTTAATCAACGCATTGTACGGGTGATGAAACTCGCTTAAATCTTGACCAATTATTGAAATTACCGATACTTCATCTTGAATCGAAATCTGGTTTACATCTTTTGTTTGTATATCGTTTTCAAACTCTTGCTCTAAAGCTTTTACTGCTGCAATTGCATTCGATTTATCTACCACCAAACCAATACCTCTTTCTGATGAACCTTGTGAAATGATACTTACACTAATTCCGTGATTGCTTAACGCCTTAAAAATACGTGCATCTACTCCTACTTTTCCTAACAAACCTCTTCCTTCAAAATTGATCAAAGCAACCTTGTCTAAAACCGATAAAGATTTAATACCTTTTAAAGTTGATTTTGCTGTAATCAATGTCCCATTATCGTTAGGATTGAAGGTATTTAAAATTCGAAGATTGATGTTCTTCTCTAACAACGGAATAATGGTTTTAGCATGTAAAATGTTCGCTCCGAAGTTTGCCAATTCATTCGCTTCAGAATATGATAATACTTCTATTTTCTTAGCATCAGCAACCAAATCAGGGTTTGCAGTAAAAATTCCATCTACATGTGTGTAGTTTTGCAACTCTTCAGCATCTAAATAGTTTGCTAACAACGAAGCTGTATAATTACTTCCGTTTCTACCTAAAGTAGTAGTTTCATTTTTTAAATTCGACGCTATAAATCCTGCTACTACATTCACTGTTGTTCCGTTGTGTTGCTTAAAGTGATTTAACACATTTTCTTTAGAAACTTCAACAATCGATTGCCCTTTTCCAACTATCTCATCTGTTTTTAACAACGCTCTTGAATCCGTTGCATGCGCTTTAATTCCTTTTTGCTGCAACAAGTCGGTTACCGTTTTTATAGACAATAACTCACCTTGTGCTAGTACTTCATCCTTTATTTTTTGACTATAATCACCTAACAAGCTCACTCCTTCAAACAACTTTTCTAAGCGATTAAATTCCGTAGAAAAATCTACCAACGGAGTTAATTTGGTTTGCTCAAATCGAAACGCCTCTAATTGTTCTTTAAAAGTTTCATTTTTAGCGGCTTTTTCTAACAGATCTTCCAACTCATCCGTAGCATTTCCTCTTGCAGATACTACTACAGCTATTTTTTCTCCTTCATTAATTTTCTGTTCTATGATAGATACTACATTTTGTATTCCTTCATTCGACAAAGATTTTCCGCCAAACTTTAAAATTTTCATTCTCTTATTTGTTGATTTTTGATTGAATATCGGTTCAATAATTTTTTCTAATTGCTTATACTCTATTAAAAAAGCATCATGCCCATGATCTGAATTAATCTCATTATAGGTTACATTCGCATGAGATGATGCCAGTTGTTTGTGTGTTTCTCTGTTTTCTTCCGCAGTAAAAAACAAATCGGAATCTACGCCAACAATATGGATGTCTGCTTCGATGGTTTCTAATACATCCAACCCTTCTCTTCCCTTGGTTACATCGATGGTTTTTAATAACTGATTCATCAATTTGTAAGAAGCTAATTGGTAGCGCTCTTGTAACTTTTTTCCATGGTGTAACAACCAACTTTCTACATTAAAAAGCGTGGATTCTTCATTTTTTGAACGCTGAAAACGTTTTTTAAACGATTCTGGTGTTCTGTAACACAACATGGCATGCATACGTGCATCGTGTACCGGATTGCTAGAATTGGTTAAAAATTGTTCTTGTATTTGACAATTCGCTATCAACCAATCGGTCGATTTCCAATCAGTCGCTACTGGAATAAAATGCTCGGTAATTTTCGGATTCATCACGGCCATTTCCCACGCAATCCCACCTCCTAAAGAACCTCCTATCAATGCAAATAGCTTTTCAATTTGCAACTGTTGTAGTCCTTGTAAAAAGATGTTGGCAATATCGCGTGCTTCAAAACTTTTATAGTTATCAATTAAAAAATCGTCATACCCATTTCCCGGTATGTTAAAGCACAAAATGGTATACTCATTAGTATTAATAACCTTGTTTTCTCCTATTAAATCTTGCCACCAACCTTCGGCTCCAGCAACATTGCTATTTCCTGTAAGTGCATGGTTAATCAATACCACAGGAGCGGTACCTAATGCTTTTCCGAAAACTTGATAGCTCAACGGAATTGTATCGAATTGTGTACCGCTTGTGGTGGTATAACTAAGAATATGTATGTGTTGTAAATCGCTTTTCATTACCGATATTTTTGGGCGTTACCCTAAAGGGTCGGGCTTTCCGTTTCAATCTTTTTATATTGCTTTCTTCGACAAGCTCAGAATGACAACACAAAAAGGATTTCCACTTCAATCCCTAACGCGGGGTGTTTTAAGCCAATATTTCTTTAGAAATTTTAGCAAATGCTTCTTGTAAATCGGTTTTTAAATCTTCAATATTTTCCAAACCAACCGATAAACGGATTAAGTCTTTTGTTACTCCTGCATTTCCTTGTGCTTCATCACTTAATTGTTGGTGTGTAGTACTCGCTGGATGAATAATTAAGGATTTAGTATCTCCAATATTTGCTAGTAATAAGAACAATTTTGTGTTATCGGCAATCGTTTTAGCGGCTTCGTAACCTCCTTTAACACCAAAAGTTACCAATCCACTTTGACCTTTTGGTAAGTATTCATCTGCTAAAGCTTTGTATTGGTTTCCTTCCAGTCCTGGATAATTTACCCAAGCAACTTCTTCTTGCTCTTGTAACCATTTCGCTAATTCCAAAGCACTTTCACTATGCTTTTTAATTCGCACGTCTAAGGTTTCCAATCCTTGGATAATATTAAAAGCATTTGTAGGACTTAAAGCGCCACCAAAATCACGTAATCCTTCTAAAATTAATTTAAACGTGTACGATGCTACTCCTAAAGCTTCGTGGTATACCAATCCGTGATATCCTGCTGAAGGCTCTGTAAACTCAGGAAACTTTCCATTTGCCCAGTTAAAAGTTCCTGCATCAATAATGGCTCCACCTAACGAATTTCCTTGTCCGCCAATATATTTTGTTAATGAGTGAATTACAATATTCGCTCCGTGTTCAATCGGATTTAACAAAGCTGGAGTTGCTACGGTATTATCTACAATAAAAGGAACTTCTGCTTTTTCAGCGTGAGCAGAAATCGCTTTTAAATCCAATACATCTAACTTCGGATTCCCTAAAGATTCTACGAAGAAAGCCCTGGTATTCTCTTGTACTGCTCCTTCAAAATTATCAGGGTTTGAAGCATCTACAAAGGTTGTGGTAATTCCTAATCTTGGGAGAGTAACATTTAATAAATTGTAGGTTCCGCCGTACAAACTACTCGAAGCTACAATATGATCTCCTGCTTTTAACAAGGTTAATAATCCTGTTGAAATTGCTGCCGTACCCGAAGCAAAAACTACAGCGCCAATACCACCTTCAATAGCAGCTAAACGATCTTGTAAAATTTGATTGGTTGGGTTGTTTAATCGGGTATAAATAAACCCGAGTTCCTTTAACGAAAATAAATTTGCTGCATGTTCTGCATCGTTAAAAACATACGACGTAGTTTGATAAATTGGAACTGCTCGCGTTCCACTTGTTTGTGTTACATCGTGACCTGAATGCAACGCATTTGTTGCGAATTTTTGTGTACTCATTTTTCTTGTTTTTTGAGTTAATAAAAAATTAAACCAAAAGCCAAAACACATCTTTGTTAGATGTTGCTTACTAGAAAAATGTTATTAAGAAATTATAAGGAGCTTCTTGTAGTTATTAAAGAAACTTCTTTGGGTTATCTATCCTCGAGTTTTGCACTCTGGTAGAATTTAGCACCTTCTTTATTTTCATAAAGGGTTGCTAAGGCTTCATAGGGTCTAATCCCTCCACCTTTCTTGATAACATCGTCAATAAGTGTTTGAACTTTTACGAGCACAAATATTTAATTATAAAAATGGATTTTCCAAATTTATTTTGAATTTTATTGAAAAAATCTTTTTGAATTATTTTTAAAACAAAAAATAAAAACACTCAAAACCAGCAACTTAAAAACAATAACTTAAATAATTTGTTTAACACCTGTTTTATCTTAAGAACTACAAGATAACATGGAGCATCCTACTTTATTTCGAGCCCATTCTGGTCGTTTTGCAAACCATTTTTCGTTTTCTGCTTGCTCATCGTAGGGATTTTTAAGGAGCAAATATAACTCATTTAACAGCGAATAATTTCCTTTATCAGCATCATCTATTGCTAGTTGAGCCATATAATTTCGAAGTACATATTTCGGATTTACAGCATTCATTTTAGTCACCTTCTCCTCATTTGAAACAGTTTCACTTTGCAATCTATCCAAGTAATTTTGAAACCAAGTTTCCCAAAATAATTTAACTTCATCAACAATTTCTGATGGTGTATAAAATGCTTTTTCTATTTTTTTGATGGCATTTTCAACTGTATCTTCTTTTGAAATTTCTGCCAATAATCGGAAAAAAATAGTCATATCCGTTTCTGTTTTTTGAAGTACTTCTTCAAGATCTGAAACTAATTTTCCATCTGATTCATTTGAAGAAAAAAGCCCTAATTTATCTCGCATCATTTGCATATACTTTTCAGGAAATTTCTCTTGATAATATTCCAAAACAGCCTCTAAAGGTTTAGCTTCTTCAATTAGAAGATACAAGGCATTTGCTAGCTGGTATAAATTCCATAAAACTATTTCTGGTTGCGAACCATATCGATAACGTTTGTGGGTATTATCGGTGGTATTTGGCGTCCACCCATGGTCATAACCTTCTAACCATCCGTAAGGACCATAATCAATAGTTAACCCAAGAATCGACATGTTATCAGTATTCATTACTCCATGTACAAATCCAACGCGCTGCCAATGAATCACCATTTCTAAACTGCGATCTGCAACTTCTTTAAAAAAAGAAATATACGTTTCTTTGGAAGGTTTTCCTAAATGAGAAAAACGATGAGTAATCGTATAATCTACCAGTGTTTTCAAGGTTTTCACATCTCCTCTAGCTGCTAAAATTTGATAGTTTCCAAAGCGCAAAAAAGATTCGGCGGTTCTACATACAATAGCTCCTTTTTCGTAGGCTGCATTTCCGTTGTACATCACATCTCTTAACACCTGATCTCCCGACAATGCCAACGACAAAGCTCTTGTAGTAGGTACACCTAAATGATGCATGGCTTCGCTACACAAATACTCACGAATAGAAGATCGCAATACCGCCAATCCATCTGCCGTACGTGAATACGGTGTTTCTCCAGCTCCTTTTAATTGTAATGCCCAGTTTTTATTTTTATGAACTGTCTCAAACAAATTAATAGCCCTTCCATCTCCTAACTGACCTGCCCAATGCCCAAACTGGTGTCCTCCATAACACATTGCATATGGTTCTGTATTCGGATACACTTTATTACCTGTAAATACATTTTTAAACTCTTCGGAAGTTATTTCCTCTGCTGAAAGCCCTAATTCTTTTGCCATTTCATCAGAAACATGTAAAACTTTAGGGTTGGAAGTTTTTTTAGGTGTTACATACGAAAAACAAGCTCCTGTTACCTGTCTTCTTGTATTTTCTTGAATTGGATCCGAAGGTAATTCGTTTGTAAAGGTATTTTGTATATTGAATTTCAACACGTTTTATTATTCTTTTAATTTGCTTGCATGCAGTTTTCTCAGTTTAGCCAACTTAGGAGAAATCACTGCTGCACAATACATCTGTTCTTTGTTGTTTTCGTAATAATTTTGGTGATATTCTTCCGCAGCATGAAATGTAGTAGCTGGACTAACTTCTGTAACAATAGTACTTTCAAAATAAGGTTTTAACTCCTTAATTACTTGTTCTGCTATTGCTCGTTGTTCATCAGAATGATAAAAAATAACCGAACGATATTGAGTTCCTACATCGGCTCCTTGTCTATTTAAAGTTGTAGGATCGTGACTCGTCATAAAAATCACCAATAGCTCTTCATAACTTATAATCTCAGGATTATACGTTACTTGAATTACTTCTGCATGTCCTGTTAATCCAGAACATACTTCTCTATAGGTTGGTGTACCTGGAACAGTTCCTCCCATATAACCAGAAACTACTTTCTCTACACCTTTTATTTGGTTAAAAATGGCTTCAACACACCAAAAACAACCACCTCCAACAGTTAATACTTCCATATTTATTCGGTATCTAATATCATTGATGCAGAGTTGATACAATAACGTAAGCCACTTGGTTCTGGTCCATCAGGAAAAACATGACCTAAATGCGCATCGCAAGTATTGCACATCACTTCTACTCGCACCATACCAAAAGTAGTGTCTTTTTCATATTGAATGACATTTTCTTTAATGGGTTGTGTAAAACTAGGCCAACCAGTACCTGAACTAAATTTAATCGTTGAATCAAACAAAGGAGTACCACAACATACACATTTATACTTACCTGCATCGTACACACTACATAAAGCTCCGGAATTTGGTCGCTCTGTTCCTTTTTCTCTTGTTATTCTAAATTGTTCAGGAGTTAGTATTGCTGCCCATTCTTCAGGAGTTTTTTCTACTCTGCTATCAGGTGTTGGATTTCCGTTTACAGCAAAGTAAATAATATCTTTCCAAGTTAATATTTTATCGCTCATTCCTAAAAATTCTATTATTATCTTATTAGTAGCTTCTTTTTATTACTACTTACAAATCTATGATTCATTATTAACTATACTCATTTTAATTTCTATTATTTATAAAGGATGTTTTTATCCTTTTTTACATCTACCTGATTTTTATCATGTTTTATCCTAGCATTTATCTAGAAATTTGGGGTAATGGTAATTTAAAAAATCATGAAAACACTAAAAATACTAATAGCATTCCTCTTTTTTGCTACTTCTACAACATTTGCTCAATTAACAATTGATGCAGAACTACGCCCTCGTGCTGAATATAGACATGGATTTAAAACTTTATTTCCCGATAATGCTAATCCTGCTCTTTTTGTTTCTCAAAGAACTCGACTTAATACTACTTATAAAACTGAAAAACTAAACTTTTATCTTAGTTTTCAAGATGTAAGAGTTTGGGGAGATGTTCCGCAACTAAATACTGCTGATAATAATGGTTTAAGTGTACACCAAGCTTGGGGGGAACTATTATTAGATGCTAATTTTTCTGTAAAACTAGGTCGTCAAGAAGTAATTTATGACGATAGCAGAATTTTTGGTAATGTCAACTGGGCTCAACAAGGTCGTAGCCACGATATGGCAATGTTGAAGTATGCAAAAAATGATTTTAAGCTTGATATTGGTTTGGCTTTCAATCAATCTAGTGAAAATTTAACAGGTACAGATTTAACTACACCAAATACTTATAAAGCAATGCAATATGCATGGTTGCATAAAGACTGGAGTGACTTTTCTGGTAGTTTTCTGTTTTTAAACAACGGAATGCAATCTCCTAACGGACTTAAGTATAGTCAAACCCTAGGAACACATTTAACCTTTAAAAAAGATAAGTTCAATATTGCTACCAACTTGTATTATCAATTAGGAAATGATGCTTTGGATAGAGAATTAAGTGCTTACTTACTTGGTTTAGAAGCTATGTTTAAGGCTTCTGACAAAACAAAAGTTGGTTTAGGTGTTGAATTGCAAAGTGGGAACGATTACAACACTCCTACTGATGAAAACAACGCTTTTACTCCTTTTTATGGAACAAATCATAAGTTTAATGGTTTTATGGATTATTTCTACGTAGGAAATCATATAAACAGTGTTGGTTTACTAGACCTATATGCCAAAGCTAACTTTACATTAAATTCTAAATCTGGATTAACAGCTTTTGTTCATAATTTTTCTGCAGCTGCAGATATTAGCAACTCTGTTTCTAATCAATTAGGTACAGAAATAGATCTTGTATATAACTATACTTTTACAAAAGATATTGGCTTTAAAGCTGGATACTCTCACTTATTTCCTTCTGAAGGATTGGAAGTTTTAAAAGCAAACTCAGATAACAATACGAATAACTGGGCTTGGGTTATGGTAACTATTAAACCAACTTTATTTACATCTAAAAACTAAAAATCATGGTAATATCTAGTAACAAAACAGTGGCTGATTATGTGACTGAAAATATAAAAACAGCACATATTTTTAAGAAACACGGAATTGATTTTTGCTGTGGAGGTGGTATAACAATTGAAAAAGCCTGCACAAAAAATAATGTAGATCAAGTAACTCTTGAAAAAGAGCTTGCTGAAGTAGACGTTGTAAAAGATCTTATTGAAGATTATGATAAATGGGAATTGAATTTTTTAATGATTTATATTGAAAATGTTCATCATACATATATTAGAGAAAGTCTTCCTATCATTTCACAATACGCTAATAAAGTTGCTAAAGTACACGGACATCATTATGTTGAAGTAGTAGAAATAAATCAGCTGTTTCATAAGGCTGCTAATGAGCTTTTATCGCATATGCAAAAAGAAGAACAGGTCTTATTTCCTTTTATAAAACAATTAGTAAAAGCAGAAAAACAAGGAAAGGAAAATACAACACTTTCTTTTGGAACTGTTATCAACCCTATACTAATGATGGAACACGAGCATGAAAGTGCTGGAAATATTTTTAAAGAAATAACAAGGCTGTCTAATAATTACACTCCTCCAAAAGAAGCTTGTAATACTTTTAAAGCGTTATATGCCAAGTTAGAAGAATTTGAACAAGATTTATACAAACATATACATCTAGAAAATAATATTTTACATCCTAAAGCTATTTTACTGGAAAAGAGTATTTCATAATAGATGTTACAATAGAAAACAGCGTAACAAAACATATAAGTTTTAGTACGCTGTTTTTTTTAAATATTTTATTTATCTAGACGTTAGTTATTACTAGTAACTAAAATATTGTTGTGCTCATTATCAATATTAAAATAACCTCCTTTATTTTCTTTTCGCTCTAAAGATTGATTAATAATTAAATGCGCTACATTTATCATATTCCGTAATTCACAAAGCGCTGTGTTTACCTTCGAAATTTTATATAACTCTTCTACTTCTTGGTATATACTATTAAGCTTTGTTTTGGCTTCTTTCAATTCATTATTACTACGAGCTATACCTACATAATTTCTCATAAGTGATTGCAACTTTTCTAAATTATGCTGTATCAATACATCGCTATTCGGCACCTCTGTTCCACTATCAATCCACTCTGGAATTTTTACTTCATAAAATACCGTTGAATTACTTGTTAAGTAGTTAAAAATGTTATGTGAATACACCAACGCTTCTAAAAGAGAATTAGAAGCCAACCTATTAGCACCATGTAACCCTGTTCTTGAACATTCGCCACAAGAAAACAAATTATTGACACTTGTTCTTCCGTAGGTATCAACCTCAATTCCACCACACACATAATGTGATGCTGGTACTACAGGAATCCAATCTTTACTAATGTCAATTTGTAAATCTTTACATTTTTGATAAATATTAGGGAAATGCTTTTTAAACTCTGTAATATCTAGATGCGTGCAATCTAAATACACATGGGGTTCTCCATATATTTTTAGTTCCTTATCAATACTTTGCGATACAATGTCTCGAGATGCTAATTCTGCTCTTTCATCATAAGTAAACATAAACCTATCTCCTTGTTTATTTCGAAGATAAGCTCCAAAACCTCTAACTGCTTCAGAAATTAGGAATAAAGAGGCTCCTTCTTCGTTATACAATGCTGTTGGATGAAACTGTATAAACTCCATATCTCTTATACGCGCTTTCGCTCTGTATGCCATGGCAATTCCGTCTCCTGTAGCAATTGCGGGGTTCGTCGTATGTCCGTAAACCTTACCTATACCTCCAGAAGCCAATAACGTGTACTTTGCTTGTATTGTATTGATTGTATTGTCATTTTCATTCAACACATAGGCTCCATAACATGTTAATTCTTTCTCTTGAACTACTTTTACATGATGTTGAGTAATTAAATCGATAACAAAATGATGCGATAATATCGTTATATTTTCTAGCTGATGTATACGTTTTAGTAATGTTTTTGTTATCTCGTACCCAGTAATATCTTTGTGATGTACTACTCTATATTCTGAATGACCTCCTTCTTTTCCTAAATCATAATTTCCGTTGGAATTGGTATCGAAGTTTGCTCCCCAATCCACCAATTCTTGCAATCGTTTAGGTCCTTCTTTTACCACCATTTTTACAACGGATTTATCACAAAGGCCATCTCCTGCAATTAACGTATCTTGAATGTGTTTTTGAAAAGAATCTTCACAATTATCAATCACCACAGCAACACCTCCTTGTGCATACTTGGTATTAGATTCTTCTTTTTCTCCTTTAGTTACAATAAGTACCTTTTTATGGGGAAAATGTTCAGCAATTTTAATTGCAAAAGTTAAACCAGCTACTCCTGATCCGATAACTAAATAATCCGTAGTAATCATTTTAATTAGAAAGTTCTAACATTCGTTCAATAGGAATTAAAGCTCTTTTACGTGTATTTTCTGGTACTTCAATTTGCGGAGTTTCATTTAACAAACAATTATATAACTTCTGTATCGTATTTACTTTCATATACGCACATTCGCTACAAGCACAAGTATTATCTTCTTTAGCAGGAGCTGGAATCAATTCGGTATTTGGAACTTCTTGTTGCATTTTATGTAGAATTCCTGCTTCGGTAGCTACTATAAATTTTTCATCTGCATGTTCTTTAACGTAATTAATCATTCCTGCTGTAGAACCAATATAAGTCGCTGTTTTTAAAATATGTTCTTCAGATTCTGGATGTGCGATAATTTTATAATCTGGATACTTTTTATGCAATTGAATTAATTTTTCTATCGAAAATGCTTCATGCACCACACAGCTTCCATCCCAAAGTACCATATCTCTACCTGTTTTTTGCATGATATACTTTCCTAAATTTCTATCTGGAGCAAAAATAATTGGGGTTTCTTCAGGAATAGATTCCACTATTTTTAAGGCATTTGAGGAAGTACAAACGATATCGGTTAACGCTTTTACTTCTGCACTACAATTAACATAAGTTACTACCGTATGGTTTGGATGTGCTTTTATAAATGCTTCAAATGCTTCTGGCGGACAAGATTCTGCTAAAGAACAACCTGCATTTAAATCTGGTAAAAGCACTTTTTTAGTCGGATTTAAAATCTTAGCAGTTTCTGCCATAAAATGAACACCTGCAAAAACAATAATACTAGCATCTGTTTCCGCTGCTTTTTGCGATAAACCTAAACTATCTCCTACATAATCTGCTATTTCTTGTATCGCCGGCTCTTGATAATAATGCGCCAATATCACAGCATTTTTCTCCTTTTTTAGTCTTTGAATTTCCTCTATAATGTCCATCTATTTTTATTTTTAGCAGTAACAAAAATAACATTGAGGGTATAAGAAAAATATGATTTAAATCATCTTTGTTCCTATTAACAAGACGGTTTTAAAAAAGATAAAAACTTCTAAAAAGAAGGTCTTTTTAATAAAAAAGGGAGTACTTAGATACTCCCCTCCCTTTTCTTTATAGTTTTTTAAATCGGTTAAAAGCTTCCCTTTCTAACTCCTCTCTAAAATTAGGATGCGCTATAGAAATTAGTGCTTTTGCTCTTTCTTTTAAACTTTTTCCAAACAAGTTAACAACTCCGTATTCTGTAGCAACATAATGCACATGCGCTCTTGTAGTAGTTACACTTGCTCCTTCTTTTAAAAATGGGGTAATTTTAGAAACTCCTTTGGTAGTAATAGAAGGCATTGCTATAATAGCCTTTCCTCCTTTTGATAAAGAAGCTCCTCTAATAAAATCCATTTGACCACCAACTCCAGAATATTGGTATTGCCCAATTGTATCGGCACAAACTTGTCCTGTTAAATCAATTTCAATAGCACTGTTTATTGCGGTTACTTTCGGATTTCTCTTAATAATAGAAGTATCATTTGTATAACCTGCTTCTTTAAAGTGTACTAAAGGATTATCGTCTATAAAATCGTATAATTTTTGTGAACCTACAGCAAAACAAGTTACTATCTTTCCTGTTTTAATTTCTTTTTCTTCACCAGTAATTACACCTCTTTCTATTAATGGTAATACTCCATCAGAAAACATTTCGGTGTGAATTCCTAAACGTTGATGATTGGTTAAGTTATGCAATACTGCATTTGGTATATTTCCAATTCCCATTTGTAATGTAGCTCCATCTTCAATCAATCCTGCTACATTTTTTCCTATTTTAGTTTCTATTTCAGAAGGAGTTCCTGAAACAGATTCGTGTATTGGTGTATTTACTTCAACAGCATAATCGATATTACTTACATGAATAATTCCGTCTCCATGAGTTCTAGGTACATTCGGATTTACCAAAGCAATCACTTTTTTAGCAGTTTGAATAGCAGGTAATGTAATATCAACTGATGTACCTAACGAGCAATAACCGTGCTTATCTGGCGGAGAAACCTGAATAAAAGCTACATCTAACTCGTAAATATTACGACGGAATAACCAGTGAATTTCGCTTAAAAAGATAGGAATATAATCTCCATTATTCGTATTTACTCCTTTCCTAACATTATCGCCTACAAAACAACTTATAAGCTTAAAAGACTTACTATAAGGCTCTTCTAAATATTTAGCATTACCATGCGTATGGATTTGAATTATTTCTACATTTGATAGCTCTTGATAGCGATTACATAAACTATCTATTAATAAATTAGGAGTCATTGCTGCTCCTTGAAAAAAGATTTTATTATTTGATTGTACAGATGCTACCGCTTCTTCAACAGTAACCATACTCAATTTATTTGCCATGAATTTTTAGTTTTAAAATACAAAGATCCATATATAATTAAGTTAAATGAATGACAAAAATCATACATAGGCTTATTTTTAAGTAAAACAAAAGCATATTTTATAGGTTTTTCTAGGGTTTTCTTTCATAGCTATTCTAAAGTTACCTTTAATAGAATTCTCTATTACGGATATGCTATGATATTCTAAAAAAAAGTGCAAAAAAAAACCTCAATCTAGTAAAAGATTGAGGTTTGTTAAAGAAAGGCAACGACCTACTCTCCCACCAGTGGCAGTACCATCGGCGCTAATGGGCTTAACTTCTCTGTTCGGAATGGTAAGAGGTGAGCCCCATTGCGATAATCACCTTAAATCGTTGCTATTAGCCTGTAGCTCTTAGCTTTTGGCTTATAGCGCAGCTTCGCTGCAAATAAGTTAACATATTAGTAAAATCATATCATAAATCTTTCAAAGAGTTCTGCGCCCCTCTAGTTATCCTCCCCCTTCGGGGGAGCTAGAGGGGGCTTGTACATAAGCCTATGGGTTATTAGTACTACTCAGCTACATACATTACTGCACTTACACTTATAGCCTATCAACGTGGTGATCTTCCACGACCCTTTAAAGAAATCTCATCTTGTGGTGGGTTTCGCGCTTATATGCTTTCAGCGCTTATCCCTTCCCGACGTAGCTACTCTGCAGTGCCCCTGGCGAGACAACAGATACACTAGAGGTCAGTCCAACTCGGTCCTCTCGTACTAAAGTCAGATCCACTCAAATTTCTAACGCCCACAGCAGATAGAGACCGAACTGTCTCACGACGTTCTGAACCCAGCTCGCGTGCCACTTTAATGGGCGAACAGCCCAACCCTTGGGACCTTCTCCAGCCCCAGGATGTGACGAGCCGACATCGAGGTGCCAAACCCCCCCGTCGATGTGAGCTCTTGGGGGAGATCAGCCTGTTATCCCCGGAGTACCTTTTATCCTTTGAGCGATGGCCCTTCCATGCGGAACCACCGGATCACTATGCTCTACTTTCGTACCTGATCGACCTGTATGTCTCTCAGTCAAGCTCCCTTATGCCATTGCACTCTACGCACGGTTACCAAGCGTGCTGAGGGAACCTTTAGAAGCCTCCGTTACTCTTTTGGAGGCGACCACCCCAGTCAAACTACCCACCACGCACTGTTCTCATTGCTGAGTTAGGCTCTAGATAAGCAAAGGGTGGTATTTCAAGGATGACTCCACAACGCCTAGCGACGCTGCTTCAAAGTCTCCCACCTATCCTACACATTACTTATCCAAAGTCAATACGAAGCTATAGTAAAGGTTCACGGGGTCTTTTCGTCCCGCTGCGGGTAATCGGCATCTTCACCGATACTACAATTTCACCGAGCTCATGGCTGAGACAGTATCCAGATCGTTGCACCATTCGTGCAGGTCGGAACTTACCCGACAAGGAATTTCGCTACCTTAGGACCGTTATAGTTACGGCCGCCGTTTACTGGGGCTTCATTTGATTGCTTCGCCGAAGCTAACAACTCCACTTAACCTTCCAGCACCGGGCAGGTGTCAGGCCTTATACATCATCTTTCAATTTAGCAAAGCCCTGTGTTTTTGATAAACAGTCGCCTGGATCTTTTCACTGCGGCCAACATTGCTGTTGGCGACTCTTCTCCCGAAGTTACGAGTCTATTTTGCCTAGTTCCTTAGCCATGAATCTCTCGAGCACCTTAGAATTCTCATCCCAACTACCTGTGTCGGTTTACGGTACGGGTTCTTATAACCTGAAGCTTAGAGGTTTTTCTTGGAAGTTTTTAGGCACACTATCCACGCATCCGAAGACTTGTGGTACTATCACACTTCAGCTAAACCGGCGGATTTGCCTACCAGTCTAATACCTAAATGTTTCAACGAACTATTCCGTCAGTTCGCGGTGCTTTCACTACTCCGTCACCCCATCGCAGTTATAAGAAGTACAGGAATATTAACCTGTTGTCCATCGACTACTCCCTTCGGATTCGCCTTAGGTCCCGACTAACCCTCAGCTGATTAGCATCGCTGAGGAAACCTTAGTCTTTCGGTGAGGGGGTTTCTCGCCCCCTTTATCGTTACTTATGCCTACATTTTCTTTTCTATACGTTCCAGCATGCCTCACAGCACACCTTCAGCACATATAGAATGCTCCCCTACCACTTTTAAAAGTCCATAGCTTCGGTAATATGTTTATGCCCGATTATTATCCATGCTCGACCGCTCGACTAGTGAGCTGTTACGCACTCTTTAAATGAATGGCTGCTTCCAAGCCAACATCCTAGCTGTCTGGGCAGTCAAACCTCGTTTTTTCAACTTAACATATATTTGGGGACCTTAGCTGATGGTCTGGGTTCTTTCCCTCTCGGACATGGACCTTAGCACCCATGCCCTCACTGCTGAAAAACATTTTATAGCATTCGGAGTTTGTCAGGAATTGGTAGGCGGTGAAGCCCCCGCATCCAATCAGTAGCTCTACCTCTATAAAACTTTTATTCAACGCTGCACCTAAATGCATTTCGGGGAGTACGAGCTATTTCCGAGTTTGATTGGCCTTTCACCCCTACCCACAGGTCATCCAAAGACTTTTCAACGTCAACTGGTTCGGTCCTCCACTGTGTGTTACCACAGCTTCAACCTGCCCATGGGTAGATCACTCGGTTTCGCGTCTACTACTACTAACTAATCGCGCCCTATTCAGACTCGCTTTCGCTTCGGCTCCGATCCTTAAAATCTTAACCTTGCTAGTAACAGTAACTCGTAGGCTCATTATGCAAAAGGCACGCCGTCACACAGTTAATGTGCTTCGACCGCTTGTAGGCGTACGGTTTCAGGTTCTCTTTCACTCCCTTACTTAGGGTTCTTTTCACCTTTCCCTCACGGTACTAGTTCACTATCGGTCTTTCAGGAGTATTTAGCCTTACCGGATGGTCCCGGTGGATTCATACAGGATTACACGTGTCCCGCACTACTCAGGGTACTGCTATATCCTCTTCGATTACCTGTACGAGACTATCACTCTCTTCGGTTCGTCTTTCCAAACGATTCCAGTTCTCTT
>NZ_CP195160.1:577500-920000 GCF_051200845.1 Tenacibaculum sp. A30
TTAGATTATCCGTGGTAATTCTACTCTTTTAATTACGCTGTCAATTTCAATATTTTCAATGAACGTGGCGAGTCGCCAATAACAAGCCTTAAACTCATCTCTTTAACTCAACCTTCTTGTAGAAACACTAGACTCGAACTAGTAGCTTATCGCTTTCCAAAATCTCTCTGATCGTAACCGCTCTCTTAAAGCGGGTGCAAACATACAAACTCTTTTTATTCTGACAAAAACTTTTTTGAAGTTTTTTTTGTTTGTTTACTGCACTATTTTAATGAACTCTTCCCGTTAAAATCGGACTGCAAAGATACTACGTTTAACTTTAATAAAACAAGAAAAAATTATAATATTTTTTAACCTTTTCTTTACGTATCTTACTCCCTATTTTAATGAACTATTACTAACTTCTTAAGCTTACCGCTTTTCCGTTTGCGGATGCAAATATAGATACCTTTTTCCTTATAACAAGCACTTTTTTTGCCTTTTTTTACAAGCCTTTTTTAATACTTTAAAAATTAATGCTTTACGTTCGGAAGTTTTTTGGTTTTGAGCTTGGATCTCTTTAATAAATCTCCCTTTTTAAGGACTCTTCCTTCATTTATTAACTTTGTAAGCCTACTTAAAAACTCTAAAAATTAGGGGTGATGTAACATCTCTGCTTAAGTTACCAACAACTACTTCTTCTTTTTCTTGCGATCTCGCTTCTTTTGCAGCTTCGAAAACATAGCCTTGTACTCCGAAACATCTACATAGCCCCTACTCTTTGACACAATAACCATGTAGTCTTTTTGTAGTTTTGGATATTGGTACTCTAACTTTTCATCTATATAGGCTCGTTGAAGAATATCTTCAACCAAATAATCTTCATTTTCGGTTTCTGGTTGGTATTCGGATTTCAATGACAACTTAAACATATTTGCTGTAGTGTTATACCAAAAAGCCTTCCATCCACTTCGTATTTCTTTCACATTATCAAAAGCTGTTTTTCCTGTTTGGCGATGAATTAACTTCAATAAAATTCTTCCTTCTGTTCTTGTTAGTTTTTTTAATGGCGCTGTTAATTCTTCTTCTAGGTATTTTTGAACACGTTTTACATATTCACGCTTTTTTCTTTTAGAATCTATTCTTTCTAAACGCACATTAACACTATCTACTCTTTTTGCTGCTAAAATTGCATAAGGATATGCTTTGAATACTTTTTTTCGCAACCAATAATAATATAAGATATCGTTTTTCTCTTTAAACTTATGTTTTGGTAAGACGGTTACTTCATTTAACCTTATCATTAAACTGTCTCCTTCTTTAATAAGAATGTACTCATCGTTAAAGTTTGGCAGCGAATCTTTTATTTGTGCCTGTATTGCTACTGCAAATAATATTGTATATAGATAAAGGAGTTTTTTCATGTAATTTTTATGTACAAAAAGAATTCCAAATGTATCATTTCTGTTTTAAAACAAAAAAACTCATGAAATATTTCATGAGTTTTTTATTCTATTTTTCAATTTTGGATTATTCAGCCATTATTGATTCAGCTACTTTCTTATATGTTCCGTTTTCTAATTTTTCACGGATAGCTGTAAATGCTTCGATTGTTTCCGTAACATCATCCATTGTATGACGTGCTGTAGGAATTAATCTTAAAATAATTAATCCCTTTGGAATTACAGGATACACAACGATTGAACAGAAAACTCCATGATTTTCTCTTAAATCATTCACCATTGCCATAGCTTCTGGAATATCTCCTTTTAAATATACAGGAGTGATACATGTTTGTGTCGTTCCTAAATCAAACCCTGCGTTGCGTAACCCTGATTGTAAAGCATTGGTTACTTCCCACAGTTTATCTTTTAATTCAGGTTGGGTACGGATTAAATCTAAACGTTTTAATGCTCCTTTTACCATTGGCATTGGTAATGATTTCGCAAACATTTGAGATCTCATATTGTACTGTAAGTACTGTACTACATCTTTATCTCCGGCAAAAAATGCTCCGATACCTGCCATAGATTTAGCAAAAGTAGCGAAGTACACATCGATTCCGTCTTGAACTCCTTGCTCGAATCCTGTTCCTCTTCCTCCTTCACCTAAAGTTCCGAATCCATGAGCATCATCTACTAATAAACGGAAATTATATTTTTCTTTTAAAGCTACGATTTCTTTTAATCGTCCTTGCTCACCACGCATACCAAAAACTCCTTCAGAAACTAATAAAATTCCTCCTCCAGTTTTTTCTGCCATTTTAGTAGCACGTTGTAAGTTTTTCTCACAACTTTCAATATCGTTATGGCGGTAAACAAAACGTTTACCTGCATGCAAACGAACACCGTCAATAATACAAGCATGCGTATCTACGTCATATACAATAATATCGTCTTTAGAAACTAAAGCATCAATCGCAGACACCATACCTTGGTACCCGAAGTTTACTAAATAAGAAGCTTCTTTTCCAACAAACTCAGCGCACTCTTTTTCTAGTTGCTCATGGTATTTTGTATGACCTGACATCATACGAGCCCCCATCGGGTATGCTAAACCATCTGCTGCTGCAGATTCTCCGTCAGCTTTTAATACTTCTGGATGATTTGCTAATCCTAAATAATCATTGATACTCCAAGTAATTACTTTTTTTCCATTGAAAGACATACGGTTAGAAATTGGTCCTTCTAATTTAGGAAACACATAATATCCTTCTGCTTTATCTGCCCATTTTCCTAAAGGTCCTTTATCCCCCTTAATTCTTTCAAATAAATCTTTAACCATTATTATTTTTGATTTTTATAGGTTGCGAAAATAGTGCTTTTTTAACAGATTTTCAAAAATTGTCTGTAGCATAATTAATATATAATGAAGAAAGGTGCCTAATTAGGCACCTTTTACTTCTTTTTTATTTTTTAACCTAAAACGTTTGATTTTAGTTCTTCTATAAATGGCTGTTTATATAGTCTCTTTCCTAAAGCTTTATGAATTGCATTCGCTACAGCACCACCTGCTGGTGGTAAACCTGGTTCTCCTAAACCTGTTGGAGACAACTCGTTTTGAACAAAGTGAACTTCTACTTTTGGAGTTTCATTCATTCGTATTAATCTATAACTATCAAAGTTTCTACTAGAAGGCTTCCCATCTTCAAAAGTTAAATTTCCATACATTGCATGTCCTATACCATCGATAACTCCACCAGCTACTTGATTGATCGCACCAGTAGGATTTACAACAATACCACAATCTACCGCCGCTACTACTTTTGTTACCACAGGAATTCCATCTTTCACCTCTACTTCTGCTACTTCTGCTACATGTGAATTATGACTATAATATGCAGAGAAACCTTGAAAAACTCCTTCTTTGGCTTTTCCCCAACCGCCTTTTTCCGCAGCCAATCGAATCGCATCTTGCATTCTCTTCCCTGAATATTCTATTCTTTTATCTTCAGTGCCTTTTACATTTTCTAATAAGTCTAAACGCAACTGAACTGGATCTTGATTTAACTCAGTTGCTAATTCATCAAAAAATGATTGTTCAGCATATCCTAGGAAATTGGTATATGGTGCTCTCCAAGCGCCTGTAGTAATATTACTCCTATAATTAGCTGTTGAAACTTTATAATTTGGAATACATCCTGCAGGGAAAAAATGTGGAATTAAATCATACATATTATCATTAATTGCTGCTTCTTTTAAATGATATCCTGTTATTTTCCCGTCTTTTATTGATGCTGCTATTCTATATTTAATTGCTGGTCGATAAATACCACTTGTTATATCTTCTTCTCTTGTCGAAACCATTTTTATTGGCTTCTTAATTTTATCAGATATTTCGAGTGCTTCATATACAAAATCGCCATACAATCTTCTTCCAAAACCACCTCCCATTCTAGTCATTTCTACATGGACTTGTTCTAAATCTCTACCTAACATTTCTGATGCCACTTGAGCTGCGTACTCTGGAGTTTGCACAGGCCCTACCAAATGGACTTTATCAGGAGTTATATTCGCAAAGAAATTCATAGGCTCCATACAATTATGTGGTAAGAAAGGCGAATGATATGTACGTTCTATAACTTTATCAGCTTCTGAAAATGCCTTATTCACATCTCCATCTTCTCTTCTTATATCAAATTTATTTCCATCTAATAGACTTAACAGCTTTTCATCATGAAGTTTTGTATCTTCAAGTTGAGATCCTGGTTTCCAATTAGCTTTAATCGCTTTTGCTCCTTTGATTGCTGCCCAAGTATTTTCTGCAAGCACAACTACCTTGTCTGATTTTGACAATTTGAAAGTCCAGTTATTTTTACCAGATTCAATAAAGTTTCTTGCTTTTTCTCCAATAGTAACAACATCGATAACTCCTGAAACTTTTTTAGCTTCAGACGCATCGAACGATTCTAATTCTTCACCAAAAGAAGGAGGTCTTACAACCGCAGCATATACCATTCCTTCTTCTTTATAATCTAATCCAAATAATGGTTTACCTGTTACTATTTTATCTAAGTCTACGTTTGTAGCGTTTTTACCTATGATAGAAAATTCCGAAGGATTTTTTAATGTTACATTTTCTGGAACTTCTATCGCTGCTGCTTCTTTTACTACTTCTCCATATCCTAACTTATCTCCATTCGCATTGGTAATTACACCTTTTGATGCCGAACAAGTAGCTGCATCTACCCCCCATTTAACAGCTGCTGCATTAATCAGCATTTGCTTTGTTGTAGCTCCTGTTTGTCTCAAAGCAGTCCATCCATGACGAATAGACTGACTTCCTCCTGCCAATTGACGAGTATAATTTTTAGTATCTAGTGGGGCTTGTACTACATGTACTTTATCCCAATCTACATCTAATTCTTCAGCAATAATCATCGGCATTGAAGTTTTTACCCCTTGCCCTATTTCTGGATTGGGAGAGTAAATAGTTACATAACCTTCATCAGATATTTTTATAAACGCATTAAAGTCATTGAAATTTAAATTTTCAACGTCAACAGATGGTTTTACATTAGGCTTACATGCTGTGAATAAATTAAATCCGATCATGATTCCTCCACTAGCCAATGCTGAGGCTCTTAAAAAATTTCTTCTACTAAAAGTATACTTGTTTTCTTGTGTGCTCATAATTGAAAAATTTAAGACATTTTTTCTGCTGCTAAAGCAACTGCTTTTTCTATTCTGTTATATGCAGCACAACGACAAATGTTTCCCTGCATTGCTTCTCTTATTTCTTCTTTTGAAGGATTTGGATTTTCCTTTAAAAAAGAAGCGGCTGTCATTATTTGACCTGCTTGGCAATATCCACATTGTGGGACATCTACTTCCTTCCAAGCTTCTTGTAATGGATGATTGCCTTCAGTTGATAACCCTTCAATGGTTGTTATTTCTTCACCATCCAACATAGAAACTTGTAATTGACAACTTCTCATTGCTGTTCCGTCTACATGAACGGTACAAGCACCACATTGCGCTATTCCGCAACCGAATTTGGTTCCTACCATATCGAGTTCATCACGTAAAACCCACAACAATGGTGTATCAGCATCTGCTGTAAAGGATACCGATTTTCCGTTAATTTTTAATGTGTAATTTGGCATTTTGGGTAGTTTTTAGAATTCGTAAAAGTTACGAAAAAAATAAATGCCACCTGATTAACAAGATAGTTTTAAGATAATTTTAAATGAAAAAGAGAAGCGTTTGCTTCTCTTTTCTTATCTGTTTTGTAAAAATGTAGTTACATTTTTTTCTATTCTTTCTAGTACATCTTCTGTATTTGCTTTTACAAAAGCTTCTCCTGTAATTTGCTCGTACAACTCTATATACCTATTTGAAATTTCATTGATTTTAGCATCTGACATTTCAGGAATTTGTTGTCCCTCTTTTCCTTGAAAACCATTTTCAATTAACCATTGACGTACAAACTCTTTAGATAATTGTTTTTGCTTTTCTCCTTTCTCTTGGCGCTCAGCATATCCATCCGCATAAAAATAACGAGAAGAGTCTGGTGTATGAATTTCATCAATCAATACAATTTTACCATCTTTCGTTTTTCCAAACTCGTATTTGGTATCTACTAAAATCAATCCTCTTTTAGCAGCCAATTCGGTTCCTCTTTGAAATAACTTTCTTGTGTAGTCTTCTAATACTAAATAGTCTTCTTCTGAAACAATTCCTTTAGCTAAAATATCTTCACGAGAGATATCTTCATCATGCTCTCCATTGTCAGCTTTTGTTGAAGGTGTAATGATTGGTTGAGGGAACTTATCATTCTCTTTCATTCCTTCAGGCATAGCAACACCACAAAGTGTTCTTTTTCCTGCTGCGTATTCACGAGCTGCGTGACCCGACAAATATCCACGGATAACCATTTCTACTTTAAAAGGTTCACATAAATGACCTACTGCTACATTTTCATCTGGATTTGCTATTAACCAATTCGGAACAACATCTGCAGTGTCATTCATCATTTTGGTAGCAATTTGATTTAAAATTTGCCCTTTAAAAGGAATTTGACGTGGTAAAATTACATCAAATGCAGAAAGACGGTCTGAAGCAATCATTACCAATAAATCATTATTGATATTGTAAACTTCTCTTACTTTTCCTTTGTAAACTGTCTTTTGCCCTGGAAACTGAAAGTTAGTTTCGTTAATTGTATTCATTTTCTTGTTGTTGTGTTGTTGCCCGCAAATGTAAACTAATCGCAAAATACTGACAACTAAAAACTACTCGGTTTCTATACTTTTATAAGCTGTGATAATCTTTTTAACCAATCGGTGACGGATTACATCTTTATCATCTAAATATACCTGAGCTATTCCATCAATATCTTTCAAAGCCAACAATGATTCTTTTAATCCTGATACTTGTCTTCGTGGTAAATCGATCTGACCAGGGTCGCCTGTAATGATAAACTTAGCGTGCATTCCCATACGTGTTAAAAACATTTTCATTTGCGAATGCGTTGTATTTTGTGCTTCATCTAAAATTACGAAAGCATTATCTAGTGTACGACCACGCATAAATGCTAAAGGAGCTATTTGAATCGTTCCATTTTCAAGATACGCTTGTAGTTTTTCATGCGGAATCATATCTCGTAACGCATCGTATAAAGGTTGCATATACGGATCTAACTTTTCTTTCAAATCTCCTGGAAGAAACCCTAAGTTTTCACCCGATTCTACTGCGGGTCTTGTTAAAATAATACGTCTAACTTCTTTTTCTTTTAATGCTTTTACCGCTAATGCTACCGCTGTATATGTTTTTCCTGTTCCTGCTGGACCAACTGCAAATAACATATCGTTTTTTTGCATTAACTCCACCATTTTGTGTTGATTAGCTGTTTGCGCTTTGATTAGCTTTCCGCTAACACCGTGTACTAAAACATCTTTTGAATTTCCTGATCTACGAATTTCTTCTTCTTTACCAGTTGATGTTAAAATACGTTCAATACTATTTTCATCAAGTTTATTATATCTATTGAAGTATTTGATAAGCATTTCTAAGCGCTTTTCAAACTCGTCCAATAATTCTGCTTCACCAAAAATCTTTAATTTGTTTCCTCTTGCTACAATTTTTACTTTAGGAAAGAAGGTTTTTAACTGAGTAATTGTGCTATTTTGAGCTCCAAAGAAATCATTTGGATTGATTTCTGTTAATTCAATTATGCGTTCGTTCAAATGACAAAAGTTTTAAGATTATTCACTCTAAAAATAATGATTATTTTTGTCGAAATGCGTAGTTTTGTTTAAAAATTCAGCATAATTTTTCACAAACTAATTAACAAATACCTAACTTAATGTCTCTTATCACATTAACTACTGATTTTGGAACTAAAGACCACTTTGTAGGGGCTGTAAAAGGGGCTATATACTCAGAATTACCTGATGCTAAGATCGTAGATATAACGCATCAAATCTCTCCTTTTAACATTACAGAAACGGCTTATATTTTAAAAAACGCCTACAAGAGTTTTCCTGATAAAACCATTCATGTAATTGGAGTTGATTCTGAATTAAGTATTCAAAATAAACACATTGCTTTAGAACTGGACAATCATTATTTTATTTGTCCTGATAACGGATTAATTTCTATGATTGCTTCAGAAATTAAACCTACTAAAATTTTTGAAATCAATATTCATAATCGTGTAGAAAGTAGTTTTCCTGTATTAGATGTGTTTGTACAAGTTGCTAGTCATATTGCTCGTGGCGGTAGTTTAAGTGTTATTGGTAGAGAGATTGATTCTTATAAGCAGATTATTGAAATTCAGCCAAAAGTAAACGAACAAAAAACTAGTATTGCTGGCGGTGTTATTTACATTGATAACTACGGAAATGTAATTACTAATATTAGCCAAAAATTATTTAACACAGTTGGGAAAGGTCGTGATTTTAAAGTTACTGCCAGACGTTATACCTTTACCAAAATTTTTAGCCGATATAATGAAATTGTCGATTATTCGATTGAAAACAATGGTCAGCATGACGGAGAAAAATTGGCTATTTTTAACTCTGCAGGTTTTTTAGAAATTGCCATCTATCGAAGTAATTTAGAAACTGTTGGAGGTGCTTCTACCTTACTTGGGTTAGAGTATCGTGATACTATTACTGTTGAATTTGAAAACCCAGTTACACCAGAATTTACACCTATAAATTAACGATATGTTTGTACGAATAGTAAAGATGAGCTTTCAACCAGAAAAGATTGAAGAATTTTTAAACAACTTCAATACTAAAAAAGAATTTATACGAAATTCACCGGGTTGTCGTTTATTAGAACTGTACAGAGATAAGACTAATCCAAACATTTTTTTTACTTACAGCTATTGGGATGCTGAACAAGATTTAGAAAATTATAGAAATTCTGATTTATTTAAAGGTGTTTGGGCACAAACCAAAGTATTATTTAATGACAAACCTCTTGCTTGGAGTGTTGATAAAGTAGCTTCGATACCATAGCCGTTAGGCATTAGACGATAGCCTTATAAAACAACTAAACATTTAACATTAAGTATGTTTCCATTACTAAAAAAAGAATTTAACTCATTTTTTGCCTCACCTATTGCCTATTTGGTAATTGGAGTATTTTTACTCGTGAATGGCTTATTTTTATGGGTTTTTAAAGATAACTTCAATATTTTAAATGCTGGTTTTGCTGATTTAAACAGCTTTTTTTATTTAGCTCCATGGTTGTTTTTATTCCTTATTCCCGCAATTACTATGAAAAGTTTCGCAGATGAATTTAATAGTGGAACTATCGAAATTTTAAAAACCAAACCTCTTACCGATTGGCAAATTGTTTTAGGTAAATTTTTTGCCTCGCTTTTATTAGTTGTTATTGCATTATTACCAACACTAACGTATGCCTATACCGTATACCAATTAGGTAATCCTGTTGGGAATTTAGATGTAGGTAGTACTATCGGATCCTATTTAGGTTTGTTATCTTTAGCATCAACTTATACCGCTGTAGGGTTATTTACTTCTACACTTTCAAAAAATCAGATTGTAGCTTTTATTCTGAGTGTATTCATCACTTTTGCCTTGTTCTACGGATTTGATGCTGTAAGTTCTTCTTTAGGAAACTCAGGATACACCTTACAACAGTTTGGTATTAACGAACACTTTAAAAGTATTAGTCGTGGTGTGGTAGATACACGTGATATCATCTATTTTATCAGTGTTACAGTTTTCTTTTTATTCATCACTAAACAACAGTTAAAAAATGAATAAGAAATTTCAACACATCGTATTGGCTTTAATTGGACTATTAGTTGTTAACTATATAGCCAACTCAGTATACAAACGTTTCGATTTAACACAAGACAAACGCTACACTTTATCTGAAGTAAGTGAAAATCTTATTGATAAAATTGATGCTCCGTTAACTATACATGTATATTTAGAAGGAGAATTTCCTGCAGAATTTAAACGCTTGCAAATTGAAACTCGTCAGTTTTTAGAAGAATTACAAGCTAAAAATACCAATATTCGTTTCCGTTTTATCAATCCTGATAATATTCGTGAGCAATTGGTAAAAAAAGGAATGATGCCTAGTCAATTAACTGTTGAAGAAGACGGAAAACTATCCGAAGCTATTATTTTTCCCTGGGCTGAAGTTTCTTATGGTAAAAAAACTGAATTAGTTTCGTTACTACCAAATACCATTGCAAAAACACAAGAAGCTCAATTACAAAACGCTGTTGAAAAGTTAGAATATTCATTTGCTAACGCTTTGCATAACATTACGCAAAAAGAAAGACAAAAAATAGCTGTTTTAGCAGGTAATGGTGAATTGCAAGATATTTATCAATACAGTTTACTAAGTGAAGTTGGTAAAAAATATCGTTTGGCCAAGTTTACACTAGATAGTGTTGCTAGTAATCCGCAAAAAACATTAAAAGATTTAAGAAATTACGATTTAGCAATTATTGCAAAACCAACTGAACGTTTTACCGAAGAAGAAAAATTCACAGTAGATCAGTTTATTACCAACGGAGGAAAAAGTTTGTGGATGATTGATAACAATTACGCTGATACCGATAGTTTATATAATGAAGGTAAAATGTTGGCTTTCCCTCGTGACTTAAACCTAACTGATTTATTATTTGGATATCAAGTTCGTGTAAACAATAAATTGATTCAGGATTTATATGCTGCTAAAATTCCGTTAGCTACAGGAAATGTAGGAAACCAAACCCAATTTCAACATTTAAACTGGTTTTATCATCCATTGGTAAATGGAAATCCGTATCACCCAATTACCAAAAATGTATTACCTGTTCGTTTCCGATTCACTACACAAATAGATACGTTAAAAGGAAACTTAAAAAAGACTCCTTTATTAGTTACCTCGGTGCTTACCAAAAAAATTGGGACTCCAAATTTTGTAGAGCTACAAAGCATCGCTAAAGAGCCGCAAGAAAATGAATTTGCTGCTGGTCCGCAATTATTAGCTGTGTTGTTAGAAGGAAATATTCCTTCTGCTTATAAAAACAGAATAAAACCTTTTAATACTCCTGATTTTATACCTGAAAGTGGCACCAACAAAATGATTGTAATTGCTGATGGTGATATAGGAAGCAACCAAATTTTAAAAGGAAAACCACACGATTTATCGTTAGATAAATGGACAGGAGAACAATTTGGAAACAAAGAATTTTTAATCAATGCGATTGATTATTTACTAGACGACTCAGGATTGATTCAACTTCGTAATAAAACTATTCAAATTAACTTGTTAGATAAACAACGTGCTTTTGCTGAAAAAAGTTACTGGCAGTTTATCAATATTGGTATTCCGTTAGTGTTGTTAGCGCTGTTTGGTTTCGGATTTAATTATTGGAGAAAAAAGAAGTGTCAGTAATTGGCTATTGGCTATTGGCTATTGGCTATTGGCTATTGGCTATTGGCTAAAATGTTAAATACTCAATAAATCACTGTGTATAAACTGATAGTTCAATACTTTTTGAAGTTTTTCGCTACTGATTATTTTATACTCTAATGATTTTGAATCATCAAATTCAGGAATTGGTTTTCCAAGTGACTTTCTTGCATTAATATAAAAATTCTCTCTTGTTGGATGATGGTTTGCACAAGCATTAAACACTTCTCCAAAAACATTTTGCGCTATAATTTGTTGTATGATTGCAATGCAGTCCTCACGATGAATCATATTTACATACCCTTTTGGATGCGGAATTTTTCTGTCAACAAACCAATTCCCTGGTTGTCTGTTCCCTCCAAACAACCCTGCAAAACGAAGTATCGTTGTTTGAAAATTTTCATTATTTCTAAACAAGTTTTCTATTTCAGCTAGTGGAGAATCTACAGTATCATCTTCCTCTGTCATTTCTTTATTTAAGCTTGGATATACTGAAGTTGAACTGATAAAAATAACGTTTGCTACATTACTCTTTTCAATTTTAGAAATCACTCTTTTAAAGTCATCAATATTTTTAGATGTAATTGCTATTAGCAATACATCAGTATCTAAAAATTCCGTAATCTCAGTATCTTCAGAAATATTTACTAAAAAAGGGTAAATATGAACTGCCTTTAATTCGTCTAACTTTGCTACTGAGGTTGTTGAACCTTTAACGGTATATCCTTTCTTAATTAATTGTATTCCTAGTTCCTTTCCTAACCATCCACAACCTAATATGCTAACACTTTTCATCACAACAATTATCGTCTTTTACTAATTTACAAGAAACCACCGCTAACAAAGCACCCAAAATTGGAGCCAGTATATATAACCAAAAATGCTCTAAGTGACCAGAAACCAATGCTGGTGCAATAGAACGAGCAGGGTTCATAGATGCTTTTGTCATAGAACCAGCAAACATAGCCTCTAATAAAACCACTCCTCCAATGGCAATTCCTGCCATCACTCCTACTTCTTTACTTCCTGTTGATACATTAACAATGGTCAACATTAAAAAGAACGTCAAAAGTAACTCTAATATAAAAGCGCGCCACGGATCTATAGACGGAATGGTTGCACCATAAAACTCACTTGTAGGAAACAACACCCAAAGCATTACACTTGCAAATAAAGCTCCTAATATTTGAGCTATGATATATTTAGGAACTTCTTTCCAAGAGAACTTTTTTGCATAGGCAAAGGCAACAGTTACTGCAGGATTAAAATGTGCTCCTGAAGTTTCTCCAAAAGCATAAATCATCGCCATAACTATCAAACCCCACGTAATTGCCACTCCTGTATGCGTTAAATCTGCTCCGTTAGTAACCTCATTAACAGTCATCGCCCCTGTTCCGCAGAAAATAAGGGCAAAAGTTCCTATAAATTCAGAAATATATTTTTTCATGATTGCAAATATCAATTAAAACAAACCTACCGTATTTTAAGTTTTTGTTAACATTAATCCGAAGAATTCCTTGTAATTTTAACAAAACTAAATTTAAAACAAACCAATCATTATGAAAAAAATACTTTTGAGTTTGTTTGTTGTTGCCTTATCAACAAACATTACTGCCCAATTAAAAACACCAGCTCCGAGTCCTGCTTCTAAAATAGAGCAAAAAGTAGGTTTAACCGATGTTACTGTTGAATATTCAAGACCAAGCATGAAAGGAAGAGCCATTTTTGGAGATTTGGTTCCTTTTGGAAAAGTTTGGAGAACAGGAGCTAATCAAAACACTAAAGTTACTTTTAGCGATGATGTTACTATTGACGGTAAAACATTAAAAAAAGGTACATATGCTTTATATACAAAACCAGGAAAAAATTCTTGGGAAGTAATTTTTTATTCTGATACTAATAACTGGGGAACTCCTAAAAAGTGGGACGACGCAAAAGTAGCTGTGTCTACTTCTGCTAAAGTTGAGGCTATGCCAATGAAAATTGAAACGTTTACAATGTCTATTGACGATTTAACAAACGATTCTGCTGTGTTAGGTATCTTTTGGGAAAATGCTTACGTTGGTGTAAAATTCAATACTCCAACAGATAAAGCTGTTGAAGAAAGTATTGCACAAGTAATGGGAGGTCCTTCTGCTAACGACTATTTTTCTTCTGCTGTTTACTATTTACAAGAAGGAAAAGACATTAACAAAGCAAAAGAATGGATTAACAAAGCAGTTGATATGACTAAAGATCAACCTCGTTTTTGGTACTTACGTCAACAATCGTTAATCCTTGCTAAAGCTGGAGATAAAAAAGGAGCTATTAAAGCTGCTAAAGCTTCATTAGCTGGTGCTGAAAAAGCTGGAAATGCTGATTACGTGAAAATGAACAAAGAGTTTATTGCTGAAATGAAGTAATTTTCAAATATATAGTTTCATTAAATAAAAAGGACTGCTTCACCATTATTTATATGCTGAAGCAGTCTTTTTTTACTTTTACCTCATAATTCCTAAGTGAATAATACGTCCTCCTGATTGATTTACAGGGTTAACACTTTTACCCACCACAATTCCTTTTTCTGGTGCGTAATATTTCTTAATTGTATTACCAAAAACATCTCTTAGAGTGGCAATATGATCTCCTTCTTCTACAATATCTCTCAAATCGACATGTACCGTTAACAATCCTCCTTCTTGAGTATATATCCAATACGATTTATTACAAACTACTGTGTTTCTTTTAGAAGTTTCATATTCATCATCGGTAATTCCTAAATGAGTCAATACATTATGCACTCCTGCTAACCCACTCTTTATAATTTTCTTTTGAAAACTATGCGGATTACCAACTTCAATAGTTATAGATGGAATCCCTAATTCTTCAGCAGCTCCACGTAAAGTTCCGTCTGAAGGTGGTGTATGCACTATGATTTCTGCATCTTGTAATAAGGCTAATTTTTTAGTAACCTCATTGTTCATATCACTTCTAATATAAAACGAATTTACCCTACCAAAACTAGCAGTGTGAAGGTCTAACAAATAATCAAACTTTTTTACTACTAAATTCAAAAAACGATTGGCATATACTTCACTTGTATTTCCATCATGCTTCCCTGGCATAATTCTGTTAATATCTACACCATCACTAAAAACACGGGTTCCTCTAACAAAAGAAGGTACATTTACAATAGGAATTCCTACAATCGTTCCTTTTAAATTGTTTGTATCTAAATCTTTAAACAATCGCTGTATAACTGATATTCCGTTTAATTCATTTCCATGAACCGCAGCTGTAAGCCCCAACACAATACCATCTTCCTTACCTCTTGCAACCATAATAGGTATGCATGTAGCAATTCCTAATGCATTTGAAGTTACTTTTAACCAGTAATTCTTAATAGAATTTTGTGGTGTTTGATTTACATCAAACTCTGTAATATAGTCAATTTGGTGTCCCATAAACTTTATCAGTTAGTACAACTCATTCAATAACGTACTGTCATTATTTAAAGATGTAAATAATTTCTTTTTAAACTTTTTATTAGCGTTGATTAAGCTAATACACATTTTATCAATCGCAATAGTAGAAAGCACTGTCTGGATAAATGTTTCTATTAAATCATCAATCCCCAAACCTAATTTGTTATAATCTCTTCTATCCATAATTAACAAACGATTAGTATCAGATGTCCATTGATTTTCTCCTAATTTAACCGATAAATTAGTACCCAACATCTGCCAAGAATCCTTACTATCCTCTAAATCATTTACCAAAGGCAACAAGGCTCTTCTCGAATACATACACAAAGGTTTAATACCGTCTTTGGTGCTACTAATCATCATTCGAATATCAGACACATAGGTTTCTCCTTTAGCATTTGGCATTGTACCAACATGGTAGTATTTCCCTTTGGTGCTTACCGAACTCCAATTGTAATTACCAATTAAACTCTGAACAATAAAACGTTCATATTCGATATCCTGCTTCATAAACTCCTCTAATTCCTCATCGTTTACAATGGTATATACCCCTTGACCCGCGTTACTATATGGAATTTTAATAACTGCTTGTCCGCCCATTTTCTTTACCCACAGTGGAATTTCATTCTTACTCACGTCCCAAATCGTATCAGGTATGTTAATTTTCATTCCGTGTTCTTCTAACTCCGTGTTGTAAATATCATACGCTTTGGCTGCAACCATTTTATTTCTTCCTCCTGCTAAACACGTAATAATCGGATTTAAAATCTTTGTTTTGCTATTTACAGGAAAACGATTCCATGGTTTTTGAGTTACATATCTAAAAATTCCTCGTAACGGAATCCATTCTTCGTCTTGTTTCAAATAAAAAATTTCATCCTCTATTTTAACATGTGTATTCTCTTCATTTGAAAAAAATGGAACCAAGAACACTTCTTCTTTAAAAACATCTGCAATTACAGCAGCGTATCCTGAAGTTTCCATATAATTTTTATCGTAAAACACTGCTAATCTACCGTCTTTAACTAGCTTACGTTTTTTATCTAAAATACGTTTGAATGTACGTTCTATAAGCAAACGATACGCTCCATCTTCTTTATTATCATCTAACAAAGGCATTGACTTTTGCCCTGACGGACATGAATTATTTTCAATAATAACCATGTTTTTATCTCCATCTGCCGAAGTAGAATTGATTAAATCGGCACCACCCCACAAAAAATACTTACACTCATACGACAAAATTTCTCGTAACTTTTCTGCATTTACTTTAGGGTGTAAATGGCAATACCTAGCTATAATTCGTTCTTTATCTAAGTTTAAAAAGAAATTTACCATAGGGTGAATCGTGGCATTCAACGCTTTAGGATACCAGTGGTTTTCGTTATTAAATGTATTGGGTTGTATAAGCTCTACTGCTTTCATTTTTGGTTTGTCTATTTTATTTTTTGCTTACGCATACATTACTTGATAAATTAAAAATAGAAAAAAATACAACTAGAATATGCTTATCTATGTTAATTTATTCACCTCCTATTTGTTACTATAATTTATAAAAAACATGTATTTTAGCAGCTCTTAAAAATTGCAAATGGAAAAAGGCTATGAATTTCTCAATCCTAATTTCATATTTCTTTTAAGAACATAAAAAAATAGTAGTATCCCTATCTTTTTTAGGGATAAAAGAACATTTATAACGCATATAACAAGTTACCTGCAAGCTGAACGAAATGCTGAACTACGAAAAAATATATAAGATAGGAGAAACACATTCCAATCGACCATTTAGAGGAGAAATTGAGAATTTTGACTTAGCTGAACCTGATATTTCTAGAGGAGAAAAAGAGATTCTTGAAATAATTCCTATCAAACACTCAATGGGCGGAAAATCTCTTTATGACATCATTTGGACTACTAATGCTTTCCCTCTTATTGTTAGTGAAAGAATCATTGAATTATTCAAATCAAACGGAATTTCGGGTTGGAAAACTTACAACGTGGAAATCTACTCAAAAAAGAATGAGTTTATTGACCAAAAATACTACGGATTGATTATAACTGGACGTTGCGGATATCGTGACTATTCGAAAAACTCAATAATAATGGATAAAATCGGAATCACAACAGAACCACATTCCAAAGGTTTTTATTTTAAAGACGATTATTGGGATGGTTCGGACTTGTTTATGTGTAACCCCGATGAAAATGGAAACTCTAATATGTTTAGGTTTTGCACTCAAAAAGTTGCTGATTTAGTTAAAAAAGAAAAAATAAAGAATATATCTCTTGAAAAAGTAACTGACTTCTCTATGTCAATTTCATTGTACAATATTGAATTAACCGAGGAACAGAAATTAGAAATGGAAAAATTAAAAGCCAGCAGGTAACACCGGCTATAGTTCATTGCTTCTGACTTTCCTCAACGGAAATTAAAAAACCCTTATTTATAAGGGGTTTAAGTTAAAAAGGCAACAATAAGGCAACAAATATTTGATTATAAGAACTAATCAAAGGAAAGAAATAATAGATAAAATTAAGAACTTATTAAACGATAAAATAAAACCGTTCGTGTAGAACGGTTTTATAATTTAAACATCAACCGTTAATTAGCTGTTCCAGAGCCTAAATAAACGCTATTTGACACAGTACTACCATCAGTAGTAATAAATGCCATAAAAAGCTCAACAGTATCCCCTGCGTAGGTACTTGGAATTGTAATGATTTGAGATCCTACAGTTCTATCAGCACCATCAAGAATATACATCGATTCTTTTTTACTTGGATTGTAAACTAAAATCATTGCTTTATCAGTTGCATTTGCATTACCTTCAGCAGAGTTATCATCCCAAGTAAATTCTACTTGTCCCGCAGTTGCTAAATCTGTTGCAGGGTTCAATGCTCCAGATAGATTACCTCTACTTAATAAAGCTAAAGAATAATCTACAGTAAAGTTTGGTGCAGCTCCTGTAATCGCATTATTCAATACATAAGACATTGCTGCATTAAACTCTGTTTTTTGCACCGCATAAGATTTATACCCTTTCTTGATAAAACCTAAATTCGGTTGAAGATACTCCAAAGTAACAGTAAACTTGTTTCTTTGGTTAACTTGTCCTTCTGTTCGTGGATTTGTCACATTTGAAGGCTTAATTCTCAAATAGTCAATACCTTTCCAAGAAGCACCAACTACGTTTCCTACTTTACCTGATACACCGCCCAGGATTCCTTGTGAAATAACACCCATTGTATATAAAATTTAAAATTAATACTTGTTCGAAGTCGGTACGGACTTGGTACGGTCTTTAACCAACACAAGTAATATATGGCAAATACTATGCTAATAGATTGATTTGGTTTTTGTTGCCCTTTGTTGCCCGATTTTGCTTTTTAGAAAATAGATTTTGTATGTATGACACTTTTAAATCTGCCATTTTTGAAATTACTTTTTGAAGTTCAGCTTCTTTTTTACAAATTGCTGACACTATATTAATATGCTTTTGTAACTCAAACTCATCACTTAACAACGAGGTGTAACTATTATTTAAGGTGTTTCTACAATCATCTATTGAGATAAACGGAATAACACTCCCTTTTAAATAATAAGCATAAAAACCGCCTATTTGCAACATCATTGATAAATGGTAAAGGGTTTGTTTATCTTCCTCGGTTGATGTAGATACAACAAAACAATTAGGACAAGGATTTATTAAAGGCTTTCCGCTGTTTTGCCCTTTGTTCAGGATAAAAAAATGAGGTTGCGAGTAGATTCTTCCGATTTGGTGTGTTTTTAGTTCAAAAGTTGACATAGCTATCCAATTTAAAATTGCTTCGCTACGCTTCGCACCATTAATTTTTTAAAAGAAAAACAATAAAAAAAGAAAGCCTAATGCTCTTGTGGCGTGGATAAGGCTGTCAAGGTTTTTGGATAAAAGTTTTTTGAGATTAATTGTTTAATGATTGTGAAAAATGCTTTTGAAAAAAGTTTTATTCAAAACCCGTAGGGCTTGACCTTTATAGCCTTGCGCGTTGGCTGTGGTAGCCACATATATTTGCTACCTTTTTTTATTTATTGACTGTTCTTCTAAAACATCTAAAATATCTTGTTTTTTATATAAGATTCTGTTGCCCATACGAATTGGATTTAAAATTCCGTGTTTATTCCAAGAATGTATTGTTACCAAACTGATTCTTAAATATTCGGCTACTTCTTGTCTTGTTAGTAATTCATCATTTTTTGATTTTGATAGTTCTTTAAGGTAATCTTCAATTTTAAACAATAATTTATCTGCTACCTTATCCGCTAATTCATCAACTGTGACTTCTGTAATTTGGATTGTTTTTGTAATCATATTGAAATGTATTTAATTTATTGAACAACACTTTTTGGGGCATAAACTCTTAAAAAAATAGGTTATTTCCAATTTGAGCGTGGGGTGAAGCGTTTGTATGGGTAGCGTTTTAAATAGTTGTTTGATAAAACAGCATTTAAACAAGCTACTTATACAGGACTTTTAGGCAATAGCTTTTTGTTTTTTTGAGGCACGAGAAAAAGCAATATGCTATGTCGTATTACTGCATATTATGAACCTATTTTTTTAAAACCGCTGACTTGGGTGGTGGGGAAAAGTGGACTTTTATATTTGTTAACGAAATGAAACAAACAAAGACTTGAGGTAAGGAATACTTGGACTTAACGATGGTTTTGTGCAGCTTGAATGAGATAACGAATATAATACATAACTAATTCAACCTTTTTAATTTACTACTGTTTAATGCTTTTCCAAAATATCGTTATATGTTCGGATTTGAGCGTTGGAATAGCGGATATTTTACATAATACCAGTTATAGCTACAAAATGCATTAACACTGCGATAGCAAACCTTTGAAAAGTGCCGTTTGCTACTATAACTTCTATTATGTAACATAGCTTGGGATTGGTTTTGTGGCGTAATAGTTGTTTGTGCGTTGGCAATGGCTCTTTGCTTTTTTATTGTACCAATTTTATAAAATAACGACGTTTAAATAAAACAAGCAATGTGCCATTATAGCTTTAGATACAAGTATTATGACATAAAACCAATTATGCATTGGCGCGCGGAACAACACAAAAGACAGAGGATTTTGAGGTACGAAAAAACTGGGTTTTGGGTTGTGGGGAATAAAAAAGAGCCTTCCGAAAAAGACTCTTTCATTATTGCTTAATGGTCGTGATTTGAATGGTCATCACTTTCTTCTTCACCAGATTGATTCATCATCATTTCGTGGTCGTATTTACAACAACCTGGTAAACCATCATATGCTTCTTCATCACCTGCTACTTTTTCGGTATCATATCCTGAAGCTGCGATTGCTTTATGGATTGCCATTGCATCGGTTTTTGTATCATCAAAAGACACATCAATCTTCTTTTTATCGACATCCCAATTAGCACTTGCAACACCTTCAACACCGTTAGCTGCTTTTTCGATAGTGTTTTTACACATTCCGCAATTTCCTCTTACACCAAAAGACAGGTCTGTCATTGCCATATCTTTTGACATTTCAGTAGTTGTGGTTTCTGTTTCTTTTTTGGTTTCGTTTTTACAACTTGTTAAACCTAATGCTGCTATTACAGCTACACTTAAAATTACTTTTTTACTCACGTCGATTACATTTTTGTTTTTGTGTTCGTGATTTTTCTTTGAAAAATTCATTGTTTAAAATTTAATTGTTATTACTTGATTTATTATTCTATTACTTGTTTTACTTCACCACAGGTTAGCATTGCTTCGCCAAAATATGGATTGATTACTTTTTCTTCTTTGCTTAACCAATAAGCACCATTATTGTTATCTGCCATTGGACAAAATTCTACATAGACCTTTTCATTGATACCAAATAGTTGTACAGCATTGATTAGATGTGATGATAAATGTTTAAAATGGTCTCTTTGTGATTTTATATCGGACGTTTCAGAAATTGAAGTTGCAGAAGATTTTATTTCGCCTTCTAATGACATCCAATGGTTATGCGCCTTATTATCTGACAACAATTTCATATCTACTTTGTTCAATTTATTTAATAAAGTTGTTGCGTTTGCTGAAGTACTTATTGAATCTTCTTTTACTAAAGCATCTTTTAAATTGATATACGCATTGTAAACACTATTTAACTGTTGTTGAAATTTCTCTGATACTTCCAAACGCTCATTCATATTAGTGTGGTCACTTTCTTTGTTAGATGCATTGTTATCCATACCTAAATGACCTTCGTGTCCAGTCATTACTTTACCACCATCTTTATTCATCATAGACTTTTTGCCTTGTAATTGTGCTGCTGCATCAACCGTAAATGTTCCGTTAGTCACTATTTCATTTCCAACAAATAAACCTTCTACAACTTCATATTCATTACCAATTTGATTGCCTAATTTAATTTCACGCATTTCAAAAATAGGTTGGTCTGGATTTGTTTTAAGGTACACCACAGAACGTTCACCTGTCCATAATACAGAAGATGCAGGAATTGATATTACTTCATCATTTTTAGCTGTACTGCCTTCAATATTTGCGGTTACAAACATTCCTGGTTTAAATACATCGTCCTTATTGCTTAAAACAACACGTAAGGTTACAGTTCTTGTTTTCGTGTTTAAAACTGGGTCAATGAAATCAACTTTACCTTTAAACTCTTTATTAGGATAAGCATTGGTTGTTATCATCACTTCCTGTCCTTTTTTAAAGCGGTCAATCTGATTTTCATACACATCAAAGTTTCCCCAAACTGTGTTGAGATTGGCAATTTTTAATAAGGGTTGTCCTTGTTTGATGTAATCGCCTTGCTCTACCAATTTTTCTGTAACAGTACCCGAAACGGTTGCATAAACAGGAAAGTTTTCTTTTACTTTTCCTGTTTCTTCAATCTGGTTGATTTGATTTTCAGAGAGTTTCCATAATTTCAATTTATTACGGACTGCTTTGTATAAAGCAGGTTGAGATTCTTTTAAAGAAGCTGCTGTGATTAATTCTTGTTGTGCTGCATAGAGTTCTGGCGAATAAATGGTTGCCAATAATTGACCTTTACGAACTTCTTCGCCTGTAAAACTCACATTCAAACGTTCAATTCTTCCAGCGAAATAACTTACCTGTACTGCATTGGCTTCTTCGTTTTCGGCAATTTTTCCTGAAAGTTTTATGATTCCATTTTCTACTAAACCATTACCAACCACCGTGGTTTGAATGTTTGCTAAAGCCATAGCATTAGTGGTTAATTTAAACTGATCTGCTGTTAAACCATCTGCTCCACTTTCGGCAGGAATTAAGTCCATCCCACAAATAGGACAATCGCCTGGTTCAGGCTGCATAATTTGTGGATGCATAGAGCAAGTCCACATTTGATTGGTTTGTTCAACTTCATTGTGATTATGGTCTGCTTCTTCTTTTGATGAACCACCGAAAAGCAACCAACCCAATAATAGACCAACTGCTAATAATCCTAAATAGATTAATATTTTATTTGTTTTCATTTTCTAATCGTTTTATCATTGCTTTCATTTCTTCTATTTCCTTGCGTTGTGCTTCAATAATATCTTCTGCCAGTTTTTTTACTTCTGGGTCTTTTATATCTGCTCTTTCACTTGTTAAAATAGCGATAGAATGATGCGGTATCATTGCTTTCATCCAAAGGACATCACCAATTATTGGTGATTGTGCTCTTACTAACCCCAAAGCCCCTATAAACAGAATAAAACTACCTGCAAGAATTGCTATGTTTTTCTTTCTATCATTATACATTTTTCGCATAAAAAACCACATTATTACTGCCATTGTTGAAATCCCTAAACACGTCATATAGAATCGTGTTAGACTAAACCATACGTGGTCTATGGAATAGGTGTTTAAATACATTGTGATGTACATTGCTACAAATGAGCAAGCCAACATTATAAAGAAGGTTTTGTAATTTCCTTTGTTTGAGTGTTCTTTTGAATTTTCCATATTTTTTGATTTTATAGTTAAACTTTTTACTTACTTAATTTTAATATCCTGAATGCACCTTGTATCACCAATCCAAATACAATGATTCCTATAATTAAATCTGGAATACCAGAATGCAGCCAATTGACTAAAACGCCTGCTGTAATTACGCCAAGATTTATTATAATATCGTTAGAGGTAAAAATCATACTGGCACGCATATGTGCTTCTTGACTTTTAGATTTTTGTAAGAGGTACAAGCAAATGCCATTTGCAATCAAAGCAAATACTGAAACTATAATCATTGTTGAAAATACAGGTAAAGCTTCATAGCCTAAAAATCTAAGTATTACCTCAACGATTCCGATAATTGCAAGTGTTATCTGAAAATAGCCTGCATATTTTGCAATCCGTTTCTTTTTTAAAACTGTACCACCAACCGCTATTAAACTCAATCCGTAAACAAATGAATCTGCCAACATATCTAAACTATCAGCAACTAATCCCATTGATTTTGAAATAAGTCCTGTACTCATTTCGATAATAAAAAATGCAAAATTGATGATTAGAACTGTCCACAACAGTTTGGATTGACTCCTTGTAGATTCAGTAATAATTGTGTCTGTATCTTCTGAACTGATTAAACTTTCATTTAATTTTAATTCATTTAAGGCATTACCAATTTCATTTACATTTGAATTATGATATAGTGTTAAGATTCTTTCTTCTAAATTAAAATCAAGTTGTTTGATACCATCTATATCAGATAGCTTCATCTTAATTAGATTTTCTTCAGAAGGACAATCCATTTTTGATATTTTGAAAACTGTTTTCTGCATATAATTAAATGTTTTTTGTTCTTAATCGTAATGCGTTACCTATTACCGAAACCGAGCTAAAACTCATTGCTAAAGCTGCTATCATTGGCGAGAGTAGTATTCCGAAGAATGGAAACAACACACCTGCTGCAATAGGTACACCTAAAGTGTTGTAGATAAGTGCAAAAAATAGGTTTTGCTTAATGTTCTTCATTACAGCATTACTCAAATTTTTTGCTTTTACAATACCGTGTAAATCGCCTTTTACTAAAGTTATCATAGCACTTTCTATCGCTACATCTGTTCCTGTTCCCATTGCAATACCTACATCACTTTTTGCCAATGCTGGTGCATCATTAATACCATCACCTGCCATAGCAACCACTTTCCCTTTTTCTTGCAGTTTCTCTACTTCTTTGAGTTTATCTTCTGGTAGCATACTGGCTTTAAAATCTGCGAGATTAAGTTCTGATGCTACTGCTTTTGCAGTATCGTGATTATCGCCTGTAAGCATTATAACATCAATGCCTTTATCTTGAAGTGCTTTAATGGCTTTAGCACTTGTTTCTTTTATTTTATCGCCTATAACTACATATCCAACTACGGTTTCATCTATTGACAAATAAGAAACTGTTTTACCCTGTTCTTGGTAAGATTTAGCTTCGTCTTTCATTTTAGAAGTAATATCCGCTTTAGCATATTCCATCATTTTAGGATTACCTAATGCTACATTTTTTCCATCAATTTTAGCTTCAACACCTTTTCCTGTAACAGCACTAAAATCTTCGGACTTTAAAATTTCTGCGTTGTGTTCTTTGCCATATTTAACTGTCGCTTCTGCCAAAGGATGTTCACTATTGGTATTTAATGAAACGATGTATTGAAGTAGCTCATTTTTGTTTAAAGCATCATTAAAAGCTCCAACGGTTTCAACTGTTGGTTTTCCTTCGGTAATTGTTCCTGTCTTGTCAACGATAAGCGTATTTACCTTATCCATTTTTTCAAGAGCTTCAGCATTTTTAATCAATACACCATTTTGAGCACCTTTACCCACACCAACCATTACAGACATTGGTGTTGCTAAACCTAAAGCACAAGGACAAGCAATGATTAGTACTGCAATTGCATTGACAAACGCATACACATAAACTGGTTCTGGTCCCCAAATAGACCATACAATAAATGTGATAATAGAAATAAGAACTACAACTGGCACAAAATAGCCTGAAACTTTATCTGCTAAATTTTGAATAGGTGCACGACTTCTACTGGCATCATTAACCATATGAATGATTTGTGATAATAAAGTGTCACTTCCTACCTTTTCTGCTTTCATTAAAAAGGATTGATTCCCATTAATGGTTCCGCTACTTACTTTATCTTCTTGAGATTTGTTTACAGGAATAGGTTCGCCTGTAATCATAGATTCATCAATAGTTGTTTCGCCTTCAGTTATCACACCATCCACAGGAATTTTATCTCCTGGTTTCACTTTTAGAATATCATTAAGTTCTATCTCGTCAATACTGACTTCAACTTCTTCACCATCTACTATTTTTATGGCTTTATTAGGTGCTAATTTCAACAGTTCTTTTACTGCCGAATTGGTTTTACTATGTGCACGAGCTTCTAACAATTGACCTAAAAGCACTAACGTTAAAATCACAGTTGCTGCTTCAAAATAGACGTGAACTGCACCTGATTCTGTTTTAAATTGACTTGGAAATACGTCTGGAAAGAACATACCAAAAACACTAAACGACCACGCCACACCTGCACCAATCCCAATAAGTGTAAACATATTGAGATTCCAAGTCTTAATGCTTTTATAGGCACGTTCAAAGAACATCCAAGTGGCATAAAACACTACTGGAATTGATAATGCAAACTGAATCCAGTTCCAATATTTCTGTTCCATTATATCGTACAACGGATTGTTATTGAGCATTTCGCTCATAGCCATTAAGAAAATGGGCAAGGTAAATGCTGTGGCAATCCAAAATTTCTTTAATAGCTTTTTATACGTTTTTTCTTCTGCTGAACTATCTGCTTCCATTGGCACTAAATCCATCCCACAAATAGGACACGAACCTGCTTCGTCTTTGACAATTTCTGGATGCATCGGACACGTCCATTGTTCCTTTGAAGTTGCTGATAGATTTTGTTCTTCCACCAAATCCATTCCGCAAACAGGACAATCGCCTGGTTTATCATAAGTTTTATCGCCTTCGCAATGCATAGGACAATAAAATGTGCCTGTACCTTTAGGTTGCTTTTCCTTTTTAGCTTCTGAATGCTGATGGTGTTCACCTTGTTTATGAATGCTATATGTACCACCATCTTTTTTTAAGGCTTCTTGAAATGTTTCTATGGGAATATGTGATTCCATTTCTATGTTAGCTTCTGCCTTATCTAAATCGACTGTTGCTTTTGAAACACCTCCTACTTTAGAGAGCGTTTCCTCAACGTGACTGCGACAACCGTTGCAAGTCATTCCGTGTATGTGATATGTGTGTTTCATTGTTATAATTTTATTTAAAATCTAATTGAAAGTCCACCACCCCAACCATATCGGTTGTTATAATTCCCTTGAATTGAAAAATTTCGAGATAAGATGTACGATGCTCCAATTAACCATTGAGTTTCACCTTCATAAGAATTGTTGTTTTCTAAATCATTGACCCATCCAAAATCCGCTCTATACTCGTATTCTCCTTCGAGAAAAATTCTAGGAAAAATCAATAGTTCTCTGTCCAAACGTATTCTTGGGCGCAGTTGATGGTCCATACTCACATCCACATTAAATCTGTAAGGCGTGAAATATTTAACTCCAACTAATCCTACAGTATTAAATGTATCATAAGAATTTGGTGTAGAAGTTTCAGTATTTACACCTGCATACACACGTACCCAATCATTGAGATACCTGTTATAATTTACTTCTATCTCGGCATTTTGGTTATAATCAAACTCGGCACGTAGTCCAAATTCGTTACGAATGTTGCTTGACATCAATAAAAGTTCATTAAAGTTTGAACCTACACGTGCAGCTCCCCAAGAGTAATAATGGTCAGTTTCATCAATTAGTTTTTGAACTGGATAAGGTTTCATCCTTTCATCGCGTGGTGTATCATAGCTAAATACTCTTGCCATACCACCCATCATATGATATAACACGTGACAATGAAAGAACCAATCACCATATTCTTCGTTATAAAATTCGATGACCACTTTTTGCATAGGTGGTACATTGACGGTATGTTTTAATGGGGAACGTTCGCCATTTTCATTGATGACCCTAAAGTAATGTCCGTGTAAGTGCATTGGATGATGCATCATTGTTAGGTTATTCAAAGTAATTCTAGTAACCTCTCCACCTTTAATTTTAATTTTGTCTGTTTCCGAAAGTGGTATGCCATTCAAACTCCAAACATAACGTTGCATATTACCTGTTAGATTAAGTAAAAGGTCGGTTACAGGTATGTCTGCCTTATAAGTCGTGTTTTCTTTTGCCTTTAAAAAATCATAATTGAAATAGGTTTTACGTGTGTCATAATTAAATGAAGTGGTGTCCTTTTGCATCATCTTATGATTCATTGGCATCACATCCTTTTTCATTTCCATATTCATTTCATTCTCCATCTGTCCATCTTTCATATCCATATTCATCTTCATCCCATATTTCTGCATTAGGACTTCTGGTGTGTTACTGTTTTTATTTCCTACTAAAGCAGGTGCACCCATCTTCATATCCATTTTTGCCATTTGCTTCATCATAGCTACTTTATCTGGTCTGTCTATAACTGTTGCTGGATACAGTTTTCCGCTACCTAAACGAATGGACATATTACCAGAACCATCTTGTGCTGTTGCGGTAATTTCCAATGTGCCTTCTGGAATGGTTACAATCACATCATAGGTTTCGGCAATTGCAAAAAGAAATCGGTTTTTATATTTTGGTGTTACATCCACACCATCACTCGCTACAATCATCGGGTTACCACCACCAAAATCCAGCCAATAATAAGATGAAGCAGATGCATTAATAAAACGTAGTCGTACTTTTTCACCTGCTTTAAACTCTGGATATTCTGCAACTTTTTTACCATTGGCTAAAAACGCAGGATAGTAGATATCTGCAATATCTGCACCTTCCATTCTATCGCGCCAAAATTTGAATTGTGCGCCTAATGCATCTTCTTTTATAACTCTGCTTAATGGTACCGCTGTTCCTTTTTTAACCTGATACCACTCATTTCCTCGTTTAAGGTTTCGCAGTACATTTATTGGTTTTTCATTTGTCCAATCTGAAAGGACTACGACTAAATCCTTATCATAGTCCAAGGTCTTTTCTTTAGGATGAATGACTATTGAGCCATAAACTCCTTTTTGCTCTTGCAACATCGTGTGGGAATGATACCAATATGTGCCAGATTGGTTTATAGGTATTCTATATTGAAATGTAGTGTTTGGTTTTATAGGTGGCGTAGTTAAATAAGGTACACCATCATAAAAATTAGGAAGTATTAAACCGTGCCAATGTACAGAGGTTTCTTCATCCATTTTATTGGTTACGTTAATAATAGCGAGGTCACCTTCATTAAATTCTAATGTAGGACCTGGAATTCCACCATTAATTGTCATTCCTTTGGCGGTTACACCTGAAAGAGTTATTTCATTTTCTTCTATAGTAAGGTTATACTCTTGTATGTTTCGGCCTTCTTCTTTTCTATCTTGACCATTTGTACCAACTTGGGCAAATGCCATTGAAGTTAGAAACAAGAGAAATATTGTGTTAAATGTTTTCATTGTTTACTGAATTAAATAATTAATGATTGTACTTTGCACATAGTAGGTCTTCACAGATTCTATTTGGTTCATTTGAAACTTTAGCTGCAACTCTTGAATATCCAAAACATCATTAAAATCAATCGTTCCTGTTTCATAGCTTTTGATTAAAATGTCTTCTGCATCTTTGGCTTGCTGTAGGTTTTTGGTTTGGGTAGCATAACTTATTCTTGCAGAAATGCGTTCGTTATTCGCTTTGTCTAAAAGCGTTTCCAATGCATTTAAACGTTCCTGTTTTTGAGCAGTAATTTCCTGCTGTTGCAAATCATTTTGTTTGGTTTGGGATTTATATTTCTTATTGAAAATTGGGATAGATACCGAAACCATTGGCATTACAATATCCTTTCCGTTGTCGCTAAAATCCATATTTGGTCTTTCAGCAACATTGATATAATCTAATCCAAAACCAATCATTGGACTGCTTTCTTTTTGATTCAATAATTCTGATTGCTCTATGGATTGATAGAGTTTATCAAATTTTAGTAATTCAGGATGTAATGCTAATTTTTCAAAAGTAATATCAAAGTCTTCAGAAGGTATCATTAAACTATCTACCACATTCACGGTAACATCATTATCTCTATTCAATAGATTATTGAAGTTAGTTTGTTCTGCTAAAAACTGTTGTTGCAATACATCTTTTAATTGTTGCATTTCGTTCTGACGCATTTGCAATCGCAACACATCTACTGCGGATGCTTTACCAACCTCTACAGAAGTTAATGCCAACGTTTCATAAGTTTCTAATAGTTTGATGTTTTCAGTTAAAACCTCTTGCTTTGCTTTGTTAGCGTATAGATTATAATAGGATTGTGATACCGAAGCCATTAGTTTTCGCTTTGCGATGACAATGTCTTCGTATTTAGCATCTGCCAATGAACTCACGTAATTTTCTCTCGAAGTAATAGTCCCAAACCACGGTAACATTTGTTTAGCAGATACTTTAAAGCGTTGTGCACCTGTTCGTGTTTCTGGCTCACTCACAAAATAACCAACACCAAATTCGGTATTAGGAATGGTGTTGACCTCGTTTACCTTTTCGGAAGCTCTTTTGTATTGTAACTCAAACTTTTGAATTTCTGGATTGTTTGTTAAGGCTTCATCGATAAGTATTTCTAATTGTTGAGCGTTCGCAAAAAGACTCAAGAAACAAGAGCCAAGAGCCAAGACGATTTTTATATGTATTGATTTATATTTCATTTTGATGTTCTTTTAAGTTGAACTTCTGCTTTCCAGCTATACAATACTGGTACAACAAACAAAGTGATTAAGGCTATAAGCATTCCACCAAAACTTGGTATTGCCATAGGTATCATTATATCGCTTCCTCGACCTGTAGAGGTTAATACTGGTAATAATGCTAAAATGGTCGTAGCTGTAGTCATTAAACACGGTCTGATTCGTTTTTCACCAGCTTCAACAACTGATGCTCTAACCTGTTTTTTGTTTTCCGGTGTATTTCTACCGAATGTTTGAGTTAAATAGGTTGCCATAACTACACCATCATCGGTTGCAATTCCGAATAGTGCAATAAACCCTACCCAGACTGCAACACTTAAATTAATCGGGTGTATTTGGAATAAATCACGTAGATTTTCGCCAAAGAAATTAAAGTTTAAAAACCATCCTTGACCATACAACCAAATCATAATAAAACCACCTGCAAATGCTACTGCAATACCTGTAAATACCATTAATGACGTACCTACAGAACGGAATTGGAAATACAGAATTAAGAAAATGATGGCCAATGCTAAAGGCACAACAACCGACAAGGTTTTTTCGGCTCGCAACTGATTTTCGTATGTTCCTGTAAATTGGTAGTTAATACCTTTTGGAACTACTAATTCGCCACTATCTATCTTTTGCTGAATTAGAGCTTGTGCGCTTTCAACTACATTGACTTCGGCAAAACCATCTAGTTTATCGAACAATACATAGCCAACTAAAAAGGTATCTTCACTTTTAATGACCTGTGGACCTTGTTCGTAACTTATAGTTGCCAATTCGCTTAAAGGCACAGGACTTCCTTTTTCAACTGGCACATAAATCTGTTGTAAGTCTGTTGGGTTTGCTCGTAATTCTCTTGGGTATCGTACTCGTACACCATATCGCTCTCGACCTTCTACCGTTTGGGTTAAGACCATACCACCAACTGCTACTTTTAATACATCTTGAACATCTTGTATCGAAATGCCATAACGTGCAATTTTCTCTCTATCAATATCAATTAACAAATAGGGTTTACCAACAATACGGTCTGCAAAAACAGCTTCTTTTTTAACACCTTCAGCTTCCTTGATGATGTTTTCTAATTGCACACCAAACGCTTCAATCTGCTTTAAGTCTTGACCTTTTACTTTAATTCCCATAGGTGCTCTCATTCCTGTTTGAAGCATTACCAATCGGGTTTCAATAGGTTGTAGTTTAGGTGCAGAAGTGACACCAGGTAATTTCGTGACTTTTACGATTTCATTCCAAATATCGTCCGGTGACTGTATTTCTGGTCGCCAATTACGGTAGAACTCGCCATCATCGTCTGGAATGAGTTGTTCTTTTGCTTTAAGAGATTGCCACGCTTCACGCTGTTCCGCTCGCAATGACATTCCGTTTTTTAACACATATTCACCATCATCATTGACTTTATAGCGTTGGCGTACTCCGTTTTCATTCAGCATATATTCTGGTTTATACTGAATGATATTTTCATACATCGACAAAGGTGCTGGGTCTAACGCTGATTCTGTTCTACCTGCTTTACCAACTACGGTTTCAATCTCTGGAATACTAGCTACTGCCATATCCAATTGCTGTAAAACACGTTTATTTTCTTCCACGCCAGAATGAGGCATCGAGGTTGGCATTAGTAGAAATGAGCCTTCATTTAATGAGGGCATAAACTCTTTGCCTGTATTTTTCATAATGAAAAAACCTGCAATTACAATAGCCGTTGGTACAGATAAAAACAATAACTTATTATCTAAACACCACCTTAAAATACGTGTGTAGTATTTTATAAATAATGAGAAAACACCTAATAAACCAAAGCAAATAACACTCACAAAAATGAGATTCCAAAAAATGCTTTTATCAACGCCTAATGGTCTCCAATATTCGGCTAACAAGAATACAATAGCTGATACCGAAATAATGATATTGATAAGATTAGCTTGCTTGTCTGTTATCTTACTTTGAAGATTGAGAAATGCTGTAATCCCAAACGCAATTAAAATTAATCCTAACCAATATCCATAGACTATGGCTACGATTCCCAATGCTATTAAAACACCATTTAAAACATATTTAAAAGTGTTTTTGATGTTTTTCTTTCTGAATAAAAATGCAGCAAACGGTGGAATTAAAAACAACGCTACTATTATAGAAGTTGTTAATGCAAAAGTCTTTGTGAAGGCTAATGGTCTGAATAGTTTTCCTTCCGCTCCAATCATTGTAAATACAGGAATGAAACTGATAATAGTTGTCATAACTGCGGTTACGATTGCACCAGACACTTCAGCTGTTGCGTTATAGACTACTGTGTTTATGGGTAACTTTTTATGAGATTCCTCGTCGCTCGTTCCTTGCTCTGTCGGAATGACATTTTCGTTTTCATCCAAATGCCTTATAATGTTTTCTGATAGTATGACACCTACGTCGACCATTGTACCAATAGCAATAGCAATACCTGATAATGCCACAATATTAGCATCAACACCAAAGAGTTTCATCGCAATAAACACCATTAAAACCGCTACTGGTAAAAGTCCAGAAATTAGTATGGAAGCTCGAAGATTAAATACCATAATGATAATTACCAGGATGGTAATTAAGATTTCTAAAGTCAATGCTTCATTGAGTGTACCTAAAGTTTCTTGTATCAGTTCTGTTCTGTCATAAAATGGGACTATTGTTACTTGGGAAGTTCTACCATCCGCCAATACTTTTGAAGGTAATCCTGCACTTAATTCATTAATCTTCTCTTTCACATTATTGATAACTTCCATTGGGTTTGCGCCATAACGAGCCACCACAACAGCACCAACAACCTCTGCACCTTCTTTATCTAATAAACCACGTCTTGTTGCAGGACCTAATGAAACTTTACCAATATCCTTTATCCTAATTGAAGTATAATCTTCTGAAGTGACTACTGCATTTTCGATGTCTGAAATGGATTTCACATAACCCAAACCACGCACTAAATATTCGGCTTGGTTAATTTCCAAAGTCTGTGCACCAATATCCTTATTACTTTCCTTAACCGCTTTTACAACGTGATGCAATCCAATATTATACTGACGCATTAGTTCTGGATTTACGTCCACTTGATACTCCTGAACATAGCCACCAATAGAAGCAACCTCTGAAACACCACTTGCAGAAGATAGAGCATATTTAACATAGTAATCTTGAATACTACGTAATTCGTGTAAATCCCAACCACCTGTTACATTACCGTTCTCATCACGACCTTCAAGTGTGTACCAAAATATTTGTCCTAATCCTGTGGCATCTGGACCTAACGCTGGATTAACACCTTCGGGTAATAAACCACTTGGTAAGGAATTAAGTTTTTCGAGAATACGACTTCTGCTCCAGTAAAATTCTATATCCTCTTCAAAAATGATATAGATGCTTGAAAACCCAAACATAGAGGAACTACGAATGGTTTTCACTCCAGGAATACCCAATAATGATGTGGTTAATGGATAGGTTATTTGGTCTTCTATATCTTGTGGGGAACGACCATCCCACTTGGTAAATACGATTTGTTGATTTTCACCTATATCGGGAATAGCATCTACTGCTACAGGGTTACTTGGCAAAAATCCTGTATCCCAATTAAAAGGTGCATTAACAGTTCCCCATCCAATAAAAAGGACAAGTAGTAAAACTGCAACGAGTTTGTTTTCTATTAAAAATTTGATGCTTTTATTTAGCATATGATTGATTTTAAACAATTAGACAATAGTGTTGTAAAAACACCGAATACAGTAAATTATCCTTACGACATTGCAGTCATAGGATAAAAGAGTCTATTGTTTAAAAATCAAATTAAGTATGTCTCGTCAATCTTGTAGAGTTGCCTTATGACGAGTGGTGGTTTGTATTCTTCGTAGGTAGATACATTACTGTCTAAACCTTCAAAAAGGTTAATGTAAGTATAAACAAATGAAGCGATGAATACTTGTTGCTCAAACGTGATTTTGTCAACTTGCAATTGTAATTCGTCTTGACCTTCAATTGCTAATTGTTTATCATCACAACAATTTTTCTTGGTAATAGAACATTCTTCGGTTGAAGGCTTTTCCATTTCCATTCCGCAACCTTTGGCTTTTTGAAAGATAGCAGATTCTACTAAAGTATCTCCACAATAATGCATATTCACAGTAAATGACATTGTAGAGAATAACACTACAAAAGTCATTGCTAAAGACATTATTTTATGGAAAATCTGCTTCATATTGATTGCGAAGTTACGAAATTTTAACAACTATTGATTTTGTTTAACAGAAGTTTAATTGATTAATCTGCTTAATCCCATTTCATTTTCTGCAATCGAACTGCATTTAAAATTGCTAATAATGCTACTCCTACATCTGCAAAAACTGCTTCCCACATTGTAGCTAAACCACCTGCTCCTAAAATTAAGACAATGACTTTAACACCAAAAGCTAAAATGATATTCTGCCAAACAATTTTTCGTGTGGAACGACTTATTTTAATGGCTCTAACTACTTTTGAAGGTTGGTCGGTTTGAATGATAACGTCTGCTGTTTCAATAGCTACATCACTACCCAAACCACCCATTGCAATTCCAACGTTACTTGCTGCTAAAACAGGCGCATCGTTTATACCATCCCCTATAAATGCTACTTTATTTTCAGGATTCTTTTTTAAAATTTCAACTTCGTTTAACTTATCTTCTGGAAGTAAATCACCTTTTGCATTTTCGATGTTCAACTCTTTAGCGACTTGTTGAGTAATGGAATCTTTGTCACCGGAAAGCATCATAATATTTTTGATACCAACTTTTTGTAATTTGACAATTGTTTCTTTGGCATCTTCTTTTAATTCGTCTGCTATTACCACATAACCAGCAAACTTGTTATCTATTGCAACTAATACAATAGATTCTACAATATTTTCCGTTTCCGCTGGGACTTCTATATTATTAGCAATCATTAATGCTTTATTACCTACTAAAACTGTTTTACTATTTACAATTCCTTTTAATCCTTTACCTGCAATTTCAGAAACGTCTTGAGCTTCAAAATCTTCTCCTTCTGATTTATACTCTAAAATTGCTTTAGCAATTGGATGCGTGGATTGTTCTTCCATCGCCATTAAATATTGCATAAATTCGGTTTCTTTCCAATCAATTGCTTTTACTTCTTTGATTTTAAAAACACCTTTAGTTACGGTTCCTGTTTTGTCCATTACCAAAGTATTTATCTTGGTCATTGCATCTAAAAATGAAGCACCTTTAAATAAGATTCCATTTTTTGAAGCTGCTCCCAATCCACCGAAATATCCTAATGGAATTGAAATCACTAACGCACAAGGACAAGATATTACCAAGAAAATTAATGCTCTGTATAACCAATCTCTAAACACATAATCATCTACAAAAAAGTAAGGTATAAAAGTAACACCAATAGCCAAGAACACTACAATTGGTGTGTAGATACGAGCAAACTGTCTAATGAATAATTCTGTTTTAGACTTACGAGCTGTAGCATTTTGAACCAAGTCTAATATTCTCGCAATAGAACTATCTTCAAACTTGTTGGTTACCTCAACTTCAATAACGCTTTCCAAATTAATACTACCCGCGTAAACCTTTGCTTCTTTTTGAATGGAATCTGGTTTGCTTTCTCCTGTTAACGCAGCTGTATTTAAAGATGCTTTTTCGGATAATAAAATGCCATCCAATGGAATTTTTTCACCTACACGAATTTGAATTTTCTCTCCAATATTGACAACTTCAGGCGAAACACTTTTATAATCTCCCTCACGAAATACATTGGCTTCTTTAGGTCTAACATCTAATAATGCTTTTATATTTCCTTTTGCACGATTTACAGCAGCACTTTGAAATAATTCGCCTACTGCATAAAATAGCATTACTGCAACACCTTCGGGATATTCACCAATAACAAATGCACCAATGGTTGCTATAGACATTAAAAAGAACTCTGTAAAAACATCACCTTTTTTAATACTAATCCAACCCTCTTTTACAACAGGAAACCCTACAGGAAGATATGCAATACCATACCAAGCAATACGAATCCAATCCTTAAAGAATGAAACATCAAAATAATCTAAACCTATACCAATGATAAGCATTGTAAAACTTATTATTGCAGGCACGTAGGTTTTGAATGCACTTCCATTACCGTGATTATGACCATCATTATGCGTGTGTTGCACTTCTGAATTTGGTTTTAAATCTCTTAAATTGACTTTCTTTTTTTTCATTTAGTTTTGTTTTAGCAACAACTTTTGTTTTGTTGAATTGGTGGACAAGGAACTGTACCATAAGAACAATACACACAACAATCACCTTCGTTTGGTTTTAGTACCGTTTTACAATTCTCGCACTCGTAAAAGAATTGACAAGCATTTGTTGGCATATCTTCTTCTTTTTTATGTCCGCAGTTAGGGCAAGTGATTTCCGATTTTAATATGGTTTTCATTAATTTTCTTTTTTATCAGTTACTTTATAACCTGTTGCGTTAATTGCTTTCTCAATTTCCGCTTCATTTGTTTTAGTTTTATCATACTCAATGATTGCGTTACCATTTTCGTATGATGTTTTTGAGTTTACAATTCCGTTAAGTTTATTTACTTCGTGGTTTACGTGAGCTTCACAACTGGCACAAGTCATTCCACTTATTTTATACTCTGTTGTTTTTATATTTGATTTATCAACGACAACAATTTGTTTCTCTGAATTGGGATAAAACATACTTGAGTAGTATGGGAAAGCCAACAACACTATTGCGAATACTGTTACAACACCTAAAAAGGTTTTTGACTGCATAAATTTTGGTTTTTCATCCGTTTCACATTCACAGTCTATTTCTTTTTCTGGTTTTAGTTTTTGATACCAAGCAAATAGAAGAACTACTATTGTTAGCCCTATTAAGTAAGGTCTAAATGGTTCTATCCAAGAAAAAGTTGAAGCAAATCCACTTGTTCCCGCGATTAGAGCCAAAACTGGGGCTATACAACATAATGAAGCTGTAATTGCTGTAAGCAAACTTGTTATCGCTAATTTACTTTTCATAATTACTTAATTCTTTGATTACAAAAATGCAATTAAAAACAGTGCAATGGAAGTGCAATAATTAGACACTACACTTATCGCAAATACCTTTTACCACCAAATTTACATTCTCTGACACAAAACCATTTGGCACTTTTATTTGAGGTATTTTATGTTCTGTTAAGCAAATGGTTTCATTGCAATTATTACAATGAAAATGTAAATGCAAATCGTTTTTAATATCACAATTACATCCCTCTTCGCATAACGCATATTTTGTTATCCCTGTGCCATCGTCTATTTGATGGACTATTCCTTTATCTTCAAATGTTTTAATAGTTCTGTATAAGGTAGTTCTATCTGCTTTTTCAAAAGCATTTTCAATGTCACTTAATGTTACTGCTATTTCTTTTTCTGCAAGAAACTTATATATAAGCAAACGCATTGCTGTAATACGAATTTGTTTTGACTCTAATAATTGTTCTATTGTCTGCATAATTAATGTTCGTGTTCTGCTTCTCCTTTTTTCATTTCTGCGTTAAGGTAATAAGCATTGTTATAGGCAAATTGTGTGTTACTTTCTATATCTTCAATAAATTGAACCGATACCCAATCACCATCTTTAGTACCTAACACAACTTCGATAGGTTTAAAGCTCCAATCGTCATTTTCTTTTTCTACTGAAAACACATAATATCTTTCGCCTTCTTTTATAATTGCACTTTCTGGTAAAGCTTTTGTTTGGGTATTATCTACTTGAATTTTACCTTGAATATACATACCAGGAATTAAATTACCTTTTTTGTTTTCTATTTCTGCGTGAACGTGAACTGCTTTCGGGCTGTCTTCAAACGTTTTACTCACGGAATAGATTTCTGCGGTAAGCTCTGTATCTGGTATGGATTGTACCGTAAAGTTAACTTTCTGACCTTTCTGTACTTTATAAACATCTTTTTCAAAAACCATTAAATCGGCGTGAACGTGATGCGTATTTACAATTTCAAATAATTCGGTTTGTGGCTCTACATATTGACCTGTTTTTACTTCAACTTTTTGCACAAAGCCTTCTATTGGACTTCGCAATGCTATGCGCTGTGCAATTGTTCCATTGCGAACTGATGTAGTGTTAACGTTGAGTATTCTTAATTGCGCTTCTAAACCATTAACCATTGCTTTTGATGCTTGATATTCTGCTTCTGCTTTCTGGAAATTAGCACCAGAACCAACACCAGCATCGTATAATTTTTGTTGACGTTCATAATTTTTCTTTGCAAGCTCGCTATTGCTATAAGCGTTTAAATAATCCGTTTGCGCTTGTATGATATTTGGGTGCGATAGATAAGCCACAACTTGACCTTTATTGACTTTATCACCCTCAATCACTTCAATTGAAACAACATTAGCACCAATAACAGTAGTGATGGCAGCTTCATTTTGCGGTGGTACTTCTAACGTTCCGTTTGCTTCTACATAGCCGCTCATATTACGTAATGCCAACGTATCTATTTTCATTTTTAAATCATCGAATTGCTGTTGTGAAAGCATTACTTCTTCGCTTTCATTATGTTCTTCATTAACTTCTGTTTTTTCTTCCTTATCGTGGGAATGACCATCATTCTCGTTATGATTTTCTTTATTTCCGCAAGCTGAAACAAAAATGGTTAACACCATTACGGTAAGAATTTTATATATTTTATTTTTCATTGTCTTATTGATTAAAATATTGTAATTGAAATGTGCTTTCTAAATAGTTTACTAATGCAGTCTGTGCTTCAAGTTCCGATTGAATGGCTTCTTTTATCAACTGCGTAAATGCAGTATAATCTATTTCGCCTTCTCTGTACGCCAGTAATGCACCTGTTTTTTGCTCTTTTGTTAATGGTAAAACTTGGTCTTTGTAAAACTCCCAAGATGTTTTCCATTTTATATAGTTTTCTTTAGCCTGAACAAACCTTGATTGTACTTCCTGTTTTTTGAACGCTACATTGGTTTCTGCTATTTCTTTATCAATTTTGGAACTTCTAATTTGTGCTTTGTTAGTACCTGATAAAAACGGAATGGAAATACCTGCTTGATACGTGTAAAACCCTGAATTGCCATTTACTTTCTGTATACCACCTTGAAGATTGAACTTTGGCAAATTATCTGCTTTTGCAGCTTTATATTTAGCTTCCGCTTCATCTACAATGTTCTGCGACATACTGTACAACGGATGGTTTTCAATACTAATCGTTTCCATATCACTATCTATCGCTACCTCAAATTCATCTGAAACTGTAAAAATTTCTTCTGATACCAACCACAAATTGAATTGCTGTAAGGCAATAAGGTAATCACTATAGGCTTGCGCTTTTTTATTTTTAATTTGAAACGCTTGATTTTTTGCTGCCGAATATTCTAATTTAGAAATGGCTTCGACTTCATAATTTAAAGCTACTGCTTGTTCAAATTTGGAATAAATGGAATCCAATTCCTTATACAAATCATAGTTTCGTTTCATTTGATAACATTTTGACCACGCTTTTTTGACTTCCAATTCCAGTTCTAATTCGGAAAGTTGAAAGGCTTTTTGTGCCAATTGAATGCGTTGTTCTTGCAGCTTCTTTTTTGTACCAATTCCAAATAAATCAATGTTGGATTGACCAACACCTATGGTTGTATAGATGCCATTACCACTATTAATTTCTTCACCACCTGTAAAAATTTGAGTCGTTCCGAAATCATAGGCAGTCGCTTTTAATTGTTCTTGTTTTGTAATTTCCAACTGCTTTTGCTTCAATAATGGATAATTACTTTTTGCGAGTTTAACAGCTTCCTGTAATGAAATTTCGGGAATTGTATCATTCAACTCTTGCGCATTACTTTGTGGTGAAAAGCCAAATAGTAATAATACAACTGCTGTTGCTGTTACTAACTTTTTATTTGGCTTAAACGTAAAAGATTTATTTTCTACCCAATGGTATAAAATAGGTAACACAAATAGTGTTAGCAAAGTTGAAGTTAATAATCCACCAATAACTACAGTTGCCAATGGACGTTGTACTTCTGCACCTGCTGATGATGAAATCGCCATTGGTAGAAAGCCTAACACATCTGTAAAAGCAGTTAGCATAATAGGTCTGATTCTTCGTTTAGTGCCTTCAACAATTCTGTCTTTTAGGTTGGTTACTCCTTCGTCTTTTAATTCGTTAAGTCCACTTATCATTACCAATCCATTTAAAACTGCAACGCCAAACAACACAATAAAACCAACACCTGCTGAAATACTAAATGGCATATCACGCAACCATAAGGCTACAACACCACCAATGGTTGCCATTGGAATGGCTATGTAAATCATTAAGGTTTGTGGTAAAGATTTTAATGCAAAGTATATTAGAATAAATATGAGTAACAATGCAATAGGCACAACGGTTTGTAATCGGTTGCTGGCACGTTCCAGATTTTCAAATGCACCACCATAGCGAATAAAATAACCCGATGGTAGTTCCAATTGTGCATCTAATTTTGATTTTATTTCAGTTACTAAAGATTTTACATCTCGACCTCTGACATTGATACCTACATAGGTTCTTCTGTTGGTATTGTCTCTACTTATTTGCATTGGTCCTGCTTTGTAGCTTACATCTGCAATTTCACGTAAAGGAATTTGAGCACCTGAAGGTAAATTGATGTACAGGTTTTGAACATCTGTTATATCCTTTCGGTTTTGAGAACTTAAACGCACCACTAAATCGAAGCGTTTTTCACCTTCAAAAATCACACCTGCTGTACCACCTGCAAATGCAGATTGTACGGTTTGATTGAGCGTATTTATTTGAAGTCCGTATTGTGCTAATTTATTCCGGTTGTAATTGATGGTCATTTGTGGTAAACCCGTTGTGGCTTCCGCTTTCATATCTCCAATACCTTCAGTACCTGCAATAATTTTAGATATTTCTTCAGCTTTTTGGGATAGTATGTCAATGTCTTCACCATAGAGTTTAATGGCAATATCTTCACGCACACCTTCAAGCAACTCATTAAAACGCATTTCGATAGGTTGAGTAAATTCATAATTAACACCAGGAACGATTTCAACCGCTTCTTTCATTTTCTCAATCAATTCATCTTTTGTCTCTGCTGTTGTCCATTCGCTTTTAGGTTTCAGAATAACAAAAACATCAGCTAAATCCATTGGCATTGGGTCGGTTGGTATTTCAGCAACACCAATACGACTCACAATTTTTTCGACTTCTGGAAATTTGGCTTTTACTATTTGTTCTATTTTGGTCGTAGTTTCAATAGTTTCTGTAAGTGAGCTACCTGGTTTTAATATTGCGTGAAATGCAATATCACCTTCATCGAGTTGCGGGATAAATTCACCACCCATTCTTGAAAACATAAAAACGGTTATCCCAAACAACACAACTGCAATACCAATTACCCATTTACCTTTTCGCAAGGCTCTAGCCAATATAGGTTGATATTTGTCTTCAACCCAATGTACAAATCTATCTCCATAAGATTTTTTATCATTTTTTGGTGCTCTTAACACTAAAGCAGACATCATTGGCACATAGGTTAAACACAGTACCATTGCACCAATCATAGCAAAAATAAAGGTCAATGCCATTGGTTTAAACATCTTTCCTTCAATACCTTGTAAGGCTAAAATGGGTAGAAAAACGATAAGGATAATCAACTGACCGAAAAACGCAGCGTTCATCATCTTTTTTGAAGCATTAGACGCCACTTTATCTCGTTCTTTGGATGTAAGCTGTTTCTTTTTTAGTACTTGTGATGCAATGAGAAATACTGTACTTTCTACAATAATTACAGCGCCATCAACTATAATACCGAAATCTATTGCTCCCAAACTCATTAAGTTTACCCAAACATCGAACACGTTCATTAAAATAAAAGCGAATAATAAGGATAATGGTATTGTTGAAGCAACGATTAAACCACCTCGCCAATTACCCAATAAGAAGATAAGCACAAAAATAACTATCAATGCACCTTCAATAAGATTTGTGGTTACAGTAGAAGTTGTTTCTCCAATTAATTTACTTCGGTCTAATAAGGGTTCAATAATTACACCTTCAGGTAATGACTTTTCAATTTGAGCCATTCGCTCTTTTACATTGGCAATAACATCATTGGAATTTGCACCTTTTAGCATCATCACCAATCCACCTACAACTTCACCTTCACCATCTTGGGTTAATGCACCGTAACGTATGGCAGAACCGAATTGCACAGTTGCAATATCATTAATAGTTACAGGAATATTATTAACGGTTTTTACCGTAATTTTTTTAATGTCTTCTAAACTCCGTACCAAGCCTTCTCCACGAATAAAATTAGCCTGATGGTTCTTTTCAATATATGCACCACCTGTATTTTGATTATTGGCTTCAAGTGCATTAAAGACATCTGTAATGGTCAATCCAATTGCGTTTAAATCGTTTGGGTCAACCGCGACTTCGTATTGTTTAATTTTACCGCCTATGGCGTTAACCTCAACCACACCTTCTACCATTGCCATTTGACGTTGTACAATCCAATCCTGCATTGAGCGTAAATCTGCAATGTCGTATTTGTCTTTATACTCTGGTGCTACTTTTAAGGTGTATTGATAAATTTCCCCTAATCCTGTGGAAATAGGTCCCATAGTAGGTTCTCCAAAACCAGCTGGAATTTGTTCTTTGACTTCGTTTAGTTTTTCGGCTACTAATTGACGAGGTAGATAGGTTCCCATATCATCGTCGAATACGATGGTAACAACCGATAAGCCAAAACGAGAGATTGACCTAATTTCCTTTACATCAGGCAGGTTGCTCATTGCAACTTCCACAGGGTAGGTTACAAATTGTTCAATATCTTCTGTACCTAAATTAGGTGCTTGTGTAATAACCTGTACTTGGTTATTGGTAATGTCTGGAACAGCATCGATTGGCACTTTGGTCATACTCCAAATACCTGCTCCAATTATGGTAAGCGTAAGCAAACCAATAATGAATTTGTTATTGATTGAAAAATCAATGATTTTATTAATCATAGTAAAATTTTAATTCAGTTAAACATATCATTTTGCGCTTCGCGCAAAATAAAAGCGAAGCAATGCTTTTGTTAAAAAGCATTGCGTAAGGATATAGCTATCCTTTAAAAAACTGAATTATGCCTGTGGTGGCTGTAAAATGGAAGTGGTAAAATCTTTTTTTATACCGTTTAAGTAGAGAAAATCTTGAGAAGAAATGTATTTAAACTCAAATTTTATTTCTGCGAATTTGAAATAAGTTACGTTTAAATGGCAACATTGGCAAATACAAAATGGGGAACATAAATCTGCATCTTGATGTTGGTGGTTATCACCTAAATCTTGAGAAATTTCTGTTTTAACTTCATTGTCAAAAGTACCTGTATCTTCACAAGGCACTAAATTTAGTGTGAAGATATAGATTGACAATATGAATGCTAAAAATTTCATTAAGGCAAATATAAGAATTTTTTAATGCAATGGTTGTGCAAAGAAAAAAGGCTTCGGATTATAAAAACCATAAGGTTTCTTGACCAAAAGGTGGTATTTCCTTGCTTTCAAAACGAGGTGCTATTTCTGCAACCATTTCAGGATATTTAATTGTTATTGGTACGTTTTGTTGACGTAAGGATTTCCAATATAGCCTACTAAATTGATACACTTGCTCTATTAGCTTTCTAATCATTTTACTATCATTTAAAGCCTCTGGTGTAGGACTTGATATTTTAAGTTTTATTGGAAATGAGTAACTTGAATGACTTGGGTATTGAACTGTTGTCTTATACCTTAAATTATTAAATAAAAGATATTTGTGTTCATCTTTCCTGCCTATATTTATAAAAGTACCACTCATAGGTATTAGCTCACCATTCCAATTTTGGTCGAAAGCAATTATATCTTGAGATTTTGTTTTATTGATATTTAAAACAAATAAAGGACAAGGCAATTTAAGTTTATCCATCATTTCTAAAACAGGTTGTATTTCCTCATCCTTCATATCCTTATAAAAGTGAATAACTATTTTTTCAGGTATTTGGTTTGTTGGTACGTATTGATAGATAGCATCACTTAATGCACCCCCTAACTGTTTAACATCAGATTTACTGAAATAATGAAATTCATTAAACCTTCCATTATTTTTAAAACTGAATGCACTTGCTACATATCGAATGTTTTCTTCGGTATTTTTAAATGCACCCACACCAATAACTAATTCATTTTTAGGTTTGACATTTAGTTGCCAAGGTGTACCATCTAATTTTGCTAATAAGGCTAATGAAATGTTTGTTAAATCGTATATGAACTTATGTTGATTTCTTCTAAATCTATCAAACTCTATTACTTGAGATATAATTCTTTTATATAAAAGCTGTTCTTTAACCTTGTAATACACTAACTTTTTTTCAAGATTGGGTTCGTGCTTGTTAAAAGGGCTTAAATAAATAGCAACGTAATTAATGTTAGGGTCTGATTTAAAGTCTTTTATACCTTGTGAAATTTGAGGTAATGGATTTTCTAAATCATCAAATACTATATTGACATCATTATCGAAATGTGCTAAAACACCTGCATAAATGTTTAAACCTTTATACCAACTTGTACCATCTTCCAATAATTTTTGCAATGCTTCTACTTCTTTAGCATAACTTGTATGATGTATAAAGAAGAAATGCACATTATCTAACTGACAAGGATTTAAAGGTTTTAAGTTCTTAAAATCTATTTTGGGATTTCTACCAACACCATTTTGGAACAATAAATCATTACTTTCATCAGTTACTTCACCAATGCGATTTATTTCTACTGGCAGGTAATCATCATTATTTACAGGGATAACTTTCTTAAATTCATCACTTAAAATGAAATGTTGAATAAACTTATCAATTTTGTGTTTATAACCAATATATTTATTGGAATCATCTTTGGGTTCTGGTTTAATTTTAAACGCATTACGTAAATCGTTATTCAAAATGGCAAAAGCCTTTGTGTTATCATCAATAAATTCCTTTTCCTTATGATATTTTAATAACCTCATTTTATATACAACTTTATTAAGATTTGTTGTTGAGGTATGTTTTATAATTTCAGAAATAGGTTTTTTAAACACTTTAGCCATACCATCATAAGAAATAACTAACTCACCATATTCACTAACTTCTTTAATTTGTACTTTGACCGTAAACTTATAATACTGCGCGAAACTTTTATTTTGATATGATCTATTACCTATCCAAATTTGATTATCATTCACAAAGTTTTGACCAACAAGTTTTTTAATGCTATTAAAGAATTTTTTGATACGCCAATTATAATAGTGTTTAATTAAGTCGGTTGGTTGTTCCTTTAGATTGAGTGATAAGGGATGATAGCCTTCTTTTTCGTAAATAAACGATGTGTATATGAAATCAGGGTTTTCTTCTTTTATACCAGGAAACAATTCTTCAATATTGGTTGGAAACTTTGTTTTATAGAGCTTTTGAGCATTACCAATTTTCTCTTTACTTAAATAAAAAGTTATTGGTTTGTCTGGTAAATCAAACGTTATGATATTGAAATAAAGTTCCTGACTCATAAGACTTGGGTTTATTAATTCTACTTCTTGCTCAATCTATTAATTTTTTGTTCTACAATTTTGAGGATTTCCGTACTGTTCTTTTCATCTTTTAACATAAAGACAATTTTATCTGCCATCCAGAATTGAAGCAATTCATTTTTATTTTGTTTTAATACTTTGGCTAATGCTTCAGCTTGCTCTTTACGAGCCATACGAGTACCACGTTCAATTTTACTTAAAAGTGCCGTATCAATATTCATTTGAGAAGCAACTTCTCTTAATAGTAATTGTTGTTCCTCTCGTATTTCTCTGATGTATTCGCCAAATGTCATTTTGGGGATATTTTGACTTGTCAATATTTGTCTAATGTAAGAAAAAGAAAATAAGAACTAACAAAAAGATATTAACAATTATAAACAGGAAATGAGGAAGTTAAGGATTTGAGGATATAAAGTATTTTTATAAATCCTCGTTTCCTTAAAATCCTCAAAATCCTTATTGTGCTTTTGTGGGATTTGTATAATTGTTATGTGCTTCCCTATGTATTAGACTAGCATCAACAAATTTAGTAATATAGCCTTCTGCTGTTTTATGAGGAATCTTGTTTTTGTCGGCTATATTTAGGTAATCTTGTCTTGAAAATTGATAAGGTAGTGCTTCTAAAAAACGTTCTTTACGATTGGCTCTTTTTACTTCTTTTTGTTCGATAGGTAAATCGTTAAACACCTTACTACTGTGCTTTACTAATACGCTTATCATTTCCAATGTATTTTCGAAATCTATATCCTCACAATATCTTACTTGGTTTACATCACCATCTTCCATAATGCGAAATACAGAAAACAACATTATAATTCTAAATGCTATTAACCCCAAACGTCTAACTGTTGCTATATAGTCATCGGGTTGAAGATTGAGGTATTTTGTTTGAAGCTTCTCAAAAAACACATTAAACTTTTGTTGTTGCTCTGTTGTTAGCCTTACTTCAATATCAGGATTGTTTTTTAGGGTTTTGTATAACCCAAAAAATTCATTTCCTAACTGGTCGTAATATTCATCTAAACCATTGGTTGTATCGGTTTGAAAAACGTTTTTCCAAGTAGGTTTGATATTCATATAATAAAACATAAATCGACTAAACAACCCATTTTCAGCACTTGGAACCAATGCTTGAATTTGTTTTGGTGTACCAGATAGTACCGTTGACAAACAAGGTCTTTCAATATCTACATATTCTTTATCGGTTCTACGATAGTAACTAATGGTTTCGTGGTGGAAAGCTTTACGGAAACCATCGGAATAATTACCGTAATCACTTTTAAAGGCTTGTGCCAATGTATCTCCTTCTGTTTCAAAAATTAACCCTCTACCTTCATTGTCAGATATTAATTGATAAACACCTGTTACACTATTGTTAGCCGGAATAAACAACATTCTTTCAGGTGGTTTACTCGGTTTTTCCATAGTTTCACTTTTGCCCTTATTCATATTATAAGTAGCCATTTCAACCTGATGTTGTTGTTTTAGGGTTTTGGATTGTTCGCGTTTTTGTTTGTGAACAGGATTTACCAAATTTTTAATTTGGTTTAATCTTCCTTTACCTGCTGAAGCTGGTGCTGTAACAAATAAATACAAGTTACTAAACACTTTACGTTGGTCGTACACACCGAACAATTTTGGGAAACAAGCGCTAAATGCTGTTAATGCACCCAACAACAAAATATCACGTTCTTCATTACTGCTTGATGGTTGTACCACTTGTTGCAAAAATGTTGGTATGTTGTTGTAAACTGTTGTAGGTATTGTTGGCAACGGTTGTTTTACTTCCTCTGGCTGTTGCAATACTTCAACAATTTGTTGTTGCTGTTTAGGTTTAATACCTACTTGATGCAAATGGTGGTATAAGGTTGCTATGCTTATACCGTGCCCTTTTGCTTGTAAACACTTGTTATATTGTTCGTCACATTCTTTATGGTCGTAACCTGAATAATTTCTGCTAATTCTATGGTAGTAATCACGTCCAGCTTCTCCGTATTCTTCTGAAATAGCAAAACCAATATCACGCCACTTTTCATAAGTATCTGTAATATCTATACCTGATTGTTCTAAAGCGTTGATATATGTTTCTATATCATTTGCAACAATCGTTGTTGGGTAGTTGTTGATTGGTTTTTTAGGTACTTCTTTTTGCTCTGGAACAGCTAACCAATCTTTCGGGTTGAATATCTTTGTCATATCTTTTGATGTCTTTTATGTAGGTATGCCAATGGATCGTGGGATAAAAAACACGCTCTGGAAATGTCTTTACCCGATTGGTCAACCTCTATGTTATATGTATGCTTTATGTAATTGGCCACCGCAATAAAATATTCGTTGTGTGGCACTTTGGAAACATCGATTCTAATTATCCATTTTAAGCCTTCCCCTGAAGGTGATGTAAACAACAATTCGGTTTCAAAATATTCATCGTTCAATAATTGTTGTTTTAGTTCTTCAAGATTCTGCAAATGGTCAAAATCGATTGTTAGTAATGATGAATGCTCAATTAAGCTATCATCATTACGTTTAGAAAACACACCTGAAAATGTTACATAATCAAAATGATTTGCTTTAAATTTCCGTGCTTCTTTAGGGTCTTTAATCGCTCTAAATTGCTCTGTGATACTTTTATACTTATTGCTTGTAATACGCTCAAATATTTGATGTAATCTTACTTTTTCTGTTGGAAACACATTTCTAATTGGTGCTCTATAAAAACTGCTGTAAGCATACCAAGTATCATCGGGTGCATCTAACCAGGATAATTCATCTTCTTTTTTAACTTCAAAATTTAGATGCAGTTCCTCATTAATTTTAAGTAACAATTCTTCTTCATTAATACTTTTAAAATGATAGGATGCAAAATCGAATACATCGCCTTTAAAATCGGTTAATTCTGTGTCGTAATGGATTGCTTTATTTTCAACAACATTAATTTGTAATGTTGATTTACCACCGTTAAAAGGATTGCGGGTTATCCCACAGTCCCTTCCTTTTAAGGAAAGGACTGTTGATTTAGGATAATACTGCCTTAATACATAAGCATAAATATTTAACCCGTAATGCGTTTTCTTTAAGATACTTTCTTTACTTATTTCCATCGCATTTAAAATTTGGGTTATAATAATTGCTCTGTAATAGTTCCTCTATATCAGATACTTTGTAATAAAATTTACCTTGTATCTTGCTATATGGAATCGTGCCATTTGAACGGAATGTTTGCAATGTGCGTTGGCTAATATGTAGCGTTTGCATTACATCCTGATTATCAATCCACATATCTTTTAAGCGTTCTGCTCTCGTAGCTCTTATTAATTCGATACGTGCTTTTAAATCCTTAATCTCTTGTGAGAGTGCCAAGAGTAAATCGATAATTTCAGTCATAACTAAATCCTTCCTTTTTTGATTAAATAATTAGCTGCCTGTTGCTCGATTTCATCTTGGGAATCCATACGGTTACGCAGTAACCATTGGTCTAACTCCTGACGTTGGAAATAGATTTTTTTACCATTCGGTTTATAGTGTGGAATGGCTCCCGTACTTGTAAGTTTATACAAGTGCGATTGTGATAGTTCTAAATACTGGCAAGTTTCATTGAAATTCAATACTTGCTTTTGCAACGTTTGTTGTTCTACTAACAACTTTTCGATGCGTTCTAAACGTTCAATTATTTTAACGTCCATCTTATTATAAATTTTAATTTAAAAATGGACTTCTGCGCAAAAGTCATCCTTGATTGTCAAGGACATAACAAATATTGAAAAAGGTGTTTGGTATAACAGAAAAGAGAAAAAATGGTATTATTAAACCATTGCAAAACAATGTTTTACACCGTTTTTGGTATTATCTATTTGGTATTAAGTAGAGAAAATACCACTTTTAAAAGGTGAAGTTTTATTTGATTTGGTCAAGCCAAAAATTGGCTTCAACTAATTTTTGATAGGCTCTTTTTTCAGTACCTAAAAATCTACGGTATTCTTTACCTGCATTACTACTTGGTCCATACCTATAAGCAAAGAATTTATAAATGTGTTTAGGCTCTATTTTTTTAGATGGTTTACTGTCAAAAAATATTCTTTCATTAAAATATTTAGTTTCTGTTAACTTAACCATAAAAGCTGCAAGTAATATTTTATTACCTCTATCCTTTATGAAGTTATATTCATCATCTATAATGCCTTTTTCATTTAATAGCTCCTCTAATTTTGCAAATTCTCTTTGTTTAATCTTATTAATAAGTGCGTTATAGGATAAGACATCATTGTTTTCCTTTCTAAAATCACCTTGTATAGCGTTGAAAATTGAACTTTGTTTTACTTGTTTCCTGACCGTTTTTATTTCTGCACCGGAATAGGATTTTACAATTAACTCTTGAGGTGGTTCTTCATTAAAAAATACTTCGTGCAGTTCTTCTATTGTATAAATTTCAGCATCACTTAATTCTGAAAATCGTTCTTGAAGTTCCATAAAAAGCATCATCGCATTTGCTTTTAAAAATGAAATGATATAGGCTTCATCAGATTTATCATTTTGAATTGGCTTTAAAGACAAACTTTCAACAATAACATTATCTGAAATGTAATTTTTAATCTGGGTTAAATAATTTAAAAATTTACGGTGAGCATTATCATATAGAAAAGACAAGTGATCAGCTGTTGAGTTTGCATCAAGTGCATCATTAATTTGATTAAAATTTTTGATGTACTCGTTTTCTATTAATTTTAAATAGTATTTACGCTTGTTAGAATACGCCTTTTTGAAGTCGATTTCATATTTAGGCGTTGTATTGAGGTATTGCTTTTTAAAGCCTTTTAAAAGCTCTTTAAATTGGTTTTCGGTTCTTTTATCATCAGTAACCTTTTCCACATACAGTAAGTCGATAAATAAGTCTTTAGCCATTTGGGTTAAGGTTTATTCTGTAAGCTGCTTGTTTCTTTTTGTCATCAATTACTTTAGCGTAAATTTGAGTTGTTTTCAAATTCTTATGACCTAACATTTTTGATACTGTATATATATCAGTACCCAAAGTCAGTTGTAATGTTGCAAATGAATGTCGCGCACAATGGAACGTGATATTCTTCTTAATTTCTGCATCACCAACCCATTCTTTTAGTAGGTCATAATTTCTCTGAACGTTATTAATATTCTCGAAAACTTTTTTAGTCGATTCGCCTTTTTCTCCTAACAATTCAAATGCTTGTTCGGAAATTGGTAAGGTTTCAGCTCCTTTAGTTTTCTTTTGCTTAAATCTAATAAAATTTCCATAGGTTTCTGAATATTGGATTTCAGACCATTGAAGTTTTGTAATATCTGACCAACGTAAACCTGTAAGGCAGGAAAATAGAAAAGCATTTTTTAATTGTGGATGTCTGCTATCTGTATTAAAAAGCTTTCTAACTTCTTCTAAAGTTAAAAATTCCATATGTGTATCTTCTTCTTTAAAATTTTCAACTGAAATAGCAGGATTGTATTGAATTACTTTTTCTTTAACAGCTTGTCGTAATACAGCTAAAAGCTTTTTAAAATATGCTGATTTTGTGTTTTGGCTTAATGGTCTTTTACTTCTGGAAAGTGCTTTTTTGTCTAAATACTCTTTAAAACCTTCTACCCACTCTTCATCTATTCTTTCAAAAGAAATTCCCGTAGGATGATAATCTTTTAAATGTTTTAGAGTACTATTCCATACACCTAAATTACCTTTACTTTCTGAACGTCTTTCAATCCATTGTTCTAAATACACGAAAAAATTGCCTTGTTTCTTTTCTTTATTTTCAAAACCATAAATATTATTCTGTACCTCTAAATGTCTTTTGGCTCTGATGCTTTCAGCAAGTTGTAAGATTTTCTTGTTTTCTAATTTCTGCGCTTTAGTTAAGGACCCTTTGTCGGGTTCTGGCGTTAAATATAATTTCAAGTACTCGTACTTACGATTTCCGTTTTCGTAATAATCAAGATATAAACTAATTCGTTTCCCTTTTCTACGTTGGCGTAAAGTAACTTTCATTTTCCTTATATTTACTGTGTTATACTATGCGTTTTAAGAGTGTTATATGGGCAACAATACGGCAACAAATATAAGCAAAAAAGGGTAGTTTGGCAACAAAAAAGAACGTGAAATATTATATAAACCAATGATTAATAGGTAGATAACAAACAAAGGAAATATAATGAATTTCCTCTCGGAAAATACTCGCACTGAATTAATGCCTTTGTTTTTTTAACTAAATTAGTAACCAAATCACGCAACGAAATCATACACAAACCGTTAGGTAACATTTGCTAGGTAAAAGGAAAGACTTTGAAAAATTAGAATATACTCAAACCAAATATTATACTTAAAAAAATTGATTATGACTTTAAATGAATGTCTTGAATTTTGCAAAATTTGTCAAAACAGACACGTTGACTTTAAAACTGGATTAGTTTGCTCTTTAACGAATGAAAAACCTCAATTTGAAGACAGTTGTGGAGACTTTTTGAAAGACGAAAAAGAAGCTGAAAGAAAGCTAAAAATGAAACTTGATGCAGCTGGAAATGCTAGGTCTCAAAATGGATCCTTAAACCCTAAAAAGAATATGAATTATGGAATTTTTCTGACTATTGCAGGAATATTACTTTTAGTATTTATTTCTTTATTATTTGGAATAATAGTAACTTTTGGTGGAATTTCATTTTATATCAGAGGAAAACAGCAGGAAAAAATACTAGCTGAAAATAAAAAATTGAATGAAAAAATAAATAAAAACGTTACCTAATCGAGTAGACGGCTCCGCACCCAAATAGGCACGGAGTTCGCCTCTCACACCACCGTACGTACGGATCTCGTATACGGCGGTTCAATAATGATACATTACTGCTTGAGGTATACCAAGTAGCTCAACTAAATGTCGTGCAAGAAGTAGAGAGGACTATTACGTGTAATAGGTACTACCTAAAGACCGTTCGAGTTCTCTTCTCTACTCTTGCTAAATTTAATAATATCAAAGTAAAGGTTACCGTTGTAGCACATTTAAAAAAACCAGAAATCAATGACAAAAATTAGAATAGAAAGAAATTCTGAATGGAATAATAAAGCTCGTAAAATCGGAATTTATATTGACGGAGAAAAAGTCGGAACTATAAATGATGGAGAAACTCAAGATTATGTAGTTGAAAATGGGAAACACGAAGTTTATGCAAAAATTGATTGGTGCAGAAGTCAAAAAATCGAACTAAATGTTGCGGAAAACGAAACAGCAATTCTAAAATTAACCGGTTTCAAATACGGAACTTGGATTTTACCAATCATTTTCGGAAGTATGTTACTTTATTTTCTTGGAAAAAATGCTCTAAATTTTGATTTAAATTTTTTGATTTGGATAATGGCAATTACATTTTTATATCCAATGTATTATATAACATTTGGAAAAAATAGATATTTAATACTAACTGAAAAGAAATAAAAAAAAGTGCTACGACACCGTGAATAACTCATTGCTTTGAATTCCTACCGGGAATTTCTGTCGCTTCTAAACATTAGGTTCACTCCTATTTGCTATCTTAGTGCTAACGCAACTAAACCATAAACGAAGCCGTTGAGTATATAATTTGTATAATGAAGCAAACAATAGCACACAACTACAACCCTAATCACAAGTTGAAAATGAGAACCCTATTAATCACAGTATTATTAGCTATTGTTAGTCAGGTTGGATTTACTCAAACTATTGAATTTGATTTAATAAGTTATAATGGACTTCAATTTTATTCAACAAAAACAGAAATAATTAAAAAGCTTGGAAAACCTAAAAGCACTTACGAACCAAATTATGAATGTGGTTTTTTATCAAGTGATTGGCAAGAGACAAAATATTTCACTCTTGATTTCGAGGAGGTAAAATTTACTGGAAATGAAAAGGAATTATACCTTATTGATCAAGTTAATTTTGAAACAATTCAAAATCTACAATGTCATAACTAATAATAAAATATACAGGCATTTTTTCTGTTTTACGATTTATTTGTTCTAATAATTTATTTCTTATACTGTTTCTGAAAGCATTAATGTTGCAGCTAGTTTCCCTAATTTATTTGCTGCTTTTGGGCTATCTCCAGTAATAAGTTTACGATCATGACACACTTTTCCATTCGGCATTTTATTTACAATAGTTACACCCAATACTTGTAATCTTTCTCCAAAATACCAAGGCATTGCTCCTGGTATATATCCTGTTAACGGAAGCATTTTATGTCCTCCTGGTATATATACCGCTGTATACGGACTATTTTTATCTAATTTTGTAACTATTTCCTGTAAACTTAAAGGTGCTAGAATTTGTGATTTAAACGTCTCATAAATAGCCATTACTTCTCTATCCTCTTCAGGAAAAGCCCTTTCTTCTAGTTTTAATGGTTTCCCTGTTGGCGTAGCTATATCCTTTTCAAACCCAGCTTTCATAAAATGTAACATTGGCACAAACATTTCTACAGGATGATTTCCTTTTAAAAAATTCTTTCCATTTTGCATTTCAAGTAGTGTTTGTTCTGTTCCAATTACTAAGATTTTTCGATTTCTATCTGTATTCTTATCTTCAAAAACTGAATGATCATAGTCTGTCTTTTTATCTACAGTTAGTTTTAAAGCTAATTTTGAAGGAGAATATATATTTTCTGAAACCTGTTTTGGTTCAACCCCTAACATACTTTTTATACTACTCATACTAATTCAGTTTACTAGTTTTCTACTACTTAAAATTAATTTATAAGTTACAATCTTTATTAACATTACAAATCTATTATATAAACAGACCATTTATTAACTCTTAAAGTTTAAATAGTACTCCTAAATGTTCAAAATGTTTTGTTTATAATTCAAAACTTCTTTCTACTATCAACTTATAACATTCACAAATAATTTAGTAATTTCGGCCTTCTAAATTGTATTGTAAATACCCTTATTAATAATTACACATGTATAATGCTTTAAACTAATTTACAAGCATTTACATAATTATAATTGTTCACATAAACTCTGTTTTATGAAAGTTTGTATCGCCGAGAAACCCAGTGTAGCCCGTGAGATTGCTAATATCTTAGGAGCCAATACCAAACGAGATGGATATTTCGAAGGGAATGGTTATGCGGTTACTTATACATTCGGTCATTTATGTACACTTTTAGAGCCTAAAGACTACAAACCGCACTGGAAAAGCTGGGATTTAAACAACCTCCCTATGCTACCAGAGCGCTTCGATACTAAGGTTACCAACGATAGTGGTATTCAAAAACAGTTTAAAATTGTAAAATCTCTATTTGAAAAAGCTGATGTAGTGATTAACTGTGGAGATGCGGGACAAGAAGGAGAACTCATTCAGCGTTGGGTAATTAATCAAGCTAATTATAAAGGTAAAATTCAACGTTTATGGATTTCTTCTCTTACTGAAGAAGCCATTAAAGAAGGTTTTGACAACCTAAAAGACAACGACGATTACAATAACTTATACTATGCAGGTTACTCTCGTGCAATTGGCGATTGGTTATTGGGTTTAAATGCAACACGTTTGTATACCGTAAAATTTGGGGGTTATAAACAAGTATTATCAATTGGTAGAGTACAAACTCCTACCCTAGCAATGTTGGTAGACCGTTATAAAGAAATTCAAAATTTTAAACCAGAACCTTATTGGGAACTTCAAACCTTATATCGCAACACCCTTTTTAGTTGTGAAGAAGGTCGTTTTTTGAAGAAAGAAGAAGGACAAGCCTTTGCTGATAAAGTAAAAGAAAGTGATTTTGAAATCACTTCAGTCACCAAAAAGAAAGGAAAAGAATACGCACCTAAGCTATTCGATTTAACTGGTTTGCAAGTATACTGTAACAACAAATTTGGATTTTCTGCGGATGAAACCTTGAAAATTGTTCAAAAACTCTATGAAATGAAAGTAGTTACCTACCCTAGGGTTGACACTACTTTTTTACCGAATGATATTTATCCAAAAGTTCCGAATATTTTAAAAGGGTTAAAGCAATACGCAACCTTAACGCAACCTCTTTTAGGAAAAAAAATACGCAAATCGAGTAAAGTCTTTAACGATAAAAAAGTAACCGATCACCATGCGATTATTCCTACGGGAATAGAAATCAACTTGCAATACAATCAGCAGCAAGTGTATGACATTATTGTTCGTCGATTTATTGCCGTTTTTTATCCTGATAGTGATATTTCGAATACTGCTGTAATAGGTGAAGCTGATAAAGTTTCATTCAAAACCACAGGAAAAGAAATTTTGACCAAAGGTTGGCGTGAAGTTTTTGAATACGGAAAAGAGCCTAAAAAAGATACCGAAAAAGATGTCTTACCTACTTTTATCAAAGGAGAAAAAGGCCCACACGAACCCTCATTTTTAGAAAAGGAAACCAAACCTCCTCGTAATTATACCGAAGCTAGTTTATTACGTGCTATGGAAACTGCAGGAAAACAAGTAGATGATGACGAAATGCGCGAATTGATGAAAGAAAATGGTATCGGTCGCCCATCTACACGTGCAAGTATTATTGAAACCCTATTCAGACGAAAATATATTGAGCGTCAAAAAAAATTGATTATTCCTACCAAAACGGGTATCGACTTAATCGATTTGATTGACAACGAACTCTTAAAATCTGCAGAACTAACTGGATTGTGGGAAAAACGTTTGAAAGAAATTGAACGTGGTGAATACAGTGCTGCGCATTTTATTAATGAAATGAAAAAAATGGTAGATCGTTTGGTATACGAAGTACGATCTAATACTAAATCTGTACGATTATCTGCCGAAAAAAGTACGGTTTCAAACACAACTAAAACCAAGAAAAAATCAACTTCTAAAAAGAAAGAAGTTGTTGGTAAAAGTTGTCCGAAGTGTAACAACGGACAATTATTAAAAGGTAGCACTGCATATGGTTGTTCTTCTTATAAAAACGGATGTGATTTTAAACTTCCATTTGAGTTTATGAATAAAAAAATATCTGAAAGTCAATTAATCCGATTACTAGACAAGGGATGTACAACTAATTTGAAAGGTTTCAAGCAAGGTTCAGAAAAAATAGAAGGTTTAGTTCGTTTTGATGATGCTTTCAATTTAAAGTTTGAACCCAAAAAAACGAGTTCAAATGTCATTTCGAGTGATAAAGATAAATCAATTTCAGACACTTTAGCCTGTCCTAAATGTAACAAAGGAACTGTTTTAAAAGGGAAATCTGCCTACGGGTGCTCTGAATACAAAAATGGTTGTGACTTTGTATTTACGTTTGAAAACATCAAAAAAATTGCCAATGGAAAACCATTGACAAAAGAATTAGTCTATAATATTTTAACTTCTAAGTAAGCCCTTTATAATAGTGTTCTATTAATTTCTCTGGATTTTTAACCGTGTTTTTAATCCATTCAAAATACAACTCTTGTTTCTCTACATCCGATAATTTCCAATCAATTGGTAACTTCTTCATACGAGTAGTAACATCTTGTAAAATAATTGCTGCTGCTACCGAAATGTTCAAACTTTCAGTAAAACCTACCATAGGAATTTTTAAAAAACCGTCGGCTTCTTTTTTTATGTAATCAGAAATCCCTTCTTTTTCAGTTCCAAAAACAAAGGCTGATTTTTTAGTTACATCAAAATCAGACAAAACACAAGAATCCGTGTGCGGTGTAGTTCCTATAATCTGGTACCCTTTTTTTCTTAAATCATCTAAACATGCTTTGGTATTATCACCATCTTCTTTAAAACGCTGTATATTCAACCATTTCTGACTTCCTTTAGCAACGTGTTTTGACACTTTATTGGTAAAACTATTTTCGATAGCATACACATCTTGTACACCAAAAATATCGCAACTTCTCACTACTGCACTGGCATTATGCGGTTGGTAAATATCTTCTAAAACTACTGTAAAATGACGTGTTCGCTCGCTTAATACCTTTTCAAACGTTTCCTTCCTATTCTCAGTAATATATCCTTCCAAATAGGTTAATAATCCTTCATCAATCATACAACAAACATAGTAATTTTTCCTATTTTTAATCGCAAGGAGATAGCTAAGTATTTATTTTCTTAAACTTGCAACGAAATCTATATTATGAAAAAACGTTTGGTAGTATTAACAGGAGCTGGTATGAGTGCTGAGAGTGGTTTAAAAACCTTTAGAGATGCTGATGGTTTATGGGAAGGACATGATATTTATGAAGTAGCTTCTCCTGAAGGATTTAGAGCTAACCCAGAATTAGTTTTAGATTTTTACAACCAACGTAGAAGGCAACTTTTGGAAGTAGCTCCTAACAAAGCACATTTAAATTTAGCTGATTTAGAAAGCACTTTTGATGTTGATATCATTACTCAAAATGTAGATGATTTACACGAACGCGCTGGTAGTTCTAAGGTTTTACACTTGCATGGTGAATTATTAAAAGTGCGCAGTACAAAAAATGAAAACTTGGTATATCATTGGAAAAAGGATATACTTTTAGGAGATACATGTGAAGAAAATGCGCAATTACGTCCACACATTGTTTGGTTTGGAGAAGATGTTCCGCTACTAGAAAAAGCAGTTGAAATTACTTTACAAGCGGATATTTTAGTTATTATCGGAACCTCTATGCAAGTATATCCTGCAGCAAGTTTGGTGGATTATGTAAAATCTAACACTCCTATTTACTTTATTGATCCTAATCCTGCTGTAAACAAAAACGCCTTTAATAATTTAACGATTATTAAAGACGTTGCCAGTACTGGCACTGATATATTACTCAATATGCTTCGATAAGCTCAACATGATATTGACTAGGCATTAGAAGTTAATCGATCGAAATATTCGTACAGTTCTCCTTTAGAAATAGTACTTCCTTTTTCAATCAAATCAAACAACTCTACATTACGTTCTTCTTGATACGGCTTTGATCCTCTTAAAAATTCTATGGCTTCATCTTGTGGATTTTTTAATAACCACTCAAACCCTTCTTGTTCAAGTACGTTTACTTCTTTATCAATCGTTATTACAATACGATGAATTTCTTTTTCATCACATTTAAATAAGTTAACCACTTTTGGAGAAAAATGCTCTAAATAATTCGTTTTGGTCAATACATCGTCCCAAACGACATCGCTAAACACATTCATTTCATCTTCAGCAACATCAGGTTTCTCTTCTTTTAGCTCATCCCATTCTTTTTTATCGATGTTTTGTGAAGCTAAAAAACGTGCAAACTCTTCATGTAATCCTTCAAACTGCTCTTTTGTAAGTTGTCTATATTTCAAAAATTCAAATTTTAATAATTAACTAACCCTAGCTTTTATTCATTCTCTTTAATTAGGGTGATTATCTTGTTTTTTTAATCCTCAATGAGGGTTTCATTCGGCAATTTTAATAATAAATTAGGATTAGGGCAATTTTGCTTGTAAAAATCCAAGGTCTTTTTTGAAGATACTCCTGGGTAATCGCCATAATAATCTTCAATATCTATAATTAATTGAAAGTGTAAATGTGGCGCATAATCTCCATTGACAGAACTATCTCCTAAAGTTCCTATCTTTTCTCCCTGAATCACCTTGGTTCCAACTTCTAAGTTTTTTATAGACTCTAACGATAAATGACCATATAATGAGTAAAATTCATTTCCTTCAATTGAATGTTTAAGAATAATTGTTGGACCGTAATCTCCATAGTTTGTATTGTTTTTAAAACTATGGATTTCTCCATCTAGCACAGCTAATACTTCAGTACCTGCATCACACCACAAATCAATTCCTAAGTGAATATTTCGTTGGTTTTCTTCGGACAATTTATTGAAATGTTCACTTCTACTATAAATATCTCTTACTTCCAAATATCCCCCAAAAGCAACTGTTTTTTTATTTTTTGAAAAATAATCTTCCAAATAAGCCTCCCATTCTTTTGATGAAGAAACATCAAAGCTTAATTCTTTGTTAGATGCTGCTATTGAAATTGGAATATATTCATCAAAAGATATGTTGGTATCTATTACGTTCAATGAAATTTCAGAAATATTACTTAAAAAGTCTGTCATAATTAAAAATTAAAAAAGTGCAGTAATTACTGCACTTTCTATAAATAAACTAGTTTATATATTAAGCGTTCTGTTTCTTAATTAAATTTAGAGCAGAACCTTCTTTATACCATTCTATTTGTCCTTCGTTATAGGTATGATTCGCGATAATTCTATCTTTTGAACCATCAGCATGAACAACTTCAATAGTTAATGGTTTGTTTGGCGCAAATTCATTTAAATCTAAGAAGTTGAAGGTATCATCTTCTTGAATTAAATCGTAATCTGTTTCATTCGCAAATGTTAAGCCTAACATCCCTTGTTTTTTCAAGTTTGTTTCGTGAATACGCGCAAATGATTTTACCAACACCGCTGCAACACCTAAATGACGAGGTTCCATAGCTGCGTGCTCGCGTGAAGAACCTTCTCCATAATTATGATCTCCCACAACTATTGTTTTTATTCCTTTCGCTTTGTATTCTCTCTGTACTTTTGGCACTGCATCATAATCCCCTGTTAATTGGTTTTTCACGAAGTTTGTTTTCATATTGAAAGCATTTACTGCTCCAATTAACATGTTGTTAGAAATATTATCTAAATGTCCACGGTAACGTAACCAAGGACCTGCCATAGATATATGGTCAGTTGTACATTTTCCGAATGCTTTGATTAACAATTTAGCATCTTTAATCTCATTTCCAATTGGCTCAAACGGTGTTAACAATTCTAAACGCTCTGAATTTGGATCTACAACCACTTCTATGTTACTTCCATCTGCTTCAGGTGCTAAATAACCGTTATCATCAACTTCAAATCCTTTTGGAGGTAATTCCCAACCTGTTGGTTCATCTAACATCACCTCTTCTCCATTTTCATTGATTAGAGTATCTGTTAATGGATTAAAATCTAAACGTCCTGCAATCGCAATAGCTGCTGTTAATTCTGGTGAAGCCACGAATGCATGTGTATTTGGGTTTCCATCAGCACGCTTTGCAAAGTTTCTATTGAATGAGTGTACAATTGAGTTTTTTGGTGCGTTCTTCGGATCTTCATAACGTCCCCACTGACCAATACACGGTCCACATGCATTGGTAAATATTTTAGCATCTAAGTTTTCAAAAACTTGTAAGATACCATCTCTTTCAGCTGTATAACGTACTTGTTCAGATCCTGGATTGATACCAAACTCAGCTTTCGTCTTCAATCCTTTATCGATTGCTTGCTGCGCAATAGAAGCTGCACGTGATAAATCTTCATAAGAAGAGTTTGTACAAGAACCTATAAGCCCCCATTCTACTTGCAATGGCCAATCATTTGCTTGCGCCTTTTCTGTCATTTCTTTTCCTACTGGGGTAGATAAATCTGGCGTGAAAGGTCCGTTTAATAAAGGTCCTAATTCTGATAAATTAATTTCTATTACTTGATCAAAATATTGCTCAGGATTTGCGTATACTTCAGGGTCTGCCGTTAAATATTCTTTAATCTCATTTGCTGCATCAGCTACATCATTTCTATCCGTAGCACGTAAATAACGTTCCATAGATTCATCGTAACCAAAAGTAGAGGTTGTAGCTCCAATTTCTGCTCCCATGTTACAAATAGTTCCTTTACCTGTACATGACATTGCCGTAGCTCCTGGACCAAAATATTCTACAATAGCACCTGTTCCTCCTTTTACGGTTAGAATTTCAGCTACTTTTAAAATTACATCTTTAGGTGCTGTCCATCCAGATAATTTCCCTGTTAATTTTACACCAATTAACTTAGGAAACTTTAATTCCCAAGGCATTCCTGCCATTACATCTACTGCATCAGCTCCACCTACTCCAATGGCCACCATTCCTAATCCTCCTGCATTGACCGTGTGAGAATCTGTACCAATCATCATTCCTCCAGGAAATGCATAATTTTCTAATACTACTTGATGAATAATTCCTGCTCCTGGTTTCCAGAAACCAATTCCATATTTATTAGAAACCGATTCTAAGAAATTAAAGACTTCATTTGAATTATTTAACGCAGTTTGTAAATCAACCGAAGCACCTACTTTTGCTTGAATTAAGTGATCGCAATGTACCGTTGTTGGTACTGCTACTTTACTTTTTCCTGCTTGCATAAACTGAAGCAGCGCCATTTGTGCTGTTGCATCTTGACAAGCTATACGGTCTGGAGCAAAATCAACATAATCCTTTCCTCTTTCGAAAGCTTTCGTTGGTGTTCCATCCCAAAGATGTGTATATAAAATTTTCTCTGCTAATGTTAAAGGTTTACCTGTAATTTTACGGGCAGCATCTACTCGCTCAACTACTTTATTGTATACCTCCTTTATCATATTAATATCAAAAGCCATATATGTAATTTTTTTGTTGCTGTACGAATTTACCAAAAAAAACAGTATAAAAGATGAAGTAGCTATATAATTATAATAAGTTTACATAAGTTTTTTCTATAGTAGAGTTTAATCCAGAAATTAATTAATAACAACAAAGCCCGAGTTAAAACTCGGGCTTCTATTTATAAATAATGTTTGTGATTACATTACTAATTGCTTTTGAGATGGTTTAAATTTCGTTAATACGATTCCATCAACAGCTTTTTCGTATTCTTCCATGGTAGGAGTTCTTCCTAAAATAGTTGATAATACTACTACTGGAGTAGATGATAATAACGATTCTCCTTTTTTCTCACCAGAGTCTTTTACTACTCTTCCTTGGAATAAACGTGTTGAAGTTGCCATTACCGTATCTCCTGGTTCTGCTTTTTCTTGGTTACCCATACATAAGTTACAACCTGGACGCTCTAAATATAACATGTTTTCATACTTCGTACGTGCTAATCCTTTAGGAGCATTATCGTCAAACTCAAATCCTGAATATTTTTGTAATACTTCCCAATCTCCTTCTGCTTTTAACTCATCTACAATGTTATAGGTTGGTGGCGCAACTACTAATGGAGCATTGAACTCTACTTTACCTTGTTGCGCTTCAATGTTCTTTAACATTTGAGCTAAGATTTTCATATCTCCTTTATGAACCATACAAGATCCTACAAATCCTAAGTCTACTTTTTTAGTTCCTCCGTAGAATGATAATGGACGAATTGTATCGTGCGTATAACGTTTAGAAACATCTTCGTTATTTACATCTGGATCAGCAATCATTGGCTCAGCGATTTCATCTAAATCAATCACAACTTCTGCATAATATTTAGCATCCGCATCTGGTTTTAACGCTGGTTTGATACCTGTTTTAACCTCTTGGATTCTAGTATTCGCTTTATCAACTAAACCTTGTAATACTTGCTTTTCATTATCCATTCCTTTATCAATCATGATTTGGATACGGTCTCTAGCAATTTCTAGTGATTCAATTAATGTTTCATCTTCAGAAATACAGATAGAAGCCTTTGCTTTCATTTCCGCAGTCCAGTCAGTAAATGTAAAGGCTTGGTCAGCTGTTAACGTACCAATATGTACTTCAATAACTCTTCCTTGGAAAACGTTCTCTCCTCCAAATTGCTTTAACATTTGTTGTTGTGTAGCGTGCACTACATCACGGAAATCCATGAAACTTCTCATGTTTCCCTTAAACGTAACTTTTACCGATTGAGGAATTGGCATTGTAGCTTCTCCAGTCGCTAAGGCTAAAGCAACTGTTCCTGAATCGGCACCAAAAGCAACTCCTTTAGACATACGTGTATGAGAGTCACCTCCAATAATGATATCCCAATCACTTACGGTAATATCATTCAATACTTTATGAATTACATCCGTCATTGCGTGATATTGTCCTTTAGGATCACGACCAGTAATTAAACCGAAGTCGTTCATAAACTTCATTAATCTGGGAATGTTCGCTTTTGACTTATCATCCCAAACTGAAGCCGTATGACATCCTGATTGGTATCCTCCATCAACAATTGGAGAAATTACCGTAGCAGCCATCATTTCTAATTCTTGAGATGTCATTAACCCTGTAGTATCTTGAGATCCTACAATGTTAACTTCTACACGAACATCAGAACCTGCATGTAATGTTTTTCCTGGAGTAGTTCCTACAGCATTTTTATTGAAGATTTTTTCAACCGCTGTTAATCCTTGTCCTTCAACAGAAATTTCTTTAGAAGCTGCATATACTTGTGGAGCTTCAATTCCTAAAACTTTGGCAGCAAATGTTTGTAATTTTTTACCAAAAACCACTGCATAAGAACCACCTGCTTTGATGAACTCCATTTTTTGTGGAGTTAAAGCATCAGAAATATCTTTTAATTCTTTATCTCCGTTATATAATTTCTTAGTTTTTGTGTTAATAGTTAACACAGTTCCTGTATCAACAGAATAAATTTGTTCTAAAACTGGCTCTCCATCAGCATCTAATACTGTATTTCCTTCAGCATCTTTTTGTTTCACCCAGTTTTTAAGATCAATACCAATACCTCCAGTTACCCCTACAGTAGTTAAGAAAATTGGAGAAATTCCGTTAGTACCAGCAATTACTGGTGCTATATTGATGAATGGTACATAAGGGCTAGAAGAAATTCCTGTCCAAAGAGCAACGTTATTTACTCCTGACATTCTTGAAGATCCTACTCCCATTGTTCCTTTTTCAGCAATTAACATCACTCGTTTATCTGGATGTTGCTCTTTTAACGCTAACAATTCTTGTTGCATTTCTTTATTGTGCTCAAAAATAGATTGTCCGTGTAACTCACGATCAGATCTAGAGTGTGCATCTGCTCCTGGAGATAATAAATCTGTAGAAATATCACCTACACCAGCAACAAATGTTACTATTTGAATTTCTTCCTCTATCTCTGGTAATTTTGTGAAAAATTCTGCTTGTGCATAACTCTCAATAATTTCTTTAGCTATTGCACTTCCAGCTTTCATAGCCTCCTCTAAACGCTCAGTATCCGCCTCATATAAGAATACTTGAGTTTTTAACACCTTAGCAGCTTCTTTTGCTATTGCTTCATCATTTCCTAAAGCTAAGTCTAATAAAACCTTGATTGAAGGTCCACCTTTCATATGAGATAATTGTTCAAAAGCAAAAGCTGGAGTAATTTCTTCTACTACAGATTCTCCTAAGATAATCTCTTTTAAGAAATCAGCTTTTACACCAGCAGCACTTGTTGTACCTGGTAAAACATTATAAATAAAGAAATTAAGAGACTCTTTACGGTGCTCGTTATTTTCATCTTTAATTTGTGAGATGATTTCAGTTAACAATTCACTTCCGTCAATTGGCTTAGGATGTAGACCTTGCCCTTTTCTTACTTCAATCTCCTTTAGGTAATCTGAGTATGTGTTCATAAAAGGTTTATTATTTAATATTTGAAAGAAACTCTAAAAACTAGGCTTTATTGAAGTTGATATACAACTATAAAAACTGCCCTTATTATTTCTTGATTTTATTTGTATATAAACTTTTATATGAAAGCACATATATCAAGTTTACACACGAGTATATCTTGTTATTTTTTGCCTAGCAAAAGTACTATTTTAACCTCAATTTTAAAAATAAACAACAAAACAGCAGAAATAATGAATTTATTCAATTTGAAATAGCTGTTTTTAAAAATATCTCAAAAAAACACTTAAAAACCAGCTAATTAATTATCAATTTGATAATTGAGGTATTTTAAAGATAGTATTGAAAAGACTATAATGATTCTAAATAGGAAAAAAAGCAGACCCATAAGCTGGATTCTGTCCCTCAAAAAATGAGGCTCTTATCATTTATCTAGTTCCGAAATTACTCTCGGAATCAATCTGCCTACCCCTTAGAATCGCGCGAGTAGCGCTCAAGCTCTAATGTACATGGCATTGCACCGCATAGAGTTTACCTGGTTTCACTACAGCATTACCTGTACATACTTTCTGTTGCACTTGTCCTCGGTTTACACCGGACGGATGTTATCCGCTATGCTACTCTATGGTGTCCAGACTTTCCTACTTACATGTACTGCAAGTCGATAAGATAGGTCTGCTTAATATGTTTTTAGTTCACAACTTTATTCATAAAAAAAACCCACTCAAAAAATTGAGTGGGAAAATTGCTATGAAAAAGAAAAAGTGTCTAGAACGTCTCCTAGACACTGCAAATATATAAACGTTTTTTGTTTTAAAAAAATTTTAAATCAAAAAAAAATCAAATTTTATATTTTTTTTAAGAAAACATGTCCTTAACCTTTTCAAAGAACGACTTGTCTGACTTTTGAGGGTTTGGGCTAAAGTTCTCATCTTCTTGCACTTCCTCAAAAAACTTACGTTGATCCTTTGTTAATTCTTGTGGTGTCCACACATTTATGTGAATTAAGAAATCTCCATGTCCGTAACGCTCAATACTTGGTAATCCTTTTCCTTTTAATCGTAAAATCTTACCAGATTGCGTTCCTGCATCAACTTTAATCTTAACTTTTCCTGTAACTGTATCTATTTCTTTAGAAGTTCCTAAAACAGCTTCTGAGAAGTTTATGTATAAATCATAATGTATATTACTTCCTTCTCTCTTTAAAGTATCATGTGGTACTTCTTCAATCAACACTAATAAATCACCAGGAATAGAGTTCTTACCAGGAGCTTCGTTTCCTTTTCCTCCTACTTTTAATTGAACTCCTTCTGTAACTCCTTCAGGAATGTTAATAGAAACGGTTTCTTCTTTTACAATCATACCTTGAGCATCTGCTCCACTAGGTTTCTTGTCTAACATTTCTCCTGCTCCATGACAAGTACCACAAGTAGTAGCTGTTTGCATTCTACCTAAAATGGTATTAGTAACTCGCATTTGCTGCCCTGTACCATTACAGGTTGAACAAGTTTTATACGTTACTCCTTCGGCTTGAACTTTTCTACGAACTTTTACCTTCTTCTCTACTCCTTTGGCAATTTCTTCTAAGGTAAGTTTTACACGAATACGTAAGTTACTACCTTTAACTCGCGCTTGACGGTGACCACCGCCACCAAAACCTCCGAAACCACCACCGAAAGCTCCTCCAAAAATATCTCCAAATTGGCTGAAAATGTCATCCATATTCATTCCACCACCACCGAAGCCTCCATGACCTCCTTCAAAAGCAGCATGACCATATTGATCGTAACGAGCTTTTTTGTTCTCATCACTTAATATTTCATACGCCTCAGCAGCTAATTTGAATTTTTCTTCAGCATCTTTATCATCCGGATTTTTATCTGGATGATACTTAATAGCCATCTTTCGATAGGCTTTTTTTATTTCAGCTTGCGATGCCGATTTTGATATTCCTAATATTTCGTAATAATCTTGTTTTGCCATTCTATTAGTTATTAGTCTTTAGTTATTAGTCTTTAGTTTTTTACTAACAACTTAAATTAAACTATTATCAAACTGCTTATGATAACCGTTTACGCTTGCCCCATTACTACTTTAGGGTGGCGAATAATTTTATCTCCTAATTTGTATCCTTTCTCTACACAATCGATGATTTTTCCTTTTAAATCTTCTGTTGGAGCAGGTATTTGTGTAATTGCATCATGAATTTCAGCATCGAAATCATCTCCCGGCTTTACCTCTATCTCTACTAATCCTTTTTGAGTTAATGTGCTTTTAAACTTGTTATTGATAAGCTCCATTCCTTTTAATAACTCAGAATCTTCAGACTTTTTAATTTCTGCCAAACCTCTATCAAAATCATCCATAATTGGCAGTAAAGCTGTCATTAATTCTTGACTTGCAGTTTTAAAAAGCTCGATACGTTCTTTAGAAGTACGTTTTTTATAGTTTTCAAACTCTGCAAACAAACGTAAGTATTTGTCTTTTTCTATTTGAATTAACTCTTCAGCAGTAGGTGCTTCTTTTGATTCAACCTCCTTATTTTCTTGAGTTTCTTCTTGCTCTCCTCCTAATTCCCCACTTTTTACAGCGTCATTAATTTCGTCTTCTTTTGTATATTGATCTTTACTCATTGTAAATAGTTTCTTTTATTTTCTCTCTTTTGATTAACAAGAATGTTGCCAATAAAAAAATCGTGTCAAGTTGACACGATTTTTTATTATTATAAAATGTAGTTAATCTTAATAAAGTCTTCCTACTTCTGCTCCATCAACTGTTACATAAGGAACATACTCCCCCTTTTGTAATTTAAAAATAATAGTCTTACCATTTTTAAGTTTTATAGAGTGCTTATTACTACAGTTATAAATATACTTTGGTTCTCCATCAACAAATAATTTTGCTGTTGGACTTTCTCCTGCATCTAAAGACATCATTCCTGAGTTTGAACTTGCTACGGGAAGGTATCTTTGTATAATTATTCTTGAAAAACCTGTTGCTTTTTTACCAAAATCAAATTCACCTTCTACTTTAATATCAATTTCATATGCGTATTTACCTTCTTTAGTTATATCATACATCATAAGATCTTGATTTTCCTCTACATATTTCAATTTCTTTTCATAATCATTATAACCATTACTAAAGTAATCTAAGAAACCTGCATTTTTTCTTGCAATTTTTTCATACTCTTTAGCTTTTTCTATGTCTCCTAGTAAAATACTTGCAGTAGTTAAATTCGCATAAATCACCTTAAGCTTTCTTTTTAACTTTAATTTTTTCCCGTAATCAACATCTACTTGCTCTTGCCAATACTCAACTGCTTTCTTTAAAGCTTCTCTAGATTGTGTTGTCTTTATTTCTTCAATTAAAGGTGTAGAAATATCATTGAATTCTTGAGTACCTCCTTTTTTAGCATTCCTGAACAAACCGAAGTATAATTCAATCTCTGACTTACCTGTAAACAGAACACCTATATAACTATCTATATAATCTTGTACTTTTTTAGTTAATAGTATAGCCTTTGTTTTATTTCTATAAAACCTAGTTCCAGTTGGGTATTCTTTTGATTTAGGTACAACAGATTTTATTCTTCTCACCTCATTATGAATCATTTTATTTCCATCTACCAATACCATTAAGTTCATAGTACCTTGCAACTGTAAACCATTTTCTACATATTGCAATTGATTTCCAGTAAAACCTACCACTATTTGAATGTCTCCATCTTTTTTAACATACTCATATCCTTTTACTTTTAAACCTTCAGTAAAAGATTCTAAAGTTGGAAAATCTCGATAGTTTTCTGGTTTGTTGTCATCTTCATCATATTCATTATTCCAATATTCACCATCATCTTGAATTTCATAGCTAATAGTTTTTAAATTCTTAAAAGACTCTGGTTGATTAAACTCTAACTCAAACTTATGAGGTTTAAACTGAGTATTTTGAGAAAAGACACTAGCACATGCCAATAAAACTGTAAAAAGAAATAAATTCTTAATCATTTTCATTTTTTTAAAATTGTTTTTGATTTGTATTTAGTTAATTAATTCTTTCAATTTTTGCCCCGATAGACTTTAAACGAGCTTCAATATCTTCATAGCCTCTATCAATTTGTTCAATATTATCGATGATACTCGTTCCTTTAGCAGAAAGTGCTGCTATTAATAGTGAAATACCTGCACGAATATCTGGTGAAGTCATTTTTGTAGCCTTTAATTGCGACTTGAAATCGTGACCAATTACCGTAGCTCTATGTGGATCACATAAAATTACTTTTGCCCCCATATCAATTAACTTATCGACAAAGAACAAACGGCTTTCAAACATTTTTTGGTGGATTAATACCGTTCCTTTTGCTTGGGTTGCTACTACTAAAACTATACTTAATAAATCTGGTGTAAACCCAGGCCAAGGTGCATCGGCAACAGTTAATACAGATCCGTCAATATAACTTTGAATTTCATAGCTTTCTTGTTCAGGAATAAAAATATCATCTCCTTTTTTTTCTAGTTTAATTCCCAACTTTCTAAACACATTAGGAATTTGTCCTAAATCATCCCAACTAACATCTTTAATAGTTAATTCAGAACGTGTCATAGCAGCCATACCTATCCAACTACCAATTTCAATCATGTCTGGTAAAATGGTATGCTCACAACCTCCTAAAGACTCTACTCCTTCAATAGTTAACAAGTTAGAACCTACTCCTGAGATTTTCGCTCCCATAGAGTTCAACATTTTTGATAATTGCTGAATATATGGTTCACAAGCTGCATTATATATTTTTGTAGTTCCTTTTGCTAATACGGCTGCCATAATAATATTTGCAGTACCGGTTACAGAAGCTTCATCTAACAACATCTCTGTACCAACCAAACCTGTTTCTGTTTCTACTCCGTAGAAATATTCTTCACGGTTATAACGGAATTTTGCTCCTAAATTGATGAAACCTTCGAAGTGTGTATCTAAACGACGACGACCAATTTTATCTCCTCCTGGGCGTGGAATATATCCTTTTCCAAAACGAGCTAATAACGGACCAACAATCATAATTGAACCTCTTAATGAGCTCCCATCTCTTTTAAAGTCTGCTGATTCTAGATATTTTAAATTGATATCATCTGCTTGAAAACTATACGAATTCTTAGAGAGTTTTTCAATCTTAACTCCTAATTCTCCTAAGATGAAAATCAACTTATTGACATCAATAATATCAGGAATGTTGTTTATTATTACTTTTTCTGAAGTTAATAACACCGCACAAATTACTTGTAATGCTTCGTTTTTTGCTCCTTGTGGTGTTATTGTTCCTTTTAATTTGTGACCTCCTTCAATTTTAAATGATGCCATTTATTTTTTTCTGTATTTAGTGTTTGCTTTTCCTTTTGATTTGTGCTGACCTTGCGTACTGCGTTTTCTTAACAAGCTTTTACTATCTGTTAAATCTTCTTCTATACTTCGAATGTCTATTTTTCCGTCTGATAATTCATACAAATGATCAAAAATTACATTATCATCAACCGTATCTTTATTCCAGTTTAGATAACATTTTTTCATATGATTTGCAATCGTAAAAACCAACGCTTCTTTCATATCACCATCTTCCCATGTTAAAGCAACATCAATCATCGTTTGAATGTTCGTTCCGTAAAAACGATATTTTGAAGCTGATTTAGGGTATGCCATTCTTTCTGGAGCCTCTTGTAACTCTTCTTTAGAAGGAGTTTCATAAGGAGAATCTACATCTAATTTAAAATTAGACATGATATGTAACTGATCCCAAAGCTTATGCTTAAAATCAGGAACATCACGTAAATGTGGTTGTAAATTACCCATCACGTCTATAATCGCCTTAGCCATTGTATTACGCTCTTCTCTATCTTCTAGAGCAACACAATGATTTACGAGTTTTTGTATATGCCTTCCGTATTCAGGAATAATTAATTTCGATCTTTCTGAATTGTATTCTAAATCAAACGTCATTTCTCTATATTTTTATCCATGCAAAATAGGTAATTATTTACGAATTAGCTATCCGACTACTTTCAATTTTGCAAATTGTAACAATAATTTCTTTTTACCTACAGTACTAAACTCTATTTCAGCTTTTTTATTGGGTCCTTTTCCTTCTAAAGCTATTACTCTTCCTGTTCCAAAGCGGTTGTGCTCTACCAAATTCCCAACAGTAATTTCTCCATCAAATAAATTCATTGTTGGATTCATTTCTGAAACCTTTTTCATCTTACTTTTTGGAGGAATCGTCATCGGTTTTTCTTTCTTCTCTAAAAACTCTTTTCTTTTCTTCTGAATAGGTTTTTGGAAACGAATTTGCTTCGGAGTATCATCAAACAAACTTGCATCAATAAACCTATTTGCTGATGGTTCAGGAACTTTAGGAGTTAAATACTCTAAATATTGTTCATCTATTTCTTCTAAGAATCTACTTGGTTCACCATCCGTTAATTTACCCCAACGATAACGTGTTTGTGCATAAGTTAAATAGGCTCCTTTTTCAGCTCTTGTTAAAGCCACGTAAAACAAACGACGTTCTTCTTCAAGTTCACTACGAGTATTCATACTCATTGCAGAAGGGAATAAACTTTCTTCCAACCCTACAATATATACATACGGAAATTCTAGACCTTTTGATAAGTGAATTGTCATTAACGAAACTCGAGGCTCTTCATCTTGTTTATCAGAATCAAAATCGGTTGCTAATGCTACGTCTTCTAAAAATGATGTTAGCGAAGCATCTTCACCAGTCTCAATTTTATCTGTAATGAAATCTTTAATTCCGTTTAATAATTCTTGAACGTTTTCAACCTTGTTAACTCCTTCAGGAGTTCCGTCTTTCTGTAAATCTTTGACTAATTGTGTTTGTTTTACCACTAAATCTGCAATTTCAAATGCATTTTTAGTTTGTGCCTCTATTTGAAAACGCTGAATCATATTGACAAAGTTTTGCAACTTTGTTTTAGTTCCCGAATTAATACTAATATCAATTGTACCGATATTCTTTAAAATATCAAACATCGATTTTTTATAATGATTTGCGGCAATTGTCAACTTATCTATCGTTGTAGCACCAATACCTCTTGCTGGATAATTAATAATACGCTTTAACGCTTCCTCATCATTCGGATTGATTAAAATTCGTAAATACGATAGTAAATCTTTAATCTCTTTACGTTGATAGAAAGAGATTCCTCCGTAAATTTTATACTTGATATCTTTTTTACGCAATGCATCTTCTATTGCTCTCGATTGTGCATTGGTACGGTATAAAATAGCAAATTGATCGCTTGTTAACTGATGATTCATTTGGTTTTCCCAAATAGATTGTGCTACAAAACGCCCTTCTTCTCCATCAGAAATGGTGCGCATTACTTTTACACTATCTCCTGCATCGTTTGCCGTCCAAATTTCTTTATCTAACTTCGTTTTGTTCTTATCAATAACACTATTCGCTGCACGCACAATATTACTTGTAGAACGGTAATTTTGTTCAAGCTTAAAAGTTTTTACATCTGGATAATCCTTCTGGAAATTCAAGATATTTTGAATATTAGCTCCACGGAATCCATAAATACTTTGCGAATCATCTCCCACCACACAAATGTTCTGGAAACGATCTGCCAACGCACGTACAATTAAATACTGCGAATGGTTGGTATCTTGGTACTCATCTACCAAAATATAGCGGAAACGATCCTGATATTTTGCCAACACATCAGGAAAACGCGCTAATAATTCATTGGTACGTAGTAACAAATCATCAAAATCCATTGCTCCTGACTTAAAACATCTATCTACATATTCTTTATAGATATCACCTGTTCTAGGTCTACTTGCTTCTAAATCTGCTTGCTGTAAATCAGAATTATTAAAATACGCTCTTACCGTAATTAAACTGTTTTTAAAAGAAGATATTCTACTTAGAATTTGCTTTGGCTTGTATCTATCTTTATCCAAATTCATTTCTTTGATAATCGCTGTTATCAATCGAACTGAATCTTGTGTATCGTAAATTGTAAAATTGGATGGATATCCTAATCGGTCAGCTTCCGAACGTAAAATACGTGCAAAAACCGAGTGAAACGTTCCCATCCATAAGTTTTTAGCTTCACTATAACCTACCACTTTACCAATACGGTCTTTCATTTCACGGGCAGCTTTGTTGGTAAAGGTAAGTGACAAAATGTTGAATGCATCTACTCCTTGCTCCATTAAATAAGCAATTCTGTAAGTTAATACCCTTGTTTTACCCGATCCTGCTCCGGCAATAATAATCATTGGACCGTCTTTTTGTAAAACGGCAGCTCTCTGTGGCTCGTTAAGTTGCTCTAAATAAGTACTCAATGAAAAATAAATTGAAAGATTTTAAAAATGGAAAATTAACCATTCTTTTAGGTTTATTAAAGATTCTGAACCATTTTTTATTCACGAATTTTATTCTCAAAAAATTCGACACATTTACCGAATATTTTAAAATTCGCCTTTATAACCGAATAAACTAAAATTCGTTTTTAAACCCGAATTGTTTTGTTTTGTGATTATAAAAAACTATTTTTACTAAAATTTAGCGGTATGACAAGTGTAATAACAGGAGATATCATAAACTCTAGAGATGTGTTGGCTGAAACATGGCTTCCAATTTTAAAGCAAAGCTTTAACAAAATTGGAAAAACTTCTAAAACATGGGAAATTTTTCGTGGTGATAGTTTTCAAATTGAAATTGAACATATTGCTAACGCTTTACTTTTTGCAATTGAATTAAAAGCTGCTATTAAAAAAATAAAAGATTTAGATATTCGTTTAGCTATTGGAATTGGCTCTAAAAATTTTGAGGCTTCAAAAATTACAGAAGCTAATGGCGAAGCTTTTGTTAATTCAGGATACGCTTTTGATCATTTATTAAAAAAGCAAAATTTAGCTCTAAAAACACCTTGGAAAGACATTAATGAAGAGTTTGAAGTTTCTTTAGGTTTGAGCTTGTTGATTATGGACAATTGGACTGTAAATTCAGCTGAGTTTGTAAACATGTATTTAGAGAATCCTAATAGCACTCAAAAAGTGATTGCTAAAAAATTAGCCATTTCAGAAAGTAGTGCTAGCGAACGAAGAAAACGTGCTGGTTTTGATGAAATTATGAAGTTAGAAAAACGTTACAGAACTCTTATGAATAAGAAACTAACCAACTTATGATATTGTTTTTAAAACTTTTAGTTGCTCATTTATTGGGTGATTTTGTTTTTCAACCTAAAAACTGGGTAAAAGACAAAGAAAAGAAGAAAATTAAATCACCCAAACTGTACGCTCACATAGGAGTTCATGCAGTTTTGCTATTAATCTTATTACAGTTTAATTTACATTATTGGGGTATTTTCTTGTTGGTTATCATTTCTCATTTTATAGTTGACTTAGGCAAACTTTATCTTCAGAAAAAGAAAAACAAACGCTTATTTTTCTTTTTAGACCAAGCTTTCCATCTCCTTTTTTTAGGAATCGCCACTTATATTTTTCAACCTTTTGCTATTAAATTTTCAACAATAGTAAATGAACACAATTTACTTTTAGCTTGCTGCTTGCTTTTTGTTACGTTTACCTCATCAATCATTATAAACACGTTAATTTCACGTTGGAATCCTGAGAAAAATAATAAATCAGAAGAACAATCGTTAGCTAATGCAGGAAAATATATTGGATTTTTAGAACGTTTATTGGTTTTTGTGTTTATAGCAATTAATCAATGGGCAGGAGTTGGGTTTTTACTCGCAGCAAAATCAATATTCAGGTTTGGAGATTTAACCGCATCAAAAGATAGAAAATTAACAGAGTATGTGCTTGTCGGAACTTTATTAAGTTTTGGATTGGCAATTTTAACAGGACTCGTATATTCGCATTATGGAAGATAAAATTATAGAAGGATTAGCCTATGCCTTACCCGCTTTAGTAACTGGTGGTGTAGCTTATCTTATTTTAGGTCGTTTTATAGAACAAGACAACAAAGAAAAAACCTTCAACGCTTTGGTTGAAAAAAAGCGTGAAAGTTTACCTGTAAAACTACAAGCATACGAACGTATGTTATTGTTTTGTGAACGTATTAATCCATCAAAATTATTATTGAGGGTAAACCCTATTGGAGATGATCCTGATAACTATTTACAACTTTTAATAGGAAATATTGAGCAAGAATTTGAACATAACTTGGTTCAACAATTATATATTTCTGAAGATAGTTGGAAAGCTGTTTTAGCTGCTAAACTGGCGATTATTGCAAAGCTTCGATCTACAGCAGATAACGTAAGTACTGCAAAAGATTTGCGTGAAAATGTACTCATAGATTACTCACAAGAAGAAAGTCCTGCAAACACAGCCGTTTCTTTTCTTAAACAAGAAGTAAAAAAACTGATATAGTAAAAGCCTCCTAACGGAGGCTTTTTTTATGAATCTTCTCTTGTAAAAAAGTAATATATTACATACAACCAACTTAACATTCCATGTATAATTGCTAATAATATCGATTTATTTCTATCCCAAGAAATTACCACTGCAATTACACTTCCTAAACCAATTCCGTTTTTAACTATCGTTTTATTCACTTCGGAATCATACGCAAAAATACCTATTGTTAAAAACAATAGGGTTATTAGTAGCATATTTTTCTTCATCATATTTATTTTAAATTATTTAGAATAAAATCAATTTTGGGATTGGTATTTGAATTCGCCACATAAGAATCCGTAATATATTTTGCATGCTCTGCATACCCTCTATTAATCAAGTATTCAATATCATTAACATATTCTAACGAAACTTTTCCTGTTAACAGCACACTTAAATCTTTACCTGAATGGAAATAATCATAGATTTTTTTCAATCCTGTTAAGTATAGATAATCTTTTGTAAACCCGCCTCCTCTATGAATACGTGTCGTAATATAAAACGCTTGTTCTCTTTCTAAGTCATAATTATTATGTAATAACCTGAAGGTTTTAGAGAATGAAGATCCTTTTACCAAACTATTCACAGCAATTACACGATATGCCAATTCTTTTAAGCGCTTAATCGTTAAATTACCCGACATATATTCACTAAAAACAGCTAATCCTTCTTGTGTTTCAACATTATTAGGAAAACCATGAGAAAATATTTTTAACGGATGCAACACACCATTCATAGTCGTTACCATATGCACTCCGATTTCATGATTAGTTAAAATACCCATTTCATTTTTTGAAAACGTATGATTACTGTTTAGCACTAAGGTTTGCGTACTATTTAATACCATAGCAATCGCACCCATAGTATCAGACTCTTTTATATTGAACGAAAAATCATACCTACTTCCGTATTCTCTAAATAATTTTTCTGCTTCTTCTATAGAGTATTCTGGTTGAAATATTTCTTCGGAAGTATCTTCAGCATCAAAATGAAGAATGAACTTAGCATTCTCTACATCTTGTTCCGTAGGTTTTCCGAAGGAACGTAAACTATTATAATAGAATTTTTTTCCTTCGCCTACAGTTTCAATACACTGTACAATTCCCGAGTAGTAATAAATGATCTCTTCATATAGATTACGAATTTTTTCATCCTCTATCAACTCTAACGGAAGTGTAAAAAACTCTCTATGTAATTTAAACTTGTCAAAATCTCTTTTTGGGTATTCAAAAACAGGATCGGTTAAGTATTTCGACTCAAAAAAACGTTGCTTTTCTTCCTCTATATTAACAGGGTTTACGTAACGTAATAACTCTATTTTTTTAACGAGTTTGTCTATTCTTTTGTCTATATCAGCAATCGCTTCTGCAGTAGCATTAATTTCTTTCATTCTAATTTATTAAGCGGTTGCAAATTTACTTTTTATGCGTTTCATAAAATGAGTGTGCATGCAATTTCAACTCCTTTTTTAAGTAATTTTCTACTGCACTAACCACTTCTGGATACGTAATTTGTACTAATTCATCACAATATACTTTTGCTATTTCTGTTGCCAATACTAAAGTATTATTGAAGTTTTGCGTGATATACTTTAAGAAATATCCATTTCCTTGAAAAGTATCATTGATTTTAGACGTTGATTTGATATTATTTGGTAGTGGCATTTTTTCTAAAACACTTCTCCAGCCTTCAATTTCATTACCAAAACGATTGTTATCAACATTTGCTGTGCCTAAATTCCAAGTTGGTACTTCTCTCTCCCAACGTTGCCAATTATACGAATGCATATCATATACGATGCAAGTACTAAACTTCTCCTCAATTTTTGAAATCAATGTATGAACAACCTTATAAAAATCAGCATGTTTAGCTAAACTTTTAGCTTTCATTTCTTCAGAAAGTGACTCTTGCCATAACTGTTTACCCCAAGCGTCAGTATAAATAGCTGTTTCTGGAGCACGATTTAAATCGTATTCAAAACGAGAGTCCATTCCTGCAATAACAATTGGATGCGATTGCACCATCGTTTTGGTTTCTGGATCTTCCTCATACCAACGTTCGTATTCGGTATGTATACAGTTCTCCCACAACTCTTGTCTGAATTGATGCCCATCATGAACCGCTCCGCATACATACGGAACATACTCTTCAATTTTTATGGTAAATGAATAATCGCTAGAAACGGCTTCAAAAATTTCTTCATTTTGAATCTTCTCTATAATTGCTGTTATTGAAAGCTTTTCCATCATACTACTATTTTTTCAACAGGTAACTCTAACCTACTTGCCCACTCCGTCCAAGAACCATCATACACGCTATACTTTGTATATCCTGAAACTTCTGCCCCCAAAGCTAAAACACAAGCTGTAATTCCTGAACCACAAGAAAAGGTCATGTGTTCATTTTTAGGGTTTATTTCAGAAAATAACTGTTGAAGTTCTTCTGTTGATTTCATTTTTCCATCAGACTGTAATTTCCCGTGAGGCAAACTTTTCGAATTTGGAATATGTCCTCCTCGCATATCAGCTCTTGGTTCTGGTTCAGTAGCATAAAAACGCCCTTCTGAACGCGCATCAACAATCAAATCTTTATTGTTTGAAGCTTCTAAAATCTGTTCAGTTACTCGTAACAACTCTTTTTGAAACTTTGCTGTAAAATCTCCTTCTACTACTTCTTTTTTTGCTGGAAGTTCTACAGAACAACCTGCTGCTTCCCATGCAGGCAATCCTCCATTTAAAACAGTAATATTTGTAAATCCGAAAGCTTTAAACAGCCACCAAACTCTAGGTGATGAATACACACCTAAATCATCATAAACTACAATACAGCTATCGTTGTTTATGCCTATTTTTTGAGCTTCTTTTTCAAAGTGATCTTCCGAAGGAATTGTATTCGGATACTCTCCTTCAGCATCTAAAAAAACATTCTTTAAATCAAAGAAAACAGCATTTTTGATTTGCTGTTTTTCTTTTATAACGTCTTTTATTGCTCCTACTTTAGGAATTGTAGCATCTAAAATAATTAGATTTTCTGCCTCTAAATTCTCTTGCAGCCATTCAACTGAAACAAGAGGTGTAATTACTTTAAGCATCATCTACTTTACGTTTTAAATCAGTCATTCTTCTGAATGCTGCATTTTTTTCTAATATCTTACTTTCTAAAAAGTCAATTACCTTTTCTTGAATCTTGACTTTTGATACTTTATTGATATAAACAATACCCCCTGGACTCATCACATTAACCTCTACTAGTTTACCTCCAATCACATCAATTCCTACAAAATATAGTCCGTCTTGAACCAACTTTGGACCTATCTTATCACACAGTAGTTTTTCTGCTTTGGTTAATTTATGCTTTTCAACTCTACCACCAGCGGTAATATTTGAACGATGGTCTTTATCTCCAGGAATACGTCTCATTGCTCCAATAGGTAATCCGTTTAACAATAAAATACGCACATCACCTTGATCGGCTCCTTCAATATAATCTTGAAGAATAACATAATCAGAAGATCCATCACTTTTATTGATATAAAAATCTAATAACGAATTAATATTACCCATTGCCGACTTTTCTATCAAAATTACACCTGAACCCCCGTACCCGTTCAACGGTTTTAGAATCATTTTATCTGACTCAGATTCTTCAATGATATTAATTAAATAATCTTTGTTTTTAGAAACATGTGTTACAGGAATTATCTCATTGTTTGGGTCTTCAAAAACAGCAGTATACAACTTGTTATTTGCTTCACGCATTCCTTGAACCGAGTTAATGATAAAAACATCATCTTTTACTGAATCTAAAAAATTCAACATTAGCGGATCTAACGGTGGATTTGCTCTCATGAAAATAGCATCAAACCCTGCTAAAGGAAGCATTTCTTCTCTTGTTGTTGCTTTTTTATAGTATGATTTTATACTTACTGGTACTTTATCCATTCTTCCAACAATGGTACAAAACGCATTGGTTACGCTATTTCGTATTGTTAAGTTAGATGGTGTACATATTGCTACTCCATGCCCTCTTTTTGCACATTCATGTATCAACGTTAATGTTGAATCTTTTTCAGGATTTATTTCCTCCCAAGGATACATTAAAAAACAAATATTCATTTAGCCTGATTTGTTTATTCTTTCTTCTTTAATTATTATTCTATCTATAAGTAATCTTTCAATTTTACTTTACTTCATCATAATGATCATCCCAATTTTTAGGATGTGGTTTCCCTAATTTTCCTACAGATTTTGCCACCAAAGTAGATACTGTAGCATCTCCCGTAACATTAATTACTGTTCTACACATATCTAAAGGTCTATCTACAGCAAAAATTAACGCTAAACCAATTGCTAATTTATCTGCTGGAAAACCTACAGACTCTAATACAATAACTAGCATTACCATACCCGCTCCTGGTACTGCTGCAGAACCTATAGAAGCCAATAAAGCCGTTAGTATAATGGTTAATTGATCCCCAAAAGTTAAATCGAAACTCAAAGCCTGCGCAATAAATACCGCTGCTACTGCTTGATATAAACTCGTTCCATCCATGTTAATAGTAGCTCCTACGGGTAATACAAAACTCGACACTTCTTTATCTACTCCCACATGTTCTTCAACACGCTCCATTGTTACTGGTAACGTTGCTGCACTTGAACTTGTTGAAAAAGCTAACAATTGCGCTGGACTAATTTGTTGTAAAAACCAAAATGGATTCTTTTTTACAAATACACTTATTAAAATCATATAGAAAACAACAAGTAATAATAATCCTCCTACCACAGTTAATGCGTATTTTAATAATGCTAATAATAAATCTGGATCATTTGAAGATACTACTACGTTAGCCAATAATGCAAACACTGCATACGGAGCAGTTAACATAATTAAATCGACCATTTTTAGTACAACTTCATTTAAAGAATCGAAAAACTTCTTTAATGGTTTAGATTTCTTCTCTCCAATTAACAACATTGATATTCCTAAGAAAATGGTAAAGAAAATTACTTGTAACATCGCTTTGTTGTTACTCATTGCCTGCATTGCATTATCAGGAACCATATCTACCACAAACTGTAAAGGTCCGCTTGCTTTTTGCTTGCTTGCTTCTGCTATTTTTGATTGTACTCCTCCGCTATTCGCATAGGTTTCTGTTAGTTTTGCTATAGTCTCTTCAGAAATTCCGTTTCCTGGTTGTACGATATTAACCAACATAAGCCCTACCGTTATAGCGATTACCGTAGTACCTATATATATTTAGTATAGTACGTAAACCTATATTTTTAAATTTAGAAATATCTTTTAAATCTGATATCCCTTTTACTAAAGACGCTATAATTAATGGAACTGCTATTAATTTTAATAATTTCACAAAAATAGTTCCTAAAGGCTTTATCCAGTCAGCTACAAATGACGCTCCTCCTTCAACGAAAGTCATCGCTAAGCCAAATAAAATTCCTAAAATCATTCCTATTAAAATTTGCCAGTGTAGTGCAAGTTTCCTCATGTAATCTGTTCGTTTTTTTTGAGGCTGTAAGGTAAAAAGAAATATTTAAAAAAAAGTGACCTCAAATTTGTAACTTGTGTCTCATAAAATAAGAACTTAGTACTAACCTTATAAAATTAAAAATGGCAGGAATTTTAGACTTATTAAACAGCGACTTAGGTAAAACAATTGTTTCTGGTGTAGCAGGATCTACTGGTCAAGATACTGATAAAACAAACAGTGTATTAACAATGGCTTTGCCTGTTTTAATGAAAGCTATGCAACGTAATGCTTCTTCTTCTGAAGGTGCAGAAGGATTAATGAGCGCATTAAACAAGCATGATGGAGGAATTTTAGATAATCTTGGTGATTTATTTAACGGCGGTGTAAATTCAGACGTTTTACAAGATGGAAGTAAAATTTTAGGACATGTTTTAGGAAACAAACAACAAGGTGTTGAACAAGTAATTGGTCAAAAAGCAGGTATTGATGCTAACGCAGTAGCAGACATCTTAAAAACTGCGGCTCCGATCTTATTAGGCCTATTAGGAAAACAAAAACGCGAAACCAATGTAAATAACGCTGGTGACTTGGGAGGTTTGTTAGGTGGTTTGCTTGGAGGAAACTCTAACGAAAGAGAACAAAGCTTCTTAGAACAAATTTTAGATGCCGATGGTGACGGTAGTATTGTTGATGATGTAGCAGGAATGGTATTAGGAAATGCTAGCAGTAGTCAACAAAAATCAGGTGGTTTATTAGGCGGATTATTAGGTGGTGTTTTTGGAAAAAAATAAACTTTCTCTTTTAATGATGAATCAAAGGGCAAACATTTGTTTGCCCTTTTTCTTTTAATTACTTTTGCCACGATTATTACTGTATGGAAAAATTAAAACAACGTTGGGGAGTAGACAATAACTGGTCTTTGGCTGCAATTTTTATTGTATTTGCTATTAACGGTTCTTTTGCTGCTTGGGTAGCTAAACCTATTACTGGCTTACTTGGTTTATCACCAGAAACCATGTCTCCTTGGTTGTATTATCCTTTAAGAATTTTACTTATTTTTCCTATTTATCAAACTACTTTGCCTTTAGTAGGTTGGGTTTTTGGTCAATTTAATTTTTTCTGGGACTTTGAAAAGAAGTTTTTAAGTCGACTTGGATTAGGATTTCTTTTCAAGAAAAACAACTAAAAAAAACCTAATAATCAGTATTTTACCTTTATTTTTGTTTTTATAATTTCTTACCTTCGTACGTCGATTAGATTTGTAATACCTCCTCTATTAGTTCCCTTTTCTTTAATAGAATCACTAACAAAACCTAATTTCGTATGAAAACTTTACAAAAAGCAATACTAGACAAAGGTATTTATGGTTTAATTTCTGAAATTCCTAAACCTTCTGATAAAAAGCTTTTTATAACTTTTGAAATCTATTAACAAAGTAAACTTAGTCTACTTTGTTAATTATTTCATTTATATTGATTGGAATAGGCAAATCTACTCCTTCTTTTAAGAAACGCTTGTGTACTGCTTCTTTTAGGTTACATTTTGTTTTAAATTCCTGAAAAGGCTCGTTTAACCATACGTAAGCACGTACATGTATGTGGTCTGAATGTATATCAATAACACGAACATCTACTTGGTTTACATCTGCCATTACTTGCTCGGGCGTTCGATAATCTATTACCGTAGGCAATTTTACGGCTTCTTCTTGTATAATCTTTCGCGCTAAATCTATATCTGCTTTTAAGCCTAATTTAAAGTTATTAAAACTTAGAATATGAGAATCTTCTATCGTATGATTTAAAATAGAATCGGTACTAATTACAGAGTTTGGTATAATTAACCTTTTGTTCTCAAAATTATTAATTACTGTATGACGTAGCGTAATATCTTCAACAATTCCAACACGAGTTTCATCTAACTTAATATAATCGCCTACTCGAAACGGACGGAAAATAACAATAAACGCTCCCGCTATTAAATTAGAGAGCGCTGCTTGTGCAGCAAAACCTATAATCGCCGCAATAATACCTGCTCCAGAAAAAATTAACGTTGCCTTGCTTCTAAAAGCAGGCACTGTCATAATAATATATATGACAGTTAAAAGCCCTATTACAAAGGTTACCGAATTACGTAAAAACTGAATACTGGTTCTACCAAAACGGTCTTCTTTTTTGATTTTAATTAATCGCCAAATAATCGCTCTAACTAATCTGGACATAAGCCATGAGGTTAGAAAAACAACTATAATGTAACCTAAAACACCAAAAAAAGTATCTAAATTGAAACGATATGGTATTAATTCACTCATTAAAATAATGCGGTTTGACTTTCGTCGTCTTTACTTTTTTTCTTTTTTTGAAGCGCTCGTTCTAAAGCTTTTTTGGCTTTATCATCTTTCGACTCTTCAAATTCTTTTTTAATCTCAGGAACATCTACATCTAGTACTAAAGACTCTTCAACTACTTCTTCCTCTTCGTTTACCTCAATATCTTCTACTTTCTCTTCTTCTGGTTCTTCATACGGAAGAGATTCTAAGAGATTAACCGTTTTTATTTTTTCAGCAGTTAACTGATTTCCTAAAGCTTTAATCCCTTTAACAGCTATAAACTCTTCAAAATTCACCTCGACATTCTCTAAGCTACGCTTTGAGAAAATTACTTCAGCTACTGGTCGGTAATCCGTTGAAATGATTTGCAACTTTGATTTTTCATGTTCTGAAATGAAAATTTCTTCTTTATCAGGAGCTTCTATTAAAAAACGTTTTACGAAATAACGTTCTTTATTTCCATCAAAATAAATTGCTGAAATCGGTTTGTTTGGTTTCCACTTTTCTAAAACAATCATATCATCTTCGAAATGCATTGCCAAATCTGGAGTTACCGCTTTTATTTTTCCTGATTGTGTTGCTATTAAAATTTTATCTTCTGCTTTAAATTCTCCTAACAACTCACCTCTTCCATCTACATTTAAGCGTTGAACTGTATCATCAAACCAAATTTTACGTGGTTTTAAAGTAGACACTCCTGCTTCTTTAAATTCTACCTTTTTAATCGCATATTTAGTTACTTGGTTACCACGAACACTACGACCTTTTATCGCTAAATCAGCAAAATCAATATCCCATTTCAGTTTTTTAATACTTCCAACAGCACGCAGTAAAATAGTTACTACTTCCGCTTCTCCATTAGGGTTTGCTGAGAAGTACAATACTTTTGATTTAGAATCGTCATTTGCTAAGTTGTACTCTTTATCACGTGTAACCGATGTTACATTGAAACGCTTCATAAACGAAGCTCCTTTAGCTCCGTCTCTATATATCATGTTATAAACAGTACGCTTATCTTTCTTTTTGAAAATTGCAACGTGTATAATTCCTTTTCCTACGAAAGTCTTCGAATCAACCTTGGTTACAATCATCGACCCGTCTTCTCTAAACACAATCACATCGTCAATATCTGCACAATCAGTAATATATTCGTCTTTTTTCAACGATGTTCCTATAAACCCTTCCTCTCTGTTTACATATAACTTTGAGTTACGCATAACTACCTTAGTAGCTACGATGTCATCAAAAATTCGGATTTCAGTTTTACGTTCTCTTCCTTTACCGTATTTAGTTTTTAATTCTTTAAAATAATCAATCGCAAAATCGATAAGGTTTGCCAAGTAATTCTTTACCTCTGCTATTTTTTCTTCTAAACTTTCAATAAATTGTTTCGCCTTGTCAATATCAAACTTAGAAATCTTTTTAATTCGGATTTCTGTTAAACGTACGATATCTTCTTCAGTTACTTCACGTTTTAAATGTTGGATGTGCGGCTGCAACCCTTTATCAATAGCTTCAATTACACCTTCCCAAGTTTCAACTTCTTCAATATCACGATAAATTCTATTTTCAATAAATATACGCTCTAACGAAGCAAAGTGCCATTGCTCTTCTAACTCATGTAACTGAATTTCTAACTCTCGTTTGAGTAATTCAACTGTAAAGTCTGTCGACTTTCTTAAAATTTCACTTACGCCTATAAAAATAGGTTTGTTGTCTTCAATAATACAACATAGTGGTGATATGGAGTTTTCGCAACTGGTAAAAGCATATAAAGCATCAATCGTTTTATCTGGAGATACATTAGGTGGAAGATGTACTAAGATTTCTACCTCAGCAGCCGTATTATCTTCTATCTTTTTAATCTTGATTTTACCTTTATCATTCGCTTTTAAAATACTATCAATTAACGAAGAGGTAGTAGTACCAAATGGAATTTCGGTAATTACCAGTGTTTTTTTATCTAGCGCTGATATTTTAGCACGTACACGAATTTTCCCTCCTCTTTTTCCGTCTTTATAATCAGTTACATCAACGATACCTCCAGTTAAAAAATCAGGAACAATGGTAAAACTTCTTCCTTTTAAATATTTAACAGAAGCATCTATCAACTCATTAAAGTTATGTGGAAGAATTTTCGTTGATAAACCAACGGCAATACCTTCTGCTCCTTGTGCTAATAACAATGGAAACTTTACAGGTAAGTTTACGGGTTCTTTTTTACGCCCATCGTACGATGCTTGCCATTCGGTAGTTTTGGCGTTGAAAACAACATCTAAAGCGAATTTAGACAAACGTGCTTCGATATAACGAGAAGCTGCAGCACGGTCTCCTGTAAGAATATTACCCCAGTTACCTTGCATATCAATCAGCAATTCTTTCTGTCCCATTTGTACCATTGCATCGGCAATAGAAGCATCTCCATGCGGGTGATACTGCATGGTATGCCCAACAATGTTCGCTACTTTATTGTAACGACCATCGTCTAAATCTTTCATCGAATGCATAATACGACGTTGTACGGGTTTGAATCCGTCTTCAATCGATGGTACTGCACGTTCTAAAATTACATACGAAGCATAATCTAAAAACCATTCTTTATACATACCGGTTACCTTGGTAATGGTTTCAGTACTTTCAATAGGTTGATCTAATTCTTCGTCGTGTTCGTAATTGTTGTTTTCTTCACTCATATATGAATGTTTAAACGTTTATTCGTTTAAGAGTTCTTTTGTTTCTTCTTAATTAGTAAAAAAATAGCTATAAAAACTAAGGCTGCAACTATCATATTGATATAAGACGCCCTATTTGCCTCCCAATTTAAATTATCAAAATCAACATTAAATACGTTGACAAAAAAAATTGAAAATGCTATTAATAAATATATTCTAGCTCTTCTATTTCTATCCATTATTTTTTCTTGTTCTTAATTACAAGCTGTTTATTTACCTGATGTTTTTTTGTAAACTGCATCACAAAGATGAATAAAACAGCAGAAATGATTCCTAAGTACGGAGATAAGTTATTATTGAAACTTAAGTTACTGTAATCAATTTGTGTAAACCATCCAATTAAGATGACTCCAAAAAGGATCGACATAGCATCAAAAATTTTTCCTACGCTTTTCATTTAGTTTTATTTTTTCAATTTTAAAATAATAAAAACAGACAATCCTATAATTCCTATATATGATGCAAAATTACCCTCAGCAGTTAAATCTTTAAAATCAATAGAAAAGAGTAATAAAAAAATGATAAAACCAACTAGATAAACCATATTTCTATTTTAAGCTTTTCATTTAACTATTCTCCTCTTTATTTTTAGACGATTTGATTGATAGTATCATTGATAGTGAAACTAACGCCATTGATAACGCACCTAAATATGGATTTAAATTAACCTCTAAATTAGTTAACTTACCTAAATCGATTTCTAAAACATTCACAACCAATAGTATTAATGCCGCAATTAAAATTACTATTCTTAACTTTTTCATATTAATTTTCTTCTACTAAGTCTAACTCTACTTTTAGGTTATTGATGATAAATTTTTGTCTGTCTGGAGTGTTTTTACCCATATAAAACTCTAACATCTGTTCTATCGACATTTCTTTATCTAACATTACGGGATCTAAACGAATATCATCACCAATGAAATGAACAAATTCGTTAGGAGAAATCTCCCCTAATCCCTTAAATCGAGTTATTTCTGGTTTTCCTCTTAGCTTATCAATTGCAGCTTGCTTTTCTTCTTCTGAATAACAATAAATTGTTTCCTTTTTATTTCGAACTCTAAATAGTGGCGTTTCTAAAATATATAAATGCCCTTCTTTGATAACTTCTGGAAAGAACTGTAAAAAGAAGGTTATTAATAACAAACGAATATGCATCCCGTCTACATCGGCATCGGTAGCAATTACAATATTGTTGTATCGTAAATCTTCTAGTCCGTCTTCAATATTTAAAGCAGCTTGTAACAAGTTAAACTCCTCATTTTCATACACAATTTTTTTAGACAATCCATACGAATTTAAGGGTTTTCCTTTTAAACTGAATACTGCTTGGGTATTTACATTACGTGATTTAGTAATCGATCCACTTGCCGAATCTCCCTCGGTAATAAATAGGGTTGTATCTAAATATCCATCTTTTTTGGTATCTCCAAAGTGAATACGGCAATCACGTAATTTTTTGTTGTGTAAACTCGCTTTTTTAGCACGTTCACGAGCTAATTTTCGAATTCCTGATAATTCTTTACGTTCTTTTTCAGCCTGTAATATCTTTTTCTGAAGCTTATCGGCTATCTCGGTATTCTTATGTAAAAAGTTATCTAACTGTGTTTTTACAAAATCATTGATATAGGTACGAACGGTTGGTAAATCACCTCCCATTTCAGTAGATCCTAATTTAGTTTTCGTCTGACTTTCAAAAACAGGTTCCATCACTTTAACAGAAATGGCTGCAATGATAGATTTACGAACATCTGATGCATCAAAATTCTTTCCAAAGAACTCACGTACTGTTTTTACTACTGCTTCTCTAAAAGCATTTAAGTGTGTACCACCTTGTGTGGTGTTTTGACCATTTACAAACGAGTGATACTCTTCTGAATATTGCGTTTTACTGTGTGTCATCGCAATCTCAATATCATCACCGCGTAAATGAATTATCGGATACAACATATCATCTTGATTGTTGTTGTCTTCCAATAAATCTTTTAATCCGTTTTCTGAATAAAACTTTTCACCGTTAAAAACGATGGTTAGTCCTGGATTTAGATATACATAGTTTTTCAGTAATTTTATAATATACTCTGGACGATACTTGTAGTTCTTAAAAATGGTTTCGTCTGCAATAAAGGTTACTTTGGTACCTCTACGACGCGATGTTTCTTCAAGAAATTCTTCATTCGTTAAATTTCCTTTTTCAAACTCTGCTGCTGCTGATTTACCATCACGAGTAGACTCAACTCTGAAGTAAGTAGACAAGGCGTTTACCGCTTTGGTACCTACTCCGTTTAATCCTACCGATTTTTTAAAGGCACGCGAATCGTACTTACCTCCAGTATTCATTTTCGATACTACATCGACAACTTTTCCTAACGGAATACCACGACCGTAATCGCGTACAATTACTTTATCGCCCTGTACCGAAACTTCAATCGTTTTTCCTGTACCCATAACAAACTCATCTATAGAGTTATCGAGCACTTCTTTAACCAAAATATAAATACCATCGTCGGGTGAAGAACCGTCTCCTAATTTACCAATATACATCCCAGGACGCATACGGATATGTTCTTTCCAATCGAGCGAGCGAATATTATCTTCGGTATATTTTGTTTCTTGAGTCATAAAAATAAAGGAAATTGAAGTCTTTGCTAAAATAGTGTTTACAACGTAAAAACAAAAAACTCTGTTAATTTAATTATTAACAGAGTTTGAGTTTTATTGCGATTATTTTGCCAGAATTATCTTCTACTGTAATTAGGCGCTTCTTTAGTAATTGCTACATCGTGTGGGTGACTTTCGTTGATACCGCTTGCAGTAATACGAACAAATCTTCCTGTTTCTTTTAACGTATTAATATCTTTTGCTCCACAGTATCCCATTCCTGCACGTAAACCTCCAACAAACTGGTGAATACTTTCTTGTAATTCTCCTTTGTACGGTACACGTCCTACAATTCCTTCTGGAACTAATTTTTTGATATCATCTTCTACATCTTGGAAATAACGGTCTTTTGAACCTTGCTTCATTGCTTCAACAGATCCCATTCCACGATATGATTTGAATTTTCTTCCGTCGTAAATAATAGTTTCTCCTGGAGATTCTTTAGTTCCTGCTAATAATGATCCTAACATTACACTATCAGCTCCTGCTGCGATTGCTTTAGGGATATCACCTGTATAACGAATACCTCCATCTGCAATTACAGGAACTCCACTTCCTTTAATAGCTTCTGCAACTTCTAACACTGCTGAAAACTGAGGAAAACCAACACCTGCTACTACACGAGTAGTACAGATAGATCCTGGTCCAATTCCTACTTTTACAGCATCTGCTCCTGCTTCAACTAAATATTTAGCGGCTTCTGGTGTTGCAATGTTACCTACAACAACATCTAATGTTGGGAATTTAGCCTTTACTTCTTTTAATACTGAAACCACTCCTTTGGTATGTCCGTGAGCAGTATCAATAATTACAGCATCAACACCTGCTTTTACCAACGCTTCTGCTCTATCAACAGCATCGTGCGTTACACCTAACGCTGCAGCTACTCGTAAACGCCCGTAAGAATCTTTATTAGCAATTGGTTTTTGTGTTAATTTGGTAATATCTCTAAAGGTAATTAACCCTACTAATTTATCATCATCATTAACAACAGGTAATTTTTCAATTTTATTTTCTTGTAAAATTACTTCTGCGTCTTTTAACGAAGTTCCTTCAGCAACAGTTACTAAATTTTCCGAAGTCATTACTTCTACGATAGGACGCTCGTTATTTTTTTCGAAACGTAAATCACGGTTAGTTACGATTCCTACTAACTTTCCTCCTTCATCAACAATAGGAATTCCTCCAATTTTATGCTCACGCATTGCTTGTTTTGCATCTAACACAATTGAAGTTAATGATAAGGTTATCGGATCGATAATCATACCACTTTCTGCACGTTTAACTTTGCGAACCTCAAGAGCTTGTTGCTCTATTGTCATGTTTTTATGCAACACGCCTATTCCTCCTTCTCTTGCAATAGCAATTGCCATAGCAGATTCGGTTACAGTATCCATTGCTGCAGACACTATAGGGACATTGATTGTTATGTTTCTTGTAAATTTTGTTTGGATTGAAACTTCTCTTGGAAGTACTTCTGAGTAGGCAGGAACTAATAAAACGTCGTCGTACGTTAATCCTTCACCTAATATTTTATTTTGATGAGCTTGCATATGCAATCAATTTAGTGTGTTGTTAATTAATTGCATGCAAATATACTACAAAATATATAATATCGGTTAATTTAACGTTAGTCTTTTTTTGGTACTAAAATCGACTTTATAATAAAGAATGAAGAGAGTATGTATGTAGCTGTCATAAAAAAGCCAGAAACCATTACTATGTATTTCATCCACGTAATACCTGTCCACATTAAATAAATACCACCGAAAGTACAAACTACCGAAACAAAAGGCTCAATCATTAAAAATAATTTAAGTTTCATTCCAATACTTGTTGTAGATAAAATAATTGCCAATAAAAAGAAAATTACTGAAATTGATAATATATGGTTGTGCACCAATGTTTTTATTTCTCCTTCAGATTTTTTAAACATCATTTTGGTAGCCTCTTCATCGTCTTCGTTTCCTAAATAACGCTCTTGAATTCCTTTAGAACTCGCATTGGTAGTATCATTTACAAATGAAAGTCCACCAAAATAGCCTATACTTAACGTGGCTACAAAAACAATTATTAAAAATTTTATTTCTCTAGGAAACTGATGAATAACTCCGTGTACTTGCATTTATAATACCTTATTTTGATGAAGAACTGCTAAATTTTGAAGAAATGTATTTACCGCAATAGTCATTGAAGAAGCTGAAATTGTTGCTCCTGAAATTGCCATTATATCTTTTTCGTATTGTAAGACATCTGTAGAAGTTTTTCCGTTAAATTGTTTTAACCAACGCTTACTTCCTATTTCTCCGCCATAATCTTCGCGGTAAATCAATATTTTAGTTTTTACTATGATTAAGTTTTTATCTAATAAAATTAAATAATCAAACTCATCTGTTTTACTCGGAGCTTTATCTACATAAGCATACCCTATTAGTTCGTTCTTTACATGAATTTTAAAAAGCTTATCCTCTTCAATTTTTCGAACTAATAAATCGTTTACATTTTTTGAAATCTTTATTTCCTCTAAATTGAAAGTCTCTATCTCAAAGGTTTTAGTTATTTCTTTAGTTACTTTTTTTTGTACATTTTTAGGAATGACAAACGACAGCAAGCTAAAAGAAGCTACGAACAGTACTAAAGGAAATAATAGTTGTTTTCTCATGTTACAAAAATATTGGAATTAGTCTAAATAAAAAACAAAAAACGAACCATATTAACATAATTTGATTCGTTTTTTTATTTGATATGTTTCTAGTTAGGTTAGAACCAAACTCCGAAACCTAAGTTTAATTGCTTAATTGTTTGGCTACCTGATACAGCATCATTTTTAAGTTGATAATCTGCTTTAAATGCAGCTCCTGGTGCTACTTTATACGTTAACCCAAACGTCCACTCATCACGATCGTAAGCTAAGTTTTTAACAGTTCCTTCAGCTACAGATGCGTGTGTATTGTAATCTTCGTAACGTGCAAAAGCATGTAATTGTTGCTTTTTATCTTGTGGTAATAAGTTATATGCTGCTTCTAAATACCAGCCTTGTAATGCGCTTCCTAAATCTGGACGAACAATTTCTCCATCTCCATTAGTGTACTCATAAAAGTCATTGTATTCTTTAGCATCTGATATACTAGCATGGATAAACTGACCGCGTGCTGTAAAACGTTGGTACGCATAACGAGCATCTAAACCAACCATAGCAATTCCTACATCAGCTCCTTCTAAATCTTCTACATCGTTTTCAGATTGTGTTCTTCCAAAGTATCCTGATAAACCTAAACGTAAACCTGGTAATCCGTAATAATCTACTTTACCAGAAACATTGATATTGTTCATCATAGATTCTGCTCCTTTTTGACGTCCACTACGGAATCCGTCTTTTCCTCCTAAAAACTTACCGTCGTTTTCAGATTTGAATCCGTTAAACATATAAGCTTGGTAACGTAAAGAAGCTGCATCCCATTTACCTGAAACCCCTAAACCTAATTCTCTCCATGTAGATGGAACGATAGATTTATCCATACTTGGTCTTTCTACTCCGTTAAAGGTAGTTGGTTCGTGGTATTCATTAACAATACCCATTGGTACTAACATTAAACCTGCGCGTAAGTTTACGTTATCAGCAATTGTATATTGTAAGAAAGCCTGCTCTACATATACTTCTTTTACGTGTTCAAATTCAATTTCTGTTACGAATTGAGTTCTTTCATTAAACTTGTATCCGAAAAGCATTACTAATCTATGAACATCTAGTTTAGCGTTTTCACCAGTAGCTCTGTTTAAATGTGCTTCTGCATACCCCCCAACTGTAAGTCCTTGTTGACTTAAGTTTGAAGATAAAAGACGTTGCGCAGCATTCTGCTGAGTTTGCGGGTTAGTTGGAATACTATCTGTTGGAGCCGTTTGCGCTGTTGCAAATAATGATACTCCTGCTAATAAACCGAAAAATACTTTTTTCATTTTTATTTAGATTAATTTTAAACTAATTTTGTTTTACGACCGCAAAATTAGTAGAGATAATCAATCTAACAAATTTTATTAAGATTTATTTTAAATAAAATTTAACAGTTTTTAGTATTCACTTAACATACAATAAATTAAGCCTACTCTACTTTAAAAAGATTAACAACAGCTTTACGTATGTCGTATGCTATTTCTTCTTTTTTAGGGGTATAAATACTTATAACTCCTTCGCTTTTGTCTGAAAGCATAGGTATGTCAAGTCCTCTTAACAAATAGTCTGAAAAGGCAACTGTATAGACTTTATCTTCTTCAAGTTTACCATTTTTAAGTATCCATTCTTCATTTTCTTTCTTAGCATTGAATCGTTGTAAATAAGCTCCTGTTCCTGAAGCTGCTTCTCCAAAGTCTAATACTTCTTTCAATAAACTTCCTTTAATTTCTACTTTTAAAACCTCGCCTCCATAAGGCAAAACTCTAAAAATATCCACAGCGTTTACATCTCCTGCTAATACATCGTCTATTCTAACAGAACCTCCATTTACTAATGCACAGTCAACTTCATTATTGTAAGCTAAACTCATAGACTCTGCTATAATCTTTCCCATATTGGTTTGAACACTTCTAATAGTACTTTCTCTTGCATCTAGTGGTTCTTTAGCAGTATATAAAACTTCATAAGGATTAGAAACTACTTCTTGAATTTTATTTTGCAAAACAACCTGCCATTTATCAACTACATCTTGTACTTTTTTATTTGAAGCTATCGAGTCATTAATCTCTTTTAACTCTGACTTAAATTGAGTTTTCTTAGTTGCTGGATCATATTCAAACCTATGAATATAAGCCGTTTTAGCATTTGCATCGGCTTTCGCAATTACTACCTCTCCTACTTTATCGTAGCTGTTTGTGTGTTCATGTCCTCCCATTATTAAAGGTACATTAGGTAATAATTTTGCAATCTCTTTGTCTTGCGTTAACGAAGCATGAGTTAAACCGATAACTATATCTACATTATCTTTAATTTCATTATATGCACGTTTTATTTCTTCGTACATATCGCCATAGTGTACATAACTCTTAGGGTTAGATGGAATACAAACACTTATTAAACCTACTTTTAACTTTGTACCGTCTGGATTTACAAATTCTTTTATGTAAGAATCTTTTAAACTTTGCTTTTCTCCATCAATAGTTTTATGAAAATACGAATGTTCACCATTTATATTATGTAAAACGTTAGCCGAAATCCATTCAAAATTACTTTCATTCAATCTAGCTTGTAAATGTGTGTAACTTAAATCGAATTCATGATTACCAAAAGCAACCACATCAAAATTCATTGCATTCATTACTTCTACCATTTGCTTACCTCTAACACGTTCACCATTATGACTCATGGTTCCTATTAAAGAAGGCGATAAAAAGTCTCCTGCCAACACTAACATTGTTTGCTCGTTTTCTTTAAGTAAATCTTGATGTACAGTTTCTACCCTAGCCATTCCACCATATTTACCTCCTTGTATTGGAGCTATTTCATATACATCGTTTAATTGAAGAATTGTAAAGTACGTTTTATCAGCATCTTTTGTAAACTGATATTTATTTGTTGAAGTGTTAGCCGTTTTTTTATTTGTATTACAACTAACTATAAATAAGGTGATAAAAAGTACTAAAAGGATTCTAATCTGTTTCATTTGATTTTACTTTAAAAAGAAACCAAATTTACAAATTCTAATGAAGATATTGGCGTGTGTTTTGTCGAATCATTCTTCTGTATTCTACCAGTTCTGGAAATTCGTAAAAGAAGTTGATTTTCTTATGTGCGATCGTTCTAGGTTTTTTAATCTTTGGCCTTAATACAAAAGCCGTCCAGCTTTCTACAATATCTTCTTCTGGGCTTTCGGCAGCATAATCTGTTAAAAATTCTGTACGATTGTTTAAATACAAATCATATAATTTTTCAACACAATTCGCTTCGGTATAACAATACTTACGCTGAATTACATCCCAACGATTTAACAATGCTCCTTTCCAAAACAAATTAACAAACCTATTTATGTAACTATTTTTATATGCTTCTCCTTCGAGAGTTAAATACAACTCACCTTCGTCTTGTAGCTTTTTATCGGTAGGGCGTATTTGTGTTCTGTTTAAGGTAAGTAAATGTCCGAATTCGTGCACTAAAGTGTAAACAGACTCGTGAAGTCTTTTTTTATCTTTAGAATAAAAGTTAACATCATTAACGTCTATTTCTAGTTGCCATTTGTCATTTTTTGAACTCAAGGCCACCAAAGCTCCTGTTTTTTCATCAAGTCCATCCGTCATTAAAACAATTCGCTTGATGTATTTTTTGGTTAACTCTTGAGGAAAAATTCTATTAAATTCATTCCAATAATAAATTGCCAGTTGATCGTTTTTAGATCTATTTCGTATTATCTCTCCATTTTTCACACTCCATGTACCTATTCTTTCACTATCTGTAGCTTGAGAAAAGGCTGAAAAAAAGAAAAAAAGAAAAATAATATGTATTAATTTCATAATCTTTTAAAAAACTTCAAGTGCTTTATTATAGGCACTTTCAAAACTCATTGGTTTTATATTGGTTTCAACTTTATTTGCGGTAAAATACGACAGTAATTTCTCTGTAGGCATATTACCTGTCAATTCATCTTTTGCCATTGGGCAGCCTCCATAACCTTTTATAGCTCCATCAAAGCGTCTACAACCTGCTTTAAAAGCACTATCTACTTTTTCGTGCCATTTTGTTGGAGTTGTATGAAGATGTGCTCCGAATTCTATTTGAGGATAACTAGGTATTAAGTTTGAAAATAAATAATCTATATCTTCAGGTGTTGAACTTCCAATGGTATCTGACAAAGATAATATCTTAACACCTAAGTTAGAAAGTTTCTCTGTCCACTCACCTACAATCTCCACGTTCCAAGGATCACCATATGGATTCCCAAACCCCATCGATAAATACGCTACTACTTCTTTATTTGTTCTATTAGCTATCGTTAAAACTTCTTTTAACGTATCAATAGATTGTTCTATTGTTTTATGTGTATTACGCATTTGAAAGTTTTCAGAAATTGAGAAAGGGTATCCTAAATAATCAATTTCTTCAAACTGTGATGCATCATTTGCACCACGTACGTTAGCTATAATAGCTAAAAGTTTACTTGTAGTAGATGATAAATCTAATTTTGACAAAACCTCTGCGGTATCTCTCATTTGAGGTATTGCTTTTGGTGATACAAAACTTCCAAAATCTATCGTATCAAACCCCACCTTTAACAGTGAGTTGATGTATTTTGCCTTGGCCTCTGTAGGAATAAAATGACTTTTAATTCCTTGCATTGCATCTCTTGGGCATTCAATAATTTTAACACTGTTAACCATTGTGTCAAATATACATATTTTGATTCATTTTTTTACTTAGCATTACTTACGCAACTTCAATAAAAAAACATACCACCAACCATTTAACTATCAATAAAATACATATAAAAAAAGCTAGAATCTTAAAAAAATCTATTTTTATTGAAACAAACTGTCACAATTTAAAAGTTGAATTGTCTCTTGTATAGAATGATTTCATTGGAGTCGCAGAAAACACATATCAACCAACTAATCGAACGCTGTAAGAAAAACGATAGCACTGCACAAATGCAGGTGTATCAAAGCTATTATAAAGCTATGTATAACACATCGTATCGTATTTTAAAAGACGAGTTCGAGGCTGAAGATTTAATTCAAGAAGCATTTTTAACTGCTTTTACAAAATTAAATTCTTTTAAGGGAGAAGTTACTTTTGGTGCTTGGTTAAAGCGAATCGTTATTAATAAAAGTTTAACCCAACTAAAAAAGGTAACTCGATATGATGAAGTTAAAATAGATGTGATTCCTAATTATGAAATCGAAGAAGTTGAAATAGATTATAGCTCACTTGAAGTACAAAGAGTATTAAGTTGTTTGCAAAGTTTGAAAGATAATTACAGAATTGTATTGACTTTGAACTTAATTGAAGGCTATGATTATGAAGAAATAGCTCAGATATTGAATTATACTAATGAAAATGTGCGCACAACAATATCAAGAGCTAAAAAGAAATTAAAACAAGTATTGGTTAACGATACTAATAAAACACAAGGATATGGAGGATAAATTACATCAATTTTTTAAAGAAAATGATTTCGATGTTTTTGAACCTCATCAAGGACATTTAGAACGTTTTCAGCGTAAACTAAAAAACCCGAAGAGAAATAAAAAACCTTCAATTTTCTGGATGAGTATAGCGGCATCAACTGTATTAATATTAGGTTTTTATCTTGGTAATTACCAACAACAAAAAACGTATACTCTAGCCGATGTATCACCTAAAATGGCTGAGGCTCAAAACTTTTTTGTTACAACTCTTAATCAAGAGCTAAAAGAAGTTGAACAATATAGAAATTTAGATACCGAAACAGTTATTGAAGATTCTTTAAATGAAATTGAAGAATTAGAAGACCAATACAACTCTCTTGAAAAAGAGCTTTCTAAAAAAGAAAACAAACATCAAATCATCCGAGAAATGATACAAAATTATCAACAACGATTAGATGTGTTAGAAAGGCTTCTTTTACAGTTAGAGCAATTACAAAACCCAGCAAAATTAGAATTATTAGACGATGAAATTATATAAACTACTTTTCTTATTCTTACTTATTCCTACCGTTCTTATCGCTAACGATAGAAAACACGAAAAAAGTAAGAACATTAGCAAAACGTTTAACGTTAACAAAAACGCTACCCTATACATTAACAACAAGTATGGAAATGTAAACGTAACTACATGGAATGAAAATCGTATCGAAATCAATGTTAAAATAACTGTAAAAGGTGATGATCTTTCAAGTGTTGAACGTAAACTAAAAGACATTGATATTCAGTTTGAAGCTACTTCTAATTTAGTAGAAGCTAGAACAATTATAGAAAAAAGTAAATCTTCTTGGTCTTGGTGGGGAAGCAATAACACCAATTATAAAATTAATTATTCTGTAAGAATGCCTATTACTAACAATGCTGACTTACACAATAAGTATGGAGACATTTATTTATTAGATGAACTTGAAGGAAAATCGAATATTAACTGTGATTATGGTAAAATTCAAATCGATCAACTGTTAAACAGCAACAATAATATTAGCTTAGATTATTGCGGTACTTCTGAAATCAATTACATGAAATCAGGAAATCTTAATGTTGATTATTCAAAATTAAACATTAGAAAATCTAACAACTTAAAAGTAAGTGCAGACTATTCAACCATAAAGATTGACCTAGCTACAGATGTTACATTTAATAGCGATTATGGAAGTATTTCTGTAGAAGAAATTTCTAACTTAACTGGAAATTCTGATTATGCTAGTGTTAAAGTAGGTACACTTAAAAAGAACTTGAAAATTAATAGCGATTATGGCGGAATTAAAGTTCAAAACATTGCTAAAGGATTTGATAACATTACTATTGACGGAAACTATGCTAGTATTAAATTAGGAACCAACAGCAATAATAACTTTAATTTCAACATCGACTTATCTTATGCTAGTTTTGGCTATCCTGATAACAATGTAGAGCTATACAAAAGCATCAAAAAAACATCTAAAAAATACTATGAAGGTACTTTTGGTAAAGGAAATTCGAATTCAAAGATCACCATTAAATCTAACTATGGTGGTGTTTCTTTAAAACTAAATGATTAACCAACTTAAAATTATATCATTATGAAAAAATTAGCAATTATCTTACTTACCCTTACTTTCAGCTTACAATCACAAGCACAAAGTTGGTGGAATACTAAAAAAGTAAGAGGAAACGGAAAAGTTACTACAGAAACACGAAATATCGGTTCTTTTAACAAAGTAAGTCTAGGAGGTTCATTCGATGTTTATTTAGTTGATGGTGTTGAAGGTGAATTAACAATTGAAGGAGAAGAAAATGTTTTAAAATATGTTGAAACTGAAGTTAAAAATGGAAAACTTCACCTTGGTTTTAAAGACAACACCAATATTCGCATGACTAAGAAGTTAACAATTACAGTTCCTTTTGAAAACCTTGAGTCTGTTTCTTTGGGTGGTTCAGGAAATATAATTACCAAAAAGCGTATTAAAGCTGATGAAGTAGATTTCGCCCTTGGAGGTTCTGGAATTATTGTAGCCAATGTAGATGCCAACACTGTTAAGACGTCAATTGGAGGCTCTGGAAATATTAAATTAAAAGGGAAAACTGACTATTTAAAATGTTCAATTGGAGGTTCAGGAGATGTGAAAGCATACGAATTAGACACTAATTCTTTAAAAGCTAGTATTGCAGGATCAGGTGATGTGCAAGTTTCAGTTAAAAATAAAATTAAAGCAACTGTAGTTGGATCTGGGAATATTTACTATAAAGGAAACCCAACCCAAATAGATAGTAACTCTTTAGGTTCTGGAGACGTGGTTGACAAAAACTAAACTCAGTATAAACTAACTACAATAAAAAATCCGCTGTTTGTAAACAGCGGATTTTTTTATTATTCTAAATTGTTAATCTATTGTAACGAAGCTAAACTCGCTTTAATCGTTTCAATTTTAGCTAAGGTATCCGATTCTTTTTTACGTTCTAACGTAATTACCTGCTCTGGTGCATTACTTACAAAACGTTCGTTAGATAATTTCTTTTGAATTCCTGTTAAGAAACCTTCTGCACGTTTTAATTCTGCATTTAGTTTTTCAATTTCAGCTTCTACATCAATTGTATCTAATGAAATTGGAACAAAATATTCATTTGACTTCACACGGAATGAAGCAGCTCCTTCAACTTTATCTGATACATAAATAATTTGAGAAGCATTGGTTAACTTTTGAATTACCGCATCAAAATCTTTAGTATAGCTTTCGTTATTTACAACAGCTAATTCAACAGCGTCTTTAAACGAAATATTTTTATCTTTTCTAATCGTTCTAATTCCTGAAACCACATCGGTCATAAATTCAAAATTGGTAATCAATTCATCATTCACTTCTCCAATTGCAGGATATTTAGCAATAATTAGCGCATCTTCTGGAGTTCTTTCTGTGATGTGTTGCCAAATTTCTTCTGTTAAGAAAGGCATAAAAGGGTGTAATACTTTTAAGTTGTTTTCTAATACCTCTATTACAGCTTTGTATGTTTTAGCATCTATCGGTTGTTGGTACCCTGGTTTTACAATTTCTAATAACCAAGACGAAAAATCATCAGTAATTAACTTGTAAATTGCCATTAACGCATCTGATAAACGATACTTACTAAAGTGATCTTCTATTTCTAACAACACTTTATTAAACTTAGCTTCATACCAAGCTAACCCTATTTTAGCTGTTTCTGGTTGCGCTAAGCTTTCATCAACTTCCCACCCTTTGATTAAGCGGAAGGTGTTCCATATTTTATTTGCAAACCCTTTACCTTGTTGACATAAATCTTCGTCAAATAATAAATCGTTTCCTGCAGCAGCACTTAATAACAATCCAACACGTACCCCATCAGCTCCAAAATCTTCAATTAACTTTAAAGCATCTGGTGAGTTCCCCAAGGATTTACTCATTTTTCTACGTTGCTTATCACGAACTAAACCTGTTAAGTAAACACTTTCAAACGGACGTGCATCTTTATACTCATATCCAGCAATAATCATACGAGCTACCCAAAAGAATAAAATATCTGGACCCGTTACTAAATCGTTAGTTGGATAATAATATTTGATTTCTTCATTCTCAGGGTTGCGAATTCCGTCAAAAACACTCATTGGCCATAACCAAGAAGAGAACCACGTATCTAACGCATCAGGATCTTGTTTTAAATCAGAAGCAGACAACGAAGAATTCCCTGTTTTTTCTTGAGCTAATTTAACTGCATCCTCAATATTCTCAGCAACTACGAAATCTTCTTTTCCGTCTCCAAAGTAAAAAGCAGGAATTTGCTGACCCCACCATAACTGACGTGAGATATTCCAATCACGAATGTTTTCCATCCAGTGACGGTATGTATTTTCAAATTTTCTTGGAAACAGCTTCACCTCTCTATCTTCACCTAAAACAGCTTCGATAGCTGGCTTTACCAACTCTTCCATTTTTAAGAACCATTGATCTGATAATCTTGGTTCTATTACAGCTTTAGTTCTTTCTGAAGTTCCTACTTTATTTATATGAACTTCAGTTTTAACTAAGTAACCCTTCTCTTCTAGTTCTTTTGTAATTTCTTTACGAACTACAAAACGGTCTTTTCCTTCGTAATGCAATCCGAAAGAATTTAAGCTAGCATCTTCATTAAAAATATCAATTACTTCTAAATTGTGCTTATCTCCTAAAACCTTATCGTTTTCATCATGCGCAGGCGTTACTTTTAAACAACCTGTACCAAATTCAACATCAACATATTCATCCTCGATAATTGGAATTTCTCTATTACAAAGAGGAACAATAGCTTTCTTTCCTTTTAAATGTGTAAAACGCTCATCATTTGGATTGATACAAATAGCTGTATCTCCTAAAATAGTTTCAGGACGTGTAGTTGCTATAGTTACTTTTTCATCAGAACCTACAATATCATATTGTAAATAATATAAATTTCCTTGACGCTCTTCATAAATAACTTCTTCATCAGAAAGTGTAGTTTTTGCCTCAGGATCCCAATTTACCATACGGTATCCGCGGTAAATTAATCCTTTGTTATATAAATCTACAAATACTTTAATTACTGATTCTGACAATGCAGGATCCATCGTAAATGCAGTACGTTCCCAATCACAAGAAGCTCCTAACTTTTTTAATTGATCAAGGATAATTCCTCCATACTCATGTTTCCATTCCCAAGCATGCTCTAGAAACTCTTCACGAGTTAAATCGTTTTTATCTATTCCTTGCTCTTTTAACTTCGCTACTACTTTAGCCTCAGTAGCAATCGAAGCATGATCAGTACCTGGAACCCAACATGCATTTTTTCCTTGTAAACGAGCACGACGAATTAATACATCTTGAATCGTATTATTTAACATATGCCCCATGTGCAACACTCCTGTGACGTTTGGTGGTGGTATTACTATTGTGTATGGTTCTCTTTCATCTACTTCAGAATGAAAATAATTGTGTTTCATCCAGTAATCGTACCACTTACCTTCTACTTCTTTAGAATTGTATTTTGATGGAATATTCATATGTATTAAAATATCTTGTTTTGCCTATTTGCTAATAAAATTAGCTTTTGGCATTGTTTTTGAAAATTGATAAGCAAAAATACAACTATCTATGAGGTACAGAAAATTAGAAGTTGTTTTTTTAAGAACTTAAATAAATAATACTAAATTTGTACTGGTTTATACCTCTAAAATTAATTTTAACATTATGAAAACAATTTTATCATTTGTCGCTGTTTTCTTTATTACGTTAACAGTAAGCGCTCAAGAATTTAAATTTGAAACTGAAACAATCGACTACGGAAAAATAGCTCTTGGATCTGAAGGAAAACGTGTATTTGAGTTCACTAACGTAGGAGATGCTCCTTTAATTATAAAAGATATTATTTCTACTTGTGGGTGTACAGTACCTCAAAAGCCTGAAAAACCAATCATGCCAGGAGAAAAAGGAGAAATTGAAGTTTCTTACGACACCAAAAGACCAGGAGGTTTTTCTAAAGCCATTACCATTATTTCTAACGCTAAGAAAAGTAGAAAAATGATTAAGATAAAAGGATTTATCGCAAAAGATGCAACACCATCGAAAGAAAAAAGTACTGTGAGTGATAGCTAAAAACTACACTTTATAAAATATAAAAATCTCAACTTTAACAAGTTGAGATTTTTATTTATATACGCTGTTCTAATTTAAATTCAAACTTTAGCTTCAATCCTGCCCTTTCAACTTCTATTCTTATTTTTCTGCCAGGTTTGGTATGAAACATTTCAATAATTCCATTCAGTTGATATTCGTGTGCTGCTTTACCGTTAATCTTTTTTATTACATCATCTACTTTAAGTCCTGCTTTATCTGCAGGAGAATTTTCTACAATTTTATCTATTTTATACTTTGGTTTAAACTGATAAAAATAACTACTAATAAACGATATTACATTGTTTTTTGGTGTTTGATTGGTTGGATTATAACTATCAGTGAATTTAACAGGTTTTTGTTCTTTTATTAATTCTTGTCCGTCATAAGCAATATGCAAACCACTCATATTGTAGTAAAAACCTTTTTTTAAAGAAGTATTTTTCTTTAAAATAATTCTCTCGTTAGGATAATCAATCCAAATTTTAAATCGCTTTAAAATAGCACCTCCTATACTTCCGTTTCGTTCTTTAAATTGCCGAGCGTTAAATGTTGAAGAGGAATCTAAAAAAGACGCTGTCGGCTCTTCAATTTCAAATTTACCTATTGTTATTTTTTGTATTCTACTTCTATTTCCATAAATCGTTCCGCTAAAACCTTCACCAATAATATCTTTAAAAAATTTTTCAGGAGTTTGTAACTCTTCTTTCGTTCCTTCAAACAACCAAATTGCATCGCTTCCACCTGTATCAATCAACAACTTTACAGGTATCATCGTGCTTGAATGAGAATTTAACTGCACATAAGTGTCTATATAAGGTTTGTTTCGGTAAAATTGTAAAGGGAAACTTTCACAACTTCTACAAATTGACTTTTTGTAAGTTTTCGGGTTGTAAAAATCAATTCTTTTATTGTTATAATTTATTTTTACAATAACATCTTTCAATAAATCATAACCAATTATGCCATGAATTGTAATCCCCATTTTAGCAGAAATATCAAAAGCATCTTTTAAAATAACGTATAATTCTTCATTTGAACTTTTAATATTTTTAATTCTGAACGTATTATTTTTAGACCTTAAAGCTTCTACAGGTTCGCCAACACCTAAACCACGAATAAATACTCTTTCTATTTCATTTAACCCAACACTGTCTTTTGACGTGAGATTGAATAAAATTGTTTTACTCACCCCTGTGTCTAAAATAAACGACAATTGATGTCCGTTAATTTCTAAGGGAATAACAATAAGGTTGTTTATTAATTGAAAATTAACCGATTGTTTATCTGTATTACTTCCAAAAAAATTAAAATTTTGCTGTGCAAAAATAGACACACTAAAAAATAGTGCTAACGTATGTAGTAGTAGTTTAGTCAAGAGAACTTGTTTTAGGGTTCTGTACTTAAAGATACAATCTTCTACTCATTTTTTTTGGTTTTTATGATTTTTTTAACCCACTTTTTCCTTAAGAACACTCTTATTTTATCAAATATATTTCGCAAATTTGCCACTCAAACGACTAATTTAATTAAAAATGCCATCAATTTCTAGTAAAGGAAATGCAATGCCTCAATCACCAATACGTAAATTGGTTCCTTTTGCAGAGGCTGCTAAAAAGAACGGAACAAAAGTTTATCACTTAAACATTGGGCAACCAGACATCAAAACTCCGCAAGTTGCTTTAGATGCGGTAAAAAACAATACGATTGAAGTATTATCGTACGCTAGATCTGAAGGTTCAGAAGAATACAGAACAAAATTAGCTAATTACTACGCAAAAAACGGTATTCATGTAACAGCTAACAACATAATTGCTACTACAGGAGGGTCTGAAGCTTTACTTTTTAGTATTGGTAGTATTACTGATCCAGGAGATGAAATAATTATACCTGAACCTTTTTATGCGAACTATAATGGTTTCTCTACAGCTTCAGGAGTAAAAGTAGTTCCTGTTATTTCTAAAATTGAAGATAACTTTGCGTTACCTGCAATTGAAGATTTTGAGAAATTAATTACTCCTAAAACCAAAGCAATCTTAATCTGTAACCCAGGTAATCCTACAGGTTATTTATACAGTCAAGAAGAAATTGAAAAATTAAAACAAATTGTATTAAAACACGATTTATTTTTAATTGCTGATGAAGTGTACCGTGAGTTTACTTATGACGGAGAAAAACACAATTCGGTAATGTCTTTAGAAGGATTAGAGCAAAATGCTATTATGATCGATTCTGTTTCGAAGCGTTATAGTATGTGTGGTGCTAGAATTGGTTGTATCGTTTCTAAAAACGAAGAATTCATCAATACTGCTCTTAAATTTGCGCAAGCACGTTTAAGTCCACCAACTTATGCTTTAATTGCTAGTGAAGCTGCTTTAGAAACTCCTCAAAGTTATTTTGATGAAGTAATTGAAGAATACGAAGATCGTAGAAATACCTTAATTACAGAATTACAAAAAATTGAAGGTGTAAAAGTTGCGAATCCTAAAGGAGCATTTTACTGTGTTGCTGAATTACCAGTAAAAGATAGCGACGATTTTGCTCAGTGGATTTTAGAAAGCTTCAACGATAACAACGAAACGGTAATGGTAGCTCCTGCAAGTGGATTCTATTCTACCGAAGGTGAAGGAAAAAACCAAGTTCGTATCGCATACGTTTTAAATAAAACAGACTTAAAACGCTCGGTTGAAATATTAAAAATTGCTTTAGAAAAATACAATAGCTAATTGAATATTCAAGAAAACATACCTTTAAAAGAGTACAACACGTTTGGTATTAATGTTAATGCCAAACGTTTTGTTTCTGTCACCTCTGTATATCAGCTACAACAACTTTTAAAAGAAGAAAAAGACATTTTTTTAATTTCTGGAGGAAGTAATATGCTACTCACCAAAGACATTGACACCTTGGTTGTACATATTGATATTAAAGGAATTTCTATCGATAGAGAAAATCATAACGATATATACATTACCGCTAATGCTGGCGAAAACTGGCATGAGTTTGTCTTATGGTGTGTTTCTCAAGGTTATGGCGGTTTAGAAAACTTATCATTAATTCCTGGTAATGTAGGTACTTGCCCTATTCAAAATATTGGGGCTTACGGTGTTGAAGTGAAAGATACCATATCAAAAGTTGAAGCTATTGAAATTGAAACAGGAAAGCTCGTTTATTTTTCTGCGGAAGAATGCCAGTTTGGATACCGTAATTCTATCTTTAAAAACGAAGCCAAAGGAAAATATGTATTGACTTCTGTTAGTTTTCAACTAACAAAAAAAAATCACAATCTTAATACTTCTTACGGAGCAATTGAATCTGAGCTATCTTCAAAAGATATTACAAATCCGACTATTAAAGATATTTCTGACGCTGTTATAGCTATTCGTCAATCAAAATTACCAGATCCGAAGGAAATTGGTAATAGCGGTAGTTTCTTTAAAAATCCTATAATTTCAAAAGAACATTTTGAAAAACTTAAAACAGCATTTCCAAATATTCCTAGTTACGTAGTTTCTGATACTGAAATTAAGGTTCCTGCGGGTTGGCTAATTGAACAAAGCGGATTTAAAGGAAAACGATTTGGCGACTACGGAGTTCACGAAAAACAGGCTTTGGTATTGGTTAATTATGGTGGAGCAACAGGAAAAGAAATTTATGAATTGGCGCAAAAAATTCAACATACTATTAAAGATACATTTGATATTAATCTTGAAATAGAAGTGAATATTATTCAATAAGGACATAGTAGAAATACTCCTCCTCCTCTGTTTTAATTTCACTTGTATAAATCTCTTTTAAATTCATACAGGAGAAATAGGAAGTTCGTATCTTTGCAATACAAAACAATACATCATGAAACCTGTAGGTTTAAAATAAGTATTTTAAACATTTAAGGTTACATCTGACCATTGAGAAACAATTAAAAACGAACAGATGAAATTAATTTTTGTTACCATAGGATTATTAGCGTTAGCATTTGCTGGAATTGCCATTAAAATTTGGGCAAAAAAAGACGGAGAGTTTGCTGGTACTTGTGCTAGTCAAAATCCAATGTTAAACGAAAGTGGTGAAGCTTGCGGATTTTGTGGTAAAACCCCAGACCAGTTCGATACTTGTAGCGAGCCTCAACACAACTAACAGTCTTACTCAACTAACCTTTTTATTTTTATGGTATTTACTATACTGTTCTACACTTTTGTGGTAGCTACGGCTATACAAGTAGTGTATTATTTGTTCTTCTGTTCTTTTGCTTTTGAGAAAAGTGAAGAAAAAAACAAAGATGTAAATATCCCTATTTCAGTAATTGTATATACAAAAAACAATGGTGATGTTTTAACTGAATACATTCAACATTTGGTTAAACAGAAATACCACAATTTTGAAATTGTTCTTGTTAACAACGCTTCTACAGATAATACCTTAGATATCTTAGAAAAACTACAAAAAAAGCACGCTAACTTAAAAATTGTAGATGTAAAAAATACGGAGGCTTTTTGGGGAAACAAAAAGTATGCACTTACTCTTGGTGTGAAAGCTGCTACACACGAACACCTATTGTTTACCGAAATAAGTAGTAAAATTTTATCTGAAGACTGGATTAGTGAAATGTCGAGTAATTTTTCACAAGAAAAATCAATAGTTATTGGGCATCAAAAGTTAAAACGTAAAAAGAATTCGTTCAGTAATCTATTTATACGATTTCATCATTTATTAAACAGCATTCAAGCTTTTACTTTTACCAAATTTGGAAATCCGTACAAAGCTACAAACCATAATCTAGCTTACACAAAAAGTGAGTTTTTTAGAGTTAACGGATACATCAATCACGTAAATCTTTTTATTGGTGAAGCCGATTTATTCATAAAAGATGCTGCTACCAAAACCAATACAACCTACACTACTAATGTCAACAGTTTTGTTAGCGCTAGAAAAAAAATCACTTTTAAAGAATGGATTTCTCTTCAGAAAAAAGAAACCATCCTAAATTCATTATACAAAACCAAACATCAATTTTTACTCCGTTTATTCAAAATTTCTAAAGTAGTATTCTACATTTTAGCTATTTACATCGCGGTAATTAATTGGGTAATTGCCTTGCCAGTTGTAATAGGATATTTCATTTTACAATATGTAGCTTTAGGAAAAGCGGCTTCAAAACTTCAAGAAAAAAACGTAATTCTATTACTACCTTTCTTAGATATTTGTTTCGTATTAGTACAAATTAGTATATTTATATCAAACCAAATTTCGAAACCAAAACATTGGAAATAAATCAAGAAAAAGTACTTCACAATATTCAGCAAGCAAAAAAAGGAAATCAAATAGCTTTTAATTATTTGTTAGACACTTTTTGGGGAAGCGTATACGCTTTTCAATTAAAACAAACTCAGAATGATAATGACGCTGAAGATATTACCATTCAAACTTTTTCTAAAGCTTTTGATAGAATTGAAACTTTTGATGAAGATTATCAATTTAAAACTTGGCTGATTACCATTTCTAAAAATGTATATATCGATTTTCTTCGGAAGAAAAAGTCTTCTATTTACACACAAACCACCGAAGAACAAGAAAAAGAGGTGTATGCTGTTGTTGATGACGCGCCCTCACCGGAGGATAAAATTATTACTGAACAAAACTTAGCCAAGCTTCTAAAAGATATCAAAAAACTGAAGCCAAAATATCAAGAAGTTATCAATCTTCGTTATTTTCAGGAATTGAGTTATAAGGAAATTTCTGAGCAAATTAACGAGCCTATTAACAATGTTAAAGTTAAATTATTGCGTGCAAAAAAATTATTAGCTGAAATAATAAAGAAATCATAAATTGCAAGAACATTAAAATCAAAAACTTATGATTTTACAGTTTCATGCAAACGCAAAAAACGTATACAAAAAAGAATTATATAAAGAGCTTCGATTAAAAAGAGGAAGAAAAGAGCATGTAAGCGCTATTTTAAAAAAGCTAAGAAATAGTGATTATCTAAACTTTTAAACCTTCTCTTTTCTTATGAAAAAATCCCTCTTAAGTTTATTAGGTCCTGGATTATTATTTGCTGGAGCTGCCATTGGTGTTTCGCACTTAGTACAATCTACCAGAGCTGGTGCCGATTTTGGCTTTGGTTTACTTTGGGCGCTTCTCTTAGTTCATATTTTTAAATATCCTTTTTTCCAATTCGGACCACGCTATGCTGCTGCAACCGGAGAAACGCTGTTAGATGGTTACAAAAAACTAGGCAAAGGCGTTTTAATAAGTTACTATATTTTAAATTTTGCTACCATATTTACCATTCAAGCTGCTGTAACGATTGTTACCGCTAGTTTAGCAGCTAATCTCTTTGGTTTTTCACACGATTTGGTTGCATGGTCATTAGCTATTATGCTAGTTAGTATTCTTTTTTTAGGAGTTGGTAAGTATACTTTTTTAGACAATTTAATGAAGTATATCATAGCCATTTTAACTGTAAGCACCATTGTTGCTGTAGCTATAGCCTTATTTAAAACTGAAAAAAGGATTCAGCTTTCAACAAATTATTCCTAGTGGAACAGCACAAGTAACTTTTTTAATTGCCTTTTTAGGGTGGATGCCTGCTCCGTTAGATATTTCTATTTGGCATTCATTATGGTCGGTTGAAAAAGATAAAATTACTTTTGAAAAAATTAAACCTAAACAAGCTATTTTTGATTTTAATGTAGGATACATTGGAGGCTTATTTTTAGGGGTTTGTTTTGTGATGTTAGGCGCTTTAGTAATGTATCAATCAGGACAGTCTTTTTCTAGTAAAGGAGCTACTTTTGCTTCACAACTTATTAATCTATATACTGAGAACCTTGGTGAATTCTCAGGTATATTTATAGCTGCTGCTGCATTTACAACTATGTTTAGCACCACTATTACCACCTTAGATGCTTCACCAAGAGCGATGGAAAAATCGTCTTCTTTGCTCTTTTCAAAAAGAATAAAATTAAACTACTGGTTTTGGATCATACTTTTAACAATTGGCACGTATATAATCCTTCGCTATTTTTTAAGTGATATGGTTTTTCTTGTAAGAATCGCCACTGTTTTATCGTTTTTAACAGCACCTTTTTACGCAATTTTAAACTACATTTTAATAACAGGAAAGCATACACCTGAAAAGCACCGACCAGAAATAGGCTTGCGTATTTTAAGCTTAGTTGGCATTGCTTTTCTTATTGGGTTTAGTATTTGGTTTTTGCTTAGTTTATAAATCTTTTCTTTGTAAATTTGCAGTTCAATTTTTTATGGAATGGCAAACGAATCTATAGTAGCACCAGAAAGAACAAAAAAACCAAAATGGTTACGTGTAAAATTACCTGTTGGTAAAAAATATACCGAACTAAGAGGTTTAGTTGATAAATATAAACTGAATACAATTTGTACCAGTGGAAGCTGCCCTAACATGGGTGAATGCTGGGGAGAAGGTACTGCTACCTTTATGATTTTAGGAAATACTTGTACGCGTTCTTGTGGATTTTGTGGTGTAAAAACAGGAAGACCAGATACTGTTGAATGGGATGAACCAGAAAAAGTTGCGCGCTCTATCAAGTTAATGGATATTAAGCATGCTGTAATTACTTCTGTTGATCGTGATGATTTGAAAGATGGAGGTTCTATTATTTGGGCTGAAACAGTACAAGCAATCCGTAGAGCAAACCCAAATACTACTTTAGAAACTTTGATTCCTGACTTTCAAGGAAATGAAAAATTAATAGACCGTATTATTGAAGTAGCTCCTGAAGTAGTTTCTCACAACATGGAAACGGTACGTCGTTTAACTCGTGAAGTTCGTATTCAAGCAAAATACGACCGTAGTTTAGGTGTTTTAAAATACTTAAAAGATAACGGTATGCGTACTAAATCTGGAATTATGCTTGGTTTAGGAGAAACTGAAGAAGAAGTAATTCAAACTATGAAAGATTTACGTGGTGTTGGGTTAGATGTTATTACTATAGGTCAATATTTACAACCTAGTAAAAAACACTTACCTGTTAAGGAATTCATAACTCCAGAACAGTTTAAGAAATACGAAACTTTAGGATTAGAAATGGGCTTTATGTACGTAGAAAGCGGGGCTTTAGTACGTTCTTCATACAAAGCACACAAGCACGCAAGCTAATTTTCACATTAAATAATCCTTAACTTTTTAACGTTTCAACGTTAAAAAAATGTCAAATATTTAAAAAACGCACTAACGTGCGTTTTTTCTTTTTAATTTTGGCACAGATATTGGAAACAATATTTATGTAAACAAGTAACATTGTTTTCATTGTGTAAATTATTTGAATTAGTTGATTAACAAAAAAGCCCACTCAATTGAGTGGGCTTTTTGATTTTATAATACTTTACAACTTATATTGCTCTGATAATGTCGTATTTAGTAACAATATGATACTTTCCGTTTTCTAAATCAACCAATACAGCTTGACTATCTTTATCTATTAATTTAGACACATCTTCTATTGAAGCCGATTTTTTAACTATAGGGTATACTTTCCCCATAACCTCTTTAATAGGCTTGTATGCTACATTTTTATCTTCTAAATAACTATGTAACAAAGCAGATTCATCAACAGAACCTACAAATCCGCTTGCATCTCTTACAGGAATCTGTGATATTTTAAATGCACGCATTCTCTCAATTGCATGTGCAACCAACTCTTCTGTTTGAACAGTTACTAACGGTTTCTCAATATGATCTTTAATTAAATCTTCTGCAGTCGTAATTTCTTCTTCTAAGAAACCTCTATCACGCATCCAATCGTCATTAAACATTTTCCCAACATAACGACTACCGTGATCATGAAATAACACTACCACTACATCATCTGGTTTAAACTCGTCTTTTAACTGTAATAATCCTTTAATTGCTGAACCTGCTGAATTTCCTACAAAAATACCTTCTTCTTTCGCTATCTTACGTGTATAAACAGCCGCATCTTTGTCTGTTACTTTTGTAAACCCATCAATTAATGAGAAATCAACGTTCTTAGGTAAAATATCTTCTCCAATTCCTTCAGTAATGTAAGGATAGATTTCATTTTCATCAAAAATACCTGTTTCGTGATATTTTTTGAAGACAGATCCGTATGTATCTACTCCCCAAATTTTAATATTTGGATTCTTTTCTTTTAAAAACTTAGCAGTACCTGAAACCGTTCCTCCTGTTCCTACTCCAACCACAAAATGTGTGATTTTACCATCGGTTTGCTCCCAAATTTCAGGACCTGTTTGTTCGTAATGTGCCTGCGCATTTGATGGATTGTCATATTGGTTCACGTACCAAGAATTAGGAGTTTCTTCACCTAAACGCTTAGAAACCGAATAGTATGAACGAGGATCATCTGGTTCTACATTCGTAGGACAAACAACTACCTCTGCTCCTACTGCACGTAGAATATCCATTTTTTCTTTTGACTGCTTATCTGAAATTACAAAAATACACTTGTACCCTTTTACAATAGCAGCCAAAGCTAACCCCATTCCTGTATTTCCTGAAGTACCTTCAATAATAGTACCTCCTGGTTTTAAACGACCATCTGCTTCAGCATCTTCAATCATTTTTAATGCCATACGGTCTTTTACAGAGTTTCCTGGGTTAAACGTTTCTACTTTAGCTAACACCAAAGCATCAACTTCTTTTGTTACAGAGTTTAATTGAACTAAAGGTGTGTTACCAATAGTTTCTAATATATTTTTTGCGTACTTCATATCTAATTAATGTTATGCAAAACTAAGCAAATCGAATGGATTTTGAAGGGCGGATTTTGGTTATGATATACGAAGGTACAATCAACATTAAAAAGCATAATGCTAGCGTACCTATATTTAACAATAAAATCGCTAGTAAATTAATATCTACAGGTACCGTAGACACATAATAGGTTTCAGGATCTAAGCTTATTAATTTTGTGTACTTCTGAATTAAAAGAAGACTCAATCCGATAAGATTTCCCCAGAACAATCCTTTTAAAATTAAATACGAAGCATTGTATAAAAATATTTTTCTGATGCTCCAATTTACACTTCCTAAGGCTTTTAAAATCCCAACCATTTGTACACGTTCTAAGATAAGAACCAACAAGGCTGTTACCATGTTTATTCCTGCAACCAACACCATAATTCCGATAATAAACCATACGTTGTTATCTAATAACTTTAACCATTCAAAAATTGCAGGATAATTATCAACAATAGTAATACTGTTTAGGGTTGCTCCAATACTTGAATATACTTCGTCTCCTTTTTGTCTTAACTCATCATAATCATCAATCAGCACCTCAAAACCTCCTACTTGATTTTCCTCCCAACGAATAATCTGTTGCACTTCTCTTAAATCACCCAACACCATGATTTTGTCAAACTGCTCAAACCCTGTGTTGTAAATTCCTACAATTACGGGTTTTCTTCTTTTGAATTTTACTTGGCTATTTTCCGCACCAAACCATGTTTGAATCGTGTCGTTTAGTTTAAAGTTTAATCGATTAGCGATCGATTCTGAAATTAAAATTTCTCTATTTCTTTCTTGATTGAAATTAGGCAAGCGACCTTCAACCAAACATTCTTTGAAAAAAGTAAAATCATAGTCGGCTGAAACTCCTTTCAGTATTATTCCTTCAAAATCGGATGGAGTTCTTATGATTCCTCCCACATTGGCAAAAGGTTGCACTTTTTTTATTCCTTCAATATTTTTAAACTCTGGATAAAACTCTTGATTAATATCAATCGGAACTGTAGAAACATCCGAATTGTTATTATCATAATTTACAATTTGAATATGACCTTTAAATCCGGTCATTTTATCGCGTACCTTATTCTGAAAACCTGAGGTTATTGATACCGCAATCAGCATAATTGCCACTCCTAGTGCTATAGCAATGGTTGCAATGGTAATGATAGGTGATGAAATACTGCTTTTATACTGTTTTCCAGCAATGATTCGTTTTGCTATAAATAGTTCGAAATTCAAATGTTTTCTTTTTTACAAAACCAAAAGTAACTAATTCTTACGGAAAGAAAGAGAAGAATACCTAGGTTTTAATTCTTTAACTTTTATTATTCTTAAAAAATAGAAATCTGTACCTTTATCTTTTAATTTTTTATAGATGAAGCTTTCTTTTAATTCCGTTTTTTTACTTTTTTTAGTATTCAGTTTTCAACTTACTTCTTGTGCGCAACCGCAAAAAAAATCACCCATTAAAGAAGTCGCAAAACAAGAAGAACCAAAAACTATTAAAACGGGTGCTGACAGAACCACAGCCTACCTTCCTCTTTTAAAAAATAAAAACATTGCCATTGTAGCCAATCAAACCTCGGTTTTACAAGTGTTACAACGAGCTGAAGTTGCTCCAAATATCATGGGCTCTAAAATGGTACAACATCACTTAGTAGATTATTTACATAATTACGAAGGAGTTAACGTACAAAAGGTTTTTGCTCCTGAGCATGGTTTTAGAGGAAAAGCTGATGCTGGTGAAGCAATCGCTGATGGAAAAGATATAAAAACAGGGATTCCGATTATTTCGTTGTACGGAAAAAACAAAAAACCTTCACCTGAACAATTAAACGGAATTGATGCTGTTGTTTTTGATATTCAAGATGTGGGCGCTCGCTTTTACACCTATATTTCTACCTTACATTATGTGATGGAAGCTTGTGCCGAGGCAAATATTCCTGTGATTTTATTGGATAGACCAAATCCGAACGGACATTATATTGACGGACCTATGTTAGAGCCTGAACATACAAGTTTTGTGGGGATGCACCCTGTACCTGTTGTTTACGGAATGACGATTGGAGAATACGGACAAATGATTAACGGCGAAAAATGGTTAGCTAATGGAGTGAAATGTGATTTAACAGTAATTCCTTTAGAAAATTACACACATCAATCAACCTATAGTTTACCCATAAAACCGTCGCCTAATTTACCGAATGATGTTTCTATTAACTTATACCCTAGTTTGTGCTTTTTTGAAGGAACAAACGTTTCTGCTGGTAGAGGAACTGACAAACAGTTTCAAATTTACGGTTCACCATATTTAGAAAAAACTGGTTTTAGTTTTACTCCGCAACCGAATGAGGGAGCAAAACACCCAAAATATAAAGGAGAAGTGTGTTTTGGAGAAGATTTAAGCACTCACATCCGTTTAGCTAACTTAGATCTTAGCTGGCTTAAAAAAGCGTACGAACAGTCTCCTAAAAAAGATTTTTTCAATGCTTTTTTTACCAAACTAGCAGGAACTAAAAAACTACAAGAACAAATTGAACAAGGACTTTCAGAAGAAGAAATTAAAACAAGTTGGCAACAAGGTTTAAACGACTTTAAAAAAGTACGTGAGCAGTATTTGTTGTATGAATAGATAGATAATTATTATATTTAACTATTAACATATATTACGGTTACTACACCTATAAGGTGCTTAAAAAAAAGTCTTTATGAAAAGAAGTATAAATTTTGAAATTTCAAATCCTAAAAAATTTATTTCAGATATTGAAAACAAAAAATTTATACAAATCCCAGCTAGTGATATTTGGGATTTAGGTTACTCTACTAAACCATACCATGACTACAAACAACCTGAGGGTTTTCCAAACTGTTGTAATTATCATAAAGAAATTCTTTCAAATTTGAATGAATGGTTTGACTCATTTCCTAATTGCTGTGACAATCATAAAAATTTATTGAAAAAGAAATGGTTCAAAAAGGAACTATATGTCAATATTCCTAATAAAGTAGTGAATTCAGTTAGTTTCACAAATAGTTTTATTGAACTCAGTATTCAAAAAGATAGTTGGTATAAAGAAATAACAGACTATATAGACTATTCAATTGATAGTTTTGGAGCGCCTAATGTTGGAGGTGAAAGGTATTTTAGCGCCATTAAATATTGGACAAAAAATAGTCTAGTTATACCAAAAGAAATTGAATGGAAAAGAAATCAATTATTAGATTATTTTAATTCCTTAACTGAAGAAAAAGTTAAAAAAAATACAGATTTAAATTTATTAAACTCAACTTTTCAAAATTGGATAAAGTTTATTCCTGAAATCCCCTTATTTAACAATATAAAAATCGCATACAAAGGTAAACTACCTATGAATTTATTCTTGTATGATGGTGAATATAATAGATTTACAGGCTTAACAAAATTCAAAAGTCGAACACAAAGCGAACTAATTGAAATACTTTTCAATCATACAAGAAAAATATTATCTCAATTAACATCTGAAAACATTTACAAAAGCTTAAATATAACCGATAAAGAAAAATATGAAGTTCAGATTGTTACCGAAAAACACAAAATTGAACAACTATTACTATTAGAAAATTTTTCAAAAAAAGAATTAAAATATATTAAAGTTCTAAAAAAATGGTTGAAAAATGAAAAGGAATTTATCGGTGAGTTAAAACCAATTTTTGATAAAATTACAGAGCAAAGCTTTCACTCTTTTTTAATTCAACAAATATTCTTTTTTGGTCAAAGTTTAGAAAAATTAAATCATCTTCATAATGCTTTTGGTGAAGAAGAATTTAGAGATTATTTTCTTCCTCATTTAACTCAAATATCTAAAAACCATATAACAACTGGCGAAACATTTAACAAAAATGGTAAAACCGATATCTTAATTCAAGATTTAAATGCTTGTAATATCTTTATTGCTGAATGTAAGTTATGGAAAGGAAGTTCTTATTTAAGTTCAGCAATTAATCAACTTTTTGAAAGATATGTTTTATGGAGAGATGAAAAAGTTGCTCTTATTATATTCAACAAGGATAACAAAGATTTTACAAAAGTTATTGAAATTGCTAAAGAAACAATTGAAGAACATGAACTTTATGATTCATTTGTAGAAGAAAAGTTTAAAACAATAATAACTTATAATTTTAAACATTCAGAAGACACAACAAAAATTATAACTTTAGAATTAATATTATTCAATTGTTACAAAAATTTATAATTACTACTGATATTAATCAAAATATATAAAATTTACTCCTTAATCTTACCTATAGTAATACTCAAATCATTTCTCTTCACACATCGATTGCCTATAGTTAATTCCCCAGTTTGCAAGATTGTCAATTAAAGGAAACCCTTCCTAAGGACTACTAGAGTAAATAAGTGCCTTCTATAAAAACCCCTGCTCTTTCATCCACTTATTAGAATAAATCTTATTCATATAACGAGAACCATGATCTGGTAAAATTACTACCACTACACTATTTTCATCAAAAAATCCGTTATCTGCGTATTGCTGTGTAGCTTGTAAGGCTGCTCCTGAAGTATATCCAGCAAAAATTCCTTCAGCTTTTACTAATTCTCTGGCTTTTAAAGCTGCTTCTTTGTCTGATACTTTTTCGTATACATCTATTACATCAAAATCTGTAGAGGTAGGAATTAAGTTCTTACCTAATCCTTCAATTTTATAAGGGCTGATTTCATTGGCGTCAAACTCACCAGTTTCGTGGTATTTTTTAATCACAGACCCCATAGCATCAACTCCTAAAATTTGAATATCAGGATTTTGTTCTTTTAAATAACGTGCTGTTCCAGAAATCGTTCCTCCTGTCCCGCTAGCTGCAACTACGTGGGTTACTTTTCCGTCGGTTTGTTCCCAAATTTCTGGTCCCGTACTCTTATAATGTGCTTCAATATTTAATTCGTTAAAATACTGATTGATATAAATAGACCCTGGATTTTCTCTATGCAATCTTTTAGCTACTTCGTAATACGAACGAGGATCGTCAGGAGTAACATTTGCAGGACAAACATGTACTTCTGCTCCCATAGACTTTAACATGTCTATTTTGTCTTGAGAAGACTTATCACTTACTGCTAATATACAGCGATACCCTTTTACAATACTGATCATTGCTAATGAAAACCCTGTGTTACCAGAAGTTGTTTCCACAATAATATCTCCTTCTTTTACAATTCCTTTTTCTTCAGCAGTTTCTATAATATGAAGTGCAATTCTATCTTTAGCAGAGTGACCTGGATTAAAAGCTTCAACTTTTGCATAGTAAGTACCCGGTAAATCTTGGGTAATTCGATGCAGTTGAATCATGGGAGTTTGACCTACTAAATCTATTATTGAATTGGTAATACCTTGATGTCTTTTCATTATGTTTTATAAATAAGAAAAAGTGTCATTACGAAAAACGGACACGAAAAATCTGTTGAGATTGTTCGTTGCTTTCGCAATGACACTTACACTCAATAGAGCGCAAAAATATAATTATTTTTTTAACTTACCTTCTAACATTAAAAAGAACGTGTATTCTTCTGCAGTTTCTTTTAAAGCATCAAACCTTCCAGATGCTCCTCCGTGACCTGCTTCCATGTTTGTATGTAAGAATAATAAATTATTATCAGTTTTTAACTCACGTAGTTTAGCTACCCATTTTGCTGGCTCCCAGTATTGTACTTGACTATCATGTAAACCTGTAGTTACTAACATATTTGGATATGCCTTTGCTTCAACTTGATCGTATGGAGAATACGATTTGATATAATCGTAATATTCTTTATTGTTAGGATTCCCCCACTCATCATACTCACCTGTTGTTAATGGAATACTATCATCTAACATCGTAGAAATTACATCTACAAACGGTACTGCTGCAATTATCCCATTATATAACTCTGGATTCATGTTTATAACAGCTCCCATTAATAAACCTCCAGCAGAACCTCCCATAGCATACAAATGCTCTGGTGATGTATAACCATTATCTATTAAATATTTAGAACAATCAATAAAATCGGTAAAGGTGTTTTTCTTGTTTAACATTTTACCATCTTCATACCACTCACGTCCTAAATACTGACTTCCTCTAATATGTGCTAATGCATATACAAATCCACGATCTAATAAACTTAAACGTGTTGTTGAAAATCCGTCATTAATTGTATATCCGTAAGACCCATATGCATATTGTAAAATTGGCGTGTTTTTATCAAGCTTAGTATCTTTATGGTGTACAATTGATAATGCTACTTTTTTACCATCACGTGCAGGTACCCAAATACGCTTGCTTACGTAATTGTTTTTATCAAACTTTCCTCCTAAAACTTCTTGTTCTTTTTTAATTTCTTTTGATTTATCTTTCATATTGAAATCAATCACAGAACTTGGAGTTGTCATTGAATTGTAAGAATAACGAATTACCTCTGTATCGAATTCAGGATTTCCATATACCCCTGCTGAATACGTTTCTTCATCAAAAGGCAAGTAGTAATCTTCTGTTCCATCCCATCGTTTGATACGGATTTTATTCAATCCTTCGTTTCTTTCTTCTAAAACTAAATAGTCTTTAAAAATTGAAAAATCTTCAAATAAAGTGTCATCTCTATGAGGAATTACATCTACCCAGTTTTCTTTTCCTGGTTTGTCTACAGGAGTTTTCATTAACTTAAAGTTAGTCGCTCCATCCTTATTCGTTTTAATGTAAAAATGATCTCCGTAATGTGCTACGTCATATTCTAAATCTCGCTCACGAGGTTGAATAATGCGTAACTCTCCATCAGGGTTATTAGCATCTAATACATGGTACTCTGTAGAAACAGTACTATACGAACCTATTATGATATAATCTTTAGATTTTGACTTGGTAACAAAAGCTCCGAACGTATCATCTTTTTCCTCATATACTAATTCATCTAAGGATGCATCAGAACCTAACGTATGTTTGTAAATCTTTGAAGAACGTAATGTTACAGGATCTTTTTTAGCATAAAACAACGTTTTATTATCATTTGCCCATACAGAACCTCCAGTCGTGTTTTCAATAATATCTTTATAAATATCTCCTGTTTCAAGATTTTTAATTCTGATAAAATACTGGCGACGGCTTACTGTATCTGTAGCAAAAGCTATCATTTTATTATCTGGAGATACATTCAATCCTCCTAACTGAAAATAATCATATCCTTTAGCTTCATCATTCACATTGAACATGATTTCTTCTTCAGCCTCTAAAGTTTCTTTTTTACGGCTATGAATTGGGTACTGTTGCCCTTTTTCGTAACGAGTAATATAGAAGTACCCATCTTTTTTATACGGAACAGACTCGTCGTCTTCTTTTATACGCCCCTTCATTTCTTGAAACAACTCTTCTTGAAACTCTTTCGTTTCTTTCGTCATTTCATTATAATAAGTGTTCTCTGCGTTTAGGTAATCGTATACTTTTTGAGTTTGCTCATCTTTAACCTCAGCATTTTTTTGCTCGTCGGTTAAACGCATCCAAAAATAATTATCAGTACGTACATCTCCATGTTTCTCTAACTTTGTCGGCTGTTTTTCAGCAACTGGAGCTTTGATATCATTCTTCATTTCTTGCTTTTTACAAGACGCAAAAATAAGACTAAATGCCAAAGCTGGTAGCATTAATTTTTTCATTTTTAAAGTTGGTTTATATTTCTTGTGAAAATACTATTTTTGTTGTTAAGTAAATCATAAAAAAAGAAGGATTATGTTCGGAGATATTTCTGGAATGATGGGTAAATTAAAAGAAGCCCAACAAAAAGTAGAAGAAACTAAAAAACGTTTAGATACCGTTTTAATTGATGAAAGTATTGCTGATGGAAATGTAAAAGTTACCGTAACGGCAAATAGAGAAATAAAAGCTATTACTGTTAACGAATCTTTATTAGAAGATAAAGAAGAGCTAGAAGATTACTTAATTTTAGCTTTAAACAAAGCGTTAAAGCGTGCTGGTGAAATTAACGAACAAGAATTAGCAGTTGCTGCAAAAAGCGGTATGCCAAACATTCCTGGAATGGATATGTTTAAATAATAGGCTATGTTTTTACAATTAGAAGATTATATGCTACCCTGCTTAAACAAACAATTCTTTGGAATGGATTGTTTAGGTTGCGGCATACAACGTGCGTTAAGCTTAGTTTTTCACGGGGAATTTATAGCAGCTTTTAAAATGTACCCTGCTATATATACCTTACTAGCATTAGCTTTTGTTGTTGCTATTAACTTCTTTTATAAAGTAAAATACGCCCAAAAAATAATCAGTATATTGGCTATCGTTAACATAGCCATTATTGTGACTAGCTATGTAATAAAAATGAATCAAATAATTTAAATTTTAGAAAAACTATGGAAAAACAAAAACTACCAAATTCAACCACTTCATTAGTATTAGGTATTTGCTCTATTTTAACTTGTTGTTGTTACGGAGTTATTGGATTACCTCTTGGTATTATTGCTGTTATTTTAGGTAATAAAGCTATTAAATTAAATAATGAAAATCCTGATTTATATGAAGGAGTAAAAAATGCTAGTACTGGTAAAACATTGGGTATAGTTGGTATTGTATTAAACGTAATTTTTATCGCTTATATCATTTGGGTTATTTCTATGATAGGAATGGATGCTTTAGGTAGCCCTGAATTATTACAAGAAAGATTACAAGAGCTACAATAGTAGCGAATTCTATAATAATAAAAAAGCGACCAAATGGTCGCTTTTTTTATATCATTCCTTTCGCTTTAAACTCTAGGTATTTATTTATTACATTCACCGATAAATGCTGTGGCTTGGTTAAAATAGCATGTACTGCATTTTTCTCTAATTCTTTTATCATCAAACGTTTTTCGTATGCGTATTTCTCAGCAATCGTTTTGTGATACACACTTTGTAAATCTTCTGCATTTTCTTTAATTAACGTATCTAATTCTGTGTTTTCAAAGAAAACAGTTACCAATAAATGCTTTTTAGCAATCGCCTTTAAGTAAGGTAATTGACGTTTTAAAGCTGAAATATGCTCAAAATTCGTGTATAAAATCAGTAAGCTTCGCTGATTTATTTTTCGTTTAATATTAGCATACAACAATGCATAATTAGCATCTGAAAAATCTGTAGTTATATTATATAACTCTTCATTAATGACTGATAAATTTGTTTTCTTACTACTCGCTGCAACTATTTTCTCTACATTTTTAGAAAACGTTAGCATTCCTGCTTTGTCATTTTTTAATAAAGCAATATTTGAAAACGCTAAGGTTGAATTTATCGCATAGTCTAATAATTTCAATCCTTCAAAAGGCATTTTCATAACACGCCCTAAATCAATCATCGAATAAATGGGTTGCGATTTTTCATCTTGGTATTGATTCACCATCAAATCCCCTCTCTTTGCTGTGGCTTTCCAATTTATCGTACGTATATCATCTCCTGGAATATAATTTTTGATCTGCTCAAACTCCATAGTATGTCCAATACGTCGGATTTTCTTCATACCAAACTCAGTTAAGTTATTGTGCATTGCCAAAAACTCGTACTTTTTCATTTGCACGTAAGACGGATATACTTTTACGCTTTCTTCTGCAGAAAATGTGTAACGTTTAGAAAACATTTGTAAAATAGAGGACACAAACACATTTACTCTTCCAAAGTTATACTCTCCTCTTTCAACAGGTCGAACAGTATAAGCATACGTTGATTTTTCTCCAGGCTTCAAAGACATTGTATGTCCAAAATCTCTTTTTTGAAATTGTGCAGGCAACTCATCAATCAACGAAATAAAAACTTGAAACGGATAGTTGTTTTCAAGTGTAATCGCTATTTCATTATCATCTGAATTTGATAGCTTTTCTGATACTATTCTTTTTGCTGAAAATCCGTTTTTAAATCGATATAAAATGATTAGATCGATACACATCGCTATAACAAACAACCATACTAACATCCATACTAAAGAATACAGCACAGGAATCCAAAACGACACTAAAAACAATGCTGAAACTACGCTGATGTAAACAAAAAAGCGGTTGTGTATGTATAACGATTTAAAGAATTGAATCACTATCTTGGAACTTCAACAGATTGTACAATCATTTCAATTACTTTGTCAGGAGTCATACCTTCCATTTCGCGTTCTGGAGTTAACATGATTCTATGACGCAATACCGGATAAATACTCTTCTTCACGTCTTCAGGTATTACAAAATCTCGTCCGTTAATCGCTGCAAAAGCTTTAGAAGCCATCAATACCGCAATACTTGCTCTTGGCGAACCTCCTAAAAATAAATGCGCGTTGTTACGTGTATTAGAAATTAACTGGGCAATGTATTTAATAATCTTTTCTTCTACCAATACTTCAAAAACCTTGCTTCTATATTCTAACAATTCTGACTCGGTTAACACAGCTTCCACCTGAGTTTGAGGTAGCGCCCCTTTACGATCATTATGAGCAGTAATTATTTGTATTTCTTCGTCTAAACTTGGATATCCAACATTTATTTTGAATAGAAAACGGTCTAACTGCGCTTCTGGTAAAGCATAGGTTCCCTCCTGCTCTATTGGATTTTGTGTAGCCAATACCATAAATGGCGGGTTCATTGCGTAACGCTCACCATCCATCGTAATTTGTTTTTCTTCCATCACCTCAAACAATGCCGCTTGTGTTTTTGCAGGCGCTCTGTTGATTTCATCAATCAATACAATATTGGAGAAAATTGGCCCTTTTTTAAATTCAAAATCAGAAGTTTTCATATTCAACACTGAAGTTCCTAACACATCCGAAGGCATTAAGTCTGGTGTAAACTGAATTCGGCTAAAATCCGTAGCAATTGTTTTAGCTAATAATTTTGCAGTTACTGTTTTAGCTACCCCTGGAACTCCTTCAATTAACACATGACCATCAGCTAATAAAGAAACTAATAACAGCTCCATAAACTCCTCTTGCCCTACAATTACTTTTCCTAACTGCTCTTTTATCTTAACTACAGCTTCTTTTAATTTTGACAAGTCAACTCTGCTTGTAAACAACTCATTTGTTGTTTCTACTGAATTATTTTCTGTATCCATATTAACTATTTTTATATGCTTTAAAATCTTCAATAGCTTTGTTTAAGGCTATCAAATCATCTTCGGTTATGTTTGATTTTGATTGTATTTGTTTTATTTTCTGAAATAAATCTTTTATCTTTTCTTCAGAATTGCCACTTCTACTAGCTACATTTTTATAAAAACTCTCATCTATCTTTAGAGTTGATAGTCTGTATTTGACTCTTATATACTCTAAAAAATAGTTGATTTTATGCTCTGCTATATTTTTATGGTCTGACTTTTCATAATACATATTTGCTATAGTACGTGTAAAAGCCAACGTTTGATTTTTTAACGGTGTAATTACAGGAATCAATCGCTGATTTCGTTTTCCTTTAAAAATAATGAAAAACAACACACCTATCAACGCTATATAATATGCCCATTTTAACGGTGGGGTTGATAAAACATAGTGCATCGGTGAAGTAATACTACTCTTTCCCGTTTTATAATAGGCATCCCACAAAACAGTACTTTCACCCCCATTTATAGTACTTGCATTAACTCCTTTTTTTTGAGGAGTACTTATATAGGATAATACATTTGCTACATACTCGTAATTGTTGTTTAACAACATGTTGTAGTTGGTAAAAGCCTGTGGAAAAGTATGCAAATAGAAATTTCCTTTTCCGTGTTTTACTTTAATGTAATTTGGTTTTTTGCTGATGATAGAATCGTTTTCATTTCTAACTACTAACTCACCTAAAATAGTAGTATTTAGGGTATCTACTTTGGAAAAATAGAATTTAGAAAAGTCTCTATCAAAATGATATTCTGTTTCACCAAAAATTGAGTTACTCATTTTTTGATACGCTTTTTCTTCAAAAGCTGATGTTGTTAAAATACTCGTTTCTGTTTGTAACGTATCAATATGTACTCCGTTTGTAGCTATAAAAACATTGTTTCCTCTTTTTACAAACTTGAGCAGTTCAGAAAACTCATCTTCTCCAAAATTCAATGCATTATCAACAAAAAAATAAGTTCCGTTATTGGTTGAGTCTTTTAAAAATGTATACGGATTTTGATGAATGTCTTTTACTTTTTTCTTCGGAAATAAACTTGGCATTTCTTTATGCAATACATACGTACCATACGGAATCTTATGCTTAGCAGCATAACTTGGATACCAATTGATTTCTTTAGGCTTTACAGACTCGATGTAAATAATACCTAGCAGTATAAACACCAATAAACCAATGTATATTTTAAGTTTCTTATCCAAATTAGTAAATTTTAGCTAGGGTATTTTTAAACTTACTTTCTGCTTGCACGAATTTTTCTTTATCTATTGAAAACTCTCCGTACCATACATAATCATACAAATAGGTTAACTTTTTAAAGTCACCGTGTAATTGTTGTTTAGTTGCCAACTCCTTTATATAATCTTCATTTGTTTTTTCTTGTTGCCAAGAAATAAACTCTTTATCTGATAAGTTTTTCAGCAGTAATAAATAGTAATAACGCACTGCTAATTGGTAGTTTCCTTCTGTAATAGCTTGTTCTATTAGCTTTGGTAAATCTTTCTCTTTTATCAATTCTTCTTCTTCCGAAAGATGTACGATAGGTTTTACTCTTTTACCATCTATAATATTACTTGCGTTTACTTTTAAAAAGAATTTAATAATGAAGAAAAGTACGAGTCCTGCTATTACGTAAGGTAAAATCTTTAAAACAACACGTAAAAATCCTACTGCTGGTGTAATATCATCAAAAACGTACGAAAGTATTTTAATAACTGTTCGCTTTATCCAATCCCATATTTTCTCTAAAATGGTAGGTTCTCTTTTTTCTACAACATATATAAACTCGTCTTTTTGTTTGTACTCTTCTATTTTTTGAGCATCAAACTTCTTTTGCTCAATTATAGTATCATCATACTGAATCACTGTTTTTTCCTCCTGAGAAAAAACAGCGATTGAGCAAATAAAAAACGTTATGTAAAAAAGAAACTGTTTCAAAAGATTATTGTCCTAAGCTATCAATTCTTTCAATAGTTCCTGTTAAATTCTTTTTCTCGTTAACATCAAAATATAAAAACACGTTAGTGATTAATGTTATTGAGTAAAACATTAGTTGACCTGCTATTGAAACAACATTTAAAATTAAGTAAATAGGATCACTAAAAAATCCGAAAACCTCTGTTGGATCATCACTTCCCATGCTTAATCCCATTTTTGCAAATTGATAAATCATTGCTGGAATTTGGAATACATATCCTAGAACACTTACTAAAATAGATACCACGAAAACTACTCCGAAAACTTCCCAGAAATATCCACTAATAAAGTTAAAACATTTACCTACCGCTCCTGAAGCTGTTTCATTTTGAAACACCAAGATTGAAGCTCCTAAAGATAATGCTGGCCAAGTGTAAAATACTGGTAATACACATAACATGGCACTTGCAAACAATATCAATCCTGCTAAAATTCCAAAACCTGTAAACGACCAAAATTTTGCTTTTGTGTTGGTTACAACTTCTTCTTGATTCACCACTCCTTTGTTATCTATATAAGATTTAATATAGTACATCCCCGCTAAGTTTATAAAAACAATAGCTACTAAATAAGCTATCATCATAATAAACACAGATCCTAGCATACCAATGGCAGCACTTGCGTCTTCAGTAATTATTGATGACATAGACATCATATAATAAATCATAGAAGCTACAGCCACAACTATTGGTATTGCAGCTACTTTTAAAATAGATAAAAAGAATTGCTTTCCTTCTAACCTGATAAATTTAAAAGCATCTGAAATAATACTTCCTAAATCTCTTTCTCTTTTAAACTCTATGTATTCTTTATTCATGTGTTAGTTGATTTTTATAAACTTTAATTGGATATATAACGTAGTAAAATATAATTAATGCTAACGAAGTTCCTATGATTAAAATGGCTAACCAATCGGGCATTTCAGTATGACGAGTAACAAACCCTTCTAAAAAACCTGCTACAATAAAAAACGGAACGGTACTTACCATAATTTTCAATCCGTCTTTCATTCCTCTTTTAAACGACTCTAATCGTGAATAGGTTTTAGGAAATAATATACTATTCCCCAACACCAAACCTGCACAACCTGCAATTACAATTACTGATATTTCTATGGTTCCGTGAATCCAAATAGTTCTTGAAGATTCCCAAAACAAACCTTTCTCATAAAAGAAATACAAAAACGATCCTAACATTATTCCGTTTTGCATCATTATATATAAAGTTCCTACCGAAAACAGTATTCCTAATACAAAGGCATACATAGCAACTCGTATATTATTCATAGTAATTCCTACAAACATATTAATTTCATTTGCATCTTTGTAAACAGCCATAGGATCTCCTTTTTCAATATTTTCTAAGGTCATATTCACATAACTATCCCCTAAAATAAGACGTACAAAATCGGTATCAGTCGCTGCTGAAAATACTCCGCATATGGTAAAAAAAGCAAAAACGATAAAAGCAACAAACAATTCTTTTTGATAACCATAAAACATCAAAGGAAACTCAGTTTTAAAAAAACTGGCAAATCTATTCTTACTTTCTTTTTTTGTTTTATAGATTTTTTGATGCGCAGCAGAAGCAATAGAATTTAGATATACAACCGTATTTCCGTTAGGATAAAACGTTTTGGCATAACTTAAATCATCTGTCAACTCCACATATAAATCTGATAATTTATCTGGAGAAATTATTGTTTTTTGATACAACGCATCTTCAAAAAGCTGCCACTTTTCTTTGTTTTTATTTACAAAAGCAGCTTCTCTCATCTACTCAAAAAATTAAAGTGTATTTGTTGAGAAGTTTCCTTAATCATAGAATATTTTTATCTTCGCTAAACTAAAAAAAAGTTGTAGAAATATCAATAAAAAAATTGAAAAACTAATTCATGGATAAATTTCAAATAGAAACTGCTCAGAACATTGCTATTAGCCAAAATGTGGCACATGTTACCACTCGTATTGGTTCGTACTTAATTGATGCTTTATTTATTTTCGGATATTACATCATCATAGCCATTATTATAGGAATGTTAGATATTCCTTTTAGTATGGAATACCTGAGTTTGTACATGCTACTTGGATTACCTATATTTTTTTACAGCTTGATTTTTGAAATTTTAATGAACGGACAAACACCTGGAAAATATTTCAATCAAACAAGAGTGGTAAAGTTAGACGGTTCTAAACCTACTTTTGGAAGCTATTTAGTTCGTTGGTTGTTGCGAGTTGTAGATTTCACATTGGCAAGTGGTTCGGTTGCTGTACTAACCATTTTACTAAACGGAAAAGGGCAACGCTTAGGTGACATTGCTGCAGGAACTACTGTTATTTCTGAAAAGAAAAGAATCACCTTAAAAGACACCATTGCTAGTGATGTAGTAGACAATTATACTCCTACCTACTCGCAAGTAACGTTGTTAACTGATAACGATATTCACACTATCTCAAACGTATATAAGGACGCCATGAGAAAAAGAAATCATAAAGTGATTTTAAAACTGCATGCGAAAATTATCGAACTCACAGGAATTTCTTCTGAACAAAAACCAGCAGAATTTGTAAACACTGTGATTAAAGATTATCATTATTACGCGCGTCAATAATTTTTCAACATTTATTTTACTGAAAACAAACCTACTATCCTCTTCCTTATTTTTTTCGTTAATAAAAAGCTGATAGAAACTATTTTTCACGGCGTTGAATACACTATTTTCGTAACCTTTCTTATTGAAAAAATTACAATTCTAGGGTACGAGAAAAACTATGAACAACGAGAAAAACTGGCTTCAATATTATAAAAACAGCTTATCTGACAGTGAAAATTTAGCTATCGACATTAGTAAAATAAAAAACCTTTTTCATCAAAAAACTTCCGATTTAAGTAACGCACTCATCAACTCTAAACAAGCAAGTCAACTGCTAGATGTTGAAGAACGTAGAATTAATCGATTAAAAGGAATAACTAAAAAAGACAACCCTAAGTGGCATAAGGTAGAAGAAACTAAAATATTAATAGCTCCTTTTCATTTAGTATATCAAACAGATAATACAAAATTTAAACAACGTACTATTCATCCGTTTTGGATTAGTGCTATTGTTAATCGTTCAGGAAATTTATCAACCCCTAAAGATGCTTTTCCTTTAATTGTTCGCAATTACCTCACTCCTATTGCCGATGTAAAAAATGATTTCATTTTTTCTTCTATCGATACCGTTTTAGATGCAAAAGAATTAGCATCTCCCGATTTTGAAAATGAAGAAGAAACTGTTCCTTGGGATGAGTACTGGAACTACATTAATGACATTTTTACTTCCATAACACATAGCAACCTATACCGCTACCAAGTTGATAAGTACACCACGAAATATGAGTTGACCTATTTTGCGTTAAGCTCAAAAATTTCTACCGCAAAAAGCATTCTTTTTCTATATGAAAACTTATTGAAAAATACAGAAGAACTTCCTGTTTTGTCAAAAATTATCAATCCGTATACAAGAGAACGTAAAATAGCCATTACTGATCATGATTTCTTAAATTATAACCATTTGCATTTAGGGCAGATGTCTAACGAGTTCCCTTTATCTGTCAGTCAACGTAAAACATTGTTGTCGTATTTGGTAGCTGAAGAAAATGCAGTTACTGCAGTAAACGGACCTCCTGGAACTGGTAAAACCACCCTTTTACAAAGTTTAGTTGCCACCGAATTTGTAAGAGCTGCTATTGAGGGAGAAGAAGCTCCTATCATTCTCGCTTGCTCTAACAACAATCAAGCTGTAACCAATATTATTGATAGTTTTATCAATTCTGAAAGTTCTATGGAAGGACTATCTGACCGTTGGATTCCTGATTTTAATGGATATGCAACCTATCTTCCATCCAACTCAAAGAGTGAGAAAAACTTAGCCGACATTAATTTTTTAAAAGGAAATTTATTCGGATATGAAGGTACCTTGTGTAATTTAGAAGATGAAAAATATGTTTCTGAAGCAGAGTATTACTTTCTTACCAATTATTGTCATTACTTCCATACAGAAACAAACTCGCTAGAAGATGTATGCTATCATTTACAGGAGGAAATCATAGCTATTCAGAATATTTTAGCGGATGGTGTTGAGTTTTCAAGCAATTATATTAACTCAATAAACAACATCAACAACATACTTGCACGCGAAGAAGATTATATTCAAAAAAATACGTTTGAAATCTCTAAACTACAAGAATGGAGAACCATTTTAAACGATTTAAAATCTGCTTCAAAAGATGTAGACTTTATTGATAAAGTGAAACATTATTGTGTTTCAGAGTCACAAATTTCAACTTCTAACAATTCTTCTGAATATATTTTTAAAGTTGACACCACTGTTCTTTCAGATAATAAAAAAGCGATTGCTTTTATCAAAGAAAGTATTGCTCATATGAATTTGTTACTTCAGTCTAATTTAAAACTGAAAAACTGGAAGTATGAAAATGACATTCAAGGGTTCCCTTTTGTTTCCGAAGAAGAAATGTGGGATAATGAATATGAGAAACTCAAATCAAACGATGCCTCACAACGCTTCTTTTACGATGAGTTAGACATTAATTTACGTCATAAAGCTTTTTTGTTGGCAACTCACTATTGGGAGGCTAGATGGTTACTTGAGACCAAAGAAATGCTAGAACATGATACCGAAAAAGGAACTGGTGAAAATGCTATAAAAGCAAGATGGAAACGAAGAGCGATGCTAACTCCTTGTTTTGTGGCTACTTTTTATATGGCTCCTAGCCATTTTTTATACAGTCAGTTTCAAGGAGAAAATGAAAACGGAAAACCTATTTTCGAATACTTGCCGCTGTACAACTTTTTAGATTTATTAATTATTGACGAAGCAGGTCAGGTAACTCCAGAAGTCAGTATTCCTGTGTTCTCTTTAGCTCAAAAAGCTTTTGTGATAGGCGATTTAAAACAAATTGAACCTATTTGGTCTATTCCTAAAAAAATTGACCAAGGAAATCTAACAAGCTTAAATATTATTGAAAATCAAAACGATGAATATCTAGAAGATTTAGGTTTTTTAGCTTCCAGTGGAAGTATCATGAGAATGGCACAAAACGCCTGCGAATTTGAAACTCCACTACCTAACAACAACGAACAAGGATTGGTTTTGCTAGAACACAGACGTTGTAATGATGAAATTATTAGCTTTTGTAACGAACTAGCGTATGACGGTATTTTAAAACCAATGAAAGGAAAAGCTAAAGAAGACCAAGCATTTCCATCAATGATGGCATATCATATCGAAGGGGTTAGCGAGCGTAAGTATAACAGTCGTTGCAATATTACCGAAGTAAAAGCCATCGTATCTTGGTTACAACAAAACAAAGAAACTATTCAGGAGGCCTATGATGTAACTTCTATTGAAAGTGTATTAGGAATCATTACTCCTTTTGCAAGTCAAAAAGGAGAACTATCCAAAGCATTAACGGATGCTGGTTATAAGGTAAACGACATTAAACTAGGTACCGTTCACGCTTTACAAGGAGCAGAACGAAACATCATTTTGTTCAGTTCTGTATATTCCAATGAAGATGAAGGCACATTGTTTTTTGAAAAAGACAACAAACCTAACATGCTAAATGTGGCAGTTTCAAGAGCTAAAGAGAGTTTTATTCTTTTTGGAGACACCCGAATTTTTGATGAAACTAAAAATACACCCTCCGGAATCTTAAAAAAGCATTTAAACATTTATGAAATGGCTAATTAGTTCATAAAAAAAGGAGCAATAAATTGCTCCTTTTTTTATCTATTCATTTTTTGAGTTTACTTTTTAAACTCAGAAATTGTGTTTTTAATTATTGAGATACAATCTCTTAATTGCTCTTCGTTCATTACTAATGGCGGTGCAAAACGAATGATATTTCCGTGTGTTGGTTTTGCTAACAATCCGTTATCACGTAATTTCATACAAATATCCCAAGCAGTTGAGCTATCTTCTGTATCGTTAATTACAACAGCATTTAACAATCCTTTACCACGAACTAAAGTTACTAAATCGTTTTCTTTAGCAAATTCAGCTAACTCTTCTCTAAAGATTTTACCTAAGCGTTCAGCATTCTCAGCTAATTTTTCATCTTTAACTACCTCTAAAGCTGCAATTGCTACTGCTGCTGCTACTGGATTTCCTCCAAAAGTAGAACCATGGTTACCAGGTCTGATAACATTCATAATGCTATCGTTTGCTAACACTGCTGATACTGGATACGCTCCTCCACTTAATGCTTTTCCTAAAATTAAAATATCTGGTTGTACATTTTCGTGGTTTACTGCTAATAATTTTCCTGTACGTGCTATTCCTGTTTGTACTTCATCAGCAATAAATAATACATTGTGCTTTTCACATAAAGCTTTAGCAGCTGCTAAATATCCTTCAGAAGGCACATATACTCCAGCTTCCCCTTGAATAGGTTCAGCCATAAAACCAGCAATATTATCGTTATTTTCTAACGCTTCTTCTAAAGCTTGTAAGTTATCGTACTCAATTTTGATAAATCCGTCAGTAAACGGACCAAAGTTCTTACGAGCTACAGGATCGTTTGAAAAAGAAATAATTGTAGTTGTTCTTCCGTGGAAGTTATTTTTACATACAATTATTTGTGCCTCATTTTCATTGATTCCTTTTACTTCGTATGCCCATTTTCTACAGATCTTTAGAGCAGTTTCAACAGCTTCAGCACCAGTATTCATTGGTAACAACTTGTCAAATCCGAAGTATTCAGTTGCAAATTTTTCATATTTACCTAACATATCGTTATAAAATGCACGAGAAGTTAGGGTTAAAGTTTGCGCTTGATTTACCATTGCTCCTACAATCTTAGGATGACAATGTCCTTGATTTACTGCAGAGTAAGCTGATAAAAAATCGTAGTATTTTTTTCCTTCAACATCCCACACATACACTCCTTCTCCTTTACTTAATACTACAGGTAATGGGTGATAGTTATGCGCTCCGTATTTGTTTTCTAAGTCGATCGCTTGTTGCGAAGTTAATTGGTCTAAAACAGCCATTTTTCTTAATTTTTTTTAAATTTATAAAATAACCATTCCTTATCTACCTTTATCCTTTCGAAAAAGAAGTTTCGAAAATTCAGCGTGGGAAAGAAATCATCCCTAACTACAAAATTATCAAATTTAAGTGACTTTATTCAGGTTTGGTGAGTCTAAAAAAACAAAACAGCTTAACTTTTTTATAATAAACAATAAAAACAAGGTTAAATAGTTTTTTTATCTTTAAGGAAATTAACTAAATATCATTTTATGAAAAGAATCATTTTTTTATTACTGCTTTCTGCAGCTGTAATTGGATGTAAATCAACATCTGCAACCAACACTAAACTAGACAACAAAACTGAACGAATGCTAAAAGGTAACTGGACAATTACTGCGGTTAACTTTTCAGGATCAGAATACTTAAAAGTAAACTCGTTTAATTTAGAAGATTCTAGCTGTTTTATTGGTAGTAACTGGAGTTTTGTTTCAAACAATAACAAAGGAGAAATGAGTTTAAACAATCCAAGCACAGATTGTAAAGATTTTAACTCTCCAATTACTTGGTATGTTAATAAAGATGGAAACTTTGTATTAAAAATCATCAATAATCACAAAGCTAAAGACGTTAATACTGGATATATTTTAGACTTACGAAACGTTACTGAAACTAGTTTTGATTTAATTGACAAAGTTAACGTTGCAGGACAAGTAAAAGACATTACATATTCATTTCAAAGACAATAATTAATAAAAAGCATTATGAAAAAATCAATCATTTATAGTTTATCAATTTTATTCTTAGCAGGTAGTATTTTCACTTCTTGTAAATCAGTTCAAAATGCTAACAACACTCAAAAAGGAGCTGTTATTGGTACTACGGCTGGAGCTGTAATAGGTGCTGTGATAGGTAACAATGTAGGTAGCGGAAACAACTCTGAACTTGGTGCCATTTTAGGTGGTGTTGTTGGTGGAGTTGCTGGTGGTGTAATCGGTAACCAAATGGACAAACAAGCTCGTGAAATTGAAGAAGCTTTACCTGGTGCAGAAGTAGAAAGAGTTGGTGAAGGTATTAAACTTACACTAGGAGAAAATGCGGTGCGTTTCGATACTAACAAAGCTAGTTTAACTTCAACAGCTAAAGCGAATTTAGATAAATTAGTTCCTGTTTTTAAAGATTATCAAAATACAGATATTGTAATTTACGGATATACAGATAGCACTGGTGCTGTTGAGTACAACCAAACACTTTCTGAAAAAAGAGCTAATTCGGTGAAAAATTATTTAGCTAGCAAAGGATTAAACAACAGCCGTTTTGAAACGAAAGGTTTAGGTGTTAACGACCCTATCGCTACTAACGAAACTGCTGAAGGTAGAAGTAAAAACAGACGTGTTGAATTTGCCATCGTTGCTAACGAACAAATGATTCAAGAAGCTAAAAAAGAAGCAGGTCAATAATCAAAATCCACGCAAAAACAATCTAAAAAGGCTACTCTAAATGAGTAGTCTTTTTTTTTATCATCAAACCATATCTTTTCCTAATTTTGCATACCATAAATTTTAGTAGAAAATGCCAAGAAGAGAGCGAAATAAGTTTGTAAAAAGAGGACAAATCATTGAGATTTTAATTGAAGATTATGCCTTCGGCGGAAAAGGAATTGGAAGAATACGTTCTGAGGAAGGTGTTTTCGTGGTTTTTGTGCCAAATACATTACCAGGACAATTGGTAAAAACACGTGTAGAAAAATCTAAAAAGAAATATGCAGAATGTAAATTAATTGATGTTTTACAACACTCAAAAGATGAAGTTGAAGTTCCGTATCAAGACATCCCTGGAGCTCCATATATTCAATTACCTATCGAATTACAACATCAATACAAACAAGAAAGTACGTTGTCTTTATTCAAACGTATTGGTAAAGTTGAAAACATAGAAGATTTGTTTGATGAATTTATTTCTTCTCCTAATGTATTCCACTACCGAAATAAAATGGAATATGGATTCTCTGCCATTGGTTACGATCGTGAAAACAAAACCGACATTGATGAGTTTACCCTAGGATTCAAACGTCGTGGTGTTTGGTGGATGGGAGATAATTTAGAGAAAGACTCAGGGTTGTTTGACAAACAAGTAGAAGATAACATCAAAAACATTAGAGAATACTGTAAAAAAACTGGTTTAGCACCTTGGCACGGACCTAAAAAAGAAGGTTTTTTCAGGTATTTTGTAGTGAGAAAATCATACAAAACTAATGAATTATTATTCAATTTGGTTACCACTTCAAACGGTTTATCAAAATTTGATTTGCAAGATTTTGCTAACTATTTGGTTGAATTATTTGGAGAGAGAGTAGCTGGTTTATTGCATACTATCAACGATGAAACTGGCGATAGAACTATTGCAACTTCTGGAAGTATCACATTGGTATACGGAAAAGATAAAATTGTAGAAGAATTACTAGGCTTAAACTTTGAAATTAGCATGAAAAGCTTCTTTCAAACCAATCCTAAATCAGCCGAAAAACTATATGCCAAAGTAGTTGATTACGCGTTAGAAAACAAAGAAGCTGTAGACAACACAGTTGTAATGGATTTATTCTGTGGTACAGGAACCATCGGGCAAATTATCGCTTCAAAAGCAAATAACACTAAAATTGTTGGGGTAGATATTGTTGCTTCAGCAATTGAAGATGCTAAGAAAAATGCTGAACGAAATAACATTGAAGGATTACAATTTTATGCTGCTGATGTAGGAAAGTTCTTAAACGAACATCCACAATATAAAAACAAAATCAGAACCATTATTTTAGATCCAGCTCGTGCAGGAATTGCTCCTAAAACGCTTAAGAAAATCATAAACTTAAATGCAGATAGAATGGTTTATGTATCTTGTAACCCAGCAACGCAAGCTCGTGATACGGAAGAGTTAATGAATAACGGATATCAATTAAAAAAGATTAGTTTAGTAGATCAGTTTCCACATACATCACACATAGAAACGGTTGTTTTATTTGAAAAATAAAAATTAATGAAAAAATACATTGCTCTATTCTTACTTATAGCAGGTTTAACAGCTTGTGAAAAAGATGATTTTTGTACGCAAAATCCTGTGACTCCTAATTTAGTACTTCGCTTTTACGATATGGACAACACAAATGATTTAAAGAAATTTGAACGTCTTTCTATCATTGCCGAAGGAAAAACAGACAGCCTTTTCACAAACAACACCAATGACAGTATTGCTATCCCTTTAGATGCTACATCTCAAAAAACAGTTTATACCTTAAAAATGAATGATGTAGATGGTAATACTGCCAATAATCAAACCGCTACACTAACTATTGAGTACAATCCTGAAGATGATTTTGTATCTCGCTCGTGTGGTTTTAGAGTTATTTATAAAAATGCTACTTTAGATCATACAGGTTGGATAGACAGTTTATCTACCAAAGAAATTCCTTTAATCGACAATCAAGCTAGAGCTCATGTACAAGTATTTCATTAGTTTATGTTTCGCTTTTGTGTTTATAAACGGTTATTCGCAACAAAACACATCTGAAGAAAAATCCGAAGAAAAAAAAGATACCATTACTTATAAAACAGGATATGGTTTACGTCTTGGAATTGATGTTAGTAAACCCGCACTTGCTATTGTTGATAAAAGTTATAGTGGTTTTGAACTTGTAGGTGATTATCGCCTCTCAAAAAAATGGTATGTTGCTGCGGAAATAGGACATGAAGATGAAACTACTTTTGAAGATTTTTTATCGTCTTCTGCCAAAGGAAACTACATTAAAATTGGAGCTAATTACAACGCTTATGAAAATTGGCTTGATATGAACAACGAAATTTTCGTTGGAATGCGTTACGGTTTTGCTATGTTTGATCATTCACTAAACAGTTACAAACCTAATGTTTCTTCAGGAACAGAAAACCTTCCTCCTTACTTTCCTTCCAACCCTGTAGAAACTCCTATTAAAGAATCTGGTTTAACTGCTCACTGGACTGAATTACAACTAGGTATAAAAGCAGAAACTTTTAAAAATCTGTTCGTAGGTTTTAGTTTTTCGTATAAAATTATGTTAAGTGTAGACGATCAAAAAAACTTTAAAACCTTGTACACTCCTGGTTTTAACCGTGTTTTTGAAAGCAATACTGGTTTCGGATTTAACTATACAATATCGTACTTAATCCCTTTTGTTAATAAATAAATTATCAACACACAGTTGATTTCACTAACTTTACAGCTTGAATAATAAAACTTATTAACAATGAATAAAATTCCAAGCGTAAATTTAGCCGACTTTTTATCGGATGATGCTGAAAGAAAACAAAAATTCATCAACGAGATTGGTGACGCTTATGAGAATATAGGATTTGTAGCATTAAAAGGACACTTTTTAGACGATCAATTAGTAGATAACTTATATGCTGAAATCAAGAAGTTTTTTGATTTACCTACAGAAGTAAAAGAAAAATATGAAATTCCAGGTATTGGAGGTCAAAGAGGATATGTTTCTTTTGGTAAAGAAAGTGCAAAAGGAAAGAAAGAAGGAGATTTAAAAGAATTTTGGCACTTTGGTCAGTATGTTGATGCTGATTCAAAATACGCAAAAGAATATCCAGAAAATGTAGAGGTTGAGGAGTTACCTGAATTTAACAAAGTAGGTAAAGAAGCTTACCAAATGTTAGAAAAAACAGCTAAATATGTTTTACGTTCTTTAGCATTGCATTTAGGTTTAGAGGAAACTTACTTTGACAACTATATCAAAAACGGAAACAGTATTTTACGTCCAATCCACTACCCTCCTATTACTACAGAACCTAAAGGAGCTGTAAGAGCTGCTGCTCATGGCGATATTAACTTAATCACCTTATTAATGGGAGCTCAAGGAAAAGGATTACAAGTTCAAAACCATAAAGGAGAATGGATTGACGCTATAGCTGAACCAGATGAATTAATGATTAATGTTGGTGATATGTTATCACGTCACAGTAATAACAGGTTAAAATCTACCATTCACCAAGTAACAAACCCTCCTAAAGAATTATGGGGAACTTCTCGTTACTCAATTCCATTTTTTATGCACCCAGTTTCAGACATGAAATTAGATGTTTTAGAAAATTGTATTGATGAAAACAACCCAAAACAGTTTGAAGATATTACTGCTGGTGAGTTTTTAGATGAACGTTTACGTGAATTAGGATTGAAAAAATAAATCTAATGGATTTACAAGATCAATTAAAAAACCTTTTCCCTGATCATCAATTTGAAGAAAATCCTATCGAAGAAAAACCTGATATCTGGCTTCAAGATGATCCTATTTTATGCAAATATGAAAAGCGAAAAGGGAAACCAGTTACAATTATAGACGGATATAACGGAGCTACCGAAGATTTCAAGAAATTAGCAAAAGAAATTAAAACCAAACTAAGTGTTGGTGGTAGTTTTAAAGATGACCAAATCATCATTCAAGGTGATTATAGAGATACTATAATGCAGCTTTTAAAAGATAAAGGATTCAACGTAAAACGCGTTGGTGGATAAACAAAAAAATGTCAGGAATTTGATTCCTCGACATTTTTTTTATATTTACAACTTTTTGTAAAGTGTTAAAAATCAACCAATAAATAATAACGTATAAAATAATGCGTTTATTTTATACAATAAAGAAATCAACTAATTCCCTTAAAAAATCATGAAACATTCTTTATTACACATAACTAATGGAGATTACACAACTCAAAGACTTCAAAAATTAACTATTGAAGGCGATATTATTACTTGGCGTGAAATGTTATGTGAAGGAAAAACTTCTGTCGATGTTGGAAGTGAAAACTTTTGGAAAATCCGCTTTGACTTTTTAAAAGATTCCTATAAAATTACTAAAAAGAAATTCATCGATTACACTTTAAAAGAATACAGAAATCTTTGTAATCAAAAACAACATGATGAAATTGTTTTATGGTTTGAATATGATTTGTTTTGTCAAATAAACATGGTTGCTGTAATTAGTTGGTTAAAACGCTATCGTTCTGGTCACAAAGTATCTCTAGTTACAAGTGGTAAAATTCAGGGAGAAGAAAAATTATTCGGTTTAGGAGAATTATCTGAAACACAATTACAACAGCATTTTGAAAACAGAATAGAGCTAACTAACAACGATATTGAATATGCTGATTATATATGGCAACTATATTGTTCTGACAGTCCACTTCCTCTTGAAAATGCTCATAAATTCAATCCAAAATCACCTTTTGTTTACTTAGAAAGTGCCATTAAAGCGCACTTACTTCGTTTTCCTTCAATTGAAAACGGATTAAATCACTTAGAAAACAACATATTAAAAATAGCTAACGAACACAATTTTGCGAATCAAAACGAATTAGTTGGCTATATGTTAACGCATCAAGAAAATTATGGATTTGGCGACAGTCAATATTTTCATAAGCTAGATGAATTAAAAAAACTATTTACTTCTTTTGATCCTGTTAAATTAAGCAAGACAGGAAAAAAGGTATTGCAAAACCAAACCAATTATTATGCTAAAATTCGTTCTGATTTTTCGTATCTTGGTGGCGCAAAAAAGTACAGCTATCTCTATGTAAACTCTACCGATAAGCTGTTAAAAATTACATCATAAATGAGTATACAACATTCTGAGCTCATCTTAAATCCAGATGGTAGTATCTATCATTTGAATTTAAGACCTGAACATATTGCTACCGATATCATTTTCGTTGGTGATCAATATCGTGTGGATAAGGTTACGAAACATTTTGACACTATAGAATTCAGTACCCAAAAAAGAGAATTTAAAACTACGACCGGTACCTATAAAGGAAAACGAATTTCTGTTATTTCTACAGGTATAGGTCCTGACAATATTGATATTGTTTTAAACGAGTTAGACGCTCTTGTAAACATCGATTTAAACACGCGTAAAGTAAAAGAAAACCACACCCAGTTAAACATTACAAGAATTGGAACTTCTGGTTCTTTACAGAGTGATATTCCCGTTGATAGTTTTTTATTAAGTTCTCATGGGTTAGATTTAAACGGACTACTTCAATCTTATCAAGTGGATGAAATTTCACATCCAGATATAGAAGAAGCTTTTATAAAGCATACCAATTGGAGTGCTAAAAAATCATACCCTTTAATTGTTTCTAATGGAAAAGCTTTAGAAGACAAATTAATATCTAACAAGGTATATAAAGGAATTACAGCTACCGCTGGTGGTTTTTATGGTCCTCAAGGACGTGTTTTACGCTTACCTTTACAAGACCCCGATTTAAATAAGAAGATTGATAGTTTTAACTATAACAACAATCGAATTACCAACCTTGAAATGGAAACATCTGCCATTTATGGGTTGGCTAAACTACTAGGTCATAATGCTGCATCAATGAATGCTATTATTGCTAACAGAGCCAACGGAACATTTAGTAAAGATCCGTACAAAGTAGTAAACGATTTAATTGTATATACTCTTGAGAAATTAGTTGAATAAATGCTGAAATTAAAAATAGGTGGTGTTCCAGAACATTTTAATTATCCATGGTACATCACATTGAAAAATAAAGAATACACCAAAGAAGGAATCAACTTACGCTGGAAAGATTATCCTGGAGGTACTGGAGCTATGACGAAAGCTTTACGCTCTGGTGAAGTTGACATAGCCTTGGTGCTTACTGAAGGAATTATAAAAGATATCATCAATGGCAATCCTTCAAAAATTACACAAACTTTTGTAAAAAGTCCACTTGTTTGGGGAATTCATGTTGCTGCGAACTCAAAATTCAAAACCATTAATGACTTAGAGAATGCTACAGTAGCTATTAGCCGATTTGGTTCAGGTTCTCAACTTATGGCAATTGTAAATGCCCATAACAATGGTTGGGATGTTAATAAACTACAATTTAAAGTAGTTGGAGACTTACAAGGAGGAATAGACGCTTTAACTAATGGAGAAGCCGATTATTTTATGTGGGAGCACTTTACCACAAAACCATTGGTTGATAACGGTACTTTTAGGCGAGTTGGTAACTGCCCTACCCCATGGCCTTGTTTTGTAATTGCTGTTCGTGATGAAATCTTAGAAAATAATTTTGAAGAAGTAAAAAAAGTACACGATATCATTAACGCTTGTACTAAAGACTTTAAAGACTTCGATAATATTGATAAAGTTCTTTCCAATAGGTATGAACAACAAATAGATGATATTCAGGAATGGTTATCTATTACTGAATGGAATGATGGCGAAGCTATTTCCGAAAATTTAATTACGGACATACAAAATAAAATGGTGGAGTTCAACGTTATTGAAAAGAAGGAAAATTCTGGTGACTTAATCAGAAATATGTATATTTGATTTTTATAAAACGGAATAATGATGAAAAAAGTAGTATTTATTGCAATTTGTACTGTTAGTTTATTAGGTTTTTCTTCTTGCGGAAGTACTAGTCCTTGTGGATTAGCAAAAACTAATCAAAACAAACAAAAACAACATCAACAACAAGAGATAGTAGTTGCAGATGCAACTGAAATAGCAATCGCTGAATAAGTTGATGTTTCTTTATTCAAATTCAATAAATCCGCTTTTTTAGGCGGATTTTTTTATTTTGATTTTTCTCATAACAAAAAATCCTTTTCTAAAATAGAAAAGGATTTGAGCTTATCTTATATGTGTTAGTTTTTTACTTTGCTATAATTTCTCCTAACAGAGCACCCTTTTCAAAGGCAAACACCATTACTAATAACAACATAACTCCTACACATGTAATAACGTAATATTTTGTTTCATTCTCTTTTTTCATAATATAATTTAGTTTTAATGATTAATTTTTCTTTTTTAACATTGGCACAAACCTAAAATCACCTAACTCATGCTTTTCAAATTCTTTTGGTGATTTCCTTATAAAAAGTGTCATTACTTGCTCTTGATCCCCCACAGGAATCAACAACCTACCTCCTACTTTAATTTGCGCCAATAATGCTTTAGGCACATACGGTGCTCCAGCTGTAACAATAATTTTATCAAAAGGAGCTTCCTCTGGCAATCCTTTATAACCATCTCCAAAGATAAATCGCTTAGGTTTATATCCCAATTTTGGTAAAAACATCGAAGTTTTTTTAAACAACTCATGTTGTCTTTCTATTGAATACACCTCTGCGTCCAATTCTAACAATACTGCTGTTTGGTATCCAGATCCGGTTCCTATTTCTAATACTTTTTCTCCTGGCTTTACCTCTAATACTTGTGATTGAAACGCTACTGTATAAGGCTGAGAAATCGTTTGTTCTGCAGCAATAGGAAAAGCTTTGTCTTGATACGCATGCGCTTCAAAACTACTATCCATAAACAAATGTCTCGGAATTTTTCTGATAGCTTTTAATACTCTCTCGTCATTAATTCCTTTTGCTTCTAAAACGTTTCCTAATTGATTTCTAAGTCCTTGATGTTTGGTTGTATCCTTCATTCTTACATTACGCTACCAACAGGAATTACTAGTTAAATTACTATAAAACCTATTATCTCTTATTTTAAATCCCCATTATTAGGGCTTACTAATTATAAAATTTCGGGAGGATAAAAGTAGTAATAAATCTGTATAAAAGTGTATCTTTGTTTGCGTTGATTTTTTGTAGAAATCATTTCTTTTTCAACAAACCAATCAAATAACTAATAATCTTTCACTTATGTTAAAAGCTGGAGTTTTAGGCGCAGGTCACTTAGGAAAAATCCATTTGCGTTTGTTACAACAATCAGAAAAATATGAATTAGTAGGGTTTTATGACCCTTTTACAGAAAACGCACAAAAAGTAGCTGATGAGTTTAGCTATAAATTATTCGATTCAGTCGAAGCATTAATTGATGCTGTTGAAGTAGTTGACATTGTTACTCCTACACTTTCTCACTTCGATTGTGCCAAACAAGCCATTGAAAAAGGAAGACATATTTTTATTGAAAAACCAATTACCAATACCGTACTAGAAGCAGAAGCTATTAGAACCCTTGCAAGTCAACACCATGTTCGTGGTCAAGTTGGACATGTAGAGCGTTTTAACCCTGCTTTTATGGCTGTAAAAGACTTGATTGACACGCCAATGTTTATTGAAACACATCGTTTGGCTGAATTTAACCCTAGAGGAACAGATGTACCTGTAGTTTTAGATTTAATGATTCATGATATTGATATTATTTTATCGGTTGTAAACTCAAAAGTAAAAAGTGTGCATGCAAGTGGTGTATCAGTAATTTCAGAAACTCCTGATATTGCTAATGCTCGTATTGAATTTGAAAATGGTTGTGTTGCGAACCTAACAGCAAGTAGAATTTCGATGAAAAACATGCGTAAGAGCCGTTTTTTCCAAAGAGACGCATACATTTCAGTAAACTTCTTAGAAAAGCAATCAGAAGTTGTTAGAATGAAAGACGTACCAGAAAAACCTGATGAGTTTGCTATGATTTTGCAGAATGCTGAAGGTATTAAAAAGCAAATTTATTACGATAATCCTGAAGTAGTAGCTAACAACGCTATTTTAGATGAATTAGAATCGTTTGCAGATGCTATTCACAATAATACTACGCCTATTGTTTCGTTACGTCAAGGTACAGAAGCTTTACGTGTAGCACATCAGATTATAGACTGTTTTTAGAATAAAGTAAATAAGAAACAACCGCGTTAGGGATTGCAGTGAAAATCCTTTTTTGTTATTCTGAGTAAAGCGAAGAATACACCAAAAAAGATTGTAGCGGAAAGCCCGCCCCAGAGGGGAACGCCCATATAAATACCAAAACACAACAACATGAAAAATATCGCCGTAATTGGAGCAGGAACAATGGGAAATGGAATTGCGCATACGTTTGCTCAATTTGGATACAATGTTCAACTTATCGACATTTCGCAAGCTGCCTTAGATAGAGGGCTAGCAACCATTACTAAAAACTTAGATAGAATGGTAGCGAAAGAAAAAATTACTGAAGACGATAAAAATAATACCTTAAACAATATTACTACCTACACTTCTATTAAAGAAGGTGTACAGAATACTAGTTTAGTTGTTGAGGCTGCTACTGAAAATATTGACTTAAAACTTAAGATTTTTGAAGATTTAGATGAAGCTTGTGCTGAAGATACTATTTTAGCTACCAACACTTCATCAATCTCAATTACTCAAATTGCAGCAGCTACCAATAGACCTGAAAAAGTAATTGGAATGCACTTTATGAATCCTGTGCCAATTATGAAATTGGTTGAAATTATTAGAGGATACAACACTTCTGATGAAGTAATGGACTTTACAGTTGATTTAACTAAGAAAATAAATAAAGTTCCTGTTGAAGTAAATGATTACCCAGGTTTTGTTGCCAATCGTATTTTAATGCCAATGATTAACGAAAGTATTGAAACGTTATACAACGGTGTTGCTGGTGTTGCTGAAATTGATACTGTAATGAAATTAGGAATGGCACATCCAATGGGACCATTACAATTAGCTGATTTTATTGGATTAGATGTTTGTTTATCTATCTTAAACGTAATGTACGACGGATTTAAAAATCCTAAGTATGCTCCATGTCCGTTATTAGTAAACATGGTTGCAGCTGGTAAATTAGGTGTTAAATCTGGTGAAGGTTTTTATGACTATTCTGAAAGTAGAAAAGCAGAGAAAGTAGCGAAAATGTTTTCGTAAACTTTAGCTTACAACTATAAAAAAAGGGAAGTTTTCAATTGAAAACTTCCCTTTTTTACTTTATAAGATATGTGAGATTTCTCACATTCGTTCGAAATGACCTGATAGTACATTACTTTAAATTAACACGAAGTATCCGCGATGATTTTCCATTCTCCTTGTATCTTCTTAAAGATAATCATAAAAACACCATCAGCATCTCCTACAGGTCTTTTTAAGTGATACTCCCCCATAACAGAATAGGCTCCTTCAGTAATTTTAGAAATATCATTAATCTTAAAAGTTAACGTTCCTGAATGTTCTTTTGTTGGATACCCTTTTTTATAGTTATCTAAAGTTTTTTGCCAACCAAAAGTAACTCCGTTTCTTCCATAGAATTTTAATGAATCACTTTTCCAGTATCCTTGCATAAAGCCTTCTAAATCGTGTTTGGACCAAGCTTCTTCCTGAGCTTTCATCACCAATAAAATTTCTTGCTTTTCTGTTTCCTCTGAAACTGTTTTGGCTACTTCTTGTTTACATGAAACAAATACTACAACAAATAAAAAAATGCTAACAAATTTCTTCATTTTAAAATAGAGAGTTTATGATTTCTTTAATAGTAATTCCTTCTGCCTCTGCTTTATAATTCCTCACTATCCTATGTGATAGGATAGGAATTGCTACTGCTTGAACATCTTCAATATCTGGAGAATACTTTCCGTTAACCGCAGCATGTGCTTTCGCTGCTAAAATTAAGTTTTGTGAGGCTCTTGGACCAGCTCCCCAATCAATATACTTTTTGATTAATTCTGTTGCTTTATCAGAATTAGGGCGTGTTTTACCTACCAATTTAACAGCATACTCTACTACATTGTCAGCTACAGGAATTTTACGAATTAATTTTTGGACTTCTATAATTTCTTCCGAAGAAAAAATAGCACTTACTGTTTGTTCAGTTATTGATGTCGTATTTTTTACCACTTGCACCTCTTCTTCAAAACTTGGATACTCCAAGTTAATTGAAAACATAAAACGGTCTAACTGAGCTTCTGGTAACGGGTATGTTCCTTCTTGTTCTATTGGGTTTTGTGTTGCTAACACAAAAAATGGTAAATCTAACTTATAATGATGTCCCGCCACAGTTACCGACTTCTCTTGCATAGCCTCTAGTAAAGCTGCCTGTGTTTTAGGTGGTGTACGATTTATTTCATCTGCTAAAATGATATTTGAGAAAATAGGTCCTTTTATAAATTTAAAATGACGTGTTTCATCCAGTATTTCACTTCCTAAAATATCAGAAGGCATTAAATCGGGCGTAAACTGAATTCTACTAAAATTTAATCCTAATGCGTTTGAAATTGTATTTACCAACAAGGTTTTTGCTAATCCAGGAACTCCTATTAATAACGAGTGACCTCCGCAAAAAATCGAAAGTAACGTGTAATTTACAGCTTCTTGCTGCCCTATTATAACTTTTCCTATTTCTTGTTGTAATTGGCTATATTTTTCTACCAGTGTGTTTACTGCTGTTACGTCAGACATAAATGAAAGTTTTTCTTTATTCAATAAATTTAATTACAAACTTTTATAAAATGAAATTCCCGCTTTCGCGGGAATGACAATATACTAAATTTATTACTTCTTATTTATTTTCTTTCTTCCAATCTTTCTTGAAAGTACAATCTTTATAATCATTTCCTAACTTTAAATAGGTTTCTTGTATTTTTTCCTTTGTCCATTTAGCTATTTCTTCTTCTTTCTTTTTAGCTAAAGCAAACTGTTGCATTCTTACATAATCTTGAACTAAATCAGCCGTATGGTTATCTGTTTTATCTTTCATTAAGATTACCCCATACATTTTTTCTCCTTCACGAGTTTCATCATAATAAATATCTGATAAATCTCCTTTGTTTAATTCACTAATTCTTGGATATAATTCTGGAGGCATTCTTGTTAATTCAAAAGAAGGTTCTTGTGTGTATGGGTTTACAATTAAACCTCCACTATTTTTAGTTTCTTCGTCTTCTGAATATTTTGCTACAGCTTCTTCAAATGTAATTTTACCTTCTTTTATTTCTGCTACTATTTTTTCAATTTCCTCTTTAGTTTCTTTTAATTTTTCATCAGAAATTTGAGGTTGCATTAAAATATGAGATACTTCTCGTTGATTCCCTTTTACTTTATGTAATTGAAGAATATGATATCCAAATGCTGATTTAATAGGCTCTGAAATTTGATTTACATCTAACGAAAAAGCAGTTTCTTTAAACTCTTTAATAAACGGACTATCTTTAGTTATCACATATTTCCCTCCGTTTTGAGCTACAGCAGGGTCTTCTGAGTTAATAATCGCTTTTAATTTAAAACTAGCTCCCTCTTCAATCTCCTTTTTAATTTCTTTTAACTTATTAACAACACGATCTACCTCCTCTTGAGTTGGTTCAGCTTTTAAGATTAACTGATTTAATACTACTTCTGCAGGAATTTCAGGAAGTTCTCCTTTCTCTTTTAAACCCTTAAAATATACTCTAATTTCTTCTGGAGTAACATCAATATCCTCTGTTATCTTTTGTTGCTCTTTTTCTATTAGTAAGTTTTCTTTTTGAACTCTAGCTAATTCTTTCTTTAAATCTTCGATATCGTTAAAACCATATGCTTCAACTACTTTTTCTTCGCTTCCGTATTCTTGCGTGAAAAAAGCAATACTTCGGTCTACTCTTCCATCTATTTCAGATTGAGACACTACTACACTATCAATTACAGCATGGTGTGCTAATAATTTTTGTTGCATTAACTCTTCAAGCATTTCACAGTTAGAAATCTTTACTTTTCCTTCACTTCGCAACTCTACTTCTTGCTTAAATTTATCAATATCAGAATCTAAAACAATGTTTTTACCTACCACAACGGCTACTCCGTCTATTTTTTCTTGTGCGTTTAACGTTGTTAAACCTGCTAAAAACAAGGCAAAAGCTATACTAGTATTCTTTAAAGTTTTTGTTTTGGATTGCATCATTTATTAGTGTTTTTTCAATATCTCGTATTAATTCTAATTTTCTTTTATGTAAAATAATTTGCTTAATTCTAGGGCTAACATAGCTTAAAGGAGCAGTTGCATTCTTAGGCAATATATTTTTTACAGCGACCAAATATACTCCTAAAGTATCTTCTTTTTGTATGAATTTTGATATTTTTAACAAGTTTTCCTTTGATTCGTTACGAAAAGGAGGTATTTTTTTCTTTAAATAATCAAAAGTTACCCAAGTTGAATCTTGTAAACGATATGATTTAAAGTTCAACAAGTGTCTTTCTAAATCTACTTTATCTTCTTCTTTTTCTGATTTAAACTGTGCTATGGTTTCCTTTTTATCTAAAAACTTTTTACCAAAGTTTATATACTCAAATTGTAGTAACTCTTCATTTGTCTTAAAGTTTTCTTTGTTTTCTTCGTAGTATGAAGCTATTTCTTCTTCTCCTACAACAGTGTCTAATTGCTGCTTTATTAATCGTTCTTTGTAACCGTTTATATATAAACTTTTTTTGTAATCGTTTACTAAGCCTTCAATCTGCTCGCTATTTACTTCTGATATATTTTCTTCAGCTTTTATGTACAACAATTCTTGTTTAGCCCATGAATTGATAATCCCTTTAACAAGAACTAAACTATCTTTTTTAGAAAGATTTTTAGGTAATAACCCTTTAATATCATTCTTATATAAATGTTTGTTATAAACTGTGGCTATAGGTTTATCTTCTCTTGTTTTTTCTTTCTTTAAACTAACAAGATCACATGAAACTATACTTATTAACACTATTAGAAAAATATATTTCTTCACTTTATACTATTGGTTATACGTTTTCTTTAATTTTCTTAAAACCTTTTCTTTTACTTTGATAGTATTCTTTTCTCTTAAATCTTTAATCCACTCTTTTTCTAATTCATCTTGATAATCGCTCATCACCTGCCCTCTAATTTCATCAAGTTCTTTGCCATATTTGTTTTTATGAGTTGAGTAAAACTGACTCAATCCTACCTCATCAGTTGAAGCCTTGTTCCAAATTTTAGCTTCCATTAAATCAAACAATAGCAATCCTTCTTTATATTCTTGCAGAATGTTTTTATATTCAAAATTCTTATTCGCTAAATCTTCTTTGAAATAGTTTATCACTTTGGTATTTACAAACTCTTTAAACAGCTTTTGATCTACTTGCTGCTTTTTAGAGGCAGCAAACATAACTAAATCTTTTTGCAACCATTCTTTTCCGTTGATAGAAAGTACTCTCTTGTCCAACTTTCCATTCTTTTTTACTTCTGTAGCTTCTTTAAGAATATTGAAAGCTTGAGGGTACTCTTTTACTTTGTAGTTCTTTTTTATCTTTTCTATGCTTCCAATACTTAAAGCTTTTGCCCTACTTGAGTTTTTTATTCTTGTTGTTAGCTCTTCTTTCATTTCTTCAAAAGAAGCTATAGGATAATTCTTTAATAGCTTAACTATATGCCAACCGTATTTTGTTCTAAAAGGTTTACTATAATCTCCTATTTTTTCAAGTTTTAATACCTCATTCTCAAATTTCTCTATCATTTCTCCAGTTCCAAACCTTGGTAACTTTCCTCCATTATTTGCAGAGCCTAAATCATCTGAATATTCATTTGCTAACTTTTCAAAAGAAGCTCCTGATTCTAAAAGCTGATAGATCTCTTCTATTTTAGACTTACCTTTTGCTGAATTCGTCACTAAAATATGAGCTACCTCAAATTTTCCTTTAGATAATCTGCTTCCTGTTACTTTTATGATGTGGAGTCCGAATTTGGTTTGAAAAGGCTCTGAGATTTCTCCTATTCTTGTTTTGTAAGCTACATTTTCAAAAGGATATATCATTTGAAAAGCAGAAAAGTACCCTAAATTCCCTCCATTAATTTTCGCAGACGGATCCTCAGACACTTCTCTTGCAACTTTAGCAAAATCTTCTCCTTGTATTATTCTACTTCTGTATCTGTCAATTTTGCTTTTTAAAAACGAAGTATCAACAGCTATTCCATTACTCGGATATTTCACTAAAATATGGCTCGCCTTAATTTCTGTTTGGGTACGTTCATAGGCTTCCTTTACCAATTCATTAAGCGTCTCTTTATCGTATAAATATGGAATAATGAGTTGATTCTTATATATTTCCAACTCTTCTTGGTAGCTTTTTACAGTATCTAAGCGTAAATTATAGGCTTCTTTTACTTTCAGTTTATAGTTAATAAAAAGCTCTAAATAATCATCAAGACTATTACCTTTTCCGTCTTCTACTAAAGGTAAATTCTTTTCATACACTTGCTTAAACTCCGAAACTAATACAGGAGTATCATTAATCCGAAACAATTCCTGATCTCTTTGTGAAAAAGTTGGAAGAATTGTACATGAAACAGCTAGTATGAAAAGTAGATTTTTCATGCTATAAATTTACAAAGAAATAATTCCTTTTATAGCCTCTGCTTTTTTGTAATAAGAAATAACTTCGTCTGAACTTTTAACCGTTAAGTGTATTGAAACACTTACATACTTGCCTGTTTTAGATTTTTTGGTATCAATAACCGCTCCACCTTCATTAAATAAATCTTGTACTTCTTGTACTTGATTTCCATCCGTAGGAACAATAAACTTGTATAAGTATTTAGCTGGAAAAGTTGTAGTGTCTTCTAACTGTGATTTTAATTTTGCGTAAAAAGCCTCTCTATCTTGCATAACTCAATAATTACTGTTTTTATTAAAAATCATCAAAAAATATAGAATTCATGATGATGAAGCACAAAATTACACTATTTATTATATTTATAACTTGAAACTTTTATTTTTGCCCCATGCAACAAAAAATAGTTTTAATAGGTGGTCCTGGTACGGGTAAATCCTCTATTTTAAGAGAATTTATTAAGCGTGGATATGAATGTATGCCAGAGATTTCAAGAGAGGTTACCCTAAAAGCTCAAAAAGATGGAATAGATCAACTTTTTTTAGAGCAACCCTTACTATTTAGTCAACTTTTATTAGAAGGACGAGAACAACAATATATAGATGCACACCAAAGTGATGCTGAAATTATCTTTTTTGATAGAGGAATTCCTGATATACATGCCTATATGAATTATTTGGGTTCTGACTTTCCTGATATTTTTATAGAAAAAAGCAATAAATACTTATACACCAAAGTATTTATGTGTGCCCCTTGGGAAGATATTTATAAATCTGACAACGAGCGTTATGAAACGTTTGAACAATCAGTAAAAATTGATACTTTTTTAAAAGAAGCTTACGAAGAAATAGGCTATAACATAATTGATGTTCCTTTTGGGACGGTACATGAGCGTTGCGATTTTATTTTACATACGTTAAAACACGATGTATGATACAGCGCTTCAAATACTAAAACACTACTGGAGGTTCAACTCGTTTAGAGAACCTCAACAAAATATAATTACAGAAGTATTAGCAGGAAACAACGTAGTTGCGCTACTTCCTACTGGTGGTGGTAAATCTATTTGTTTTCAAGTACCTGCTTTAGCAAAAGAAGGTATTTGTATTGTCATTTCTCCTTTAATTGCTTTGATGCAAGATCAAGTTGCAAATCTTACTGAAAGAGGTATTAAAGCTACTTTAATTCCTTCTGGAAGTACCCAGGATGAAATCATTACACTTTTTGACAACATCCGATTTGGAAAAACTAAGTTTTTATACCTTTCGCCCGAACGATTACAATCTCGTTTTATTCAAGAGAAAATTAAGCAATTAGATGTTAATTTGATTGCTATTGATGAGGCACATTGTATTTCTGAATGGGGACACGATTTTCGTCCGTCGTATCAGAATATTACAATTTTAAAAGAATTACAACCTTCTGCCCCTATAATTGCTTTAACCGCAACTGCTACACAAAAAGTAATTTCAGATATTACTAGTTCACTTGAGTTGGAAAGCCCAACTGTTTTCAAAAAATCTTTTTTTAGAGAAAATTTAGCCTATCAAATTTATAAGACAGAAGACAAACTTGGTAAGCTGAATCAAATTTTCACTAAAACAAAAGCTCCTGCGATTGTATATGTGAATACACGTAGCAAAACAAAAGAGATTAGTAGTTACCTAAATGCACAAGGTTTTAAAAGCTCTTTTTATCATGGCGGACTATCTGCTGTAGAAAAAAAACTTGCTTTTGATAATTGGATGACAGAAAAAACTCCCATAATCGTTGCTACAAATGCTTTTGGGATGGGAATTGACAAACCAAATGTTCGAGTAGTTGTGCATATCAATTTACCTTCTTCTATCGAAAATTACATTCAAGAAGCAGGTCGTGGCGGTCGTGATGGAAACAAAGCTTTTTCTGTAGTATTAACAAATAACAGTGATATTTCTCTAAGTAGTGAATTACTTAAAAAATCGCTTCCTAGTATTGATGAAATAAAAATTGTTCATCAAAAGTTATATCAACATTTTCAAATTGCCAAGGGAGAATTGATCGAATCTGCTTTTGACTTCAACTTTTTGGATTTTTGTAGCAAATATGGTTTTATACCCAATAAAACTTTTAATGCGCTTCAAATTCTAACTAATAATGGAATTATAGAACTCAACCATAACTTTCAACAAAAGTCTACCGTTCAGTTTTTAGCAACGAGTAAACAAGTCATTTCTCAAACGCATCAAAACATACAGCTTAAAAACTTTATTCAGCAAATTTTACGTTTATATGGTGGAATTTTTGAAAACCCTGTAAAAATTGATGAATTCTATATCGCTAAAAAACTAGGCTCTACTTCTTGGAGTGTCATTACTATGTTAGAAAAATTAGCCCAAGAAGAACTGATTACCTATACAAAATCAACCAACAATGCTGAATTGTTCTTTTTGCACCCTAGAGAAGATGACAAAACCATTAACCGAATTTCAGTAAACATTCAGCAATACATCAAGCAGAAAGAACAAAAAAACAACGATTTACTTCAGTTTATTAAAAACGATACAGTTTGCCGTAGTATGCAGCTTCTCTCCTACTTTGATGAGCAGAATGCTCAAAACTGTGGAATTTGTGATGTTTGTTTACAGAAGAAAACTAGAACTAATGTAAATCAGCAAGATGTATTATCTCTTTTTAAAGACGGAAAAAGCTATACAGTTATTGAAATCTGCTCGCTTCTTAATGAAAAAGAAGCGAACATTTTAATACTTTTGCGACAGCTACTGGCTGAAGAAAAAATACACACGAATAACAATAAATATTATTTGATATAAATGAGAGATTTACGCATTGTTTTTATGGGAACCCCAGATTTTGCTGCTACTATTTTACAACACTTAGTAGAGAATGATTATAATGTTGTGGGAGTTATTACCGCGGCAGACAAACCTGCAGGAAGAGGTCGTAAACTAAATCAATCTGCAGTTAAAAAATATGCGTTATCTCAAAACTTACCTATTCTTCAACCAACAAACTTAAAAAGTGAAGAGTTTCAAGAAGAACTAAAAAAATGGAACGCCAACTTACAAATAGTAGTTGCTTTTAGAATGTTACCAAAATCGGTTTGGGCAATGCCAGAATATGGTACGTTTAATTTACACGCTTCTTTATTACCAGAGTATCGTGGAGCAGCACCTATTAACTGGGCAATTATTAATGGTGAAACCAAAACAGGCGTTACTACGTTCTTTATTGATGATAAGATTGATACAGGTGAAATCATCTTACAAAGTGAAGTTGATATTAAAGAAGATGAAGTTGTAGGTGAATTACATGACAAACTAATGTATTTAGGAGCCAACTTAGTTGCTGAGACAGTTGATTTAATTGCAAAAGGTGATGTAACCACTACCAAGCAACCAGAATTAGAAGAAAAATCAGCTCCTAAACTGTATCCTGACAACTGTAAAATTGATTGGTCTAAGCCATTACAAGATATATACAACCATATCCGTGGATTAAACCCATATCCTGCCGCTTGGACAACCATTATAAACGGCGAAGAGGAAGTTTCAGCTAAAATTTATGAGGTTTCAAAAGAAAACACTTCACATTCTTTAGATAACGGAACAATTATTACCTCAAAAAAAGAGTTAAAAGTAGCGGTTACAGATGGTTACTTAAATATTCATCAAATTAAAATTTCAGGTAAAAAATTAATGGATGCTCAAAGTTTATTAAATGGCTACCAATTTGAAAAAGGAGCTAAAATGCTGTAGCCCTTTATTTATAAGGTTTTAGCGTTTTTAACAAAAAAACAATCAGGGTTATTAACAATTCGAAGTAACTTATTAACAAAAGAGTGTTTTTTTTAGGCCAAATCTTGCACAATCCCGCATTCCGTCTATATTTGTTGAGCTATTGAAGCAAAAAAATATTAATTAATTTTAAAATCTATTTAAATTATGAACAAATCAGATTTAATCGATGCGATGGCTGCTGATGCAGGAATTTCAAAAGCTGCTGCTAAAGCTGCATTAGATTCTTTAACTGCTAACGTAACTAATACTCTAAAAAAAGGTGGTAAAGTTGCTTTAGTTGGATGGGGAACTTGGTCTGTTTCTGAGAGAGCTGCTAGAACTGGTAGAAACCCTCAAACTGGAAAAGAAATCAAAATTGCTGCTAAAAACGTAGTTAAATTTAAAGCTGGTGCTGGTTTAAGTGACTCTGTAAACTAATATCCTCCTCAAAACATATCACAACAGCATTTAGGCAACTAAATGCTGTTTTTTTTATCTTTAGTGTCACAAAAACATACAGCTATTGTCTTTAAAATAGAACTTAAAACAATTATACAATGAAAAATATAGCCACTCTTATCGTACTGCTATTTTGTTTCTCAACTACTTTTGCTCAAAAAACCATAAATGCATCTGATATTATAAAAGATGTTAAAAACGGTGAAGCTATAACCATTTCAAATGCTACAATTAAAGGGACACTAGATTTTACTTTTATGGAAGAAGCACTTTCTAAACTTCCTACCAGAAAAAGTTGGTGGAACAACGGTGGCTCAAACACTATTGAAAAACAAATTACCAATAAAGTTTCATTTATAAACTGTGTTTTTGAAGATGATGTGTTAGCCTATATTCCTGATGAAAAAAGCGGATATACGTTTGTTGCTAATTTTGAAGACTTCGTAATCTTTAAGGATTGTACCTTTGAACAAAAAGCAATGTTTAAATATTCTGACTTTGAGAAAAACACAGACTTTTCTGGCTCTAAATTTAAAGGAGACTCTACTTTTAAATATGCTAAGTTTAATAGAGACATTTCTTTTAAGAACACCTTATTTGAAGAACCATCTACTTTTAAATATGCAAACTTTAAGCGTTTTGTAAGTTTTGAAAACTCAATATTTAACGAAAGTGCTATTTTTAAATACACTGATTTTAAAGACGGGGTATCATTTAGAAATGTAAAGTTTGAAGAAGACTTAAACATAAAATACACCAAAGTATCAGGCGAATTTGATATAACAGGTATGGAAGTCGCCTTTGATATTGATTCAAAATACACTAAAATAAATGGTATAAGTTTTAACAAATACTTACTGAAAAAATAATCTTAGAAAACTTTCTCTTAAACTATAAATAATAAAACTCCGCTTTTCAGCGGAGTTTTATTTTTATTCTTCCTCATCGTTAAATGAAGAATTCTTTTTTTCTTTCTTACTACCTTCATACAACTCATACTTTACAAAACGACAATCTAAATCGGCATTTTTCAACGGAACTCTTTTCGACGTTCGTAATCCTACATGTTTTAAGGCTTGAATATCCGACGTAATTAACCACGCTGTTGAATTAGGATAATTGTTCTTTAGCGTGTCTCCTATTTTTCTATAAAACTCTTCTACATCAATATTTAAACGCTCTCCATAAGGCGGATTGAACAAAATTGTAGTTTTACCAAATACTTCTTTTTTTGAATTGAAAAAGTTTACGTGATGTACTCCTATAAACTCATCCAAATTAGCATTGATAATATTTTGCTGCGCTTTTCTAACTGCCGATGGAGCCTTATCAAATCCCATAATTTTAAAATGAGAACTTCGTATTTTCTTCAACAATGAATCTTGAATAATGAAATATAAATCTTCATCATAATCGTTCCAATTTTCAAAAGCAAAATGTTTACGATTAATGTTTGCTGGAATTTGATTAGCAATCATCGCAGCTTCAATCAAAATAGTACCAGAACCACACATCGGATCTATAAAGTTTTCTTCTCCTTTATACCCTGAAAGTAATAATAATCCTGCAGCTAACACCTCGTTAATCGGTGCAATATTCGTAGCACTACGATATCCACGCTTGTGTAACGATTCACCTGAAGAATCTAACGAAATAGTCAACCATTCTTTATGAATATGAATATGAACCTTAACATCAGGATATTTTAAATCTACATTCGGACGCTTTTTATACTTATGCATAAAATAATCAGCAATAGCATCCTTCGATTTTAAACTGATATAATGTGAATTAGACGTGAAATTATTCGAATTTACCACCGCTCCGATAGCAAATGTTCCGTCAACATCTAAAAAACGTTCCCATTTTACACGTTGAATCGCTTCATATAAATCTTCTTCATCATAAATTTTACTGCGTTTAATTGGTTTTAAGATACGAATAGCAGTACGCAACGCAATATTGGCTTTATACATAAAGCCCTTATCACCTCTAAAAGCAACACTTCTTATCCCTTCTTTCACTTCCATTGCTCCTAACTGACGTAATTCGTCTGCTAAAACCCCTTCTAAACCTGCCATGGTAACGGCGGTCATTTTAAAATCTTTTTCCATGTAACTGTAAAATTTCACTGCAAAAGTACAGCTAATTTTGGGTTGTTATCAATCTTTTCTACTTTGAATACAAAAAACGTAAGTTTTATGTATTTTTGCAGACCTTAGAGTTATGAATTCAACAACAGATTGGTTTACTTCTTGGTTTAACACACCATACTATCATATTTTATACAAGCATAGAAACGATGCCGACGCTCAGTTTTTTATGCGAAACATTACTTCTTTTTTACAATTACCAAAATCGAGTAAGATTGCTGATTTACCATGCGGAAAAGGGCGTCATGCAGTTTATTTAAACTCATTAGGTTACGATGTCGTAGGTGGTGATTTGAGCGAAAAGAGTATTGAACACGCCAAACAATTTGAAAATGATACGCTTCATTTTGAGGTTTGGGATATGCGAAAACCTATAGAAAATAAATACGACGCCGTATTTAATCTATTTACTAGTTTTGGTTATTTTGAAGATGACAATGAAGACATTGCTGTTTTAAGAAGTATTAAAAACGGATTAAAAGAAGACGGTGTTTTTGTCTTGGATTTCTTAAATGTTGAAAAAGTAAAAAACACGTTGGTTAAAGAAGAAGTAAAAATTATTGATGATATTGAATTCAATATTCAAAAAGAAATCAAAGACGGATTCATCTTAAAACACATTTCTTTTACTGCGGAAGAAAAATCACATTTGTATACCGAACGCGTAAAGTTTTTAACCTTAGAAAAATTGCAATCGTACTTTGATAAAGTGAATTTGCAAGTAATACATATTTTTGGCGACTATAGCCTGAATAAATTCAATTCACAATCTTCTGATCGTTTAATTATCGTTGCTAAATGAGTTACTTCTTATTAATTTCAGCCGTTTTAGTAGGTGTTTTATTAGTTTTTATAATAAAACCAAGCAATAACTTCGTCCGTTTGTTATTAGCTTTTAGTGGTGCTTACCTTCTTTCTGTTACTATTTTACATTTATTACCAGAAGTATACCATCATACCGACAATACTAAATTAGCAGGTATTTTGATTTTAGTAGGAATCATTGTACAATCGATATTAGAATCATTTTCTAAAGGTGCTGAACACGGACATATTCATTTACATTCAGATTCTTCTGAATTTCCTTGGATGCTATTTGTAAGTTTATGTATTCATGCGTTTTCTGAAGGACTACCAATTCATCATGCTGATGATAACTTATTGTGGGCAATTATCGTACATAAAATTCCAATTGCTATTGTATTAACCACTTTTTTATTACACGCTAACTATTCGAAAAAAATAATCTTTTTCTTTTTAACGGTATTTGCGTTGATGAGTCCTTTAGGGATTTTAGTGGCTGATAAAGTACCTGTAATTATAGAGTATAACACTGAAATTACGGCGTTAATTATCGGAGTGTTTTTACATATTTCAACTATTATCCTTTTTGAAAGTACTGAAAACCACAAATTCAACTATAAAAAGTTTGCAGCTATTATTTTAGGGGTGTTGTTAACTATCTTCACGATGCACCAACCCCATTGAGAAAGCTGGTAAACAAACGGCTAAATACTCACAAGGCTCTGTAAAAGGATTAGAATACTGTACACGCACATTCTTTTCAATTTTGATAGATTGTCCTGCTTCTAGCACAACTATTTCTCCATCGATATTGAATTGTTTTTTTCCTTTAATAATATACGTGAATTCTTCAAATTCTGGTGTTTGAAAAGGCTCACTCCAACCTGGAGGTGCTATCATGTGTGCAATACTCACATTTGAATTTCCATCGGTAGCATTTCCAAAATGTTCTTCAATTAACTTTCCATCGGTAGTTGGCACTACAAAGGGATTTTTTTGAATTGTATATTTTTTATTCATATCGTTTTATTTTGACTCCTTAGCTTCTAAAATTGGTCTAAGATTTCTTTTAGCACTTATAAGCTGTTCGGGCATGTTTTTAAAAGGTGTAACAACAAAAGTAAACTTGTCGTTTGCTTTAAACTTCCAATAGTTGTCATTTAACTCACCTTGCTTTGTTTCAATATTCCAATTAGGAATGTTTATTAACGAAAACTCATTGGTCTCTTCATTAAATTCTAGAGCAAAATCTTTTAAGTCTTTTACTGATGAATAATTTAAAATGATTGTTGCATTTAAATTACCCTCTTTCGTAGTATGAAAAGTACATGACTTTGACGGATAACTCTTAATTTCTTTTCTCCAATTTCTAGCTATAATTTTCTCTAGCTCTGAATTAACTTGTACGCTGTCTTGTTCTTTCTTTATAAGTGTAAACAACCCTTCTTGAACAATTATTACCTCTTTTTCTTTTGAATTTACTGTTACTGTTGTTTTCTCTGCTCCTATTCTACTATCTTCTCCAAAAAAAACACCCAATACAAAAAATACTATTTTTATTACTTCCATCTTTTAAAATTTACATAGCTATTATTAATTAAAAAGCCGAAACAGTTGTTTCGGCTTCGTATATTTTAGTTAAACCAAATGGTAAACGATTTAATTTTTGCTAAATCAGGAATTTGTTCTTTGGTTACTTTTTGAGTACTAAACTCTTTTAATCCTAAGTCTTCTTTATCAATTGTAATTGTCGCGTTTAAATCATCTATAAATAGCGTTGCTGATGAAAAAGATGATTCTACTTTATTTACTTTCGTATTTGCATCAATGTCTTGGAAAGTAGATTTAATATTTACTCCAGATTTTGTCTTAAAACGCTCATCAAAAATTTCGATACTCTTAATTGTTGAAGTAGAGTCTAACTGCTCTTTAGGAGTAATAGTTAACAAATGCTTTCCTCCTTTTTCGTACACTAAATATTTGTCATCTTCTTGAAAAAGATTATCTCCTTTAGCTCCTTCACTTAAAACTTTTACTATTGAATCTTGCTTGAAAATACCTTCAATTTCTTGCACCGTTGTTTTTGTAGTTAATTCCCCTACTTTTCCTTTAGCAATATCAAACTTACTATTACCGCATTGTACAAATACTACTGCCATTACAGCAATTACTAAAGGTTTCATTAATGTTCTCATTGTTCTTCTTTTATATTTAAAACGTCTATTTTTTCTATTTGTTATTTTAGTACCTTTTTTAAAATTCCGAAAGCAGCTCTTATAAATGTAGCACTGGTTAACACCTTTACTACTGGATTCATACGCGTGCTAGTTCGAGTTGAAGAAGTTCTCCTTCTCGTCTTCTCCTCCTCTTCTCTTTTTGCTACTGCTTCCTCTTCTTTATTTATCTTTTCAATTTTCTTATTTAGTATTTCATAAGCACTTTCTCTATCTAGAGTATCATTGTACTTAGGAATTAATCTAGAATTGTCTAATACTTGTTTAATTTCCTTTTCTGTTAACACATCCATTCTACTCATCGGAGCACGTAACATCGTTCGTGCTAACGGAGTTGGAATTCCTTTTTCATTCAATACTGAAACCAATGCTTCCCCTATACCTAACTGCGTTAATACTTCTTTAGTATCGTAATATTCAGAATCTGGATAGTTTTCAGCAGCCAATTTAATTGCTTTTCTATCTTTTGCCGTAAATGCACGTAGAGCGTGTTGAATCTTCATTCCTAATTGTGCTAACACATCTTCTGGAACATCTTTCGGATTTTGTGTTACAAAGTATAATCCTATTCCTTTTGAACGAATTAACTTTACAATACTTTCTATCTGGCTTAAAAGTGCTTTCGAAGCTTCATCAAACACTAAATGAGCTTCGTCTATAAAAATAACAAGTTCAGGTCGACCACTATCGCCTTGCTCAGGAAAAGTTTCGTATACCTCTGCTAACAACTGTAACATAAAGGTTGAAAACAACTTTGGTCGATCTTGAATATCGGTTAAACGTAGCACAGAAATAACACCGCGTCCGTTTTCATCGATACGAGTTAAATCATCAACATCAAACGATTTTTCTCCGAAGAATAAATCACCTCCTTGTTGCTCTATTTCTACTATTTTTCTAAGAATTGCTCCTGTACTAGCCGTAGAAATTCGTCCGTATTCTCCTTGAATTTCTTCTTTTCCTTCATTGGTTATATATTGAAGGATTTTCTTGAAATCTTTTAAATCTAATAACGGTAGCTGATGGTCATCACAATATTTGAAAATGATGGCTACAATACCAGATTGTGTCTCCGTTAAATCTAAAATACGTGATAATAAAACAGGGCCAAATTCAGAAACTGTAGCACGTAAACGAACTCCGTTTTGTTCTGAAATTGATAAAATTTCTATTGGAAATTTTGTTGCTGTAAATGGAATCCCGATTTTTTCATGACGTTCATCAATCTTTGCATGTCCTGGACTGGGTTGTGCTAATCCACTCAAATCTCCTTTCACATCCATCAACAATACAGGAATTCCTTTTTCTGACATGTTTTCTGCCAATACTTGTAAGGTTTTTGTCTTTCCTGTTCCTGTTGCGCCAGCTATTAATCCGTGACGATTTAACGTTTTTAAAGGAATATTTACCAAGGCATTGGTTACGGTTTCTTCACCTAGCATTCCTGCCCCTAACGTAATAAACTCTCCTTTAGTGGTATATCCTTCGTTGATGTACTTGAAAAACTCTTCGGTTTTACTCATTCTTTTTTGAACTTTTTTGTGATAAAAACACGTAAAAGTAACAAAAATCATTCATTAAATTTTAATGTTGCCTATCTTTGCACCCTTATGTTGAAAAAAGAAGTACAAGAGTTAATTAATACGGGAGAAATGCTTCCGTTAATGGAAGAATTTTATACAATTCAGGGAGAAGGTGCGCATACAGGTACTGCTGCATATTTTATTCGTATTGGTGGTTGCGATGTTGGTTGCCACTGGTGTGATGTGAAAGAAAGTTGGGATGCTAATTTACATCCGCCTACAAAAACAGATATTATTGTTGAGAATGCTAAAAAATATGCCGAAACTGTGGTAATTACAGGTGGAGAACCTTTAATGTGGAGTTTAGATCATATTACCCAACAATTACAAAAAGAAGGTATTAAAACACATATTGAAACCTCTGGAGCCTATGATTTTTCTGGGGTTTGGGATTGGTTTTGTTTATCTCCTAAAAAAACGAAATTACCATTAGAGCGTGCTTACCAAGAGGCTGATGAATTGAAAATGATTATTCACAACAAAAATGATTTTCAGTTTGCAGAAGAACAAGCCGCTAAAGTTGGTGAAAAGTGTAAGTTATTTTTACAACCCGAATGGAGTAAAAAAGAAAAAATGACTCCACAAATTATTGATTATGTAATGGAAAATCCGAAATGGAAAATATCCTTACAAACACATAAGTATTTAAATATACCATAAACAAAAAAAGCAACCTTACTTCGACTACGCTCAGTAATCTAAAGGTTGCTTTTTTGTTTCTAATACTCTTAAACTTTAGAGTAAAAAAAAGAGTGTTTATTTATCTTCTTTAGGAAAAAGTATTTTACTTAAAGCTTCTTTATCTTTTTTTACTTTCTCCTTTTGCTCTTCAATTTTTTTACTCAACTCACTAAGTCTTTCATTCGTTTTGCGAATTACCTCTTCTTTGACCTTAACTTCTTCGTCGGTTATTTCTTTTTTCTCTCTAGATTCTTTAATTCTATCGTTCGCGTTTTTTACTCTTGATCTTCCTCTTCTTAAAACATCTTCACTTTCACGAATATTTCGCTCTTGCTCTTCTATTTTCTCTTTAGCTTCATTTGACCTCATTTGACCAAACTCTCTTCCGCTCATTCCATTTTTATCACGACCGTAAGCATTCCCTTTTCCTTTGTACTCTTTTTGGTTTTTTTGGTGAAGCTCCTCTCTTTTATTTTTCTTCTCTTTTTTATCTTGAGCTTTATCGTTTTTCTTTTCTTTAACTTCTTGCTCTAATTCTTCTTTTGCTTCATTAGCTTTATCCTTTCCTTTTTGCTTAACCTCTGTGCTCTTGTCTTTTTCTTTTCCTTGACCTTGTGCTACCACTTGTTGTGTACTTATGAATGCAAAAAACATTACAATAGATACTATAATTTTTATGTTTTTCATTGTAATCATATTTTTAGTTTATATACTATCTAACTCTTGTAACTGCTCTTCTACATTCTCCGCTGCTTCGTTAAGCTTATCCATACCTTCTTCAAGATTCTTTTCTATAGAATCTATTTTTTGAATAGCGGTTTCAACTTTCTTTTCATCTTCTTTTTTCTTTTTGTCTGTACATGAAATCATAAAAAGGATTCCAAATGTTAAAATCAGTAGTTTTTTCATAATTTAATTAATAGATTGGGTTAATATATTGTAAGACACTTTTATTATTATAAGTCACTTGAAATAAGCAAAAAACCAGCCTAATGCTGGTTTTTTGCTTCTAAAAGATGTAATTAAGGTTTGATAGTTTCTTCTTTAGCCATTAAACCAAAGAACTTATCTAAATTAGGTAAGATTACAATTCTTGTTCTCCTATTTCTTGCTCTATTTTTAGCTGAGTTATTCTCTACTAAAGGAACTGCACTACCTCTACCAGAAGCAATTAATCTACTTGGATCAACTCCGTATTTTTTCTCTAAAAGACGAACAATAGACGTTGCTCTTTTTACACTTAAATCCCAGTTATCTTGTAATACACCTGAGTTATATGATCTAGCATCTGTATGTCCTTCAATCATAACATCCATACTAGGCTCAGAGTTAATGATATCTGCTAATTTTTTAATTAGTTTATGAGCATTATTCTTAACTCTATAACTAGCTGTGTTAAATAACATTTTATCTGATACAGAAATCATTACAACTGTTTGGTCTATGTCAATATTTACATCTTCATCATTTTCTAATTCTGAAGAGTTAATTGACTTTTTAAGGTTATAAGCTACTGCAACATTCATTGAGTCTTTTAATGTTTTTGCATTAGCTAATTCTGCTGGATCAACATTTTTAAGTGTCTCTCTCATTTTTTCTTTCATAGTGTTAGAAATTACAGCCGAATTACCAACCATATCTAACTTAACATTATTTTCTTCTTGCAGCGACTCGTTTACGTCTTTTAACGAGTTTATTTTTTGGTTGTAGTCATCAACTCTCTTCTCAATTTTAGCAAACTTTGCTTCTAATTGCTCTTTCTCTAGAGTTGTTTTTTGCAAGTTACCTCTAGTGTCATTGTACTTTTGCTCTAACTCAACATACTTCTTTTTTGACACACACGACGTCATTGTCAAAGCTAATAACGCTAGGGGGATAAATAGTTTTTTCATAATTAATAATAATGATATAATAAGTTAATGTACACCTATAACTTAATTTTTACTATAATATTATATTATCAATAAAAAAAAGCCCCTTTTTAAAGGGACTTTCTTCTTTTATTAATTGTAAGTTTTTAGCATAGTAAATTACCTCTTATAATTCACATTAATCTCCTTTTTTGGTGTCTCACAATTTTCATCATCTTCTTTGAAACATTTTCTACTTTCAGGTCTTGAATTATTTGATTTTTTAAAATTCTTTCTCAAGTATTCTAAGAAATTACTCTTTCTTGTAGATATTCTTCTCCTTACTTTTCGTTCTTCTATTTCGTGTCTCTTTTCTATATTTTCTCCTCCTTTTACAATAAAAAAATAAGATCGTCTGTTTAATTGATACTCTTTTTCAGAACATTTTCTTCCATCAACACAATCATTTAAAGGTTTGTCTTCTCCATAACCTATAGCACTTTCAATTCTATCATTAGCTATTCCTCTAGATAGGATATAATCTCTAGTTGATTTAGCTCTTTTGTCTGACAACATTCTATTATATTCTCTAGGTCCTCTACTATCTGTATGAGATTCAATTTTAATAACTAATTCAGGATGATTAGTCATAACAGTAATAATGTTCTCTAATTCATACTCAGCATCTTCTCTAATAATTGACTTATTAAAATCAAAATAGATAGGATTAATCACGATTTGATCACCAACAATTAATGGAGTTAACTCGATATTCGTTTTAATTACCTCGTTTCGATTATTTAAAGTAGTTACCTTATTTTTTCCTGCTCGATGATCTAACTTTGTTGCTGTAACTGTATAAGTGTTATTACAAGGAACTTCTTTAAAAACATATTTACCATTAACATCAGAAATTACCTCTGCTACAATTTCTTTATTTTTATCAATTAATTTGACAACAGCAGCTTCAATAATCTCGTTAGTATTCTTTGCTCTGATAACACCTTCTACTATTTGAGTACAAACAGGAGGATCTGTATAAATAAAGAAACTGTAAATATCATCGTCTCCTTTTCCTTTATCTCTATTCGATGAGAAAAATCCTCTTTTACCATCTTCACTTATAAAAAATGAAAAATCGTCTTTCTTACTATTAAAAGGGTATCCTAAATTTTCTGGTGAAGTTAAAGTACCATCATCATTTATTTTTGATTGAAAAACATCTAAAAGACCTAATCCTAAATGTCCGTTTGATGAAAAATACAACACATTGTCACCTCCTACATAAGGAAAAACTTCTTTTTCTGATGTATTAATTGTACTTCCTAAATTAACAGGTGTTCCGTATTCGTCTTTTCCTTTGATTTCAACTTTATAAATATCTGAATCTCCATAACCACCAGGCATGTTAGAAACAAAGTATAATGTTTTTTCATCTGGACTTAATGCTGGATGTCCTGTAGAATATTCGTCATTGTTAAACGGTAATTCTTTAACATTTACCCAATATCCGTTTATATAGCTAGCCTTATATATTTTTAAGTTAGAAGTATTCTTTTTACTCTTTCTAGCTCTTTTACCGTCTGAATTATTTCTGGTAAAATAAATTGTTTTTCCATCTTTCGTAAATACTGGAGTAGACTCATGCAATTCAGAAGATATTGGCGCTTCTAATTTTTGGCTATTTGCTAGTACTAGTACGGTATCTTGTTCTCTTCCTTCTAATGTTTGAATATCTTCTTCAGCCTTATAAATATTTAAAAATGGTTGATTGTTCCACTTATAAATATTCTCTCTTTTATCTCCACTTGGAACAGAAGATGAATAGTATGATTTACCGTTTAATAAAAATCCTCCAAAATCTGAAAAAGGAGTATTTATTGCCAAGTTTCTTATTCCTATTCTCTTTTCTTGCTTAGAATAATCTTGTAAATATCCTTCTCTGTTTAATGCTTCGTTTAAATTCCCCTTTTGATTTTCAGTAAGCTTTAAAAAAATAGAATCAGATTTTTTATATTTTCCGTTACTTCTTAACGTTTGAGCGTATTTAAATAAATGTTTATCATCTAAATCATTATAATTCGCTAATAATTTTTCATACCAAACTTCTGCTTCTTCTGTATCTGAATTATTGTAATACGATTCTGCTAATCTACTCAACACATGTTTAGAAGTATCTCCTTTAATCAATACTAAATCCTTGTACAGTTTAGCTGATTGCACGTAAGAAAACTCTTCAAAATAACGATCTGCTACTTTTTTACTTTGTGCAAAACTACTTACTGCCAACATCAATAAAAATGATGCTAGTACTTTTTTAAAATTCATGTTTTTCTTTTTTAAAAGAATCTAGGGGATCTATATCTAATATCTTGGAATATTTCGTATTGTAACAAAATCTCATGCGTTCCTGAGTTTGTTACATTGTAATTTGATGTTGTTAAATCGTATGAATATCCTATTAATAGCGATTCAGTTGCTTGGAAACCTAAAAGTGCACTTACAGAATCATCCCACCTCCAAGATGCTCCTATTCTGAACTTTTCATTAAATAATAAATTTGCTGAAATATCTAATGATAAAGGTGCTCCTGAAACTCCTTTTAATAAAGCTGCTGGTTTAAATTTTAAATCTTCATTAATATCGAAAACATATCCTGCTATTAAGAAAAAGTGCATTCTCTCAACTGCTACTTCTCCTGGAGTTTCAGCATCGTAATGTTCCATTCTTAAAATATTTGGAACAGACAATCCGACATACCATTGTGGTTGATGATAATAAATACCTGCTCCTACTGTTGGAAGAAATTTATTATTAACAGGAGCAAAAGAAGGATCATTTTGGTCTGCTTGTGTTCCTTTTGACCAATCTATGTTTAATAATCTTCCTCCTAAACGCAAACCAAAAGCTAAATTGCCTTCTTCTCCTGTTTGGATGTTGTACGATACATTCGCATCTAAATATATCTCACTAGAAGGTCCTATTTGATCATTCATCAAATTCACTCCTAACCCTAAACCAGAATAGCCTAAGGGTGTATCATAAGATAAGTTTTGAGTATTTGGCGCTCCTTCAAAACCAACCCACTGCATTCTTCCTAAAGCAGTAATTACAGTATGACCTCTAGATCCTGCATAAGCTGGATTCACATTCATGGTATTGTACATGTATTGTGTGTACTGAGGATCTTGTTGCGCATGAATATCTGTAGTTATACAGATACTCATTACAGATACTAGTAGTAAACTTATATATAATTTCATTTGATTAAAACTTTTATTTATCAGCTTATTTTGTTGTAACATACTCATGTTATCTATTTATATAAATCCAACCTTTTTTAACTTTACTTCCGTTTCCAAGATCTAAGATATAGAAGTAAGTTCCAACTGGCAATTTATCATTAACATTTATATTAGCGCGTCCGTTAGAAATACCTTCGAATCTCTTGTTTGGATTATTATTTGAGTACCCTTCCATTCTAAATACAGTGTTACCCCATCTGTTAAAAATTTCAATAGTGTTTCTTTGGAAGTTTTCAATACAATCGATATGTAAATAATTGTTTGCAGCATCTCCGTTTGGACTCATCAAGTTATTTACCTTTACACAAGTATCTTCATTGATTGCATCTCCAAATCCTTCAAGACCATCTACAGGATCTGGTATTCCATCTCCATCAGAATCATCTCCATCTACTACTCCATTTCCTCCATCATTAGGGTCTGTAGGATTAGAGTTATAATCTGGATTATCAGCATCACCAAAACCATCTAAATCATCAACACTGTCTGCTATACCGTCATTATCAGAATCGTCATGAGGATTATCAACTTGACCATCTCCATCTGTATCTGGATTTCCTCCTTCAACAACATCATTCACTCCATCATTGTCACTATCTAAATCTTGATAGTCAGGAATAGTATCTCCATCCGAATCAATAGTTCCTTCATCTCCTCCATTACCTTCACCAAACCTGGTAGTATCACCGTCAACGCTATCAGAAATTCCATCTCCATCAGAATCTAAACCTCCAGTATCTTCTGTATTTATAACACCATCTCCGTTAGTATCAAATTCTTCATTCCCTCCTTCAATTACATCGTTAATACCATCGTTATCACTATCTAAATCTTGATAATCTGGAACTCCATCGCCATCTGTATCTGGCTCTTCATTATTATCTACTGAAGCATCTGCTTGTCCGTCTCCATTTGTATCTGAATATCCTGAATCGCCAGAGTCTATAACACCGTCTTCGTTGGTATCTAAATCTCCATTTCCTCCTTCTATTACGTCATTAATACCATCGTTATCACTGTCCAAATCTAAACTATCTGGTATACCATCGCCATCTGTATCTACCGAACCATCTCCTTCTTCTACATCAGGAATACCGTCATTGTCATCATCTACGTCTATAACATCTGGGATACCGTCGCCGTCGGTGTCAACAAGCGCTTCGTTTACCGTTATTGTTACTGTAGCAATCGCACATACATTTGGTGTTACACCTGTGTTGCATACTTGATACTCTACTGTTACCGTAGTTCCTGCTTCTCCTACTGCTGGCGCGTAACTTAACTCTCCTGTTATTGGATTTAAACTTACTGTTCCACTAGCGGTTCCGCCTACTTGTGTTAAACTTGTATCAGCTCCTGCTAAGAAATCATCATTCGACAATACATTCACTACTCCTATTGTTCCTGCTACTACTGTTAAGGTATCATCTGCTACCATAGGTACTAGTGGGTTTGAATCTGTGCCGTCTGGATTACCATCATTGTCATCGTCTGGATCAACACAATCAGTAATTCCATCACCATCAGTATCTGATCCTATTATAGTTATCGTTCTCGTTACCTCTGTCGCTACATTTCCTGCTGTATCAGTTACATTATAGGTTACTGTATAAACACCTGGTGTAGTCGTATCAACTGTATCGCCTCCGATTGTTACTGCTAAATTTGCCTCACAATCTGTAACCGTAGCTCCTTCTTCTGTATAAGTACCACAAGATTCTATGGTTTGCGTAGATGAGCCTGTTAAGGTTATTACTGGATCTGTTGTATCATTTACCGTGATCGTCTGGGTTACATTGATGCTATTTCCTGCTGCATCGGTAACACTATATGTTCTGGTGATTACTTCTGGATTTGATCCGCCATCACTTACATCACTTACGTGCGCTACTGTTGGCGTTCCACAGTTATCGGCCTCGTCTGTTACTACAGTGATATCTGCTGCTGGTACATCTGATGAACACTGAACATTAACTGCTGCTGGATTGCTCGCTGTTGGATCTGTTGTATCATTTACCGTGATCGTCTGGGTTACATTGATGCTATTTCCTGCTGCATCGGTAACACTATATGTTCTGGTGATTACTTCTGGATTTGATCCGCCATCACTTACATCACTTACGTGCGCTACTGTTGGCGTTCCACAGTTATCGGCCTCGTCTGTTACTACAGTGATATCTGCTGCTGGTACATCTGATGAACACTGAACATTAACTGCTGCTGGATTGCTCGCTGTTGGATCTGTTGTATCATTTACCGTGATCGTCTGGGTTACATTGATGCTATTTCCTGCTGCATCGGTAACACTATATGTTCTGGTGATTACTTCTGGATTTGATCCGCCATCACTTACATCACTTACGTGCGCTACTGTTGGCGTTCCACAGTTATCGGCCTCGTCTGTTACTACAGTGATATCTGCTGCTGGTACATCTGATGAACACTGAACATTAACTGCTGCTGGATTGCTCGCTGTTGGATCTGTTGTATCATTTACCGTGATCGTCTGGGTTACATTGATGCTATTTCCTGCTGCATCGGTAACACTATATGTTCTGGTGATTACTTCTGGATTTGATCCGCCATCACTTACATCACTTACGTGCGCTACTGTTGGCGTTCCACAGTTATCGGCCTCGTCTGTTACTACAGTGATATCTGCTGCTGGTACATCTGATGAACACTGAACATTAACTGCTGCTGGATTGCTCGCTGTTGGATCTGTTGTATCATTTACCGTGATCGTCTGGGTTACATTGATGCTATTTCCTGCTGCATCGGTAACACTATATGTTCTGGTGATTACTTCTGGATTTGATCCGCCATCACTTACATCACTTACGTGCGCTACTGTTGGCGTTCCACAGTTATCGGCCTCGTCTGTTACTACAGTGATATCTGCTGCTGGTACATCTGATGAACACTGAACATTAACTGCTGCTGGATTGCTCGCTGTTGGATCTGTTGTATCATTTACCGTGATCGTCTGGGTTACATTGATGCTATTTCCTGCTGCATCGGTAACACTATATGTTCTGGTGATTACTTCTGGATTTGATCCGCCATCACTTACATCACTTACGTGCGCTACTGTTGGCGTTCCACAGTTATCGGCCTCGTCTGTTACTACAGTGATATCTGCTGCTGGTACATCTGATGAACACTGAACATTAACTGCTGCTGGATTGCTCGCTGTTGGATCTGTTGTATCATTTACCGTGATCGTCTGGGTTACATTGATGCTATTTCCTGCTGCATCGGTAACACTATATGTTCTGGTGATTACTTCTGGATTTGATCCGCCATCACTTACATCACTTACGTGCGCTACTGTTGGCGTTCCACAGTTATCGGCCTCGTCTGTTACTACAGTGATATCTGCTGCTGGTACATCTGATGAACACTGAACATTAACTGCTGCTGGATTGCTCGCTGTTGGATCTGTTGTATCATTTACCGTGATCGTCTGGGTTACATTGATGCTATTTCCTGCTGCATCGGTAACACTATATGTTCTGGTGATTACTTCTGGATTTGATCCGCCATCACTTACATCACTTACGTGCGCTACTGTTGGCGTTCCACAGTTATCGGCCTCGTCTGTTACTACAGTGATATCTGCTGCTGGTACATCTGATGAACACTGAACATTAACTGCTGCTGGATTGCTCGCTGTTGGATCTGTTGTATCATTTACCGTGATCGTCTGGGTTACATTGATGCTATTTCCTGCTGCATCGGTAACACTATATGTTCTGGTGATTACTTCTGGATTTGATCCGCCATCACTTACATCACTTACGTGCGCTACTGTTGGCGTTCCACAGTTATCGGCCTCGTCTGTTACTACAGTGATATCTGCTGCTGGTACATCTGATGAACACTGAACATTAACTGCTGCTGGATTGCTCGCTGTTGGATCTGTTGTATCATTTACCGTGATCGTCTGGGTTACATTGATGCTATTTCCTGCTGCATCGGTAACACTATATGTTCTGGTGATTACTTCTGGATTTGATCCGCCATCACTTACATCACTTACGTGCGCTACTGTTGGCGTTCCACAGTTATCGGCCTCGTCTGTTACTACAGTGATATCTGCTGCTGGTACATCTGATGAACACTGAACATTAACTGCTGCTGGATTGCTCGCTGTTGGATCTGTTGTATCATTTACCGTGATCGTCTGGGTTACATTGATGCTATTTCCTGCTGCATCGGTAACACTATATGTTCTGGTGATTACTTCTGGATTTGATCCGCCATCACTTACATCACTTACGTGCGCTACTGTTGGCGTTCCACAGTTATCGGCCTCGTCTGTTACTACAGTGATATCTGCTGCTGGTACATCTGATGAACACTGAACATTAACTGCTGCTGGATTGCTCGCTGTTGGATCTGTTGTATCATTTACCGTGATCGTCTGGGTTACATTGATGCTATTTCCTGCTGCATCGGTAACACTATATGTTCTGGTGATTACTTCTGGATTTGATCCGCCATCACTTACATCACTTACGTGCGCTACTGTTGGCGTTCCACAGTTATCGGCCTCGTCTGTTACTACAGTGATATCTGCTGCTGGTACATCTGATGAACACTGAACATTAACTGCTGCTGGATTGCTCGCTGTTGGATCTGTTGTATCATTTACCGTGATCGTCTGGGTTACATTGATGCTATTTCCTGCTGCATCGGTAACACTATATGTTCTGGTGATTACTTCTGGATTTGATCCGCCATCACTTACATCACTTACGTGCGCTACTGTTGGCGTTCCACAGTTATCGGCCTCGTCTGTTACTACAGTGATATCTGCTGCTGGTACATCTGATGAACACTGAACATTAACTGCTGCTGGATTGCTCGCTGTTGGATCTGTTGTATCATTTACCGTGATCGTCTGGGTTACATTGATGCTATTTCCTGCTGCATCGGTAACACTATATGTTCTGGTGATTACTTCTGGATTTGATCCGCCATCACTTACATCACTTACGTGCGCTACTGTTGGCGTTCCACAGTTATCGGCCTCGTCTGTTACTACAGTGATATCTGCTGCTGGTACATCTGATGAACACTGAACATTAACTGCTGCTGGATTGCTCGCTGTTGGATCTGTTGTATCATTTACCGTGATCGTCTGGGTTACATTGATGCTATTTCCTGCTGCATCGGTAACACTATATGTTCTGGTGATTACTTCTGGATTTGATCCGCCATCACTTACATCACTTACGTGCGCTACTGTTGGCGTTCCACAGTTATCGGCCTCGTCTGTTACTACAGTGATATCTGCTGCTGGTACATCTGATGAACACTGAACATTAACTGCTGCTGGATTGCTCGCTGTTGGATCTGTTGTATCATTTACCGTGATCGTCTGGGTTACATTGATGCTATTTCCTGCTGCATCGGTAACACTATATGTTCTGGTGATTACTTCTGGATTTGATCCGCCATCACTTACATCACTTACGTGCGCTACTGTTGGCGTTCCACAGTTATCGGCCTCGTCTGTTACTACAGTGATATCTGCTGCTGGTACATCTGATGAACACTGAACATTAACTGCTGCTGGATTGCTCGCTGTTGGATCTGTTGTATCATTTACCGTGATCGTCTGGGTTACATTGATGCTATTTCCTGCTGCATCGGTAACACTATATGTTCTGGTGATTACTTCTGGATTTGATCCGCCATCACTTACATCACTTACGTGCGCTACTGTTGGCGTTCCACAGTTATCGGCCTCGTCTGTTACTACAGTGATATCTGCTGCTGGTACATCTGATGAACACTGAACATTAACTGCTGCTGGATTGCTCGCTGTTGGATCTGTTGTATCATTTACCGTGATCGTCTGGGTTACATTGATGCTATTTCCTGCTGCATCGGTAACACTATATGTTCTGGTGATTACTTCTGGATTTGATCCGCCATCACTTACATCACTTACGTGCGCTACTGTTGGCGTTCCACAGTTATCGGCCTCGTCTGTTACTACAGTGATATCTGCTGCTGGTACATCTGATGAACACTGAACATTAACTGCTGCTGGATTGCTCGCTGTTGGATCTGTTGTATCATTTACCGTGATCGTCTGGGTTACATTGATGCTATTTCCTGCTGCATCGGTAACACTATATGTTCTGGTGATTACTTCTGGATTTGATCCGCCATCACTTACATCACTTACGTGCGCTACTGTTGGCGTTCCACAGTTATCGGCCTCGTCTGTTACTACAGTGATATCTGCTGCTGGTACATCTGATGAACACTGAACATTAACTGCTGCTGGATTGCTCGCTGTTGGATCTGTTGTATCATTTACCGTGATCGTCTGGGTTACATTGATGCTATTTCCTGCTGCATCGGTAACACTATATGTTCTGGTGATTACTTCTGGATTTGATCCGCCATCACTTACATCACTTACGTGCGCTACTGTTGGCGTTCCACAGTTATCGGCCTCGTCTGTTACTACAGTGATATCTGCTGCTGGTACATCTGATGAACACTGAACATTAACTGCTGCTGGATTGCTCGCTGTTGGATCTGTTGTATCATTTACCGTGATCGTCTGGGTTACATTGATGCTATTTCCTGCTGCATCGGTAACACTATATGTTCTGGTGATTACTTCTGGATTTGATCCGCCATCACTTACATCACTTACGTGCGCTACTGTTGGCGTTCCACAGTTATCGGCCTCGTCTGTTACTACAGTGATATCTGCTGCTGGTACATCTGATGAACACTGAACATTAACTGCTGCTGGATTGCTCGCTGTTGGATCTGTTGTATCATTTACCGTGATCGTCTGGGTTACATTGATGCTATTTCCTGCTGCATCGGTAACACTATATGTTCTGGTGATTACTTCTGGATTTGATCCGCCATCACTTACATCACTTACGTGCGCTACTGTTGGCGTTCCACAGTTATCGGCCTCGTCTGTTACTACAGTGATATCTGCTGCTGGTACATCTGATGAACACTGAACATTAACTGCTGCTGGATTGCTCGCTGTTGGATCTGTTGTATCATTTACCGTGATCGTCTGGGTTACATTGATGCTATTTCCTGCTGCATCGGTAACACTATATGTTCTGGTGATTACTTCTGGATTTGATCCGCCATCACTTACATCACTTACGTGCGCTACTGTTGGCGTTCCACAGTTATCGGCCTCGTCTGTTACTACAGTGATATCTGCTGCTGGTACATCTGATGAACACTGAACATTAACTGCTGCTGGATTGCTCGCTGTTGGATCTGTTGTATCATTTACCGTGATCGTCTGGGTTACATTGATGCTATTTCCTGCTGCATCGGTAACACTATATGTTCTGGTGATTACTTCTGGATTTGATCCGCCATCACTTACATCACTTACGTGCGCTACTGTTGGCGTTCCACAGTTATCGGCCTCGTCTGTTACTACAGTGATATCTGCTGCTGGTACATCTGATGAACACTGAACATTAACTGCTGCTGGATTGCTCGCTGTTGGATCTGTTGTATCATTTACCGTGATCGTCTGGGTTACATTGATGCTATTTCCTGCTGCATCGGTAACACTATATGTTCTGGTGATTACTTCTGGATTTGATCCGCCATCACTTACATCACTTACGTGCGCTACTGTTGGCGTTCCACAGTTATCGGCCTCGTCTGTTACTACAGTGATATCTGCTGCTGGTACATCTGATGAACACTGAACATTAACTGCTGCTGGATTGCTCGCTGTTGGATCTGTTGTATCATTTACCGTGATCGTCTGGGTTACATTGATGCTATTTCCTGCTGCATCGGTAACACTATATGTTCTGGTGATTACTTCTGGATTTGATCCGCCATCACTTACATCACTTACGTGCGCTACTGTTGGCGTTCCACAGTTATCGGCCTCGTCTGTTACTACAGTGATATCTGCTGCTGGTACATCTGATGAACACTGAACATTAACTGCTGCTGGATTGCTCGCTGTTGGATCTGTTGTATCATTTACCGTGATCGTCTGGGTTACATTGATGCTATTTCCTGCTGCATCGGTAACACTATATGTTCTGGTGATTACTTCTGGATTTGATCCGCCATCACTTACATCACTTACGTGCGCTACTGTTGGCGTTCCACAGTTATCGGCCTCGTCTGTTACTACAGTGATATCTGCTGCTGGTACATCTGATGAACACTGAACATTAACTGCTGCTGGATTGCTCGCTGTTGGATCTGTTGTATCATTTACCGTGATCGTCTGGGTTACATTGATGCTATTTCCTGCTGCATCGGTAACACTATATGTTCTGGTGATTACTTCTGGATTTGATCCGCCATCACTTACATCACTTACGTGCGCTACTGTTGGCGTTCCACAGTTATCGGCCTCGTCTGTTACTACAGTGATATCTGCTGCTGGTACATCTGATGAACACTGAACATTAACTGCTGCTGGATTGCTCGCTGTTGGATCTGTTGTATCATTTACCGTGATCGTCTGGGTTACATTGATGCTATTTCCTGCTGCATCGGTAACACTATATGTTCTGGTGATTACTTCTGGATTTGATCCGCCATCACTTACATCACTTACGTGCGCTACTGTTGGCGTTCCACAGTTATCGGCCTCGTCTGTTACTACAGTGATATCTGCTGCTGGTACATCTGATGAACACTGAACATTAACTGCTGCTGGATTGCTCGCTGTTGGATCTGTTGTATCATTTACCGTGATCGTCTGGGTTACATTGATGCTATTTCCTGCTGCATCGGTAACACTATATGTTCTGGTGATTACTTCTGGATTTGATCCGCCATCACTTACATCACTTACGTGCGCTACTGTTGGCGTTCCACAGTTATCGGCCTCGTCTGTTACTACAGTGATATCTGCTGCTGGTACATCTGATGAACACTGAACATTAACTGCTGCTGGATTGCTCGCTGTTGGATCTGTTGTATCATTTACCGTGATCGTCTGGGTTACATTGATGCTATTTCCTGCTGCATCGGTAACACTATATGTTCTGGTGATTACTTCTGGATTTGATCCGCCATCACTTACATCACTTACGTGCGCTACTGTTGGCGTTCCACAGTTATCGGCCTCGTCTGTTACTACAGTGATATCTGCTGCTGGTACATCTGATGAACACTGAACATTAACTGCTGCTGGATTGCTCGCTGTTGGATCTGTTGTATCATTTACCGTGATCGTCTGGGTTACATTGATGCTATTTCCTGCTGCATCGGTAACACTATATGTTCTGGTGATTACTTCTGGATTTGATCCGCCATCACTTACATCACTTACGTGCGCTACTGTTGGCGTTCCACAGTTATCGGCCTCGTCTGTTACTACAGTGATATCTGCTGCTGGTACATCTGATGAACACTGAACATTAACTGCTGCTGGATTGCTCGCTGTTGGATCTGTTGTATCATTTACCGTGATCGTCTGGGTTACATTGATGCTATTTCCTGCTGCATCGGTAACACTATATGTTCTGGTGATTACTTCTGGATTTGATCCGCCATCACTTACATCACTTACGTGCGCTACTGTTGGCGTTCCACAGTTATCGGCCTCGTCTGTTACTACAGTGATATCTGCTGCTGGTACATCTGATGAACACTGAACATTAACTGCTGCTGGATTGCTCGCTGTTGGATCTGTTGTATCATTTACCGTGATCGTCTGGGTTACATTGATGCTATTTCCTGCTGCATCGGTAACACTATATGTTCTGGTGATTACTTCTGGATTTGATCCGCCATCACTTACATCACTTACGTGCGCTACTGTTGGCGTTCCACAGTTATCGGCCTCGTCTGTTACTACAGTGATATCTGCTGCTGGTACATCTGATGAACACTGAACATTAACTGCTGCTGGATTGCTCGCTGTTGGATCTGTTGTATCATTTACCGTGATCGTCTGGGTTACATTGATGCTATTTCCTGCTGCATCGGTAACACTATATGTTCTGGTGATTACTTCTGGATTTGATCCGCCATCACTTACATCACTTACGTGCGCTACTGTTGGCGTTCCACAGTTATCGGCCTCGTCTGTTACTACAGTGATATCTGCTGCTGGTACATCTGATGAACACTGAACATTAACTGCTGCTGGATTGCTCGCTGTTGGATCTGTTGTATCATTTACCGTGATCGTCTGGGTTACATTGATGCTATTTCCTGCTGCATCGGTAACACTATATGTTCTGGTGATTACTTCTGGATTTGATCCGCCATCACTTACATCACTTACGTGCGCTACTGTTGGCGTTCCACAGTTATCGGCCTCGTCTGTTACTACAGTGATATCTGCTGCTGGTACATCTGATGAACACTGAACATTAACTGCTGCTGGATTGCTCGCTGTTGGATCTGTTGTATCATTTACCGTGATCGTCTGGGTTACATTGATGCTATTTCCTGCTGCATCGGTAACACTATATGTTCTGGTGATTACTTCTGGATTTGATCCGCCATCACTTACATCACTTACGTGCGCTACTGTTGGCGTTCCACAGTTATCGGCCTCGTCTGTTACTACAGTGATATCTGCTGCTGGTACATCTGATGAACACTGAACATTAACTGCTGCTGGATTGCTCGCTGTTGGATCTGTTGTATCATTTACCGTGATCGTCTGGGTTACATTGATGCTATTTCCTGCTGCATCGGTAACACTATATGTTCTGGTGATTACTTCTGGATTTGATCCGCCATCACTTACATCACTTACGTGCGCTACTGTTGGCGTTCCACAGTTATCGGCCTCGTCTGTTACTACAGTGATATCTGCTGCTGGTACATCTGATGAACACTGAACATTAACTGCTGCTGGATTGCTCGCTGTTGGATCTGTTGTATCATTTACCGTGATCGTCTGGGTTACATTGATGCTATTTCCTGCTGCATCGGTAACACTATATGTTCTGGTGATTACTTCTGGATTTGATCCGCCATCACTTACATCACTTACGTGCGCTACTGTTGGCGTTCCACAGTTATCGGCCTCGTCTGTTACTACAGTGATATCTGCTGCTGGTACATCTGATGAACACTGAACATTAACTGCTGCTGGATTGCTCGCTGTTGGATCTGTTGTATCATTTACCGTGATCGTCTGGGTTACATTGATGCTATTTCCTGCTGCATCGGTAACACTATATGTTCTGGTGATTACTTCTGGATTTGATCCGCCATCACTTACATCACTTACGTGCGCTACTGTTGGCGTTCCACAGTTATCGGCCTCGTCTGTTACTACAGTGATATCTGCTGCTGGTACATCTGATGAACACTGAACATTAACTGCTGCTGGATTGCTCGCTGTTGGATCTGTTGTATCATTTACCGTGATCGTCTGGGTTACATTGATGCTATTTCCTGCTGCATCGGTAACACTATATGTTCTGGTGATTACTTCTGGATTTGATCCGCCATCACTTACATCACTTACGTGCGCTACTGTTGGCGTTCCACAGTTATCGGCCTCGTCTGTTACTACAGTGATATCTGCTGCTGGTACATCTGATGAACACTGAACATTAACTGCTGCTGGATTGCTCGCTGTTGGATCTGTTGTATCATTTACCGTGATCGTCTGGGTTACATTGATGCTATTTCCTGCTGCATCGGTAACACTATATGTTCTGGTGATTACTTCTGGATTTGATCCGCCATCACTTACATCACTTACGTGCGCTACTGTTGGCGTTCCACAGTTATCGGCCTCGTCTGTTACTACAGTGATATCTGCTGCTGGTACATCTGATGAACACTGAACATTAACTGCTGCTGGATTGCTCGCTGTTGGATCTGTTGTATCATTTACCGTGATCGTCTGGGTTACATTGATGCTATTTCCTGCTGCATCGGTAACACTATATGTTCTGGTGATTACTTCTGGATTTGATCCGCCATCACTTACATCACTTACGTGCGCTACTGTTGGCGTTCCACAGTTATCGGCCTCGTCTGTTACTACAGTGATATCTGCTGCTGGTACATCTGATGAACACTGAACATTAACTGCTGCTGGATTGCTCGCTGTTGGATCTGTTGTATCATTTACCGTGATCGTCTGGGTTACATTGATGCTATTTCCTGCTGCATCGGTAACACTATATGTTCTGGTGATTACTTCTGGATTTGATCCGCCATCACTTACATCACTTACGTGCGCTACTGTTGGCGTTCCACAGTTATCGGCCTCGTCTGTTACTACAGTGATATCTGCTGCTGGTACATCTGATGAACACTGAACATTAACTGCTGCTGGATTGCTCGCTGTTGGATCTGTTGTATCATTTACCGTGATCGTCTGGGTTACATTGATGCTATTTCCTGCTGCATCGGTAACACTATATGTTCTGGTGATTACTTCTGGATTTGATCCGCCATCACTTACATCACTTACGTGCGCTACTGTTGGCGTTCCACAGTTATCGGCCTCGTCTGTTACTACAGTGATATCTGCTGCTGGTACATCTGATGAACACTGAACATTAACTGCTGCTGGATTGCTCGCTGTTGGATCTGTTGTATCATTATTTGTTGTTATATCAACATTGGCTGTACATCCATTACTAGACAAACTAACTTGAACCCATAAATCTGTAATGGTATTTAAGTTTGCTGTTGTTGGACTCCCTATAACAGTTCCTCCATTACCCGGTTCCCCATCATACCAAGTTACCGTACCAGTTTCTCCATCTAATACTGTACTATCATTCACTGTTAAATCAGTACTTGTTTCACTAGGGCAAATTGTTAATGGGGTATCAATAGGAGTTGGCAACTCATTTACTATTAAACTAACAGATTGTGATACTTGTTCACATGAATTGTTAGGATGAGTAAATAAAACTCTATAGGTACCAGAGCCTGAAACTTGGACATTGGTTATTGTAACTGTCTTGGATTCTGACGTATTATTTACTAGAGTCCCTGAACTTCCTATACTATCCCAGTTACTTCCATTTTGTTTTTGTAACTGGTACGTCCAACCTATACCTGAACCATCACTTCCTGTGGCTGTAAATGTAAAATTGGCTGTTTCACCTGCACAAAGAGGTGTATTGACTGCTAAATCAGTATTTATAACTATTTGAGCTGAAGTAACAACTGCTGTAGTATTTCCTTGCCCTTGTGTATTATTCCCTCCATCAGCTGCACCCGAAGCATTTACTAAATTCGGAACTCCATTTGCATCAACTCCACCATTAGCAGCGAAATTAATACTACCATCAGGATTTAAGTGAGAAGTAAGAACATCTTCATCTCCTTCAATAGCATCAAAACAACCATCATTATCCGAATCTGTATCTAAATAATCTGGAATACCATCAAAATCTGTATCTAAATTTTCACATGCAAATAATATTAACTCTATTCCATCTGCACTCCCTCCATAGTTTTGAGAAAAACTCAAAGTAAATGTAGAAATTGTACCATAAATTTTTAACGATCCTGCAGCAGTTCCGTCAACATCGTTAGCCGTACTATCTCCATCCCATCCAGAACCTGGTACCCCAGCACCTTTGTCTGTTACTGTATTTGATGTTACAGAAAAATCTGATGTCCCTGCTAATTTAGACCAAGTGAGCCCTCCTTGTAATGTTACAAGGGCTGAATATTGCTCGCCAGAACCTAATAAACCACCTATTCTATCTAAGTGTATGGTTGGATTTTTTACTTCAACAGGATTTCCTAATGAATCTTCAAAACTCACTGTTAAACTTGTTCCAAAATCAAAAATACCAGCTAAAGAGGTATCTCCTCCAAGAGTTTCAGACCAAAAGGATTGATTATTGAAACTATCATTAGTAAAGCTATCTGCATCCGTAGTTGTAACTCTCGCTATAACTCCATTTCCATAATCATAAGTTGCTGTAGTTCCAGAAACTGTCCATAAACCTGATTGTGAAGGTGTACACAAACCTTCATTTACATCTAAAATTCCATCATTATCATCATCCAAATCATCTCTATCTGCAACATTATCTCCATCACTATCTGCTAAAACTGTTACTGTTACTATAGCTGTATCACAATTTGTTGAAGGTTGACATAAACTATATACTAAATCATATACACCTGCTGGCACACCAGGAGCAACATTAATTTCTCCGGTATTAGTATTTAATGTAATACCTGGGTTACCTGAACTAATTTCAGACAACTCAACACTTGATAACGAAGGATTACTATTAGCTGCTACGGTATCATTTGTTAACACATTTGCTATAGCTACTCCCCCATTTGTACTTACTATTTCTCCAAAATCATCTTCTGCAACTATAATAGGCACACCTCCAACTTTTGTAATAAATACACCTGAGTCATAACTTGAATCAGCAACATCAGCTATAGCTATTTTCATATGGTATGTTATACCTGGTGTCAAATTTATATTTGCTGTTAGTTTTTTAGTAATACCATTAAACTCTACACCAATAGGAGTGGCTCCAGGATTGGTGTTAAAAGGACCTGCATTATTTGGGTCAGCATCATTATCTAAAACATGTCCATTATTAATATATAATGCACCTTTCGACAAATCAGGAGTAATACCGGGATAGTTTGCTCCACCTCCATAATACCCTCTAAAACCTGCATTTATGTTATTAATTGCTACTGGGTTTGTAGTACCGGGTACCTGTGCTAAGTTTGCTCCTGGTGCCATATCTGGTATTGTTGAATCTAATCCTAATGGGGCTGTCACGAAAAAACCAAAAACATCATTATAAGGAGACCCTACAAAATCTGGGTATTCTTCTGAACCAAATTGATACTCTAAAAGAACTCCTGTATAATTTGGCAATGCTCTAAAATCAAATTCAAAAACAACTACATCTCTAGTTGCTGCAACATCTATAGCTGTTAAATCAGCATCTGAATAATTTGTTCCTGAAGCATTTACAGACAGCCCTGTTTCATTATTTGTAACAAAAACCCCATTAACATTAGATGTTGTAAAGGCAATTCCTCTATCTACTTCTAAACCTGCCCCTGCTATTCCATTTGTAAAAAGAGCTATTTGATTTGTTGCACCTCTAGTAATTACAGGGTTTGTTATGATTACTCCCGCCGATTGTAATTCTGTTGCTATTTGAGCAGCAGTAGGGTTTGGGGTAATTGTAGCCTGTGAAAAAGCTCTAAAACTGACAATAAACATTAAAATTGTCACAAAAAAATGCTTAAATATTTTTTTAGTCCTTTCTACGTAATTTTCTTTCATTTCTCGTTTTTTATAACAAACAACTATATATTTTAAAACCCAAGCTTTTAGCTTAGGCAATCGTTTCAATACAATAGGTGGGCATAAAAAAATCCCACACAAAAAAACTAAGTTGCTGTTCTACAACTTTTTTTCTTGTGGGGGACTTCTATTTTAATAGTGTGCAAAAATAAACTTTTTTTACTCTCACTAAAATATTAGATGTAAAATTAACAGTTTAAGTCACATTATAGTTAAAAAAAATATACAAAACCTAAACTATTACAAAAACTTATAAAAAACGGCTTTATAAAAAATGTTTTAAGAAGTTTTATTTCACATCTAACCCAACAACACCATAAACAACAAAAACTCTTTTAAAACACCTTAAAAGACTTATTTATAATTTTAAAGTCTTTTTTAACTGATTTAGTACGTAGTCAATTTCTGTAATCGTATTTAACTTACTGAAAGAAAATCGTACAGAAGCTTTTTGTACTTCTTCTACATTTAAAAAAGCACTTAACACGTGTGAACCTTTATTACTACCGCTTTGACAAGCACTTCCTCCTGATACTGCTACTCCTGATAAATCTAAATTAAACAGTAGCATTTTATCTTGAACAGGAAATCGTACATTTACAATAGTATAACTTGTTTCATCGGCTGGCTCTCCATTTATTTCTGCATTTGGCACCAGTTCTTTTACTTTTTTTACAAAGTAATTTTTCAACTCTTTAATATGAGTTTCATCTGCTATCAGGTTTTCAAAAGCAATATGCAATGCTTTATCCATACCTATTATAGCGTGAACATTTTCGGTACTAGACCTCGCTCCTTTTTCTTGTTCTCCTCCAAAAAACATAGGTTGAATTGCTATTCCTTTTTTAACATAAGCAAAACCAACCCCTTTAGGACCGTGAAATTTATGTGCGCTAGCCGCGATAAAATCAACCGGAGTTTTTTGTAAATCTATTGGATAATGTCCGATAGCTTGTACTGTATCTGAATGAAAGTAAGCATCGTGTTCTTTACACATGTTTGCCACCTCTTCAATTGGTAAAATATTACCAATTTCATTATTCACATACATCAAACTCACTAAGGTTTTTTCGTTTGACTTTTTTAAAGCTTCCCCCAAACTATCCAATACAACAGCTCCGTTTTCATTTACCCTAACATAATCTACAGTTATTTTATGTTTTTTTTCTAAAAACTGTACGGTGTTTAAAACAGCATGATGTTCTAACTTAGAGGTGATAATTCTTTTTACTCCTAAATGCATTACTGCATTTTGTAAGATTAAATTATCTGCTTCTGTTCCGCCTGCGGTAAAAATGATTTCACTTGCAGATACATTAAAATGTTTTGCTATGTTTTTTCTCGCTGTTTCTACAGCTGCTTTTGCCTTTCTTCCGTATTGATGAGTTGAAGACGGATTTCCGAAATTAGCAAGCATCGATTCTTGCATTACACTTACTACCTCTGGCAACATAGGCGTGGTAGCCGCATTATCTAAATACACTGAATTCATACCACAAAAGTAAAGTTTTATATTAGATAGTTAGATTTTTGGATTGCTAGATTATTAGATGGTTAGATATTTGGAATTTTAGATTTAAAAAAACAAGATTACTAACACTCACCTTTTTAGTTTAACATCTAGAAACCCCTAAACAATTAAACCTTTAAACAAATAAATTTTACAACTTACCTATTTAATTCTGATATACGTACACCTCGGTTGCTCCTTGTCCGTATTTTTGATAAGAAGCATCGTAATATTTCACCCGATAATTATTTAATAAATACTGAAGTTCTGTTTTTAACACACCATCACCCACACCATGTATCAACACTAGTTTTGATATTTTTTTTGAGATACAGTACTCTAGTTTTTGTTTTGCTATATCTAATTGAAGCGATAAAATATCAAAATTATCCATTCCTCTTGTTGATTTTACAAGCTTTTCGGCATGTAAATCAACTTCCATCACGATTTCATTTCTATCTTTTACAAAAAGGGATTTTTTAGACGTTTTTTTAGATTGAGTTTTCGCCTTTAACATCGGGTTGTTAATATCTGAATACTTACTTAATTCATTTTGATCAACTTCAATCTTTACCAATTCATTTTTAAAAAAACGGTACTCCATTCCATCAGCATCTTTAACAAAAACTTCTTCATTAGTAATTTTTGTTACGAATCCTCTAATATCAGCATCAATTACAGCTACTTTATTACCGATTTCTAAACACATCCTTAACCTTTATTTAATTAGCTAAAAGGACTTTAGCTTGTATTTTTGCACTAATTATTACACACTGCAAAAGAACTGCAAATAAATGATAAACACCAAAAATATCAATACAAAAGTTTTCTTTGAAGAGGCTAGAAAAGAAATGATGCTTACCGATGAGCGTAAAAATTTATTGCTTGCAATATCAGACGCTATCTTCGACGAATATCTTGACAGAGAAAAAATAAATTTAAACTTTATTTGCACTCACAACTCACGCAGAAGTCAGTTAGCGCAGGTGTGGAGTTTTTTTGCTATTGAATATTTTAACTTAAAAAATATATTCACTTACTCAGGAGGTACAGAAACCACTTCTTTTCATAGAAACACTGTAAAATGTTTACAAAAAACAGGTTTTATTTTTAAAGTGGTTGATTTTTCGCACCAAAACCCTAGATATTTAGTAACTTTTGAAGGAACTAAAAAATCTATTCTAGGCTTTTCTAAAGTTTTTGATCACCCTCAAAATAGCTATCCTTTTATAGCGATAACGACTTGCAACAGTGCCGACAAAGACTGTCCGTTTATTCCTGATGCTCTTGAGCGTTTTCATTTACCTTACAAAGACCCAAAAACTTCTGACAATACAGACCTAACCGAAGAAACTTACTTGCAGACAAGTAAACAAATTGCTGGTGAGCTGTATTTTATTTTTGAAGAAGTTAAAGACAGACTTCCTCAGTTATACCTCTAAATTTTTATCGTAAGGAATACTTTTTAAAATGTGATTGATTACATTTATACGAGCTGCTGTTTTTCTGTTCGCACGAATAACTTTCCAAGGAGAAATTGCTGTGTTCGTTTTAGAAAACATCGCTTTTTTGTATTCAGTATAATCATCCCATAACTCTTGCGCTTTTTCGTCAACAGGCGTCATTTTCCATTGTTTTAACGGGTCGTTTTTAATATCATTAAATCGTTTTGCTTGCTCTTTTTTGGTAATAGACATGTAAATTTTCACCAAACGAATACCTGATTCTAAAATCATACGCTCAAAATCATTTACTTGATTCATAAAGATTTGATATTCTTCTTGAGTACAAAACCCATTTACAGGTTCTACCACAGCTCTATTATACCAACTACGATCAAAAAATAATATTTCTCCTGCTTTTGGAAACTGCTCTACATAGCGTTGAAAATACCATTGTGTTTTTTGATCTTCATTAGGTTTCGGTAAAGCTACAATTCGCATGTGACGCGGATTAATACGTTCGGTAATTCTACGAATTGCCCCACCTTTTCCAGCTGCATCACGACCTTCAAAAATTACTATAATTCGTTCATTTTCTTTAATAGACCATGCTTGTAAACGAATTAATTCTACTTGTAATTTTTTCAGCTTTCGCTCATAATCAACATAACGAATTGACTTTTCTATATTAAAAGGTTTTGACAATAATGCTTTTAAACCTCTTGTACTGTTTAATTTATTTACGTCTCTTTGAGTTAATTTTCTCATTCTTAATCTAACTGTTTTACTGAACGATAATAACGCATTACTACATTAGGATCTGGCGTTAAAATGGTTTGCGCTTCCTCTTTTCCATCATAATTAAACTGAGTTAACACATGACGCATACACTCTACCCTTGCCTCTTTTTTATCATTTGTTTTAACAACAATCCAAGGGCTGTACGCAGTATGTGTTCTACTAAACATTTCATCTTTATAAAAAGTATACTCATCCCAAAGCTCTTGACCTCTTTTATCTACTGGACTAAATTTCCAACGCTTTAACGGATTATCATTTCTCGAATTAAATCTACGCAACTGTTCATCTTTTGAAATAGACAACCAAAACTTAATAACCACCACTCCATCTTCATACAACATGTGCTCAAACTCAGGAACTTGCACTAAAAAGTTTTTATACTGATTATCAGTACAAAATCCCATTACAGGCTCAACAACAGCTCTGTTATACCAACTTCTATCAAAAAAAACAATCTCTCCTGGATTTGGTAATTCTTTTATATATCGTTGAAAATACCACTGACCTTTTTCAACTTCAGTCGGTTTATTTAAGGCAACTAAACGCGTAGAACGAGGATTTAAGTGTTCCATAAATCTACGTATGCTTCCTCCTTTTCCTGCCGCATCTCTACCTTCAAAAATCACAGCCACTCTTTTATTCTTCTTCGCAATCCATTGCTGAAGTTTTACTAACTCAATTTGAAGTTTCTTTAACTCTTCTTCATAATCTAACTTCACTTGAACTTTCGCTATAGAAATTCCTTTTTTTCTAATCTTAGCTAAAAGTTCTTCGTTGGTAGAAACACTTTCAAAATCTTCAATAGTTAATACAGATTCTTTACTCATAAAACCACTAATTATTCTTCTTAATAATTTAACCTAGGTTGTGCTAAAATAATACGATATTTACAGCTATGAAAAAAAACATAGCACTTTTATTCATCTTATTTTCACTTACTATCTTCTCGCAACGAAAATACGCTAAAGAGTTCAGTTTCTTAAACGACAACGACTTATACACTTCAACTTACTATGACAGATACTATACAAACGGTGTATTTTTAACGTATCGTTATCTTAGTGAAAAACAATTTCAAAATATTGAAAAAAAAAGCTACGAAATTCAGCTTGGACACCACATGTATACACCTTTTAAGGCCATTGTTGAAACTGTAGAAGAACACGACCGACCTTTTGCTGGGTATCTCTACGGAAGCTTTGGCATTAATTATTTCTTCAAAAAAGAATCAATACTAAAAACATCTGTACAGGTTGGTAGTATTGGCTCTTCTGCTTTTAGTGAAGAACTGCAAGATTTTATCCATGATATTTACGGATTTAAAAAAGCTACTGGTTGGAAATATCAAATAAAAGACGCTTTTGCCCTTAACTTAAAAACAGAATACATTAAAAAACTAGCTAAAGACAACTTTTTTGATCTTAACTGGAAGAATACCGCCAGAATTGGCACTGTTTACACCGATTTATCAACCGGTTTGTACACTCGTATTGGCTTTAAACCTTTAGAAAGCATTTTAAATTCTATTGCTTTTAACGGGAATTTAAACAACCAAAACACCCAATTTCATAACAACGCGGAAGTTTTTTTATACATCAATCCTATGATTCGTTATGCAGCGTATGACGCAACCATAGAAGGAAGTTTTTTAGCTCATGGAAGCCCTGTTACTTTTGACATTCAACCTTTTGTATTCACTACCGAATTTGGAATACGTTTTACCAGCAACCGTTTTAATTTTGGATATGCTATGAATTATCACACCAAAAAACTGAAAAGCGCTCGAGTTCCAAAAGGGAATTTTTACGGAACTATTCAGTTAAATTATCAGTTTAACTAAGGTTAATATCTGGTTAAAAAAATAATTTTTATAATCATATAATTAAAATATATTTGTAAGTCTAATAAATAGAAAAACTATTCAATGAAATTTATCGTATCTAGCTCACAGTTATTAAAACAGCTACAAGTTTTAGGAGGAGTTATAAACAGCAATAACACATTACCAATTTTAGATAATTTTTTATTTGAACTATCTGAAAACGAATTAAAAGTATCTGCATCTGATCTTGAAACAACCATGTCTTCAGTTATTGATGTTGAAAGTACAGATACTGGAGCCATTGCTATTAACGCTCGTTTATTGTTAGATACTTTAAAAACATTTCCTGAGCAACCACTTACTTTTAAAGTAGAAAGCGATAGTACTATTGAAATTATTTCTGAGCAAGGTAAGTATGACATGGCTTATTTTAGTGGAGACGAATTCCCTAAAGCTGTGGAATTACCTTCACCAAGCAGTACTGAAATTCCATCACATATTTTAGCAACTGCTATTTCTAAAACTATTTTTGCGGCAGGAAATGATGATTTACGTCCTGTAATGAGCGGTGTATTTTTCCAGTTCAACTCTAAAGAATTAACATTTGTAGCTACAGATGCTCATAAATTAGTAAAATATACACGTACAGACATTACCGCTGAAAAATCAGCAGAATTCATTATGCCTAAAAAACCTTTAAACTTATTAAAAGGGATTTTAGGAGGTTCTGAAAATAATGTTACTATTGAATATAATGACACCAATGCTAAGTTCACTTTTGACAACGTAGTATTGATCTGTCGTTTAATTGACGGGAAATATCCTAATTACGAAGCTGTAATTCCAAAAGAGAATCCTAATAAATTAACAGTTGACAGAGCTTCTTTCTTAAACTCTGTTCGTCGTGTTTCTATTTTCTCTAGTAAAACAACACATCAAATTCGTTTAAAAATGGCAGGAACTGAGCTAAATATTTCTGCGGAAGATTTAGACTACTCAAACAAAGCTGATGAGCGTTTACATTGTGATTACCAAGGAGATGATATGCAAATCGGGTTTAACTCTCGTTTTTTAAGCGAAATGTTAAACAACTTAAACTCTAACGATGTTTTAATAGAAATGAGTTTACCTAATAGAGCAGGAATTTTAACTCCAATTGACGGTACTGAAGAAGGTGAACAAGTTACTATGTTAGTGATGCCGGTAATGTTAAACGGGTAGAAAAAACCAACTCACAATATTATAAAAGCCACAGTATCAACACCTGTGGCTTTTTTGTTTTTTATAACACCTTTCACTTTCAAAAACGATAAATAATTGTAAATTTACCTCTTTCAAACTTTATAAATAATAATGGGTAGAATTATTGCAATTGCAAATCAAAAAGGTGGCGTAGGTAAAACTACTACATCTGTAAACTTAGCTGCGGCTTTAGGTGTTTTAGAAAAAAAAGTATTATTAATTGATGCTGATCCCCAAGCAAATGCTACTTCTGGTTTAGGTATAGATGTTGAAAGTGTAGAAATTGGAACGTATCAAGTTTTAGAACATACAATTCCGGCAAAAGACACAATTTTAAAAACAGAATCTCCTAACGTCGATTTAATTCCTGCTCATATTGATTTAGTAGCTATTGAAATTGAATTAGTTGACAAGCAAGAGCGTGAATACATGCTTAAAAAAGCCTTAGAAGATATTAAAGATGATTACGATTATATTTTAATAGATTGTGCTCCTTCTTTAGGTTTAATTACCTTAAACTCACTTGTAGCGGCAGATTCTGTTGTAATTCCTATTCAGTGTGAATATTTTGCTTTAGAAGGTTTAGGTAAATTATTAAACACCATTAAAAGCGTTCAAAAAATTCACAATCCTGATTTAGAAATTGAAGGTTTGTTATTAACTATGTTCGATTCTCGTTTACGTTTGTCTAATCAAGTAGTTGATGAAGTTCGTAAACACTTCAGCTCTATGGTTTTTGAAACAATAGTCCACCGAAATACCCGTTTAAGTGAAGCACCTAGTTACGGAGAAAGTATAATTTCATACGATGCAACCTCTAAAGGTGCCGTAAATTACTTAAATTTGGCGAACGAAATTTTAACTAAAAACGCATAATAAAGATACATGGCAAAAGCAACGAAAAAACAAGCTTTAGGTAGAGGTTTATCCGCTTTATTAAAAGAAACTGCGGAAGTAAATTCAGCAGAAGATAAAAACGCAGATAAATTAGTTGGAAATATTATTGAAATCGACATCAACTCGATTGAAGTAAACCCATACCAACCTAGAACTTATTTTGATGAAGAAGCTTTGCGTGAATTAGCTAGTTCTATTAAAGAATTAGGGGTAATTCAACCTATTACTGTTCGTAAATTATCGAGCGATAAGTTCCAGTTAGTTTCAGGAGAGCGTCGTTTTAGAGCCTCTAAACTTATTGGAAATAAAACAGTTCCTGCATACATTCGTTTAGCCAACGATCAGGAAATGTTAGAAATGGCGTTGGTAGAAAACATCCAACGTAAAAACTTAGACCCTATTGAAGTTGCTCTTTCGTATCAACGTTTAATTGATGAAATTCAATTAACACAAGAAGAGTTGAGTACACGTGTAGGAAAAAAACGTTCAACAGTTACCAACTACTTACGTTTATTAAAGTTAGATCCGATTATTCAAACAGGAATGCGTGACGGATTTATTTCAATGGGTCATGGTCGTGCATTGATTAATGTTGATAGCACTACAGATCAGTTAAATATTTACGAAAAAATTGTTCGCGACAAACTATCTGTTCGTCAAACTGAAGAATTGGTTAAAAACTTAAAAGCGGGTACTGTTGCTAAAGCCGCTAAAAAGAAAGTTTTACCTAATTATATTTCTGATAGTGTAAAAGATATCAGCGATTATTTCGGGCATAAAATTGATGTAACTGTTAACAATCGTGGTAAAGGAAAAATATCTATTCCTTTTCACTCAGAAGAAGACTTTAACCGTATTAAAAACTTATTAAAGTAATTGAACATACGTGTAATCATATTCGCTTTTTTTAGTCTTTTTTTGTTTCAAAATACTTTTGCTCAAAAAGATTCTATTGCTGTAAGAGCTAAACAACTTCAGTTATCAAGCGACAAATACAACCCACTTTCTCCATCTAAAGCAGCATTTTATTCTGCTATTTTTCCAGGAGGTGGACAGATATACAATAAAAAATATTGGAAAGCTCCAATAGTTTGGGCTGCTATGGGTACAAGTGTCTATTTTTATTTAGACAATAGCGATCAATACGATCGATACAGAACAGCTTTTAAACTTAGAAGTCAAGGGTTATCTGATGAATTCAATGGTAAGGACGGAAATCCATTTATTTCAACAGCTGGATTAGAATCTGCTCAAAAAACCTTACGTAAAAACAGAGACTTATCATTATTAACTGGGGTACTTTTATACGTTTTGCAAATTGTAGAAGCCAGTGTAAACGCACACTTATTACAATTTGATACCGATGACAGCTTATCTGTAAGACCTGTAATAACTCCAGACCCCTTATTTATTGAAGCGCCAAAAGTTGGTTTAACACTAAAATATTCTTTTTAAAATGAAAATAGCCTTACTTGGTTATGGTAGAATGGGTAAAGAAATCGAAAAGATTGCTTTACAGAGAGGACACGAGATCGTTATTAAATCTACAGGAGAAAACACTTATGATATTAACGAAGCTGATGTAGCTATTGATTTTAGTGTACCTGCTTCTGCTTATAGCAATATCAGCAACTGTATTAACAATAACATCCCTGTAGTTTCAGGAACTACTGGCTGGTTAGATAAATACAATGAAATTGTTGATTTATGCAACGAAAAAGGTGGTGCTTTTATCTATGCTTCAAACTTTAGTTTAGGAGTGAATGTTTTTTTTGAGTTAAATAAGCAACTGGCTAAGATGATGAGTACGCTTGAGCAATACAATATTGCTATCGAAGAAATTCATCACACACAAAAATTAGACGCTCCAAGTGGTACTGCTATTACTTTAGCTGAAGGAATTATTGAAAACACCAATAAAAAAGCTTGGGAGTTAGACGAAAAAACTTCCGAAGAAAATATTCCTATTACAGCTGTTAGAACTCCAGATGTACCAGGTACTCACACTGTAACTTATAGTTCTGAAGTAGATACAATTGACATAAAACACACAGCACACAACCGACAAGGTTTTGCTTTAGGAGCCGTTATTGCCGCTGAATGGTTACATAACAAAACAGGTATTTACACCATGAGAGATGTGTTAAACTTAGGTTAATACCGTAACAATAAGCAGCTAAAAAGCACAAATAAGCTTAGAATTACATTCCTGAAAAGGAAAACAAAATATACAGATTATGACATTTACTGAATGGTTTTTATTCTTCTTATTCATACAAGTTGTTCATTTTTTAGGTACTTGGAAGCTATACACACGAGCTGGTAAAAAAGCTTGGGAGGCTGCTGTACCTGTATACAACGCCATAGTACTAATGCAAATTATTAATCGCCCTAAATGGTGGGTGATTTTATTATTCGTTCCTATTGTAAACCTACTTATGTTTCCAATAGTATGGATTGAAACTTGTAGAAGTTTTGGCTTCAACAAAAAACCAGATACTATTTTAGCTGTTCTTACTTTAGGCTTATATATTTATTACATCAATTATTTTACAGATGCAAAATACATTGAAAACAGAAGCTTAAAACCAAGGTCTCCTTTAGGTGAATGGATAAGTTCTATTGCTTTCGCTATTATAGCCGCTACTTTAGTGCATACTTATTTTATGCAGCCATACACTATTCCTACTTCTTCGTTAGAAAAAACATTGTTAGTAGGTGATTATTTATTTGTTAGCAAGTTTCATTACGGTGCTCGCGTACCTATGACTACTGTTGCTGCACCAATGGCACATGATACCATTCCTGTATTAGGAACAAAATCATTTTTATCTGACGATAAAAACAAAGATGGTTTATTAAACAAACTATCATTACCATACATGCGTTTGCCTGGTTTCCAAAAAATTAAGCGTAACGATATTGTTGTTTTCAGCTGGCCTTCAGACTCGCTAGCTACGATGTGGGGAGACAACTCAGGTAATTTTACCTATAAACCAATTGACAAACGTACAAACTATGTAAAACGTGCTGTAGGAATTCCTGGTGATAGCCTAGAAGTACGTGATGGATATGTTTTTATCAATGGAGAAAGAACTGTATTACCCGACAGAGCTAAACCGCAATGGCATTTTATAGTTGACACCAACGGAGAAAAATTTAGTCAAGGAGCTCTTTCTAGATACAATATTAGAGAAGGAGGAACAACCAACGATGGCAAGTATTATCTAAATTTAACAGATGACGAAGCTGCTTTGGTTGCCAAAAACCCTATTGTTAAAAGCATTGAAAAATACTTAACGCCTAAAGGATTTTATGATGAATCTGTTTTTCCTCATGATCCAAGATATGCTTGGTCTTCTGATAATTTTGGTCCTATCTACATTCCTAAAAAAGGAGTTACCGTAGAGCTAAATGCTAAAACAATTCCGTTTTACGAGCAAATCATCCGAAGATACGAAAACAACAACCTTACTTTTATAGGTGACAATGTGTATATCAACGGAAAAAAAGCTAAAAACTACACTTTTAAACAAGATTATTACTGGATGATGGGTGACAACCGTCAACGTTCTTTAGATGCGAGAAACTGGGGTTATGTACCTTTTGACCATGTAGTAGGAAAACCTGTAATGATTTGGTTAAGTTGGGATGCTAATGCTCCTAATTTTGTTGCAAAACTAAACTCTATTCGTTGGGATAGAATGTTTACAACTGTTGGAGGTAGTGGTAAACCTGTATCTTATTTATGGTTAGTACTACTATTAATTGGAGGTTACACTGTATATAGTTTTAGAAAAAGTAAAAAGAAGAAAGCGTAATGTCACTTTTTATTCCTACTTACTTCGCTCCTATTTCTCAGTACGCAGCGATATACCAAGCAGAATCAGTTACTTTTGAATTAGAAGACAATTATCAAAAGCAAACCTATCGTAATCGATGTTATATTTATGGAGCTAATGGTAAATTGGCTTTAAATATTCCTGTAAAACACAATGCAACTGAAGGGAGAAAAAAGACTAAAGATACTTTAGTAGAAAATGATTTTCCGTGGCAACAACAACACTATAAATCGTTACAATCTGCATATCGTTCTTCTCCTTTTTTTGAATTTTTTGAAGAAGATTTATTAAAAATCTTCAATAAAAAATATACGTTTTTACAAGACTTAAACATCGATACCCATCTATTTGTAACAGATGCTTTACAAATGGAGCAAAACTTTGCTAAAACATCGAGTTATGAGTTAACTCCGAACAGCACAGATTATAGAGATTTAGCCATTGCAAAAAAAGGTATCGAAATAGAAATGGATACCTACATTCAAATTTTTGATGACAAACACGGGTTTATTCCTGATTTATCCATTTTAGATTTACTTTTTATGGAAGGGCCAAATACGATTAGCTTTTTAGAAAAAATTGATGTAGATTTGAGATAATCTCAACATTTACATCTTCGTATGGACTTTTTTAAAGAATTTGCACTTAGTTTCCATCCTTTATCAGAAGATGGTTTAGAAAGAATTTTCAACCTTTTAACAATTAAAAAATTCCCTAAAAACTACGAGTTAGTATCATTAAATCAGACACCTGTGAATGCATACATTTTAAAAACTGGTGTTATACGTTCTTATAGTGTTGAAAAAAACAAAGAACATACCAAAACTATATACACTCCTATTAGTACTTCTGGTAATTTAGGAGCTCTTATAAAAAATGAACCTTCAACATTAATTTACGAGTGTTTAACCGATTGTGAAGTCTTAGAATTTAACTATAAAGATTTTTACAACCTATCGTTGCAATACCATGAAATATCAATTTTTCATTACAAGATATTGCAAAATGTTTATATAAGAGAAGAAGGAAAAATTCTAGAACTACAAATGCTAGATGCCACTCAGAGATACAAAAAACTACAAGAAAATTACCCTGGTATAGATAATTTAATTAATCAATACCATATTGCTTCTTATTTGAATATTACTCCAGTACAGTTGAGTAGAATCAGAAAAAATTCCATTTATTAACATATGTTAATGCTCAAAATTTAAAACCGTCATACATTTGTAGTGTAATTAACAAGTTACAACCCCTTAAAATATAACAGACCTAATACCCCTTAAAATTAGGTCTGTTTTTCGCATCCTTACTTTATTTTTTTTTCAGTATATTAGTTTTCTTATTATCAGCATATAACTTGTTAATTATGAATGATGATGTTAAGAATTTTCTTAATTCGTATATAAAATTACCTGATCACCTAATAACTACTTTTGAGTCATTAGTTACCTATACAGAGCTAGAACCTAATGAAATATTTACAAAAGTGGGTGAACATCCTAGTAATTTTTTTATCGTAAAAACAGGAATCATGCGTTCCTATTTATTAAATGATAATGGTATGGAAACAACTCGTGCTTTTTTTACTTCGGGTGATATTACTGGGGCTAATTCTGCAATGATGCAAAAAATTCCGTCTGAAGTAAATTACCAAGCTTTAACAAAGGTAACAGGGTATAAAGGTAATTTTCATGAATTGATAAAACTTACTTTAAAGCATCATGAATTTAGTTTGTTTTATATTAAAACATTAGAAAGTGCCTACGTAAAAGCAGAAGACATACTTTTAAAAATTTCTAGCCTTACTGCTACAGAAAGATATTTAGCCTTGAAAGAAAGAATTCCGAATATAGATGACTTGATTACACAAAGATATATTGCATCTTTTTTAAACATTTCACCTGTACAGCTTAGTAGAATTAAGAAAAAACTTATTGTTAATAAACTTTCTTAACATTTGTTAACAATCGTATTGTTAATTTTCCCTATATTTGACACAGAGACAAATTCCCCCTTATTATTTGTTTCGTTCCCCCTTAATAAAAGGCTTACCTCTTGTGTGTGTAAGTCTTTTTTTCTTTTATAAACAGTTTTAATTCAACAATATAAACCTGTTACTCACCTTAGCTAACAAACAAAAAATCGTAAATTATTTCACGTACCTTTTTACAAGATCATTAATTTGGTCTGAAATAGACATTTTCACCACTACAAATCCGTAAACAGCTATAATAATGATACTCTTTAGCAATATGTTTACTATCGGGTGAATAGGGAAGTCTAAAACAGAAAACTCAGGCACTGAGAAGTTCCAAAAGTTAAACCCTAAAAACATAATTAAAATGACTATGATCATTAAAAATGTTTTACTTGTAAATGGCATCATGTTAAACTTCTCTTTAACAAACCACAATTTAAACGTGTTAAATACTACAACTGTAATTAAAGTAGCCAAAGCCAATCCTTCAGTTCCCATGCCTAAACCATTATAAAAATAATCGTTTAAAAAGTACACCGATAACGCCATTCCTACTCCTACTGGTAATGTAATACGATAAAATTTAGAATTACTTATAATTGCTCCGTTGCTTCCTAAAGACATTAAAAATAACTTAGCTGATGATATTAATAATACCACCAAAGCACCGCCTTCAGCATAATTTTTATTAGGCATAAGTCTAAACAACTCTTCTACATTACAGTTTACTAACACATAAAACAAACCACCTATTAACAAAAGATTAATCGAACTTTTCTTATATAAGTTTTCTGTCTCAACAGGATTATTTTCATTAAGTGCCTTAGAAGTTAAAGGCTGTAATATTTGTCCCATTGCCCTACTTGGTGCTTCAATAAAAGAACCTATAAAAACGGCAACGGTATAATAAGCTGCTTTTTCAAAGCCCTCCTTACCTGGAATCATTACTTTGTCAATATCTAAAATAATTGCTCCTGCACTTCCTGCTAAGATGATATAAAAAGTGTAGCGTAATACTTCTTTTATGTTATCCGGTAACGAAAAAGAAAATGTTGGTGTGTACAAACGAAATGCGTAAATCATCATTAAAAAAGTTCTTAAAACATATGCTAGCGACATATAAATAAGAAACTCTTCTTTGGTTATGAATTGAAAAAACACTGCAAATAGCATTACCATTACAGCAACCCTGTTATATAGTTCTTTTAAAACGTTTCCGAAGACAGATTGCATTTGCACTCTAGCCCATGAGTAAAACACTTCAAAATAAGCTGTACAAACCGCTATTATGTATATATAAATCGTATAGCTTTCAATAACTAGGTTTTCTTTTGAATTACTTTTAGCAACATAATGCATAATCCAATTATGAAAGTAATCCCAAAAATATCCTATGGGAATAGCGATTAAAAGCGGCAGAAATATTACAGAGCTTAAAAATTTATCTTGCTCTGATTTTGAAGTATAACTTGAAAAAAACTTGATAATCGTAAAATGAACACCAAAGGCTGTAATCGGCATGATTAAGTTAGACGCCGAAAACACGTAGGTTGCTAACCCGTAGTATTCATCGCCTAAAAAACGAGTATATAAAACTACGGTATTGATACCTCCAATTAAAAACCCTAAATAGATTATTAACGTGTTTTTGAACGATTGTTTAAATACGATTCCCAAAGTATTATTGAATTAGTTTTTTTATTGATTGATATATCTTCTCTCCCACATTATTTCCGTAGAGTTCCTCTGTAAAACTTTTATCCAAAGTTAAGAACTGATTAAAATCGTTTACCAATGTTTCAGTATTTGTACCTGAGATCGTGGCATATCTATTTTCTTCAAGCTCTTTCCATTCGGTTTCTTCACGAGCAATTACACAAAACTTTTTATTGAAGAAAGCCTCTTTTTGTAATCCTCCACTATCTGTAATTACCATGCTACAATTTTTCAATAATTCTAACATTGAAAAATAACCCACAGGATCAATAAATGTGATGTTTGGCTGTAAATGATACTTCTCCAACATTTTTTTTGTTCTAGGATGCAAAGGAAGTATCACTTGTTTTGTTTTGTTAATTTCTTCTAAAGCTGAAAAAACATTCGTTAGTTTTTCTTTGTCATCTGTATTCTCTTGTCGATGAATTGTCGCTAGTACGAATTCGTTTTTAGCTAATTTTAAATCACTTATAATGGTAGATTTTTCTTTGGAAACTTTGCTGTAAAACTCTACAGCATCTTTCATAATATCACCGTGTTTTTCTACTAGGATATCAAATCCGTCAAAACCTTCGTTTTTTAAATTTGATACAGCAATTTCTGTTGGGCAACTTAACAAGTTTGCTATTCTATCTGTTAAAATTCGGTTTACTTCTTCAGGCATTTGCATGTTAAAAGAACGTAAACCGGCTTCAATATGCACTACTTTAACCTGTAGTTTTTTAGCTGCCAAAGCTCCCGCTAATGTAGAGTTTGTATCGCCATATACAACCACAGCATCTGGTTTTTCTATCAATAAAATCTCTTCAATTTTCTCTAACATTTGCCCAGTCATCGCTCCGTGATTCAATCCGTTGATGTTTAGATTGTATTTCGGTTTCGGAATTTGCATTTCTTCAAAAAAAACAGCGCTCATATTAGCATCAAAATGCTGGCCTGTGTGCACTATTATTTCTTCAACTTCCTTATGTTTTTGAATCACTCTACTTAACACAGCTCCTTTTACAAACTGCGGACGAGCACCTAATATGGTTACTATTTTTTTCAAGAATTAACGACTTGTTTAAGTATGATAGACAATTGTTCAGTCAATTTTTTTCGATGGTATTGTGTTATATCTTTAGAAGCCACTTGCAGATTCCCTTTTTTATAATCTACATACAGCTGCATGATTTCTTTCTTCATTTTAGCTTTACCGTCAAAATCAACGATGGTTCCTGCATTGGTTTTAGTTAAAATTTCGGCTAAATCACCATCTTCAGGACCAACTGCTAAGATAGGACGTTTTGCTTGTAAATATTCAAAAATTTTGCCTGTTATAATTCCTTTTGCACTCGGAACTTTATTTACCGCCAACAACAAAATTTGCGATGATTTTTGATGCTTTTGCACTTCACTATGCGGTACATAAGCTATTTTAGTAACGTTTTTGAATTGATACTTAGCTAACTCCTCTTCTACCTCATTCGCTATGTTACCTATCAACTTTATTTCTAAATCTTCTGAAAATTCAGCATTTTCTTTAGATAATTCTGACAATGCCTCCCAAACTATTTTCGGATTCCTATCAGCATTCATCAAACCTATATGTGTAGTTGAAAATTTCTCATCAAGCTTCACTTCCATTTCTTTTTGCTCTTCAGAATCATAGCCATTAGTGATAACGTGAATATTGTTTGAAAATTTTTCGTAATTCTTTTTCATGGTTTCACCCACTACTAAAGTTACATCAGCATTTATAAGCACCTCTTGCTCTAATTGATGATGTTTTGCTTTGGATTTTTGGGTTAATGGTAATTGATGAAAATAATCTATATCTGTCCAAGGATCACGGAAATCTGCAATCCATTTTACCCCCAATTCTCTTTTCAATTGTAATCCTATCAAATGTAAAGTATGTGGAGGACCTGTCGTAATAATTGCATCAATTTTATTTTCTTCTAAGTACTTTTTTAGTTTTTTCACAGAAGGTTTTATCCAAAACTTACGAGCATCAGGAATAAAATAATTCGCTCGAACATACTGCATGACTTTCCCAAAAAAACTAGGATTTGGATCTAAAAATCCTGCACTGGTTTTCGCTCCTTTTTTCTTAAAAACTGAAAATAAATTGTTAGGCTCCCATATTGGATTCTTTATTACTTCAATTCCTTCTGGAATGTCTAACTCTAAAGAAGCATCTATAATTGGATAGTTTGCTTCGTCTACTGTGAAAATTACAGGTTCAATATTAAAATCTCGTAAGTATTTCACAAATTTTAACCAACGTTGCACTCCCGATCCGCCTGCTGGCACCCAATAATATGTTATGATTAGTACTTTCAAATTATAAGCTATTGTACAAATTCACCAATCCTTTCGAAGTTTTATCCCATGTAAATTCATTTCGGATAAAAGCTTCTCCGTTTTCTCCTAATTCATTTCTCAACAACTCATCTTTGTATAACCTAAATACTTTATCGGTAAAATCCTCTACATTTTTTGCTTCATGTACCAATCCTGCATTTACTTTTTCTACTATGTTTTTTTGAGCTGTTACATCACTTACCAATAAAGGTTTTCTCAAACTCATGTATTGAAATAATTTATTAGCATGTGTTGTATCGTGATGTAAATTTCTGTGTAAAGGAGACAAACAAACATCACTTTGTTTTATGTATTTAGGAAATGTAGTTTCTTCCTGCCATCCTTCAAAACTCACTTGTTCTTCAACATTTAATTCTTCAGATAACTTTTTTAATTCTGCATTAACACTTCCTACAATTACTAATTGAATATTATCTATTTCCTTTTTTAACGCTGGTAAACTTTTAATTGCCGTAGCTAAACCTCTTCTCTCTCCTGTATCTCCTATGTACAGTAGATTAAAAGTATCTCTTTCAGAGTTTTCTTCAAAATTGTCTTGTTCACCAAAAAATGATTTTCTAACCGTATTAGGAACAACTACAACTTTATCAGGGTTTATTTTAGTCCTCTTGCATACTTCTTCTTTTGCTTCTTCAGTAACAACAATTACGTTATCAACTTTTTTTACAAGCTCCTCTTCTTTTTGTTGCCACTTTTTTGGAGATATTAATACATTCTGCGGAAACTTTTTTAAATGAGGGTAAAACTTCATTATTTGAGGTCTGTTCTCATGCAAATCTAACACTACAGGAAGTTTCTTTTTTTTACAAGCGTTCAAAACCGCTTCTGCAACAACCATATCGTGTATATGGACTGCTTCAATAGAAAATTCATCAAGAAAATGAGTAATCTTTTTCTTCATTAGAATAGAATATAGCGGAATAGTATACGCCAAAGCTGATAATTTATATTCTAAAGTATTTGACTTATACCTTTTAACTTGAATTCCATCTATTACTTCTTCTAAAGGCTGATTCGAGTACGTTAGACAAAATAAAAAAACCTCATGCCCTGATTTGATTAATTCAATAGCTTCGTTATGCACTCTTGGATCAGGAGGGAATGTTTTGTCTAAAATCATTCCTATTCTCATTTCAAACTCTTTTTTTCAGCAAAAACAGCGTAATATCTAGGCGTATATTTTCGTAAGATAGGTCTCACTCCCAATTTATTAATAGGACTTGTCCATTTTTGTGTATCTATAATATTCCAACCAGATTTTTCTAGTAACCAATCATATTGCCAATCTTCAAACTCGTGGTAATGCCTATCCCACATATCTGTTTTACTTCTATAAGCACTCGTAAACCACAACTTTAAAGGAACGGTGGTAATAATTTTTGTTGCTTCTATTTCTCTTAACACATTAAAAGGAGCTAACAAATGTTCAAAAATTTCAAAAGCCGTTACAGCATCTACTTTATATTCCTTTACCACTTGTGGCAACACATCTAAATCTTCTCCATTAGTATTGTATACTGTATATCCGTTTTCTTCCATGATTTCAGAAAAAGGATTACGAACTCCCAAATCTAATATTGTTGCCGGAGCAGGAAGATGTTTTTGTAAAAACTCAAGTGTATGATTGTATCTCTTTTTTGGTAATGTAGAATACATGAAATTTATTTTAAAAACAAATGTATTATTATTTTACCATTCTAAGCAATAGAAGTAAAAATACGTTGTAACAGTAATTAAAAACATAAAAGCGAAGGGTAATTCCTTCGCTTCTAACTTTTTAATTTTCCATAGCAATCCGTACAGTTATTGTATGTACTTTTTACTACAGCAAACATATTGTTGTTTTAGATATAAAAAAAACACTATACACCCTATTTTATAAAAAGCATAACTAAAAAATCTTATATTTGGTTTTCTAACCTATGCTTTTTATAGAAAGTATATGTTTTATTGATTTGTATAAAATGACCAGACTTTTAATTGCTATATTTATTATTCTTTTTTTCAGCACAAACAGTGCTTCTCAAACAAAAAGTTTAGATTCATTTTTCCTTGATAAAATCAATTATTATAAAAACACTAATAGTGATAGTTTATTTTTTTACTGTGAAAAACTAGAAAAATCTAACAACATCTGTAAAAGTCTTGAGGGCTCTACTGGTAAGTCTTATGGTTTTTACCGAAAAAAAGACTACGATAAAGCTGAAAGTATATCCCTCAGAGTTATCGAACAAGTTGACTCTATATTAAATCACAAAAATCTAACTTGTCTTTTAGACAGAAAAATAGCCGCTTTAAATAGGCTTTTTTGGATTAAAAAAAATCAAGAAAAATATCAAGAGGCCTTTGCTATTCTTATACAAAAAGAAGATATAATAGTAAACCACCCTATTAAAGATGATGTCAACTTTAGTAATATACTCGGCTTGACTCTTAGCAAAGCCGTTATAAAAAACAAGCTTGATATGCAGAGCAAAGCCAAAAGTATTTTGCTTCAGTCATTATCAGAGGCTAAAAACCCTATTTTGAAAAATGTTCAAAAAGAAGAATTTTTTCTTCACTGGAAGGCTAACTCATACAATTGTCTTGGCAACACTTATGTTTCGCTAAATAATCAGCACCCAAATAAAACTTTTCTAGACTCTGCAAATTACTATTACGACAAAGCTTATGAAGTAGCTAAGATGTTTAATCCTCCTCATAAAGACTCTGAAATTATTTACAGTTTTAGAAAAACCGAGGTGTTAATGAAGCAAAATAAATATCAAAAAGCTATTGACCTTATCAATAACTATAAAAATATTAATAACGGTTATAATTACCTTCATAGAGAATATTTTCAAAAAGCTATTTGTTTCCACAACTTAAACAGTTCTGACTCGGCTGTTTATTACTCAAATAAACTTTTAAAAAACCATAAAAAATGTGAAACAAGTAAATTAATCACTATTTACGATATTCTTTCAAAGGAGTATAACAACTTAAATAAATTAGACAGTGCTTTTAAGTACTCTACACTCACTTTAGAGCAATATAATTTGGCTAGAAATAACAAAGACAAAACTTTTAACTTATTCTACAACAACAACTTCAACAAAGCTCAACTACTTAATCAGGAAATCAAAGAAAAAGAAGCTAGCAAACAAAAAAAGCTCACTATTTCATTTGTTGTTTTATTAATAACCTTCTTTATTATTACTTATTATTTATTAAAAAAAGAAAAAAAGAAAAAGAAAGAACTTATTTTAATGATAAATAACGACAAGCCCGTAGAGACTGAAAAAAAAGAGTACAATATTGACGAAGAACTAGAAAATAAGATTTTAAATGAGTTTAAAAATGCAACAAAAAACCTAGACTTTTTAAGACCTGATTTTTCTATTAACTATATTGCTGACAAACTAGAAACCAACAATACGTACGTTTCTTTTGTCTTTAACAAATACCATGACGAATCGTTTAAGCAATACTGTATTAAGCTTAAGATTAATTATGTAGTAGAAAAACTAAAGAATGACAAGACTTTTAGAAAATACTCTGTTCAAGCCATTGCTGATGAAATAGGCTACACCAATGCCTCTGCTTTTACAAGAGCTTTTAAAAAGCATATTGGTGTAACTCCATCTGCATTTTTAAAAACTCTTGACGATTAATTAAAGCTATTTTCTTTTGCCTGATACGACAAACCAACCAATAGGTACAAGAACTAACAACCCATAACAGATTAACGAGAATAAACTTCCTGTTTTTATAACTGTTGGCTCGTATTTAAACATTACAGTGTGTTTTCCTACAGGAATCTCCATACCTCTTAACACGTAATTTACTCTGTAATACGGAACGATTTCACCATCTATATATGCATTCCATCCATCTTTATAATATATTTCAGAAAATACTGCAAACTGTTCTGAACTTGTGTTTGTTTCGTATACCAGTTCTGTAAGGTCTTTCTTCACTAAATTGATAGTTGCTGTAGTATCTTTTTGATATGTATCTACCCCGCTAAAATCAAACTCCTTAGTATTGATTACAGCTTCCGTTTTTGTTTTCAAACTATCTAAGGCAATGATTTCCTCGTTGGCTGAAGTTACCTTTTCTAATGAATTTACAAACCAAGCACTTCCATTTACTTCTGGGTTTTCTTGAAATTGCTCCTCATTCACAATAAAATACTTGGTATTCAACATATTCAACACCTCCATATTATTTCTTGCAATCTGATAATCGAACAACTCTTGGTAACGTTTCATTTTTGCTGCATGATATCCTCCTATTGAGTTATGGAAATATGAAGTTCTTCCATCTTGTAACGGACTCCCAGCAAAATTTGCTACACGATAATCACTTTTGTCTTTTAATATTTCAATATCTGCTTTAGTCTCAATAAATGGTTTTTCTACTCTTCTTGCCGATATGAAATCTTCTTTATTTACATAATTAATATCTATCGACACCAAATCAAATAAAATCAATCCTCCCAAAACAAGCAATACTGGAACCTGCTGCAACTTTCCTTTTAAATAAAACCACAACACTCCTCCACTCATTAAAACAAGTAGCAACGAACGCAAACTATCGTTGAACAACATCGATTTTCTATCGGCTATTATAGCATCAATCAATTCTGGGAGTTGTTGGTAATTCGCATCACGCAATCCTTCAAAAGCAAATAAACTTGATCCGAACAATAGGAATACTAACGAGATTCCCCCTACTATATAAAAAGCTTTTTTTACGGCGTTTTCTTTTTCTTCGGAAGAATTCTCTGACGAGAAAAATTCTTTCAATGCTAAAATCCCTAACAACGGAACGCACAACTCTGCAATTACTTGAATAGATGATACCGCTCTAAACTTGTTGTACAACGGAACATAGTCAATAAAAAAGTTTGTAACTGCTGGAAAATTCTTTCCCCAGCTCAATACTATTGAAAATACGGTGGCTGCTACCAACCAATATTTTAAACGTCCTTTTACTAAGAAAATCCCTAAGAAAAATAGGAAAAAGACAATTGCGCCTATATACGCAGGTGCTTCTACAATGGGTTGTTTTCCCCAATAAGTTAATGCTTGACTCGAATAATCTTTTGCTACACTTCTACCTGCATTTTGCTCTAAAACTTGATAAAAACTGGAATCTTCTCCTAACTCTTCAACAGTTCCTCCTCCTGTAAATCGAGGAATTAATAAGTTGAATGTTTCAGCAATTCCGTAACTGTATTCAGTAATGTATTCTTTATCTAACCCGGAAGACTTTTCTTTTGGACTTCCGTCAGGATTGATAGTTAATTCTGACTTTCCTCTCGTACTGTAATCAGCATATTCTTTCATCGCCATCAACCTAGTTGAATTCGCTCCGATACCGATTAACATCGCCGCTACTAAAATTGCTGATTGTTTAAAAAACACTGATAATGTTCTCGATTTAAAAGCTTCAATAAATTCAACAATAGCTAAAATCAACAAACAAAACCCTAAATAATACGTCATTTGTGGGTGATTAGAATATATTTCTAAAGCCATAGCTAAAGCTGTGAGTACAAACCCGAGTAAATATCGCTTTCTAAAAACATAAATAACCCCTGCAATAACCATTGGCATATATCCTATGGCATGTGCTTTTGCATTATGTCCTGCTCCAAAAATAATAATCAAGTAGGTAGAAAAACCAAAGGACAAGCTTCCTAAAATGGCAAGTTTCCAATCAACTTTTAAAGCAGTTAATAATATGAAAAAACTTAAAAAATATAAGAAAAGATAATCGGCAGGTCGCGGTAAAAAACGAAAAGCCTTATCAATATATCGCACAAAATCATTCGGATAATAAGCACTTACCTGATAAGCTGGCATTCCACTAAAAGCATTATCTAACCAGTATGGTTCTTCTCCTTTTTCTGCTCTGTATTCATTAACACTTTTCGACATTCCTATAAACTGAGTTATGTCGCTTTGTTTTATTTGTTTTCCGCTTAAAACCGGATTAAAATACAACACCGATGCTATTGCAAAGACAATAATTGCAATTGCAAACGGTAAAATTTTCTTTAAGTTCATGTTAGTCTATTTCTTCATAGTCAACGTATTCGCCAACCGAATTATTACTTTGCTTTGTAGTATTTGGCTTTTTATCAATAACAGTTTTTCCTACTTCAACATCAGATGCTTGTTCTCGGTTTCTAAACTGTTGTTCTGCTTTCTTTTGTACTTTATCTACCGCTTTTTTTATAAGGTAAGGTGCAAATAATCTCGCCAAAAACTTTATAGCGTAATAAACTAACAGAATAATTAATATGGTCTTTAAAAAATTCACAGGTCCAGCTTCATTTATATATGTCATCTTTTTCTAAAAAATAAAAAAATCAATCAAAAATAACAATTTGAAGCAAAAGGAAGCGTTAAGACTTTACAAAACTTATATTATATAGGTAATTGTATTTTTACGTATGTTTGTAAAACCTGAAAATCTGGACTTATTATATGATTAAGAAACTCCTTTTGTTTTTTGTATTTTTCTCAGTATTAACTGCAAACGCGCAATACACCCCTGTTATAAATTCAAATAGACCAGGTTTTTCTGAGAGCCCTTACAGCGTTGGATCAGGTGTATATCAGTTTGAATCGAGTATTTTTTATAGAAAAATTAATGCTACTCCTACTTTTAGCAATCCAGAAGCCTTAGGATTGAACTTATTTTTTAGAACCAGTTTTATTTCTGAAAAATTAGAAGTAAATTTAAATACTTCTTTACAAAGAGACAAAATAGCTTTTAAAAACATCTTTGAATCATCATACAACAAAACAGGTCTAAGTCAATTTAGTTTGGGTGCTAAATACCTTATTTATGCTCCGAAGTATGATGATAAAAGTAAAGAAATAAGAAGCTGGAAAGCTCGCCATTCTTTTGACTGGAAACGTTGGATACCTCATATTGGTATTTCAGCGGGAGTAAACATTGGTAGTTTTTTAACTGACTACCACAAAAGAGATGGTTTTAGTCCGAAAGTAGGACTTTTATTACAAAATGAGTTTTCAGACAAGTTAAACGTAATTACCAACCTTCATTACGATTACATTGGAACAGACTTTTCACAGCTTTCTTACATCGTAACAGGAACATATAATTTTAATGATTATTGGTCTGGTTTCGCAGAAATACAAGGTATTTTTGAAGAATATGAAAAGAAAACTAATATAGGTGCTGGTGCAGCCTATTTATTTAGCGAAAATTTACAATTTAACGCCTCACTAAGAGCCAATATGCAACAAGATGAAATTGGTCTTTACACTTCAGTAGGTGTTTCTTATAGACTTAATAGACACCAAGATAAATTTGTTGAAATAGATGAATTTGGAAATAAAATAGAAGAAGGTAAACAAGTTAAGTACGATGAAGACAGAAGCTTCTTTGGTCGATTATTCAGTAAGACAGGAAAATTATTTTCAAAGAAACGAGAGCAAAAAGTTGATTTAGATATTTCTAAAACTGATGGCGATGCCTTAAATCAAAAACCAAGAAGAGAACGTCAAGGATCCTTAGTAGATGTTATTGCGAAAGAAGATAAAAAACTAAAGAAGAAAACTGCGAAAGAAGAAAAGAAAGCCGCTAAAAAGGCACAAAAAAAGGCTAAAAAAGAAGCAAAACGAAAAGAAAAAGAACGTTTAAAGCTTGAAAAGCAGATTAAAAAAGAGGAAGAAAAAGAAGCGAAGCAAAAAGAGAAAGAACGCTTGAAACTTGAAAAAGAAATTAAAAAGCTAGAAGAAGAGATCAAAAAAGAAGAACAAAAAGAGAAAGAAGATCAAGAGAAAGATGACAATTAAAAATCTTACATTTGACTTATGATTCAAATTAAAGAAATAACAACCAAAAAGGAAATGAAACAATTTGTTAAATTTCCTTTTTCTCTTTATAAAGACAATAAATATTGGGTTCCGCCTATCATTAATGATGAAGTTGAAAGTTTTAACAAGGATAAAAACCCTGTTTTTGAGCATGCGGACGCTCGTTTTTTCTTAGCTTACAAAAACGATGAAATTGTTGGTAGAGTTGTAGCTATTATCAATACTTATGAAACTACACAGCAAAACATAAAAAAAATGCGTTTTGGTTGGTTTGATGTAATTGATGATATAAAAGTAACTAAAGCTCTATTAGATAAAGTTGCTGAAATAGGTAAAGAAAATGGATTAGAATACATCGAAGGTCCTGTTGGTTTTAACAATCTAGACAAAACTGGTGTTCTTGTTGAAGGTTTTGATCATATAGGTACCATGATTACTTGGTACAATCATCCTTACTATGCTAAACACCTAGAACAACTAGGATTTAAAAAAGAAAAAGAATACATAGAAAGCATCTTTTCTTTTAAAAATGTAGACATTAATAAATACGGAAAAGCAAGTACTATTATTCAAAAGAGGTATAATTTAACTCCTTTAAACTTTACTTCTACCGATAAAATAATGCCTTATGTTGATGAAATGTTTGAATTGTTTAGTAAAACATATTCAAAACTATCAACTTATGTCCCTATATCAAAAGCTCAAATAGACTATTTTAAAAAGAAATACATCAGTTTCATCAACCCTGAATACATAAAATTTGTTGTTGATGAAAACCACAAGCTTGTTGCTTTTGCTATTGTAATGCCTTCTTTTTCTAAAGCTTTACAAAAGGCGAATGGTAAACTATTTCCTTTTGGTCTTTTCCATTTATTAAATGCTAGAAAAAATTCAAAAGATGTTACCTTTTATCTAATTGGCGTAGATCCAGAATACCAAAACAAAGGAGTAACTGCTGTTATTTTTGAGCAGTTTCACTCTGCTTTTTTAGCCAAAGGAATTGAAAACTGTATTAGAACTCCTGAATTAGAAGATAACCATGCTATTCATCAAATTTGGAAAGCTTTTGATCCTAAAATTCATAAACGTAGAAGAACCTATAAACTCGATTTATAATGCAACTATTTTACAATCCTGATTTAGGACCTACTTCAAAAGAAATTATTTTTGATAAAGACGAAAGTCGTCACATCATTAGAGTTTTACGTAAAAAGGAAGGAGACGTATTACATATCACCAACGGAAAAGGTTTTTTATTTTCTGCGGAAATTATATTAGGGAATGATAAAAAATGCATTGCCTCAATTATTAAATCAGAAGAAAAACCACGTACTAGGGATTATTATTTACACGTAGCCATAGCTCCTACAAAAAACAACGACCGTTTTGAATGGTTTTTAGAAAAAGCTACTGAAATTGGCATTGATGAAATCACGCCAATTATCTGTGAAAACTCAGAAAGAAAAGTTGTAAAAACAGAACGATTTTTAAGAATTGTACAAGCTGCTATGAAACAGTCTTTGCAATTCACTTTGCCTAAACTAAACGAGCCTATAAAATTTTCTGAGTTTATCACTCAAAACTTTACTAGCGAAACGTTTATCGCACATTGTGAAGAAAATATTGAGAAAAAACTTTTAAAGAACATAGCCACACCAAACGCTTCTTATACAATCCTTATCGGGCCGGAAGGCGATTTTTCATTAAAAGAAATTCAACAATCTTTATCTAAAAATTTTGAACCTATTTCATTAGGAGAAAATAGATTACGAACAGAAACAGCAGGTTTAAACGTAGTTCAAAGCATTTCATACCTCCATCAATAATTCATTTTTTGTATATTTAACTTTTTGTTAAAAATATAGGCTGTGACAATAGAATATCTATTTAATCTCTTTTTATTAATAAGTGCCTTACATGGCTTTGCCTTTAGTATTGTATTATTCTCTTCTAAAAATGGTAGAGAAAAAAGTATGGTATACTTAAACTTATTAATCTTAGCTATTTCTATAAACAACCTTCAATCTTGGGCTTTAGAAAAAGGCTTACTTCAAAATAAATTTGCTTTAGAGTACATGCAATTTTCTTGGCATTTTTTAGCTATGCCTTTTTTATACATGTTTTTAGTTCATTATTTAGATTTACCTCAAAAATCTTTTAATGTTTTAAAATTCGCTGTTCCTGCATTTATCCTTATGGTAATTGCTCAAATAAGTTTTGTTGTGTACTACAGTGACTCTGCTTCACAAGAAAGATTAGACTATATTTATGAAAGGTACTCATCTCTTGAAGAGTTTTTTAGTATGCTTACCTCTTTGAGCTTTTTCATATATTCAATGTACATTTTGTATAAAAAGGAAAACTTATTCCCTAAAATATTATCTTTTGATAATCTTAAATGGCTCTACTCCTTCTTTATTCTTTCTTCAGTAGGTTATTTGCTTTGGATTCTTGCCCTTGTTGTGAAAATAAGTCTAAACTTTAGTGATTTCTTATTTTCTTATTATCCTTTAAGAGTATTCACTACTGTTTTAATCTACTGGTTAGGTTACCAAGGTTTTAAACAGATTAGAATTTTAAAAGAAAGAGAAAATATTAGAAAATCTCTTTTGATTGATTTAAACGGAAATTTTAGTGTAGACACCATAAAAGTAGACACTGAAAAAAGTCCTTCTCAAAGTCAAGCTGAACGACATAAAGAGCAATTTCAAGAAATTGATGATTTTATTAAATCAAAAAAGAAATATTTATCTACGAAATACACGCTTCAAGATTTAGCGAAAGATACCGAATTAAGTTCTAGTACACTTTCTTTAATTATTAATAACATTGCCAAAAAATCTTTTACTGATTACTTAAATGAAATGAGAATTGATTTGGCAAAAACATTACTACTTGATCCTGAATATTCAGATTACACCATAACCTCTATTGGTTTAGAATCTGGTTTTAACTCTAAATCTACCTTTTATACTGTTTTTAAAAAGCATACCGGAAACACTCCTGTAGAATTTAAAAAACTAGCATTAACTCCTATTAACGGGTAAAATTCTACTTTCTTTTTATAAAAAGAAAGTCCGAAAACACTGAAACTGGATGTTTTCGAACTCCTATTCTCCTTATGTAAATTATATTTACGTAGTGAGATTAAGAAATTAGTAATTGAAAATTAGTTGAAGGGGTTTTCAATTTATAATTAAGATTTCTAAAAAATTATTGGGAGCTACTCGTTCTCAATACGAAAAAGGGAGAGCTAAACTTTAAAAACACCAGTATTTAATATTGGTGTTTTTTATTTTTACTTACTTAAGCAACTTGAAAAAAGTTGATTTTTTTCATTTTAAAACTATGCTTTTTATAAAAGGTAAGTTCTAAAACACCCAATCAGACGTTATTGTACTTCTTCTATTTAATCTTTTTTATTTTCGCATCGTAAATTAATTGCTTTTTGAAAAAGTGGGGACTTTTCAAATTAAAAAGTATAATTTATGTTTAAGGGGAAAATAAAAACACTAACGACCTAGTTGTTAGTGTTTTTTTATTACTGTTTTCTTATATTGCTTCAGCTAAGCAAAGCTTATTTTATGAAAAATATTATAACGTTTTATTTTCTTTTATTCTTCTCTAGTCTTTTCTCTCAACAAATTGCTGTTTTAAAATACAATGGTGGTGGTGATTGGTATGCTAATCCAACTGCATTACCTAATTTAATCAACTTTACCAACCTTAATACTAAAACTTCAATCGAAAAAGATATTGAAACCGTTACATTGGCTGATGAACAGATTTTTAATTATCCTATAGTTTTTATTACTGGCCATGGTAATATCTATTTTACAGATGATGAAATTACAACGTTAAGAGACTATTTAATCTCAGGAGGATTCTTACACGTTTCCGATAATTTTGGAATGGATTCATACATCAGAAGAGAATTTAAAAAAGTATTCCCTGAACTGACACTTCAAGAAATTCCTAAAAATCATCCTATTTACAATCAAACATTCTCTTTTCCAAACGGATTACCTAAAATTCATGAACATGACAGAAAACCTCCACAAGGTTTTGGTCTTTTTTACGAAGGAAGACTTATTGTATTTTACGATTATGAAAGTGATTTAAGCGATGGATGGGAAGACCAAGAAGTACATAACGACCCTAAAGAAATAAGAGAAAAAGCTCTTAAAATGGGAGCTAATATAATTGAATATGCTTTCAAACATTAACCCCTTACAGATAGACGACATAAAGATTAATTTTGACACAGAAGCTTTATGGATGCTTAATATAGCACTTGCTATAATTATGTTTGGTATAGCCTTAGATATAAAAATTGAGGATTTTAAAAGACTTATAAATAACCCTAAAATATTATTTGTAGGATTATTATCTCAATTTATTTTACTTCCCTTTTTAACCTTCATATTAATCTACATCATAAAACCCTACCCTAGCTTTGCTTTAGGAATGATGATAGTAGCTGCTTGTCCTGGCGGGAATGTATCTAATTTTTTTAGCAAAATGGCAAAAGGAAACACCGCTTTATCGGTTAGTTTAACAGCTTTTGCTACTTTAATATGCTTGGTAATGACTCCTCTAAACTTACAGCTATGGGGGAGTTTGTATGAACCAACTAATATTATTTTAAAAAGTGTTTCTTTAAGCCCTTTTGAGCTTTTTAAACTTGTCTTATTAATTTTAGGTATTCCAATAATTCTAGGAATGATTGTGAACCACTACCATCATGAAATGGCAAAAAAAATTAATAAGCTATTACGACCTTTTTCTATTTTCTTCTTTATTATACTAATCGTTGTTGCGTTATATGACAATGCTGACATTTTTAAAAACTATATTCATTTAGTGTTGTTTTTAGTCATATTTCATAATATTTATGCTTTTGTAATAGGTTATGTTACTGCAAAATCTTTTAAGCTAAATAATAAAGATTGTAAAACAATTTCAATGGAAACTGGCATTCAAAATAGTGGATTAGGGTTGCTGCTTATTTTTAGTTTTTTTGATGGTCTAGGCGGTATGGCTTTATTAGCCGCTTTTTGGGGTGTTTGGGATATTTTTTCAGGAATGATGTTAGCTACTTATTGGGGAAGAAAAAAATAAAAATGAAAACTTTAGTATATTACTTTTTTAAAGCATATGTTAAATCTGGCTTATTCTTTTACACAAAAAAAATAATAGTATTAGGAAATGAAAACATCCCTAAAAAAGGTGCTATTCTGTTTACTGCTAATCACCCTAACGGATTGGTTGATCCACTTTTCATAGCCACACATATGAAAAGAAAAACACATTTTTTAGTACGTGCGGCTGTTTTTAATAATCCTCTTATCGCTAAGTTTTTTAATTTACTTGGAATGATGCCTGTTTACCGCATTAGAGATGGGATACAACAACTATCTAAAAATGAAGAAATCTTTAACAAATGCCAAAATCTTTTAAAAGACAAAAAAGCGTTACTTATATTTCCTGAAGGAACTCACAATAAAGCAAGAACTGTTAGACCTTTGAGTAAAGGGTTTAAAAGAATTCTTTTTAGAACTTTAGATGAGCATCCTGATACAGATATTCATATTATTCCTATAGGAATTACTTATCAAAATGTTTCTAGTTATCCTTCTAAAGTAGCTATACACTTTGGTTCGCCTATTTTAGCCAATAGTTTTTATAATCAGCAAGACATTAACCAATCAGTTAAAACAATTAAAGAACTCGTTTCTGAACAATTAAAAGAATTAAGTGTACACATTCCTTTTGATAAAGACTACGAAGAAACCTTAACTTCTCTTAACAGAAATCAAACGGATTTTACGGATGTAAATACTGTAAATGCTACTATAAAAAACAGACTTACTACAACTAAAAAAAGGCGCAGTAAAAACTACACTTTTCCTTTATTTTATCTAATTATTTTAAATAGTATTATTCCTTTTACTATCTGGAAATTTTTAAGTAAAAAAATAGATGAAATTGAATTTATTGATACTTTTCGTTTTGGTGTAAATGCTATTCTTTTTCCTTTCTTTTATTGTATCCAAAGTTGGATAATAGGCTCTTTTTGGGGATGGAAATTTGCCTTTGCATATTTTTTCTCTTCGCTGTTTATCGTACTACTGTACACTAAACTATCACCTACTCCCCCGCCATCAGAATAGCGTCTTGAATATCTTGTTGAATTTTAGTTCGAATATTACTCTTAACCAAACCATAATTCCTCATTGTAGGGTACACTCTGTTAGATAAGAAAACATACACCACACCCGTTGCAGGATCTGCCCAAGTATACGTTCCTGTAAAGCCACTATGTCCAAAACTAACATCTGAAACACAACCACAGGTTGCTTTAACATTAGGATTTAGCTGCGGTTTATCAAAACCCAATCCTCTACGTACCCTTTTGTTTTCGTAATAACGCTTATTAAATTTATGTACAGTCTCTGGCTCTAAGTATTTTTTCCCTCCATAAGAACCATCTTGTAAAAACATTTGCATCACTTTTGCTACATCATTTGCATTCGCAAACAATCCTGCATGTCCTCCTACTCCTCCTATCATGGCCGCTCCCATATCATGAACATAACCATGCACTAATTGATGTCTGAAATAGTTGTCTCTTTCTGTTGGAACAATCTCGTCTTTATCAAATTTATTTAATGGTAAATACGTCATTCTGTTTGCTCCTAATGATTGATAAAACTGTTCGTCTACCAATTTATCCAAAGGTTTTTTATACTTTCTTTCTAAAATTTCTTTGAAAATATAATACCCTAAATCACTGTATTTATATCCTGGCCTTTTACGCTGTTCAGAATCCACTATTTGTTTATAGATAGAATCGGTATACTCCTTAGCTATATATAAGTTTTTAGCTACTTCTATACTGAATTTTGAAGTACGCTTCTTTCTGTAATACTTAGTTGAATTTTCTCCTGTTACACTATCTTTTGTTTGTAAATAAAACGGAATCCAAGAACGTAAACGTCCGTAATGAGACAACACTTCTTTTAACAATAGCGTATCTTTATTCGACTTACTATAACTTGGTAAAACATCTCCTAAATTTGAAAACAAACTGATTTTTCTTTCTTCTTCAGCTTTCATTATCATTGGTAATGAAGCTAAAATCTTAGTAAGTGAAGCTAAATCATACAAATCAGAATTTTTAACGGCTCTTTCTTTTGATAAGGTATGATATCCAAAGCTTTTATTGTAAATCACTTTACCGTTTTTAGCCACTAAAATCTGACCTCCTGGAGACATTTTTTCCTGTAAAATAGTATCTATTCTTTTATCTATAATTGATAATTTTTCAGAAGAAACTCCAGCTTCTTCAGGAATGGTATACTGTAATACATCTAAATCATCTAATAAAAGTCCATGACCGACTTTGAACTCATTTTTTATAGATACTGGTAATTTACCTTTCAATTCAAAAGCTCCGAAAAGCGCTTGCGCAGAAATCTCTTGAGATAATTTGCTGTTTTGATACGACAATACAAGACCTTCAATATTGGTAAAAGAAGGTACTTGAAGTAAACTATATGGACTTGCAAAAACATCTAAAACTACCTTATGATTTCTTGCTATTTCTTGTAACCAAGCTAAATCTTTAGTAGAAAACTTATAGCTTTTCCATGGATTTTTATCTGATTTATGAAAGCCTACAATTACCAAATTATACTTCTGTAATTTTTGTAATAAAACATTTAAGTTAGCATCTGAAACTTTATCAACCTTAGTATAATTCGTTAGCATTTCATAAAAATCAGAACCATTATCATTTCCTAATGATACATAAGCTATCTTTTTATCTTGAAGGTTTTGGATAGGTAAAACACTCTCTTGATTTTTTAAAACCGTTATTGAGTTTTTTATCAATTTTCGATGCAATACCTCATCGTATGGAGAGTTTAAATCTTTTGAAATATTCTCAGTAGCAATAGGTTTATAATTGTTTAATCCAACTAAATATTTTGCTTTTAAAATCTTTTTTACGGAGTGATTTAAACGTTCTTCAGTCAATTTACCTTCCGTTAACGCTTTTTTAATCAAACTTATTGATCCTGGAACATCTTGTGGAATTAACAACATATCATTTCCTGCTAAAATTGCTGCTAAATCAATTTCTGCTGGTGTAGAATAATTCGCTGCCCCTTTCATGTTTAATCCATCAGTAATTATCAATCCTTGAAAACCTAATTTATCTTGTAATAAACCCGTTACAACATTCTTTGATAATGACGATGGTAACTTCGGATTTGTTTCAATGGCAGGAATACTTAAATGTGCTGTCATAACACTAGCAACTCCATTAGCAAATACTTCCTTAAACGGATACAGCTCTATTGAGTCTAATCGTTTTTCACTGAAATTAATTGTTGGTAAGGTATGATGAGAATCTGCTTCGGTGTCTCCATGTCCTGGAAAATGTTTTGCATTCGCCAAAACCCCTGCTCCTTGCATTCCTTTTGTAAATGCGATGGATTTTTGTGCTACATTTTCTTTGTTTTCACCAAAAGAACGGTTTCCGATAATAGGATTATCTGGATTCGTGTTTACATCAACCACAGGTGCAAAATTCATATGAATTCCCACTCGCTTACAATGCTCTCCAATTCTTTTTCCTACCTCTTGTAACAATAACGTATCTTGTATTGCACCTAAAGTCATATTCCAAGGAAAGCGGTAGGTGTTTTTCAAGCGCATATCTAAGCCCCATTCACCATCAAAACCAACCATTAATGGCACTTTTGCTAGCTCTTGGTATTTATTATTCAAAACTACCTGCTTATCTGGCGTACCTTGCATAAAAATAATATTTCCTACATGGTATTTTGTAACCATATTCGAAATAAAATCTTCGTGCTTTTTATCTTTATTTGAATAGGCTTGTATCATAAACAACTGCCCGATTTTTTCATCTATAGACATGTTTTTCATGATACTATCTACCCAAACACCTTGCGCATCTGAATCTTTTGCCAACAACGGATCTACTTGTTGTGCTTGAATTATTTGTGCAAAAATGAATGCTAATAATGTAAGCGCCTTTCTCTTCATATACCTTCCTTCTTTTAAAATTTCGGGGGTTTAAAAAATATTCTTTCTTAAATAACGTCAATAGTTATACCAAAAATCGTGCGTGCCAACTTTGGTTTGCTGGCACTTCCCATTTGGCTTCAAAATCTTCTTTGGTATTTACCATGTTATTAAACACTACAGTTTCTGCTGTAATTTTTTGTGCTTTGGCAAAGTTTTGAAACTCTGGAAGTTTAACAATATTGATATTGTCTCCATCTTTAAAAGAAACATTCATTTTATCCATTAAATCTAACTTCAACTCGTTTTCTAGCTCTTGTATAAAACGTACTGAAGCATCTATTGAACAACCTGATACATTGTTGAAGTTTTCATCAACAGCTAATACCAAAAATTGATTGTATTTTATGGTGAATGACCCTTTTAAATCATCTCCATGACGCGTCCAATTTTCAATAAAAACTAACGCTTTTGCTGTAATGTACTCTATTTCTTCGGCTGTAAACTCTCTATCTGACTGATATACCCAAACTCTTGAATTTTTAGGTAATTCTTTATATTCTGTATACATTTTTTATGTATTAATTTTACTGTATCTAAATTAAAAAAACAACTTAGATAATTACTAAAAATAAATGTTAAAGGTTACCTTAAATTAAACTTTTGTTGTAAAGCCTGTAATTTTTCCTCATCCGTCATAGTTTCTTTCTTTGGTACAGACATTCGTTCTTTAATTTCTCGCAATACCTTTTTAGTGTATAATGGAAAATCCGCATTTTGAATCCATGCGTTATATCCTGGATTTTCTTTTAACACTTCTTCTACTGTTCTTCCTTTATACTTTCCAAAAGAAAAGATTTCTTGGTCATCTTCATTAAATAAAATAAACCCTGCAAAATCTGCTCTTTTCCCATGAGTAGAAAACTCACTTAATGCTTCAACAGTGTTTTCTAAATCGTCATATCTATCAACCTGAGCTAATAAAATTTCATACGTTGCATTGGTATCTGCTTCAGCAGAATGTGCGCCCTCTAAGTCTTTTCCGCAGTAAAACTGATACCCTGCGCTTAACGTACGTTGTTCTTTTTTATGGAAAATTGTTTGCACATCAACTGCCTTACGATTATTCATGTCAAAATCAATACCTGCACGTAATAATTCTTCTGCTAATAGAGGAATATCAAATCGGTTGGAATTGAATCCTGCTAAATCTGAATCAGATATCATTTCGTTAATCTTACCCGCTAGCTCTTTAAAGGTTGGTTCAGTTACCACTTTTTCATTTGTAATTCCATGTACTGCTGTTGCCTCTGCTGGAATTTCTATTTCAGGGTTTACTAACCATGTTTTACTTTCTTTATTTCCGTTTGGAAATACTTTTAATATTGATATTTCTACAACTCTATCTTTAGCTATGTTGATTCCTGTAGTTTCTAAATCGAAAAATACAATGGGTTTGGTTAAGTTTAAATTCATTTTTAAATTAAGGGTTAAAAGACAATGACTTTATTTACTTTAAATACTCTTTTATTGCCTTTTCTATATATTATTCGTTGTTTAATTGCTTTTTAAATTCGTCTATTTGATCTAAGACTTTTTTTGGTAACGTTGGTTCTTTAAAATTATATTTCTCTAACTCTTTTTCTAAAGTTTTTGCTACAATATAACGTGCTGTTGGTTTATCATCGGCAGGAACTACATACCAAGGGGCATAATTCGTTGACGTACGCTGCAACAAATCTTCATAACACTCTTGGTAATTATTCCACAATTTTCTTTCTTCTAAATCTCCTGCGGAAAATTTCCAGTTTTTCTCTTGAATATCTAAACGTCGTAATAATCTATTTTTTTGTTCTTCTTTAGAAACATTTAGAAAGAACTTTAAAATAATAGTTCCGTTTTCTGCAATGTGTTTTTCAAATTGATTAATACGCTCCATTCTACCATGATAAAACGCATCATCTAAATCTTCTAAACTTTTTACGGTCGGAATATTTTCTGCAAATACATATTCAGGATGCACTCTGGTTACTAGCACATTTTCATAATGTGTACGATTAAAAACTCCTATTTTTCCTTTAGGAGGTAAGGCCATATAATGACGCCACAAAAAGTCATGTTTTAATTCTAATTCTGTTGGAACTTTAAAACTATGAACCACTACCCCACGCGCATTAACATCTTTAAAAACTTCACGTATTAAACTATCCTTTCCAGCAGTATCCATACCTTGTAAACAAAGTAAGACGCTATACTTACCTTCTGCATACATGGTATCTTGTAGTTCACTAATTTTTTTTCGTGCTTTTTTTAATTTCTTTCTAGCATCTTCGTCTATCTCTTTTGTAGTATAGTCTTTTAAAGCTGTTCCCTTTTCATACTTGTATGCGTTTACATCCATTTTTCCTCTTAATTTCAGCATAAAAGTACAAAAATATAGACTTCTAGCATTGATTTTCTCTTGGTTATTATCAATTTTTACAATTAAGAACGTCGCTTTCGTCTTAATTATTTTTAGAGTTTTAACATCAAAATAAATCTACAAAATGAAAAAAACTGTAATAATACAAGCAAGCTCTAAAAGTAACGGAAATACAAACAGAGTTATTAACTACCTCAACAGCAATAACTCTTTTGATGTTATCGACTTAAAAACAAAAAATATTGGTGTTTTTGAGTATGACTTTAGCAATGCTAATGACGATTTTATTCCTGTTATGGAAGAAGTTATTAATAACTATGATACGATTGTTTTTGCAACCCCAGTATACTGGTATACAATGAGTGCAACTTTAAAAATATTTTTTGATCGTTTGTCTGACTTATTAAAATACAAAAAAGACTTAGGAAGGTTATTACGAGGTAAAAACATGGCGATGATTAGTAACTCAGGAGCTAATCACCGTAGAAATGGTTTTGAAATGCCTTTTATTGAAAGTGCTAAATATTTAGGCATGAACTATCTTGGTAGTGCCCATGCCTGGTTTACTGAAGATGGAAATGACATACATCCTGATGCTAGAGTTAAAATTAATGAATTTAGAAATATTTTAGCTACTAAAAATTTTAAGGATGTTTTAACCCGTTAGAATTTTAAGATGTCGTTTTTTTACAATTTATAAGAAACCTTTGACAGTATTTTTGAGTTTTAATTTTAATTCATTATAATGCAAAAAGTAATTATAGCTCAAATAGCAATTCAACAAGGAAAAGAAAGCGATTTTTTAAAATTGGCTGAGGAAATGGTAAAAACGAGTAACTCTGAAACAGGATGCATTACCTATCAATTACATAAAGATTTATTTAGTGAAGGTAATTATTTGTTTTATGAAGAGTATATTGATAGAAAAGCTGTAGATGCGCATAATAACTCTACTCACTTTCATCAATTTATAAAGGATATTACTGCTTTAATTACCAAAGAGCCTATTATAAACATTTATTAATCTAAATGAGTGTAAAACACTATAAACCATCAAAATACCTATCTCCTTATATTGATAGGTATTTTGTTTGTTCTCAAACCAAAAGTCTTCCTTTAATTTTACCAGGCACTGGTTTAGAAGTACTTTTTCATATTGATACTCCTTTATCTATCAATAACAACAAATTAGATACTGCTCATATTATTTGTCCTAGAGATAAATTAATTTTTGATTCAACAAACAACGTAAATTATATTTCAGTACGTTTTCATAGTGGTGGTTTTAGGCACTTTACTTCTATTCCACATACACAAATTGTTAATCAATATTTGTCTGTAGAAGAAATATGGAATAATGAAGGTAGAGAGCTTTTAGATATTCTTTATTCATTACCTAGTATAGAAGAAAAAATTAAACTAATTGATTTCTTTCTATGCAATCAATTAAAAAAACATCATTTTTCTACTATAGTTAATTGGGATTTGATAATTAAAACTCTATACAAAAACTTTAATTCAATATCTCTTCACGAATTAGCCTATCATAGCAACTTAAGTTATCGTCAATTTGAACGTCTATTCAAACAAAAGTTTGGCGTTTCTCCTAAAAAATTTCAACGAATCACTAGGCTTCAAAAAACTGTAAAACAAGTATTGCTATCGAGTAACAAACATTATTTGTCTACTGCTTTAGATAATGGTTATTACGACCAAAGTCATTTTATTAAAGAATTTCAAAGTTTTACAAATCTTAAACCTTCCCAGTATTTTGTAACTAAAAACTTTGACAATCATTTTTACTATAAACCTTTAAGCTAGTTAATCCAGTTTTTAAAATCTTTTACACGCTCTCTGCTTACAATTATTTCAGAATTATTATAAGACTCCAACTTTAATTGTAAGCGAGAGTTTGTATAAGATACAATATCTTTAATCGCATTTATTTGTACTACAAAAGTTCTATTTACTCTAAAAAACTGTTCAGGGTCTAACTGCTCTTGCCAGTATTCTAGTGAATTATCAATTAAATAATTTCTATTAGAATTGGTATGAATATAAGTTGCTTTGTTTTCTGAATAAAAGCATTCAATATCTTCAATATTTATGATTTTTAAATGTTGCCCAACTTTTATCGTAAATCGTTTTTTGTACTTTCTATCTACCGGGTTTATCAACAACTTGCGAATGTCATTTATATTAACGTGTATGTTACTTTGTAAAGGCTGATATTCTTTAAACTTATCTACCGCCAATCTTAACTCGTCTTCATCTATTGGTTTTAGGAGATAATCAATAGAGTTTAACTTAAATGCTTTTAATGCATATTCATCATAAGCCGTTGTAAAAATAATGGCTGATTTTACAGTGACTTCTTCAAAAATTTCAAATGATAATCCGTCGGAAAGTTGAATATCTAAGAAAATTAAATCTGGGTGTTCATTATTCTGAAACCAATTTATAGACTCTTCTACCGAGTGTAACATTTGCTGAACCTCTATATTCAGTTCTGCTAACATTCTATTTAATCTTCTTGCTGCTGGCTTTTCGTCTTCAATAATTATAACATTCATAGTTCTATTCTCAGTAATTATTGCTCCATATATTCTTTAATTTTTCGCTCTTCCCAGTTTTTTGAAAACAACTTATCTTTTCCTAAAACACTAAATCCGTGTATAAATACTACGACTCCCCACCAAAAAAATAAATTATAGTTGTTTATATCTAAGAAAGCATCCATAACAGATTCGTCTCTATAAACAATATCTTTATATATTCTTCTTCCTATAAAAACTAAGTTTATTAGTATGTAAACCACTAAATGTTTATAAAACTTTTTGATTTCATTTACTTTTTTTTGAGCTCTTATATATTGTTGTTCTCTATTTAAAGTTTCCATTTTCTTTCTTTCTTAGTTCATCTAGATATTCTTGTATTTTACGTTGCTCCCATTCTTTATTAAAGAATATATTGGTTCCAAATACTCCTAACCAATGAAAAAAGACTCCAATCCCCCAAAAAAGCCAAGTAGCATACACCCCAAAATTGGTTATTGATTTTGTAAAAGTTAAATTATCTTCATTCATCAATCCCATAATAATTACAACCGAAATAAATATATTCACAATTATGTATGCTGCTAAATGCCAGTAAAATCCTTTTATTTTTTCTATTCTTTTTTTGGCTAATAAATACTTGTGTTCTTCTTTATAATCATTTTCCATACTAATTCTTTTTATTTAGGTATTCGTTTATCTTCTTTTCCTCCCAATCTTTTCCAAACCCCATAACATCAACACCAAAAACTAACATCCAATGAATAAAAGTAACTAGTACTATTCCTATAACTGGAAACCAAAACCAATGATAATAAGGAGAGAATTTTAAATTCACTAAAACAATAATAATTACTGAAACTATATTTACTAAAACATGAGCATAAAACCCTTTTACTTGTTTTATTTTCTTTTTAGCTTCTAAATATCTTTTTTCTTCTGTATAATTATTTTCCATTGCTATTATTTTCTAAAAATTCTTTAATTTTTCGTTCTTCCCAGTCTTTTCCTAAACCTATTTTTTCTATTCCGAAAACACCAAACCAGTGAAAAAACAACCCTAAAAACATTCCTATAGTTGGAAAATAAAACCAATGGTAACTAGGCACAAACTTTAAGTTTATAAAAATCAATACTGGTATAATTAACACAGTTACTATAAGATGAATGTATAGCCCCTTTATTTTTTCTACTCTCTTTTTTGCCTTTGCGTATTTATATTCAATTCTATAATCTTTTCTCATTTTATTTATAGTTTTTATCATCATCCATTAATTCCTTAATCTTGCGTTCTTCCCAGTTTTTTCCTAAAAATAAACTATAATTATTTACTTCTAAATAATGAAAAACTAGTCCTATTCCCCAACCTATCATTGGAAACCAAAACCATTGAAATTTTGAATATGTTTTAAGGTTTATAAATATTAAAAAAGGAATGACTATACAATACGAAACTAAATTTTGGTAAAACTCTTTTAGTTTTTCTACCTTTTCTACTGCTTTTACGTAGTTACTATTTTCTAAGCTTTTTGTATCCATAATACTATTTTTTATATCAATTAACAGCGGTAAACACACTGTAAATGTTTTGTTATTATTAATTATTTGAACGTTTCTATCGGTTATTAAACCATAACGATCTGCTATATTTCTCAACCCTACTTTTGTGCTTTTTCCAATAGCTTCTTTCGGATTGATATTGTTTTGAATTTTTAGAAATCCGTCTTCTTCAAAAATGCGTATCTCTAACGGTTTTGAAGCCGAAACTACATTGTGTTTCACCGCATTTTCTAATAACAATTGAAGTGATAACGGAACTATCTTTAACTCAGAATTACTTACTTCTTCAGGTATTGTAAACTTTACTGCTTCCTCAAAACGCATTTGCAATAATTCCATATAGGTTTTAGCAAATTGTAATTCTTCTTGAATTGGTACTAGTTCTTTATTTCGTTGCTCCAGTACATAGCGATATACTTTTGATAGTTTTGTTGTAAACTTCTCTGCTTGTTTCGGATTTTCACTTATTAAAGAAGTCAACACATTTAAACTATTGAATAAAAAATGTGGATCTATCTGACTTTTTAAAGTTTCAAACTTTGCCGTTTCAGTTTTTGCTACTATTTCATGCTGAGTAGTTTCTTGTTTAATAGATTTTTTCCAGTTTACAATGAAACCTTTTGCATGAAAAAAAGCTGCAATTCCTAAAGAAAGAATAATGGCAAATAAGTGCATCCATAGAAATTGCCCTGTAAAAAAGTTTTCTATCTTATTTGAAAATATTACAAAATATTGAATGTAGTGTATTCCTAAAACTGCTACTATCGTATAAATTACCGTTGCTATAATTCCCCACCAAACTCGCTGATTGGTTTGCGTAACCCAGTCCCACTTAGCACTTAAATAATCATTAATAATACCATTACCTAATCCAAGAATAAATGAATACATTCCTGAAAATAAAAATACTAACCCTGCTTCTTTGAAAGTAAATGCTTGATTTATTAATGTAAAAACTATACCGAAAACAATCGTAAGTTTTAAGCAAATCCAAACATCACTTTTAAAACTCTTAAACATTATTTTTGATGAGGGTTTCATATGATTTTAAAATTTTATTTCGAAAGATACATCTTTATCCCTAACTAAAAACTTTGCTTCTTCATATCGTGGAGGGCCAAAGCGAGATAAATTATTATTTGATGCACCATAATCTTCTAAAGGCATTCCGCTTGGTTCAAAATCCATTTTGTTATTATTATTTGCATCGTGAAAACAAATAATTGCATATTCACCAGTAGGTATATTTTCAAATACTACAGTACTTTTTCCTTCCTTAATCTTAGCTTCTTTTGCTTGTACTGGTTCTTTTCTAAAATTCTCTTTAGTATATAACGCATATTTGATGTTTCCAACATCTGATGTTGCGTTAACAACTGTAGCTGTGATGTTCTGTTTTTGAGCAGAAATTGTTTCGACAGTAAACACTACTATTACGATTAAAATGTGTGTAAAAAATTTCATAATGTTGTTTTTATGGTTAATTCTTGTACAAATCTCTTCTAGAAATCAGCTTTTAAAAACAAAAACAAACTGAATTGTATTTTTTTTAGGATGAGTTGTAACAATTTGTATTTTTAGGCTACTTATAACATATCAACTTTATCAAACTTTGTGGAAAAAGAACTAGAAAATAAATTTTTAGACGATTTCGAAGCCAATCAAAACATTGTACATAAGGTATGTAGAATTTACACGACCGACCAAGATGCTCACAATGATTTGTTTCAAGAAATCACTATTCAACTATGGAAAAATTACAGCAAATTTAGAGGAGATGCAAAATTTAGTACATGGATGTATCGTGTAGCACTTAACACTGCAATTTCTTTATATCGTAAATCAACTAGAACTATACAAACACAAGACATTTCAGAATATTCATTTAAAATTAAAGCAGAGGATTATGACGACACAGAAGAGTTACAATTAAAAGCACTATACAGTGCAATACGTAAATTAAATGATATTGATAAAGCGCTAATCTTTTTGTATTTGGAAGATAAATCTTACAGAGAAATTTCTGACACTTTAGGTATTAGTGAAGTAAACGCTCGAGTAAAAATGAACAGAGCAAAGGATAAATTAAAAAAAGTATTAAACCCATAAATTAATGGATTTAGATAAATATAAAAAAGCTTGGGAAAATCAACCTGAAGAAACACGTAAAGTTTCTAAGGTCGATATATATAAGATGGCACACTCCAAGTCATCATCAATAGTAAAATGGATTTTTATTATTGGAATTTTAGAATTTGTTTTATTGAACTCTTTGTATTTTGTTTTTGATATGGAAGAGGCTTATAATGAGTACAGACAACTTGGATTATACAACTTCATGTTTTATTCACAATTTGTTCTTTATCCAATACTATTCTATTTTTTAATTAAGTTTTATTTAAATTATAAAAGTATATCTGTAGTTGACTCAACAAAAACTTTAATGGATAAGATTATTAAAACAAGAAAAACTGTAAAGTACTATGTTTTATTTAATTTGTTATATGTTTTTATTTTTGGAGTTATTGTTTCTATTGCTACACTTAATTCTCATCCAGAATTCAATTCTAAACAAATTTTAGTTTCTATAATTGTTACTATCGTGTTATTAATCATTATGGTGATAATTTTATGGTGCTTTTACCAATTACTATATGGAATTTTGTTACGTAAGCTGAATAAAAACTACAAAGAGTTAGCTAAACTTGAAGAGTTAAACTAAAAAAAGAGAGGTTGTAAAACAACCTCTCTTTTTATTTAAAATAACTTCAACTCTTCTACTAATTTCTCATGCATCTCATCAGTATAATCTAAGTGGGTAACTATTCGTATTTTTCCTTCTCCCATAGAAATTAACAAAATGCCTTTATCAGCTATCTTTTTCATAAAATCATCTGGATTTATTGAATCATCTACATAAAAAATAACAATATTTGTTTCTATAGGTTCAACTTTAGACACATACGAACAACTTTCTAGTACTTTACCTATTTCTTTTGCTTTTTGATGATCTTCTGCTAAACGTTCTACTTGATTATCTAACGCATAAATTCCTGCTGCTGCTAAAAAACCTGCTTGTCGCATTCCTCCACCAAACAACTTACGCACACGTAACGCTTTTTCAATATATTCTTTGCTTCCTACTAACACAGAACCTACTGGAGCTCCTAAACCTTTTGATAAACAGATTGAAATGGTGTCAAACAACTCTCCATACTGCTTCGGAGTTTCATTTTTTGCTACCAACGCATTAAATAAACGTGCTCCATCTAAATGATATGCTAAATCATTTGCTTTTGCTACTCTTTGAATCTTTTGTAACTCTTCAAAATCCCAACAAGCTCCTCCTCCTTTATTGGTAGTGTTTTCAACACATACCAAACGGTTAAACGGAGTATGAATATCGTTTCTACCTGTTACTAGACTTTCTAATTGTTCCGCTGTAAACATTCCTCTATTTCCATCAATTAAACAAGAAGTTACTCCTGCATTAAATGCTGCTCCTCCTCCTTCATAGTTATACACATGCGCCCATTTATCACAAAACATTCTATCACCTGGTTGTGTGTGAATCTTAATCGCTGTTTGATTTGCCATGGTTCCCGAAGGAAAAAATAACGCAGCTTCCATTCCAAACATATCCGCTACTTTTTCTTGTAACAAATTCACTGTTGGATCTGCTTTAAAAACATCATCTCCTACCTTAGCTCTCATCATTGCTTCCAACATTCCTTGAGTTGGCTTTGTTACAGTATCACTTATTAAGTTTATTTCCATTTCTAACTACGATTTTTAAAATGTATTTTTGCATCTATGATTACACACGAACAGCTTAAAAATATCGCTGAACGAATTGGCAAGTTAAAAGGATATTTAGAAATTGACAAGAAGTTAATTGAAATTTCAAATGAAGAAGAAAAAACAGCAAATCCTGATTTTTGGAACAATCCGAAAGAGGCTGAAGCTATTATGAAATCTCTTCGTTTTAAGAAAAAATGGGTAGAAGATTACAATACTGTTACGGCTATGAACGACGATTTAACAGTTTTGTACGATTTTTATAAAGAAGGTGATGTTGAAGATAGTGAAGTTGAAGAGCAATATGAAAAAACAGCTACTTTTTTAGAAGATATCGAATTTAAAAATATGCTTTCTGAAGAAGGAGATAGTTTGAGTGCCACTATACAAATTACTGCAGGAGCAGGTGGAACTGAGAGTTGTGATTGGGCTGAAATGTTAACTCGAATGTACACTATGTGGGCCGAAAAACAAGGTTATAAAATAAAGACCTTGAACTACCAAGAAGGTGATGTAGCTGGTATTAAAACAGTTACTTTAGAGTTTGAAGGAGATTATGCCTTTGGATGGTTAAAAGGTGAAAATGGTGTACACCGTTTGGTGCGTATTTCTCCTTTTGATAGCAATGCTAAACGTCATACTTCCTTTGCTTCTGTATATGTATATCCAGTTGCTGATGATTCTATCGAAATTGAAGTAAACCCTGCCGATATTGAAATTACCACAGCACGTTCTAGTGGCGCTGGTGGACAAAATGTAAACAAAGTTGAAACGAAAGTGCAACTAGTACACAAACCTACTGGAATTCAAATTCAGTGTTCTAATTCACGTTCGCAGCACGATAACAGAGCTACTGCGTTACAAATGTTGAAATCTCAACTATACGAAATCGAACTACAAAAACGATTGGCTGCCCGAGATGAAATTGAGGCTAACAAAATGAAAAATGAATGGGGAAGTCAAATTCGAAACTATGTAATGCATCCATATAAATTAGTAAAAGATGTTCGTACTGCCCATGAAACAGGAAATGTAGATGCTGTTATGGACGGAAATATCAATCCATTTTTAAAAGCCTATTTAATGATGATGGGGCAAAAAGAAGATTAGCTGTTGGCTGTTGGCTGTTGGCTGTTGGCTGTTGGCTGTTGGCAAAATTAAAAACTTTATAACTTTCAACTTTATAAACTCTATAACTTTATATATAAACTAACAATAAAATGATAAAAATATACCATAATCCACGTTGTTCTAAATCACGTCAGGGTTTAGAAATTGTAGAAAACTCTTCAAAAGAATTTGAAGTTGTAAAATATTTAGACAATACTCCTTCCGAAGAAGAATTAAAAGAAATCATCAGCTTATTAGATATTTCTCCTATTCAATTGGTTCGTAAAAATGAACAAATTTGGAAAGACAATTTCAAAGGAAAAGAATTATCGGATATTGAAATTATCAAAGCAATGGTTGATAATCCAAAATTAATAGAACGTCCAATCGTTATTAACGGTAACAAAGCGGTGATTGGTCGTCCACCTGAAACCATCAAAGAAATTATCTAACTATTTTAAAAGCTCTCAAAAATTTGGGAGCTTTTTTATTTTAACACAATTTAAATAACTAATTCTTTAGTTTATTAATAATTCCTTGTAAATTGCTCTCAAATTAAAAATTCATTCACTATGAAAAAAGTAGTATTAGGGCTATCCCTGGCCTTCATTATATCCACGGGGTATAGTCAAGCTTTAAAAGAAACACAACAAAAGCTAAACAAAAAAGAAAAAGTAACTGCTATGAACATTCCGACTGATCCTTCAGTTAAGATAGGAAAACTATCAAACGGAATGACCTACTACATCAAACAAAATCCGAAACCAGCCAACAAAGTAGAATTACGATTAGTTGTAAATGCAGGTTCTATTTTAGAGGATGATGACCAGTTAGGATTGGCTCACTTTATGGAACACATGAACTTTAATGGTACCAAAAACTTTAAAAAGAACGAATTGGTAGATTATTTACAGTCTATCGGAGTAAAGTTTGGAGCACACTTAAACGCTTATACAGGTTTTGATGAAACTGTATACATCTTGCCTATTCCAAGTGATGACCAAGAAAAACTAGAAAAAGGATTTCAAATTCTTGAAGATTGGGCGCATGGTGCTTTATTAGAAGGAAAAGACATTGATGAAGAGCGTGGTGTAGTTTTAGAAGAATACCGTTCTCGTAGAGGGGCTGACAGCCGTATGTTAGAAAAGTATTTACCAAAGGTAATGCATGGTTCTAAATATGCTGAAAGATTACCTATTGGTACTAAAGAAAACATAGAAAATTTTAAACACGAAAGTATTCGTCGTTTTCACAAAGACTGGTATCGTCCAGATTTAATGGCTGTTGTAGCTGTTGGTGATGTAAGTGTTGACGTTTTAGAAGAAAAAATCAAATCACACTTTAGTAAAATACCTGCAGTTAAAAATCCTCGCAAAAGAGAAGTTGCTCCATTAAAAAATCACAAGGAAACTTTTATCGCGATTGAAGCTGATAAAGAAGCTCCTTTTGCGAGTGTACAGTTAATGTACAAAGATTATGATGAAGCAAAACCAGAAACAACTGTTGCTGATTACAGAAATTCAATTGTTCAATCGCTTTTTGCTCAAATGATTAATAATCGTTTAGAGGAATTACGTAATAGCGAAAACCCTCCTTTTGTTTACGGATTTAGTTATCATGGTGGAACTTGGGCTCGTGGTAAAGAAGCTTACCAATCAAGAGCAAGTGTAAGTGCCGATGGTCAATTAAAAGGATTACAAGCTTTATTAGATGAAAGCGAACGTGTTAAAAGATACGGTTTCCAACAAGGAGAATTAGATCGTGCAAAAATGAGCGTTAGTGCTCGCATGGAAAAGTCTTTTAAAGATAAAGACAAAAGAGAGTCTAACAGAATTATTGGTCAATATGTAAACAATTTCTTAGAGCAAAAGCCAATTCCAGGTATTGAATGGAGATATAAGACTCATCAAAAATTATTACCTTCTGTAAAATTAGAAGAAATAAACAACCTAATTAACAATTATTTACATGATGATAACCGTGTTGTAGTTATTACTGGACCTAAAAAAGTAGTAACTGAACAGCAGGTATTAGATGCTTTAAACAACGTTAAAACTAAAGAGTTAAAACCTTATGAAGATAAAGCTGTAGCTGCTTCTTTAATTACAAAACAACCAACTCCTGGTACTATTACTAAGGTTACTGAAAACAAAGATTTAGGTACAAAAACGATGGTTTTAAGTAACGGAGCTAAGATTACTTATAAGAAAACTGACTTTAAAAACGATGAAGTTTTATTTGAAGCGTTTAGTTTCGGTGGAACTTCGTTATACTCTGATGAAGAATTAAAAGCTACTGCTTTTGCAAATAGCGGACTTTCTGAAGCAGGAATTAATGGTTTCTCTAAAACAGATTTATCTAAAATGATGTCTGGTAAAATTGTAAATGTCTCTCCATATATTTATGAATTAAGTGAAGGTTTTAGAGGTTCTGCTACACCTAAAGATTTAGAAGAATTATTCCAAATGGTACACTTGTACTTTACCTCTTTAAACAAAGATGATAAAGCTTTCAATTCATACATCAACAAAAACAAAAGCTTTTTAGGAAACTTATTGGCTAGTCCTAATTTCTTCTTCCAAAAAGAAATGAGTGATTTTATCCATGAAAAAGATCCTCGTCATACAGGTTTTCCTTCTCCTGAAAAATACGATGCTACTGATTATAACTTAGCATATAAAAAGTATCAAGAGCGTTTTGCAGATGCTGGAGACTTTAACTTCTATTTTGTTGGAAATGTTGATGAAAAGAAACTTGCTGAATACGCAACTAAATATATTGCTGGTTTGCCAGGGAAAAATTCAAACGAAAAATATAATGTTACTGATTTCAGACCTTTATCAGGTTCACACACTAAAATAGTAGAAAAAGGAAAAGATCCTAAAAGTAACGTTCGTATTACCTACCAAGGAGAAGCAAAATACAACAAAAAAGATGCTTTAGCTTTTAAAGTTTTAGGAGAAGTTGTAGGAATTAAGTTAATTGAAAAACTACGTGAGCAAGAAGGTGGTGTTTATTCTGCTGGTGCTCGTGGTAGCATAAACAAAATGCCTTACGGTTGGTATAACTTTACAATTGCATACCCTTGTGCACCTGAAAATGTTGAAAAATTAAAGAACATTTCTGTTGCTGAAGTTGCTTCTGTAGTTAAAAATGGACCTACAAAAGAAGATTTAATGAAAGCTCAAAAAGGAATGATTGCTGACTACAAAGAAGAGCTTAAAAAGAATCAATTTTGGTTAAGTACTATTAAAAATGTAGACTACCAAAACAACGATGTTTCAGACGTAGCTTCTTTTGAAAAGAGTGTAAATTCTTTAACGACAAAAGATATTCAAAAAGTAGCTAAGAAATATTTAACTAACGGATATATCTTAGGAGTTTTAAATCCTGAAAAATAATTTTAAAAAAAATTATAATTAACAAAAGCTCTCAAAAATTTGGGAGCTTTTATTTTTTTAGAAGCCTAGACTCTAAAAAACCTAATCCGTAGCCATAAAACTGAGTAAGAGTTGTAACAACACTCAATAAAGCTACTTGTAGATTTTTATTTTGAATTAGAGAATCTAAAAAAATACAAGTAAAATAAATTCCGTAAAAAGCCAACAATTGCCAATATCCAAAGAAAACTGCGATAATCGCAATATCAATTCCTATAATAAACAAACTCGGAAACCAATAAGTTAGTTTAGCTGTTTCAGGATACATTTTATTTAAAACAGGTCTTGCTGTACCAAAAGCGAAAGTCTGCTTAAAAAACTGTTTAATAGTACTCCTACGTTTATGATATACAAAAGCTTTAGTTATTAGTTGCGTTTCAAAATCATTTTCCCACAAACGAAAAGTTAAATCGATATCTTCACCAACTTTGAGTTTATTAAAACCTTTTGTCTTACTAAAAGCTATCTGCGATAGCCCTAAATTAAAACTTCTTGGTTGAAATTTCCCTACAGATTTCTTCTTACCTCGAATTCCTCCTGTAGTTAATACCGAAGTCATCGAATAATTAATTGCTTTTTGTAAAGCTGTAAAATTAGGATGCGCTGCATCTGGACCTCCAAAAGCATCGGTATAATTTTCTTCTAATGCTTTTTTTACTTCGGATAGATATTCTACTGGAACAATAACATCAGAATCTAAAATAATAAAATAGTTTCCTGAGGCTCGCTCCATTCCGTAATTACGACTCGCTCCTGCTCCACTATTTTCTTTATAAAAATAGTTTAGGTTAAGTTCAGAAGTGTACTTTTTTACAATTTCTTCTGATGAGTCTTCTGAACCATCTTCAACAACTAGTACCTCAAAACCGTCTTGGAAATCTTGTTTAGTTAAGCTTTGCAGCAACTCATCAATTTCTTGTGGTCGATTGTAAACAGGTACTATTATTGAAAATTGTAAACTCATTACGCTAAAACTGCTTGATTGATTTGTTTAGCGATTCCATCCCAAAGCTGAATTCTTTTCTGTAGTGATTCTTTCGCGTAATATAACACATCATCCCACTTTTGCTGATCTTCACCACATAGTTCTTCTATCATTTGTAATGATAACGGTCCGTGTTCATCACCATCTAGCTCAATGTGTCTATTCAAATAATAGGTCAATTTACTATATGAACTTCCTTCTTTCTCTTCTGTATTTTTTACAATTTCTAAAAACATATCAGGAATCACATCTTCTCTACCAAAAGTAAAACTTGATGCAATAATGTGTGGTTGTCCTGTTTTGATAACTTCAAAAGAAAAGTTTACAAAGTCTTTTACTTCATCAATTATAGAACAATCTTCTATGGCTAATTCAACAGGTTTCCCATCAATAATATCTGAAATAAAACTTGAAATTTGAACAGTACTCGCTCCTGCTTGACGCATCGCATCAATATACATTTCAAAATGACTTTTAGGCTCTCCTAATTCATTTTCATCTGTTTCTTCACCTAACACAATTTCATTAATAAAACGCGCTGTTTTGGTATTTACAGCAGGTAACCAAGGTAAAGTTACACAGGTTAGCTCTCGCTGTAACGCTTTTAGCAACGACATAAAATCCCATACAGCAAACACGTGCGATTCCATAAATAGTTTTACATCATTAATATGCTTTAAAGAATTGTATAATTCGTGTTCTTTTAACTGTTGCCTTAACGGTACTAACTCCTTTTCTATCTGTAAAATATTGTTCATTTTGTAGCTATTAGTGAACTCATCTTCCCTTTTTCTATTTCCTAAAAAATGTTTCAAATTTGCTCATATTTCGTTACTTTTTTTACATATAGTCTTGCTATATCTTTCAAAAAGTGCCTTATCTGAACAAATTTCAACTCATTTTCGGTTAAAAACAAAAAGAAAAGATGAGTTCAATAAAAAATGCAAATCTAACGATTTGCATTTAATTTTATATTCTTTCAGTACCTTTCGACTACGCTCAAGGCACAAGTTAATTTACTCTTCAGTAAATCTTTCCATTACTGCATCACTTACTCCCATGTTAGAGAAACCTCCATCGTGGAATAAGTTTTGTAACGTTACTTTCTTTGTTAAGTCAGAGAATAATGAGATTGTATAATCTGCGCATTCTAACGCTGTGGCATTTCCTAGTGGAGACATTTTTTCAGCATATGAAATAAATCCGTCAAAACCTTTTACCCCTTGACCTGCTGTTGTTGGAGTTGGTGATTGAGAAATTGTATTTACACGTACTTTGTGGTCTCTTCCAAAGAAATATCCAAAACTACGAGCAATACTTTCTAAATACGCTTTATTATCAGCCATATCGTTGTAATCTGGGAATACACGTTGTGCTGCCATATACGTTAATGCAACAATACTTCCCCACTCGTTCATGGCTTGTTTGTTGTATAAAACGTTCATTACCTTGTGAAAAGATACCGCAGAAACGTCCCATCCTTTCGTTGTAAAATCGTAGTTAGAATCTGTATAGTGTTTTCCTTTACGTACATTTACTGACATACCGATTGAGTGTAAAACGAAATCGATTTTACCTCCTAAAATTTCCATAGACTTTTCAACTAAGTTGTTTAAATCGTCCATAGAAGTAGCGTCAGCAGGAATAATTTCAGATCCGGTTTTTGCTGCTAAATCTTTGATACCTCCCATACGCATAGCGATTGGTGCGTTGGTTAATACAAACTCTGCCCCTTCTTCGTGAGCACGTTCAGCAACTTTCCATGCAATAGAATTTTCATCTAATGCTCCAAAAATAATTCCTTTTTTTCCTTTTAATAAATTATACATATTTTAAAATATTTTAGTCTATCGTTGTTTGTTTAGAAAGCAAATATACTCTTAATTTAATAATTCTTTTGCATGAGTTAAAGCACTTTCAGAAACGTCTTTTCCACTTAACATCTCAGCTATTTCTCTAATTCGTTCGTCATCTGACAATAACTTTAAATTAGAGGTTGTTACTCCTTTCTCTTCCCCTTTAAATACTTTATAGTGTTGCACACCTTTTGAAGCTATCTGTGGCAAATGTGTAATAGTTATTACCTGCATATTCGCTCCCATATCCTGCATTATTTTTGCTATTTTGTTAGAAACCTCTCCTGAAACTCCTGTATCTATTTCATCAAAAATAATCGTTGGTAATTGTATATTCTCTGATAATATTTTTTTGATGGACAGCATAATTCGCGACAATTCTCCACCAGATGCTACTTTCTTTAATTCACCAAAATTTCCACCTTTATTGGCAGAAAACAAGAACTCTAAATTATCTTTTCCGTTAGATAAATAGTCTTCAGAAGGTTGTAATTCGATAGCAAAACGAGCATTTGGCATTCCTAATTCCGATAAAAGGTATTCTAATTCTTTTTTCAACTTTGGAATGACTTTATTTCTCGATGTAGTAATCATATTGGCTACTTCGTCTAATTTCTTAGCTACATCTTTAATCTCTGCTTCTTTTTTTCCAATCAATCCTCCAGCGTCTTCAACTTGTGCTACTTTTTCCGCTAACGATTCATGGATTTCTTGTAACTCAGTTATCGTCGCTACTGAATGCTTCTTTTGAAGGTTATAAATTAATTGTAACCTATCATTCAACTCTTCTATTTCATTTGGATTGAACTCCACCTCTTCATTCGCACTTTCCAATTCAGTAACCACATCGTCTAGCTCAATTTTAACACTCGTAACACGATTCGCTAACTCTTCATATTGTTTTGAATATGAGCTTATTTTCTGTAGTTTATTTTCTAGAGAAAGTAATAAGGTTTGAAGACCAATTTCTTCATTTATTGACACACCTAAAGCTTCCGATAAATTCAATTTTATCTCTTCAATATTATTTAATTTATCTAGCTTTTCTTCTAAAACTTCTTGCTCACCTACTTGTAATTTTGCTTCCTCTAGTTCATTAAACAAGTGTAAGTTGTATTCGTACTGTTCTTTTGATTTTTCAGTTTCTTCTTGAAGAAATTTTAACTCCTTTTTTAATTTGTTATAGGCACGTACCCCTCTTTTATAAGAGGCTATTTTAGCTTGATTTTTTGCTAAAGCATCAATAACAGAAAACTGAAAACTCTCGTCCGATAACTGCAAGGTTTGATGTTGCGAATGAATATCTATCAACTTTGATTTTAAAGCTGATAGTACAGATAAGTTTACTGGTGAATCGTTTACAAAAGCACGTGATTTTCCTGAAGGTAAAATCTCTCTTCTAATAATCGTCTCCACTTCATAATCTACATCTAACTCTTCAAACAATTCTTGTAAATTATAGCCTTCAACCGAAAATTGTGCTTCAATTACACATTTTTTTTCAGTGTCTTTAAGTGAAGATAAATCGGCACGATTACCCATTACTAAACCTAAAGCTCCTAATAAAATAGATTTTCCAGCTCCAGTTTCACCAGTAATGATAGATAAACCTTTTGTAAAATCAATCGATAACTGATTGATTAGCGCGTAGTTTTGTATGGATAAATGTGTTAACAAATTTTATTCTTTAAAAGGAATAAAAGTAAGGATTTTGATTGAATTATATCGACCAAAAACTAAGGAAGTCTATTGAATTTTCAACAGTTTATAAACTTTTACTTACTTAATATTTTTCCACCTGCTTTTATAGGTCGGAGCAATTCTATTTAAAACAGTAAGCATTTGTGGTTGGTTTTTAGACGGAATTTCATCTGAAAAAACATTTACGATTTCATCTCCTTTTGCATCTAAAAAAACACGAATCATGTAGTTTCCTATAGCAATATTAAATAGTTTATCTAAATCTAAAACACTTTTTTCTATAGCTTCTTTTGCTGAATTTTTATTATCTGCAAGGTTATCAAACCCATTACGGTGGTAGTTATAATAAATACTACGTAGCGCGCTAAACTTTGAAGACAACAAGTTATCTATCAAAGCAAAACGATTTTGCTTACCAACTTCATTTTGCCACCCTGATTCTCCGCTAGATTGTGCTAACAACATAATACTTTCTGCTTGCTTTAAATAGCTTTCTCCTCCTTTTAAAGCAAAGGTATCAGCATCTACTCCTATGATCGTATACGCATAAAAAGCTATCATAGAAATTAAATTAGACTCGTAAACTGTTGGATTATAAATTAGCGGATCAAACTCGTTATAACGAAAGTTAAAATTCGTGTCGTTAATATTTAAAACTGGCGTTGCATAGGTAGAGTTATAAACTGGTCGTGTGGACTGTACTTGTAAAGTACCTGAAAAGTTACTTCCGTTTTGTTCGTTTATAATAATATTAAATGCACAGTTAATGCGCTCTTGCTGTTTAAAGTTTCGGTTCGTCCACTGTTTATCATTGATAAACTCTGTTAACGCCTTTTGTAAGGTTTGATATACTTGTTTATTGCTGCTTTGTACTTTATCTGAATTGATAATTACCGTGGCATTTAATTCTTGTGAATGAGAAGAAAAAACAATTGAAAAAAGAAAAACTATAAAGGCTAATTTACGCATCTAATTTTTGTATTATTTCGTTAACGATATCTTTTGATACTTCTTTTTTTGACTTCAAACCGAATGATTTTTCGTTCAAATCAGCATCAATAATTGTAATTTTATTGGTGTCGGTTGCAAAACCAGCACCTTCATCACGTAACGAATTTAATACAATAAAATCTAAATTTTTGCGTGTAAGCTTACTTTTTGCGTTTTGTACCTCATCGTTCGTTTCTAAGGCGAACCCAACTAACAACTGATTTTTCTTAATTTCTCCTAATGATTTTAGGATATCTTTAGTTGGTTCTAACTCAATACTTAACGTTGCTTCCTTCTTTTTTATTTTTTGAGTTGCCACATTTTTTGGTCTGTAATCGGCAACTGCAGCAGATAACACTGCTACATCTACATCAGCATAATATTGATGACAAGCGTCATACATGTCTTCTGCTGACTTTACATCAATTCTATGAATAAATGAATGGTTTACTTGTTGATGTGATGGACCCGCAATTAAAAACACCTCAGCTCCTAGGTTAGCTGCTGTTTTTGCAATTTCAAACCCCATCTTACCAGAAGAATGATTTCCAATAAAACGAACAGGATCTATCGCTTCATAGGTTGGTCCTGCGGTAATTAATATTTTTTTTTCACGAAGTGGTAACTTAGATACTATATCCTTCTCAATAAAATCAACAATATCTTCAGGTTCAGCCATACGACCTTCACCTACCAATCCACTTGCTAATTCACCCGAAGTAGCAGGAATTAAGATATTCCCAAAACTTTGTAAGCTATCTAAACTAGTTTTTGTTGATGGATGTTGGTACATATCTAAATCCATCGCAGGTGCAAAATACACTGGGCATTTTGCCGACAAATAGGTTGCTAATAATAAATTATCGCAAGTACCATTTGTCATTTTAGACAAGGTATTTGCAGTAGCTGGTGCTATTAGCATTAAATCTGCCCACAAACCTAAATCTACATGATTATTCCACAATTCATTTTCATCTTCTTTATCGTAAAAAGTAGAATGAACTGGATTTTTTGATAAGGTGGAAAGTGTAAGAGGTGTTATAAAATCTTTAGACGCAGGAGTCATAATTACTTTGACTTCTGCGCCCGATTTTATAAATAAACGAACTAAGTTCGCTGTTTTGTATGCCGCTATACCGGCGGTAACACCAAGTAAAACTTTTTTACCGCTTAGTACAGACATATTATTTTGTCTCTGGAGTTCTATAATAAACTTTACCATTTAACCACTCTTCTACTGCTATAGCATGTGGTTTTGGTAAACGCTCGTAAAATTTAGAAACCTCAATTTGCTCTTTGTTTTCAAAAACTTCTTCTAAACTATCGTTATAAGTAGCAAACTCATCTAACTTATCTACTAACTCCTTTTTTAAATCAGAATTAATTTGTGTAGCTCTCTTTGCTATAATAGAAATAGCTTCATAAATATTATGCGTTGGAGCCTCGATAGCTTCTTTATTATAAGTTATAGTACTTAACGGCGCTTTCGTTTCTTTATAATCCATTTTTTAACCTTTAACTAATTGTTCTTGTTCTTTGTTTAATGTTGCTAACATTTCGTTTGACTCTTCCATGAATTTTGATTCTGGGAAGTTTCTTTTAAGCTTGTCGTACGCTTTTACTGCTTCTTTTATTCTTTCTGCTTTTCTACGTTGCGTACTCTTCATTGCAAAATCATGCGCTGCTTTTAAACGATAGTACAAAGCTTCTTCTTTATACTTAGTTCCTAAATAATCTTCTAATAAATTATCAAATGCAACGATAGCCGCCTTGTAATTTCTCGAATCATAATCTGCAGTTTTATAATATGTTTTTGCTATTTCGAAATATTTCTTTTCTAATTTAGAGCGTAACTCTGTGTAATATTTATTTGCCTCTTCTTGCTTGTCTGAATCTGGATAAGCATCTATAAATTTCTGAAAAGACTCTAATGCTTTGTTTGTATCTGTTGGATCTAAACTAAAACTAGGAGCTGCTTTATAATAGCTTAATGCCGATAAAAAAGCGGCTTCTTCTTTCTTAGAACTCTTTGGGTAATTCCCTGTAAATCTATTAAAATAATAACCAGCTAAACTGTAGTTTTTCTCATTAAAATTAGATTGTGCTATCATAAATTGAATGCGCTCCATTTGAGGTTTTCCTCTGTATGAAGGTACAATTTTCTCAAACAATCGTAAGGCCTTTCCGTACTTTTGTGCTTCGTACATTTTTACAGCCATTTTGTATTGATCTTCTACAGTTCCTTTATTTAATACTTTTTGATACTCTCCACATGAAGTTAGTACTAAAAGCATCACAACAATATACGCTAGATTTTTCATTTTTTGCATCTGGCAAAATTAGTGATTAATTATGGATTATTAAAACGATTTTTTACTCTAAAATAGAGTTTTACAAGAAACTATAAAATCTCTTATAATTTTTCAAAAAAGTTACTAAATGTTTGTTAATCTTATTGCTGAGCTGCAGCTGATGTTTGTGCTACAATTTGCTTCACATCATTATCAAACAAATACAGACCTCCTTTATCGTCTCCAATTAAATTAATTTTATCTAAAATATTACGTGCTAAAGCCTCTTCTTCAATTTGTTCAGACACATACCATTGTAAGAAATTATGTGTAGCATAGTCTTTTTCTTGTAAGGTTATATGTACTAAATCATTAATTGATTGCGACACCATTACTTCATGATCAAATAATGTTTGAAACATATCTTTAAAAGATCCAAATTTTGCTGGTGGTTCTTTTAATTCTGAAACATGTGCGTGTCCTCCTCGTTCATTTACAAACTTTACTAACTTTAACATGTGCATACGCTCTTCATCAGAATGTGCATACATAAATTGCGCAACACCTTCAAAACCTTGAATTTCTGCCCAACATGCCATTGCTAAATATATTTGTGAAGACTCTGCTTCTACTCTTATCTGATCGTTTAATGCTTTCTCTATTACTTTTGATAACATATTTTCTGTTTTAATTGTAATCTGTAATCTTTATACAAAGATGCTAAAAAAAGACCACAATAACGAAATTGTAGTCTTTTGTATTTTTAAATTTTATTTAGAAAAGTTACATCTTGTCAATAAAATCTGAGATTTCAGTTTGTAATTCTTCTGAAGCTTTTACCAACGGTAAACGCACTTCGTCTAAACAAATTCCTAATTTTTGTAATACTGCTTTGATTCCTGCTGGATTGTTTTCAGCAAAGATTAAGCCTATAATATCCATTAATTGATAATGTATTTCATACGCTTCTTTAGCTTTTCCTTCTAATCCTAATTGAATCATTTTTGAAAACTCTTTTGGTAATGCTTGTCCGATTACAGAAATAACTCCTGATCCTCCAGCTAAAGCTACACCTAAAGCTAAATCATCATCCCCAGAAATTACTAAAAAATCTTCTGGTTTATCTTTTAACAACTCATAATACTGTTGTTGGTTGTTTCCTGCCTCTTTAACAGCAACGATATTTTCGAAGTCTCTTGCCAATCGTAAAGTAGTCGCTGGTTCCATATTTTTTGCCGTTCTTCCAGGAACATTATATAAAATAATTGGTTTAGGACTTGCTAAAGAAACTGCTTTATAATGCTGATAAAAACCTTCTTGAGTTGGCTTGCTGTAATATGGTGCTACCGATAAAATTCCATCGATACCATTTAAATCTAACGTTTGTAATTCTTCTACAACTGTTTGCGTGTTGTTTCCTCCAACTCCTAAAACTAAAGGTAAACGGCTATTGTTTTCTTCAATTACAACCTTTATTACTTCTAATTTTTCTTCCTTAGTAATGGTTGCACTCTCTCCAGTAGTTCCATTTATTACTAAGTAGTTTGTACCGTTTTCAATATTATAGTTTACTAACTTTCTAAGCGCATCAAAATCTACACTTAAATCTTCGTTAAAAGGAGTTACCAAAGCCACTCCTGTTCCTACAAACTTTTGCATTATATTTTATTTAAAATCGTTAGATATTTTTTTAACTCTTGATTTAAAACTGCTTCATTAAAACCTTCGTCAGACACAACAATATCGTATAACCTGTCATCAATTTCAGCAAAACCAGCTTTTAAATCTGCTTGCGACAACAAAGTTATTACATTCGTTAATAAGTTGGAGGTTTTTGTATAGTTTATAAGTAAGTCGTAATCATTTTTAACGAAATCTTTCAAATTGTCGGATTTTAAACTCGCTTTAAATCCTAAATCTTTTTCAGTAAAAAACTGTGATGAAGGCTCATCTTTCTTAGAATATTCTCTAAATACCAATACCGCAATATCTTCTTTTTTAAACGGAAAGTTGTTTGCTAAATTTGCTAACACAACATTAACTAAAGCCTCATTATCTAACAAAACAGCTACTTTTTTAACCTGTGAACTCTTGTGTGATTTCTTGCCTTGTTTAGCTATTAACTTATCGTATTCTTTTTGAATAGATTTACTTTTTAATGTATTTATCATGTATGAAAATTAGGGGTAGCTAATTTATTTATTTCTCTTCAATTTCTATCAATAAAAACTGATTCAATTGTTTACCATACACTTGAAAGTTGTCATCTGAAGCTAGAATTAACGATTTATTTCCGTTTGCTAAGGTTGGACCAAAAGTAATTGCTTCTATATTATCTATAATTCCGTCTGTTAGTTGATTTTCAACAGTGCTAAAATCTAGCAATAACTCTTTTTTTAATGGTGTATATTTTTCATTTTTCAATGATTCTATAGCTAGCGTATTTGTTGAAGCATCATCAATCGTAGCTTTAAAAATTCTAACTACATTTCCGTGACTTCCATAACCACTTTGATAAATTCTTTCAATGATAAAAAAATGATCTTTTTTATACTCTAAAATAGCCGTTACTCCATTTAAATTCACATTTCCTTTAGCAGGCTTATCAATCTTTTCTAATTGGTAAGCATACTGTTTAGTTGCTTCTTTTGTGTTCTTATCGTAATAAGTGATTCTAACAGGTGATTGAGTTTCATGAAATGTTGGTTCTTCTCCATCTGCTTCTAACGGAGCCTCCATTGCTACCCAAAAACCTTTATCATCAATACTTTTTGATGAACCTTCAAAAACTCCATTATGTTTAGGTTTTGCTTCTGAAGTGGCTTTGAAGTAATTTGGTATAACTACCTCATTTATAAAATTCCCTTTTGTATCTATATGAAAAATACTCGGATCTTTTTTATACTGAATTGAACCTTCACTTGTTAGATTAAGAACTCCGTCTTGAATAAAAATAGATTCTAAATCTAACACATGGTTTTTAGTAAACTGACTAACAGTATCAACTACAATAACTTTTTCAAAACTTACCGATTGAATCGAATCATTTTTAACAACAATATCACCTATCAAAATCCTTGGATTTGCCGCGTCATCAACAACCATATAATATTGATTATTGTAATAGTCGATTCCTGAAATTCCTCCTATTACGGTATTATCAATCTGTAAAGAATCTTTTACTATGTATTCATTTAAAAACTTAAGTGATATTCTTTGTTGTTTACACGCCAGTAAACCAAAAACTGACAAGGCTATTGCTATTTTTTTCATACCTACAAAAGTATTGTTTTTAGTTTATGTAAGCATTAAAATTTATAGCGTCTAACCTAATAGATTTTATCAAACCAAAAAATATACTCTTTTAATTTTAAAGTTAATAGCTGCTATTATTATGCTTCAAACATTATTTTTCAAATTCACTGGAGCACAAGAAAGCATTGATTTATTTACCAAAATAGCAGGAAATAACGAAGCTTACATGAGAATAAGTACAGGTGTTTTAGAGTTAATTCCTTCTGTACTTTTATTTACTCCTAAAAAAACTGGTTGGGTGCTTTACTAACCCTAGGTTTAATGTTTGGTGCAATTATGAGTCTCTTAACTATTATAGGTATTGAACATAATGGTGACGGGGGCATTTTATTTACTAGCGCCATTGTTACTTTAATTTTAGGATTGATTTTATTGTTTTCCTATCGAAAAAGCATTCCTTTTTTAAAAATTTAGATTAACTCTCTTTAGCTATCATTGCCTTAACAATTAAGTATTGAGAAACGATATACAATACTATAATGGCAATATTAAATAAGTGTTTTGGCGTATAAAAGTTGTTTAACGCAATTAAACTATCTGATGCTATAAACAAAATAGCTCCCAGTAATAACCAAGAACTCGAAGTTGTTTTTTGCTGACGATAATGTAACAATGCCGCAGTACCAAAAGTTGAAATTGTAATTCCGTATACAATTACTGGCAATAACATATCACCTAAATTGTCATAAATCAATCCTAACAATCCTGTAAATAATAACACAAACGGAATTGCAGAGGTTATAATTTTTGTTGCTGAATCATTATGTAAAAAACTCGCAGTGATTTTAATGTAGATGATATGCGCTACTAAAAAAGCCCCTAAACCAAACACAAACAATTTCTCTTTATCTAATAGAAATACATCTCCCCAAAAAGAGAAAAACAACGCTGACAACAACCAAAAACTTGGCTTTTTTACCGATACTAAATACACTACTGCAAGTGTTGTCATTAGCAACGGTTTAAAAATCATTTCGATGGTTTGGTTTTGAGTTATTACTCCATATACATCAGCAATAGCAACCAATAAAAACACTATGGAAGCTATGGTAATTTTAGTTTGTTTAGTCATTTTTCAGGTGTTAGATGTTAGATGTTAGATGTTTAAATTTGTTCTTTCTACACTTACATCACAAATAATCTCATAATATTTTTCACTTTTCACTTTTGAACTTTATAAACAGTTAAACCCATAAACAAATAAACTTTACCGTCTACTGTCTAAAACTATCCAATCATATCAATAAAATCTTGTTCAGAAATAATTGGAATTCCTAAACTTTCAGCTTTTGTAAGTTTACTTGGCCCCATATTATCACCTGCTACAATATAAGTTGTTTTTTTAGAAATTGAACTCGATACTTTTCCTCCGTTATCTTCAATCGCTTTTTTGAGTTCATTTCTACTCATTTGATGAAATACTCCTGAAACCACAAAAACTTTTCCTGCTAACTTATCTGTTTGTCCTTCTAAGCTCTCAGCAGAAACTTCTAGCTGAACTCCGTATGATTTTAATCGATTTATCAATTCTATATTTCCTAAATCATTTGAAAAGTCAATAATACTTTGTGCTATTCTATCACCAATTTCGTCAACTGCAACAAGTGTTTCAAAATCGGCATTCATTAAATTATCGATTGACTTAAAATGTTTTGCAAGTTTCTTCGCTACGGTTTCTCCCACAAATCGAATTCCTAAAGCAAATAATACTTTTTCAAACGGAATTTCTTTCGATTTTTCAATTCCTTCAATCATATTTTGCGCAGATTTTTCAGCCATTCGCTCTAACGGAACTACTTGTTCTACCTTTAAATCGTACAAATCTGCATAATTCTTTATCAATCCTTCTTTGCGCAATAAATCAACCGTTTCTCCACCTAATCCATCAATATCCATAGCTTTCCTACTGATAAAATGCTTGATTCTTCCTGTAATTTGTGGTGCACAACCAAATTCATTCGGACAATAATGTTTTGCATCACCCTCTGTTCTCACCAATTCAGTATGACATTCAGGGCAATGCGTTGCGTATTGCGTAGGAACAGAATCTACTGGACGTTTTGTTAAATCAACACCTACAATCTTCGGAATAATTTCTCCTCCTTTTTCAACAAAAACAGTATCTCCTACTCGTACATCTAATTTTTCAATTTGATCAGCGTTGTGTAATGAAGCTCTTTTTACAATTGTTCCTGCTAACTGCACAGGTTCTAAGTTTGCAACAGGAGTTATTGCTCCTGTACGCCCTACTTGGTACGTAATTTCATTTAATACCGTTGAAACTTGTTCCGCTTTAAACTTATAGGCGATTGCCCAACGAGGTGCTTTTGAAGTATATCCTAGTTCGTCTTGTTGCTGAAATGAATTTACTTTTACCACAACCCCATCCGTTTCATAAGGTAAGCTGTGGCGTTTTACATCCCATTCGTTTACAAAGTCTAACACTTCTTCTATCGACTTTGCTAAAACAATTGTGTCTGGAACTTTAAATCCAACTTTTCTAGCAGCTTCTAAACTTTCAAAATGTGAAGCATATTTACGCTCTCGGGTTACTAACTGATACAACAAACAATCTAACGGGCGCTTCGCTACTTCTGCACTATCTTGCAGTTTTAAACTTCCACTAGCAGTATTACGAGGATTTCTATACGGTTCTTCATCATTTGCTGCTCTCTCTTCATTCATCTTATTGAATCCGTCTAACGGTAAGATGATTTCTCCTCGCATCTCAAAATCATGAACAAAATCAGAGTTTAATGATAATGGAATTGATTTTATAGTACGAATATTCGTAGTTACATTATCTCCTTGAAAACCATCTCCTCGTGTTACCGCTTGTACAAACTCACCGTTCTCATATGTAAGATTAATAGAGGCTCCATCATATTTTAACTCACACGTATATTCAATTTGATCAGTTCCTAAGATCTTTTGAACGCGCTTTTCCCAATCTAACAAATCCTCCTTAGAATACGAGTTATCCAACGAGTACATCCTATGTTTATGAGTAACTGTTTCAAAATTTTTAGTTATTTCTCCTCCAACTCGTTGTGTTGGTGAATTTGGATCAAAAAACTCTGGATTTTCGTCTTCTAACTGTTGAAGTTCTTTTAATTTGATATCAAATTCATAATCTGAAATAGTTGGTTTATCCAACACATAATAACTATGATTATGTTGATGTAGCTCTTCTCTTAACTGTTGTATCTTTTCTTGAACTGTCATTAAATTATTGTCTAACGGTACCTGTAAAATGATTGATTTTTGAGTTGATTGGATTTCCTGATGCACGTCTAAACGAAGCTAATTGTCCTGCATGCCATGTAGCATCGGCAATAGGTCCGTTAATAGCATTCCATAACGGATGTTCTTTTTCTCCAAAAATTATTTTGTGTTGCGATACATCTGTACTTTTTCTAAAAATATCGCTTGCTAACTTTAAATTTTCTAAGGTTGCTTTTCTCTTTTCAGCAAATGTCATTTCTGATTTTACTTCTTTATGCGGAACCTTTAATGCTGCATTTTTAATTACTATCGACAAGCTTAACACATGATCTATTGTTTCTCCTGCTGTTTTTGCTTCTCTACTTGGCTTGTATTCTAAATCTTCTTCAGTTAAACCATCTGTAGCCCAATAATAACGAAATCCTAATCCGTCTATCATTCTACTCACAACAGTTCCTGCTGTAAACTCCTCTGCCTCTTTAGGTATTTCGTAATAAGGTAATTTGTTTTGTGAATTGGTTGTTATTGCGGCAAACAATAATAATATAGGAGTAAGTATTGATCTCATTAAATTTATTTTTAAACGCTAATTTAAGGAAAAGATTTATGAGAACTAGAAGTAAACTCCTATCAATTAAAAATAAAAAAACCGAGGTAATCCCTTACCTCGGCTGTTAAAAAAACTAACTATTATTGTTTACCTTTTTAACGACATCGTATAGATAATATCTTCGTCTTTTGCTGAAACTAACAATTCTGTTTCAGTTATTTTTTCAATTTTTAAGTTTTCATCAAAGCTTTTTTTATCAAACTCTAATTCATTTTTCTCTTTAAGTAGCTTCCAGCTTCCTTCTTCTTTTTGAGCATTCATCATGATTTCATATTTTCCTTCAGAAGAAAACTCTAACCAGCTTGATCCTTCTTTAAATTCACAAACTTCGTTTCCAACTTTCATTGAATCTACAAACCATTTACCTGTAATTAACGTATTTAACTCTTGAGAATAACTTAGTGAAGTAGCACCAAGTGTTAAGAATAGTAGTACAACTATCTTTTTCATTTTAGGGGACATTTTAAGGGATTTATTCTTATTCAAAAATAATAAAAAAAGCCGAAGCTTTAAAGGCTTCGGCTAAATTTATCTATTTATTTACTTTCTATTAATAGTAAGTATAACGACGTACTTTAGCGATGTGCTTAGCTAAACGCATTACTTGGTGAGAGTATCCGTATTCATTATCATACCATACGTAAATTACGATTGTATCACCATCTGCAATAGTAGCTTTACTATCAAAGATAGATGGGGCTGTTGTTCCTACAATATCAGAAGAAACTAATTCGTTGCTTAATGAGTATTGAATTTGCTCTACTAAATCTCCTTCTAACGCATATTTCTTCATAATAGCGTTTACAGACTCAACTGTAGCTGGAGAGTTTAATTGTAAGTTTAAGATTGCTAACGATCCGTTTGGTACTGGTACACGAATAGCGCTTGACGTTAATTTACCTGCTAATGCTGGTAACGCTTTTGCTACTGCTTTTCCTGCACCTGTTTCAGTAATTACCATGTTTAAAGCTGCTGCTCTACCTCTACGGTATTTACTGTGCATGTTATCAACCAAGTTTTGATCGTTAGTATATGCGTGGATCGTTTCTAAGTGTCCTTTTTTAATTCCAAAGTTGTCTTCTAATACTTTTAATACTGGAGTAATAGCGTTCGTAGTACAAGAAGCCGCAGAGAAAATATCGATATTATCTGGGTTGTTCTCTTCGTGGTTAACACCATGAACGATGTTAGGCACACCACCACCTGGTGCAGTTAATAATACTTTACTAGCTCCGTTAGCTTTTAAGTGACGGCTTAACGCTTCTTCATCTCTAAAAGCACCTGTATTATCTATAATTAACGCGTCATTAATTCCGTATTCAGTATAATCGATATCTTCTGGTTGATTAGCTGAAATCATATAAACAGTAGTTCCGTTAATGATTAACGCATTGTTATCAGCATCTACCTGAACAGTACCTAAGAAATCTCCGTGAACTGAATCTACGCTTAATAATGAAGCTCTTTTTTCTAAAACTGTTTGGTCTATTTTACCACGAGTAACTACAGCTCTTAAACGTAATTGAGAACCTTTACCCATTTTGCTACTTAACTCGCGAGCTAATAAACGACCAATACGACCAAAACCATATAATACTACATCTTTTGGTTTGATATTTTCTGCCTCAGTAGCATCTTTTAATTGCTCTTTTACAAAAGCAATTTTGTCTGCTGAAGCATCGTCTTGTAAGTGAAATTCATAAGCTAATTTACCTATATCTAATTTTGATGGTGGCAAATCGATTGATTGAATAGCTTTCGCAATTTCTAAAGCATCTTCAATAGTTATTGGCTTAGCTACAAACTCTTTAGCATAGTTGATTAAGTTTAAAACCTCACTAGCTCTTTTATCTACTAACGGGTTTCTAAATAATACTAACTCGATAGATTTATCGTACCATAAATCGTTTACGATGTTAATAAACTCAACAGTAGCTCTTCGAACTTGCGCTTGATTTACTACTTCTTTTTCGTAATTTGTTATTGTTGACATAGTTGTGTGTTAACTAAAAATTAAAAAATTTGTGCAAAAATAGGTATTTCTTCTTGATTTTTGATTGGTTTTTCAAAAGAAAAAGCCCTGTTAAAGTGATTTTAACAAGGCTTTCTTTATAAAAATATTATTCTATTAATATCTAAATCTTTCTATTTGACCGGAAGGACTAATCATTTCTAACAAAAGTCTATTACCACTACCGTAAGTTTTGTCTAACATACTTGCTGCTTCTTTTGCATCAGGAACCTTCTTTCCGTTAATTTTAGTCAAAATATACCCTTCTCCTACATCAAACTGCTTAAATGCTATATTCTCAGTTCTTTTAATCTTAGCACCGCTTTCAATTTTAAACTTCTTTTTATCATCGTTTGTAATATCTTCAAACTCGGTTTGTAAAACTTTACTTACTGGTAATTTTATAAGCTTAGTTAACTTAACGACCTTAGTAAGTTCTTCTCCATCTCTATCGATTATTACATTTACGTATTCTCCTGGTCTTTTTGCTGTTAACTGACCTTTTAAGTCTGAAAACTTGGTGATTTTCACGTTGTTTACTTTCGTTATGATATCTCCTTCTTTTAATCCAGCTTTTTTAGCACCTCCTTCATCGTATATATCTTTGATTTTAACCCCTTCAATATCGTTTGCTTCTGTATCAACACCAATTCCTAAAACAGCTTGCTGCACCATTCCAAACTCTAACAAATCATCTACAATTTTTTTAGCAATGTTTGATGGTACCGCAAACGAATATCCAATAAACGAACCAGTTCTTGATGAAATTGCCGTGTTTATTCCGATTAATTCACCACGTGTATTTACCAAAGCTCCACCACTGTTTCCTGGATTTACCGCTGCATCTGTTTGAATAAACGAATCAATATTCGTATTTCCGTTTAAATCTCGTCCTGTTGCACTTACAATACCTGCAGTTACCGTAGATGTTAAATTATACGGATTTCCAACTGCCAATACCCATTCTCCGACCTTCATGTTATCTGAATTTCCGAAAGGTAAATTTGGCAATTCAATATCAGCTTCTACTTTCAACAAAGCTATATCATTTGCTTTGTCTGCTCCAATTAACGTAGCTTTTAACTTTTTCTGATTGTTTAACGTAATTTCTATATCGTTTGCTCCTTCAATTACATGGTTATTGGTTACAATATATCCGTCAGGAGAAATAATTACTCCACTTCCTGTGCCTACTTGCTCGTACTTTCTGGTTCCACTTCCTCTACCATAAAACAATTCTGCTAACGGATTTTGCTGTGTTCGTATCGATGTATTCTTAACATGCACTACTGCATGCACCGTTTTATCGGCTGCCTCGGTAAAATCAGTCGGGGTTGATGATGAGTTTATCACTGTTGGCGTATAACTTGCTTTAACAGTTTGCATTGTTGGTTCTACTACTTTCTCTACAACTACTTGCGGTTCATCAATCAATGTTTTATATCCTGCAAGTGCTATTGCTCCTCCTAAGATTGCAATTCCTAAAGTTCCAAATATTTTCTTCATATGCTTACAAAATTTTATATTTCAAATATATCAATTTTAACATTTTAAGTAAATGTGTTTAACTTCTATTTAACGGACTTTAACCGCTATTTAACAGTCTGCTCTCCTTGATAAAATATGTATCTTTGTTTACTATTATGGATTTAGAATTTTATAAATATCAAGGAACAGGGAACGATTTTATTATGGTAGATAATCGTTCAAAAACCTTTCCAAAAAATAAAACTGACATTATTGCAAAATTGTGTAATAGAAATTTTGGAATTGGTGCTGATGGTTTAATCTTACTCGAAGAAGATACTGATACCGATTTTAAAATGGTATACTATAATTCTGACGGTAACGAAAGTACCATGTGTGGTAATGGCGGACGATGTATTGTTGCTTTTGCCCATAAACTAGGGCTTTTTGAAACCAACACAACTTTCATCGCTATTGATGGACTTCATCATGCATCTATTGCTAATGACATCGTATCTCTTCAAATGATAGATATTGAGGATGTAAAAATATTTGACAATTATGTTTTTACCAACACAGGTTCTCCTCATCATGTACAATTAGTAAATGACCTCTCTGAATATGATGTTTTTTCAAACGGAAGAAGAATCAGAAATGAAATTTACGGTACTGAAGGAAGTAATGTGAATTTTGTAGAGCAAGTTAACTCTAATACTTTCAGAGTTCGTACCTACGAGCGTGGTGTTGAAGACGAAACTTTAGCTTGCGGAACAGGTGTTACCGCTGTTGCTATCGCTATGCATGCTACTAAAAAAACTACTAATACTTCTATTACTCTACCTGTAGAAGGAGGAGAATTAAAAGTTTCTTTTGAAGAAAAAAACAGCACTTATACTAATGTATTTTTAACAGGACCTGCTACATTTGTATTTGAAGGTAAAATAAACATTTAGTGCATACGTTAACAGGAACATATATCAACTTAAGAGCTTTAGAACCTGAAGATTTAGAGTTTTTATTTCAAATGGAAAACAACGAACTGTTTTGGGAAGTTAGCCACACACTAGCTCCGTTTTCTAAATTTTTATTGAAACAATATTTAGAAAATTCACATTTAGATATATACGAAGCGAAGCAATTACGTTTAGTAATTGAAGAGAAATCTACTGGTGAGCCTGTTGGAATGATTGATTTGTTTGATTTTAATCCTCAACATAAAAGAGCTGGAATTGGAATTTTAGTCCACCCTGATTCTCAACACAAAGGACTTGCTTCAGAAGCTTTACAATTATTAATAAAGTATTGTTTTACGCATTTACAATTACATCAATTGTATGCAAATATTACAGATGATAACCATAACAGTTTACATCTTTTTCAAAAACACAACTTTACACAAATTGGTATAAAAAAAGATTGGACATACCACAAAGGAACATATAAAAACGAACTACTATTTCAATTAATCAATGAATAAGAAAATTATTTTAGGAAGCATTGCTGTTATTTTTTTAATTGGCGGAATTATTGGCTTTAACTATTATCAAAAAATATTTGGAAAAGCAGTTACCAAAGATGGTGCTGTTTTTATTGGTTCAAATGCTTCTTTTATAGATGTTCAAAAACAACTTACCGAATTTGTAAAACATCCCGAAAATTTTGTTTGGGTTGCAGAAAAGAAAAAATTCACCCAACCTAAAGGCGGAAAATACTTGTTAAAAAAAGGTATGAGTATGAACGATGTGGTAAATCTTTTACGTAGCGGAAATCAAACTCCAATCACTTTATCGTTCAACAATCAAGATACTTTAGAAAAATTAGCAGGAAGAATTTCCGAACAAATTGAAGCTGATTCTACTGCTTTATTACAAGCAATGATTGATACTAACTTTTTATCAACTAATAAGTTTACAGAAAAATCAGCTTTAGGAATGTATATTCCGAATAGCTATGAGTTTTACTGGAATACTTCTGCAGAAAACTTCCGTGATAAAATGCTACGCGAATACAATCGTTTTTGGACTCCTGCTAGATTAGAAAAAGCTAAAAAACTAAATCTTTCAAAAGAAGAAGTTATCACATTAGCTTCTATTGTTCAAAAAGAAACAGCTCAAAAAATTGAGCGTCCTATTGTTGCTGGTTTATACTTGAATAGATTAAAAGACAACTGGCCTTTACAAGCTGACCCTACAGTTATTTATGCTATCAGAGAAATAAAAGGACAAGATTTTGTAGTAAAAAGAGTTTTGAATAAAGATTTAGTAATAGACTCTCCTTACAATACCTACAAGAACACAGGACTACCTCCTACTTTAATTGCAATGCCTGATATTTCATCTATTGATGCTGTTTTAAACCATCAAAAGCACAACTATTATTATATGTGTGCAAGTGTAGATAAGATTGGTTTTCATGAATTTGCGAATTCTTTAGCACAACACAACAGAAATGCTGCGAAATACCAACAATGGATAAATCAACAAGGAATAAGAAGATAAATTAACAAAAATTTATTTTTACTAATTTTAATAAAAGATTATCAAAAAGATAATAAAACCCTCTTTTTTTTATATTCTAACTAAATAAAACACCAGAAAACACCCTTATTCTTAACAGTTAAATAATGGTAATTTATTGATTTATAATCTGTTGTAAAAAATTACCGTATCTTTGCCTGGCTAAACAGAAAGTATATAATTATCAGACATTTAGTATTAGTCATTGTAACATTTGGATTCTTAACTAGTTTCACAGAGGTTACAACTAAACACGAAAAAGCTGTTACCACCCCAGTTCCAGCGAACAAAATCGAAAAAGTGAATGTTCCTTTTTTATCAAATGATTTTGTTGGATTTAAAGAAGCTCTAGCTTTTAAAGAATCTCAAGGGAGATACAGAGTTATTAATGAGCTTGGCTACTTAGGGAAATACCAATTTGGTAAAGAAACTTTAAAAAGATTCCGAATTTACAACACCGATTACTTCTTAAAAACTCCTGAATTACAAGAACGTACATTTGTAGCTTACTGTAAGCTAAACAAATGGATTTTACGTAAGGATATTAAAAGAAGCGTTGGCAAAACCATTAACGGAATAAAGATAACTGAATCAGGTATTTTAGCTGCAGCCCATTTAAGTGGTGCTGGTAACGTAAAAAAGTTTTTACGATCAAACGGAGCTATTCAATTTAACGATGCTTTTGGAACATCAATAGAATCGTATTTGAAAAAGTTTGCTGATTATGATGTTTCTAATATCGAAGCAACTAAAAAGCCCGTTGTTTAACTAACTTAACTAAAAAACAAAAAAGCTCACTTTTCAGTGAGCTTTTTTGTTTTTCTATGCTTTTATTAAAAGTCTTGGTTGACATTCCAAGATTCTAAAATTTCTTTAAATGTTTTGATAAACATACCACCTAATGCTCCGTTCACTACTCTGTGATCGTAAGAATGTGATACAATCATTTTATGACGGATTCCGATGAAATCTCCTTCTGGTGTTTCAACAACCGAAGGCATTTTTCTAATAGCTCCTAAAGCTAAAATTGCTACTTGTGGTTGGTTGATAATTGGAGTTCCCATAATTGAACCAAAACTTCCAACGTTTGTTACCGTATAAGTTCCTCCTTGAATTTCGTCTGGCTTTAATTTATTAGCTCTCGATCTGTTTGCTAAATCATTTACTTGTTTAGTCATTCCTACTAAACTTAATTGATCTGCATTTTTAATCACAGGAACAATTAAATTTCCATCAGGTAAAGCAGCTGCCATTCCTAAATTAATATTTCCTCTTTGGATGATTTTATCTCCATCAACAGAAATGTTAATTAATGGGTGCTTTTTAATTGTTTGCGCTACCGCTTGCATAAAGATTGGAGTAAAGGTTAACTTCTCTCCTTCTCTCTTAAAATAAGCATCTTTAACTTTATTTCTCCAGTTTACAATATTGGTAACATCTATTTCAATAAAAGACTGAACATGCGCCGATGTTTGTATCGAATCAACCATGTGCTTCGCTATCAATTTACCCATACGACTCATTTCAATTACTTGATCTTGCCCTCCTAAGGTAATTGGTGTTGATACTACTTTTTCAGCTGGAGCTGCTTTTGTTGGAGCTGCAACAGGTTTTTCAGCTACTCTTGGTTGACTTCCTCTATTTTCTAAATATGATAAAATATCATTTTTGGTAACTCTACCTTCTTTTCCTGTTCCTGAAATAGAATCTAATTCTTCAACAGAAATTCCTTCTGTTTGCGCAATGCTTTTTACTAATGGTGAGTAAAAACGATCGCTAGAAGAAGTATCAATTGATGTAGCAACAGTTTCTTTTGCTGCTTCAACTGTTTTTTCTACCGCTTCAACAGCTGCTGGTTGTACTTCTTCTTTCTTCGGAGCTTCTGTAGTTACTCCTTCTCCGCCTTCAGTTTCGATAATAGCAATTGTTTGCCCTACCTGCACAACAGCATCTTTTTCAAATAAGATTTCAACTAAGGTTCCTTCAACTTCACTAGGCACTTCGCTATCTACTTTATCAGTAGCTACTTCTACAACGGTATCATCTATATCAATAGTTTCTCCAACTTCTTTTACCCAAGAAGTAATCGTTGCTTCTGCAACACTTTCGCCCATTTTAGGCAACTTCAATTCGTATCTAGCCATAGTGTATATATTTTTAACGCTTGCGAAGTTACTAAAAAGCAATGATTTTTCATCATTTTAACAATGAAAAAATCATTTTATATAATTTTTATTTTTGAATTATTTTCAAAAAAAAAGACTAAAAACAACATTTACCATTTTTAAACATTGATTTTCTGTCTTAAAATTATGCTTTTCGTAATGCTATACCCAATTTTTAGGTTTTGCTAATACCTCTAATAATTTCGCTTCTTCTGAACCTTCTTCTGGATGATGATTGTATTTCCATTGTACCGTAGGTGGCAAACTCATTAAAATACTTTCAATACGTCCGTTAGTTTTCAATCCAAATAATGTTCCTCTATCGTGTACCAAATTAAACTCTACATAACGACCACGACGAACTTCTTGCCAATCTTTATGCTCTTGGGTATACTGTATGTCTTTTCTTCTCTCTACAATAGGTACATACGAGTTTAAAAAGCTATTTCCTACTTCAGTCACAAAATCATAACGATCCTGAATTGAAAATTCTTCTGTTTCTTTTAAATAGTCAAAGAACAAACCTCCTAAACCACGGGCTTCATTTCTGTGTGCATTCCAAAAATAATTATCACAGGTTTCTTTATATTTTTTATAAAAACCGTCATTATGACGGTCGCAAGCTTCTTTACAAACCGAATGAAAATGCACTGCATCTTCTTCAAATAAATAATACGGAGTTAAATCTTGTCCACCTCCAAACCACTGAGTAACAATATTTCCTTCTCCATCATACATTTCAAAATAGCGCCAATTAGCATGCACTGTTGGTACAAACGGATTCTTAGGATGAATTACCAAACTCAATCCGCAGGCAAAGAAATCTCCGCTTTCTACTCCAAATTGCTTTCTTAACACCTCTGGTAATTCACCGTGTACTGCTGAAATATTTACGCCTCCTTTTTCAAAAATGTCTCCATTTTCAATCACACGTGTTCTACCTCCACCACCTTCAGCACGATCCCATAAATCTTCTTGAAACTTCGCTTTACCATCTACTTCTTCTAATTTTGAAGTGATCGTGTCTTGTAATTGTTGGATATAGGCGTAAAATTGTTCTTTCATGTGTTGATTCTATTGAAGTGCAAAAGTACTTATTCTGGTAATTTTTTAAGCTGTATTTTCTTAATAGTTTCAGTAGTTGCTGCAGTAACTGATAATGGCAATACAAGGATGACTCCGATTATAGGGATTAATAAAAAAAGCATGAATACTATTCCGTTTCCTATCGCTAATCCTTTATTTTCTTTTACAAAATTAATACTTTCTCGATACTTAAAATGACGTTCTAAAGTATAATCCATATTTCCAAAACCTGCATAATATGCTTGCATCAAGAACAATAATACGGTTGAAATAATACCTATAACAGGAATAAACCCTAATAATAGAATAGGAATGGTTAACAACAATTCTCTTGTTAAATTTCTTAGGTTTATTCGTATACCTCTAATTAATTGTTCTTGAAAAGAAGTTATTCTATGAGTATGATCTTCACCTCTAAGATAATCTTCTATTTTTTCTGAAACTGGACTCATAAAAGGAGCTGATAATGCCATTACGATGTGTTTATACAATATCAATCCTATTACGACTATTATCAATCCACTTATAAAAGTGCTAATTACCTCAAAGGTTTGTTTACCAAATTCCCATTTCCAAAAATTAGCTACATAATGGCCAATATTATCTGAAAAGGTATAAGCCATGAAACCTACAAATGTTGCTGTTAATAAGCTTATAAACATTGGTATGATGAAATATTTCCATAGCTTTAATTTAGATATTAGTCCGAATGCTCCGAAGTATGCTTGAATTCCTTTTACAATATTTTGTATCATTTCTTTTTTTGTGTGAAAATAAAAAACCTCTTTCGATTAGGAAAGAGGTTTAAAAAATATTGTTATTTCAACTACTTTAAAATTGGTGCTAAAAAGTCTTCGAAATTCTTAGTATTAATTTCGTTTACTTCATCCCAACCAACTTCTTTTGTTGGCGTAGCAGCACCTCTTTTTACATTAACAAATTGCTTCTCTTTGTTAATTAAGTATACTGTAGGATAGTCTAATCTATGAACAAACCCGCTGATGTCTAAATATCCTTTTTCAACTTTATCTATATCTCTGGCAGGTACTAATTTTACTCTTTTATCTAACTTCTCAGCCATTCTTTTAACCTTAGCTTCCTTATCCCAAAAAATCATAATAAACTCTAATTGGTTATTATATTTTTCAACCATAGCATTTAAGGCAGGTACATCTCCCCAACTAGGAGCTGACCAAGTAGCGTTAGCTATAAGTACAATTGGCTTGTTAATTTTGTCTGTACTTACCGTTTTGCTATCCATTGTAGTAAAGTTATAATTTAACAAATAAGAGCCTTTAATGCACTTATCAATCAAACCTTCGGTACTTTCTTCTACACAATTATTTACAGCAAAATTGTAATACGTTTTATTTTGAGCGAAACTTACAGTAGTTAAAAAACACATCAAAACAAAAAATAAGTTCTTCATTTTTAATTATTTAAAGGGGGTTATCTATCGGCCTTATACTCCTTAACCGCATCAATAAACGCCTTAGCATTTTCTAGCGGAATGTTGGGTAAAATTCCGTGCCCCAAGTTAACAATATATTTGTCTTTACCAAACTCATTAATCATTTGGTGTACCATCTTTTTTATTTCAGCTGGTGGAGACAACAATCTTGAAGGATCAAAGTTACCTTGTAAAGTAATATTTCCTCCTGTTAAATAGCGAGCATTTTTTGCAGAACACGTCCAATCTACTCCTAAAGCTGAGGCGTTTGATTGTGCCATTTCACCTAGGGCAAACCAACATCCTTTACCAAAAGCGATAACTGGAGCGTCATCTTTTAATGCTTCTATTATTTGATTAATGTATTGCCATGAAAACTCCTGATAATCGGTTGGAGATAACATTCCTCCCCAAGAATCAAAAACTTGTACAGCATTCACACCGGCCTTTACTTTTTCTTTTAAATACGCAATAGTGGTATCGGTTATCTTCTGAAGCAATTCGTGTGCCAAAACCGGTTGGGTGAAACAAAATTCTTTTGCTTTGTCGAAGTTTTTAGACCCTTGCCCTTGCACAACATAACATAAAATTGTCCATGGAGAGCCCGCAAAACCTATTAATGGTATCTCTTCATTCAGCTTTTCTTTGGTTGCTTTAATAGCATCCATTACATACCCTAATTCTTCATGAATATCAGGTATAATTACGTTATCTAACCCTTTTTTATCTCTTACAGGATTTGGTAAATAAGGTCCAAAGTTAGGTTTCATTTCCACTTCAATATTCATTGCTTGTGGAATTACTAAAATATCTGAGAATAATATCGCAGCATCCATTCCGTATCTACGAATTGGTTGTACTGTAATTTCTGAAGCTAATTCTGGGGTTCTACAACGTGTGAAGAAATCGTACTTTTCACGAATTTCCATAAACTCTGGCAAATACCTTCCTGCTTGACGCATCATCCATACTGGTGGACGATCAACTGTTTCTCCTTTTAAAGCTCTTAAAAATAAATCGTTTTTTATCATAATTCATTGTTGAAAAGTTGAAAAGTTAAAGGTTTAAAAGTTTACTTTACAACTTTATTACTTTTAACTTTTAACTAACTTTCCCTACTGCTTCCATCGACTTATCAATGGCATTAGCTATCTCTTGAATATCTTTTTCTGTTAATGCTGATGATAAGAACCAAGCTTCAAACTGGCTTGGAGGTAAAAACACACCATTTCTAGTCATTTCCCAAAAGAAAGTAGCATATTTCTTCGTATCTGAAGTTTGTGCTTCTTCAAAGTTAGTTACTTTTTTATTGGTAAAGAACGGATTAATCATCGAACCAAATCGGTTAACTGTGATTTCTACCCCATGCTTTTTAGCTGATTCCAATAAGAATACCTCAATAATTTGAGCAATCTCGTTAAACTTTTCGTACGGATTTTGTTTCTTTAATTCTGTTAAAGTTGAAATTCCTGCTGCCATGGCAATTGGATTTCCTGATAAAGTTCCTGCTTGGTACATTCCTCCTAATGGAGCTACTGTTTCCATAATTTCATTACGTGCTCCATAGGCTCCTACTGGAAAACCTCCTCCAATTACTTTTCCTAAACAAGTAATATCAGCTTCAACACCTAACACTTCTTGAGCTCCTCCAAACTTAGAACGGAAACCTGTCATTACCTCATCAATAATTAATAAAGCTCCTTTTGAGTTTACGTACTCTTTTAATTCTTTTAAGAAGTCATCTTGTGGAGTTACTACTCCCATGTTTCCTGCAATAGGTTCTAAAATAACTCCTGCAATATCATCGTGCGCTTCAAAATGTGCTTTTACACTTTCTAAATCGTTGTAATTTGCAATCAAGGTATTTTTTACAGCCCCTTCTGGTACTCCTTTACTACCTGGTAAACTCAACGTAGCTAAACCAGAACCTGCAGCTACTAATAAAGCATCTTGATGCCCGTGATAACAACCTGCAAACTTTATAATTTTATCTTTTCCTGTAAACGCTCTCGCTAAACGAATTCCGCTTAATACCGCCTCTGTACCAGAGTTTACAAAACGAACTTTGTCCATTCCAGGGAAAGCATCACAAACAATTTTTGCTAATTTAATTTCACCTTTTGTTGATGCTCCAAAAGAATACCCATTTTTCAAAGCTTTTCTAATAGCTTTTTCTACTTTTTTATGACGGTGTCCTAAAATCATTGGGCCATAAGACAATACTAAATCGATATACGAATTATCATCAACATCAATAATTTTACTTCCTTTCGCTTTTTTTATAAATAAAGGATTCCCTCCTACGGATGCAAATGCACGTACTGGTGAATTTACCGCTCCTACTAGGTTCACTAATCCTTTGTTATATAATTCTTGTGATTTTTTGAACATAATGTGTATTTGTGTATTTGTTTAATCGTGTAATAGAAACTTTTCGACTGCGCTCAAAGTAACAGTTTTACAATTAAACAGTTTAACTTTTCAATAATAATCTCGCTGCTTCTTTAGCAAAGTACGTAATGATAATATCTGCTCCTGCTCTTTTCATAGACAATAAGCTTTCCATCATTACTTTTTCACCGTCAATCCAACCTTTTTCAGCAGCTGCTTTTATCATTGAATACTCTCCGCTTACATTATAGCAAGCAATTGGTCTATCGAAATTATTTTTTAAATCTCTGATGATATCTAAATACGATAAAGCTGGTTTTACCATTAAAATATCTGCTCCTTCTTCGTCATCAAAAGTTGCTTCACGTAAACCTTCATCTCTATTAGAAGGATCCATTTGGTAGGTTCTTCTATCTCCAAACGATGGTGCTGAATCTACTGCTTCTCTGAAAGGCCCATAGAATCCTGAAGCGTATTTTACAGAATATCCCATGATTGGTAAGTTCGCAAAACCTGTATTGTCTAATGCTTCACGCATCATAGCTATAGCACCGTCCATCATTCCTGATGGGGCTACCATATCTGCTCCTGCTTTGGCATGCGATACTGTTTGCTTCGCTAAGTTTACTAGAGTTGCATCGTTATCTACATCATTATCGTGTATTACACCGCAGTGACCATGTGAGGTGTATTCACAAAAACACACATCGGTAATTACATATAAACTCGGATAATTCTTTTTAATGAATCGGATAGCTTGTTGCATAATTCCGTTATCATTCCATGTTTCGGTACCTTCATCATCTTTTTTAGATGGAATTCCAAATAACAAAACTGCTGGAATTTTTAATGCTACAACCTCATCTAATTCTTTAGAAATCGTATCTAACGAATAGCGATTGATTCCTGGCATTGAAGGAATTTCAGTTTCAATACCTGTTCCTTCTTCAATAAATAATGGATATATAAAATCATCAACCGATAGTTTGTTTTCTCTAACTAAACGACGGATGTTTTCTGTTTTTCTTAGTCTACGAGTTCTAAACATAGTTTATTTTTTAACAAAGTGAAGGTTTACTAACTCTATCACACTTTCTACCGTTGGCATTTTTGCTACTTGTACTTCTTTAAAATGCTTTTTAGCTTCATTTGCTGTACTTTCACCAATACAAAATGCAATTTTATCAGCAGCGTTTTCCTCCATATAACTTTCAACTGTTGATGGGCTGTAGAATAATACTCCATTTACCTTCTCATCAACCTTAGTTGGACTGTACATGGTTTTATAAGCTTCTACTTCATTTACCGTAACTCCGTTTGCTTTTAAAAGCATAGGAAGTGTATCTAAACGTAAATCGCTACAGAAATAAGTAACTTCTTGTCCTTTTAATTCTTTTGATAAGTATTCAGATAATTTTTTAGCATTATTTTCTGAATGAGCTACTTTACCAATACGTTGTTCGATTAACTTTTTAGTTCTTCGACCAACACAGTAAATATTTTTGAACTGTAATTCTTCTGAAGTAAAAGAGTTTAAAAGTGCTTCTACTCCGTTTTTACTGGTGATAATTACATTCTCTATTCCATTCTTAATTACCTTAGGAGCAATTCTATTAAAACGGATTTTAATAAAATCACTATCCTCAACATGCATAGTTGTTGGTAATAATTTCTTTTGTGCTTCTGATAATTTTTTGGTTGAATAAACTGAAAATTGCTTTTCAATCCCTTCATCTTCCATCATAATTAGCTTTCCTCCTTTATCTATCACATAATTTGCGCAATCTTTTGCTACAAATTTATGCTTACCTACTTTTACTTTTTTACTTACTTCAATCTTCTTTTTACCATCTCTACTTAGTAAAATTCCTTTGAAGTTTATTTCATTTTCTTTTTCGTTGATAAAAGCCAAAGCTCCGATAGGTGCTGAACAACCTCCTTCTAAACGATTTAAGAACTCACGCTCTATCCCCGTACAGATTTCGGTATCCTTATCATTTAACTCAGCACAAATTTCTTTAATCTCTTTGTTTTCATCTAAAGCAGTAACCATGATTGCTCCTTGAGCTGGAGCTGGAATCATCCATGTTAAGTTCACTGCTCCTTTTGGTCGTAATCCTACACGTTCTAATCCTGCAGCTGCAAAAACAGCTCCATTCCAATTATTATCTTCTAATTTTTGTAAACGTGTGTTAATGTTTCCTCGTAAACCTTCTACTTTATGTGTTGGGTAGCGATTTAACCACTGTGCTTTTCTTCGTAAACTACCCGTTGCAATTACTCCATTTGGTTGCGACATAAATTCCTCATTGTCTTTTAACAACAAAATATCGTTATAATTAGCACGTTTTAAAACCGCTGCTTGTATAATACCTTCTGGCAATACTGTAGGAACATCTTTCATGGAATGCACCGCAATATCAATATCATCATTTAACATTGCAATATCTAAATTCCTAGTAAAAATCCCAGTGATTCCTAACTCATAAAGGGGTTTATCTAAAATTAAATCACCCGCTGATTTAACGGGTATTATTTTAGTTTCATGTCCTAATTCTTCTAAAAGTTTTTGAACTTTTGTTGCCTGCCACATAGCCAATTGGCTATCACGTGTACCTATTCTAATTATCTTCTGCATGGATCGCTTGTAAATTTGCCCCAAACACTTTAGCCATTACTTCAATACTTGTATTTACCGAAGTTTCTTCGTCTTTTAAGTGTTTTACAAATTGTGTAGTTATTTTTTGAATAAATCTTGATGTTAATATCTCTGCTTGTTCTTCATCAAAATTTTTAATTTTCTTTTTATGAAATGCTATTTCATCTTGCTGAATCGTTTGTAATGATTCTTTTAACGCTGTAATAGCTGGTGTAAATCTTCTGTGATTTAACCACTCTTGAAACTCTTGATTGTGAGTATCGATAATTGCTTCAGCAACTGGAACTTCTTGTTGGCGAATTGCTAAAGTTTCATCAGTAACTTTAGATAAGTCATCAACATTTACAATAGTTACATTTTCTAACTCAGCTACTTCTTTGGAAACATTCGCAGGCATCGATAAATCTAAAATCAACAATTCTTTATCTGCAGGAATGTGTTCTTTCGTGATTGTTGGAAAACTAGCTCCTGTAGAGACAATTAACACATCTGTATTATGTACCTCAGCTGTTAAATCAGCGTACTTAGCATTTCTAATTAACGGATGTTCTTTTACAAACTCCGAAACTTTTTCTTCTGTTCTATTAATTAAACTTACCGATTTGTTTTGGGTATATTCCGCTAAGTTTTTACAGGTGTGTTTCCCCATTTTACCTAATCCGAAAACTAAAATATTTTTCGAATTGTAATCTGGTAAATTATTGATGATATATTGTACCGCAGCATACGATACTGAAGTAGTACCTGAACTTAATTTTGTTTCGTTCTTAACACGCTTGCTCGCTTGCATTACATGATTTAATAAACGCTCAAAATATGCATTAGTGGTTCCTAACTTTTTTGCTTGTTTAAAAGCTTGACGTAACTGACCTACGATTTCATAGTCTCCTAAAATCTGACTATCTAAACCAGTTCCCATTCTGAATAAATGGTTTATAGCTTCTTTGTTTTTATATACGTTTGATACGTCTGCAAATTCTTCAACAGTTCCGTTTGAATATTTACACAACATACTAATTAGCTGAAAAGGATGTTCGGCAAAACCACAGATTTCTGTTCTGTTACAAGTTGACAATACAAAAATACCGTCTACACCGTTTTGCTTTGCTTCTTTTAAAAGTGCTTTCTGATTTTCCTTAGAAATGCTAAACTTCCCCCTAATTGCAGCATCAGCTTTTTTATAACTAACGCCTATGTTGTATAAGTTGCCTTGTTGTTTGTTTTCTACTGTCATTGAGTCTTCTTCAAAAAAGTCGGTCAAAAATATAAATATTGAATAAAAAAAAGTATCGCTAAAAGAACTTTTAATGTCGCTATTTGCTTTTTTACCTAAAAACACACCAAAAACCTATTCAAAAGTGTATTTTTGCAGTAAATTAGGCTTGTAGAGATATATTATTTTAGAATCATTCTAAATAACAAGCTTTAAAAAAAACATAGAATCTATGTCAAAAAATATCGCAGAAAGTACATTTAGAGAAGTTTCGCTAGAAAAGGGTTTTTTTGTGCTAAAATTTCAAAACAACTCTGATGAGACTGAGTTTTTCAAAAGAGATATCGACAACTCTTACATACAACTACACTACTGTGTTAAAGGTAATTGTAAGTTTCATTTTAACAACAACAGCTATACTTTTAACGTATTAGATAAGCATTCTATTTTCTTATACAACCCCCAACAAAACCTTCCTATTAACTTAGAGATTTTACCAAAAACCTCACTAGTTTCTGTGTTGATTTCTATTGAAAAGTTCCACACTTTTTTTTCTAAAGAAGCGAGCTACATTCCTTTTTTAAGTGAAAACAATAAGAACAAAAAGTATTATGACAACGCTGAAATAAATCCAAATGTATTATTTGTGCTTCAGCAAATATTAACAGCTCAAAACCAAAGTTCTATGCGAGACCTTTATATTAAAGGAAAAACATACGAACTACTGAGTTTACATTTTGATAGCGGAGAAAACACTAGCGAAGAGTACTGCCCTTTCCTAATTGATGACAGGGAGGTTCTAAAAATTAGAAAAGCTAAAGATATTATTATCTCTAGAATGAGTGAACCACCAAGTTTACAAGACCTAGCTAATGAAGTAGGATTAAACCTTAAAAAATTAAAAGAAGGATTCAAGCAAATTTATGGAGATACGGTATATAGCTTCTTGTTTGATTACAAAATGGATCATGCTCGTAAACTTTTAGAAAGTAATCAATACAATGTTAACGAGGTTGGATTGCATGTTGGTTACAGTACTTCTAGTCACTTTATAGCTGCTTTTAAAAAGAAGTTTGGTACTACACCTAAACAATATGTAATGAGTTTGAGTCAGTAGGCAAAATATAAACTTTAGAAACTTTTAAACCTTCTAACTTTTCAACTAAAAACAAATGAAACAACTAACTCATTACGACATAGAAAACAACCAACAAAGTTTTCCTATAACTATTGTTTGTGACGCTATCCGAACTCCTGAAAACATTGGAATGTGTTTTCGCATTTCAGAAAGTTTTGGGGTATCTAAAATCTATTTACACGAAAGTTCTCCCTCTATAGAGAACAGAATTGTTAAGAAAACTGCTCGAAATACAATTCAACAAATATCACATAATACGTATAACAATTTCGAACAACTTATCCATCAATTAAAAGAAGAAGGAAACACGATTATTGGAATTGAAATTACCGATGAAAGCATAGATATTAGCGATTACGATTTCAGTCCACATTCGAAAATTGTGTTACTTTTGGGTAGCGAAAGAAACGGCATAGAAAACGTTAATTTGGTAGACACAACAGTAGCTATACCAATGTACGGGCGAAATTCCAGCATGAATGTAGTTCATAGTTTAGCTATCGCTTTATACGAAACAACAAATCAATTAAAAGAAAAAAAACTGAAATAAATTCGGATAAATATGAAAGGAGTTTTATTAGTAAACCTTGGTTCACCAGAAAGCACAAATCCAAAAGATGTAAAAAAGTACTTAGATGAATTTTTAATGGACGAACGTGTTATTGACGTTCCATTTTGGTTACGTGCATTTATTGTCAGAGGTATTATTTTAAATACACGCCCAAAAAAATCCGCAGAAGCATATCAAAAAATATGGTGGAAAGAAGGTTCTCCCCTAATCGTATTATCAGAACGCTTACAAAACAAAGTACAAGCAAAAACAGAACTACCCGTTGCTTTGGCAATGCGCTATGGAAACCCTTCTATCAAAAATGGATTACAAGAACTACACGACAAAGGTGTTACGGATGTTTTATTAGTTCCGTTATATCCTCAGTTTGCTATGGCGACCACTGAGACTATTTTGGTTTTAGCTGAAGAATTAAGAAAAGAATTCTTCCCTAACATGAAAATTACGGATGTTCCTGCTTTTTACAACAAACCAGAATATATTAAAGCTTTATCTAACAGCATAAAAGATTATTTAGCTGATAAAGACTACGACCATATCTTATTTTCTTATCACGGAGTACCAGAGCGACACATCAGAAAATCTGACATCACTAAATCGCACTGTAACCCTGAGGCAGGAAATTTAAGTTGTTGTAACACTCCTTCAGAAGCTCATAAGTATTGTTACCGTCACCAATGTTATCAAACTACTAAAAATGTGATTTCTGAATTAGGTTTAGACGAAAATAAAGTATCCACTTCATTTCAATCTCGCTTAGGAGTAGATCCTTGGCTTCAACCATATACCGACAGAACGATTGTAAATAAAGCTGAAAAAGACGGAATTAAAAAATTAGCTATTGTAACTCCCGCCTTTGTTTCTGATTGTTTAGAAACACTAGAGGAAATAGCAATGGAAGGTAAACACGAGTTCTTAGAAGCTGGTGGTGAAGAATTTTACACAGTTCCTTGTATTAACGACAACGACGAATGGGTAAATGTATTAGCAGGATGGATCAACGATTTCAATAAAGATTAATTATGGATTTTTATTACGTAAAAGCATTACATATCATATTTGTAGTAACTTGGTTTGCTGGTTTATTTTATATAGGTCGTCTGTTTATTTACCATGTAGAGGCAGAAAAGAAAGACGAACCAGCCAAGTCTATATTACAAACCCAGTACAAGTTAATGTCTAAACGTTTATGGTACATCATTACTTGGCCTTCTTTATTTTTAGCGAGTTTTTTTGCTTTTTGGATGCTATATAAAAATCCTTATTATTTAAAAATGCCGTGGATGCATGTAAAATTAGCCTTTGTATTAGCGCTGTATTTTTACCACGGATTTTGCCACAAAATCTACAAAGAACTACAACGTGATGAGATTAAATACACACCTAATAAACTCCGCATATTTAATGAAATTCCAACTGTAATTTTATTCGCTGTTGTATTTTTAGTCGTTTTAAAAAGTGCAATTAATTGGATTTGGGGCGTTGTAGGAATTATCTTATTTGGAGTATTATTGATGATTGGTATTCGCTATTATAAAAAAGTAAGAGCTAAAAAATCTTGGGACAAATACGAACAAGAGTTGATTGAAGAAGATGAAAAATTAGATAATTAGAAAAAAGCGAAGTTTAAAACTTCGCTTTTTTTATCCCTTTATCGATTGTTCAAAAGGTATCCTATTTACAATACTTCGTCCAAGCGTCACCTCATCTGCATATTCTAACTCATCTCCTACCGAGATTCCTCTAGCAATCGTTGAAGTTGTAATTCCGTACTGTTCTATTTGCTTGTAAATATAAAAGTTGGTTGTATCACCTTCCATCGTAGAACTTAAGGCAAAAATTAGTTCTTTAATCTCGCCTTCTTTTACTTTTTCTACTAAGGATTCAATTTGTAAGTTTTGAGGACCAATTCCTTCAATAGGTGAAATTTTCCCTCCTAACACATGATACAAACCTCTGTATTGTGCTGTATTTTCAATCGCCATTACATCACGGATATCTTCTACCACACAAACAATCTCAGCGTTTCTCTTCGGATTACTACAAATATCACACAACACTGTATCCGAAATATTATGACACTTTTTACATGATTTTACATCGTTACGTAAATGTGTCAATGCTTCTGTTAAATACTTCGTATTCTCTTTCGGTTGCTTCAATAAATGTAATACCAAACGAAGTGCTGTTCGTTTACCAATCCCTGGTAATCGACTTACTTCATTTACTGCATTTTCTAATAATTTTGACGAAAAATCCATGCTGCGAATTTACAATTTTTCGATAAGGATTAAGTATCTTCGTAGCTTTAAAATTAAACAAACAATTCACAATGAATTCAGAGATAAGAAACCTAGAACCGAAAGCTGTTTGGAAAAATTTCGCAGATTTAAACGCAGTTCCTCGTCCATCAAAAAAAGAAGAAAGAGTCATTCAATTCATGGTTGATTTTGGTAAAAAATTAAACCTTGAAACTATGGTTGATAAAGTAGGAAACGTGATTATTCGCAAACCTGCTTCAACTGGAATGGAAGACCGTAAAACAGTAGTAATGCAAAGCCATTTAGATATGGTACACCAAAAAAATGCAGATACTGTTTTTGATTTTGACACCGAAGGAATTAAAATGTTTGTAGATGGTGATTGGGTTAAAGCTGATGGAACTACTTTAGGTGCTGACAACGGTTTAGGTGTTGCTGCTATCATGGGAGTTTTAGAATCTACTGACATTCCTCATCCTGCTATCGAAGCTTTATTCACAATTGATGAAGAAACAGGTATGACAGGTGCTATGGGACTTGAAGGAGGTTTATTAGAAGGTGAAATTTTATTAAACCTTGATACCGAAGAAGACGATGAAATAGGAATGGGGTGTGCTGGTGGTGTAGATGTTACCGCTACTAGAAATTATACTGAAGAAGCTACTCCTGAAAACACAATCGCTTATGAAATTTCTGTAACTGGATTAAATGGAGGTCACTCTGGAATGGACATCATCAAAGGTTTAGGTAACGCTAACAAAATAATGAACCGTTTATTATTTGATGGTTTTACAAACTTCGGATTACGTGTTACTGAAATTAACGGAGGTAGTTTACGTAATGCTATCCCTCGTGAAAGCTTTTCAACTGTAGTTATTGATGCTGTTTCAAAAGAACCTTTCTTATTTGAAATCCATGAACTTATCAACAACATCAAAGCTGAGTTTTTAACATTAGAACCTAATCTTTCTATTGAATTGAAAGAAGTTGAAACTCCAAAAACTGTAATGGATTTAGGTGTTCAAGAAGGATTAATTAAAGCTGTTTACACCGCGTTAAATGGTGTGTACCGTATGAGTCCTGATATTGATGGTTTAGTAGAAACATCAAATAATATTGCTCGTATTATTGTAAAAGACGGCTCTATTAAAATTGGATGTTTAACACGTTCTTCTTCTGAAACTAATAAATGGGATTTAGCGAACTCGTTACGTTCAGCTTTCGAATTAGCTGGTTTTGACGTAGAGTTTTCTGGTTCGTATCCAGGATGGTTACCAAACGTAAACTCTGAAATTCTAAAAACTGTAACTGATTTATATGAAGAATTACACAACGAAAAACCTATTGTAGCTGCTTGTCATGCAGGATTAGAATGTGGTATTTTAGGTCAAAACTACCCAGAAATGGACATGGTTTCTTTCGGTCCTAATATTAAAGGAGCTCACTCACCTGATGAACGTGCTCAAATATCATCAACACAAAAATTCTGGAAGTTTTTATTAGAGATTTTAAAAAACACTCCAGTAAAAAACTAAATTTTATACATAAACTTTCAAACCACAACTTTTCGGTTGTGGTTTTTTGTTTACATTTATAAAATGAATTTTTTAGCGCATTTATACCTTTCAGGCAACAATACCAATATAATGATTGGTAACTTTATTGCCGATCATGTAAAAGGGAAAAACTTTTCTCACTATCATGAAGATATTCAAAAAGGTATTTTACTACACCGAGAAATAGACTCATATACAGATGCACATGAAATTGTTAGGATTAGTAAGCGTCGCCTTCACGAAAGATATCGCCACTATGACGGAGTAATCATCGATATTTTTTACGATCATTATTTAGCTAAAAATTGGAAAAATTACTCACAAATTCCGTTAGACGTTTATGTAGATTCTGTCTATAATTTACTACAAAAAAACTTCACTATTCTTCCTCAAAAAACTCAGGAGATGCTTCCATACATGATTGAATACAACTGGTTATACAACTACCAGTTTGCTAAAGGTATTCAAGAAGTATTAAGCGGAATGAACAGACGCACCAATGGTAAATCTCACATGAACTTAGCCACGGAAGACCTACTAGAACACTATACTATTTTTGAAAACGATTTTACCACATTTTTTGAAGATTTACGTACTTTTTCACATCAAAAACTAGAAGAATTAAGTTAAAACTCATGAAAAAAACACTATTACTTCTTACTGCATTTATAACACTATACAGTTGTAAAAAAGATAAAGTTACGGGTGTAATTACCGAAAAAGCCATGGTAGTTTCTGCTCGTAAAGAAGCTTCAAAAATAGGATCAGATATCTTACAAAAAGGAGGAAATGCTTTTGATGCCATGGTTGCTACCGAACTAGCATTGGCAGTTGCTTATCCGTATGCAGGAAACATAGGCGGTGGCGGATTCATGGTCTACCGCAAAAACTCAGGAGAAATTGGCGCGTTAGATTACCGCGAAAAAGCACCACTTGCCGCTCATAAAAACATGTATTTAGACAGCTTAGGAAATGTAATTGAAAACAAAAGTACCTTGGGCGCTATGGCTGTTGGAATACCCGGTACAGTAGCTGGAGTTTTTGCTACACACGAAAAATTTGGTTCATTACCTATAAAAGAAATTTTAAAACCAGTTATAGCCTTAGCTAAAAAAGGTGTTGTGGTTACTCAAAAACAAGAAGATCGCATTAAAAAGTATCAACACTACTTTTTAAAAACTAATAAAGACTCTATTCTTTTTGATAAATCTTGGAAAAAAGGCGACACTATTAAATACCCTGCTCTAGCAGCAACTTTGGAGCGCATTTCAAAAAACGGTCGTGATGAATTTTACAAAGGCGAGACCGCTAAACGTTTAGTTGCTTTTATGCAAAACAATGGCGGAATTATGACCAAAGAAGATTTAGCCAAATACGAAGCTAAGTGGAGAACTCCGATTACTTTTACCTACGATGATTTGCGAATCATTTCTATGTCGCCACCCGCTAGCGGAGGTATTTGTTTAGCACAAATTATGAATGGAATTGAACCGTTTAATCTAGACAAATACGGACATAATTCAACAAAAGCAATGCAAGTAATCACCGAAGCTGAACGTAGAGCCTATGCAGACAGAAGTTTTTACTTAGGAGATCCTGATTTTGTTGAGATTCCAGTTAAAACACTTATAAGTAAAGAGTATACAAAAAATCGAATGGATGATTTTTCTTTTGAAAAAGCGACTCCTTCAACCGATGTTTCTCACGGAAGCATTACTATGATTGAAAGCGACGAAACCACCCACTACTCTATTATTGATCAATTTGGAAATGCTATTTCTGCCACCACAACCATCAACGGAGCTTACGGTTCTAAATTATATTGTTCAGATTTAGGGTTCTTCCTAAACAATGAAATGGACGATTTTTCAAGCAAACCTGGGGTACCAAATATGTTTGGTTTGGTAGGTGCTGAAGCTAATAAAATAGAACCTGAAAAACGCATGTTAAGTTCTATGACTCCTACAATTGTAGAAAAAAACGGTCATTTATATATGGTTGTTGGAACTCCGGGAGGCTCAACCATCATCACATCTGTATTACAAACCATTTTAAATGTGCATGAATTTGACATGGGAATGCAAGAAGCAGTAAATCAACCACGCTTTCACCATCAATGGTTGCCTGATGTAATTAAAATGGAACCTAATGGTTTTAACGAAAAAGTAAAAAAAGAATTACAACTACTCGGATACGAACTAGACGAAACAAACTCACCTGTTATTGGTAAAGTAGATGCTATTTTAGTACTTCCCAATGGAAAACTAGAAGGTGGTGCTGATCCTAGAGGGGATGATACTGCGGTAGGGTTTTAGGCTTTAGGCTTTAGGCTTTAGGCTTTAGGCTTTAGGCTTTAGGAAGTTTATTTTTTTACACTTATATCACAAATAATTTCATAATTTTTTTTCACTTTTCACTTTTCACTTTTACCACTTCAACCAACAGATATGCAGTTATTAGAAACTCATAAAGTTCCTCTTTTAAAAACTCCTATTCGATTACAAGAATATGGAGTTGGTATTTTTGCTACATTACCCACAAAATCTGGACTAAAAAAGGCTATTAAAAATAATTTGATATTTGTTAACGGAAAACCTGCTACTACCGCATTATTTATTAAAGGAAACGAAACCATTGAATTATTTCAAGCTGAAGACAACGCTAACAAAAAGCACTTCCATCTTCCTTTAGAAATTCTTTTTGAAGATGATTATTTAGCTATTGTATACAAACCAGCGGGAATTTTAGTTAGTGGAAACTCTTTTGCTACAATTGACAACGCACTAACTCAAAATCTACAAAAAAGTAGCTTACCAACTGCTACTCGTCCCAGACCAGTACATCGATTAGATTATCCGACTAGTGGATTGTTACTCATCGGAAAAACAACCGAAAGTATCATTGCTTTGAATAAACTTTTTGAGCAAAAAGAAATTCAAAAAACATATCACGCGATTTGTATTGGTAAAATGAAACGAAACGGAGAAATCGATTTACCTATTGATGATAAAAGCGCTTTTACTAGCTATCAAATTCTTCAAACAGTCGCTTCCCCCCGATTTGAATTCTTGAATCTAGTTAAACTTCAACCTCAAACAGGAAGAAAACATCAATTACGTAAGCATCTTTTTGCTATTGGTTATCCGATTTTAGGTGATAAAGAGTATTTTTTAGAAGATCTAATCTTAAACGGAAAAGGACTATTTCTTCATGCTTCTACACTCGCTTTTACACATCCTTTTTCCAAAGAAAAAATAACGATTACGAAAGAACTTCCGAAGAAATTCAAAAAAATATTCTCTCAGTAAAATCTCCTTTAAAAGATATATCTTTGCCGCATGCGAATAGATATTATCACAGTAGAACCCGACTTAATTAAAAGCCCTTTTGAAAACTCAATGATGAAAAGAGCTATTGAAAAAGGCTTAGCAGAAGTTCATTTTCACAATTTAAGAGAATACGGTTTTGGCAACTATCGTCAAGTAGACGATTACCAATTTGGTGGAGGTGCAGGCATGGTTTTAATGATTGAACCCATTGCGAAATGTATTGACATGTTGCAATCAGAAAGAACTTATGATGAAATAATTTACATGACTCCTGATGCTAAAACTTTAAATCAAGCTACTGCAAACACACTTTCTTTAAAAGAAAACATCATCATTTTAACGGGACATTATAAAGGTGTTGACCAACGTGTACGTGATAAATATGTTACCAAAGAAATATCTATTGGCGATTATGTATTAACGGGAGGCGAACTTGCGGCCGCAGTTTTATGTGATGCCGTAATTCGATTAATCCCTGGTGTTTTAGGTGATGAAACTTCTGCCTTGACAGATAGTTTTCAAGACAATTTATTATCACCTCCCGTATATACAAGACCTTCTGAATATAAAGGCATGAAAGTACCCGAAGTGTTACTATCAGGAAATTTTCCTAAAATTGAAGAGTGGCGTTCAGAACAAGCGTATAAACGCACCAAAGAAATACGACCTGACTTGTTAGATTAACTAATAATCAGCTATTTATTTATTTTTTTTATCAAAATAAAAATCTTAAATTTGCAGCCACTAAAATCAACCTCTGACGAAAAAATCGTGTATGTTGCTTTTACGCAACAATAAATAATTATAGAAATGGATTTAGTAAAATTTGTTCAAGACGAATTTGTAACAAAAAACGAATTACCAGAATTCGCAGCTGGAGACACTATTACAGTGTACTACGAAATTAGAGAAGGAGATAAAGTTCGTACTCAGTTCTTTAGAGGAGTTGTTATCCAAAAAAGAGGTAGTGGAGCTTCTGAAACATTTACTATCAGAAAAATGTCTGGTACTGTAGGTGTTGAGCGTATCTTCCCAATCAACTTACCATCTATTCAAAAGATCGAAGTTAACAAAAGAGGTAAAGTACGTAGAGCTCGTATTTTCTACTTTAGAGGTCTTACTGGTAAGAAAGCAAGAATTAAAGAAAGAAGACACTAAGATTTTCTTTCGTTTAAGAAGCAAAAGCACTGTGGTTTCACAGTGCTTTTTTTATGCACATTTTGTTAATAACCCCTCCCTTTCAACCTGTTGATAACTAACTAGTTAAAACCAATGAAATTCCAAAAAATCTTCTTATATTTGAGAAAGAGTTTACAAATAAGTGACGTCAGAAAATAGTTAAACTATATTAATCACACAAAGTAAACCATTTAAAGTAACGTTCTTTATATATTTTGTTTTTAAGCTTAGAAAAGCTAAATACCATCGTAATTTTTGATTAATTGTAAGTTATTAGTAATTTATAATTTTCTAGTTATAAGTTTATAAGTATTATTGGTTTTAAATTTAGCGAATCCGTTTAAAAACATCGAAGTAGTAGTTTTATAAATAGATTTTTTATAAAATGAAGCTTCAAATTTGAAGTAGTAATGTAGTTTTTTCTACGGAAGAAACATAAACACTGTTTTATTTGATGATGTAGCAATACAAGTCAGTGCTCTTATTATTTCAGGAAAGCCATGTCAATTACAAGAAATTGTTTGATATGGCTTTTTTTTTAATAACAAAATCTCCATTTCCAATAATTATATTATCATTTTCACAATAAAACACCTTAATTAATAATAATTTATCAGCGAAAAACTCATTCGTAATTCTTAAATTTGCATCACTTCAAAATATAATTTAATTATTACATATAAATATGAATAAGACTGCTAAAATTATGTATACTAAAACGGATGAAGCTCCAGCATTAGCTACTCGTTCGTTTTTACCTATCGTAAAAGCTTTTACAAAATCATCTAACATAGAAATAGAAACCAAAGATATTTCTCTTGCGGGTCGTATTCTTGCTAATTTTTCAAGCTACTTAACAAAAGAACAACAAGTAGAAGATGCTTTAGCTTTTTTAGGTGACTTAGCCACAAAACCAGAAGCTAACATTATTAAACTTCCTAATATTTCTGCTTCTGTTCCTCAGTTAAAAGCTGCTATTAAAGAATTACAAGCTTTAGGTTACGCATTACCTGACTACCCAGAAGAAGCTACTACCGATGAAGAAAAAGCTGTTTTAGCACGTTATAATAAAGTAAAAGGTTCTGCAGTAAACCCTGTGTTACGTGAAGGAAACTCTGACCGTAGAGCTCCTAAAGCTGTTAAGAACTACGCAAAAAAGAATCCTCATTCAATGGGAGCTTGGAGTGCTGACTCTAAAACACACGTTTCTACAATGACATCAGGTGATTTTGCTCATAGTGAAAAATCGGTTACTGTACCAAATGCTACTGATGTACAAATTGTACACACTGATGCTAACGGAAACAAAACTGTTTTAAAAGAAAAAGTTTCTTTACTAGCTGAAGAAGTTATAGATGCTTCTGTAATGAGTAAAAAAGCTTTATTAACTTTCTTAGAAGAGCAAGTTAAAGACGCTAAAGACAAAGGAGTATTATTCTCTTTACACATGAAAGCAACCATGATGAAGGTTTCTGATCCTATCATTTTCGGACATGCTGTTCGTGTTTTCTTTAAAGATTTATACGCTAAACACAGCCAAACTTTCAAAGAAATTGGTGTAGATGTAAACAACGGATTCGGAAACTTAATAAGCAATCTAGAAGAATTATCTGCTGATAAAAAAGCAGAAATCTTAGCTGATATTGAAGCTGTTTATGCTAACAATCCTGATTTAGCAATGGTAAATTCTGACAAAGGAATTACCAACTTACACGTTCCTTCAGATGTAATTATTGATGCTTCTATGCCTGCAATGATTCGTACCTCAGGACAAATGTGGAATAAAGAAGGAAAACAACAAGATACCAAAGCGGTAATTCCTGATAGTTCGTATGCTGGATTATATCAAGAAACTATCGATTTTTGTATCAAAAATGGTGCTTTTGATCCAACTACTATGGGAACCGTTCCTAACGTAGGATTAATGGCTCAAAAAGCTGAAGAATATGGTTCTCACGATAAAACTTTTGAAATTGCTGCTGATGGAAAAGTTGAAGTGATCGATGCAAACGGAACTACTTTATTAGAGCACACTGTTGAAGCTGGTGATATCTGGAGAATGTGTCAAACTAAAGATGCACCTATCCAAGATTGGGTAAAGCTAGCTGTTACTCGTGCAAGAGCTACTGACACTCCTGCTGTTTTCTGGTTAGGAAAAGAAAGAGCACACGATGCAGAAATCATCAAAAAAGTAGAAAAATACTTACAAGATCACGATACTACTGGTTTAGAAATTAAAATCTTATCACAAGTAGAAGCTACTAAATATACTTTAGAAAGAGTTAAAGAAGGAAAGGATACTATTTCTGTTACAGGAAACGTATTACGTGATTATTTAACAGACTTGTTCCCTATTTTAGAATTAGGAACTTCAGCTAAAATGTTATCTATCGTACCATTAATGAATGGTGGTGGATTATTTGAAACTGGTGCTGGTGGATCTGCTCCTAAACACGTTGAGCAATTAGTAGAAGAAAATCACTTACGTTGGGATTCTTTAGGAGAGTTTTTAGCGTTGGCGGTTTCTTTAGAACACTTAGGTGAAACAAATGACAACAATAAAGCAAAAGTTTTAGCAGAAACTTTAGACGATGCAACAAGCAAGTTGTTAGATAACAAAAAAGGGCCTTCAAGAAGAACTGGAGAGTTAGACAACAGAGGTTCTCACTTTTATTTAGCTATGTACTGGGCGCAAGCATTAGCCGCTCAAGACAATGATGCAGAATTAAAAGCTCAGTTCGCTCCTATTGCTGAAAAAATGGCTGCAGAAGAAACTACCATTGTAAATGAATTAAACACTGTTCAAGGAAAAGCCGTAAACATTGGCGGTTACTACGAACCTAATGATGGTTTAGCTGACAATGTTATGCGTCCTAGTACTACTTTCAATACTATTTTACAAAGCATTTAATATAGTATAACAACTTATAAAACAAAAAGCAGGTGAGAAATCACCTGCTTTTTTGTTTAAAATAAGAAAACCAAACAACTTACTAATAATTCCCCCAAATTATTATATAATACCCCATTAATATTGTTAGGCTTCATATAATAAGACACTCAAAAATTATAAACGTCACACTTCTTCCTTAAACTTTTAAATTAGTAAATTTGAAGCATGAAGTTTACCAAAACGACCGAGCAAGATTCTAAGTACAACAACTTAGAGCAGATGAGTATTTCTGAATTATTAACAAACATTAATAATGAAGACAAAACAGTTCCTTTAGCTGTTGAAAAAGCTTTACCGCAAATAGAAAATCTAACCCAACAAATCGTTCTAAAACTAAAAGAAGGTGGACGATTATTTTATATGGGCGCAGGAACTAGTGGTAGATTAGGAATTGTTGATGCCAGTGAATGCCCTCCTACTTTTGGTGTACCGCATGAGTTGGTTGTTGGCTTAATTGCTGGAGGAGATTATGCCATTAGAAAAGCGGTAGAATTTGCTGAAGATTCTACCACACAAGGTTGGGAAGATTTACAAAAACACGATATATCATCTAAAGATGTAGTAGTGGGTATTGCGGCTTCTGGTACCACTCCGTATGTAATATCAGCTCTAGAAAAATGCAATGAACACAATATAATTACAGGCTGTATAACCTGTAATGAAGGAAGTCCGTTGGCACTTACAGCACAGTTTCCTATTGAAGTTGTGGTTGGACCTGAATTTGTAACGGGTAGCTCTCGAATGAAAGCTGGTACCGCTCAGAAATTGGTTTTAAACATGTTGTCTACTGCAAGCATGATTCAATTAGGAAAAGTAAAAGGAAATAAAATGGTAGACATGCAACTATCAAACAACAAACTAGTTGATAGAGGCGAAAAAATGTTAATGACTGAGTTACAGATTGACCAAAAAACCGCAGCAGATTTATTAAAAAAACACGGAAGTGTTCGAGAAGCGATTAAAAATTTCAACAATGAGTAACACTTCTACTTTAGAAAAAGGCATCAAAAAACTCCTAATCTTTTTAGGATTACTTATTGCATCTCCACTGGTATTAAGCATTGCTTTTAAAGCAATCCGCATATTTAAAGAAGCTCCAAAAGTTTTCTTTGCTTATGCTTTATTGGCTATTGGTATTTTGCTAACCCTTTTTACCGTATATTTCGGTTTTAAAACATTTAAAACCTTGCTAGATTACCTTTTTGAGAAAAAGTAACACCATACAAAAACTTACGAATTGGGAGCATTGGCCTTCAGCCATGTTTTACCTCCCTAACCTACCCTATGCTTTTTATTTAGCGTTAAGAGCTAAACATTTAACTTTTTTCAGCGCTACGAATCCCTGTATAAAAAGTTCAGGAAACGGAACAGAAAGTAAATACGAAACCATTTTATTGGTTCCTGAAAAACACCGTCCGAAATCAGTTTTAGTAAAAGCTACTACTAAATTTGAGGACGTTCTTTTTGCTATCAATCAACAACAAATAGCTTTTCCTTTAATTGCGAAACCAGATGTTGGTTTCAGGGGATTATTGGTTCAAAAAATAGCTTCCGAAGAAGAACTTAAAAACTATCTTGAAAAGTATCCTATTAATATTATTATTCAGGAGTTTTTAGACTACGAAAATGAATGTGGCGTTTTTTATCATAGAAATCCGAATGAGCAAACAGGGCAAATTTCTTCTTTAACCTTGAAACATTTTCTATCAGTAACAGGAAATGGTAACGCAAATCTAAAAGAATTAATCCTTGCAGATGATAGGGCTAAATTATACGTCGATTTATTTGCTGAAATCCATAAAGAAAAACTCGCTTCTATTCCGAAGAAAAACGAAATCATAAAACTTACAGCGGTAGGAAATCATTCCAAAGGAACACAATTTATCAATGGTAATCACCTTATCAGCAAAAAGTTAATTAAGACTTTCGATCAACTAAGCAAAGCTATTCCTGGTTGGTACTACGGAAGGGTTGACATAAAATACAATACGTTTGAAGAATTAGAAAACGGTACCGATTTTAAGATTTTAGAAATTAACGGAATCATCGCTGAACCTACGCATATTTACGATTCTGAAAACTACACCTACCTAAAAGCTTTAAAAGCTATTAGAGCGCATTGGAAGTCTCTTTTTTGCATAGCAACTACCAATCACACCGATTTTAACACACCATATAAAAATCCTTTTCATTTCTTAGGTGAAATACTCGTTTTAAAAAAATACACAAAAAAAATTAGGCATCTTTCAAAATAAGAAAACTTTTTTATTACATTTGTCTCAGATACAGAACCTGTATTCTAAGAATCCCCCGAGTCTTAGAAACCAATTAATTAGCTCACTGAATGGAAAGAAAACTACTCTTTTCTTTAATTCTTATTTTTCTGTTAACCCCTATTTTTGCTCAGGTAAAAATTGGGAACAATCCTTCTTCTATACACTCAAATTCCATTTTAGAATTAGAAAGTTCAGACAAGGTTTTAGTTATTAGTAAAATGACTGACACTCAAATGAACGCAATTCAACCTTTACGAGGTGCGTTGGTGTTTAACACCGATCGTAATTGTGTGTTTATGTACAACGGAACCGCTTGGGCTAGTTTATGTACAGGAGGTGTAGGAGGCGGAATTAACGTAACGACATCGGGTACTGCACCTAGCAGTAATAGTTTAGGTGATTTTTGGATAAACGATACGCAAAATAACACAACACATATTTGGGATGGCAGCAACTGGATTGCTATCGATAACAACCCGAGAAGAGGAAACGGAAGTCCGAATGCAAGTACTGCCCCTAACCCTACTGCTGGTGATGTGTATGTAGATAGCAGTACGGGAATTATTTATGCTTACGATGGCACTACTTGGGTAAACTCAAACACAACGCCATCTGCCAATAACGGTTTGTTAGTGAATGCTAACAGCACCATTCAGTTAGGCGGCGTTTTAATACAACCTACCGTTATTGAAACCGATGCTACCAATACCTTAGCCATAACAGGTTTACAAAACGGAGATGTTACTACAGATGATATTGTAACTGTTGATAGAACCACAGGCGTCCTTAAAAGAGCTCCTGCCAGTAACTTATTGAGAGAAGAGGTAACTGACATTATTGCTACTGACGGACAAGTAACGTTTACAGGGTTAACGCTTTATACTACCGACAAGATAAATGTATATAGAAACGGAGTACGTATTGATTTTACAATAGACAACCCTACCACCATAACCATAGAATCTGCAGCAACTTGTTACGCAGGTGATGAAATACGAATCGTTCAATTATATTAATATAAAACAAAAATTAAAAAAGTTTAATAACGCAATCAATTCTTTAAAATTATGAAAACAATTACAAACAAATTTAAAATCGCGCTAGCTGCTGTTGGTTTATTAGCTGTTGGTACGGTAAGTGCGCAGCAAATCTCTGGTGATGCTACAGAAGCAGATGGTACAACTACAATTGGAAAAAGAGAAGATGTAAGCAAATCATCACCTCTTAATGGTACAATAAGAGTCATAGACAACAAAGGAACTAAAAAATTCTTACAAGTTAAGAATGGTTTAACTCTTTTAACTGATACTAGTACTGATGGAGGAGTTATTTCTACTTGGCAATTAGGTGGTACTTTAACAGACAACACTTATATTGATGCCACTGGTAAGACCTTTTCTTTAGACGGTCTTAAATTAGTGCCGCCAGCTACGGCAGCCGCTACGGCAGCTAATGATCAAACTGTCGGTTCTAATGGTATTGCTTTAGGTTCAACTGGTACTGCAAGTACAGATACTGGATGGACAGTATTAGTTCGTGATGAAGCAACTGGTGAAATACAAAAAATATTAGCTTCAGACTTAGTGACAGCAGGAAGAGCAGAGTTTCCAATAACAAACGATGGCGATGTTGTTGTAACTGCAGCTGGTTTAGCTATGGGAACATCTATAAATAAAATATCTGTTTACAGAAATGGTGCTAAACTAAGAGCTGGTGTAGATTATACCCTTACAGCAGATGACACTATTACTCTTGACACTAGTGCTCCAACTCCTAATGACTGGACTACCTATGCTGGTGACCTTATTGAAGTACAATGGGTAAATTAATTTTTTTTTATGTTTAATAAAACTAAACATACAAAACTTTTTATACTAACTTTTGCATTGGTACTTTTTACTTTAAGTACCAATGCACAAGAAGTTAGGGTTATTGACAATAAAGGAACGATACAAAAAATTAATAATAACCTTGTAAACACTACTAACGACGGGAATCCACCCCCTAACCCTGTTGAAGGAGATGTTTGGTTTGATACAACCAGCAACGAAATAAAGGTTTATGATACTGCAGACGGTTGGAAATTAATTACCTCTACAACAGCTCAAAACATTTATACTGTCGACGATAATTTAACATCAGATAGAATTTTAAATGGAAATGGAAATTCTTTAGATTTTACAAACTTTAGTCGATTTGATATTCGTAACTCTGGATTCACTAACATAGAATCTACTGGATCTATAGCTTTAAGAGCTACAGGCGGTCTTATAGATTTAATTGGAAGTAATACTAGAATTAACGAAGATCTTATATTAGAAAAAAATCTTATAGACATAAATAGCTCTGCTGGAACTTCTGGTCAAATACTAAGCTCTACAGGTACCGGTGTAGATTGGATAGACAATCCTGCTTTGAATAACTGGCTAATTACAGGTAATAATGGAACTACTAATGCAAATTTTTTAGGAACGATTGATGATGTTAAAATGCAAATCCGTTCTAATAACGTTTCTATGCTAGAGTTTGGTAGAAGACAAACATTAGGCTTAAACGAACCAACTAGAACTGATTATAACAACCCAGATCAATCGTTAGTATATTTAAATGGTTCTGATGGTGTATCTGCATTACAATTTAGAGCTGACGGTGCTAGCTTTTATAAACCTATGTTTTATACAACTTCTAATGGAAGTTTTAGGTTAAAAGGTAGTTCTGGAGGTACTGATTTTTTTGAAATAGGTTCCGCTGGTCCTACTAATGACGGTCGTTTGGAGTTTGTTATTGCCGATGATGGAAACGAACCTATTGTTTTCAAAAGGTTTGACTATAGAAATGGAGAGTTCTATAAAGAGTTTTTTAGAGTTCAAGGATCTAATGCTACTGAGAATGCTAAAACACGTTTTGGTATTAATATTAATCAGAATCAATATTCTGTAACAGACAATATAAATGCACCTTCAAACGGAGGTGTTACAAACCCTAAATTAATAGCTAATTCGACTTTACAAATTGAGGGATCTGTCTCTAAATCTATTGAACAAATTAACTCTAACACTACACTTAATGAAGACCATCATACAGTAGTTGTTACAGCTAACGTTACAATTAATTTTCCTACAGCAAATACCTGTAAAGGAAGAATCTACATAATTAAAAATGTATCTGGTGGAAACATTAATTCTTCTACTTACAGAAACGAATCAAACACAGATACATCTACGATAAACAATAATACTACATTAAAGGTACAGAGTGATGGAACTAGATGGGTAAGTATTAGTAATATTCTAAACAATATTAATAATAATTGGAAAGTTACTGGTAACTCAGCCACAAATCCTACAAATAATTTTATTGGAACTACTGATGCTCAAGATTTATCTTTAAGAACAAACAATACTGAAGCAGTTAGAATTCTTCAATCTAATCAAAATGTTGGTATAAATACCACTATCCCTTCTGAACGTTTAGATGTTAATGGTAAAGTACGTATTAGAGACATCTCTACTGTTACTACAAATAATGACATTTTAACAACCGATGCAAATGGTGTTGTGCAAAAAAAAGTATTAGTAGACACTCAAGCTAACAACAGTATAACCAATGGAGCTAACGGTGGAGTGTATTACAACTCACCAATAAAAGCGATGGGGAAAGTAAACGAAAATGGTTCTTCAAATAAACCCCTCTTTAATGCTAACTCTACACGAATTACTTCTGGAGGTATTAACGGTCATTACCAAATTACATTTATCAATCCATTGAGCAATGCAAACTATATAATTCAATTAACTTGTTATTCAAAAGGTTCAGATTACGTAGCTATTCCAACTTATTATAATCAAACTGTTAATGGCTTTGAAGTTTATATAGAATATAATCGTAATAGATTTTGGAGACAAGGAGGTACACTCAGAGGATCATCAGTAGAAAATGGAAGAGAAAATGTTGAATTCATGTTCACAGTTTATGATTATTAAAAACATTTCATGAAAAAATATTACTTCATATTTTTTTTCTTTGGTTTTTTAATCAAATTTTACTCCCAAGAGGCTTTTCAAAACAACGGATCGATACAAATACATAGTAATGCAGAAGTTGGGTTTCATACCAATATAGTAAACAATGGCACTCTAGATAATTATACTGGTTTTGCTGGTTTTTATGCCGATACTGAAATTAGAACTATTTCAGGAACCAATAAAATTACGTTTTTTAATGTTGAAATTGATGCACTACAAAATCTTGAGCTATACAACTCTCTTGGGGTACGTAATCAATTAGACTTTATTAACGGACAAGTAATTACACCTAGAAACAACACCAATATCACACTCGATTTTATCGATTATGATTTTTACGCAGGTGAAGACGATGAGCGGCATGTTAACGGTTATACTTCTTTAAACCAAGGAAATAAAAATACCGCAGATTTTACCTTTCCTGTGGGAGATGGCACGATGTTACGTCCGATGAGCATTCCGAATGCCAATAGATATTATACGTTTAAAGGAGCTTATTTTTATGAAGACCCTAATTTTCCAACAACATTTACTGCTAATTTTTTAACTGATCAAAAACAAGCGATCATTGAAAATATTAGCAATATTGAATTTTGGGATTTAGATGGAAATAATGAAACTCAAATTACATTAACATGGAATTCTCGAAGTGATATTTCAGCCTTAGCTAATACTATTTCTCAACTTATTGTTGTAGCATGGAGTAAAACTGAAAATCAATGGGTAAATTTAGATGTATTAGAAGTTACTGGAGATTTATATGAAGGAACAATTACCTCTGCTGCCTTTGTTCCTGATAACTATGAGGCAATTACCATTGGTTCTTTGATGAGTGACGAAATAAAAGACAACAATAATAATATTTTAATCTCTCCAAATGGCGATAATCTAAACGATTTCTTAGTTTTTGATGAAGTTGAAGAATACGCTCACAATAAATTAGTTATTTACAATCGTTGGGGAACTATTGTCTACCAAACAGAAGACTACAAAAATAACTGGGACGGTACTTCTAACGGAAGAGCTACCATTAACAAAGAAGACAAACTTCCTGCTGCTACTTACTTCTATTATTTAGAATTAGGAGATAAACCTAACACCTATCAAAAGCATAAAAAAGGGTGGGTTTATATTAACCGATAATAATTACTCAACTAATATTTTCTTTGGAGTTGTTGGATTGTAGCCAAAATCTGCGTCAGGCAATTCTATTCCTAATTGATGTATGATGAACCCAATACTTGCAAAATGATGTATCGCATGACTATGCGCTTGTATCAATGCGCTTCCTAAGGTATAATTTGCCGTAACTTTTCCTGTCCCCAAATCATCTGTAACAGAGATAATTTCATCAAAATCTTCTGATTGTAAACAATGTAATTGAGCAATTACTTCGTTAAAATAAGCGATTCCATACGTTGTTTTTTCTTCTGCTAATTGGTTTCGTTCTCTATCAGAAAAATCTACACATTTTTTATCGAGTCCGTTAAAAACACAAGCAAAAACATCCAAAATATGTCTCATATTCGCTCCTATACTTGAATAGTAAGGAGGTATTGATTTATCGCTGTATTGTTCGTCTGTTATTGCTGTTAATAGTTTAATTCCTCGTTGTAAATTTTTCTCGATAGCTTCAATCATTCGTATATATAAGTTTTAAAGTAAGTTGTATAAATATAGAACTTTTCAGCAGAAGAAGTAAATTATTTTTTAAACCAGAAGTAACACACTGAATTACAGTTTTATACAAAATAAATCAACCTTAAAAAACACTTCAAAAAATCAGTCTTTTCATTTTTTGGCACGTTCTTTGAAAATTACCCTAACAAATGCGGAAGCCGAAAAGCATATAGAGTAAGCATAACCCTAAAATTAGCAATTATGAGAACAGGGATACTATTATTATTAGCAATGATGTCTTTAAGCACAGTAAAAGCAGACGACAACATTACAAAATCAACTAGCAAAATTGGGGTTACTATTCGCCACAACGACGCAGTTACCTTTGTTGAAAGAGGAATTCAATTTCATGTATTTTTAAATGGTGATTTCGATTTTAACACACATTACAACAGATATTCTGATTACGGAGTACGAATTAACAGAGATAGAAGCGGACGTGTTAGAAGTGTAGGTAATGTACATATTAATTATGATCGTAGAGGTAATGTTACCCGAATTGGTAGTGTGTTTATGAAATACAAGTTTGGTAACTTATTTAAAGTAGGTAACCTACGTATTCAATATGATAGATGGGGAAATCCTAGATACAGAGGATTTGTAAAACCAGGTAACCACCACCATTATGACGATGATCATTACTATTACGATGATGGATTTGGGGTGAATATTGATATAAACATTGGTGATATTTTTGATTATAATGATGTTTATTTTTACAGAAAAGATTTTACCAGAAACTATCGTCAGTTTAGAGAGGATAACGACTTTTACTACTACAGAGCGTTACCAAATGCTAAGATTGGTAAAAAGAGTAAAATAATTAAAAGACGTAAAAACAAAGACAATAAATATTACAAAAAAGGAAAGTCTGAGCAAAGAGGAAAATCAAGAAGAAACCATGATTAATAAAAAAATCCCTCATCAAAATTGATGAGGGATTTTTTATTCTATTTAATTTCGTGTAATTACTTAGCTACGTTTACAGCTCTAGTTTCACGAATAACCGTAACTTTTACTTGACCTGGATACGTCATATCATTTTGAATTTTTTGAGAAATGTTAAATGATAATTCAGCTGCTTTGGTATCGTTTACTTTAGCACTTTCAACCATAACTCTTAACTCACGTCCTGCTTGAATAGCGTATGCTTTTTGTACTCCGTTAAATCCAAAAGCAATATCTTCTAAATCCTTTAAACGTTGAATGTACGAATCTAATACTTGACGACGTGCTCCTGGTCTTGCACCAGAAATAGCATCACACACCTGAACAATTGGAGATAACATACTCTTCATTTCAATTTCATCGTGGTGCGCTCCAATAGCGTTACATACATCAGGTTTTTCACCATACTTTTCAGCCCATTGCATTCCTAATAATGCGTGTGGTAATTCACTTTCTGTTTCTGGCACTTTACCAATATCATGTAATAATCCAGCACGCTTCGCTGCTTTAGCATTTAAGCCCATTTCTGCAGCCATAATACCACATAAATTAGCTACTTCACGCGAGTGTTGTAATAAGTTTTGACCGTACGAAGAACGATACTTCATACGTCCAACTGTTTTAATTAATTCAGGGTGTAAACCGTGAATTCCTAAATCGATAACCGTACGTTTACCTACTTCAATAATCTCTTGAGTTATTTGTTTTTCAGTCTTTTTAACAACCTCTTCAATTCTCGCAGGGTGAATTCTACCATCAGTTACTAATTTATGCATTGATAAACGAGCAATTTCTCTGCGAACAGGATCAAAACAAGATAAAATGATTGCTTCTGGAGTATCATCAACAATAATCTCAACACCTGTAGCTGCTTCTAATGCACGAATATTACGTCCTTCACGACCAATAATTCTACCTTTTACATCATCCGACTCTAAGTTAAATACCGACACACAGTTTTCTACTGCTTGCTCTACTCCAACTCGCTGAATTGTATTTAATACTACTTTACGAGCTTCTTGTTGTGCAGTCATTTTAGCTTCTTCAACCGTATCTTGAATAAAAGACATCGCATCAGCTTTTGCTTCATCTTTTAAAGAAGCTACTAATTCTGTTTTAGCTTCATCTGCAGATAAACCAGAAATTTGCTCAAGCATATCTACATGACGCTTGTGCATTTTTTCAACTTCGGATTCTTTTTTCTCTAAGAATTCAATTTTGTAGTCAAAATCAGCTTCTTTCTTTTCTAATTGCTTGTTAAGTTTTTTGGTTTTATCTAACTCTGAAGATAGTTGACTCTCTTTGTCTCTTATTCTCTTTTCTACATCAGAAACTTTTTTCTCTCTCGATAAGATTACTTTTTCATGTTCAGACTTTAACTCTATAAACTTTTCTTTGGCTTGTAAAATCTTATCTTTCTTTATCGCTTCGGCTTCAACTTTAGCTTCTTTTAAAATGCTATTTGCCTCTTTTTTTGTTTCTTGTATTAATTTATTCGCGTTAGATTTCTCTAACATCTTAGCAATAAAAAAACCTATTGCTACACCTATAATTCCTGCTAAAACAGGAAATAATATTCCCTCCATAATTGTGATTTGATTATATAAAAAAAGCCTACATTAATAGGGTTATCATAAACTCCAAAAAAACAAGTTTAGGATTAACTGGCTGATCAAGGATCCGAGGTGAAATCGGCGTGCTTTACTAACCATGACTCATCCTTTATAATTGAATAACGTTGAGTTTAACAAACGATGTACTAATGTAGGCAGTATGTTTAAATATTATATTTTAAAGAACGTATTATAAATGATTTTCTAGCAAGTTAGTCAATTCATTTATCTTTTCCAATACTTCGGTGTTTTCTTTAGTATTTTTTAACGATACTATTTCTGCTTTTGATGCAAATTGCAACGCGCACATTGCCAATACATCTTGTTTATCTGCTACCGCATAATTTTGTTCAAACTTAGCTATTAACTCGTTAATGTTTTTTGCCGCTTTTCGCATCCCTTCTTCTTCATTGGTATCATTAACACTCAACGGATACGTTCTTCCTGCAATAACTACATTAACTTTTATTTTTGCCATGTAAAGAACCTTTTTTATGTGTTCAAAAGAGAAATACATTTATCTATCTCTCGAACTAAAGTATTTATTTTGAGTTTTGTTTCTCTTGTATTTTCATTACTGCCTTCAATAGTTTTTGCAACTTTAAGCAAAGCATATTCTTTTTGCTGTTTTTCTAATTGCTTCTCTTTTTCTTGTAATAAAACTTGTAACTCCGCGTTATTCTGAAGTAATACTTGGTTTTCTTCTTTTAAAAATTCATAGTTAGCAAGTAAGTTCTTCAACTTATCTTCCAGTAAATGAATTGCTTCTAAAGGGTTACTCATTTATTTTTAGAGAATAAAACTATATTCACAAAGTTATTAATATAACTTATAATTAGCAACACTTTTAGTGTTTTTTACCAAAACACTGTTTATTAACCCTTTAACAACTTAGTATTATTTTACTATTTTTGTTTGAAAACGATTGTACTTTGAAGCTTTACTTTTCACTTATTTTATTACTATTTATCACAACTGTTAATGCACAGAAACAGTACCCTAAAAACTATTTTTCTAACCCTTTAAAAATTCCTGTGGTACTATCTGGTACTTTTGGTGAACTGCGCAGCAATCACTTTCATTCAGGCATCGATATTAAAACACAAGGTAAAGAAGGGATTCCTATTTATGCCCCTGCAGATGGTTATGTTTCTCGTATTAAAGTACAACAATATGGTTTTGGAAAAGCTTTGTACATTACACATCCTAACGGTTATACTACCGTATATGCGCATTTAAAATATTTTGAACCAAAAATTCAAAAATATGTGAAAGACATTCAGTATAAAAAAGAAAATTATAGTACTGGAAATCTTTTTCTTTCTGCTGATAAGTTTCCTGTAAAAAAAGGGCAGCTTGTAGGATATACTGGTGATACGGGAAGCTCTGGAGGTCCACATTTACATTATGAAATTAGAGATACCGAAACAGAAAACATTATCAACCCAATGCATTTTGGATTAACCGCGCATGATGACACCCCTCCTACCATACAAAAACTGATGGCTTATCCATTAAGTGATGATGCTCGAATTAATAATTCTTCGTTAGAATCTGTTATTTCTTTTAAAAACAATAGTAACGGTAATTATGTTGCTGAAAAAATTACAGCTAGCGGTACCATTGGTTTTGGAATTAGCGTTTTTGACCGACTTAATGGTGCTTTAAATAAAAACGGAATTTACAGCTTAGAAATGAACGTAAATGGTAAAAGAGTGTATTACCACGATGTTGAAACCTTTTCATTTGCTGAATCGAAGTATATTAATTTGTTAATTGACTATAAACACTACAAAAAATATAAAAATCGACTTCAAAAAACCCATAAAGTGGCCGCTAATAAATTGAGTTTATACGAAGATCTTATAAATAACGGTAAAATTCACATTGATGAAAATGCTAATTATAATATTGAAATTATAGCCAAAGATTTTGATAACAACACCTCTAAAATTAGGATTCCGGTACAAGGAGTAAAAAGTAATTTAGTTTTTAAAGAAAAAGACACAACTAATTACAAAATTACTGCTGCTGAGTTCAATAAATTTCATCAAAAAAATGTTACAGTAGCCTTTCCAAAAAACACATTTTATACCGATTGTTTCATCGACTTTAAGGTAGAAAACGGTACGGCTAAAATTCATGAACCTACCATTCCGCTTGATAAACGATATACTCTTACTTTTGAAACTTCTTTTTTAACCGAAGATCAAAAACAGCATGTGTACATTGCTAATGTTACCAATCCTAAATATCCTAGATATACTTCTACCAAGAAAAAAATAGACAAGGTGTACACTACCACTAAAGTTTTAGGTAGTTACGCTTTACGTTTTGACACTAAAAAACCAACTATTCAACTGTATAATTTTAGCAATAATCAGTGGATTTCTAAAAATAAGACCCTAAAAGTTAAAATTAAAGATGCTGAAACCGGTGTAAAAAACTACCGCGCTACTATTAATGGTCAATGGATTTTAATGGAATTAAACCACAAAAAAGGAATTTTAACCTATGATTTTAGTGATAAAAAATTAGAAGGAAGTAAACATCTTTTTAAAATTGTAGTTTCTGACAATGTTGGAAATACTGAAACTGTATCTGCTACTTTCTTTAAAAAAATAAACTAAACTCTTTAAAACAACGCATAAAAAAAGTGTCTCTTAATTATTGGGAAATAATGTATCTATAAAATGTTGTGTTTAAAAGGATGCAAGGTACATTATTAATGCCAAAACCAAGAGAATCTCTCTTAAATTAACTTAATTGATTCTTTCTTGTTAAACTTTTTAAACAGAAAATATACTGGTCTTATGGAAGTTTATAAACTTACCCTACTTTGTTTCTGTTAATTAGTTATTTTCGTATAGTGAATAATGAATTTATTTTCTTTCTGAACAAAAATGAATTGGATTATATTAATTATTGCTGGACTTTTTGAAGTCGCATTTGCCACTTGCCTAGGAAAAGCAAAAGAGGCCACAGGAACTGAAGCTACTTACTGGTATATCGGCTTTTTAGTTTGTTTATCAATAAGCATGTTACTTCTTATGAAAGCTACTCAAGAATTACCTATTGGAACGGCTTATGCTGTTTGGACAGGAATTGGTGCTGTGGGGACTGTGTTAATAGGTATTTTCGTTTTTAAAGAACCTGCTACCTTTTGGCGCTTGTTCTTTATCACAACATTAATCGTTTCAATAATAGGGCTTAAATTTGTTTCGAATTAATATTACATTATGAAAACAACACCAGAACACGACGAAAAAATAGCCAAAATAACCTTCTCTTCTGTATACCCTCATTACATTACAAAAGTTGAGAAAAAAGGCAGAACTAAAGAAGAACTACATCAAGTAATTGAATGGTTAACTGGTTTTAATATTGAAAAAGTAAACGAGCTAGTTGACAGAAAAGTTACTTTTAAAACTTTCTTTGAAGAAGCGACGCTCAACCCAAATTCTGATTTGATTACTGGTGTTATTTGTGGTTACAGAATTGAAGAAATAGAAACTCCGTTAACTAAACAAGTTCGTTATTTAGATAAACTAGTAGATGAATTAGCTAAGGGACGTAAAATGGAGAAAATTTTACGCACATAATATCACTATTTTCCACAAAAAAACTCCAAGCTTTCACTTGGAGTTTTCTATTTTATATATTTTTTACTTCGTTTTTCTAAACATTAACCAGAAACCGATTAACACTAACGGAATACTTAATACTTGACCTGTATTTAACGAGTTGAACACCCAATCTTCACGTCCTTCTACTTGTGCTTCTTTTAAGAACTCGATAAAGAAACGTAACGACCATAAAACGACCATAAACAACCCGAATAAGAACCCTGTTTGATTCTTTTTATCTGTTTTCCAGTAGAAATACCACAATGCAAAAAACAAAACTAAGTAGCTAAATGCTTCGTATAATTGGGTTGGATGACGTGGTACCGTTTCTCCTGCTAGTTTAAAAATTACTCCAAAACTACTCCCTGTAGGTTTTCCATAGATTTCTGAGTTGAAAAAGTTTCCGAAACGGATAAAAAATCCTGCTAAGGCCACCATAATTCCTAACCTATCTAAAATAAACAACCATGGTTTATTTAAGTGTTTTTTAGCGTAGAAATACATTGCTATTGGAATAGCAATCGCTGCTCCGTGACTTGCAAACCCTGTAAACCCTGTAAATTTCCATCCATCTAACAAACCAAATAAAGCAGAAGCTCCTTCTTGCTTTTTAATTGGTAAAATAATTTCTAGTAAGTGGTTTTGGTAATAATCCCAACTGTAAAAAAACACATCTCCTAAACGCATTCCTATTAACATAGAAACGAATACGTACATAAATAACGGATCTAATTTTTCTACAGGAATGTTATCGTTGATGTAAATCTTTTTCATTAATCGAAGTCCTAATACAAATGCTGCTACAAACATTAAGCTGTACCAACGAATACCAAAACCTCCAATGTTTATTAATTCTGGGTTCCAATCCCACACTATGGATAAAAAATTCATATTTCTAATTAAAAAATTAAAAGATTTAAAAATTGAAAAACAACATTACGGGAAATCTTTCAATTAATGAATCTTTACACTTATTATTTTGTCAAATTGAGTGCAAACCTTCACGAAGTTATTACTCTTAATGACGATTATTTTTTTCTTTTTTCTCTGGAACAGGATCATAACCACTACCGCCCCACGGATGACAACTAAAAATTCTTTTGAGTGCTAACCATCCACCATAAAACAATCCATGTTTTTGTAATGCTTCTATGGTGTAGCTTGAACAAGTAGGCGAATACCTACACGTAGCGGGTGTAAACGGTGAAATTGCAGTTTGATAAAATCGCACCAACAATATAAACGGGTATGCTATGATAGTTTTTAGTTCCAAATTTTGATTTTTAAGGCTTCTTCAATATTACTAAAGATTTCTCGACTGTACTCGAAATAACATCTTACTTCATTAACACATTTACTCATGATCGAATTAACTCATTAAATCATTGTTTCATTAAATCATTAGCTCATTGAGCTATTATTTAATTCACTGTAAACGTTGTTCCTTCTCTTCCGTCTTTTAATTGAATACCTAAAGCAAGTAGCTTATCACGAATTTCATCTGACAATGCCCAATCTTTGTTCTCGCGGGCTTCTTTACGCATGGTAATTAACATTTCTACCACACCGTCTAATTTATCAGAATTATTTCCTTCAGAAGTTTCATTTAACAATCCTAAAACATCATAAACAAATGCCTTGATGGTTTCTTTTAACATTGTTAAATCTTCCTCAGTTAAACTAGCATTTCCTTCTTTTATTTGATTGATAACCTTAACGGCTTCAAATAAATGAGAAATTAAAATAGGCGTGTTAAAATCATCATTCATAGCAGCATAACAATCCTCTTTCCATTGAGTAATATCAAATGTTGAAGTTGCGCCAGCAGTTATTTTATCTAAAGCATTTATCGCTTCCATTAATTTATTATACCCTTTTTCAGAAGCTAACAAGGCTTCTCCTGAAAAATCTAGGATACTACGATAATGTGCCTGCATAATAAAGAAACGTACCACACCTGCATTAAACGCCTTTGGTAAAATAGCGTTTGTTCCTGTTAAAATTTCATCAGGTAAAATATAGTTTCCTGTAGATTTTGCCATTTTCTGACCGTTTAACAGTAACATATTAGCGTGCATCCAATAATTAACAGGTTGTACTCCTGAGCAAGTATGCGATTGCGCAATTTCACATTCATGATGCGGGAATTTCAAATCCATTCCTCCACCATGAATATCAAATTGTTCTCCTAAATACTTGGTACTCATTACCGAACACTCTAAATGCCAACCAGGAAAACCATCACTCCAAGGAGAAGGCCAACGCATGATATGACGCTCATCTGCTTTTTTCCAAAGTGCAAAGTCTTGTGGATTTTTCTTGTCTGATTGTCCGTCTAAAACTCTTGTATTATGAATAGCATCTTCAATAGTACGCCCTGAAAGAATTCCGTAGTTATTCTTCTCATTATACTTTAACACATCGAAATACACCGATCCGTTTACTTCGTAAGCAAAACCTTTTTCCATGATTTCTTTAATCATTTCTATTTGCTCTACAATGTGTCCTGTTGCAGTTGGCTCTATACTCGGTGGTAAAAAATTGTATTTTGCGGCTACTGTATGAAAATCTACCGTGTAACGCTGAACCACTTCCATAGGTTCAATTTCTTCTAATCGCGCTTTTTTAGCAATTCTATCTTCACCTTCATCTGCATCATTTTCTAAGTGACCTGCATCGGTAATATTACGTACATAACGTACTTTATAGCCTAAGTGTAGTAAATAACGAAAAACCATATCAAACGACATAAAGGTTCTAATATTTCCTAAATGCACGTTGCTATAAACTGTTGGTCCACACACATACATTCCTACGCGCCCCTCAGTTACTGGTTTAAAAAGCTCTTTTGATTTGCTTAAAGAGTTATATATTTTAAGTTGATTTTCTTTGTATAATTCCATAGTAAAAGTGACTATTTACAAACGCTAAGATAGGCACTTTAAAAAGAATACAGAAATGGAATTTAGCAGTATTTTTGTTAAGGAAAAAGTAGTTTTATTTACATATATCTACTGTTTTTTCAGCTCTAGTTGACTGTATTTTCCTTTTATTTCTACTTTTTTATCATTTGATAAAATTGTAAAACTCCCATTAATCTCTTCTTTAGGTTTATGGATAGTAAATTTCATCGACGGCTCTGAAGCAAACTCAGGAGATTTCTTTCCTATATCATATATTAATTTCTTCTTAATTGACAATATATTTATATTTGCTTTAGATGAGTTTAGAAAAACTTTAAAAGTATTATAGTTAGGATGTATTTTTACAATTTCTAACTCTCCAAAATCACTATTAACTTTAACATCATTAAATACATTATTAAGTTTTACTTCAGAAGAATTGGAATTTACCGTTGCGTTAGTAACCGACGCTAATTGAGCATCGGTTACATTATTTAAAAACAACGTACAAGCGTTTAATGAATTAATAGTTACTGGCGAATAAGACACGGTTAATTTTCCGCCATCAATAGCATCTGCTTTAAAAGTTCCGTAACTTACTTTTCCTGAAGCCTTCGTTTTTGGTAGCGTAACTTTGCAGTGACGTGTATTCAAATCAAACGTTGCTGATTTTGGTACTTTTACCATAATTTTTTTGGTAACTTTTACTTTTTTACCATTTACCATAAAGTTGTTACTATCCGATGAAAAAGAATAGCCAACACGATTTTTATGCACTTCCTTTCTTGCTTTATGCATCTCTTCTCTAACCTTGTGCATTTCCTCTCTAACTATCGCCATCTCCTTTCGGATTTCTTCTCTATTAATTTTTCGAACCTCAGCTCTAGCTCTCGCCACTTCTCTTCTAAGTTCTTCTTGATTAATTCTTTCTACCTTAATCTTTTTTAATTCTTCTTGAATTTCTTTTTTTCTTTCTTCTTGGTGCTTTTTAAACTCTTTGTATTTAGCTGTTTTCTTGAATTCTTCCCATTCTTTTTTCGATTTAATCGTAATATCGTTTACACCATCTTTCCATTGAAAAAAGTAATTATCACCGTCTTTTGCATACTTATCAAAATCGAACTCTATATCTTCTAATCCCGTTACAATTTCTTCAAAATTAATTTCTGGAATTTCAATTTCCGGGATCTCTGGCATTTCTGGAATTCTTACTTCAGGAATTTCTGGTATCACTATAACTTCACTTTCTGTATCGTATTCAAATACTTTCGGGAAATTATTATCCGACGAATTAAAAAAGACAATATTCTCGCTTCCTACAGAACGAAAACTACTTCGGTTGGCATTAATTTGTACTTTACTTTTGTTTCCTAAAGCTTCAAATTTCCAATTGTCTAAATATTTTTGAGCCTCTTTTTTACCTAGCCCTTCAATCTCAACAATTGCTTCTACCGAAACTTCGTTTTTGTTCCATGTAGTTACATCTATTTCAGCGTTAGACGCATTTATAGCAACCACTACATCTTTATTGGTTTTAAAATTTTCACTAAACTTTTTATTGTACTGCTGTGCAGATACAACGCCAGTTATAAACAGTAAAAAAACACTGATTTTAAATTGTTTGAATGTCATTTTGAGTTGGATTTTTAAATTCTTGTAATTGTTTTTGCATACGTTTTAACAGCTGTAAACGCAGTTGCAGGTTTCCAATCAATGCATTGATAGTATCATCGTTAACTCCTTTTGTATTGAGCTCTTGAGTTAGCGATTTATATTCTTTGGTTAATTCACCTATTTTGGTTAAATAGCCATCAAAAAGTTCTTTATTAGCACTTGTTAATTCTAATTGACTTAACTCGTAATTAATAGTGTTTACATAGTAATCTTCCACCGTTTTTAATTCTGGTGAAATAGAACCTAAACTAATTTGAGTTCGATATTCTTCTGGAATATCAATAATGTCTGACTCTATATTATTTGTTGAATAAAATTTAATCCCTATGCTCACCAATAACATAATTGATGCAGCTACAAATAACCATTGATATGATTTTCTTGTTGATGGTTTTTCGTGCAATTCATCCATCAACTTTTGTTGAAAACGCTGTCTGTGATTTGTTGATAACTTCGTTGAGTTTTCAACCTCATTTTTTAGTATTTCTCTAAGATCTTTAGACATGATGTACTGCTTTTAATTGCTCTTGTACTTGTTTTTTTCCTCGTAATAAATGTGTTCTCGAACTCACTTCCGAAATTCCTAATATTTGTGAAATTTCTCCATGGTCATAACCCTCCAATAAGAACAGCGTCAACACTATTCTGTATTTTTCTTTTAATTGTTGAATACAGTTTACAATATCCTGATACGATATGGTCGATGCTACATTCCAATTATCATGATCATCATCTACCAATGTGGTAGTTTCTTCATTAATCGAAATCAATTCTAATTTTCTCTTTTTTAAATAATCAATACTTTGATTGATCACAATTCTTTTTAACCAAGCCCCAAACGATACTTCTTCTTTGTAAGCATCCATATTTTTAAACGCTTTTATAAACGCTTCTTGCATTACATCTTCCGCAGTAAATGAATCTTTCACGTACCGTAATGCCACTGTGTACATAGCATCACAATACAAATCATACAATTGCATTTGCGCTTTTGCATCATTATTTTTACAGGCATCTATAACCGGTTGATGTATCTGTTTGGCTGATTTCATTCTTGATTTCTTACCCTAAAGACGAGTCTTTTTATACTCCGTTGCATTTTCCTGCATTTTTATTTCTAAATTTACATTATTATTCTGTTTTAGCTATACAATGACCGATAAAAACAAATCTGCACTTACTGAAAAAGATGGGGTTTCACAACCTGAAACGACTAGCAAAGCTTCCGCAGAAAAAATAAAACGTAGCAGAAGAAAAAGCACCTCTACCGAAGAATTTGTAACCCAAATATTAGCAGGAAACATTCCTTTTTTAAGTAGAGCGATTACTTTGGTTGAAAGTACCAATCCAAAACACCAAGAACAAGCAAATGAAATTTTAGAAGCTTGTTTGCCACACGCCAATAAATCGGTACGAATTGGAATTACAGGAGTGCCTGGAGTAGGAAAAAGTACGTTTATCGAATCTTTCGGAAAACATTTGACTTCACTAGGTAAAAAAGTTGCGGTATTAGCAGTAGATCCAAGTAGCTCGGTACACAAAGGAAGTATTTTAGGAGATAAAACTCGTATGGAAGAATTGGTTACTGATGAAAATGCGTTTATCCGCCCTTCTCCTTCTGGGACTTCACTGGGTGGAGTAGCTCAAAAAACACGCGAAAGTATTATTTTATGTGAAGCAGCAGGATTTGATACCATTATTATAGAAACTGTAGGTGTTGGTCAATCAGAAACTGCGGTACATTCGATGACCGATTTCTTTTTATTGTTGAAGTTGGCAGGTGCTGGTGATGAATTACAAGGAATTAAACGCGGAATTATTGAAATGGCAGATGCGATTGTGATTAACAAAGCAGACAGCGGTAACGAAAAAAATGCGAAGATTGCCAAAGTGGAGTTTAACAGAGCCTTACATTTATATCCTCCTAAAGATAGTGGTTGGCAACCCAAAGTTTTGTTGGCAAGTGCACTTCATCATCAAGGAATTGATGCTATTCATACGATGATTGATGAATACATCACGCAGGCAAAAAACTCTGGCTATTTTCAACAAAAAAGAAACGAACAGAACAACTATTGGTTGTTAGAAACCATTAACCAACAATTAAAAAGTAATTTTTACAACAACCCAAAAATTAAAGAATTGTTACAACAAGAAGTTACCAAACTAGAAAACGGAAAAACCACACCGTTTACGGCTGCGAAACGATTGTTAGGTAACAAATAATTAAAAATATATGGAAGAGAACACACTTACTTGGAACGATTTTACAAAAGTAGAAATGCGTATTGGTACTATTATTTCTGCTGAAATTTTTAAAGAAGTTAAAAACCCTGCCTATAAAATGCAGGTAGATTTTGGCGACTACGGAATTAAAAAAACCTCAGCACAAATTACCAAACTATACCAACCCGAAGACTTGATAGGAAAACAAGTGGTAGCAGTCGTAAATTTCCCAAAAAAACAAATTGCCAATATGATGAGCGAATGCTTGGTATTAGGTGGCTTAGGTGATGATAAAGAGGTTACGCTTTTAACTGCCGAACGTGCTGTTAAAAACGGAACTAAGATTGGGTAAGGTTTAGTTTGATTCTTAAACTAATTTCTACTACCTTTCGCTAACGTTGAATATAAATTCATAAAAACAGATTTATATTCTTAAACTAATTGACTGTAATCTAAGGGACTCAATCCAAAAAAGTAAATTACTAAATGCTAATAAAAATTGTATCTGAATACATCAAGATTAACAAAGACTTTGTTGAAAAATATGGAAAAGAAAAAGGAGAGAGATTATTTAAAACTTTTAGTGATTTATTACAATTTAGTTTAAGGGTTAAAACAATACAAAATGAGTTGGACTTGTACGCAGACCTTTATCTTAAAAATATTTTTCCAACAACCGAAAATTACTACACTTCAAAATTTAAAAAACAATATACTGAAGGAGAAAAAGAACTTTTAAAAGAGATTAATAAAATACTTGAAAACCCAAAGTATAAATTATCAGACGAAATAACTTTATTATTTTATGTTGGACTTTATCATAAAATTGAGAATTATGAGGCTGAAATTTTAAACCACTTTAACACCATAAATAAAACAAACTTTAAGGATTTTAAAAAAATAGGAATTGACACTTATGGCAAAAAGAAATTATTTGAAGATAGAGATAGACTACGCTTAATCTCAAATTCAATTAAGCACAATCGTTTTTATCCAAAGAAGGAACTTTTAAAATATTATCCGAATCTTGATATAAATAAAAAAATATCTCTTTCCGATTTTAATCCTAAAGAAGATATTTATTTAGTCAAATCTTTAATAAGTTTCTTTAATTTATTAGTAACTATGAAAAGCGTTATAACTATAACTGAAAGTTTATTTGGAAAAAATATTGAATTAGAAAAAATATTTTTAGAATTAACAAAAGATATTAATCCAAAAGAAGAAAAGTTTAAACATTCTTATTTAAAAAATAACTACAGCTAACAAAGACGTGTATAGTTCATTACTTCTTAAATTCCCATCGAAATTTCCTAGCATTTTTTTCTCTGTTTGTTTCTTAATCTAAAAATCATTTGGGTTTTCACGCAACAAATCATAGATAAACATATTAACCAAACTTCAACAAAAACACATTTCAAAAAAATCTAATTAACGTATCTTGCAGTCTTATTAAAAGACACCTATAATGCAAGACAAAAACTTACATACTTATATAAAAAATGTTGTAGAAAATATGCCAGCAGATTGGTTAAACCTAACCACGCACCGTCTGGATATTTATGTAGAAAAACTAGCCAAAACTCAGTTTTTAGAGCAGTTTGAAGATTTGTATAAAAACAACAATGCTACTGCTTCAGCTTTAAGCGAGTTGCCTACTGCATACGATTATATTCGTTTAGGGCATCCGTTATCGTCTGTATTAGAGTGGACGATAGCCAAACTATACAACACAAAAGCAGCAAATGTAATTAGTTTTTCTTCACAAACAGTTCCTGTTTTGGCTGTGTTAAGAGCGAATTTGTTTGCTAATAAAAACACGCAAATAGTGTACACCAATGAAATCCCTAGCTTTTTTGATGCAGAGGTAATTAAAAATGTATACGGATATCAATTTGAATTAAAAAAGGTGGATAGTGTTGAAGCTATTCCTGAGTTTGATGGTAGCACAGTATTGATTGTTGAACAAGAAGCTATTTGCAACTTTACCATTGTACCAAACGTTGATTTCTACATCAACACACACCCAGAATTAGGAAGCCTATTATTGGTAAACGGTGAGCAAAACGATTCTTATATTTCAGACATTCAACATGTAAGAAGAAGAGAAACTATTGCCATGACTCCTGCTAATTCATTAAAAGCGTTAAAAAGTCTTATCGATGAGCCGTATGAGGTTACAGTAACTGACGTAGCACAAAACAAAGCAAAGGTTGAGAGACTCATCAATGAAATTACCAACACCAGCACAAAAGCGTTAGTAGCTTCAAGTGGACTTTCAATACAATATGCTATTTTAATGGGATTGATTGATGATGCTCTTGAAAACCATAAAGGGAAAGCTATTAAAATTGTAGTGCCTCCAAACTGTTATGGTGGTACAAACGACCAAGCAAGACGTGTTGCTGCTTGTTTAAACAACGTAGATATTGTTGATTTACCTGTTGATGGAGACAATGATATGGTAGAAAGTATCGATACCGTGTTAACCAACATTGCAGCACAAGATGCGATTCCGTATATCATTGCAGAAATTCCGACCAACCCAAGAGTAGAAGTACCAAACCTTACCGATTTAAGAGATGTTTTGAGTAAAAAACGTACGACTCCTACTGGTGAAACAGCGGTTGATCCTGTGTTTATTCTAGATCAAACTTTCTGTCCGAATGTTCACTTTTTAGGAGATACAGACATGTTAGCCAATATTAGAACTATTTCGTTTGCAAGTGGTTCTAAATTCCCTAGTGGTGGAAAATGTACTGCTGGATACTGTGTTGGAAATAAAACAACCAACGCGTTAATAGAAAAAATAGAAAAGCACTTACATATTTGCGATAACGAGGCTACACCGCTTCAATATGAAATATTGGCTGCACAAATGCCTTCGATGACGCAACGAATTAGTGACGCTTATAAGAATACTCGTGAATTTGTAAACTTTATTCATGAAGTGTTACCTGATGCTAAAATTAATTTTGTTTCAGAAGAATTAGCAGCACAAGGATTTACACCATCGGTATTTTCGTTAGACCTTCCTACCAAAGGAAATACTGCGGAAGAAAAAGAAGCGTATAAAAGAGCCTTAAACTTAAAGCTTATCAATTTAATGATTACTGAAATTCCGAATGAAAGTAAGTATTGTGTAAGCTACGGACAGTTAAAAGGTTGTTACTGGACAATTCCTGCAACCTCAACACAAGGAACTACCAAAGAAGGTGATAAAGATTATATTGCACGTGTAGCACTTTCTCCTAATATGGATTTAGAGCTTCATAAAAAAGTTTTCTTAGACTTTGTAAAAGGTATTTAAGAACTACAAAACGTCATTTCGACTATATGAGTGACTCCTATTTTAAAGATTTCTCCTTTCGTTACACTTCAGTTCGAAATGACAAAATAAAAACGTCATTTCGACCGGAGGGAGAAATCTTAACGATAGGAGTTACTATCCTTAGTAAGATTTCTCGTTATCACTCGAAATGACGTTTATTAATTACTTGTATTCTAACATCTCTCTAAAACCTCCAACACACTATACGCGTTACCTTGTTTCCTTGGTGCATAGGAATTACTTTAAATTCTTTAACTCCTAATTTCTTACCTGAGTTCTGTAAACTTTCTACGTTTTCTTTTTTAGAAACCAAACTCGTAAACCATTTACTTACTTTCGGAAACTTAGAACTCTCATATAAATAGGTATGCAAAAAAGCTTTCTCTCCACCTATATACCATAACTCATTAGAATTTCCTGCAAAATTACGTACCGCATTGTTCCCTAAGTTTCTCGATTTTCTTCGGTTGGCTCCTCTCGCCTCTTCTGCTGATTTATAAAATGGCGGATTACACATCGTTACCGTAAATGCATCACCTTCTTCTATAATTCCTTCTAAGATATGTTCTTCTTTAAACTGTTGTCTTAATTCAACCTTATCAGTAAAACTATTATCATCTATAATATCTTGAGCATAATCTAACGAGTCTAAATCGATATCGGTCGCTACAAAATTCCAATCGTATACTGCAATTCCCAACAAAGGATAAATACAACTTGCCCCTGTACCAATATCTAACACCGTTACATTTTCTTCATCTGCAACTAAATCAGCTAAATGATGGATATAATCTACTCTTCCTGGTATTGGCGGACATAAATTCTCATCAGAAAAATCCCAATGTTTAATATTATAATGAGCTGCTAATAATGCCTTATTAAATTCTTTTACAGCTATTGGGTCAGAAAAATCAATAGTCTCTTTCTCAAATTTCTCAATGATAAATTCAGAGAGTTTCGGATACTTTTCTACTAGTAATTTGAAATCGTATCCTTGATTATGTATGTTTTTTGGATGTAATCCTTTTTTTGTGCTCATTAAAGTGTAATAAGGGTAAACTCTAGTTGTAACGGGTGTAAGTTTTCTTTTAGAATTGTAATGAAGTCTGCTCCATACTCTAAATAGAACTCTGAAAAATTACGTTGACGCTCTTCTAAACTTTGATTAGGTAATAATTCGTTTTGCAAAGCTGTAATTCTCTCTACCAAATCTTGCTGCCTGCGTTTTTCTGCTCGCAACCATCTTTTTTCAAGGTTTTCTAATCCTTTTGTCTGCTTTTTTTCTTGCGCATTTACAGCTCCAACAAACGAAACATCTGTTTTTTCTGCAAGTTCTCTTAACGTTACAAATTGCTCTTGCAAAAACTGTTTTTGATTGGTAAAATCTACTTTAGTTTCAGAGTTTTCCAATACTTTTTGCTCTATTAAGTTGTTCTGTTTGATAAAAATATCTTCTATAGACAACTCTAAATTTCCTAGTTTCTTGGCTTGCTTTTCTGAAACTACTTGTACTGAATTACGTAACAATAAAATAGGAAAAGGAATATCAACCGATTCAAACATACTTTTCAGCTCCAGCCAATAGGCTAACTCTCCTCCACCACCAATGTAACATAGGTTTGGTAAGATTACCTCTTGGTATAATGGACGTAAAATTACATTAGGTGAAAATCGCTCAGGAAACTCGTTTACTTCTGCTAGCAAACCTTCCAAACTCCATGAAATATCTGTGCTATTTACCTTGTAAACTCCATCTTCTAAAATAATACGTTCACGAAGAGAATCTCCTAAATAAAACAAGTTAATCTCTCTAGGGTTTACCTGAATTTTATAGTCGTTTTCTAGGCTTGAAATCGTTTCAGAAACCTTGGTATATGAAAATTGTTCCGTTAGTTCTTTAGTAATATACGGAACAAACTCTTTCTTTAACTTAGCATCATCTCCATCAACAATCACCAAACCATACTCTCCAAACAATTCATTGGCTATGTATCGGGTTGCAGCGGTTAAATTAGTATGCTCTATATAGGCTTTCTTGAAAAGTTGCGCTAAATATTGTGCATTTTTCGATGTTCCTAAATGTTCTGAAAACACTTCTAATACGTGATCTAAACCTTCTGTAGAAAAACGTCCTACAGCCCCGGTTTGATGTGAATTCCATTGTACTTTCTTTCCATCAAAATTAAAAAAGTTGATTTCTTCAAAGTCATGATCTTCAGATGCCATCCAATATACAGGTACAAAATTTTCTTCAGGAAACTGTGTACGTAATTCTTCACACAAGTTGATTGCTGACACAATTTTGTATAAAAAATATAACGGACCTGTAAACAAGTTTAATTGATGTCCTGTAGTAATCGTAAAAGTGTTTTCTAACGCTAACGCTTCTATATTTTGCTGAGTAGCTTCTGAAACCTTACTGCTTTTATATTGCTCTTTTAAAACACTTACTAGAGTTTGCCTGTGTGATACAGAAAAGCTACGTTTTTGATTTAACTGCTTTTTAAAACCTTCTATATTTGAGAAATTACCGTAAAACGGTTGTGTTTTGGGAGATTCTTCTAAATAATCTAGCATTGTTTTAGAGAAAAACCCTGTATTTTTAAAAGGGATATTCGTTACCTTCATTACTTATTCTTTCTTTGAAACAATGTATAAACATATGGACGCTCGCCTCCATACGGATTTATAAATGTGTGATTAAACGTTTTAACTAACTCAAAATCTTTTCCTAATTTTTCTTGCAACATTTCAGCATCGTATCGCTGTAAAGGCAGTCCACAACATTTTTCAGCTCCATCCAATGCAAAGACAGCTATAATTACAAATCCACTCGCTTTCACTACTTTTTTTAATAAATTAAAATAAGCGTCTTGCTCTTCTTCCTTTAAAAAGAAATGTAGCACAGCTCTATCATTCCAAACAGCTACTTCTTCTAACCCTTGAAGTTGTGTCGGATTGACAATATCATCAGCAATAAAACTAACTTTCGAAGCATTTTCTCCTAACCGATTTTTCACATCGTTTAGTGCTCTTTCCGATAAATCGTTAGCTATTAATTGGGAGTATCCTTTGTTGACTAATTCATCAATCAACATTGATGACCCAACACCTACATTTAAAATTTTGGCATCTTTAGCAACACCTGATTTCTCTAGTAATCCAATGGTTTCTTTCGAATTTTCTTCGAACCAACCCAGTTTTTCAGTAGGATTTTTTTTATACGCAGTTTCCCAGTGTTCTTTTAATAAATTTTCTGGAAGTGTACATTCACTCTCTTTTGTAGTCATAGTTCAAAAATAGGAAATTTTTACTCCTTTGTCGAAAAAGAAACTTGTATCTAACAGATTTTTAACTACATTCTTTTTTAAACCATCAATTTGGCTATTTTTACAATTGGTAAAACACTAATATGCAGTTTAAACACCCAGAAATTTTATACTTTTTAGCTTTTTTGCTCATTCCTATTTTGGTGCATTTGTTCCAATTACAGCGATTTGTAAAAGTTCCGTTTACCAATGTAGCTTTTTTACAAAAGTTAGTGTTGCAAACTCGTAAAAGCTCTCGTATAAAAAAATGGTTGATTTTAGCTACACGATTACTATTACTTACTGCTTTAATTTTTGCGTTTGCCCAACCTTATTTTAGCAATCATAAAGCAAATGAAAAGCAAAACTTTTTTATTTTTTTAGATAATTCATTAAGTACCTCAGCTGTCGGTGAAAAAGGAAATTTACTTCAAATAGCTTCGCAAGAAATCATTGAAAACTTATCAGGTAAAGCCAACTACTCGTTAGCTACTCAAGATAATTTTTATAAAAACAAAACAGCTTCTGAACTTAAAGACATTTTGTTAAAAGTTAGCAATACTGCTAAAAACACGAATTTGAAAGATGTCTTGTTAAAAGCGGCAAATGAAAACACTTCAAACAACACCAAAAACATCCTAATTTCTGATTTCCAAAACACTCAAAAAAAAGACATTAACAATCTTCCTATAAACACGTCTTTGGTTAAAGTAAGTCCTGAACAAAAAAGCAATATTTCTATTGATAGTGTTTTTGTTAACGACAATGGTTCTTCAAACTTCAATATTCACATCACTGTTAGAAATCAAGGAGGTGCCAAAAAAGACATTCCGATTGCTCTTTATAACGCCGACAAACTCATTAACAAACAAACTTTTTCAGTAGAAGAAAACAACACTACACAAATCACTTTTTCTATTGTAAAAACACCTATTTTCTTAGGAAAAATTGATCTTAATTTTAAAGACACCTATAGCTTCGACAATTCATTCTACTTTACCATCAACACCAACGAAAAAATTAATGTGTTAAGCGTAGGAGAATCGGGCGATTTTCTGAGTAGAATTTACACGAAAGAGGAATTTAACTTTACTGCTTCTTCGTTGCAAAATGTGAATTATAATGAAATTCCGAAGCAACATCTGGTAATTTTAAATGCATTGGAAAATATTCCGCAAACACTTATCAATAGCTTAGAATCTTATGTAGAAAATGGAGGAAATATTGTTGCAATCCCGAATAAAAACACAAACATTACTTCGTACAATAATTTATTCAACAAGTTGAATATCGGAAGGCTACTTTCACAAAAAAATGACAGTTTAAAAATTACGGATATTAATTACAATCATCCTCTTTTAAAAAATGTGTTTGAAAAAAAGGTTACCAATTTTCAATATCCGTTTGTAAAAACATCATTCAGTTCTACTTTTAAAAATGCTTCTAACCTTGTTTCTTTTGAAAACAGACAAGGTTTTATTCAGCAAATACGTTTACCGAAAGCTTCTTTGTATTGGGTAGCAGCTCCACTTCAAAAAGGAAATAGCAATTTCACCAATTCTCCGTTGATTGTTCCTGTTTTTTATAACATCGGAAAACAGAGTTTACAACTTTCTGAATTGTATTATACCATCGACAGACAAAACACGATCGATATTGATAAACATTTAGGAAAAGACGAAATTTTAACCATTACTTCCAACACTAGTTCGTTCATTCCGTTACAACAAACTTTTCAAAATAAAGTACGAATTACTACTAATGATCAACCTTTAGTTGCTGGATTTTATCAAATTAAACAACAAAATAACCTGATAAAAAATTGTGCTTTCAACTATCCAAAAAGTGAAAGTTCATTAGATTTTTTAACACTTTCAGGGATTGATAACACTACTATTTCTACTTCAGTTAAAGACACTTTAGAAAATATTAATAATGAAAATAAAATTCAATGGCTTTGGAAATGGTTTTTGGCACTAGCTATTGTATCTTTGCTGTTAGAAATTTTGATTTTAAAATTCTTTAAACCATGACAACGCTGCTTAAATCGGCAACAATTATAGATGCTTCTAGCCCATATCACAAGCAAACCAAAGATATTTTAATTACTGACGGAATTATCACTACAATTGATGATGCTATCGAACCAAAAGAAGACTGTCAAGTTGTAGAACTCGATAATTTACACGTTTCAACTGGATGGTTTGATACTAGTGTGTCTTTTGGTGAACCAGGGTATGAAGAACGCGAAACTTTACAACACGGTGTGCAAGTAGCTGCTAAAAGCGGATTTACCGATGTAGCCATCAACCCGAATACCTACCCTATAGTTGACAATAAATCGGCTGTTGAGTTTTTAATTAATAAAGTAAACGGAGCTGCTACCAGCATTCACCCTATCGGAGCTTTAACACAGCAAAGTAAAGGTATTGAAATGTCAGAAATGTACGACATGCAGCAATCAGGCGCTATTGCTTTTGGAGATTATAACAAGTCTGTTAGCAATGATAATTTGTTAAAAATTGCGTTGCTGTACGCTCAAAATTTTGACGGATTGGTTTTAAGCTTTCCAAAAAATAATTTAATTGCTGGTGAAGGTGTTGCAAATGAAGGTAAGAACAGTACTCTTTTAGGGTTGAAGGGAATTCCTGCTTTGGCAGAAGAAATTCAAATTGCTCGTGATTTATTTTTGTTAGAATATACTGGAGGAAAACTACACATACCTACAATTTCTACCGCTAAATCTGTTCAACTGATTAAAGAAGCAAAAGAAAAAGGATTAGATGTAACGTGTAGCGTTGCGGTTCATAATTTATTTTTAACCGACGATGAGTTGCATGGTTTTGACGCGAATAAAAAAGTAACCCCACCTCTACGTACCGAAGAAGATAGAATAGCTTTACTACAAGGAATAAAAGACGGTATTATTGATATAATTACTACCGATCATAATCCGATTGACGTAGAGCATAAAAAAGTAGAGTATTCTACTGCAAAAGACGGAACTGTTGGTTTAGAAAGTGCTTTCGGAGCATTAAATACCGTGTTAGATATTGAAACAATTGTAAAATGTTTATCTGACAATCCTAGAAAGCGCTTCGGAGTTGATTCTGTTACTATTAAAGAGAATGAAAAAGTAACTTTATCTATATTCAATCCTAGCGGAGAATACACTTTTTCTGAAGAAAATATTATTTCTACCTCTAAAAACAGTATCTTTTTAGAGAAAAAATTAAAAGGTAAAGCCTACGGAGTTTTTTCTAAAAATCAACTAATTTTAAATTCATAAAATTATGGAAAACCTAACAGTGAACGAAGGAAAAACCGCAGCGATTATCAGTCATTTTACAGTAATAGGACTTATTGTTGCTTTTGTTTTAAACATGAACAATAAAAATGCGTTTGCTAGTTTTTATATCAGACAAATGCTAGGACTAAACATATTATACATGGCAAATATCTGGATTGTATATAGATACTTAGGAAACATAACAGGTTGGGCTGTAGGATTATTTTTGTTTGCTTTTTGGATAATTAGCCTTTTAGCTGTTTTAAAGGGAGAAAAAAAGCTAATTCCTGTGGTAGGAGAACAATTTCAAAACTTGTTTAAAGGAATATAAGAACATGAGTTTACAATATATTGTAAGAAAGCCTAAAACTTCAACTTCTAATCCGCCTCTATTAATTTTATTACACGGATACGGAAGCAATGAAGAAGATTTATTTTCATTTGCAGAAGAATTACCTGACGATTTATTAATAGTAAGCGCTAGAGCTCCACATGATATGGGCTATGGAGGTTATGCTTGGTACGCTATCAACTTCGATGCTATTAACGGAAAGTTTTCAGATTTAATTCAAGCTGATGAATCAATAGATAAAATTGCTATATTTATTGATGAAATCAAAGAAAAATATAATACCAATCCTGACAAAACCTTCTTATTAGGATTTAGCCAAGGAGCTATTTTGAGTTATGCGCTAAGTTTTAAATACCCTAACAAAGTACAACATATAGTTGCTTTAAGCGGCTATATTAACGAAGAGTTATTACCTACTGAAATAGACAACTCTATTACAACAGATTATTATATTTCTCATGGAACGGTTGACCAAGTGCTTCCTGTAGATTGGGCTAGAAAAGCGCCTATTCTACTAGAAAACTTTAATTTAGAAAACGAATATTCTGAATATCCAGTCGGACATGGAGTTGCTCCCCAAAACTTTTATAGTTTCAAAAACTGGATAGAAGAAAGGCTATAACTTTAACAGTTAATTAAAGTAAAATTAAATATTTTTGTATCTAAAAAATAGCATGAACAATATATTTAATCAAGACATACTTTACTACTGGAGTGCTCCTTTTTTCATCTCAGTAATTTTACTTGAAATGTTCTTTAGCTATCGAGCTAAAGCCAAAAACTATGAGTTTAAAGATACAGCGACCAATGTTTACTTTGCCTTAATTAACTTTAGTCTAGATTTGCTTATGAAGGTTACTTCGTTTGCTATTATGGGCTTTTGTTATCAATACAGAATTATTGATTGGGAAGGAAACATGTCATGGGCATATTGGTTATTAGCTTTTATTGGTCAAGACTTTTTGTATTACATTCATCATTATGTAGATCATCATTCAAGATTTTTTTGGGCTGTACATGTAACGCACCACAACTCTGAATTTTATAATATTTCAACAGGTTTTAGATCTCCTGTTTTACAACCTTTGTTTAGGTACATGTTCTTTTTACCATTAGCTTTCTTAGGTGTTATGCCGCTGCATATTATGTTTGCTTACGCCATGAATCAAAACTACGGTACTTTATGTCACACCAATTTTATTAAAAGTAAACTAGGTTGGTGGGGCTATATTTTTGTTACTCCTTCTCACCATAGAGTCCATCATGCTTCAAATACCAAATATTTAGATAAGAATATGGGAATGGTATTGATTATTTGGGATCGTATTTTTGGCACTTTTCAAGCTGAAGAAGAGGAAACTGAATACGAAAAGTTACGTTACGGGTTAACAAAACCTTTAGAGAATAAAGGGCCTATCAATATTATTTTTCATGAGTGGAAAGAAATTTTTAACGACTTCTTTAAACGAAAAAGAAACTTACCTTTAACTACACGATTAAAATATGTGTTTATGCCTCCTGGTTGGAGTCATGACGGAAGTTCTAAAACAAGTAAAGAATTACAACAAGAACTAAAAAACACGCCTCTAGAAGTACGTTTAGAAAAAATAAAAGTCGAGTAATTTACTCGACTTTTATTTTGATCTATTTTAAGCTATTAACTTAATATTTGATTGGCGTGTTCTTTAGTTTTTACTTTTGTAATAACATCTTCAATCACACCTTTTTCATCAATCACAAAAGTAGTACGGTGGATTCCATCATACTCTCTTCCCATAAATTTCTTAGGTCCCCAAACTCCAAATGCATTAATTACCTCTTTATCTTCATCTGCTAACAAAGGAAATGGCAATTCATTTTTATTGATAAAATTTTGTTGGCGTTTCGCTGAATCAGCACTTACTCCTAATACATCATATCCTTTAGCTAAAAATGTTTGATAGTTATCACGTAAATCACATGCCTCTGCTGTACAACCTGGTGTACTTGCTTTAGGATAAAAGAACAAAACTAATTTCTTTCCTTTATAGTCAGAAAGCTTTACTACATTACCTTTTTCATCAACCGACTCAAAATTTGGTGCGTTATCTCCTACTTTTAATGTTGTCATATTATTTCGTTTCAAAGTTACAATGTCAAAGTTACAAAGTTGATTTTGATTTTCCATAAACATACGTAGCTTCTTTGTACCTTTGATTTTTTCAAATTTTATAAAGCAATGACGAAAGCAGAAAAAGTACAATTTGTTATAGATACTTTAGAAAAATTATACCCTGAAACTCCCATCCCTTTAGATCATAAAGACCCGTACACCTTATTAATTGCTGTATTGATGTCTGCTCAAAGTACTGATGCTCGTGTAAATACAATCACCCCTTTATTATTTGATAAAGCTGATAACCCTTATGATATGGTAAAACTTTCTGTAGATGAAATTCGAGATATTATTAAACCTGTTGGTTTATCTCCTATGAAATCAAAAGGGATTTATGGGTTATCTAAAATTTTGATTGAAAAACACAATGGTGAAGTTCCTATTGATATGGAAGCTTTGGAAGAATTACCTGCTGTGGGACACAAAACTGCTAGTGTTGTTATGGCGCAAGCTTTCGATATTCCTGCTTTTCCTGTAGACACTCACATTCACAGATTGATGTATCGTTGGAATTTATCAAACGGAAAAAGCGTAACACAAACTGAAAAGGATGCTAAGCGTTTATTTCCAAAAGAATTATGGAATAAATTGCACTTACAAATTATTTATTACGGACGTGAGTACTCTCCTGCTCGTGGTTGGAAATTAGAAAATGATATTATTACTAAAACGGTTGGCAGAAAGTCGGTAATGGACGATTATTATAATAAGAAAAAGTAGTTATATAGGGTTTTGATTCTGATAAAAACCTAATAATCTATAAGTCCAACAATCTAAACATCCAATATTCTAACGAGCCTAAAAAAAGCCCCAACCTAGTTGAAGCTTTTTCCACTCTTAATTCAAATTCAATTCAATGAGATAGTTTGATTTCGTTTTAACTACTTTTAGCGATTTAGAAAAATTAATCAAATATTGAACTGTTTCTTGTTTTGGTTCCATAGTAAAGTCTGAAGACTTTTCTGAGTAAATTTGCATCATATAACCCCTTATTTATAACTTATAATCAATGAATTAACGATGCTTTTTTTCAAATATTGTTTAACTTGCTAAAATAATTTTATTTTTTTCTATTATTTTTCTCAAATTAATCAAAGCGTAACGCATTCTTCCTAATGCTGTATTAATGCTAACGCCCGTATTTTCTGATATTTCGTTAAAACTCATATCATTATATATACGCATCTTTAAAACCTCTTTTTGTTCTTCCGGCAATTCTTCAACTAGCTCTTTTACGTCGTTTAAAATTTGCTCTTTAATAATTTTACTTTCTGCATTTAGCGCTCCGTCACTTAAAACCGAAAAAATATCAAACTCTTCTGTATTATTAAACGTTGGCATGCGGTTGTTCTTTCTAAAATAATCTATAATTAAATTATGAGCAATACGCATAACCCAAGGTAAAAATTTACCTTCTTCGTTATAATTTCCTTTTTTTAGCGTTCTTATTACCTTGATAAAGGTGTCTTGAAAAATGTCTTCTGTAGTATCTCGATCTTGTATTTTGCTATAAATAAAGCTATACAATCTCTGTTGGTGTCGTTTAATCAATAATTCAATGGCTAGTTCGTTGCCGTTAATGTAGTTTTTTACTAAAACACTATCGTCGATTATGTCTTTCATAATAATTACTTTTTGAAGGGGAACTAATTCGTTCTCTTCTTGTTAAGGGATATTAAGTTATAAAGTAATTATTATGCTATAGGCCTTTATTTATTGATTAATAATGAATTACAAATATTGAATTTTTTATTAATAAAAGCAAAAAAACTCACAAAAAAGAGAAAAACACTGTTGTAACCACGTTAAAATCACTTAAAAATTGGTATTTTTATCGCTTATTTTTTGAGCACATGAAGACTGACATTTCAACTGTAAACCCTAAAGAAAACATTATAATAAAAGGAGCTAAACTGCACAATTTAAAAAACATTGATGTGGTAATCCCTCGTAATAAACTAGTCGTTATTACCGGACTTTCGGGATCTGGAAAGTCTTCTTTAGCATTTGATACTCTATATGCCGAAGGGCAACGTCGTTATGTTGAAAGCTTAAGTTCTTATGCTCGTCAATTTCTTGGAAAACTACATAAACCAAAGGTTGATTATATAAAAGGAATTGCCCCTGCTATTGCTATTGAGCAAAAAGTGAACTCTACCAATCCAAGGTCTACTGTTGGAACCTCAACCGAAATTTACGATTATATCAAATTATTGTACGCTCGTATCGGTAAAACCTTCTCTCCTATTTCTGGAGAAGAAGTAAAAAAACACACGGTTTCAGATGTTATAAACCATGTAAAAACATTTGAGGAACGTACCAAACTTTTATTACTTGCTCCTATTACAATAAACGAACAGAGGAGAGACATTAAAACTGTTTTACAGGTATTAACACAACAAGGATATGCTCGTTTAAAATACAAAGACACCGTTTATAGAATTGATGAATTTCCTGCGGATGATTTTAATGGTGACACTTTATTCTTAGTAGTTGATAGAATTGTAGTTAAAAACGAAGAAGATTTTTACAATCGTTTGGGAGATGCTGTTCAAACTGCTTTTTTTGAAGGAAAAGGAATTTGTTACATAGAAAACTTATCTGACGAAACTACTACAGAATTCAGTAATAAATTTGAACTAGACGGAATTTCTTTTTTAGAACCGAACACACATTTATTCAGTTTTAACAACCCGTACGGAGCTTGCCCTACCTGTGAAGGTTATGGAAATGTAATTGGTATTGATGAAGATTTGGTTATTCCTAACACAGGGTTATCTATTTACGAAGATGCTATTTTTCCGTTTAAAACAGACAGCTATAAAAAATATAAAAACGACTTGATTCTTCATGCCGAAGAGTTTGGAATTTCAATTCATAAACCTTGGTTTGAACTTTCTGAAGAACATAAAAGCCTTATTTGGAATGGAACCAAAAAGTTCAAAGGAATCAATCATTTATTCAAAAAATTAGAAGAAAAAAGTTACAAAATTCAAAACCGTGTAATGCTTTCTCGCTATCGCGGAAAAACTAAATGTACCGAGTGTGAAGGAAAACGTTTGCGCAAAGAAGCAAATTATGTGCAAGTATATGGAAAGACAATTTCCGAACTGGTTACACTTCCATTAGACGAATTAGCTGTATTTTTCAATAGTATTCAGCTCAACAAATACGAAGAAAAAATAGGGAAACGCTTATTAACTGAAATCAACAATCGCTTACAGTTTTTAACCGATGTTGGTTTAAACTACTTAACCTTAAACCGAACATCAAACACGCTATCTGGTGGAGAAAGTCAACGAATTAATTTAGCTACATCCTTAGGAAGTTCGTTAGTTGGTTCGATGTATATTTTAGACGAACCAAGTATTGGGTTACACCCAAAAGATACTGAAAGGCTCATTGGTGTTTTAAAAAACCTACGCGATTTAGGAAACACCGTAATCGTAGTTGAACATGATGAAGACATCATGAAAGAAGCCGATTATATTATTGATATCGGTCCTGAAGCGGGAACTTATGGTGGAAATGTAGTTGCTGAAGGAACTTTTGATGAAATTCTACAATCAGATTCATTAACAGCTAAATATCTTTCCGAAGAATTAAAAATTGAAATTCCAACCAAGCGAAGAAATTCTAAGAATTTTATTGAAGTTATTGGTGCTCGTGAAAACAACTTAAAAAATATTGATGTAGCTTTTCCGCTAAACAATTTAACGGTTATTACTGGGGTTTCAGGAAGTGGAAAAAGTACGTTAGTTAAGAAAATTTTATATCCTGCGATGCAAAAGCAACTTATAGGATATGGAGATAAATTAGGGCAACATACAGAAATTACAGGAAGTTTTGACACCTTAAAACATGTAGAATTTATTGATCAAAACCCTATTGGACGCTCTTCTCGTTCCAATCCAGTTACCTACATTAAAGCTTACGACGATATTCGAAAGCTATTATCAGATCAAAAACTTTCGAAAATTAGAAATTATCAACCTAAACATTTTTCTTTCAATGTTGAAGGCGGTCGTTGTGAGGTTTGTAAAGGAGAAGGTGAAGTAACGATTGAAATGCAATTCATGGCCGATGTACATTTAGAATGTGAAACTTGCGGAGGAAAACGCTTTAAAAAGGAAGTTTTAGAAGTTGCTTTTGAAGGAAAAAACATCGATGATATTTTAAACATGACCATCGACGATGCTGTTGCTTTTTTCACACAACACAATCAAACAAAAGTTGCCAGAAAACTAAAACCTTTACAGGATGTTGGATTAGGCTATGTACAATTAGGACAATCATCTTCTACATTATCAGGGGGTGAAGCACAACGTATCAAATTAGCTTCTTTTTTAGTCAAAGGAAACACAAAAGACAAAGCACTATTCATCTTTGATGAACCCACAACTGGTTTGCATTTTCACGATATTAAAAAACTATTAGCATCGTTTAATGCTTTGATAGAAAGAGGGCATTCTATTATTGTTATTGAGCACAATATTGAGCTAATTAAATGTGCCGATTACATAATCGACCTTGGTTTGGAAGGTGGTAAAAAAGGTGGAAATTTAATTTTTGCAGGCACTCCTGAAGAACTTACTAAAAATAAAGAGTCGTACACTTCTAAATACTTAAAAGAAAAACTAGTTTTTTAATTAGAAAAGCCACCCAACCTCTCGGTCGGACAGCCTTTCACAACAAAAATTAACAAAATTTAATAAATAAAGAACTCTTAATTATTTTAATAAGCTATACACAAACTCTGGATAACCTCTTTCTCCTGCTTCGTTTGTTAATGCTAAAAACTTTAGTTTATATAAATTACCATCGGTATCTTCTAATACATAAAAAATAGTTTCTTTAAGAGAAGGTAAAGTTTCTGGACCTCCACCTTTTCTCCAACTACTACCAATACCACGTTGATCATTTTCAAAACTGTCTAAATTTACATCTGTCAATGAAAAAGTGTTGTATGTATAATCTTCAGTTTCTGTGTCAATCATATACACTTTTACATTAGATTTTAAATTGTTTACTACAAAATCTGAATAACCATATGCCCCGTAACCTGGAATTTCGTTTGTAAAAACGGTAAAGTTTAAATCCCATTCAGTTTTTTTAGGCTCAACATTTACAGTATTTTCAGTATTAAAACTGAAAAAAGTAAAATTATAGCCTTCTGTTTTGGTAATTACAACTTCATTATGTGTAATTGCATCTAAATCTGCATATTGTAAAACATAATTACTGCCATCTTTTAAAATTCTAATTTTTTTCCAACCTCTAGAATCATCAGAAATATCTACCCCTCCTACAGCTGGAGTTTCTGTACCTATCTCGTATCCTAAATTTATTAAGTACACTTTATTATCTTCATCATTATCTGATATTTCAGCTATTGCAGTAGTATTTATGTCTCCATTAGGAGCATCAATATATGCCGAACTTTCAGAATCAAAAGTACCCACAGCTACTTTAGGTTGTAAATCTTTAACCTCTTGATTTGAAGAGTTTACAGAATTTATATCTGTAGAAGATAACTGAGCTGCTGCCATATAAATAGCTCCATTTAAAGTAACCTTAAACTTATCTCCTGAGTAAAAGCCTAAATCCCAAGAATCTCTTTTTACGTTTGTTGTAGTGTTTGTACTTAAATCTACATACACTTGATTAGGTTGGTTAGACCCTCCTATTTCTGGTGCTACGGTTGCCCCTTCTATTACTACTTTTATAGGTTCTGAGGGTAAATTATTATCACTAGAACAACTTGCTAATAAGAAAGCTGTTACTAATAAAGAAAATGATAAAATCTTGTTTGTCATGATTATTAATTTTAAAAATTGATATTATATAATAGTTTTAAATAGTATGATCGTCCATACCCCAACAAAAGAGTATTATTATTTGCCGAGTGTGTTCCTCCATTGCTTACGTTATTGACATTAACATTCGTAACATCAAATAAGTTTCTAGCGCCTAAGGTTGTTTCTAACTTGTTCTTAAAAAATGATTTTTTCATAGAAGCATCTAACCAATTGTAGGATGCTATCGTAGATTTTGAGAAAATTGAATTCCCTTCATTATCTGTTCCCGAAGCAACATAGTTTTGTTGTCTTCCGTTATGTTTTAATAAAACTGTGAATGCTGTTTGCCACTTTTCTATTTCATAAGTAGCACTTGTATTTAGCTGAAATGAGTATAAAAAATCATTTTCTGCATTCGCTTCATTATTCGCTATTCTAGATATTCCTTGTATAGTTGCCCCTAAATTAAATGCCCAATTGTTAGCTTTTATAGTATTAGTTGATGAAATTCCCCATAACTTATACGCATCAATGTTTATGTATTGATATTGTAATGGTGAAGAGTTTACAATTGCTAAATCAATTTTATCATCAACATTTATATAGTCAATTTTTACGCTATTTAATAATGATATACTTGAACCATCAAACCAACTTATTTTCTTTAAACTCAATGAAGCGGAATATCCATTTTCTGGGTTTAAATCTTCATTCCCTCTTACATCATGATTAGAATCTACAAAATAGTAGTATAATTCTTCAAAATTTGGGGTTCTGTACGAGGTTCCTACATTACCTCTAAGTTCAAAGCCATTTTTTAATAGATAACGAAGGCTTAATGAACCTAAAAGTTTTGAACGAAATAGAGAGTTATATTCAAATCGTAACCCCGGACGAACCATAAAAGAGTCTGAAAAGTTAATTTCAGAAGAACCATATAAAGCATAATTATTTTGTGTTCGTTTTTTATCTTGTTGCGTAACACCACCTGATGCTTGTGTATCAAAACCACTTATGTAACGTGTTTCGTATCCTAATTGAAAATTATGGCGATTGCTTTTTATGAAATTTGAAATAGCTCCTTTCGAAAAGAAGACTTCACTTGACTGATAAACTTCATCGACTTCATTGGTTTTATCTCCATTCAAAATATAATAATTGAACTCGTTTAAATACCTATCTTGTGTTTGATATGAAGCTGAGAAAGAATATGAACTTCCTGATTTAAAATTACCATTTACGTTTAAGTTATTTACAAACCTATTAGTTTTAAAAACTCTATCTGTAGCAGACGGATTACTAGTTTGCGTATCTGTATTTATATTAGCTCTTACACTTGGATTATAGTAATTTATAAGTTCATTAAAATAATTAAATCGATAACTTAAATTAAATCGCTCATTTTTATAGTTTAAAAACCCGTTAGTATTAATCTGTTCTTTTGGCAACCAGCTATAACCTCTTAAACTATCGTTCTCATAATAATCTCTTCCTTTTCTATTATCATAAAAACCAGCAAATTTGTTTCTATTAAAGCTAATTCTACCAAACCAATTATCAGAAAAATTATGAGCTACACTTACACTTTGTATATGTCTTCCTTTATTAAAAAAAGCAAATTCATTACTAACTGTTTCTTCTTGTAAAGATGTTTTTATACTCCATTTACTTCGAGCAGATTTTTTTGTTATAATATTAATAACTCCAGATACTGAGTTTGCTCCATACTCCACTCCCATAGCCCCTTCAACGATTTCAATTCGCTCAACGTCATCTAAATTAACTTGAGTTAAATCAATATTATTTCCCAGTCCATTATCACTTACTAAAGGGATATTATCAATCAAAATATTGAAGTATTGAGAGTCTAAACCAAATAGCGAAATAGTAGATTTCCCTGACTGAGCATTTGGCACAACTGTTAAGTTTAATTTGAAGTTTAACAAATCAGCTAAATTATTAGCTGCCTGTTTTTCTATTTGTTTTCTATCTATAACTGTTACGTTATATACTGATTTCTTTATTGATTGAGGATTGTATTGTCCTGTGATTACAACTTCTTCAAGCTTATTATAATAAACACTATCCTGCTTAATTTCTTCTTGAGAAAAAGACGATATAGCAACAAGCAACAACAAAATTCCTATATTTTTATTTAGAAACATTCTTAATAATTTTCTGCAAATATATTTTTTATTTTTAACAAGTCTAAATAAAATTTATATTTTTGTCGAAAATAAATTCAAACAAAACTCACAATGAAAAAAATATTATTGAGTAGTATTATATTACTATCTGCACTTACCATTAATGCTCAAAGCAAAAAGAAAAAAGATAGACAAGCCATAAAAAACATGTGCGGTTGCTATGAAGTAACTTTCAATTTTGCTGAAACTTTTAACAACAGTAAAGACTCTCTTTACAAACCTTCAAAAACAAAAAAAGACAAAGGTTTAGAGTGGGCAGAATTAATCGTTGATGAGAATAATAAAATCTCTATTCAACACTTATTACAAGTTGGAAACCCTGCTAACCCACATATAGTTAAACATTGGAGGCAAGATTGGCTATACGAAAACACTGATTTTTACATGTATAATGGTGATAACAATTGGTTATTTCAAACAAAACCTAAATCAGAAGTAAAAAAACAGTGGACTCAAAAAGTATATCAAGTAGATGATAGTCCAAGATATGAAGGCTCTGGAACTTGGGTACATGTTGATGGAAAAAGCTACTGGGAAAATACTACGGATGCTCCTTTACCGAGGAGAGAATATACCAAAAGAAGTGACTATAATGTTACAGAAAGAGGTAATCGTCATGAAATCACAAATTATGGTTGGTTACATGACCAAGACAACAGAAAAATCATACGAGAAGCTGGTAAAGAAGATATTGTTGTTGCTCACGAAAAAGGTTATAACACCTACGTTAAAGTACCAGATAGTAGATGCGAAGCTGCACAAAATTGGTGGAAAGAAAATCAAAACAAGTGGCAACTCGTAAGAAATAAATGGGATGAAGTGTACGGTAGAAATACCAATCTTTCTTTAGAAAATAAAGTAGACAATAAACCTCTATTCAAATATTTGTTTTCTGACGAAACTTCAAAAGAAAATGAAATTGATAAAACCATTGAATCTTTTATAAAAAAATAAACTCCTAATGAAAAAATTACAAATCACTCTTATACTAACAGTTCTTATTAGTTCAATACAAGCACAAACAAAAAACATCTTTTTGGAAAGGTCTTTTTGGAAAAATACCCCTACCGTTGAACTTATCGAACAAAAAATAAAAGAAGGTAACGATGCTACCGCTTCAAATTCTGGAGGATTTGATGCTGTTTCACAAGCTATTTTAGCAGATGCTCCGAATGAAGTTATCAAACATCTACTAACCAAAAAAGGGAATGATGTTAACAAAATAACACACGATAAAAGAACTTATATTTTCTGGGCTGCTTACAAAAACAATGTTGAAATAATGAAGCATTTACTAGCCAACAATGCTCGTATGGATGTAAAAGATTCGCATCAGTTTTCTCCATTAACCTTTGCTGCTAATGCAGGACAAACCAATAAAGAAATTTATGAGTTATGCATTAAAAACGGAATTGATATTAAAACAGATGTTGACGAACACGGTGCCAACGCTCTTCTTTTAGTTTTACCTAGTTTAAAAGACCTATCTTTTATAGAATACCTTTCTACTAAAGGATTAAGCTTGCAAAGTGTTGACCATAACGGAAACGGTGCCTTTAACTATGCTGCAAAAAAAGGAAATAAAACCATCTTAGAACTTCTTATCAAGAAAGGTATACCTTATAAAAACTTAAACAAAAAAGGAGGAAATGCAATCTTGCTAGCTACACAAGGCTCTAGAGCAGGTTACAATTCACTTGAGTTTTTCAAGTATTTAGAAAGCTTAGGAATCAATCCGAATATTACGAATAAAGACGGAAAAACACCGCTTCATAATTTAGCTCGTGGAAACAAAGACATAGCTACTTTTAACTATTTCCTTAACAAAGGAGTAAACCCTAATCAAGTTGATGAAAACGGAAACACTCCTCTACTAATTACTGCTAGTAGAAATACTTTAGATATTGTTCAGTTGTTATCAGAAAAAACAACCAACATTAATCACACTAACGAAAAAGGTCATTCAGCACTTACCTACGCAGTTGAACAAAACTCAGAAGCTATTGTTGATTATTTAATCAAAAATAAGGCTGACATTCATGTAAAGGATAATAAAGAGAATTCGTTGGCTTATTATTTAGTGAAAAGTTACCATCCGAAAAAATCAGAGGATTTCAACAAAAAAATGCAGCTTTTAGCGAATAACGGATTAAAATTAACACAACTTCAAGCAGACAAAAACAACTTGTTTCATATTGCTGTAGAAAAAAACAGTGTTGACTTGTTACAAAAAATCAACACTTTAAAACTTGATATAAATGCTAAAAACAGTGACGGATTAACTCCATTACATTTAGCTGTGATGCAAGCTAACAATACAGATGTTATCAATTATTTATTAAGTATTGGTGCGGATAAATCAATCACGACCGATTTTGATGAAACAGTTTATGATTTAGCTAAAGAAAACGAAGTTCTTAAAAACCAAAACATCAATATTAACTTTTTAAAATAAAACATCACATCGAGTGATTTTGAGAAAAACAATCAAAATTATATCGAAATAAAAAAACAAATTAAGATGAAAAAAATAATTCCAGTTCTTTTAATCGCTATGCTTACCATGGCTTTTACCTCAACAAATAGCACTAGCTATAAATGCATGATTCAACTAAAAAATTATACGGGTGAAGGCGCTTACATCACTATTTCATTATTGAATCCGAAAGGAGAATATGATAAAACCTTGTATGTAATTGGTGATGATGAAGAATGGTATTCTGATATTACCGAATGGTGGAAGTTTCAAGGAAAAGTTCGCGCTGATATCGATGCTATAACTGGCGCTACAGTTAGCGGTGGTGGTAGAACTATTAGCGTACTAAACATAGATAACGACAAGATTGATAAAGGTTATAAAATCAGATTTGAATCGGCTGTAGAAGACCAAGAATATTACAAAGACGATGTAGAATTTGAGTTAACAACCGAAAATCTTAAAAACAAATTTGAAGGAAAAGGTTTTATCCGTTACATACGTCTAATACCTCAATAGTTTAAATAAACATCTAACAAAAATGACCACCTCAATTTGGAGATATAGCCACTTAACCTTGGCTATATCTTCTTCTATATTCGTACTTCTCGCTGCAGTTACAGGTATTATTTTAGCGTTTGAACCTATATCAAAACAGCTATCAGAATACAGCATTCCTAATACAGAAAATATCACCCTAGCTGAAACAATTTCTGAACTACAAAAACAGTATGATGAAGTTATTTCTATTACTGTTGATGAAAATGATTTTGTAACCGCTTCGGTAATTACTAAAGAAGGAAAAAGTGCTACTTTTTATGTAAATCCGTTTACCGGAGAAAAACTAGGAGAACCAGAAAAAAAACATCCTGTTTTTCAATTTGCAACGAGTTTACACAGGTCATTATTTTTAAAATCAACTGGGCGTTTCATTGTTGGTTTCGTTTCTTTTTTACTGAGTTTAATAGCAATTACGGGACTAATATTAATTGCCAAACGACAAGGTGGTATAAAACATCTCTTTTCTAAGATTATAAAAGAAGATTTTGCTCAATACTATCATATCGTTATCGGAAGCTATACACTGATTCCTATTATTATTATCACCCTAACAGGTGTGTATTTATCTTTAGATAAATTTTCTCTTTTACCTACGGAAAAAATCAATCATTCTTTTGATATTTCTTCTTCTACCTCGGAAGAAAAATTAGCTATTGCTGAATTTCCCACTTTCAAAAACATCACTTTAAACAACATAAAAAGTGTTGAATTCCCTTTTTCTGAAGACGAAGAAGATTTCTTTTTCATAAAACTAACCAACAGCGAATTACTAGTACATCAATATACTGGTGCAATTATTAGTAAAGAAAACCTTTCATTAACTAGCATCCTTTTAAACTGGAGTTTATTATTACATACTGGAAACGGAACCATTATTTGGTCGATTGTATTGTTGCTTTCTTCAATTTCAATCCTGTTTTTTATCTATTCTGGATTTGTAATGACTCTTAACAGAACTAAAAAAAGCTCGCTACCTAAAAACAACATTCGTAAAGACAAAGCAGAAATTATCATCTTAGTAGGATCTGAAACAAACAGTACTTTTCAGTTTGCTTCTGCATTGTACAATTCATTAGTTAAAACAAATAACTCTGTTTTTATTGATGTTTTAAACAACTATACTTCTTACACGAACGCGAAACATTTAATTGTACTAACTTCAACTTACGGAGACGGTGAGGCACCTTCAAATGCGAACAAGTTTCTAAAATTAATTCAGCAAATAAATAGTCAGAATGCGATTAACTATTCGGTAATTGGTTTTGGTTCTAGAGCATACCCTAAATTTTGTCAATTTGCTATTGATATTGATACTGTATTACAAAAACATCCAAAATTTAACTCAGTAGTACCTGTATATAAAATCAACAATCAATCATTTCAAGATTTTAAAACTTGGGGGCACCAATGGAGCAACAAAACAGGAATTGATTTAGAACTAGTTCAAATAATTAAAAAACCTAAAAAGCAACAAACTTTTACTACAGTTTCTAAAACCGATTTAAACAACGACGATTCTTTTTTAGTTCGCTTACAACCTACAAAAAAACTCCGCTTTAATTCAGGAGATTTACTCGCCATCACCCCTAAAGAAGACAATATTGAACGTTTATATTCTGTCGGAAAAGTTGATAATGATATTCTATTAAGTATTAAAAAACACGAATTAGGAATTTGCTCTAACTTACTCTATCAATTAGAGGAAAACGAATCAATTCAAGCAACTATTCAATCAAATAAAGATTTTCATTTTCCGAAGAAAAACAAAGAAGTTATTTTAATTGCTAACGGAACCGGAATTGCTCCTTTTTTAGGAATGCTTCAACAAAAAAATGGTACAAAAACACATTTGTTTTGGGGAGGAAGAACTCAAGAATCTTTAAAAATTTATACTCCTTTACTAAACAATATAGAAAACAACAACATTCATATTGCTTATTCCCAAGAACAAAACAAAGAGTACGTTCAAGATTTATTATTAAAAGAAGAGAATACAATTGCTTCTGTTTTACAAAACGGTGGAACAATTATGATTTGTGGCTCTATCAAAATGTTGAAAGGTGTTGAAACTTCCATAGAACAAATTGTTTCAAACAAGCTGAACACTTCTTTAAATTACTTTAAAAAGAACAATCAAATTAAAACGGATTGTTATTAATAGGAAATTGGCTGAAGACTGCATTCTTTAAGCTTTCAGTCAATTGCTTTTATCTACTATGTTCTCTATAAATTAACCACTCACTACTGGCTAACGTCTACTGTCTAGCAACTAACAAATACGAATTCTAATTTATCTGCTACGAATTCTAATTTACTCCCAATTTACCTATACATCTGTGGTAATTTTGATCATATAAAAACAACAATTATGTGGTCTAACAACAATTATTCATCAGTACTAAAAATGTATTTGGAAAAATACACAAGTTTAAAATTACAAATCAGTAATAACGGATTAATCGCTTCTGTTGAAAAGCAAGAAAACGGTCAATGGATTAGCGATAGAAACCTACCTAATATCTTAAATAAATTATCAACCGATTTTAATTTAGGTAGAGATGTAACCATCATCTTACAACAATAAAACTATAATAACCTTAAAACAAAAAACTATGAAACAAAACATTTTAAAAGTAGGTACAGTAATGGGATTACTACTACTTATCGGAGTATTTACGAGCTGCAATGACACAAAAAAAGAAAACAAAAACCAAGAACTGGGAAATATTGCTAAACTAGATGAAGTTATCGAAAATTCTGTGGTAGAATACCGAAACCCTGTAGTTTTCATTACAGGAAACGACAAAGGTAACAGTCATTTTTACGACAGTGCGCGCGTATACTTTAAAGAGAAAAACTATGATGTTATCAACGGAAAATACTCTATTGAAGAAATCATTACTTGGATGAATAGTAATGCTAGTGAAAAACCTTATGGAGAAATTCATATTGTAAACAACAACAATCCGTTTAAAGCAATGAACTTAGAAACGGTTGTAAATGGAGAGAAAATAACTGTTAATAGCTTACAAAAAACAATTGATCAAGGTAGATTACCTTTACTAAAAAGTGATGCTATTACAGATGACACAAAAATTATCTTTCATACCAATGAGTTGGCATCAAACAGTGATTTAGTTAACACGCTAAAAAGTGCTTTCATTACTGAAAATAAAATACCGCAAGTAGTTGCATCACCCTATTACAATGTTTTTGGTGGAGAGTTTTCTAACCACTATTTAGCGCAACCGTATTATGTGTTTTATCCAACAGCAAATTCCCCTGGAAAAGTAGATTTATCTAAAGAAATTGCTAAGAAGTATCCAGAAGAAAAAGAAATTGATTGGTACGATGCTTTAAATAACGAAAGAGAGCGTTATGTAGGAGAACCATATACAGTTCAGTACAGCATTCCTGTGAATTTAGAGTTAGATTATCACAATTCTGATAATGAAATTCCACACTTTGTAATGCAAGAAGAAATTATGGATTTTATTGCTAGTGAAGAAAACTTGATGAAAGAAGTACAAAAAACAAACATTCCTTTAGAAAAGTTCAGATGGACTTATATTGTAAAAAATGACCAATTAACAATCACAGGAAAAGCTTCGGCTCTGTGTGTTTTAAAACCTTTAGTAAAACCTTATGGTGAATTAGAACACGTAAAACCTGACCCTAACAACAGGCGTTTATATGCTATGAAATAACTTATAATTGTTGAACAAACGTCATTACGAATAAAGCAATTCCCTCCTGCCCTTCGTAATGACGTTTAATTTAAGTATGTTTGTTATGATGAAGTTTTTAAACCTTATTTCAACAAAAATTTGCTCTAAAAATAGCTTTGTATCAAGAACCAAAAATCTCTTGATACAAAATTTCGTTTACACAGTTTTCTTTTTCTTTTTTTGTGGATTAATAAGTATTTCTGCTCAAAATCACCCCTTAAAAACTTACAATAAAAATGACGGACTTCCAAGTTTACACATTAAAGGCGGAGTTCAAGATCGTACAGGTTACTTATGGTTAGCTTCTGATAAAGGTTTAATTCGATATAATGGAAACTCATTTATAACCTACACATCTCAAAACGGATTAATATCCAACAATATAAACGTTGTCAAAGCAAATAACAATACTCTTTTTATCGGAACTGATAAAGGTTTAAGTATTAAAAACCATAACGGTTTCAATAATTTTGAAGGAAACAGCGTTAACTGTGTTTTAACTGTCAACAATCATACTTTTTTAGGAACAGATAAAGGAATCGTTAGAGTTCGTGAAGATTATCTTTCTCCCCTTCGTACCAATTTTCAAATAGATTTAAATAAAGTAAATGACATTCAGTTTGATGGTAAATTCTATTGGGTAGCAACCAATAAATCTTTATGGAAACTGGATAAACTTATCAATCCAGAAGTTTTAGACAGAATTGATGTTAACAATTACACTTCTATCTTAATTGATGGTAAAACTATTATTGCCACCACTTATAATAACGGACTTAAATTCATAACAGATAATGAAATAGACACACAAACCATCACTTCACAAAATATCAAGGGAATCAAAAAAATCAACAATCAATTTTGGGTAATTTCTGAAGATGAAGGTATTGAAGTATTAGACGCTAATTTCAATTTTGAAAGAACTATCAACAAATACAACACCCTTACTACCAATAAAATTTCTACTGCTTTTCAAGATTCCGACAAAAATACGTGGATTGGTACACAAGATAAAGGAATCTATTTTATTAAAAGTGATAGACCTAACTTGAAAAAACCTACCATATCTTTTGAAAGCATAGAAGTAGTTTTTAAATCTATTGATAGTATCAATATAAATGGGTATGAAAAAACGTTACAGCTTCCGGCAGATAAAAATCATATTTCATTTTATTACAAAACAGTAGATATTACCAATTCTAATAATTTAGAATATCGCTATACCCTAAATAATCAAGTAAGCCCATGGAGTAAGAAAAGTACTATCGATTTAGCCTATTTATCTCCAGGAAATTACACTTTTACCGCCCAATCAAAAATTGGAGAACTAGAAAGTGACCCAATTGAATTTAACTTTTTTATTGATACTCCTATCTATCAAAAAAAATGGTTTATCTGGTCTGCTATTGGTTTAGTAAGTTTGTTATTAGGAAGTATTATTTGGTTATACGTTCGTAGAATTCAAGCTAAAAATAAAACTAAAGTAGCAAAACTACAATTAGAAAATCATTTATTATCACTTGAGCAAAAAGCATTGCAACTACAAATGAATCCGCACTTTATTTTCAATGTTTTAAACGGAATAAAAGCCTTAGGAAACTCAGGAAAATCAGTTGAATTAAATGCTACAATTAGTAGGTTTGCTACCCTTTTACGTGGTGTTTTACACAATTCAAGACAAGAAGAAATATGTTTAACAGAAGAAATTACCACGCTAAAAAATTATATTGAATTAGAACAGCAAATGAATCCGAAACCTTTCGAATATTCTATAATAACAAACCTTACTCTTGATCCTGAAGAAATTCTGATTCCTCCTATGCTTATTCAACCTTTTGTTGAAAATAGTATCAAACATGGAATATCTTCTGTAGAGAACGGAAAAGTGGATATTCATTTCTCTGTGAAAAACGATTTTTTACATTGTGAAATAGTAGATAACGGTATTGGAATTCATCAATCAAAAAAAATAAAGACCACAAGTACGCATCAATCGGTTGCATTAAAAGTTACGCAAGAACGAATTGAAAGTTTATCAAAAAAGAGTACTTTTCATATTGATGAAATAATCGAAGGCAAACAGGTTAAAGGCACAAAAGTTGCTTTTAAAATTCCTTTAAAAACTGACTTTTAACAATGACAAAACTTACTGCAATTTTAGTAGACGATATGCCAACAGCTATAGATATGCTGCAAAATGATTTAACACAATTTCATCCTGAAATTGAAATTATAGGCACTGCTAAAAGCGTAGTAGAAGCTTCTAAAATATTACGAAAACAACAACCAGATATCCTGTTTTTGGATATTATGCTAGGTGACGGTACTGGATTTGATGTGCTTGAAATTCACCCTAACCTTTCTTCAAAAATTATTTTTGTTACTGCTAGTGATGAGTACGCTATTAAAGCCTTTAAATTTGCTGCGATTGATTATGTATTAAAACCCTATTCAAATGAAGATTTGACAAATGCTATTAACAAAGCTAAAGATCAAATTAAACCCGACAAAGAGCAGTTATCTGTACTACAACAATCCATCACAAAACCAAATCAACGCCCTAAAAAGATCTCTTTAAGTACCTCTGATAAGATTGTAGTAGTAAATTTAGACGATATTATCCGTTGTCAGTCCGATAATAATTACACTGAGTTTTTCATGAATGATGGGCAAAAAATACTGGTTGGTAAAACGCTTAAACACTTTGCCGACATGTTAAAAGAATTTGATTTTTTAAGAGTTCATCAAAGCCATCTTATTAATATTCAATTCATTAAAGAATTCATCAAATCAGATGGTGGGTATTTAGTTTTAAAAAACAAAACAACTATTCCTGTTTCCGTAAGAAAAAAGAACGAAGTTATACAGGTATTAGAAAAAATGTAATCACCGTTTTTTTCCTGTTTTTCCTGCTATTTTTAACACTTATGTTAAATTTTTATTAAAAATTTATTTAACTTAGTGCTTATAAATTAAAAATTATGGTTGCACTTAAACCAGAAAAAGGTAGGTTGCTAATTGCAGATCCAGCAATATTAAATGATAGTTCTTTTAAGAGAACTATTATTTTACTTACTGAACACACAAGAAAAAGCTCGGTTGGTTTTATTTTAAATAGACCCTTAGATCATGTTCTTAGTGATTTAGTTCCTGAAATTGACTGTGATTTTACCGTTTATCAAGGTGGACCTGTAGAGCAAGACAACCTATACTTTATACATAAGGTTCCTCATTTACTTCCTAATAGCATTGAAGTTGCTAAAGGAATTTATTGGGGCGGAAATTTTGAACTTTTAAAAGAGTTACTTAACAAAAAACAACTCGAATCTACAGACATTCGTTTCTTTTTGGGATACTCTGGATGGAGTAGTAATCAATTAGATGAAGAACTTGTAATGAATTCTTGGTTTATTACTGAAAATGACTACGATAATATTTTAACCACCAACGATCAAAGTTTTTGGAAAGACAAATTATTACAACGTGGTGGTAAATATAAAATTTGGGCAAATGCTCCTAGCGATATACAAATGAACTAACTTGTTACGATTGCTAATTGTAAACTGCTCTTTATTTTATTGGTTATTTCAGTAGAGAATTCTTTTTTTCGGTAATTGGTAACCGATTGAATTCCTATGATTGCATTTGTGATGAAAACTTCATCTGCCTTTTGAATTTCGAAAGGAGAAATAGCCGTTTCTTCAATTGTATAATCAGGGTGCTTTTCAATAATATCTATCACTTTTTTTCTAACAATTCCTTTAATACACCCTTCTGTTAAAGCTGGTGTTTTCACAACGTTTCCTTTTACTATAAAAAGATTCCCATTAATCGCTTCTACAACTCCTTTTCTTTCATTCAACAAAATACAGTTGTCTAAATCATTTTCTTCAGCAAAAACAGCCGCTAATGTATTTAACATTTTATTGGTTGTTTTTACCGTAGACAACAGTCCTGAATAATTATAGAAGTCTTTAAAAACGTCAACTTTGTACACTTTTTTATCAGTAAATTCTATCGGACTACCTTCAATAATATAATCAATTTCGTTTGTTATAGGTGTATACAAACCTCCATCTTTTCTAAAAACAGTCAATCGAATTCTATACATTGAAGCCTCTGGTAATTCTTTTACTACTTTGGTAATTTCTTCTTGTAAAAATTCAAGAGTAAATTCCATCGGAATCTTCATACGAAGCATACGCATTGAAGCCATTAACCTAAAATAATGATCTTCTAAAAAAACTACTTTCCCATTTACTACTTTAATGGTTTCAAAAATAGCATCACCGTATTTAAACGCTCTATTTTGGGTTGAAAGTTGTACTTCGTTCTCTGCAATTAAAGCTCCGTTAAAATTTACCATTTCTTTAAAAAAATTTAAATGCAAACTTACAATTTAGAGAAGTATTAGCCACAAAAAAACTCGACAATTTGCCGAGTTAATCTTTATAAAAAAGGAATCTTACCAATATTAAGCTCCTATATTGTGTTTTAATGCTTCTATTTGATTTTCCCAAAGCATTTTTGCTTCTTCAACATCATCTTCATCATCAGCAAAATCAGTAACAATTACCGCTACATCTTTTGTTAATGGGTCCACTTGTATTTTAAATTCAAAATAACTATCATCGTCTTCACTCTCTGTCCATTTAAACTTAATACGTTCATCCGTTTTTTTGGTTAAAATTTTAGCTTCTTCTTCAGAATCATCCCAAAAAAAAGTAATGATTTTACCTCTTGAATTTACTTTATCTGCAAACCATTCTTCTAATCCTGCTGGTGTTGCAAAATATTGATATAGCATGCTTGGCGAAGCATGTATAGGAAACTCTAATTCAAATTTTACTTTACTCATCTATTTTTTTGTTTGATCGCCAATATAGATAATTATTTTTTAAAAAAAAATTTAATGTTTTATTGCCAAAATCCAAAAAGTAATTATATTTGCACCCGCAATCAGGCGAGGTAGCTCAGTTGGTTAGAGCGCAGGATTCATAACCCTGAGGTCACGGGTTCAAATCCCGTCTTCGCTACAAAACCCAAATCATTCGATTTGGGTTTTTGTTTTTACTTCATTTTCAAACTTTTATAGATTGCTTCTTTAATTTTATCTTCTGTTATCCAACCGTTATAACCTTTATAATTTTCAGTTATTTTAGCATTATTCTTTACTTCTTCTAAACTCGCTCCTTTTTCAATTTCTGTAAAAACTTGGGTTTTTAAATCTTCCAACATTTGTAAATACTCTTTTAACTCTTCTTTTGTAGTCACATTTCCATGTCCAGGAATTATTTTTGTGTTAGCATCAGTAATTCTCATGATTCTTTTTATTCCTTTAATGTAACCATCAATACTTCCGCCTGAATCTATATCTATATAAGGAAACTTCCCTTGAAAATAAGCATCACCTACATGCAACACATTGCTATTAACAAAATACACTAAAACATCTCCATCGGTATGTGCATTGTGAATATGCGTAACAAGAACAGGCTCTTCATCCATATAAAACTGCATATTTTCTGAAAAAGTAATAACTGGCAGAGCTTCTTTTGGCGACGCTGACCTTACCTCTCCCCTAACAACCTGATCTACACTCATACGTTTTCGCACATTTTCATGAGAAACAATAATAGCACCCTCTTTTTGAAAATTGGCATTTCCCCCTGTATGGTCACCATGCCAATGCGTATTTATTAAATAAGTTACTGGTTTATCCGTTATCTTTTTTATAGCAGCTTGTATTTTTTTACTTAGAGGTGCGAACTGATCATCAATCATAAAAACACTATTATTTCCAATAAAGAGTCCAATATTTCCTCCTTGTCCATTTAAAACATAAACACGATCTGTAAGCTTTTCTGTAGTTATTTTCACTTCTTTTTCTTGTGACAACAAGTTCAATGAATTAAAAAAGAGGATTATTAGTATTAATTGTAATGCTTTCATATTCTTAAGGATTTATCTAAGCTATTATTAAAATAAACATCTAGCTTACAAGATAATACATTTTAAAATGAGCTCCTACATTTGAGACTTGAAATTCTTCTCCTGTAATTTTAAAACCTAAACTTTCATAAAACCCTAAAACCTCTTTTCTTGCATTACACCATAAAACAGCTATCTTTCTTTCTTGTAATATTTCTACTGCTTTAATAATCAACTTTTTTCCTGCTCCCATTCCTCTTACTTCAGGTAATGTTGCCATTCCTCTTAACTGATATTGCTCCACATCAAAAGCTTCTAGGTTACTTTTCATAAACGTAGCAATACCTACTAGTTTTTTTTCATAAAAAGCTCCTAAATGAAAGGTACTTCCTTCTTCATCTCCTTCAAATTTATATGGTAAATCGATATTATTTCTTAGTACCGACAATCGTATTTCGTACGTTTCTTGAGCCGATATATTTTTTATTTTTATCATCTTAATTTCTTTTAACTCAAAAATACAGAATGAATATACATTTTAAGCCAATTGACAAAAAAGATATCCTAGATATTCTTCCTCATTTACAAAAGCTGAACACCACCACTCCTCATGATATTTTAAAAACAAGAGTTTTGGAAATGATTGACTGTTCTAACTATGAATGTGTAGGTGCTTTTGACCAAGATAAGCTTATCGGTATTTCTGGTCTTTGGTATAGTGTTAGACATTATGTAGGAAAAAGTGTAGAACCAGACCATGTTGTTATTGATGAAACCTACAGAGGAAACAATATTGGTAAACAATTTTTTAACTGGATCTATAACTACACAAAGAAAAAAGGGTGTGAAGCTATTGAGTTAAACACTTATACAGGTAATAGGAAGTCTCATAAATTTTACTACAATGAAGGCTTTGAAATTTATGGTTTTCATTTTGTTAAGGTTTTACGAGACGATAAGACTTTTTATTAGTTTTTTTGTTAGAAACAATATTTAGAAGCGGACACTCTCCGCTTTTTTCATACTCAATTTCTATTATTTTCAAGAGATTTAATCTAACATGTATGGAGCAAAACAAAAAACTCAAAAAATAAATCCAGCTATTATATTCATTTTATGAAAGTTAGAAAAAACCTTCGTTTTTTTATTTATTTTTTTCTAAAAAACCCTTGCGAATTCTAGAAACTGTATTATATTTGCAACCGCTTTACTGCGGGAGTAGCTCAGTTGGTAGAGCGTCAGCCTTCCAAGCTGAATGTCGCCGGTTCGAACCCGGTCTCCCGCTCAAATTTACATAGTGTAAGTAATTACACAAAAAGCAAAAGCTTTACCGCGGGAGTAGCTCAGTTGGTAGAGCGTCAGCCTTCCAAGCTGAATGTCGCCGGTTCGAACCCGGTCTCCCGCTCAAAAAAACCGAAACATTTGTTTCGGTTTTTTATTCTTTATATTTTACGCTATCTATTAAGCTTTAATTTATCTCCAAAGAAGAACAATCCAACTATAATTAACGCCATTATTCCTACCATTATCGTATGATTCGCTATAACACTTGGTCGCAACACCAAAGTAATTAAATATCCACCTATAGCACCTCCTAAATGCGCCGAATGACCAATATTACCCACCTGATTTTTCATTCCGTAAATAGAATATAACAAATAACCAATTCCAAACACATATCCTGGAATCGGAATCGGAATTGGCAACATAATAAGCTCCATACTTGGATACAGCATTATTGAAGAAAAAATAACTCCCGAAACCGCCCCTGAAGCACCTACAGCACTATAATATGGTTCTTTTTTATGCTGATATAACGAATACATACTTCCCGCTAACAAACTAGCAAAGTAAATCAACACAAAATTAAGCGTTCCGAAACTAGAGTCCACTACTTTCCCGAACAGATACAAAGCATACATATTAAACCCTAAGTGCAACCAATCTACATGCAGAAAACCTGACGAAATCATTCTTATCTTCTCCCCTCCCAACACTCTTTGCACCTGAAACTTGTATCGATCAAAAAAAACAGGATCGTTAAACCCTTTAATTGACATTAACACATTTGCTATAATTAATCCTATAATAATTTGACTCATACTTCTAATATATATTCACAAACATAAACAAAAGTTCACAAAGTAAATATTGATAATTTAATACGATATTTGCACTTTAATTTTTCTAAAATGAATTTTTTAATTTATACAATTACCTATCCTTTCATTTGGGCACTTTCAAGATTACCAATGAGGGTTTTATATATTTTTTCTGATTTTTTCTTCTTGATATTATACTATATCATTGGTTACAGAAAAAAAATAGTCACTAAAAACCTTAAAACTGCTTTTCCTGAAAAAAGCGAAGCTGAAATAAACAGAATATCAAAAAAATTCTTTAAACACTTTGTAGACATCCTTTTTGAAAGCGTAAAATCTTTTGCTATAAGTAAAAAAGAATTACAAAAGCGCTACAAATACACAAATCCTGAACTCATAAACAAATACGCTGAACAAGGAAGAAGTGTTGCTTTGGTAGGTTCACACCAAGCAAATTGGGAATGGTCTGTCGGCATGCCTCTTTCTGTAAACATCAACTGTTTTGGAGCTTACAAAAAGATCAAAAACCCTTATTTTGACAAATTAATAAAAAAATCTAGAACCCAATTTGGTTTTGAAGCCGTACCTACGTATCTGTTTAATAAAAGCATCTACGAAAAACACTCCAACAAAACACAATACCTATACCTTTTACTTAGTGATCAATCTCCTCAAATGGGAAAAACTAGGTATTGGGCTAGCTTTTTAAATGAAAAAGTACCAGTACACACAGGAGCTGAAGTTCTGTCAAAAAAATACAACTCGGTAGTTATCAATATGAAAACCACCAAAGTTAAAAGAGGTTATTTTGAAGTTGAATTTGAATTAATCACTGATACACCTAACGATTTCGATAATTTTGAAATTACCGATAAATACCTAGAGCTTACAGAAAGAAACATTAAAGCTCAACCCGAGTATTACCTATGGACTCATAATCGTTTTAAACACAAAAACAAATATGAGCAATGGTTAGAAAATAAAAAAGCTTCTCAGAAATAACTGAGAAGCTTTTTTTATTCTATTTTAGTAAGAACATGTTTAAAAACAAAAAAACCTTCTCGAAATGAGAAGGTTTTGGGTGAAAGACCGGGTTCGAACCGGCGACCTCCGGAACCACAATCCGGCGCTCTAACCAGCTGAGCTACAATCACCATGTAACTTGCGGGTGCAAATATACAAGATTTTTACATTGTGACAAAACTTTTTTTTAAATTAATTTACTAAAATTTTCAATTGCCACATAACGTTCTGATGTAAAGCCTTCTGCATAATCAACTCCTATTAACCTACCAAGGTCTTTTGCTCTATACTCTATACTATCTGTAAAGTTTTTACTAGTTATTGGTGTTTCTGGCTCGTCACTTTTCGGATCATAAAACTGAGATGAATATGCCATAACAGAAGCTATTTTCTTATCCATAAAACCAGTTACGTCAATTACAAAGTCTGGTTCTATATTTTTCCATTGAATATAATGATACACTTGTTTTGGACGCCATTTTTCTTGTTGAGCCCCATCTAATTCTGTTGCTATCTTTAACAATCCACTTAAAAAACAAGCATCCGATACTAACTGACTTCCTTTTGGATGATCAATATGACGATCATCAATAGCATTACACAATACTATTTCCGGTTGATACTTTCGTATCATTTTAATGATTTCTAATTGATGCTCTTTATCATTTCTGAAAAAACCATCAGCAAAACCTAGGTTTTCACGTACTGAAACTCCAAGGACCTCAGCAGCATTCGCCGCTTCTTTATCACGTAATTCAGCGGAACCTCTTGTTCCTAATTCTCCTCGAGTTAAATCGACTATTCCTACTTTTTTTCCTAACGAAATTTCTTTGGCTATAGTAGCTGCACATCCTAATTCTACATCATCAGGATGCGCGCCAAAAGCTAATATATCTAGTTTCATTTATTTTTATTATTTTCTACAAATCCTTCAATAATTATTTCCTTAAAAATAATCACTGCTAATTTACTAAATGAAGTTTACACTTGAACTGTTTTCCATTTTCCTTTTTTAAAGAGCCAAACGCCCACAATAGCTATTAAAACTTCTGCTAATGTTATAGCTGTAAACACTCCTACAGGACCAAAATTTAAAGTAATTGCCATTATATAAGCAAACGGTAATTGAAATAACCAAAAACATACAAAGTTAACATAGGTTGGTGTTTTCGTATCTCCCGAACCATTAAACGATTGAATTACCACCATACCATATGCATACGCAATATATCCTGCTGCGATAATTTGTAAACATAAAGCTCCATTTTCTACCACCAAGGTATTCTCAGAGAACCATCCTAGAAAAGTTGGTGCAAAGAATATATAAACCAATGATACAGCCCCCATAAAATATGCACAGTATTTACTGGTTATCCAAACTGATTTTTCTGCTCTTTCGGGTTGTATTGCTCCCAAATTTTGACCAACTAAAGTAGCCGCAGCATTACTCATTCCCCAAGCAGGCATAAGTGTAAACATCATTATTCTAATAGCGATTGTGTAACCTGCTAGCACTTCACTACCAAACTCTGACATAATTCGCATTAAAAATACCCAGCTAGAAGTACCAATAATAAACTGTCCTATGCCACCTAATGATACTTTTATTAAGTTTACCATTACAGCAATTCGTATTACTAAGTCTTTTGCTGCTAATTTTATTTTACCTGCTCCAAAAAATAGTACTAATAACTGTGCTATTACTGCGGTACCTCTACCAATAGTTGTTGCTATGGCAGCCCCTTCTACACCATAAGCTGGTATTGGTCCTAAACCAAAAATAAAAATAGGGTCTAAAATAATATTTAACCCGTTAGATAAAATCAATGTCCACATAGCTATAGATGCATTTCCTGCTCCTCTAAAAATTGCATTGATTAAAAAGAGTAACATTACCGTTATGTTTCCTCCTAAAAGTACTTGAGTATATCTATACCCTTCTTCTATCAAATCAGGTTCGCCTCCCATTAATTCGAGGATTTCTTTGGGATATAAAATCCCCACAATACTAATCAGAATTGAAATAAAGATTCCTAAAAATATTACTTGTACAGCTGTTTGATTTGCTCCTTCATTATCTTTTTCTCCTGTTCTTCGAGCAACTAAAGCTGTTGCTGCCATACTTAAACCAATAGCTACTGCATACACCAAGGTTAGTACTGATTCTGTTAATCCTACAGTAGCTACTGCATTTACGCTAACTCTAGAAACGTAAATAATATCTACCAAAGCAAAAATAGACTCCATTAGCATTTCTAATATCATGGGAATTGCTAATAAAAAAACTGCTTTACGAATGCTTCCTTGCGTAAAATCTTGTTGCCTACCTAAAATGGCATCTTTAAAAAGAGAAAATATAGTTTGTTTTGAAGTTTGATTGTTTTCAGTCATTGCTAAATTTTTAAAATAAGAAATATCTCTTAAGAAATTCTTAAGAGGTAACTATTTGTTGCTCAAGCAACCGTGCTATTTATGCGACATATACAATCATAATGAAACAAATATGCGAAAATATTTTTAATTAAATTCAATATCTTCGTACTATGATTAAGGTTGTCATTATAGGAGGTGGTAATGTAGCTACACATTTAGCCAATGCTTTTAGCAAAGCTAATGATGTATCATTGGTACAAGTTTATGCTCGAAATATTAAACAGATAGAGCATTTAAAAGACGTTACTTCCATCACAAATAGCATAGAGTTATTAAAAGAAGCTGATGTGTATATCATAGCGGTTTCTGATGATGCTATCAGTCTTGTTTCAAGTACAATTGAAAATAAAAACAGCTTAGTTGTACATACTTCTGGTAGTGTTACAATACAGTCGCTACAAAATGCCGGTCGTAAAGGTATTTTTTACTTATTACAGAGTTTTTCTAAAGATAAAGAAGTGAATTTTGATGAAATTCCATTTTGCTTAGAAGCTGAAAATGAGCAAGACTCGACACTTTTAGAAACTTTAGCTAAAACTATTGGAAAAAAAATATACCATATCAATTCAGAGCAACGAAAACGATTGCATGTTGCTGCAGTTTTTGTGAATAATTTCACCAATCATATGTATAAAATTGGAGCTGATATTTGTGATGAACACCAAGTTCCGTTTGAAATCTTATATCCTTTAATACAAGAAACTGCCGAAAAGATTACAAAACTAAATCCTGAAGCAGCGCAAACTGGTCCTGCAAAGAGAAATGACCAAAAAACCATTCAAAACCATTTAGCGTTATTGAATTCCGAACAACAAGAAATTTATAAACTTATTACAAAATCAATCCAACAGAATGGAAAAAAGCTATAAAGAATACCTACCTCAAATAGATACTTTAATTTTTGATGTAGATGGTGTTTTAACAAACGGAATTGTTACTGTTTTTCCTGATGGACAATTAGTTCGTCAAATGAACATCAAAGATGGATATGCTTTAAAAGCTGCTGTAAAAGCTGGTTTTAGAGTTTGTATTATTTCTGGAGGAAAAAACGAAGGTGTACGTACTCGCTTAGAAGATTTAGGTATAACCGATATTTACTTAGGTGCTCATAATAAAATAAAACAATTCAACGAATTGGTTGAAAAGTACAAATTAAATCCAGAAAATATAATGTACATGGGTGATGATATACCTGACTACCCTGTAATGAAACTCATAGGAATGCCGGCTTGCCCAAATGATGCAGCACGTGAAATTCAACAAATTTCTAAATACATTTCTGATAAAACTGGTGGTAATGGTTGTGCTCGAGATATTATAGAACAAGTATTACGTGTACAAGGAAAATGGGATAGCAACTTTGATGCACAATACGATTAATTGGAATACTTTTTGAAAACGATATACTATTAAAACTTTTAGATTATGAAAAAAATACTTTTTGCTTTATTATTTACAACCGTTAGCTTATCGATGAGCGCACAAACTATTTTCGGAAAATGGGAAAACCGAGATGAAGAAACCAATAAGGTTGATTCTGTAATAGAAGTATATAAAAAAGATGGAAAGGCTTACGCTAAAATTGTTGAAATAACAGATAAAAACCGTCAAGAAGCTGTTTGTGATAAATGTAGCGGCAACAGAAAAAACAATCCTATTTTAGGAATGAATATTTTAACAGGATTATCTAAAGATGGTGATGAATGGAGCGGTGGAAAAATCTTGGATCCTAAAAATGGTAAGGAATACAAGTGTTACATAAAACTAGACGGTAAAAACAAACTTAAAATTAGAGGTTATGTTGGTTTCTCTGCCTTTGGTAGAACAGCGTACTGGCACCGAAAAATATAACCTTTAAATAGGATTCAAAAGCACCATTTTTTCATGGTGCTTTTTATTATAAAATATAAAAGACTTTTTTATCTTTTATAAAATTAAATCTATATCTTTGTAGCGTAAAATAATTATATGTTTTCAAAATCTTGTGAATATGGTTTAAGAGCAACAATTTTTGTTGCAGAACAATCTAGCTTAGACAATAAGGTGGGCGTAAAAGCTATTGCTGCTGCTATTAACTCTCCTGAAGCATTTACAGGAAAAATATTACAAATTTTAACGAAAAATGACATTATAGATTCTATAAAAGGTCCTTATGGTGGTTTTGTAATTGATAAAAATAATCTTAAAAAAATTCGTCTGAGCGATGTAGTTCGTGTATTAGACGGCGATAGTATTTATACGGGTTGCGGATTAGGCCTTAAGCAATGTGATGACAGTTCTCCTTGTCCTCTTCACTTTAAATTTATTGAAATTAGAGATAATTTAAGGATAATGCTAGAAGAAAACACCCTTTATGATGTACTATACACCAACAATGTAAAAAATACTTTTTGGTTAAAACGAGAGTAAAAAAAATTCAATCAATAAAAGATAAAAAGATCCCTTTATTACTTATAAAACAAAAACTTGAAAGATGGAAATAAACAACAATTCAACAGTAGCAGACATAGTAGCAAACAACTACAAAACAGCAACAATATTTAAATTATATGGTATTGATTTTTGCTGTAATGGTAACAGAACTATTGAAGAAGTAACCACAAAAAAAGATATAGATCCAGATACGTTAATCAATAAACTTATTCGTATTGATAGAGGCTCTAAATCTAATAATGATTATCAAAACTGGTCGTTAGATTTTTTATGCGACTACATTTATCAAACTCATCATACCTATGTAGAAAATCGAATTCCTGAACTTTTAGAATATTTAAATAAAATAGCGAAAGTACACGGAAAAAATCACCCTGAATTACATGAGGTTTTACAGTTATTTACCGAAAGTGCAGGTGAACTAACGAAACACATGAAAAAAGAAGAGCTGATTTTGTTTCCTTTTATTAAAAAATTAGTAACAGCAATTACTACGAATACTTCTCTTGCCCCTCCTCCATTTGGAACTGTAGAAAACCCTATTAACATGATGCATACCGAGCACGATAATGAAGGAGAAAGGTTTAGAACAATTGCAAAACTAACAAACAACTATACACCACCAGCTGATGCTTGTAATACGTACAAAGTATCGTTTGCAATGTTACAAGAGTTTGAAGAAGACTTGCACAAACACATTCATTTAGAAAACAACATTCTATTTAAAAAAGCAATCATATTAGAAAAACAATTAAATAATTAATAATGAGAAAAATTTGGACTGGATTTATTGCAGTAGTCGTATTATCGTTTATTGCATTAATATGGGTAGGTACAGAAATTTATCAAACCCAACCCCCTATACCTGAAACTGTAAAAGTTAAGGAAACTAACGAGGTTATTTATACTAAAAAAGATATACAAGACGGACAAAATGTTTGGGAATCTATCGGTGGAATGGAAGTCGGTTCTATTTGGGGACACGGAAGTTATGTTGCTCCAGACTGGACAGCTGATTGGATTCATAAAGAAGCTGTTTATTTATTAGACTATTGGGCTAAAAGAGATTTTAATACTAATTACGATGCTTTAGATGAAGAAAATAAAGCAGCTATAAAAGCGCGTTTGGTAAAAGATATTAGAACCAATACATTCAATGAAAAAGACCAATCAATAACAATTTCTAAAGAACGAAAAGAGGCTATTGAAGTAAATGCGGCACATTATTCAGCAATCTTTTCTAAAGGTCATGAAAAATATGCTATTCCTGAAGGTGCTTTAACCGATACTGAAAAACTTGCTAAGCTTAATGCTTTCTTATTTTGGACTTCTTGGGCAGCTAGTACAGAAAGACCTAATCAAGATTACACTTATACTTCTAACTGGCCACACGAACCGTTAATTAACAATACAATTACGCCAGATTCACAACTTTGGTCAGGGTTCTCTATCATACTATTACTGTTGTTTATTGGAGTATTAACCTATTACTACATACGAAATCATGAAAAAGGAGAAGCAGTAACAAACCCTAACAACGATCCCTTACTCGATTTAAAACTATTCAAATCTCAAAGAGCTGTTCTTAAATACTTTTTAGTTATTTCATTACTTATTGTGTTACAAGTTGTTTTGGGTATTGTTACTGTACATTATACAGTAGAAGGACAAGCTTTCTTCGGGTTTAATCTCTCTGAATTCCTTCCATATTCAATTTCTAGGACATGGCATACGCAGCTTGCAGTATTTTGGATTGCCGCTACTTGGCTTGCAACAGGGTTATTCTTAGCTCCTATTATTAGTGGTAAAGAAATGAAATATCAAGTATTTGGTACCAACTTCTTATTTATTGCTTTATTATTTATCGTTTTAGGTTCTATGGCAGGACAATGGTTAGGAGTACACCAATTCTTTGACTTAACCACTAACTTTTTCTTTGGTCATCAAGGATATGAGTACATGGATTTAGGTAGGTTCTGGCAAATATTCTTAGGTATTGGTTTAATTTTATGGGTTGTTATGGTAGGTAGACACGTGCTGTATGGTATCAGAAAAAATGACGATTCAAAACATTTACTTTACATCTTATTAATTGCTGTAGTTGCTATTGGTATGTTCTTTTTCTCTGGATTAATGTATGGTGAAAACAGTTCTTTACCTGTTATTAATTATTGGAGATGGTGGTTAGTACACTTATGGGTTGAAGGATTCTTTGAGGTATTTGCTACGGTAATTATTGCCTACATTTTCTCTCGAATGAAAATTATTTCAACCAAAACTGCAGGAAAAACAGCAATTGCATCAGCAACCATATTTTTAGCAGGAGGTATTATTGGTACTTTACACCACTTGTATTATTCAGGAACACCTGTGCAAGCTATTGCTTTAGGGGCTACGTTTAGTGCCTTAGAAGTGGTGCCATTAACCTTAATGGGATTTGAAATTAGAGAAAACTGGAATTTATTGAAAAAGAATGCCTGGATTCAACGTTATAAATGGCCTATCTTTTTCTTTATTGCTGTTGCCTTTTGGAACATGGTAGGTGCTGGTGTTTTCGGATTCTTAATCAACCCTCCAATTGCACTTTATTATATCCAAGGATTAAACACAACTTCTGTACATGCACACACTGCTTTGTTTGGTGTATACGGAATGTTAGGTATGGGCTTCATCTTAATTTGCTTACGCTTGTATTCAAACATTTCATGGAACGAAAAACTTGTAAAAAACTCATTTTGGTTACTAAACATAGGATTAGTTTTAATGGTGGTATTAAGCCTACTACCAGTTGGAATAATTCAAGCATACACCTCTATAACAAAAGGGTATTCTTTTGCTAGAGATCCTGAGTTATTATACAACCCTACAGTACAAACCTTAAAATGGATGCGTATGGTGGGAGACATTGTGTTCTCTTTAGGTATTGTATATTTCTGCTGGTTTGTTGTAAAAACAACAATTAGCGCAATAAAACAAAAATTCTAAGCCTGATTTTTTTTTTGATTGATTGATAAAGTCTGTATAAACAAGTGTTATACAGACTTTTTTTATCCTATTTTTAGTGAAGTCATACTTAAAGAACCCGCTAATAACTTATCGTTAAAAAGCTGAACTTCTTCGTTTTTTTGTTGCAATCCTAAACTATAAATTAAAGGTAAATAATGATCTGGAGTTGGAATTGCAAGCTGAAAAGCTTTTGATTGTTTCGTATAATCTATTAAAGGTTGATAGTTTCCTTCTAATAAATATTTATTAACCGTTGCTCTTGCTTCAATAGCCCAATCATATCCGTAATTATCTTTATCAAAATTCTTCCAGTCAACCAATCGTAAATTATGAACAATGTTTCCGCTACCAATAATCAACACTCCTTTTTGCCTTAAAGAAGTAAGTTGTTTTGCCAATTCAAAATGGTAATTAGCATCTTTGGTGTAATCAATACTTAATTGAATTACGGGCACATCTGCCTTTGGAAATAAATATTTCAATACGGTCCAAGCACCATGATCTAGTCCCCAATGTTCATCTAACTCAACAAAATTAGGATGTAATAACTGTTTTGTTTCCTTAGCTAATTCTGGGTTTCCTTTTGCTGGATATTGCTGTTCAAATAACTCTTGAGGAAAACCACCAAAATCGTGAATAGTTTTAGGCATTTCCATCGCAGTTACTTTGGTTCCTTTAGTAAACCAATGTGCCGAAATACATATAATAGCTTTAGGTTTAGGTAGTGTTTTTGAAATATTTTTAAACCCTAAAGTAAATTCGTTTTCTTCAATAGCATTCATAGGACTACCATGTCCTAAAAACAACACTGGCATTGTCTGAGAAACTGGTAAACTATCTGATAACTTTTTTAATCCGCTTAATGATCCCATACTCAAATTTACTGATGCTAACCCTAGTAATTGTAAAAACGCAGATCGTTTCATAAGGGTATTCTTGTTTATTTATATTATTTAAACATATCCCAAACTTTAATTCGAGATATGTATGCAGTCTATGTTGAATTTAAAAAACTAAATCAACTACTAGATCAAATTCGTCGTAAATTGCTTTATCCTTTAAACCATCAAAAAAGCTTGTAGAACCGTATTTTACTTCATATTTAGCTCTATCTACCTTTAGTGAAGCTGTTGCTTTTTTACCATATACTGAAATTTCAAAAGTTACAGGATTGGTTTTATTTTTAATAGTTAAATTAGCAGTTACTTCATATGAATTTTTTCCTTTTGCTTTTACCTTAGTAAATACTAAAGTTGAAATTGGGTGATTCTTTACACCAAAAAAATCATCCGATTTTAAATGCCCTTCTAACTTCTTTTGGTAATCTCCTGATAAATCTGTTACCGCAATAGAAGTCATATCTATAGTAAACTCTCCTCCTACTAATTTATCGTCTTCAAAGTTTAATGTACCCGATTGTAAATTAACTGTTCCTTCATGAGAACCTGTTACCTTATACCCTTTCCAAACGACTTTACTTTCTTTGGTATTTACTTCTTTTACACCATTGATAATGGTAGTGAATGATAATATTGTTAATGCGATTAACATAAACACTAATAGATTTTTAAAATTTTTCATTGTTTCTGGTTTTTTATTTATTGAAAAATTAAATCTGCATATTCTTTTGAGTTTATTTGTATCTCTTCTAATTCTGGATTGTCATTTGCCCCATAAAACACATGTGTTGGTAACATTTCCAATCCACAAAATTGAAACGAAACTGTTACTGATTTTAATAGGTCTTCTAAAGATACAAAACTATCATAGGTTTTTTCAGTAC
>NZ_CP195160.1:927500-2870669 GCF_051200845.1 Tenacibaculum sp. A30
TCAAAGAGTTTGCTCCCGGCCACTAGGACCGGGATACGTACATAAGCCTATGGGTTATTAGTACTACTCAGCTACATACATTACTGCACTTACACTTATAGCCTATCAACGTGGTGATCTTCCACGACCCTTTAAAGAAATCTCATCTTGTGGTGGGTTTCGCGCTTATATGCTTTCAGCGCTTATCCCTTCCCGACGTAGCTACTCTGCAGTGCCCCTGGCGAGACAACAGATACACTAGAGGTCAGTCCAACTCGGTCCTCTCGTACTAAAGTCAGATCCACTCAAATTTCTAACGCCCACAGCAGATAGAGACCGAACTGTCTCACGACGTTCTGAACCCAGCTCGCGTGCCACTTTAATGGGCGAACAGCCCAACCCTTGGGACCTTCTCCAGCCCCAGGATGTGACGAGCCGACATCGAGGTGCCAAACCCCCCCGTCGATGTGAGCTCTTGGGGGAGATCAGCCTGTTATCCCCGGAGTACCTTTTATCCTTTGAGCGATGGCCCTTCCATGCGGAACCACCGGATCACTATGCTCTACTTTCGTACCTGATCGACCTGTATGTCTCTCAGTCAAGCTCCCTTATGCCATTGCACTCTACGCACGGTTACCAAGCGTGCTGAGGGAACCTTTAGAAGCCTCCGTTACTCTTTTGGAGGCGACCACCCCAGTCAAACTACCCACCACGCACTGTTCTCATTGCTGAGTTAGGCTCTAGATAAGCAAAGGGTGGTATTTCAAGGATGACTCCACAACGCCTAGCGACGCTGCTTCAAAGTCTCCCACCTATCCTACACATTACTTATCCAAAGTCAATACGAAGCTATAGTAAAGGTTCACGGGGTCTTTTCGTCCCGCTGCGGGTAATCGGCATCTTCACCGATACTACAATTTCACCGAGCTCATGGCTGAGACAGTATCCAGATCGTTGCACCATTCGTGCAGGTCGGAACTTACCCGACAAGGAATTTCGCTACCTTAGGACCGTTATAGTTACGGCCGCCGTTTACTGGGGCTTCATTTGATTGCTTCGCCGAAGCTAACAACTCCACTTAACCTTCCAGCACCGGGCAGGTGTCAGGCCTTATACATCATCTTTCAATTTAGCAAAGCCCTGTGTTTTTGATAAACAGTCGCCTGGATCTTTTCACTGCGGCCAACATTGCTGTTGGCGACTCTTCTCCCGAAGTTACGAGTCTATTTTGCCTAGTTCCTTAGCCATGAATCTCTCGAGCACCTTAGAATTCTCATCCCAACTACCTGTGTCGGTTTACGGTACGGGTTCTTATAACCTGAAGCTTAGAGGTTTTTCTTGGAAGTTTTTAGGCACACTATCCACGCATCCGAAGACTTGTGGTACTATCACACTTCAGCTAAACCGGCGGATTTGCCTACCAGTCTAATACCTAAATGTTTCAACGAACTATTCCGTCAGTTCGCGGTGCTTTCACTACTCCGTCACCCCATCGCAGTTATAAGAAGTACAGGAATATTAACCTGTTGTCCATCGACTACTCCCTTCGGATTCGCCTTAGGTCCCGACTAACCCTCAGCTGATTAGCATCGCTGAGGAAACCTTAGTCTTTCGGTGAGGGGGTTTCTCGCCCCCTTTATCGTTACTTATGCCTACATTTTCTTTTCTATACGTTCCAGCATGCCTCACAGCACACCTTCAGCACATATAGAATGCTCCCCTACCACTTTAATAAGTCCATAGCTTCGGTAATATGTTTATGCCCGATTATTATCCATGCTCGACCGCTCGACTAGTGAGCTGTTACGCACTCTTTAAATGAATGGCTGCTTCCAAGCCAACATCCTAGCTGTCTGGGCAGTCAAACCTCGTTTTTTCAACTTAACATATATTTGGGGACCTTAGCTGATGGTCTGGGTTCTTTCCCTCTCGGACATGGACCTTAGCACCCATGCCCTCACTGCTGAAAAACATTTTATAGCATTCGGAGTTTGTCAGGAATTGGTAGGCGGTGAAGCCCCCGCATCCAATCAGTAGCTCTACCTCTATAAAACTTTTATTCAACGCTGCACCTAAATGCATTTCGGGGAGTACGAGCTATTTCCGAGTTTGATTGGCCTTTCACCCCTACCCACAGGTCATCCAAAGACTTTTCAACGTCAACTGGTTCGGTCCTCCACTGTGTGTTACCACAGCTTCAACCTGCCCATGGGTAGATCACTCGGTTTCGCGTCTACTACTACTAACTAATCGCGCCCTATTCAGACTCGCTTTCGCTTCGGCTCCGATCCTTAAAATCTTAACCTTGCTAGTAACAGTAACTCGTAGGCTCATTATGCAAAAGGCACGCCGTCACACAGTTAATGTGCTTCGACCGCTTGTAGGCGTACGGTTTCAGGTTCTCTTTCACTCCCTTACTTAGGGTTCTTTTCACCTTTCCCTCACGGTACTAGTTCACTATCGGTCTTTCAGGAGTATTTAGCCTTACCGGATGGTCCCGGTGGATTCATACAGGATTACACGTGTCCCGCACTACTCAGGGTACTGCTATATCCTCTTCGATTACCTGTACGAGACTATCACTCTCTTCGGTTCGTCTTTCCAAACGATTCCAGTTCTCTTAGATTCTAATGTCGCAGCCCTACAACCCCAATATTGCCGTAACAACATTGGTTTGGGCTAATCCGCGTTCGCTCGCCACTACTAACGGAATCACTTTTGTTTTCTCTTCCTCTGGTTACTTAGATGTTTCAGTTCACCAGGTTTGCTCACCCGAAGGTGTGACATGTCTTCAACATGACGGGTTGCCCCATTCGGAAATCTACGGATCATAAAATATGTGCTTCTCCCCGTAGCTTATCGCAGCTTATCGCGTCCTTCATCGCCTCTGAAAGCCTAGGCATCCTCCATACGCCCTTATTTAGCTTATTGTACTTTTTGCTCTAGCTTTACGCTAGAACGAGCTCTTTATAATTCTTGTTCTTATAAAAATATTTCGTTAGATATTATCTAACTCTCTATCTTGATTCTTTACGATATCATTTTACCAATATGTCAATGAACGTTGTGGCGAGTCGCCACTGACAAGTAATTAAACTTGTTAGTCACAATCTGCCTGCAATACTCTTGAAGATAATATTACTTATCTCCAGGCATCGCCTGGTGGAGAATATCGGAGTCGAACCGATGACCTCTTGCGTGCAAGGCAAGCGCTCTAGCCAGCTGAGCTAATCCCCCATCTCTTTTAGTTATGAGTTATTAGTCGTTAGTTATTAGTTGGTGTGAGTTTAACTTAAAACTTAGCACTCAACACGTAAAACCAAATCCCTCAACTTCTAAAATTTCCTTTAACTAAAATCTTTCAATTCTTTAATCATTCAATCTTTGAATAATTTGTAGTCTCGGGCAGACTCGAACTGCCGACCTCTACATTATCAGTGTAGCGCTCTAACCAGCTGAGCTACGAGACTTTTTTTAGCCTGTAGTTTGTAGTCTTTAGACGTTAGTTATACAACTAACTACTATCGACTAAATACTAATGACTCCTTAAGATCTTAGTCTATTTTTAAAATTAACAGCAAAGAGTAAAATTAACCTCTTATGTAACTCACCATCTTTCTCTAGAAAGGAGGTGTTCCAGCCGCACCTTCCGGTACGGCTACCTTGTTACGACTTAGCCCTAGTTACCAGTTTTACCCTAGGCAGCTCCTTGCGGTAACCGACTTCAGGCACCCCCAGCTTCCATGGCTTGACGGGCGGTGTGTACAAGGCCCGGGAACGTATTCACCGGATCATGGCTGATATCCGATTACTAGCGATTCCAGCTTCACGGAGTCGAGTTGCAGACTCCGATCCGAACTGTGATATGGTTTATAGATTCGCTCCAACTCGCGTTGTGGCTGCTCATTGTCCATACCATTGTAGCACGTGTGTAGCCCAGGACGTAAGGGCCGTGATGATTTGACGTCATCCCCACCTTCCTCACGGTTTGCACCGGCAGTCTCGCTAGAGTCCTCAGCTTTACCTGCTAGCAACTAACGATAGGGGTTGCGCTCGTTATAGGACTTAACCTGACACCTCACGGCACGAGCTGACGACAACCATGCAGCACCTTGTAAAGTGTCCGAAGAAAAAGGTATCTCTACCCCTGTCACTCTACATTTAAGCCCTGGTAAGGTTCCTCGCGTATCATCGAATTAAACCACATGCTCCACCGCTTGTGCGGGCCCCCGTCAATTCCTTTGAGTTTCAATCTTGCGATCGTACTCCCCAGGTGGGACACTTATCACTTTCGCTTAGTCACTGAATTTGCACCCAACAACTAGTGTCCATCGTTTACGGCGTGGACTACCAGGGTATCTAATCCTGTTCGCTCCCCACGCTTTCGTCCATGAGCGTCAGTATATACGTAGTAGACTGCCTTCGCAATCGGTATTCTAAGTAATATCTATGCATTTCACCGCTACACTACTTATTCTATCTACTTCCGTATAACTCAAGTCAACCAGTATCAAAGGCAGTTCCATAGTTAAGCTATGGGATTTCACCTCTGACTTAATTGACCGCCTGCGGACCCTTTAAACCCAATGATTCCGGATAACGCTTGCACCCTCCGTATTACCGCGGCTGCTGGCACGGAGTTAGCCGGTGCTTATTCTTACAGTACCGTCAAGGTCGTACACGTACGACTGTTTCTTCCTGTATAAAAGCAGTTTACAACCCATAGGGCAGTCTTCCTGCACGCGGCATGGCTGGTTCAGAGTTGCCTCCATTGACCAATATTCCTCACTGCTGCCTCCCGTAGGAGTCTGGTCCGTGTCTCAGTACCAGTGTGGGGGATAATCCTCTCAGACCCCCTACCTATCGTTGCCATGGTAAGCCGTTACCTTACCATCTAGCTAATAGGACGCATAGTCATCTTGTACCGATAAATCTTTAACTAAATTGTGATGCCACATCTCAGTATTATGGAGTATTAATCTTCATTTCTAAAGGCTATCCTCCTGTACAAGGCAGATTCTATACGCGTTACGCACCCGTTCGCCGGTCGTCAGCGGTGCAAGCACCCTGTTACCCCTCGACTTGCATGTGTTAAGCCTGCCGCTAGCGTTCATCCTGAGCCAGGATCAAACTCTTCATTGTAAAATCTTTAATTATTTTAAATGTTAAGTTCCAAAAGAATTTTTTCGGTAATCTTTTAGATTATCCGTGGTAATTCTACTCTTTTAATTACGCTGTCAATTTCAATATTTTCAATGAACGTGGCGAGTCGCCAATAACAAGCCTTAAACTCATCTCTTTAACTCAACCTTCTTGTAGAAACACTAGACTCGAACTAGTAGCTTATCGCTTTCCAAAATCTCTCTGATCGTAACCGCTCTCTTAAAGCGGGTGCAAACATACAAACTCTTTTTATTCTGACAAAAACTTTTTTGAAGTTTTTTTTCGTTTGTTTACTGCACTATTTTAATGAACTCTACCACCAAAATCGGACTGCAAAGATACTACGTTTAATTTTAATAAAACAAGAAAAAATTAAACTATTTTTTAACCTTTTCTTGATGTATCCTACACCCTATTTTAATGAACTCTTGCTAACTTATTAGCTTACCGCCTTTCCGTTTGCGGGTGCAAATATAGATACCTTTTTCATTATAACAAGTACTTTTTTTACCTTTTTTAAAAACCTTTTTTTAATACTTTAAAAATTAATGCTTTACATACGGAAGTTCTTCTGATGTGTGGTTAACTATTAATTCAAACGAACAATTATATATAATATATGTATTGATAAGCAATCTCACGTCTGTATGTTTACTTTAATAAACCATAAATCTAATGAGAGATATTGTTTTAAAAATATTATTATCTGGAGTTAATGCTAAAAAAACAAGTATATACTGAAAGTAACTCAATAAACTATAAGTATACACAAAAAAAAACGAGGAATAAAAGTCCTCTTTTTCTTAATAGTTTGCACTGTTGATTTGGTAATTATATTACATTAAAACACCTCTTTTAGCTTCAATTGCAGATAGTAAATCTGTTTCGCCTAGTATTTCTTTCAAATCAATTTCAATAACCCTACATAGCGAAAGCATAGGGATATCATTAGCCATACCAGAAAAAGGGTTTTCAGAGTAATCTCCTACCAGTTCCATAGCTACATAAATCCATCCTATTAAAGCTACCACAGGTATTGATATCCAAAAACCAAACTGTCCCACATTCATCATTTCAGGTATCATACTAAATGATAAAAATGCGATAAATATACCTACAAAATAACGGCTCATATTAGCATATTGTCTTGCAACGGAAATTTTTTGATACGCTCATTTCGACCTTGTAATTCATAAAATGTTCTTAAAACATCTTCCATTCTCATGTGACGAAAGTCATCAATAACATTCTCTTTTCTTAATTGAGTTAAATCTCTTGATTGTTCATTAATAATTTGGGTTGCAGTATTGGTTGCATTTATTAATCTTTCATACTCTTCAGGTTGCAAAAAGACATCTAGATTACTTTTGGTTTGTTCATCATCTATTAAACCTACCCCAAAATACTTTTGGAACCTTTCGGCAGTTTTTCCAAAATGACCTGATTGATTGATATGTTCCCAAGACGTAGGAACTAATAATTGGCTACGGTGTGCATACAACCACGCTATATGGCGATAAATTAGTCTTTTCTTTATTTCTTTTAAATCTTCATCAGAAACGGTCGAATTAGCAAATTGATTCGTAATAAAACCATCAACCATCATCGCCCAAGTACGACTATCATTAACAATACCTCCCCATATTTTACGTGCTTCCCATAATCTATCATACGATTGATTGTTTTTGAAACCTACATAAAACGCTACATCTGTACCAATAACCTATACAGGAACCCACGGAATTTTGAATGTAATAACATTGAAATGGTACAATAATGCAATACCTCCCATTAATGGTATCAGCCATAAAAAATGCTGTCCTGTAAGTTTTAATAAACGAATAAACCCTATATTCTTTGTAACAATCATACTTCAAAAATTATTTTTTAGCAAGTGTATTGATGTCTTTATTTGAAAGGTAATTTGTGTCTAAATCAAAAAAGAGTGAGTTTATCATAGCCAAACCAATATTAGTTGATGTTGTCACACCGCTTATTTTTTTAAGCAATGGAAACAACGGACTTATAATGATATATGTAGTATTTAACCATCCTGTTCTTGATTTTGTTCCTTTTTCAAGAATGATAATGCCAGGTCTGAACATATAGACTTTTTTAAAACCCTTTTGTAAGATATAACTCTCTGTTTTCCCCTTGACTCTTGTCCACATTACTTTTCCTTTTTCAGAAGTATCTATACCAGCTCCTGAAATATAATTAAAAACCATATTGGAGTTACTATTATAAATTACATTCGGATGTACAATCGATAGATGGTCTTATAGTAGATTCATTTGGAGGGCTACTTCCTCTCTCGCCTTGGAAAATTGAAATTTGGTTTGAAAGAAAAAAAATAGCGAAAATTCCGTTTAACGAACTCCTAAACTCTACTACTCTTTTCCCTTTATATAATGTTGAAAATTTAAACACTCCTATTAGTTTTTGATAAAGGAATTTACCTAAAAGAGCTAATTATTGAATGCATCGGCACCTATAACTTTGGTTCTAGTAGCTTTGATACAGCCAAGCCAACGTAACCTTTACACTCTTAAACTCTGTATTTACTGAAAAACCACTAATTTTCAATACTTCTTATCGAAACAAAAACTTTGAAAAAGTAAAAGATAATTATTTAATTAGGCATTGGGAAATTGTAGTTATTTAAAACACACTACCCCTTTAATTTTTTCATTTTATAATAATGAAGTTTAGCAGTGCAAAACATTTACCCCCTACCCCCCTAAAACACAAAAAAGCCTTGAAAATCAAAAGATTAACAAGGCTTATTGTGATCGCGACAGGAACATATCCTAATCGCTGTATACCTTATAAACTCTATGATTTTTGATAACTAAAATTTAAGTGTAACCGAATTACGCACTTAAACATTGGTGGTAAATAGTGATTTTTATTTGTCTAATTACCTAGTAAATTTAAGAATTATACTATTCAAAAGCAACTAAATAGAGCTTAATAATATTACCTTAATCGGTAATGTATTCTACTATTAACTCCTCTTCTATCCCACTATATTCTGCAAATTCTTTTATCGTTACAAACTGGTAAGATTCTTTTCCAAAGTAATTTCTTATGTCATTTAAAAGCTTACGCCCGTAGCGTTCACTACGTCCTGTGATACGTTGAATATCTTTTGGGTATATGCACACTCTTTTTAGATTCATACTGCTTTATATATGCTTTATCCATACTTAAACTATACCTCATCTATTTATGATGGTGATGATAATCCGTTGTTAAAATGTTGGTAACACGCACGTGTTATCAATATTTTAATGACGTTTTTGGTTGTATCGGTATCGATGACCAAAAACGGCATCCTATTTTTTTCTGGGAAACATAAAGTTACGTGATTTGAATTAGTAATCAAAAAACGAATTATTATGGCAAGACAAACAGGAATTTTTAAACTAAAAGGAACTATCGGAGGTATTTCTTTTTACAAAACAAGTGACGGATACCTAGCTCGTGAAAAAGGTGGCGTTGATGCCAATCGCATTGCTAATGATCCTGCGTTTCAGAGAACGCGTGAAAATGGGTCTGAATTTGGACGTGCTGGTAAAGGTGGTAAGCTGTTGCGAAATGCTATTCGTATTCTTTTGCAAAACGCAAAGGACAAACGTGTGGTTTCTCGTTTAACTAAAAACCTTGTTGCTGTTACCAAAACCGACTCAACAAATGAAAGAGGTTTACGAACAGTTCAAGATGGGGATTTAAGCTTATTAGAAAGCTTTGAATTTAACTTGAACGGAAAGTTAGGAACTACTCTTTTTGCTGCTTTTGCAAATGCTTTTGACCGTGTATCTGGAGAAGCAACGTTAACTATCGATGCTTTTTCTCCGACTGTTAGAATTGCAGCTCCTACTGGAGCAACGCATTTTAAAGTAGTAATGGGAGCTTCTGAATTGGATTTTGAGAATGAAACCTCAACTTTTGAGCATGATGAAACTACTATTTTACCTTACACAGCAGCTGATACTGCAGCAATCGCTTTAACAGCCTCTTTGACTGCAAACTCTACCTTACCTGTTGTGCAGGTTCTTGGTATTGAGTTTTATCAGGAAGTAAACGGTCAAATGTATGCTTTAAAGAACGGAGCTTACAATGCTTTGGCTGTTGTGATTGTTGACACTCCTTAATTATGGAGTTAGTACTGTATAGAGCCTATTATAAAGAGGGTACCAACGGTACTCTCTTCATTTGGACTACGCTCAATGAACGTGCTCAAAATAGATTTCTTTGCTATACTATTGAATTGCCCTGGAACAATAACAAACGAAATATTTCTTGTATTCCTGAAGGGAAGTACGAGATTGAACCTCGTTTTTCAAAACGTTTCAAACATCACCTAATCTTAAAGGATGTTATAGGAAGAAGTTTGATTCTATTTCATCCCGCTAATGATGCTTTAAAAGATTTAGAGGGTTGTATTGCTCCGGTTACTTATCTCACTGGTATTGGAAAAGGACTCTACTCAAAGGGTGCTATGCAGCAATTATTGTCTTTAGTATATCAAGCTAAAGAAAGAAATGAAACTGTTTTATTAACTATTAAATCTCAAAATTATGAACATTGTAGAACGTTATAAAAAACCGACTCCTAAGTTTTTCAAGACTTTACGTAATATAGGTATTGCTTTGGCTACAGCTGGCGGTGCCATTATCGCTGCTCCAATTGCTATGCCCGCTGTGATTGTAACTATTGCAACTTATATGACGGTTGCAGGAACTGTTGCTACTGCAGTAAGTCAAGCCGTTGTAAAAGATGAGGAAATCCCTAAAGAAGATGCTGAGCATGGACCATAATACAAAAGCGGGTATTATTGGAGGCACTCTTTTATCTTCTATTGTAAACATTGGTGTAGAAGATATCATTACAACTGTAATTTTAGCCATTATTGGAGCTGTTGTCAGTTTTAGTGTATCCGCTTTTCTTAGGTGGTTATCTAAACAACTCAAATTTTAATTTAAACCGAAAAAGGAAAGAGAAAGCGAAGAACATCAAGCACGATAGTGCTTACTTTTGCTTCCTCTTTCCTTTTTTACTTTAATAAACACCCTTATTACTGGAAACAGTTCTTCACTGTTATATGTAAAAACATATAATTCTATCGAAAAACATTAAATTATATCTAAATACATATAATCACCGTATTAATACATTTTGTAAAAACCTCATCATGGATTCTTTCTTTTGGAATACTTTTTTGTTATATTTAGATTCAAAATCTATCAAATATTATGGCAAAATTCGAAGTTTATCAAGATTCAAAATCTGAATATCGTTTTAGATTAAAAGCAAGCAATGGTCAAAAAATTTTAGCAAGTGAAGGATATACTGCTAAAGCAAGTTGTATGAATGGTATAGAATCCGTTAAAACCAATTCGCAAGATGATAGCAAATTTGATCAAAAAGTATCTAGTAACGGTAAGCATTATTTTAATTTAAAAGCTAGTAATGGTCAAGTTATTGGAACTAGTGAAATGTACGAGAGTTCTTCAGGTATGAAAAACGGAATTGAATCTGTAAAAACAAATGCTCCTAAAGCACCCGTTGAAGAAGTATAATTAAGAGTATATTTTCAGGGGCTGAATGACGTAAGTGTACGTAATTTTTAAAGTTCAGCTAGGAGAAATAAATAAAGGACGTTTGTAACGTTCTTTTTTTATGCGCGGTGTTGAGGTGTATAGAGCGTCTGCCTTCTAAGCAGATGCTCTATATACCGCAGACACATGGAGGACTTTAAAAATTGCTGGAACTTACACCGCTAAAAGGGTCCTTCGACTACGCTCAGGATACACTTGGGGAATTGTGGCTCCCTTGTTTGTTAGTGAAATGAAACCAACAAAGACTTGAGGTAAGGAATACTTGGATTCTACGATTATTCTCTGAACAGGCTTAACGAAAGTTTTGTGCAGCTTGAATGAGCTAACAATTAAACACTTCTTCCTTTTGGTTTTGGAAAATCTAACTCTAAATGACGATATAAACTTCTCATTTTAGCACGCCATTCAATACCTGTGGTTATCCAAGTTTTACTATTGGGAACAGTTTCGATTAAATCGTTTGAATGATTTGGACGCGATGACTTTCCTTGTTTAGGGTTATCAAAATCTAACAATAAGTGTGGGTTTTGAATCGGGTTTACTTTGCCATCTAAATCGAATATCGTTTTATCTTCTTCTGAATTGTAACGTTCTTGTTTCGTTGCTAAATCTTTAAACAATTCGATAAGGTTATTATTATCTGTAATATAGTTTAAATCGTAAATATCTTTTTTTGCTAATCGACTTGATGCACTGATTAATTTGAAGACTGCAATATCTTTTGTTGAAATTAAACGGATACCATTAATTGTATCAGTATCATATATTAATTTCATGTTTTGTAATATTTCTACTTTAATAGTAGTCCCATCAGGTTTTGATATAAAAGTTCTTAAAAAGATATATTGATCGTTAATTTTACAAGGGTAATCAATCCCTAATAAATTATCTCCGTAAAATTCTTTGAGTTCTTTTTCTATGTTTTTCAAATCCGTTAAAACCTATAATTTCACTACAAAATAAATCGATATCGATTGACTTTCGATGGTTATATCGAATTGCTAAATTGGTACCACCGCCTAATGCAAATTTTGATAGACTTGGTAAGTTTTGTAATTCTTTAATGGTTTCTATAAGTACTTTGGAAACAGCACTCATAATTTGTAACGATAAAAAACAGGAACGTTGTAATGTTTAGCAACTAACTCACAAACGGCATTACTAATTCGTTCTTTGGTATTTTGTAAGACTGATAAAATATCTTGAAATGAATACAAGTTTTCTAATTTGGCTATATCGTTTTTAAACGTAGCCTTGGTTGTCGCATACAAAGCTCTTGGGATTATAATCTCTTTATCTTCTTCTAAAGATAATTTACTATAATCCATATCCCAAAATAAGTGTTTTGGAAATGTATTCGCTATGTTACTATTTGTTTTCACCTATTGTACCTAACGGTTTTATAGTACAAAGATAATCAAAAAATGTTCCAAATACTGTGAATATATCCTTTACTAACTCTTATGTACTCATGAATAGCCCTAAATACTATTTATAGTTACCATTTAAAGCGTTAGAAGGCGGGCTATTTAGTTCGTGTCATTATATTTTTTATATTAAGGTACTCATGAATAGCCCTAAATACCATTTATAGTTACTATTTAAAGCGTTAGAATGCGGGCTATTTTACATAATGGAGTTATGGCTACCTGGAGTTTACGGAAAAGTACCATAACTGCGTGTTATGTAACTTAGCTTTGGGTAGTTTTTGGTGTGAGCGTTGGCAACAGCTTTTTACTTTTTTATTGTACCTATTTATTAAAATACAAAAGTGTAAATAAAACAAGTAATATGCTGTGTGAGAATTGCAACCAAAAACTACAAGTGCGTTGGCGAGCGGAACAACACAAAAGATATTTCGACTACGCTCAATACAGGCTATGGGTTTTTGCTTTTTCGCAAAAAACTGGGTTTTGGGTTGTGTGGAAAATATATTATTCTACTTCTTCAAGGAATTTAGCAGCTTTTTTCTCAATAATTTTGTCTGCAACTAAATTGGATTCTTCAGGATGAATTACAGAAATTAATTCGTTGTAGCGAACAGATTCCCAAAGTTTATGCTCTTTACTTCCAATATTTTCTGGCTCTTCAGAAATTAAATAGAAATTATTATCCTTTAAAGATTTGTTGTACTTACTTGTTAAGGAAGATATTAAAGTGAAATAATGGCTTATATCTTTATCTAAACTTTGTGCCGATTTATCAAAAGGCAATGATTTAGCACCAATTAATGAACCGTTTAATCCTATACAATCCATTTCGTAAGAGAAATAAATAGAAGGAAATGCCTCTGGTTTAAACTTGTAATGCGTGTGTACCTTTTTATCAACTTTATTAATTAGTTTTCTTTCTATTAATTCTATTGAGCGGTATAACTGAAAATTATATTCTTCTTTAAGGTACTTATAAAGTGACTCATTAAATAAGAAATTGATTAGCTTTTCAAAAGCTACATCATTCATTTCTTCATATAAAGGTTTCGGTTTAGAAAACTGAATTATACCGTTGGAATAATTACTTAAATAATCAAAATAAGATATTTCAGAAAGTTTATCGAATTTGTAAAATAACTTTAGTTCTTCCTTATCTGAATTTACCGTATTACACTTTTCGATAATTTGATTGACAATGAAGTTTATATTCACATTCTTATCATCAAGTAGATTATTGGCTAATCTTTTTTTCTTATCCGAAAAATAAGTACGGAACTTTTTACCATCAAACAAAAGCATTCCTATTGCTACAGAATCTTCTGTTGCAATGTTTGGGGACAACTTTAATATGGAATAAAAACTATTCATCTGCTATTTTCTATTCTTTTTAAAAGGACAGATGTAACATCTAAATTATCCTTTACTTTTTGATTAAAACCCTGTAATTTATTTATAATTTTCTTTTTTCTGTAATGATAACATTTTTTGAGGTGATACCACAGGTAAAATCATACCTTGCATATTGGTGTTTGAAAGTCTTTCAAAAATAATACCTCTTGCTGTTGAAAAGCTAATACCTAAAAGAGTTGCGATGAGTACTCCTGTAAAGATAGGTGAATTATCTTCTTTTAACTCGTAGTAATTGGTTAATTCTTCAATTTTAAAATGAAAATCAAAAACAAAATGAGCTTTAGCATCTGATGTTACTTCATCGTGAATTAAATCTATAAACAACCCTATTTTAACCCTTTCATCTTTCAAATTATGCATTGTGGTTTGGGCAATATTTATTTTAAAGTTGTTGTCTCCTTTTTGAGCAACATCTTTAATAGAGCTTTCCACAATATTTATGTGAAATAGGTGTATTCTTTCTGGGTCTATTTTAACCTCTTTATTCATTAACTTGCTGCACTATAGTTTGTTTCTTCATAATCATTGATAGCATCTTCCATACCACCACCTGGAATAGAACCTAAATAAACGTATTCAATTTCTTTTATAGGTTCAATATTAATTAAATTAATATCTAAAACCTCTTCCATTTTTGTAATACTCTTTAGGGTGAGATTATGCAAACCAGACAACCACTTTGATACTTCAGAAGGCGATTTACCTAACATTTCTGCAAATTGCTTTTTCTTGATACCACGTTCTTTTAAAACAGCGCATACCTTTTCTGTTATAGCCAAGTTTCTTTCAATGAATCTGTCTATTTCAGTATTTTGATTAGCTTCTAACCAATTGTCTAATATGTTGTTTTTTGGAAATTCCATAGTTAATAATAGAGTTTAAAGTTTTTATCACAATCAATTAAAGTACAATCATCATTCCAAACTATATCTTGATTTTTGAATGCTTCATCAATTGCTTTTGTAAGTTGATTAGCCAATAAGAAATGTGGTTTCACATTAGGGCAGTCTTGGGCGTTGTTAGCCGTTTTAATATCTCCACTAAACAAAAAGACTACGTGCTCATTGGCTCGTAAACAATACAATCTTAATGTGTTGTTTTTCTTTTTGCCATTTTCGATATAATACGGTTTTCTGTCTTTGCCCACAGGTGGTAATGCTGAAGTATCTGCGGTATAAGCTTCATTTCTGAAAAAACGGTTTTGTGCTCCATACTTTTTCCCAATTACTTGTAACCATTTTAAAATATGGTAAAGTTTGTTCTTGTTATTTAGCTCGTGCCTTTTAACAAACTCTTCGTACAAGGTCTCTTTATTATCGTTTAATACAACAGAGTAATATGCTACTTTATTATACTTAAACAATGGTTTTATGTGTGCAAAGTTATTCACTTATAAGTTAAATTACAAATATTTTTCACTTTTAAGTTAATTTTATGATGGATTATTGGTACTTCTCTTGTGGTTCTGCTGCTTGGTTAATATGCTCTTGTGCTTCTTTAACGGTTACTTGACCATTCATTAACATAGGTAATAACCAATCTCTTAATTCTGCTAATTTTTGGTTTTCTTGCAGGTTCTTTTGCTTTTTAGCGTGTAATGGTTTTACCTTTTGGTAGAACTTTTCTACGATGTTTTTTTGAGGGAAAACGGTTTTATAATTAGTTACAAAGCTCTCGAATAATAGGTTTTTGATACCGCTTGTTTTACCTTCCCAACCAAATAATACGCCTGCATCATATAGTCGATTCCACTGGTAAACGAAATTATATAAATAGGTTTCGTCTTTTAATGTAACTGCTTTACAGAAATTTGAGCAGATTAATGGATTCTCAAAACGCTCTAAAGTTTCTTGTGTTATAAAAGCCATTCTACCTGTAGACTGCGTAGGGCTACCTCCAGATATTTCAATTATTAAATCACCGTGTTCTAAAAGTTTATGGGTGTTTTTTTCTAAAATAAAACGTTCAGGTGCTTTTACCTCTCCATTACCATTTAAACCATTAATATCTGCGCCACGAATACAAGACACTTTTTCTGTATAATTACCTTGTTTTGATTCTTTACCCCAATCTCCACTTTTATCATTTTCTATCCAATCTGCAATGGTTTTATCTTTCCAACCTTCAGGTATTTCTTTATTAAGGTTTTTATTATACAACATCTTACCACCTGAAGCTTTATATGGTTTTCCGTTTGCATCAGGAAAATCGAACTGTACAAACCAATAGTCATAAATGGTTTTAGCGAGTGCTTCTAATTCTTCGTTGATTTTGTTGTTGACTTCTATTTTAGCATCTAAATCCGATAAAATCTTAGCGATTTGATTTTGAACTTTAATGTTAGGAAATGGTACTTCTAATTTTTTAATACCATCCTGAGAAAGATTATCTCTCGCGGAACCAGTACTTACACCTACAAGATATTTATAAAGAGTGTCCAAATAATACTTTAAAAAGAATGAATTAAAATTACTATTTGGATAAATACCACATACCGCTTGATTAGTTGATGCTTGGATTCCTAATTTACTTACTCTTCCTGCAGTTGCACCATATAAAGCAATAAGAATTGTATCTACAGGAAAAATTTTGGCACTTGAGTTGTCTAAACCTTTTTTAGTTATAAATTTTTGAGGTGAATTAATTACATTTTGTCCTACTTCACCACTATTTATCCAAGGTATATTACCTCTTTCATAAAATTCTTTATTAGAGCTTAAAGGTGTTCCACCAGAACCTGTTTTGGTAATAGAACCAATAGTTTTTAAAATCCATCCTTTTGGTATAACTCTTCTCCTAAAAACTACTTTACTCATAATTTAACTCCTTTAAATTATTTTGAATTTCATTTTCCAATATTTCACTTTCGGTAAACAAATTTTCTAAATTTGTTTCAAAACCTTTTAATTTGATCTCAAATTCATCCGCTGTAATCTCTACATATTCAATTTTGACTTCAAAATATTGACCTGCACTTAAAGAATAGTTTTTTGTTTTAATTTCATCATAGTTTACCTCTACAGAAAAATCTTCTTCTGCTTTTTTATTGTTAAATGTATCAATAATAAATTGCTCTTCTTTTGCACTTAAAACCGTTTTTTGATTTTTCCCTTCTTTTACTTTGGTTCCTAAATTTGAAGCATCAATCAATACAACTTTATCCGTATTGTTTTTATCTAAAAAAATGATGGAAACGTTAGTTCCAGTTGTAGCGAAAATATTAGAAGGCATAGTTACCACACCTGCCAACATTTTGCTTTCCACCATCTTTTCTCTTATTTTTAAATCAATACCTGATTGTTTCGTAATAAAACCAGTTGGAACAACAATAGCCGCTTTCCCTGTTTTGGTTAAACTGTGCATAATATGCTGTAAAAACAAACTATAGATAGCCATTGATTCCTTTTTCTTTTTAGGAATGTTTGGTATGCCTGCAAAAAAGCGTTCGTTATTTTCTTTACTATCTAAATCGTCTCTATACTCGCTAAAATCTAAATTGAATGGTGGATTAGATACTATGTAATCGAACTTTTGTAATTGACCGTTCTCATCTTTATGATAGGGTGCTAAAATGGTATTACCACGTACTACATTTTGTAACGAGTGCACTAAATTGTTAAGGATTAAATTTAAGCGTAATAGCTTCGATGATTTTTTAGATACATCTTGTGAGTAGATGGTACATTTATCCTCACCAATAGCGTGAGCCAAATTCATTAATAATGTACCTGAACCTGCGCTTGGGTCATAACAAGTTACATCTTGTATGTTATCTTCGGTTACCAAAATAGATGCCATAATTTTAGCGACTGCGTGAGGTGTGTAATACTCTGCATACGTGCCACCGCTATCGTTATTATAGTCTTTGATTAAATACTCGAAAATAGTAGCGTAGAAGTCATATTTTTCATTGAAAATGTGCTCGAAGCTAAAATCAACTAATTGGTTAATAACTGCTTTAGCAAATGCGTTTCTATCGCCTTCATCAATTTTTTCGCTAATTCTTTCAAATAAAGGTTCTTTTGAGCCACTTGTAGTTACTACTGAGAAAATATCATTGTTTTGAACGGCAATATCCATTAAGGTGTCATCAAAAGTCAATGCGAAATCTGATTTATTTTGGTTGCCGAATAAATGTGATATAAAATGATGTGGTTTTAAAACTGCTGTATCGGCACTTAACTTTAAGGTTAGCATTTCGTATTCTTCCTCACTTAATTGCTCAATTGCTTTTTGCCAATTATCGGCTTTAGCCAATTCAGGATTTAGTTGCTTTACCTCGTAGGCAAATTTATCATTTAAGAATTTGTATAAGAATGTTTGGGTAATGATAATGTATTCATCACCGCTATTTCCTAAACCATAATTAGAACAGATCCCTTTAAGACTGTCTATAAGGTTTTTTACTTGTGTTTGAAATTGTACTGTTGTCGTCATTTAATCAACTCTCTACTATTAGGCTGTTCGCCCGTGAAATTCATTGGTATATTCTTGTACTACTAAATTGTTTATGAATTTAGAAGTCTCTGGATTTAATTTAATTTTGTTTTGATTGACAAATTGATTGATTATCAATTTTATCATCATCTTATCTAAATAGCCCTCGTTTTGTAACAAGCGACTGTTTTGTATCACTTGAAGGTCTGCTTCATTTTTGACCGATTGTAAGGCTTCAAATAATTGGCTTTCTCTTTGGGTTAAACCGCCTTTTTCTACTATACGTTTGTGAATACGACAGTATTTAGGGTCGTTATTATATTTTGCTTGTAATAGTTTGTTTTGTCTGTTTAACTCTAATATTTTGGCGTGTATTTCTTTTAAAGCACCAATATTGGCTTTCATTTCGTCTTGAGTGACTTCGTTTAGTTTCTTCTTTTTAAACAAACGTTCTAATTCATCGTACAAACTTACAAATTCAGGGTCTTTTTTATCAAAATTACTTGCTAATTCTTCTCTTGTTTTACGCAATGTATCTTTCAATTGGTCTGCTAAGATTAGTTCTTCTTCCCCAACCTTATTAAACATAAACACTACATCTTCTAAGGCTACATTTAATAGATTTGTAGTATCTATATTATTTTCTAATGCTTCCTTTTGGTTTAGTAGTTGTAAGTGATTATTAGCTTCTCTATATAACACTGATAGCTTTTTAAAATCTACTTTTTCTAATAACTCATAATGCCCAAATAAACGAATTAAATTGTATAGACTTTTAGCATTACCTAAAGCCTTAACCAAACCTAACATTTTTTTACGGTCTGAGATTTGAGAAATTTGTTGTGAGAAGTTCTCAGCGTTTAAGGTATCATAATGAAATAATATCTCTTTTATATCTGCTATTTCTTCTTGTATTTCTTCTTTAGATTTAAAGATGTTGGAATAATGCTCCATTTCATCACCTAAAACCTCTTGAAGCTCTTCAAAGTAATCTTTATTAGTTTTATCAAACTCTGCTTTAATATCTGCAAAATCGACTACAAAACCATATTTATAATCTTTATATGTTCTGTTTACTCTGGTTAAGGTTTGTAATAGATTATGTTTTTTAATTAAACGACCTATGTATAATTTCTTTAACCTTTTAGCATCAAAACCTGTTAATAACATATTGTACACAAAAAGAAAATCTATTTTACCATCTTTAAAATCTTCTACTTCTTGTTTACGTTCCTCTTTAGTACCTATGTCGTGAAGAATTAAAGCTGCTTTTTTAACCTTATAGCTTTCTCTTTTTTTATCTCCATAAGATTCTCTTTCTTCTGCAACTTTGTCTAAAACAACAGCATCACTATCGCTATATTTGCTATTGAATATTTCAAATAGCATTTTAGCTTGATCTGAACTATCACATACTACCATAGCACCAACTGAATTGTCATCATAAGTTAAACGGAAGTTTTCAAAATCCTCTACGATGTAATCCAGCATAGGTTCTGCAAATCTTCTGTCTGCAAATATTTTCTTTTTGGATATATCGCCTTGTAATACTTCAATTTCTTTTAACGCATTTTCAAGTACCATTTTATAATTAGAGGCTATTTCCTCTCTAATCAATTTAAGAGTATAACCATCTGCAATAGAGGCGTTGTAATAGTACTTGTGTATATAATCGCCGAATAAAGATTTAGAATTATAATCGTTACCCAATAACGGTGTTCCGGTTAAACCAATCTTGATAGCACTTTTATCTGACTGCTCTAAATTTGCTAAAAAACTACCTTTAGGATTGTAACTTCTATGTACCTCATCTAAAAAGTAGATTCTTTGAATATTAATGTCGTAGTCTTGTTCGGTTACAATTTGAGCATCTTCAGAAAACTTTTGGATATTAACAACTGTAATTTCAGCATTACCTCTTTCATTATGAAGTGCTGCTTTAGATTTAATATCTTTTACAAATTCATCCCTTGAATTAACTGTATGTACCGTTAAACCTCTACTTGCAAATTCTCTTTTAGATTGAATTAATAAATCTAATCTATCTACGATAAAATAGAATTTAGGTATGATGTTTTGTTTTTGAAAATAGTCAGTCAAAAACTTAACGTTGTAGTATGTTAGAGCTGTTTTTCCGCTTCCTTGTGTATGCCAAATAATACCTTTGCGAGTGCCTTCGTTTAACTTGTTTTCTATTGCTTTGGTGGCAAATAGTTGAGGATAACGCATAATATGCTTTTGTATGCCTGTACTCTCATTTACATAGGCTATGGCATATTGCAATACAAAAGATAAGCGGTCTTTTGAAAATAAAGATGTTGATACTCGATTGGTTGGTGAATTAGGGTTTTTATTGGTTAAAAACTCTGGTGAGTGTTTGATAATAACCAAATTATTGTCCTTTAATATTTCATTTTCAATATTATCATTTTCAGGTAATAATAAGCTATCTAAATTGAAAGTTTCTTCTTCTCTGAAATAGTTAAATACTGGTTTATGGTATGATGGTGACGCATAAAACACCCCTTGAACAGTATCTACATCATCACTATCGTATTCCATATTATTAGAGAATACCATTAGTTGCGTGATGTTTACAAAGCGTCTAAATTTTTTATTTTGGAAACGTCTAATAATTCTATTACGTTCATCTATAATGCCTTCTTTATTATTTGGCTTTTTAACCTCAATAAACACTAAAGGCAAACCATTGATTAAAAGAATAATATCGGGTCTAAAGTTTTCATCACCATTTTTATAGGTCAGTTCAGTAACTACATTAAATGTGTTGTTTTCAAAATTATCGAAGTCAATAATTTTATGTCCTGTCTTTTGAATTAACCTATCATAAAAGCCTTTTCCTAAATCTTCGTTGTCTAAAAGTAATGATACATCACTTAATAAACGTTTAGCTTCGTCTTCTTCTAAATCGTGATTTATTTTCTGTATGCTTTTTATAAAAACATCTGTAAAGATGTTTGTTTCTTCATTCCAAACCGCATTTTTAAGAGATAAGTATTTATAACCTAATCGAGTAAGGTGTAGTATAGATGGTATTTTGACCCTTGAATCTTCGTTGAATTTCATTGCTTTTTTTGATTTACTTAACCTCTATATAGAGCTATAAAAATATAAATCTTTTTTTAGGTAATTAGGAATATTTCCATGTTTAAATTTAGTTTAGAATTTTAATTCTAATTGTTTCGCTCTATTTTCTATCAGTGCTATTAAAGTGCTTTTATTTTCCTCACTTAAAAAGCTACAGGCAATTAATTCTTGCCATTGCTGCATGCCTTTTTCTATACGATTCCATAGGTTTTCAATTGCCTTTGCAGGGATTTGTGCTTTGGACATAGCTTCGTTAAAATCTAGACGTTTAATTTTTCGCTTTTTACCGTTGAGGTTTAGTGCCAACTCTTCTTGATCTTCCGGAATTAATAATTTAACCGCTACCATATCATAGGCTGGAGCCAATTTATAGTTTTTACTGTCGTTAGCTATGAGTGAAAAGTTTTTTAAATGCATATCGTTATTTCCAATGAGGAAAGAAACAATAACTTGCTCATAAAATTTTACGGCATCCAGTAATGGGTTTTGGGCATAGGTTATAATGCCTTTTGCAATTTGCTCGTAAGATCCACGATATTTATGCTCTGTGAGTCGCTCTGTGAATTGACAAGCATCTTCCATTGGGTACTTTTCGTTATTGGTAGTGCGATCTATGCGTTTGGTTAAATAGGCTAAAGCACCATCCTTAAGAGGTATTAATAAAAAGGGTACTGTTGCTATTCCACAAGCTTGTGTTAATAACATAGATAACGCTTCAATTTCCGGCATTTGTGGATACATTTGAAATGGTGGTTTTAAAATATACCTGCCATTTAATGCACCTACAATGGTCAAGCGATTTTGAGCATTTTCTTGGATGAACCCTAATGATAATTTTGGTTGTACGCCTGTAACAATAATACGCTGCGCTACGTTTTCTTTTGCGAGTGCTTCGATTTGAGATAGCTCATAGTCTAATTTTAGCACAGGTGTGTCTTCTTGCCAAAATGTAATTAGGCAGTTTTGATGGTAGTTTATATCGCTATCTTCTAATTTTTTATGACATGCTAAACAATAGTTCATACTTTCTCTATAATGCTAATATTACCAATACAATCTCTACAGGTGGTTAGTAATAAGCCCATGCGATCTCTTGGATTTATTTTCCAATTTTTATGTGCAATGTCCAATAACCAACCTTCCGGAATTAAACCATCGAAGAAAGGGAATAGGTATTCGGCACTAAACGGTTCTTCTTGTAATGGTAAGGTTAAACTGACTGCTAATCTGTTTTCATTTTCTAGATATGCTTTTTCATATTGGAAAAGATAGCCGTTATCGTCCTCGGTTAATATACCAGCTAACGTTTTATTTACCCATATTTCTCCTTGTCTCATCGCTTATAGGTGTTGGTGTTAGTGTGTGTCCAAAAAATAAAAGAACCTGATTTACTTTATCGGTCATTACATTTGGTTTTCCCTGTTCGAGTTCGCGTACAAAACGCAAGCCTACACCAGTGAAGTCTGATAACTCTACTTGTGTTAGATTTGCTTTTTTACGTCTATCCCTTACAAATTGGGCTATGGTGTTTTCTCTATCCCATTCCATTATATTATACCTTTATGGGTACAATATAGGGAATTATTTTACAATTATACCTTAAAGGGTGTAAACTTTATAATTATATTGTGTTTATACCTTTAAGGGTGTAGTTATGTAAGGAATCACTTGTTCACTGCTTTAACGTGTTCATTGACAATGAACATCAAAGAATAATGAACACCGACATCAATTATGTTTGAAAAGATTAAATAATTACCTTCGTTTGTCTTTTGATTTATTGCTAAAGGCGATTAGATTAAACGATTCTCTTAATCTGGTTCTTACTCGATTGCCATAAAAATATTCTAGTTCTGATGCAGACAGGTTGGTGGTGAGATGTGTCTTGACTTTTTTACTAATAAATAGATCGTAGCGACTTAAAAGAATTTCTCCCATCACATTACATTCGTTGCCGAAGTATTTTAAATTATTTTCAGTACCAAGATCGTCAAAGCAGATGATGCCTACTTTGGATTGATGCAAACTTGGCTTGCTATATCTGTTAATTACTTGGTAACCTTCATTAATGAATTCGAAACTCACTTCTCTACCGGATTTTACATAGTATTTATTTTGAGGAGTTGCCAAATATTTCATCAGAGTCACTAAGGTTGTTTTACCGCAACCAATAGGACCAGAAAGCAGAATCCCTTTTTCTAAATTGATGTTGAGTTGACGTGCTATTTCTTCATCACCTGTGCAATACGCCATGAGTTTATGAATGATGGTTATGTCTTCATCATAAATTTTGATGTGAATGCCAAATAGTTCTTGTCCTTTAGATTCTAGCCATTTGGTTGCTTTATGATAATTAAAATATGAATTCATTCTTGTGGTTTTATAAATAATTCATTCTTTTTTGCATTGCCCAAAAAAGAAACAAAAAACGCTAGTCTTAAATCTTCGGCGGTCAATTACGTTTTCTACGCCTAAAAGAAAAATAACTCACTTCGCTCAAACAACTTTTCTTTTTTAACGGCGTTTTTAAACTATTGACGCTCGCCTGCCAGATTCTATGACGGGTTTAGATTCTGACTTATTTTATGAGATTGCTTCGGTGTACCTTCTCGCAAAGACGGTAAATGAGAGTGAATTATTGGTTATTTTACACTCGTTTAATAAACATGGGTAAAATTTACCTTCGTTTATCTACATTTTCTTTATCAAAAGCAATCAAATTAAATAGCTGTCGCATTCTTGATCGGACACGGTTACCGTATCGTTCTTCTAGTTTTTGTACGTTGAGTTTGGTAGTGCAATGTGTTTTAACCCTTCGACTAAACTCAGGATGATAAAAGAGGTCGTAACAAGATAAAAGGATTTCTCATCCCGAAGTGTCGGGATTCGAAATGACGTATTGGTTACATTGGTAAGATTTAGCTTCGCTGAACCTTGCGATTTCTCATCCTGAAGTGTCGGGATCGAAATGACAGGTTTGTGATTTTACATGATGAGATACTGAAGTCTTCCGAAATTTCGGAACAGCATGACGTATTCGAGAAGTTATGAGGTGTGTTAAATTATTTTAGAGGGTCTAGTTCATTTGCTTGGTAATAGACCCATTTGATGTATTTTTCGTAATACTTTTTATAAAAAAGTTAGAAACTCCTTTTTAATACTATTTCTCACTTTTTCCGGTATTTCTAATTCTTTAGTAATGCTTCCCCAACTTTTCTTTACATTTTGAACTTCTTTTATAATTCCTTTAGGATTTTTTATTGCATAGGTTTCGGCAATCGTCATGATATCTTCTAAAGTGATCTCTGCTCTTTTATTATTGATAGATAATGCTCTAGCTATATTATTATAATTGAAATTGATATTCAATGGGTATGTTAAATCGTACGCAGGGGCTAAACTCCATGAATTTGTTTCCTTGTTATATATAAAACTGTGATTCTTTAAGTGGTCATCAATATTAGCAAAAACCAAATTAAACACCATACGCCTGAACAATTCTTGTATGTCTTTATAAGGCACTTTAAGGTCTAACGCTAATTTGAATACATTTTCATAACTTCCATCCTCTGGTTTTTTAAAATCCCATCCCGTTAAACCTGTTGCTGTAAGCACATGTTGTTTTTCTCCCTTTTGTCTGTCGTAACGCAGTGTAGCAAAATGTTTATTTTCTATTAGTTTTGAAGGCATCATTTGAATACCTGTTTCTTCTGCCATTAGGTAATACGCATATTCAACTTTTTCTCTGTTATACCCCCATTCTTCATTCATACATAACTTTACTAAATAGTGGTTATAATCATCTCCATACTCAATATCTCCAGGAATTATTTTACCTGTTTCTTTATGTTCGGAAATTAAAATTTTGGGTCTAGCTCCTCCAGCTGAAGTTCCTATTTTAAAAACGTTTAACAGCGCTGCATCATTTAATGTCTCTGCTGTTGTTTCATTTTTTAAATCTAACACTTTATTTAAAACTTCAACAATTTCGTCAATATTAATTGTTGATGATTTCGGTATTTTAGCAGTAGGTTTATATTCTAAGGCACCCATACCTCTATTCGAAACATAGGTTAACTGTTCTAATGGTGTAATTTTTTTAAACTCTTTATTTTTAGCCTCAAACCACTCCTTAAAAATAATATTTCCAAACATATCTGGTAAAGAATCGGCAATCATTGGCGGTAGTCCCCTAAATGTTTCTCCTTCAAATTTATTAAATACCTGTACTGGTTTTATTCTTTTAAATACGTAGGGAAAAATATTGGTGTATTGGTTGGATTCTAAAAAATCGGGGTTGTATTGAAAATAAGAATTCCTTTTATCTACATCATAGCCTAGTTTTCCTATCTCTTGACCAAATAACATAACTTCTATAATCTTATTTTTAGCCATCTTAGTACATTGAATTTATATCATTAGACTTTTCAATATCTTTTAAAGCTTGATATAGACTATTTAATAAATCAAAATGATTTGCTATTTTTAAGACGGTATCTAATGTCGCATTTTTACCATTTTCAAATTTTTGAATGGTATATCTAGAGATTCCTAATGCTTCTGCTAGGTCTTGTTGAGACATCTCGTAATTTTGTCTCTTCTGCTTACAAAGTTCTCCTAATTGTAACTTAACGTCTTTAATTGTAACAGCATCAATCATTATATAGTTTATTATAATACACAAATATAGCAAAAAACAACATAATTGTTTATTATAATACACATTTATTATATTCTTTTATCCGATGAGCTTTGGTTAAAAGCTATTAAATTGAAGAGTTGCCGCATTCTTGATCGGACACGGTTTCCGTATCGTTCTTCAAGTTCTTGGCTATTTATTTAAACATTAAAAGCCTTGCTCATTATTTGTTGTTCACTTTTTGAAATTCCAATCTTGTCCGCCACTTCTTTCCAAGTTCCTACTACTTCTACTACTTCTTGAATGATTTTATCCATTTGTTTGTTATCTAAACGGAAAAACTCTCCTACACTTTTTACTAAATCATAGTCAAGCGCATTATTATCCATATCGATATTAAGTGCCAATCCATCTTTGTCTATAGAGGGATTCAAATCATAGGCTGGTGACAATACCCAACCTTGATTGGTTAATATAAAGCCATGGTTGCGTAAATGGTCATCGGTATTTGAAATGGCAATATTAAATACTACTCTACGCCATAACTGTTCTAAATTATCGTTAACCATTGCTCCGTAGTTTTGGATAAATTCCGCCAAATCTAAATAACTTGCGGGGTTATCTCTTATGGTATCTTCGTTATTACCTGTCATGGTCATAGCCGAAGCGAAATGAAGTCTAGCCCCATCTTCACGATCAAATCTTTTGGTAAAAAATGTATTGAACTTACCACTAATCTTTTCAATTTTTGATGGCGCCATAAGAATTCCTGCCTTGGTCGCTAACTGATACGCTAAGTATTCCCAAGCAGCTTTGTCTATCGTATCGTTTTTTGAGGGAAATTTTGCAATTAATAACTCCTTATTTTCATCTAATATGTTAGCCTTTGGTCTTGCACCCCCTAAAGAAGATCCTGGTGCCATTAATACCGCTAGCCATTTTCTTACCTCATCATTATCATCGTCGTTTTCAAAATTCTTTGCTGCTTCTTGTAGTTCTCGAATAGATGACCACGGCGGTGTTGGGTTTAGTTCGTTGTCGTCTAAAAACTGTCCTTCAGGGTCTAGTTTAAAACGTAAAGCTCCCATTCTGCTTTCATCATAAACCCCTAACAAGTAATCAATTTCGTATAATGTCTTTGCCTTCTCTCCTTTTTCAATTGCTTGCTGCGCTGCTCTTCGTTTCATTAAGGTTCGTCCCCAAGTATCTGGCATACTGTCTAAAAACACTCCGAAATTTTCTTTATTATTGGGATATTGTGGTCCGCTATAGAACTGTATATCTGGATCTAACAGCATCTGTTCTTTAGATTTTAACCAATCTTTATCATACTCGAAACTGAATGCTTTTTTTCCTTTAGCGTACAATGCAGAAAGTATTCCCATTAATTGAGGTTCTTCCAATCCTTTCCAATGTGCGTAGATGAATATGTCTTGTTTACCTTTTGCCATTTTTTTTGTACTTAAAGTATACTACTGTTTTTATTTTATGTTGTTCATTTTTTTAGTTCACAAATCTTTTATCTGTTCATGGTGTTCATGAATCAACAAAGTTGATTTCATTGATAAAAAAACGAACCAAAAAAATCTAGACTTGGATTTTCAGCGGTCAATCTGATTTTTAATAGCTAAAAGAAAAAGAACTCGCTTCACTCAAACAGCTTTTCTTTTTTGCGCTATTTTCAAATGTTTGACACTCGCTTGCAACTCTTAGGTCACTGGTTTAACTTTAACCTCAGTATTATGAATCCTGAGCTCTGATTTATAAAATTGCCACGTCACTAAGTTCTTCGCAATGACGGATTTTATTTTTAGTTCTCTTTTCATTTTTTTCTAGCGGTGTAATCATCCTTTTTAATTCTTTTCATTTTGCCTTGATGCAAAACGAAACAAAAATCAAGACAAACTTTTCCTTTTTTTGAATTCTACGTTGTATTTCGTATTCGAATCCAGACCGTAAACTCTTTGGATTCTCTTATACTCAATAACCTTGAATTCTACTAAAATGAAAATAGGTCGGTTTTAATAATTTTATTTTACTGTCTTTAAAACTCAGGGTTATGAATCCTGAGCTCTGATTTATAAAATTGCCACGTCACTAAGTTCTTCGCAATGACGGATTTTATTTTTAGTTCTCTTTTCATTTTTTTTCTAGCGGTGTAATCATCCTTTTTAATTCTTTTCATTTTGCCTTGATGCAAAACGAAACAAAAAATCAAGACAAACTTTTCCTTTTTTTGAATTCTACGTTGTATTTCGTATTCGAATCCAGACCGTAAACTCTTTGGATTCTCTTATACTCAATAACCTTGAATTCTACTAAAATGAAAATAGGTCGGCTACTAAAATTTTATTTTACTGTCTTTAAAACTCAGGGTTATGAATCCTGAGCTCTGATTCATAAAATTGCCACATCACTATGTTCCTCGCAATGACGGATTTTATTTTTAGATCTCTTTTCATTTTTTTCTAGCGGTGTAATCATCCTTTTTAATTCTTTTCATTTTGCCTTGATGCAAAACGAAACAAAAAATCAAGACAAACTTTTCCTTTTTTTGAATTCTACGTTGTATTTCGTATTCGAATCCAGACCGTAAACTCTTTGGATTCTCTTATACTCAATAACCTTGAATTCTACTAAAACAAAAATAAGTCGGTTTTAATAATTTTATTTTTTATGCGTTGTTACTCTTGCTCTTTGGTTTATATTAAATCAAGGTCTTGCAACTTTCTTCCAAATTCATCATCGGCTGCAAGCTTAAGGAAATCGTCTTGTAACCCAAGTACCCGAAGTACATTGAAATAAGCCCCTATGGTTACACTTGAGTTTCCTTTTTCGATTTTATACAGGGTCGTTCTATCTATACCTGCTCTTTCTGAAACCTGAACAGTTGTTAGTTTTCTTCTTTTGCGTGCCAGTTTGATATTTTCACCCAAACGCTCCATAATTTCCTGATGCTTGGGAAAGAGTATATTTCTCTTCGAACTCATTATTGTTGCTTATTTTCAACAAAAATACACATTATGTTGATAATACGCAACAACGTAGTGTTGTGTTGGTTTTTAAAACCAAAATTAATAGGTCTTATTTTATATTCTCTTATCTATACTTTCCTTATCAAAAGCTATTAAATTAAAGAGTTGTCGCATTCTTGATCGGACACGGTTTCCGTATCGTTCTTCAAGTTCTTGTGCGTTGAGGTTGGTGGTACAATGTGTTTTGACCCTTCGACTAAGTTCAGGATGACAAAAGAGGTCGTAACGAGATAAGAGGATTTCTCCCATTACATTGCAATCTTTTCCGTAATGTCTTCCAGCTGGTTCTATTCCTAAATCGTCAAAGCAATAAAACCCATCATTACCGTAATCGTCTATTGTTTTAAATCCTAAATGGTTAAAACTAAATACTGTGTTACGACATGGAATGATTTTGTATTTCTTTTGATGTGGTATCATATAACGTAATAGTTTCATCAACGAAGTTTTTCCGCATCCTACAGGACCAGTTAACAATAATCCTTTATGAATATCTATGTTCATTTTTTTACACGCTTCCTCATCCTGTATAAAGTAACAGCATAGCTTGTAAATAATCTGCATGTCTTCTTCATAGATTTTAAATGATTCGCCAAATAATAATTTTCCTTTTACATTGAGATAGACAAGTATTTTAGTAAAGTCGTAGTGTATGTGATTGTCACTTAAACTTCCTAATTGGTACTCTACTCCGTTTTCGTAAATGATATGTGGCTTTTTGGTTTTCATTTTTTTTAAAAGAGGTTTTCGTCTATACTTAAAATTTCTAGTAGATTTTACTCATAAGATTAACACGTAAATGACATTCATCGTAATGACGGATTTTATTTTTAGATCTCTTTTCTTCTTTTACTAGTGGTGTAATCATCCTTTTTTAATTCTTTTCATTTTGCCTTGATGCAAAACGAAACAAAAAATCAAGACTTGGATTTTCAGCGGTCAATCTGATTTTTAATAGCTAAAAAGAAAAGAACTCGCTTCACTCAAACAGCTTTTCTTTTTTGCGCTATTTTCAAATGTTTGACACTCGCCTGCAAATCTTAGGTCGCTATTCTAACTTTAACCTCAGGGTTATGAATCCTGCGCTCCGATTAATAAGATTGCAACATCACTAAGTTCCTCGCAATGACGGTTTACTTTTAATTGCTTAATTCTCGTAATGAGATTAAAGTGGTTCATTGTAATTCTTATCGTTACTTATTTTTAGGTTGTCCTTATTTGGGATACTTCGACTTCGCTCAGTACAAGCGTTTCTGTTTTGTTTGTCGTAACCTGCATGTACTTCATTATCTGATTGAAAACCATTTTTTCTATTTTTTTCATTTTCACCGTTTATATTGTTTTCTATAGTTTGTATATGTTTATATATAGGTACCAATGCTTGTTTAGTACTAATACCATTTTTGGCACTATTGTGTCCTTCTACTTGTTTAGAGGTTGTACTGAATTTGAGCATCTTTATTTTACTACCTCGATATGGATTATGTGAAGGGAAATAGACAACGTAACTCCAATGATTCAACTCCTTCAAACATCTATGATACGTTGATTTTGAACCTATTTTTGACAGTTGCATTACTTCTTCCCTATTGATAAAAAAATCTTCTGGGAATCGGTTTATATTCCATAATTGAAACAAGGCCATGTACAAACTGATGTGAGTTGGATTTAACCGCTTGTCTTTTGAGAATTGAAAGAAAACAGTATTTAAGTGTTTTATGTAATTGACTTCTGACATATGTGTTTTTATATGTTCTTTTTCTTGCCTTGGTGTATTAGGTCTGTATCCATGTTTCCATTTTCATTTTTTACTTATCCAATAAACAAATTACACATCGTGTTTTATTTATGTTGTTCATTTTTTCCATTGATAAAAAAACGAACCAAAAAAATCTAGACGTATTTTCCTTTTTTTTGAATTTTACGTTGTATTTCGTATCCGAATCCAGACCGTAAACTCTTTGGATTCTCTTATACTCAATAACCTTGAATTCTAATGAAAGTAAAATAGGTCGGTTATGTTTTTTATTAATGAGCTTTTTCGCCTATACCTTGGAATACCAAACAAATTCTATTCATAAGATTACCATGTCGCTGTTGCCCTACGCAATGACACCTCTAGAATTTGTTATGGATTTTGTTTTCTTCGATTACTTTTAGGATTTCTTCGTAATCGTAATAAATTACTCCACCTACTTTAGAATATGGTAAAGTTCCATTTATCCTGAGGTTTTGTAATGTTCCTGGTGAGATGCTTAATAACTCCCTTACTTCCTGTGATTTTAACCACTTTTTAGGTTTTGAAGCAGATTGTGAATTCAATAGTTCTTTGATATCCCCTAATAACTCAAGTTTAAACTCTCTTAAATCGTCTGTTGTAATGATTGATGTTGGCATTTGTAAAATTCATTTTAATTAAAGAAGCTGCAGAATGCCCCCACAATTCATACAGCCTCTTCTTGTTGATTTAGCTCACGAACTTTACTATTTTGATAAACAAGTGCTCGTGAATCGTTGATTTGATTTTTGTATTGCAAATGTGAGTGTGTTTTTTTGATCTATTTCGATATGTACTAGGTAGTAACGAAAAATATTTTTTCCATACTTCAAGAGTATTAATGTAGTTTTTAGAATAAAACAAGCATTATAAAGCCAACTCTAGCACTATAATTTCATCTAAAAACTACTATCGTAGTTACGTATGTATTACGAATAGTTATAAACTATCATCATAATCGAGTTTTGCTTGTAAACTCTGGACTAATTTGTTGAGAAATTTAGTTCTGTCTTTACTTCGATTCTTGATTTCTGAATAGGTTTTATAAAAATTACCCAATTCTACATTAAATAATTCTGAAAGTACTTTAGAGATTTGATTGATATTTCCTACTCCGCCATCTATAGCTCCAGAAACTTTTAACGCATAAATTAATTCTATTAAATCGGTTTTAGATGCTGTCCAATTGATATTCCAATCTATAGATGATTCTACTGAGGTATTGAAATGACCGCTTTCAATTTTCTTAAAGTTTAAAAGCTCTTTTTTGTAAAATTCTGTCAATAAATCATAACTCAACACCTGAGATGCTAAAAGACAATGACTCGTAAAAAACTCAGGATCTAAGGATGGGATTAGACTCACATTGAATAATTCTAGCTGCTCGTTTCCTCTTAGAAAATAAATATGATCTAACACCGTCCCTTTTTGCTTGTAGTATTTATAGAAGACTATATTCTTCCTTTTATGAGATTCCAGCTTTTTCAATACAGACTTTACATATTGCTTTTGAACACTTATTGATGAATTCGGTTTTAAAACCTCATACTCTAGTTGCTCTGAATAAAAAGTTAAATCTGCACAAATCTTTGGTTTTACATTTTTGAAAAAATGAATTTCATCTTTATCAGATTCAAAATGATTTTCACGTATAAAAAGCCTAAGTTCATACAGAAAAACCTTTGCTTTATGTATGTGCTTTTTAAGTATTTCTACTTTAGAACCTACCTCTTGGGCAGTTCTCTTTTGTTGAGACTCATAGTTCTCAATTGAAGGGGACATCATTTCATAGTTTTTAGCACCTCAATTTTGTAAAAAAAATCGAAACACCAAACATAACACATTAAAAATGAATATATTATTTTTAAAAACATAGAGTTAACACTTACTTTTTATGAAATCCGTGTTTTTAACTCTCTCATATCTTCACTCACCTTCTTATCTAAGATTCTAGCGTAAATCTGTGTCGTAGCAATCTTCGTATGCCCTAACAGTTTTGAAACAGTTTCAATTGGCACTCCATTACTTAGTGTTATTGTCGTTGCAAACGTATGACGAGCCATATGAAATGTTAAGTTCTTCTTTATAGAACATATATCTGCTATCTCTTTCAAATAGCTATTTACTTTTTGGTTTGAGACTACCGGAAATAATGTATTGGAAAAAGCTGTTCTTTGATGATCACGATATTTCTCTATTAAATATTTGGGAATATCAAACAATGGAACCTTGATAGAAGTATTTGTTTTTTGTCTTTTTGTAACTATCCAATCTTCTCCATCAATACCTTTCATTATATTATCACTAGTCAGCTGCATAATATCAATATACGATACTCCTGTATAACAACTAAAAACAAACAAATCTTTAACAATATTCAATCGATTAATTGAACTATTAAATTCCACCAATCTTTTTAATTCTTCTTCTGTTAAATACTCTCGTTCTCTTTTTTCAAACGATGATTTGAATTTTACAAATGGATCTCTATCAATCCATTCATTGTGAAAAGCCATCGTCACCATTTTACGAAGTCTTTGAAGGTGTTTCATAGCCGTATTATTACTTATCTTTCGTTGATGATCGTTTGGTGTATGTGCTTTTAAAAAGTGTTCAAAATCTACGATAAAAGCATAGTTAAGGTTTCTTAGGTAGTCATCATTTTTTTTATATTTTTTTGCTAGAAAAAGCTTGATATACTTTTGAGTTGTTTTGTAATGTTTCATTGTATACTTGTTAAGTTTATGCTCTGAAACAGTATTGTGATACTCAAACAACTCTTTAATTGTGTAATGTTTTGTGTCTTCGCCAAAGTACCTAGCTTTAATGGATGCTGAAGTAATTAGCTTACCTTCTTGTAACAACTCGTTATAAGCCATATTTATTTGGCCTTTTACGTGCTCTAAGTAGTTGTTAATGACTCTGGAATTTTCTTTGCTTCCTTTTACTCTCCCCTTTTTTGAATCCCACTCTGATTTAAGAATATTCTTAGACAAACTAAATTCTATCCTTTTACCGTTTACGGTTATTCTCGCATAAATTGAAGCATTTAAAGCACTATCCTTTGAAGTTCTAGCCCAAAATAGCAGGCTAAATGATTGGTTTGTTTTCATAGTTACTGTCTTAAAAATTAATAATTACCTAAGACAAAAATCAAATCAACTATTTAAAAACAAGATTCTTACATCCAATTCGGTAACACTCAATTAAATTTAATTAGGTGTCACCGAAAGTGTCACCGAATTGTATCAAATTATACCATTTAATATGATAGTCTAAAAACTAGAAAACCTTGCAAATCATATAGTTTGCAAGGTTTTGACACATTTTAATTGTGCTTCCAGTGATCGCGACAGGATTCGAACCTGTGACCGTCTGCTTAGAAGGCAGATGCTCTATCCAACTGAGCTACGCGACCAGTATGTCGGGGTGGCAGGATTCGAACCTGCGACCTCCTGCTCCCAAAGCAGGCGCGATGACCGGGCTACGCTACACCCCGATTGGGTCATCTACAATTTTTTTGCGGAGAGACCGGGATTCGAACCCGGGCATCGAAAAACGATGACAGCTTAGCAGGCTGCTGCATTACCACTCTGCCACCTCTCCTTCCTTAATTCTGCGCCTAAGCGTGAATTAAAAATTGCGAGTGCAAATGTATAACTATAAATACGTTTCTACAAACTTTTTTTCGAAAAAAAATCACTATTCTGGATACTCTACACGTAAGTGATAGATATTCATTAACTTATTCTTTATAATTTTTTTTATTTTTTCTATTTCTCTAAACGTAATATCCGAATTTATGAACTGATTATCGTTTTTTTGCTTGTCAACTATCCTATCTATTAACTGATCTATAGATTGTGCTGTTGGGTTTTTTAAGCTCTTAGAAGCCGCCTCAGCAGCATCACACATCATTAAAATAGCTGTTTCTTTAGAAAAAGGAATCGGTCCTTGGTATTGAAACTTCTTAATATCAACTTCAGGGTTGTTTTCTAACTCCATTTTATAGAAGTAATACGTAACGCTTGTTCCATGGTGTGTTCGAATAAAATCAATGATTCTATCTGGTAACTTGTTCTTTTTAGCTATTTCTATTCCGTTAATTACATGATCTAAAATAATACGAGCGCTATCTACTGGTAACAAATCGTTGTGCGGATTCACCCCAGTTGATTGGTTTTCGGTAAAGTACATCGGATTCACCATCTTTCCTATATCATGATATAAAGCCCCTGTACGAACTAACATCGAGTTTGCTCCTATTTCATTCGCTGCTGCCTCAGCTAAGTTTGCTACTTGCATAGAATGTTGAAAGGTTCCTGGAGCTTTTTCATTTAAATCTCTCAATAACTTAGAGTTTGTGTTCGATAACTCTAGCAATGTGACATCAGAAACCAATCCGAAGAGTTTTTCATAAAAATAAATGAAGAATACCGCTAAAAACGACAACAATCCATTAGCTGCAAATAATCCGAAATACTCCCAATTTATTTTATCTGCATTTCCTTCTTTTAAAATAGAAAATGCAAAATAAGTAAGCATGTAAATCAACGTAATTTGTCCTATTGACATAAATAAACTCGCTCGTTTATAAAGTTCTGATACCGTTAAAATGGTTACAATTCCTGCAATAATGTGTAAGTAAATAAATTCAAAACTGTTAGGCACTATGAACCCAAGTAACAACACAGTAAGCACGTGTGTAAACAACCCTAAACGTGCATCAAAAAAAGCTTTTAAAACAATTGGCAAAATACTTAGCGGAACAACATACAAATAATCTGAATTGTACTTTACCACCATGGTTTGTACCAAAATCATCAAAAAGACATTGAAGAAGATAAACGTTACTTTGTTGTTATCATTAAAAATTTCAAGTCTGTATTTTTCTAAAAAAAGCAATAACATCAAAAGCGCAAATGCCACCAAAATGGTATAGCCGAAAACAATCCAGTTGTAATTAGATTTTGTCCAAATGAGAGAACTAAAAGCTACTTCGTACGATTTTAAAACATTGAATTTTCTTCCTTCAACAATATCTCCTTTTAAAATAATTAATTCTCCTTTTGATACTTTTCCTTTTGCATAAGAAATGTTTTTTAAAAGCTCATTTAATTCTTTCTCGCTAAACTTATAATCATACGTTACGTTCGGTTTTAAATTGCTCGATAAGTAGTTTATGAGTATTCTTTGTTTGTAATACGGAAACGCTTCTGTATTTAACCGTAAAAACTTTAATATTTCCTTAGATTGTATCAATTTTGAGAAGGGAACATCATCTATCGAATTTCCTTTTCTTAAAACTACGATATCATTTATACGAGCTTTATCATTACTTGCATCATCTAAAAAACCATAGGTATAAATCTTATCGATAATCCTCTCTCCTTCTTTAACTAAATCCCTTATAGTATAGGTTGATAGTGAATCTAATGAGTTTATATCTTTTGAAAAAGAATTTAGCACGTCATTTTTTACAGAAGTATCAACTTCGAAATATTTTTTTGAATTTGATTCAATTTCCTTTTTCTCTGTTGCAATTTCTTCAGGAGTTTTTTGAATAGCAAAATCAAAAGGAGCGTATAAATTATCATACTGCCAAGGTTTACCTTGCGGGAAATCGTACTTAAACTGCCCTCCTTTCGGAAATAAATACACAATAGCTATTACTGTTATTAAAAACAATAACACTTTGTAAATTATCGTATTGTTTTTATATAACCTATTGATTAAATCGTTCATTTTAGATATTTATAAAATGTAAATATAACCTTTCTCTATTATTTGAGTACTTACTATAAAATGGTTATTTTCGCAAAGCAAATCTTAATACAACATATTCAATACAATAAACCTACCCTTTAAAAGGTTTATCAAAAAGAATACAATTAACAATATAACAAATGAAAGAAGTAGTAATAGTATCAGTAGCTAGAACTCCAATTGGTAGTTTTTTAGGGTCCTTATCAACTATACCAGCGCCGAAGTTAGGTGCGGTAGCTATTAAAGGAGCTTTAGATAAAATTAACTTAAAGCCAGAAATGGTTGAAGAAGTTTTTATGGGAAATGTAGTTTCGGCAGGTTTAGGTCAAGCACCAGCGCGTCAAGCTGCTATTTTTGCTGGAATTCCTGATACTGTACCTTGCACTACTGTAAACAAAGTTTGTTCTTCGGGAATGAAATCTATCATGTTAGCTGCACAAACCATTGCTTTAGGTGATGCTGAAATCGTTGTAGCTGGTGGTATGGAGAACATGAGTATGATTCCTCATTACCAACATGCTAGAACTGGTTCTAAATTCGGACCTATTAAGATGGAAGATGGAATGCAAAAAGACGGATTAGTAGACGCTTACGAGCAAGTGGCTATGGGAGTTTGTGCTGATGAGTGTGCTGTTGAATATGAATTTTCTAGAGAAGACCAAGATGCTTTTGCTGTTGAATCATACAACCGTTCTGCTAAAGCTTGGAGCGAAGGGAAATTTGCAGATGAAATCGTTCCTGTAGAAATACCTCAACGTCGTGGTGAGCCTATCATTTTTTCTGAAGATGAAGAATACAAAAACGTAAAAATGGATAAAATCCCAGCTTTACGTCCTGCTTTTACTAAAGAAGGAACCGTAACTGCTGCCAATGCATCAACTATTAATGATGGTGGAGCTGCCTTAGTATTAATGTCTGCTGATAAAGCTGCTGAGTTAGGATTAACTCCATTAGCTAAAATTAGAGGATATGCAGATGCTGCTCACGAACCAAAATGGTTTACTACCGCTCCTGCAAAAGCACTACCAAAAGCTTTAGCTAAAGCTGGAGTTGCTATTGAAGATGTTGATTATTTCGAATTAAATGAAGCATTCTCTGTAGTTGGTTTAGCAAATATGAAAATCTTAGGACTATCAGCTGATCAAGTAAATGTAAATGGTGGGGCTGTTTCGTTAGGGCATCCGTTAGGAGTTTCAGGAGCTAGAATTATCATAGCTTTAACTTCAATTTTAAAACAGAATAACGCTAAAATTGGTGCTGCTGGTATTTGTAACGGTGGTGGTGGTGCTAGCGCAATGGTAATTGAAAGAGTATAGTTTTTAATTATATTTACTAATTATTAATGAAAGAGCAACTTTTAGAACGAACAAGATTATTTGCACACACAGCTGTAGACGTTGCTCTTTCATTACCGAATACTTACCTTGGAAATCACATAAAAGGACAATTAGTTAGAGCTTCAACATCTGTTGGTAGTAATTACCGAGCTGCTTGTTTAGGACAATCTAAACGTTCTTTTGTAGCTAAATTAAGTATTGTTATTGAAGAAGCTAAAGAATTGACTTCTATTTTTGTCGCTTCAAGAAAAACAATTTCCACTCAAATAAACAATAATAAATAATCAATAGAAACCCATCAATGTCTTACGGAATTTGTAATTTAAGTATTGTTCCTCTTCGATTAGAACCTTCTGATGCTTCGGAAATGGTTAGTCAGGTTCTTTTTGGTGAACACTTTGAAGTTATAGAAAAGTCAAAAAAATGGAGTAAAATTCGTTTAGATTTTGATAGCTACGAAGGATATATCGACAACAAACAATACGAAGAAATTTCAGAAGAAACACATACACTTCTATCAAAAGAAAAAAAGCAGTATGCTGGTGAGTTAATTGATTTTATTACGGATAACAATAGTAATCTAACAACAATTCCTATGGGAGCTCGTCTTCCATTATTCAAGGAAAATAAAATAAACATTAACAACACTTCATTTGTTTATGACGGTAAAGTTTGTGGTAATAAATTAGAAAAATCTACTATTGTAGAAACCGCTTTTTTATTTTTAAATGTTCCTTATTTATGGGGAGGTAAATCTCCTTTCGGAATCGACTGTTCTGGATTTACACAAATCGTATATAAATTATGCGGATACAACCTTCTTAGAGACGCTAAACAACAGGCAACTCAAGGAGAAGTGTTAAGCTTTATTGAAGAAAGTGAACCAGGTGATTTAGCCTTTTTTGATAACGAAGAAGGTGTTATTACTCATGTTGGAATTATCATGAACGATTATAACATTATTCACGCCCACGGAAAAGTTCGTATTGATAAATTGGATCATAGTGGTATTTACAATGTTGACACACATCAACACACGCATAAACTAAGAGTTATTAAACGTTTAGTTGACTAAACATTTTTCAACTTTTTATCATAATAAAAAAGCGGAACTAAATTTAGTTCCGCTTTTTTTTATGTCTTACAACAATTATTTATTGCATAGATTTGTATAACTCTCTGTATTCAGAAGCTTTATCACTCATTTCTAAAACTTCATATAAATTCATTAAAGTTTTAACTGTATCGATACTTCTGTTTAAGCTATCTGCCTTTTCTAAAAACGGAATTGCTTCTTTGTAAACTTCTTTTTGTTTAGCTGCTAACTCGTCATACTTTTTAAAGTTAGATAAGTTCTTGTTCATTTCCTCAACAATCGCTTTCTCTTGATCTAAAATTACTACAGCTAAGTTCATATAAGCATCTGCATGATCTGGCTTTAATTCAATTGTTTTTTCGTAGTACTTCTTAGCATCTTCCATTCTACCTTGATTGAAGTTTACTACTCCTAAGTTATAGTATAACGTTGGATTTTCAGGATCTAAAGCTACTGCTTCGCTCATCAATTCACCAAACTTATCCATTTTACCCATCTCAACATATAATTGAGCTTCGTTTAAAATTAAGTTAAGATCTTTAGGGTTAGATGTACGAGCATCTTTAAAAGCTGCAATTGCCTCTTCTGTTTTTCCTTGCTCTTTTAAAATTAAAGCTACGTTTTTAACTATGGTTGCTGTTTTTGACTCTGAAGATCTTACATCTGGCTTAAGGTAACCACCTGATTTTACCATTAAATCTCTTCTTGCCTTGTCATTACCAAAGCTTTCTACTTTTCCTGAAGCTTTATCTGTAGCAACGAATTCTTTTTCAATTCCTGTGTACCCTATTTTTTGTAACTCTCTGTAGTACTCAATAGCTTTATCATAATCTTTAGCTTGTGTAGCTGAAACTGCTGCATTGTAAGCAAAAGAAGTATCTACAGGACTTAAAAGATAGGTTAAGTAAAAATTCTCAGCTGCATTTTTGTAATCTTTCTTATTGTTATAGAAATCAACAGCTTTATTTGATACTTCTTGAATCATCTGATTTAAGATAGGACGAGCTTCATCTCCGTACTTGCTTTCATTCATTGCAAATAAAGCGTTTAAAGATTCTGCTGCTCCTTTGTAATCTTTTTGTGCTGCTAATGCTTTACCTTTTAAAAAGTAAAACTTAGACTTGTACTTGTCTTCACCATTCATCATTAAAGACCCTTCAATAGTTTTAAGAGTACTTAATGCCGTAGTAAAATCTTGTTTTTTAATTGCTTTTTCAGCTTCTTTTAATTCTGATTTTTGAGCCACTGCCCCTAACGACATCAATCCTAAAGAAAGGGCTATAAATTGATTTTTCATTTTTAGTTATGATTTATTTATTGTTGTTCTTGACTTTCGTTTGATTCATTTTCAATTTCTATGCCATTTTCTTCTTCGTCTTTTTCATGCATTACTTTTGCAACTGCAGCAATATCGTCATTATCTTTAATATTAATCAACTTAACCCCTTGAGTTGCACGTCCCATAACACGTAAATCTTCTACTGCCATACGGATGGTTAACCCAGATTTGTTAATAATCATTAAATCGTTAGAATCATCTACATTCTTGATTGCTACTAAATTACCTGTTTTATCTGAAATATTCAATGTTTTTACACCTTTACCTCCACGGTTGGTAATACGATAATCTTCTAATTTAGAACGTTTTCCATATCCTTTTTCAGAAACTACTAAAATATCACTTTCAGCATCATCTACAGCAACCATACCGATTACCTCATCGTTATCATGCGCTAAAGTTATACCACGAACTCCTGAAGCTGTTCTACCCATCGGACGTGTTTTCTCTTCTTCAAAACGAATCGCTTTTCCTGATTGTAACGCTAACATTACTTGGCTATCTCCGGTAGTTAACTTCGCTTCTAATAACTCATCTCCTTCCTTAATAGTAATAGCGTTGATACCATTAGCTCTTGGACGAGAATATTGCTCTAAAGGAGTTTTCTTAACCTGACCTTGTTTTGTAGCCATGATTACGTAGTGACTGTTGATATAGTCTTCATCTTTTAAATCACCTGTTACTAAGAATGCTTTTACTTTATCGTCTTGCTCAATGTTGATTAAATTCTGAATTGCTCTACCTTTGGTACTCTTACCTCCTTCTGGCACTTCGTACACACGCATCCAGAACACTTTTCCTTTTTGAGTAAAGAATAACATGTACTGATGATTCGTACCCACAAATAAGTGCTCTAAGAAATCTTCGTTACGAGTAGTTGCGCCTTTTTGTCCACGACCTCCTCTATTCTGAACTTTATATTCGTCTAAATTTGTACGTTTTACGTAACCAGCATGTGAAATAGTAACTACTACTTTAGAGTTAGGAATCATATCTTCGATTCTCATATCTCCTCCAGCGTATTCAATTACTGAACGACGATCATCACCATATTTTTCTTTAATATGAAGTAATTCATCTTTAATAATTTGGTAACGTCTCGGTTCATTAGCAAGAATATCTTTTAAATCTGCAATAGTCTTAATGATCTCATCATACTCAGAACGTAATTTATCTTGCTCTAGTCCTGTTAACTGACGTAAACGCATTTCTACAATGGCACGGGCTTGAATTTCTGTCAACTCAAAACGCTCCATTAACTTTTCACGTGCTTCATCTGCATTTGACGAACCACGGATAATTGCAATAACTTCGTCAATATTATCCGAAGCAATAATCAACCCTTCTAAAATATGCGCACGAGCTTCTGCTTTCTTTAATTCAAACTCTGTTCTACGAACAATTACTTCATGTCTGTGCTCAACAAAATAGTGAATTAACTGCTTTAGATTTAACTGCTCAGGACGACCTTTTACTAGGGCAATATTGTTTACACTAAACGAAGTTTGTAACTGTGTATATTTAAATAACTTATTTAAAACAATATTAGGAATTGCATCACGCTTTAATACGTACACAACACGCATTCCTTTACGGTCAGATTCATCACGAATACTCGCAATTCCTTCTAATTTCTTTTCGTTTACCAAGTCAGCAGTTTTCTTAATCATCTCTGCTTTATTTACTTGGTAAGGAATTTCTGTTACTACGATACACTCACGACCTTTTACCTCTTCAATCGTAGCTTTTGCACGCATTACAATACGACCACGTCCTGTATGGAACGCTTCTCTTACACCGTCATACCCGTAGATAATTCCCCCTGTAGGAAAATCAGGAGCTTTGATGTGTTGCATTAACTCATCAATTTCGATATCACGATTGTCTATATAAGCAACAGTACCGTTGATAACTTCTGTTAAGTTGTGTGGCGCCATGTTTGTTGCCATACCTACTGCAATACCCGAAGCACCATTTACTAATAAATTAGGAATACGTGTTGGTAAAACCGTTGGTTCTTGTAAAGTATCATCGAAGTTTAACTTGTGATCTACCGTATCTTTTTCAATATCAGATAACATTTCTTCTGATATTTTTTGCATACGTACCTCTGTATAACGCATTGCTGCTGGACTATCACCATCAACCGAACCAAAGTTCCCTTGTCCATCAACCATCATGTAACGCACACTCCAGTCTTGTGCCATACGCACCATAGAGTCGTACACCGAAGTATCTCCATGTGGGTGATACTTACCTAACACCTCTCCTACAACTCTTGCAGATTTCTTATATGCTCCTGTAGCTTTTATTCCTAATTCATGCATTCCAAACAACACTCTTCTGTGTACTGGTTTTAAACCATCTCTTACATCTGGTAATGCTCTAGATACTATCACCGACATTGAATAATCGATGTATGCCGACTTCATTTGCTCTTCAATGTTGATAGGGATCAACTTTTCGCCATCTGCCATATATTTTCTTTTAAAATATTAGTATTTATTTTCGTTAAAAAAGTGAATTTTACACTCGATAAAACTCACTTTTAAAATGCAATTTTATTTGTCGCATTTTCTAAAACATTGCAAGATACTACAACCCTCAGTTTTACACAAAAAATATCCCTATTCTTTTAAGATACTTATTAACAATTTCACGAGGTTTTAAACATTAAAAACGCTTATTTTACTCGTCATAATGTCAGTTAAAAACTATTGGCACCTTTTTTGTAATTTTTAAGAAAAAAACTTACTAACTTTACAAAGACAGAAAATAAATTTATGGACGATAATTTTTCACCACAAGTAAGAGATGTAATCACTTTCAGTAAAGAAGAGGCCTTACGACTAGGTCATGACTTTATCGGAACAGAGCATCTATTGTTAGGTTTGATAAGGAAAGGTGACGGGAAAGCCATCGAAATATTAACTACTTTCGATGTAGACTTAGATTTAGTTCGCAATAAATTAGAGAAGTTAAACCCTACAACCCCATCTATAGCAAACTCTCAAAGAAAGAGTTTACACCTTACAAGACAAGCAGAGAAAGCTATAAAAACAACGTTTTTAGAAGCTAAATTATATCAAAGCAATGCTATTGACACTGCTCATTTATTATTATGTATTTTACGTAACGAAAATGACCCTACAACAAAACTACTTCAAAAGTATGATGTAGATTACGAGCAAGCAAAAAGCTTATACAAAGAGTTACATGTTGATGACGACACGTACATCTCTCCTATAAGTGAAACGCCTTCTGAAGATGATTTTGCTGATGATAAAACAAATCCTTATGGGCAACAACCTCAAAAAGGCAAGCAAGTAAAGAAATCTAAAACACCTGTTTTAGACAATTTCGGGCGTGATTTAACAGCTTTAGCCATTGCAGGTAAGTTAGACCCTGTAGTTGGTCGTTTAAAAGAAATAGAACGCGTTTCTCAAATTTTAAGTAGACGAAAAAAGAACAACCCAATGCTAATTGGTGAACCAGGAGTTGGTAAATCTGCCATTGCAGAAGGATTAGCGTTGCGTATTGTTGACAGAAAAGTGTCTCGAATTTTATTCGACAAGCGTATCGTTTCTTTAGATTTGGCTAGCTTAGTTGCAGGAACGAAGTACCGTGGTCAGTTCGAAGAGCGTATGAAGGCGTTGATGAATGAACTTGAAAAGAACGATGATATTATTCTTTTTATTGATGAAATTCACACCATCGTAGGTGCTGGTGGAGCAACAGGTTCGTTAGATGCATCTAACATGTTAAAGCCTGCTTTAGCACGAGGAGAAATTCAATGTATTGGTGCCACTACTCTAGATGAATACAGAACAAATATTGAAAAAGACGGAGCTTTAGAACGTCGTTTTCAAAAGGTAATTGTTGATCCTACCACAGTAGAAGAAACTATTCAAATTTTACACAACATCAAAGGGAAATATGAAGCACATCATCATGTTACCTTTACTGATGAAGCTATTGAAGCTTGTGTAAAATTAACGAGCCGTTATATGACCGATCGTTTTTTACCAGACAAGGCAATTGATGCGTTGGATGAAGCTGGATCGAGAATTCATATTACAAACATCGTAGTACCTCAACAAATTTTAGAGTTAGAGTCTAAACTTGAAGAAATTCGTGATCGTAAAACCAAAGCAGTTAGCGGACAAAAATATGAGGAAGCTGCTAAGCTTCGTGATGACGAAAAAAATATTGAAACAGCCTTAGAATCTGCTCAACATCAATGGGAAGAAGATTCTAAATTACACCGTGAAACGGTTACTGAAGACAATGTTGCCGAAGTAGTATCGATGATGACAGGAATCCCTGTAAATCGTGTTGCCGAAGCTGAAAGTAGTCGATTGGCAGAGTTACCTCAATTAATTAAAGGTAAGGTAATTGGTCAAGAAGAAGCGGTTACTAAAGTGGTAAAAGCAATTCAAAGAAACCGTGTAGGATTAAAAGACCCGAACAAACCAATTGGTTCGTTTATTTTCTTAGGTTCTACTGGTGTTGGTAAAACGCAATTAGCAAAAGTATTAGCTCGTGAGTTATTTGACTCTGAAGATTCTCTTATTAGAATTGACATGAGTGAATACATGGAAAAATTTGCGATTTCTCGTTTAATTGGTGCGCCTCCAGGATATGTAGGTTACGAAGAAGGTGGGCAGTTAACCGAAAAAGTACGTCGTAAGCCTTACTCGGTAATTTTATTAGATGAGATTGAAAAAGCACACCCAGATGTGTTCAACATGTTATTACAAGTGTTAGATGACGGACATATTACGGACAGCTTAGGTCGTAAAATCGATTTTAGAAACACGGTGATTATCATGACTTCTAACATCGGTGTTCGTAAGTTGAAAGACTTTGGTGGCGGTGTTGGTTTTGGTACTACCTCTAAAAAGGAACAAGAAGATGCCAATGCACGCAGCGTGATTGAAAACGCTTTAAAAAAGTCGTTTGCACCTGAATTCTTAAACCGTATTGATGATGTTATCATCTTCAACTCATTAGAGCGTGAAGACATTCATAAGATTATTGATATTGAATTAGACAAGTTACTAAAACGTATTGACGATTTAGGTTACAAGCTTACCTTAAGTGAAAAAGCTAAAGACTATATTGCCGATAAAGGTTTTGACAAGCAATATGGAGCACGTCCTTTAAAAAGAGCGATTCAAAAATATATTGAAGATGCTTTGGCTGAAGAGATTGTGAACTCAAAACTAGACGAAGGAGATTCTATTTTTATGGATTTAGATGAGAAAGATCAAAAACTACTCATCAAAATAGAAAAAGGCGAAAAACCTAAAGAGTCTAGAACAGAAATAGACGAAGATAATTAAAAAATAAAAATCCCGAGCACTAAAGTACTTGGGATTTTTTTATTCCCTTGATTTTCCCTCATTCATAAAATAGTTTGATTAATCCCTAATAATTGAGCTTAACTAAATTATTAACTACAACTTCTAAACTATGAACTCTACTACTTAAAATCAAATTACACCCTCAAGAATTATGGAAGTAGGTATGGAATTTTGGGCTTCCAAAACATTACTTACCGCTTTTAAAATGGGCTTGTTTACACATTTAGCCAATGGTGAACTATCAGGAAAAGAAATCCAAGAGAAACTCAATCTTCATGACAGATCTCTTTTCGATTTTCTTGACACCCTGGTTGCCTTAGGTTTTTTAAATAGTTCTGGATTAAAAGAAAATGCAACCTATAGCAATTCTGAAGACTCTAACTTATTTTTAGACAAAAACAAACCCAGTTACATCGGTGGTATTTTAGAAATGTCTAACAACCGATTGTATCCTTTTTGGAACAATTTAGAAGAAGCTTTACTAACCGGAAAACCACAGAATGAAACAAAAAACGGTGGTAAACCGCTTTTTGAAGCGATTTATGCCGATGAAAACAGGCTCCGAGAATTTATACATGGAATGTCTGGTGTTCAGATAGGAAATTTTATGAAGTTAGCTCGTGATATTGATTTTTCTAAATACGACACCAGAATGATGCATTTAACAGGACCTGCAAGTGCCATTATTGCCGTTAAATAATTTTAAAACTAAAAAGTCATATACCAAAACAGTATAAAAACACTAAAAATAAAAAACCTAAGCAACCACTTAGGTTTTTTTAATATATTTAGCTCTCAAATTGAAAAAGAATAAAATTGCTAAAAATTCTGCATATACTTCTAGATAAGCCGTGTAATAGTAATTTTATTACGTATATAAACTAGTTGTAACACATTTGAAAAACCACTCAAATACTTATGAATGACATTGTTTTCGGAATAATTTTTATTGGATTTGCTTTGAGCTTCTTTTCGTTTGGAATTGCGATTTATATGAATCTTTGGATTTATTACTCTGCTGACCAAAATAAATATCCATTATTTCCGATTTTAAATCCTTTCTCTTTTTCATCATACGAATTAATGCTTAACTCAATGTTCAAACTAAAATGGAAAGTTGAGGGAGAAAATGAAAAATTAAAAGGGAAGTCAAATAAGTTGAGGCGATTTTCAGGAATTATGTTACTAATAACGGCTATTCTCGGAATATTGAGTGCAATTTTGACTTAATTATGAACGGAAATATCGGATTTAAATAATGAAAGTGGAAATAAAAAAACGTGTTACAACAATGTATTATATTAATTAACTCAACAAACCCCTATAAATAAAGAGGATTAATAGATTTAATTAAAAAAGGTACAACATAGGTATAACATTTTAACCTATAATTAGAAGTGATCTAAAGGTATAAAAAAACCGCTTCTAAATTAATAAAAACGATTTTCAAAATGTATTTAAACTTAAAGTTATTAAGCAGCCGTACCAGAGCCTAAATACACACTATTTGATACTTGACTACCATCTGCAGAAACAAACGCCATAAATAGCTCTACTGTGTCTCCTGCATAGGTATTTGGAATTGTTACCGATTGAGAACCTGCTGTTCTGTCTGCACCATCTAAAATATAAACAGATTCTTTTTTACTTGGATTGTAAACCAACACCATTACTTTATCTGTTGCATTTGCGTTACCCTCTGCCGAGTTATCTCCCCAACCAAAATCCACTTGTCCTGGTGTTGCTAAATCTGTTATACCATTTAAAACACCTGATAAAGAACCTCTACTTAAAAGAGCTAATGAATAATCTATCGTAAAGTTAGGTGCCGTACCTCCTACCGCATTATTTAACACATAAGACATCGCTGCATTAAACTCTGTTTTTTTTGTTGCAAAAGACTTGTAACCAATTTTTACAAAATCTTTGTTTGCTTGTAAGTATTCCAACGTGATAGTAAATTTATTACGTTGATTTACTTGCCCTTCAGTTCTTGGGTTTGCTACACTAGATGGTTTTATTCTGATATAGTCAATACCTTTCCAATTACCACCTATAACATTACCTACTTTACCTGATAATCCTCCTAAAATACCTTGTGAAATCTTTCCCATTTTTATTACTATTTAAAATTAATACTTGTTCGGACTTGGTACGGACTTGACATTGCTTTTAAACCTTGTTTTCATTACTAATATAACGAGAATTATGCCATTTTGTTACTGTTTTAGGCTTGTGAGATGCCTTTGCATTAGGCTTCTTTTGTTTGCATTAGTTTGAAACAATTACGAATGTATGCAACCTTTAAAACTGCCATTTTATCAATGACATTTTGTAGCTCCTTTTCTTTTTTACTGATAACCTCAACCGCTTTAATATGCTTTTGCATCTGGTCGTTTATGTTTGAAGTAGATTTTAAACTTTTTTTAAGCGTGTTTCTGCAATCATCTACAGAAATAAACGGAATAACACTACCCTTTAAATAATAAGCGTAAAAACCGCCTATTTGCAACATCATAGATAAATGAAAAAGCGTGTTTTTATCTGTTTCGGTTTTTGTGATTACTACAAAACAGTTAGGACAAGGATTTGAAAGAGGTTTTCCGCTGTTAAGTCCTTTGTTTAGGATAAAAAAATGAGGGTTCGAGTAGGTTCTTCCGATTTGGTGGGTTTTCAGTTCAAAAGTTGACATAGCTATCCAATTTAAAATTGCTTCGCTACGCTTCGCACCATTATTTTTTTGAAAAGAAAAAAATGATAGCTTCTATTATTGTGGCGTGGATAAGGCTGTCAAGGTTTTTGGATAAAAGTTTTTTTGAGTAAAAATATTTGATAAAATAGAAAAGGCTATTAAAAAGTTTTATTTAAAACCCGCAGGGCTTGACCTTTATAGCCTTACGCGTTGGCTGTTGCAGCCACATACATTTGCTACTTTTTTTTATTTATTTTTTGTTGTTCTAAAACATTTAATATGTCTTGTTTTCTGTAAAAAACTCTGTTACCCATACGAATTGGATTTAAAATACCGTGTTTATTCCAAGAGTATATTGTTGCAAAACTTATCTTTAAGTAATCGGCTACTTCCTGTCTTGTAAGTATTTCATCATTTTTCTTTTTAGATAACTCTTTTAGGTAGTTTTCAATTTTAAGCATTAATTTATTTGCTACCTCATCTGCTAATTCCTCTACTGTAACTTCTGTGATTTGAATAGTTTTTGTAATCATCTTAATTTGTTTTTAGTTTATTGTTTTATACTTTTTGGGGTATAAACTCTTAAAAAAATAGGTTATTGCAAAATTGAGCGTTGGATGTAGCGATTGTATGGGTAGCGTTTTAAATAGTTGTTTGATAAAACAGCATTTAAAAAAGCTACTTATACAGGACTTTTAGACAATAGCTTATTGCTTTTTTGAGGTACGATAAAAAGGAATATGCTATGGCGTAGCACTACACTTTATAAACCTATTTTTTTATAACCGCTGACTTGGGTGGTGGGGAAAAGTGGACTATGATATTTGTTAACGAAATGAAACAAACAAAGACTTGAGGTAAGGAATACTTGGACTTAACGATGGTTTTGTGCAGCTTGAATGAGATAACTAATTACTCTTTGTAGTTGTAAATTGAGCGTTGGAATAGCGGCTATTTTACATAATTAGGTTATAGACCCTGTAGTTTACGAAAGAGGGCTATAACTACCTGTTATGTAAACATAGCTTTGGGTAGTTTTTGGTGTGAGCGTTGGCAACAGCTTTTTACTTTTTTATTGTACTTATTTATTAAAATATAAACGTTTAAATAAAACAAGTAATATGCTGTGTGAGACTTAGCAACCAAAAACTACAAGCGCATTGGCAAGCGGAACAAAATAAAAGACAGAGGATTTTGAGATACGAAAAAACTGGGTTTTATTTTGTGGGGAGAATTATTTAATTGACTTACCTCCTCACTTTAAACCCTATTGATACCTTCTCTTCTCTGTAAAAATTATTATTTGAATTTAAAACAGAACCCTTTCTAAAAACAGTATCTCTAATTACCACTTTTTTTGCAGCAGAAGATTTATCCACACTAATTCCAATTCGTGTACCTGTCGATTTTTTCATTTGTTAAGTTTTTAGTTTTAGCTAATTCAATAATACTATTAAATTTACTGAAAGCTAAATATAATAAATCTGCCACAAAAAACAAATATTCCTTATTACTATTTGTGGCTAAACCGCCTTTAAAGTTATCTACCGATAAAAAACCTAATATACTGCGACTATTAGCTCCCGTTACAATGGATATTGGAACAACTAAAGTACTATGATAATATTTATACCAATCTAGATTTGGATTTTTATATTGATGTATATCATATAGATCAGGTAAATTATCTTCTGAAAAATAAATATTCTGATAGTTTGAATCCATAATAATTGAAAAAGCAGTGTTGTCATTAACAGAACAAGGACTACAAACAGTGTCTGAATTTCGTCTTTTTTTAAAGTTAACTGGGTCTCTGAAGTAAGTACGAACAAGCGTTTTGGAACCATCATCTGAATTATTAAAATTTAAGAGCTTTATGGTTATGGAACAATTATCATCGGTTACCTGACTAAAGTATGATTGAAGATTAGTGGTTATGTTAATGAGAAAATAATCGAATTTATTAATTACATTTATTAAGCTATCATTAGAAACTTGTTTTTCGTCAACATCAATAATGTCTTGCAATAAAAAGTCTAAATTTCTATAATAATGAGTTATAATATGTGAACATTCACATAATTGATTTAAAATAATATCATGACGTTCAGTTTGTTCTTTTAAAAAGCTATAATCTGCAGGTATTTGCGAATACTTTTTCAACCTATTGCCGTAATAAATCACACTGATTAAAAACATCAGTAAAACAGACGCTAATAAAACAACTAATATTGTTAAAATGTAATTAAAATTATTTTCAGTATTGGGGTTAAAGTAATTATAGACAATGATACCAACCGTAATCAATAAACCAATTGCAGAAGTTAAACCATATACATGATGCCATATATCTGGAGGTGTATGAATTTTGAAAAATATAGGCTTGTTAATTTTTCTATTGTAAGGGTTACTTTTATCTTTTTTTGCCATTTTAAATAATTAATTAAAGTGCTTTCTCAAAATCATCGCAAAGTTGGTTTACTATATCTTCTGTTTCTTTAATGAAGAATTGACCTAATGTTTTACGATTTCTTCTGATGTATTTTTTATAGATTATTTCAAAGTCTTTATAGATTTCGTCTTCATCAAAAACGGTTTTAGTACTTTTCATTTTTGCAATTAAACGAGCACCTTCCTTATTTACATATTCAAAAAAGGCTTCTATTTTGTTTTGAAAATCTACTATTAAGGCTTCTACTTCTTCTTCCTCTTCATTACGTTTTTCTATTACTGCTAAAATATCAAATTTATATTGCTTTCCTCCATAAGTTCCACTTGGCTCATTTACCTCTGAAGTACGCTCTTTCTTTTCTTTTTCTTCTGGTGGTGCAACTATACCTATTCTGTTATCAAAATATACTTCAACATCATCTATCAACACTGTTGTACCATTTAAGGTGTTATAAAGAATACTGAATTTTTGCCAAAATCTTGTAAAATGCTCTTCGCTATACTTATCATCAATTTCTATTACAAATGCTATTAGATTTAATATTTTGAAATATTTATTAATGTTATGCTTTAGCTTTTTAGCTTCTTCTGGTTGTTTTCTTACAAATTGAGTAACTGTATTTTCAAAATCTTGAATAGGCTGTATATCTTCTTTCTTTCCTTGTTGATAAAGTTTAAAGGATTGAAAATGTTGTTTGAAGATATTATCTTGATTTAAGCCCTCGTATATTTCTTGTAATAGTTGTTCTTGCCCTAATGGGTCAAAGTCACTTACTACAACATTACTGAAATGCTCGAACGCCTGTTTTATATTATTAACATTTACATTCTTGTAAGACAAATCAATAATTTTACAATCCTTTTTATACTTACCTGCTGTTCTATTAACTCTTGAAATTGTTTGTATCGCATTGATACCGCTAATCTCTTTATCTAAAAATAAGGTATGTAATTTAGGTTCATCAAAACCTGTTTGTAGTTTGTCTACTACTATGATTAAACCATTCTTTTTAATAGCAAAATTTTGTAATACTTTGGCTTCTGATAAACCACCGTTTAGCGTTGTTGCGCTTTCATACTTTTGACCATCTGAACTATACACTATATAGATTGGTGCATCTTTAAAACGTTCATATTTCTTTTCTTCTACTAACTCATTAAAATACTGCTGTATATACTTACGATATTTTATAGCTGCTTTGATAGAAGAAGCTGCAAACATTGCTTTTGCTGTACCACGAATATTGTGATAAACCGCAGTTACTAATCGTTTGGCAACAAACTTTGAAATAGCTTCAATACGTTCTTCGTTCTCGTAAATGTTCTTTTTACTAATTCTGTATTTCTTACCATTAGCATCAACACCAGCATCTGGATTATCAGGTAATGATTGCTCATAATACCCTGTATCTCCCTCAAAACCTTCTGTTGCATCATCTGGCTTTTCAAAATACATTTTAGCTGATACCGGAACAATACCTTTAATTGGGTTTAAAATATAACCATCTTCAATAGCTTCTTTCATTGTATAACTATCGAACGGAACCCATATTTTTTCAGCTTCGGCATATTTATTATACTCCCCAAAACGAGCTAAAGTAACATCGCTTGGTGTAGCAGTAAAACCTATGATTAGGTTTTTCTTTTTGTATTCCTTTTTATATTCTTTATTAGAATCGAAGCTATTTTGTAATTCATCAAATAACGATACCATTTCTTCGTGCTGTGTACCACTATTAGAACGGTGTATTTCATCAATTAAAAAAGCAATACGCAAAGTTGATAATGTCTTTACTACTTCATCATCTAAAAACTCTCTTATTGAATTGAACTTTTGAAGATTGACTACAACAATACGTTTATCTGTATTTAAGGCTTCTAAAAATGATTTTTTACTATTAGCCTCTATGAACATACTATTAGCAATATTCATATTATACATTTTACTATCTAACTGATCGCGTAATTGAACTCTATCTACAACCAACATTATTTTATCATAGACAAACTCATCATTTTTACGTAAATCTTTCAACATTAAAGATGACCAACCTATAATGTTACTTTTACCAAAACCTGCTGCATATTGCAATAGTAATGAATAGACGTTTTTGTTGTTTTGATACTTCTGCCTTTTATTAATTAATTCTTCAATTTGTGAAGCTCCTAAACCTTTTTCAGTTAGTTGTTGGCGTAGTTTATTTATGAAATAATCTGGCTCGTCTTCGTGTTCTAAAAACTCATCAATTTTGCTAATGATTTTATCTGCACCGAATTTTTGTTTTGGTCTTGGTGCTATTAGCCTACCATCATTATGCTTGTATTCTTTTTGTTTTCCTTTTTCTGATTTTATTAATTCACGCTCAATAAAGTTGTAATACAATATCTCACGCTCAATCATTTTTTTGCCGTACAAGGCTTTAAAAACTTCTTCAAAACGTTCTTGCTTATTGGCTTCTCTGTTTAGTACTGGATATGATTTTAAATCGTAAGCGACTTTAGTTTTATACTCTTCAAAATCAAAGGATTTATCTTCAACTTTAGCTTTTATGGTATCAAAGTGATTACCTATGTTTCTAATAATAAACGTATCTTGAACATCTGTAGTTGTTATATGTATTGCCTTTTCAAATATTTTTAAAAAGTCTTTGCGAATACTTTTATCTACATCATTACCATCTGCTATTTCTAAATAATTAGTTACTGCTTTTTGGTAATCGTTTGCTATTTTAGTTTTACCATCTTTACTAGCAGTTTGATTATTGTAATTTGATTTTAGCTCTGAATACCCTAAAAATATACCATTAACAAAAAAGGTAATATCTGGTCTAAAACTGAACTGTTTTTTACCTTGATAATGGTACATATATGGTAATTCTTGTACTACAGAAAATATGTTTTCTTCAAATAATTTATCACCGTGCGTGATGCTACCACTTGGATAGAAGAGGTTAATTTTAACCCCTTTGAATGTGACAGATTTATTATTATTAATAAATAATGCCATATTCATAGACTCACCAATACGTTTGTTTAAAAACTCTTGAAATTCTTGAAGTAGCACTTTTTCGTTATTATTAAATTTCTTTAATAATGTTCTGTATGCTTTTTTATTTAAAGTAGTTTCGCTAATGAACTCTTTTAAATCTTCAACAACAAAATGAAGTTTTGATACTGTATTAGCTTTTACTTCTTTATACCCTAAACCATTGGTAGGATTGGTAAAGAAGCTCATTAAGTATTTATCTTGTAGTATTAGTTCGTCCATAAAATTATGCTGTTACTTTTACTTTACCCGTTACAACCTCATTAATTAGGGTTTTACGTAATTCTTTTAAGGTATTGATTTGGGTTTCTATGTTATTTACCACTTTAGAAATAATCTCTGTTTTTGACTTAATATGGTTAGCTATTTTAATCTGTTCTTCAATTGGTGGGAAAACGATATCAATAACCGCCATTTCATTACTCATTATTTTAGCACCATTTGTATCTATACGTTTATTATGTTGTGTGCTCTCTTGAACTGCAAAAGCCATATAGTCGAGAGATAGTTTTGGATGCTTTTTTGGTATTAACGTACCACATATATTAGTGCAATTAAATTTACCTTCTCTTATAAAAACTGTACCAGCATTAACACCATCAGTAGTCCAGGTTAATAAATTTGCATTAAAGTCATAAGTATTTATATAACCTAAAACACCTTTGTTTTTAGTTTGAGAAGAGTAAACAGGATATTTACCATTTGACATCAACTCTGTTTTACCAATAGCTCTACCACGACTAATTGAAAATATATCTTTAACTCTTTTTATCTCCCAATGTGCTGGAATTTCACCTATCCAATTTATACCACTATCTTTTAATTTTATCGATTTATCTAAACCTTTGGTAACGGCACTATTAATTAAAGATTTACGGTAGGCTTTATAGTGTTTTATTTTTTGTTTTAATAAGTTTATTTTTTTGTCTAAAGCTGTGGTTTTAGCATCTAAATAGTTGGCTATTTGAGTTTGTTCTTTTAGGGGTGGAATAGCAAAATTTATATTGATTAAATCCCCTTGTGTCATACTAGGGATTGCAGAGCCATATTGATACAAATCAAAAGATATACAAGTACAACGATAATAGAAAAACCTAGGATTTGTGTTTTTAAAAATTTCAGTATAATACATTGTATCTACTGTCCAAAATGGGATATCAACATAAAGTGGCTTGTCTATAGTACCTTTTCTTCCTAAAAGAACTGAAGTTTTATTGTAAAGATATTTATCAGCTCTACCAAAAATACCACCTGAACCATAAACAGGATACTTACCATTGTGATTCAAAACTTTTTTTTGATCTTGACCACCTTTTATTTTAACTAAATCTTTTACTCTTCCCAATATCCAATGTTCAGGAATTTCACCCAACCACTCAATACCAGAATCTTTATAATTATTGTATTTTTTTAAGTGTTGTTTCATAATTTTTGAGATCCCGAAACAAGTTCAGGATGACAGTTTTAGTGGGTTAATGCCTGTTCGATTTTCTTTAATTCACTTTCTAATTCTTCTAAATCTGATGTGATTTCTTGTAATGAACGCAACTGTTCTGGCTTGTAAAAGACTTTATTAAAGTTAATCTCAACACCAATTGTATTTTCTATGTAATCAAAAGGCTTTGTAATGTATTTTGCCATAAAATCGGCAATGTTTTGATGGTTTTCTACCTCGTTAGGATTGTAAGGAATTATTTCATAATCTTTCTCATAGTCAGGTGTTAACTCCACAGAAATTTCAATACGCGCTTCTTTAGTTTTAGTAGCTTTTTTATAAGATGCTTTTACTACTATTTTACCGCAACCCATTTCGACTTCGCTCAATGACCCATCTTCATTTTTAGAAACTTCAATAATTGTTTCTTTATCTTCATCAAAATAATAGCTTGTTTTGGCTGTAAATACTTTTAAGTCTGCTTCTTTATAGTCTATACTATCAATTAATGGTTTTAAACCTTCGGTATAATATTCTATTAAAGAATTATATTTAGAAGCATCATAAGATGTAATTTCAAAGTCTGTAAGCTCAATTGTTTCTTCCTCTAAAACTTGCGTTATTTTAGTAGGATTTAACTTTATCGATTTAGCTCTAATTTCTTCACCTTGTTTGTTTTTCTTAATTGGTAACTGGTCTTCAAAAGTCTTTCCATTTTCATCTACATTGGTTAGCATTATAGCCTGTTTATTATAATAAAAATGCCACTTATCAAATACCTTTGCGTGTTCAGTATCTTTAAAATCGGTTAAGGTATCTACAATGGTTTTTCTGTTATCAAAAACCATTTCTCTGCGCTTTTTACCTTTGCTCTTTTTTAATGGTTCCCAAAAGTTACTACCATCAATTAGTATTACTTTTTCTTTGCGTTCTTCGGCTTTGTTTTTGTTGAATATCCATAGGTACGTATAAATACCTGTGTTGAAAAATTCATCTGTTGGCATTTGTATAATAGCTTCTACCCAATCGTTATCAAAGAAGTATTTACGAATGTTACTCTCACCACTACCTGCATCGCCACTAAACAACGTTGAACCGTTATGTACAACTACTGATAATCCTTTAGTATCTAATTGTGATAATATATGCTGCGTAAACAGAAACTGACCATCTGAAATGGAAGGCAAAGCGTGAAAACGGTCTGTAGTATCATTTTCAATATCTTTTTTATAGCCTTTCCAATCTACACCGTAAGGTGGATTTGCTACAATGACATCAAATTGCTTTTCAATAAAATGAATTTTAGTAAGTGTGTTACCATACTTAATATCTGAATCATTACGAAAACGACTTTCTATTTTTGCTAAAGCGTATAAACTATCGCTCCAATCTTCACCGTATGTTTTTGTTGGTCTGTTGAACTTTTCTTTTATTCTATCTTCTACACCAAATAGCAAGTTACCACCACCACAGGTTGGGTCGTATATGGTTAAAAACTCGTTATTATCTTCAATTTTAGATAATATAATTTCTGAAATTAAGGATATAATATCATCAGGTGTATATTGCTCTCCAGCAGTTTCGGCAGAAATATCAGCCCATTTACGTTTTATGTGTTCTTCTAAAGTTGTTATATCCGAGTTATTGAAAGGTGTTAAATCAATCTCACTCCATTTTTTTACGGTATCAAAAAGAATATCTTTTTTACGTAGTTGACCACTAACTCCTGAAATATCTAAATACTTCTCTTCTGTATTCCCTCTATCAACACCTAATAACTCTTTAGTTTCTGGGTCGAATGCTTTTAAGTAGGCATCAAAATCGTTGTCAAAAGTTTTATCGTTTCTGCATATTTCAGCTAATGTTTTTTGGCTTCTAATTACTAAATCATTGTACCCAATATTGTAATCTTTAAACTCTTCTAAAAAGTCGTCTATATTTTCAATATCTTTAATGGTTTCTGCATCAAAGTCTTTTAATAACTCTTTGTAATGCCTAACTAATCTACTTTCCAACATTATCATTGCAAAGTAAGGCATCATATATTTTGGGAAGTCTGATTGCTTAATTCCTGCACCAATTAAAAGGTCGGCAGTAGACCACACTTTAGATTCGTACTGTAGTATATTTTGGCTCATTTATTATTTTCAATTTTAGAGGTAAAAATATAAATATAAATTGATATGCTTTTACTAGTTAATATATTTACTTTTTACCCTTGTTTTAGGTTATATTACAAGTATTAAAAAGGACTTGTACACTTGCTTTTAATTTTTGCTTTATATGACTTAAAAACTGACTATTAGATTGTTTTTTTATTTTATTGTAAGTGGTTCTTTTTTTTCGATAACTCTCGTAATGATCTTCTTTATACTGTTGTAATATTTCTTGATTTTGAAACAAGGCTAGTATTTCTTTTTCTTTATTAGTAAGCTGTGATAATGAAATAGCTTGTTGTTTATCTATTTTTTCATACTTATTCTGTAACTCATCGAGTAACATTTGATATTTGTATTTATCTATCAAGTCTTTAACACTATAAATACCTATAGCGTTTTTACGCTTATTTAAGTTACGTGTATAGATTTCTAACTCGAATCGAAATAGTTGCCTGTTTAATTTTTTACGGTCATGCGTTTTAACCTCATACGTTTTATCATAGCCTTTTACGTTATAATCTGTAAGATAGAATTTTTTACCGTATTGTTTATTTGCACCTAGCATTGGTATTGGTGTTTTACCATTTAGACTTAACCAAGTATTTAGAATTGGTTTTGCTTCTGCTTCTATAACTATACCAACTGCTAAAAGAATCACTTTAGCTTCGTACACATTAAAAGGTAGTATTTGGTTTAATTTTTTTATTGCTTTTACTACTTCTATGTAGGTAAAAGGCTCGTAATTATTACCCATATACCATTTTTGTAATGAGTTATTACAAAATATAGTATTTCCTTTTAAGCGTAAATCTAAATTGTTTACTCTGGTTTTGTAACCGTTTACTTTTTGAGTTGCATCGTTAAAAGTAGGATTCCAAGTTAATCCTTTCCATATAAAAGATTGTTCAGTACTTTCTATAACTTCTTTAGGTAAATGGGTTACTTGATACTTTATTTTTAATGTATCATACAACTTAATTACCTTCTACTATTAAATGCTTTGTTGTAGTTTTTATCTAATAGCTTTTGTACATCGCTCATTTGATAGTAAATTTTACTACCTATTTGAGAGAATGATATTTTACCTTCGTCTCTCCAAGTTTGCGCTGTTCTTTTGCTAATATTCATTAGCTGGATAAACTCTTGGTTATCTAAAAAAGTATTTTGAGGTTTTTGGTTTTGTTTTTCTAGTTTTTTGTTTAGTTCGTCTAAACGACTTACAAGGTCTTTGTACTGTTGTTCTGTTAAAATAATTGCGCTCATTTGCTGATATATTTTGAAATTATACCGCAAGATTGCACCTGTTTTTAGTTATTATAAGGTTGACCTTATTTAACCTTTTAAGACCTTATGTTTCTTTTTGAAATGGTTTATTTTCTATGTATTTGAATGTTTTCATTTTGTAATCATCTGAAGTTTTAGACCAGTCAAGTTTAGATTTTAACTCTAGATCTATTTTAGAAGCTATTGCGTTGTTTAGCTTTTCTAAGCTTAAGTTTTGTACAATATTTTTTTCTCTAAGTGCTTCTACCACTCCTCTTATAGCTCCTTTACGTTTTGGACTTAATGCATACTTACCATTTACTGTAATACTTAAATCTTCTAGTAACTGCAAAATATAATCTTGTTTTTTAGTTTGTGGTATAAGGGTAGTAAAATCTTTTTTTAATTCTTTTACTGGAACAATACCTCCATTCAGTCCTTTTGTATGTTCTTTTAATTGATCTAAATACCTCATAAAAAAAGATGCAACGAATACTGAAGAATAAGTTGATTTACCAGCTGAATAAATATTAAAATCACTTAACAGTAACCTATCCCTTAAAATATTATCATACTCTAGAATAACCTCTTTTGGTTTTGAAAAACTTATAATATTTTTAAGCCTTTTAACAATGGTCTTCGATGTATTACTATTAAAAAAGTCTTGAATTAAATTAATTTCTTTATTTAAAGCTTCTTTTTTAACATCATCTTCTAATTCATCAAAATCATTTAAAGCACTTCTAATTTCAGATTCAATACGTTCGTTAAAGAGTTTTTTTTGATGTTTTTCGATTTTATCTATATGTTCGAAATCTAAATTCAACTTATATATTTCTGCCCAATGATCTGTTCTTTTATTTCTCCTTAATTCATTAAAAGTTACAGTACAATTCAACCATTTATCTATGTATTCTTTTTTGTAGTCGGTCGTAAATAAGATTTCTTTAGTATAAACAATGTCTGGTTTTTCAAAGATTATAAAAACATCATACAACAAAATATCTTCTATGTATTTTACAATAACTCCAACATACTTATTTAATGAAATAGACAATTCTTTAAGCGTTGACTCCTCATTATTAAAGTTATTATTAAAGTTCCGAAAGTCCTCATCTATTGAAGCTGAAACTAAATGTAAGCCCATTGCCGATATTTGGTTTTCTAGTATTAAAGATTCTTTTGGTTTTAAAACTCCTTCGTCAAGTTCCGATTTTATAATCCCTAGTAGTTCATTATAAATTACTTTAGCTTCTGTTTTAGATATATTATTTTTCTGTTTTTTATCATTAAAATCTATTTTATACCCAATTGAAACTTCGTTTTTAATCACTTCAGAAAATATACTTAAACTACTGTAACTAGAAAACAATAAGTCTTTTGCTTGATTTAAACCCTTTATTAATTCTGACTTACTAACTTTTTCTTTATTAAGAATATTATTTAAAAACCTCACTTCTTGCAGTGTGCTTTTAAAACTATCAAATATTATTTTTGTCATAGCTTAATTGATATATTTATCTACTGCATTATCTAATTCACTACTTATTATTTTTGCGTATACTTGGGTTATACCTATATCGGAATGATCCATTAGTTTTGAAACGTGTTCTATTCGCATACCATTATTTAAAGCTCTAGTAGCAAAGGTGTGTCGGCTTATATGAAACGATAAATTAAAGGGCAATTCTAATTCTTTTCCCATTCTACTCAAATACATATTACTTAATGAAATTGCTCTGCTAGTTATTAAGCTTCTGTATTCTCTGTCTTTAAAATACAACTCATCAACTTTAGCAAAAGGAAAAATTATATCGTTTTGCTTTTGGTCTTGGGTTCTGTATTTCTCTAAAATATCAACCGCTTTTTGACCTATTCTAATACTGTGCTGTCTTTTCGTTTTTCTTATCGTCTTTGTAATTCTAAGGTTTTTGCTATCATAATGTTTCCATTGTAGTTCAATAATATCACCAAATCGTAACCCACCAGAAAAAACAGAAAAGATAAACATATCTTTAATAACTTGTGCTTTATGTTCTTGTGGTACTTCTAAATTGATAAAGGCTTCAAACTGTTCTGTGTTTAAATAACGCTTTGTAGTCTTGTTTTTCTTTACTTTAAACTTTGTAAAAGGTACAAGCTCATTGGAGATTAAATCTTCTTTCTTTGCTTCTCTAAACATTAGATTTAGGATTCTGAAAGCGTAATTAATAGTTGTATTGTTATTACCTAGCCTTGAACTGCAATATGCTGCATAATCCTTTAAGGTAGTAGCTGTAATATCATCAAACATTAATTCACGATGCCCTATAAACCTTTCAAACTTTTCTATATTGTTTCTGTAACTTCTGTAAGTAGATAGCGTAACGGTATCTTTTAACTGCTCACAACGATTATAAGCATAGTCAAAAAAATTAGTTAAAGGCCTCCCTTTAATGGCTTCTTTAATTTTTCTGGCTGATGTGGCTTTGTTTTTTCTTTCAAGGTCTGCAACCTCTCCTGTTGCATCAGCTACCTTTTTAGAAAGATACGCATTAAGTCTAGTAGAATTTTGACGATTCTTCTTTACTTTTTGTTTATCTTCATCCCATTCATTAGGTTGTAATTTTAGACTTAATGAAATAAATTTAGTTTTACGGTCTTTGATTACACGTAAATAAAGAGGTGCTTCTCCTGCTTTATCTATTTTATCTTTTCTTAAAACTACTTTTATTGATGACATAAAACTCTGGTTTTAAGCTATGCAAACTAGTGCAACGCAATACTAAGGTACAACATTAGGTATAACAAACCTAACTTTTAGTCGTATTTTATTGCATTATTTAGCATTAGACAAAAACACAAAACCATTATAAATAAAGGGTTTAAGAGTAATTTAAAGAAAAAGAGTGATAATGCTATATAACAATGTATAACCGCAATTACGGCGGATTCGACTGCGTCCGAATCCACTCGGAATTGCTAACATCAGTGCTAAACTGAAAACATTATCTTTAATCCCGTAACTGACGGTTATACGTATTCCAAGGTAAAAAACAAGTTTTTTTTTAGAAATTTACTGCTGCTATATTTACAAAGGGAGTACCTCTTTTAATTACTGCAAAACTGCGTGCTAAAATTTTATTTCTAACGTTGTTTAATGCAATCATTTTATGTTTGCCTTCCTCTAACTTTCTGTGATAATAATTCTTTAACTCCTGATCAGACTGTATCGCTGAAACAGCAGCCATACTTAATAATGTCTTCATTTTTCTATCGCCTATATAGTGGCTTTGTTTTCGTCGCCTAATAGAGCTTCCTGAGCTATATTCAAATGGGGCGATTCCACAATAACTTGAAAATGAACGCCAGTTATTAAATTTCATAAAATTGGATGTATGATAAAGTAATTGACAACTTAATATCAGACCTACTCCTTTTACAGTCCTTAACAACTCATAGTTGTGCTGTAACTTATCATCTGTCTTTAATAATTCTTTCATACGTTTCTCTATAGATAATACTTGCTTGTCAATGTACTTTATTGAGCGTTCTAATATCTTACAACAAGGGTCTGTTGACGGACTTGAAAGCAAATGCTTTTGCTCTTTTAAAGTAGATTTTAAACCACTACGGTCTCTTACCATTTGATCTCGCAAAGCTAAAAGCCTACCAATCTCTTGAAACTCTTTTGGCTTTACATTACTGGGTTCTAATTCTTCTCGGTACATCCATCCAAATCGGGCAATCATGTAGGAATCTAGTTTATCTGTCTTCTCTCTAGCAAGACCTGTACTACGTTTAATTCGCATAGGGCTTTCTTCTACATAAATAAGTGATAGCGACGACAAAAAAACCGATAGCTTTAAGGAATAATTCCCTGTATTTTCAAAACAGAAAAAATACTCTGATGTTTCTAAATGGCGTTTACTCCATCGGATAAGCTCTTCATATCCCTCTTCATCATTTGAAAATACCGCATGTTGCCTACTGTGGTATAAGGTGGCATCAATGGTCTTTTTTGATACATCAATCCCAATTACATCTCTTACTTTTTTCATATATTTAAAAAATTAATGATTAATGACGTTTTGCAACTATTTCCTTTAATGAGCCATAGTGGCTAGGTATTCCAAGTAGTTCAACTAAACGTCGTGCAAGAAGTAGAGAGGACTATTACGTGTAATAGGTATTACCTAAAGACCGTTCGAGTTCTCCTCTCTACTCTTGTTAAATTTAATAATATCAAAGTAAAGGAGACCGATAGCTTTAAGGAATAATTCCCTGTATTTTCAAAACAGAAAAAATACTCTGATGTTTCTAAATGACGTTTACTCCATCGGATAAGCTCTTCATATCCCTCTTCATCATTTGAAAATACCGCATGTTGCCTACTGTTGTATAAGGTGGCGTCAATGGTCTTTTTTGATACATCAATCCCAATTACATCTCTTACTTTTTTCATATATTTAAAAAATTAATGATTAATGACGTTTTGCAACTATTTCCTTTAATGAGCCATAGTGGCTAGGTATTCCAAGTAGTTCAACTAAACGTCGTGCAAGAAGTAGAGAGGACTATTACGTGTAATAGGTATTACCTAAAGACCGTTCGAGTTCTCCTCTCTACTCTTGTTAAATTTAATAATATCAAAGTAAAGGAGACCGTTGTGGTTCATATCCCTACTCAAACGGCTGATGAAAACGAAAAAATTGTAACTCAATAATTTGAATTAATAATCTTAAATTTAACAGATATGAAAAACAGAAAAAACAAAATAAGTAACCTTTTCAAAGTAGGTATTTTTCTCTTTGGTATTTCTTTATTTCTGTGGAATTGTGAAAATGAGTCTTTGTTAGAAACACAAAGCAACTTTATAAGTAAAGTTAAAAATAGAATAAACACCGACTTAATAGACCTTCCTTATACTAAGAACAATTTAACAGTTGACTGGAACAACTATAATATTATAACAAGTGATGGTTTAGAGTTCTATGAATTTAAAACAGAACTAATAGCTCCTTTAAAAAACTCCTCTGAAAGTTTTAACAGCCCTAGTTTTTATGTAATAGTCTATAAAGAAAACAACGCTATTATAATTAAATATATAGAGGTAAGAGCATATGATTATAGTTTAGAAAATCTCCCTATAGATTTTATTAATTTAGGAGCTTTCTCAGGTTCATTTAGGTATTTTAATGATAAGGGAGAGTTAGAGAATTCAGAAGCTTATATAGAAGGATATTTGATAAAATCAAACAAAGATAACTACTTACCTATAGAAAGAAACACATTAAATAGAGCTAAAGAAGATGGAACTTTCCAAGCAAAAGTTCAGCCTTGTACAGAGGTTCCTTCAATACTTTATGTTCATGAAACAACACATCATTATCAAGATTACTATAAAGCATCTTACCGAGTTGACTCTAATGGAAACATGGTAGAAGGAAGTATGACAGTAGCAGACGTACCCTATAAATCGGTATATTTAGGTTCAACAACACAAACCTATACTTATACAAGTTATTCGTGCGACACACCACACACTGGAGATGAAGTGTACAAATCTGAATATATGAGAGAGCAAATACTCATGGATTGTGGACCAGGGTATGATAATGTAACCTATGATGGGTATTGTATTGATACGGAAGAACAAATAATTAATAAACTTGAAGGTAAAGCGGAGTGTGTTTACAATAAACTAAAAAATTCAAGTACAGGGTTTAAAAATATGATGCAAAAGTTTGATGGTGACTTTCCAGTGAGTCATTTAAAGTATTCTGTTGATGATTCTCTTCCTGATAGTGTTAATGCTATTACAGATAATGGTGGTGAATATATAATTGAGATTAAATTAAATGGAAATAACCTTTCTCAAAGAACAGCATTGGGATTGGCACGAACATTGATTCATGAAACTATACATGCTGAAATGTACAGGAAATTGCGTTCTGTAAACTATAAAGTATCTATAAATGATTTTCCTGGAATTTATGACTATTATAGAAGACATAAAAACTGGCAACATGAACAAATGGCTGCTCATTATGTTGAAACTATAGCAGACATGCTGAAGGAATTTGATAATTCTCAAAACACCAATTCGTTATATACGGATTTAGCTTGGGAGGGGTTACAAAATACAGTTACTTGGAATAATCTTTCTAGTTCAGAAAAAGATAGAATAATAAATACTGTTAAAAATTATAAAAGCACAGGAACTAAAACATGTAATTAACAATGAGAAATAAATTATTGATTTTAATAATGATAATAAGTTGTACTTCTCTATTTTGTCAGGAAGCTCATTTATCATATAATTTGTTTGGAGAAAAAAACATAAAAACAAGAACAGATAAGACAGTAACTTTTTTTATAGGTGAAAATAGTTTTACATACTTCAAAGATAAAGACTGTTATAGAATCATAAGTATTCAAAAAAAATTAAAGCCAGAAGTTTTAAGAATGAATAGCTTTTTAAATAGAGCACATCAATTAAAAAATATTAATAAAGAGGACAACAAAATTATAGTTAAAAAAAAGAATCAAATCTTTCAAAAAATCTTTCTTTATGAGAAACGAGATGATTGCATATATGTGTATTGTGTTAAATGGGAAGATTCAATTATCGATTAAATTTTAAAAGTAGTAGTTTACCCTACTACTTTTTTTAATTATTCATAATATTTTGAATTGATTTAAACATATGAGGAAAATAATAAAAGTACTGTTACTTGGCAAAATTTAACTTCTACAGAACAACAAGCTATTATTGACATACTAAATCAATATTTTTTAACGGAACTTCAAATTGTAATTAATTATGAGAAAAATAGTATTGTTTTTATTTATCATTGTAAAATCATATTCTCAAGAATCAACATCAAATTATTTTTTTATAAATGGGCAAAAGTTTTCAAAGCAAACCAAGTATGTGATGTATGATTCTAAAGAGGATGTAAAAAAAACTACTAATGATAAAATATATTTTTTTATTCAAGGAGAAACATTTGAATTTTTGAGAAATAAGTTTAGGGTAGACACTTGTAGTATCAGAAATTTAAAAAAAATAAAAATAGAAAAAGTAAAAGGTCTATCCGACAGAGAATATTTGTTTTATAAACAAAGTTTAAACAAAATAAAAGGAAAGGAAGATAAAATACTTGGACCAATGCCGATAACCAAAAATCACAATTATTTTAAAGTAATTATTGTAGAGAAATATGAAAATAGAATTTTGAAATACGATGTTGATTGGACTTATACAGGAACAAGAGGGTTTAAAGTAATCCGAAAATAATACAAACCACAACCACGTATATAAAAAATAGCAGTTAAGTACAAACAGTTAAGATTTATACTTTTCTGCTATCTTTCTAATAAACTTGAAAAGTGATCGTATTTTTACTCTGCTACTTTTCATACACAAGACCGTTAAAAACAAAAAACTCCAACTGGAAATTACAGCTGGAGTTTTTTTATATGATTTTATTATTCCTTAAAACAACTCTTCTACTTCAATAGTTAAGTTATTAATAAAACTTTCTGCATTTTTAATGTCGTTATGTAATACTCTATCGTCATTCACCACTGGTACGTCTTGCCTGAACATCTCTACAAAAGAAGCCAAGAACTCAGAAGTATTATGCTCTCTAAAAGATAATCCTTGTGAAGCATTCATCAACTCAATAGCTAATACCGAGCATACATTGTCAATTACCTTTTTAGCTTTTACAGCTGCATTTGCTCCCATACTTACGTGATCTTCTTGTCCGTTACTAGACACAATAGAATCAATACTCGATGGTGTACAGAACTGCTTATTAGCACTTACAATACTTGCTGCTGTATACTGTGGAATCATAAATCCACTATTCAACCCTGGGTTAGAAACCAAGAACGCTGGTAATCCGCGTAAACCAGAAATTAACTGATAGGTTCTTCTTTCAGAAATATTTCCTAATTCAGCAATCGCAATTGCTAAATAGTCTAAAGCTAACGCTAACGGTTGTCCGTGGAAATTTCCTCCAGAAACCACGATATCTTCATCTACAAACACATTTGGGTTATCCGTTACCGAATTAATTTCTGTAACAAATGTTTTCTTCACAAACTCTAAGGTATCCTTGGTTGCTCCGTGAACTTGTGGCATACATCTAAACGAATACGGATCTTGCACGTGTTCTTTAGGTTGCGCAATCAACTCACTTCCTGCTAACAATTCAGAAATACGTTTTGCTGTAGCTAACTGTCCGTTGTGCGGGCGTACTAAATGAATCAACTCATTAAAAGGCTCTATTCTTCCGTCAAAAGCTTCTAACGAAACCGCACCAATAACATCTGATAAGTACGATAATTTATACGCTTTTAATAAATTATGCACTCCGTAAGCGCTCATAAACTGAGTTCCGTTTAATAAGGCTAATCCTTCTTTAGATTGTAGATTGATTTTTTCCCATCCAAACTTTGCTAACAACGCTTCTCCTGAAATTCGTTCTCCATCAACATATACTTCTCCTAAACCAATTAACGGTAACGATAAGTGTGCTAACGGAGCTAAATCTCCAGAAGCACCCAATGATCCTTGGGTATAAACTACTGGAAGAATATCGTTGTTGTAAAAATCTATCAAACGATCAACTGTTGCTAATTGCACACCTGAATGTCCGTAGCTTAACGATTGAATTTTTAATAACAACATTAATTTTACAATCTCTTGTGGCACTTCATCACCTGTTCCACAAGCATGACTCATTACTAAGTTTTCTTGTAATTGTTGTAAATTATCTCCGCTAATCTTCACATTACACAACGAACCGAATCCTGTATTAATTCCGTAAATAGGATCGCTATGTGTTTTCATTTTCTCATCAAGATACGTACGACACTTTTGTATCTTTTGTCTTGATTCTTCTGATAATGAAAGTTTTTTATCTAGTAATACAATACTATGAATATCTTCTAAACCTATTGGTTGTGAACTTATTATATGTGTAGTATCCATTTTAATATTTTTGAGGTGTACAAAGAACCTAAAAAAAGATAAATTTTCAAGATCTTTTCGTACAAAAAAGTAGGGGTATTTAAATAATATGTTAATTTCTTTGATAAAAACGTTAAAAAAACTAACTTCGACGCCTTGAACACCATATTTATTAAACGAGAAATAATGAAAAAACTAGTACTTTTAGCCCTCATAGGAGTTACCATAATTTCATGTAAAAAAGAGGAACAAGCACCTGTAAAAGACTATCTGATTTTATCTGGTAAAGTTGAAAACTTTAAACGAAGAGATATTACTTTATCTGGCTTTAAATTTGAGAAAAAAATAAAGTTTGATAGAGAAACTGGTTCTTTTGTTGATACCCTTAAAATTGATAGAGATGGTTACTATACTTTGTTTTTCAACAAAACACCTCTTAACCTATACCTAACTAAAACAGACGACGCAGGTCTTGTATTTGATTATAAAAATGCTGACGTTGTTAATTTTGAAGGTGCACACGCAAACATTAACAACTATTTTGTTGAGAAGCAAAAGACTTGGAGTGATATTATTGTTAGTGCTAACCAATTTTTTGCGTTGGAAGAAGAGGAATTTTTAGCTAAAACCGATGAATATAAAGAAGCCTTAACTGAACTTTCAATTTCTAAACAGTTACCTGCTGATTTCTTAAAACACGAAGTTAAAAATATTGATTACGAGTGCTTAAGAAACTTATATAATTACCAAGATTTTCATGCTACTTTAACAAGAAACAAGGATTTTAAAGTTTCTGAAAACTTCCCAAATCCTTTAGAAAACTTTAATTATAGTAGTGGTGATGATTACGTAAACTCATTTTCTTACAGAGCTATGTTAGAAACTGAATTGAATAAAATCGCTAAAGAAAAAAATAAGGAAGGTGAAGATTTATATTTAACTTATTTAGAAACTGTTCATACAGAAGTAACTGACACTGTAGCTAAAAACGATTTATTATACAAAAGCGCCCAAAATAGTATTACCTATACAAGTGATTTAAAAGAGTTTTATAGAAAGTTTATGGCTTATTCTACCAATGAAGCGCATAAAGAAGAAATTACTGAAGATTATGAATTATTAAAAACCACTGCAAAAGGACAACCTGCTCCTAAATTTAAGGATTACGTTAATTATAATGGAGGAACAACCTCTATGGATGATTTATTAGGTAAAGGTAAGTACTTATACATTGATGTTTGGGCTACATGGTGTGGTTTTTGTAAAAGAGAAATTCCTTTATTAAAAAGATTAGAGCAAGAATACCACGGTAAAAACATTGAATTTGTGAGTATTAATGTTGATGATAAAGGAAATGAAGAGAAATGGAAAGAAACAATCCAAGATAGAGAAATGACTGGAGTACAGTTAATGGCTGGAGATAGTCACTTAAAATTAGACTGGGCTCAAAACTTCTTAATTAAAGGGTTGCCTAGATTTATCATCGTTGATCCTGATGGAAATATTGTAAGTCCTAATGCTCCTGCTCCATCTGAAGGAGAAAAATTAATCAGCATGTTTGATGAATTAGGAATCTAAACAACCTATACACATAAAAAAAGCCGCTAGATTTAGCGGCTTTTTTTATGCAGTTTATTTTCTAAAATCGATTGTCTCCATCTAAAAGATTACCTAAACCTCCTAACACACTTCCTTCTCCTTTATCTCCTTTTCCTGTTTGAGGCGCCATTGCCAATACTCTTCCAGCTAATCGACTAAACGGTAACGATTGAATATATACGGTACCTGGGCCTTTAAGAGTAGCAAAAAACAATCCTTCACCTCCAAATATAGTGTTTTTTATTCCGCCTACAAACTCAATATCATAATCAACATCTTGCGTAAAACCTACAATACAACCTGTATCTACTTTCAAAACTTCACCTGGTTGTAATACTTTCTTTGCCATCGTACCTCCAGCATGTACAAATCCGATACCATCACCTTCCATCTTTTGCATAATAAAACCTTCTCCACCAAACAAACCTCTACCTAAACGTCTAGAAAATTCAATTCCTATCGATACACCTTTAGCTGCACATAAAAAAGCATCTTTCTGACAGATAAACTTTCCACCAAACTCAGTTAAATCGATTGGAATAATCTTTCCTGGATATGGAGAAGCAAAAGAAACTTGTTTTTTTCCTTGACCTTCGTTCGTAAACACCGTCATAAACAAACTTTCCCCTGTTAAAATTCGTTTTCCTGCAGAAAAAATCTTTCCCAACAATCCTTTCTCTTGATTTGAGCCATCTCCAAAAATGGTATTCATTCCTACACCAGAATCCATCATCATAAAGCTACCACTCTCGGCAACTACCCCTTCTTGCGGATCTAATTCTATTTCTACAAACTGCATTTCTTCTCCAAAAATGCGATAATCTATTTCGTGTGCATTCATATTTTTTAGTTTTTATATATAAGAAGAACTTTTTATTGTTTTGTTACAAACAATTCCTTTTCTCCTACTATTTTAAGTATATTTAAAGCTTTAAAAGTTATTTCTTTTCTTTCTTTATTAAAAAACTTCTTGTTAAAATTCTTTTTAGGAATAATATTGGTCGCAAAAAAGTAAGCGTTCTTTTTAACCAAAATATATCCAACAAACCAGCCATTGTTTTCTTCTCCCCTAATTGACCATCCTGTTTTTCCTCTTAACACATAGAGGTTATTTTCAGAAATTACCATCATCTTTTTCATAATACTGTCAGTTTGTTTAGAAATTGGTAATTCTGAATTATAAAGTCGTTTTAAAAAATCAATTTGCTCAAATTGATTAATCTTAGAGTTTCCATTTAGCCAAAAACTGTCTAAATTCCCTTCATTTACATCCATTAAACCGAAATTTAACTTTGTTAAGTTAGTTTTCATCCTTTCTAACCCAATATTTCTGGCAATTTCTTGATAACATGGCACACAAGAAAAATGAAAAGCTTGTTGTAACGTTAAATCTTGCTCCCAAATTTTTAAGTATCTGGGCTCTCCATCCCATTTAAAAACAACATTCTCATTTTTTAGAACTCCCGTTTCTAAACCAATGATAGAGTTCGGTATTTTAAATGTCGATGCTGGTAAATTTTCTTTGTTACACCAATCAAAATCATTTGAGTAAAAAGTGTCATTGTTTAAATCGTAAATAAGAATGGCTCCCTCTAGCTTGGCTTTATCAATAATTTCTTGAAAATCATCTTTAACCACATACTTCGTTTCAGCTTTAGTACTTTTAGATTTTTCTTCGTTTTTACAAGAAAAAAATAACACAGTAATTATTAAAAAAAAGCTAAACCTCATCGTTAGTTACTCTTTAACTTTCAAACTCCATTCGTATTCAAATTTCGACACCGAAACTCCTTCCTTATTAAAACCTTCTGCAGCAACAATTACTGTTTGTCCTTCACCTGTTTCAATCGCCTTTTGAATCGTTTCTCTTATTAATTGTCCTTGGTTGCATTTAAAACGAATTTTTCCTGTTGCCTTTTTTGTAAAAGTCCCATTCATGTTGGTTACTAACATCGAAATTTTTCTATTTGACGCTGCAATCTCTTTCATTACCAAAACTCCTGTGGCTAATTCAGACGCCATTCCTTGCACTGCCCAAAACATCGATTTAAACGGATTTTGATTTACCCATTTGTAGGTAACTTTTACCTCAGCAGTATCATCAGTAAGTGATTTTAAACGTACTCCAGTAAAAAAAGCTGAAGGTAATTTAAAAAATAAAAAAGCATTAACTTTTCTAGGTGTAAACTTCATTTTTTCAGTATTTACAGGCAATGTACGGCTTTTTATTCAATTAAATCACGAAACTCAAACGTTAAATTTTGTTAATCTTTAGTACTATGTATTGCATAATACCTTCTAAAAGATATATATTTGCATTGTAAAGTATTATATAATTCATTTTATTATGCAACACAATAACCAAAATACCAATGCCTTTTTAATACATATATCTGCATTTGCAGGATATTTATTCCCACTAGGAAGTATCATTACTCCTTTAATCTTATGGCAAACTTTAAAAGAGAGAAGTGTATTTTTAGATGAACACGGTAAAGAAGCCGTAAACTTTAATATTAGTTTCGGGTTATACATTTTTATAGTTAGTGCTTCATTTTTACCGTTCTTATTTAGAAACATATTCCATGGATTTAATGGAATAGACATCGACTTTGGAGGACATCATGGCTATGGAGGCCTATTTGGCATTTTAGGTTTTACTTCGTTAGCAGGACTTATAGCACTGATAAAAATAGCATTGATAATTATCGCTGCTATGAAGGCAAATAAAGGTGAACTATATCACTACCCTTTTACAATAAAATTTATAAAATAACCATAAACCGCATTACATGAAGATAGAAAACACAAAAGCACAAATGCGTAAGGGTGTTTTAGAATATTGCATCTTATCAATCTTACAAAGAGGAGATGCTTATACCTCTGAGATACTCTCTAACCTTAAAAGTGCAGAAATGATTGTGGTTGAAGGAACCATATATCCGTTACTTACCCGCTTAAAAAATGCAGGACTATTAAGTTACAGATGGGAAGAATCAACCTCTGGACCTCCAAGAAAATATTACGTACTCACCGAAAATGGCGGAATGTTCTTGAAAGAATTAGACAAAACATGGCATAATTTAGTAAACGCAGTAAACCAAGTAACAAGTACAAAATCAACTAAAGATGAATAAGACAATAAATATAAACCTGGGCGGATTTTTCTTCCACATAGATGAAACTGCCTATCAGAAATTAAAACGATACTTAGACGCTATCGCTCGTTCGTTAAGTGATGATCCGCAAGGAAAAAACGAAATCATTGCCGATATCGAAGCACGCATTAGTGAATTATTATCAGAAAGAATTACAGACGCTCGCCAAGTAGTAAATGAAAGCGATATTGAAGAAATCATCGCTATTATGGGCCAACCTGAAGATTATGCTGAAGCTGAAGAAGCGTATAGCGAAAACACTTCTTACAACTATAAAAGAAACACCGCTAGCAAAAAAATGTTTAGAGATGGTGACGATAAATTTTTAGGAGGAGTTTGTTCTGGACTTGGACACTATTTTAATATTGATGTTGTTTGGATTCGTTTAGCTTTCCTTATTTTAACCTTAGCTGGTTTCGGTTTTGGAATCATCGGATATATCATTTTATGGGTTATTCTACCTGAAGCTAAAACGACCTCTGAGAAATTACAAATGGAAGGTGAAGCCGTAAACATTGATAATATTGAAAAAAAAATTCGTAACGAATTTGAAAATTTATCATCAAAGGTAAAGGAAGGCGCCCATGATTTATCGGATAAAATTTCGAATGCTGATTACCAAAAATTACGTAACCAAACGAAATCAGGATTACAAGATTTTTTAGACACAATGGGTAAAATCTTACTAACACTATTCAAAGTGTTCGGTAAATTCATGGGCGTTTTATTAATTTTCATTGCAGGTATTACTATCATTTCATTATTGTTAGGTTTATTCTCTGTAGGAAGCTTAGAGATTTTAAATTTCGATGGAGACATGGTTCAATACCCACCATTCTTCTACGATTCAGTAATGCCTAAATGGTTATTAATGACCTTCTTGTTTTTCTTAATCGGTATTCCTTTTGTAGTCTTATTTATTTTAGGGTTAAGAATTTTATCTCCGAATATTAAAAAATTAAGCACTGCTTCTATTTTAACCTTATTTGGTTTATGGTTGATCTCATTATTAGCAATAGGCTTTACAGGAATAGAGTTTGCAACATCTCATGCGTATGATGGTACACATGTTACTAAACATAGTATTACTTATAATCTGCAAGAACCTTTAAAGATTCGAGTTGTTAACGATGATAATATTCATTACCAACATAATTTGCGAAATCGTGATAACGCTATGTTGGTAAATGTTGACGATAAAGAACTAAAGTATTCTAACAATATTAATATTGATGTCCGCAAAAGTGAAACTGATAGCGCATATATTGAAATTAAAAAAACATCTGAAGGAAAAAAGCGTAATGATGCAAACAATAATGCAGAAGCTATAAAATATGCTTATAAAAGCGATAACAATACTATTGTTTTTGACGCCTTCTTTTTAAGTGCTTTTAAAAATATTTGGAAAGATGAAGAGATAAACGCAGTAATATACATTCCTGAAGGAACAACTATTTATTTTGAAGGATCATCTCGTAATTTCTTAGATGATGTAAAAAACACACAAAATATATATGATCGAGATATGGCTAATCATCATTTTAAAATGACATCTAAAGGTTTCGAATGTATGGATTGTGATGAAGAGGACATCAACAATAATGAAGAGTCTGAAGATTGGAATTCTGACAATAATGATGAAGTAAGTTTCCTTTTTGACAGTACTATAAATGATATAAAAGCTGAATTTATCATTTCTAAAAAAACTACTGAAGATGAGCTTAACAAATTAATTAATTGGTTCGAGGATCGTAAAAACATAAACATAAACGTTGTCAGCTCTAAATTCAATAAGAACAAAACAATTGATAAACTTGTTTTAGAAGTAGACTGTAACGATGGTCATGTAGGTACTATTACAATCGCTAATAATACACTAGATAATATCTCTAAAGGTTTCCGTAGATTGTATGATGAAGATGGAGAATTAGCTTTTAAAACTTGGTAATCTCATAAACTGAAAAACTATGAATGATTTATTCGACTTCTTTTTTAAAGGTAACTTCTTTATGAAAATAGTTACACTACTCTATAGCTTATTACTATCATGGGTAATGAACGGACAAGTACAAGAAATTCCAGATTACAAACCTGTTGATATTAAGTTACACAACGAAATTGTAAAAATGGATAGCATATACTTTAACGCTTACAATACTTGTGACATGAAAACACAAGCAGATATTTTAAGTGAGGATATTGAGTTTTTTCATGATATGGGAGGTTTATCTACTTCTAAAAGTGAAATTATAGCTGCTACAAAAAAGAATATTTGCAACAAGGTTAAACGCACATTAATTGAGGGAAGTATAGAGGTATATCCCATAAATCAATATGGTGCAGTGCAAATTGGATATCATGAGTTTTTCAACAATCAAGAACCAGATGCCAAATCGGTTCCAAGTAAGTTTATTGCTATTTGGAAAAAAGAGAATAATAAATGGCAAATGACAAGAATTATCAGTCTTCATTAAAATATAGTTGACACTAACAACATTAGTTCATTGGTTAGCTAACTCCGATGACACTAATACTTGGTTTTATTAGTTAAGCCAAAGCTATATAGCTTTGGCTTTTTCTTCATATAAAAACTTAATAATAAAAATACGAAAACCTATATATTTGTTTAAAACATTCCTTGCATGAATTTAACCATTGAAAATATTTTATTAATAGGGTCGGTTTTACTTTTAATAAGTATTATAGTTGGAAAAACATCGTATAAATTTGGAGTTCCTACTCTGCTACTATTTTTAACTATTGGAATGCTCGCTGGGTCTGATGGTATTGGTGGCATTATTTTTGATGACCCGAAAGCTGCACAATTTATAGGAATTGTTTCTTTAAATTTTATTCTATTTTCTGGAGGGTTAGATACAAACTGGAAGGCTGTTAAACCCATACTCAAAGAAGGATTGGTACTTTCTACTTTAGGCGTATTGCTTACCGCTGTTTCTTTGGGTCTCTTCGTATGGAATATTACCGATTTTACAATTTATGAAAGCTTACTATTAGGAGCTATTGTTTCTTCTACCGATGCTGCTGCAGTATTCTCTATTTTACGCTCTAAAAACTTAGCGTTAAGAGAAAATTTACGTCCTACTTTAGAGTTAGAAAGTGGTAGTAACGACCCCATGGCGTACGTACTAACTATTGCTTTTTTAACATTGGTTACCCATCAAGATCAAAGTTTAGCCTCTATAATACCTTTATTTTTACAGCAAATGGGAGTTGGTGCTATTGCTGGTTTTTTATTCGGAATGCTTAGTAAAAAAATAATAAACTCAATAAAGCTTGACTTTGAAGGGTTGTATCCTGTCTTGGTTATTGCTCTTATGTTTATTACTTTTTCTTTTACCAATTTTATAGGCGGTAATGGCTTTTTAGCTATTTACATTTGTGCTGTTTACTTAGGAAATCAAAACTTAATTCATAAAAAAACGATCTTAAAAATGTTTGATGGATTAGCTTGGTTAATGCAAATTGTACTATTCTTAACATTAGGATTACTTGTTTTTCCTTCACAAATTGTTCCTTACATTGGTATTGGACTTATCATTTCTCTCTTCTTAATTTTTATTGCTCGCCCTGTGGGAGTTTTTATTAGTTTACTCTTTTTTAAAATGAAGTTAAGAAGACGTTTTTATATTTCGTGGGTTGGTTTACGTGGCGCGGTTCCTATAGTATTTGCAACCTATCCTCTTTTAGCGGGTATAGATAAAGCTAATATTATTTTTAACATTGTATTTTTTATATCGGTTACTTCTATTTTAATACAAGGTACAACGCTTAGTATTGTTGCAAAATGGTTAAATGTTGCTTTACCTGAAGAAACAAAAAAACTCAGTGCTACAGATATGCTCTTAGAAGAAAATCCGAAAGCTTTAATGCAAGAAATTATAATTACAAAATCATGCAAGTCGGCAAACAAAAAAATTGTAGAATTAGATTTCCCTAAAAACGCCATTATAGCCTTGATAAAAAGAGATGGTAACTATATAACTCCTAATGGTTCAACGACAATAAATGCTGCTGACATTTTAATTGTTCTTGCTGATAAACCTACTATTTTTAAAGAAATTAATGAAAGCCTTAAAAATTAACTAATAATCGGTTTTAATTTTAATTATTAAAGTAATTTTGTAGTATGAATAAGATATTACGATTTTTAAGCGTCCTTTTTATTACAATGGTATATTTTTCTACCATTGGTTTTACGCAAAAAGATCAATCTTTTTCTAGTGAGTTTAGCAACCTATACTCTTCACATAAAGAATACAAACCTGAAATTAGTGTATTAGCTAGTGGTGCTGCTCAATTTGATGTATTTAAAAATCTTATTATGAATGTAGACGATATCATCAAATTTGTTAAAAACTCACATGGCTTAGTTATGGCAAATCACATGGAATCAATAAATCACTGTCCTTTAACCCGAAAAAAGCTTAAAGAAATATTGATTCAAAACAATCTAGAAGAAAAAGTTGCTATTCCAGAAGATGGGGAGTCTGTATACTTTTAAATCTCTTCAAAATAAAGAACTCTACATTGAATAATGTGAGGTTTTAAATTACTCTTGGTTTGCTAAAAACTCTAAGACGTTTTACTAAAGCTTATACCCTAAAACAAAGTCAAATTGACTTTTAAAAAACACTTTTTTTATGAAAATTGTCTTTTTGATTTAAACAAACCTCCTTTAAAGAATTAAATTAACTCAAAAAAAACATCCATAAAACAAAATTCACTTTCAAAAACATTAAAAAAGATTAAATTCATTTAATTTGCAACAAATTTTAACAAACTATGTCCTCAAAAAATAAACTAGAATATACAGCTGAAGAATTTGTCTCTCCAGAATACATTCGTAACCGCTTTTCTAAAATTATGTCTGATATGTATAAAAAAGAGGTACCTCTTTATGGTGAACTTCTTGATTTGGTTCATGGCATAAATGAAAATGTTCTTTCAGAATCTAAAGAAATTGAAGAACAGTTAGCACATACTGGCGAATTAACTCGATTAAATATGGAACGCCACGGAGCAATTCGTTTGGGTAAGCCTTATGAGTTATTTACGATGAGACGTTTGTTTAAAGTAATGGGAATGTATCCTGTTGGTTATTATGATTTAGCTCCAGCCGGTGTTCCTGTTCATTCTACAGCGTTTAGAGCTATTGAAAGCACCGCTCTTAATCAAGCTCCATTCAGAGTTTTTACCTCTTTATTACGTATAGATTTAATTGATGATCCTCAGCTTCGTAACAATGTTGAAACTATTTTAGAAAAACGTCAAATTTTTACAGAAAAAGTTTTACAACTTATTGATAAATCTGAAAAAGAAGGAGGGTTAAATAAAGAAGATGCCGAAATCTTTGTACTAGAAGCATTGGAAACTTTTCGTTGGCACGATACTGCTACCGTAGATTATGAAATGTACGAAGCCTTACTAAATCAACACAGATTAATTGCTGATGTTGTTGCTTTCAAAGGACCTCACATCAACCACCTAACTCCTAGAACCTTAGACATAGACAAGGTGCAAGTAAGCATGGAGGCTCGTAATATTCCACCAAAAGACAATATCGAAGGACCTCCAGCAAGAAAATGCCCTATTCTATTACGTCAAACAAGTTTTAAGGCATTGACTGAAAAAGTAACTTTTAAAAACAATGCTGAAAAAGAAGAAATAGGTGAACACAAAGCTCGTTTTGGTGAGATTGAACAACGTGGTGTAGCGTTAACTCAAAAAGGACTTGATTTGTATCATGAACTGTTAGGTAAAACACGTAAAGCTATTGGTGGATCACCAACTGCCGAAAATGCCTCAGAATACAACGAATTATTAGCAGAAAATTTTAAAGTTTTCCCTGATAACTATGAAGAATTATATTCTGAAGATTTAGCTTATTTCCATTACTTTACTACTAATAAAGCAGCTACTTTATCTAAAGATAAAGTGTATACAAAAGTAGATGTAAACCAATTATTAGAGGATGGTTATTTAAGTATAGAACCTATGGTTTACGAAGATTTCTTACCTGTAAGTGCAGCAGGAATTTTTGCCTCAAACTTAGGAACAGATGATGCTAAACGTGAATACCAAGGTACTTCAAATCAAGATTTATTTGAAAAAGATTTAGGGGAACCTGTTTATACGTTAACAAAATGGTATGAAGATATGCAAGATGAAAGCATACAAAACTGCTTGGCAGAAATAAATGCTTAATCATAAAATCAAACAGTAAAAAAAGTGTGTAGCCGTAAATGTAAATTTGTGGCTACGCTTTTTTTCATTAAAGAGATTCTTTATCTTGTAGCTTACATTGGGTTTATTCTAACTAAACAACATTATTCTTTTGGAAAATCAATTTGATTATATAGACAAACAAATACTATCAAAACTTCGTTTAGATGCCCGTAAAGCCTATTCGCAAATTGCAGATGAGTTAAAAGTTTCTAACTCCTTAATTCATCAACGCATAAAAAAATTAACTGCGGAAGGTGTAATTAAAAATGCAGAGTTTGTTTTAGAAGAAAAAAGCTTAGGCTACAAAACTAAATCATACACAGGTATTCGTTTACGTGAAGCTCGTTTTGCGAAAGATGTAATGCGCGAATTAGAAAAAATTCCTGAGATAACAGAATGTAATTTCGTGTCCGGAAACTACGCTATTTTCATCTTGATTTACGCAAAAGACAATCAACATTTACAAAAAATACTCTACGACAAAGTACATTTGATAAACGGAGTAGCGGGTACCGATACTTTTATATGTTTTGACACCTGTTTTAAAAGAAACATCCCCATAGAGTAAACATCAATTAAACTCTTTTACAAATTTTAATTATAGATATTTGTAACGATAAAGTAATACTTTACCCAATCAATACAATAGCCTTTTAGGTAATTTAGATAATGACACAAACAACACAACTACAAGCCTTAGAAAAATCGTTAACAGGAGAATTGTTTTTTGACGATTTACATAAAAACATTTACGCTACCGATGCATCGGTATATCGTAAAATACCTTTAGCTGTGGCATATCCTAAGGATATAAAAGATATTCAGCAATTAATCGATTTTGCTACTAAAAATAATATCACCTTAATTCCACGTACAGCAGGAACTTCCTTAGCGGGACAATGTGTAGGAGACGGAATTGTAGTTGACGTATCTAAACACTTCACGAATATTTTAGCTTTTGATGAAATTAACAAAACGATTACAGTAGAGCCTGGAATTATTCGTGATGATTTAAATCGATTTTTAAAACCTTTCGGCTTGTTCTTTGGTCCGAATACCTCAACCTCTAACCGTTGTATGATTGGAGGAATGGTTGGTAACAATTCCTCTGGAAGTACTTCTATCCGTTATGGTGTTACCAGAGATAAAGTAATTGCTATTAAAGGATTGTTGAGTGATGGTAGTGAAGTAATGTTTTCTGAAGTTACTTCGGCAGAATTCAATCAGAAAAAAATAGAAAACACCTTAGAAGGAAATATCTATCGAGCAATTTACACTGAACTTATTTCAGAAGCGGCTCAACAAGAAATTAAAAATGAGTTTCCTAAGGAAAGTATTCATAGAAGAAATACAGGGTATGCTGTTGATGAGTTTTTAACCTCTGATTTATTTGGAGGAACAGAACCTACAATCAATCCTGCAAAGTTCTTATCCGGTAGTGAAGGAACCTTAGTGTTTTCTACTGCTATTACTATTCAATTAGACGACTTACCTCCAACGCAAAGCATTATGGTTTGTCCGCATTTTGGTAGTATTAATGAGAGTTTAAAAGCGACGGTAACCGCCATGAATCACAAATTATATGCTTGTGAATTGATGGATAAAGTAATTTTAGACTGTACCAAAAACAATAGAGAACAAACTAAAAATCGTTTCTTTTTACAAGGAGATCCAGAAGCGGTGTTGATGTTAGAAGTTTCTGCTGATACTATTGAAGAAGCTGAAGTATTGGCTAATAATTTAATTGAAGATTTAAAAGCAAATAACTTCGGATATCATTACCCGAAAGTATACGGAAACGATATTGCCAAAGTACACGAGTTGCGTAAGGCAGGTTTAGGTTTATTAGGTAATATTGTAGGAGATATGAAAGCAGTGGCGTGTATTGAAGATACAGCAGTAGCGCTTGAAGATTTACCAGAATATATTGAGGAGTTTACGCAAATTATGGATAAATACCAGCAAGATGCGGTGTATTATGCACATGCAGGAGCTGGTGAATTGCACTTACGTCCTATTTTAAACTTAAAGAAATCTGCAGATGTTACGTTGTTTAGAAAGATAACTACTGAAACTGCAGAATTGGTTAAGAAATACCAAGGTTCTTTTAGTGGTGAACATGGCGATGGAATTGTACGTGCAGAGTTTATTCCTTTAATGATTGGTGATAAAAACTATCAGTTATTACGAAGAATTAAAAAAGCCTTTGATCCGAATAACGTGTTCAACAAAGGAAAAATTACCGATGCTTTTCCTATGGATCAAAGCTTACGTTATGAGGTAGATAGAACAGAACCTAACATTGAAACCCTTCAAGATTTTTCAGATAGTGAAGGTATTTTAAAATTAGCCGAAAAATGTAACGGTTCAGGTGATTGCCGTAAATCTCCTGAAGCTGGTGGTACTTTATGCCCAAGTTATCGAGCAACTCGAAACGAAAAAGAAACAACTCGTGCTAGAGCCAATACACTACGAGAAGTTTTAACTAACAACACTGCTCAAAACAAATTCGATTCAAAAGAATTGAAAGATATTCTTGACCTGTGTTTGAGTTGTAAGGCTTGTGCTAGTGAATGCCCAAGTAATGTAGATATCGCTTCTATGAAAGCAGAATTTTTGTACCAATATCAAGAAACTAACGGTTATTCTTTCCGCAGTAAATTATTTGCTAACAATGCAAAATACAACAAGCTTGGAAGCAAATTTCCTGCATTAACAAACTTCTTTACCAATACTACGTTAGCTAAAAAAGTAATGGGAGTTGCTACACAACGTTCGGTTCCTAAATTGGCTAAACAGCCTTTAAGTGCTTGGTTGAAAATTCATAATGTCACTTCGAGCGCAGTCGAGAAGTCTCAAAAAATAATCTACTTATTTAACGATGAGTTTACGAACTACTACGATGCTGAAATAGGTAAAGATGCAGTAGTTGTATTAGAAAAACTAGGATACGAAGTAAAAACCGTAAACCACGAAGAAAGCGGACGCAGCTATATTTCTAAAGGATTTTTAAAAGAAGCTAAAGAGATTGCTAATAAAAATGTAGCTACTTTTAAAAACTTAATTTCTGAAGAAACACCTCTTGTTGGGATTGAACCTTCAGCTATTTTAACCTTTAGAGATGAATACTTGCGAATCGCAAGTGATAAGGTAGCAGCGAAAAAACTTTCTGAAAACTGTTTTACTCTTGAAGAGTTTTTAGCTTCAGAACATTCAAAAGGAAACATTGACACGAATGCTTTTACCAATGAAACTAAAACATTGAAAATTCACGGGCATTGTCATCAAAAAGCCTTATCGAGTACCCATGCATCCTTTTCAATTTTAAATATTCCTGAAAATTATAAGGTTACTATTATGAATACAGGTTGCTGTGGAATGGCAGGCTCTTTTGGTTACGAAAAAGAGCATTACAAAGTAAGCATGCAAGTAGGTGAAGATACTCTGTTTCCTAAAGTTAGAAACTGTTCAAACTATACAGAAATTGTAGCTGCGGGTACAAGTTGTCGTCATCAAATTTATGATGGAACCAAACGCATCGCAAAACATCCTGTAACAATTTTAAGAGAAGCTTTGCTATAAATCATTGATTTTCATTCGATTATTTCGTACTTTTAAGACTACTAAATCTTAAAAAGTATATTATGGCGAGCAATAGAATTATATTCAGCAATGCTTTGCTAATTTTTGCAGGCATTGCTGGTTACTTTTTAGTTATGAAAATTTTTGGGTTAGAAGATGTTGCTGAACTACGTTTTTTAAACTTTGCTTTTGTTCTGTATGGCATTAACAGAGCTATTAAAACAAACATTATTAGAAATCATGAGTCAGTATACTTCAGCAATTTTTTATTGGGAATAGGAACTTCTATTGTTGCTGTAGCATTAACTATTGTAAGTTTAATTATTTATGTAGACTTTATTGACCCAAGCTTTATGAATGTTCTTGAAAAATCTTCTTTTTGGGGACAAAAGTTAAGTTTACCTCTAGTTGTATTTGCACTGGCTATTGAAGGAATTGCCTCTTCGGTAATTTGTTCTTTTATCTTAATGCAATACTATAAAAATTATAAAGTTTCAAACTCAATGGCTACTTAGTTTTTTGGTAAAAACACCTCAGCCATCATACAGCGTGCGCTTCCGCCTCCACAGGTTTCAATAGTTTGTAATGAGCTATGGACTATTTTTGTGTGCTTTTCTAAGTTTTTCAACTGCTGATTTGTCAACGATTCGTATGCAGAGGTACTCATTACTAAATAACGTTCGTCATTATTCCCTCTAACTTGTAACATATTCCCCGCAAACTGAGTTACCTGTTCCTCAGAAATAGCAATCACCTCTTTTTTATCTGACTTTAAATGTTTTAAAAGGTTTTTCTTTTCTTTTTTATCATCTATTGAATCTAAACACACTACAGCAAAAGTTTCAGCAACACACATCATGACATTGGTATGATAGATCGCTTCTCTTTGTCCATCAACTGTTTGGTTCGCTTCAAAAATTACAGGAGTAAATTCAAAATCTTCGCAGAATTCAATAAATAATTCTTCATCCGCTCGGGGAGACAACGCACAATAAGCTTTTCTGTTTTGTCTATCTAAAATCATGCTTCCTGTACCTTCTAAAAAGATTCCTTCTTCTTCCGCTTCGGAATAATCAATTACATTTTCTATTGAGAAACCTTTTTCTTCCAAAACCTCTAATACATCTTCTCTTCGCTCTAAACGACGATTTTCTGCAAACATCGGATAAATAGCAATATCTCCATTTTCATGGAAAGAAATCCAATTATTAGGAAACAACGCATCAGGGGTGTCAGGTTCTTTGGTGTCTTCTATCACTAGGACTTCTACTCCAACAGCTGTTAATTTTTCTACAAAAGCGTCAAACTCTTCTTGTGCTTTCGCATTGATAGAAGCAGGTAGCATACCCGACAACTCTTGCTGATAATAATTATTTACTGCTGTTTGTTCATTCATCCTAAAATTTGCAGGACGAATCATTAAAATTGTATTCGTTGTTTGTTGCATACTGCGAAGGTAACAGATTTTAATATTATTTTATGTTATTTTCTTATATTCAAAAGTAATTTATGGCATAATAACTGCTAGTAAAAGCTTTGATAAAACTTTTAAAAAAATGACTAGAAAAACAATTAAAAAATCGGCTGCTATTTTAGCCATGACTTCGTTAGTATTTTTATCTTGTAAAAACCAAGGCAATAGTACTACTGAAAACAAAGTTGAACAACAACCTAAACAAGAATTTGTTGATGAGCACAATGCTAAAAACTCTTTAGATTGGGCCGGAATCTATGAAGGTACACTACCTTGTGCTAGCTGTCCTGGAATTAACACTACACTTAAATTAAACGCTGATTTAACGTTTGAATTGACTGAAGTTTACTTAGATGAAGAACAAAACAATTTTGTTGAAAAAGGAAGTTTTACATGGGACAAAAAAGGAACAAATATTACTTTAAATATTCCTGATAGAAACCCTCAATATAAATGTATCGAAGGTTCTGTGATTGCTTTAGATACTGAAGGAAAAGTAATTGAAGGAGAACTTTCTAAATTTTATATTCTTTCAAAAAAAGAGTAAGAATATTACTTTTTATACTACAACATCAGCCTTATAAATCATTAGGCTGATGTTGTGTTTATCCTAGTCCTCCTTTTAAATTTAGAAAAGTAACAGAGTTGAATTGTTGTTCTAAAAAATCAATTGCTCGTTGGCTACGTACTCCTGATTTACAATAAACTACCACAGGTTTTTCGATGTCTATTTCATCATATCGTTGAGTAAGTTCTCCTAACGGAATGTGTTGCCCTCCTATATGATGTTGTTCCCGTTCCCTATTTTCACGAACATCCAATAAATTATAAGCTGACGGATTATTTTGTAATTCTTCTAACGTTATCTCGTTAGCAGCAGTTTTAATTCCGCAGAAAAATTCATAGTCACTATCTAATTCAATAACCTCTGCTTTGTCTGTCTTTTCAAAATTCAATATCATTTGACGCATGCTTAAGGTATCATACATCAATAATTTATTGGCTAACACCTCTCCTATTCCGCAAATAATCTTAATAGCTTCATTTGCTTGTAAACTTCCTATAATTCCAGGTAATACACCTATTACACCAATTTCTGAGCAATTAGGTGACTCCTCTGGTTTTGGAGGAGTTGGATATAAACATCGATACGTAGCACTTCCTTGATAATTAAACACACTTACCTGTCCTTCAAACTTAAAAATAGCACCATACACCAATGGTTTTTGAGTGAGTACCGCTGCATCGTTAGTTAAATAACGAGTAGCAAAATTATCGCTACCATCTACAACTACATCATATTTCTCAAATAAAGAAATAGCATTCTGATTCGTTAATTTTTCTTTATACACATGAAACTGAACAAAAGGATTTAACTTTGACAAGCGTTTTGCTGCTGTTTCCGCTTTAGACTTCCCTATATCATCTATTGTATATAATACTTGACGCTGTAAGTTACTTTGATCTACTACATCATCATCGATAATTCCAATCGTACCTACACCTGCTGCCGTTAAATATTGTAGTATAGGACAACCCAATCCGCCTGCCCCTATTACCAAAACCTTTGATTGTTTTAGTTTTAGTTGCCCTTCTTCTCCTATTTTATCTAGAATAAGATGGCGATTATATTGCTTTTGTTCTTCTTTTGTTAGCATTTGGCTATTAGCTATTCGCTTTTGGTTATTAGTATTTATTTTACAACTTTATTTTCTTAACCTTGAGTATAATACATTTAACATTTTTCTTATTGAAATTATTTCTCTATTTAAATTTTCATGATCTTCGTACGACAAATAATTCAATTCACTTGCAAATTCTAGAAGGTACTCAACCTCAGCTGATGAACCTGATGCTATATTAACAAAATAAGCAAATTCTTTTTCTGTATTTCTACTAACTCCTTCAACAATATTCGTTGGAACTGATAATGAAGCTCTTCTTAATTGTGAGGTTATTCCATATATTTCTTCTTTAGGAAAGCCTTTAGTTAACTCGTACACTTTTAATGCTAGCTCATGTGATTTTTTCCACACTTCAAACTTTCGATAATTTCTCATAGCTTTTTTATTTGTTTTTCAACCTTAATCATTACCTCAAAAAACCAAGTGCTAACAGCTAAAAGCCAATCTACCCAAACTGCTCCCAATCTTTCCAAACTACTTCCAATCCCTGACCTTTTAGCATCTGAACAATTTCTTCGGTGCTTCGTTCGTCTGAAATTTCAAATTGCTCTAACGATTGTGGTTCAACAATATATCCTCCTGGATTTGTCTTAGACTCTGCACTGATTGAGGTAGCTCCTAAATTAACAATATTATTTCTAAAAACTTCACTTTCTCGGGTAGACATTGATAGCTCTACGTCTTCATCTAATAGTCTAAATGCACAGATTAACTGTACCAAATCTGCATCCGTCATTTCTACTTTGGGTTCTAATCCTCCTGAATGTGGTCTTAAACGTGGAAATGAAATAGAATACTTTGTTTTCCAGTAGGTCTTCTGTAAATATTTTAAATGTAATGCTGTAAAAAAGCTATCAGCACGCCAATCTTCCAACCCGAATAAAGCTCCTAATCCTATTTTATGAATTCCTGCTTTCCCCAATCTATCAGGCGTTTCCAAGCGGTACTCAAAATTTGATTTTTTCCCTTTTGGATGATGTTTTTTATATTCTTGCTGATGGTAGGTTTCTTGATATACCAACACCGCGTATAATCCGCTTTCAATTAACAATTCATACTCATGTTGATCTAAAGGCTGAATTTCAATAGTAATATTTGAAAACTGAGAACGAATCAACTGAATCGCATTTTTAATGTAATCAACTCCAACTGTTTTATTGGCCTCCCCGGTTACTAACAAAATATGGTCGTATCCTTTCGTTTTTAAAAAAGCGACTTCTTTTAATATCTCTGCATCGGTTAAGGTTCTCCTCGGAATTTTGTTCGTAAAACTGAATCCGCAATACGTACATATATTCTGACATTCATTACTCAAATACATCGGAGCATACATTTGAATGGTATTTCCAAATCGTTTTTTTGTCAGCATACGACTTCTTTGCGCCATTTGCTCTAAAAAAGGTTTTGCTGTAGGAGATATCAATGCTTTAAAATCTTCCAAATCGAGTTTATTCTTTGACAAAGCACTTTCAACATCAACGGTTGTTTTATTAAAAATGCTTTGCAAGGTTTCGTCCCAATTGTATTGGTTGAATATAGTTTTAAAGCTTTTGGCTGTTAGCTCTTGGCTACTACTTTCTGTTTTGTTTACTAACATCGTATTAATTTTAAATAAGCTACTAGCGAAATGCCAACAGCTTTAATTTAAAAAACTTGTTAACGGACTACTCGCTTCTGCTTGTCTTCTTACAGGAGCTAGTTTTGCTTCATATGCCATTCTTCCTGCTTCCACCGCCATTTTAAAAGCCTGTGCCATAGCTACCGGATTTTGTGATACCGCAACAGCTGTATTTACCAAAACAGCATCGGCGCCTAATTCCATAGCATACGCTGCGTGTGAAGGCGCTCCAATTCCCGCATCTACTACCACAGGAACATTTGATTGCTCTATGATAATTTCTAAAAACTCTAACGTTTTTAATCCTTTATTACTTCCAATAGGTGCTCCTAAAGGCATTACACATTGCGTTCCTACTTCTTCTAATCGCTTACATAAAACCGGATCTGCATGAATATAAGGCATCACTACAAACCCTTTTTTTACTAACTCTTCAGCAGCTTTTAAGGTTTCAATGGGATCTGGTAATAAATATCTTGGATCTGGATGTATTTCTAATTTTACCCAATTCGTTTCTAACGCCTCTCTAGACAATTCTGCCGCAAACACAGCTTCTTTTGCTGTACGGACTCCCGAAGTATTCGGTAATAAATTGATTCTTGAATGACTTAAATGTGATAAAATATCATCTTCTTCGTTTTGAACATCTACTCTTTTTAAAGCTACTGTTATCAATTCACTTTCTGATGCTAGCAAAGCCTCTTTCATTAATTGTGAGGAACTGAACTTTCCTGTTCCTGTAAATAATCGTGAGGTAAATGTTTTATCGGCTATTGTTAAATTGGTATTCATTATTGCTAATTTATTGCGTTCCTATTTTGTACACTTGTTCATTGGTACTTGGAGCTTTTAAAATTTTATGAAATGTAGGAATCGAGTTGAAATTTTGTGTAATTGCTCCTGAAACAGCGACTCCATATACTCCTGTGTCAATAATTTCAGGTATATTTTCTGTGGTAATTCCACCGATAGCTATTATTGGAGTGGTTGTTTTCAACTCTTCTAAAAGCATCTGGTAACCAGTAGTTCCTAAAACTGGACTCAAATTCTTTTTAGTTTCAGTAAACTGATAAGGACCTAAACCAATATAATCTACTTTTTTCTCTAGTAGCATTTTACAATCTTCTAAAGTATTTGCTGTTCCTCCTACAATATATAAATCACCTAAATACTCTTTTGCTTTTAACGGACACGTATCTGTTTTTCCTAAATGAACTCCATCTGCTTTGATTTCTTTCGCTACTTTGTAATAATCGTTTATGATTAAACGAGTTTGAAAATGACTCGTAATTTCTCTCGCTTTTTGTGCTGTTTCTAAAATAGTTTTCGGATCTATATTCTTTAATCGAAGTTGCACCCATTCTGCCCCAGAAGCACAAGCTCTTTGAACATTTTCTAGATGCTCTTCTGGAGTTTTCCCTTGAGTTATATAGTGTAATTTACTTATCATGTATAGTTGTGCTCTCCTAAGAGCGTTTTATTAGAGTTTAAAAATTGTTCTGTATACCATTTGGCATTTGTACATGCATCTTCTAAAGGAAGTTGTTTGGCTATATTTGAAGCTAAAGCTGAAGACAATACACAACCGCTTCCATGCTTTTCAAAAACGGATGTAGCTTTAGGTGGAATATTCAACTGTACTATCTTACTGTGATATACTTCATCCCATCCTTTTTTAGCTTCTCTATGTCCACCTTTTAAATAGATATTAGTCTTCTCTGAAATAAATTCAATGGTTTCTTCTATCGATTTATTAGAAAACAAAGCTTTTATTTCATCATAATTTGGAGTGATAAAATCACAGTGTTGTAATACTTCTTCAAACACTTTTATATTCTCTTCGGAATGAAAATCAAATCCAGCGCTGGCTTTTAAAATAGGATCCAAAACTATTTTTATGGATGAATTGTATTTTTTTAGTGTTTGAATAACCTCCAATAATACATTCCAAGATTGGATGATTCCTATTTTTGCTACTGATATTTCAAAGCGTTCAAATAAAGTTTCTATTTGATTGATGATGGTTTCTTTATCAACCCAAACACAATCTTTAAAATCAATATCATTTTGAACTGTAACTGCTGTACATACCGATAATCCATATAAACCATGTGCTTCAAAAGTTTTAATATCCGAAGTCAATCCTGCTCCACTTGACGGATCAAATCCTGCAATTGTTAATATGTAATTTTTTCGCTTCATTCTTTTACTATACTTTCTTTTTTCCATTGATGAAAAAAGAAACAAAAAAATCTAGTCTTGTCACCTCTTCGTTCATAAAATCTCATCCTCGAAGTTAAATGAAAAGAACTCACTCCGTTCAAACAGCTTTTCATTTTTAACACTTCTTACGGTGGATTTTAATGACTTGATTTGACTATGACGTTTTTACTTTTATTAATACAATATAGTTTGATTAAAAGTTTATTTCATCTTAAGTTCTTCATAATGACGCTTGATATCTTTAAAGCTTTCAACTGGGTTTTCTGTATTCCAAACTCCTCCTAAAACACCAATTCCTTGAAAACCTAACTCTAAGGTTTCTTGAATGGTATCTGTATTGATTCCTCCCATACCGATAATGGTTTTATCAATATGGTTTACATCAAAGCCTCTCCCTTCATATCCTTCCTTTGAAATAGAAGAAAAAACAGGACTTAATAAATGATAATCGAACTCAATATCACAATTCGCTAAGGCTGAAGGTTCATGAAAAGAACTACTCATTGTTTTTCCTATCATATCTAATCCAATAAAATACTCACTTCCATTCTCTAAAGCATCATTTCTTTTTTGCTCTTGAAAATGAATTCCTTTTAGGTTGAATTCATTAATGAGTTCATGAAAATAATGTGTAACTATTCTGTTATGATACTTTTCATCTATCTGATTCAAATATGCTACATGCTCTTCATAATTTTTATCAGGTTTTCTGAAATGATAATATTCCAATCCTTCTTCAAATAATTGCTGAAGAATTTCAATTTCATTCGGAATGTCTTTTTCTGGAGCTATTAGAACAATCATATAATCAGTTTTAATTTATGAATTACTAATTTAGAAATTGTCAATTCGTAATTCATAATTCTAAGTTCAGGATTTATAGGTATACTTCTGAACCTTTGTCCTTAAATTCTTTTGATTTTTCTTCCATTCCTTTTGCAAAGACTTCATCTCCTTCTACTTCATTCTCGGCTGCAAAGTCACGCACTTCCTGCGATATTTTCATAGAGCAGAATTTTGGACCACACATAGAGCAAAAATGTGCAATTTTAGCTCCTTCTGCAGGTAAGGTCTCATCGTGATATTCTCTAGCTAATTCTGGATCCAATCCTAAATTGAATTGATCTTCCCAACGAAACTCAAAACGTGCTTTACTTAAAGCATCATCTCTGTGTTGTGCTCCTGGGTGTCCTTTTGCTAAATCAGCTGCATGGGCTGCTAATTTATAGGTAACCACCCCTGTACGAACATCTTCTTTATTTGGTAAGCCTAAATGTTCTTTTGGAGTTACATAACACAACATAGCACAACCATACCAACCAATCATCGCTGCTCCTATTCCTGAAGTAATATGATCGTATCCTGGAGCAATATCCGTAGTTAAAGGCCCTAAAGTGTAGAACGGGGCTTCATCACAAGCTTCTAACTGCTTATCCATGTTCGCTTTAATCATGTGCATTGGTACATGACCCGGTCCTTCAATGAAACATTGTACTTCATGTTTACGTGCTATTTTAGTCAACTCTCCTAAAGTTTCTAATTCTGCAAACTGTGCTTCGTCATTCGCATCGGCAATACAACCAGGACGTAAACCATCTCCTAAGGAAAAGGCAACATCATAAGCTTTCATGATTTCACAAATCTCTTCAAAATGAGTATATAAAAAGCTTTCTTTATGATGTGCTAAACACCATTTTGCCATGATAGAACCTCCTCTAGATACAATCCCTGTAATACGTTTTGCCGTCATAGGTACATAACGTAAACGAACACCAGCGTGAATCGTAAAGTAATCTACTCCTTGCTCAGCTTGTTCAATTAAAGTATCTCTAAAAATTTCCCAAGTTAAATCTTCAGCAATTCCATTTACTTTTTCTAAAGCTTGATAAATAGGTACGGTTCCTACAGGTACAGGTGAATTACGAATAATCCACTCACGGGTTTCATGGATGTTTTTACCTGTAGATAAATCCATGATATTATCTGCTCCCCAACGACATGCCCAAACTGCTTTTTCTACTTCTTCTTCTATGGATGAGGTGGTAGCTGAGTTTCCAATATTCGCATTGATTTTTACCAAGAAGTTACGACCTAAAATCATAGGCTCTGCTTCTGGATGGTTGATATTTGAAGGAATAACTGCTCGTCCTCTTGCTACTTCTTCTCTAACAAACTCAGGAGTTATTTTTGCTGGAATACTCGCCCCAAAATCTTGCCCTGGATGTTGTTTCGATAAACGTGTCATTTCATCTATTCGTTGATTTTCACGAATGGCAATGTATTCCATCTCTGGGGTAATAATTCCTTTTTTTGCGTAATGTAACTGTGTTACATTTTGTCCTTTTTTTGCCCGCTTAGGTTTATGTTTTAAGTTAAATCGAAGATGATCTAAGCTTTTATCATTCAATCGCTCATTACAATAATCAGAAGTAAATTCATTTAACTCATCCACATCTCCTCTATCTAAAATCCATTGTTCACGAATACGTTCTAATCCGCTATGGATATTAATCTCTTTGTTTGGGTCTGTATAAGGACCTGAAGTATCGTATACCGTAACTGGTTCGTTAGGAGTTCTTTTTTTAGTCATCGAATCCACAGTATCACTCAATTCAATTTCACGCATGGCTACTTTTATCTGTGGATGGATGTTTCCTTGAACATATATTTTTTTTGAATTCGGAAATGGTTGTCTTGTTACACCATCTTGTTTTGGTGCTGTATCTTTTTTCTTCATTTTAGGGTTGCTTGTTTATTGCTTTATACGTTTTGTTTTCTGAAAATATTATCCTCCTTGGGTAGACCTAATGATTAAAATAGCATCATTATTTTGGAGTAATTTTGAAGACCAATCTGATTTTTTTACCACACTACTATTTACAGCAATGGCAATTCCATTGGTTTGAATTTGTAGCTTTTCTACTAATTCTTGCAATGTCACCTCGGTTAAAAATTCTTGTTGGTTATCGTTTACTTTTATTGTTATCATATTGATCTATTTAAAGTAAACTGTAGAAGGAATTCAGAATTGTTTTACAAAAAACAATGCCTAAATAAGATTTTACAACTTTTCCCTACGCTGGTGTTAACCATATCAGGTTCAAAGGATCTTTCTCAAACTAGCGAACTAGCTACTCCTAAAGTTTACTCGATAATCGAGAGTAAGTATTAAAACTTTTCCTCGAAATAAATTAAATGTATAAATTCTTTATTTGTGTATACTAACAAGTAGAATCTATACTCGCAAATGTACTTGTTTATTTTCTTCTTTAAAAAAAAAAGCGAACTTAAATAAGTTCGCTTTTTTAAAAAATCTTTTAAAACTACAGACTTTTAACCTTCTTAGTTACTTCTTCAAGCACTTCAAAAGCAGTTTCTGCCATTTTGTTTCCTTTGAAATCTAGTAACGGATTTACTTCAACAAACTCTACACAAGCTACTTTTTCACTTGCTAATAATCCGTTGATTATATCAATAATTTCATGTTGATCAAATCCTTTTGGAACTGGTGTACCTGTTCCGTAAGAAATCATATCGCAGTCCATTGCATCTACATCAAACGATACATAAATTACATCACAATTTGACAACTTTTCTAAAGCTTCATTTACACAAACATCCAATCCACGATAACGAACTTCAGCAACCATATAGTTTTTAATACCATATTTCTCCATTTGCTTATCCTCTGGTTCTTCAGTATCTCGAACACCAAAGAAAATAATATCTTCTGGTAATACTTTCTGCCCTGGAACTCCGATGTTTTTCATACGTTCCCACAACTCAGAGGTTTCTCTACTTACATCGTTAATTTGACAATCTAAATTATCGTCTGATATTGCTGCTGACAAAGGCATACCGTGAATGTTTCCTGAAGGAGAAGTATAAGGTGAATGTAAATCTCCGTGGGCATCAATCCAAACTACACCTACCCTTTGTGTTGGATAAGCTGCCTTCACTCCACTAATGGTTCCTAATGCTGAAGAATGATCTCCTGACAATACAATTGGAAATTTCCCTTCCTGTAAATTAACTTTTACATGGTTACTTAAACGCTTACACTGATTAAAAACACTGTCTATTCGCTTAGCAAATGAATTGTTTACTTTATTATAAATTGATTCATTTTCGGTAATAACGTCTTCAAAATCATGCGAATCAAAGTAATTACTTTTTTTATTTATCGCTGCTATTTCAATAGCATCAACTCCCATATCAGAACCACGAGTTCCTGCTCCAATATCTGATCTATTTTTGATAATTTTAATTTCTTTCATCATCAATTATATTAAATAAAAAAAATGTCATTTAATTTACTAAATGACACTTTTTTTCATGTTTTATCTTTTATCTATCTCTACGAATTCCCTTAAATTTTCTCCAACGTATACTTGACGTGGACGACCGATTGGTTCTTTACGTAAGCGCATTTCTCTCCATTGAGCTATCCATCCTGGTAAACGTCCTAAAGCAAACATTACAGTAAACATTTCTACTGGAATACCCATTGCGCGGTAAATAATACCTGAATAGAAATCTACGTTAGGATATAATTTTCTATCTACAAAGTATTGATCTTCTAAAGCTTCTCTTTCCAAACCTTTAGCTACATCTAAAATTGGATCTTCAACTCCTAAATCTCCTAACACTTCATCAGCTGCCTTCTTAATAATCTTTGCTCTTGGATCAAAGTTTTTATATACACGGTGTCCGAATCCCATTAAACGGAATGGATCTTCTTTATCTTTTGCTTTACCCATGTACTTTTTAGTATCTCCACCATCTTCTTTGATAGCTTCTAACATTTCCAGTACAGCTTGGTTTGCTCCACCATGTAAAGGTCCCCATAAAGCAGAAATCCCTGCTGATAATGATGCGAATAAACCTGCATGAGAAGAACCTACGATACGTACTGTTGAAGTTGAACAGTTTTGCTCGTGATCTGCATGTAAGATTAATAACTTATCTAAAGCATTAATCATAATAGGGTTTAACTCATACTCATCGTTTGGCTTTTGGAACATCATTGTTAAGATATTTTCAACATATCCTAACTTGCGAGAACCGTAGTGCAATGGTAATCCTTGTTTTTTACGTAACGTCCAAGCTACTAAAACAGGGAATTTACCCATAATTTTAACGATCGCCTTATACATATCTTCTTCTGAATCAACATTTACAGAAGAAGGATTAAAAGCTGTTAGTGCAGATGTTAACGATGATAACACTCCCATTGGGTGAGCATTTTTAGGAAAAGCATCGATGATTTTCTTAATATCATCATCTACAATTGCTTCATCCAAAATATCTGCATAGAATTTATCTAATTGCTCTTTTGTTGGTAATTCACCAAAAATTAACAAGTAAGCTACTTCTAAGAAGTCTGCTTTTTCAGCTAATTCTTCAATAGAATATCCTCTATACCTTAAAATTCCTTTCTCACCATCTAAAAATGTTATAGCACTTTGGCATGAACCTGTATTTTTATACCCTGGATCAATGGTAATAACACCATCCGTGGCTCCTCTTAAGTCCTTAATATCAATTGCAGTTTCATTTTCTGTTCCTTTTATTAAAGGAAACTCATACGTTTTTTCGCCAATTTGTAATTTTGCTATATCTGACATTTTAAATTTCTTAAATTTTAATGATTGAAGTGAGTTGCGAATATACCATTTTTTGAATTATTTTAAAAGTTAGAATTGATAGATTTTTAATATGTAAAAATCAGTTTATTTTATTAAAAAAAACAAATCTAATCTTACTTATAATACAACGCCTTACCTAGAAGAAAGACACAATTAATTTCTCTTATAAAATTGATTTAATCTTAATTCTCTTATTTTTTCAGACCTTACAAACTTATTTAAGCATACCAAATTCCGTATTCTTTTAGAGTGTGTATTTTTTTCTTGATAACAAATTAAATACACAATATCTTTTATTTAACTCCGTTAACAAAACAACATATATTTTTAGAAAAAATTAATTCAATTCATAAAACCCTTTCACAATGAAAAAAATTAAATTTATTATTGCATTATTATGCATATCAATTCTTGCCGTACAATGTACCAAAGAAGACAATAATTTAACAAGCGACAACGCCCCTATGGGGATTAACTCTCCAAGCATGCTAGAAATTAACAATGCTGAGTGTTACACTGTTGACGGTTTTGGTCCAAACTCTTATTGGGCTGATTATATAGTTAACCAATCTACCACCAATTTTTTAAAAACTGAACACAACGAAGCTGCGAGTTTTTTTGGAATGGGTAATGTACCTTTATACTTAGCAGGTGGAGACGGAACTTTCAATGCTCTTTCTTATTCTAATGGTTATGTAGTATGGGGAGAAGAATTGCTAGCTAGTGCTTTAAATTATGGTAATGTTGCTATTGCTTATGTTGCTGCTCATGAAATGGCACATCAAGTACAGTTTAGAGACAATACCATTCCTAGCGGCAATCATGTTAGTGCTACTGAATTAGAAGCTGATGGTTTTGGAGGATATTTTATTCGTAGAACTTATACTAGTAATTGGAATACTGCAGCGGGTGCTTACAACTTCTCACAAACATTAGCTGGTCCTAATGGTAGTTCTCATGGTACAGCTGCACAAAGAAGATCTGCTTTTAGGTTAGGTTACTTATTAGGGGATAACGGTACTTATTCAAACAGAAACTTTGATGCAAACTTTTTTTACTACTATGATTATTATGTAAAAGGTGGTAGATTAAAGTTAGAATTAGTTAAGCCTGCTACTATCGAACAAGGTCAGCACGAGCATATTGTAGCGCACTTAGAAGAATTACAAAAAATTGCTTCAGGAGAAATTTCTGAAGAAGAATTCTTAAACTTAAATTAAAATATAATCGACTAAAATAAACGAATTGAAATTGATTTCAAAGGCTGTTTTTATAATTTAAAAACAGCTTTTGTTTTACTTTTTTAAAGGTATTTTAAAAGAGTGAATAGGTAGGTTTTTTTATCTAAAAAACTTTTACTTATGTGAAGTCCTGTTTAAAACTGTAACCCTATTGCTAAACCATATCCTTTTCTAAAAATGATATCGTCTGGTATTTCATTATTTATCAAAGGTTTTTTTAACTCATAAGAATCATGATCTAAAAAAATATTAAAAACTACACGAAAATTGTCAAAATCCGTTAACTCTTTAATAGGAAATTGTAAACCTACTCTAATATTACCGTTACCTGCTTCATTCTTTACATTGCTTGAAATACCAATACTTCTTGCCGTCATTAAATACAGGTTAACTCCTTCATAATTTTTTAAGTAGTAACGTAAACTTACGCCCAATTTTAAGCCTGTAATACTTCCTTGCGATTGATGCTGTACACCAGCCACAGCACCAAAAGTAAGCTTCTTTAAAATTGGATAACCAATGTTATAAAACAAATCAAATGACAAACGCCTTTTTAACTCTTTTCCAGTATAATCTCCATCAAAAAAATCATAATTAATTTCAGTTGGTAATGATATACCAAACTCAACTGTTTGAACAAATTTTGGAGGCAACTCATTGGGTTTCTTTTCATCTTTAGTAATTTCTTTTCCTGTTTGTACTGCATCATAAATACTTATTTGAGCATTTGAAAATGCGCTAATAAACAACATTACAAGTAAAGCAAGCAATTTATTTTTCATAAAAAACAATTTTAATTCGTTTAGTCAAACAACAACAACCTTACTAAAAACTAGCAAGGTTGTTGTTTACACATTCTATATTTCTATAAATCAAACCCTAAGTTGAGTTGTAGCATCAAAGGAAAATAATAACCATTTCCATTCACATCAAAGTAGTATATAGGTCCCATATCAAATAAGAAGTGGAAATTTTCACCATATTTACGTTGGATTCCCCATGTTGGACCTATTGCAAAATCTAGACCGTCGGTTCCGTTAGAATTTCCAAACAATGATTCACTTCTTGTTAAAAATCGTGCAGAGATAAAATTACCTGAGTTATTGCTTGTATTTAACCCTTTTGTTTTACGCTTATCAAAATTATAAAACCATTTATGCTGTATATCTAAAAAAGGATTAAAAGAGGTGATAAAACCAGAACCTGCTGTATGGTCTGTGTGCGGATAACTAACGCTATATCCTATCCCTGCTCCTATAGATAAGGTTGAATTATTCCCTGTAGGAGTTTCGTACTCTACTCCAGGATTTAAAAAATTAATTCTCCAAACGCTTTGTGTTTGTTTTTCTTGAGAAAATAATGATACAGCAAATAAGCTACAAATAAGTAGGAATGTTTTTTTCATAGTTCTTTTTTGTTTATAAACACCTCTATAAAAAGCTAAAAGGATTTTACCCTACTTTTTACTTGTTGTTTTTAACCGATTTTTTTATCAAAAACAATACCATACTCAACAAAAAAGCTCGTACAAATGCACGAGCTTTCTTTAATTTATGTAGTAGTAAATTATTTTACTTTAAACGCCTTTTCTTGCGGATAATAAGCTACATCCGCTAATTGTTCTTCAATACGTAATAATTGATTGTATTTTGCCATACGATCTGAACGTGAAGCTGAACCTGTTTTAATTTGCCCACAGTTTAATGCTACTGCTAAATCTGCAATGGTATTATCTTCTGTTTCTCCTGAGCGGTGACTCATTACAGAAGTATATCCTGCATTGTGTGCCATGTTTACTGCTGCAATTGTTTCTGTTAAGGTACCAATTTGATTTACTTTAATTAAAATTGAATTTGCAATGCCATTTTCAATTCCTTTTGACAAACGTTCTACATTAGTAACAAATAAATCGTCTCCTACTAACTGAACTTTATCTCCTACTTTGTCTGATAACATTTTCCATCCGTCCCAATCATTTTCATCCATTCCATCTTCAATAGAAATAATAGGGTACTTTTCACATAACTCTGCTAAATAAGTTGCTTGCTCTTCAGAAGTTCTAACTGCTCCTTTGTTTCCTTCAAACTTAGTGTAGTCGTATTTTCCATCTACAAAAAATTCAGCTGAAGCACAATCTAGTGCAATCATTACTTCCTCTCCAAATTTATATCCTGCATTTTTAGTTGCTAAAGCAATAGTTTCAATGGCATCTTCAGTTCCTTCTAAAGTTGGAGCAAAACCTCCTTCATCACCTACTGCTGTAGACAAGTTACGTTCATGCAATACTTTCTTTAAATTATGAAAAATTTCAGAACCTACTTGCATTGCTTCTGTAAAGTTTTGGGCTTTTACTGGCATAACCATAAATTCTTGGAATGCAATTGGTGCATCTGAATGCGAACCTCCATTGATGATATTCATCATAGGAACTGGTAATGTATTTGCTGAAACTCCACCAACGTATCTATATAAAGGTAATCCTAATTCATTTGCTGCTGCTTTTGCTGCTGCTAATGAAACACCTAAAATAGCATTTGCTCCTAAAACTGATTTATTTGGAGTTCCATCTAAATCAATCATTAATTGATCGATCATGTTTTGTTCAAATACTGATACTCCTAATAACTCTTGTGCTATAACAGTGTTTACGTTTTCCACTGCCTTTAGTACACCTTTCCCCATATAGCTATCACCTCCATCACGTAACTCAACAGCTTCATGTTCTCCTGTAGAAGCTCCTGATGGTACCGCAGCTCTACCAACAACACCGTTTTCAGTGGTTACATCTACTTCAACTGTTGGATTTCCTCTTGAATCAAAAATTTGACGTGCATGGATATTTATTATGATACTCATAGTGTTTATTTTTTTCTCTTAAACTAGGCTAAGAGTGGTGTGAAATTTATTTTTAATTATAGATTCCCGTGAATATTAGTTCACGGGAATTTCTTTATTTTTTATTTATTTAAGCTTTTACTTTTTTGATATTTTCTATAAACTGATCAAATAAGTATTCTGCATCATGTGGCCCTGGACTTGCTTCTGGGTGGTATTGTACTGAAAATACATTTTTAGACTTCATTCTAATACCTGCTACCGTGTTATCATTTAAGTGCACATGTGTAATTTCAACATCAGGATGCGCTTCTGTTTCTTCTCGATTTATAGCAAAACCATGGTTTTGAGAAGTAATTTCTCCTTTTCCTGTCAATAAGTTTTTAACAGGATGATTAATTCCTCTATGACCGTTGTGCATTTTATATGTTGAAATACCATTAGCTAACGCTATAACTTGATGCCCTAAACAGATTCCGAACAATGGTAAATCTTTATCTATAATTTCTTTAGCTGTCTTTTGAGCTTCTTCTAAAGGTTCAGGATCTCCAGGTCCGTTTGAAATAAAATACCCATCTGGATTGAAATCGCTCATTTGTTCAAAACTTGCATTATAAGGATACACTTTAATATAAGCGCCTCTTTTCGCTAAGTTTCTTAAAATGTTTTTCTTGATTCCAATATCTAAAGCTGAAATTTTAATCGGTGCGTTTTCGTCTCCTACAAAATAAGGTTCTTTTGTAGATACTTTAGAAGCTAACTCTAGTCCTTCCATATTTGGAGTATCAGCTAATTGCTTCTTTAATTCTTCAATATTATCTACTTCTGTAGAAATAATAGCATTCATTGCTCCATTATCTCTAATATAAGATACTAACGCACGAGTATCAACATCAGAAATAGCTACTAGATTGTGTTCTTTAAACCAATCAAATAAATTTCCATCAGAATCTACACGAGAATGTGTAAAACTGAAATTACGACAAATTAATCCTGAAATTTTAATTCCTTCTGATTCTACTTCTTCGTCATTAACTCCATAGTTACCAATATGTGCATTGGTAGCTACCATAAGTTGTCCATAGTAAGATGGATCAGTAAAAATTTCTTGGTACCCTGTCATACCTGTGTTAAAACAAATCTCTCCTGTAGCGGTTCCTTCTATTCCAATTGATTTTCCGTAGAAAATGGTTCCGTCTGCTAATAGAACTAATGCTTTTTTACGTGTTTGATATTTCATTTAGTGGTGTTGTGTAATTTGGTTGCAAAAATATATAAAAAAAGGGATAAACATTAAAATGTTTATCCCTTTGATTTAATTTATAAAAACTTTCATTTTTATTCTTCTTCTTGTGAAGTTTGAGTTTCAACAGCGGCAGCTTCAGTTTTCTTCGCTCCACCACGACGGCTACGACGAGTACTCTTTTTAGCTTTGTTTCCTTTTGGATTGTATAACTCGTTGTAATCAACTAATTCTACCATTGCCATAGGAGCGTTATCTCCTTGACGGTTTCCTAACTTGATGATACGTACATATCCTCCTGGTCTGTCTGCTACTTTTACAGAAATTTCTTTAAATAATTCTGTAACAGCCTCTTTGTTACGTAAGTAACTAAATACTACACGACGGTTGTGAGTTGTATCGTCTTTAGATTTTGTAATTAAAGGCTCAACAAACTTACGTAAAGCTTTCGCTTTAGCTTCTGTAGTATTGATTCGCTTGTGCTCGATTAAAGAACAAGCCATGTTAGATAACATCGCTTTTCTGTGCGCTGTTTTTCTACCTAAATGATTAAATTTCTTTCCGTGTCTCATGACATTTGGTTTTAGCTCTCATCTTGCTACTACTCTAATTTAGAGGAGCAAACTATGAAAGGTTAATCTTTATCTAATTTGTATTTGCTTAAATCCATTCCGAAATTTAAACCTTTGTTAGCCACTAACTCATCTAATTCAGTTAATGATTTTTTACCAAAGTTTCTGAACTTCATTAAATCGCTTTTGTTAAATGATACTAAGTCTCCTAAAGTATCAACTTCTGCAGCTTTTAAACAGTTTAAAGCACGAACTGATAAATCCATATCAACTAATTTCGTCTTTAATAACTGGCGCATATGTAATGATTCCTCATCATATGTTTCAGTTTGTGCAATTTCATCAGCCTCTAAAGTGATACGCTCGTCAGAGAATAACATAAAGTGGTGGATTAAAATCTTAGCTGCTTCGGTTAAGGCATCTTTAGGGTTGATAGAACCGTCAGTATCGATATCGAAAACTAACTTTTCGTAATCGGTCTTTTGCTCTACACGGAAATTTTCAATTGCATATTTTACATTCTTAATTGGAGTGTAAATAGAATCTGTAAAAATTGTTCCTAAAGGTGCTCCAGCTCTTTTGTTTTCTTCTGCTGGTACGAAACCTCTACCTTTTTCAATGGTAATTTCAGCATTTAACGTTACTGATTTATCCATGTTACAAAGTACTAACTCTGGGTTTAATACTTGGAAACCTGAGATAAATTTTTGTAAATCTCCAGCGGTTAATTGCTCTTGTCCTGATATTGCGATAGAAACTGTTTCTCTGTCAGATTCTTCAATCTGCTTCTTAAAACGAACTTGTTTTAAGTTTAAGATAATTTCAGTTACGTCTTCTACAACACCTTGAATAGTTGAGAACTCGTGATCTACTCCATCAATACGTAATGATGTAATAGCGAATCCTTCTAATGAAGATAATAACACTCTTCTTAAAGCATTCCCAACTGTTAATCCAAAACCTGGTTCAAGAGGTCTAAATTCGAATCTTCCTGAAAAATCAGTAGATTCAATCATGATTACTTTATCAGGTTTTTGAAAATTTAAAATTGCCATATTAATTTGTTTTCTTCGTTTTAATTGTTAGTCAGTTGCGCGGTTTATAAGTTTGAAGAAGTTCGAATAAACCCTTTGGCTGAATACCAATATAATTAATTTATTACTTAGAGTACAATTCTACGATTAATTGCTCTTTAATGTTCTCTGGAATTTGTAATCTTTCTGGAGCTTTTACAAAAGTTCCTGATTTCAAATCAGCATTCCAAGTTAACCACTCGTAAACTGCGCTGTTAGCTGCTAATGCATTTTCGATAGCTTCTAATGATTTAGATTTTTCTCTTACTGCAACAACATCTCCTGCTTGTAATCTGTAAGAAGGAATGTTTACGATTTCACCGTTTACTGTAATGTGACGGTGAGATACTAATTGACGAGCTGCTCTACGTGAAGTTGCGATACCTAAACGGTAAACAACGTTATCTAAACGAGACTCACATAATTGTAATAACACCTCACCAGTAATTCCTCCTGATGCTTGTGCTTTCTTAAATATGTTACGGAATTGACGCTCTAAAATACCATAGGTATATTTAGCTTTTTGCTTTTCCATTAACTGGATAGCATATTCCGATTTTTTACCTCTACGTTTAGAAATTCCGTGTTGCCCTGGAGGGTAATTTCTTTTTTCGAAGTTTTTGTCATCTCCGAAAATTGCCTCGCCAAACTTACGAGCAATCTTAGTTTTTGGTCCTGTATATCTTGCCATTTCTAATTAATTTAGTAGGGATTATGAATTAAGGCGTACTCCTTCGATAATCTTTTAATCCTACTGTTGTTAAAATACTTAATTTTTGTGTACAAAGGTACACTAAATAAAGTATAAGTTGAATTACTTCAACTTATACTCTTCTTCTTTTAGGTGGACGACATCCGTTGTGTGGAATTGGAGTAACATCGATGATTTCAGTTACTTCGATACCAGCATTGTGGATAGATCTGATTGCAGATTCTCTACCGTTACCTGGTCCTTTAACATACACTTTTACTTTACGTAAACCAGCTTCTTTTGCAACTTCTGCACAATCTTCTGCTGCTAATTGAGCTGCGTAAGGAGTGTTCTTTTTAGAACCTCTGAAGCCCATTTTACCAGCAGATGACCAAGAAATTACATCACCTTTTTTGTTTGTTAAAGAAATAATAATATTGTTAAATGATGCAGTTACGTGAGCTTCACCAACTGATTCAATTATAACTTTACGTTTTTTTGTTACTTTAGACTTTGCCATAATTCTTTACTATTAGTAAAAAATAATCAATGATTATTTTTTCTTGTTAGCTACAGTTTTTCTCTTACCTTTTCTTGTACGAGAGTTATTCTTCGTTCTTTGTCCTCTTAATGGTAAACCAAGTCTGTGACGAATACCTCTTTGACATCCGATGTCCATTAAACGTTTAATGTTTAATTGAACTTCAGAACGTAACTCACCTTCAATAGTGTAAGTTCCTACTTGCTCACGAATTGCTGCAATTTGATCATCAGTCCAATCTTGAACTTTGATGCTTTCGTCTATGTTAGCAGCTGCTAAAATCTCTTTAGCTCTGCTTCTTCCTACACCAAAGATATATGTTAAAGCGATAACACCTCTTTTATTCTTTGGAATATCTATACCTGCGATTCTTGCCATATAATTTAGTTTTTAGCTGTTAGCTTTTAGTTGTTAGAATCCTAAACATTTCTATTTCAAGCAGATTCATCTAACTACTAATTACTAATGACTAGTGTCTTATTTATTATCCTTGTCTTTGTTTAAATCTAGGATTCTTTTTGTTAATTACGTATAAACGGCCTTTTCTGCGTACAATTTTGCAGTCAGCACTTCTTTTCTTTAATGATGCTCTTACTTTCATCAGTGTGTGTTTTTAATATCTGTAAGTAATTCTTGCCTTTGATAAATCATACGGGCTCATTTCTAATTTTACCTTGTCTCCTGGTAATAACTTTATATAATGCATACGCATTTTTCCTGAAATGTGCGCCGTAACAATATGTCCGTTTTCTAATTCTACACGGAACATAGCGTTTGATAAAGCTTCTGTAATAGTTCCGTCTTGTTGAATTGCTGATTGCTTAGCCATATTATTTTAATGATTTTCTGTTACTGTTTCCTGTTTTCATTAAACCGTCGTAACGACTATTTAATAAATACGAGTTTATTTGCTGAATGGTGTCTATTGCAACTCCTACCATAATGATTAATGAAGTTCCACCGTAAAACATTGCCCAGTTTTGAGTAACTCCAAACTTTACAATGATTGCTGGTAAAATAGATAAAGCTGCTAAGAAGATTGATCCTGGTAATGTAATTTTTGACAATACTGAATCTAAAAAGTTAGCTGTTTCTTCACCTGGTTTATACCCTGGAACAAAACCATTACTTCTCTTTAAGTCTTCTGCCATTTTATTCGTTGGAATAGTAATAGCCGTATAAAAGTAACTAAAGACAATAATTAATAAAGCAAATATAACGTTATACCATAAACCGTTAATATCAGTTAAACTGTTTAATGCTGGGTATTTTTGCCCTAATGCAATTGGTAAAAACATAATTGCTTGAGCAAAGATAATTGGCATTACACCAGCTGCATTCAATTTTAAAGGAATGTACTGTCTTGCGCCATCAACATCTTTAATGTTTGTAACTGCTGTACGACGTGCATATTGAACTGCAACTTTGCGTACTGCGGTAACTAATAATACGGTTAACAAGATTACCACAAACCAAACTATTAATTCGATTAAAATCATCATAATTCCTCCTGCTCCTGCAGTTTGCTTAGAAACTAATTCTTGAATAAATGCTGCTGGGAAGTTTGCGATAATACCTACAGTAATTAATAATGATATACCATTACCAACTCCTTTATCAGTAATACGCTCTCCTAACCACATTGCAAAAATTGTTCCTGCACTTAAAAGAATAATAGATGATACCCAAAATGTTGCTCCTGTTACTAAGAATGCTTCAGCTGGTAATCCCATTTGATTTTGGATAACTCCAATATAAGTAGGTGCTTGAAACAACGTAATAGCAATCGTAAGCCATCTTGTAATTTGCGTAATCTTCTTACGTCCACTTTCTCCATCTTTTTGTAGTTTTTGTAAATAAGGTACTGCGATACCCATTAACTGTACTACAATAGAAGCAGAAATATAAGGCATTATACCAAGTGCCATTACTGACGCTCTAGCAAATGCCCCACCTGTAAATGCGTTTAATAAACCTAAAAGTCCATCAGAAGTACTGTCTTTTAATGCTGTTAATTGAGTTGGATCAATTCCTGGTAATGGAACTGCTGCCATAAAACGGTAAACAGCAATTAAACCTAAAGTTAAAAGTAATTTTTCTTTTAACTCTTCTATCTTCCAAATGTCTTTTAAAGTATTTATAAAATTCATCATTTACAATTATTATAAAGTTACTGCTTCACCTCCTGCTGCTTCGATAGCTGCTTTTGCTGATGCTGTATACTTATGTACAGTTATATTTAATTTAGCTTTTAACTCTCCACCACCTAATATTTTTACTAAGTCGTTTTTACGAGCTAATCTGTTTTCAACTAAAACATCTAAATTAACTGTATCTGTTATCTTTCCGTTATCTACTAATGATTGTAACTTGTCTAAATTTACACCAACATACTCTTTACGGTTAATGTTAGTGAATCCAAATTTAGGCACACGTCTTTGAAGTGGCATTTGTCCTCCTTCAAATCCTACTTTACGAGAATAACCAGAACGAGATTTAGCTCCTTTGTGTCCTCTTCCTGCAGTAGTAGCTTTACCAGAACCTTCTCCACGTCCTACACGCTTCCCTTTGTTCTTAGTTGCTCCAGCTGCTGGTTTTAAGTTGTGTAAACTCATCTTTTATTATCTTATTTAATTTCTTCTACAGAAACTAAGTGTTGAACTTTATTTACCATACCCAAAATTGTAGCTGTTGCATCATGCTCTACAGTTTGGTTCATTTTACGTAAACCTAACGCCTCTAACGTTCTTTTTTGATTTTTAAGGCGACCGATTTGACTTTTTACTTGTGTAACTCTAATTTTACTCATCGTCTTAAATTTTAACCGTTAAAAACTTTCTCTAAAGAAATACCTCTTTGCTTAGCAATAGTTGCTGCGCTACGTAATTGTAATAAAGCGTCAAAAGTAGCTTTTACTACGTTATGAGGGTTTGATGATCCTTGAGACTTTGATAATACGTCTTTAATTCCAACAGATTCTAATACCAAACGTACAGCACCCCCGGCGATAACCCCGGTACCGTGTGAAGCTGGCTTGATGAATACTTTAGCTCCACCAAATTTACCTTTTTGCTCGTGTGGTAATGTTCCGTCTAAAATAGGAATACGCACTAAGTTTTTCTTTGCATCTTCTACTGCTTTTGCAATAGCAGAAGAAACATCTTTAGATTTCCCTAATCCGTGACCTACAACACCGTTACCATCACCAACTACTACGATTGCAGAGAAACCAAATGCTCTACCTCCTTTAGTTACTTTAGTAACACGTTGTACTCCTACTAATTTATCTACAAGCTCTAATCCGCTTGGTTTTACTCTTTCTACGTTTTTATATCCTAACATAATATAATTTCTTAAAATTTTAAACCAGCTTCTCTAGCAGCGTCTGCTAATACTTTAACTCTACCGTGGTATAAATACCCGTTACGATCAAAAGCAACAGTATCAACACCAGCTTTTACAGCTTTTTCAGCGATAGCTTTACCTACTGCTGTTGCTGCTTCTGCCTTAGAACTAGATGTAATTTCTTTATCTCTTGAAGATGCAGATGCTAATGTTACACCAGCAACGTCATCAATTAACTGAGCATAGATTTCTTTGTTACTTCTAAAAACTGATAATCTTGGTTTTTCAGCGGTACCAGTAACTATTTTTCTAATTCTATGCTTAATTCGTTGTCTTCTTTCAAGCTTTGATAATGCCATAATAATTTCTCTTAATTTATTATGCAGATTTACCTGCTTTTCTTCTTAATACTTCTCCTACAAACTTAATTCCTTTTCCTTTGTAAGGCTCTGGCTTACGGAAAGAACGAATTTTTGCTGCAACCTGACCAACTAATTGCTTGTCATGTGAAGTTAATTTTACGATTGGGTTTTTACCTTTTTCAGATACTGTTTCAACCTTAACTTCTGGAGCTAAATCTAAAATAATGTTATGAGAGAAACCTAAGGCTAAATCTAATTTTTGTCCTTGGTTAGATGCTCTATAACCAACACCTACTAACTCTAACTCTTTAGTAAATCCTTTGCTTACACCTTCAACCATATTATTGATTAAAGCACGGTATAAACCATGTGCAGCTCTGTGTTCTTTACTATCTGATGGTCTTTCTAAAGTGATTGTACCATCTTCTACCTTTACAGTAATATCAGAAGATAACTCTTGAGTTAACTCTCCTAATTTACCTTTTACTGTTACCACGTTTCCGTCTACTTTTACTTCAACACCTTGTGGCAATGCGATTGGATTTTTTCCTATTCTACTCATCTTACAAAATGTTTTTTTAGTAAACGTAACATAATACCTCTCCACCAACGTTCTCTTGTCTTGCTTTTTTGTTTGTCATTACACCTTTAGATGTAGAAACAATAGCAATACCTAAACCGTTTAATACTCTTGGCATTTCTTTAGCGCCAACGTACTTACGTAAACCTGGTGTTGAAATTCTTTGAATCTTTCTGATTACTGATTCTTTCGTATCACGGTCGTATTTTAAAGCTATCTTGATAGTTCCTTGCACTTTATCGTCATTGAACTGATAACTTAAAATGTAACCTTGATCGAACAAAATTTTCGTCATTTCCTTCTTCAATTTAGAAGCAGGAACTTCAACTACTCTGTGGTTAGCTGCAATAGCATTTCTCACACGAGTAAGAAAATCCGCGATTGGATCTGTATACATAGTTAATTAAATTGCGGTTTTGGTTTTTAGCGTCCTTACTTTACTAGGTAAACTACTGATACTAAACCTGAAACCAGTTAATATTTATTTAGTTCGTTTTTTGGGTAAAATCTCATAGGTATTATACTTGCTACAAGTATTTACTTACAAGGCACAATTTACCCTATAAAAACAGTGTGCAAATATACATAAACTTTTTAAAAATCAAACCATTTTAATAATTATCATTTTGAGTACTAATTTATTGCGGATTTTTCAGCCTTTAAAAACTAAATTTTATCCTTTAAAATAGAGTGATAATTCTTTAAAAAGCTACCTTTTTAAACACAAAAAGGTGCATAACGTTTTATCGTTATACACCTTTTACTTGTATAGTAAAGAGCTGTTACCAGCTTGCTTTTTTTACTCCTGGAATTAATCCTTGGTTAGCCATTTCACGGAAAGTAACACGTGAAATTCCGAACTGACGCATGTATCCTTTAGGACGTCCAGTTAGCTTACAACGGTTGTGCATTCTAATTGGTGATGCGTTTTTTGGTAACTTTTGTAATGCTTCGTAGTCTCCAGCTTCTTTTAAAGCTTTTCTCTTTTCAGCATACTTAGCAACCATTTTAGCTCTTTTGCGCTCACGCGCTTTCATTGATTCTTTAGCCATCTTATTAATTCTTTTTAAATGGTAATCCTAATTCTCCTAATAATGATTTTGCTTCTTTATCAGTGTTAGCAGATGTTACGAAAGTAATATCCATACCACTAATTTTTTTCACTTGATCAATATTAATCTCTGGATAGATGATTTGTTCAGTAATACCTAAGTTGTAGTTACCTCTACCATCAAAACCGTTTGCTTTGATTCCGTTAAAGTCTCTTACACGTGGTAAAGAAGCTGTAACTAATCTATCTAAAAACTCGTACATTTTATCACCTCTTAACGTAACTTTTGCACCAATTGGCATTCCTTTACGTAATTTGAAGTTTGCAACGTCTTTCTTAGAGATTGTAGATACTGCTTTTTGACCTGTAATTGTAGTTAACTCATCAATAGCATATTCTATTAATTTCTTATCTGCTATAGCTGCACCAACACCTTTACTTACAACGATTTTTTGTAATTTAGGTACTTGCATTACATTGCTATAACCAAATTCATCAGTAAGAGCTTTGATAACTCTGCTCTTGTACTCTTCTTTTAATCTTGGTACGTAACTCATGGTTATATTGCTTTATCTGATTTTTTTGATACTCTTACTTTCTTATCTCCTTCTACTTTGTAACCAACTCTTACTGCTTCACCGTTTTCAACTAAAGCAACGTTTGATATATGTAATGGAGCTTCCTTTTTTACAATTCCTCCTTGTGGATTAGCTGCTGAAGGTTTAGTGTGTTTAGACACCATGTTTACACCTTCTACTACAACTCTATCCTTATCTTTGATGATTTGTAAAACTTTACCTTCAGATCCTTTGTGATCTCCTGCTATAACTTTAACAGTATCTCCTGATTTAATTTTAAATTTTTTCATTTTAAAATCTGATTTTATAACACCTCAGGTGCTAATGATACTATTTTCATAAATTGTTTCTCACGTAATTCACGAGCCACAGGACCGAATACACGTGTTCCTCTCATTTCCTCTGAAGGATTTAAAAGTACACAAGCATTATCGTCAAATCTGATATATGATCCGTCTTTACGTCTAACTTCCTTCTTAGTACGAACAACAACTGCACGAGATACTTGACCTTTCTTTACAGTTCCGTTTGGAGTTGCAGATTTTACCGTAACAACGATTTTGTCTCCAACGCTAGCGTAACGCTTTTTTGTTCCTCCTAAAACTCTAATCACTAAAACTTCTTTTGCTCCAGTGTTATCTGCGACTTTTAATCTTGATTCTGTCTGTAACATATTATTTAGCTCTTTCTAGGATTTCTACTAATCTCCAACGCTTAGATTTACTCATAGGACGTGTTTCCATGATCCTTACAGTATCACCTTCGTTGCAATCGTTATTCTCGTCATGTGCAACGTACTTCTTAGTCTTTAATACGAACTTTCCGTACATTGGGTGCTTTACTCTTTTTACCTCGCTAACTACGATAGATTTCTCCATTTTGTTGCTAGATACTACACCGATTCTCTCTTTTCTAAGATTTCTTTTTTCCATCTTTAAAACTGACTAGAATTATTGTAATTCTCTTTTAGTTAACTCTGTAGCAATTCTTGCCACAGTTTTTCTTAAGCTACGTAACTCTAATGGGTTTTCCAATGGAGTTATGGCGTGAGCCATCTTAAGATCAGTATAATTTTTCTTCAACGCTCCAAGCTTTTCTTGTAAGTCAGCTGTTGATAATTCTTTAATTTCTGATTGTTTCATGATCTAAATAGAATTAAGCGTTATAATCAAAATCTCTTGCTATTACAAACTTCGTTTTTACAGGAAGTTTTTGAGCTGCTAAACGTAAAGCTTCTTTTGCTACTTCCATTGGTACTCCACCAACTTCAAACAAAATTCTACCTGGTTTAATAACAGCAACAAAATGATCAGGTGCACCTTTACCTTTACCCATACGTACCTCTAATGGTTTCTTAGTGATAGGTTTATCTGGGAAAATTTTAATCCAAAGTTGCCCCTCTCTTTTCATATAACGAGTTGCCGCAATACGAGCTGCCTCAATTTGACGAGAGGTAAGTAAATTCTGGTCTAATGATTTGATACCAAACATTCCGTTAGAAAGTTGAGTACCTCTACCAGAGTTACCTTTCATATTTCCTTTCGCCTTCTGTACCTTACGGTATTTTACTCTTTTTGGCTGTAACATTTTTAATTTCTTTTAAAAATTATTTTCTTCTGCGAGGTTGACGTTTTGCATTACCACCACCTTTGTTAGAGTTACCTTTTTGTTTAGATAATCCTACTAATGGAGATAATTCACGCTTTCCATAAACCTCACCTTTCATAATCCATACTTTCACACCGATTCTTCCGTATGTAGTATGTGCTTCAACAAGTGCATAGTCGATGTCTGCTCTGAAGGTAGAAAGAGGAATTCTTCCTTCTTTGTAATGCTCAGAACGTGCCATTTCAGCTCCGTTTAAACGACCTGATAATTGCACTTTAATTCCTTCTGCGTTCATTCTCATTGCAGCAGCAATCGCCATCTTAGTAGCTCGCTTGTAAGAAATTCTGTTTTCGATTTGACGTGCGATACTAGCTGCAACTAAGTTTGCATCTAATTCTGGACGCTTAATTTCGAAAATATTAATTTGAACTTCTTTTCCTGTAATTTTCTTAAGCTCTTCTTTTAACTTGTCTACCTCTTGACCTCCTTTACCAATGATGATACCTGGACGTGCAGTAGTGATAGTAACGGTTACAAGTTTTAAAGTACGCTCAATAATAATACGAGAAACACTTGCTTTTGATAAACGAGCGTTGATATACTTTCTGATTTTATCATCTTCAGCAATCTTATCTCCGTAGTCATTTCCACCATACCAGTTAGATTCCCATCCTCTGATAATTCCTAAACGATTTCCTATTGGATTTGTCTTTTGTCCCATTTCTACTTTGATTAATTACTGTTATTTTTAGTTCCTAACTCTAAAGTTACGTGATTAGAACGCTTACGAATTCTGTGTGCACGCCCTTGTGGAGCTGGTCTTAACCTTTTTAACATACCTGCGCTATCAACACAAATTGATTTTACATATAATCCTGCATCTTCGATGCTAGCATCTTCGTTTTTAGCTTGCCAGTTAGCGATAGCTGATAACAATAACTTTTCTAAGTTACGTGATGCTTCTTTTGGACTGAATTTTAAGATTTGTAAAGCTTTTTCTACTTCTACTCCTCTTACTAAATCTGCTACCAAGCGCATTTTTCTTGGTGATGTAGGACAATTAGTTAATTTAGCAAAAGCTCTAGACTTTCTAGCTTCTTTTAACTGTGTTGCCATGTTATGTTTACGACTTCCCATAATTTCCTACTATTTTTTACCTTTATTTTTTGCACCAGCGTGCCCTCTAAAAGAACGTGTTGGTGAAAATTCGCCTAATTTATGACCTACCATGTTTTCAGTAACGTAAACTGGTACAAACTGACGTCCGTTGTGAACTGCAATTGTTTGCCCTACGAAATCTGGAGTAATCATACTTGCTCTAGACCAAGTTTTGATAACTGATTTACTTCCTGCTTCTACGTTAGCTAACACTTTTTTCTCTAACTTATAGTGAACGTAAGGTCCTTTTTTTAATGATCTTGCCATGGTTTATTATTTCTTTCTACGTTCTATAATATACTTGTTACTAGCTTTGGTCTTAGATCTAGTCTTAAATCCTTTAGCTGGGATACCGTTTCTAGATCTTGGATGTCCTCCAGAAGAACGTCCTTCACCACCACCCATTGGGTGATCAACTGGGTTCATACGAACAGCATTCGTTCTTGGTCTTCTACCTAACCATCTACTTCTACCTGCTTTACCAGATACTAATAATTGGTGGTCAGAGTTAGACACAACTCCGATAGTTGCCATACAAGTTAATAATATTAATCTTGTTTCACCTGAAGGTAACTTTACTGTTGCATACTTACCATCTCTTGCCATTAATTGAGCAAATGAACCAGCTGAACGAGCCATAACAGCTCCTTGTCCTGGGTGTAACTCAATACAAGAAATTGTAGTACCTAATGGAATATCGCTTAAGAACATAGCGTTACCAACTTCTGGCGTAGCTTCTTTTCCTGATACGATTGTTTGACCTACTTTTAAACCGTTTTGTGCAATTACATAACGTTTTTCACCATCAGCATAACTAACTAATGCAATAAATGCAGTACGGTTTGGATCGTACTCGATAGTTTTTACTGTTGCAGGAACACCTTGCTTATCTCTTTTAAAATCGATAATACGGTATTTTTGTTTATGACCTCCACCGATGTTACGTGTAGTCATTCTACCCTGGTTGTTTCGACCTCCAGATCGTTTTTTCGGAGCTAATAAAGATTTCTCCGGCTTATCAGTAGTAATGGTGTCGAACCCATTTACAACTCTAAAACGCTGACCTGGTGTTATTGGTTTTAATTTTCTAACTGACATTCTGTCTTTTCTTAAAGATTGTTATAAAAATCAATAGTTTCTCCTTCAGCTAACTGAACGATTGCTTTCTTGTATCCACTTGTTAATCCAGAAACTAAACCTTTTTTAGTGTATTTAGTTTTTCTTAATGCTGGATAGTTCATAGTTTTTACAGACTCGATCGCTACACCATAAGCAGCCTCAACAGCTCCTTTGATTTCTAACTTGTTAGCTTTTTTGTTTACAACAAATGTATAACGGTTGTTTAACTCGCTATCATTTGTAGCTTTTTCTGTAATAATAGGTTTAATTAAAATACTCATCTTCTTCCCTATTTACTTAAATTAGACTCAATTCCTTCTAGAGAGCTCTCAGCAATAACTACTTTGTTAGCATTTAAAACGCTATACGTGTTAATTCCTGAAGCATCTACTACTTTAGAACCTTTTAAGTTACGAGATGATAAGTAAACATTTTTACTTTCTTCACCTAATACGAATAAAGACTTTTTAGCGTCTAATTCTAAAGCTTTTAATACATTGATAAACTCTTTAGTTTTTGGAGCTTCAAAGTTGAAATCTTCAACAACTACTAAATTGTTTTCTTTTGCTTGAATACTTAAAGCTGACTTACGTGCTAAACGCTTTAAGTTTTTATTTAACTTAAAAGAGTAGTTTCTTGGTCTTGGACCGAAAATACGTCCACCACCTCTAAAAACTGGAGACTTGATACTACCCGCACGAGCTGTACCAGTTCCTTTTTGTTTTTTAATCTTTCTTGTACTACCAGCAATCTCAGCTCTTTCTTTCGATTTGTGAGTACCTTGTCTTTGATTAGCCAAATACTGCTTTACATCTAAATAAATTGCGTGATCATTTGGCTCAATTCCGAATACCTCGTTAGAAAGTTCAACTTTTCTACCAGTATCTTTTCCTGTAATATCTAATACTGCTACTTTCATTATTTCTCGATAGTTACATAAGAGTTTTTGTGACCAGGAATAGCTCCTTTTACTACGATAAGATTCTTATCAGCAACCACTTTTAATACTCTTAAATTTTGAACTTTTACTTTGTCTCCACCCATACGACCTGCCATACGCATTCCTTTGAATACTCTTGCAGGGTATGATGCTGCACCAATTGAACCAGGAGCTCTTAAACGGTTATGTTGACCGTGAGTTGCTTGTCCAACTCCGCCAAAACCATGACGTTTTACAACACCTTGAAATCCTTTACCTTTAGAAATTCCTGATACATCAACGAATTCTCCTTCAGTAAATAATTCAACAGTAATTGAGTCACCTAATTTGTACTCACCTTCGAACTCTTGGAATTCAACAACTTTCTTTTTAGCAGATGTACCAGCTTTTTTAAAGTGACCATCTAAAGCTTTATTAGAGCTTTTTGCTTTTTTGTCATCGAAACCAAGTTGTAAAGCGTTATAGCCGTCAACCTCTTCGGTTCTGACTTGGGTAACAACGCAAGGACCTGCTTCGATTACAGTACAAGGAATATTCTTCCCGTTCTCGTCGAATAAGCTGGTCATTCCAATTTTTCTTCCTATTAACCCAGACATATTTGTTAATTTTCAGACGAATAGATATATTTTATCCAGCGCGTCTATTAATAAATGATTATTTGAAACGAATGTTTCTATTTTTTCCTTTGAATTTTTCAAAAAAAAAGAGCGAAAAACACCTTCACTCTGAATTTGTTTTTACCATTTTTCCTTCGCGAAACCCTCAGGACATGTCATTTCTGTATACTTTACAGAAATATTTACACGCCGAAACATAAATTTCGGTGTGCAAAAGTATAAAAAACTTTCGGCTTAACAAAATTAAACCGAAAGTTATTGATTTACTTATACTTTAATCTCAACTTCAACTCCACTTGGTAACTCAAGTTTCATTAAAGCATCAATAGTTTTTGATGATGAACTATAGATGTCTAATAATCTTTTGTAAGCAGATAATTGAAATTGCTCTCTAGATTTTTTGTTTACGTGTGGTGAACGTAATACTGTAAAAATCTTTTTATTTGTTGGTAAAGGAATTGGTCCGTTTACTACAGCTCCAGTACTCTTTACTGTCTTTACGATTTTTTCAGCAGACTTGTCTACTAAATTATAATCGTAAGATTTTAACTTTATTCTAATTTTTTGACTCATCTTAATTAACCTTTAGCGTTAGCGATTACTTCTTCTGCAATGTTACTAGGAGTTTCTGCATAGTGAGAGAATTCCATAGTAGAAGTTGCTCTACCTGAAGATAATGTTCTTAATGAAGTAACATATCCAAACATTTCTGATAATGGAACGATAGCTTTTACTACTTTAGATCCAGCACGGTCGCTCATATCGTTTACTTGTCCACGTCTTCTGTTTAAGTCTCCAACAATGTCACCCATATTTTCTTCTGGAGTTAACACTTCTAATTTCATCATTGGCTCCATAATTACGGCTCTGGCAGCTTTTGCAGCAGCTTTGTAACCTAACTTAGCAGCTAATTCGAATGATAATTGATCAGAATCTACAGGGTGGAATGAACCATCTACTAAAGTAACTTTCATTGCATCCATTTCGTATCCTGCTAAAGGACCATTCTTCATAGCTTCTTTGAATCCTTTTTCTACAGAAGGAACAAATTCTTTTGGTACGTTACCTCCTTTAATTTCAGATACGAACTCTAAACCTTGTTTACCTTCTTCAGCTGGCTCCATTTTAAACACAATGTCAGCAAATTTACCACGTCCACCAGATTGTTTTTTATAAACCTCTCTGTGTTCTGCAGCAGCAGTAATAGCTTCTTTGTACTCTACTTGTGGTTGTCCTTGATTTACTTCAACCTTAAACTCACGCTTTAAACGGTCTACAATAATATCTAAGTGTAACTCACCCATTCCTGAAATTACAGTTTGCCCTGAAGCTTCATCTGTTTTTACAGTAAATGTTGGATCTTCTTCAGCTAATTTTGCTAAAGACATACCTAACTTATCAACATCTGCCTTAGTTTTTGGCTCAACTGCAATACCAATTACTGGATCTGGGAAATCCATAGATTCTAAAACAATCGGATTTTTCTCGTCAGATAACGTATCTCCAGTTTTAATATCTTTAAACCCAACAGCTGCTCCAATATCTCCTGCCTCGATAAAGTCGATAGCATTTTGTTTATTAGAGTGCATTTGATAAATACGTGAAATACGTTCTTTCTTACCTGAACGGTTATTTAACACATAAGAACCTGCATCTAAGTGACCAGAATATGCACGGAAGAATGCTAAACGACCTACGAAAGGATCGGTAGCAATTTTAAATGCTAAAGCTGAAAATGGTGCTTTTGCATCTGGCTTACGTGTTTCTTCTTCTCCTGTATCAGGGTTAGTACCGATGATATTTTCTCTATCTACCGGAGAAGGTAAATAACGACATACAGCATCTAACAAGAACTGAACACCTTTATTTTTGAATGAAGAACCACAAACCATAGGGATGATAGACATATCCATTACAGCAGCTCTTAATGCAGCGTGCACTTCTTCTTCTGTAATCGAATCTTCATCTTCCATGTATTTCTCTAATAAGTTTTCGTCATAAGCAGCAACCTCTTCGATTAACTTACCACGTAACTCACGAGCTTCTTCTTTTAAATCTTCTGGAATATCAACAACATCAAAAGTTGATCCGTGATTTTCATCATGCCATACAATAGCACGGTTCTTAACTAAATCAACAATTCCTTTAAAATCTGCCTCATCACCAATGTTTAATACGATTGGCACTGCATTAGATTTTAACATGTCTTTTACTTGCTGACAAACTGCCAAAAAGTTTGCTCCTTGACGGTCCATTTTATTAACAAAACCGATACGAGGCACTTTATAGTTATCAGCTAATCTCCAGTTAGTTTCAGATTGTGGCTCTACTCCGTCTACTGCAGAGAATAAGAACACTAACCCGTCTAATACACGTAATGAACGGTTTACTTCTACGGTAAAGTCAACGTGACCTGGAGTATCAATAATATTAAAATGGTATCCTTTAGCATCAGCGGTAGGCTTTCCATTTTCTGTTGGGAATTGCCATGTACAAGTTGTAGCTGCAGAAGTAATTGTAATACCTCTTTCAGCTTCTTGTTCCATCCAGTCCATTGTAGAAGCTCCATCGTGAACTTCTCCAATTTTATGAGACACTCCTGTATAGAAAAGGATACGCTCAGTTGTTGTTGTTTTACCAGCATCAATATGAGCAGCAATACCGATATTTCTTGTATATTTTAAATCTCTTGCCATTTCTTATTAAAATCTAAAGTGTGAGAATGCTTTGTTTGCTTCAGCCATCTTATGAGTGTCAACTCTTTTCTTAACAGCAGCACCTTCTTCTTTAGCAGCAGCTAAAATTTCAGCAGCTAAACGTTGGGCCATTGTTTTTTCATTACGCTTACGCGCATAAGAAATCATCCATTTAATCGCCATAGAAACCTTACGGTCTGGACGAATTTGCATTGGAATTTGGAAAGTTGCACCACCAACACGGCGAGAACGAACTTCTACGTGAGGCATCACGTTAGATAAACCATCTTTCCACACTTCTAAAGCCGACTTTTCTTCGTCAGTTTTCTTTTCGTTTACGATATCCATTGCATCGTAAAACACTTTGAACGCTACAGATTTTTTACCGTCCCACATTAAGTTATTCACAAAACGTGTAACTAATTGATCGTTGAATCTTGGATCCGGTAACAAAACTCTTTTTTTAGCTCTTCTTTTCCTCATGTCTTTACATTAAAAAAGTTACTAATTAATTTTTACTTTTTGTCTTTTGGGCGTTTTGCACCGTACTTAGATCTACGTTGGGTTCTACCCTCAACTCCTGCAGTATCTAATGCTCCACGTACCACGTGATATTTAACACCTGGTAAATCTTTTACCCTTCCACCTCTAACTAATACTATCGAGTGCTCTTGCAAGTTGTGTCCCTCACCTGGAATATACGCGTTGATTTCATTACCATTTGTTAAACGCACCCTTGCAACCTTACGCATCGCTGAGTTAGGTTTCTTAGGTGTAGTGGTATACACACGCGTACAAACTCCACGTCTTTGTGGACATGCTTGTAAAGCAGCCGATTTACTCTTCTTAGTTATTTTGGCTCTTCCTTTACGAACTAATTGTTGAATAGTTGGCATACTAAATTATTACTTGTTTTTAATTTGTACTTAAATTACTCTAATTTTAAGAGTGTGCAAATGTACGATAATTTTCTATTTATTCAAATATCAAGGAGTTATTTTTATCCTCAACACAAAAACATCAAAACCACCTCATGCATTATCACAAAAACACACTAACCTCAATACACCTACCTATTGCAAAAAAAAACAACACAACACAATCGTTTTAAAAAACCACAACAAACAACAAACACAACAAGAAAATAACAACCTTTCAAAAAAAACTAGAGAACCAACAAAAAACACCAATACACACACTTACTTTTTAGAATTATTTAACAAATAAGTTGTTTTTTTAAGTTTTATTTATGATTTTTGGCTCAATTAATTCAAATAATTACATAATGAAAACAAAGTTTAATGGAATATTAACGCTGCTCTTAGCGTTAATTGTGCAAGTATCCTTTGCACAAGAAAAAATGATTTCAGGTACTGTTTCCGACGAAACAGGTCCGCTACCCGGAGTTAATGTATTAATAAAAGGAACTACTTCTGGAGTAGAAACAGATTTTGACGGAAAATTTTCTATTAAAGCAAAAACTGGAGACATTCTTGTTTTTAGTTTCGTAGGTATGAAAACTACAGAAAGAACAGTCACAAGCTCCAACTCAATTAATGTAACAATGACTACTGACAATGTACTTGATGAAGTTGTTGTTACCGCCCTTGGACAATCGAGAAGCGAAAGAGCTCTAGCTTTTGCTGCACCAAAAGTAAAAGCAGCAGAGTTAAACGCTGCTCAAAATGACAACGCTGTAAGTGCTTTATCAGGAAAAGTAGCTGGTTTAAAAATCAACTCTCCTTCGGGTAACATTGGTGGTTCTCAAAGAATCTTAGTTAGAGGTTCTAACTCTGTTACTGGAGAAAATCAACCTTTATTTGTTATAGATGGTATTCCTATGGACAACTCAAACTTTAACAGTGCTAACGCTCAAAGAGGAGCTGGTGGTGTTGACTTTGGAAGCACAATTAACGATATTGACCCTAGCAACATTGAAACTGTAACTGTTTTAAAAGGAGCTGCTGCGGCTTTATATGGATCTAGAGCATCAAATGGAGTAATTTTAATCACTACTAAAACTGGTAAAAACTCTAAAAAACTAGGAGTAAACATCAGTTCTTCTATCACCTTCTCTGAAGTAGCAATATTACCTAACCTTCAAAGAGAATATGGAGGAGGAGCTATTATATCAGACGCTGATGGTGGAAAAAATGGTTTTGCTACTCAAGTAATTGACGGCACTGAGTACTTGTTAGTTGATTACCACACAGACGAAAGTTGGGGACCTAAATACAATCCTAACATTAAAGTATTACATTGGGACGCTTTTGATCAAGCTAGTTTTCCTAATGATTATTTAAAACCAAGAGCATGGGTAGCTCCTGAAAATGATGTAGATTCATTTTTCAAAACAGGTATATCTACAAATAACACCCTTACTTTAACTTCTGCTAGTGATAAAGGAAGTGTTTTATTTTCTGCTGGCTTACAAGAGAACACTGGAATTGTACCTAACACTGAAGTTAATCGCCATTTTGCAAAATTTAGCATTAATCAAAAATTATCAGATGACTTAACTGCTGTTAGTAGCATTAATTATGTTCAAACATCTGGTTCAAGACCTGTTATCGGTTATGATGATAATAGTGTAACTCAAAAGTTCTTTCAATGGGGACAAAGACAGTTAGATTATAAAAGATTACAAAACTATAAGAATAACGATGGCACTCAAAGAACATGGAATAGAATCTCTTGGGACAACCCTAGACCTAACTATTCTGACAACCCTTACTGGACACTTAACGAAAACTTACCTACAGACAGAAGAACACGTGTTTATGGTAACGCTAGTTTAAACTATCAAATAAATGACGATTTAAGTATAAAAGGTAGTGTTTATGCCGATACATACAACTTTAGAAACACTGAACAAGTAGCTGTTGGCTCTCAAGCTCAATCACAATTCTTAGAACGAGCATATAACTTTAAAGAGTACAACTACGAGTTTACTGCTAACTACAAGAAAGACATCTCCGATAACTTTAAAGTTTCCGCTTTATTTGGAGCCAATAAAAGAAACCACACTTTAAACTACCGTTTTAACCAAACTACGGGAGGTTTATCTGTTCCAAACATCTATAATATTAACAATAGCAAAGGACCAATAGACAAAAATACAGACAACATTGACAAGGTAGTTAACAGTTTATTTGGAAGCGTTAGTTTCTCTTTTGCAAATCAACTTTTCATTGATTTAACAGGTAGAAATGACTGGTCTTCTACTTTACCTGAAGACAATAATTCATATTTTTACCCTTCAGCTTCTGTTGCTTGGGTATTTAATGATCTTCTATTCCCTGAATCAAGCTGGTTCAACTATGGTAAATTAAGATTTGGTTGGGCACAAGTTGGTAACGACACTGATCCTTATAGAGTTGTAAGCACACTAACTTTAGACAATCCTTTTAAAGGTGATGGTAGAGTAACCGTTCCTTCAAGCTTATTAAATGCAGACTTGGTTAACGAAACAACTACTACTTGGGAAGTAGGTACTGAATTAAACTTTTTTAATCGACGTGTTAATTTAGATGTTACATATTATAACAACGAAACGACAGATCAAATCATTCCTGTAGACCTTTCTTTTGGTACGGGTTATGGGTCTCAGTGGATTAATGCTGGTAAAATGATTAACAAAGGAGTAGAAGTTCAATTAGGCTTAAAACCAATAGTTAATGAAAATTTCACTTGGAATATAGATGTAAATTTTGCTAAAAACGAAAATGAGCTAGTTGAATTAAAAGAAGGTTTAAATTCAATCCTTCTAACAAACGCTCCATTCCAAGCTCAATTAGCAGCTACTGTAGGTCAAGCCTATGGAACAATTATGGGTAGTGACTTTATCTATGATGACCAAGGAAACAAAGTAGTTACTAGTGGTGGTACATATGCAGCTACTCGTGACTTAGTCCCTTTAGGTTCTGCTAACCCTGACTTCAATGCTGGTTTAAGAAACAGTTTTAAATATAAAAACTTTGATTTAGGAATATTACTAGAAATGAGTAAGGGAGGTAAATACTTTTCTACATCACACATGTGGGGTATGTACTCAGGAATGTTACAAAAAACAGTCGCAAACAACATAAGAGAAGATGGTATTGTATTACCTGGAGTGACGGGTACTATTACTTATAATGACGATGGTAGCTACAATGTAACAAACACAGCACCTAACACAACTAAAATATCTGGTCAGACTTATGGTAACTCTCACTATGGTGGTTTTGGAACACCTGACGCTCAAAACGTGTTCGATGCTGATTTCTATAAGATAAGAGAGGTTTCTTTAGGCTACACCTTTAAAGGGGAGTTTTTAAAAGTTTTCGACAAAGCTAGAATTAGTCTATTTGGTAGAAACTTATACACTTGGGGGCTTGATTTTGATGGAATTGATCCAGAAACAGTATCTACTGGTTCAGGTAATATTCAAGGTTTAGAAGGTGGTTTACAACCTTCTGTAAGATCTTTTGGTATGAACTTAAACTTATCTTTCTAAAAACAAAATAAGATGAAAAAAATAAAATATATATTCGCTTCACTATTACTAAGCTCTTTTTTAGCTTGTGATACTGACTACATTGGCGATCCAGACAACCCGGAAATAGCGCCTTCCACACAATTAGTTACGAGTGCTCAATTTGATTTAGCTTTCGAATTAAATAATCAATGGACTGGAGCTAGAGCAACTTTAGGCTTTGCTCAATATTGGGCTCAAACTTTCTATACAGATGAAAATAGATACGCATTAAGAGTTTCACAAATTGATGACTCTTGGGAATGGCCTTATAGAATTTTAACTGACTTGAAAAAAGTAATTGAATTAAATGAGAATCCTGAAACTGCTGCGTTAATGTCTGCTTATGGTGACAACAACAATCAAATTCAAGCTTCAAGAATAATGATGGCTTTTACATTTTCTAAATTAGTTGACACTTTTGGAGATGTACCTTATTGGAGTTACGGGCAAAAAAACAACACTGCTTTTGAGGGGTTAAGATTAGAAGAAGGCATTAATAGTCCTGCTTACACAGACGCTGAAACTATTTACGAAGACTTATTAGCTGAGTTATTAGATGCAGCCAATAAAATGAATACTTCTAAAACAGTTTTTACCTCTGGAGACAACATTTATAATGGTGATGCTGCAATGTGGGTTAAATTTGCTCACTCTATAAGATTAAGACTGGCTGCTCACATACATAATTATAACAATACTCTAGCTACAAGTGTATTTAATGAATCTGATGCCAATGCTTTTTCTTCTAATGCGGATAATGCTACCTTTGTTTATGGTTCAGACGATATAACGGGTGGTCCTTGGCATGATGCTTTTACTGTTGGAGCTCGTAGAGACTTTGGCCCTGCTTTATCTTTTACTGAACTATTATACAATCGTGTTGGACCTTTTTCTTCTATTTCCGAAGAGGATCCTAGAGTAACAAAATATTTTGACACTCGCTTAGGAACTGCTGAAGTTGTTGGTTTACCATACGGCTTTGGTAATGCTGCTGCAAGAGCTATTGATGATGAAGGAATTCCTAGTTCAGAAATAATAAAACCTAACTATAATCAAATATTACTGTCTTATGCAGAAATGGAGTTTATTAGATCTGAGTTTAATGGTTGGGATCAAACTCATTATGAAAATGGCGTAAAAGCTTCTATGGAATCATGGAACATCTCCTCATCAGATAGTGATAATTATGTTGCATTATTACCTACTGCTAATGAAGAAAATGTATTAACCCAAAAGTATATTGCTTTATATATGGATGGTAGAGAAGCATGGACAGAATATAGAAGAACCGGATACCCTAACACTTTAACTGTACCTGGTGACACTTATGGAACAGCTACTTTTACAACTTTAGTACCTGGTTTAAATACAATTCCAAACAGAATAACCTATCCACAAAATGAACAATTGTTAAACAACTCTAATTGGGATGCTGCTAGACAAGGTTTATCTGATGGAGATACAATGGTTTCTAAATTGTTTTGGGATGTAAATTAATATTTTTCACAACCTAATATAAATTACAACCTTAAAAGTGCCTTGATCTCAAGGCACTTTTTTATGTTAAAAAATTGTTTATTTAAGATATATTTATGATTTTAGCAGCTAATTAATTCAAATAATTACATAATGAGAACAAAGTTTAATGGAATTTTAACGCTATTCCTAGCGTTGATTGTGCAAATATCCTTTGCACAAGACAGAATAATTTCAGGTACTGTTTCTGATGAAACAGGTCCACTACCTGGGGTTACAATCTTAAAAAAAGGTACTACTCAGGGTACTGAAACTGATTTTGATGGTAACTTTACTATCAAAGCAAAAACTGGAGATGTATTGGTTTTTAGTTTTGTTGGTATGAAATCTGCTGAGAGAACTATTGGAACTTCTAATCAAATTTCGGTTGTTTTAGAAGGGGATAATGTATTAGATGAAGTTGTTGTTGTAGCTTATGGTACCCAGAGCAAAAAATCTATCACGGGTTCTGTTACTACAGTAAAGTCTGAAGTTCTAGAAAAAACAAATGTTGCCTCTTTAGATCAAGCTTTACAAGGATCTGCTCCTGGTATTCAAGTTTCAGCTACAAGTGGTCAACCAGGTGCAGCTACAAACGTACGTATTAGAGGTATTGGATCTATTAATGCTAGTTCAGCTCCTTTATATGTAGTTGACGGTGTTCCAATTTTAACTGGTGATTTGTCTAGATTACAAACTACATCTAACATCCTTTCTAGTATTAACACTAACGATATCGAATCTATTAGTGTATTGAAAGACGCCTCTTCTGCTTCTTTATATGGATCAAGAGCTGCTAATGGTGTTATACTTATAACGACAAAAGCTGGAAAGGCAGGAAAAACAAAATTTACTGTTAGTTCAGAATATGGAATTGGAGATGAAACATTGTATGATGATAATGCAATGACTTCTGCTCAATTAAAACAATATACTATTGCTGCATTAGACAATGCTTTTGGAGCTGGATCTGGTGAAGGAATATATAACACTGGTTTACCATGGGCATGGGACGGAGTGACTGACACCAACTGGTATAAGGAAACTCATAGAGACAAAACCACTAGTCAAAAAATTAATTTTTCTGCTAATGGAGGTAATGAAAAAACAACTTTTTATAGTTCTTTAGGCTACTTTGAACAAGAAGGTCTAATAAAGACTTCTGATTTGACTAGAGTTTCAACTGCTTTAAACCTAAAACATAAGGCTACTGATAAACTAAGCATCAGATTTAATATTAATGCTTCACATTCTAAGTTAAATGGTCCAGACGATGGAGGATCTTTTGCGAACCCTGAGTTAGCTTCATATTTTTTACTTCCTAACTATCCTGTTTATAATGAAGATGGCACATATAATTTATCGTTTTTTTCAACATATAACCCTGTAGCTTTATTTGAAAGAAATTTTACTACTTTAAAAACTACTAAAGTATTTGGAAAGACAGATATTACATATGAAATTATAGATAATTTAGAGTTTAATTCATCTTTTGGAGCTGAATATATAGCTCTTGAAGAAGAACAGTACTATAATCCTGATTTTGGGGCAGGTAGAAACGTAAACGGTTCAGCTAGTGCCTATTACACTAGAAGATATAATTACAACTGGATTAACCAATTAAATTACTCATTTGATATAAATGATGATAATAACTTTAAACTTAAGTTGGGTTATGAAATTCAGCAAGATGACAGGTATCAAATTAACGCATCAGGTGAAAACTATGCTACTGATAAGCTAACGAACTTACAATTGACATCTAAACCAACTGAGGCAAGTTCTTTTGGTACAAGAAACTCTTTCCTTTCTGTGTTTTCTAGAATTGATTATAATTTTAAAAATAAATATTTCTTTGATTTTAGTTTTAGAAGAGATGGTTCTTCAAAGTTTGGTTCTAATAACAGATATGGTAATTTTTGGGCAGCTGGTTTCGCTTGGTCTATTTCTGATGAGGCATTTTTTGGAGATAACTTCATAAACTCATTGAAACTTAGAACAAGTTATGGTGTTAATGGTAATTCTGCAGGTATTGGTAACTTTGATGGTCTAGGCTTATATGGTTTTGGAGACTACAATGGTCAAGGAACAAGTTTCCCTAACCAAGTTGCTAATCCAGACTTAAGATGGGAGTTAAACAAACCTTTCAATGTTGGTTTAGACTTCGGAATGTTCAACAGTAGAATAACAGGTACTCTTGAATACTACAAAAGAACAACTTCTGATTTATTATTAGACAAACCTTTATCTACAACTTCTGGTTTTACAGTCATTACTGAAAATATAGGAGAAATGGAAAATAGTGGTATTGAAGTAAACCTTAACACTAGTAATATTCAAACTGACAATTTTTCTTGGGATACTAACTTTAACTTCAGTACTAACAAAAACGAGATCACTAAGTTAGATGAAGGTAAAGATATTTTAAATGGAACACAAATAAGAAGGGTTGGTGAACACGCAAGATCATGGTATATCAGAAAATGGGCTGGTGTTAATCCTGATAATGGTGAACCACAATGGTATATAAATGGTAAAGATGGAGCTGTTACTTCTGATTATAATGAAGCTGAAAGAGCTATTCAAGGCCAATCTGTTCCTGAAATAATTGCATCTATGACTAATACTTTTAAATATAATAATTTTGATTTATCATTCCAGTTGAATTATTCTGGTAACTACCAAGTATATGACGGGTGGGCTTTTTATACTTATAATGCTGGTGAATTTTTATCTTTTAATAAAAACTCAAACGTTTTAGATTATTGGCAACAACCAGGAGATATAACAGACACTCCAAAACCTGTTTGGGGTAATGGTAGAGATGCAACAAGTAGTTCTACGAGATTCTTATATGACGGAGACCACATTAGGTTAAGAAATATTCAATTTGGTTATTCAGTACCTGAAGAATATTTAAGTAAAGCTGGTATTTCTGGATTGAGGTTATACTTAACAGGAACAAACTTACTAACTTATACTTTTGATGACAAGTTAAACTTTGACCCAGAAGTTGGTATTACGGGTCAGTCAGACTTAAGACAAGCTAATTTAAAGACCTATTCTTTAGGAGTTAATTTAACTTTTTAATCTATTTAATTATGAAGAAAATAAAATCATATAAAATCATAATGGCATTATCATTAGGAGCTATTACTCTAATGCCATCATGTTCGGATATTTTAGATATTGAACCTCAACAAAACTTATCTAATAATGTTGCTCTTTCAAGCTCATCTGATTTAGTTACAGCTGCTAGAGGTATGTATGATCTGATGCAAGATGAAGATTATTACGGTAGAAGTATGTTTGTTTTACCTGCAGTTATGTCAGATGAAATGTTTATCAGTTCTAATAATGCAGGTCGATATTCAGAAATGCAAAATTACACTTTCAATTCAAGAACTCAGTGGGGAAGAGAATTATGGAAGGAAGCTTATGAGTCAATCAATGCTGCTAATGAAATTATCGCTGCTAACATCACTGATTTAACAACAGCTGGTCGTAATGCAAAGGGTGAAGCTTATGCTGTTAGAGCTTTATCACATTTTAACTTAGTTAATTTCTTCGCTTTGCAATATCCTGAATCTAGTGATTTAGGTATAGCACTTAAGACTAATACAGACCCTACGGAGTTACCATCAAGAAGTTCTGTAGAGCAAGTTTATCAACAAGTTATAAATGACTTAATTGAAGCTGAAAGCATCTTAGATGACAGTAATAATAGTGGTAGATTTACTAAAACTGCTGTTCAAGCTTTATTAGCTAAAGTTTACTTATACTCTGGGGATAAGGTAAATGCAGCCGATTATGCTTCTAAAGTTATTTCTACCAAGGGAAGTCTATCTTCAAACTGGAAGAATGATATTCTTTTAGAAATCAGAAACACTGATATTGATAATGAAGGAGTTAACTCTTTCGCATACTTTATCGACCAGAGAGGTTATGGTGATGGTTTAGCTAGAGAGTCATTATTTAATTTATATGACGATAATGATACTAGGAAAAGTGATTGGTACTTAAAAGGTGATCGTACTGGTGGTGAAATAGATACACAAATCATTACAAAATTTACCTTAGGAGGTGCAACTTCTCCTAATGATGATAACTATCCTATTATTAGATTACCTGAAATGTATTTAATCAGAGCTGAAGCTACAATGACTACTAATCCTGCTCAAGCTTTAATAGATTTAAATGCTGTAGCTAATGCTAGAAATGCTAACACTTATGGAGCTATTAACTTAGATAATATTTTATTAGAGCGTCAAAAGGAACTAGCTTTTGAAGGGCATAGGTTATTTGATTTAATTAGAAACGGAAAAGATATAAATAGAACTACTGATTGTTCTGTTCAATGTTCTTTACCTTATTCATCTAATAAAGATTCATTTGTTTTACCTATACCACAGGTTGAGTTAGATGCGAACCCGAATATGCAACCTAACCCTAATCAATAATTAGCTTTTGAATAAAACTAAAGCCACCTCTTTTTCGAGGTGGTTTTTTTATACCATAAAATCAACTACATTTGCTGCATGGAACAAAACACAAACATTTTTGGTATTAGAGCCATTATTGAAGCTATAGAAAGTGGTGCTTCAATTAACAAAGTATATCTTCAAAAAGGTTTACGAGGAGAGCTATTTTTTCAATTAGATAAGCTCTTGAAAAAAAATAAAATTTCAACCAGTGTAGTTCCTACTGAGAAGCTAGACCGCTTATCAAAACACAACAACCATCAAGGTGCTGTTGCTAAAATTTCTCCTATTGATTTTCATGATTTAGAAAGCTTAATTGAAGAAACATTAGAATCAAACAATATTCCTTTATTTCTATTACTTGACCAAGTATCAGACGTAAGAAATTTTGGAGCTATCATTAGAACTGCTGAGTGTACTGGTGTAAACGGAATTATCATTCAGAAAAGTGGTAGTGCACCTGTTAATGCTGAGACTATCAAAACTTCTGCGGGTGCTGCTTTTAAAGTACCTATTTGTAAAGTAGATCATATTAAAGACGCTATTTTTCAACTAAAAGCTGCTGACATTAAATTAACTGCTGCAACTGAAAAAACAGAAGATTCGGTTTATGATGTTGATTTTAATCAGCCAATAGCTATCATAATGGGTTCTGAGCACAAAGGAGTAAGTAACTCAGTCTTAAAGATGGTAGACTACAAGGCTAAGTTGCCACTTCTAGGAGAAATTGAATCTTTAAATGTTTCAGTTGCTTGTGGTGCATTTTTATACGAAGCTGTAAGACAACGTTTATAAAATTTAAAATCCTGCATAATGCAGGATTTTTTATTCTTCTTCTTTATAAATATATCGGTATTTTATCTCTTCTAACTCCTCTAACTCCATTTCTTCTTCAAAAACAGGCGGAGCATAATTTCCATCTTCATCAAACATATCATCAAATTCCGTTTTAGAAAACTCAAACTTTTCTTTTACTATTCCTCTTTTTCTATACAGTAGAGAAAGAACAAACCCAGTTACCAATCCAGATAAATGTCCTTCCCAAGACATTCCTTCTTTTATTGGCAACACATACCAGACCATACTTCCATATAAAAAAATAGTAATAAAAGAAACTGCTACTAACCGATAGTTCTTCTTAATTATTCCGCTAAAAAGCACAAAGCTAAAAAGTAAATATACTACTCCACTCGCTCCAATATGATAAGATTCACGAGCAATTATCCAAGTTAACAACCCAGTTACAATACCTCCATATATCAAAACTTTAACAGCTACTTCTTTATAAAAGTAAAAAAGACATGCAGAAAGCACGAATAAAGGAACCGAATTATTAAAAAGGTGATTTGTATCGCTATGAATAAAAGGAGAGCACAAAACCCCTTTTAAACCACTAAAACTTCTCGGGAATACTCCAAATTTATTAAAATTCCATCCAAATTTAATTTCCAACCAATAAACAAACCATATTGTAAAAACAAAAAGGAGAGGAATGGTAAAAACAGTTCTAGAAAATTTTAGTTGCTCATCAGTATTCATAGTGATGAAAATAACAAAAATAAATCCAAAGTACTATTTCTGAAGTTCTGTCATAAATCTTTGCTATTTTTACATTATGAATCAACCTTTGGCAGAAAGAATACGTCCACAGAATTTGGGTGACTATATTAGTCAACAACATTTGGTGGGTGAAAATGGTATTTTAACTAATCATATTAAGCAGGGAATCATTCCTTCGTTAATTTTATGGGGACCTCCAGGGATTGGTAAAACTACTCTAGCAAATATTATTGCAAATGAATCTGAACGTCCTTTTTATACTTTAAGCGCCATAAGTTCTGGTGTAAAAGATGTTCGTGAGGTAATTGAAAAAGCAAAGAAAAGTGGCGGATTGTTCACTCAGAAAAATCCGATTTTATTTATTGATGAGATTCATCGTTTTAGCAAATCGCAACAAGATTCTTTATTAGGCGCTGTTGAAAAAGGATGGGTAACATTGGTAGGTGCTACTACAGAAAACCCAAGCTTTGAAGTGATTCCTGCCCTACTCTCTCGTTGCCAAGTGTATATCTTGAATTCTTTTGATAAAGAGGATTTGATTGCACTTTTGCACAGAGCGATGGAAAAAGACGAAATCATTTCTCAGAAAAAAATCAATTTAAAAGAAACGGATGCTTTGCTACAAGTTTCGGGTGGAGATGCTCGAAAACTCTTAAATATTTTTGAGTTATTGGTTGCTGCGGAGGATGAAATTGACATCACTAATAAGTTAGTCTTAGAAAAGATTCAAAAAAACACAGTTCGCTATGATAAAACAGGTGAGCAACATTACGATATCATTTCTGCTTTTATCAAATCGATTAGAGGAAGCGATCCTAATGCCGCTGTTTATTGGTTAGCTCGAATGATTGAAGGTGGAGAGGATGTAAAATTTATTGCACGAAGAATGCTTATTGCTGCTTCGGAAGATATTGGTAATGCAAATCCAACAGCGTTGATTTTAGCGAACAATACTTTTCAGGCTGTCTCAGTTATTGGCTATCCAGAATCGAGAATTATACTGAGTCAATGTGCAGTATATTTAGCAAACTCTGCAAAAAGTAACGCATCGTATATGGCGATTGGTGAAGCTCAAAATTTGGTTAGAACAACTGGCGATTTGTCTGTTCCGTTGCATTTACGAAATGCTCCTACTAAATTAATGAAGGATTTAGACTACGGAAAAGACTATCAATACTCGCACAATTACGCAGGTAATTTTGTAAATCAAGAGTTTTTACCTGATGAGATTAAAAACACTAAACTATACGAACCAGGAAATAATGCTCGTGAAAATCAATTTAGAGAATTGTTAAAACAACGTTGGAAGGATAAATACAACTATTAAAAAATATGAATTTTACAAAGATTAAACCTGTTTACCTGTATTTATTATCTGGAATAATACTCCCTTCTTCTATAGTCTTTAAAGAAGAAAGGAGCTATGTATATTATACTTGTTTAGTTATTGGTTTTAGCCTTTTTCTCTTAGCCATAATTAAATACCTAAGAGAAAAATAATTAAAACTTCACTTGGTATTCTTCAATTACTTTACCATCATTTGTATAGTATTCAGCAAACCAAGAATTTCCATTTTTGTATAAGATTCCGTTTTTATCTTTTATCACAAAAACATCTTTTACATTGGTTTTTAATACTTGAAAAACAACCTCAGGTTTCATATTAACTAATTGAAAACCGTTAGGTATTGGTTGTGCAAATAATTGTTCTTTAGCATTGGCTGGTTTTTCAACAACCTCCGCTACTTTACTTTCTACTACCGTTGGTACAACAGCTACAGCTGGCACTTCTTTAGTTTTAGTTACAACATCTTCTTGTAACGGAATGTATTTATACTTTAAAGCTTCAATCGATTTAAAAGCATCACGGATTGCTTCTTGATATGCCTTTTTGTATTCTTTCTCTTTACTTCTTCCTTCTTTTGATGTAAACACGACTTTGTTGTAACAATCAGTTAGTTCAATAACACTTTTGGTAGTAAACATACCTGATTCATCTTTTACAGTTCCTGTTAAAGCTAAACATCTGTTATTAGCTATTTCATCAGGTAAATTTTCATCATCTAAAAAAGCAGTAAATCCGTACTTATTGAATAAAAACTTAGTTAGTGAACTTGTTTGGTATTTATCTTTCTCCTTTACAAAATCAAACTTGCTTGGTACGATTATGTATTTATAATTATTGATAGATTTTTGTGCAAAACTTGCTGTTGATATAAACAATGCTATTAAAAGTATTCTTTTCATTTTATGTCTTTTAGGTATAATATCTCTAATCTTGATAAACTTATAAATAATTTTTTAATTCTATTAATGAAGCTACGCGTTGTACTCCATTATTTTTAGTTTCTTCGGAAAAATGGATTGCCATCATCCCTGAGTTTAACGCTCCCATAACATCTGCTTCGTAGCTATCCCCTATCATAATCGATTCGTGAGCTGCTGCTTCCGCCTTGCTTAAAGCAAATTCAAAAACTTTAGGATTCGGTTTTTTAACTCCAACACATTCCGAAGTAATTACTTGCTTAAAGTATTTATCAATCCCTGATTTTTGAAGTTTTAAGTTCTGTACTTCTTCAAAACCATTGGTTATAATATGCAAATGGTATTTATTTTCTAAATATTCTAAAACTTCAACAGCATCCGAAAAAAGATAATTATAACTAGGTAGGTAACGAATATAATCTTCAGAAATCACATCAATCATATCATCAGAAACCTTATAGTTTAAAGCATCAAAAGTTTCTTTTAATCTATGATATCTTAAATCTGATTTTTCAACTTTATCTTCTCTATACAATCGCCAATATTTTAAGTTTATCGGCATGTACACTTCTAAAAAATCATCAATAGGAATTGTAATGTTTTGCTCTTCGAAAATTTTCTGAAAAGTCAGTTTTGAATTTCTATCAAAATCCCAAAGTGTGTGGTCTAGATCAAAAAATAAATGCTTTATTTCCATATCTCTTTTATTGAATTGAATAGGTTTAGGGTTTAGGGTTTAGGGTTTAGGTAAACTAGTTTTTTACTCACACTATCGAAAGAAAAAACTTTTTACTTTTCACTTTTAATTTTACACTTTTCGCTTTTCACTTTATAAACTTCAGAACATCCGTAAATCTAAAAGTCTAACCATCTAATTATCTAAGTTTTTACAATTTTAAGCATTGAATTATACAATCTACCCCAACCTCTCCATCTCAAATAGTTACTTAAACTTTCGTTATGAAACACAGTAATAAAAGTACCATTAACTGCTTTTACTTCATTTTTTAAATCTCTAATTTTTCCTAACGACTGCTTTGGTGTAAACTTCATATAATCATTAAGCGTTGCATCCATAAGTGCAAATGGAAAGATTTTTAACGGTGTTTGAATTTCAAAATCTAAATCGTAAAAATAAAAAGGAGTGCATGTACTTGCTCTAAAACCTACATGACTTGCATAGCCCATTGAGTAATCTTCTTCTATTTCTAAATCGATTAATTGCTGATACGTTTCTGGCAACGAAACTCGTAAATAATGTTGTTTTGATCGTTTAATAGGAATATTTGTAATAGCCTCTAAACGCTCTTTTTCTTTCTTTAACAAAGAAACATCGTTCATGGTGTAATATGACGGATGCAACCCTACTCGAGCATAATCTACCATATCTTTTATCAACAACTTGAATTTTCTTTTTGAAGTAGAAACATTTGTATCAAATGTTGTGTAATCTCCTATTAAAAAGAAAAAAATGGTTCTTACATTATACGTTTTCTTTAATTCTATAATCTTTTCAAAAGTATCAAACGGGTCTTTTTTTAGATTGAAAAGCACTGCGAACCTATCCCAAATTGTAAAAATTTTAAACTGTGATGCATCTTTTAAGAAACCTCCTATAGTTCTTATAAAACTCTTGTGTTTGTAGGCATACGCATTATCAATATCTATTGTTGAAATATATTGATAGCTTCTTTCTTCATTTTCAAAATCGGGAAACTTATGTTTTAACACCTCTAAAAACTTGTATGCCCAAATATCAACCAAAGGTTTTTCTAAAAATCCATTTTCATAAGCTACGCTTTGAGTTGCCGAAAAACGCCCGTGTTTGTCTTTAATATGCGGTAAATATTCTTCGTACCTAGAAATTAAATAAAAACTAGCAGCAAAAATATCAAACGGGATTTCTGAAGCTTCAATTGTAGAAAAAAAACAAGGTACTCCTTCCCATTCTTGTATGTTGATTTCAACATCTTTTATACCTTGTTGAAACAACAACTCATTACTCTGAATAAAAAATTCTTTCCCTAAAGGTACGTTGGTATATGAAAATTTTGGCCCGTTAAAAGCTACAAACTCTTCAATTTTACCTGTAAAATCTATTTCAACCTGTAAAATACGTGTAAAAATTTGTTTGAAAATATAACGAACTCGAGGAGTAACTTTATGGGTGTAAATCAGTATCATACTCATTAAATATTAGTTGTAAAACCTACAACTATAAGATGCTTTCATCAGCAAAGCTAAAATACGCTTTTTCAGTAATAATTAGATGATCTAACAGTTTTATATCTAAAGTCTCTCCTGCTTTCTTTATCTTCTGAGTTAACTCTATATCGCTTCTACTAGGCTCTAACTTTCCCGAAGGATGGTTGTGGCATACTATAATTCCGACAGATGATAATTCAAGTCCTCTTTTGTATAACAAACGTACATCAACCAAAGTAGCGGTAAATCCGCCTTTACTTAACTGGTGTTTTGCTAAAACTTTATTTGAATTATTTAAATACAACACCCAAAACTCTTCATGTTGTAAATCTCCAATGAGTGGTTGCATAATTTTAGCCACATCTTTAGAACTACTTATTTTGGGAGTTACTACTTTTTCTTCAAACTGTCTTCTTTTTCCAAACTCTAAAGCTGTAACTATTGATATTGCTTTTGCCTCCCCTATTCCTTTAAACTTCATTAATTCTTCTACAGATAGCTTTGCTAGCGAACTTAAATCATTGTTTACTGACAATAAAATTCTCTTAGCCAAACCTACAGCACTCTCTTCTCTATTGCCCGAACCTATTAAAATAGCTATTAACTCTGCATCCGACAAAGCTACTTTCCCTTTTAACAATAGCTTTTCTCTTGGTCTATCGTCTAATGCCCATGATTTAATTGAAATCTTTTTCATCCTTTTTTTCTTGGTAGATTTATAAATATAACATTTTTTGCACAAACAAAAGAAGCACAGTATCTTTGCAGTCAGTCTTTTTTTAAATTTTACTATGAAGATTATAATAGCCGGGGCTGGAGACGTCGGTTTTCATTTGGCTAAACTCCTTTCTTACGAAGCGCAAGACACCTATGTAATAGATTTTGACGGTGAAAAGTTAGAATACCTAAACAATCACTTAGATGTGATTACAAAAAAAGGTGATGCTACCTCGATTAAACTACTAAAAGAAATAGGTATTAGTTCGGCTGACCTTTTATTGGCAGTTACTGAGAGTCCTAATACAAATTTCACAATTTCAGTAATAGGAAAAGCATTAGGAGTAAAAAAAACCATTGCTAGAATTAGTAACCCTGAATTTTTAGATAATCCTTGTATTAATTTTAAAGATTACGGTGTAGATTTTATGATTTCTCCTGAAGAATTAGCTGCAGAAGAAATTAAATCGCTTTTACATCAGTCTTCCTTTAACGATACCGTTGCTTTTGAAAATGGTGTTTTCAATATTATGGGAACCACCCTTGGGTATAAATCACCTATTTTAGACTTAACCGTTGAGGAAATAAAGGATAGGTACAATATGGTAGATTTTATTACCATAGCTATAAAGCGTGAAGGAACATCGCAAACAATTATTCCAAGAGGAGATACCGAATATAAAATAAACGATCAGGTTTATTTTTCTGTTCCTAAACACAGTATTGATCAACTTTACCCTATTATTGGTAAAAATCATATTGACATTACCAACGTAATGATTTTAGGAGGAAGTCGAGTTGGACGAAAAACAGCTAGAAAGCTTTGTAAAGACAACTTTAAGGTGAAACTTATTGAAAAAGACAAAGACAAAGCTTTACAATTAGCCGAAGATCTTCGAAACACACTAGTTATTTATGGAGATGGTAGAGATTTAGAGTTGTTAGAAGAAGAAAACATTAGAGAAATGGATGCCTTTGTAGCTGTAACTGGTGATTCTGAAACAAATATTATGTCTTGCCTTGTAGCAAAATCTAAAGGAGTTAAAAAAACGGTTGCCTTGGTTGAGAACATGGACTACATAAACATTTCTCAAACCATAGGAATTGACACTTTAATCAATAAAAAACTAATTGCAGCTAGTAATATTTTCCGTCATATTCGAAAAGGAGAAATTGTTGCCTTAGCCAACTTACATAATGTAGATGCTGAAGTTTTTGAATTTGAAGTAAAACCGAATGCAAAGGTCACTAAAAAAGTAATTCGAGAATTGCGTTTTCCTAGAGAAGCTATCATAGGAGGTGTAATTAGAAACGGTGAACCTTTAATGTCTTTCGGAGATTTTCAATTACAAAGCGAAGATAGAGCCATTGTTTTTTGTTTACCTGAAGCAATAACAATTGTAGAAGATTTATTTAACTAATGGGAAATCTTAATCTAAAATTAGTTTATCGTTTTTTAGGAGTTACAGCCATTTTAAACGGATTGTTTATGTGGTTAACAGTTCCTGTAAGTGTTTATTATAATGAAGCTGCTAAACTAGGAATCTTAAATGCAGGAATCATTACAATTACTCTTGGTACATTACTCTATTTTTTTAACAAACCAGACAACAATAATATTTATAAAAAAGAAGGATACCTTATTGTAACCCTTGGATGGCTAACATTATCTTTTACAGGAATGCTACCTTACTTACTTACGGGAAGTATTCCAAGTGTTACCAATGCTTTTTTTGAAACCATCTCAGGATACTCAACAACAGGTTCTTCTATTTTAACAGATATTGAATCAATGCCAAAAGGAATTTTATTTTGGCGAAGTGCTACGCATTGGATTGGGGGTATGGGAATCATTGTTCTTACCATTGCTATTTTACCTTTATTAGGTATTGGTGGTATGCAGCTTTTTATGGCAGAAGCTCCTGGACCTTCAGCAGATAAACTACACCCAAGAATTACCGATACAGCTAAACGTTTATGGTTAATCTACGTTTTATTAACCGCTGTTGAATTCTTATTATTAAAAGTAGCGGGTATGACTTGGTTTGATGCCATAAACCATGCAATGGCTACGGTAAGCACCGGTGGATTTTCAACCAAAAATGCAAGTGTTGCCCATTGGAATGACACTCCTCTAATTCAATATATCATCATCTTTTTTATGTTTATAGCAGGTACCAACTTTGTACTTACCTATTTTGCATTAAAAGGAAAAGTTAGAAAAGTTATACAAAGCGAAGAGTTTAAATACTATTTCTTCGGAATTATAGGTATTTCGGCTATCGTAGCACTTATGATTATCTTTTTTCAAGACCCGAATTTACAAACAACCATAGCGCACCCAAAAGTATGGGGTGAAGTAGAAAGTGCTATTCGCCACTCGTTATTCTCTGTAATTTCAGTAGTAACCACCACTGGTTTTGTTACTGCCGATTTTACTATGTGGAGCTTTTTTGTTACTGCTATATTTTTCTCTCTATTTTTCTTAGGAGGTTCAGCAGGATCTACCTCTGGAGGGGTAAAAATTGTTCGACATATTATCATGCTGAAAAACAGCTTTTTAGAGTTCAAAAAATCGCTACACCCTAATGCTATTATTCCTGTACGTTACGATGGTAAAGCAGTAAACCAAACGATTATATTTAATGTACTTTCATTTTTTATCCTGTACATGTTAATATTTATTATTGGTACAGTTATTCTAGCTCTTTTAGGATTGGATATAAAATCTGCTTTAGGTGCTTGTGCTTCCTCTTTAGGAAATATCGGACCTGCTATAGGGAGTGTTAGTCCAGTAGATAATTTTAACCACCTATCTATGGGAGCAAAATGGTTCTGTTCTTTCTTAATGCTGATTGGACGTCTAGAGCTATTTACTGTGTTAATTTTATTAACTCCATTTTTCTGGAGGAAGAATTAGTTAAACCACCTTTTACAACAGGAAAAACACCCAATAACAACTTAAAAACCAAAAAGTTAAGATAAAAACATTATTTTTAGTTGATTAACCAAATCTCTTATAGTTATGAAACTAAAAATTGCATTGCTTTTTTTTATTTGCTTATTAAACATCCCTGAAAGTAAAGCTCAAGAAGCTTTTTTGAGAGAAATTAGAATGTTTGCTGGTAATTTTGCTCCTAGAGGATGGGCATTTTGTGAAGGTCAATTAATGCCTATAGCACAAAATCAAGCCTTATTTACTTTATTAGGAACCATATATGGAGGAGATGGCAGAACAACATTTGCCTTACCTGATTTAAGAGGAAGAGTAGCTATTAGTGCTGGTCGTGGACCTGGTTTACAAGACTACAGGCAAGGTTCCATTGGAGGAGCCGAATTCAGAACTCTATCTATAGCACAAATGCCTGCTCATAATCATACTGCTACTTTCACAAAAACAAATGGAAATGCGAACATAGCAATACCTACATATGCTGATGAAGCTAATGAAAGTGAACTATCTAACCTTTCTTCTTTTGCTATCGGTAATTTTCAAGGAGACGAAACTAAAATGTACTCTACTGAAGCACCAAATGGCACCTTAAGACCTTTCTCTACTTCTCTAACTGTTGAAGGAACTGTAACCGTTGAAAATCAAGGAGGAAATCAATCATTTGACAACAGACAACCATACACTACAGTAAGATACATGATTTGTATACAAGGGATTTATCCTTCAAGAGGTTAATCAGATAATCATAAAATACGACAAACTAACCTTAATTACTATGAAACATTATTACAATTTGTTACTTACGGTCATGTTATCTATATTTTGTACACTACAGTCTTTAGCACAAAATACAGGAGATATCGCTTTTATTGCATTTAATACGGATGGAGATGATGATTTTGCTATTGTTGTTTTAAATGACATTCCTGCTAAAACCACAATATTCTTTTCTGATGATGAATTAAATGGAGCTGGTGGATTTGTTGATTTTAATGAAGGAAACTTGGAATGGAATACCGGTGGGGCAGTAATTTCAGCTGGAACTGTAGTTACATTTACAGATACTGACAGCTCTATAAACCCTGGATTTGGTTCTTCTATAGGATCCTTATCATCAGCAGGTGCTGGAGGCACTTTAAATTTAGCTGCTAGTGGTGATGCTTTATTTGCTTATTTAGGTACTGTTGAAGCACCAACTATATTTTTAGCAGGTATTCAAAATGAAGCGGGTAACTACGGTGATTTAACTGGTAGTGGCTTAACTGAAGGAAGTACTTTTATTAACCTCTTTGAGACAGGAAATCCCGACGGGGGTAAATACATTGGGCCAAGAACAGGTTTAGGTGCTTATAGTGCCTATCTTACTGAAATAGCCAATATTACTAATTGGTTAATTGACATCGATAATGGCGAAAATCTTCTTCCACTTGATAATACAGCTTTTAAAGTTACACCTATTTGGACTGGCGCAACTAATAACGATTGGAATACAGCTTCAAACTGGGATTACAATGTTGTTCCTCCTAACAATGCAGATATAACTATTCCTTCTGGGTTAGAGAACTATCCAACTGCCTCGTCAGCGTTAACCTTTAATTCATTAACAATTAATAGTGGAGCTTCTTTTATACCACAAAGTACTGTTACTGGTACTGTAACTTATAAAAGAAGTTTACCAACTACATTATGGTACTTGGTATCACCTCCTGTTGCTGGTGAAACTATAGAGGATATTATTGCAAACCATACATTAGCTTCTGGTAATGGTGGCAATTTAGGGTTAGCTCCTTATAGCAATATTACTGGATCAGCGTGGTTATATGTGCAAAGTGGTAATACTGGAACAATAACTAATGGAACAGGTCTCTCTATTAAATTAGCTACTCCTGGAGAGGTTTCAATCAGTGGAACAGCTAATACTTCTAATATTGCTAAAGCTATTTCTACAGGTAGTAGAACTAATTACAATCTTGTAGGAAATCCATATACAGCCTATATTAACTCTGCTAGCTTTACAGCTTCAAACTCATCTATACTTACTAGTGAGACCATTTGGTTATGGAATGGTACGCAATACACTACCCGAAATGCAGTTAACCCAATTGAAATTGCTCCAGGGCAAGCATTCTTTGTAGAAGCCGCGGCAAGCAACAATGTTATCTTTGCTTTTTCAAACCAAAGTCATCAAAATTCAGATACATTCATGAAACAGGAACCTATTCCTTCAATTGAGTTATCTGTTAACAATAACGAAATCAAGAGATCTACACAAGTTTTTTATGTTTCTGGAAAAACTACTGGATATGATAGAAGTTATGACTCGAAAATGTTTGGAGAAGATACTTCTGGCTTAGCTGTATTTACTGAGCTACTCACCAATAATCAAGGAAAACAATTAGCTATTCAAACATTACCCAATAATGATTATGAAAAGATGATTATTCCCATTGGTTTAAGAGCTAATGCTGGTGAAGAAATAACTTTTTCTGTGAATTTTGAAAACTTACCAGATAACCTTAAAGTATATTTAGAAGATAAAAACAATAACACTTTCATTAATTTATCTGAAAAGAACTATACTACTACGCTTAGTAAAAATTCTAATAGTACAGGACAGTTCTACCTACACACAAGTGCTAAAAACTTAAATTTAAACCTACCTAATGAAACAAAAGGTATAGAATTATTTAAAGCTAAAAACAGTCAAGTCATTATTGTTAAAGGGCTTCAAAATCAAAAAGCTACTTTAAAAATGTTCTCTTTATCAGGTAAACAAGTTTTTAATACCACTTTTAACTCCAATGGTTATACTGAAATTTCAACACCAAAACTAGCTTCAGGTGTTTACCTTGTTGAGTTAGTTTCAGATTCTATAAAAACGAATGCTAAAATTATTTTAGACTAAAAAATTAAGAATTATGAAAAAACAAACTAAACATAACAATAAAGAAATAACTAGAAAAGAAGCTTTAAAGAAGATAGGAACCTACAGTAAATATACTGCTTTAACGGCTTTAGGAACCTATATGATTTTAAATCCGCAAAAAGCTCAGGCGTCAAGCCCTGAAAACCCAGGAGATGACTTTTAAGATTCAAAAAGAATTAAAAAAACCTCCAGAAGTTCTCGAGGTTTTTAATATTTTCATGAATATATGACCACAAAAAATCTCGAAAACAAACAGATTATTTGGTTTCAAGACAACAATGAATATCTTGTTGTAGCTCCTTTAGTTGCTGAAACCCTTTCTCTTTTAAACAAAAAAATTAACAAAGAAGAAATTGTTTCTAAAATAACTAAACAAGTTAATATTCCTAACAAAGAAGCCTTTAGTTTAGTTCAGGATATTGAAGTGCTACTTAACACTTCAAAAAAAACACCTGGAAATAATCAAACTCTTTTAGTACAGAAACCACAGGTATTTCATTCAATAAAATATTATAAAATAAACGGATTCTATTTTCAAGTAAAATTTGCTTCTGATATAGAAACCTCTTTAGTGCATCCAAAATTTGCTCACTTAGAAACTGAAAAAACGAATGGTATCGATTATCTTTTTGAAGTTTTTAGTGATTATAATGCTATTTCTTTTTCTATAGATGGTTTGCACATCGGTACTTGGAACTTGAATGAAGTACATTTTTTTCAAGGAAAATTTTCAATGGAGTTAGTACAGAAAATATATCAAAGAAATGAAGATGAATGGATAGGTACTTTTCACGCATCTGCAGTTAGCGATAACAATAATACTATTCTGTTTTTAGGAGATTCTGGCAATGGAAAAAGTACCTCTTTAGCATTATTACAAGCTAATGGTTTCAATTGTTTAGCGGATGATTTTGTTCCTATTGACACATCTTTATTGGCACACAGTTTTCCTGCTGCTATCTCAATAAAAAAAAATAGTTTGGAGACATTACTTCCAATTTATCCAGAATTGAAAACATCTGCTGAATATCATTTTAAAAAACTTAATAAAATTGTTCGGTACTTACCTACCAACAACAAAAATTACTCTTTAAAACTTCCTTGTAAAGCCTTGGTCTTTATCAAGTATCAAAAAAATAGTGATTTAATCATTAATAAAATTTCAAACATTACAGCTTTTGAACAATTAGTACCTGATTCGTGGTTATCTCCCCTCCCTGAAAATGCTAAACTTTTTTTAGATTGGTTTGAAAAGTTACCATGTTATCAGCTAACTTATTCGGATAATGAAAAAATGATTTCAACTGTTAAAAAAATATTTGCTGATGACTTATAAAGAGGCTTTATTATTTATTGGTAAGTGTCTAACTATTACTTACGAAAAAACGAATAGGGATTTAGTTGAAGAAAAAATTAAATCGGATTTGGTTGACTGGAACGCTGTAGTTAAAGTAAGTACAACCCACTATGTTTTCCCAGCATTATATTGCAATTTAAAACGAGCTGATTTTTTACACTACTTACCTACTGATTTAGTCGAATATATGAAACATATTACTGATTTAAACAGGGAGCGAAATCAGCAAATTATAAAAGAAGCTAAGGAAATTAATGAACTTTTACTATCAAACAATATCAATCCCATTTTTTTAAAAGGAACGAGTAATTTATTAGAAGGGCTTTATGAAGATACCGCTGAAAGAATGGTAGGCGATATTGATTTTTTAGTTGATAAAAACCATATTGAAACTACTCTTAATATCCTAAAAAAATATGGCTATACTGACAAAGTTTCTGAGCTTTTTGATGATCACAGGCATATACCTAGAATTACACATCCTGAAAAAATTGGAGCTATTGAAATTCATAAAAACATGTTACGAAAAGAAAAAGCTACATTTTTCAACTACAGAACTGTTAAAGACTCTCTGTTTACAACTAATAACATCACCCTTTTATCAATTGAAAATCAAATCAAACTAACTGTATTTTCTAAATTGATTAATGATAATGCTTACTTTCTTAAAAGCATCAACTTAAGAGGTGCTTATGATGTTTTCCTTCAAGGAAATAAACTAAAATCTGAAACTATAATTACAGACACAAACCTATCTAAAGAATTAAATGGTGGTTTAGATTTATACAGTTTTATTTTATCTAAACCACAGAACCTACAATACACTTCAGACAACAAAAGTCAGCAATACATTAAAGATTGTTTACAAAGCTTAACACCAAACAGCTATACCAAAATCAAGAAAAAGATGTTAAGCTTCTACTTAAAATTATTATCTAGAGTTCAAATTTTATTCAAAGCCCTATTTAATAAATCTTATTTTTTATTTGTTTACTCTAAAATAACAGATGTTAATTGGCTAAAAAGAAAGTTTGGTTTTAAACCAAACTCTTAACCTCATCAAAATCGAGTCCTCCGTAATTACCAGAGCTCATCAATAACAAAGCAGTATTCTCCAGGTTTTGACTGAATAAAAACTCTTTAAACTCTTGCGGATTCGTATAGATAATCAGATCATCTCGCTCAAAAGCATTGGCAATTTGTGCTGTTGAAACTTCTTCTAGCTGTTTAATTTTTACTGCGTGGGGAGAATAAAAAACTACTGCCTTATCAGCTTTATCTAAAGCGCCTTTGTATTCTGACAAAAACTCAGCATTTAAGCTCGAATAAGTATGTAATTCTAAACATGCTAACAAAGTTCTATTTGAATATTGATTCTTAACCGCAGCTGTAGTTGCTGCTACTTTAGATGGTGAATGTGCAAAATCTTTAAACACTACTGAAGAAGAATTTTCAGCAATCTTTTCTAAACGTTTGCTTGCTCCTTTAAAACTAGCAATTGCTTCATAAAACTCATCTTCATCTATTCCCATGTGTTGACAAATCCACTTTGCCCCAGCTAAGTTTTGTAAATTATGATCTCCAAAAATTTCTAACGGTAAATCTCCCTCAGACGTTTCTAAATAAGTAGTTCCGTTATCAATAAAATAATCGGGAGTATCGTATGGATACTTCTTTATCGGATGAGTTGAACTTTCTACCACTTCTTTTAAAATGGCATCTTCCTCATTATATACCATGATTCCTCCATTTGTTAAAGAGTCAGTAAAAATCTTGAACTGTTCTACATAGTTTTCAAATGTTGGAAACACATTGATATGATCCCACGCAATTCCACTTAACAACGCAATATTAGGTTTGTATAAATGAAACTTCGGACGCATATCTATCGGCGAACTCAAATATTCATCTCCTTCTAACACAATAAATTCATTTTCCTCTGTCAAATGCACCATCGTATCAAAGCCTTCTAATTGTGCTCCCACCATATAATCTACTTCTCTTTCATGATAATTCAACACATGTAAAATCATAGAAGTTATGGTTGTTTTTCCATGTGAACCACCAATAACTACACGAGTTTTATCTTTAGATTGTTCATATAAAAACTCTGGATACGAATAAATCTTCACTCCTAATTCTTGCGCTTTCAACAACTCTGGGTTGTCTTTTTTTGCATGCATTCCTAAAATTATAGCATCTAAATCGGTAGTAATTTTTTCTGGAAACCAACCAAATTCTTCTGGCAACAACCCTTTATTTGCTAAACGAGTTTTTGATGGATCGTGAATTGTATCATCACTTCCTGTTATTTGGTATCCTTTTTGTTGTAAAGCAATGGCTAAATTATGCATTGCACTACCACCTATGGCTATAAAATGAATTCTCATGTAGTAAATTATCTGTAATGTATAAAAACCCAAAAATACAAAACCAAGTAAGAATTTTAAGTATCTTTAAATATTAAACTCATTGAAAAGTTGCACACACTCACTCAAATACTATTATTACAAACTTTAACTTGTAATAAATCGTCTTTTTTGGTGTTTTGTATCTATAAATGAAAAAATCGTGTTATGAAAAAATTGACTTCTATTTTGCTACTAATTTTATTTTCAACCATAGTAAACGCCCAAGAAAATTATAAAGATTTATGGGAAAAAGTCCATCAATTTGAGTTAGATAATCTACCAAAATCAGCTTTAAAAGTTGTTGAAAGTATTTATGAAAAGGCAGAAAAAAGTAACAACTCACCTCAAATTATAAAATCGCTATTTTATAAAAGTAAATATTCATTGACTTTGGAGGAAGACGCGCAATTGAAAATTATCAATCAATTCAAACAACAAATTGATAAAAGTAATTTTCCTACCAAGAATGTACTCGAAAATATTTTAGCTAACTTGTATTGGCAATACTTCAATCAAAACAGATGGAAGTTTTACAATCGAACACAAACGGAGCAAAAAGTTGATGGAAACGATTTTAGAACATGGGATTTAGACACACTTTTTACTGAAATTCACTGTCATTATCAAAATTCTTTACAAAATGAAACACTACTCCAAAAAGTAGACATATATGAGTTTGGAGAAATTATCCACGCTGTTAAAGATTCTAAAAAATTTCGTCCTGCTCTATTCGATTTTTTAGCGCATAATGCTTTAGAGTTTTATAAAACTACAGAAACCAGCATTACAAAACCTACCTATCAATTTAAAATTAATGAAGCAAAATATATTAGTGATGTTAAAACATTTTCAAACCTAAAACTCACTACAAAAGATGATTCATCACTACAATTCAATGCTTTAAAAATTTATCAAAACCTACTTTCTTTTCATTTAAAAAACAACAATCTAGAAGCTTTGGTTGACGCCGATATACAACGACTTCATTTTGTAAATCAGCATGCTACTTTTAGCAACAAACAAGAGTTGTTGCTACAAACCTTAAAAACACCAGTAAACAACTATAAAAACAACGAAGTAAGTGGTTTGTATCAATATGAAATTGCTAGAATTTATAATCAACAAGCAACCTCATATCAAGCTAATAAAAATGAAGATTTTCGTTTTAAAAATAGAGATGCTTTAGCTATTTGTAATAAAGTAATTGAACAATTTCCTGAAAGTATTGCTGCAAAAAAATGTAAAACTTTACAGCAACAAATCAAATTAGAATCATTAACTCTTCTTTCAGAAAAATTTGTTCCAATAAACAAGCCTTCAAGAATATTAGTTACTTACAATAACATTGATAAACTGCATTTTAGTGCTTATAAAATCACCACTAAACAGTTAGAAGAGCTTCAAAAAATTTATAAAGACGAAGATAAAATCAACTTTATAAAAAAGCTACAAAAAACTACTTCTTGGAATAGTGCTTTACGAAACGAAAAAGATTATTTACAGCACACGACTGAAGTTGTTGTTCCAAAGTTAACTCAGGGAAATTATTTAATCGTAGCTCATAAAAATACCATTTTTAATACTTCTGACCTATACGCTACCGCCAACTTACAAGTAACCAATCTAGTATTGGTTGAAAACAACAATAACGGTATCAGAACCTACCAAGTGGTAGATAGAAACACAGGAAAACCAATTAAAAATGCTGAATTATTATTACAAAACAAGCAACGTAGACACGGAAAATCAATTCATAAAAAATTAACAACCGATAAAAATGGTTTTGCTAGTTATAAAAGTAATGACAACTTTAGCAATGTATATATTACGGTAACTACAAAAGATGATTCTGCTATTTTTGGGAATTACTACCTATACAAATATCATGAAACATCTAATATTGATGAAGAAGAGGAAGATATAAATATCAAACCTTTTATTTTTACGGATAGAAGCATTTATCGCCCAGGTCAAACGGTATATTTTAAAGCTATTTTTATTCAGCAAAAAGGAGAAACTTCAAAACCTTTCTCTAATGAATATGTACAAATCACACTAAACGATGTGAATGGTCAAGAAGTAAAAACATTAGACCTTAAATTAAACGAATATGGTTCTGCTTCTGGAGAGTTTATACTCCCTAACAACGGATTAACTGGCGAATATTCATTTTCTATTGATGAAAGTGAAAAACGAGAAAGTAAATTTTATAACAATGCATATTTTTCTTTTACCCAAGAAGAATACATTACTCCTATTTCAGTTGAAGAATACAAACGACCAAAGTTTAAAACTGAGTTTAAACCTATTACTAAAACTTATAAGGTAAACGACAGCATTACAGTACACGGATTCGCCAAAGCATTTTCTGGAACAAACATTACCGATGCTAAAGTAGTATATCGAGTGCATCGTAAAGTGCAATATCCTAATTGGTGGTATTGGCGTAGACCTCAACTTATTTCAGAAGCACAAGAAATTACGCATGGAGAATTGACAACTGATGCCCAAGGAAACTTTTCAATCACTTTTAAAGCACTTCCTGATGAAAGTGTAGACAAAAAAAATCTTCCTGTTTTTGAATATGAAATCACTGCTGATGTTACCGATATTAATGGCGAAACTCGTTCTGCCACTTCTATCGTAAAAGTTGGATATCATTCATTGCTTGCTTCAATAGTAGCTCCTTCAATAATAGATAAATCGAACAAAGAAACTACTATTGAAATCTCTAGTAAAAATTTGAATGGAGAGTTCGTTCCTGCAGAAGGAAGTATTAAAATATACAAACTACAAGCTCCTAAAAGTCCGTTACGTAACAGACCTTGGAATATCCCTGATTATCAAGATATTTCAGAAGCTGATTTTAGAAAGTTGTTTCCACACGATGCTTATACCAAAGAAGAAGAAAATCCTGAAACTTGGAAACAAGGTACACTGGTTTTTGAACAAGCTTTTGATACGCAAAAATCAAAAGAAATTATCTTAAAAAATTATTCAAAATGGATTTCTGGAAAGTATGTTATCATATTAAACTCTAGAGATAAATTTGGACAAGTTGTTACCGATAAAACTCGTTTTACATTAACAAATAGAGTTGAGAAAAGTGTAACTGATAATCAGTTATTTGTTTACAACACAGACAAACCGAGTTACAAATCTGGTGATAATGTTGAATTACAAATTGGTTCTGCTTCAAAAGATGTAACTGTGGTTATTCAAATAGAAAAGAACCATAAAATTGTAAAAACAAAACTTGTTCATTTAAACAATAATTTAAAAACAATCAAAATTCCAGTTAACAAAGAAGATGTTGGTGGGTTTGCCATCAAATATTACTTTGTGAATTACAACAGTTTTTTAAGCGGAACGATTCCTATTTCTGTACCAAACAAACAAGAAACAATTACCATTGAAACCAATACATTTAGAGATAAACTACAACCTGGAGCTGAAGAAACTTGGAGTTTTACCATAAAAAATGATAAAAACAACAAAGTAGCTGCAGAAGTTTTAGCGAGTATGTACGATGCTTCTTTAGATGAATTCAAAGCACATAATTGGCAATTTAATCCAATTACAACTTCAACCTATTATTCTTACGGCAGCAATGCAAATGCTTACCAAAGTTTTGGCAATGAACATTTCAGAATTTTTAATGTAAATTACCCTAACAGGCATTATTCAACTCAACAATACGATCGCTTAAATTGGTTTGGATTTAGCTTCGGAAGAAACAGAAACATTCTTTTAAGAGGCGCTGTAAATACTACCAGAAAGTTAGAAGTTGTTGAAAACAACATGAGACCTAAAGAAGTATATAATGACGATGAAATGTTTTTTCCTCAAAACGCTTCTATCTCCCCACCTCCAATTAGTTCTTCAATCAAAAATAATATTGAAGAAAAAATCTCTTCGGAAGGAGTTCAAATTCGTAAAAACCTTCAAGAAACAGCTTTTTTCTATCCGCATTTAACTACTGATAAAAATGGAGATGTAACCTTTAGCTTCACTACTCCTGAATCGTTAACACGATGGAAATTACAATTACTAGCACATACTAAGGAGGTACAATCAGCTACAAAAACATTAACTACCGTTACTCAAAAAGAGTTAATGGTGATACCGAATGCACCACGATTTTTAAGAGTAAGCGATCAAATTACTTTTAGTACTAAAATTGCCAACATATCTGATAAAAATTTAGAAGGAACAGCGCAACTTATACTAACCGATGCAATTACTGGAAAGGAAATCAACTTGTTAAGTAACTCTTCTAAAAATCAGTCTTTCAGTATTGATTCTAACGGAAACACACAAGTTTCTTGGAATTTGGCTATTCCAGATACCTATCAAGCAATTCAATATAAAGTAATTGCCAAGGCAGGAGATTTTTCTGATGGAGAACAAAATGTACTGCCTGTTTTATCAAACAGAATGTTGGTTACAGAAACCTTACCTATGTGGATTCGTTCTAATGAAACTAAAACATTCACGTTAGATAAACTAAAAAATCAGACTTCGACTACGCTCAGTCACCATAAATTAACGTTAGAAGTTACCTCTAACCCTGCTTGGTATGCTGTGCAAGCTTTACCTTATTTAATGGAATATCCATACGAATGCAGTGAACAAACCTTTGCTCGTTATTATGCAAATACCTTGGCGAGTCATATTGCAAATTCAAATCCGAGGATTCAAGAAGTATTCAACTCGTGGAAATCTTCGGATGCTTTGCTAAGTAACCTTGAAAAAAACCAAGAATTAAAATCGTTGATTATTCAAGAAACTCCTTGGTTACGTGACGCACAATCAGAAACAGAACAAAAGAAACGAATTGCTTTGTTATTCGATTTGAATAAAATGAAAAACGAACAACAAAAAGCTGTTAACAAGCTTACAGAAATACAGCTAAACAATGGCGGATTCCCTTGGTTTAAAGGAAGCGATTATCCGAATGCTTTTATTACCAATCACATTGCTACAGGATTCGGACATTTACAAAAATTGGGAGTAGTTGACGTTGACAATTCAACTACAGCTATGGTTCAAAAATCAGTTCACTTTTTAGATCTAGAAATTGAAGAAGTTTACAAAAAGCTATTAGAAAATGCTGAACGTATTAAAGCTGAAAAAGGGCAAAAAAAATACGAAGAGTACTTAGAAAAAAACCACCTGAGTTATTTTATCATTCAATATTTATACATGCGTTCTTTTTATAAAGACATTAACATGAGTGATAAAACCAAAGTTGCTGTTGAATACTATAAAAATCAAACAAAAAACTATTGGAAAGAATTCAATTTATACGGAAAAGGACAAATCACATTACTTCAATTTAGAAGTGGAAATACTTCCGTAGCTAATAAAATCATAGCTTCTTTGAAAGAAAATAGTATTACTTCAGAAGAATTAGGAATGTACTGGAAAGAAAACAAACCTAGTTGGTATTGGTATCAAGCACCTATTGAAACTCAAGCTTTATTAATCGAAGCTTTTTCAGAAATTGAAAACAACACAGAAACAATTGATAACTTAAAAATCTGGTTATTAAAAAACAAGCAAACCAATCGTTGGAAAACTACCAAAGCAACTACCGAAGCTGTATATGCTTTATTATTACAAGGTAGCGATTGGATTTCAGTAACCGATATGGTTGATATAACTATTGGAAATAAAGCTATCAATCCGACTCAGTTGGAAAATACTAAAATTGAAGCTGGAACAGGCTATTTTAAAACCTCTTGGAATGGTTCTGAAATTACTCCTGAAATGAGTACAGTAAGCATCACTAAAAAAGGAAAAGGTATTGCTTGGGGTGGCTTATATTGGCAGTATTTTGAAGATTTAGATAAAATTACCTCTGTTAAAAATCCGTTAAACTTGAATAAGAAATTATTCAAAAAAATTAACACTAACACAGGAAAAAAGCTACAAGAAATCACCAAAGAAACCCAGCTAGAAATTGGAGACTTAATAACTGTTAGAATAGAGCTTCGTTCAGATAGAAATATGGAATTTGTACACATGAAAGATATGCGAGCTAGTGGAGTTGAACCAATTAACGTATTATCACAATACAAATGGCAAGATGGTTTGGGCTATTATGAAAGCACAAAAGATGCTGCAACAAATTTCTTTTTTGATCGTTTACCTAAAGGTGTATATGTTTTTGAATACGATGTTCGTGTGAATAACGCAGGTAATTTCAGCAACGGAATTACCACTATTCAGAGCATGTATGCACCTGAGTTTAGTAGTCATTCAAAAGGAAATAGATTACTAATTAAATAAATTAGGCTATATTAGCATAGACATAACACTAAATTAAAAATTATGAAAAAAATCTTTTTATTCATTGGTTTTTTAACCCTTTCGTTTTTTACAGCAAATGCCCAAGAAATTTCTGACAATGCTATTGGTCTTCGTTTAGGAGATAACGATGGTTTTGGTGCTGAAATTTCTTACCAACGTAAATTAAGCGATAACAACCGTTTAGAAATCGACTTAGGACTAAGAAATGGTAGCAACTATGACGGATTCAAGGCTACAGGTTTATACCAATGGGTATGGCAATTAGAAAACAACTTTAACTGGTATGCTGGTGCTGGTGGAGGTCTTGGTCATTGGAATGATAAAAATTCAGATTTTTCAGAAACTTATCTTTTTGTTTCTGGTGTTATCGGTATTGAATATAATTTTGATATTCCATTATTGATTTCTTTAGATTTTAGACCTGACATAGGATTCGGTGATCGCTATAAAAATTTCAATTCTGATTTTGGATTAGGTATCCGTTACCAATTCTAAGCCCCCAAATCAGACAATAATATAAACCCTCCAAAGTAACTTTTGGAGGGTTTCTTTTTTATTATTTTTCTTTTTTTGGCGGATAATTACTCAATATTTTCTGTATTAGTTTTTGATAATACGCTCTCCTTTCTTCAGGTGAGGTTTTCTCGTTTAGTTCGCTATTTGCTTTTCCTTGCCATATTAGTTGATTTTTTTCACTTTCAACAAAATCTATCGTTACTTGCTGATTAATCTTTCTACTTTCAATAGGAATTCCTCCTGAAATTCCAAATCCTACGTTTCTACCTCCACTACCAATTCCAATTCCTATTCTGTTTCTATTTACAGATGCTTGCTCATTAGATATTATGTTTATGTACAAATCTGGAGTTTCTGCCAATCGCATTCCTTTTGCTTCCAAAGCTGTTTGCAATTCATATTCTACTCTATTTCTATCTAATTCATTCAAGCCTTTTCCTGCATCTTCAAAAAAATTGAATGTTTTATAGTCATTAAAATTAACTTGACTATCATAATCGTACACTACTTTAGAAGATGTACACCCTATAAAAAGCAGTAAAAAAAGGTATTGATAATATTTCATAAATGATGTTTTTAAGTTTAACCTAACAAGAATTGTACCTTATAAAAATACAAAAAAGCCTCGTACAAACGAGGCTTTTCATAGGTTAGCTAGTTGATTTTTATTGAATTGCTTTTAAAGAGTCAATATTTCCATACCCAAACTCTGAATGTTTGTTTGAGTAAAATCAGTAAATTCCTTTATTCCATCACTACCCTAGTAGGAGTATCTTTTCCTTCAATAATGCTTTGAGTTCCTCTAGCCACTGCTTTAACTGTTTCTGTTAATACAGTCATGTTTAACGTTTCTGCCTCATCAGTTACCTTATGGTAATCAGCATCTACATCTATAGGTGTTGTTGAGAATGTATGAGACGGCACACCTAAACGAGCTAATGATGCGTTATCTGACCTTAAAAATAATTGAAATTTTGGATACGGATCTGGAAATAACTGATACCCTGAACCTTCTAAATTCTTTTGAATAATTCTTCCGAAATCAGATTTATCAAACCCTGTTAACCATGCTGTTTTTGGTCCTGTTTTTGGTTGTTTTCCTATCATTTCTAAATTGATTCCTGCGACGAATTTCTCTGCGTCAATTCCTTTTCCAAAATACTCAGATCCTACCAAGCCCATTTCTTCCGCAGTAAAACATACAAACAAAATACTACGTTCATTTATTTCGTTTTTTGCAAAATATTCTGCCAATGCTAGCACGCCGGTTACTCCTGAAGCATCATCGTTTGCTCCGTTAAAAATACGATCACCTTCTCCGTCTTCTTTCATCCCTAAATGATCGTGATGTGCAGATACTATAACAAACTCGTCTTTTTTAGATTTACCTTCTAATAAACCTATTATATTACTCATCTTAATACCCTTGTATTCAAAATTTTGACGATATGTAGTTAGTGTATCGAAAGTTTTTAAACCAATTCTTTTGTATTCATTTTCTATATACTGAGTTGCTTTTTCCATTCCCTCAGTCCCAGGCTTTCTACCTTCCATTTCATCTGAAGCAAGTGTATATAAGTGTTTTCTTACTAAAACAGAATCAATTATCTCTTCTTTGTTCTCTTTTTTCTGAGCTACCTCAACAGTATTGACAGCTAATTCGTTACTAGTTTTTTTAGTTTGCTTGCACGATACTAAAACTGCTACACTTACAAATGCTAATGGATATAAAAATTTTTTCATTCTTTATTTATTTAAAAGCCTAAATATAGCTAATTTAATTTCGTGTTTTTAAATTGTTAATTTTACAGGCACAATTTTTGTGCAGTACCTTTGTTTATCTGATATATGAAGCGACTTTTTTTTCTTTTCTTTTTATTGAATTGGGCTGTAAACGCCCAAGATTTTTCTTTGATAGAAGAAAAAGTAATTAACTATCCTAAATTAACAACTGCCGAAAATTTAGCGAAAAGAATAGCTAAAGATTTTCATTCTAAAGAATTACAAGTGAAAGCCGCCTTTTATTGGCTTTCTCACAATATCAAATATGATTTAGAAGGATATTACAATCCGAGGCAAAAAAGAATTTCTTTCAAATATAAAAACGAACAAGAAAAATTAGAAAAGCTTCAAGCCATAAAAGATGAAATTGTAAACGAAACCTTATCAAATCGAAAAGCACTTTGCGAAGGTTATGCGCAAACTCTAGCTAAAATCTATTCTTTATTACAAATAGAAAATGAAGTTATTAAAGGGTATGTTAGAAATTCATCAAACGATATAGCCAATCCTAAAAGTAATTCTAATCACGCTTGGAACGCTGTTAAATTGAATAATAATTGGGTTTATATTGATGCTACTTGGGCTGCAGGTATGGTTAACAATGGTAGCTGGCAACAACTATTTAACTCGTATTACTACAACATACCTAAAGAACAGTATTTTAAAACACATTACCCTGAAAACAAACTTTGGCAATTAAGAGTTGGTAGAATGGAAAAGGATGATTTTTACAATCAACCAATTTATAGTTCAGCTTTTTTGCAATCTAACCTACAATTGATTTCTCCTAAAAAAGGAACCTTAAATGGTTCAACTCCCATAGAAATTAAACTTAAAAATTTAAGTGAGAATCAAACTATATTTTTGGGTTATAGTGGGTATCGCTATGCTGTAAAACCAGATAAAGTAGTAACTAAAAATAACATTACTACCATTACAACATTACCGCCAAAAAACAGCAAACAGGTATATTTAATTATTGATAAGGAGGTGATGCTTGAGTTTTTGTTTCAATAATTATTTCTTCCAAAAGCCTTTATGATTGTGCTTCGTCACTTCTTCAACTACTTGAAGAAAAATTTCTTCATCAACATCTTCAACAGAAGTATAACGAAGTGATTTCACAACAGTTCTACCTTCAGAAACTAAATACGTTTCAAAATCTTGTAAAATACCTTTTGCCCAAAAACCTACATCTACAAACCCTTTTTTATGAGAGGCATTTAAATAACAAAGTTGATGTCCGTTTACATAATACACAGGCATTTTCCACTTGTATTTTAGCTCTACATCAGTACAATTATTCTCTATCAACAGTTGTAAATGCAATAAAATAGACTTGAAAGGTTCTGGTTGTTTGAGTATATGTTCTTCTGCTGGTTTCATGTTCTAAATTTAAGAAACTCGACGGATTTTCCTCAAAATATCTTCCAATCCATTTAATTTAAGCTCGTAAACTAATTCTAACATAACACCAAGCTTTCCTTGAGGGAACCCTTTGTTTTTATACCAAACAATATAGTACTCAGGAATATCTATTAAATAAGTTCCTTTATATTTTCCAAAAGGCATTTTCATATTGGCCGTATCAATTAAAAATTGTTTGTCTGGTATCATCTAAAATAAAAAAATCCCGCCGAAGCGGGAGTTAAAGTGTTATTCTTTTCCGTCTACGTAATTTTGCAAATATGCAAAACGTTCGGTTAATTTACCATTGTTTGTCGTCATTTTAGCTCGTGCTAAAATTCCATCTTTGTCATTGTTATAAAATGCTGGAATTACATGTGCTAAAAACATATTTCCAAAACCTTCACTTGCATCTTTAGGCAACTCACATGGCAAATTATCTACGGCCATTACTGTGATAGCTTTTTCGTCTTTAAAATCAATTTCTGATTCTGTTTCTGGGTTATATCCGTAAATAGGATCTGCAATTGTTGACGCACGAAGTGTTGTCGCTACTGGCCCATCAATATCGCAAGAAACATCCGCCACATACTTTATTCTAAACTCAGGGTGTTTTACATCTTCACGTGTAAATAAATACGGTGCTCCATCTCCATAAAAATGCCCTGCTATAAAGAAATCAGTTTGTTTTGCATAGGGCATAAAGTTACTTTCATAACCAGACGGATCTTTGTAAAACTCAAACTTATCTCCTACTTTACCATCTTTTCGTTTTGCATACTCCATAACATCAGCTATACAATATACTGGTTCGGTAAACTCTGAAGTTAAATACAGCGCATCACTTACTTGTTTAATTTGTAAGTGATCAAGAATTTCTTGAGCTCCATGAGCCACTTTTCCTGTTCCTGTCAATAAGATTTTAATATTTGGTAAAGTAATTTTGTCTAATTCAGCTTTTACAACATCTAAATCTGGCAAGGTTTCAACTTTAGGTAAATTAAACAACCCTTCACGCAAACCTAATGCTCTAAATCCGTTGTAAGCTCCTACCAAACCAGCATAACGACCAAAACCAATTAAACGAGCTCCATTTTCTTCAATAATGGTTTCATGATCAAACATTTCGATATTCTTTTCTAGTATCGCTTTTAACAACTTACGGTTGTATGGTTGCCTTTTAATAGTATGACTAAAGAAAAAGTATTTTTTATTCGGAATCAACTCGTCTACCGGAACCTCTTTTACGCCTAATAACACATCACAATCAGAAACATCATTAGTTACTTCGAACCCTGCATTTTTGTAGGCTTCATCAGAAAAAACTCGGATATCAGAACTTTCTACCACTATTTCAGCTTGTGGAAACTGTTTTTTAAACTCTTGTAATTTTTCAGGAGAAAATACTACTCTTCTATCTGGTGGGTTTTTGCGTTCTTTTATGATTCCGAATTTCATTCTTTATTTATATTAAAATTAAACAACTTTACATAAAATGTTATATATATAACAATCATGGCGAAAATACTCGTTTTAAAGTGATTGTACAAATCATATTTTTTTATATTTGCGTCCGCTTATGATGCGTTAGGGATTGAACGGTTCGACTACGCTCACCACAAGCTATATGTTTGAGCTCTTTTTTAATTGGTATTTCGACTACGCTCAATAACCAATAAAAAAGTGAATGGTGAAAGCCCGCTCGAACGCCCTAAAAATTGGTATATTTTTTGCGCTAGATAAGTACATTCTTTGATATATTGGGGACGACTGGTTTTGACAGCAAGACGAGTGAAAATGTAAGCATACCGAGGAGTGAAATGATAACTCGCTAAACTTATTTCAAACATTTAAACGGCGAAGATAACTACGCTTTAGCTGCTTAATCTGAATTTATAGTAAGATAAAGCCTCGGCGCACAAGGTGCGCAAGCTGAATGTCCACGAAAAGCCTTGGTTTACGGCGTTTCATTTATGGGCATCGTAAAAGTAAACATAGAAAACTTAGTGCTTCGATGGGTTTTCGAAATTAAAGAAGCTAAGTTAAAATTGGGCTGTTTTTGGTCAGGTTTTAATCGAAAATTAATCAAAAACTAAGTATGTAGAAAGCCTTTGAGCTGCTTGTTTGGACCCGAGTTCGATTCTCGGCGTCTCCACTTTTAACCCTTGTAAATCTAGTGTTTATAAGGGTTTTTATTTTGAGTTGATAATTTCGTTGATAACTTTAACGTATTAATTGTCAAAACTCTAATTTGTTGTTATCCTTCAAAAATAATAGTTTTATGGTAATTACCATTAATAATACATAAAATTATGACAAACTATTACATCCCTCTTCTCTTACTAGCTGTAATCATTTCTTTAATTCATTTGGGATTCTTATCTAAACGATACGCCTATAAACTAACCCCCTACATTTTAGGGAAAAAAGCAGATTGGAATCCTAAAGTGGATAGACTTAAATTAATTCTATCTTCAACATTTTATTTTGCTCCTGTAATTTTTATAAAAGTGGTAAAAGAAACGAATTTTACAAATCAATATATTAATTACTTTATACTTTTTTTTCTAATATTTATAACCTCATTTTGTTTTTGGTTTGATATAAAAAAAGTTAGTAAACTAAGAGAATCCAATTCTACAGAAAAATCATACAATGTAGATATCAAGTTTAACGCTAATAAATTAGAAGTAGCTTTTAACAAGTTATTGCAAGATTTAAAAAATCGTTCGTTTTACGATTCTATAAATAGAAAGTTTAATTTACGTGAATATAAAATTACTCCCTTACAAAGTTTTCAAATTCTTATTTTATATTTTGAAAAAGAATATAAATTAAATCAAAACACTAAAAAACAACATATATACAACCTCTTCAACAGTTATTTCGATATGGAAGGACAAATATTAACCTCAAAAAACTGGTGTGATTATTCTGAATTAATTCAACAAGGTTATGAAAAAGGAAACATTCATATTAGAAAACATCAATTTTATAACGACTTACTAAAATTAGATAAAAAAAATCACTAGGTAACCTTGTAAACCTAGTAATCCTTGTATATCAAAGCATATTCTTGCGGTAATAAATTATAAACTCAAAGATTATGCATAAAACATACACAGATCCTTTTAGCCATATTTTTGATCAATTAAGAGAGCTTAAGAGCCTTATAATCGATATTAAAAATACACCAAAGGAAGACTACTCTAAAAAATACTACACATACCATCAGGTAGCAGACTTACTTCATGTAGATTATCAAAGTATTAGAAACTATGTTTCTTCTGGGATGATTACAGCAAAAGAAATTGGTCCTCGAAAAAAGTTAATACACCACTATCAAATTTTTAATGAAGATCAAACATTAAAAAACTTCAAGTATAAAAGAAAAGCGTGATTGCTTCAACCAATCACGCTTAAATATTTTCTAAACAATAGTTATTAACTACCGTATAACACAAAGATACGGATTATTATTCTTATAAATTATGGAAGAAACATCATACCTAAGAATTGGTACGTCTTATTTTAAGATAGTTCAAGTACCTACAATTCATAATCAATTTAATGAAACTCTAATTAAATGGGATAGAAATACTATTATACAAGACCATAATAGAGATTACTTAACTAAAATCCCAAAATATGATGGGAGTATTTGTTTTCCTAATCACATTAACTTTTCTAAAACTATTCATGGCTTTTATAATACATATTCTCCTTTATCGCATAGCCCCAAAAATGGAGAAATAAAGAATACTTTAAGCTTTTTCAAACATATTTTTGGTAGTCAATTAGAATACGGATTGGATTATTTTAAACTTTTATATGAGAATCCTACGCACGCACTACCCGTTTTATGCTTAGTTAGTAAAGAAAGAGCTACGGGTAAGAGTTCTTTTCTTAAGTATTTGAAAGAAGTTTTCGGACATAATATGAGTTATTTAGACAGTCATTCATTAAATAGTAACTTCAATTTAGATTGGGGTAATAAATTAATCCTTGGATTAGATGAAGCTTTTTTTCAAAAAGAGGAGATTACCGAGAAGATAAAATATTTATCTACTTCTAATAAAAACAAAATAGAAGCTAAAGGAAAAGAACGATTGGAAGTTGATTTCTTTGGTAAGTTTATAATGTGCAGTAACAAAGAAGATTCTTTTATCAAAATTGATGCAGATGAAATTAGATTCTGGATAATTAAAGTACCAAAACTACAATTTGAAGATGTAAACTTTCTTGAAAAATTAATTATTGAAATTCCTGCTTTCTTAAACTTCATTTTAAAAAGAAAGTTTGCTAGTGAAAGAAAAACTAGAATGTGGTTTACGCCACAACAAATTCACACTACAGCTTTAAACAAACTAGTTAACAACAATAGAAATAGAGTTGAGAAAGAGATAGCCCATTTACTATGTAGTGTAATGGAAAAATTTGATTTAGAGGAAATCAATTTCAGTATAATGGATTTATTAAATGCTTTAAATAAAACTAGGATAAAAACAGATTTAACACAATTGAGAACCTTATTAAAAACTAACTGGAAATTACCTCAAAAAAACAACTGTTTTAAATATCAAAAATTCACCATTCTAAGTGATGGGGAAATAGTCTTATTAGATACTAAAGGAAGATTTTTTACACTTAAAAAAGAATTTTTACTAAAAAACTTTGATGACTTGATGACAGAGTAATCTTTTTATTTACTAAACCTAATAAATATAAGGGGTTTAGTCGTCATCAAAAACGTCATCAAAGCGTCATCAAGATAAAAAGTTGATGACGGTATTTTCAAAATGCTGATGACTTGATGATCTTCTGATGAAGAAAGAAAGTCTTATCAATAAAAGGACACAGAGGTTCCGTCATCAAATCATCAACTTTTACACATTTTTTTATACACCTCGAATTATGAAAATAAACTGTTCTAAAGCTAAAAAAATAGATCTTGTTTCTTACTTAAAAAAACAAGGATTTACTCCAGTAAGAAACACTCAAAATTCTGTTTGGTTTTACTCTCCTTTTAGAAATGAAAAAACATCTTCTTTTAAAGTCGATATTATTAAAAATATATGGTACGACTTTGGAGAAGGAATCGGAGGAACTGTAATTGATTTTGTTATGAAGGTTAATAATTGTTCTATTAAAAGTGCTTTAGAAATTTTAAGCTCAAATAATTTTTCCTTTCACCAGCAACAAGAAAAAAAAACAACTCCATTTAAACCAAACAATTCGATTGTAAGAGTAGCAGAACTATCTAATTTAAATTTAATCAACTATATAAATTTTAGAAAAATAAATATTGAATTTGCTAAACGTTTTTTATATCAAGTTCATTACACTTTTGATTCTAAAAGAGAATATTACGGTGTTGGTTTTAAAAATGATTGTGGAGGATTTGAAATTAGAAATAACTTTTTTAAAGGTTGTTTAGGTAAAAAAGCCATCACAACAATTAATAACAATTCTGATATTGTTTCTTTATTTGAGTCTTGGTCTGATTTCCTTTCCTATTTGACTTTTAAAAAATTAATTCCAAATGAAAATTTTATCATTTTAAATTCTACAGCTCTTATTCTAAAGGTTCCCGAACTAGTTATAGATTACTCTAAAATTAGATGTTTTTTTGATAATGATGAAGCTGGAAACAAAGCTATAAAACACCTCCAAGAAAAAGTATCTAAAGAGTTAATTGACTGTAGGATTCACTATAAAAATCACAACGATTTAAACGATTATTTAATTAACTACAAAAAGAAGATTAGTTAGTATTTCGAGATGTGTCCTTGTCAGGACAAATCTCGCTTTTTCTCCCTATGGTCGCAAAAGTTGAACAACATTATGAAAAATCATAAAATTGAATTTAGATGTACTCTATACGAGAAAAAGCTTTTAAAAGTAAAAGCTAAAAAAGCCGGTTTAACCCTGAGTGAATTTTGTATAAAATCTGCAAATGAAAAAGTAATTTCTGAACGATTAACAGATGAACAAATTTCTCTTTACAAAATGCTTGTTCAGTATCATAATAACTTTAAATCTATTGGAAATTTAATCAAAAAGAAGCATCCTGATTTATACAAAAATGTGTATCAAACTGCTGATGAAATAAAAAGTCATCTTAAAAATTTTAAATAAAAATGATTGGTAAAGGAAAAGCAATATCACATACAAAAGCTTCCATCGAATATGGTTGGAATCAAGAAAAAAATGCTGAGATAGTTTATAAGCAAAATCTAGCTGGAGAAACTCCTAAAGAAATTACTGAAGAGTTTAAAATCATTCAATCGATGAATGATAAATGCGAACGTAATACTTTCAGTTTTGTTATTAGCCCAACTATTGAAGATGGTAAAAAACTAGACTTAAAAGATCTTAATAAAATAACATCTGAATTTGTTAAGGACCTAAAATTAGAAAATCATCAAGCTATCGCATTTGTTCATAATGACAAAAACCATAAACATATTCATTTGTATGTAAACAGGATTGATTTTGACGGAAAAGCCTATAACGATAGCTTTATTGGTAAACGTTCTCAAAAAACAGCTGAAAGAATTGCAGAGAAACTCAATTTACAAACTATAAAAATGGTTAAAGAACAGAAATTAAAAAGCTTAAAAGAGATTAGAAAATACATCAGAGAAAAGCATGAGCTTTCATTTAATTTTTTTCATCCTGAGAATTATCAGCAGTATATCAATCAAATGAAAAAATTTAACATCCATGTTAAACCTGTAATAAATAAATCTAATCAACTTCAAGGATTCCGATATCAACTTAACCAGATCAATCTAAAAGGTAGCGAGGTACATAGAAGTTTATCAATAAACAAACTCAAAAGTAAATTCTTAGAAATTGCAAAAGCTACTCTTAAACAAATCTCTATAACAAAATAATTATGGCTAAAATCGAAGAAATAACTGCTTTACTCATCGAGGAAATTGAAACTTTTCAAAAAGCAGTAAATCAATTAAGTAAAGACACTGATAAAATTAAAAATCACAAGCTTACTATTGACATTTCTCAAGTTCAATTAGTTTTTAAAGAATTTAACAGAGAACTAACTTCTAACTTAAAAGAACAACAAAATCAAATTAGTGTACTTCAAAACAAACTGAATAAAACCATCATTGTTCCAAAGTGGATGATCGTTTTATTCAGCTCGTTTTTCATTATCTGCCTTTTGAGTATTTCAATAAATTTTCATCAATATCTAAACTCTAAAAACATAGAAGAAACCAGTTATACAAAAGGACGTGAAGAAATAACGAATCATATCCAAGAATTTTTCAAAAAGAACCCTGAAGCACTCAAACAATATCAAAAATGGGCAAAAAATTAGAGATACATTTATAAAAAAAATGTTTATTATTGTTCTTACAAAACTTTTCTTCTAATATAAATTGTTATACAAAAAAATGAATAATTATTATGATTTTACAAATGAAATTATAGAAGTGCAAAAATTCAAATTAGCAGACTTAATGAAAACTTATGCACTCAGCCAAAATAAAAAAATTTTTAACGTAATAAAATTTGAAAATGACGAAGCTTTTTTAGAACCTCTTTTAATTTCTCATTTTTTTGCTACAAAATTTAAACGAAAAACACTTCCTTTAGACTCTTTACTTTTTGGTTATTTCTCTACTTGTAAAAATGAAATCCCTTCCAATCTGTCTTTTAACAAAGATAATATCGCTTTTGTTCCTAAAATTGGCTATTATGAAAAAATACTTGATAAAAATAAAAAACTAGATTATTTAGCCTTTAAACCACAAATAAAAATAAAAAACTCTAATATAGAGATATATAGATCCATCCCCCAATTACTAGAGTTTCAATTTAATAATACATCAGATAATGATCAAGAATGCTTTTCTCCCAATTTCATTGAAAAATTAATTAAAGATAAAAAAAGTGAAATAGATAAAAGCTTACAAATTATAAAAATAATAATGCCTAGATATTATTCTCAAATAATTTCAGTAGCAAAAGGAGTTATATTATTTAAATCTAATAAATTAGTTTCATTTGCCTCAAGAATTTCGCCAGGTATTGCTTATCTAAATATTCAAAAAGAAGATAAATTGATATTTTTTATAGTTGAAATGATACATCAATTTGGGCATAACATCTTTTACAGAATATTAAACTCTCAAAAAACTTTCTTTAAAATTCATCCAGACACATTATTAAGAAGCTTAAATAATAATCAGAAAGAAAAAAGAACTCTCTATTCTGCTTTCCACGGTTTATTTACGACAACAAAAGTAGCTACTGGTTTAGAACTTATGTTAAATAATTCATCTCTTTTTAATAAAGAAGAAGCCAAAGAAATAATCGGTCGATTTGCAGACAACAAAAGACGATTTAGGACAGGGTTAGAAAAGATGGACTTAAATGAAGTCTTTACTCCATTAGGTGTGAAACTATATAAAATGTTAGACAAAGAATGTGAGAATATATATAAAAGGAATAAACATATAACTGATAACTTAATTGTAGAAAGCCAACCTTTTGTTTATGATCATAATCTTTTTTTAAAAGAAAATTTGTATGAAGTAAGAAAAAAACTTACATTGCTTGAAATTTAATTATAAATATAAACAAAAAAAGACTTATTATGGAAAAAAGACTTAATTTGGAAGAATTAAAAGAAAAAAGGTTAGAATTAGGATTAAGTGACTATTTAACTGGAGGGACTTCTTGTACTGCAAAAGAAGTTGACGATTTAGGTAGACCTTTGGGAAGCTGCCTACCTTGTGAAAATTATTGCCACGACGCTTAATATATTAAACATTATGGGAAATTTAAAAAGGTTAAATATAGAAGATCTGAAAAGGAAAAGATTAGAATTAGGATTAAGTGATTATTTAAACGGAGGCTCTGCTTGTATTAGCACTTCGTGTACAGCATCTATTGAAACTAGTTGCATTCCTACTGAAAATTATTGCCACGACCATAATTAAATATTAAGAAATTATTAAATGGCTGTTGTATAACAGCCATTTTTGTTTTGCTATATGAAAAATATTTTTGACAGGGAACCTGTTACCTTTTTAAATGATGATTTTTCTTCATATATAAATGATTCAGAGTATTTTAAAAAAATAGCTCAAGAATACAGAAACTGTATAAACAACAACTTACGGTTAGTTTCGATTCTAAAAAGTAATACTTCATTTATCAATAAAACTTCAAACGATCAATTAATAAATGCTTTAGATTCTAATACTTTTTTCTTTTATGAAATTTTTGATTTCTTAACAAAAAAAATTAAAATTGACTCATTTTCTAACAATCTTAATGTGGATTACCTTGCTTCTTTTAAATACTTGTATCGAGATTGGAGCTATAATGACAATATGGAAAATGAAATTAAATTAATCATTAAAAATATAGATACAATCATTCCTGATTTTTTAAAAAATAGTGGATACAATGCTGTTTTTTTAGGAGCAGGATATGGAAGGTTAGCTGTTGAACTTTCTTGCCACTTCGATGAAGTAATAGCTGTAGATAATTCTTTTACGATGAATTATATATTTAATAAACTTGGCAAAAAAAATGAGCAAATTAGTTTTCATTTAATTAACCTTAGAAATGTTTCTAATGTAAAATACAAATCAATATCATCTAAAGCCTATTTGAGACAAGATTTGTTGAAAAATTACAACAAAGTTAAATATATACTTGCTGATTGTAAAAACCTACCTTTTAAAAAAGGGTCAGTTAAAATTATTTTCTCTATTTTCTTCACTGACATATTACCATTAAACACTCTTTTAAAAGAGGTTAATAGGGTAATAGAAAGAGGAGGTTATTTTATCCACTTCGGTCCTTTAAGCTATCATTTTAAATCAATAACAGAATTGTATTCTGCTGATGAACTTATTAAAGTTTTTGAGAAAAATAATTTTGAGTTAATACATAACAACTCATCTGAAATTAAAAATTTTAATATTGAAGGCTTACTCAACGTTAACTCTTATAAAAATTTAATGTATACTTTTAAAAAAATATGAAAAACACATTTCCTACAAAAGTCAAAATTAGTCCTCTAGAAGAAGTCTTGAAATATGAAAATAAAAATGTGATTGATCGATTTATGAACTATTTTTCAACCTCTAAAGATGAAGCAAATATTATCTTTAATGAAACTAAAAAATGGTTATGGCTATGTGCTAAATCTTTTGAAGATAAAACCTCGATATACATAAATAATGATTTATTAATTATTGATGAAATGTGGCATACGTTTATAATATTTACTTTGGATTATGAGCTCTTTTGTAAAAAATACTTCAACACTTTAATACATCATGTCCCTACAGTAAAAAATGAAATCCCAGAAAATTTTTCTAAAAAAGAAAAAATATTATTCTTAAAGAATAGAGAAGATCAATTTTTTAATTATGTATATGACAACTTAGGAAACGAAACTACTAATTTATGGTTTTTAGAAATTCCTCAAAAATATTCTAAACAAAATATAAATCGATTATTCAAAGGGATTTATCCTGAAAAATAATCCTTATTATTTTTTTCCGTGTAGAAAATATTATTGAAAAACCTCTTAAAAAGACTTTTGTTTTCTAAAATAACCTCAGCACTCCCGTTTAATACATCTTTAAATGGGAGTGCTTTTTTTTGACTAGACATTAGACCATTAGGTAATTCTACATTCAATAAATACCCTTTTTTGTTTTCAGGTATTTCAGATATATTTTGAACTTTACCTTCAATGAAACCATAATCTTGATAGGGATAATTATCTAAATAAATATTTACTATATCTCCCTCATTTACTTTTCCAGAATTATATATCTGAATATACATTTTTCCTTTTATGACATAATTTTCTCTATTATTTGGTATAACTGCCATTATAGTAGTATTCTCTTCTACAAAATTATTTAAAACGTCATATTTCAAAAAAGATATAACTCCTTCTTTAGGAGATATAATCAAGTGTTTTCTTTCCCACTCATTAATCTTATTTTTTAAAGACATTAATTTATTATTTATGTTTTCCTTAAAAGATAAAATGAAATTCTCACTCTTAATATTTAGCTCTTCAACTCTCTTATTTAACTCTATAATTTTAATATTTATATTTGATTTCTCATAAAGTAAAACTTCTAGCTTTTCTTCTTTCTCATAAAAGATCATTTCTTCCACTTCTTTATCTTTATCTGAGATAACTCCTTTATCATTTAAAGTCCTAGCTCTATCTCTCTGTTTTTCTGCAAGTTTAAGTTTCTTTTTTTGTAAATTTATTTTTCTTAAAATTATATTTTTAAGCCTTTTGTATTCTTTCAGAGACGATTCTAGCTTGGAAACTTGAAGCATGTCAGGGTTATAACTTAAGTATTCTAAATATTCTATAATTAAAGCATGAAAATCTTGATAAGAAGTTTGAATATCCCCAAGAAATAAAAAATTAGTTTTAAATGAGTTATTTATTAACGTATCTAGAGGTTTTTTTATAAATTTTTTTAATTCTTTCACATCATTTAGACTTGTATATCCATCATTAATGTAATATAAAACTTGACCCTTCCTTACTTTTTCACCTTCATTTACAAATATTTTCTCTACAATACCTGAAGCCTTACTAGAAACCCTAACGGGTGGCACTTCTGTTGATAAAGTAATTTTAGAGGATATCTTATCCGGATATTTCACAAAAACCGAACTTAAAAGCAATATAGTTATGACACCCGCAGTAATACTCATTCCTGACTTTAGTATCCAATTTGGGCTTCTGCCTATATGGCTTTTTGAAAAGTTACTCTCTGGGTTATAATATTCAATCTTTTTCATTTATTTTCCTAACTCTAATTGATTCTTAACTAGGTTATAGTATTTATTTTTTCTATTTATTAATTCATCATGAGAACCTTCTTCAACTATCTCACCTTTATCTAAAACCACTATTTTATTTGCGTTTTTTACAGTACTTAATCTATGTGCAACAACAACTACCGTTCTTTTTTTAAAAAATTCTTCAAGATTATTTACTATTAATTTCTCATTTAGAGCGTCCAAAAAGCTTGTCGCTTCATCAAAAAACAAATAATTCGGATTTTTATAAACTGCTCTAGCTATCAACAATCTTTGCGTTTGTCCTCCACTTAATTTTATTCCTCCTGGACCAATTAATGTATCAAAACCTGAAGGTAAATTTTCTATTACATCTAATAAATTAGCAACCCTTGCAGCTTGAACTAATTTCACTTTGTCTATAAACTCGTCTCTTTCTGATTCAGCTATATTATTGGCTATTGAATCTGAAAAAATTAAACTATCCTGTAATACAGCTCCGCACATTTTTCTCCACTGATTAGGGTCAAAATCTTTTATGTTTAGATTACCTACTTCTATACTACCGTTGTTTGTCTCATAAAACTTTAATAAAAGATTAAGTAACGTAGTTTTTCCACTTCCACTGACTCCTACAATAGCAGTAGTTTTATTATGTTCAATATTTAAATTAATATTTTTCAATACCTTCTTAGAATCCGCTCCTCCATAACCAAATGAAACCTTACTAAGTTTTATACTTTCATTAACAGGCATATGAATAATACTACTCCCCTCTCCTTCATCAGGTTCATTTAAAATTTCCTCCATTCTTTTTATTCTAATATTTACATCTTCCAAACTTTGAATAAATAATATAATGTCTCTTATTGGTCTGTTTAAATAACCTGTAATATATTGAACTGCTAACATCATACCGAGTGTCATTTCACCTTTTATTACCAAGTTAGCAGAAAAAAAAAGAATGAAAATATTTTTTAATTCATTAATAGACAAAGCTCCATTGTTTTGTAGCTGTCTATAAAAAAGTCTTTTGGATGATATTTTGAACAACTCACTTTGTATTTCCCTCCATTGAAATGTTCTTTTAAGATGTGAATTGTTAAGTTTAATATCTTTTACTCCGTTAATAAGTTGCAAAACTTTTTCTCTTTCTTCAGAATTTTTTTCTACTCTTTTTCTCTCCCAGTAAGAATTCTTTTTTACAAAAAATAGAATCCAAAAAAAATACATTAATGTACCTAGTAAAAAAATAAAGAAAATGGTTGTATTATATATAAACAATACGACCCCTAGTAATAAAACATTTAAAATAGAAAAAACAACAGTTAATGAAGTATTAGATAAAAAGTTTTCTATTCTTCTATTATCATCAATTCTTTGCATTAAATCTCCAACCGTCTTTACATCATAAATATATGATGATAATTTAAGCGTCTTATATAAAAAATCTGAGATAATAGATACATGAACCCTTATACCTATATGCAACAATAGCCAACCTCTAATAAAAGTTATTATTGTTTGTGCCAAAAAGAAAACTAGCTGACCTATCAATACGATAGTGATGAAACTAACATCTTTATTCTTTATACCTTGATCTACTATTGATTGAGTAAAAAAAGGGAAAATTAACTCTAATATACTTCCAAAAAACAATCCTATTAATAATTGAAAAAATAGTTTTTTATGCTCATAAAAATATTTAAGTAAAAACTTTAATCCTTTTTCTGATTTTTCCTCTTCTAACTTTTTATGAAAACTACTATTAGGTTCCAATACTAAAGAAATTCCTTTCTCTTCATATGTGTTTTTAATTATCCATTTTTCTTCAAATTCTCTTTTATTATATTTTACAAGACCAATTGCTGGGTCAGATAAATATATATGACTCTTGGACACCTTATAAACAACCGCATAATGAGATTTTCCCAAATACACAATACACGGTAAAGGTATTTCCTTTTCTATGAAAGAAAAATCTGTTTTTAAAGGCATTACTCTAAACCCTATCATTTCCGAAGCTTTAGCTAAACTAGAAATAGATATTCCGCTCTTTAATATATCACTTTTCCTTATTATCGAACTTGTTGAAACCTCTTTTCCATAATATTTTGCTATTATTTTTAGACATGTTGGTCCACAATCAGTTGGACCTAATTGCTTATAAAAAGGAAACTTTTTCTTCATTCTCTTATATTTAAAAAAGATGCTTAATTTTATCTACATATTCAATTTTTCTCATACCTGTTAAAACAACATCAGCACCTTGTTTTAAATAAAGTCTACAAAGTATTGAAGCATATGACTCATTTTTATTAAACTCTGGATTTTGGCTACAAATTTTTTCTTTGATATTTTTATTAAATAAACTAACTCTATATTTTATATGGTTTAACAACTCATTATATAACCATTCGATAATCTCAAATAACTTAGTACTCATTACTATCTTTTCTTTCTCAAAAACCACGTATAAATGATTTTTTATAAAAATTCTAAGTAACTTATCACTTTTAAATTTTTTTTCATTCTCCTTTAAAAAAAGAAAAGCTTCGGTCTCAATTATTTTAGAAACCTCTTTCTCTGATATTATCTTTGATAACTTCTGAACAAAATCCCTAAATACGTTGTTATTTAAATCCTTCAAAGCTAAATCTTCATATATAACAATTGGCACAGGTCTTCTATTAATAGTACCTATGAAGGGTCTATTTATAAATGTCTTAATTTTATTTTTTTTACAAAATTCAAATAAATTATATTTCTTATTAGAATATCTTTTTTCTAGAGCCCTGTTTTCATAAATATTAAAAGGGAATTGAATCATTTTAAATCTATTATTTGAACTAATCTCATTGGCTATTTCTAATAATCGCTCAACATCAATATGGTTTTTCTCACCATGAAGAGCAAAAGTATTTGAACTAATCCCATAACATTCTATTAGTCCTTCATCGGATAATTCTTCTAGTTTTAAAAATGCTGTCTTAACCATTTTATAAAAAAGAGATTCATCATTCAAAGTAGAAAGGATATATTCTGGATTATGTAATAAAAAAGAATGAATAGAGTCCATTCTCATTTTTTTTAAACTATTATTTAACATATAGTCTATATATGAAGAATCAATCGAATGATAGAATTTTTCATTTATTAAAAAACTATCCTCTTTAAAAGACGATACATGAGCTTCATCAACATACCCTGCTTTAGTTATAATTTTTACTTCTTTTTGGATATGTTTATCTATAACGAAACCTATCAATTCTTCAGCTTTCCCTTTTTTATAATTAGTGGCTGTATCAATAAAACAACAACCATTTTCTATTGCATAATTAATTGATTCGATATGTGAATCAACATCAACACTCATTCTATAAGTTCCAATACCTATATGTTTTCTTTCCATACTTATTTACATTCTGCAAGTTTATATAAAGGTTCAGTAAATTCTATTTTTTTTTCTTTTGATTTAGCTTCTTTATATTTTTTTATAGCCCCTCCAAATACTGAATTTTTATCTTCATATAATTGCTTTAATATCTCAACCATATCTTGATAAGATATTAACTTTAATGCTTCATCTATTGAAAACCATTTTATTTGACTGCAACTAGGTGGTGGAGTAATATCTCCTTCAACGAAATCAAGTGAATAATAATTCATCAATGTTGGTTTAGGTCTATTCTCATAATGAATTGTGAAAATCCCTCTTAACCTCTCTTCTTTATACATTCTAATTCCCATGTCATTAGCCATTTTAGCTATAAACTCCTTAATAGATGATTTACTATTATATTTCAGCCCTGGCACTTCCCATTTATCATTCCATTTAACAAGTAAAACTTCATTTTTATCTGTATTTAATTTAGTTACCACCAATTTAAAAAAAGAATAATTTGGCATATCTTTTACCTGAGAGAAACTTTTACTTGTTAAATGGAATAAAATTAACAGAAATAAAATCTTTTTTATCATATTTGTTTTTTTATTAGGAAATCAAATATATGAATATTACTAAAGAATCATTAATTGTACTTTTTTTATTTTTAAATATTAATATAAATTATTCTCAAATATTAAATTCTAAAAATATTAAGATTCAAGACCTGAGTCTCTATAGTAAAATCACTTATTTAGATGACGATAACAATCTTAAATATCTACCTAACTACAAGCATCTAGAAAATATTAAGTTAGATAGTATAAACTACTTTAGTGATAGTCTAAAAATAAAAGGGTATATTATGTATCCTAAAAATACTAGAACCGAAATGCCTCTTATAATTTTTAACAGAGGTGGAAACAGAAATTTTGGGAATTTAACTCCCTCTTTAATGATCTACCACCTTTCACTTCTATCAAGTAAAGGTTTTATTATAGCTGGAAGTACTTATCGTGGTAACAATGACAGTCAGGGGAAAGATGAGTTTGGAGGCAAAGATGTTAACGATATTATCAATCTAATATCTTTACTAAAAGAAAGCAAAAAAGTAAATTCCTCTAAAATAGCCTTGTATGGTTGGAGCAGAGGAGGGATAATGACCTATTTGTCTTTAAAAGAACTTAAATCTCAAAACATTATTAAAACAGCTATAATAGGTGGAAGTCCTTCAAATTTATTTTATACTATAAAGAATAGACCTGAAATGGAGAAAAAGGTTTTTTCTCAAATAATACCTAAATATAATTCAGATAAAAACAAGGTGTTAACAGAAAGATCTGTTTTATTTTGGGTTAATGAACTACCTAAAATACCTCTTTTAATTTTCCATGGATTAAATGACGAAGCCGTTGATGTTAATCAAACTTTGGATTTAGCTAAAAAACTTAAGGCATATCAAATTCCTTACAAATTAATTATATATGAAAACGACAAGCACAATGTTCGTAAAAATAAGAATGAAATGGATTTAACTATTTTAAATTGGCTTAACAAATATTTATAATTTTTGACACTATCCCGTAAAGTGTGTAAACTTCTTTATCGAGGGTTTTACTTTCTTAGAGTCGAACCCTTTTTTAAAATATATTCTAGAAATTCTCAAAAACAGATTTAACAGCATCAATTTTAGCGTTGTTATCAACTTGATGATACATATTAAAAGTCTTCAAATCTTTGTGACCACTAATGCTCATAATCGTTTTATCAGCAATTCCTTTATTCCTCATAATAGTAATAAAAGTTCTTCTAGCAGTATGAGTAGAAACACGCTTATAAAATGGCTTTATAAAAACTTGCTGCTCTACCCCTTTAGTTCTTGTATATTCAACCTCGTGAGTAAATCCTGCTTCCTTTAAAATATCTTTGATATAATCATTTTGTTTTTGATTAGATATTAAAGGCAACTCATAATTATACTTTTCTAATATTGATCTTGAAATAGAAACCAAAGGAATTTCACGAGTCGGTTTAGAGCTATCCTTTTCTTCCTTTAATATCACACAACCATTATTGTTAATTGTTCTCTTATTTACTCTTTTTAATTCACCATAGCGCATTCCTGTTAAACACTGAAAAATAAAAACATCTTTAATTTTATTTAGTCTTTCATCTTCACAAGGAAAGTTATAGAGTGTTTTAATATCCTCAAAAGACAATGCTTCCTCTCTAGTTAAAACTCGTTTAGGTTTCTTAAAATCAACAAACTTATTATTGTATGTATGTTCTTTTTTCAAAGCCCAGAACATAAATGTCTTAAATAGTCCTAAGTTTCTATTAAATGTGTTGGTATAGTGATCTTTATACTCATAACAAAAATCAATAAACTCAGTATAGAAGGCGTTATTTATTTTACTAAATGTTAATTTATACTTCTTAACCTTTTCAAATTCTTGTAATAAGTTCTTAATGTTTTTATATCGCTTTATTGTCGAATGTTTCCATTCTTTCCTTTTAATTTTCTCCTCCGTAAATTTGTCATAAACTTCAAAGAACGAAGTTTGACTTAATGTTAAATTATTAAAAGTTTTATCTAGATGCTCTTTTAATAATTGACTTGTAAATTCTGTTTTACTCATTTCGCAACGAGAATGCATTTCCTCAAAAGCATCTGTATATTCATTTATTCTTTTTGTTATTCCTTTTTGGTTTTTAGATATATTTTTCCCTTTATTTTTTGGTTTCTTATTTTCGAAATCCCAATGATCAGGAAGTATAGATTTTCTAATTGAATATTTGAATTGCTTTTTCTCATTTTTAAACTATCACTTAGGTGGTGAACTTATTATCGGCATTGACAAAAACGGAAAAGTTGTTGGTGTAACAGATACCGATGATGTAATGCTTCGTGTTAAAGATCGCTTGAAAACAAATATTCAACCATCTTGCTTAGGTTTGTTTGATATTTCAATAATAGAGCAAGAAGAAAAAAAGTTAGTAAAAATTACGATAGCAAGTGGTAGCGAAAAACCATATTTTAAAAAGAAATATGGTATGAGTGAAAAGGGTTCTTTTATCCGTATAGGTACAGCATCTGAACCTATGCCACAAAAAACTATAGACACTCTATACGCTTCACGTACACGAAACACTATTAGTAAAATTGTATCTCCAAAGCAAAACCTACAATTTGAACAATTACATATTTACTATCAAGCAAAAGATAAAAACCTTAATTCTCATTTTGGTAATACCTTAGAATTAACAACAGAAGATAATAAATGGAACTATGCGGGGTACCTACTATCTGACGTAAATAACATTTCTATTAAGGTAGCTAAGTATTCAGGAATTGACCGCGTAGAACTTATAGAGACCAATGAATATGGTTATACTTCGCTTATAAAAGCTTGTAAACAAGTATTAGATAAATTAGAGTTAGAAAATAAAACTATTGCTAAAATTACAGCTAAAGACAGACAAGAAAAACGTTTATGGGATGCCAGAGCTTTACGCGAAGCAATAATTAATGCTTTTGTACATAACGACTTTAGTAGAGAAGTACCTCCTAAATTTGAAATTTTTTCTGATCGTATTGAAATTACATCTGCAGGAAGTTTGGTTGATGGACTTAGCGAAAATGAATTTTTTGAAGGTTTTTCTATTCCAAGAAACAAAGAACTTATAAGAATCTTTAAAGATTTAGACTTAGTAGAACAATTAGGTTCAGGAATCCCAAGAATTTTAAGTACTTACAGTAGAGATTGTTTTAAATTTACTGATAATTTTTTACGCATTACGCTACCTGCTACTGAGCAAGTTACCGAGCAAGTTACCGAGCAAGTTACCGAGCAAGTTACCGAGCAAGTTACCGAGCAAGTTACCGAGCAAGTTACCGAGCAAGTTACCGAGCAAGTTACTCAATTAATTAAAAACTTAAACAAAGAACTAAACAGAAGTGAATTAATGGAGTTGGTAGGGGTAAAACATAGAGAACATTTTAGAACAGCATATTTAAATCCTGCTATAGAATTAGGTTTTGTAGAATTAACTATTCCTGATAAACCAACAAGTTCAAAACAAAAATATAGACTCACCGAAAAAGGGAAAAATTATAAAAAATGATATCTTATTTTAAAGAAGGAAAAGATAAGCTAAGTATTTGTGAAGATAGTTTAACTGCAAGTGTATTTGATGTCTTAAAGTACTTCCCTACTCATTATTTTTGGACCATCCTTAAAGACTCTTTACTTTTAGATACCTTACCTAAATTTTCTGGTGAAATACAAGAAATAGTTTTTTGGCCTAAATGGTCTGCCGAAAACACCTACAACAGTAAATTTGTAGAACCAGATGTATTTATTCGCTTTTCTGAATTCGATTTAATTGTTGAAGCTAAACGGTATGATGCTAACCAACAATATAATGGGCAATTAGAAAATGAAGTCATTGGCTATTTTAACGAATACGAAGAAGATGCTAAAGACCTTTATTTATTACAGGTCGGTGGTTTACAAGAAAATTGCACTAAAGACAGTATTTATATACAGAGTAAAAAAATAGCCCAATCTAAAACAAATTGGAGTCGCTTGTTATTGATTATAACAAACTTACATAACAAAATAATAAATCAACAATTACCAGATCAATCACCTTTAATCTTTTTATTTAATGATTTAATTAATGCTTTTGCTATGCATGGATTTCATCAAAAAAAATGGTTAGTCGATTGTGATACTTATAAAATTAACAGCAATGCTATTCAGCAATTTAACTTTTAATTAAATGAAAGAGAATTTACCTTTAGAAATCCGAAAAGCATATCGCCTATTGTTTGATTATCAACGTCGAATTTTAAATCTGATACAATTCATAGGTTCAACATATAATATCCCTTATAAAAAAGGAAAACCTTTATTTAGCTCTAGAGGCACTAACAGATTAGATAATTGGGCTTGGGATTGGATATATATGTATTGTTACGAATTTCATTTTCAAAGAAATGAAGAAGACGATACTCTTTGGTTTTCTGTTATTTTAAAGAACGACTCTGGATATTTTGAAAGTAATTTGGAAGACTCTAGTATTGATAGACTAGATATAGAAAAATTTAAAGATGTAGAAAAATCATCTACTGATTTAATTTTTATGGCAGGAGAACCTAATTGGAATTTTGACATTTTAAAAGAAGCTACTATAAACGAAAGTGGGTATATAGAAGAACAAAAAGTATTTTATAAAAAATACGCTTTAGAGAACTTTTTCACAGAAGAAAACACCCTTATTCAACTCAAAGATTTTGAAAACAATTGTCTTAAACACTCAATACCTCTTAAAATTATTGATAAAATTTAGAGTATATTAGAAAAGTAATATTCTTTTCAGTCTTTAATATTATATAATTATATAAAAATATGAAAGAGATAAAGCAACTTCTGGAGATAACAAATAAACTAAGAGAAAGATACAAAAGAAGTTTTCCTCTAGACGGACGTTTGGTAGGTGATATAGGTGAAGTCCTATGTGCAGAAAAATATGGAATTGAATTATACTCTGAAAACACTACAATACACGATGGTAAAGAAATTGCTACTGGAAAACTAATTCAAATCAAGGCAACATTTAAAAATAATAGTTATTTCCCTTATGGAGAAAGTAAAATTCCCGATTATTTTTTAAGTGTTAATATACTCGAAGATGGTAAAATAGAAGAGCTTTTTAATGGTCCTGGTAAGTTTATACATAATAATTATATTGTAAAGAGAAGGCTTAAATCATATAATAAAACCTATTATACTCTTTCAAAAGGAATTTTAAAACAACTCAACAAGCAAGTTCCACAAGGTCAAAAAATTAAAACTCTATGAAATTTACAGAAGCAAAACTAGAACAAGCAGTAATAGAGTTATTAGAAGCTCAAGAAATCCCTCATCTACTTGGAACTTCTATCAACAGAGATGAAAGTGAAGTACTTATTAAAGAAGACTTAATTGCTTTTTTAAAAGATAAACATCTAGATATAACCGATAATGAAATAGCAGGAATTATAAGAAAACTAGAAGTATTACCTAGCTCTGACCTGTATACTTCAAATAAATTGTTTATGCAATGGTTGTCAGATGGTTTTTTATTAAAACGCGAGGATCCACATAAAAAGGATTTATACATTCAGCTTATAGATTACTCTTCAAATGACAAAAATACATTTCGTTTTGTAAATCAATTAGCTATAGTTGGTTACGAAAAACGTATTCCTGACGGTATTTTATATATTAATGGGTTACCGTTAGTTGTCTTTGAATTTAAAACTGCTATACAAGAAAACACTACGATTCATGATGCGTATATACAGTTAACCACTCGTTACCGAAGAGATATACCTGAGTTATTTAAATACAATGCTTTTTGCATTATAAGCGATGGTGTAAATACTAAGGGAGGTTCATTCTTTGCCCCTTATGAATTCTTTTATGCTTGGAGAACGGAATCAGACAGACAGTTATTTCAAGAAAATAACGAGGCAGATGGTATAGAAAGCCTTTTTACTCTTGTAAAAGGAATGCTTAACCGTAAAGATATACGTCAATTAATTCATCACTTCATTTATTTACCTGACAGCTCGGGAAATAAAGAAATTAAAATTGTTTGTCGTTATCCTCAATTTTATGCTGCTAATAAGCTATTAAATAACATCAAACTACATCAAAAGCCTTTTGGTGATGGTAAAGGTGGTACTTATTTTGGAGCCACAGGTTGTGGTAAAAGCTTTACAATGCTTTTTCTTTCAAGGCTCTTAATGAAGAGTAAAGATTTTGCTAGTCCTACTATTATTGTAATAACTGACAGAACTGATTTAGATGATCAACTATCAGCTCAATTTAGCAATGCTAAACAATATATTGGTGATGATACCATAGTTTCTGTTGAAAGTAGAGCTGATTTACGTACAAAACTACAAGGAAGACAATCCGGTGGTGTATTTTTAACCACCATACATAAATTTACAGAAGATTTAGATGTATTGACAGAAAGAACTAATGTGATTTGTATATCTGATGAAGCACATCGTAGTCAAGTAAACTTAAACCAAAAAGTGAAAATTACAGAAAAAGGTGTAGAAAAAACCTATGGTTTTGCAAAATACTTACACGACTCTTTACCCAATGCAACCTATGTTGGTTTTACAGGAACACCTATAGACGCTACTCTAGATGTATTTGGAGATATTATAGATTCGTATACAATGACTGAATCAGTAAAAGATGAAATTACTGTTCGTATTGTATATGAAGGACGTGCTGCAAAAGTAGTTTTAAACAATCAAAAGCTTCAAGAAATAGAAAGCTACTACGATAATTGTGTAGAAGAAGGTGCCAGTGAATATCAAGTAGAAGAAAGTAAAAAAAACACCGCCAATATGAATACCATTATTGGTGATCCAGATCGTATTGAAGCTATAGCTAAAGATTTTGTTAATCATTATACTAAACGCATAAAGGAAGGCTCTACAATTAAAGGAAAAGCTATGTTTGTATGTAGTAGTAGAGAAATAGCTTATGAATTATATCAACAAATCTTAAAAATCAAACCTGAATGGGGAAATGCATTGATTTCTGAAGAAGATATTGAATTGACAGAAAAAGAGCAAAAAGAAATAAAACCTATGGAACGTATCAAGATGATAATGACCAGAGGTAAAGATGATCGTAAAGAGCTTTGGGATTTGTTAGGAAACAAAGACTACAGAAAAGAATTAGATAGACAATTTAAAAATCCTAAGTCTAATTTTAAAATAGCCATTGTAGTAGATATGTGGCTAACTGGTTTTGATGTTCCTTTTTTAGATACTATTTATATTGACAAACCTTTACAAAAACACAATTTAATTCAAACTATATCTAGAGTAAACAGAAAATTTGAAGGCAAAAACAAAGGTTTGGTTGTAGATTACATTGGGATAAAAAAAGCTATGAACATGGCTTTAGCTATGTACAGCAAAGTAGATGCACAAAATTTTGAAGACATTCAACAATCACTTGTAGTTGTAAAAGATCATTTAGATTTATTAGCTAAAATTTTCCATAAATTCAATAGCTCTAAATATTTTAACGGTTCAGCCCTTGAACAATTACAAACACTTAACATGGGGGCTGAATATGTTCAAGTAACTCAAGAGTTAGAAAAACGTTTTATGTATTTAGTTAAACGTTTAAAGGCTGCATACGATATTTGCTCAGGGAGTGAACTCCTATCAGAAAACGAAAGAGATTTAATACATTTCTACTTAGCTATTCGATCAATAATATACAAATTAACTAAAGGTAATGCTCCTGACTCTGCTCAAATGAATGCTAAAGTAAAAGAAATGATTAAAGAAGCTTTACAAAGTGAAGGTGTTGAAGAAATTTTTAAACTTGGAAATGAGGATGAAACCGAAATTGATGTTTTTAACGAAAATTATATAGCTAAAATTCAAAAAATTAAACTCCCTAACACAAAAATTAAACTATTGCAACAATTGTTGCTTAAAGCAATTTCAGATTTTAAAAAGGTGAATAAAGCCCAAGGAATAGATTTTTCTAAAAAGTTTCAAAGTTTAGTAGAACGATATAATGAACGTAAAGAAAATGATGTATTACAATCACAAGTTTTAGAAGATTTTACTGATGAAATTATTGATTTGTATCATGCTCTTAAAAAAGAAAAAGAATCTTTTGGTGAATTAGGGATTGACTTTGAGGAAAAAGCGTTCTACGATATCTTAAAACAACTTGCTCATAAATATGATTTTGAATACCCTAATGACAAGTTAATTAATCTTGCTCAACAAGTTAAAAATGTTGTAGATGACAAAGCAAAGTATACTGATTGGAACGATCGAGAAGATATTAAAGCAGAACTCAAAGCTGATTTAATAATCCTTCTTGCAGAAAATGACTACCCTCCTGTAGACAGAGATGAAGTATATAAAGAGATATTTGAACAAGCTGAGAATTTTAAAAAGTATAGGGTTAATTAATTTTTTTTTAAACGAACAATTTAAAATACAACTATGAAAAAGTTTAAAGACTTAACCCCTGAAGAAAGTATAGGCTTAGATTGGGAAATCTATAAAAATGCTTTACAGTTAAAAAAAGACGCTGAACTAATTGCTAAAAGTAGAAAATCATTTTCTAGTGCAACATCATTACTAATACTAAGTTCTGAAGAATCTATCAAATCTTCGTTAATCAAACTACATTCAGAAAAATTTAATATATATAAGCTTAATGAATCACATAAGTTTTTCTTTGATCATAAAATAAGACATCAAATTGCACAATTGATTGAGGTAGGGACTGGTATCACAGAATCATTGATAAAATATGATGATCAAAAGCCTTCAACTTTTTTAAAAACTAATATTAACTGGCTTAACAACATTATTAATGGCTTTATAGATATTGTAAAAGCTTCTGAACCATTAATTAAATCTTCTGACAGAATACAAGAACTTCAATTATTTAATAATTTAAAAAACAAAGGCTTCTATGTAGACTATAAAGACCAAATATTACTCCCTAAAGATGAAATAACAGAATCTACTTATTTAAAAACCTTATTAATTACAAACAGAGTCTTTAAATTTAATAAAACTCTACGTATTCTATTTCATGAGAAATTAAGTAATCATATAGACAATGAAACCATACAAAAAGGCAAAAAATTATTAGAGAATATCATTAATGATGGTATGAAAGAGTTTTCTTTTAAAGAGCTAAGTAATCAATTATCATAAAATGAAGTTACTATTTATGTAAATAAAGATGATTTTTTCATAACGTATAATATATTATACAAACACAACTAATAATGTATATTTTATTATACATTATCAGTTGTAAAGTTTTCAAAAACAGATTTAACAGCATCAATTTTAGCGTTGTTATCAACTTGATGATACATGTTAAAAGTCTTCAAATCTTTGTGACCACTAATGCTCATAATCGTTTTATCAGCAATACCTTTATTTCGCATAATGGTTATAAAAGTTCTTCTAGCAGTATGCGTAGAAATACGCTTATAGAATGGTTTAATAAAGATTTTCTGTTCTACTCCTTTGGTTCTTGTATATTCAACCTCATTAGTAAATCCTGCTTCCTTTAAAATATCTTTGATATAATCATTCTGTTTTTGATTAGATATTAAAGGCAACTCATAATTATACTTTTCTAATATTGATCGTGAAATAGATACTAAAGGAATTTCACGAGTCGGTTTAGAGCTATCCTTCTCTTCCTTTAATATCACACAACCATTATTATTAATTGTTCTTTTATTTACTCTTTTTAATTCCCCATAGCGCATTCCTGTTAAACACTGAAAAATAAAAACATCTTTAATTTTATTTAGTCTTTCATCTTCACAAGTAAAATTATAGAGTGCTTTAATATCCTCAAAAGACAAAGCTTCTTCTCTAGTTAAAACTCTTTTAGGTTTCTTAAAATCAACAAACTTATTATTGTAGGTATGTTCTTTTTTCAAAGCCCAGAACATAAATGTTTTAAATAGCCCTAAGTTTCTATTAAATGTGTTGGTATAGTGATCTTTATACTCATAACAAAAATCAATAAACTCGGTATAGAAGGTATTATTTATTTTACTAAATGTTAGTTTGTACTTCTTAACTTTTTCAAATTCTTGTAATAAGTTCTTAATATTTTTATATCGCTTTATTGTCGAATGTTTCCATTCTTTTCTTTTAATTTTCTCCTCCGTAAATTTGTCATAAACTTCAAAGAACGAAGTTTGACTTAATGTTAAATTATTAAAAGTTTTATCTAGATGCTCTTTTAATAATTGACTTGTAAATTCTGTTTTACTCATTTCGCAACGAGAATGCATTTCCTCAAAAGCATCTGTATATTCATTTATTCTTTTTGTTATTCCTTTTTGGTCTTTAGATATATTTTTTCCTTTATTTTTTGGTTTCTTATTTTCGAAATCCCAATGATCAGGAAGTATCGATTTTCTAATTGAATATTTGAATTGCTTTTTCTCATTTTTAAAGTAACATGAAAAAACAATTAATGTTTCTTTTACATCTTTTGGCTTTCTTAAACAAAATGTATGTTTCATAATTTTATTTGATTTTTTACGCGTTGATAATTGAGTTGATAATTTTCTTATATCTTATTAGTATAAAAGTTATTAACAAGACATAAAAAAAGCCACCAAACCCCTGTATTTAAACAACATATAAAGATTTACTGACAAATAAAAATTAAGCTAAAGTATATTCGGCGTCTCCACTATTAACCCTTATAAGCCTAGTGTTTGTAAGGGTTTTTATTTTTAATTCAAAAAAGCTCATCTCTAACTATCAATACTGTTAAAATTATTCTAAAATAACTTAGATATTCCTTCATTTTTTAACGTTTCCCCTTCTTACACTAAATGAATTATTGAGTATTTTTACAAGTTGATTGTTTAATTAGTGAAGCTCTGAAATAGATACCTTAATCTTATTAAGTTTTTAAAAGACGATATTCTAACTAAAACAAAATCAACCTAATTTTTTATTATTCAAATTATATTATGAAAAAAACAAGCCTTTTTTTAATCGCTTTTTTAATCTTACTACCTACTTCATTGTTTGCCAATGAAGGGATGTGGTTTTTAATGCATATTAAACGTTTAAACGAACGTGATATGCAAAAAATGGGACTTCAGTTAACTGCCGAAGAAATTTACAGCATTAACAACCAAAGCCTTAAAGATGCTATTGTTCAATTTAACGGTGGTTGTACTGCTAGTATTATTTCTGATAACGGATTAGTACTTACAAACCATCACTGTGGTTATGATGCTATTGCTGAATTATCTTCAGAAGAACAAAATCACCTTAAAAACGGATATTGGGCTAAAACATTAAAAGATGAGCTTAAACCCGAAAGTCTTTTTGTAAGATTCTTTGTAAGAATGGATGACGTTTCAGAACGTATTTTATCTAAAGTAAACGATTCTATGACAGAAAAAGAACGTGAAGCTACTATTAACAGAGAAATTGCAAAAATAGAACAAGAAAACAACGAAGGTGGTAAATACACTGTTTCTGTACGTTCTTTTTTCCAAGGAAATGAATATTACTATTTTGTATACGAAGATTATAAAGACGTACGATTAGTCGGTACACCTTCTGATAAAGTTGGTAAATATGGTGGAGATACTGATAACTGGGAATGGCCACGTCACACAGGAGATTTTTCTTTATTTAGAGTATATGCTGATGCAGAAGGAAATCCTGCTGAGTACTCTGAAAACAACGTACCATTGAAAGCAAAATATCACTTACCTGTTAACATTAAAGGGGTAAAAGAGAATGATTTTGCTATGATTTTAGGATATCCTGGTAGAACAAACCGTTGGATGCCTGCAGAAGGAATCGAGCAAAACGTAAACTACGCATATCCTGCTTGGGTGGAAGGTTCTAAACTTAGTATGGATGTGATGAAGAAATACATGGATGAAGATGCATCTATCAACTTAATGTATGCTTCTCAATATGCTAGAATTGCCAACTACTGGAAAAACAGACAAGGTATGATTGACGCTTTAACAGCTCATAAAACTGCCGAAACTAAACGTAAAGTTGAAAAGAAATTTGACAAATGGGCTAACAACAAATCAAATAAAGCTACTTACGGAGATGTTGTTACTAACATCAACAATTACTACAGCTTAACCAACAATAAAGCAAAGCACGACAACTACTTAATGTTATTATTGCGTTCTAGTAAATTTGCTGTTTTACCATATCAAATTGGTAAAGGATTTGAGTCTTATATCGATGCTAACGAAGCTGCTCGTAAGAATTTAATGCCTCGATTGAATGCTTTTATTGAAAGTAGCTACACAAACTATCACTTACCTTTAGAGAAAGAAATTTTAGCAGAACAACTAAAGCTATATTCAGCTAAAGCAAATTACGAATTACCAGAGATTGTAGCTAAAATTGCAAAGGGTGGTGATATTAATGATTACATCAATTCTATTTTCGAATTAAGTATTTTTACGTCTAAAGAACGTGCAACAGCTTTCTTAAAATACCCAAATAAAGAATTATTAGCTAACGATCCGTTATATATTTTATCATCTCAATTATTAGGTAAATATAGAGAACAACCTGAAAACTTAGTACAACCATTAAACGATTACCAAAAATCATTTAGATTATTAGTAGATGGTTTACGTAAGTCTGGTTTAAGCAACATTAAATATCCAGATGCGAACTCTACTTTACGTTTATCTTACGGAAAAGTAAGAGCTTTACCTAAAGATCCTAGAAACGATGCTAGTATTAACAACTACACAACGTTAAAAGGAATGGTTAAAAAATACAAGCCAAACGATAGTGAGTTTGATTTATCTAAAGACATGTTAAATATCTATGAGAAAAAAGACTACGGAAGATATGCTAACAGTAAAGGCGAATTACCTGTAAACTTTTTATCTGACAACGATATTACAGGAGGAAATTCTGGTTCACCAGTTTTAAACGGAAAAGGTGAATTAATCGGTTTAGCATTTGATGGTAACATAGAAGCGATGGCTGGTGATGTTATTTTCGACTCTAACTTACAACGTACAATCAACGTAGATATCAGATACGTACTTTGGTTAATCGATAAGTATGCTGGTGCTAAACGTATCGTAGACGAATTAACTGTTATAGAATAATCTAAATCATTAGTAAACAATACCAAAAAACGCAACCAATTTGGTTGCGTTTTTTATTTTCTATATAATTTTCAGAACTATTCTTCTTTAAACAATTGCTCTTTGTAAGCTGCTTTTTGAATTTGTGCTCTTCTAGTAACTGATGGTTTTACATATTGTTTTCTTTCTCTCAACTCTTGTAAAACTTTTACATTTCTAAACTTACGTTTGTAACGTTTTAAGGCTCTATCAATATTTTCACCCTCTTTTACAACTATTCTTAACATATGACATGGTTTTAATTATTAGACATTTTACATCATACAAATTATCTCATAGCCCACATATACAATGCAGTCCATGATTTTATATGATATTATTTTAGATTAAAAATTCTAATGAAAATGCTTTGTAAAGCAACTGAAGACTAAAAAACTGAAGTATAAGACAGAAAAATAGTATAAAGACTTGTCGATTTTCTCCCGAAATAGGAATAGAACATTAATACGCGCCAAAGGTAGGGTTTCTTTATCGGCTCTACAAGAATTCTAGGTTCTAATTCTTTTTGATAAAAAAAACGCTACCATTTGGTAGCGTCTTCATATTTAAATTGTTTCTCCTAATTCTTTTAACTTAGAAGTATTTTCTGCGAGCATTAACTCGTCTATAATTTTTTGAATATCTCCGTTTACAATATTTGATAAATCGTATAAGGTCAATCCAATTCTGTGATCGGTTACACGTCCTTGCGGGTAGTTATACGTTCTAATTTTAGCAGAACGGTCTCCTGAGGTTACCATCGAACCACGTTTTGCTGCATCTGCTTCTTGCTTCTTCGCCAACTCCATATCATATAAACGAGAACGTAATACCTTAAACGCTTTCTCTTTGTTTTTATGCTGCGATTTTTGATCTTGACATTGTGCCACTAATCCTGTTGGAATGTGCGTTAAACGCACCGCTGAATAGGTAGTGTTTACCGACTGCCCTCCTGGTCCTGACGAACAGAAATAATCAATACGTACATCTTTTGGATTGATTTCTACATCAAACTCTTCTGCTTCTGGAAACACCATACATGTCGCTGCCGACGTATGTACACGACCTTGAGTTTCTGTTTGTGGCACACGTTGTACACGGTGTACCCCTGCTTCAAACTTTAAGGTTCCATATACATCTTCTCCAGTAACTTCAAACTGAATTTCTTTAAATCCACCATTGGTTCCTTCAGAAAAATCTACTGTAGATACTTTCCAACCTTTGCTTTCGCAATATTTAGTGTACATACGGTATAAATCTCCTGCAAAAATACTCGCTTCGTCTCCACCTGTACCTGCACGTAATTCAACTACGGCATTTTTAGCATCTTCTGGATCTTTAGGAATTAGTAAAAACTTAATCTCTTCTTCCAATTCTGGAATACGAGTTTTTGCTTCATCCATTTCCATTTTTGCCATTTCCACCATTTCTGCATCCGATCCGTCAGCAATAATTTCCTTAGCTTCTTCTATATTGTTTAATAAAGTTTCGTACTCGTTTGCCTTTTTAACAACCTTTCCTAAATCTTTATATTCTTTATTTAATTGCACATAACGTTTTTGATCAGAGATAACATCTGGTTGGATGATTAAATCTGATACCTCATCATAACGTTGCTTAACTATCTGTAATTTATCTAGCATAGTATCTTTTCTTGGGGTGCGAATTTACGATTTTTTATCGAATTTAATTCATTATCTTTAATCCTTTAAGTGTTTTATCATGCGTTTTTTACTACTATTCATTACCGGATTTTTACTTTTTTCTTGTCAAAATACGGCAGAGATCAAAAAACCTACATGGTTGATTGGAAAATGGAAACGTACAAACAATCAACCTGATAAACTTACGTATGAGTTTTGGAGTAATGATTTTTCTGGAATTGGTTTCACTTTAAAAGAAAAAGATACTGTATTTAAAGAAGTATTACATATTATTACCAAGAATAATTCTTTGTTTTTACAAGTTACAGGAGTGAATGAAGCTCCTACATTATTTGTTTTCACACAACAAACTGATACTTCTTTTACCGCAGAAAACAAACTAAACGAGTTTCCTAAAGTGATACAATACTGGAAAGAAAACAATCAATTAAAAGCTAAAGTGGCTAACGATGAATTTTCAATTGATTTTGTGTTTGATAAAATAGAATAAAAAAATCACGAGTTGAACTCGTGATTTTTTTTACACATTATCTACCCACATTTTGAAGTACCACAATCATTACACGTTAAACACCCTTCTTGATAAATTAAATTATCCGATTTGCAATTTTCGCAAGTCTGCCCTTTAGCTTTTGTACCGTCTTCTACATAACGCTTTAACGCTCGAACCACTCCATTTTTCCATGTGTTAATAGATTCGCTATCTAATTGTAAACTCTGAATTAAATCTACTATTTTATCAATTGGCATTCCGTGGCGTAATGTACTTGAAAATAGCTTCGCGTAGTTCCAAAACTCTGGATTGAATTTATGTGACAAGCCTTCAATCGTGGTTTTATACCCACGTTTGTTTTTGTATTGAAAGTCGTAACGTGAGCTTCCATCTTCATTTCTATTTTTAATAATCCATCCTTTTTCTACCCAACGTTGAATTAAAATTCCGTCTTCATCATCGGCTAATCCTGTAAAAATCTCATACGGTTTATCATCAACCAAACCAATAAAAGCAATCCATTTTTCCTTTTTATTTTGAAAACGAACCACATCGGCTTCTAAAATTTGCGGACGCTTGATAGGAAATGACGTAAGTATGTTATTTTGATTTGTTTCTTCCTTTTCATCATTTGAAATTAACACTCCAGAACGCGAACCATCTCTGTACACGGTAACTCCTTTACAACCTACCTCCCATGCTTTTAAGTACAATTCGCCTACCAAATCTTCACTAACATCATTTGGCAAATTAATAGTTACACTTATCGAATGGTCTACCCATTTTTGAACCGCCCCCTGCATGGTTACTTTGCTTAACCAATCTACATCGTTAGAGGTCGCTTTATAATAAGGTGATTTTTTTACCAAAGCATCCAATTCTTGCTGTGAAAAGTTTTTAGTAGTATCAATTCCATTCACTTCCATCCATTGTTTAAATCTATGGTGAAACACCACATATTCTTCCCAAGAATCGCCTACTTCATCTACAAAATCTACACGAACATCTTTATCGTTCGGATTTACTTTTTTTCTACGCTTGTATACTGGCATAAATACTGGCTCTATTCCCGAAGAGGTTTGTGTCATTAAACTCGTTGTACCAGTTGGTGCTATGGTAAGTAGCGCTATATTTCTACGTCCGTATTCTAACATTTCATAATACAACTTGCTATCAGCTTCTTTTAAACGTAAAATAAAAGGATTCTTTTTTTCCCTTGTCGCATCAAATATTGAAAATGCTCCTCTTTCTTTAGCTAAGTTTACTGATGCTCGATATGTTTCTATCCCTAATGTTTTATGAACTTTTACTGAAAACTTGTTTCCTTCCTCACTCCCGTATCGAATTCCTAATGCTGCCAACATATCTCCTTCTGCCGTAATTCCGATTCCTGTTCTTCTTCCTTCGTAGGCTTTTTGTCGGATATTTAACCAAAGATTTTTTTCAGTTGCTTTTACCTTATCTAACTCTGGGTCGGCATCTATTTTTTCTAGTATTTTATCTATTTTTTCTAACTCTAAATCGATAATATCATCCATCATTCGCTGTGCGATGACAATATGCTTTTCAAACAGTTTAAAATTGAAAGTTGCCTTTTGGGTAAACGGATTTTCTACATATGAAAATAGATTGATTGCCAATAAACGGCACGAATCATATGGACATAACGGGATTTCTCCACAAGGATTAGTCGATACTGTTTTATAACCTAAGTCAGCATAACAGTCAGGTACCGACTCATTAACTATAGTATCCCAAAACAAGATTCCAGGTTCCGCAGATTTCCACGCATTATGCACAATCTTTTTCCATAATTTTTGTGCTTCAATAGTTTTTGAATATTTCGGCTTTTTACTAAGGACAGGATACTTTTGCGTGTACTCTTCTCCATTTTTTACAGCTTGCATAAAAGCATCATCTATTCGCACCGAAACATTAGCACCTGTTACTTTTCCTTGTTCTAATTTAGCATCAATAAAATCTTCTGAGTCTGGATGATTAATAGACACCGACAACATCAATGCTCCTCTACGACCATCTTGCGCAACCTCTCGTGTTGAGTTTGAATACCGCTCCATAAACGGGACAATCCCTGTAGATGTTAACGCTGAATTTTTCACGGGTGATCCTTTGGGTCTAATATGCGACAAATCATGACCTACACCACCTCTTCTTTTCATGAGCTGTACTTGCTCTTGATCTATTTTCATGATACCTCCGTAAGAATCTGAATCTCCTTCATTACCTATTACAAAACAATTAGAAAGTGATGCTATTTGAAACGGATTCCCTATTCCTGCCATCGGACTTCCTTGTGGTATTATATATTTAAAGTTTTTTATCACTTCAAATATTTCCGATTCTGTTAGAGGATTGGCATACTTTTGTTCTATCCTTGCTATTTCTTTAGCAATCCTTTTATGCATGTCGTTTGGTGTACTTTCATAAATATTTCCTTCAGAATCTTTTAAGGCATATTTATTTAACCAAACGCTTGCTGCCAAATCATCGTTGTTAAAATAAATAAGTGAAGCTTGTAATGCTTCGTCTCGTGTGACTACTTTTTTAGGTGTGCTGTGTGTTGTTGATTTCATTGTTTTACTGAGAATTTAGCGATTAATAAGACATTTATAAAACAACTCAAAAAAAACAACTTAAAACATGATTAAAGTCATAAAGTCAACCAAAAAAAAATGTAAAAAACTAAAAATTAGCCTTTTACATTTTCACCAACATAAAAAAGTTGTTATTTTATTTCTTTTTTAAGAAAATTTAATACTCAAAAGTTCCGTATTCACTTTTGATAGTTAATCTCTTTTTATCAGAAGCTTCTACTCTACCAACAATCTGTGCGTTTACGTTGAATGATTTTGAAATTGCAATAATATCTTCTGCAACTTCAGGAGACACATATAATTCCATTCTGTGTCCACAGTTAAATACTTGATACATTTCTTTCCAATCTGTTTTTGATTGTTCTTGTATCAATTTGAACAATGGTGGAATTGGGAACATATTATCTTTTACAATGTGTAAATTATCTACAAAGTGTAAAATCTTAGTTTGTGCTCCTCCTGAACAATGAATCATTCCGTGCACTTCTTCCGAAGAATATTTTGATAAAATTTCTTTGATAATTGGTGCATAGGTTCTTGTTGGAGACAACACTAATTTACCAGCATCAATTGGTGAATCTACTACCTCATCTGTTAATTTTGTATTTCCTGAATACACTAAATCAGAAGGTACTGAAGCATCAAAACTTTCTGGATATTTTTCTGCTAAATAATTGTGGAACACATCGTGACGTGCAGAAGTTAATCCGTTACTTCCCATACCTCCGTTGTATTCTTTCTCGTAAGTAGCTTGCCCGAATGATTCTAAACCAACAATAACATCTCCTTCTTTGATATTTGCATTATCAATCACATCAGCTCTTTTCATACGAGCGGTTACTGTAGAATCTACAATAATGGTACGTACTAAATCTCCAACATCTGCTGTTTCACCACCAGTTGAATGAATCGTTACTCCAAACGCTTTCAATTCTGCGATTAACTCTTCTGTTCCATTGATAATTGCCGATAAAACTTCTCCTGGAATATTACTTTTATTACGTCCGATTGTAGACGACAACATGATGTTATCAGTAGCACCTACACACAATAAATCATCAATATTCATGATTAAAGCATCTTGCGCTATACCTTTCCATACAGAAATATCTCCTGTTTCTTTCCAGTACATATAAGCTAAAGAGCTTTTGGTTCCTGCTCCATCAGCATGCATGATTAAACAATAATCCTCATCATTCGTTAAGTAATCTGGAACAATTTTACAGAAAGCTTTTGGAAATAATCCTTTATCAATATTTTTTATAGCATTGTGTACATCTTCTTTAGATGCCGATACTCCGCGTTGTGCGTAGCGTTTAGATACTTCGTTACTCATTTGTTGTGTTGTTGTTGCCTGCAAATTTAGGTTTTATTACGCTTTTATCAAGAAAAAAGCGAACGTTTTTTACACGCTCGCTTTATCAGTAATTGTTCGTTTTCTTTTACTCCCAATCTGGCATTGTCGCATTTTCAAACAATGCTGTTCTTGTAGTAGATCCATCACTAAAAGGTACTTTATAAATTGTTTTTGTAGAAATACCATCATTAGACGTATTCACAAAGATAATTTCAGCCTCATTAGGTGATAAACGCGGATCTAAATCATTTGTTCCATCAGATTTTCCTTCTGATAAATCAGTAACTTCTGCCGTAGCAAATTCATATAAAAATAGATGACTGTTTAATTGCCTATAATTACTTGATTCATATCCAGAAATATCTCTAGTGTACAACAGCGAGCTTCCATCTATTGTAAAATTAATTCCCCCTGCAGCTCCTTGCATTCCTGTTAAAACAGTGTCAATAGTATTTCCAGCCATATCAATTGTGTAAATCTGAACATTATATCCACTAGTATTGTTCGTCTTTAAGGCTATTGTAGATTCATCATTACTCCAATCACATTCTGTAATGTAATTACCATCGGTAGTTTGGTATATTTGTTGTAGCCCGCTTCCGTCTTTATTAATCAAAAATAATTTATCGTAATGTGGGTATATTATTCGATCACCGTTAGACGACCAAGCGAAATCTACTTCATTTAAATCAAACGCAACAACTGGCACATTAGAGGTTACTTTTTTAACATCTGAACCATCTGTTTTCATCGTATAAATATGTGTTTCATTGTTATCTGTTCGTAAAAAGGCAACTAAATTTGCTGCTGAATTCTTTCTTGGTCTCCAAGAATTTGTGGTTGGGGAGGTTAACAGAAGTTCATTTATTGGCGCTTCATCAATATAGTCTCCTGAGTAAATAACATTATTTCCTTCTTCCTGTCTTGTATAAAAGTATCTATTATCAGGTGTTGATGTTACTTTAAATGTACTTACAGTACTTAATACTTCGGCATTAATACCATCTGATGCTCCTATTTGCCAAAAATATTTTACTCCAAATTTTAAATCAGTTACCGTATACAAAGTGTCTTTTACATTTTCAAAAGATATAACATCATTATTTAAGTCGTTTTTAATCTCTATTCTGTATGTTATTTCATCTTCATCTGGGTCGGTTGATTTAAAACTTAATTCTACCGTGTTATTTACATCTTCTATCCCATTAACTGGAGCTCTTAATTCTGGCGCAGTTGGTGGGTCGTTTAAAGCGGTTTCGATATCTAATTCAAAAACCACATTAATTTCTGTTTCTGCTCCTAAACCTACAGGTTCAAAAGCTGTTAAAAATCCTTCTTTAGTAGCACTTACAGAGTAGTCTTGTGCTGGTACATCTTCCATTAAGAAGTAACCATCTTCATCGGTAAAAGTTGTATTATTGGTTGGAGACAATGTTATTTTAGCATTAGCTATTGGCTCAAAACTTCTCTTTTTAACTACACGTCCTTTAATAGTACCAAATTCAACAAAATCTACAGTGTCTTCACTACAGTTAAGTAAGGTTACACACATTAAAAGTATTGTTATTTTTATTATATTTTTCATTGCTTTCTTTCTTAAAAATAAACATTTATCCCCGCTCCTATTCTCCAAATAAAATCGTTTCTTTTCCCTCTAACTAACTTATCTAAATTATCTGAACCTAAAAGATAGTTTTCTCCATAAAGAGTTAAACCTATTTTATTTGTTATTAAATATTCTAATCCTAGACCGTACTGAAACTTAAACATTGGATTGTCTAGATTTTTTTCTAAAACCGACCCAACCCCTACATACACATAAGGTGTTAATCTATCATAAGGTAACATATTGTACTCTAAAAAAAGGCTTGACGTTAAAAATGTGTTTTTAAAAGATCTTTCATTTTCTAACGAAAACCTCCCTACACTTCCCCCAAAACTAAATCTAGGGTCCTTAAAAAAGTATCTATATTTTAAATCGAACCCAAATCTTGCTACTGGATTTGAGTAATCTCCAGAAACTATTGAAGCTCCTCCCATTACACTCATTGAATTGGTAGCTCTTCTTTTCTCTTGTTTTCTATTAAACAATAAAGTGTTATCTGCTTCATTTTTTTCTTTTAAATATTCATTTTTAAAGAGGTTAACAACTGTATCACCTCCTTGGGGTGTCCATAAACCATCAACCACTCCTTCTATAATTAACTGTTCTACTGCTTTATCTATAGCCTCTTTTACAGCTAATTGCATAGGCTCGTTTTTTGTTACTCCTGTTTCTGCTTCTAACAATCTTCTTAATGAAACATACCTGTATAAATTAGCTGAAATACCCTGAGAGAGTATTGTTTTAGATACGTAAATGTTTTTTAAAATTTGCCCGTTTGATGTAGACACCGCTCGTAAATACACTGTTATCCTGTCTTGTCGGTATTGGTTAGACGCTCCTGCACCAAAGTACCGAAGTCCTGAACCTCCTGTAATAATATTTGAATCGTATGAAACAACACCGCCTTCAAGTATAATTCCTGCAAAAAGCAATGGTGGCATTTTTTGAGAATCCCCCCCTTGATACTCCTGCCTAGTAGATCTTATTATTTGTCGTTCATTTAATAGGTTAGCAATATTCTCTCTTTCTATTGGGGTAAACCATTTTGACTCTTCTAAAGACTTTAATAAAATTGATGTTCCTCCTTGGGTAACTGCTGTACTAAATGTAGATCCATTTTCAGTAGGCTTGTACTGTCCTGTTTGATCTCTAAACTTATAAACTCCTACGATTATTTTCTCGACAGGTTGAATTTTTTTAATTAAGTCGTTTTGTAAAGAGGTATTCTCTCCTATTCTAGCATTTGTAGTATCAAATGGTTGGTTTAGGTATGCTCCACAACTAGAGAACAAAATAAAACTTAAAGAGAATAATAGTTTAAATAATAGTTTTCTCATAAAACTTAAGTTATAGTTAGTCGTTTGGTTATTAATTATTTGGTATTATAATCTGTGTTTGTTCTCCTGTTTGAGTATTTAAAATATTTACAGACAACCCACCGCTTGTAGGTGTTACTTCTACCACTAAAGACCCAAACACATAGGTTCCTACAGTTAATCCTTGATCCCCAAACTGTTCTTGAAACAGATCTTGCGACAAGGAATTTAATAATTGTCTATTTAAGCTGTTTGTAAAGTTCTCTAAATCTGAAGGCTGCTGAAAAGGGTCTTGTCCTTCCTCTTGAAAGTCATTTTGTGCATTAGCTGATGCTAAAATTTGCTGATATCCGAATGGATTATTTCCTCCGAAAAAAGGATTTATAGGTTTATAAACCAATTCTTGTGAAAAAGAACAGTAGCTTGCTAAAAACAAAGCAATTACCATTATATTGACTTCTGTTTTCATAACTCATTTTGTTTAAATTTTATAACTTAGTAATTTATTTCGTTGTTTTGAGTAGGTACTTAACCTTGCCATAGTTGCTTTTACAGCTTGTTTTAGAAAATCTTCTCCTGGCATAGTCATAAACTCAAAAACTTTATTATCATCAGCCTCTATTATTAAAACTGTAGTCCTTCTTAATCCTGGTTTTTCTTTTATTTTTATAATGAAAGGATACTTTAATCCTGAGAGTAAATATTCTTGATAAAAAAAATCATAAAAATCCTTTCCTACCTTTGTTTTTGCTTCTTCAATAACTAAACCCTTTAATATAAACTCTGATTCATCAATTACTTCCTTTTTTGTTACTCCAACCTTTTGAGGTAAAATAACTAAAGTGTCTTTATCTATTAATTTCTCTCTGTGTTTTATAAATAAATACACTCTTAATTCTTCATATGGGTTTAAACTAAGTCGTATTAAAGATAGTTCTTTTTTTTCATTAGGCTTCAAAGAAAACTGTCCTGATTGTTTATTACTTGAATAACTTTCTTCTTTACTCTTTTTCAACACAACTAAATTGTAGTTAAGCTCATCTTTAAATAACACGCTTTCATTTTCTGCTTGAGCTTTTACATCTAAAAAATTATCTTTCTTAAGAACAACAACTTTAGCATTCACATCTGTTTTTTCTTGTGTAAAGCTTCCCACATAGAATAATAAAAAAACACATCTTATAATATTTTGAAAAAAATGAAAACTTGACATTTGCTTAATAGTTTCTTATTGTAATTGCTTTGTAATTAGCCTTCTGAATAATTTTCACATGTTCCATTAAAGAGTTCGTCCCATAAATATGTAATGAATTTGCGTTACCTTCTTGAAGAATATTCATCTTTGTTGGTGAATTATTATAATAATCTATAAAATTATAATAGTTATCTCTACCCTTTTGCCCTATTAACTGTATATCACTAACTCCGTTTTTCACTTCTACAACATTATTAACTCCCAACTGATTTATTGATAAATTATAATTATCTATCGATCTATCAAAATCTTGTAAATTATTTAATGAGTTGATATTTTTTTCTAAAACTAGAAAAGAAGCATCACTTCCTATTTGAGGTACAGATACAAAGTAGGTAGATGTATTTTGTTGTGCCGTAGCTTTTAAACTAAATATTAAAAGTACCATACACAGTATTATTTTCATCCTTCTCAGCATTATCTTAGTTCTTTATAAATAAGGGGAAAGAAGAAGAGAATGCAATCCCTTCTCACTCTCCCTTATTTTTGTTGCTTAATTTACTACTAATTAATAAACCCTACAGTCCTGTTTGCTCAACGCAAGCCTTGTTCATGTATCCTGCTTGACCAATAAAACTAGCATTTCCAGAACCTTGTGCATCTTGTATAACAGAAGCATGATTATCTACACCAAACTGACTAATTAAACTTAAGTTAATACCAGTATCAGCCTTTTGATCAACGCAAGCTTCATTACCCCAACCTGTTTGCGCAATACCTGAAATATTTAGACCTCCATTTGACGATTGGTTTGTAGAAGCTACATTTCCGTTACCAAATTGAGCAATACCATCTATATTAAAGCTACCTCTTTGAACTTGCTTAGCTTTATTATGATCACCAATTTGTAAAATACCCGCTACACTTCCTGGTGCACCATTAGTTCCCGTGCTTTGATCTTGATGAGCAAAGTTTCTTCTACCTGATTGTGCCACTATAGCCACGTTATTATCAAAACGTTGTTTTTGAATTGAAGTGTTCTGACGACCTGTTTGATAAGCATATGCTCTGTTATTTTCTGCCCAGCCTACACCCACATCTTGTTGCGCATAATTTTTATACCCAACTTGGTTAACAAAACCTGAGTTATAATCACCATGTTGCTTAATGTCAGTTTCATTCTTTCTTCCTCTTTGATATACTGTAGCTTCATTTCCTAAGCCTCCAGAAAATCCTTGATTTTGACCATCTTGATCAATATTAGATAAGTTCCCCACTCCAGTTTGAACCACACTTGCATCATTCATATGCCCTGTTTGATCTACATAACTCGTGTTAATTGCTGCTCCTCTATCCCAATAAGAAGGTCCTACTTGAGGAACTGAACATCCAATACAATTCGCTTTAGGTGTTGGTAATGGATTGGCAAACTGTGCAAACACTGTTCCTGAAGCTAAAAAAATTGCTGCTAATAAAAAATTTTTCATAATTGATAATTTTAAAATACGTTGGTTAATTTTTAGTATAATCTATCTACAACAAGCTTAGAAATATTAAAATACTTGTAATACAGAAGAGAATACTAAATTATAAGGGTAAAATAAAATTACGGGGTAAAATGTACTGTAGTTTTTATAACCACAACTACATCCATCAGTTTAAAATAAAAACTGTAAAAAACCTATATATAGTTTGCGTGTTTAAACATAGCTAAAGTAGGTATTTTTTTGCCTCAAAAAACACGTTTAAAATCTCCCTCCTACCAAAAAAAAAAAAAAAAGCCGAAAAACACAGTATTAGTAATGTCTCGGCTTTAATAAGTCAAAAAAAAAAATACTGTTAAAAGGGAAAAAACCCTTTTTCTTAAACAGATTTCCTTTTACATAAATAAGGATTTACCTCGTAAATAACAATTCTCTATACTTTGTTAAAGGCCAAAGATTATCGTCAACCATTAATTCTAATTTATCGCAGTGGTAACGAATTTCATCAAAATACGGTTTTACCTTATTGCAATACGCATCTGCATTTTTTTGTCCTTCTAGCTTATTCGCTTTTTTACGCTCTTCAATCATTTGTTCTACTTTAGAATTGATTTCAGCTATGTGAAGCGATATTTTTTGAATTAAATCGATTTGCTCATTGGCATACTTTTCAAAATTATTTCCGAAGATTTCTTTTAATCCTCGTACATTTTCTATCAATGTATTTTGATATTGAATCGCCGTAGGTATAATGTGATTTCTTGCAATATCACCCAATACTCTACTTTCTATTTGAATCTTTTTTGAATATTCTTCCAACTCAATTTCATGACGAGCTTCAACCTCTACTTTATTCATCACACCCATTTCTTCAAAAAGTGAAATGGCTTTTTTAGAAATTCGTGCTTTTAATGCTTCCGGAGTAGTTTTATTGTTTGATAAACCTCTTTTTTTCGCTTCTTTCTCCCAAGCATCTCCATACCCATCTCCTTCAAATCGAATGTTTTTCGAAGCTTTAATATACTCTCTTAAAACATTAAATATTGCTTCATCTTTTTTAAGCTTCTTAGTATCAATTAATTTATCAACCTCTTCTTTAAACTCGTTTAACTGTCTTGCCATAATGGTATTTAACACCGTCATAGGACCCGCACAGTTAGACCACGATCCTACCGCACGTAATTCAAATTTATTTCCAGTAAAAGCAAAAGGTGACGTTCTGTTTCTATCTGTATTATCTAATAAGATTTCAGGAATCTTACCTACGATATTTAATTTTAAATCCGTTTTCTCCTCTGGTGATAATTTTCCTTTGGTTACATTTTCTAACTCATCTAACACCTCAGATAATTGTGTTCCGATGAATACTGAAATAATCGCAGGCGGTGCTTCATTAGCTCCTAAACGATGATCATTACTTGCACTTGCGATAGATGCTCTAATCAATTCTTCGTAATCATGAACTGCCTTAATTGAGTTCACAAAAAAGGTTAGGAACTGTAAGTTTTTCATCGGAGTTTTACCCGGACTCAATAAATTAACTCCTGTATTGGTAGATAAACTCCAGTTATTATGTTTTCCTGAACCATTGATTCCTGCAAATGGCTTTTCGTGAAATAGCACTTTGAATTTATGGCGTTGCGATACTTTTTCCATCACATCCATTAATAATGAATTGTGATCTACCGCTAAATTCGCTTCTTCAAAAATAGGTGCTAACTCAAACTGATTCGGTGCTACCTCATTATGGCGTGTTTTTACTGGTATTCCTAACAACATACATTCATGCTCTAAATCGCGCATAAAATTCAACACACGTGTTGGTATTGACCCAAAATAATGATCATCTAACTGTTGTCCTTTTGCTGGAGCGTGCCCTAACAATGCTCTACCCGTCATCATAATATCAGGACGCGCTGCTGCTAAAGCCGTATCAATTAAAAAGTATTCTTGTTCCCAACCTAAGGTTGCATTTACTTTTGTTACATTCTTATCAAAATATTTACATACTGCTGTAGCTGCAGTATCTACTGCTTGTAGCGCTCTTAATAGCGGTGCTTTGTTATCTAAAGCTTCCCCTGTATACGCAACAAAAACTGTAGGAATACACAAAGTTGTACCATAAATAAATGCTGGCGAAGTAGGATCCCAAGCTGTGTATCCACGTGCTTCAAATGTATTTCGGATTCCTCCATTAGGAAAACTAGAAGCATCTGGCTCTTGCTGTACTAACTGACCTCCATCAAACTTTTCCATGGCGCCACCATCTATAGTTTCAAAAAAGGCATCGTGCTTTTCTGCAGTTGATCCTGTTAAAGGTTGAAACCAATGTGTGTAATGCGTTGCTCCTTTAGACAACGCCCAATCTTTCATACTCACTGCAATTTGATCTGCAGTTGCTCTATCTATCTTCGTTCCAAATTCAATTGCATCCATAACACTTTGGTATGCTTCTTTTGTCATATGTTGACGCATCGCCTGCTCGTTAAAAACGTTTTTGCCAAACAATTCCGAACGGCGTTCTTTTTCTTCTACAACGATAGGTTTTCTGTGTAAAACCTCTTGTAATGCATTGAATCTTAAAACTGACATATATAATAAGGTATAAAAGTTAAACATTTCAAAAGTACATAATTTTCACCTTAAAAAGAAACACCCCTAAAAAAATAGGGGCTAAATTAACTTAAAGTTAATTTTAAATAAAAACACCCCATAAAATTTTGACAAAAAACAAAAAAACCTCACTTTTGTACCGATTTTAATTCCATAACAACACAAAAACAAAAATCATGAGTAAATCAAAATTAGAATACATTTGGTTAGATGGTCATGAACCAACTCAAAACATGCGTAGCAAAACTAAAATTGAAGAAAATTTTAGCGGTAAATTAGAAGACTGCTCTATGTGGTCTTTTGACGGAAGTTCTACTGAGCAAGCATCTGGTGGTGCCTCTGATTGTTTATTAAAACCTGTTGCTATTTATCCAGATCCTGCTAGAGAAAATGGATATTTAGTAATGTCTGAAGTTTTAAATGCTGATGGTACTCCGCACGAATCAAATGCTCGTGCTGCTATTGACGATGACAATAATGATTTTTGGTTCGGATTTGAACAAGAGTATTTCTTAATGGATACTAAAACTGATTTACCTTTAGGCTTCCCTCGTGGTGGGTTTCCTGGACCTCAAGGAAAATATTACTGTTCTGTAGGTGGTCGTTACACTTGGGGAAGAGATTTTGTTGAAGAACATGCTGATTTATGTATTAAAGCTGGATTAAACTTCGAAGGAATTAATCAAGAGGTTGCTCCAGGACAATGGGAATTCCAATTATTCGCAAAAGGAGCTAAGAAAGCTGGTGACGAAATTTGGGTAGCTCGTTATTTATTAGATCGTTTAACTGAAAAATACGGTTACTACATCGAATACCACCCTAAACCAATTAAAGGAGACTGGAATGGTTCTGGTATGCACGCTAACTTCTCTAACACTACTTTAAGAACTTGTGGTTCTAAAGAAACTTTTGAAGCTATTTGTGAAGCATTCAGACCTGTTACCGAAAAACACATTGATGTTTATGGAGCTTATAATGATGAGCGTTTAACAGGATTGCACGAAACTGCTCACGTATCTGACTTTAGTTATGGTGTATCAGATAGAGGAGCTTCAATCCGTATTCCTATCATCGCTGTTGAAAAAGGATGGAAAGGTTGGTTAGAAGACCGTCGTCCTGCTTCAAACGCTGATCCATACAAAGTAGCTGGAAGAATTATCAAGACCGTAAAAGGCGCTAAGATATAATTAAACACACACCAACAACACAACTAACTAAAAAAAGCCGCTTAAAAGCGGCTTTTTTTTATACAATTCTTTATTTCTAAGAGATTGTTAAGTATACAAAAACAGCGTAAGACGCTAGCAATAAAACTCCATCTCTCCACCCCAAACGCAATCCTTTAGGAATAAACACTAAAGGTAATATTGCAAACGAAATACCTAACATCCAATAAATATCATTGTTAATTAAACTATAAGCATCTGGCTTTACTTCTACTGGAGTAATCATTGCGGTGATTCCTAATACAGCTAAAATATTAAACACATTAGATCCTACTAAGTTACCCAACGATATCGCTTTCTCCTTCTTTAATACTGCAATAATTGATGCTGCCAACTCAGGAACACTTGTTCCTACAGAAACAACTGTAACTCCAATAATCGCATCACTCACTCCAAAATGTTGTGCCATAGCTACCGAACCATTAATCAACAATTCTGAACCACCCCATAAACCTAAACCTCCAATAGCTAAAAACAATGCTATTTTATACAATGGTAACTCCTCATCATCCTCTGGCATTTCATCAACAACTGCTTGTTTTTGAAAACGTAAAAGGTAAATTAAAAAAACGACAAGTGTTGAGAACAAAATTACTCCTTCATAAAATTGAATCGTTTTATCATTTACAATAAAAAAATACAACATTGCCGAAGCAATCATCATTACTGGCCAATCAGTTTTATAAAAACTCTTTTCTACATCTATTGACGATAGCATTACCGTAATTGCCAATACCAAACCTAAGTTTGCAATATTCGACCCAATTACATTTCCTACAGCTAACCCTGTGGCGCCATCTAATGCTGATTTTATACTTACTATTAATTCTGGTGCTGAAGTAGCAAATGAAACTATCGTCATACCTATTACAATTTTTGGTATATGCAGTTTAAGTGACAATCCTACAGCTGCTTTTAACAGCCAATTCCCTCCTAAAACCAACAATGTTAAACCAATAATAATGTATAAAATGCTCATAAAATATTTTTTGGGCGAAGATAAGATTTTTAGCAAGCAAATATGAAAACAAATTCAGCGACTACCTCTAAGAAAAATGTTAATTAACAGTCTTTCTTAATCGTTTAGTTTTTGAACTATAAACCTTAAATCCTGTAATTAATAAAACTAAAGGGACTAAACCTGATATAAACACGAGAATTCTACCTAATACTCCTGCTATTTCCCCTATATGAATTGGATAAAACTGAGCTGCTATCCGATTATTATTTAGGTCAAAATCAAAACTTGACAGTGTTCGTAATTCACCATGTTGATTTAACTCCATTTCTTTTGTCTTTCTAAATCCTGCTTTGATAAATCGATCTTTTATATACCTAAGTTTATAAACTCTTAAACTATCTTTCGGGTAATAAATAGCTCTTAAAGCATATTTTTCATCAGTTTGTAGCATTGCCTCTTCTAATGAAAAAATCTTTTCTTGTTTTGCTTTTTCATTCAAGGCTATTTTATCAGAAGTATTGAAAATAGACAAAACTGACTTATAGGTTTTATGATACGTGAAGTAACCTCCTGTAAATGCTATTACCAATAAAGGCAACAAAAAATAAATTCCGAATACTTTATGTAAATTGAAGTGAAATCGTTTCTTTTTAGGTTTCCACTTCATCGTGAACCCTTTTGACAGGTTATTTTTATATGTTTTCCACCACATATAAAACCCTGTTGTTAACAAGAAGAAACAGAACAACAAAGCACTTGTACCAATAATATACTTACCAACTTTAGGTATTCCTAATGTACGATGTAGTTTCAAAAGTGTTTCAAAAAACTGTATTGACACCGATTTTTCACCTAAAAAAACTCTTGTTTTCGGATGATAATACAATGTCTTGCCGTTTTTATAATTTATTGAAATTGTTTGCTGCTCTCTATAAGGCAAAAAAACTTTATTTACTTCTCCTTCATTTTTTGCAGCTAAAAAATACGCAGAGTTTAAAATTGTTTTTTCTTTTATTTTAGAAAAATCTTCAACCTTTAATAATTTCGAATTCAGCATTGAAGTTATTTCAGGTTGCCAAACATACAATGACCCTGTTAAACCTGAAAACGATGCAATAACCCCACAGCTAAGACCTAACCATAGGTGTATTTTCCAAATTATTTTATGTATTTGTTGCAATTGATATCTTTTATTTTTAAAACCCAGAGCCTAAAATAAAATAGACACTGGGTTTATAATTTTGCAAATGTAAAATCTTATTAACTCTCTTAGAAGTTATACAACACACTTAATTTAGCGTTTGTTCCTTCACCTGTACCTGTAAAAGTTCTTAAAGGTGCTGCCCATTGTGATCTTGCTGGTAAATAATATTCATTTAACAGATTGTTTACCGCTAATGAAACTGATATATTTTCTTGCAACTTATAGTTCATAGACCAATTAAGTAAAGTGTATCCTTCTACTGGAAACTGTGTATGTCTAAAAGTATAATTATCATTTGCATCTAAATACGGATTAAAACGACTTCTATCTCCTAAATTAGTCATACGCAAAGAAGTACTAATTTTGTTTGTCGGTAACCATGTTACATAAGCCGTTAGTTTAGGTGCAGAAATCACATCTCCTCCTAAATAGGTTAAATTATTTTCATCACCCACATTGTGAGTAACACCTTCAACATAAGAATACGAAGTTCCTACTTGTAATTTATTATCAAAAGCAGTGTAATCGATTGCTATTTCTCCTCCATAAATATTTTGCGGTTTTTTAGAAGGCACGAAAGAATTAATATTTTCATCAAAAGTAACTCCTGTTCCTAAATTAGAAACACTGTAATACCCAACAGCTTCTAATCTGAAGTTATTGAACTTTGATAAAAATCCGAACTCATAGTTTTTTGTTACTGCTGGTTCTAATTGAATATCTTCAATATTATCTGCAGTTGCAGAACGTAAAACAGAACCTAAATCAGCAATTGAAAAACCTTGAGAATAGCTTACATAAGGAATAAACTCTTGATGCTTAATATACCTAACACCAGCATTGAAAGCTAAATTATCAAATCCTATTTCTCCTCCTGTTACTGCTACTGAAGGATTAAAATTACCATCTCCTAAAGGTGAATACGGTAAGGTATTATAATCGTCTATGGTAAGATTCATATCATCATATCTTAATCCTGCTTTTAAAACCCATTCATCATTAAATTTTACTGTAGATTGTATGTATTGTGCCCAACTAAACATTTCAATATTTGGCACCCATAATCTACCATCTAACAACCCTTGATTAGTTTTATCTTTTAATAAATCTAAACCATAGGTTAATGAAATCTCAGTTGATTCACTTGGAGTAAGTGTAGTGTTAAAGTTTGGTCTTAAGCCATACTTTTCTGCATTAATTACTGATTGACCTCCATTTTCAAATTTGTCTGAATAGAAGAAAATATTTTTTGTTTTTTGATAATACACATCAGCTGTAAAATCTGTTGTACCATCAAAAATATTATTTAAGTCATATTTCAAGTTTCCATTATACAGTTTAGATCCAGTAGGCTCTTCTCCTTCAATAGACCCTTCAATACCATAACCAGGTGTTAAAGTATAATCTCCATTCTCATTGTATACTTCAAAAGATCCAGGAACAGGTATAAATGGCGTATCTTGTAATGAATTGTATAAATTCCCTCCAATACTTATTTTTTGTCTATCAGATATTTCATACTCAAATTTAGCTAAAGCAGTATAAATTCTAGTATTATCTAACCCGTAAGTTGGAAGTATAACTTTACCATCTGCATCGTACTTGTTGCCTGTTTCCTCATAACTACCACTCACATAGTAGTTGAACTTATCTATTTTTCCTCGTAGTGATTGATAAGCACCAAACCCAAGAGCATCTTTCGTTTTTGCTAAGTTAGAAGTTCCCCAAATATTAGTTGTTCCTTCCATTTTCTTACTACTATTTGGCTTTTTGGTAATGTAATTTATAAAACCTCCATTTCCTCCATTTCCAAAAATAGACGTTGCTCCTTTTATAACCTCAACCCTGCTAATATCGTTAGGACTTACAGATTTTATCCCTAACTGACCATTACGTAACGGAGTAGATTGCGGAACACCATCAATCATCACCAACAAAGAACGACCACGTAATGTTTGACCCCAGTTAGAAAAAGTTCCTGTAGACACAGCTAAACCTGGAACTGTAAATTCTAATATTTCATTAATATTGGTTGTTGAGTTTGATAAATCTACTAACTGCTTTTGATTTACCACAGTTATTGATGCTGGTATCTCTGAAAGATATTCTGAACGCCTACTTGCAGAAACAACCACTTCTTTTAAATTTTCTTCATTCTCTTTTAATACTTGTACAATTTCAACTGTACTATTTTGAGCAAATGTTATTTCTTTTGTTACAGTTTGAAATCCCACCATACTAAATGTTACCTTCCAAACTCCTTCTTTAATATCTGTTAACAATAAATTACCGTTGGAATCAGAAGTTGTTCCTTTTTGAAGATCTGATATAAATACATTTGCTCCATAAATTGGCTGACCTTGCTCATCTTTTATCTGTCCTTTTAAACTAGATTGCGCAAACAGCCCAGAGGTTAATAATAACGTAGTTATCAATACGTAAATTCTCATTAGTTTTTATTTAGATTTAATTTAAATTGCAAATATATCTTCTCTAAATTTATTAGCAAACATTAATTAAAAAAACTTCCTTCTTAACTAAAACAAAAAAATCAAACCTCTAAAAATGAGGCAAAAAAGACTTAATTCCCTTTGCTTTTTAAAAAGCCGCAAAAAACAGCCTTTAAAAAATTGCAAATTAAAACAATAAGTGTAATTTTTAATTACAATTAAAAACAAAAATAAAGAATCAATAATTACATATTAAAACCATACTAACTTTTTCAACTTCAATTGTATATTCAAATTAATTAAATCTTATCTGAAAATTTGGTAAGCATCTTCTCCTTGCTATATATTCATAAAACAATTCCGGAATTGATAAAGAATTATCAACTAAAAAACATTAAAATTCAAATGATTACAATTGCATTAAAACTAATTCTCTTAACCATTAAAATTGCTGAATTACTATTAGACTTGATTTTTTAATCTTTCTTATTATTTACAAAACGATGTCATTTTGAGCGAAGTAAAGTGAGCTTCACTCATCATAACTCATTATTTTTCGTTATTTTTGATATAGAATCAACAACTAATGAAAAAAAGCATTTTTAAATTATTAGCTAAGCTAAACAAAGCGCTACTACCCTCTTTTACCAAAAAAGAGTTGGATGTTACTAAAGCTTCAAAATTTCAATTAGCAATTATTGGATGGCGAGCTTATGTTACTATAAATTCTTTGGACTAAAACTTATATATTATGAACAAGCATGTAAAAGTTTTTTCGGGAACTCAAATCTTTGTTGGTCGATTAAGTCAACTACTTGATGAAATTAATGTTCCATATTTAATTAAAGATAATAAAGAATCTGGGAGATTGGCTGGTTTCGGTACTTTAGGTAATTCAGTTGATGTATTTATCTATGAATCAGACGTTGAAAAATCTCAGAGTACTATTGATAGTTTTAAAGAAGAAATAGCAGAAGACAAATAAATTAAAAAAGGTGAAAAAAATTATTTTTTTTGCTTTACAATTTAAAAAACATTCTTATATTTGCACCCGCAAAACGGCCTCGTAGCATAACTGAATAGTGCACTTGATTACGGCTCAAGAGGTTGCAGGTTTGAATCCTGCCGAGGTCACAAAAAACCAGTAATTCGATAATTGAACTACTGGTTTTTATCTTTTATAAACTTTATAAAAACAAAAAAAGTGTAACGATTTTAAAATTTCGTTACACTTTTTTTAGAATTAGTGATTAGACGTTTCGTCTGCTTTTACTTCACCTTTTAAGCTCATTTCCATTCCGTGATCGTATTGACAACATCCTGGTAAGTTTCCATAAGCTTCTTCATTTCCTGCTACTTTATCAGTATCATATCCTGAAGCTGCAATAGCATTATGAATAGCATCTACATTTGTTTTTGAACCATCAAACGATACATTAACTTGCTTTCTTAACTTATCCCATTCTGCCGATGCTACTCCATCTACACCATTTACAGCTTTTTCGATAGTGCTTTTACACATTCCGCAGTTACCTCTTACTCCAAAAGTTGTTGTAGTCATCGCTACTTCTTGAGTTGTTGTTTGCTCTGTTTGTACTTCTTTTGTTTCTGTTTCTTTTTTAGCTTCGTTTTTACAACTTACTAAAACGATTGTAGCTAACATAGCCACTCCTAAGATTACTTTTTTCATTTTGAATTGATATTTAATTATTATTTATTGTTTCTTTTACCTCACCACATTTCAGCATCATATCGCCAAAATACGGATTTAATACTTGTTTTTCTTTACTTAACCAATAGGCTCCTTTATCACTATCTGCCATAGGGCAATATTGCTTATAGGTCACTTCATTAATTCCGAAAGACTGAACTGCCTTAATAAAATGTTCTGACACTGTTTTAAAAGACTTTCTCTGCGCATCTATGTCTGTTGTTTTAGCCATATCTGCACTTCCTTCTTTTAATAAAGGAACTAATTGCATCCATTGTTTATGTGCTGCTTCATTGGTTAACAACTTCATATCTATTAGCTCAATACTTTTATTCAACTCTGCAGCGCTTTCTTTTGCTTTATTCGCATCGGTTTTCACCAAAGCATCTTTTAATTTTATATAATCTTCATACGCTTTTTGCAATTGCTCTTTAAAGGCTTTAGGAGTACTAAAAGATTCCATAATCTCTTTGGTATGATTCATCATTGATTTCTTTCCTTGCAATTGAGCAGAAGCATCTATTGTAAACACACCATTCGTTACAATTTCTTCTCCTGAATTCAATCCTTTTTCTACTTGATAATTCTCTCCTACTCTTCCTCCTAATATGACTTCGCGCATTTCAAAAACAGGCTTATCTGCTTCTGGCTTCACATATACAACTGAACGTTTTCCTGTCCATAAAACTGATGTCGCTGGAATACTTAATTGCTGCTCAGAATGTTTTTCTGTAGCCTGTACCTTCCCCGTAACAAACATTGCTGGTTTAAACTTTCCTTTATTGTTATTTAACACAGCACGCATGGTTATAGTTCTAGTTTCTGGATTCATAACAGGATCTATAAATGAAACTTTAGCATTAAAAACTTCATTCGGATATGCATTCGTAGTAATCGATATATTTTGACCTACTTTAAAATTACTAATTTGATTTTCGTAGGCATCAAAATTCGCCCATACGGTACTCAAATTAGCTAGCTTTAACAATGCTTGTCCCTGACTTACATAATCACCTTGTTCAACTAGCTTCTCAGATACCGTACCTGTTACCGTTGCATACACAGGAAAGTTTTCCTTTACAACTCCTGTTTTCTCTATCTGATTGATTTGATTTTCTGACAGCTTCCATAATTTCAACTTATTTCTAACTGCTTTGTACAATTCTGGTTGACTTTCTTTTAAAGAGGCTGCTGTTAGTAACTCTTGTTGTGCTTTTACTAATTCTGGAGAATAGATTGTTGCAAGCAACTGTCCTTTATTTATTTTCTCTCCAGTAAAATTCACATTCAAACGCTCAATTCTTCCTGCAAAATAACTCACTTGTACTGCATTCGACTTTTCGTTTTCTGCTATTTTTCCTGATAACGTAATTGTATTATCAACACTCATAGCATTACCTATTACAGTAGTTTGAACGTTTGCTAAGGCCAATGCATTTTTAGTCAACTTAAACTGATTTGCAGCTAATCCTTCTGCTCCAGCTTCCGCAGGAATTAAATCCATCCCACAAATAGGACAATCTCCTGGTTCAGGTTGCATAATTTGTGGATGCATAGAACACGTCCACATTTTATTCCCTTCAGCAGTTTCATTTGCATGATTATGACTTCCTCCTTCAGAAGAACCTCCAAAGAGCAACCATCCTAAGGTTACCCCTACAATTAAAATTACTATATAAACTATATATTTTTTCATCTGTTTATTTTATTAAATAATTAATAATGGTACTTTGAGTATAATAAGTTACTTCTGATGTAATCATGTTTGTTTGAAACTTTAATTGTAACTCCTGAATATCTAACACATCATTAAAGTCGATTGTACCTGTCTCGTAACTTTTTACCAAAATTTGTTCAGCATTTTTTGCTTGCTCTAAATTTTTAAGTTGTGTTTTATGACTTATCATCGCTGCATTTCTATCTGATACAGCTTTATACAATACAGTTTCTAACGTATTGTATCGTTGCTGTTTTTGCGAAAGAATTTCTTCTTGCTGTAACTTATTTTGTTTTGTTACAGATGTATTCTTCTTATTAAAAATTGGGATTGATAATGATATCATTGGCATTACAATGTCTTTTCCATTCTCAGCCATATCCATATCTGTACGTTTAGCCACATTTACATAATCAAGACCGAAACCAATCATTGGTTGTTTTTCTTTTTGATTCAATAATTCTGATTTTTCTACAGAAGTATACATTTTATCAAACTTTACCAACTCAGGGTGCAACTGTAAATTACTCGGCTGTATTTTAGCGGCCTCTGCTGGAATAGGTAAACTATCTACAACACTAATAGAGGTATTTATATCTTGATTTAATAATTTATTAAATGCTTTTTCTATTCCTGAAAAAGTTTCCACCAATACTTCTTTTTGCTGATTCAACTCATTCTGTCTTATCTGTAATCTTAACACATCTACCGCTGATGCTTTACCTACTCCTACCGAAGTCAACGCTAACTTTTCATACGTTTTAAGCAATTCTATATTTTCATCCAATACGTTTTGCTTTGCTTTTAGTTCGTAGAGTTTATAATACAATTGCGCTACCGACGCCATTAACTTACGTTTAACAACCATCATATCTTGATAGCTAGCATCAGCTAATGATGACACATAATTTTCTCTTGCTGATATAGTTCCAAAAAAAGGAATCATTTGTTTTACAGAGAGTTTAAATTTCTGCGGACCTGTACGTGTTTCTGGTTCACTTACAAAATATCCTGCTCCAAACTCAGTATTCGGCAAGGTATTTACTTCTTCCTTTTTTTCTGAAATACGCCTGTATTGCGCATCAAACTGTTGTACTTCTGGACTATTTTCTAAAGCTATATTTATGTATTCTTGTAAATCTTGCGCATTTGAAAAATGAAAAACTAAAAATGAAAAACTAAAAGTCAACATTCTTTTTAAATGAAAAGTGAAAAACGAAAAACGAAAAACAAAAACTACCCAGTTTTTTATTTCACGAAATATGAAAGCTATAAATTGTTTCATGATATTGACTTTTTTGATGTTTTTATTGAACTTACCAACATTGCTACAAGTTCTTTACAAACTGAATGTAACGACCGATATTTGTCTTCAACTAAATAGCTAGTATCCTTTAAAAGATCTAACCAATACAAAGTTTCATTGGCTTCTTTTAAAGCAATGCTCATTTTATGAATGAAATCTTTCTTGCTTTGCGCAAATTCTGCTTCTCTTATTAAAGCTCCCACTGCTGTGCCACTTCTCAAAAGTTGCTTACTTAAAACATACTCCTTTTTATCAGCAACTAAATATTGTGAAAGCCTCACTATCTCAAGTGCAAACCCATAACTTTTATCTTTTAAAATACTCATATTTAAAAATTTTACACTTTACACTATTCATTTTTAACTTTCCTTTTTAATAAAAATTCTTCACGCCAGCTGTATAATACAGGCACTATAAAGTATGAAGTTACATCTATAATCATTCCTCCAAAAGCTGGTATTGCCATCGGAATCATAATATCACTACCTCTTCCTGTTGAAGTTAACACTGGCAACAAAGCTAAAATGGTTGTTGCTGTTGTCATTACACAGGCTCTAATACGCTTGTTCCCTCCGTGTAATGCCGATGCACGAATGGCTTGAATTGTTTGAGGTTTATCTTTATCAAATGTTTGCTTTAAGTACGTTGCCATTACTACACCATCGTCGGTTGCGATTCCGAACAATGCAATAAACCCTACCCAAACAGCTACACTCAAATTAATTGGATGCATTTGAAATAGCTCTCGCAAGTTCTCTCCAAATACGCTAAAATTTAAGAACCACTCTTGACCATATAACCACATCATAATAAATCCACCTGCAAAAGCTATCGTGATTGCTGTAAACACCATTAACGAAGTGGCTAATGAACGGAACTGGAAATACAGTATCAAAAAGATAATCATCAAGGCTAAAGGAACCACTATTGATAACGTTTTTTCCGCTCTTAACTGATTTTCATAAGTCCCTGTAAATTGATAAGATATTCCTTTCGGAACAACTAATTCTCCTGAATCTATTTTTTGCTGAATGGCTTTTTGAGCATCCTCCACAACGTTTACTTCAGCAAAACCATCTATCTTATCAAACAACACATACCCGATTAAAAAAGTATCTTCACTTTTAATCATTTGTGGTCCTTGTTCATAACGAATCGTCGCCAATTCACTTAACGGAATTGGAGCACCTTTAGCAACCGGCACATAGATATTTTCTAAATCGGTCGGATTAGAACGTAGCTCTCTAGGATAACGAACACGAATACCGTAACGCTCTCTTCCTTCTACTGTTTGCGACAACTGCATACCTCCAACCGCTACTTTTAATACATCTTGTACCGTTTGAATAGCAATTCCGTAGCGCGCTAGTTTTTCTCTATCAATATCAATTAACAAATAAGGTTTTCCTACAATTCTATCAGCAAAAACAGCTTCTTTTTTAACTCCCTCTACTTCCTTTAAAACACCTTCAAGCTCTACCCCGAAAGCTTCAATTTGTTTTAAGTCTTGTCCTTTAACTTTAATTCCCATTGGAGCTCTCATTCCTGTTTGTAACATTACCAATCGAGTTTCGATAGGTTGTAATTTAGGTGCAGATGTTACTCCTGGAAGCTTGGTTACTTTTACAATTTCATTCCAAATATCATTCGGGGACTTGATATTTGGCCTCCAATTACGATAGAACTCACCGTCTTCATCTTCTATTAATTCATTTGAAGAAACTTCTGAAAAAATAACTTCCGAGGTTTTATCTGTCTTATTTGGATTTGCTACCGTTTTTCCATTTTTCAATAGAAATAACCCATCCTCATTCACTCGATAACGTTGACGCTCTCCTTCAGAATTCAATGCATATTCGGGCTTGTAGTTAATCACATTTTCATACATCGATAATGGTGCGGGGTCTAATGCTGAATCTGTTCTTCCAGCTTTACCTACTACCGTTGAAATCTCTGGAATATTAGCAACCGCCATGTCTAACTGTTGTAATACGCGTTTGTTTTCCTCTACACCTGAATGAGGCATAGAAGTCGGCATCAATAAAAATGACCCTTCATTTAACGAAGGCATGAACTCTTTTCCTGTATTTTTAAAGATTAGGAACCCACAGGTTAATACCGTTAATGGAATGATTAAAAACAATAATTTATTGTTCAACGCCCATTGTAATATCTGGTTGTAATATTTTTGAAGCAAACTGAAAAAACCTAGCAATCCAAAACAAATAAGCGCTACAAACAAAAGGTTAGTAACGATACTTTTGTCTACTCCTAAAGGCCTCCAATATTCTGCTAATAAACCAACAATTACTAATGCTGATATGATAATATTAATTGTGTTTTCTGAAAATGAAAAATGAAAAGTGGAGAATGAAAAACTAATCTCAGATTTTCCTGAGTAATTACTCCAAAGCCCTACAGCTCCAAAAGCTACTAATGCGATACCTAACCAATACCCATAAAAAGCAGCAGTGATACCTAACACTAATAAAACGCCATTCAAAACATACTTAAAGTTTTTTGTTAGATCTCTTTTTCTGAATAGAACAGCTGCAAACGGAGGTATTAAAAACAATGCTACTATAATAGCAGCTATTAACGCAAAGGTTTTTGTAAACGCCAATGGACGGAATAATTTACCTTCTGCACCAATCATCGTAAATACTGGTAAAAAACTGATGATAGTTGTCATTACCGCAGTTACAATTGCTCCTGAAACTTCAGCGGTTGCATTGTAAACTATTTGGTTAATAGATAGAGATTCCTCGTCGCTCGTACCTCGCTCTGTCGGAATGACACTGTTATCTCTTCTCTCGCTTCTCTTCTCTCGTTTCTCTAAATGACTGATAATATTTTCGGAGAGTATAACCCCAACATCTACCATTGTTCCAATAGCAATAGCAATACCTGATAAGGCTACAATATTTGCATCTACTCCGAAAGCTTTCATTGCAATAAAAACCATTAATACTGCCACTGGCAATAATCCAGATATTAATACAGAAGCTCGTAAATTGAATACCATTATTACAATTACCAGAATTGTAATTAGTATTTCCAACGTAAGCGCTTCATTTAATGTATCTAATGTTTCATGAATTAATTCTGTACGATCGTAAAAAGGAACAATCGTTAATTGAGAGGTTCTACCATCTTTCAACTCTTTACTTGGCAATCCTGCGCTTAACTCTTTAATTTTAGCTTTAACATTAGTAATTACTTCTAAAGGATTCGCTCCATAACGAGACACAACAACCCCTCCAACGACTTCTGCTCCTTCTTTATCTAAAATCCCTCTACGTGGTTCTGCTCCTAGTTTTACGTTAGCAACGTCTTTTACTCGAATCGATGTATAATCCTCTGACTTTACAACTGCATTTTCAATATCAGCAATTGATTTTATGTAGCCTAAACCACGAACTAAATATTCTGCTTGATTTATTTCTATCGTTTGTGCTCCAATATCTTGATTACTTTGCTTTACTGCTGCTACAATTTGCTGTAAACTGATGTTGTACTGACGCATCAACTCTGGCTTTACATCTATTTGATATTCCTGTACATAACCTCCAATAGAACTTACTTCAGAAACACCATTTGCAGATGAAAGAGCATATTTTACATAGTAATCTTGTACACTACGCAATTCATTCAAATCCCAACCGCCAGTAACATTTCCTTCTTCATCACGTCCTTCAAGCGTATACCAAAAAATTTGACCTAACCCTGTTGCATCGGGTCCTAATGAAGGGCTTACGCCTTCTGGTAATAAATTACTTGGCAGTGAGTTTAGTTTTTCTAGAATTCTTGAGCGACTCCAATAAAATTCGACATCTTCATCAAAAATGACATAAATACTAGATAAACCAAACATAGAAGAACTTCGGATGGTTTTTACTCCTGAAATACCCAACAACGAAGTGGTTAAAGGATAGGTTATTTGATCTTCTATATCTTGCGGAGACTGTCCGTCCCACTTTGTGAAAACAATCTGTTGATTTTCTCCAATATCAGGTATGGCATCAACAGCTACAGGATCATTTGGTAAAAAACCTGTATCTATATTAAACGGTGCGTTTATAGTTCCCCATCCTACAAATAAAACGAGTAGTATAACTGCAACTAGTTTGTTTTCTATTAAAAACTTGATGCTTTTATTCAGCATAAAAAAATGATTTTAAACAATTAAACATTGATGTTTTAAAAAAACATCGAAATACGACAAATCATCCTAATGAATCTTTCAAAAGGACAACTAGTTATTGTTTAAAAATCAGATTAAATATACCTCATCAAGTACATGAATATCCTTGACGACGAGTGGAGGCGAGTAATTTTTAAAAGGAATTACTTTATCGTGAATTCCTTCAAACAAATTAATATAACTATAGTAAAATGAAGCTATAAATACTTGCTGATCGAAAGACAATTGATCAAAAGATGTAATTTTTAATGTATCTTGTCCTTCAACTACCGATGCCACATCTTGACAACAATTTTTCTTTATAACTGAGCATTCATCAGGTTTTTTTTCTTGCTGCATATCCATACCACAAGATTCAGCCTTCACAAAATAACTTGTATCCACTAACATATCACCACAAAAGTGACTGTTAATAGTAAATGACATTGTAGATAACAACACTACAAAAGCCATTAAAATAGATGTTATTTTATGAAATACTTTTTTCATCTCACTAAGTGAGTTTATTAAAATTAGACTTAATGATTATTTATTTCTTTTAGCTTATTTTCCTGAAGCTTGAAATTATAACCAAAATCATTTTATGACACAAAAGTACAAAAAATTAATTTTCAAAAACTTAAACAATCCTTAAAACCATTTTTTATGCTTAAAATAGCCCAACATTGTTAAAACGATTAACAGAATAACACCTAACATGGTAAAATATCCATAGCGATATTTTAGCTCTGGAATGTATTCAAAATTAGTTCCGTAAATACCCGCTACAAATGTTATTGGTATAAAAATAACCGAAAAAATAGTAAGTATTTTCATTATGTCATTTAAGCGATTGTTCACATTGGTTGAATACACTGTAAGTTGTTCGCTTAACATATTTTTGTAGTTTTCAACCAAATCATAACTTCGTTGAATTAAATCTTGTAAATCATTAAAAAAAGGCTGCTCTTTTTTAGTAATCAGATCCGTTTTAAAATCTTTGAAATTACTTATTGCTTCACGAGCTGGTCGTATTGCTTTTCTAAAATAGTTAAGCTCTATCTTATTTTTGTTAATCTCTGCTAGAATATCTTTATTAGGTTCTAGTAAAATTTTATCTTCTAAATCCTCTACTTTTTCACCAAAAGTTTCCATTAAAAAATTGTAATTGTCTACTATCAAATCCAATAAACAATATTTTAAATAAGTAATATTATAATTACGAACTCTTCCTTTTTTATTGCGTAATCTTTCTCTTATTGGTTCAAAAATATCTCCTTGCTTTTCCTGAAATGTAATTAATATGTTTTTTGTTAAGTACATGGAAATTTGCTCTGCTTCTAGCCGATGTATTTTTTCATCTAAAAACATCATTTTAATGCTCGTAAAAATGTAATCTTCACCAATATCTACCTTTGGTCTTTGACCTGTATTTGCAATATCTTCAAGAACAAGTGTATGAATGGCAAAAAGCTTCCCTACTTCTCCAAGCAATTTAACATCATGCAGCCCATCAATATTAATCCATATTTTTTCATACTTATTTAAATAATCTGAAAGTTCGCTTACAGTTTGTAGTTCTACTTCGACTATTGTATCTACATCATAACCTATTAATCGTATTCGTGTATTTTCTTCCTTTTGATTTCCAACAAAAATTGGGTTTCCAGGAATTACGTGCTTTGTGTGTTTTTGTTTGGTTATAAATCGCGTCATCCTCTTTTTTTTAAGCAAGTTTAAATAGCTTATATAATTTAGCAAGAATAATAAGTTCTGATTTATTTTTACTTGCTGTAGAGTTAGAAATTTCGTGTGCAGCCACCAATAAATTGTGAATTACATCTTTAGAAAACTCTTCTTGGTGTGTTAAATAGTAATTTTTGAAATTCTCATAGGCTTCCTCTGAACTTAACTTATCTTTTACAAGGCTTCTTAAAGTTTCATAAACCTGTTCGCTACCAGAGTTATCGGAATTAGACCAGTTCTTTTCAACTCGTTTAACAATACTCTTTTTTTCTTCTACGGTCATGTTTTTATCTGCCATTGAAACGGCATAAAACAAATTGGCTAAACCTTCATAAAATTCTTCTGTAAAATTCATAATTAAACTATTTCTGGTAATATTAGTATCGGTATTTTACTGTGAAATGCCGATTTTTTAATTACGTTTTCTTCTAATAAACGATTAAAAAAATTGTATTTATGATTTAACAATACCAGCAATTCGCTTTGGGTTTCATCTATATGTTTTTCTATAGTTTGCGTTTCTGAACCTTCCCAGTCTATCTTTTTATAGGTAACGTTTAAATCTTGCAATAACTCTCGTAGTTTTACTTTATTTTTTTGCTGATTTTCTGTTAAAAAAGTTTCCTCAGATAAATTCACAACTTCTAATCCACACTCTTTTATAAGACTTAAGTTAATTAAAAACTGTAATTCATTTTTTTCATATTGTCTTTTATAATTTGTTGAAAAAACTATCTGATGTACTGGTTTGTATTTATAGTTCATTGGAACTACAATTAAAGGACAATTAACAGCATTAATCATTTTCATTGTGTTGGTTCCAATAAAAGTTTCTGCTAAACTCTTCGCTCCTTTAGTTCCTGTTACAACTACATCAATATTCTTTTCCTCTATTGTTTTAGTTACCGCTTTAGTTAATGAATTTGATGTAACTAAACTTTTGTAAGTAAACGAACCCTCTTCTCTATTTAAAACCTCTAATAAATATTTTAACTCATCTTCAATTTCATCATCCATTTCATTAAACCATTTATCGTTTTTTTCATCACTTAACAGTTCTGAAGGTTGACTTATATACACATCTAACAAATAAATAGTTGCTTCAACTCCTTTAAACAACTGCTTGGTGTAATTCAGTGCATTGATGGCTGCTTCTGAAAAATTATACGGAATTAAGATGTTTTTCATAATGAAGTAGAATTATGATTACCTATCAAATATAATTTTTTATTTCCATATTATATTTACAAAACCAGAAGTATATTTGTATTAAAAAAACATAGTCATGAAAAATCGCTTTTTAGAATTGTCTTTCTACAATCCTTTTATACAGTTCTTGCTTTTAGTAGCAACGCTATTTTTTTTGATTTATATTACTAAAAAACTGACTAGGTCTTATATCGTAAAAAATGCTATTGAACCTCACAGAAGAAAACTCATATTAAACCTAAGCTATTTTTTATATTACACCTTAGCGCTCTTTATTTCATTAATTATTTTTGGAATTAACTTTAAAGAAGTAATTGTATTCGCCTCTTCTGTACTTGCGGTACTTGGCGTTGGTTTCTTTGCTCAGTGGTCTATTTTATCAAACCTAACAGCTAGTATTATCTTATTTTTTTACCACCCAATGCGTATTGGCGACACCATAAAAATCATTGATAAAGACTTCGATTTACAAGGTGTGGTAAAAAATATTACAGGCTTTTACGTTCTTTTATATATGCCAGAAGAAAAAAGAGAAATAACTGTACCTAATACTATTATTTTATACAAAGGAATTGAGCTAATAAAGAAACAAAACAACAGCTAATTCACTGTAAATTAATTTTTTAAAAAAAATAAAAAAAAGTTTGTTGTATTAAAAAATAGTTTACATTTACGACATCTTATTATATAAGTCGAATGTTACGTTTTACTTATTTCGGTAATAACTTTTACGGGAAGATTAAGAGTTATTTAGTGTTTTGGAAACACAACGAAAAAATTAAGGATTCTTCCACTCCTCAATACTCTCTACCACTGAATTTTTATAAACAGTGCGGTGATTGCTTAGCTTTAAGAGTCTAACTATTCATATTATTTTAGTCTAACAATCTTGTTATAAAAACAATGATGCTTGTTATACAATTTATTTAAAAAAGTTTTAGCGCATGCTTTACATGCTTTAACTATTTTTTGAATTATCTTTCTGTACTCAAAAAACAGATACAACTAAAAATAATAATGAATACTAAATATAAAGACTTAATAGAACAAACGTTTGATTTTCCTCAAGAGGAGTTTCACACAGAAAACAACAATTTATTTTTTCACGACATTGATTTAATGCAATTAGTGAAGCAATACGGTGCACCTTTAAAGTTCACGTATTTGCCAAAAATATCTGAAAATATAAATAAAGCTAAGAACTGGTTTCATAATGCTATTGAAAAGCACAATTACAAAGGAAACTACAATTACAGCTACTGTACTAAAAGCTCTCACTTTAAATATGTGTTAGATGAAGCTTTAAAAAACGATATTCACATCGAAACATCATCTGCTTTTGATATTGACATTGTAAAGTCATTAAAAAAAGAAGGAAAATTAAGTGATGATGCTTTTGTATTGTGTAATGGTTTTAAACGCGATCAATACATTGCTAATATTGTTAGTTTAATTGACGGAGGACACACAAACTGTATTCCGATTATAGATAATTATGAGGAACTTGATTTAATTTTAGAAGAAACTAAAAGTAAATTTAAGGTAGGAATTCGTATAGCTTCGGAAGAAGAGCCTAAGTTTGAATTTTACACCAGCCGTTTAGGAATTGGATACAAAAACATCGTCTCTTTTTACGAGCGTGAAATCGCTAACAATCCTCAAGTTGAATTAAAGATGTTACACTTCTTTATCAATACAGGAATTAGAGATAACGCTTACTATTGGAACGAATTAATGAAATGTTTAAGTGTATACATCAAGCTTAAAAAAGTTTGTCCAACCTTAGATAGTTTAAATATCGGCGGAGGTTTCCCTATCAAAAACTCATTAGCTTTTGACTTTGATTATGAGTACATGGTAGATGAAATCATCAATCAAATTAACGAAGCATGTAAACAAGCTGATGTAGACGTTCCAAACATTTTTACAGAATTTGGAAGCTTTACCGTGGGAGAAGCTGGAGGTGCTATTTACGAAGTTTTATATCAAAAAAGACAAAACGATCGTGAAAAATGGAACATGATTAACTCATCTTTCATTACCACTTTACCAGACTCTTGGGCTATTAACAAGCGTTTCATCATGCTTCCTGTTAACAAATGGAACCATAGATACGAACGTGTATTATTAGGTGGATTAACTTGTGATAGCGATGATTATTACAACTCAGAGCAACACGTAAATGCAATATATTTACCTGTGTACGAAAAAGAATCTCCACTATATGTAGGATTTTTTAACACAGGTGCTTATCAAGAAACCATTGGTGGTTTTGGCGGATTACAACATTGTTTAATACCAACACCAAAACACGTGTTAATTGATAAAAACGAAAACGGTGATCTCACCACTAAACTATTTAAAGAACAACAAAAAAGCGAAGAACTATTATCAATCCTAGGGTACTAGTTTACTATTTATAAAAATGGAAAAAAGAAATTACGCAGGTATTCCTGATCAATACGCAAAGTTAGAAACTGCTAAAGTAGTATTAATCCCTGTTCCTTATGATGGAACTAGCACTTGGCAAAAAGGAGCTGATAAAGGTCCAGAGGCGTTTTTAAATGCTTCTGAGAACATGGAATTATATGATATAGAAACTGATAGCGAAGTGTACAAAGAAGGTGTTTATTTAGCTCCTGCTGTTACTGAAAACGCTTCTCCAGAAGCTATGGTTGATGCAGTACATGAAACAACTAAAAAGTACATCAATAAAAATAAGTTTGTTACTCTTTTTGGTGGTGAGCATTCAATTTCTATTGGAACAATTCGTGCATTTAACGAGTGTTTTAACAACTTAACAGTGTTACACATCGATGCGCATGCTGATTTACGTAAAGAATACGAAGGAACTAAGTGTAACCATGCTTGTGCTGTATACGAAGCAAGCCAAACTACCAACTTAGTACAAGTAGGAATTCGTAGTATGGATGTTACAGAAAAGTCATCAATGAATATGGAAAAAGTTTTCTTTGCTCATGACATGGCTGTAAACGAATATTGGATGGACGATGTAATCGATCAATTAACAGGAAATGTTTTTATAACCTTTGATTTAGACGCGATTGATCCTTCTTTATTACCAAGTACGGGAACACCTGAACCAGGAGGATTATTCTATTACGAAACACTAGAGTTCTTAAAGAAAGTATTTACTGAAAGAAACGTAGTAGGTTTTGATATCGTAGAATTGTGCCCTAACGAAAACGAAAAGTCTTCAGACTTTTTAGCAGCAAAATTATATTATAAAATGTTGAGTTATAAATTCACTTCTAACATGGAAGATGAAGAAGATTATAGCGATGATGATAGCTCACCATTTAATAAATTATCAAAGTTTAAAAGTAACGACGACGATTATTAAAATGCGCTTAGAAACAATTGCGTATCATTTAGAAAAGCGGATTTTACTCAGTACAGTCCGTAAACAATTTAAATCGTTCAACTTAGTAAAAAGAGAGCATTCCTTTTTGCTATATAAAACTGAAAACAACTCGTATATTTATGTAAAAGACTACGGAAGTGTTGTTTTCATTAATTGTGAAGACGTTATAATAAATGAAGTTGTTAATTTTTTAGCAGGAAAAGAAATAGTAACGCTCAATCAATTACCATCAGAAAAATATAGCATTTCTTTTTCTGATACGATTGAAGTTGATTTTGGAAGTATCCAAATTAAAGAATTAAACGACGATGTTGCACATACTATCATGCTCAATTTAGCACAATCGGTAGCATTGATGAATTATGTAAACAAAACATCTGATTTGCACGATAAAACATTAGTGTACTCGAAGCAATTAGAAAGAACAGGAAATTTTAAACTTTCTAAAGTTCAAATGAGAAAATTTATTGGTAAAACCTTAAATTTAAAAAATAACATTGCCGAGAACCTGTTTGTTTTTGATTCGCCAGATGTAGCGTGGAACAACAAAGATTTATCTGATTTAGATTACAAATTAAAAGACGAGTTAGATATAATAAAACGTCATCAAGGAATAGAAAATAGTTTAAACGTAATTAAAGAAAATTTAGATTTATTCAACGATATACTACAACACAGATATAGCAGTATGCTAGAATGGATTATCATTATTTTAATCCTTTTTGAAGTGGTGCAAGTAATTATTGAAAAACTAATTTAAAACACAAGAGTTTATGAAATCATCCCTTCTAACATAGCAGAAGCAATTTTATAAACTCACAAAAAATAATAAAATGAACAAACCTATAACCAATTTTATAGAAAAATACTTCTTACACTTTAACGCTGCTGCATTAGTAGATGCCGCTAAAGGATATGAAGCACAATTAGAGCAAGGATCTAAAATGTTAGTATCTCTAGCTGGAGCTATGAGTACTGCAGAATTAGGAAAAATTTTTGCAGAAATGATTCGTCAAGGTAAAGTTGATATCATTTCTTGTACAGGTGCAAACCTTGAAGAAGATATCATGAATTTAGTAGCTCACTCTCATTATAAAAGAGTGCCTAATTATCGTGATTTAACTCCGCAAGACGAATGGGATTTATTATTAAAAGGATTAAACCGTGTTACGGATACTTGTATTCCTGAAGAAGAAGCTTTCCGTCGTTTACAAAAACATATTTTCAAAATTTGGAAAGATGCAGAAGAAGCTGGTGAGCGTTATTTTCCACATGAATACATGTATAAGTTATTATTATCTGGAGTTTTAGAAGAGTATTACGAAATCGATTTAAAAGACTCTTGGATGTACGCTGCTGCAGAAAAAAACTTACCAATCGTAGTTCCAGGATGGGAAGATAGTACAATGGGTAATATTTTTGCTTCGTATGTGGTAAAAGGAGAATTAAAAGCATCAACTATGAAGTCTGGAATTGAATACATGACTTTCTTAGCTGATTGGTACACTGACAACTCAGAAAAAGGAATTGGATTCTTCCAAATTGGTGGTGGAATTGCAGGTGACTTCCCTATCTGTGTGGTTCCTATGTTATACCAAGATTTAGAAAGAGAAGACACTCCTTTCTGGAGCTATTTCTGTCAAATTTCTGACTCAACAACCAGTTATGGTTCGTACTCTGGTGCAGTACCTAACGAGAAAATTACTTGGGGGAAACTAGACATTGACACTCCAAAATATATTATAGAAAGTGATGCAACTATTGTTGCTCCGTTAATTTTTGCGTACCTTTTAAACATGTAAAGCATGAAGCGAGTTATTGTAGACTATTCAAAGTTAACTACCGATATCTTGGATTTATTGGTAGAAAAGTATCCTGACGGATATGATCATTCAGACATTATTTCCTTTAAAAATAGCAAAGGAGAAACTGTAAAAGCTGTAGAAGTTCGTACTGAAGATACCTTATTTTTGGTAAAAATCAGTTCTCAATTACAGCAAACTATGGAAGATTATGATTCGGATGATGATGACGACGATGATAGAGATGATGAGTTTGATGAAATTGAAGTGTCTGATAATTTCGACAATGATTAATTAACCAGTTATGAACCCAACATTTCACATGTCACTTCCTTGTTTAAGTATTGAGGAAACGGTAAAATTTTACACTGACGAATTAGGTTTTAGTGTTGGGAGAGCAACAAATGAATGGGTAGATATTAATCTTTTTAATAATCAATTAACTTTTGTATTAGTTGATCAATTTAAATTTGATTATCCTGAATACCAGTTTGAAAACCATGCGCTACCTACTTTTCATTTTGGTGTAATTGTAAATAGTGATGTATGGGAAGAAATGTACGACAGAGTTAATTATTGGTTATCAGATCACAGCGTAAAAAAAACGTTTTTAAAAGATAAACACGGAGAACATATATCCTTCTTTATAAAAGACCCTAACGGATATACTTTATAACTTAAAACCTTTATAGAAGACGACGAAATGTTTATGATTTAAACGCTAATAGTAATGGCATATTACAACTCGCAACAAACAGTTACCTTAGTCGGCGTGTATCAAGGATATACAAACGGCTATTACGTTTTTGAATTGGAAAATGGTGATATTATCGATTTTGAACAAATTAATAAAAAGAATCTTGAACATTTTGATTTAAAATCATCAGCCTTTAAAAACAAAAAGTTTGAAATAACTTATAAAGAAATTTTTGATGATGTAGATGATGAAGATTTAGTTATTTTTAAATTACACGATCTACAATTACTTTAAAAACAAATCCCATTCTTTTCAGAATGGGATTTTTAGTTTCTTATAAAATTTTTAGTATCGATTTATACTGATCAAGATCTATTTTACCACTAAATATCTTAGTGGTTTTCAAAATGATTTCTTCAGCAGTTTCTTGTGAAAAACCTAACTGAATAGCGTACTTTAACACTAGTTTTAACTCAGGCTCATCTATTTCGTGATCTGAATAAATTATTTTAAACAAATCTAGTAATCGCTCAAGCCTGTCGTCTGTTTTTGCTTGTGGTTGTACTGGATATTTCTTAGAGTTTTCTACTATATCCTTATATTCTGTTTCTGTAATATCTAATTTCCTTGCAAAACGATTCACTAACTTTTCTTCGTCTTCATTTAAATCACCATCTACCATAGCTAAATTAACTATCGCGCTAAAATGTGCTACATTGTTTCTGTGCTTGCTTGATTCGTATAAATCTACTATACCCATAAATTATTCTATTAATTTTATTGTTTGTAATACAGGAACTTCAATTTCATCATCACTATCTGTAATTTGATAATCGTAGGTAATCTCAAACTCCTGATCTATAAATTTGTTATCGTTTAAATTATAAGCACTTAATATCTTTTCTGATACGGTTTCAAAAGTAATTGCTTCTTCATAATCATCTTCATTCAAAAAAGAAAAGGTATACCCATTTTCATCGTACCCGTTAAAAGTAGCCACTACCTTTTTTGGCTCTGTTAAGTGCTCTTTGTTTATTGTTAATGCTAAGTTTACACCTATGAATAATATAAAAACTGCTTTTAATATTCCTTGTTTCATTTTCTTTATAAATTATAATTAATACTTTTTAAATTAACTTGGTTATTAACCACAACAAGCCCAAGTTGCTTTTAGCATAAAACCTCTATGGTTATGCTCGTGGATATAAAGAAAATGATGTTACATAGGCTTTTATTTTAGCTTACTAAAGATACGTTATTTTTCATTGATTTAATAGATCTCTTTAACCTTTTTAGAAAAAATAACATTTAATTAAAAAAGACCAAGAACTAGTGTTCAAGGCCTTTTTCGTCTAACCAAACTTAGTATAAAAACTAACTACTACTATTTTTAAAGTCTTTTACTTTTTCTATTCTTGTGCTTACATTATATATGACACTCTTTTTCTTATCTCGTCACATAAAGCGCATAAAAAAACTCAAAAAAAATTTTTTTGAGTTTTTCTACTATACATTTAATACAAATATTTTCTTAACACTATTCTATGCTCGGGAATAGATTTGTCATAATTGTCAACCAACAACTCAAGTATTTCTGGTGGTTTTTGCCCTATTTCTTTTTTTGAGTTGAATTTAGACACGTATAAATTATAAGTTAACTCAGTATCTTTGGTTTGTTTTTCAAAAATTAAAAAATGCTGCTCATTTAATTCTGAAAAACAAATATCATTTTCTTGAAATGTTCCAGAATTATCTATAAAAAAATCTGAAAATTCGTAATACCTAAAAACGTTCTCCATTCTTACACAATCTCTGCTGATAAGCCTAATTCTAATAATTTAGAGCATCTTGGTTCTAAATCTTTGTATTCACCTGTTTTAACAGCACATTTCCCTTTGTAATGCACTAAAATAGTACACTGCTCTGCTTGTTCTAATGTATGATCACACACGGTAACCAAACTATCAATTACAAAATCAAAAGTATTTACATCATCATTGTACAAAACAATTTCATGCTCTGTTGTTCCTTGCAATAAGACATCAAGCTCTTCTTGAATTTTTTCTATCGTACTCATTGGTTTTATTTTTGATACTGCAAAGCTACCCAATTATTTCTTTTTATGGTATTTTTTAATGTTAAACCATACTTAGAAACCTCATTATCAATTACTGGGATATCTTCACTGTAAAATCCGCTTAATAATAAAACTCCTTCTTCATTTAAACAATCAGTATAGGTTTTCATATCGTTTAATAAAATATTACGATTAATATTTGCAATAATTACATCGTAATTTCTACCTTCTAACAACGAAGCTTCTCCTTCATATACTGAAATATGTTTACAATTATTTCTTTCTACATTCTCTAACGAATTTTCGTAGCACCAAGGATCTATATCAATAGCATCAATAGGTTGTGCTCCTTTCATTTCAGCAAAAATTGCTAAAATTCCTGTTCCACAGCCCATGTCTAACACTTTTTTACCTTCAACATCTAAATTAATTAAATGTTGTACCATCATGTGTGTAGTTTCATGATGCCCTGTACCAAAACTCATTTTTGGCTCGATAACAATATCGTATGGCAAATTCGGGTTTTCATGAAATGGCGCTCTAATACTTACCAAATCATCTACCTGAATAGGATTGAAATTCTTTTCCCATTCTTCATTCCAATTGGTTTGTTCTATTTCTTTGAAATCATATTGAATAGAAAACTCTTCAGAATTTAAAACAAATACGTTATCTAAAACCTTTGAATTCCATTCTTCTTTTTGAACATACGCTATAACTCCATTGTCGTTTTCAACAAAACTCTCAAATCCAAGTTCTCCTAACTCAGCTATTAAAATTTCAGTAGCTGGTTCTTTTGGCGTTACTTCAAAAGTATATTCTATATAAATATTATCCATTAAATTGATTTAATTATTGAAACAAAATCTTCAGCTTTCAAAGCAGCTCCACCAATTAGGCCTCCGTCTACATCTGGTTTAGAGAAGATCTCTTCTGCATTTGATGGTTTTACACTACCACCATATAAAATTGAAATAGCTTCAGCTGTTTTATTTCCGTATTCTTTTACAAAAAGCTCTCTTACAAAAGCATGCATTTCCTGCGCTTGCTCTGGTGTAGCAGTTTCTCCTGTACCAATAGCCCAAACTGGCTCATACGCTAAAATGATGTTCTTAAAAGCCTCTTCTTTTAAGTGAAATAAAGCCTTTTTTACTTGGCTTTCTACCACTGTAAAATGATTTCCTGATTTTCTATCTTCTAACAATTCACCGAAACAAAAAATTACTTCTAATCCGTTTGCTAAAGCTGCATCTACTTTTTCTACTAATAATTCGTCGGTTTCACCAAAATATTCTCTACGTTCAGAATGTCCAAGAATTACAATATTTACACCAATATTCGTTAACATATCAGCAGATACCTCACCTGTAAAAGCACCGCTTGTTGCTTGGTGCATATTTTGAGCAGCAACTTCGATAGACGATTTTTTTGTCTTTTTAGCTGCATAGTGCAGGTTTACAAAACTAGGAGCTATAACCACTCTCTTGTCTTCTCTCAAACCATCTTTTAATTCTTTCTTAAGCTCCTTGATTAATACTTTAGCTTCATCAAGGTTTTTATTCATCTTCCAGTTACCTGCAACTATTTTTTGTCTCACGTTTATTCTTTTTTTCTGGTTATTGATTTTCTGTTTGCAAAATTACATTATTTCTAGGCTTTAACGAATTAATTTATCCGACACCTTCGATGACTTAAATACCTTAATATTTCTATCTTCATCAATTACTAAAAATCTCGGAATCGTTTTTAATTTTAAAAACTTCCCAAGTTCTCCTTTTCCTTTCTCTTGAATATAGTAATGCTGCCCTTTAACAGGAATGCTTTCTAAACCTCTCTTCCAATCATGGTATGAATGGTCTACTGATAAAAAAACATACTCAAATTCTGGATTTTGCTTCTGAAATAAAAGCACATCTTTAAAGCTACGTTGACTGTAAGGACAATAGGTGGCGAAGATTTGCACAAAGAGTTTCTTTCCTTGATTTTGATCTAAAATCTCTTGAAATGAAATTGACTCACGTTCTAAGGTCAATAATTCTTCTTTTAAGGCTTCGGTGGTAAAATGCTTTGGCTGAAAAGCAGCACAACTTGATAAAAAAATTATGCTAATTAATAAATAGAATATTCTCATTTTATTGCAATCTTATTCTTGGATCTAACCAGCTATATAAAATATCTACTAAAATATTTATGATAATAAATAACGTAGCTACTACTAAAACAGCTCCCATAATTACTGGTAAATCGAGAGTGTTTAGCGAGTTTACTATTTCTTTTCCTAATCCATTCCAGTTAAAAATATACTCTACAAAAACCGCTCCAGCCAACATAGATGCAAACCAACCTGAAATCGCTGTGATTACCGGGTTTAACGAATTTTTCAACGCATGCTTTTTAATTACTTGATACATGGTTAATCCTTTCGCTTTTGCGGTTCGTATGTAATCTTGACTTAAGGTTTCTAACAATGAATTTCGCATCAACTGAATTACTACTGCTAACGGACGAATACCTAATACTATTGCGGGCAATAGCAAATTCTTCCACTGAATATGCATTCCTTCACCAAAATCATCAACTTCATATAAACTTCCCGTCATTTCTAAATGGGTGTATTTATGTAATACAAAACCAAATAACCAAGCAAATAAAATTGCTGAAAAGAATGAGGGAACACTCATTCCTAAAGTACTTATGATTGCTATGAGTCTATCAAAAAAAGTATCTTTAAATAAGGCGGAAAAGATTCCTAAAACAATCCCTAAAAACAGTGCGATAGTTATGGCTACCACCGCTAAAATTGCTGTATTCGGTAAAGTTTCTTTAATCACTTCGGAAACATTTTTTCCATTTTTTTGAAATGATTGACGTAAATACGGTGTTTTTATAACAACTACTGTGTTTCCAATAGAAAACAACGATGTAGCATTGTATTTACCTTCTGATAAGAAAGTATAATTATCAGCATTTTTACTATGAAAAGACAACGGAGAAACATCATTCAAATAATACAAATACTGCGTAAATACAGGTTTATCGAATCCGTATTTTTTTCGAATATTTTGTAGTTGTTCGGTGTCTTCTCGCTGATCTAACATCATACGAGCTGGATCACCTGGTAAGATGTTAAACAGTAAAAAAATTACCGTAACCACCCCGAATAGCGTTAAGAATCCGTAAAAAATTTTGTTAACTATATATTGAAACATATATAACAAAGATAACAGAAACTACTAAATTTATGTACTTTTGCCTAACTTTTACAACAACACATGACAACACAACAACTTGTATCTGAAATTAAAAAAAAGAAATCGTTTTTATGTATTGGACTGGATGTTGATTTAGACAAAATTCCAGCTCATTTACTTCAAGAAGAAGATCCTATTTTTGCCTTTAACAAAGCTATTATTGATGCTACTCACCATCTTTGTGTAGCTTACAAACCGAATACTGCTTTTTATGAAGCTTACGGAATTAAAGGCTGGAAATCACTTGAAAAAACCATTAAATACTTAAACGAAAAACATCCTGAAATTTTTACCATTGCTGATGCTAAACGTGGTGATATTGGTAATACTAGTACTATGTACGCAAAAGCTTTTTTTGAAGATTTAGCTTTTGACTCGGTAACGGTTGCTCCATACATGGGAAAAGATTCTGTTGAACCTTTTTTAGCTTTTGAAGATAAACATACTATTATGCTTGCTTTAACTTCTAACCAAGGTGCTTTTGATTTTCAGACGCTAAACGTCAATAATAAAGAACTTTATAAAGAAGTTCTTGAAGTATCAAAATCTTGGAAAAACTCACAAAACTTGATGTATGTAGTTGGTGCTACTAAAGCTGAATATTTAGCGGATATAAGAAAAATTATTCCTGAGAGCTTTTTATTAGTTCCTGGGGTGGGTGCCCAAGGCGGAAGCTTAGAAGAAGTTTGTAAATACGGAATGACCGATACTGTAGGTCTACTAATTAATTCTTCTCGTGGAATTATTTATGCTTCTAACGGAAATGATTTTGCTGAAGCTGCTGCTACAAAAGCAACAGAACTACAACAGCAAATGGAAAATATTCTAAAATAAAAAAGTCAAGGTTAATGACTCCTTGACTTTATAACTAATTCAAATAATTACATCAATGAAAACAAAGTTTGATGTAAAGTGTCGCAAAAGTATTAAGCTTAATACTTTGTTCTTACAACTTTGATTTGAATGACCTGTTTTTTGATTTAAGAAAGCTATATTTTAAAAACAAAGAAGGCTGAGAATTAATTCTCAGCCTTCTTTTCTGTTTAAGGGAAGATCTATTTTACTTATTATTGAAGTAATGGGTTAGAATCAACCGCTCTAGTAGGGTAAGGCAATACATAAGAAGCCTTTCCATCTAATTTTAAATCTTGCCATCTTGTCCACTCAAAAGACATTTCTAAACGTCTTTCTTCAGCTAATGTTAACGAAGACTTTCTTGCTGTTTGTAATTCTGTTAATCTTGCAGTATTACCTGCTTCTGCAGAAATTAAATACATTTCAGCAATTCTTGATACTAATAAATCTGAGTCATCTGCTCTTTTATATTTTTTTGAATAGATATAACCTCCATTATCATCTTTACCAGCAAAGTCAAATAAGATTTCACGAGTATCATCTCCTTTTACTAATGCTGTTAAATCATCAGCTGCTGCAAAACAGTTCCAATCTTTTGCCATAGGACTCATAATCCAACCCCAAGAACCAACTTCTTCTGCTTTATTACCTTTAAACATAAAGATTACTTCTGGATCTCTCTCTAAAGGGTTTGCTGCTAAAGAGAACTTACCTGATGTAATTAACTCTTCTGCTTCTGCTCCTGCAGCTGCAATATTACCTTGCACTCTGTAAACTCTTGCTAAAAGAGCTGATGCTGCTTCTTTTGTAGGAGTTTTTTGACTTTCTAACAAACTAAGTCCATTAAAACTTACACAGTTTTCTTTTGCGTATTTTAAATCTTCAACAATAAAGTTTAACACATCCTCTTTTGAAGAAGGTGCAATAGGTGTTCTATCATAACTTTCATCTACTAAAGGAACTCTTTCAAACATATCATAAAGTCTTAAGTAACTTAAAGCTCTGTTATAACGTGCTGCTCCTTTTTGAGCTTCATTTGCAGAAGGTACTTTTAATATAGTATTAGCTCTATCGATACCTGCATAATAATCTGCATAAAAATAACTTAATAAAATATCACTTGCAGGAACTTTATTTTCGTAAAAGTTCTGTACTTGAAACCATTGAAATTTAACTGGCTTATAGTTATCTCCCATAATTTCAGTATTCATTATCGCGAAATAACCATACTGATTAGGGTGTCTCATCTTTTTATATAACCCTGTTAATAATTTATCTACATCTTCTGTTGCTAAGCTTGAATTTGCGTCTAGAGATGCTTCAGAAGGTATATCTAACTGATCGCTACAAGATGTTGTTAACGCCGCAAATAACCCTATGAAAAGTATTTTTGAAATTTTTTTAATCATCGTATTTTATTATTAAAATTTAACGTTTAATCCTACCAAGAATGATTTCACGTTTGGAATACCTCCTAAATCAACTCCAGCTCCAATTTTACTTCCGTCTGTTCTATCTTGGCTACCTTGTGCTGCTTGATCTACATAACTTACTTCTGGATCTGCTCCTGAATATTTAGTAAATGTAAATGGGTTTCTTACTTGAGCATAAAGTCTTAAACTTTTAATGAATTTAACATCTGAATCTTTTAAGAAGTCAAAATTATATCCTAAAGTAATATCTGAAATTCTTAAATAATCAGCATCTTCTAAGTATCTTGTAGACCTTTGAGTGTTCCATGCAGAAATTTCAGAAGATAAATGTGGTCTTGGGTTAGAAGCATTCGTATTTGTTGGCGTCCAATAATCTAACATTTCCGTTAACATGTTTTCAGAATAAGATGGTGCTCCAACTGCTCCTCCGTTCAATCCGTCTTCCTTGAAAAGTGCATATACTTTTTTACCTAAAGAGTATTGACCACTAATTGATAAATCAAAACCTTTGTATTCAACAGAAGTGTTAAAACCTCCGTAGATTGGAGCAATACCTCCTTCAAATACTTTTTTATCAGCATCAGTAATTTGTCCATCACCATTGTGATCTACATAAATCATATCTCCAGCTGCCACTGTTTGACCGTCTGTACCATCAGCTTTCTTGTATGTGTAAGCTTCTGAAGCTACGCCTGCTGATTCTAAGATAAAGAATGAACCTAAAGAGCTTCCTTCTTTAACAATAGAGGCAAATCCTGTTGTGTATTGTCCTGATTCAGCTCCTACCTTTAATACTTTATTATCATTGTATGAAAAGTTAGCACCGAAGTTCCATTTAAAATCTTCTTTTTCAATAATTCTAGCATTAACATTAGCTTCAAAACCTTTATTTGAAATATTACCAACGTTAGCTAACATAGTTCTAAATCCACTTTCTTGCGGTACATTAACCCTACTTAAAAGATCTTGAGTTTCTTTTTCATAGTAATCTAAGTTAACATCAATTCTATCAAATAATGTGATATCTAATCCTAAGTTTAAAGCTTCTCCTTTTTCCCATTTTAACTCAGGGTTAAAAATATTGGTTGCCGCTAAACCTGGAGCTTGATCATAATTTTCACCAGAACCAATTAAACTTTGTCCAGAAGCATAAGAAATACCTGTTTGGTTACCAGTATATCCAAAAGAAGCTCTTGCTTTTAATTCTGTAATAGCTGGTACATTGAAGAACTTTTCGTTAGAAATTGTCCAACCTAAAGATGCCGCTGGGAAACTACCCCATCTGTTTTCTTTTGTAAACTTTGAAGACCCATCATATCTTGTAGACACCATAAAGTGGTACTTAGAATCCCAAGACATTTGTAATCTTGTAAAATACGACTCTAACGCCATAGATCTAAAGAAACTTTCTCCTTGATTAATTTCTCCTGCAGAAACTAACCAATTTAAATCACTTGACGGGAAATTTTCACCTGCCACAAAAGCACTTTCATAATCCCATTGTTGGAACGAATGACCTGCTAATAAAGTTAACTTTAACTTGTCATTTGCATACTTGTCAGTATAAGTTACAGTGTTTTCAATTAAGTAATCTCTATTGTTTTCTGTACTGTATAAACCATATCCTGTAGGTACTCCATCTCCATTTAATCCTCTTCTTGTGTTAGGAGCATCATATCTGTTATATCTATTACTTCTAATATTACCACTAAAAGCAGAGTGCCATACAACACTTTCTATTGGTGTTACATCTAAGAATAATGTTCCTCCTAAGTTTTGCCATTTATCCGTTACTTGTCTTTCGAAAGCAAACAATGGGTTAACAAAGTTATGAACAGCAATCTTACCGTCTGCATCGTAAGGAGAAACATCTGGTCTTGCTCCTAGTGCTCTTGAATAAGGCTGATATGTACTATTATCATCTGCAAAAGGAGTAGCCTCTGAATATGAGAAATAAGAATTAACTCCATACTTTATGTAGTCATTCATTTTTTGCTCTAAATTTAATTTTACACGTCCAATTTTGTACGTATCTTCTTTTATAATACCTTCTTGATCGTATAAAGAAGCTGATAAATACGCTCTAGTATTTTCTCCTCCTCCAGATATACTAAACTGATGTCTTTTAACAGTTGCGTTTTCTCTTAACACTAACTTTAACCAGTCTGTATTGTAAGAACTATTAGGTAATGGAGTTAAAACTGTAGGATCTTTTGGTGCGTCTAAAGCTCCAGAAGCAATATCTTGCTCATAGTTTACTCTTGCTGCATCTAATACTTGCTTGTACCCTTTAGCATCTAACAAACTTGGTCTTTTTATAATATTTTGGAAACCATAAGAAGTGTTAAAAGATACAGAAATATCTTGTTGATATCCTCCTCTATTTGTTTGAATTAAAACAACACCATTTGAAGCTCTAGAACCATAAATAGCAGTAGAAGCAGCATCCTTTAAAATACTTATACTTTTAATATCTTCAGGAGAAATCCCAGACATATCTTCTTGTGGAACACCATCAATAATATATAATGCATTGTTTGATGCACTTAAAGAACCGTTACCTCTAATACTAATTTGAGTAGCATCACCTGCTCTACCACCAGTACTTACAATTTGTAATCCTGAAGTTTTACCTTGTAAAGCCTGAGTTACATTAGCTACTGGCTTATCTTGTAATTGTTCCACTCCAATTGTTGCTACAGATCCTGTTAAATCTTTTTTAGAGCTAGTTCCATACCCAACAATAACAATTTCTTCTAATAAATTAGAATCTTCTTGCATTAAAACATTAAGTTCAGAACCTGACCCAACAGTTTTTTCTGCGGCTTGCATTCCAACAAAAGTAAACACTAAAACATCTCCTTGTTTAGCGTTTATAGAATACATACCATCAAAATCTGTCTCAGTACCTATGGTTGTACCCTTTAAAATTACATTTACACCTGGTAAAGGACCTGAACTATCAGATACTACACCGGTGATTTTCTTTTCCTGCGCACTCACATTCAGTATAAAACTGAAAAAGAATAATGCACAGATCACATTTCTTAAATGTAGATTCATAAATTATTAAATTTTTATTAATTAACATTTGTAAAACTAAAGGCTATAAGTTTCTGTCTGCACCTATTTGAAGTAGACATCTTTTTATTTGATGTGAAAAAACATTTTTAAGAAGTAAGCAGTAAAAACCACTTAAACACCACTTGTTAATTATTGTTAATTTTTTCAAAATCTCTTTATTTATCAACCTCTGAAGAGGTTTTCTACATTGTTTTATTGAATAAATTCTCCTAAATAATCAATAAATAAGGTACCCCTCAAGCATTTTTAACAATTAACATCTTGACTTTTAACAAACAACTCTGGCTTTAATAAAATTTTAACTATAATCAACGGTATTTAAGTTAGGGAACTCCTTGATTTGATTGTTATAGTTATTAAGAAAACAAAGTATAAATGAATTTATCAATTCTAATCGTTGACAACGAAAAGACAGCTCGATCTAGATTTAAAAAATTAGTGAGTGAGTATAGTTTTATAGAAATCATTGGTGAGTGTTCTGATGGCTCAGATGCTATAAAAAAAATCAACACTTTGTCCCCTGATATTGTTTATCTTGACACTAAGATTAACAATATGACTGGATTTGATATTATTGAAAAAATTACACTACCTAAAAAACCTATATTTATTTTTACAGCTTCATCAAACGAACATGCTGTAAAAGCTTTCGATTATTTTGCTTTTGACTATCTTTTAAAACCCTTAGACGAGGATCGCTTTTATTCTTCTATCAAAAAGGTAATTAATTATAAAAAAATAGTTGAATTATCTAACTTTAATAATAACCTCGACAATATAATAGGACTTGTAAAAGAAAGTACTCCTATTGAAACACCTGTAAAAGGAACCAAGATTAATATTAAATCTGGTAATAAAATAATCTTTTTAGAACGTAATTCTATCAAATACATATCTGCTTCTGGGTATTATGTAGAAATTTTTACTACCGACAATAAAAAATACCTTTTAAGAGAGTCCTTATCCAGTATTATCAAAAGATTAAACTCAAGTCTTTTTGTTAGAATTCATAGATCTACCATAATCAACTCTAATTTTATTGACGAAATTATCACTTCAAACTACGGTGAAACCGACGTAAAAATCAACGATAACAAAACCTTTAGAGTTAGCAAAAGCTACAAAAAAGATTTTCAAGAGTTAATGGGAGTTAAATAGTAGCTTCGAATCATTACTTTTGTGTAATGAACAATCCTAAAAAATATACTCGAATTATTTCTTTAGTCCCTAGTCAAACAGAACTTTTGGTTGATTTAGGACTGGAGGAACATATCGTTGGTATTACAAAGTTTTGTATCCACCCTAATCACTTAACGAAAACAAAAACCATTGTTGGTGGCACAAAAAACATCAAGATTGAAAAAATAAAAGAACTTCAGCCTGATATTATTTTATGTAATAAGGAAGAAAATACCAAAGAAATAGTTGAGGCTTGCCAACAAATAGCATACACTCACGTTTCTGATATCTTTACACTTGCTGACGCTATTGATATTATTTCTTTATATGGAAGCTTTTTTGACAAACAAAAAGAAGCTGATAAAATGGCTCATGAATTAGAATCAAAAGTAATCGATTTTAAAAATTTTATTCACGATAGGAAAAGCAGAAAAGTAGCTTATTTTATTTGGAAAAATCCTTGGATGATTGCCGCAAATAACACGTTTATAAATCACCTACTTGAGCTCAACAAGTTTGAAAATATTTACAGTGATTTAGAACGTTATCCTGAGGTTACTCTCGAAACCACAAAACAAAGAAAAGCCGAACTCATTTTACTTTCTTCAGAACCTTTTCCTTTTAAAGAAAAACATACTGCTGAAATAAAAGAGCACGCAAGCAACAGCACACCTATTTTGGTGGATGGCGAGTACTTTTCTTGGTACGGTAGTAGGTTATTAAAGGCTTTTGATTATTTTAAACAATTACACGACAGTATTTGACGGCATATCTTCATCTAAATATTTAATTCTATTTAGTTTTTCCAATATTTTCATTGCTTTAAATGCTGATCGATCGCTTTTGCACTCATCAACATATTTATAATCATTAGCCGTCTCAACCAACCTGATATATCTATCTTCCAAGTGCTTTCGATATCTTCGTAATTGATTAATTCTTGACATTATATTAAAATTTAAGCGGATTATAAATATACGTAAATATTTGACTTACAGAAATATAAAATCCAACCGAGATTTAAAATGGGGAAAATTCCTATTTTAATTATTACCAACAACAAAAAAGCTCTTGATTTCTCAAGAGCTTTCTAATTTTATTTATTATCCTGCAACGCAAATACCTGACGTAGCAAAGGAGTATCACGTAGTCCTACTTTTTCACGGATTCCTTTTTCTTCAACAGCAATCATGGTAAAAACACCTTCTAAAGCTTCCGTAGTTACATAATCTGTTAAATCTGGATTCACTTTTTTAACAAACGGAATGCTATTGTATTTCGTTATTAAGTTTGACCAAATTTTATCAGCTCCTACTTTTGAAAATGAGTTTTTAATTACTGGATTAAACTCAGCATATAACGCAGAAGTTGTTTTTCCTTCTAAATAAGAAGTTGCAGCATTATCTGCTCCTAATAATATATTCTTTGCGTCATTAAATGTAATTTCCTTCACCGCATTTACAAAAATTGGAGTCGCTGTTTTTACAGCATCTTCTGCAGTTCTATTGATTGCCTTTAAACCTTCATCTGCTAAACTTCCTAAACCAATCTTACGTAACCCTTTATCAACGGCTTGTAGTTCTTCTGGTAATAAGATTTTAACTAAATCATTTTTATAAAAACCATCAGTAGCAGTTAATTTACTTACTTGATGTTGAATACCATTATCTAAAGCTTGGCGTAAACCATTACCTATCTGCTCTTGTGTTAACACTCCTCCTTGTGGTAATTGATTTACTACTTTTTGTAACTCTGCACACCCCATAAAAGTTAGTGCAATAAAGAATACTGTAATTTTTTTCATGTTTACTTGTTTGATTTTATCTATAAGAAACAATAAACTAATTATTGTCACATTTATTTGAAGCTGTCGGTATTTTTATCATATCCATACGGACAGTGTTTACATCCACTTTTACAACAATACCCACGGCGTAAATGGTACGCTTCTTTAAAAACCCTATACCCTTGTTCATTAATATAATATTCTTCAGGAGTAGGTTTTAATATCTCTTTTCTCATACTACAAATATCATAAAAAAATACGTTAAACAGGTTTTACATTCCTGCTTAACGTATTTATATATACCTTAAAATAAAATTTTACTTCTTAGCATTTGGAGGATATTCCGCCATTATCTCTGCTACAAACTCTTTAATACGAGCTTCCTTACGTTCAACACTACTTGTACTTAAAGCTCCCGTTCCTATTCCTTGCCATACTAACTCTTTTTTATCAGCATCTAACAAATCAATAAACAACGTTCCTTCTGTGTATTGAGAAACCGTTACTGGACTTGGTCCATAATACCAAGGATAATAAAATCCTCCATAATAATTATCGTTTACATTGATACGCTCACGAGATTTTGTAAATAAACTTACCAACACATCAGGTGACGCAGATTTGGTCATTCCTTTTGCCATCAGTTCTGCTTCAATAGCACGCATAATACGTTTTTTATCTAAATCAGAAATTGAAGCTTTGTCTATTCCTGTTTTATAAAACGCAAATGTTTTGTACTGATTAAAATCCGTTTGTGTATCATAATCAGTTGTTACTCTTACTGAGCTACATGAAGTTACCAATAATGCGATAATTGGTAATACTAGTAATTTTATTTTTTTCATTTTCTTCGGATTTACATATTCTCTAATAATGCATCATCCACCATATTTGGAAGCGTAACTTTTAGTTTCTTTTCAACCTCCATTGCTCGTTTAATAGCAAAAACAGCTTCTTCATTTCGTGCCCAACTACGTCTTGCAATTCCGTTATTCACATCCCAGAAAAGCATTGATTTTAAGCGCCTTGATGCATCTTTAGAACCATCAAGAAGCATGCCAAATCCACCATTAATTACTTCTCCCCAGCCTACTCCACCTCCATTGTGGATAGAAACCCAAGTAGCTCCTCTAAAACTATCTCCAATTACATTATGAATTGCCATATCTGCTGTAAATCGAGATCCGTCGTAAATATTTGAAGTTTCACGGTAAGGTGAATCAGTTCCAGAAACATCGTGGTGGTCACGGCCTAGAACTACTGGACCTATTTTTCCTTTCTTAATTGCTTTATTGAAAGCTTCCGCTATTTTCATACGCCCTTCAGCATCTGCATATAAAATACGTGCTTGTGAACCTACAACTAACTTATTTTCTTGCGCTCCTTTAATCCATTGAATGTTATCTGCCATTTGCTGTTGAATTTCTTCAGGAGATTTTTTCATAATTTTCTCCAATACCTTACAAGCAATCGCATCCGTTTTGGCTAAATCTTCTGGATTTCCTGAAGTACATACCCAACGGAAAGGACCAAAACCATAATCAAAACACATAGGCCCCATAATATCTTGCACATAACTAGGATACTTAAACTCTCTTCCTAAAGTCGGATTTGGATTCATAACATCCGCTCCAGCTCTACTCGCTTCTAACAAAAAGGCATTTCCATAATCGAAGAAATAAGTTCCTTTTTCTGTATGCTTATTAATCGCTTTGGCATGACGACGTAAGGTTTCTTGCACCTTTTCTTTGAATAACTCAGGATTATTAGCCATCATTTCGTTTGACTCTTCAAACGACATATCTACAGGATAATATCCTCCTGCCCATGGATTGTGTAACGACGTTTGATCTGAACCTAAATCGATATACACATCTTCTTCAGCAAACTTCTCCCAAACATCCACCACATTTCCTAAGTAAGCCAACGAAACTACTTCTTTGTTTTCTTTTGCTTTACGAACACGTGCTACTAATTCATCTAAATCGGTGATTTTTTCATCAATCCAACCTTGATCTAAACGAACCTGCGTAATTTTTGGGTTCACCTCAGCACAAACTGTGATACAACCTGCAATGTTTCCTGCTTTTGGTTGCGCACCACTCATTCCTCCTAAACCAGCAGTAACAAATAAATTACCTTTTGGCGATTTTCCTATTTTTCTAAACCCGTTTAACACAGTAATCGTAGTTCCATGTACAATTCCTTGTGGACCAATATACATGTAACTTCCCGCTGTCATTTGACCATATTGAGTAACTCCTAAGGCATTGAATTTTTCCCAATCATCTGGCTTTGAATAATTTGGAATCATCATACCATTAGTTACCACAACTCTTGGTGCATCTTTATGTGATGGGAATAATCCCATTGGGTGTCCTGAATACATTACCAAAGTTTGTTTATCTGTCATTTCTGATAAGTACTTCATGGTTAATAAGTACTGCGCCCAGTTAGAAAACACCGCGCCGTTACCCCCGTAGGTAATTAATTCATGTGGGTGTTGCGCTACTGCATAATCCAAATTGTTTTGAATCATTACCATAATAGCTTTTGCTTGCTCTGATTTCCCTGGATATTCATCAATAGGGCGAGCATACATTTTATAATCTGGACGGAAACGATACATATAAATTCGTCCGTACTTTTCTAATTCTTCAGCAAACTCAGGTAATAATACTGAGTGATGTTCTTTATCGAAATAACGTAATGCATTACGTAAAGCCAATTTCTTCTCTTCGTCAGTTAAAATTTCTTTACGTTTTGGCACGTGATTTATGGTAGTATCATACTCCTTTATTGGAGGTAATATTGCTGGAATCCCTTGTTTTATTTGTTCTTTAAAAGTCATTTTATACGTTTTTGAGTTTTCAATAAAAAGCTGAAAACTTGTTAATTATAAGTTGTTGATAAGCGTAAAAAATGAAAAAACTATGGATAACGGATATCTGCTCTGTGGTACTGAGCTTCAATCCTCTTCTTATATTTTAATGTTAAAATATCCATCTTCTTTGAAGTTTGCACAAATATAAGTTTATACCCTTAAAAAATTAGATTTTAAAAGGTATAAATTTTCAGTCCTCATTTTATTTACTCTTGTATCCTAACAATAAATTGTACCTTTGACTAGTTATTGCATAAACAGATTTATGATTTTTATATCAAAACATATTATTCCGAAAGGTTTTGCTGGAATGACATTATATCCTTTTATCTTTTTAAAACGAGAAGATTTAAAAGGGAATCCTGTTTTGATAAATCATGAGAAAATTCACTTAAAACAACAGCGAGAACTCTTAATTGTATTTTTTTATGTTCTTTATTTTCTAGAGTGGTTTATTCGATTATTGATGTATCGAAAAACATCTTTAGCATATAAAAACCTAAGTTTTGAGCGGGAAGCTTATCAAAACGAACATAATTTAGATTATATATCTACTCGAAAAAGATGGGCTTTTCTTAATTATTTATAGTTTTCAAAACATCCTGCTATTTTTTAATAATTCCGTAAATTGCGTACCCGAAAATTAAGACAATTTACGAATGGAACAAATAACTCCCTATAAACCTAAACACAAAGTACGAATTGTAACCGCAGCTTCTCTATTTGATGGGCACGATGCCGCTATTAATATTATGCGTCGAATTATTCAATCTACAGGGGTTGAAGTAATTCACTTAGGGCATGATAGAAGCGTTGAAGAAGTAGTAAACTGTGCTATTCAAGAAGACGCAAATGCAATTGCTATGACTTCGTACCAAGGTGGACACAACGAGTACTTTAAGTACATGTACGATTTATTGCAAGAAAAAGGAGCTGGACATATTAAAATATTCGGAGGTGGTGGCGGAGTAATTCTACCAGAGGAAATCAAAGAATTGATGGACTATGGAATTACTCGTATTTACTCTCCTGATGATGGTCGTGAATTGGGATTACAAGGAATGATTAATGATTTAGTTCAACAATCAGACTTTGCCATTGGAGATGCGTTAAATGGAGAAGTAGACAAACTAGCCGATAAAGAAGTTGGCAGTATTGCTCGTGTAATTTCTGCTGCGGAGAACTTCCCCGAAGTTGCTAAAGAAGCTTTAGAAACCATTCATAAAAAAAATAAAAACTCCAAAACTCCAGTATTAGGTATCACGGGTACGGGTGGTGCTGGTAAATCGAGTTTAGTTGACGAATTAGTTCGTCGCTTCTTAATTGATTTTCCAAACAAAACTATCGGATTAATTTCTGTTGATCCTTCTAAAAGAAAAACAGGTGGTGCTTTGTTAGGTGACCGTATTCGTATGAATGCTATTAACAATGAACGAGTATACATGCGTTCGTTAGCTACACGTCAGTCAAACTTAGCTTTATCTAAATATGTAAACGAAGCGGTAGAAGTATTAAAAGCTGCCGAATTTGATTTAATTATTTTAGAAACTTCAGGTATCGGGCAATCAGACACAGAGATTATCGAACATTCTGATACTTCTTTGTATGTAATGACTCCTGAATTTGGTGCCGCGACACAGTTAGAAAAAATCGACATGCTTGATTTTGCTGATTTAGTAGCCATCAACAAGTTTGATAAAAGAGGAGCTTTAGATGCTTTACGCGATGTAAAAAAGCAATACATGCGTAACAACAATTTATGGGATGTTCACATGGATGACATGCCTGTTTTTGGTACGATTGCATCTCAATTTAACGATCCGGGAATGAACTCGTTGTACAAAGCGATCATGGATAAATTGGTTGAAAAAACTGGAGCCGATTTACAATCTACTTTTGAAATTACGAAAGAAATGTCTGAAAAGATATTTGTAATTCCACCAAGTAGAACACGCTATTTATCTGAAATTTCAGAAAACAATCGCGCTTACGACAAAAAAGTTGATGAGCAAGAAAAAGTAGCTCAGAAATTATACGGAATCTATCAAACCATCTTATCTGTCATTCCGAACGAAGTGACGGAACCTTTCCTTACTAAAAACGGAATTGACCAAGATGAAATTCAGAAACAAGTTCAGGAGGAAGAACAACCATTTGTAAAGTTATTATTTGCTCAATTCGATAAAGTAAAACTAAATCTTGACCCACATAACTGGGAAATTATTTTAAACTGGCAAGACAAAGTAAAAAAATATAAAGATCCTATTTACTCGTTTAAAGTACGTGATAAGGAAATTAAAATAGAAACACATACTGAGTCACTTTCGCACACACAAATTCCGAAAGTAGCGTTACCAAAATACCAAGCTTGGGGTGATTTATTACGTTGGAATTTGCAAGAGAATGTCCCTGGAGAATTTCCTTATGCTTCAGGATTATATCCATTTAAACGTACTGGGGAAGATCCAACACGTATGTTTGCTGGGGAAGGTGGTCCTGAACGTACCAACCGTCGTTTTCACTATGTGAGTTTAGGAATGCCAGCAAAACGTTTATCTACAGCATTTGACTCAGTTACGTTATATGGAAACGATCCAGGACACAGACCTGATATTTACGGTAAAATTGGAAATGCAGGAGTATCTATTTGTTGTTTAGACGATGCTAAAAAATTATACTCTGGTTTCGATTTAAGTCATGCTATGACTTCTGTTTCTATGACTATTAATGGTCCTGCTCCGATGTTATTAGGATTCTTTATGAATGCTGCTATCGACCAGAACTGTGAGAAATACATCAAAGAACATAAGTTAGAGAAAAAAGTTGAAGCAAAGCTTAAAGAATTATATGACGATAAAGGGATAGAACGTCCTAAATACAATGGAGAGCTACCTGAAGGTAATGACGGATTAGGATTATTACTGTTAGGAGTTACAGGTGATCAAATCTTACCTGCAGATGTGTATACCGAAATTAAAGCGAATACCTTAGCACAAGTACGTGGTACAGTTCAGGCAGATATCTTAAAAGAAGATCAAGCACAAAATACGTGTATTTTCTCTACGGAATTTGCTTTACGTTTAATGGGAGATGTACAGGAATATTTTATTGAGAAAAATGTTCGTAATTTCTATTCAGTTTCAATCTCTGGATATCATATTGCAGAAGCTGGTGCGAATCCAATTACACAATTAGCCTTAACCTTAGCAAACGGATTTACTTACGTAGAATACTACTTATCAAGAGGAATGGATATTAATAAGTTTGGACCAAACTTATCATTCTTCTTCTCTAACGGTATCGATCCTGAATATGCGGTGATTGGTCGTGTAGCTCGTAAAATTTGGGCAAAAGCTTTAAAACACAAATACGGAGCGAACCCAAGAGCACAAATGTTAAAGTATCATATTCAAACTTCTGGACGTTCATTACACGCTCAGGAAATTGATTTTAATGATATTCGTACAACACTACAGGCATTATATGCGATTTACGACAACTGTAACTCGTTACATACAAATGCATATGATGAGGCCATTACGACGCCTACAGAAGAATCAGTACGTCGTGCGATGGCAATTCAGTTAATCATCAATAAAGAATTAGGATTAGCTAAAAACGAAAACCCAATTCAAGGTTCATTTATCATCGAAGAATTGACCGATTTAGTAGAGGAAGCTGTATTAGCTGAATTCGACAGAATTACCGAACGTGGTGGTGTATTAGGAGCTATGGAAACCATGTATCAACGTTCTAAAATTCAAGAAGAGAGTTTATACTACGAGACCCTAAAACACACAGGTGAATTCCCTATTATTGGTGTAAATACTTTCTTAAGTTCTAAAGGTTCTCCAACGGTAACTCCGCAAGAAGTAATTCGAGCTACGGAGGAAGAAAAACAATTCCAAATCAAAACGAAAGAGAACCTCAATGAGGCTCATAAGCAGGAAGCCAGCGAATTGATTAAATCTGTACAGGAAGCAGCCATTCAAAATGAAAATATTTTTGAAAAGTTAATGGATGCTACCAAAGTTTGTTCGTTAGGACAAATTACTGCAGCCTTATTTGAAGTAGGCGGTCAATACAGACGAAACATGTAGCAAACAATGTTTGCAGATAAGCAAAATAAAGCTCTTAGAAATTTCTAAGAGCTTTATTTTTTTGTTCTAGTTCGTTTACGGAGTTTAAAAATCCTATCATCATAATAAGCTTTCAGTTCATCAACAAATGACAGCGGGTTTTTATAGGTTGTTAAAACTTTATAGGTATAACTATATAACAAATCGGTTAGTTGTTTTTCTAAACGCTCAATCTCCTTTTTTAAATACGTAGCATTGCTAGTTGTTTTCTTAACTAACGAAATGTCTTTACTAAAATTCATTGTGGTATTACCTCCAAAAATGTGTGCATGAAAAGCCTCTAACTCTTCAAAGCTTCCGTTTTGATATATTTCAATCAATTTTGTTGTTGTTTCTAATGCTTTTTGTTGCTCATTTTCTTGCATCGAAAATTTATCAGGATGCACATACAACATTGCTTCTTTATATAATCTTTTCTTCTCTTTTTGATTTGTTTTTTCTGCTACTTCTTTTTTTGAAATAGGTACAATACCAGTAGGTTTTTTGTAATTTTTCCCTTTCCGCTTTTGTGCCAACCTTTTCTCTTTTTTGGCTTTCTTTTGCTCTTTATATAAAATGGTTAGCTCTCGTTCTTCTATCAACAAATCAGCAATTGCATTTCGTAACGATTGCTCAAAAGGAAATAACTTGATTTCAATTGCTTCAATCTTACCTTTTAATACTTCAATCTTCTCTTGTAAGTTTAAAATAGCGTCTGAATCAGCATCAATAGGAAAAAGGTTCTCATTCATAATACACTATCTTTTCCTTTGTAAAATGGTCAACCCTACTCGTATTTTTTCATACGGAACTTTTTCTCCTAAAAACTCAAAATAGGGTTTTAAAGCTGTCTCATTTTTCAATACTTTTTTAGCATTAGCCACTAGCGCTAAAACATCAGCTTCGATGAATTCATCTAAACTCACATCTTTCCCTTCTAAATACAGCTTAGATAAATGAGAAAAAATGGTGGTAGGTTTTAATCCACGATTTTCAGCGATTTCATCAACGGTTAATCCTTCTTTATACAACTTAAAGGTTTCTAAAGTAGTATCCTTTTTAGTTTTCTTTTTTTCGTTTAAAAAAGTTTTAATCTCTTCGATAAACTCTGCTCCATACACTTCTAATTTTCGTTGTCCTACTCCGCTTATTGCCAAAAACTCCTCATCAGATTGTGGTCTTTCATTTTCTATTTCTTTAAGTGTAGCATCATTAAACACCAAGTAGGCAGCTATATCTTCTTCTTGAGCAATTCGATAACGCAGTTTTCGTAAACGTTCAAACAAGGTATCTTTAACAGCTTTCTTTCTTTTCTCTTTTACTGATTCTTTTACCTCCTGTTGAAACTCCACAGGAGTGGTTAACTGTACTTTTTCCCCATCAAAAAGCACTTTATTTGAAAAATCAGTAAGTTGTAAACTATTATTCAAATGAAAGGCGATTTGACAATACCCTTGATTCGTTAACTGAATTAAATAATGTTGCCAATCTCTCCAAGAAACATCATTACCTACCCCATAAGTTTTCAACTTATCATAATTTTTATCTAAGACTGCTGCATTTTTAGCTCCTCTTAACACATCAATCACCGTTCCCATTGCTTCTTTTCCTTGTAATCGATAAATAGCTGAGAGTCCTTTTTGAGCAATAACAGTTCCATCAAAAAACTGTGGCGGGTTCTTACACACATCGCAATTTCCGCAGTTTTCTTCAATTAATTCTCCAAAATAACTAAGCAGTATTTTTCTTCGGCAAACGGTGGCTTCAGCAAATTGCTTCATTCGTTCTAATTTTGCCTCTTGTACTTCTTTATTTCCTGTATTTTCAATAAACTGACGTAACTGAATAACATCGGCATAACTATGAAACAGTAAGGCTTTTGCAGGCAACCCATCACGACCAGAACGCCCTATTTCTTGATAATATCCCTCAATATTTTTAGGCATATTATAGTGAATTACCCAACGAACATTCGACTTGTCAATTCCCATTCCAAAAGCAATGGTGGCACAAATTACCTCGCAATCGTCTTTTATAAAATCCTCTTGAGTTTTAGCTCTTTCTTCAAACGATAATCCTGCATGATACGCTTTAGCATCAATATTATTTTGTTGTAGTTTACTAGCTAATTGCTCTGTGGCTTTTCTACTCAAACAATAAATTATCCCTGCTTCATTAGGTCTTTCATTAATAAATTTAATGATTTGCTGCACTCTATCGTTTGCAGGACGAACTTCTAAAGCAATATTTTCTCTATTGAAAGAACTTATAAATTGTGTAGCATTGGGGATTGCTAATTGCTCTAAAATATCTTGTTGAGTTGCTTTGTCAGCAGTTGCTGTTAATGCTACAATCGGAACTTCAGGTAATGACTTTTTTAAAAATGCTAATTGTTTGTAGGAAGGACGAAAATCGTGTCCCCAAGCAGAAATACAGTGTGCTTCATCAACAGCAATACAGCTTATATACGTTTGATTTAACACATTTTGAAGTAATGATAAACTTTCGGGAGCAACGTATAGTAGTTTTATACTTTTTGACGCTATTGCTTCAAATACTTGTTGTTGCTCTTCTGTTGATTGACTACTATTGAAAAAAGTTGCAGGAATTCCGTTTGCTTTTAAGCTATCTACTTGATCTTTCATCAAAGCAATTAATGGTGAAATTACCAATGTTACTCCTTCAAAAAATAATGCTGGTAATTGATAACAAATAGATTTTCCTCCACCTGTTGGCATAATAACCAAGGTATCTTTTTTTGCTAAAATATTTTCAATAATAGCCTGTTGCTCTAAACGAAAACTATCGTATCCAAAATTTACTTTTAATTTTTCTAACAATTCTTGTTCTGTAATCTGCATCATTTGACAAAAATAGGAATAAAAAAAGCGCAGAGTTTAAACTCTGCGCTTGATTTTATTTTTTAGTTCTTATTACTTAATATCTTGTAACAACACCTCAACTGCTTTTTTTAACTGAGCATCTTCTCCTCTATCTTTCCATCCTGGAGCATTTTTCACTAAGTAATCTGGTACTGCCGGTGCTTCATTTTCCATGTTTCCTCCTGTTTTCTTTACAAACCATGCTCTAAAAGGCATACGAACGCTTCCGTTAGCTAATCGCTTACTTCCTGTAGATACAACAGCTCCAAAAGTTGGTTGACCAACTAATTTCCCTAATCCTAAGCTTTTGAATGCGTGTGAGAAAATTTCAGCATTTGAATAACTGTTTTCGTTACATAATGCTACCACTGGCTTAGTATTTACCGATAAAATAGCACGTTCGTTAAACGGGTAGTGATCTGCAAATTTCTTGTGATTTTTCAAACTATTTACCGCACCTCTTGGAACTGTGTACGCATGTTGATCTACATTTAACACCGCCATCAATCTATCAGTAGTCCATCCACCACCATTGTAACGCACATCGATTACGATTCCTTTTTTACCATAACCACTAGCTTTTAATTCACGTTCAAAACGCTCAAAACTTGGCATGTTCATTCCTTGAATATGGATGTATCCTAATTGACCGTTAGAGTATTCATCTACTAACTTCTTTCTTGAATTTACCCATTCTTCATATTGTAAATTTCTAAGAGATCTTTCTGGACGCAATACAACTTCTTTTCCTCCAGCTAAGCTTAACAATATCTCTTTTGATTGCGTGTTTTTTAATAAGCTGTAAAAATTAGTATTCTTTCCAATCTCCTGACCATTAACAGCAGTAATAACATCACCTACTTTTAATTTACTATTAGATTTATCGGCTACTGAATTTGGTAATACGTATAAAATTTTTACTCCTTTTTTAGTGTTTTCTACCTCTAGTCCTAATACTCCTACTTTATCACTTTCATTTCTTGGAGCACTTCCTCTATACCCCATGTGACTTGCGTTTAACTGCCCTAAAAGTAAGTTAAACATATAGGTGTAATCTTCATGGGTAGTTGCTGATAATACCCAAGGCTTGTACTTTTTCACTAAAGCATTCCAATTGTATCCATGGAATTCAGGATCGTAAAAACCAGCTGTTAAAGCACGTATTCCTTCTTCAAAAACTTGTTGATTTAACTTTTCAATATCTACTGTATAAGTTGCGCTATGAGGAAGGTTTGTGATTTTATCTGATTTAGTATCTAACTGAGCTAATTTTCCTCTTGAAGTAAAGTAAACTTTCCCTTTATTATCTGAGAAATTACCTGCATTAATTACTCCTTTTACTAGTTGAGGCTTGCTTCCATCCCATTTTACCTTATATGTACTTCTCTTTTGTGTTGCAGGATCAGTAGCTGAGAAATAAATAAACTCACTGTCTGCACTAAACACAGGACTATACTCATTATCTTGTAAAGAAGTAACTTGAACTAAACGATCATAAATTTTATCTTCATCTATTTTTACTTCTACTTTTTTCTTGGCCTTTTTATCCTTTTTATCTTTTGACTCTTCTTCTTTTTTCTCAGGATAATACGCTCCTTCTTCACGATCTAATTTTGTTTTTTCCCAGTCAGATTTTTCCAACCAAACCATCCATACATCATAGTTGATTCCGCTTCTGTTTGATAAGAACGCTAATTTTTTACCATCTGCACTCCAAATAGGATTACGATCACTTCTTGGATGCATTGATACATTCATTTTTATTGCTGGATTTGCTATCGACTGAATATAAATTTCACTATCAAAATTCAAATCTTCTTGAGAATACGCTATGTATTTACTATCTGGACTCCATGAAACACCTTCAGTTTCTGCCCAAGAATTAGAATACTCTTTTGCATTCGTAATTTTTCCTTTTTTAATATCTCCAATCATTAAAACACCTCTTCCTACTTGATAAGCAATCTTCTTTCCATCAGGAGAAACTAATGAATATTCAACATCTTCTTTACTGTTCGTTAGTTTTGCTACTTTAGTTTTTAAACTGCGGTGTAATCCGACTAAAGTATCTATTGACACAGCGCTAAACAACTCAAAATGTCCGTCTCTATCAGAAGAAAACACTACCGTTTTGTTATCTAACCACTGTGGATTGATATCTCTATACGGATGCTTACTTACATTGTTTGAATACTTTTTTTCTTTGTTGTTTTCTTTTACGAAAATTTCTCCATTAATCTCTAAAGCAATACTTTTTCCATCAGGAGAAATAGCATAATTACTTATTTCATTAGAAACTGTTTTTGTTTCTTCTTCTGCAAAACGATTATCTGAAACAATTTTTAAATCAATTTTTTCAGCTTTTCCGTTCTCTAATTTGTAGGCATCAACTCCACTTAAGTATACAATAGTTCCGTTATTACTTACCGAAAAAGTACGAACACCATCTTTAGTTTGTTTTGTTAATTGAGTTGCTGTTCCGTTTGCTGTTCCGTTTGCAGAAACTGACTGTTTGTAAATATTATAACGCCCACTTTCAGCTCCTATATAATATAAATTACCTGAAGCATCCCAAGCTGGTGAATGATCATTTTTATTACTTGTAGTTATTTGATTGTATTGGTTTGTCTCCGTGTTGTAAATCCAAATATCACGTTGAGCTGACCCCGTATAATCTTCACGAGAAATACGACATGCTCCTTTAGTAAAAGCGATTAATTTCCCGTTAGGAGATACTGTCGCCATTTCTCCATAGGCTGTTAACAAACGACGAGGCGTTTCTCCTTTTTCATTTACCACATACATTTGTTTATCCCACTCTGGTCCTCTTAACACACGCCCTGTAGTAAAAACAACATCTCCATCCTCAGTCCAATCTGTCGGAATATTTGCTGTTGGATAAAACGTTAATTGCTTTGGAACTCCTCCATTTACAGAGGTTATAAATACATTATCATTTCCTTTTCTATTAGAAGAAAATGCAATTTCGGTTCCTTTTTCATTCCATACAGGATCACTTTCATATCCTTTATGAATTGTTAACCTCTTTGTTTGTTGATTAGCAAAATTGTACAGCCAAATATCACCATAATAACTAAACGCCATTTGAGAAGCATCTGGGCTAATCGCTGGTTTACGTATTAATGTAGTTTGAGCTGACAAGAAATTCCCTGCTAAAAGTGCAAGTCCTAAAAATACTTTTTTTGTCATGTTGTTCGTTTTAAAAAGACCAAATTACTTGTTTAGAACTATAACTACATAAAAATTAGCAATTTCTTAACAAGTTTTAATAGTTGATATAAAATTTACAATTCCATTAATTTCTTTTTTATCTAGCTCTTTAATGAATGCGGATCCAATTATAGCTCCATTCATATAATTACAAGCTGTTGTAAAAGTTTTATTATCTGAAATACCAAAACCAACAATCAATTTACTTTGTAAATTCATTGCTTGGATTCTTTTAAAATAGGCTATTTGTTCTTCGGAAACTTCTCCTTTCGCACCTGTAATAGACGCTGAAGCAACCACATAAATAAATGCTTTGGTTAAGCTGTCAATTTTACGAATACGCTCTTCGGAAGTATGTGGCGTGATTAAAAATACATTTGTAATTCCGTATTTTTCAAACAATTGTTGATAATGATTTTCATATTCTACCATTGGTAAATCTGGAATAATTACCGTATCAATTCCGCAATCTTTTACTTTTTGACAAAACTGATCTTCACCATATTTTATAATTTGATTTACATATCCCATTAACACCAAAGGAGTGTTGTTTGTACTTTTAATAGAAGATAACTGTTCAAAAACTACATCGAGATTCATACCATTTTTCAGCGCTATATCGCTACTATGCTGAATGGTTGGTCCATCTGCAAGTGGGTCAGAATATGGCAAACCTACTTCTATAAAATCTACTCCACTATTACTTAACTTAGCAATAACTTTTGTAGTATCTTCTAGTTTTGGAAAACCTGCGGTAAAAAAAATTGATAATAAATTGTTTTCCTTTTTATTGAATATATGTTGAATTGAGTTCATTTTCTATGGTTTTGTCAGTTCGAGTGATTTTCGACTTTAGGAGAAAATCGTATCGAGAACTTATTACATCTCGATACAAATTTATTCGTTCCTCTCAAATTCACTCGATGTGACATTCTTTTTAACTATTAGCTTAAATGTTTTATATACGTTTCTAAATCTTTATCACCTCTACCTGATAAATTCACGACAACTACTTGATCTTTCTGTAAATCCATTTTTGGTAATACCGCCAAGGCATGTGCACTTTCTAAAGCAGGAATAATTCCTTCTATTTTTGTCAATTGATAAGCAGCATCTAGTGCTTCTTTATCCGTAGCATTCATAAATTTTGCTCGTTTCGTTTCATGCAAATAGGCATGTAAAGGTCCCACTCCTGGGTAATCCAATCCTGCGGAAATTGAATAAGGTTCTACGATTTGCCCGTATTCATCTTGCATTAAAATCGTTTTACTTCCGTGGATTACCCCTACTTCTCCTAATTGAGAAGTTGCCGCGCTTTCACCTGAATCTACTCCTAATCCTGCTGCTTCAACCGCAATCAATTCAACTTCCTCTTCATCTAAATAATGATAAAAAGCACCTGCAGCATTACTCCCTCCTCCAACACAAGCTATAATGGTATCAGGATTTTCTTTGCCTGTTTGTTCTTTCAACTGCACTTTCATTTCTTCTGAAATAACCGCTTGTAAACGTGCTACCATATCTGGATATGGATGTGGCCCTACCACAGAACCAATTAAATAATAGGTATCTGGATGCTGAATCCAATAACGAATTGCTTCATTCGTAGCATCCTTCAGTGTTTTGCTTCCACTAGTTGCTGGTATTACTTTAGCCCCCAACATTTTCATACGGGCTACATTCGGCGCTTGACGTTTAATATCGGTTTCTCCCATGAAAACAACACATTCTAATCCCATTAAGGCACATACTGTAGCTGTAGCCACTCCATGTTGCCCTGCACCTGTTTCTGCTAAAATTTTAGTTTTTCCTAAATGTTTTGCGATTAGAATTTGACCAATGGTATTGTTTACTTTATGCGCGCCTGTATGATTTAAATCTTCTCTTTTTAAATAAATAGTTGCTCCATACTTTTCTGATAATCTTTTTGCTAAATACAATGGACTTGGACGCCCTACATAATGCTTCAACAAATCTTTGTATGCTGTTTGAAACTCCTCTGATTCTATAATTTGTATATAATTATCTTCTAATTCTTTTACGTTTGGGTATAACAATTCTGGAATAAATGCTCCTCCAAATTGTCCGTAATATCCGTTATTGTCTGGTTGAAATTTCATATGATTAGCTTTTAGCTGTAAGTTCTTGGCAAAATGCCTTAAACTTCTGTAATTTTTCTACTGATTTTACTCCTGGTTTTGTCTCAAACTTGCTATTTACATCAATGGCGTAACAATATTGAGATGCTTCTCTTTTAAAAAACGATTGCAATTCATCTATTTCTTCTAAACCTATTCCTCCGCTTAAAAAGTAAGGTTTTGTTGAATTATAATCTTCCAAAATTTGCCAATTGAATGTTATTCCATTCCCACCTCGTTCTTTCCCTTTGGTATCAAACAAAAAATAATCAACCACTTCCTCATAAGGTTTTAAGGTTTCAAAATTGAACTCATCTTTGACACCAAACACCTTAATAATTTCTACATCATTCCTAACTTGTCTCGGATTCTTCTTATGAGAAGCTGAATCAAGATCAGCTTGACGTAGCCCTTCTTTTAGTTGCTTGATATACTCAACAGTTTCATCTCCATGTAGCTGAATTGCATCCAGTTTATATTCTTCAATCAATGAAACTACTATTTCTACATACTCATTAACAAAAACACCAACTTTCTTAATTCCTTTAGGTAAATCAGGAATAATTCCTTCAAAATTTCTTGGTGATTTTTCATAGAAAATAAGCCCTAAATAATCAGGTTGTAATTCAGCTACTTGCTGAATATTTTCTATAAACTTCATTCCACAAACTTTAAGCCCCCGAGCCCCCGAAGGGGGATACTGTAGACCCTTATGCTTATCTCCTAACTTAGTTTTCATTGATATTTTTTTTTTGTTTATACTCCCTCCCTTTGGGAGGGTTGGGGTGGGCTTTTATCGTATTTGATTAATAAACTCTTGACATGCTTGACCTGGATTTTCTGTTTTCATAAAGTTTTCTCCTATTAAAAAACCTTGAAAATCGTATTCTTTTAACCCTGTAATTATTCTTGGATTAGAAATTCCACTTTCAGAAACTTTTATTGCACTTGTAGGAATTTGACTTGCCAAAGCTATTGAGTTTTCCAAGTCCACCTCAAATGTTTTTAGGTTACGATTATTGATTCCTATAATCTTGTCGTCTAAACTCCCTATCTTATCCAAATCCTCTTGGGTATGCACTTCATACAAGACTTCCAATCCTAAATCATGAGCTAATTGTCCGTAGTTTTTTAATTCTTGTGCTGTTAAGCAAGTCGCTATTAGTAAAATTACATCAGCACCAATAGCTTTGGCTTCTACAATTTGAAATCCATCAACAATAAAATCTTTTCTTAAAATAGGTTTTTGCTCGTTGATTGTTCTTGCTTCCATCAAATCTGCCATCGTACCTCCAAAAAATGAGGTATCTGTTAAAATCGATAATGCTGCAACGTTAGCATCTAAATATCCTTCAACAACTTCAGAAACCGTTACTTTATCGTTGATAATTCCCTTAGAAGGTGATTGACGTTTAAATTCTGCTATAATTCCTGTTGAATACGGATCCAACAATGATTTTTTTAGTGAAATTGGCTGTCTTTTAAAATTCGGACTTTCCACTAATTTTTTAACTGGAACCTCAGCTTTTATTTTTGCTACTTCCCTTTTTTTAAATTCAGTGATTTTATCTAGTATTGTCATCTCAATTATAAATTATGATTTTTTAATTATGAATTAGTTATTCGTAATTAAAGAATGTAAACATTCTTTTGCTTTTAACCCTAACAACGAATCTTTTGCCTCTTCAAAAGCAGTTTCAAAGCTCTTATGTTTATCAATAGTTTTTAAGGCAAAGGCAGCATTTGTCAACACAACATTATTCTGTGCTTCTGTTCCTTTTCCATTTATAATATTCACAAATATTTCGGCAGCTTCTTTAACTGTATTGCCCCCAAAAATATCGGATGGAACGATTTGCTTTTGTCCTAAATCAGATGGAGAAACTTGTTGCTCTGCTTCTTTAGTAAACAATTTAAAATCTCCTGTTAATGAAATTTCATCATATCCGTCTAATGCATGTACCACGCCATAGTTTACATTTGATTGTTGTAGCATGTAATTATACACTCTAGCAACCTCTAAATTAAACACACCTACTAACTGATTTTGTGGTTGACTCGGGTTTACCAAAGGACCTAGCATATTAAAAAATGTTTTGACCCCTAATTCTCTACGGATGGGAGCCACTACCTTCATAGCTGGATGAAATAACGGAGCGTGTAAAAAACAAATGTTTGCTTCGTCTAACTGACGCTTTAAAGTTGACTCATCGTTTGTAAAATTATATCCTAAAAACTCTAACATATTAGACGATCCCGATGCAGAAGAAACTCCATAATTCCCATGTTTTGCTACTTTATTCCCTGTTCCTGCAACAATAAATGAAGTTAATGTTGAAATATTAAAGGTGTTTTTTCCATCACCTCCTGTTCCACACAAATCAATGGTATTAAAATCAGATAAATCTACTTTAATCGCTAACTCCAACAAAGCTTCTCTAAACCCTGACAATTCATCTACCGAAACTGGACGCATTAAAAACACGGTAATAAATGCAGCTATTTGTGAAGCATTGTATTTTTCTTGTGCGATGTTTATCAATACTTCTTTCGATTGTTCTTTAGTCAATCGCTTTTGTTCAAATAGGGTGTTTAGTATTTTTTTCATGTCAATGGCTTTAAGCTTTTGGCTTTTGGCTTTCGGCAAAAGCAATAAAATTCTGAAGCATCTTTTTTCCTTCTGGAGTTAAAATGCTTTCCGGGTGAAACTGTACTGCTTCAATAGCAAACTCTTTATGACGTAATGCCATAATTCCTCCATCTTCATCAATTGCTGTTACTTCTAATTCCTCTGGAAAATTAATATGAGAAGCGATCCATGAATGGTAACGAGCTGCTTCAAATGTTTCTGGAATATCTTTAAAAGTAACTGTATCACTCTTGGTTACTTTCATTTCTGTAGCAACTCCGTGAAAAACCTCACTTAAATTTTCTAACTCTCCTCCAAAAACTTCAGTAATTGCTTGCAAACCTAAGCAAACTCCAAAAATTGGAATTTTACCTGCATACGTTTTTATGGTTTCTTTTAAAATACCTGCTTCATCAGGAATCCCTGGTCCTGGCGAAAGAATAATAGCATCATAATTTTTAATTTCTTCTACAGAAATTTCGTCGTTACGATATACATCAGGTAACTTTCCTGTGATATCTTCTACATAATGTACCAGATTGTAGGTAAATGAGTCGTAATTATCTAAAATTAGTATATCCATCTTATATGTTTTCTGCTAACACTAATGCTTTTTTTAATGCGGCTAATTTGTTATTTACTTCTTGTAGTTCGTTTTCTTCTTTTGAATTAATTACAATTCCTGCTCCTGCTTGATAAAACAAGGTATTATTTTTACTCACAAAAGAACGAATCGCAATGGCTTGATTTACATTTCCGTTCAACCCTATAAAACCAACACATCCTCCGTAAAATCCACGAGTTTGATTTTCATAGGTATCAATTAATTCCATGGCTTTGTATTTTGGAGCTCCACTTAATGTTCCTGCAGGAAACGTATCTCCTACAATTTCTATAGGGTTTCCTGTGATTTTACCTGTCACTGTTGACACCAAATGAATTACATGACTAAAATACTGTACTTCTTTATAGGTTTCCACAGTTACGTTAGTGGCGTGTTTACTTAAATCGTTTCGTGCTAAATCAACCAACATTACATGTTCTGCATTTTCCTTTGGATCATTTGCCAACTCTTTTGCTAGCTTTCTATCTTTCTCATCATCTCCTGTTCTTCGAAAAGTTCCTGCAATTGGGTTGATTACTGCTTGACCTTCATCAATCTTGATTTGTGCTTCTGGTGAAGACCCCATCAACTTAAAACTTCCGTAATCAAAATAGAATAAATAAGGTGACGGATTAATGGAACGCAAAGCTCTATACACATTAAATTCATCCCCTTTAAACTGTTGTTGAAATTGACGTGATAGTACCAACTGAAAAACATCTCCTCTCTTGCAGTGTTCTTTTGCTTTTACTACATTTTGCTTAAATTCTTCATCTGTAATGTTAGAAGTTTCTTCTCCTTGAAAAGTAAAATCATATTGAGCAAACGATTGAGAATTTACCAAGTTTTCAATTTCTGATAATCGAGACTCTTCTCCTTCTGGTATGTTTTCTATCAAAATCATTTCATTTTTAAAATGATTAATAGCCACAATAAATCGGAAAAAACTGTATTGTAATAATGGGATGTTAGAAGGCGATTTTTTTGAGTTAAACTTTATGGTTTCAAAATACTGAACCGCATCAAAAGTGGTGTACCCGTACAGTCCGTTGAATGATTTGATTTCTTCTGAACAATCTACTTCAATCAAATTACTGTATACATCAAACTTTTCATAAAAATCTCTTTGTATAGATTCTCTTTTCTTTTCTTCTTTTTTATAAAACAACAACAGTTCATCATTTTCTGCCTTAATTGTAACCAAAGGTTCTATACATAAAAATGAATAGCTATTTTCTTTACTGTGATAATCTGAACTTTCTAACAGCAAACTATTTGCATACTTATCTCTAGTTCTTAAGTACAAACTTACTGGCGTAACCATATCTGCCAATTGTTTTTTTGCTATTGTTTTAAATTTTATTTTTTTCATTTTAGTTTGATGTATAAAAACAAAAAAGGCTTATCATGAGATAAGCCTTTTCGTTGTATTATAGATATAACAAGATGGTCTCACTAACGTAAGTTATGAGTTTTCCACCACCAGTTATTTAATTGTTGATTCATCATTATGATGCAAATGTATAAAGTGATTTTGAATTGACAAATTTTTTTAGATTAAAAAAATTAGCTCGTAACAAAAAGCAAATTAGTTAATTGAAAAATCTTCTTTAGAAAAGAATATATCTATAGGTGAATTTCCTACTCCTTTTACCGTTTTAAAAACAGAAGCATCTTCGTTATAAATTACTAACATACTTTTATCTGTATCAAAAAAATCTTCTGCTCCTAAAACATATATTTTTCCTGTTGTAGGATGCTCTCTTACGATGGTAGTAAGCATCACTCCATCCATCATCGGATTGACAAACTCTGTTGCTTCTTTGCTCTCTGTATTAAAACGATGAATTGAACCTGTATTCACCTCAACCCAATAAATAGTATTACTTGAAGAGTTCATTGTAAGCATGCTTGTTTTATACAAATTAACCCCATCTAGAGTAATTGTTTCTGCTACAGAATAATCATTTGCAAGACTTACAAATTGTGCTTTTTCACCTACTCTTTTTTCAGTTCCAACCCAAATCTGGTTGTTTTTATCTTTTAAAATTCCTGAAATAACATCTTCAAATGTTACTGCTGTTTTTAATGACTTATCTTTAAGGTTTAATACTTTCAACTCTTTATCGTCAGCAATTAACATATTTTCACCATCTACTAAAAGTCCCGACTTAGAAAACAATACCTTATCTGAAATTCCTTCTATCTTATCTTTTATGCCTTCATTTATATTGAAAAATGACAAGCTGTATGTTTTGCTTCTTCCACTTCCAGCAGTTGAAATCATTAACCCTTCAGTTTCAGAAAACATTGTTAAATACGAAGGATCAGTAACCGCAGAAGTTGTTACTACTTTTTCTACAGCTAAATTTTGCAAATCAAATTTTGTAACAAAATCAGGACCTGATTGTGATACTGTAAATAGTTTGTTTTCATATTCTGAAAAAGAAATTGTGTTTTTGTTTAACGATTCATACACATTAGGTGTAAAAACCTGATCTTCATCTAAGTGCCCAATTACTGTTCCTTCACCTTCATAACCTACAATAAAAGAATTATCATAAATTGGGGTTGGTTCATGTTTTGTTGAATCACTTGAACAAGAAAAAAATGTCATGAATAAACATAACAATGCAATACTGTAAATACGTATCATCTTTATAATTAATTTAAAATTTCAGAAAATAAAAACACTTCCAAACATTAAACTTTTTAAATGCTTGTGTGTATTATTGTTCATCCTCTTAATCCCGAAAGGACAACAACAAATAAAATTTCGGCAGGTCTCCTGACTAACATCTTATTACTACCTTCCCGTAAAAAAACAGTGGTGTAAGAAATAATAAGTATCTATTTAGAATAGACGTAGCTTACAGTTGCGGGTACAGTTTAGGATTTTCACCTAATTCCCTTTTAATTTTCTTTTCTTCAAAGAAAAACCGCGGCAAATATATTTTAGTCCAAGTAAAGAATCATAAACTTTAACAATAATAATCTGTGTGTCTCTTACCTCTTCAACCTAACTTTATACACATCAACCTTTTGCTAAAAAAATCAAGCAACAATAACTTTTATCTTAAAAAACAATTACAAATAACCCTTTTTTTTTAGTTTTAAGTTTAAAATTAAAACTGAAAACAAAAATATCATTTACACAAAACAACATGATTAGTTTATTTGCATTGCAATAATTAATTAAAAACAGAAATTATGTGTGGAATTGTATGTGCGTTTGATTTAAAACAACCTTCAGATATATTAAGACCTCAAATTTTAGAAATGGCTAAGAAAGTTCGTCATAGAGGTCCAGATTGGAGTGGTATTTATAGTGATGAAAAAGCAATAATGGCTCACGAGCGACTAGCTATTGTTGATCCTGCTTCAGGACAACAACCTCTATTTAGTTACGACCGTAGATTTGTGTTAGCTGCTAACGGAGAAATATACAACCACAAAGAGATTAGAAAACAGTTAAAACAACAACACGAATTCTTAACACAATCTGATTGCGAAGTTATCTTAGCTTTATACAAAGAAAAAGGTGTTGAGTTTTTAGACGACCTAAACGGAATTTTCGGTTTTGCAGTATATGACTCTATGACCGACGAATATTTAGTAGCTCGTGACCATATGGGAATTATCCCTTTATACATGGGATGGGATAAACACGGAACTTTTTATGTTGCTTCTGAATTAAAAGCCTTAGAGGGAGTTTGCAACAAAATTGAAGTTTTTCCTCCTGGACATTATTACACTCGTGAGGATGGATTACAAAGATGGTATTCTCGTGATTGGATGGAGTATGAAGCTGTTAAAGATAACCAAACATCTATTGACGAAGTACGTGATGCTTTAGAAGCTGCAGTTCACCGTCAATTAATGAGTGATGTACCTTACGGAGTTTTATTATCTGGAGGACTAGATTCTTCTATCACCTCAGCTATTGCTAAAAAATATGCTGCTAAACGTATAGAATCAGATGATAAAGATGCTGCATGGTATCCGCAACTACATTCATTTTCTGTAGGGTTAGATGGATCTCCTGATTTAGCTGCAGCAAAAAAAGTTTCAGAACATATAGGTACTATTCATCATGAAATTACCTTTACCATTCAAGAAGGGTTGGATGCTATAAAAGATGTAATCTACAACTTAGAAACTTATGACATCACTACTGTTCGCGCTTCTACGCCTATGTATTTAATGGCTCGTGTAATTAAATCAATGGGAATAAAAATGGTCTTATCTGGTGAAGGCGCTGACGAACTTTTTGGAGGTTATTTATACTTTCACAAAGCACCAGATGCTGAAGAATTCCATAAAGAAACAGTACGAAAATTAGATAAGTTATATCAATACGATTGCTTACGTGCTAACAAAAGCTTAATGGCTTGGGGAATTGAAGGACGTATTCCGTTCTTAGATAAAGAATTTATGGATGTTGCGATGCGTATTAACCCAGAAGACAAAATGATTAACGGAGAACGTATGGAAAAATGGGTATTACGTAAAGCCTTTGAAAGTTATTTACCAAAAGAAGTAGCTTGGAGACAAAAAGAACAATTCTCTGACGGAGTTGGCTATAACTGGATTGACACCTTAAAACAAGTAGTTGAAACCGCAGTTACCGATGAAATGATGGAAAACGCTGCACACCGTTTCCCTACTCAAACACCTAGAGCAAAAGAAGAATATTACTACCGTTCAATTTTCGAAGAGCATTTCCCTAGCGAAGCTGCTGCTTTAACGGTACCTTCAGTACCATCTATTGCATGTAGCACCCCTACAGCACTAGCTTGGGATGAAAGCTTTCAAAACCAAAACGAACCTTCAGGTAGAGCTATTAAAGCTGTACACGAAGACGCTTACTAAGAAATATCTTAGTTTAAATTTTAGTTGTGTAAAAATCTCGCCTAAGCGAGATTTTTCTTTTTTACCAATCTTAATACTTTGTTAAACCTTATTTTAAAACTTCCTCTTGAATCATTTTTAATAGTAAAATGAACAATTTTAATATTCCTATCTAAGCCTAGTCCTTAATTTTGTTACACCCTTAAATTAACCATTGCTCACACTCCTTAATTAATTATTTAACCATAAAACTTAGTACCATGAAAAAATTAGTATTTGGTTTACTTTTTCTAGGTCTTACCAGCCTAGTTTATTCCCAAAATGATATTCAAAAGAACATTATTTTAGAACCCGTTACCATTAAACCTTTAAATTTAAGTTATCTTAAAGAAGTTCAACATGAAGACACACCTGAATTAGTTGTAAACTTACAAAACGAAGCAGCTAGGTATGACATTACAGAGTTACCTATATTCGACAGAGAGTTTGAGGCTTATGAAGTTATTTTTAAGACCAAAAAAGAAGGAGGAACCTCAGGGTTAATTACTGCTACTTATGATTCTAACGGAAAAATCATGAGTTCTATAGAGCGCTATAAAAACATTCTACTTCCAAGAACAGTTAGAGACGCTATTAACAACAAATATCCTGGATGGATTATACATAAAGACATATTTCTTGTTACCTACAGAGATGACAGGAAAGCTAAACAAGTCTTTAAAGTTCAAATAAGAAAAGATGGGGATAAGAAAAACTTAAAATTAGACTACGACGGAAACATCCACTAAACTAACAACTACTTAAACTTGACTTTACAAGGTAAAATTAAAAAAGCATTTGGTAGCATTACCAAATGCTTTTTTAATTTAAAGGTTTCTCCTTATTAAAAACAAGCTTTTACCTCTTTAACAGCAAGTTAACAAAAAGAACTCTAAGCATTTGTTAACTTTACATATGTCTGTTTATTTAATTCAACATATAACCAAGAATAAAACAGCAGTTGACTTAGCTATTGCTTTTTATTCTAAACTTCAACTAACACTTTTCAAAAAATGCATTAATTGTTGGGTTGATTACAAAAAAAACAGTGTGTTTTTTCTAATAAAAGCTACCGATAAAAAGTCTATAAAAAGCTTGTATTACAAATCTATAAACATACAACCCTATAAAATTACTTCGGTTAATAGACATTTAGCTTATGCGCTTCTAAAAAGAGAACAACAACTTAAAAGAATACAGTCTGAAACTCATTACAATTCAAATAAACATTCTATTCTATTTTTAGCAAAAACATTTAATAAGAAAACACTAATATGTAAACTTCAAGAAAGTAACGCTAAAAATGTTTTATTTTATAAAAAAACAATTATTGAAAACTTAATTAACTCTTACAAAGGTTATCAAATTAAAACCAAAGAAGAAGGTTTTTTAGCCTCTTTTACTTCTTATAAAAAAGCAATTGACTGCTCTATTGCTATTCAAAAAAAGCTCTATAAAAGAATCGATTATTTTCCTGTTAAAATTATACTTTTTCCTAACAAAAACAACCAAGAAAGCATTGCTTCAACTGCAAATATTAATAGACTAATTGAATTTCTTTATTTTCTAAAAACAAAAAAACAACTTATTATTTCATCACAAATAGAAGATTTAAACACTTATTCAGAACATATAGATTTTAAGCAAAACAATGCCTACTTAAAACTAAACCCCGAAACTGAAAACTTTTTACACTCTTTACTAGATGTAATCTCAAAAAATTATCAAAACCCTCATTTTAATATCCCTAACATTGCTTTATTAATGATGATGTGTAAAACCAAACTATATAGAAATTGTAAAGCAATTACAGGAAAATCTATCAATCAAATATTAAAAGAATTCAGACTTATAAAATCTGTCAATTCAATTACAGATGGCACATCAGACATTAATCAAACCTCTATAGATGTTGGCTTTAGCAGCTCTTCTTATTTTTCAAATTGTTTTAAAAAGGAATATGGAATTTCTCCTACAACTTTATTAAAACAACAACAAGAGTTTAGTATACCGTTTTACATCTAAAACGCAACCTTTTTTACTCTTTTTACTACTAAATTCATTTTCAACCCAACTCATTAAATGACTTTTAAGCCACTTTTCTAAAGTCTACTTTCTACACCAAGTATAAAAACATAAAACACACTGTTTAAACTCATTTTTAAGCGTTTTAACACGTTTTTAGCTTTTTAACAAATGTTAATAATTCTAACTCAAAAACGCTTAAAAACTTTATTTTGAGGTTAAAAAATCGTAAATTTGTAAGACTACAAAAGTCGCTTTCGGGCGATTTTTTCACGAAAAGACTTTAATTTAATTCACTTGATAATGAGCGAAGAAAAAAAACATAATTATTCCGCCGATAGTATCCAAGCACTGGAAGGAATGGAACACGTACGTATGCGTCCGTCCATGTATATTGGTGATGTTGGTGTACGTGGTTTACACCACTTAGTATACGAGGTAGTAGATAACTCTATTGATGAAGCTTTAGCAGGTCATTGTGATACGATTTCGGTAGACATTAATGAAGATAATTCTATCACCGTTAGAGATAACGGTCGTGGTATTCCGGTAGGATTACACAAGAAAGAAGGCGTTTCTGCTCTTGAAGTAGTAATGACCAAGATTGGTGCCGGAGGTAAATTTGACAAAGATTCTTATAAAGTATCTGGAGGTTTACACGGGGTTGGAGTATCGTGTGTTAACGCACTTTCTGATCACTTAAAAGCAACCGTATACAGAGAAGGAAAAGTTTGGCAACAAGAATACGAACGCGGTAAATCGTTATACCCTGTAAAAACTATTGGTGAAACTGATATTACGGGTACTGAAGTTACCTTTTTACCTGACAGATCTATCTTTCAGCAAACCATCGTGTACAATTATGATACCTTAGCTACTCGTATGCGCGAATTAGCATACTTAAACAAAGGTATTACCATTACACTTACCGATAAACGTGAACAAGATGATGAAGGAAATGACATTTCAGAAGTTTTCCATTCTACAGAAGGTTTATCAGAATTTGTAAAGTTCTTAGACGGAACAAGAACACAAATTATTCAAGATGTAATTGCTATGGAAGGAGAGAAAAACGGAATTCCTGTTGAAGTAGCAATGGTATACAACGATTCGTATGCTGAAAATCTACACTCTTATGTAAACAACATCAACACACACGAAGGAGGTACCCACTTATCTGGTTTCCGTCGTGGATTAACAAATACTTTAAAAAAGTATGCGGATGATTCTGGTTTGCTTAAAAATGTAAAATTTGAGATTTCAGGAGATGATTTCCGTGAAGGATTAACTGCCATAGTATCGGTAAAAGTTGCTGAACCTCAGTTCGAAGGACAAACTAAAACCAAATTAGGTAACCGTGAAGTAACTTCAGCTGTATCACAAGCAGTATCTGAAATGTTAACAGATTACTTAGAGGAAAATCCGAATGATGCTAAAACCATTGTACAAAAAGTAATTTTAGCAGCACAAGCACGTCACGCAGCTCGTAAAGCTCGCGAAATGGTGCAACGTAAAACTGTGATGAGTATTGGTGGTTTACCTGGTAAATTATCTGACTGTTCAGAAACAGATCCTGCAGAATGCGAAATCTTCTTAGTAGAGGGTGATTCGGCAGGTGGTACTGCAAAACAAGGTCGTGATCGTAATTTCCAAGCTATTCTTCCATTAAGAGGTAAAATCTTAAACGTAGAAAAAGCAATGCAGCACAAAGTTTTTGAAAATGAAGAAATCAAAAACATGTTTACTGCTTTAGGGGTTACTATTGGTACAGAAGAAGATCCTCGCGAATTAAACTTAACAAAACTACGTTACCATAAAGTAGTAATTATGTGTGATGCCGATGTGGATGGTTCGCATATTGCTACCTTAATTTTAACGTTTTTCTTCCGTTATATGCGCGAAATGGTTGAACAAGGATATATTTACATTGCTACTCCTCCTTTATATTTAGTTAAAAAAGGACAAAAGCGTGAGTACGCTTGGGATGATAACCAACGTGACTTAATCGCTCAAAAAATGGGTGGTGGAGTTTCTATTCAACGTTATAAAGGTCTTGGAGAGATGAACGCTGAACAATTATGGGATACAACTATGAATCCTGAATTCAGAACCTTACGACAAGTAACTATTGATAATTTAACTGAAGCTGATAGAATTTTCTCTATGTTAATGGGAGATGAAGTTCCGCCTCGTAGAGATTTCATTGAAAAAAATGCTAAATATGCAAATATTGATGCTTAAACCAATTTCTTAACTATAAAAAAGCCCAATAAAATTATTGGGCTTTTTTTTATTTTATATTTTTACCCCGTTAAAAAACCTACAATTATGAAAAAAATTCTTTTACCACTTTTAACTTTAATGGTAAGCTTTAGTGTTAAAGCTCAGGAATTAGAAACTCTCTTACTAGCCAAAGATGACGCTAGCAAATTAACAAACGCTTATTTAGATCCTGCTATGAAAGGATTCATTTACAGCATGAATAATGGTTGGTATCACACGGCTAAAGTTCACAAAAAATTTGGTTTCGATATTACAATTGGCGCAAACCTTTCTTTTATCCCTGAAAAGGATGAAATTTTTAATTTAACCAAACTAGGTTTATCGAGCAACACAACTTACAACCAAAACACTACAGCTACAGTTGCTGGTAGCAATTCAATGGCTCCTGCTGAATTAACTTACACAACCACCATTGAGGGAGAAACTGTTGAAGCTAACTTTACCATGCCAGAAGGTATTAAAGAAGACCTACCTGCAAACGCTGTTCCTGCACCATCTATTCAAGTAGGTGTTGGACTTCCTTTTAAACTTGAAGCAATGGTTAGATACGTACCTCAAGTAGGTTCTGACGATGTAAAAGGAGGATTATTTGGTATTGGTGTAAAGAAAGAAATTACCGATTGGTTTGGTCCAATGGATAAAACTCCTTTGCATGTTTCTTTATTAGCTGGTTATACAAATATGAATGTAGATTATACTATTGGTAATGTTGATGGAGAAGTTTCTACCAGAGACGCAGCAGCTGAGTTCAAATTAAACTCGTACACCGTTCAGGCAATCGCTTCGTTAAACTTTCCTGTAATTAACATCTATGGAGGTGTAGGTTACAATGGTGGTAGTACAAAGTTAAATATGTTAGGAGACTACACATTAACATACGAAACTGGTAACCCTCTTCAACCAACAGTTCAAGAGACTATAACTGATCCTCTAAAACTTAAAAATAATGCTGGTGGTTTTAACACGACCTTAGGTGCTCGTTTAAGCTTAGGTTTCTTTAAAATCTTCGGAAGTTATACCCTACAAGAATACAACTCTGTAAATGCAGGTATTGCGTTTAGTTTTAGATAAAATATTTCTTAAAATATATACTACATAAAAACCCGTTGAAATATCAACGGGTTTTTCTTTTATATCCATAGCCAAATACCTATTTTTGTGCATCTTGTGCGTAATGCGCACTTATAAACATATTAATTACAAAAAAATACATATAAAATGAAAGTAACAGTTGTAGGAGCAGGTGCTGTAGGTGCAAGTTGTGCTGAGTACATTGCTATTAAAAATTTCGCTTCTGAAGTTGTTTTAGTTGATATTAAAGAAGGTTTTGCTGAAGGTAAAGCAATGGATTTAATGCAAACTGCTTCTCTAAATGGTTTTGATACTAAAATTACAGGTACTACTGGAGATTATAGCAAAACTGCTGGATCTGATATTTGTGTAATTACTTCAGGTATTGCACGTAAACCAGGAATGTCTCGTGATGAGTTATTAGGAATCAATGCTGGTATCGTAAAAACAGTAGCTGCTAGTTTAGTTGAGCAATCTCCTAATACAATCATTATCGTAGTATCTAACCCAATGGATACTATGACATATTTAGTACACAAAGCGACTGGATTACCTAAAAACAGAATTATCGGTATGGGTGGTGCTTTAGATTCTGCTCGCTTCAAATATCGTTTAGCAGAAGCTTTAGAAGCTCCTATTTCTGATGTTGACGGAATGGTTATCGGTGGTCACTCTGACAAAGGAATGGTGCCTTTAACTCGTTTAGCTACTCGTAACTCTGTTCCTGTATCTGAATTCTTATCAGAAGAAAGATTAGAACAAGTAAAACAAGACACTAAAGTTGGTGGTGCTACCTTAACAGGTTTATTAGGTACTTCTGCTTGGTATGCTCCTGGTGCTGCTGTATCTGGAATGGTACAAGCAATTGCTTGTGATACAAAAAAGATTTTCCCTTGTTCTGCTTTATTAGAAGGTGAATACGGTTTATCTGGTTTATGTATTGGTGTGCCAGCAGTATTAGGTAAAAACGGAATTGAAAAAATCGTTGAAATTAACTTAAGCTCTGAAGAAAAAGAAGCTTTAACTTCTTCAGCTGAAGCTGTTAAAAACAACAATGCTGCTTTAAATTTCTAAGAAATTAAGAGCACATAATTTTAAAAGTCCTGAGCAATTATTTGTTCAGGATTTTTTTATAAAAAAATGTTAAAGTTATTGCACTAATGTAAGATTTTCAGAATCTAAACGTCTTTATAGTAGAGAAACATTAGTAGTGTTTCTTTTCATAGTTTTTCATAGCAATTTTCCCACTTCATCCTCTTGAAGTGGGTTTGTTTTTTTATACTATACCGCTTGCTGAACTACTTCAAACAACTCTCCGCCTTCACACTTAATCACTTTCTGTTTAAACTTTACAATTAATTGATAGTCGTGAGTTGCCATTAAAATTGTTTTTCCACTTTGATGAATTTCATTTAATAACTCCATAACTTCAAGTGAAGTTTTCGGATCTAAGTTTCCTGTAGGCTCATCTGCTAATATTAATTCAGGATCATTTAATAATGCTCTTGCTATTGCTACACGTTGCTGTTCTCCACCTGAAAGTTCGAAGGTTTGTTTGTAGTATTTTTCCTTCATCCCTACTTTGTCTAAAACCTCATTAATTTTGTTTTTCATCTCGGTTTTATCTTTCCAACCTGTAGCTTTTAAAACAAACTCTAAGTTTTCAAAAACACTTCTGTCATTCAACAATTTAAAATCTTGGAAAACGATTCCTAGTTTTCTTCTTAAAAACGGAATGTCTTTTTCCTTTATCTTCTTTAAGTCAAAATCAACAATATTACCTAAACCACGCTGTAAACGTAAATCTCCGTACAAGGTTTTTAACAAACTACTTTTACCACTTCCTGTTTTTCCGATTAAGTAATAGAAATCACCTTTATTCAACGTAAAATTTACTTTTGACAGCACTAAATTGTCTTGTTGATAAATATCAGCATTTTCAAGATGTAAAACAGGATTTTCCATGGAGTATATGTTTTTTACAAATCTAAAATTTTATAACGTAATTCTGTAACATTTCTTACTTTTGATAAAATGTCTCCCAACAAAAATAAAAAACTAACGTTATAGTTTCTAGATAACTAAAAAATATGAGAGTTAATTGTTTCAAAAAAAGCTGCTTTTTATTTCTTTTTTTAACCTTTACAACGATAATAACGGCACAAGAATCGGCTATAAATAGTCATTCTAATGCCGATTTTCATAAAGCAATGCGTTTGTATAATAATAAAGCATACGCTGCGTCTCAAGAAATTTTCCGAAAGATTTCACACAATTCAAAAGAACATCTTAACCTAAAAGCAGATGCTGATTATTATGATGCGATGTGCGCTATAAAGCTACAGCAAGATGATGCTGACAATAGAGTTATTCAATTCGTTGAAAACTATCCTTACAATAACAAAAGAGAAAAAGCGTACTTAAATGTAGGTAACTATTATTTTGCTAACAGAAAGGCGGCGCATTCTTTAAAATGGTATCAAAAAGTAAATGAAAAGTTACTGAGTCCAGAAGAAAGAGACGAGTTGAACTATAAAATGGGATATGCACTTTTAGTTTCTAATTATTTAAAAGATGCTAAATCTCGCTTTCAATCGTTATTAGGGAATCCTATTTACGGTAATGACGCTCGTTATTACTACGGTTTTATTGCTTACAAACAAGAAAACTTTGGAGAAGCTGAAGACAATTTAAGTCAGTTAGCCAACGACGCTACCTACCAAGCTAAAGCAAATTATTACATTTTAGATATTAGTTTTAAAGCTGGAAGATTTGATAAATCAATTCAAATTGGAGAAAAATTATTAGAAACTACTCAAGATAAAAAAGAGGTTTCTGAAATTTCTAAAATAGTAGGTGAAAGTTATTTCAACCTTAAAAAATATGACAAAGCAATTCCTTACTTAACAGAATACAAAGGTAAAAATGGTCGTTGGACGAATACGGACTATTATTACTTAGGATATGCTTATTATCAACAAAAAGATTACGAAACTGCTATTAGCAACTTCAACAAAATTATTGGAGGAAACAACAAAGTAGCACAAAATGCTTACTATCATTTAGCGGAATGTTATTTAGAGTTAGATAAAAAGCTAGAAGCTTTAAATGCATTTAAAAATGCTAGTGAAATGGATTTTGATGCTAAAATAACAGAAAGCGCTTCGTTAAACTATGCTAAATTGAGTTATGAAGAAGGTAACCCTTACGAAAGTGTTCCTGATGTTTTAAAAGGATTTTTAACTAAATATCCTACGTCACCCAATACAGCTGAAATTAGTAATTTATTAGTTACTTCATACTTACATCAACAAGACTATCAAGGTGCTTTAGACTTTTTAAGCACTTCTGAAACTCCTGAAAGTAAAAGTATTATTAATGAAGTATCGTTATACAGAGGTATTCAGTTATTTAATGAAAATAAAATTGCCGAGGCTAAATCGTATTTTACTAGTGCTACACAATCAGAAAACCCAACTGTAAGTAACAAAGGTGCTTATTGGTTAGCTGAAACTGAATACTCTTTAGGAAATTATCAAAAAGCTTTAGACAGCTTCCTTTCTGTTACCAATAAAGACATAGAAGAAGCTAAAATGCTTAACTACCAAATTGGATACACGAACTTCAAGTTAAAAAGTTATCCAAATGCAGCGAAATACTTTCAGCAATTCCTAGATCAAAATATAGATGATAACGATTTGAATGATGATGCTTCTAACCGTTTAGGAGATGCATTTTATGCTTCAAAAAGTTATTCAAATGCTATAAAAGCGTACAACAAAGTAATTCAAGAAGGTGGTGTTGGTGCCGATTATGCACAATATCAAACAGCAATGAGTAATGGTTTCTTAGGTAAAAACGATGTTAAAATTCAAGATCTAGAAACACTGATTAATGAGTATAGCGAATCTCAGCTTAAAGATGATGCTTTATTCCAATTAGCTACTACATATACTACTACAAACAATACCTCAAAAGCTCAAAAAACCTATGAGCGTTTATTAGCCAATTACCCTACAAGTAATTACGTTCCTAATGTGTTATTACGTCAAGGTCTGTTATACTACGGTAGCAATAAGAATAGAAAAGCTATTGAAAAATATAAAGAAGTAGTTGCAAAACATCCAAATTCTAACGAAGCAAGACAAGCGGTTACGAACATTAAAAATGTATATATCGATTTAGGAAAAGTTGATGAATATGCTGCTTGGGTTAAAAACATACCTTTTGCTAATGTTACCAACGCCGAATTAGACAATGCTACTTACCAGTCTGCTGAGAACAAATTCTTAGAAAACAACAATCCAAAAGCTATTGAAGGATTCAACAAGTATTTACAATCATTCCCTAACGGAATAAATGTGTTGAAAGCTCATTTTTATTTGGCACAAGCCTATAACAATACTAAGCAATTTGATGAAGCAATTCCTCATTACTCTTATGTTTCAAAACAAAACAAGAATGAGTTTACAGAGGAGTCATTAACAAAACTTGCTAATATTTATTTAGAAAAACAAGATTGGAATAATGGTATTTTAGTACTTCAACAATTAGAGAAAGACGCTAACTATCCACAAAACATCATTTTTGCCCAAAGCAATTTAATGAAAGGATATTACAACAAAAATGATTATGCTAACGCAATGATCTATGCTGAAAAAGTATTAACTACAGGTAAGGTTGACACTAATATTGCTGAAGACGCAAAAATAATTTTAGCACGCTCTTCTTTTAAAAAGAATGACTTTTTAACTGCCGAAGAATACTTTAATGAAGCTAGTAAAAAAGCTACAGGTGAGTTAAAAGCAGAGTGTTTATATTATAATGCTTTCTTTTTACATGAGAACAAAGAATACGAAGCTTCTACCAAAGCTGTTCAAGACTTAATTGCTAATTATTCTTCATACAAATATTGGGGAGTAAAAAGCTATATAATCATGGCGAAGAACTATTATGCTTTAAAAGATGCGTACCAAGCAACTTACATCTTAGAGAATATTATTAAAAACTTTACTCAGTATAAAGATGTAATTGAAGAAGCTAAAAATGAACTTCGTACCATTAAAAACAAAGAAGCCAAAACAAACGAATCAGTAACTACCCAAAACTAAAATTTGTTAATAACAAACGAAAGTTAAATGATTAGATCGATGAAAAAGCACCTAAGTTTACTTGCTTTATTTGTGATAGCCTATGCAAATGCACAAGAAAAAAATGCCACAAACAAAGCAAAAGACACTATTATAAAAACAGAAGTTGTAAACGTAGTAACTTCGTATGTTCCTAAAATTACTGATGCCTTTAAAATAAAGCAAAAACCAGTAATTGAACACACAAAAGAAACTCAGAAAAAAGCGTTAGAGTATCAAATATTTTCAGTTCCTGTAGCTTCTACTTTTATTCCTAAAAGTGGTACTATGAAAAAGGTAGATCTTGGAAAAAGAGAAAAGTTATACGATAACTACGTGTCTGTTGGTTTTGGAAATGTATTGTCTCCTTTCTTAGAAGCCTATATGAGACGTAGCCAAAGTTACAACAGTGAATTAGGAGCTCATGTAAAATTTTTACTATCCTCTGATCCAGTTGCAGATACTGAGCTAAGTAGTACTTTTTTCAACATCGATTTAAACTTAAATTACACACAACAAGAACGCTATTTTCAATGGTCTGCAGGTTTAGATGCTGAAAAAGACAAATATAACTGGTATGGTTTACCAACCAATATTACGTTTACCGAGTTTGCCTTAAGTACTATTGAAGAATCACAAAGCTATAATCACTTTAAAATCTTCGGACAAATAAAACCAGATGATTCTTATTTAGATGAAGCTAACGGAGCTATTTCTTATTTTTCTGATTCTTTTGAGAGTTCTGAATTTTTGATAGATGGAAATGCTCAGTTTCGTTTTCCTTTAGATAATTTTCATCGTCAACTAAATGACTTATACGTAAATACTACTGCTAGTTATTTAGGAGGAAGTTACGCGTATGCTTACGATGCTATTACTGCTATCGATTATAGTTTTATTACTTTAGGAGTACACCCAACATACAAGTTCAACCTACAAGATTTAGCCATTAAACTAGGTGCAAAAAGTTATTTTTCTATGGATACGGAAAATAGTGAATCTAACTTTTTCATTTATCCTGATGTCGAAATCTCATATCCTATCGTAAAAGATTTTGCAAATGTATTTGTTGGCGCATCAGGTGATTTAACCACAAACATGTTCCAATCTTACACAGATGATAACCCTTACGTATCTCCTACCCTTGATATGCGTCAAACAAACAAAAAATTTGATGCTTTTGGAGGAATTAGAGGAAAACTAAATCATCAATTTAGCTATAACACAAAAGTAAGCTATGCTGATATTGAAAATAATCCGTTTTTTGCTTTGAACCAATCAAAGTCTGATGGCGACAACATTGCTGGAACTAACGGATTTACTTTCTACGGATATGAATATGGAAACTCTTTTAAAGTAGTTTATGACGATATTAAACTGTTATCTTTCTTTGGTGAAATCGCTTTTGATGGTATCAAAAACCTTACTATTGGAGCTAATGCACAGTTTAATAAATTCACGTTAACTAACGAAACAGAAGCTTGGAACACTCCTAAAATAAAAGGAGAGATTTTCGGAACTTATAAGACCGATAAATGGTATGCAGGCGCAAACCTATACTTTGTAGGAAACAGAAAAGGTCGTGTGTATGACGCTTTACCTGCCGATACTTTTACATCAACAGATTTAAAAAGCTATTTTGATGTAAACTTTAACGGAGGATATCATTTTGACGATTCATTTTCTGTGTTTTTAAACCTTAACAACGTACTAAACAACAGTTATCAACGATTTAATAATTTTAACGTACAAGGTTTTCAAGCAATGGGAGGATTAACCTGGAAGTTTGATACGTTGTTCTAGCATTTAAAATATAAAACTTACATTTAGGGTATTAAAACTAATACCCTAAATGAAAAAACTAACCTTTTTACTTCTTACAAACATGGTTTTCTTTGCTTGTAAAACAGAACAAAAGCAAGACACACAAACTACAACCTATAGTGAAACAGCGTACAAACAAGACTCTGTTCAAATAAAACAATTATTTAGTTCTGCATTAACTGAAGGAAAATCTTATGAGTGGTTACGTGATCTAACTCAAAATATCGGAAGCCGTTTATCAGGATCTGAAGGAGCCGCTAAATCGGTAATTTGGGGAGAAAAATTGATGAAAGAAGTTGGTTTAGATTCTGTTTGGTTACAACCTATTATGGTACCACATTGGGTGCGCGGAGAAAAAGAAGTAGCTAATTATGAATTTAACGGAGAAAAAATCAATGTTCCTATTTGTGCTTTAGGAGGTTCAATTGCAACTCCAACTAGCGGAATTACCGCACAAGTTATTGAAGTTAAAAACATTGACGAAGCCAAAAATTTAGGAGATAAAGCTAACGGAAAGATTGTATTCTTTAACGGTGCTTTTGACAACACACTCATCAATACCTTTCAAGCTTATGGAGGTTGCGTAGGTCAACGCTATGGAGGAGCTTCTATAGTTGGAAAGTTTGGAGCAAAAGCAGTTATTGTCCGTTCTATGACCAACGGAATTGACGATTATCCACACACAGGTTCTATGGGATATGGTGATATTCCGAAGGAACAATATATTCCTGCTGCAGCTATTAGTTCTCGTGCTGCTGAAAACTTAAGCAAGCATTTAAAAGAAAACCCGAACTTACAATTTTACTTTAAACAAAGTTGTGAAAATCTTCCAGACACTCCTTCTCACAATGTTGTAGGAGAAATTAAAGGAAGCGAATATCCTGATAAAATTATGGTGGTTGGCGGACATTTAGATTCTTGGGATTTAGGGGAAGGCGCACACGATGACGGAACTGGAATTGTACAATCGTTAGAAGTTGCTTATTTATTCAAAAAGAACAACATCAAACCTAAAAACACCATCCGAATTGTCTTTTTCATGAATGAAGAAAACGGTTTACGTGGCGCTACTGAATATGCTCGTTTAGCAAAGGAAAATGGTGAATTACACATTGGTGCTTTAGAATCTGATGCAGGCGGACACACACCAAGAGGTTTTTCTATTGATGCAAATAAAAGAAACTTGCAATTAGTTCAAAGCTGGAAAAAGCTTTTAGCACCTTACGGATTACATGATATTACTGCTGGAGGTGGCGGTGCTGACATCGGACCTTTAAAAGACGACCATGTTACCTTAGTAGGTTACCGACCAGATTCACAACGCTATTTCGATTATCATCATGCGGCTACAGATACATTTGACAAAGTAAACAAACGTGAGCTTGAGTTAGGAAGTGCTTCTATGGCTAGTATTGTGTATTTAATGGATAAATATTTATACAACGAAGAAGCTTTAAAACCTTAACTCATGGATACTCTTATCATAGCATTAAGAATTATTTTCGGGATATTTTTTGCCTTTGCAGGGATTATGCACATTGTAAAACCTAAAATTTTCAATCGCTTTATTCCTAATTTCCTTCCCAAATTAATTATAAACTATATAGCTGGTTTATTAGAGTTGGCTATTGGTATCGGATTACTAATTAATCAAACTACCAAACAAGCAGCTTTAGCAATGTTTGTTTTAATGTTGCTTTTTTTGCCTATTCATATTTGGGATGTTTTTAGAGAAAAACCTGCAATTGGATCTAAGAAAATAGCCATTATACGAGTTCCTCTTCAGTTTTTGTTATTATATATCGCCTATTTAATTTACACACACTAATGAAAAAAGTATTATTTCCACTACTAACATTTAGCCTTCTATTTTCTTGTAAACCAAAAGAAAAAGTAGACACGTTAGTCATTAACGCAAATGCTTATACCGTAAATACTAATTTTGATAAAGCAGAAAGCTTTGCTATTAGAGATGGAAAGTTTTTAGCCATCGGAAACAATAAAGAAATTCAAGAAAAATACACTTCTTTAAACATTATCGATGCTAAAAACAAACCTGTTTACCCCGGGTTTATCGATGCACATTGTCATTTTTACGGATTAGGTTTACAACAACAGAAAGTAGACTTAGTTGGAACAGAAAGTTACGACGAAGTACTACAAAGGTTAATTGATTTTCAAAAAGAAAAGAATACAACCTACATCACAGGCCGTGGTTGGGATCAAAATGATTGGGAAGTAAAAGAATTTCCTACCAAAGAAAAATTAGACAGTATTTTCCCTAATACTCCAGTTGCTATTCGCAGGATTGATGGTCATGCAATGTTGGTAAATCAAGCTGCTATTGATTTAGCTGGAATTACTACCGATTCTAAAGTAGATGGTGGAGAGTTTATAAAAAAAGATGGTAAACTAACAGGAGTACTGATTGACAATGCGATGAATTTTATCAATAATCCAAAACCATCAAAAAAGGAGCAAATTCAAGCTTTAAAAGATGCTGAAAAAATCTGTTTTGATTTAGGATTAACCACCGTTGACGATGCTGGTTTAGACAAAGAAGTTATTGAGTTAATTGATAGTTTACAAAAAACGGGGGATTTAAAAATGCGTATATACGCTATGATTTCTAACAATCAAAAAAACCTTGATTACTACCTCAACAAAGGCATCATTAAAACTGATAGATTAAACGTTCGTTCTGTAAAGGTTTATTCCGATGGTGCTTTAGGATCACGAGGAGCTGCCCTTAAAGATGAATATTCTGACAAAAAAGGGCATTTTGGAGCTTTGGTTAACTCGTATGAGAACTTACAAAAAGTAGCTAAGAAAATCGCTGCTTCCGACTATCAAATGAACACACATGCAATTGGTGACTCTGCCAATTACGTAATGTTAAAAACCTACAACGAAGTATTAAAAAATAAAACTGATAGACGTTGGCGTATTGAGCACGCCCAAATAGTAGACGCAAAAGATTTTAATCTATTCAAAAATGTACTTCCATCTATACAACCAACACATGCCACTTCTGATATGTATTGGGCAGAAGACCGTATAGGATCAGAAAGAATAAAAGGAGCTTACGCTTTTAACGACTTGTTAAAAGAATACGGAAAAGTTGCTTTAGGAACCGATTTCCCTATTGAACATGTGAGTCCATTATATACTTTTTACGCAGCTACTATCAGAAAAGATTTAAAAGGGTATCCTGAAAAAGGCTATCAAATGGAAAATGCATTATCAAGAAAAAATGCCTTAAAAGGAATGACTATTTGGAATGCCTATGCTAATTTTGAGGAAAACGAAAAGGGAAGCATCGAAATAAGTAAAGTCGCTGATTTTATCATTCTTGATAAGGATATAATGACTATTGACGGAAAAGAAATTCCGAACACAAAAGTGATAGCAACCTATGTAAATGGTGAAAAAGTGAATTAAAAACAAGATTTTACTAAACAAAAGCGTCTTAGAAAATATTCTCTAAGGCGCTTTTATTTAATACAGAAATTTATTCTATATAAAATGTTCTATTTTGCGGAACATACACTATTTTATTTTGACAAATAGTAGCACAGCCTCCAGACTGCAAACATTTATAAATTAATCTACCACAAGAAATTTTTCCATCACAGCCTTTGGTAAATTCACTTGTACCTCCTTTACAAGTTACTTCGTATGCACTCTCTTCTACTCTTCTTTGTATCTCTTCTTCACTATCTAAAATAAAAAAATCCGCTTCAGCTTCAACAGATCCAAGGTACTTAATCGTATTATTCTTTTTATCATACTCAACATCTATGTATATGACATTTTCATCATTTGATGTTTGTATATCCATAGCAGCTACTTTAGAAAAAAACTCATCTGGACTCATTTTTGTATCCGTCAAAGTATCAAGAGATTCATTATCATTACAAGATACTAGACCTAATACCATAATTAATAATCCTAAAATAATCTTTCTTTTTTTCATAATAAATAAATTTTAAAGTTAGTTAAAACGCTAATTTAAAGTTTTTAACAAAAAAAAAAAATGCATCTTTTTTTACTTGATATAGTCTGATATATAAAATCAATATATCATGACAAGACTACAACGAAAGCAAGAATTTTATAATCAATTAATCTTAGCTAAAAAGGCACTTAAAAGCAATCGCTTTCAAGTGTCATTTTATCATTTAGAAAATGCTCATATATTGGGACAAAAACATGTATATAGGCATACTTTATCTCATTATTGGATGTTGATTTACGGAATAAAAACAAACAGTATCAAAGAAATTATTGGGCAGTTCTTTCGAACTATTGCTTCAATTTTATTTACCATAATTTGGGTTCCAGTAGGAAACACAGGAGGTTCAAATATTTCAGCAATTAAACCTATTCCTGTTAGAAAAGAGCTTCAAAAATATTTTTCGTAATCATGCATCTTTTTGCGCTGTTTTCAGTCTACTATACGAACCTAAAATATATATCATGAAAAATAACAATCAATGTACTTGTACTTGCGAAGGATGTAAAACAGGTGACTGCTCAAATTGCACATGTAACAACTGTAACTGTTAATTAAATCAACTTTTTAATATTTTGTCATTCTGAATAAAATGAAAACAACAACTATCATTTTACACAGAGTGACTTTTTTCGTAAATTTATATAATGACTACACAACAAGTTTGGACCAAATATGCTGATGATGTAAAACGCTTTATTTTAAGTAAAGTGAAGGATACTACTGTGACCGATGATCTCTTACAAGAAACCTTTGTAAAAGTTCATACCAAGCTTCATACTCTTAAAGATATTACCAAACTAAAACCGTGGATTTTCTCTATTGCTCGTAATACGATGATGGATTACTTTAAAAGCACCAATCAAACAGTTGATTTTGATATTTTTGAGGCGCAAACAGATGCAAAAGAGCATGAACATACCGAAAAAGATTGTCTTCGTGCAATCATACAAGATTTACCTAAAAAATATAGAGATCCTCTATTTTTATCAGACATCAAAGGCTTAAAACAGCAAGAAGTTGCTGATACTTTGAAACAAAATTTACCTACTACGAAATCTCAAATTCAACGTGCTCGTAAATTAATTGCTCAAGGTTTTATGGATTGCTGCGGATTATCTCTTAATGAAGACGGAAAACTGGTGGGAGAAATTCAAGATAAAGAAGATTGTAAAGTTTGTAAGTAAATTACACCCCTAAATTTTAATCTAAAACTCCGTTTAAAAAACAGTACTATTCATCATAATTCCCCATGTTTATTTCAAAACATCACACTAAAAACCAACACCTTACAAAACAGTCAATTTGTTTAACTCTTGATTTTTTCATATATTAAAGGAATTAAAAATTAAAATTATGACAGATCAAGAACAAAAAAGACTCGATACGATGAACGCCGTTTTGATAAAAATGGAAGACATTAAAAACACACAAAAAAGTTTAATCGAAAAAATCGGTGTGGTAGAAGTTCAATTATTTGACATCCAATCTAAAGATCTTGATAAGGAACTAGAAAAAGTTATGGTAAGAGCTTCTGATACCTTAACTATTATAAAACAAGCCTCTGAAGCTTTTGAAATGAAACGAAACCGTTTAGAAAACGAAGCATAAAAAAATCCGCTTTATAGCGGATTTTTCTTTTATCGTCTCTTCTTTTTAAAACCTTTGTTTTTTCTTCTTGAAGGTTTATCACTCTTCTTGTATGTTACCGTATCGTCAAACGTATTTTTGGCTTTTCTTGCCTTGTTTTTACGCCAAGAGGTGTCTTCTGGCAATAACTTTTTCAACAAATCGGTACGTCCAACTTTGTTCAGTGTATCTTTAATCCATTGTTTATTCTCCTTTTTATACCAAAAGAAAAACTTGTGCTGATCTTCCTTCTCTTTTCTAGTTTTCGGAGTTTTTACTTCTTTTAATGTATATGGATGATATCCGCTATAATAAATTACCGTAGCAACCGTCATAGGCGTTGGTGTAAACCCTTGAACTTGCTCTAACTGGAAGCCCATATCTTTCGTTTCTGCCGCCAAATTTGCCATATCTTCCGCCTCACAAGCTGGGTGACTCGAAATAAAATACGGTATTAACTGAAGCTTTAATTTCTTTTTTACATTAATACGGTCAAAACGTTCTTTAAATAAGTGGAAATATTTAAACGACGGTTTACGCATTAACTTTAATACAGGATCTGACGTATGCTCTGGTGCAACTTTTAATCGACCAGAAACGTGTTTAGTCATCACCTCTTCCGTATAAGCATCCAATTCTTTAGGATCTGCATTTTTATTGAATTCAGGAACTAACATATCATGTCGAATTCCACTTCCAATAAATGATTTTTTCACTTTTGGATGCGCATCAACTGCTTGGTATAACTTTGTTAAAGGCTTATGTGAAGTATCTAGATTACTACAAATTACAGGTGAAATACATGATGGAGCAACGCACTTGTCGCAAATCTCCTGAACCTTCCCTTTCATCTTGTACATATTTGCAGAAGGTCCTCCGATATCTGATAAGTAGCCTTTAAAATCATCCATCTGAGCAACTTGATCCACCTCTCTTAATACAGATTCTTGACTTCGGCTAGCAATAAACTTCCCTTGGTGTGCAGAAATAGTACAGAAACTACACCCTCCAAAACATCCACGGTGAATATTGATAGAAAACTTAATCATTTCAAACGCAGGAATTGGTCCACGCTTGTTATATTTTGGGTGTGGTAATCGTGTATATGGTAAATCAAACGAAGCATCAATCTCTTCTTCCGTCATGGTAGGAAATGGCGGATTTATCATCAACTTTTTATTGCCAACTTGTTGAAAAATACGACGTGCATATAATTTGTTCGACTCCTGCTCTATCACTTTAAAGTTAGATGCGTAGGCTTTTTTATCCTTCAAACAAGTTTCATGCGAACTGATTTCTACATCATCCCAATTCTTATTCTTTGGAACTTTTTCAGCTTCATCTAACAAAACAGCTGTTTGCTTAATGGTTTTTAAACTCGAAAACGGAACACCTTTTTGTAACAACTCAACAATTTCGCGTAGTGGTTGCTCTCCCATTCCATATACCAACATATCTGCCTTAGAAGTTTCTAAAATCGTTGGTAATAATTTATCAGACCAATAATCGTAATGAGTAACACGACGTAACGAAGCTTCAATTCCTCCAATCAATACAGGAACATCCGGAAACTTTTCTTTTAATATTTTAGAATATACTGAAGTTGCATAATCAGGTCTGAATCCTTTATCTCCGTTAGGCGTATAAGCATCCTTATCACGACGACGTTTACTAGCTGTGTAATTACTAACCATCGGATCCATACAACCACCTGTTACCGCAAAAAATAACCTTGGTGTACCTAACTTCTCAAAATCTTGCAAATTATCATGTACACTTGGTTGTGGAACAATCGCCACACGCAAGCCGTAACTCTCTAAAATACGCCCAATTACTGCAGGTCCAAATGATGGATGATCTACATATGCATCTCCACTGAATAGAATTACATCCAATTCATCCCATCCACGTAACTTAACCTCCTTATTTGTAGTAGGTAACCAATCTGAAACTCGTCTTATTCTCATGCCGTTGCAAAGGTACGTTAATTATCAATTACTTTTATATTTCATCTACAAACTCATCACAAGAAAATACCTATTATAGTTAATTCTATAAAGTCCTTTACACCTCACTTTTATCCTTTAACATTTAATTAAGATTCTATAGGAAGCAATTTCACTAAATTTCGCTCTTTATCAATCAAATAACTCACAATGACAAACAGATTACTCTCAACCTTATTAGTAATCATTTTCTCTTTTGGAATTTCTTTGAATGCTGAAGCTCAAAGAAAAAAGAAAAAAGACACTAAAAAAGAGGCTCCTAAAAAAGCAGAACCTAAAAAAGGAGGTATTCAACCTTACGGAAAAGTAGTTACCAAAGAACACAAAACCGACGAAGGGTTATTCAAAGTACACTCAAAAGACACTAACTTTTTATTTGAAATTCCTGATTCGTTATTAAATCGTGAAATGTTAATGGTTACCAGAATCGCCAAAACCGCTAGCGGAATTGGATTTGGTGGTGGTAAACAAAACACACAAGTATTACGTTGGGTAAAAAACAAAAAACAAGTTTTATTAAAAGTTGTATCACACAATGTTGTTGCTGATACTATTTTACCTGTTCACGAAGCTGTTGTAAACTCTAATTTTGAGCCTATTTTATTTGCTTTCCCTATTAAAGCATTTAGTAAAGATTCTACAGCTACTGTAATTGATGCTAGTCCTCTTTTTGAAGGTGATGTACAAGCAATCGGTTTTCCTCAAAGAAGCAGAAAGCAGTACAAAATTTCTAAAATGGATAAGACTAGATCTTACATCGATAGAATTAGCAGCTACCCTCAAAACATAGAAATTAGAAATGTTAAAACATATATTTCTGCAGCTCCTCCTTCAAATTCAAGTGTAGGTTCTGTTACTATGGAGTTAAGCAACTCTATGATTTTACTTCCTAAAACACCTATGAAAAGACGTTATTTTGATGAGCGTGTTGGGTGGTTTACCAGTTCTCAAACAGATTATGGTTTAGATGTTCAAAAAAGTAAATCAGTTACCTATTTAGACAGATGGCGTTTAGAAGTAAAAGACGAAGATTTAGAAAAGTTTAAAAGAGGTGAATTAGTAGAACCTAAAAAACAAATCGTTTATTACATCGATAGAGCTACTCCTCAAAAATGGCGTAAATACATCAAGCAAGGTATTGAAGATTGGCAAATTGCTTTTGAAGCTGCAGGATTTAAAAATGCTATCATCGCTAAAGATGCTCCTACTAAAGAAGAAGACCCTGATTGGAGCCCTGAAGATGTACGTTACTCTGTAGTTCGTTATTTAGCTTCTCCAATTCCTAATGCAAATGGACCTCACGTTAGTGACCCTCGATCAGGAGAAATTTTAGAATCTGACATTAACTGGTATCACAATGTAATGACTTTATTACACAACTGGTTTTTTGTACAAACAGCTGCAATCAATCCAGATGCAAGAGGAAATCAATTTAAAGATGAAGTTATGGGGCGCTTAATCCGTTTTGTTTCTTCTCATGAAGTTGGACATACTTTAGGATTGCCTCACAACATGGGAAGTTCTGTTGCGTATCCTGTAGATTCTTTACGTTCTGCTGAATTCACTAAAAAGAATGGAACTGCTCCTTCAATCATGGATTATGCTCGTTTTAACTACATAGCACAACCAGAAGACAAAGGAGTTGCTTTAATGCCTAATATTGGACCTTACGATAAATATGCTATCAACTGGGGATACAGACCAATCTTAGATAAATCAGCTAAAGATGAAAAAACAATCTTAAATCAATGGATTAAAGAAAAAGCAGGAAATCCTGTGTATAGATTCGGACACCAACAAGTTCGTAATATTATTGACCCTAGCTCACAAACAGAAGATTTAGGTGACGATGCCATGAAAGCAAGTGCTTATGGTATTAAAAACTTACAACGTATTTTACCTCGTTTAGAAGAGTGGACTACTAAAGATGGTGAAACTTACGAAGAGTTAAAAACTATGTACGGACAAGTAGTTGGTCAGTTCAATAGATATATGGGACACGTGAGTTCTAACATTGGTGGTGTATACGAATACTTTAAAACTGCTGATCAAGATGGAGCTGTTTATGTACACGTACCAAAAGAACATCAAAAAAGAGCTTTACAATTTGTAAACAACGAATTATTTAAAACTCCTACTTGGTTAATTGATGAAAATATCATCAGTAAAACACAACATTCAGGAATTATTGAACGTATCAGAAGCCTACAAGTACAAACTTTAAACAGAGTTTTAAAAACTGGAAGGTTAACTCGTATGATTGAGAATGAAACTTTAAACGGAACTAAAGCGTATTCTCTTATTGAAATGATGGGCGATTTACGTAAAGGTATTTGGAGCGAAGTATACGCTAACAAAACTATAGACCCTTACCGTAGAAACTTACAACGTGCGCATTTAGATCAATTAGACTTTTTATTAAATAAAGCGAAAGATCAAAAAGCACCAAGAAGTGATCGTGGTTACTTTAAACAAACCGCTGTTACGATTAATCAATCAGATATTAAACCTGTAGTTAGAGGCGAATTAAAACGTTTACAAAGAGATATTAAACGAAGTATTCCTTCTGCTCGTAACACGATAACTCGTTATCATTTACAAGATGCTGCTGATAGAATAGACAATATTCTAGAGCCTAACAAATAACATCTTCTTAATAACAGCAATCTACATCCTAGGTTGCTGTTATTTTTTATACTTTCATTCGCTACATAATCAACTACCTACGACAATGAAAAAAGCCTTAGCCTTATTATTACTTCTTGTTGTTTCCTTTTCAAGTTGCCAAAAAACAACAGTTAATAAAACAGAAACGACTGAAGACACCTACGTTAAAGATAATTACAATAAAAAAGAAGTAAAAATTACGATGAGAGATGGTGTTAAGCTACACGCTACCATTTACTCTCCAAAAGACACCAGTAAAACCTACCCTATTTTACTACAACGTACTCCGTATAGCTGTCAACCTTATGGAGAAGATGAATTCAGAAAAAAAATTGGCCCAAACCCTGTTTTGATGAAAGAAGGAAACATCATTGTATATCAAGATGTTCGCGGACGTTGGATGAGTGAAGGCGTGTATGACAACATGCGTGCTTACATTCCGAATAAAACAGAAAAACAAACCGATGAAACCAGTGATACTTATGATACTATTGATTGGTTAGTAAACAATGTGCCTAACAACAACGGAAATGTAGGTACTTGGGGAATTTCATACCCAGGACATTACGCTACTGTTTCTGCAATTGATGCGCACCCTGCTTTAAAAGCTGCTTCACCACAAGCGTGTATTGGTGATTTCTTTTTTGATGATTTTCACCATAACGGAGCTTTTTTGTTAAGTTATTTTAGAGCTATTTCTTTATTCGGAACTTACAAAGATCAACCAACTGATACTGCATGGTACTCATTCCCTGATATGAAAACTCAAGATCAATATCAGTTTTTCTTAGATAAAGGGCCTTTAAAAAACTTAAACGAATATTTTCAATACGATAAGTTAGACTCTAAAGTTGCTGAAAACAAAGAACGCATTGACGATTTCTTTTGGAAGGAAATTGTAGAACACCCTAACTACGATTCTGTATGGCAAAGTAAAGGAATCATTCAACATTTAGATAAAGTCCCTTCTACCGTAGCAACAATGATTGTAGGTGGTTGGTTTGATGCTGAAGATTTATACGGACCGTTAGAAACTTACAAAGGGATTGAAAAAAATCAACCAAATAACTACAATACCATTGTTTTCGGACCTTGGGATCATGGCGGATGGTCGAGAAATAAAGTAGCTAACAAAGTAGGCAACTACTACTTCGGAGATTCCATCTCGTTGAAATTTCAAAAAGAAGTAGAAACAAAATTCTTTAATCACTTCTTAAAAGGAGATGGCACTAAAAATTCTGGTTTGCCAGAAGCTTATGTATTTGACACAGGTAAAAAAACGTGGAAATCATACGATGTATGGCCTCCTGAAAATGCTCAAAAACAAACATTTTTCCTTTCAGAAAATCAAGAACTAACAGCAAACCAAAAAGGAAACAATAAAATTAGTTTTATCAGTGATATTAAACGTCCTGTTCCGTATTCTGAAGATATTAAAACAGTATTTACCCCTCGTAAATATATGACAGACGATCAGCGTTTTGCTGCTCGTAGACCTGATGTATTGTTTTTTGAAACGGATGTATTAACCGAAGACTTTACCCTTGCTGGCGATATTTTAGCCAAACTACAAGTAGCAACTACGGGTTCAGCTGCCGATTGGATTGTAAAGGTTATTGATGTGCATCCACACGATTTGAAAAACGACAATAAAGAAATGCAAACGCACTTAAAACTAAGCAACTACCATTTAATGGTACGTAGTGAAGTGATGCGTGGTCGCTTTAGAAATAGTTTTTCTAATCCTGAACCATTTACTCCTAATCAAAAAACAGCGGTGAGTATTAAATTACAAGATGTTTTCCATACGTTTAAAAAAGGACACAAAGTGCAAATACAAGTACAAAGTACGTGGTTTCCTTTAATCGATTTGAATCCGCAAACCTATGTAGACAATATTTACAAAGCAGACGAAGAAGACTTTAAAACACAAACGCATTCGGTATTTACCGATTCTAGTATAGAATTTACAGTGTTAAAATAACAACAAACTTTTTTCTATTTAAAAACTCACAACACTTAAGTATTGTGAGTTTTTTTTATTTTAGAATATATAACTCTAAATAACAATACGTACCTTTATCTTTAAATAATAATGTATTTTATGAACTGGTTTTATTTAATTATAGCTGGTATTTTTGAAATAGGATGGCCTTTAGGCTTAAAGCTTTCTCAAAAACGTTCAATATAAATTCTTAGGTATTTGTATGGCTACCAGTGGATATTTTTATGGTTAGCTCAAAAAACAATTCCTATGGGAACAGCTTATGCTGTTTGGACAGGTATAGGCGCTGTAAGTACTTTACTTGTTGGTATTATATTTTTAGGAGACTCAGCCAACATTTGGCGTCTTATTTCTGCATCATTAATTGTATTTGGAATAGTAGGACTAAAACTAGCCAATTAAATTATTATTTTATTCTTAAAAAAACTAACTGTGCCTAAAAAATATTTTTTCCTTCTTTTTTTAAACTTTCATTTTATAACATACGGACAAGAGAATTACCCTGTTCCTCCTAAAAACTCTAACAGCCTTTTTTACATACAACACAGCAATAATTTTAACACATATGTATACGATGTTAATCTTAAAAACTCTAAGTTAAACACCAAAAAGCCTATCAAAGAATACAGAATACTATATACCAAAAATGCTGAAGTTAAGCCTCTAACTCCAACACAAAAAAGGCTTGCTTATGGTATGGTATTGCTTAATGCAGATGATAATTCTTTTAAATTTAGGCTAGCTGCTTCTTCAAAACTTGTTTTTAATTTAGAGAAAAAAAACAATCGTTACAAAATTTTTGTAAACCATAATACAACAAAAATATACCTAGACAGAATGTTCTTAAATATTAATGGAACTGGTTTAAGTACTGAAATAAAATCGGTTATTCTTTACGGAGAAGACTACAACACCAATAAAAAAATTGAAATTAAAGTTGAAGACTTTTAAACGATAAAACAATCTTATATAAATCTAGACACAAAAATTGATCTTTGAGTTTAATTTAAAATACTAGGTGATAATCCCTCCTATTAGAACTTTTTAACGCTACTACAGGAGAGGTGATTCACACCATCCATTCGGGTAGTATACAAATGCTGACCGATGTATAACTGGAACCTACCTCAAACGGTGATGGAAGCAAAACCTGACCCTGCCTATTCTACTTGGGGTGGAGGCTCTGGTGTCGTAGTTGTTTACGGAATAGCCAAACCTGCTCAAACTCCACTTACTGGTCCTGTTAGTTGGGTTTAAAACCTATAATAACAAATAAGCGTCTGTTTTAAGGACGCTTATTTAACTAACCCTATTAAATTAAACTCTTAGTACTCTTTTTATTTGTTTATATTTGGAAAAAAGTACTATTATACCTCCATATCATTCGTATAAAAACACTAAAAGTACTTATATAAACAAGTTGCCCACAATTAAAACAAAACGTTTATGACATTTGAAAAAGCTCTAAAAATTAAAAACGAATTTAGCGAAGAGGTTTCCTCAAAGCTTTACAGGGTTTGTCCAAATCCTAAAACTGATTTCAAAGGATATAATGAATATCTTGTAGCTCTGCGAGAATTAAAAAACCTCATAGATGAAGATGCGAAAAAATACTCAACTAATTCTGACTTTGAAATTCTTGAAGGAAATAAATTCTAATTTAAAAAATATACTTTATGGATAACGGAATTGGAGTTGGAATTTTAATTGGTCTTACATTTGCATCGACAATATTTATAATTCGGTCAAATTACTTTACTTACTTACAAAAAGTAATACTTGGAATTTTATTCCTTTTTCCACCAGCTCAATGGATTTTGGCTATTATTTTGGGAGTTTGGAATAAACAAAATAACATTTCAATAGGACATAACATTGACAAAACAAATAGCCGAATTAAAGACCTTGAGAATTTTAAAAATCAAGGGATTTTAACAGAAGAAGAATTTGAGTTAAAAACTAACCAACTTATAGCAAAAAAGCAAAACGAATTCTTTGAAAAATCAGACGAGTATAAGTCCTTAAAGAAATTAAGAAATGAAAATATATTGACCGAACAAGAATTTCGAGAAAAAGCGGAATTACTAAAAACAAAAATATTAACTGAAGTAGAAAAATCGGATTCAAAAGAACCTGAAGAATTGAGAAAAGTACCAACTCAAAAAAAGGAGTTTAAAATTGCAACTGGTCGAATTGACAAAACTGAATTTAGAAAGAAATTCATTTATTTAGTGATTTTATTCATTATTAGCATTGCCATCACATTTTTGCCATATTTCAACTTATTATTGCTATTATATTGGACATTGACAATTCTTTTATTTGGCTATTCCATTTACTTAATAAAGCCTGCCGCAAGACGATTGCAAGATATGGAACTTAATGGTTGGTGGAGTTTACTATTTATTTATCCATTATTCGGAGTTATTCTCGGAATTTACTTGAGTTTAAAAGATGGAAAAGAAAAAAATAATATTGAACCAAAATATGAATAAATTAATAAAAATAACTGTGGGCAACAATGGCTATAAGTAATTGCTTGTTCTAGCCTACTTCTGAAAATCCTCGCGGATTTTCAGTTTGGTGTGTACTTGCAAAGTTAAGTGCGAAACCACGCAACTACTCATAGCCGAGACCGTTACAACCACTTCAAAAACTCCTCTCTAGGAATTTCTCTCGCGCCTAAACTTGCCAAATGGTCGTTATATACTTGACAATCGATGAGCTTGTAGCCTCCTTTTTGTGCTAAATGAATAAATGCAACTTTGCTCATATTGCTTGCTTTGCTAAACATACTCTCACCACAAAACACACCGTTTCCTAAATCTACTCCGTACAAACCTGCAACTAGTTTACCGTCTATCCATACCTCAATAGATTTTGCATAGCCTTTGTCGTGCAAGTTTATGTACGCATCTTCCATGTCATCGGTAATCCAAGTACCTAATTGGTCAAAACGATTGATGTGTCGGCAATTAAAAATCACCTCATCAAAAGCTTTGTTTTCCGTTATCGTAAAACCACCTTTTCGCAATACCTGTTTCATTGATTTGGAAATTTTCACTTCCTCAGGAAATAACACCATACGCTCCCATGGAGAATACCAAACAATCGGCTCCCCTTCATTAAACCACGGGAAAATTCCATGTTGGTAAGCATACACCAATCGTTCAGCCGATAAATCACCGCCCAAAGCCAGTAAACCATCATCAGTAGCCAACTCATACGGAGGAAACTCTATTTTTTCAGAAAGCCAAATCATTCGTTACATTCTTTTTTACAAAAATACTATATCCGTGAATTCAACATCAACGTTTTATTAATAAAAACGTGGTATAGTCGCCATCAGCGAAGTTCGTTGGCATTTCCTCAACACAACGAAACCATCAGCGAAGCTCGCTGATGTTTCCTCAACATAACGGAGCCATCAGCGTGACGCGCTGGCGTTTCCTCAACACAACGGAATCATCAGCGTGACGCGCTGGCGTTTCCTCAACACAACGAAACCATCAGCGTGACGCGCTGACGTTTCCTCAACACAACAAAACCATCAGCGTGACGCGTTGACGTTTCCTCAATAAACTCTTAAAACAAGGTAAGTCCTAATAAATAAATTACGCTACCTACCACCATTGCAATTAAGGTATAGGGTAAAATTTCTTTTGCTTTTAGTTTCGTAATTCCTAATAAGGGTAATGCCCAAAAGGGCTGTAACATGTTAGTTATTTGGTCTCCGTATGCTAGTGCCATAATTGCTTTAGGCAACGGAACCCCTAATTTTAATGCACTTTCTACCACAATAGGACCTTGTACAATCCACTGTCCTCCCCCACTCGGCACAAAAACATTAACCAAACCTGCACTAAAAAACGTAAATATGGGTAAGGTCGTTGCAGTTGCTATCGACACGAAAAAATCAGAAATTAAAGTAACCATTCCCGTACTTTTCATCACCCCCATAATACCAAAATACAATGGAAACTGAATTAAAATTCCGGAAACATCACTAATCGATTCTCCCACAGCATTGGTAAACTTTTTAAAACTTCCGTGTAGCATAATTCCTAATCCTAACATAAAAAAGTTAATTAGGTTAGGCGTAATTTTTAACTGCTGAATGTCTGCCCAATAACGATAACCAAACGCCACTAAAATCAGCACACCAAAAGCAATGGCTAACCTTTGAGAACTATCCAATCTTTCTGCTTGTGTGCTAACCTTTTCATCGGTATGCATTTGATATTCTGGTAAATTAATCGCTGTAGGAGTTGCTTTCTTTCCTAAAAAATAAAAGGTTGCCGATACCGCCGCTACTACCACGAAAAAAATCAGCAAATTCCACCAACTAAAAATCGTTTGAGAATAATCAATCACATCAGGTATTTGAGCTAAAACCTCATCCGAAGAAACCGATTGCATAATACTTTTAATATGTCCGCTTTCGTTAATTTTTATTGGTGCAGAACCTGAAATTCCACCATGCCAAACCATCAATCCCATATAACCCGCCGCTCCAATAATTGGATAATTTAGTTTGATATTGTGTTGTTGCGCATGTTCTGCTACTTTACGCGCCAACAAAGCTCCAAAAACGAGTCCTAGCCCCCAATTAAAAAAAGCTACCAACATGGTAGTACAACTTACAATGGCTGCACTATTTGCTGTGTTGGTACAGAATTTTGTTACTTTTAAAATTAAATTACTCACAGGTTTACTCAACACCAATACATGCCCTAATACCAAAATCAACATCATTTGATAGGCAAAAACGAGTAATCCGTTAGACCAAATTCCGTTTTCCCAAAATTGTAACACCTCTAAAGAATAGTTTACTACTGAGCTTTCTGCTGGTTTTGTAAAAAACAGTGCTAATAAAAGAGTTACCAGTGTTAATAATATAGCGATGGTAAAAGGTGAGGGTAAATATTTTTTAAAAACATTTTCTATAACCTGCGTAATCTTCATAGTTTAAAGTTTGATTTGCTAAAAATAATCAAATAGAATAAATAGTTTTTTACCTAGTTTTGCAATATGGTAAAAGAACTTCAATTACGTGTTAATCTAGTAGAAGAACGTAAAGACAATATATTACAGTTAAAAGCTGCTAAAAAACTAAGCATTAGTACTGCTGATATTACTAGTGTAAAAGTGTTGCGTAAATCGATTGATGCACGTAAAAAAGAAGTTGTTTTTAACTACAAAGTAGCGGTTTATATAAACGAACCTCAACCTGATACGCCTGATTATGTTTTTGAATATCAAGATGTATCGAATGCGAAAGAAATTCATATTGTAGGTTTTGGTCCTGCAGGAATGTATGCGGCACTTCGTTGTATTGAACTAGGGTATAAACCTATTGTACTTGAGCGTGGTAAAAATGTACAAGATCGTCGTAGAGATTTACGTGCTATTAACCAATTTCATGAAGTTAACCCAGATTCTAACTATTGTTTTGGTGAAGGTGGAGCAGGAACCTATTCTGACGGAAAGTTATATACCCGTAGTTTAAAACGTGGTGATGTTCGTAAAATATTTGAAAACTTAGTATATCATGGAGCTACCGATCAAATTTTGGTAGATGCGCATCCACATATTGGAACGAATAAACTTCCGAAGATTATTCAAAATATTCGTGAAACTATTTTAAAACACGGTGGCGAAATTCATTTTGAAACCCGTGTGACCGATTTTATCGTTAAAAACAATAAACTACAAGCTATACAGTTACAAAATGGTTCTGAAATGGCTGTAAATGCAGTGATTTTAGCTACTGGGCATTCGGCAAGAGATATTTACGAGCTACTCCATAAAAAAGACATTTTACTAAAAGCGAAATCGTTTGCTATGGGAGTTCGTGTAGAGCATCCGCAAGAAATAATTGATCAAATTCAGTATAGTTGTTCAAGTCAACGTGATGAATTATTACCAGCTGCTGCGTATAGTTTGGTACATCAAGTTGGAAACCGTGGAGTGTATTCTTTCTGTATGTGTCCTGGTGGATTCATCGTTCCTGCAGCAACAGCTAATGGTGAAGTGGTGGTAAACGGAATGTCGCCTTCGCGTCGAAATAACAAGTTTGCTAATTCAGGAATTGTTGTTGAAATTAATGTAGACAAAGACTTACCTAAGTATGAAAAATACGGAGTCTTAAAAGGCTTACAATATCAAAAAGATTTAGAAAAAATGGCTTTCAATGCTGGCGGGAGAAGTCAAGTTGCCCCAGCACAACGTTTAACCGATTTTGTGGAAGGCAGATTATCTTCTTCTTTAAATGATTGCTCGTATCAACCTGGATTGAATTCTTCACCGCTACATTCCTTACTTCCGAAGTTAATTGGAAGTAGATTACGCAAAGGTTTTGCGGCTTTCGGACAAAAAATGCACGGGTATTATACTGCGGAAGCAAACATTGTTGGGGTAGAATCTAGAACCTCATCTCCTGTAAATATTCCAAGAAAAGAAAACTTAGAGCATCCACAAATTGAAGGTTTATTTCCTTGTGGTGAAGGTGGTGGTTATGCTGGTGGAATTATTTCGGCTGCTATGGACGGTGAACGCTGTGCCGAAGCTGCCATTGCAAACCTATAAATTAACAAATATTTGTTGGCGTAATTTCTAATTACCTCGTACTTTTGCTATTCCTAAAAATTAGAGGCTTTTTAGCGATGAGTAAAGAAAGTAAAAGATACAATAAAAAGAAAATAAACAAGCCGCATTATAAACGTTTACACAACTATTATAATCGCACTGGGTTTTACATGTTTATTTGGGTAAGCTTAAAAAAAGCTTTTTGGCCAATTGTTGGGGTTGTTGTCGGATTATTATTATTTAATAAATACGTTTACAACATCAATGATGGTTTACAAACCATGACTGAAACCTTTTCTAGAACAGGAGTTTTAATTACTTTTTTTATATCTGAAACGATTTTAGGATTAATTCCGCCAGAGATTTTCATCGCTTGGTCTAAAAAAACAGAAGATCCTATTGTAAATATTTCTTTGTTAGCAACCCTTTCTTATTTAGGAGGTTTGTGCGCTTATTTTATAGGAAGAACCTCTTTAAAAATTGATTCTGTAAGGAATTACTTAGAAGTTAAAATGGCTAAAAACCTTAAAAACACAAGTAAGTGGGGAGGTTTTTTAATTTTAGTAGGAGCGTTATTACCACTTCCTTTTGCTATTAGCTGTTTAACTGCTGGTATGATTAAATATCCATTTAAAAATGTAGTTTTTGTTGGCTTATTTCGTTTTGCACGTTTTGCCATTTATGCTTGGGCTATATTTTCTGTAGTAAACTAATATAATATGGCACTCAACAACAACGACATTTTTAAAAAGCTACGAGTAGCGCACAAATTAAGAGACACTGATATTATTGACATTTGTGCTTTGGTAGACTTTAAAGTTTCTAAATCGGAAATCAATGCTATTTTTAGAAAAGAAGATCATCCAAAGTATATGGAATGTGGCGATCAGTTTTTACGAAACTTTTTAAACGGGCTTATTATTCACCTAAGAGGTCCGATGCCTGAAAAGAAATAATAAAAAAACCTTCTGAACTCAATCAGAAGGTTTTTATTTTCCCCTTAAATTCCTCACTCAATATCTTTTCATTGAATGATTACATTACAAATATATAGCTATCTTTTGATTGGGTAAAAGACATATCCGCAAATAAAAATGTAGTTTTCCGCAAAACAAAAAAGAGCGCAATTTGCGCTCTTTTTATTTGTATTCTTTTTTCTAAGCTTCCTTAGAAAGGTAAATCGTCTGGTTCGTTAGCAGATAAATCTGGAGCTGGCTCGAATTGATCTGCTGGTGGAATGTTTTGAGGAGCAGCTTGTGCTAAGTTTTCAATTCTCCAACCTTGTACAGAGTTAAAGTATTTTGCTTCACCTTGAGGGTTAATCCACTCTCTTCCTCTTAAATTAATAGAAACTTTAACATCTTGTCCTACTTGATAATTGTTTAATAAATCACATTTATCTTGAACAAATTCAATTAAAATCATTTGAGGATATTGCTCATCAGTAGTTACTACTAGTTCACGCTTTCTGAATCCGTTAGATCCAAATGTTTGTGTCTCGTTAATTAATTTGATCTTCCCTATTACTTCCATTTCTTATCTATTTAATTAAAAGTACCTTCCAAGCACTTTCTACATCATTATTTTGTAAATACTCTTGTGCAAAAGTATGTTTTTTTTCAGTTGAAATGCCCACAAACTGTGCATGTTCTTTCGCAAAGTTATTAACATCTTCATCACTAGGTAACTGTTCTACATTCCCTAACATTCCTAGATTATTACCTGTTAATACATTACTGTTTCTTATTTCTTCAGGAATTTGATCTACTCCAATTCCTAAAGTTGTTAAAGGCTTCGGAATTTCAAAAAAGCCATCTCTAGCTCTGCTATAATAACTTCCTCCGGCTCTTGCTACTAAATCTATTTTATACTGATCTATACTTCCATCTTCAGCTAAGACATCTTCATTTATGTGAAGTTTTACCACTTCACACACAATTAAATTCCCTGCTCCGCCTTCTTCTCCTGTATAGATTATATCTTTTACTTTACATTCAAATTGTACTGGTGATTCAGCTACTCTAAACGGCTTTACTTCATCTGAAGGTAACATTGTAAATCCTGCTTTTATAAATTCATTAACTCCTTTAGGATACATCGTACTACTCAACGACATTTGCTGTACAATATCGTAATTTACAATATTAATAACCACTTCTCTGGTTGCTTCAGCATTGTCTAATGTATGTTTGGTTTTATTTCCTCTTACACTACGTGCTGGAGAAAAAATCATAATTGGTGGGTTTGCCCCAAATACATTAAAAAAACTAAATGGTGATAAATTTGGGTTTCCATCTGCATCTACAGTACTTGCAAAAGCAATAGGTCTTGGAGCTACAGCTCCTAATAAATATCCATGAAGTTTAGAAGTTGGTATATCTTTAGGGTTTATTGATAACATTCTATATAATTTTAGTGTAAATATACTACCTATTTATAAATTTAGTTATTCTAGATAATAGTTTATATTTGATTGATGGTTTTTTTTAGAAACACTTACTGGGTAAAACGCATTGCTATTAGCATTTCTTTACTTCTCGTTTTGTTTATTTTGTGGAATACCTATGTGTTCTTTCAAAAGTTTAAAAAAGACGAGCGCTCTAAAATGGAGATTTATGCTACTGCCATTAAAGAAGCTGCAGCTAATTCTGATTCTAATGGTAGTTTTAATTTAGTAACAAAAGTTTACCAAACGATAGAAGATATTCCTACCATTTCTGTTCATGAAAATGGTGATATTAAAGAATTTAACAATCTAGATTCTATCAAGTCGAAAGATCCTAAATACCTTCAACAGCAATTGTACATTATGAAAAATCAAAATGAACCAATTGTAATCGAATATTTGGGGGTTAAAGAATACATTTATTATAGAAACTCCGATCTTTTATACCGACTAAAATATTATCCACTTGCACTAGTACTAATTTTAGGGCTTTTCTTAACCATTATTTACATGGTTTATAAATCGAATAAAGTTGCCGAACAAAATAAGTTGTGGACAGGTATGGCCAAAGAAACAGCGCATCAAATAGGAACTCCTCTTTCTTCTTTATTAGGATGGATTGCTATTTTACGTACTGAAAATGTAAGTAGTGATTATGTTGATGAAATTGAAAAAGATGTTCGTCGTTTAAACACCATTGCCAACCGTTTTTCTAAAATAGGTTCGTTACCAGAACTAAAGCAACATAATATTGTTACCATTACAAAAACTGCTTTCGATTACTTAGAAAACAGAAGTTCAAAACAAATTTCTTTTTCTTTTATTACTGAAAAAGACGAGCTCTTTTGTAACTTAAACACTGAACTATACGGTTGGGTAATTGAAAACCTTATTAAAAATGCTATTGATGCTATGCAGGGCAAAGGTAAAGTTGCTGTAACTATCGCTGAAACATCAAAAAACATTAAAGTATTCGTTTCTGATACTGGAAAAGGAATTCCTAAATCACAGTTTACACAAATATTTAATCCTGGTTTTACCACTAAAAAACGTGGTTGGGGACTCGGATTATCGCTCTCTAAACGAATTATTGAAGATTACCACAACGGAAAAATACATGTATTAAAATCTGAATTAGGAAAAGGAACTACTTTTGAAATCTTATTGAATAAGGTTTAATTTTTTTCTTTTCCCTCTAACCTACTTTTCATTGAAAGTCCAAAAAGAAGACCTCCAATTCCCCATAAAATTATTCCTATAACAACACTTTTAACTGTTATTTCTTTACCTTGAAACCAAGGAAAAACAACAACTATTATTAAAAACATCGTAAATCCCCAACTTAAACCAGTTTTAACCCACTTTTTCATAGCTCTTTTTTATTGTTATTACTCAAAATTCTTAGCAATTCCTTCTGCAACTGCTACAAACTCTTCATTCGTTAATTTTTCTTTCTTTGTAAATCGAATATCTTCCATCGTATGTAACGGAATTAAATGTACATGTACATGCGGTACTTCTAAACCAATTACACTCATTCCTATACGTTCGCAAGGAATTGCTTTTTCAATCGCTTTTGCTACTCTGTATGAAAAAGACATTAATCCATCATACTCTTCTTTCGATAAATCGAATAATTTATTTTCTTCTCGTTTCGGAATTACCAAGGTATGTCCTTTAACATTAGGATTAATATCTAAAAAAGCAAAATAGTTATCGTCTTCTGCTATTTTATAGGATGGAATTTCTCCGTTGATTATTTTTGTAAAAATACTTGCCATTTTATGCTGTTTTTTTGTGTTTAGTAAAAATAAATAAAGCGTTGCATAAGCAACGCTTTAACTATAATTATTTTAAAAAATCTATCTAGAAATTTCAACAATTTCAAATTTCATTATTCCATTAGGAACTTGAATTTCAGCTACCTCACCTACTTTTTTACCTAACAAACCTTTACCTATTGGTGAGTTTACAGATAATTTTCCGTTTCTTACATCACTCTCACTATCAGCCACTAAAGTATAGGTAAACTCCATGCCGTTAGTAGTATTTTTAATTTTAACAATTGAATGAATTAAAATCTTAGATGTATCTAACTGACTCTCGTCTACAACACGAGCGTTTGCTACCACATTTTTTAGTTTTGCAATTTTTGTTTCTAACAGCGATTGCTCTTCTTTTGCTGCATGGTATTCAGCATTCTCACTTAAATCTCCTTTATCGCGAGCATCAGCAATTTCTTGAGAAACTCTTGGTCTTTCAACTTGTTCTAATTGCGCTAATTCTTCCTTAAGCTTTTTTAATCCTTCCTCCGTATAATATGATACATTACTCATCTTTTCTCCTTTATTTAAATTATAAACAAAATCCTATATGCTTTACTCAACATTTAGCCAAGAAGCATTTAACCTTTCTTCCTAAAACCCTGTGGGTTAAATTTAAAAATCCCACGCCCGAAGGAATGAGATTGTTACACAAATGTACAAAATATTTGTAACTTCGTCACGTTATGATATCAACTCTGTACTAAAACAATGAAAAAATTCTTTTACTTATTTTTTGTTATAATTTGTTTCAGCTGTAGCGAGAACACTCGCACAAGTAACTGTTTTTTAGGCTTACAAGTAAATACTATTGTCGATTTAACATTACCTGAATACCAAAGTCTACTAACAGCTGGCGGTACAGTTGAAACAGTTCTTCAAGGAAGAAATGTGTATATTTTTAGAATTGGAAATAACTTTAGAGCTTTTGACCAACAGTGTCCTGAAAGAAATTGTAATTCTTTAATGACATTTAACGGAGTAGAAATTATATGTCCTTGTGATGACAAAAAATATAGCTATATTTCTGATGGAGCTCCTTTAGATGGTGAAGGTTGTCATGCATTTATGTATTTTGTTACTCAAATTAGTAATTCTCAACTAAGAATATCTAGTTAATACCATTTGTACTAAGAATTAGATTCTTATTTTTGCAGCTACAACACAACTAACACATTTATCGTGAAAAATTATTTTTCTTCAAACTTTAAATTGGGCGTTCTAGGAGGCGGTCAGTTAGGAAGAATGTTACTTGCCGAAACGCAAAAATTTGACATCTATACTGTTATTTTAGATAGTAATACCGATGCACCTTGTGCTCAAATTTGCAATGAATTTCATCAAGGAGATTTATTAGACTATGATACTGTTTACAACTTCGGAAAAAAAGTAGATGTACTTACTATAGAAATTGAAAACGTAAATATTGACGCCTTAGATGCTTTGGAAGCTGAAGGATTAACTATTTTTCCTAAGCCGAAGAACTTAAGAACTATTCAAAACAAAGCACATCAAAAAGTGTTTTATCACGACAAGGGAATTCCAACAGCTCCTTTTTCTCGCTTTACTTCCTTAGAAGAATTAAAACACTCAATTAGTAACGAAGCTATTACCTTTCCTTTTGTATGGAAATCGGCAAGATTTGGCTACGATGGAAATGGTGTAAAAATAGTTCGTTCAATTAACGATTTAAAAGGACTACCTACAGGAGAGTGTATTTCTGAAAAACTAATTCCTTTTAAAAATGAACTGGCAGTTATTGTTGCCAGAAATGCTAACGGAGAAACCAAAACCTATCCTGTTGTAGAAATGGAATTTCATCCAGAAGCAAACCAAGTAGAATATGTAATTTGTCCTGCAAGAATTGAAGATACTATTGCTCTAAAAGCACGTGAAATAGCATTAAAAGTAGCGGATGCTTTTGGGTTTGTAGGTTTACTTGCGGTAGAAATGTTTCAAACTGAAGATGATCAAATCTTAGTAAACGAAGTAGCTCCAAGAACTCATAATTCAGGGCATTATTCTATTGAAGCAAGTTATACTAGTCAATTTGAACAACATTTACGTAGTATTTTAAACCTTCCTTTAGGCAATACCGAAAGTAAAGTAGCTGGAATTATGGTAAATTTAGTAGGTGCAGAAGGCTATACTGGTGATGTCGTATACGAAAATATTGAAGAGATTTTAAAGATTGACGGAGTTACTCCTCACATCTACGGAAAAAAGACAACCAAACCTTTCCGTAAAATGGGACATGTAACTATTGTGAATGAAGATATAAATGAGGCGAGAAAAGTCGCTCAACAAGTAAAAGAAACCATTAAGGTAATAGCAAAATAACCTCTCGACTACGTTCGAGATGACAAAAACATAAATTTATGGTAGGAATTATCATGGGAAGCGATTCTGATCTTCCAATTATGCAAGAAGCAATTGATATTTTAGAGAGTTTTGATATTCAAGTTGAAGTAGATATCGTATCTGCACACAGAACTCCTGAAAAATTATTCGATTACGCTAACAATGCGCACAAACGCGGAGTACAAGTTATAGTTGCTGGTGCTGGAGGTGCTGCACATTTACCAGGAATGGTAGCTAGTATGAGTCCGTTACCAGTAATTGGAGTTCCTGTAAAAAGCAGAAACTCTATCGATGGTTGGGATTCTGTTTTATCTATCCTTCAAATGCCAGGTGGTGTTCCTGTTGCAACTGTAGCTTTAGACGGAGCTAAAAATGCAGGAATCTTAGCAGCGCAAATTATTGGTGCTTCTGACAAATGTGTCCTAGACAAAATTATCACTTACAAAGAAGGACTTAAACTGAAAGTTGAACAGGCTTCAGAAAGAGTAAAAAAATAATAGTATTTTAGTACTATAAAAAGTAAACCTCACAGAATACCTTTGTGAGGTTTCTTCAATTTTAAACCTAATTTTTTATGACTAAGAATCCACTTTTACAAGATTTTAATACGCCTCCTTTTTCTCAAATTAAAGAAGAAAATTATAAGCCTGCTATAAAAGAAGCTATACAAATAGCTAAAGATGAAATTAATGCTATTGTTAAAAATTCTGAAACTCCAACTTTTGAAAACACACTAGTTTCATTAGACAATGCTGGTAGCAAATTAGATAGAGCTACTTCTATTTTCTTTAATTTAAACTCCGCAGAAACCAATAAAGAAATTCAAGAAATAGCAAAAGATATTTCACCTTGGTTAAGTGAGTTTAGAAACGACATGATTTTAAATGAGGGGTTATTTAAACGTGTAAAAACTGTATACGATCAATTGCCTGATTTAAACTTGACTCCTGAGCAAGAAATGTTGTTAGATAAGCAATACAAAAGTTTTGCACGTAATGGAGCAAATTTAAATGAAACTGATAAAACTGAGCTTCGCAAAATTGATGCTGAGTTAGCAAAATTATCGTTACAGTTTGGAGAGCATGTATTGGCTGAAACCAATGCCTTTGAATTATTAATTACCAATGAAGATGATTTAGCAGGGTTGCCTGAAAGCGCTAAAGAAGCTGCTAAAGAACTTGCGAACTCGAAAGGTAAAGAAGGTTGGATGATTACCTTAGATTACCCAAGCTATATTCCTTTTATGACCTATGCTGATAATAGAGAATTGAGAAAAAAGTTAGCAATAGTTTTTGGTAAGAAGGGATTTCAACAAAATGAATACAATAATGAGCAAATTGTAAAAGATATTGTAACCTTACGCCACAAACGTGCCAACCTATTAGGTTATAAAACCCACGCTCATTTTGTATTAGAAGAGCGTATGGCAGAAACGCCTGAAAAAGTTATGGAGTTTTTACATGAGTTATTAGAGAAAGCCAAACCTGCTGCACAACGTGAGTTTAAAAATTTAGCAGAATTTGCAAAAGAACTTGACGGAATAGGTCAATTACAAAAATGGGATGGTGCTTATTACTCTGAAAAACTAAAGAAAAAATTATTCAATTTAGATCAAGAGCTATTGAAGCCATATTTTAAGTTGGAAAATGTAATCGACGGGGTTTTTACTGTGTCTAACAAGCTTTTTGGTTTACAATTTGAAGAAATTAACACTATTGATAAGTATCATGAAGATGTTAAAACCTACGCTGTAAAAGATACGGACGGAAATTTTGTTTCTTACTTATATGCTGATTTTCATCCGAGACCAGGAAAACGTAATGGTGCGTGGATGACTTCATACAAATCACAATATATTAGTAATGGAGTTAACGAAAGACCTCAAGTCTCTATCGTTTGTAATTTTACCAAACCTACGCAAACTAAGCCTTCTTTATTAACTTTTAACGAAGTTACTACCCTATTCCACGAATTTGGTCATGCTTTACACGGAATGCTGGCTAATACTACTTACAAAAGCTTATCAGGAACTTCAGTTTCTTGGGATTTTGTTGAGCTACCTAGTCAAGTTTTAGAAAACTGGTGTTACGAAAAAGAAGCGCTGGAATTATTTGCAAAACATTATGAAACAGGAGAGGTTATTCCTATGGAATATGTTGAAAAAATTAAAGAATCTGCGAGTTTCAATGAAGGAATGCAAACCTTGCGTCAATTAAGTTTCGGATTATTAGATATGTCTTGGCACTCTGGGAATTCTCCTGAAACTATTGCTGATGTAAAAGAGTTTGAAACGAATGCTTTTGAAAGCACTCAATTATATCCTGATGTAGCTGAAAACTGCATGAGCACTTCTTTTTCTCATATTTTTCAAGGTGGATACTCTGCTGGATATTATTCTTATAAATGGGCAGAGGTTTTAGATGCCGATGCTTTTGAATATTTTAAAGAAGAAGGTATTTTTAATAAGGAGATTGCGGATAAATTCAAAAACAATGTATTATCTAAAGGCGGAACCGAAGAGCCTATGGAATTATACAAACGTTTTAGAGGAAGAGAACCAAAACCAGATGCTTTATTAAAACGTGCTGGATTATTAAAATAATTACTTATTCTTCTCTTCAATCCATTTGCTCATAAACTTTGTGGCTTGTAGGGTTTGATGCTGTAACAAACTTCCAAGAAAATTTTGTGTACGATGTACATTAAGGTTTTCTTGGATTTTTTTTACGCTCTTCATAAAAGAAATCTCTAACACGACTTTATCGTACAGTGAATTAATAATCTCTACACCTTTTTGTTGATACTTTTTCCAAAGGATATCATAAGTATATAACTCTATAGCTTTGTTAGCAAACTTCTCAAAATCATCCTCTATAAATCCGTTCCAAGGTAAATCTTCATGCATTCCTTCAGCTCCTATTGAACTAGTTACACTTGGCGTTCCACATTCCATAGCTTCAGTTAATTTTCCTTTTATTCCTGCACCAAAACGGATGGGCGCTAACACTACTCTAGCATTTTTAACTACTTCGAGCGCATCTTCTGCAAAACCTTTAACGATAAATCCTTCTTTGGGTTTATGTAATTGTTGAATTTGTTGCGTAACATAAGCTCCGTAAATATGCAATTCAGCATCGGGTAATTTTTTTCTGATGTATTTCCATATTGTTTTTAATTGTAATACAGCATCAACATTTGGTGCATGAAAAAAATTACCTACAAATACAAAATGCGCTCGTTCTTCAAAAGGTTTCCAACTTTCAATAACTTTATCATCAATCTTATTCAACAAAAAAGGTAAATGATACAACAAAGCTTCATCAATCTTAAAAACTTCTTTTAGCAATTGAATTTCATAAGTTGAAATGATCAAACTTATATCACAACGTAAAATAGCAGCTATTTCTCGTTTTGCTTCATCAGATTTCAATAAAGCTTCGTTAGAAAACTCCGTGCCTTTTTTTAATTGTTGATGACGTACTTTTCGTAAAAAATGTAAATCTTCTGTATCTAAAATTCGCAAAGCTTTCGGGCAGTATTCTGCTACACGCCAACCGAATTGCTCTTCCATCATAAAACGATCGAACAACACTACATCAGGTTGAAGTTCCTTAACAAAATCATCAAAAGAACTTGAATTCAATTCAATCGACTTCTCTTCTATACCTAATTCAGCTAAGTTTAAAGAGTTTTCGGTTTTTTGAGCTGGTGTAGCAAAAGTAATGGTATAATTATGGTTTTTAAAAACATTGATTAGCTGTAGCATTCGGTTACCAGCTCCTGTTGTTTTTTCTACCCAAACATACCCAATAATTAAAAGTTGTTGCATTAATTTAGTCCGCTAATTGCGTTTGGTAGTTATTTTGAACGCTTTTTGCCCACTCTGTGATTTGTTGTACTTCTTCTTTAGACAAACGAGCATCGGCATGTGTCCAAGTATATGAATCTAACGGCATTTTTCCTTTTTCAACTTCTTCCCAAACCTCTTTCATTTTATGTTCCTTTCTTTTTAAAGAATAAGTAGCCCATTCAGAAAAATTCAATTCTTCTTTTCCATGATTTATATGATCTGCCAACCAATAATTCACAGGCGTAATACTACTATACCAAGGATAACGTGTTGAATTACTATGACAATCAAAACATGCAGTTTTTAAAATTTTATGCACTGCATCATTTGGCTTGGTTTCTTCTATAAAAGACTGAACAGAAGTAATTTCCCCTTCATTTTTTTCTGGTTGAAAAAATTGTGCGATTACTAACAGTAGTAATAAAACTCCGATGATTTTTTTAAAAATTTTCATACAATGCGTTTAAGTTTTAAAGATATGAAAACTAATTTTATCGACAAATAATTGTACTTTTGTACTTCATTTTTACGAAAGCCCAAAATGGGCAATTGCAAACAATGTTCAACATCAACATAAATAGTTAAACTATTGGTAACGGACATTGTGCAATATAAATAGATGAAATAATAAAACACAACTCATGAAATACGATTTAATCGTTATTGGTTCTGGTCCAGGAGGATATATCGCTGCTATCAGAGCCGCTCAATTAGGTTCTAAAGTTGCTATCATTGAAAAATACTCGACTTTAGGTGGAACTTGTTTAAATGTTGGATGTATTCCTTCAAAAGCTTTATTAGATTCTTCGCACCATTACTATGATGCAGTAAATCATTTCGAAGAGCATGGTATCTCTGTAGAGAAACCTTCTTTTGACTTCGGAAAAATGGTAGCTCGTAAAGCAAATGTAGTAGAAACTACTACAGGAGGTATCAAATATTTAATGGACAAAAATAATATTGAAGTTTACGAAGGTTTAGGATCTTTTGAAGATGCTACGCACGTAAAAATCACTAAAAATGATGGTACTGAAGAAGTAATTGAAGGTACTAACATTATTATAGCTACTGGTTCTAAACCATCTTCTTTACCATTTATTACTATTGATAAAGAGCGTGTAATTACTTCTACAGAAGCTTTAAAACTTCCTGAAGTTCCTAAGCACTTATTAGTTATTGGTGGTGGTGTTATTGGTTTAGAGTTAGGTTCTGTTTACAAGCGTTTAGGTGCTGAGGTAACTGTTATCGAGTACGCTCCAACAATTACTCCAACCATGGATAAAGATGTTTCTAAAGAACTGACTAAAGTTTTAAAGAAACAAGGAATGAAAATTAATGCTAGCCATGGAGTTACTTCTGTTGAAAGAAATGGTGACGAGGTTGTAGTAAAAGCTACTAATAAAAAAGGTGAAGAGGTTACTTTTACTGGTGATTACTGTTTAGTTTCAGTAGGTCGTCGTCCGTATACTGAAGGATTAGCTTTAGAAAAAGCGGGTGTAAAAGTTACTGAAAGAGGAATGGTTGAAGTTAACGATCATTTACAAACTAACGTTTCTAACATTTATGCAATTGGTGATGTAGTTCGTGGAGCTATGTTAGCGCATAAAGCGGAAGAAGAAGGTGTTGTGGTTGCTGAATATTTAGCTGGACAAAAACCTCATATCGATTATAACTTAATTCCTGGAATTGTTTATACATGGCCAGAAGTTGCGGCTGTTGGTAAAACAGAAGACGAATTAAAAGAAGCTAAAGTAGATTATAAAGTTGGAAAATTCTCTATGCGTGCATTAGGACGTTCTCGTGCAAGTGGAGACTTAGACGGATTTGTAAAAGTTTTAGCGGATAAAAATACTGATGAAGTATTAGGGGTTCACATGGTAGGTGCTCGTGTTGCTGACTTAATTATGGAAGCAGCCGTAGCAATGGAATACAGAGCTTCTGCGGAAGATTTAGCTCGTATTTGCCATGGACACCCAACATACTCTGAAGCTGTAAAAGAAGCAGCGAAAGCAGCTTGGGATGGAAAACCATTAAATGCTTAATAAAAAGCTTTAAATATACTTTAAAAAGCAACCTCAAACGAGGTTGCTTTTTTGTTTTAATTAAGTTAGTTTAGTTAAAAATTAGGCAACATGGATACAAGAGGAATTTTAATTACTAAAAAAATTCTAGACGATAAAGAGTTACCCTATTGGATGTATCGAGAAAAGGCGGAGTTAGATATAGATTCTGGTTGGAGAATATTTTCGGGTACTGAATCTGAAGAGTATTTAAATAACCCTCAAAATACTGTTCCAGTTAGCTATGAAACTGTAATCAAACTAGACCCCGATATAGAAATTAACCTACTTGCCCCTTATGGAACGGCTTTTGAGAGAAATACAAAAACTAAAAAATGGAAAATAGTAGAAGACTGGAACATATAAATAAAAAATCCCGAACTAATTTAGTTCGGGATTTTTTTATTGTTATGACGTTATTTCTTATTGAATTCCGTAGAAAGAACTCATGTTATCTTCAATATCAGACGCTTTTTTAACCGCCTCATACATTTGGAATCCTTTGTTCTGTCTTTCAGCAGCGATACGCTTTCTAAAAGTATCGTAGTTAGGTAATGCAGTTGGCTCTTCTCTCTTTTCGACTACAAAAGCAAATACACCTTTATCTCCTGCTACGTTTTTAACCACTTCATTTTCTTTAGCGTTAATCATTGCTCCTACTACTTTAGGCTCAAATCCTACACCAGAAATAGTTGGTGATTGCAAGTTTACATCGGTAGCAACTCTTACTGATTGACTTGCAGATTTAGCGATTTCTTCTAAAGTAGATCCGCTCATCTTAGCTTCAATCATCTTAGCTTTTCTTTCGTTTGTTAAAATAGGACGAACAGTAGCAATTGCCTTATCAACTGGCATTAAACCTTTAGCTGTTTTAGCTGTTAATACCGCTACGATATATCCTCCTTCAACATCAAAGCGCTTGTAGCTTCCTTCTTCAGTTTCTGGTTCAAAAGCCCAAGTAATAATTTGTCTTTCATTACCTACACCTGGTACGTTTTCATCTAATGATTTTAATCCTACCGCTGGCAATGAAGTTAAATTTTTCTCTTTTACAGCTTCTTCAAAAGCTTTTCCGTTTGCTAATTCTAATGCGAATGTTTCAGCCGTTTGGAATACAGCATCTTCAGTTTCTTCTGAAGCTTCAATCTTACGTCCGTAAGTAGCTAATTTCACAACTGGTTGGAAGTTCTTTTGTCCATCAATTTTAATTACGTGGAATCCGAATTGAGACTTTACTACTCCCATATCTCCTGTTTTTCCTTCAAAAACGAAATCTCTGAAAGAAGGCACCATTCTGTTGTAAGCAAACCAATCGTAGAATCCACCTTTTTCAGCAGAACCTTTGTCAGATGACATTTCTTTAGCTAAATCAGCAAACTTAGATTTATTTGCTTTAACCACTGCTAATAAACTATCTGCTGTTTGCTTAGCTTCTTCTTCTGTTTGAACTACTGTTTCATCAGCAGCTGCAGCACCTATAAAAGGAATTAAAATATGACTTGCTTGAGCAGAATCTGGTAATTGTTTTACTTCAGTAATTTTAGATAACTTAAAGAATCCAGCATCTTTGTATGGTCCGAATACATCTCCTTCTTTTCCGTTAAAAATATCCTCTGCAATTACTTGAGGAACCTGAACTTTAAATTTGTAGTTTGTATCTAAACCTAAATCTGAATTATTTTCTTCTAAAAATTCGTGGTAATTAGTAGTGTTTTTTAACCCTTTTACTGGAGTATTATTTACTTCTGAATCTTCAATTAAATTTGCTACTTCTGTTTTGATAACTTCTTCATCTTCCGCCGTAGGCGCAATAGCAAACTTCACAAAGTTAATATCTCTTGAAGCTTCTACTTGAAAAGCATCTTGATGTTTGTTGATATAGTTTTGAACATCACTTTTCTTTAATGTGATTAAACTATCAGCTATTGTTGTGTATGGTACGTAAACATACTTTCCTGTAACCTTAGTATTTTCTATTAGGTATTGTGCTTCTCCTTCTTTTAAAGAAGCTCCTAAACCAGCAGCTACTAATTTATCGTACGTGTTTTTTTCTATGTTGCTTTTTAACGAAGCCATATAGCTTTGCCATGCAGCCCACTCTTGACCATTTTCTTCTTTAATAGTAGCTAAATGTTCTTTTAACTTGTTTTTATCGAAAATACCCGAAGTTGCAAATCTTGGATCACCTTGTACAACAGGAGTTTCGTATAAAGCATTCATAATATCAGCTTCACCTACTGTGATTCCTGCTTCTTCTAATTGCTTTTCGTAAATTTTTTGACGAATTAAGTTATTCCAAACCACTTTAGCCGCCTGCATTTCAGAAACGCTATTACCCGTTTGTGCTTTATAAGCATCTAAAGCTTCAGCAAACTCTTGACGAGAAATGGCTTCGCCATTAACTTCACCTATTTCGTTTACTTTACTTGCGCTAAAAAAGTCTGAGATTGTAGAAGGGTCTAATACAAAAGCAAAAAGTGCTAAACCAATTACAAGAATTAAGAACATTGAGCGTTCTCTAATTTTCGATAAAATTGCCATACGTCGTTTATTTTATTAACAGTTTGCGAAAATACAATTTCAAAGTATATAATGCAATGTTTTTTTATGCTGTTTTTGAGGGACTTCTCTAGAGAAACAAGGATTTGTTAATCTCTTTTATTGTTTACCTTAAAGTAAATGTCGTTAATTTTTGTAGCACTTACTTTTAAAATTTTAATTTCAAAGTTTTCGATATGTAAAACTTCATCTTGCTGCGGAATCGTTTCGGTATAATTTAAAATAAAACCTCCTAAAGTTTCATAGGCTTCTTCTTTAGGAATATTTAAACCGTACTCTTCGTTTAGATAATCTACTTCTAAACGTGCTGAAAAGTTGTATTCGTTTTCGCTAATTTTTTCTTCTAACAGTTGCTGGGTATCGTGCTCATCTTCTATTTCTCCAAACAGTTCTTCAACAATATCTTCAACCGTAATAATTCCTGAAGTTCCTCCATATTCATCAACAACTACTGCGATACTTTTTCGTTTTTTAATCAACCCGTTTAGTACATCATTTATAATCATAGATTCTGGCACGAACTCTACTGGCAACAAAATAGATTTGATAGAATTTGGCTTTTTAAACAATTCAAAAGCATTTACATAGCCTAAAATATCATCTAGTGAATTTTTATAGACAAGTATTTTTGACAAACCAGACTCAATAAACATTTTTTTAAGGTTACTTACAGATTCATGTAAATCTACAGCTACAATTTCTGTTCTTGGCACCATTATTTCGCGTGCTTTTACCTTATGAAATTCTAAGGCATTTTGAAAGATTTGTATTTCAGAATCTACTTCTTCTTCGTCGTTACCAGCATCTAATTGCTCAGAAATGTAATTTCCTAATTCCTCTTTACTAAATTCTGTTTGAATTTCGTCTTCTTTTGTTCGGAAGAAAACACGCAAGCAGAAATCTGAAATTTTAGTAATTACCCAAGTAACTCCGTAAAAAAACACGTAAAAAATATAGGCTGGTACCGCAAAGAATTTTAAAATTTCATTCGCATAAATTCTAAAAATAGCTTTAGGCAAAAACTCTGCTGTAACTAATATAATTATTGTTGAAATAAGGGTTTGAGTAAGTAAACTAACATCAGACAACACATAATTTACTATAGTATAATCAGATGGTAAAAAAGATTGAAACCATCCCATTAACAACTCTCCCATAAAGTAACTATACACTACTAAAGCTACATTATTCCCCACGAGCATAGTGGTGATAAATTTGGAAGATTTTTCGGTTAGTCTTGATAAAATTCGAGGCACAATCCCTTCTCTTTTCTTCTCTAACTCTATATGAAGTTTATTTGCAGATATAAAAGCTATTTCCATACCTGAAAAAAAGGCAGAAAACAGTATAGACACAAAAATAATGACGAGCTCGGGTTGCATTAACGTTGTTTATTTCTTTCTTGTACTTTTCTTCTAAAGTGTCGTTTAAAGAAGAAGATTAATATGATAAAGATAGCAAAACCAAACATAATAAATGCTTGCTCTTTATCTGAATTCCATTTTAAAATTCCTTCAACAAAAAAGATGATTCCTACAACAAGGTATCCGTATTGTAAATATTTCCAAAGTGTGTTCATTATATATCTTTTTGTGTTGTTTCTATATCTCCCGTAATATCCTTAGCCATCCATTTGGTTAAACTTTCGTTTGATTCAAATCCGTAGCCATTAATAACACTTTCTGGCGTGGTAAAACGAAAACCATCTTCAGTAAAGAAATAATGCTCTTCTTGATCCCAAAACAACTGATTGGTTTCTAGTTTTGTTTGTTTTGAATGATTGGTGATTACCACATTTCCTCTAATTTCAGACACCTTAGTTTTGTCGTACGTTAATGCGTAATTTCCTGAAATAGTAGTAGAATCGGTTCCTGTTTTGTCAATTGTAGTTATTTCTATTCCTTTAGGAAATTCTTTATACGGATGCTCTTTTCTATTTGAAAAATCATAAAAAACAGGAGCCTTTGTTTTAGAGGTTATTCTTCCTGAATCTTTATGCACATGATAAATATCTATTGCAGAACCTACTGGTAGATTTTTATCAGCTAAAAAATCTCGTACTTCCTTTTTAGAGTTGGTACAAGAAAAAAACATTGCCACCAAACAAATGGTAGCAATGCTATTATATATATGTTTTGCTTTTTTAAGCATTACAGTTTATTAAGGTACACGAACAGTTTCTCCAATCCAACATCCTACTCTATAGCTTGCTCCTGAAGCTAAACCTTTTTGGAAAACTAATTTTTTAGATGGTACATTCTTTTTATAACTTGAAATATATCTTCCTGCACCACATCCTGGATCTACTTGATTAGCTTTAACCGCTTTGTTTAAAGCAGCTACATATACCATTCTTTTTTCGAACTCATCACTACCACAAGAGTTTGCACTTCTTTGATATAAACTTGCAATGAATAAATATGCTTTACCCATGTTTGGATTGTACTTTAAAGCTTCGTAAGCTAAAGCTCTTGCTCTACTTCCGCTAGCACTTTGTGCTTCTCTTAACTTGTACTTAGCCTTTTTAAACGGATCTGTTTCTAAATCGAAAGCTTTCTTTCTCATTTCAGCAGCTCCACTATTATCTCCATGTTTAGCTAATACACCTGCTAAGAAGTTATAAGCATCAGCAGATTGCGTTACTTTAGCGTACTCGTTAGCTAATTTTTCAAATAACGGATCTGCAGTACACTCTTTGTTATACATTCTTGATACCGCTCTTTTTAACCAAACTCCATCAGTTTTTTTAGATTCAAAGTCTCTTGTATAGATTGGAATTAATCTTTCACAAGTAGCTATTTTAGAAATTTTAGCATCTAAACCACCTTCTACTTGACCTAAAGAAGATGAGTTAATTGTATAAGCTCTTAAGTTTTTCTTTTCTCTAGAAGTAATAGTTCCTAAAGAATCTTTCTCTTGTAACTTTGCTATCTTCTTACTGTAATCTTCTAATTTTTCACCTACAGACTCCATTACGTCATCATACGTGTCAAATACTTTTTGAGGCTCAGTATCTTGATACTTCTCTGCTATAGCTTCAAAATATCTGAAGATATTTTTAACACCCATATCTTTAGGAGAAATGTCATACGCTTTTTTCAAGATTTCAAAAACCTCTTCGTCTGATGCTAATTTGTTATCTATTAAGAACTCAGCATAGTCACTATGTGCTTTAGCAGGATCTGCATCTGGAAAGTTTGCTAATCTTGTTTCATATACTTTTTTAGCTAATACAGGATCTTTTAAATTCTCTGCTACTTTAACTCCGTACTTATATATGTTAATAGATAAACCGGCACAGTTATCTAACAAATACTCTAAATTAGGTTTTGATTGTTCATATTTTTTTGTTGTTACATCTCCTTTAAAAAGGTTGTATTTAATATGACACTCTTGACTTGCTTGTGCTTTTGCTCCATTTACGGCTACAAACAAAAATAATCCTGTTAGTAAATACGTAATTTTTTTCATCATTATCGGTTTTTGTTAATCTATTCGTGTTTTGTGGAACCATTTAATACTGTTCAAAGATAAACTTAATCTTACGTTAAAGTAGTTCTCTTTTATTAAGTTATTGTTAGTTGTTCCTCTTTGCCCATACTCAAATCCTACGTTTAAGTTTGATAATTGTCTTGGCAATGGCAATCCTAATCCAACATTTATGCCAAAGTCTTTTACTGGCTCAAAATTATCTGTTGTTTTCACTAACAATCCTGTATCTTCAAAACGTAAACCTGCCCTATAAGTTACTCTATCCCAATAACTAGTAATCGAATTTACTTTTGGAATAAAATATCCTCCTATAGCAAATTTACTTGAGTCGTCGTATTTGTGAGATTGACCATCAGTAATAAATATACTATTACTTCCTAGAGCACTTTGGTATTGTTGATTTACTTCTACATACCATTTATTCTCTTTTCCTATACCAAAACCATACACGCTTTTCAATGGTACATTAATATTTCCATTTAAAGGTCTATCAAATAATACATCTTTAATTTCCCCATCATCTTCTGAAATAGAATACATTCTTTCGTTTCCTTTTACTGATAAATCAGAAGATAAGGTAAACGATGCTCCGGTAGATAACTGTAACTTATTTTTTAGTTCGGTTTTATATTGAGCTCCTAATTTAAACTGTCCTCCTCTTACATTAAAAGATTCTTCGTGCGAGGTAGCTAACACTACATCTGCTCTTTTATTAAAAACATTATTCTCTATATTTCCGAAAACAAAACCTGCTTCAACACCTAACGACAAACCTTTGTATGCGTAAATACCATAGCTCGCATAGATTTTATTAGCTCCTCCTTCACCAGAAAACACAGTAACATCTTCTGTATTTTCTTTATCTATCAGTGAATATCCTACTGAAGAAAAAGGTTGTAAACCAACCGAAAAACCTGCTTTTTTTCCAACAGGAAAACCAAGAGAAATATATCTCAAATTCGTAGAATTTCCTGTTTGAGATTCGTTTCCTTCTTTTACGGTTAAAAATGTTAAGCTACCACCAATTGCATAAGTTGCTGCTCTTAAATCGGCATTTGCTGCTGGGTTTATAAAATTTAAGTGATGATTATTTTTCGTTGCAACACCAATTCCTCCCATAGAAGCTTGCTCTACTGTTACTGCTTCAAAATTTTCTCCTATACCAAAGTAAGAGTATGGTGAAGCGCTGTTTCTTTGCGCTAATATTGCTGATGTAGTAAATACAAAAACTCCTAATATAAATCTCTTAATCATTCGCTAAGTTGTGTATCAAAATAGTATGTAATCCTTCCAAAACAAAATTTGGATGGGCAAATATGACACTTTTTAATTGTTTTGACAAAAAATATGTATCCCCTCCTGTTAAAACTACTGTTAATTCTTGATACTTTTTTTGATATTGTTTAATTATTCCGTCTATTTCATTAGAAACTCCATTAATAACGCCCGAATGTATTGAAGTATTGGTATCAACTCCAATAAAATTTTGAAGTTCATTAGGTTCCAACAATGGTAATTTAGCGGTAAATTCATGTAACGCTTTGTACCTCATTTGAATACCCGGAGAGATTGCCCCTCCTAAATACTCACCTTTTTTCGTAATAAAATCATAAGTAATACAAGTTCCTGCATCAATCACCAATACGTTTTTGTTAGGATACTTGTTAACCGCTGCAGAAGCTAATGCAATTCTATCTACTCCTAATGTTTTAGGAGTTTTATAATTGTTTTTAAACGGAACGTTTGTAGTAGAATCTAAAAAAATCGGATTTAAAAGCTCTGCTATTTCTTGCCTTTCTTCTTCTGTAAAATGGGCTACGGATGATACAATACTACTAGTAATTGAAAAAATTGAAATTATTTTTTTTACTTCTGAAAGTATTTCTGCTTTATCAAAAACAAAAATTTCTTTAACAGTATCTAATTCAAAAACAGCTACTTTAACTCTTGTATTGCCTACATCAATAATTAGGTTCATATTTCATTTCTTAGAGCTTGTAAATTTACGGTACATTTTTTTAAAGTTTTTACTTTGTATAATTAAAAAACGATTGTATATTTGCATCCGCTTAACGAAAGTAGCAACTGGTGCCTTAGCTCAGTTGGTAGAGCAAAGGACTGAAAATCCTTGTGTCCCTGGTTCGATTCCTGGAGGCACCACAATAAAACTCGTAGCGCAAGTTGCGAGTTTTATTTTAAAGATGTTACTTTTAAAAGCAGACTGGTGCCTTAGCTCAGTTGGTAGAGCAAAGGACTGAAAATCCTTGTGTCCCTGGTTCGATTCCTGGAGGCACCACCATTAAAAACACAAACTCTTAATAGTCAGATGATTATTAAGAGTTTTTTATTTTACAGCGTCATTTACAGCGTTAAAACTATTTATAAAAAAAGGAAACAAATATGCTTCCTTTTGTATTTAATTTAATTACCTAGAAATCGTTCTATATCTTTTTTTGAATACCTCTTTCTATTTCCCAACCTCCTTGTAACCTTAATTACACCTTCTTTTTCGTACTTAATTAATGTTGTGGGACTTTTTATATTTAGTAATTGCATCACCTGTTTACTATTCAATAGCGGATTCATGCTTCTAAAAATATTATTTTGCAACTTTTTATTTTCGGTGTATCGCCACTTTGGCTTAAAATTATCGCATCACCGCATACTAAATTGATTATTCGTTTGTTTTTTAGTTACCATCACAACAAATCCCTAATCAACTTACTCAAAGTTCACATTTTATTTTTAAAAGTGCAACCTATTTATTCAAAATCTTTCTTACTTTTTGAACTGTACCATGTGAAACATCTTCCAACTTAGCTGTTTTACGTATTGAATAACCTTCTTTTAGCAACTTAACAACACCTTTATATTTCAACAAGACATCTTCATCTGACTCAACAGAACCACGCTCACGTCCTTTATAAACACCTTTAGCTTTAGCTATTGCAATACCCTCACGCTGCCTCTCTAATATATTATCACGCTCCATTTCTGCAACATTTCCTAATACTGATATAATTAACTTAAAAACTTGGTTTATCTTTCCATCCACCATAGATTCTATTCCTAAATTATCAACTTTTATCGTAACACCGTTTTTATTGCATAATTCTAACGTTTCTAAAATATCCATTAAGTTACGACCTAATCTATCTATTGAACTAACAGATACATAATTTACTTTTTTAGCTAGTATATCATTAAGTAATTCTTTTCCTTTTAAACGCTCGTTAAATGCAACCGAACCAGATACAATATCATTATAAAGAACCTCATCTGGATTTTGTTTTGCTAGCTGTCTTTCCAAACTTTGATTTGCTGTACTTACTCTATTATATCTTGCTTTCATACTAATAAATTATCTACATCAAAGATAGAAAATAAAAACAACTGTACCAAATATAGGGTAGACATATTTAGTACAGTTGTTTTTCAACGAAACCATTATTTAAAATAATTTTAGTGTTACACAATATAACTATAATCTAAATTTAGCACACTATGATTTTAACATCTTTTTTAAAGTATCTACACTCATTCTAATTTTACTTGAATTTTCTTTTAAAACATCAATTTGCTTTAACATTTTATATTGCTGTATCGTTACCTTTAATCTCATTGCTTAAATTTTCATTTTTTAAATTATTTCCTAAAATATCCCAATCTTCATTAACCAAACCTTCTTTTGCTAGATAGAACATTCCCGCCTTGAATTTATCGTAAACGCTAAAATCTAACCTATCAAAACTAAAAAATTGTTTTATTTCTTCAATTACTTGCTCTCGTAATTTTACATTTTCAACATACAACACAAAATGATTATGATACCCCTCTCGATTTGCAAACGGTTCTGTAGTAAAAAACAATCGAACTGAAGTATCATCACCATATTTTTCAATTAATAAATCATAAACAGCATGCATCATTTTAAAACATGATTTTTGATTACGTTCCGCTTTATATGCCACCGTAGCGAAAAATGACCAATCCATCATCCATAACCTACGTTGTAAACTATCTTTATCTACTAAACAATTAATTAAGTTCTTCATGCAACCATTTTGCTGAACTAGTAATTTATTTTCATCATGCAATATTTCACTATCAAAATACTTTGCATGCTCAACAGGAATTAATCTTTTATTTCTTTTCTTTTTAGTTTCTAAGAACAAATCTTCATTTTTTCTATAAAAACGATATAATGTACTTTTTCCTTTTTTTATCTTTTTTAAAAAATCATTTACTTTATCAAATTCTTTCATTTTATTTAATAACGAGATGCAACTACTCCATACAAGACAGATTATAATTACATCTACAATTATAAATACGTAAGAATCTCCCGAAGTAAACTATTTTAGCACACTTTTTTTAAAATATTTTGTTTTTACCAAAAAGCACTACTGTTTCAAAATGACACTACAATATTTAGTTTTTAAAAATTTCCAGCCACAATTTGATTAAAACATTGTGTTTTACCTATTAATTAGATATACACGTATTACTAAGAGCGCATGCAAAAACTAGCTAAAACTCATAAAAAAAGCCCAAATAGAGCGGTAGGACTTAATTTACCAATCTATTTGAGCCATTTATGGTTTATTAGCTTTTAGGTGCTAATTAAATTAATTTTAGAACAAAAAGGAATTATTAAAATTTTGGTAAAGCTTCATTTTCCACAACTCCTTCTATATTAATTGAATTAATATGATACTTCTTTACTCCAACACATTCAAATTTTTCTTTTGAAAATATCACATAATTAACCCCTCCTTCATGTAATGAGCTATCAAACACAATACCATCTGCACCAGTTACATACCTAATAAACTCACATATAAATTGAGTAGGCAAATACTCTAATTGAGAATCATACCTCCTAATAGGTTTTGACAAATCAAAGCTAATTTTTCTTTGCAACAATCTTGATTTAGCATTATTAACCATATCCCCCATACTTAGAAAAGGACTACTATAATCAGTAAAATCAACCAAAAACACACTTTCCTCCTTTTTTAACATAAAACTACCAACACTTAACTCATCTAAATAAGTCACCCTAGTTTCGTAAAATGTTGTTTGAATATCTTCACTAAGATACAAATAAGGAATACCTTCTGGATTTGCCCTCCCATTTGTCGAATTCTCTTTAGGAGGACTTCCCATTTTCTCAAGAGGATAAGTAGTGTTATTTTCAACGCTATGAATTCTTGCTCTAAATAAAATTTTATCTTTTTGTAATCCTGTTTCTATACTAAAAAAAGTATCCCAACCTAAATCAATTATCTCATCAACATCAGTTAAAAATCTTCTTTCCCACTTTAGATTATCTTTTAAAACATCCCAATAATTTACACTTTCTTGAATCTCTTCTATATAAACAACTGAAACATTAGAAGATTTAATTCCTAAAAAAGAAATTTTTTCTAAAATATCATCTAAAAGTCTTTTGGAATCTGTTTTTCCCGAAAACAACATCCAATCTTCATGAATTAAATCCAAAACAGGCAATCCAAATTCTTCATCGAGAGTAAAAACCTCTAAAAACTCAGAAAAAAAATCTAAAAGCTCATCTAAATTTACAACTAGAGAATTTGTTTCCCCACAGTAACTACAATCATCAATGTTTTTTGAGTTAGACTCAATAAATTTTTTAACTTCTAAATCATCAAAACAATTACTACAAATTATCATAACTAACTTATAGCCTTATATTTTTATTAATAACTTCTAAATGATGTTTTATAGTTATCTTTTTTGACATTCCTAAACCTGGATATTTGGCTTCGGAATAATACGCTCTCAATTCGTCTGAAGCATGAGTATGAATACCTTTTTCATTTAAAAAGTCAACAGCTTTTTTTGCTGCTTCTGCAAACTTACCTTGAATATTTGCCCTACCTGTATTACTGAATGAAGTAAAATGTCTTATCCATATTTCTTGCTCTGCTTTTGCATACGTAATATGTATTGCTACAGCATATGGAGCACTACCTCCTACGACAAAACTACTAACTAAAGGAGTGTAATCAGAAAAACCATCGTAATTATCGTCTAAATAATAATAATGTTCTTCAGTAAACTTTTCCTCCTTCATATCGAGATAATCACTATTCCTTACCGTTCCTTTAAACTTATCGTCAAGCCTAATGATTTTCTTACCAAGCGACCTAACAAAAGTTTTTAGTGTTCTGTTATCTTCTGACACAACATAAACAACATTACTCAAAGATATTAAAGCTTTAAAATCAGTATTATTTGTATCTGTTGTTTCAGAACAAAATATCATTACATTTTCAAAACCACTTTTTTCAATATAACCCTTAAGAAAAACATAATCATTCTCAACTATAAATGTTGGAATCCACTTTGAAAAATCAGACAACATTTCTTGTAGTTCTTCCCCATATACTTCATTAATAGTCCCCTCTAAATCTCCAACTTTAGGATTCAAAACCAGAGCAAAATTTACATTGTTTTTTAAAAGCTTAGGTAAAGCTAATTTTAAACTATTAAATGTTTTTTTAACTGGTTCAATAATTGGAGTTATATTATTATTTTCTCCTTTACATTCTGCATACTCTCTCAATGCAATCAGCTCAAACTGCCGACCTCTAAGATACGGATAATACATTAATTACAATTTTATTGGTTCATTTAATACTTCTAGTAATTTTGAATATTTAACATCGTTTAAATTCATAGCTAAGCCCAATTGCTTTAATTCTTTTTGATATATTTTTATTCTACTTGTATTAGTTTTTCTTTTCTTTAATTCACTTATAAAAAGCTTATCCAAATCCTTTTGAGGAATTCTTTCAATCATCTCTTCACATATAGAAAACATATTGAAACTATTCATTTCTGGAAGCACGCCAAAATACTCTTTTACTATATTTTTGTACTCATTTGTCCTAACAACTTGCATTACTGTATTAGGACATATTTTATTATTGATTTTAGCCTTCCTAATCTCAATCATTTTTAGTGCCCTTTGCGTTTGTCTTAACACTATAACACCTACACTATCATCTTCTTTTAAATACTTTTCTGCTAGATTTTCATGTGTAATAATGTATGATTCTTTAAAAATTTTTCTGTAATCTGAAAGTTGACCTCTTAGTCTTTTATTAGAATCCAACTCTGTTTTTATCTCAAAAGCTTTACTCGTCCCGTTAAACATCACTATGTCAGCAACAGAATTCCCTACCCTAAACTCATTAATTACATTAGTATCAGACAAACCATATTTATTAAGCACTAACTCATTTATAAAAGTATTTTTATACACATACTCATTCCTATAGTTTTTTCTTAGTTCTCCGTAAACAAAACGAATATAATCATTGTAAGTATTTATTCTTTTCCCTACAACATTTTTGTCGTAGTGCACTATCTTATCATTAATGAATGAATAATCATTATTTTTAAGTAATCTTTTGAAGTAAGTACTTGAAAATATTGATGAATAACTTCTCATTCTATTTAACTCATCATTGTTCTTACCCATTTTAAGAAAATTATCATTATAGTTCCTTCTGCAAATTTATTGAATCAACCTCTGTAAATATAACAAAACATTTATTTTAATCAGGACACAATCCTAAAACTGATAAATTGATGAGCTTATTTTATTTATCTCCGTAACAAACATTATAGCTTTGTCTAACATATTTGCTCTATTATAAACTTTTGCCATCGCATTTTTTTGTACGCGGTCTGGATGCGTTATATTATCTATAATTGACCTCCTAACCTTATGTTTATACAAATTGGAATAGAATGTATGCTTAAAGTCATGCGCACTTATCACCGCATATTTTGGAACTTTACGAACTACAGTACCTTCACTATATGTCACTTTAGTTATTGTTACTATTTCATCTATTTCTAAATATTTAAACAAATCTTTTAAATCTTCATTAATAGTTTGATTTATTGGAAATTTAGGAAACTTACCATCGTGTTTTTCTAAAATATCTTGTATTGGTTTCAGTAACGGAATATAAACTTCTGTTTTCGTTTTATTCTGTTTGCTATGTATATACTGGAAATCAAACCCATCTTCTTTATAAACTTCAATTGTTTCGTTTACTCCATCAAACATACTTTCAAAACGCATACCTGTTAAACCTGCTATAATTGAATACTCCTTTGCTCTTTGCATTTTAACATCATGCGAAACATCAGTATTAATAATCTTTTGCAATTCTGATTCTGAAACATAAAAATCTTTCATGCTTTCAGAGTTTTTTAATATTAAACTTTCATCTTCCAAATCTAAAATTAGCTTATGTTCCTTTTTGGCTAATCTTAAGACACGTAATAAGTTTTTCTGGTGTTTTTGAAGTGAATTAGCAGAATACCCATTAACATTTGTTCTTTGCTTTATCGGTTGATTTGGATTTTTAACAGATATTTTACCTTTAAAAATATCATTAAGGACATTCCAAAAAACCCAATATTTTATCTCATCAAAAGTTGAAAACTTCAAAATATCATCTGTAGCAATTTGGTAATTCTCTAAATGATGACTTAATGTTCTATAACTTTTAATAGTACCCTCTGAAATACCTTTTTTCTGCTCTATTTTTAAATTTCTCTCATCTTCTTTTATTTTATTATAAACAAAATTCAAAATAGTTTGTTCTACAATTCCTTCTTCTTGTTTACCATAGAGTTTTATTTTTAATGCTTCTTTAAACTCTAGTGGTTTTGGCATAATCCTGTTAACAACATAATGATTTTCTAACTCATGTATAGCATTTTCTAAGAAACCCATTTTTACTTTTATTGTATTATTTTTTCTTGAATACTTCTTAAAAACAACCTCATCATATATAAAGTTATTTTCTTTTCTTCCAAAATCTTTAGGTAAAATCATTGCTTTTAAAGCTACCCTAAAAGGCTTAGTTCTTCCTTCCCCATTAACTCCAGATACTCTATAACCATAATTCACCTCGACCATTATAGCTTCCTCAACGACTCTTTTCTCTACATCTTTATTTTTACTTTCTAAGTAATATCTTATGTGTGGTGTCTTCATTACAGCGTTATTTACAGCGTTAAAAATTGCAATATAATACTATTACATGAAATAAAATGAAATGTACATTCCCTTGAAGGTGTTAAATTAACTAGATAAAATGCAACACATTAACATGAAATAAAACAAAATGAAATAAAAAGTATTTAGTTCTGGAGGCACCACCACAAAAACCCGAACAAATTTGTTCGGGTTTTTTAGTTAACTTCGGTTTATGCATTTTTTATACATATTACATAGCCAAACTATTAATAGATATTACGTAGGTGAAAGTATAAATCCTGAAAACAGATTACTACAACACAATACACATCATTATAAATCTAACTACACCAAAGCTACTAGTTACTGGAAAATTATTTTAACTCACTCTTGTCAAAACAAACAAGATGCGCTTTATTTAGAACGATTTATTAAAAGAATGAAAAGCAAAAAGTTTATAGAAAAGATTATTGCTAACCCTTCCATCTTAAACGACATCTTATTAAGAAAGTAATCCCCTGGTTCCCCCGACGCTTCGGGGCTGGAGGCACCACCACAAATCCCGACTTTTCGGGACTAACAAATTTGTTCGGTTTTTTTAGTTAACTTCGGTTTATGCATTTTCTATACATATTACATAGCCAAACTATTAATAGATATTACATAGGTGAAAGTATAAATCCTGAAAACAGATTACTACAACACAATACACATCATTATAAATCTAACTACACCAAAGCTACTAGTTACTGGAAAATTATTTTAACTCACTCTTGTCAAAACAAACAAGATGCGCTTTATTTAGAACGATTTATTAAAAGAATGAAAAGCAAAAAGTTTATAGAAAAGATTATTGCTAACCCTTCCATCTTAAACGACATCTTATTAAGAAAGTAATCCCCTGGTTCCCCCGACGCTTCGGGGCTGGAGGCACCACCACAAATCCCGACTTTTCGGGACGAACAAATTTGTTTGCCCCGAGGTGTCGGGGTTTTAGTTTTAAGCTAAAAAACAACTCGATAAAGTTGTTTTTTATTTATTTCAATTTGAACCTCATCTCTATTGGATAATGGTCAGATGCTTCTCCAAATTCATTTAATACTTTCCCTTCAATATATTCTATCGAATTTTCTGTGTAAAAAATATAATCGATACGTTCTACGGGATCTTTAGTATCAAATGTATTTTCAGGATTCTCAAAAGAAAATGCCGCATTTCCTATACCTTCCATCGAAAACATTTTTTGAATAATAGCTTCGCTATCTCTTGCTTTTGAGTTAAAATCACCCAATAAAATAGTCGGATACGCTGTTTTATAACTATTGAAAAGATTCAACACATATTCAAACTGACGTACTCGCGTTGCTTTGTCAAATGCTTCTAAATGTAAGTTTATCACCACAACTTCTTTTCCTTCTATAACCACTTTAACCACCTGCACCAACCTATCTAAATACAGCGCATCTCTATAAAACGGATTATCTGCCACACGCTCTAACACAATTCGTTGGTAATCCTTCAATTCGTACTTACTTAAAATGGATTGTCCCGACACAATTTTACCAAAGTGCATGCTTGGTGGCCAATTAGGAAAAGGAACGTAATGTTCATCCCAATTTATACCTCTTGCCACATAGTTATATCCTAATTTAGCGATCTCTTCTTCCTGATTTACTTCATACGATCTCGCTGCGTTGTAATCAATTTCTTGAAAAGCCAATATATCTGGATTTACTTTTTTAATTTCAGCAAGTACCTTTTTCATATTAGAATCGAATAATTCCTTAGGTTTTGCGATTGCTCGGTTATTTGTCATTCCGCTTAAATATCCAATATTGTATGTTACTATACTGTAAACAGAATCAGTATCTAAAGTGGCATCATACTCGTGTGTAATTATTTTTGCGTATTCAGCTTCATCCATGGTTGGTGAAGACGCCCAAAAAAAGAAGATTGCAAACGCTGCTATAACCACCAATAAAAATCTTACAGCAATTCTGAAAATTGACTTCATAAAAAACTAAAAAAAAGTTAAAAATACTTTCAAATTTAAACTTTTTTAATCTCGCTTGGTCTTAGAATCGTAAATAATTACAAAACCTTAAATTTTTATAAACATGAAAAAATTATTGACAGTATTGGTTTTAGCGGTTGGATTTACCGTTACTACTCAAGCACAAAAAGGAGATAAAGGTAAACGTGAGCAATTAACGGTAGAGCAACAAACAGAGTTAGAAGTTAAAAAAATGACGTTGAAGTTGGATTTAACTGAAGCGCAACAAAACCAAATTAAACCTTTAATAGCTAAAAAAGTAGCTGAAAGAAAAGAGATGTGGGCTAAGAGAAAAGCGATGAAAGAGAGCGACAGTAAGCCTACTTCGGAAGAGCGTTATGCAATGAAAACCAAAATGCTAGACAAGCAAATTGCATACAAAACTGAAATGAAACGCATTTTAAACGAGCAACAATACGAACGCTTTGAAAAAATGGCTGCAAGAAAAATGAACAGACACAAAAAGAAAGGTGACCGCAAAATGCATGAAAAAAGAAAGCATCAAAAAGAAAATAAAGACGATAAGTAATATCGATTTATAGTAGATTAGTTTTGATTGAAAAAGCCCTGTTTTAGTTTTAAAACAGGGCTTTTACTTTTCATTTATTCTTCTTTAAACCAACTTGAATATTTCACATAATTGTTGGCTATTCTATCAATCTCTCCGGAAATTAGCTCTTGAGAAATATCTTTTACTTTTTTAGCTGGAACTCCTGCATATACACTTCCGCTTTCAATATGTGTATTTTTAGTTACCACAGCGCCTGCAGCAATGATAGAATTCGATTCTACCACACAATCATCCATAATAATACTTCCCATACCTACTAACACATTATCGTGAATTGTACATCCATGCACCAAAGCATTATGACCAATAGACACATTATTTCCGATAGTTGTTGGTGATTTTTGATAGGTAGCATGTATAACTGCCCCATCCTGTACATTCACTTTATCTCCCATTTTTATATAATGTACATCTCCTCGAATTACAGCATTAAACCATACACTACATTCTTTTCCCATTTGTACATCTCCAACAATGGTAGCATTTTCCGCTACGTAACAATCTTTTGGTATTTGCGGATGTTTTCCGTTTACAGGCTTTATAATTGGCATATATAATCTATTGCTTTTTTATTTTACAAGTAAGTCTTGACCAATACTAATGTTGTTATCCGTCAATCCATTTACTTCTTTTAATCGTTGTACCGAAATATTATACCTTCTCGATATAGAATACAACGTATCTCCTTTTTGCACTTTATGAGACTCTTCTTTGTAACTTTGTATTTTAGCGGCTAACGATCCGTCAGGTTTTACCCTATCGTATTGAGATAAATCGTATTTATTAATGATAGAAATTAACTTTTGCGGATATCGTTTATCCGTTGCATACCCAGCTTTTTTCAAACCATACGCCCAACCTTTATAATCGGTATGTCTTAGTTTAAATAAACTTGCGTAACGGCTACGCGTTAACAAAAACTGAGAATGGTCTTCGTACGATGTTTCTGGATATTTGTATTTTCTAAAACATTCTCCTTTTTCATCATCATCATGAGTTACACTATGTCCTTGCCAACCTCTATGACACTTAATTCCAAAATGATTGTTAGAACGAAGCGCTAATGCACTTCTACCACTTCCTGACTCTAACACTCCTTGTGCCAAGGTAATACTTGCAGGAATTCCGTGCTCGTGCATTTTCTTTACCGCAATTGGTGCAAACTTTTGAATATAGGTTTCGGTATGATTTACAGTTGTTGTTGCTGGACGCTTCACTTGCTCTAATTGTGGCAACTCTGGAGCTTTTTCTTCTTTAGTATCCAATACAACCTCATTAGGTGTAGACCTTACCACATTTTTACCTGAACCACAACTTGCCAATATCACAGCACATGCTGCTAATAAAACTACTTTTATCTTCATTAAACCTTTATTAACTCTTGATTTTTATTCTTTAATTTTTGATTTACTCCGTCAATTCCTTGCAAACCTCCTGTATGAATTGCTAAAATTTTGCTGTTTACAGGAAACATATCTTTCGAAACCAAATCGATAATTCCGTATAACAACTTTCCTGTATAAATCGGATCTAACGGAATATTGGTTTGCTCTTTAAACTCATTTATAAAACGAATTAATTCCGGAGTATATTTTCCGTACCCTCCAAAATGATAGTCGGTTTGTAAATTCCAATTTGTATTTCCTTTCACATAAGGTTGTATTTCATCTGCTAAAAAATCACCTTTTAAGGCAGGAAAACCAATCACTTCCTGATGTTCTTTAGCTGAATTTATCAATCCAGAAATGGTTCCTCCAGTACCTACCGCACAACAAATATAATCGAATTTTTCATCTTCATTTGTTAAAATCTCCTCGCAGCCCTGTACCGCTAACGCATTGGTTCCTCCTTCTGGAACCAAGTAAAAATCACCAAATTCTTTTTTTAAATGTTTGATAAATACTTCGGAAGTTTTATTTCGATAAACTTCTCTAGAAACAAATTGGAATTGCATCCCATTATCGAACGCATTTTTTAAGGTTTTGTTTTGAGCAAGAGTCTTCTCTATATCTTTCCCTAATTCATCTCCTCGAATAATTCCTATGGTTTTGAATCCAGCTATTTTTCCTGCAGCAGCAGTCGCTGCAATATGATTTGAAAAAGCGCCTCCGAAAGTCAACAGGGTTTCTTTTCCTTGTCGCTTTGCTTCTTCAATATTGTACTTTAGTTTTCTGAATTTGTTCCCTGAAACAAATGGATGAATGGTATCTTCTCTCTTTACAAACAGCTCAATTCCTTTGTTTGCTAAAACGGGCAATTGAATTTGCTGATTTATGGGAGTAGGTATGTTGAGTTGAAAAAGCATTCCAAAAAAATTAACACCACAAAAATACAGGTTTAATCTATTTCTAGCTTATATCCTACCCCGTGAATGTTAGTTATTTTTATAGAAGCATCGTCTTTTAACTTTTTACGAAGTTTTGAAATATAGGTATCTAAACTTCTACCTACCACAACACCATTTTCTTCCCAAACTTTTTTCATCAATTCCTCTCTTTTAATCACTTCGTTGGGTCTGTCAATAAAAATGGTTAACAACTCGCACTCTTTATTAGATAACGGAATTTCTTCCGCTTCTTTAATCAACTTGTTTTGTTCAGGATAAAATGTAAACCTTCCTAAACTTAGCGAATTGTTCGAAGCTGTGTCGGTTATTGTTTTTCTTTTCTTTTTTTGATACACACCAAAACCCAAAACCGAAATTAAGAGTAGAAATCCGTAAAAGAAATATTGATTCTTATTTTCCTTTTTAAGAAACTGGACATCTATAAAATAGCAACTGGTAGGTAACACTCTTCCCTTACAAGGTACAATGGCATTTTCTTCACTCTGCATCATTTCGTAACTGTAGGCTACTTCCTCATTCAAACATTCTTTCACCTCAATACGGTAGTTGGATGGTAATTCTGATTGAGAAAAACTTCTTTTTACAATCGCTACCAAACTATCAGGTGATACTTGCAAATTACTTTGAAAGGTTAATTGATATTTATGTTTGTTTAGTTCTTTTATAGGCAACACCAATGAAGTAGAATCTTGGTTGGTTAACAACAATTGATGCCCCACATTTCGCAATGAAACTCTTACTTTTTCAGCAAACTCATTATTGGTTTTACAAGAAATAAGTTGTACTGAAATTAAAAATATACCTATATAAAAAATAGCTCTCTTACTCATACAACTTACAAATAACACATTTTTTCTCTTCTTTTTAAGAGAATTGACATTTCTTTTACACTTTTTTGACATTTTTTTACCCTCGTCTTTCCGACCAGAACAAAAACACTCACTGTCTTTCCGACCAGAGGGAAGAATCTCATTAATAGAAGTGACTCACAATCTTAAGATTTCTCAGTCGCTCATAAAATCGCTTATTCGAAATGACAAATAAAAACGTTATTACGAAGGAGGAACGACTGAAGTAAGCTATTTATCTCGAACTACCAACACAAAAATTGCTTCTTTACCACTCGCAATGACTCCTTTCGTCATTTCGAACTGAAGTGTAACGGAAGTGAGAAATCTTATTAAAAGGAGTAACTCATAATTTTGAGATTTCTTCCTTCGCTCGAAATGACATTATTTTACTATATTGAAACTCGAAAATTGAATTGAAATAAAATTGCTAAAATCTCCTCTTATCACATTATAGTACAGGGATAACAAAACTTTTATTTCTTATATAACAAGTTAGCATATATTACGGAAATCCACAATAAACATTAAAATTTTCGTAATAGATTTACAATTATTACAAACCATCAACAGAATGAAAAGAAATTTACTCGCACTTACTTTTGGAACATTATTACTGTTCAGTTGTTCAGACGGAGAAACCAAAAAGCAGTTATCGGAATTAAAAACTGAACTGGAACAGACAAAAACGGAATTGAAAAACTGTTCGACTGAATTGACTGAAATAAAGAATACAGCAGAAAACAGATTTATTAGAGCAAAAAAACTTCTTTCAGAAAATAATCTGTCTGAAGCAAAAACTGAATTTCAAGGAATTGTAGATAATTATAAAGGAACTAATGATGCAACAATTGCTTCAAAAGAAATAGCGAAAATCGATAGAACAATTGAACAAAAGAAAATTGAGGCGGAAAGAAAAAAAGCACTTGGATATAAAGTTTTAAAACCTACTACAAGAGTAGAATATGGAGATTTGTCGTTGAGATTTGACAAAATCTGGAAAGGAAAACGCTGGTCATTTGACGATTATGGAAGTCAATATTTTTTGAGAGACGCACAAAGAGGAAACAGTCATATTATGACAAGAGTTTCAGTAACGTCCGAAAATAATAATCCTTCTTTACCACCAATTTTAGTTTATCAAATGGACAATGGAGAATTGAAACTTTTAGGAACACTTGGATATAAATTTAGGAGATGGAAAGATTATGGTTCCTATCTTGGAAATTATGCTGATTATGGCAATGATTTTGCTCATTCAAAAACAATTCCTTTCAATTGTGGTGTAGAACTATCTAATGATGATTTGAAAAGCGGAAAAATTTATGTAGTTCTAAAAAAGCAAGGTTGTTTTAATCGAACAAAAGTAGATTATGGAAATCCTGAAATCGCTTACCGAGAAAGTTCTTGTAATCCGAAACGAATTTTAAAAGTCGAGGATTTTGACAATGATTATGTACTACTTAAAAAACTATAAAAAATAACGTATGCTAACTTAAGATGTATAACCGCAATTACGGCGGATTCGACTACATCCGAACCCACTCGAAATTGCTAACGTCAATACTAAACCGAAAGCTAAAGTATAACAACACGTAACTACCTTTATAACAAGTTATTACAATTAAAACAAAAATATGTACTTAAAAGATAAAACAGTTTTAATTACTGGAGGAGCTTCTGGAATTGGTAAAATAATGGTTCGTTTACTATTAGAACGAAAAGCCAAAGTTATTATCTGGGATATTAACCAAGGAAATATTGATAAAACCATAGCTGAGTTTTCTAACCTAGGAGAACTATTTACGTATACCGTTGATATTTCAAACCTTGAACAAATTCAAGACACCACTAAAAAAGTTAAAGCAGAAATTGGTGTTGTTGATGTATTAATCAACAATGCAGGAATTATAGTTGGTAAATATTTTAAAGACCATACGGCACCTGACATTGCTAAAACCATGGAAATTAATGCAAATGCACCAATGTTTATCACACTTGAGTTTCTTAAAGATATGCTGGATCGAAATTCAGGGCATATTTGCAATATTGCTTCGTCTGGCGGACTAGTTTCAAACCCTAAAATGTCGGTGTATGCTGCTAGTAAATGGTCGCTTATCGGTTGGTCGGATAGCTTGCGTTTAGAGATGGAGCAACTGAATAAAAAAGTGAATGTTACCACAATATTGCCTTACTACATCAATACTGGTATGTTTGACGGTGTAAGGTCTAAAATTCCAATTCTTGAACCTGAAGCAACAGCATTAACCATTGTTAAAGCAATTGAGAAGAATAAAAAGTTAATCAGTATTCCTGGTTATATTTACAGATTTACACGTTTTGCTCAAGCGGTAACATCAATTACTATTTTTGATTGGTTTGCAGGAAACGTCTTTGGAATTTATAAAACAATGGAACATTTCTCTGGTCGCAAAAAGTAATATTAAAAACTAGCTACTTGTTCTTCTACTTGCTCCCACTCTTCCATTAACTCGTCTACTTTAGCTTTTTTGGCTTTGTAGTTTTCAAAGAAGTTAGGGCGAGCAGCAACTTCGTCGTAGTTCTGAGCGAGTTCTAAATCTATTTTTTCAATTTCAGCTTCTAAATCCGCTATTTGGTTTTCGATTTTATTGAGCTTGTTTTTTAACTTCTTTAGCTCTTTCTCTTGCTCTTTCGATAATTGATAGGCTTCTTTTTTAGACGTATCTTTTTCGTCTTTTACCACCGTTCTTTTTTCAGCATCACGCAAACTTTCCATTTTGTGTTGCTCTAAGAAGTAATCAATATCTCCTAAATATTCTTTTATTTCTCGGTCTTTAAATCCGTAAACTGTTGTAGTTAACCCTTGCAAGAAATCACGATCGTGAGATACTACGATTAGGGTTCCGTCAAAGTTCTGTAAAGCTTTTTTCAGTACGTTTTTAGAAGCAATATCTAAGTGGTTGGTAGGCTCATCCATTATCAACACATTGAATGGTGATAATAATAACTTACACAAGGCCAAACGGTTTCGCTCCCCTCCTGACAGTACTTTTGCTTTTTTATCTACTGCTTCTCCACCAAATAAAAAGGCTCCTAACATGTCTCTCACCTTTAATCGGTTAGAATCATTGGCAGCATCTTCCATAATTTCCAACACTGTTTTTTCAGGTGGTAATTCTTCGGATTGGTTTTGTGCAAAATAACCTATCTCTACATTATGTCCGAGTTTTAAACTTCCTTCAAACGGAATTTCCCCCACCATCATTTTTGCTAAAGTAGATTTTCCTTGTCCATTTTGACCTACAAAAGCTATTCTGCTATTACGCTCGATGAGTAAGTCAACATCTTTCAACACCTCTTTTTCTCCGTAGTTCTTGGTTAAGTTTTCAGCCTCTACAATAATTTTACCTGGTTCTTTTGAAATTTCAAAACGAACATTCATCACAGCATTATCATCCTGATCGACCTCTATACGCTCTACTTTCTCCAGCTTTTTAATCAGCGATTGCGCCATGGAAGCTTTACTAGCTTTTGCACGGAATTTTTCAATCAACTTTTCGGTATGTTCTATTTCCTTTTGTTGATTTTTCTGTGTTTGCAACTGCTTTTCTTTGATCTCAGCACGTAGTTTTAAAAACTCAGAATACGGTTTTTTGTAATCGTAAATCTGACCTAACGAAATTTCTATGGTACGATTAGTTACGTTATCTAAGAACATCTTATCGTGCGACACCAATACGATAGCCCCTGCATAGTTCTTCAAAAAGTTTTCTAACCAAATAATCGACTCGATATCTAAGTGGTTGGTAGGCTCATCGAGTAATAAAATATCATTATTCTGAAGAAGAAGTTTTGCGAGTTCGATACGCATACGCCAACCTCCAGAGAAAGTATCGGTCAACTTATCAAAATCTTCACGTTGAAATCCTAATCCTTGTAAAATCTTTTCAGTTTCTCCTTGGTAGTTATATCCACCAAGTAGCTCATAACGTTCTGTTTTCTCGTTTAAATCAACAATTAATTGATTATACGCTTCACTTTCGTAATCAGTTCTTTCCGCTAATTGACGGTTGATTTCATCAAGTTCTAGTTCAATTTCTTTAATTTCAGTAAATGCTTGGTAGGCTTCTTCTAAAATGGTTCTTCCATAATCAAAATCAATATCCTGACGTAAAAACCCGATACGAACCTCTTTATCAAATGCCAACGTACCACCACTACTTTCAATATCTTTTGCCAAAACTTTAAGTAACGTAGATTTACCTGCTCCGTTTTTTCCAATCAATCCAATACGATCTCCTTTAATTAATTTAAAGGTGATTCCAGAAAACAAATCTGTTCCCATAAAGGAAACTGATAAATCGTGTACGTTTAACATAATTTTAGCAAATTACCAAGGTTTTGTAACTGTGGTTACAAAATACTGTTTTATTTTTGTTGAAATTTGTGCAAACTTACAAAAAGCAAATAGTTAATCGAACTTAATATCTATAAGAAATGTTTGGAAAAGGAAGTAAATTATACAGTATTTTCAAAAGCAAATGTCCTCGTTGTCATGAAGGTGATTTTTTCAAGTACAAGCTAAATTTCAACCCAAAAAAAATGACTACGTTACACGAAAATTGCCCTAAATGTAACTTTAAATACATGATGGAACCTTCTTTCTTTTTTGGCGCCATGTATGTTAATTACGCATTGGCAGTGGCACTTTTTGTTGCTATTTTTATTATAGCAAAGGTATTTATCGGATTGTCTATTTTACATAGTTTTATTGCTATTGTAATTGTTTCTTTAATCTTAACTCCAGTTACTATTCGTCTTTCAAGAATTATCTGGATTAACCTTTTCGTGAGTTACAAAAAAGACGCTAAAGAATTACAATCAGAAAAGTAGTTTTTAAAATACAATCATATCAAAACAAAATAGCTTCCTATAATCAGGAAGCTATTTTTGTTTGTGAACGTTTTTAGATTCACATTATTCAAATCTTTTAATATCAATCTCGCTATCTAATTTTTTACCATTTTCAAGGTGATTAAACAAGTTTTCAGCAACAGTTGGCGCTACCATAACTCCACGTGTGCCTAAGCCGTTTAAAACCGCTAATTGAGCGTATTTAGGGTGAACGCCTACTAAAGGTCTTCTATCTTTTACCGTAGGACGTATTCCTGCTGATTGCTCTATCACTGTATAAGGCACGGAAATAATTTTCTGAAGCTTATCTTCCAACTCTTTTCTCCCTTCTTCTGTTGGAATAGAGGTTTTATCTGTCCAATTAAACGTTGCTCCAACTTTATAGTTATCATTTCCTAAAGGCATTACAAAAACACTTCCTTTTAACAGAAAGTCAATTTGCAACTCAGGAGCGTGAATAGTTATTGTTTCTCCCTTTGTTCCATTAAGTGGTAAGTAATTAAAAAATGGATTCTTTTTCAATCCAAAACCTTCACTAAACACCACTCGTTTTGCAATGGTATCTTGGTATTGAACTTCAACATTATCTTCAATCATTAATTTTGAATAATCAAAAGCTTCTTCAACAAGATTCCCTAAAGAATTGATATATTCTTTATAGGCAGTAACCAGTAATGGTGTATCTATTCTTCCTGTACCTGTTAACTCTCCAAATCCATAATCGCCAATTACTCCTTTAATTTTTTCTTTTTGAATCGTAGGATTCATATAGTGAGTTAACATCGGCTTGTCTGAAGCTATAAACCAATTGTTCTCATCCCCCACACTTGTAAACACCTTCTTTGTCGTCAAACTATAATCTAACGTTATGTTTAATTTTTTTTCTAATTTTTTATAAAAAGGAAGTGCTTTTTGCAACTGTTCGTGACCGTTCCAAACAGGTGTAAATCGTTTTAAAATTACAGGATTGTATACACCACCTGCTACTACAGATGATACTTGTGAGTTGTTCTCAAAAACTACAAAACTCTTGTTGTTTTCTATAAGCTTTTCTACTAACGCTATTCCTGACAGTCCTAACCCAACAACTATATAATCTACCTTTCTAATCATACCCCAAAAATACTATTATTACAACAAAAAAGAGCTTGCAATGCAAGCTCTTTTTTAATTATGTGTAGCAGAATTCTAGTAATTCCACATATCCATTTCACGATCACGAATACCTTCTTTAATTCTATTCGCTTCTAATAATTGGAATAATGAGTTTCCACGGATATAGTCAGAAATAGCTCTGTCTCCATAAATGTTTTCTTCCTTTAGAATTGTAGAATTAAAACGTCTTGCGTTTAACAAGTTATCGTAAGACAAGGGTTGCGCTGAGTTTTCAGGGTTGAATACTTTAGAATTGTGTAAGGTTTCTCTTGCATCTGGAAAATATACCCAGAACAATTCGTACACATTTTCTTTATCGTCAATTTCTTCAACTCCCATTACTTGTACGTCTGGTCCCATAGGGGCTAACGCTAATAAACGATACTTTAACTCACCTTGACGCTTATCAAAATACCATAGACCTTTTAACATATATCCTTTGATATCTTGAGATTGTACATAGTAAGGATCAACATAATCACCATTTTGGCGCTCGTTATAAGTCATTACTTTAACTTCCTCCATCCCTATTTTAGTAGTGAAATAAGAGTCGTTATAAACTTCTGTAATTTCACCATTTTTAATTCCTTTTAATAGGGTATCAAATAACGAACGTCTTGTTAATCCGGCATTCATAGTATCAATTGGGTAATAATAAGGGAGATTTATTTTTTGATTTAAATCTACATATTCCCACACCACTTTAGACCATAACACATCTCTATCACTAATATAGCCATAAGGAAGTGGTTTGTCATCTTCTGAAGCGATTTGTGCCTCAGATTTAAATCCAATTTCATCTACCTTTTTAGCATTTAAAAGGTTAGCTTGTGCACTTGCATAACTTGTTGCTGCAAATGCGAATAAAACCATATAAAAACGCTTCCAATTCATACTTTCTTGTTTTTACTTATTAATTTGTAATTTCTATAGCAACAGGTAATACTTTTTTGATGCTATAATTAGAGCCAGAAACCGATGCTTTAATATCAAAAATAGTAATTACATCATTTCTTCTAGCTTTTGATAACGCTGCTTTTGCTCTAGGGTTTAATCTAGTTCCGTTAACTGGAATAGCTACTTGACCAGGAACTTTAATTTTAAAACTAGATACGTTTAATTTTAAATCGAATAAGAAGTCTGGTAAACCAGCTGCAATACTAACATTTCCTAAACTTGCCTTTGGCATTTTTACTGTACCGTATTGTCCTCTTACCATACCTACTGCTGGTGGTATGTCTTTAATTCTAAATTTCTTTACAGAACGTACTCCTTTATCTGATCCTGCTGGTGTACCAGTTACAACGATATTTACTTCGCTTCCTTTACCAGGATACATTGCATATTTATCTCCACTTACTCTTTTTAAACCTGGAGCTGATGCACTAATTTTATTACTTGGTACTCCTGGAATAGAAATAGTTAATGGGTTAGATAAACCACGATATACTACATTCATCTTATCTGCCGAAACTAATGCTTCGTTTGGTCTTGGAATTACAGCATATGCTCCTTTGATGTCTATCTTAACAATAGAATCTCCTTCTTTAAACTGGAACTCTCCTTTTAATTCTTTGTCTCCTACGTTTCCTGCTGGACCGTCTAAGATAACTTGACCTGCTTGAATTTTATCTTTCTCAATTTCTTCACCATTAACGATAACTTTCTCAGCTGTTAAATTAGGATCTTTTTTTCCTAAAACAATCTTACCTGATAAGTTTTCTCCTGGATAGTATGCGCTCTTGTCGAAAACAACCATAGCCTCATACTTTGTCATAGAAACTGCACTTTGTAACTCTCCTTGTAATAACGCTGTTAACGCATCAGATTCTGTAGCTTTAATATCCGCTTGAATTTGAGTTAACTTTGTTAAAGAAGCAATTAAAGGGAAACCTTCATAGTTATACTTTAACCAATCGATTTTGTCTCCATCTTTATTAGTTACTTTCTCTGTACTGAAACGAGCCGCTATTACATCTGCAACCTCTGTTCCTTCTAAAGCTGTCATTGCTTGGTTTCTAAACCCTTCTATTTTAGCTACAAATTCTTTACCTGCTTCAGTTACTTTTCCGCCTTTAAAGAATAATTCGTCTAAAAACTTAGACTTATCCATAGTTTCATATGCTGTTTTATCTTCTAAATCACCTGTCATTCGGCTCTTTAAATCTCCAACATATGCATATAATTCATCCGCAGCTACTTTTAGCTTATCTGTTTTTTCTTTAGCCTCTCCATACTGCTTTGCTTGTTCAGCAGCTTTTTGAGCTAAAGTTTCATAAGCCGTTTTGTTTTTTTCTGTTGACTTTATGTTTGCTTCGGTTAATTTTTCATTCATTAATCCAAAGGCTGATAATACCTCTTTACTCATGTTCATTGCTAACATTGCAATAAACACTAAGTACATAAGGTTAATCATCTTCTGCCTTGGTGATAGTTTTCCTCCTGCCATATTAATTAGTTTGTTTAGTTAATTATTTAGATAAACTAATTAATTACTTGTTAGACATTGCAGATAACATTCCACCGTAAACTCCATTTAACGAAGATAAGTTCGTTGCTAAAGATTGCATTTGCTCTTGTAAACGTTGAGAGTTTTCAACCATTGCAGAGTTTAAATCAGCTTGCTTACTAGCATTCTCTACTTGAGTTTGGTATAAACTGTTTAAAGATTCCATTTGAGCTGCTGCTCTAGACATTTGCTCATTATAGCTGTTTGTAGCTGAAATTGATTGAGAAGCAGATGCTAAAGGCTCTACCGCTCCTTGGAAACTTTTAATGCTATCTCCTAAACGAGATACTAATTGTGCGTCTAATTTAGCTTCACTTAAGATATTGTCTAACTTTTGAGATAACATGCTTTGTGCTTCAGCAGGAGAAGCTTCTTTTGCTTTTTTTCCTGTTGGTTGTCCATCCGCTAATTCTGGATATACTTTAGTCCAATCTAAATCGTCTTCTACTGCTTCGAAAGCTGATAATGCGAAAACTGCTGCTTCCACAATCATACCTATCATTAATACTTCATTTCCAAAAGGCCAGTGTAAAATTTTAAATAATGCTCCAATGATAACTACTGCGGCTCCTAAACCGTAAGCCATATTGAACATCTTCTTAGTTGATTTTGATTGTGCCATAATTTTAATTTTTAAATTTTTGGGGATTAATATTTATTCTTGTTTTCTTCTTAATTACTCTTGTTTGTTCCTAAATAGTCTTGAACAGTTCTAAATCCGATATAACTTCTTGCTGTGTCTGCATATTCCCAATCACGAGAACTTACTTCTAAGAAATAGGCTACATCTTTCCATGAACCTCCACGGATAATTTTTCTTCTGTTTTCTTTGATTTCTACGTTCGGGTTCATTGTAGACCCCATGTAGTAAGACATTTGGTTGTACGCTGTATTTGTCCATTCAGAAACGTTACCTGCCATGTTGAATAATCCATATTCATTTGGATTGTATGACATTGCTTCTACTGTATATAAAGCTCCATCTGCTGCATAGTCTCCACGTACTGGCTTAAAGTTTGCTAAGAAACATCCTCTATCACTTGTAGTACTTGGTCCACCCCAAGGATATTTAGCATAGTCTAAACCTCCACGAGCTGCATATTCCCACTCTGCCTCTGTTGGTAATCTGAACGCTGGTACTAATCCTAACTTTTTTCTTGAACGTTGGAAGTTATTTTTAGTTTGAGTTCTCCAGTTACAAAATGCTTTTGCTTGATTCCAAGTTACACCTACTACTGGGTAGTTTTCGTATGCTTTGTGAGCAAAATACTCTTGGTGCATTGGATCGTTGTATGAATAGTTGAAGTCTTTAATCCAAACTGTGGTATCTGGATATACGTTAATTACTTCATTCTTTAAGAAATCTTTTCTGTTCTTCCCTGTTCTTGCTGCTGCTTCGTTATCAAACCAGTAGTATCTGTAGTTTAACAACTTAGTATTAAAAGTTCTAATTCCGTTTAAAGCCTCATCTTTCTTAATATATAAAGAATCCATTACCTCTACGTAATCAGCATCTGGATATTCAGGAGCTTCCCAAATAATTTCTTCTTCCCAGTTTAATGGTTTTAAAGAATCTAATCCTGCCCCTAACTCGTAGTAGTTTTCACGCATGTACTTTTCGTAAGGAGTTTCATTTACTGTATCTTTTGATGCAAATGCATATAATTGAATACCTTCTGCTCTTCCTGCTCCTTCACCTTCACCAGCTCCCATTGATGCAAATTCTGCTTGGTACGCTAATTTAGTTCTTGTAATAGAATCTCTTACCCAGAATACGAATGCTTTATACTCACTATTTGTAATTTCTGTTTCATCCATGTAAAATGGTTGTACAGTTACCGTTTTAGTTGGCGCATTCATAGCTCCCATAGGATCTTCATCTTGTTTACCCATAGTAAAAGACCCTCCTGGTATTTTAGCCATTCCATACGGTTTTTCGGCAAACCATTTTCTTGTAGACTTTACTCCTACTAACTCTCCTCTATCTCCACTTGAACCACAAGAGTAGATGATAGATACCAATAATGCAAGTAATGCTATTTTTTTCATATTATATCTTTTCTTATAAAAGAGGCGTAAACCTATTATTTTTTTTATTAAAAAACAATTACGAGTTATAATTTTTCACACATTAGGTAACTTTCTTTTAAACAAGCTTTTGCAAAGCCTTGTACCACCTTTCAGGTGTTTTTTGCTGTAATGCGAGTTCATAATCTCGATAGCTACATGGTATTAACGCATGTCTTTTGTGTTTATTATTCGATATTAAATTTATTTCCATCCACCAACGACCACTTTTATCACTTTTATAAAAGTTTATTGGGTCGTCATCGCTTAAAAGCACGGTAAATTTTTGATAACTTTCTTTGGTTGCAAACGGATAATCTTTTGCTCTAGAGTTCATTCCTTCTATAAAATACCAAATTATTTGAGCTATCAATTTTGCTGTTTGACTGTTGGAGTCTAACATAACATTGTACTCGTAAATTCCGAAAGAAGTTACTTTATCACTTATCCCTGCATATCGTGCTATTGCACAAATTTCTTCTCCATAAAATCCGTTTGGCGAAGCATTTTCGTTTGCTGGCGCTTCACTTTGGCGAATACTCCCTATATCTACACTCACCACATCTGCATCTCTCATTATAGGCTCTACTAAAGTAATATCTTTTACTTCTCCTAACCTATAAGCATCGAAATACAATTTATCTAACAAATCTATCTCTTCTTGAGAGTTGAAATAGGTTTGATACCCTATATTACTGAAGTTAAAAAGATTGTTAGGTTCTTCCATAACAATTCTGCTTACATACGATTTTGATGTAAGCTCTTCTTCTAACGAGCCTAAATCGAATCGGCTATCAACCGCTACTAAATTAACTGTTTGTTCTAAAGCATCGTAAGCTCTATAATTCGCATAGGTAATATCTTGCCCACCACCTATGATGATCGGCAAAATATTATTCTTCAGTAAAAATTCTATTGATGATTTAACCGCAAAATAAGTGTCTTCTACGGTATTTCCTTTTTCTATATTTCCTAAATCGGCAATTTGGGTAGTCCATTTACCAGCATACAACTGATAAAAATGTTTACGAATTTGGTCTAAACCATTTCCACATCCTTCATTACCTACGGATCCCCTTCCGTCTTTAACTGCTAAAATAGCTATTGAAACGTCTGTTAAATCTGGAAAACCATTTTCAACAGTATGAAGTTGAACTATCTTACCTAATGCTGAAGGTGCTTGCTCAAGCACGTGAGCAGCCACAGATTCTTCGATAGGTGTAAAGAAGTCGTTATTCATTTATTGGGGGATTTTTAGGGTGCTAATATAGCAAACTATTTTTTATAGAACGCTTCTTTATTTCTTTTTGGTTACTTTCTTCTTTGCGGTTTTCTTTTTTGGAGTTTTTGCCTCTATCATCTTAACTGCCTCTTCTTGCGTTAACTTCTCAATCTCTGTAGTTTTAGGTAATTCAATCTTTATTTTACCTTTAATTACATTAAAACGACCCCAACGTGCTTTTTCAACTCGAATACCAACTTCCTCAAAATTATGAATTAGTTTTTCGCGTTCTTTTTTCTTTTTGTCTTCGATTAACTCTTCTAAATCTGACTGACTTAAATTATCAAAATCGTATTTTTTGTTAACGTTGATAAAAATTGAATTCCACTTGATAAAAGGTCCAAATCGACCAACTCCTTTTTGAATTGGCATTCCTTCGTACTCACCAATAGGAGCATCTGCTTTACGTTTAGCTTCAATTAATTCAATGGCTCTGTCCATATCTACCGACATAGGGTTTTCATCTCTGTCAAGCGACACGTATTTTCCATCGAATTTAATGTAAGGCCCAAATCGACCGTTTGCTACTTCTACTTCCATACCTTCATAATCACCTAAAACTTTTGGCAACTTAAACAAGTCCATTGCTTCTTCGTAAGTGATAGAATTCATGGTTTGATCACCTTGCAAGCTCGCGAAACGTGGTTTCTCTTCGTCGGTAGCTTCACCAATCTGAACCATTGCTCCGTAACGACCTAAACGTACATATACATTTTTACCACTTTCAGGATCTATACCTAACAAACGCTCTCCTTTTGCTCTTTCTGCATTCGCTGCAACATCTTCTACAACAACATGAAAGTTTTTGTAGAAATCTTTAATCATTGCTGTCCAATCCTCATTTCCTTCAGCAATTTCATCAAATTCGTTTTCAACTTTAGCAGTGAAGCCGTAATCTAAAATTGTTTCAAAATTAGCTACTAAGAAATCATTTACAATATTTCCTATATCTGTCGGAACTAATTTTCCTTTATCAGAACCTACTCGTTCTGTTAAAACTTGCTCAGATACTAGTTGATTTGCTAAACTTAGCTGGATATAATTTCTTTCTTTTCCTTCAACAGTTCCTTTTTCAACATACTCTCTTCTTTGAATCGTTGAAATTGTTGGTGCATAGGTTGACGGACGTCCAATACCTAACTCTTCTAACTGTTTTACCAAAGCAGCTTCTGTATATCTTGCTGGCGGACGCGTATAACGCTGTGTTGCAGTAATCAATTCGTTTATCAATGATTCATTTACTTCCATCTTAGGTAACATTCCTGCTTGCTCTTCATCTTCATTATCGGTTCCTTCTAAATACACTTTTAAGAAACCTTCAAAAGTAATTACCTCTCCATTTGCTGTAAACTGCTTCTTGTTTTTTGTATTGTCTATTTTTACAACCGTACGTTCTAACTGTGCTTCGCTCATTTGTGAAGCTAGCGTACGTTTCCAAATTAAACTATATAGCCTATCTTGATCATAATCTACAGAAACCTCGTGACGTGTCATATCTGTAGGACGAATCGCCTCGTGCGCCTCTTGTGCTCCTTTTGTTTTGGTTGAAAAATTACGTGGCTTGCTGTATTCCTCTCCGTAAGAAGCTATAATTTCTTCTTGCGCTGCATTTTTAGCATCATCAGATAAGTTAACGCTATCTGTTCTCATGTAAGTTATCAACCCCGCTTCATATAAACGTTGCGCCATCATCATCGTTTTTGCCACTGGAAAACCTAATTTTCTAGATGCTTCCTGTTGCAATGTTGACGTTGTAAATGGTGGTGCTGGTGATTTCTTTGCTGGTTTTTGTTGTAAATCTGCTACCGAAAACGCTGCATCTGCACAAGAGTTTAAGAATTTTTCTGCTTCTTCTTTGGTTGAAAAGTTCTTAGCTAACTTTGCTTTAAACTTTTTCCCTTCAGCATTTACAAACTCTGCATCTACACGATAAGAAGCCTCTGTTTCAAAACTTTCTATCTCACGTTCGCGCTCTACAATTAAACGTACTGCTACTGACTGAACTCTACCTGCCGATAAACCTGGTTTAACTTTTCTCCATAATACTGGAGATAACTCATAACCTACAATTCTGTCTAATACACGTCGCGCTTGTTGTGCATCTACTAAATTATAATTAATAGTACGTGGATTTTCAATTGCCTTTAAAATTGCTTGCTTCGTAATTGAGTTAAAAACAATACGTTTTGTGTTTTCCTCCTTTAGTTTTAATTGTTCTGCTAAATGCCATGCAATAGCTTCTCCCTCGCGATCCTCATCGGAAGCTAACCAAACAGTTTCTGCTTTCTTTGCTAAATCTTTTAGTTTTTTTACTACTGCTTTTTTATCGGTAGAAACTATATATTTTGGTTTAAAATCTCCTTCAACATTCACCCCTAATTCCTTAGATGGTAAGTCTGCAATGTGTCCAAAACTCGATTCAACCTGAAAATCTTTTCCTAAAAACTTTTCTATTGTTTTTGCCTTAGCAGGTGACTCAACTATTACTAAATTTTTTGCCATACGTCTTTATCTCATTATCACTTTACACCTTATTAATATAGGTATAATTCAGTTTGCAAAAGTATATAGTTTTTTTTTAATGTTTAATTTTTAGTAAAACTTTACCTTTTATTAAACAAAACTATCCATGTCAATTTGTCACAAATAATATTTTTTGGTTGTATATTTGCACCCTATTTAGCACGATTTTAGGATTTATGGAACACGTAGAAAAAATAATTGATGAGAAACAACAAGGAAAAGCCCTTGTTACAGAACACAAAGAAGGAAACAACAAAAAGCTTTTTATAGAAAGCTATGGTTGTCAAATGAACATGAACGATAGCGAAATTGTGGCGTCAATTTTAGCAGAACAAGGGTTTAACACCACTCAAAATTTAGAAGATGCTGATTTGGTACTGGTAAACACCTGTTCTATTCGTGAAAAAGCTGAAACCACTGTTCGTAACAGACTTCAAAAATACAACGCTGTTAAAAAGGTAAATCCAACTATGAAAGTTGGGGTGCTTGGTTGTATGGCTGAACGCTTAAAAGAAAAATTTTTAGAGGAGGAAAAAATCGTTGATTTGGTTGTGGGTCCTGATGCTTATCGTGATTTACCTAATTTAATTGAAGAAGTTGATGCTGGGCGTGATGCTGTAAATGTAATTTTATCGAAAGAAGAAACCTATGCTGATGTTTCTCCCGTACGTTTAAACTCAAACGGAGTATCTGCCTTTGTATCTATTACTCGTGGTTGCGATAACATGTGTACATTCTGTGTAGTTCCTTTTACTCGTGGTCGTGAGCGTAGTCGTGACCCGAAGAGTATTATTGAAGAAATCCGCAGTATGCAAGAGAAAAACTTCAAAGAAATTACGTTACTAGGTCAAAATGTTGATTCCTATTTATGGTATGGCGGTGGATTGAAAAAAGATTTCAAAAAAGCATCTGAATTGGCACAAGCTTCTGCAGTAGATTTTGCTCAATTATTAGACATGTGTGCTACTGAATTCCCAAAAATGCGTTTCCGTTTTTCTACCTCAAATCCACAGGATATGACATTGGATGTAATTCACGTAATGGCGAAACACAAAAATATTTGTAAATACATTCACTTACCTGTTCAAAGTGGAAGTAACGCAATGCTTGAGGCGATGAACCGTCAACATACCCGTGAAGAATACATGGAGTTGGTTGACAATATTTATAAAATCATTCCTGAAATGGCATTAAGCCAAGATATGATTGCAGGTTTCTGTGGAGAAACAGAGCAAGATCATAAAGATACTTTAGCGTTAATGGAGCATGTAAAATACAGCTTCGGTTTTATGTTTGCCTACTCTGAAAGACCTGGAACGTTAGCTGCTAAAAAAATGGAAGATAATGTTCCGTTAGAAACTAAAAAACGTCGTTTACAAGAAATCATCGATTTACAACAAGAGCATAGTTTATATAGAACAAAAGAGAACCTTGGTAAAATTCAAGAAGTATTGATTGAAGGGACATCAAAAAAGAATCCTAACGAGTGGAAAGGTCGTAATACACAAAATACCGTGGTAGTTTTCCCTAAAGAAAATTATAAAATGGGTGATTTTGTAAATGTGCGTATTGACAATTGTACATCCACTACCTTAAAAGGTACAGCTGTTGGGTATTCTGACAATAACTAATTTTTAGAAAAGAGAGTCAAGAGAAAAGAAAAAAGACACAATCTTTTCTCTCTATTCTTTTTTCTCTATTCTAAAGAAAGAAATGGAAAATTTACAAGCTATAAAACAACGTTTTGGCATTATCGGTAACGATATACAGTTGAACCGCGCTATTGAAAAAGCGATTCGTGTAGCTCCTACCGATATTTCGGTACTTGTTACTGGAGAAAGCGGTGTTGGAAAAGAAAATATCCCGAGAATTATTCACCAATTATCACACCGAAAACATGCAAAATATATTGCTGTTAACTGTGGAGCAATTCCTGAAGGAACGATTGACAGTGAATTATTCGGACACGAAAAAGGAGCGTTTACAGGAGCTACACAAACCCGTAAAGGGTATTTTGAAGTAGCTGATGGAGGAACCATTTTTTTAGACGAAGTAGGTGAACTTCCTTTAACTACCCAAGTGCGTTTGTTACGTGTGTTGGAAAATGGAGAATTTATAAAAGTTGGTTCTTCTCAAGTACAAAAAACAAATGTTCGTATTGTTGCTGCTACCAATGTAAATATGCAGGAAGCTATTGCTAAAGAAAAGTTTAGAGAAGATTTATATTACCGTTTAAGTACTATAGAAATTTCTTTGCCTGCATTGAGAAATCGTGGAGAAGATATTCACTTATTATTTAGAAAATTTGCCGCCGATTTTGCTCAGAAATACCGAATGCCAACCATTCGACTGGACGAAAATGCTGTAAGAATTTTATTAAACTATAGTTTTCCTGGAAACATTCGTCAGTTAAAAAATATTGCGGAACAAATATCTATTGTTGAAGAAGACAGATTAATCACTCCAGAAAAATTAGTTCAATACCTACCTGATAATCGAAGTAATTTACCTGCTATTGTTGGAGGAAAATCAACCAGTCAATCAGATTTTGCTACCGAACGAGATATTATGTATAAAATTTTGTTCGACATGCGTAATGATATCAACGATTTAAAAAAGTTAACACTCGATTTAATGCAGAGTGGTAATTTAGAGGAAGTCCAAGAAGAAAATCATCGATTAATTGAACGTATTTATCAGGATCAAGATTTATCAGAAGTTTCAAATGTTGAAGTAGTTCAAATTCCTAAAGTTACTCAGCCTCAAGATGATTATGATTATGCTGAAACAATTGAAGAAGATGAAAGTTTATCATTACAAGACAAAGAAATTGAAATGATACGTAAATCGCTCGAAAAGAATAATGGAAAACGTAAGCTAGCAGCGAAAGAATTAGGAATTTCTGAACGAACTCTATACCGAAAAATTAAACAATACGACTTATAAGCTAATTTGTTTATTTTTACAACTCACTCACAATTTCAAATGAAAAAAACTCTTCATATACTGTCTTTATTTATTGGTTTAACTACCATTATTGGTTGTGGTGCTTACTCTTTTACGGGTGGTAACACAGGAAATGCGAAAACAATCCAAGTTGATTTTTTCTCAAATCAGGCACCTTTAGTTGAACCAATACTTAGCCAAAAGTTCACACAAGATTTACAAGACCTCTTTACTCGTCAAACCAATTTAACGTTAGTTAAAGCTGGAGGAGACTTGCATTTTTCAGGTGAAATTGTCGATTATCGCATCACTCCTATGAGTGCTACTGCACAACAAACTGCAGCTCAAAACAGATTAACAATTTCTGTGAATGTAAACTTTGTGAATGCTCTTGAAGAAAAAGATAATTTTGAAAAACGTTTTTCTTTCTATTACGATTACGGAGCTAACCAACAGTTAACTGGATCGGTATTAGAGACAGCTTTAGATGAAATTATAGAGCGTATTACGCAAGATATTTTTAATGCTTCTGTAGCTAAATGGTAAACTCATTGAATAAGGATAAATACATACAATTTTTAGAAAAACCTGAATTAATTTCGGTAGAAAATTCTTCAGAAATCACAGCTCTTATCCAAGAGTATCCTTATTTTCAATCTGCCAAAGCATTACGTTTAAAGGTTTTAAAAAACCAAGAAAGCTATAAATACAATAACGAGTTAAAAATCACAGCTGCTTATACAACTGATAGAACCGTTTTGTTTGATTTTATTACTTCGGAAGCTTTTAAAGAAACTCCTAAAAAGGAAGAAAAACTTAGCTTAAAAGATAAAATTCTTCCGAAGAAAAAAACAACAGCAATTGAAACTATCGAAGAAGATTTAGCCATCGGAAAACCACTTTCTTTTACCCAAAACGAAACCTTTTCCTTCAATCAGTGGTTACAATTATCTTCTAAAAAAACTATTGTAAGAGATATTACTCCTCCTCAGAAAGAAGAAAAAAAGCAAGAGGAAGAAACAGCTCCTATAAAGTCTGAACACGAAGCTATTATTGATCGTTTTATAGAAACAGCTCCCAAAATATCCCGACCAAATAAAACATCTACAACTGATGTTAAAATAGCCGACAACCAACAAAGTAACCAATTAGCTACTGAAACTTTAGCCAAGGTTTATCTTGAACAAAAGAAATACGATAGCGCAATTCAAGCATATAAAATTTTAAGTTTGAAATATCCAGAAAAAAGTGGTTTCTTTGCAGACCAAATTAAAAGAATACAAATTTTACAAAACAATAAATAGATGACAACGTATACTTTACTTTTAGTTTTAATATTGATTGTTGCAATAGCATTAATCTTAATTGTAATGGTTCAAAATCCTAAAGGTGGAGGATTATCTTCATCATTTGGAGGCGGTGGTGCTCAAAATATTGGAGGTGTACAAAATACAAACAGCTTTTTAGACAGAACTACTTGGACATTAGCTATTACTATGTTTGCTTTAATTTTATTAGCAAACTTTGCTATTCCAAGAGGTAATGCAGCTGATACTCCTCAGTTAGATGACACTTTAAACAATATTGAAACTACAACTACTCCTGCTACACCAGCAGTAACAGATACTGTTAAAGACAGCGCTCAGTAGTTTGTAATAAAAACATAAAAAATGCCAACGTAAATGACACGTTGGCATTTTTTTTATATGTAAACCTAAGCTCTTAGAAAAAATGTCAGCAAAAAATCAATGGCATAATTTCTGACAAAAACTAAGCAGTAAATTTTAATTTAATCAATCAAAATATATAAAATGGGATTAAACATTAAACCTTTAGCAGACAGAGTTCTTGTTGAACCAGCTGCAGCAGAAACTACTACAGCATCAGGAATCATCATTCCTGACAACGCAAAGGAAAAACCACAAAAAGGAACTATCGTAGCCGTAGGAAACGGTACAAAAGATGAACCTTTAACTGTAAAAGTTGGTGATACTGTTTTATACGGAAAGTACGCTGGTACTGAACTTAAATTGGAAGGAAAAGATTATTTAATTATGAGAGAAAGCGACATTTTTGCGATTATATAGCTGTAAGCTATAAGCAAAAAGCCTTAAGCTATGAGGGATTTCAAAAAATATAAAGTTTGGGAGTTAAGTCATCAATTTACTTTGAAAATTTATGAACTAACAAACTCATTTCCTCAAAATGAAACCTACGGAATTATTTCGCAAATTAGAAGAGCATCAGCTTCTATTCCTACCAATATTTCTGAAGGTTGCGGAAGAGAATCCGATACTGAGTTCAGTAGGTTTTTAACAATAGCTTTAGGTTCTGCTTCTGAAGTAGAATATTTACTTATTCTCTCAAAAGATTTAAACTTTATTTCAGCAAACACCTTTGATGAGTTAAACACTGAAATAAACACAATCAAACGAAAAATTTATACGCTAAAACAAAAACTAAAATAATTAACTCGCTTTAGAAAAATCATATAGCTTAAAGCATACAGCCTATAGCTTATACCCTAAAGCACAAAGCATTAAACAAACATGGCAAAAGATATAAAATTTGATGTAGACGCTCGCGACGGATTAAAACGTGGAGTAGATGCATTAGCAAATGCAGTAAAAGTAACTTTAGGACCTAAAGGACGTAACGTAATTATTTCTAAAGCATTCGGAGCTCCTCACGTAACAAAAGACGGAGTTTCTGTAGCTAAAGAAGTAGAGTTAGAAGACGAGCTAGAAAACATGGGAGCTCAAATGGTAAAAGAAGTAGCTTCTAAAACTAACGACTTAGCAGGAGACGGAACTACCACTGCAACTGTATTAGCACAAGCTATCGTAAAAGAAGGATTAAAAAACGTTGCTGCGGGAGCAAATCCAATGGATTTAAAACGCGGTATTGATAAAGCGGTAACTGCTATTACTGAAGATTTAGCTAAACAATCTAAAGAAGTTGGTGATTCATCTGAAAAAATTCAACAAGTAGCTTCAATTTCTTCTAATAACGACGATGTTATTGGTAATTTAATTGCTGAAGCTTTTGGTAAAGTTGGAAAAGAAGGTGTAATTACTGTTGAAGAAGCTAAAGGAACAGATACGTATGTTGATGTTGTTGAAGGAATGCAATTCGATCGTGGATACTTATCTCCATATTTCGTAACTGATGCTGACAAAATGATTGCTGATTTAGAAAATCCATACATTTTATTATTCGATAAAAAGATTTCTAACTTACAAGAAATCTTACCTATTTTAGAACCAGTAGCACAATCAGGAAGACCTTTATTAATTGTTGCTGAAGATGTTGACGGACAAGCCTTGGCTACTTTAGTAGTAAACAAATTACGTGGTGGATTAAAAATTGCCGCAGTTAAAGCTCCTGGATTTGGTGACCGTAGAAAGGCAATGTTAGAAGACATCGCTATTTTAACTGGCGGTACTGTAATTTCTGAAGAAAGAGGCTTCTCTTTAGAAAATGCAACTTTAGAATTATTAGGAACTGCTGAAACAGTAACTATTGATAAGGATAACACTACCATCGTAAATGGTTCTGGTGACGAAGCACAAATCAAAGCTCGTGTAAACCAAATCAAAGCACAAATTGAAACGACTACTTCTGACTACGATCGTGAAAAATTACAAGAGCGTTTAGCTAAGTTGGCTGGTGGAGTTGCTGTATTATACGTTGGTGCTGCTTCTGAAGTAGAAATGAAAGAAAAGAAAGACCGTGTTGATGATGCTTTACACGCAACTCGCGCTGCTGTAGAAGAAGGCATCGTAGCTGGTGGTGGTGTTGCTTTAGTACGTGCTAAAAAAGTGTTAGAAACTATCACTACTGATAATTTAGATGAAACTACAGGTATTCAAATCGTAAACAGAGCTATTGAAGCTCCGTTACGTACCATCGTTGAAAATGCTGGAGGAGAAGGTTCAGTAGTAATCAATAAAGTATTGGAAGGAAATCAAAACTTTGGATACGATGCTAAGTCTGAAACATACGTAGATATGTTAGAAGCTGGTATTATTGACCCTAAGAAAGTAACTCGTGTAGCGTTAGAAAATGCTGCTTCTGTTGCAGGTATGATTTTAACTACGGAATGTGCTTTAGTTGATATTAAAGAAGACAACCCTGGTGGTGGAATGCCTCCAATGGGTGGTGGAATGCCAGGAATGATGTAATTGCGAATCGCCATAAATAGATTATAAAAAAACCTCGAGAAAATTCTCGAGGTTTTTTTATAACGTAAGATAATCATACAAAGTCATTAAATTAAACACTATTTAGTAATAGCGATTGTTTTTAACTATTTTTGATTTAGTTTTTAGTGTTAAACTAAGCAAATAAAATTAATATGAAAAACATTTTTAGACTACTTATAGTTTTATTTTTAATTTACTATACTCAAGACTCTAAAGCTCAAAATATTGAAAGACTAAGAATAAATAATGGTTTTAGAACTATCAAATTAGGAACAGATGTTCATCTTTATCCAGAATTCATAAAAAAGAATTCTTCAAATTCAAAGTATTTTGGCTTTCTATTAGAGGATTATCATTACATATTTAACCATAAAAATAATCGAAAATTTGATAAAATTGGAAATGCTAAAATTTTCAGAATTTTAGTAAAAACCTATCAAAATAAAATTTTTAAAATAGATATTACTCTTGAAAAAAATCGCGAAACTTCAGAGCTATTAAAGCTAGCCTTTGGGAAACCAACATATAATATAAAAAACAACTTAACATGGAAAACGAATAACAATATAGAATGCCTCTTTCAAGAAGATTTAAAAACATTTGACCATGCTTATATCACCTATACAAATCAAGAACTAGAAAAACTATACAACAAAGAAAAAGCTGATAAAAAAAAGAAAAAAGCAATTTCCGAATTTTAAAGAATGTTAATCATTTTTTAAATCTTTCTCTCTACTACATAATCAATCATTTGAAGTAGTGATTTTTTGTAGTCAGAGTCTGGGTAGTTATCTAAAATAGCTAAGGCTTTGTTTTTATAATCCAACATTTTAGCAGTAGTATATTCTAGTCCACCATTTTGTTTTACAAAGGCAATCACCTCTTTTACTCGCTTTTTATTCGTGTTGTGTTTTTTAACAGAGTTAATCAACCAAGATTTTTCTTTTTTAGAGCAATTATTCAAGGTATAAATTAACGGAAGTGTCATTTTTTGCTCCTTAATGTCTATACCGGTAGGTTTCCCTATTTTATCTTCTGTGTAATCGAATAAATCATCTTTAATTTGGAATGCAATACCAATGTATTCTCCAAACTTACGCATTTGCTGGATTGTTTCATTGTTCGCTCCTACAGAAGCTGCACCAATTCCACAACAAGCTGCTATTAAAGTTGCTGTTTTTTGGCGGATAATTTCAAAATACACCTCTTCTGTAATATCTAATTTACGCGCTTTTTCAATCTGCAACAACTCACCTTCACTCATTTCACGTACTGCAATCGAAATCAATTTCAGTAAGTCAAAATCTTCATTATCTATAGAAAGTAATAACCCTTTAGAAAGCAAATAATCACCTACTAAAACAGCTATTTTATTTTTCCATAAGGCATTCATTGAAAAGAATCCTCTACGACGATTACTATCGTCAACCACATCATCGTGTACTAATGTTGCAGTATGGATTAACTCTACTACTGACGCCCCACGATAGGTACGTTCATCAAATCCTCCGTTAGAAACCATTTTTGCAACCAAAAACACAAACATTGGTCGCATTTGTTTTCCTTTTCTACGAACGATATAATACGTAATTCTGTTTAATAATGGAATTTTAGATAGCATCGAATCTTTGAACTTAGTTTCAAAGAGTTCCATTTCTTTTGCTATGGGAAGTTTTATTTGCTCTACTGGCTTCATGGCTAGCAAATGTAAGAAATAAATACCTAACTTTTATTCGCTAATTGTCCGCAAGCAGCGTCAATATCTTTACCTCTAGAACGACGTACATTCACCACAATATCATTCATTTCTAAATTAGAAATGTAGTTATTGATAGCTCTTTCAGAAGCTTGTTGAAACTCGCCATCATCAATCGGGTTGTATTCAATTAAATTAACTTTACACGGAATGTATTTACAGAATTCAACCAACGCATTGATATCCTCTTTACGATCGTTAATTCCGTTCCAAACCACGTACTCGTAAGTTACTTTTCGTTTGGTTTTTTCATACCAATATTCCAATGCTTCTCGTAAATCTTTTAATGGAAATGTAGCATTAAATGGCATAATCGAAGTTCGAACTTCTTCTATGGCTGAATGCAACGAAACTGCTAAGTTAAAACGCACCTCATCATCTGCCATTTTTTTTATTATTTTAGGCACTCCTGAAGTAGATACTGTAATTCTACGGGCAGCCATTCCTAAGCCTTCTGGTGAGGTAATTTTATCAATTGCCTTGATAACATTATTGTAATTCATTAAAGGCTCTCCCATTCCCATAAACACAATATTTGATAATTTATGATTATGATACAACCTACTTTGTTTATCAATAGCAACTACTTGATCGTAAATTTCATCAGCATTTAAATTACGCATACGTTTTAAACGCGCTGTTGCACAAAATTTACAATCTAAACTACATCCTACCTGACTTGACACACAAGCGGTTGTTCTTGTTTCCGTAGGAATTAAAACCGACTCTACAATCAACCCATCATGTAATTTGATAGCATTTTTTATCGTACCATCATTACTACGTTGCATTGCATCAACTTCAATATGATTTATTACAAAATTATCATCTAACATTTGACGTGTTGCTTTTGATAAACTTGTCATATCATCGAATGAATGAGCCGCTTTATGCCATAACCATTCATATACCTGATTTCCTCGAAAGGCTTTATCACCATTCTCTACAAAAAAATCACGCAGTTGTTCTTTCGTTAATGCTCGTATGTCTTTTTTCTTCGCTGTCATCAGGTACAAAAATACACAAAACCTCACAAGTAACTTGTGAGGTTTTGCTAATGATTATAAAAGTTGTTTTATAAAATTAACATCGCATCTCCGTACGAGTAAAATTTATATTTTTCTTTGATTGCTTCTTGGTAAGCCTCCATCATAAAATCGTGACCTGCAAATGCTGAAACCATCATTAATAAGGTTGATTTTGGCGTGTGGAAATTTGTTACCATACAGTTAGCAATGCTAAAATCGTATGGAGGGAAAATAAACTTGTTTGTCCATCCTTCATAAGCATTTAATTGCTTGCTAGAAGATACAGAAGACTCAACAGTTCTCATTACCGTAGTACCTACAGCACAAACTCTTCTCTTTTCTTCTATTGCTTTGTTTACGATATCTGCACTTGCTTGTGGAATAATGATTTGCTCAGAATCCATTTTGTGCTTAGATAAATCTTCTACTTCCACAGGATTGAAAGTTCCTAATCCAACGTGTAAAGTAGTTTCAGCAAAATCTACTCCTTTAATCTCTAAACGTTTCATTAAGTGTTTAGAAAAGTGCAAACCAGCTGTTGGAGCTGCTACCGCACCTTCGTGCTTAGCAAAAATTGTTTGGTAACGCTCTTCATCTTGTGGCTCTACCTCACGTTTAATATATTTTGGTAACGGAGTTTCTCCTAAATCGATTAATTTTTGTCTAAATTCTTCGTAAGAACCGTCAAATAAGAAACGTAACGTTCTACCACGAGAAGTTGTATTATCAATTACTTCTGCAACTAAACTATCATCATCTCCAAAGAATAATTTGTTTCCTATTCTTATTTTTCTTGCCGGATCTACTAATACATCCCACAAACGATTTTCAGCATTTAATTCGCGTAATAAGAATACTTCAATACGAGCTCCTGTTTTTTCTTTATTTCCGTACATACGAGCAGGAAATACTTTCGTATTGTTTAACATCATTACATCTCCTTCATCAAAATAATCGATTAAGTCTCTAAACAACTTATGCTCAATTTTTTGAGTATCACGGTGTAATACCATTAAACGTGCTTCATCTCTATGCTCTGATGGGTATTCTGCCAATAATTCCTTTGGCAAGTCAAAATCAAAATTTGATAATTTCATTTGTAAAATTTTCTTAACGGAGGCAAATATACAATTTCAACATAGGGGTTGTCAAGTGATTGCCTGTTTATTTTATCTCTTCACTTTTTATTCCAACAATAGCCATATCTTTCCAAAAACTTCGATATGATTTTGTTACCACCTCAGCTTCTAAAATTTCTATCGGAACTTTTAAAGCTAATGGTGCAAATGCCATTGCCATTCGATGATCGTTATAGGTTGCTATTTGAATATTTTCTTTAATTTCTTCGGAAGCTTTTAAATGTAAACTCTCATCGGTTACCGAGATATCTGCTCCTAATTTTGTTAACTCTTCACGCAAGGCTTCTAAACGATCTGTTTCTTTGATTTTTAATGTATGTAATCCTGATAAATCGCAAGCTATTCCTAATCCGAAACAAGTAACTGCAATGGTTTGAGCAATGTCTGGAGCACTTTTTAAATCTTGATCAAGCACATTTGAATTATGTTGTCTTTCTTTAGTTAATCTGATAGCGTTTTCTTCAAAAGTGGTACTTACTCCAAAATGTTGATAAATCTTTGCCAAACAACTATCGCCTTGCAAACTATCCTTTTTATACGCTGATAACTTTACAGAAGAACCTAGTTCACTCAATGCAATAATCGAATAAAAATAAGATGCCGAACTCCAATCAGACTCTACAACAATTGTTTGTTCTTTTACGATTGATTTGGGCTTAATTTTAATAAACTGTCCTTCAAACTCAGCTTCAATCTCTAATTGATGCAACAACTGCAACGTCATATTGATATAAGGAACTGAAGTAATTTTGCCTACCAACTCAATCTCCAATCCGTTTTGTAAACTTGGAGCAATCAACATCAACGCAGAAACATATTGACTACTCACATTTCCGTTAATTGAAACTTTACTTTGGGTTAGCTTCTTACCTGTTATTTTAAGTGGTGGATATCCTTCCTTCTCTACATATTCTATATCTGCTCCTAAATCACGAAGTGCGTTGACCAAAATTTCAATTGGTCGATTATGCATGCGTTCTGAACCTTGCAACACTTTCGTTACTCCTTCTTGCGTTGCAAAAAAGGCCGTTAAAAAACGCATAGCAGTTCCTGCATGACCGATATCAGCTACGTCTCTACTCGAAGCTAATGCATCCTGTAAATGGTGAGTATCGTCAGAATCTGATAGATTCTCAATCTGTAAACCCGGATACAATTGCTGTAAAATTAACAATCGATTTGATTCACTTTTTGAGCCTGATATCGTTATTTCTTTACCTGATGCAAACAGTTCTGTTCTTAACTTTAAATCCATTGAAGTTTACTTCATTCTTTTATTAACTATGTACATACTATAAATTACCGTAATAACAATTTTGCTTAACCAAAAACGAATCCATTGTTTGTTTGCAAAATGCACATTATAAACAGTTTCAAAGTCACCAGAAAAAATAACGCCTCCTGTTTTAAATAACAGAGAAAACAATGCTACAACAACTAAAAAAGGGGTTCCTACTTTTACTACATTAACCCAAAAGCTTCCTTTTTGTATATTTTTTATAAGACTCATTTATTGTAATTTTTCGTTGTTATGATGACGATCGTGGTCACGTTTCGTTTTTAAATCTAATTTCTTATCAAACGCTTCTTGTAAGTTAACTCCTGTTTGATTTGCTAAACATAATACCACAAACATTACATCCGCTAACTCTTCTCCTAAATCTTTATTCTTATCACTCTCTTTTTCGCTTTGTTCACCATAACGACGCGCAATAATTCGTGCAACCTCACCTACTTCTTCAGTTAATTGCGCCATGTTTGTTAGCTCATTAAAGTAACGAACTCCATGGTTCTTGATCCATTCATCTACTTGTTTTTGTGCGTCCTGTATATTCATAATGTACTTTGTTTAGTATTCTTTGATAAAAGCTTCAAAGATAAAACTTCTGTATTTTAATCGGTTTAACTATGCCGATTTTTCTAGGTTTATTGATGGATTAATTTCAACTTCTAAACTACTTTTCTTTTCCTTTTTTATAATTCGCATCAACATGAATAAAAACAACACCCCAATTCCTGATATCACAATCATAAAATTCCATGTATTATTAAATCCGAAATTATCGATTAATTGCATTCCTGAATTATGAGCAAAAATATGAGACATTGAAAATGCAATACTATAATATGCCATATATTCTCCTTGGTTTCCTTTTTTGGCGCGCTCCATCACAAAGGCGTTTGAAAAAGGAAATGCTATCATTTCTCCAATAGTCATTAACAACATTCCAACAATTAAAATTCCTACCCAACCAATTAGATTGATTACTACAAAGCTCAACCCTGTAAGTAGTAAGCCAAAAAACATTAAGAACTCTTTGGTATACTTACTTTTTTCTAACCAAGTAATCAGTGGCATTTCTAATAGAAAAATGAAAAATCCATTCATTCCCAATAACATTCCTATTTCTAATTCTGTTAAATGATGTATATCTTTATAATAGATTGGCATGGTAGAAAAGTATTGTAGAAAAATAAATCCGAAAACAAACATTCCTACAAAGAACACCCAAAAAGCCTTATCTGAAAATACCGATTGTGGATTTTCTACCTTTATTTCATCTAACACTCTTGCCTTTTTAGGATGCAATACATTTACCAATAATATAGTTGCTAAAACACAAGTAATTCCATCTACCCAAAACAATCCACTATAATCTAACGAAGTAATTATCAATCCTCCAACAGCAGGACCTGCAGAAAAGCCTAAGTTAATTGCCAAACGAATTAAGGTTACCGAACGTGTTTTATTTTCTGGTTTACTATAGGTATTCAAAGCCACAAACATGGCGGGTCTAAAAGTATCTGCAACTAGCATTACCAAAAAAATACCAAGACAAAATCCCCAGAAAGTATCTACAAATTGTAAGGCTATAAAAAGTAATCCTGTTAAAAACAAACTGGTTTTCATTACTTTATAAAAACCTATTTTATCTGCTAATTTTCCTCCTAACCAAGATCCTACAACAGACCCTAACCCGAAGCAAGTCATAATCCAACCTACATCATTTAAGGAAAAATGTAAACTTTCTCTCAAATACAATGACATAAACGGAATTACCATTGTACCTGCTCTGTTTATTAAAGTTATTAAAGCGAGCCACCATACTTCGCTTGAGAGACCTTTGAAAGTATCTAAATAATTAAAATAAAGTTTTTTCATGTGGTTTGGTGTTGATTGTTGATATAAAAATAAAAAGTCCGACTATGAAGTCGGACTTTTTATTATCGTTATATTTATATAAACATAATTATAATACATACATAGCCCGATCTGTCCTGTGTCTCACCACAGTCGATTTACATTGCTTATATGTATTAAAAATTGTCATTTTCTTAATTATTGAGTCGTAAAACTAGTAAAAAAATAATTACATCAACACAAAAAAGGTTAAATAATTTCGTAAAGCACTGGTTTGCTTGGCGTAGCATCATTTTCAAACGGCGCTATCATTAGGTTTAAAAAATAGGTTCCATCCTTAATTTTATTTGACACATAAATAAACTCGGTAATGGTTGCCTGCATTCTAATCGCTCCTTTTGTATCCCAAAAAGCATTGTGTGCTAGTAACTTTCCTTCGTCCTTCTCTTTATCTACCGAAGGTAAATCAATCAACAAATGCTCTATTCCTTTTTCTTTGAGGTACTCTGCAGCTTCTTCTAACAAATAAGGCGGATTGGTATGAGAATATCGCATCGATTTTTTTTCTGATAAATTCGGAATTGTTCTAATTACAATAGCATCTCTTTTTTTATTTCCTAAAGCATATTGCAGTTGCTTTTTAGAAATCACAAAGTCTTTGTTTTCTACTTGTTCTGGAGCAATAGTAACTACTTCTGCCAGAAAGAAAAACTTTTCTAAATTCTTATTTATTGAATGTACTTCTTCAGTAATATGTCCTACACACTCTGTGTGTGTGATATGTGAATGCGGATTGAACTGTATGTTATTAAAATTCACATCTGCTCCTTGCTGAACACTTCCTGTCCAAGCTCCATCTGAAACTGGAAATATTTTAGGATCGTCAAGATACCAAGCATTTACATTCTCCTTGGTTGTATCAATCGCTATTGAAATATCAAGTGGTTTTGATAAATCAATTTTATATTTTTTTGAATTGTATTCAATAGTTGCTATCATACCCAAATATAATTAAATAATAAATAGCTCTGAAGCAAGCCCATCTGCTAAGAACTTTCCATTTTCTGTCGTTTTCAAAACTTCATTTGTAATAACTAATAAACCTTGAGCAATAAACTTCTCAGCATTTTTGAGAAGTTCTTTTCTAAATTCCTCTCCAAAATCCTGTGCTATTTTTTCTAGAGACACTCCCCAAATGGTTCTTAATCCTGTCATTAAATATTCATTAAACTGATCTTTTATGGTGAGTTTCTCTTGCTCTAAAGGGAGTTTTCCTTCATGAATTGCTTTGATATATTTTGCATTATTCGCTACATTCCAACTACGGTGTGTTTTATTAAACGAATGTGCTGAAGGGCCTATTCCTATATATTTTTTTCCTAACCAATAACTCATATTGTGTTTTGAAAAATAGTTCGGTCTTCCAAAGTTGGAAATTTCGTAGTGCACAAATCCATTTTTAGCTGTTTCTGCTACCAAAATATCAAAATGTTCTTTGGCTACAGTTTCGTCAACATCAGGATACTTCCCTTGCTTAATAAAAGAATCTAAAGCCGTTTTTGGCTCAACAGTAAGCGCATAGGATGAAATATGATTGATACCGAAATCAAAAGCTATTTGCAGATTTTCTTTCCAGCGTTCATTACTCATATTCGGAACTCCATAAATCAAATCGATTGTAATATTATCAAAGTAGCGTGTCGCTACAGACAAGCAGTTTTTTGCTTCTTGTGCATTATGAGCACGGTTCATTAATTGTAAATCTTCTTCAAAAAAAGATTGAATTCCAATACTCAAACGGTTAACTGGAGTTTTAGATAATTCTATTATTTTTTCTTCTGATAAATCATCTGGGTTGGCCTCTAAAGTAATTTCTGGATTTGTTACTACTGTATAATTTTCATAGATAGATGTCAGTAACAACTCTATTTCTTGAATAGACAATAAACTTGGAGTTCCTCCTCCAAAATAGATGGTTTCTATCTCTTCATTTTGTAGTTCTTCCTTTCGTAATTCTAGCTCTTTTACTAAGCAAGCAACTAACTCTTCTTTCTTTTTTAAAGATGTAGAAAAGTGAAAGTCGCAATAATAGCACGCTTGCTTACAAAATGGGATATGTAGGTAAATTCCACAAGCCCCTCCTAACCTCCCCGAAGGGGAGGAACTGTGTAACTTTGTAGTATTCTCTTCCATAAATATGTAACTTTTACTCCCTCCTTTTGGGAGGGTTGGGGTGGGCTTTTATTTTACTTTTCCTGGGTTCTGTTTTACAAACGCTGCCCAACCTGTATAGTTTTTACCTCCAACTTTCGTTCCTGAATTATAGTAATGACATACAGCAGCTGCTAAACCATCAGTTGCATCTAGGTTTTTTGGTAATTCCTTTAAGTTTAACAGTGATTTTAGCATTAACGCTACTTGTTCTTTACTAGAGGTTCCTTTACCTGTTATGGCCATTTTTATTTTCTTAGGTGCATACTCCGTTACTGGTATTTGTCTTGACAATCCTGCCGCCATTGCTACTCCTTGTGCACGTCCTAATTTCAACATGGATTGTACATTCTTTCCATAAAAAGGAGCTTCTAAGGCTATTTCATCTGGATGATAAGTGTCAATCAATTCAATGGTACGTTCAAAAATAATTTTGAGTTTTAAATAATGATCATCATATTTTTTTAAGAGCAGTTCATTCATTTGAACAAATTCCATCTTTTTCCCTACCACTTTTATAATTCCAAACCCCATAATGGAAGTTCCTGGGTCAATCCCTAATATAATTTTTTCTGTCTTCAAACTCTCGTTTATTTAACTTCTAAAGAAGTAAATTTAAATGTGTTCCCATCAAACAAGCCTTTGTCTGATAGTTTTAAGGATGGAATTACCAACAACGCCATAAAAGATAAGGTCATGTACGGAGCTCGTAATTTGCTACCTAGTTGTTTTGCCATCGCATCCAATTCTGCATAGGCTTTTCCTATTTCAACAGCTGGTTTATCTGACATGATTCCTGCCACAGGAAGCGGAACAACTTTTTCTTCAGAAGATGTTACCGCACAAACTCCTCCTTTATTTTCAATCAATAAGTTTACCGCTTTACATATCAATTCATCCGATACGCCAACTGCAATAATATTGTGAGAATCATGCCCTACTGAACTTGCTATTGCTCCTTCTTTTAATCCGAAGTTTTTAATAAAAGCTATAGAAGGCTCCGCACTTTTATAACGGTTAACTACGGTCATTTTTAGCACATCGTTTGCTACATCAGAAACTAAATTTCCCTCTTTTATTAACGAATCTGTTTCTATTTCATTTGTTACCAATTCTCCATCTAACGCTTCAATCACTCGAATCTTTTCAGATGCTGAATGAAACTCGAAATCAGCAGCGCTTTTTTTATCAGTGTCAAAATTATTCAACACTTCAAAATCTACATGTTCTACAAATGATTTTCCATTTTCAGCCACTAACTCCCCATTAATATAGGTTTGTAGCACTTCAAACTTTTGTAAGTCTTTCACCACAATAAAATCGGCATCATCTCCTTCATTTAAAGTCCCAACATCGAGATTGTAATGCTCTACAGGATTTATACAAGCAGCCTGTAATACTTTATAGACATCCATCCCTTTAGCTATAGCACGCTCACATAACTGGTTGATATGTCCTAACAACAAATCGTCAGGATGTTTGTCATCGGAGCAAAACATCATATTTTCATAATGTTCAGGAAGTAAATCGATCAATGCTTCAAAATTTTTCGCAGCACTTCCTTCTCGAATGATGACTTTCATTCCTTTTTGAAGTTTTTCTAAACCTTCTTCATAAGTAAAACATTCGTGATCGGTATAGATTCCCTCTACAATATATTTATCTAAATCTTCACCTCTTAATCCTGGCGCATGTCCATCAACTGGTTTATTGTAATGTTTTGCCCAAGCGATTTTTTTCAACACTTCTTCATCTTGATAAATGACTCCTGGGTAATTCATCATTTCTGCTAAATATTTGATATCAGGATTCTGCATCATCTTTTTGATATCTTCTGAATCTATCACTGCTCCTGCACTTTCAAAAGAAGTCGCTGGCACACAGGATGGTGCTCCAAAATTGAATTTTAACGGAACTTTTTTTCCATTTTCGATCATGAACCCCACACCTTTTACACCTAACACATTGGCTATTTCATGCGGGTCAGACACCGTTGCTACCGTACCATGCGTTACGGCTATTTTTGCAAACTCGGACGGTACTAACATAGAACTTTCTATATGAATATGAGCATCGATAAACCCAGGTAAAATATAGTTTTCTACAGCATGCTCTACAGCTCTAATTGCTTTAACTTTTCCCGCTTCAACCTCAACTTCTCCTTTAAAAATTCTCTTGTTTTGTATATCAACTATATTTCCTTGTACTATCATGTCTTACTATTTAGCTATGCTAAAATACATAGTATTTATGCATAAAAAAAGCATCCGATTTGGATGCTTTTTAAAGTTTTATTTTTCTACTGCTGGAGGACCTCCCGCTAAAATTTCATCATTCGCATATTCTTCAAACTTCTTAAAGTTGTTTCTAAACGAATCTGCTAATTTATGTGCAGTTTTGTAATATTCTTCGTCGTTGTTCCATGCTTTACGCTGGCTCAATAACTCATCTGGAACTCCTGGACATGTTCTTGGTTGTGCTAAACCAAATACAGAGTGAACTCTGAAATCTTCTGGAGTACTTCCTAATTCTCCGTTTAACGCTGCATTAATCATTGCACGCGTGTACTTTAGTTTCATTCTGTGACCAACTCCGTAAGGTCCTGCTGTCCAACCTGTGTTTACTAACCAAACGTTTACACCTGTTTCTTTCATTTTCTCACTTAACATTTCTGCGTAACGAGTTGGGTGTAATGGCATAAATGGCGCACCAAAACATGCCGAGAAACTTGGTTGAGGCTCTGTTACACCTGCTTCTGTACCTGCTACTTTAGCTGTATAACCAGAAATGAAGTGATAAGCCGCTTGACCTGGTGTTAATTTTGAGATTGGAGGCAATACACCAAAAGCATCTGCTGTTAAAAAGAAGATATTCTTAGGGTTTTTACCGATTGATGGAGTTTGAATATTTTCAATATGGTAAATTGGATAACTCACACGTGTATTTTGCGTAATAGAAGTATCAGCAAAATCAACATTTCCTTTATCATCCATTACGATATTTTCAAGGATTGCTCCTCTTTTGATAGCTCCGTAAATTTCTGGTTCTTTTTCTTGAGATAAGTCGATTACTTTTGCGTAACAACCACCTTCAAAGTTAAAGATTGTGTTTTCTGCAGTCCAACCATGCTCATCATCACCAATTAAACTACGGTTAGGATCGGTAGATAAGGTAGTTTTACCTGTTCCTGATAATCCGAAGAAAATAGCCGTATCTCCATCTTTACCAACGTTTGCAGAACAGTGCATTGGTAAGGTATTTTTAAATACTGGTAAAATAAAGTTTAACGCAGAGAAAATACCTTTTTTAATCTCTCCTGTATATCCTGTACCACCAATTAATGCGATTTTCTTTCCGAAGTTTAAGATTGCAAAATTATGTTGGCGAGTTCCATCTACTTCCGGATCTGCCATAAAACCTGGAGCGTTAATTACAGTCCATTCTGGAGAAAAAGTTTTTAACTCCTCAGCTGTTGGACGTAAAAACATGTTGTAAGCAAACATGTTACTCCAAGGATATTCGTTTACTACACGAATATTTAATTTATAATCTTCATCTGCACATGCATAACTGTCACGTACAAATACTTCTTTATTTGATAAATAGTTAGTTACTTTATCGTATAACTTGTCAAATTTTTCTGAATCGAAAGGAATATTGATATTTCCCCACCATACCTCATCTTTCGTAATATCATCTTTAACGATAAAACGATCCATAGGAGAACGTCCTGTAAACTCACCGGTATTAACAGTTAAAGCTCCAAAACTAGTTTCTTTTCCTTGTCCTTTTTCAATAGTGATGTCGTGTAACTCGTCTGAAGTTAATTGATAACGAACCGTAGCGTCTTTTATGCCTAAGTTATCTAACGATATCGTTTTCGTATCAAGATTTGTCATCTTAAAAAATTTTAGTTGTGTTTAATTTTGGACAAAAATAGTTCTTTTTGATTAAACAGCTATATCATTAAAAGATTTTATCTACTTTAATTTTTAACAACTCTTTTAAAAAAGTTATACGCTAGTAATCCCCAACCAACAATTAACAACACTCCGCCTAAAGGTGTTACAAACCAAATTGACTTTGCTGGTACATTTAATAAGTAAATTAGATAAATAGAACCTGAGAACAATAAAATTCCTGCTATTAAAAAATAACTAATTCTGTTTTTTTCTTTATTCGTAAATTCTGTATACATATTTACGAAAAGTAATAGCAATACATGGAAAAACTGATATCGAACTGCTGTTTCAAAACTCTCTAGAGCTTCAGGTGTTAATTTTGATTTTAAAGCATGTGCTCCAAAAGCTCCTAAAATCACAGCAATCATTCCTAAAATCGCTGCTATTGTTAGATTTTTATACATTTATTCTGTTTTTGTTTAATTTTAAACTTTTTTAGCGATATTGTCGCCTCAAATATTATCCACTACAAAAATACATTATAAATGAGAAATATATTGATTATTGGTGCTGGTAGATCGAGCTCCTCACTTATAAAATATTTATTAGAAAAATCTTCACAAGAAAACCTACATATTACAATTGGCGACGTTTCGTTAGAAAGCGCACAATCAAAAATCAACAACCATAAAAATGCTACGGCAATTCAATTAGATGTTTTCAATGCGGAACAACGTGCTAACGCTATTCAAAAAGCAGACATCGTAATTTCTATGCTTCCTGCTAGTTTTCATATTGAAGTAGCTAAAGACTGTATTACCTACGGAAAGCATATGGTAACAGCTTCTTATATTTCTAATGAAATGAAAGCTTTAGACGAAGAAGCAAAAGCCAAAGGATTGGTATTTATGAACGAGATTGGTTTAGATCCTGGAATCGACCATATGAGTGCTATGCAAATTATTGATCGCATTAAAGATCAAGGAGGAAAAATGTTATTATTTGAATCGTTTTGTGGTGGATTAGTAGCTCCTGAAAGTGACACAAATTTATGGAACTATAAATTTACTTGGAATCCAAGAAATGTGGTTTTAGCAGGTCAAGGTGGAGCTTCTATGTTTATTCAAGAAGGCACTTATAAGTACATTCCGTATCATAAATTATTTAGAAGAACGGAGTTCATGACCGTTAACGGAAGTGGAAAGTTTGAAGCTTATGCTAACAGAGATTCTTTAAAATACAGAAGTATTTATGGGTTAGAAGATATTAAAACTATGTACCGCGGAACCATTCGTAAAGTTGGTTTTTCTCGTGCGTGGAATGTTTTTGTTCAATTAGGAATGACTGATGACACTTACACTATTGAAGATTCTGAAAACATGAGCTATCGTGATTTCACCAATCTGTTCTTAGCGTATTCTCCGTCTGATTCAGTAGAATTAAAGTTCCGTTCGTACTTAAAAATTGATCAAGATGATTTAATGTGGGATAAGTTTGTTGAATTAGACATTTTCAATCCAAACAAAAAAGTTGGGTTGAAAAACGCAACTCCTGCTCAAATTTTACAAAAAATATTAATGGATTCTTGGACGCTTGAAAAAGATGATAAAGACATGATTGTTATGCATCATATTTTTGGATATCAATACAAAGAAGAGAATCATCAGATAGAAAGTAGTATGGTAATTAAAGGTGATGATCAAACCTATACTGCTATGGCAAAAACTGTAGGATTACCTGTAGCCATGGCAACCGTACGTATTTTAAATGGTGAAATTACCACTCCAGGAGTTCAATTACCGATTAACAAAGAGGTGTACGAACCTATTTTAAAAGAATTAGAAGACTACGGAATTACCTTTGTAGAAAAAGAAGTACCTTATTTAGGTTACAATCCTGAGAGTGTAAAAGGGTAGTTAAACTTCAAATATTTACTCTTTTTTAATAAATTAGCAATTGAGGATATTTTCTGGTATTATACTGGTTTATATCCTCAATTGTCATTAAAAAGAATTGTAACTAACAACTTATTTGTACGTATTTTACAATCATGAATAAAAAAATTGAAATCAAAGAAGGTTCTATCACCAGAGTAATTTCAAGAACAATAGGTTTAGTTATCATATCTTATTTAGTTTTCAACTTTTATGACAACCCCAGTATTTACGGTATTTGTATACTTATAATATCCTTTCAATTACTTGTAAGTGATGAAGCCTATACAATTACAGCTGACAGCAGAGGCATTGAAATATCCCATTCAAACCTTCTTAAAATATCAGCTTCAAAACAATATATTCGCTATTCTGAAATTAGTGATATTCGATTTATCCCAAGCAAGTTCTCTTTAACTATTTTCCTTCTCAATGCTATTATTCGCTCTGGCGCAGAATCACGTAAAGATTCCTTACTTACTATCTATAAAAAAAATGGAGATTTAATTGAAATGAAAGGAATAGGAAATAAAGGAGAGGTAAAATATTTACGAGAATTATTATCAACAAACCTCACTCAACAACAATCATAAAAAAATCATTCTAAAAGTTCGTATTTTTACACTTCAACATCACACTAACAAATGTCTGAAAGTGTTTTAAAAAAATACATCAACAGCTACTCTAAAGAAGAAATGTACTTTAGATTTCAAGAAGAATTCCCTGAATTTGTACAACGAGTCCCACAATATTTATTAGCGAGCTTTTTAGGATTAACTCCAGAGTACTTGAGTGAAATTAAAAGAAAATAACATTTCTTAAGCTAGTTTATTTTTTACTGAAATCTTCTTAACTACCTTTGTGCTCATATTAATTTAAGGGCATAATACTATTATGAAAAATATGAAAAAACTTGTTGTTGTTGGCGGCGGGTTTGCTGGATTAGAACTTATAAAAGGATTGGGAAATTTAGATGATTACCAAATTATTTTAGTAGACAGTAATAACTACAATTTCTTCCCTCCTTTAATCTACCAAGTATCAACGGGTTTTATGGAACCTTCTGCAATTAGTTACCCATTCAGAAAAATTTTAAGAAAATTTAAAAACGCTCGTTTTCGACTAGGTGCTCTTGAAAGAGTGGTTCCTGAAGAAAACAAGATAGTGGTAAGTAATGGAGAAATAGAATATGATATCTTGGTAATGGCAACAGGTACAGAAAGTAATTTTTTTGGAAACAAAAACATTGAAAAGTACAGTTTACCTATGAAAACGATTAGCGACGCTCTGTCTCTTAGAAATGTTATTTTAACTCGATTTGACCGTGCTACGAGAATTCAAGATCCAGAAGAAAGAAAAAAGTGTTTAACTTTTGTTATTGCTGGTGCTGGACCTACTGGAGTTGAACTTTCAGGAATTTTATCAGAAATTAAAACTTCAATCATCATAAAAGATTACCCTGAATTAGACGAAAATGATTTTGGTGATATACATCTTATCGATGGTCAAAGTTCTGTATTAGCTCCTATGTCTAAAAAAGCACAAGAATACACTTCTGAAAAGCTAAGTGAACTAGGTGTAACTCTGACTATGAATACAATGGTTAACGACTTTGATGGTGAAACCGTGTATTTATCAAACGGAGAAAAAATAGAAACCAAAAACCTTATTTGGGCAGCTGGGGTATCAGCTAAAACATTCGATGGTTTTTCAAAAGAAAGTTTTGGCCCTGGCAGAAGGCTAAAAACAAATCAGTTTAACTTAGTAGATTCATACGATAATATTTATGCGTTAGGAGACTGCGCCTTGATTTCTGGCGATAAAAACTATCCTAACGGACACCCGCAATTAGCGCAACCAGCTTTACAGCAAGCTAAAAACCTAGCGAACAATCTTAAAAGAAAAGATAGTAATTGGAAACCTTTTCAATATAACGACAAGGGTTCGTTAGCTATTATTGGACGAAACAAAGCGGTACTTGATTTCCCTAGTCAAAAACAATCTTTAAAAGGTTTTGTGGCTTGGTTAATTTGGATTTTTGTACATATTATGGGGCTTGTAAACTTTAAAAACAAAGCAAGAACACTATACAACTGGCTTGGTTACTACATTTACAAAGACCAATATTTTAGAATGATTATCAAGCCTACTCCGAGAGATAATAATTAAAAAGATGAAAAAAATTAGTTTTATAATAGTGTTGGTTTTTGCGATTATTGCCATAGGTTGTAATTCAGAAAAATCAAAAAGTAGTAGTAACTCCGAAGAAATCGTATCGCCGTCTGATACGCTAACTAAACATCTAAAACCCTTCAATCCTGATTTACCAACAATCGGACTTTTAATGTTTAACGGTGTTTTACAAGGTGAAGTTATAGCAACATCCGACGTTTTTGGAAAACCAAACAAAGATGGTAAACAACTTTTTAACGTAGTAGCTATTGCTGAAACAGCTAAACCAATTACTACTGAAGAAGGAATGCATTTTGTTCCTGACTTTACTTTTGATAATTGCCCTAAACTAACGGCTTTATTTGTACCTAGTGCTTACGATATGTATGCGCAAGTACACAATAACAAAGTGGTAGATTTTATAAAAGCTAAAAATCAAGAAACTCAATACACGGTTAGTAATTGTGCTGGAGCTAATTTAATTGGTAAATCGGGCATCGCAGATGGTCATAAAATCGTAACGTGGATTGGTGGTGGTGAGCAACTACAAAAAGACTATCCGAATTTAAAAGTACAAAACGACAGCTTGGTAACTTTTGTTAAAGACGGTAAGTTTTTATCTTCGAACGGAAATTTAGCCAGTTATATTTCAGCCTTAGAGCTTCTTGAAATTATGACAAGTGCTGAACACAGACAATTTGTTGAAAGCTACTTGTACTTAGATCAACTTAAAAACTGGAAAAAATAAACACTTACTTTAAAGCTTACATCTTTAAATAAAAATCTTTCGTAAGATTAATATAGGCATCAGTATACTGGTGCCTTTTTGTTTCAATTACCAATTCTTCTTCTTGAATTGTAGTTTCTACAAAAGATAATTCTAACAAACTTCGTTTAACCTCTGTATCGGGTGTTCCTTTTACGCGACAAACTCTATTTAAATGTAAACTGTACTTATTTGCTAACTCAATAAAGTTTCCTTCTTCTTTAAAAGGAATAATCGTTGAGAATCTCCCATTTTCAGACAAAATTTTACTCACACCTTCAAGCAATTCTTCAAAAGATAATGAGGAAGTAAATCGTGCTTTGTTACGTGCTTCGTCTTCCGATTCAAAAGCATCCGTATAAAACGGAGGATTTGACACTATTACATCGTATTGCTCTTCCTCTTCTGCCATTTCTTCTGCAAATTCTACAAAAGATGCGTTGTAACAAAAAAGACGATCTCCCCAATCTGATTGCTCGAAATTTTCAACGGTTTGTTCATAAGCGTTTTCGTCAATCTCTACCGCATCAATGGTCATCGCATCACTACGTTGTGCCAACATCAAAGAAATAACTCCTGTACCAGAGCCTACATCTAACAACATATCAGGAAACTCTCCTAAATCACACCACGCCCCTAACAATACCGCATCGGTCCCGATTTTCATTGCTGTTTTATCTTGATGTACCGTAAACTCCTTAAACTGAAATGGCTTCATCTATAAAAATCTGCTTAGAATATTTTCTGCATTGAAAAATAAGTACAATACAATAATTAATAGGATTACTAGAAACAATCCTCTTTTAGGATTTCCTTTTTTTCTATTACCAAAACGTCTTTTAAACTCCATTCTCCTTTATTTGTTTAATGTGATTCCTAGCTAAATTCGGAATAACCTTATACTATTTTTGTTCCCCGAAGCATTTCCATTTTTCCAGGAGGACCAGGTAAGCGTTCTACTTTAAAACCTACAGCTTGCATCGCTCGTCTGACACTTCCTTTTGCTGAATAGGTTACCAATACTCCTTCCCCTTTTAGAGCTGTAAACATAATTCGAAAAATATCTTCCGTCCATAACTCAGGTTGTACCCTTGCTCCGAAGGCATCAAAATAAATCAAATCAAATTGATTTTCATCTGTAATTTCAGAAAAAAATTGTTTGCGTTTTGTTAGCGAAAAATTATTAGTGATGTCATGCTTCTTTTCCCAAGAAACTTCATGCACTTTATTAAACAGCTCTTGCTGTTCTTCAGCCTCTAATTCTGCTACATAATTTAGTTTTTCAACTTCTTCTTTAGCAACAGGATACGCCTCTACCCCAACATAATCAATCGTACTTTTCGCTTCCAACAACGTAATAAAACAATTAAGGCCTGTACCAAAACCGATTTCTAAAATTGAAATATTCTCGTGATCAACATATCTTAAACCATTTCTGATAAACACATGATACGCTTCTAGTATTGCTCCATGTTTAGAATGATATTGCTCATCCCATTCAGGTAAATGAATGGTAGTGGAACCATCGGACGTTATGATTATTTCTCTTTTTATTCCTTAATTATTTAATTAATAATTTTTTAATTCTAGGTATCGGTCCTCTACAGGTAGTTTCATGACAGGCAATACAACTATTTATTGCTTGATTGAAGTTTTGCTTTAACGAATCTTGCGAACCACTATATACCTGTTGCATACTTTGTATATACAATTTTGAAAAAGCCTCAAAACTAGCATCTCTATCAGTAGGATCAGTTAAAACTGCATCGTGAATATTAAGGTAGACATCAGGAAAGTTACCAATAGCCTCTCCTTCCAAAATTTTATTCTTAATTGTCATATTACCTTCATACATGGCATTCATTAACGCTGCCATTCCTGAAGATTGATACATAATTAATTCCTCTTTGGGTTGCTTTACTTCCTTTTTGCAAGAAAAAAAAAGTAAAACTATACATAATAAACCAAAAACGTTCTTCATTACTTTTTTATTAACACGCCATCTGCTTCAAAAGCATAGGTGTATTTTGGTTCAGTAATTTGAGCGATTTCTTCTTCTGATTTTCCTGCATCTTTTGCATAGTGTTGTAATTCATCTACTGAAATTTCAGTTACATACGCTTTTCCATTTACCACTACTTCTTTTGCATCTGCATTTAACGGCATAAAAAATCCGTAGTCTTTAAAACGTACCATAGATTCTTGCTCTTCTCCTAAATCCAACTTCATCCAACAACCTTTTTTCTTACATACTTCATTTATTGTTGAAGTAAATTTTACATTTAAAGTATCTCCTGCCTTTAAGTTTTTGAACTTTGCTCGCATTTCATCTGCAGAAATTGCTTCAGCATCTGTAATCTTTTCTCCAAAAGATGCATATTCTATTTTTTGTACTTCAGTAGTATTTGTAGTAGATTTTTCTCCTTTCTTTTCAACCTTACAAGAGCTAAGCGCAATGCTTAAAACCGCAGCAAAAACCAATAGTCGTTTCATTTTCAAAATTTTAAAATTAACATATCAACAAATATACTTATAATTTCTTCAAGCAATACCCGCCTAAAACATACCGCTAGATTTTGTATCTTCGTGGCACTTCTAAAAACAACAACACAATGAATATTGATATTGAGCTTATACAAGAATCAAAAATAGATACAGTAGATTTTAACAATTTGGCGTTTGGTCGTATTTTTTCTGACCATATGTTAGTTTGTGATTTTAAAGATGGTGAGTGGAAAACGCCTCAAATTATGCCTTACGGACCCATGACTTTTGAACCTTCGGCGAGAGTTTTTCATTACGGACAAGCTGTTTTTGAAGGAATGAAAGCTTACAAAGATGATAATGACGACGTTTTCTTATTTCGTCCAGATGAAAACTTTCACAGAATTAACATGTCTGGAGAACGTTTAGCAATGCCTCCTGTTCCTGAAAATGTTTTTATGGAAGGGCTAAAAAAGTTATTAGAGATTGACGATGCTTGGATTAAAAAAGGATTTGGAAACTCGTTATACATCCGTCCTTTTATCATTGCTTCTGAAGGAGCTATTTCTGCTTCTCCTGCTGAAGAATATAAATTTATCATCATCTGTTCACCTGCACAATCGTACTATGCTGGAGAAGTTCGTGTTCTTTTTGCTGAAAAATATAGTCGCTCTGCCGATGGTGGTGTCGGATTTGCTAAAGCAGCAGGTAACTACGCTGCACAGTTTTATCCAACTAGTTTAGCGCATAAAGAAGGATATCAGCAAATTGTTTGGACAGATGCTAATACACACGAGTATCTTGAAGAAGCAGGTACTATGAACGTTTTCTTTAGAATTGGAAACAAACTTGTTACTGCGCCAACAAGTGATCGTATTTTAGATGGGGTTACCCGTAAATCAATCATTCAACTTGCTCAAGACAATAATATTGAAGTAGAAGTACGAAGAGTATCAGTTACTGAGATAAAAGAAGCTGCAAGAAAAGGAGAATTGAAAGAAATTTTCGGTTCTGGTACTGCTGCGGTAATAAACCCTATTAAAGGATTTAAACATCAAGATGAAACTTTTGAATTACCAGATATGGAAGATTCATACGCTGCTTTTTTCAAAGAGAAATTACTAGGAATTCAATATAACAAACTGGAAGACAAGCATAACTGGAGAGTAAAAATTTAGTTTTTTCATTAAAAAAAGTTATATTAGTGGATAATATTCAATTTTGAATATAAAAATCTAAATAAAATGAGAAATATAGTACCAGCATTATTATCTATAGGAATTGGTTTTGCTATTTCTTTTTTTGGTTTACAAAGTTACTCGAACTCTCTATCGGGTAAACCTGTTTTCGCTATAAACGAAACCGTAGACACCCAAGAAGAAACACAACTTCCTGAAGAGGAAGAAACAACTGACACTGAAGATACGCAACAAGAAATTAGCGCGGATATTAATGAGGCAACCCCTTCTATTGAAGAAACTATCCCTGAAGAGGATACTCATGAAAACAAAGAAGAAGATGATGAAGAGAGAGAAGGAGAAGCTGTAGAAGTTGAAACAAATACTTCAACTTCTTACGACTCTAACAACATTCAAAAGAGTTTTGATAATTGGGAAGCCTATACAAAAGACAATATTGATTTAATGTCTACCTATACTCCTTTAGATGAAAAAGGAGCTGCTGTTGAAAAAGGGATGTTCTTAACGTTATTACGTACTGGTGCTTTCATTCCTGTTAAACACGAAAATGAAGGAAAAACACAGTATCAACTTACGAACATCAACGATACTTCTGACGAAAAAATAAAGAAATCTATTGTTAGTAAAGCTGCTATAGCCTATCAATATTTTAAAATGGAAGGAAAAAAACTTCCAGATTATAATTTTGTTGATTTAACGGGAAAAGCACATAACAAAGCTGACACAAAAGGAAAGTTATTAGTCATTAAATGTTGGTTTATTACCTGTAAAGTATGTGTAGAAGAATTCCCTGAATTAAATGAGTTAGTAGACAAATACAAAAATGAAAAGATTGAATTTGTTAGTTTAGCTTTTGATAAAAAAGACGAATTAATTAAGTTTTTAGAAACTAAAGAGTTTAAATACCCTACTATTCCTGAACAAAAGGATTACATGGCTAAAAAACTAAAAGTTAAGCAATACCCTACACATTTAATTGTTGACTCTAACGGTATTATTATTAAAATGGTTAATAATGTTAAAACCTTAACATCAGAATTAGAAAGAATTATGGGCAAATAACATAGAAAACAAAATTAAAAAAAGCTCCTCAAAAGAGGAGCTTTTTTATTTATCTAAAATTTCTTTAATATTTGGTTTGAAGTAATTTGGTCCTTTAAGCACCTTGCCATCTTCACGATAAATTGGCTTTCCATCTTCTCCTAACTTACTCATATTACTTCGTTGAATCTCATTAAACACTTCTTCAATTTTGTGTTGCATTCCGTGTTCGATAATAGTTCCGCATAAAATATACAGCATGTCCCCTAAGGCATCAGCAACCTCAACCAAATCGTTATTCTGCGCTGCTTCTAGGTATTCTTCATTTTCTTCTTTCATTAAATTGTAACGAAGTAGGTTTCGTTCCTCGCTAATATTTGCCGTTGGTTCGTTGTTAATTCCTAATCCGAAAGCGGTATGAAATTCGTGTACTGCTGCTATTCTTTTCTTCATTATAATTAATCTGTTTTATATTAGTTTATGTTGCTTTTTCTGACACTTGAACTAGCAGCAAAAATAATTGCTGTTTTAGTTTTTTTCATTCTAAAATCATTCTTTAACTTTGCTAAAAATACAATTTTATGTTTATACTTATTGCTGCTAAAATGTTTACTACAGGCAGAATCATTTTTGCTAGTTTATTTGTAATAGCTTTTATCGTTTTGATGTATTTCAGCTATAAAAAAGATGCTAAAAACAACAAAAAGCACTACCAGAACGGAGCTTTGTACGTGGCTATAGGAATAGCAGTAGTAATTGCACTATTGTTTTTATCTAAACTATTAACAAAATAACACAACCTTTTAAGGCTCCATTATAAAATAAAAAACCGATTCTTTTCAGAATCGGTTTTTATTATTTAGCTTTTAACTTCTTAATTTTTTGTCGGTAAGAAATTATAGTTTTTAGCGTAGAAATTCATTTGCTCTTCAAACGTTTCTGGTTGCGTAATTTTAATATCGGTAATATTTCCTTCAGCATCCATTACTGGCTCTAAGACTGGATTTACAAATCCGTTATAAGGAGCTGATGTAAATTGTGCGTTACGATTTAAAACTTCTTTATGAATTTCTTGATCTACTTTTACTCCGTAACCTTCAACTAATGCTTTTGCAGCTTCAAAATCTCCTTCGGATTTAATTCTTTGCGTTTCTTTTAATAAACGTCCGAAAATTTCGCGAAGCTTATCATAATCATTGATGTTATAATATGTCTTACCGTCTCTAGTAACTTTTTCAATTACATTATCTTTCGCTCCTTGTTCAAAAGCCCAAGCTGATACCCATTGACGGTTAACCATATGATCTTCTTCAATATCATCTCCTAAATTGATTCTGATTAACTGTGTCATTAATCCGTTTCTGATGTACCCATCGTAGGCAGCTTTACCCATTTCTTGCCAATTATCAACCAATCCTAATTCTTGTAATTTAGGATCCATTAAATAGTACAATCCTACTAAATCCGCTCTACCTTCTTCCATTGTAGAAGCATAATTCTTTAACGTCTCTTTTGGTTGACCAACTCCGTCGTTAATTACACCTGAAGCATGTCCGATTACCTCGTGTAATGCTGTGTGTAATTTATCAGCTAATTTACCGTACTTAATTTCTAAATCGATTTCTTCTTGATCGTTAGCAAACTCTTTTAAACGCCCTGTTCCTCCAGCATTATTATACGAACCAATAATATTTCCTAACGATACTGATTTAGAACCGTGTTGTTGACGAATCCAGTTGTTGTTTGGTAAATTCACCCCGATAGGTGTACTTGGAGAAGCATCTCCTGCCTCACCTGCAACGTTTACAGTTTTGTAAGAAACCCCAACTACGTTTTCTTTTTTATGTGCTGGATCTAACGGAGCATTATCCTCAAACCATTGTGCATTGTCTGATAATACCTTCATCTTTTTAGACATATCAAAGTCTTTGATTTGCACGATGTTTTCGTACGAACCTCTGTACCCTTTAGGGTCGTTATACACTTCAATAAAACCATTAATCCAATCAATATTTCCTTCGGTAGATTCAACCCAAGCAATAGCATACTCATCCCAAGTATGTAAATCTCCTGTTTTGTAGTATTTAATTAACAACTCTAAGGTTTTTGCTTGTTTTTCGTTTTCTGCCACTTCTTTAGCCTTTTCTAACCAATAAATAATTTTATCGATAGCTTGACCGTACATTCCACCAGACTTCCATACTTTTTCAACTAGTTTTCCGTCTTCACGAACTAATTTCGAGTTTAACCCTGCTTCAATTGGTTGATCTTTTGGCCCTTTATCCGCTTTAGCATAAAAATCTTCCACATCTTTACTTGTGATATCTGGTCCGTAGAAATTTACAGCAGATGCCAATACATTATCAACTCCAGCTTTTTTGTTTACTTTTTTTGCATCTTTATCATTAAAAATAACCCCTAAAGCTTCTGTAGACAACTCAGTGTTAGTTTCTTTTAATAATGATTCAAAATATTCTTTAGAAAACTCTGGTTTTAACTTATCATTAGAATAGTGGTGGTGAATTCCGTTTGAAAACCATACACGTTTTAAGTACGTTGTAAATGCTTTAAACTCTTCACTCTCTTTATCACCTTTAAAGTTATTGTTGATATTTTCTAAAGCTGCTCTAATTTCAAGATTATGACGATAGTTTTGATCCCACATAATATCACGACCAGACAAACCAGCTTGCGTTAAATAATACACTAACTTTTTTTCTTTTAGTGTTAACTCATCAAAACCAGGAATTTGGTAACGTAATACTTTTATATCAGCAAATTGCTCAACAACATATTCAAACTCTTTTGCTTTTTTTTCAGCTACTTTAGGCTCTTTTTTGGCTTCTGTTCCGCATGAAGTTAATACTCCAGCCGCAACAACTGCACAAAGCATTTGTTTTAGTTTCATTTATAATAATATTTAGTTTATTTTTTGGAAGGATAAAATTACGAAATTTAAACTTCATGGTATCGAAAACAGTCTGTTGTATGGTCGTTTACCATCCCCGTAGCCTGCATATGAGCATAAATTACTGTGGATCCTACAAATTTAAATCCACGCTTTTTTAAATCTTTTGAAATTGCATCAGAAAGCGCTGTTGTTGCCGGTACTTCTTCTCTTTTTTCAAATGAATTTTTTATGGGCTCTCCATCAACAAAACTCCAAATATATTTAGAAAATGTTCCAAACTCTTCTTGCACTTTCATAAATAATTGAGCGTTGGTAATGGTAGCTTTTATCTTTAACTTATTTCTAATAATTCCTTCATTTTGTAACAGCTCTTCATACTTTTCTTCACCATATTTTGCAATTTTCTGATAATTAAAATCATCTAACGCTTTTCTAAAATTTTCTCTTTTTTTAAGAATAGTTATCCAACTCAATCCTGCTTGAAAGGTTTCTAAAATTAAAAACTCAAACAATTTATCATCATCATAAACAGGAACTCCCCATTCTGTATCGTGGTATTCTATATACAAAGGGTCATTTCCTACCCAAAAACATCTTTGCTTCATAATCTTTTATTTAATGCTGAAAATTACTGTTAAACAAGTTAAAAATCAATGAATTTCGGAATAATTTTTGCAATTTTATAGTTAACAAACTCATATTAATTATGAAAACACTACAACATATTTTAGCTCTCAGTATCATAGGAATTATGCTGTGGGCTTGTGGTTCTTCTCCCCAAAAGAACACTTCAAATACTAATGAAGAACCTGTTGTTATTGCCAATGACAGTTTAGAATACGAAATTATTATCATAGATCCTGGTTTTACTACTTATTTAAATAGCATAGCCAAACCAGAAGGTTATTATTCGCAAACGTACTTAGAAAATAAAAATCGTTTGTATGTTATTACATGGAATTACCGAGCACAAAATCCACTACAATTCAATCCTAATATTTATGAAAATGTAATTGATTACAGTCCGCATATTGATTATGGTTACGAAGTAAACTACAAATTATTCAATTATTTTGAGTTTGCTCAACGTAAATACAAGATGAGTTTAGGAGCTGGATCAACTCGATTTAATAGATAATTTTACTCAAAAAAACATCTTTGTAAAAACTGTATATTTGCTCAAAAAATCAACCCAATAACATGAAATTTTTAAGAAATCTATTAGCCTCGGTTCTTGGCTTTTTTATTGCCCTTTTTTTACTATTTGTTTTCTTTTTTGCTATCGCTACTATTGTTGGTGCTGAAGAGCAAATTGTGGTTAAATCAAATTCTGTTTTAGAATTAGATTTATCAACACCTATAAAAGATTATGCTCCTAAAGAAGACAACCCTATCGCTGAAGCCTTAGAATTAAACGAGGAAAGATTAGCTTTAAATAAAATCATTAACGCTATTGAAAACGCTAAAACTGATGATAAAATTAAAGGAATTAGTATAAAAACAACCTTTATAAATGCTGGTATTGCACAAACGCAAGCCATTAGAAATAAATTAGAAGAATTTAAAGAGAGTGGTAAATTCATATATGCATACAACGACATTTATACTCAAAAAAATTATTACTTAAGCTCTGTTGCCGATAGTTTATTCTTAAACCCAGTTGGGGCTATCGATTTTAGAGGTTTATCAACTGAAATTTTATATTTCAAAGATTTTGAAGATAAATACGGTATTAAAATGGAAGTAGTTCGTCACGGTAAATATAAAAGTGCGGTTGAACCATTTTTAGAAAATAAAATGAGTGATGCAAATCGCGAGCAAACTACCTCTTTCTTAAAATCAATTTGGTCAGAAATCACTGAAGATATTAGTAATAGCAGAAACATTTCAATTGAAGAATTAAATAACATTGCTGATAATTCTAACGGAAGAAATGCTGAAATAGCTTTAAAAAACAAACTTATTGATGCTTCTATCTATGAAGATGAATACCAAGAAAAACTAGCAGGAGGTTCTGATGAAAAAGTGAATACTATTTCTATCGAAGATTACATCAACTCAGGAAAAGGAAGAATTTCTTCTACTGCTAAAGATAAAATTGCTGTGATTTATGCACAAGGTGATATTGTGTATGGAGAAGGAAACGAGCATTATATCGGACAAGGAATTATTAATAAAGCGATTAAAAAAGCTAGAAAAGATGATAATGTAAAAGCTATCGTTCTTCGCGTAAATTCTCCTGGTGGTAGTGCTTTAGCTTCTGAATTAATTTGGCGTGAGCTAGAATTAACTAAGAAAGAAAAACCTCTAGTCGTTTCTATGGGTAACTTAGCTGCTTCAGGTGGTTATTATATTGCTTGTAATGCTGATAAAATTATCGCTGAACCAACAACCATTACAGGATCAATTGGTGTTTTTGGTGCGATTCCAAATTTTAGTCAGTTTGCCGACAATATTGGCATCAATGCGGAACAAGTATCTACTAACAATAGTGCTTCTTACAGTGTTTTTGAGCCGATGAATCAGAAGTTCTATGATGTTACCAAAGAAGGAGTTGAGCAAATCTACACTACTTTTGTTAATCGTGTTTCTACAGGACGTAATATGACTTTTGAGCAAGTAAACGAAATTGCACAAGGTAGAGTTTGGACAGGTAAAGAAGCTATTGAAAAAGGTTTAGTTGATCAATTAGGAGGGTTAGAAGACGCTATTAAAGTTGCCGCTGAATTAGCAGAAGTTGAAAACTATAGAGTTCGTAACTATCCTCACTACAAAACTGATTTAAAGGATGCTTTACAAATGAATCCTTTTATGAAAGCTTCTAAAGAAGAAATTTTAAAAGAAACAATGGGTGATGAAAACTATCAGCTATACAACAACATTCATAAAATGAAAAACCTAGAAGGAATTCAAGCCAGAATCCCTTTTATATTTCAAATAAAATAATCATAAAAAAACCTCGACAATGTCGAGGTTTTTTAGTTTTAATAGTTGACGGTTCTTACAAACCGAAACTTTCTTTTACCTTAGATACATAATCTAATTTTTCCCAAGTAAACAACTCTACATCTAGCGTTATACTTTCTCCATTAGGTTGTGTAAACGTTTTAGAAACTACTTCATTTGTACGTCCCATATGTCCGTAAGCAGCAGTTTCGCTATATATTGGATTACGTAATTTTAAACGATCTTCAATAGCGTGTGGACGCATATCAAAAATTTCAGAAACTTTTTGAGCGATCTCTCCATCGGTTAAGTCAACTTTTGAAGTTCCATAGGTATCTACAAAAACACCCATAGGCTCTACTACTCCAATTGCGTATGATACTTGAACTAATACCTCATCAGCAACCCCAGCAGCTACTAAATTCTTTGCAATATGACGTGTTGCATAGGCTGCAGAACGGTCTACCTTACTTGGATCTTTTCCTGAAAATGCTCCACCACCATGTGCTCCTTTTCCTCCGTACGTATCAACAATAATCTTACGACCTGTCAATCCTGTATCTCCGTGAGGTCCTCCAATTACAAACTTTCCCGTTGGGTTAATATGATACTTAATATCATCATTAAACAACGCTTGAATTTCAGGAGTTAATTGTGCTTTAACTCTAGGAATTAAAATCTCAACAATATCTTTTCTAATTTTTGCTAACATCGTTTCGTCATCAGCAAAATCATCGTGCTGTGTAGAAACAACAATTGCTTCAATACGTTGTGGTACATTATCATCAGAATACTCAATAGTTACCTGACTCTTAGCATCTGGACGTAAATAAGTAATTTCTTTATCCTCTCTACGAATAGCCGCTAATTCCTTTAAGATCATGTGCGATAAATCTAACGCTAATGGCATATAATGCTCAGTTTCGTTAGTTGCATACCCAAACATCATTCCCTGGTCACCAGCTCCTTGCTCTTCCTTAGAAGCTCTATCTACTCCACGGTTAATATCGTCTGATTGTTCATGAATTGCTGATAAAACTCCACAAGAATTTCCATCAAACATGTATTCTCCTTTAGTATAACCAATTTTATTGATTACTTCACGAGCTATTTTTTGAACATCTAAATAGGTTGATGACTTTACCTCTCCAGCCAATACAACCTGACCTGTAGTTACTAAAGTTTCACAAGCAACCTTAGATTGTGGGTCAAATGCTAAAAAATTATCTATTAAAGCGTCAGAAATTTGATCTGCTACTTTATCTGGATGTCCTTCAGAAACACTTTCCGAAGTAAAAAAATATGACATAAAAACTTCTTTTTAAATTAATTAAAAGAAAAAACTTGAATTGCTAAGTCGCTAAAAGGAGTAGAAAATTACTGCTTTAGCATTTTTATTCTGAACTATTGTTCATTGAGGTTGCAATCAGTCAAATTTTTCCTCAAATAAATATTGGTGCAAAGTTATAGATTATTTTACACACATAAAAACAAACTAAGCTATAAAAAAATAGAAAGTATTGATACTATGATAATAAAAAGTAATTTTTATAAAATGGCATTGGAAAAATATTTGCTTACTTTTGTGGTGTACAAAGTAAGATAATAACTTAGATAAAACATATATAAAATGGCATTAGAAATTACAGATGCTTCTTTCGAAGAAGTAGTATTAAAATCTGACAAACCAGTATTAGTAGACTTTTGGGCAGCTTGGTGTGGACCATGTAGAATGGTATCTCCTATCGTTGATGAAATCAGTAGCGAGTATGAAGGAAAAGCTGTTGTTGGTAAAGTAGACGTAGACGCAAACCAAGAATTTGCTGCTAAGTATGGTGTAAGAAACATCCCAACTGTATTAATTTTCAAAAACGGAGAAGTTGTAGACAAGCAAGTTGGTGCTGCTCCTAAAAAAGCTTATACAGATAAAATTGATGCTGCTTTATAAAAAGTATCTCAATTCATCTCATAAAAAAGGTTTGGCTATTGCTAAACCTTTTTTATTTTTGGTACTGTATGATTGATTTAAACAGTACTGCTTCAAAAATTAACAATCTTGAGCTACTTGCCAAACAAGTAGTAGAAGGTTTTATTACAGGAATGCACAAAAGTCCGTTTCATGGGTTTTCGGTTGAATTTTCTGAACACAAACTCTATAATAAAGGCGAAAGTACTCGCCATATAGATTGGAAGCTATTTGCTAAAACCGAAAAGCTGTACACCAAAAAATATGAAGAAGAAACGAATCTTAGATGTCATTTAATTATCGACAATTCTGCTTCTATGCATTATCCTATTAGTAAGAATCAATCAATAGATAGTTTAAATAAGATTGGTTTCTCAGCGGTAGCTACTGCTTCTTTAATGGATATTTTAAAACGACAACGTGATGCTGTTGGGTTAAGTATTTATTCTGACACTTACGAATATTATGCTCCTGAAAAAGGCAGTGAGCGTCATCGTAAGATGTTATTACATCAATTAGAACAGTTACTATTATCTAATTCTACCTCTTCTACAGAAACCTATCAATATTTACATGAAATAGCAGAAAAGATTCATAGAAGGTCTATAATTTTCTTATTTACCGATATGTTTCAAACTTCAAAAAATGAAGAAGCTCTTTTTGATGCTTTACGACACCTAAAATTTAACAAACATGAGGTAGTGTTGTTTCATACACACGATAAAAAGACCGAATTTTTGTTTGATTTTGACAACTCACCAAAAAAATTTGTAGATGTTGAAACTGGAGAAGAAATAAATTTATACGCCGAAAATGTACAGCAAAAATATCAAGAATTGAGTTCTGATTTTTTCAAAAACCTAAAAAACAAATGCTTACAATATAAAATTGATTACATACCTGTAGATATTAATGAAGGTTATGATAAAGTACTTATCGCTTATCTTATCAGCAGACATAATTTTTTATAAATAACTCTTTTTTATTTAAAAAAAGGTTATATATTTGCATCCGCTTAGAGCAACGGTCTGGTAGTTCAGCTGGTTAGAATACATGCCTGTCACGCATGGGGTCGCGGGTTCGAGTCCCGTCCAGACCGCTAAAGTTTCTCTAAAACATACAACATAATGCTTCAAGCAACGGTCTGGTAGTTCAGCTGGTTAGAATACATGCCTGTCACGCATGGGGTCGCGGGTTCGAGTCCCGTCCAGACCGCGAAAGCTTCTCAATTTTTGAGGAGCTTTTTTCTTTTTACAGGAATTTCTAGGACTCCACTCTATTTTACTTTATTTGAAGGTTGCTGAAAAATAATCACATTTTGGCACACCATCTTAAAAATTAGGTACACAAAAAGGATTACATAAAAATTTCTTTGGTACACCATTAGGTACACATTAGGGTACACCATCACTTCATACTAGGTACACCATATACAAAAAAACTCAAAACACATGAATAACAACAGGGTAACCATTCTATTCCTATTACAAAAGAATAGAATTAACAGTAAAAATAAGTGTCCTATTAGATGTAGGATAACTTATAACAAAAAAAGAAAAATATTCTCTACAGGTTTCTTTATAAATCCAGACTATTGGAATAGCAAAGAACAACTAGCTAAACCTCCTAGTAAAGACAATACTTTTATCAACACCCAATTAAGTCTGATTAAACAACAAATTAATCAGGCTTTTTTATTTTTACAGGTAAATGAAAAGGAGTTTGATGTTGAAGACATCTACTTACAACACAAAGGAAAAAGTATTAAATCTGAAAAAACATTTCTTGAAGTATTTGATTACCATAATTCAAAAGTTAAAAAAACTATTGGCATAGACTATGTAGAATCAACCTATAAAAAATTCGAAGAATGTAAAAGGCTAATGAAAAAATTCATAAGGCACAAATACAAGAAAAACGATTTGGTCCTTCAAAATATCAAATTTATTTTTTTAGAAGATTTAGATTATTATTTAAAAACTGAAAGAAGACAAAGTCAAAGCACTATTAACAAACACATTCAAAGAGTCCGTAAGATTATAAAACTAGCTATTCTAGAAGGTTTTATTGACAAAGACCCTTTTGTATTCTACAGACCTAAAAGAACTACTAAAGAGCTTATTTTCTTAACCTCGGAGGAATTAAAATTAATTGAAACACATCAATTAAGACAAAAAAAATTAGTTATAGTCAAAGATCTATTTATCTTTTGTTGTTATACAGGACTAGCATATGCAGATATGTCAGAACTAAACACTAAACATATTCAAGTTGGTTTTGATGGTAATGAGTGGATTGAAATGAATAGAAAGAAAACAAAATCAAAAATTTCAATTCCTTTATTACCTAAACCAAGAGACATCTTATTGAAATACAACAATAAATTACCTAAAATATCTAATCAAAAATTTAATTCTTATCTAAAAGAAATAGCAGATATAATAGGTATAAATAAAAATCTTACTCATCATGTTGGTAGAAAAACTTTTGCTTCTACAGTATTACTATATAATGGAGTACCTATGGAAGTAGTATCGGAGCTTCTAGGGCATTCTAAGATTACAATTACACAAGAGCATTATGCTAAAGTTGTAAAGAAGAAAATTAGTGATGAGGTTTCAAAACTTAATCAAAAATTAGGACAAGATTAAAATCTAGTCCTTTTTTGTTCATACATTAGACGCAAATTTTATTCCTATGAGTTCAGAAAATTCTTCTTTCAATAATTACCCTATTGAATTTAAAGAAATAAACCCCGAAGACTTTACCCTAACCTATAATCTTGATGGAACTACATCTACAAAAGATGCTTTTATCATTGAAGATAATGGAGATAAAATAATTATTGAACCTAATGAACATGGATATTTAAGTGATAGCTTACTTCCTATTTTAGAAACAGACTTAAAAAACAAAAATACAGTTATCATTAACGCTGGTGTAGGGCAAGGTAAGACAACTGCAATCATTAAAACCATTAAAAAATATTATGATTCTAGTGAACAAAAATATTTAATAATGGTAGCTTCACCTTATGTAAGTTTGGTAAAGCAGTATATTACTGATATAAATAATAAAGCAGGTATACCTCTTGAACAGATTTATAACTATGAAAAGATAGGCACTTCTAATGAAACATATCTAGATAAAAAAGTACATGTAATTACAGTAAATACATTATTAGGAAATCCTGGAGAAGATGGGTTTAAAAATTCTAACGACAAGAGAAATTACCTAAACACACTTTCAAACTATTGCGAAAGTTCAGATACAAAAGTGGTTTTTATCTATGATGAAATACACGCATCTTATCAGAATTTTAAAGAAGAATATATTTTTAATCTTTGGAAATGGAGAAAGGTAATTCATAAAAATTTTGTGATTAGTGCTACCCACAATGAAGCTTCAAAAATCATCATAGAATATTTAGCAGAATTAACAGATAGAAAGATAAAAATAATAGAATCTAAAAGACCTAGATTTAGAGATAAGCAAAGTTCACTTTTCTTACATTTTTCACCAGCTAATAGTTTTAAATCTGACACACCTGAACTAGTTAAAATAGTTGAAGAAAAACTTGCCGAAAATAAAGGTATTGACATTTTGTGCTACTCAAAAAAGTTATCTCAAGATATTGCTAAAAGTGATTTAGGTAAAAAATTAGAAGATAGGTTTGGAGAAATAAACTTGTGTGTTTCGCAATTAGTAAATAATCAAAGACCTAATAGAAATTTAACAGGTAAAAGGTTTGATAATTCAAAATGCAACATAGGTACTAACTTTAACACAGGAGTTAGTATAGAAAAAGATAATCACGCTTTTATTATCATTTTACCTTCATTTAACTCTAAAGGCTCATATAAAAATCATTTTGGAACATTTACAGATGGTATCAACGCTATTATTCAAGCTTTAGCAAGGCAAAGAAAAAAAGGAGAGATACACATACTATTATATAAACCTGATATGTTTGATTATAGTTCTCTTGATAACTCAAATATGAATGAAGAGCAGAAGTTAGAATTTAAAGTTAATTATGATGATATTAGTAATAATAGGCAGGTAAAAGAGAAAGTGGAGTATTATAATATTAACTCACAGAAAAACTTATTAAGGAGGTTTTATAGTTTTATGACTGAAGATTTAAAAAATGAAATTTTATTTTTAGAGAACAGTGATAGAACTAATTTATCATCATTATCATATCCAAGTTTTTCTAGGTTTTTACTTGAACAAAGTGATGAATATTTAGCATCAGAATTCAAAATTTTTGGAAAAGATATAAGTGCTTGTATCACATACTTAGCATTGACCAATCAATTTTTAAATTGTAGATTAGAAAAGATGATTGCTAAAATTAAGCTACATTTTAAAGAAAATCATATTCAAAAAACCTTATTTTACTACTATAAAAACTACTTAAAACCAGATGATGAAACATTGTATTTTGAAGCAAGGTTACAAGCTAATTTCAATCAGTTTTATTCTGAAATAAGAAAAGAGTTATTTAGAGATTTTATCCCTATGATTAATGGTGAAGAAATAAAACCATACAAGAATAGAGCTTTTGAGATTGAAGTTCTTAAATTCTGTTACAATCTATATCATAAGAGAGTATATTTTGAAAATACAGTTTATTCTAGAGGTATTTATTTTTTAGATGCAATCCAAATAGCAAGAACTTCTACTAATGAAACTGATAAAATAAAACTTTATAAACTATTAGATGATTTTAGAAGTCAAGTTGAGAATAACATAGAGGAAATAACAGTTAAAAATAGCCCCGTATTATTTCTACCAAATAAACCTAATTCTTCTTTTTATTCCTCAGCAAACAAAGAAAAGTTTAATGAATTAATAGATTTAATAAAAGCAGATGATTTTTTAGAAAATGAAATTTTTAATTTCAAAAGAAACCTTGTAAAAGACACTTCCATAGAAGATAAATTGAATTCTTTATATAAAATTATTATTGAAGATTTTTTTGAAACTAAAGTTTATAAAAATCCTCGTAACTCACAAAATGGAAAGAAAGTGATAAGAACTAAAAGTTTTACTAGAACTCATTCTATTGATGTTTTTAGTGAGCCTGATTTAGATATCCCACATACAGAGGAAGAAATAATTTATCATTTTGGAAGTATGGATAATTATTTAAAAGAGAAAAAAGAAATAGAAGAAATTTTAAGTAAGCTAACATAGTTTTTTCCATATTTTGTATTAGCCTTATATAGTATCAAAACAAAAAGTGGAAAAACTTTTTCACAAATCCTTACAGAGAAATCTGTAGGGATTTTTTATGGAAAAAACTTAAAATTATTACACATAAATATTAACCTTTTTAAACTTAAAAATTATGCAATTAGAACCAAGTAAAAGAGATGCTGTAAAGCTTAGAATTGGCTTATCAGGAGCAAGTGGATTTGGAAAAACCTACTCAGCTCTACTACTAGCTTATGGACTCACTAAAAACTGGAATAAAATAGCTGTAATTGACACAGAAAATAAGTCAGCTAGTTTATACTCACATTTAGGAAACTTTCAAGTAATTAATTTAGAAGCTCCTTTCAGTCCCTCTAGGTACATAGAAGGAATTAAGTTATGTGAATCCAATAACAATATTGAAGTTATTATTTTAGATTCTATTAGCCACGAGTGGAATGGCTCAGGAGGATGTTTAGATATACACAACAAACTTGGTGCGAGATTTCAGGACTGGAATAAAGTAACAAAACTCCATCAAGCATTTGTAGATGCTATATTACAATCTTCATGTCATATCATTACTACTACTAGGAGGAAAACTCATTACTCATTAGACATCAAACCTAATGGTAAAGCTAAGGTTACCAAACTAGGTACAAAAGAAATTACAAGAGAGGGATGGGAATATGAGTTAACTGTAAATTTTGAGCTCATCAATCAAGAAAACAAGGCTGTGATAAGTAAAGATAGAACAAGTTTGTTTTCTACTAGAAATGAATTTGTAATTACAGAAGAAGTTGGAGAAAAATTAGCTCAATGGTGTGTTCCAAGACATCTTAAAATAGAAGAGATACTACAACAGATTGCAGAGGCTAAAACTATTCCAGAGTTAACCACTATATATAAGTCTAACCTTAAACACCAAGAAATTTTATTACCAGCTTTTAAGGAAAAGAAAGAGAAGCTAGATAAAGTTGCTGTGAGTAAATAAGAGTATCAAAATTTTAGTAGCTATAAAGCTACTTTTTTTGAGTTGAATCCCATTCCCTTATCTTACAAGGGGATGGGAAACTATAAAATATGTTCAATTTGCACTTGAATCCAATAATTTAACTCATCATAAATAGAACTTATTCTATCAATAATTTCTTCTTTAGATTCAAAATTATCAGAATTTAGATAATTATTAGATAAAAAAACAGATGTTTCTCTTGGTATATTATACTCTATTAATTTTCTCGTAATAGGCTTATATGCTCCCATCTCCATAAAAGTTAAAAAAGAATGCTCTTCATTTACCATATCATAGATAGGCTTTAATAAAACTGGAATTCCATAAGATATTTTATTTTGAATATTACTTATAAGGTCTTCTATTTTATCTTCATCATGATCATAAATCAACTGCTTTAAAGGGACTTCTTTAGACCATTTAATAGCTGTTATACAAATAGAAAATAAAAGTCTCTGGGTATTTGGATTATCTAATTTTATTTTCACATACCTATCATAGTATCTATGATAATTGTTGTATAGATATAATAATGTTCTAAAAAGTTTATTAGCTGCTTCACCATCATTAATTGAAGAAGGTATATCAATTTTATTCAATTCAGAGTAAAGCTTATCCAAGTCAAAAGGATCCCAATATCTATTCTTTAAGCAAACTTCTACAGGAACATTTAGTTCATTTAAATTACTCTTAATTTCTACTAACTCTTCATTAGTAATTTTTATACCTGTACTTTCGAGTTTTGTAATTGAATCATCCTGATATTTTAAAATGGTCTGTCGAATATAACAGCTTATAAACTTATCCTCTTCAGCTTCTCCAAAAGTATTCTTTGTTAGAGAGTTTATTATTTCATCTCTATTCGAATTAAACCTATTAGCATATGTTATATTCAACTTCTTATTAGGTTTATCAAATAAACTAGCTTGATTATGACTATCTTCTTTAAAAGAATCTTCATCTAATATATAAGTCCTACCTATAAAGTCTTTTAACAACCTTCCTGCCCTACCACTCAAATTTGCTATTTCATATTTTGTCAGAGTTGGATTATTGCTATTTTTTTTTCTTTGCACAAAAAGGTTCGGATTTCTAATAAAAACGTTTTGTGTAGGAAGATTAACTCCTTGCATTAAAGTAGTTGTACACACAACATTTCCTATTAATTTTTCTTTTATAGCTTTTTCAATAACAAACCTAACGTGATGTGGTAACTTTCCATGATGGTAAGCTATATTGTTCTTAACAACATTTATCAGTGAATAATTATCACTAACTGAATCAGATAAATATTCGGACAGTAATATTATTTTTTCATCTAACTGTTCAATATCATCTCTTTCTTTATTAATTCCAATAGCAATATTTCTTGCTTGTTTTGGATTAGGAGCAAAAACTATATTCTTACTATCGCTACCTAATTTACTTATTATTTCATAGAGAAAATCATTAAACTTTTCATTATACATACTCCCTCCATAACCAACTATTTCTTTATTAGTAATTCTTAATGAAATTGGATTATTAAAAAAATCAGAATACTGTTTAAATAAAAAGGCTTTTCCTTGTTTTGCTATTGAGTACGTAAAGTTAACTACGGGAGAACTTTTAACATTAATTTCCATACTTTCAACTCCAAATAGATTTTCACCTAAATCACCTATATCTTCTATTCGAGGTCCTGATATTATTATTTTATTAGCACTACTATTATGCCTGTATTCATTTAATAAATCAAAAAGAGTTTTGGCTCTAGTATCCTTAGGACTATCAACCCTTTCTATGTTTTGAATCTCATCTATGATAAAAACCTGAATATTCTCAAAAGGATTTTTCTCTTGAGAAAAAGCAGAAATGGCTCTTTCTTGAGTCAAAACATAAATTTGATTATTATCTTGTGCTTTATCAGATGAATATGTATTAAATACACTATAATTATAAAGTCCAAAATCTTTTAACATTTGGTTAAAATCATTAGACACCTGAGATATTAAAGATAAAGTGGGAACAACATAAAGAACATTACCTTCTTTTCGCAAAAGAATTTCAATTGTTTTTAATAAAATTAAGTAAGACTTACCTGCTGATGTAGGAGCTGAAATTCCTACAACTCTATTCTTGTCAATTTCATCCCATACTTTCTTTTGAAATTCAGTTAATAAAAACTTTTTATCAAGAACTTCAATCTCATAATTTTCATTATACATAGAAATATATAATTGATTTATATAACTGGTAAATGATGAATGTTTTTTTTCATTAAAATCATACTCTTTATCTATGAGAATACCAGAAGGAGCATAGCCTATTCTAGATAAGAATAAAATTAAACTTTCATGTAATAAATCCCACTTAGGGTTTCTATACTGCCAAAGTATTCCACATAAGGTAATAACAAGATTTTTAGTTTCTTGATTATTATCAAATCTAGATAATCTATCTAAAAGAGAAATAGATTTAAGTAAAAGAGGATATGTTATTTTACTGTATTTATTTTTGTTTATTAACCCTAGCTTTATTGCTGTTGAGTACAATTCAATAATATGTAATCTTGAAATAATTTTTACATCTTCTAAATCAATAATTTTCTTTTCCATTAAGCACCTAAAGTTTTCATAAATTCATCTAATAAATTATCCAATTTCCAAACGGGAAAAACTATATAATTTATTCTTTCTAAAACCCCTTTATCAATTTTATCATAAACTTCATCACCTACTGATTTAAATTTCTCTTCAATAATTTCCTTAATTCTTTCTTTAATTTCAGTTTCATTTGTTTTATCAATCTCCCTAGTTTCATGATAAATAATTATACAAACCAACTCAAACTTAACGTTACTTAAAGTGTTAGATTTTAGCTTTTCTACTATTTCTACAAGATTTCCATCTATCATACCATCCTCATAGAGATATAAGTCCAGCTCATCATTAATCTCTTCAAATGATTTAGAAATACTATTTAAAGAATCTTTAAATGCTGATTTGAATTTATATTTGGTTTTATAACATTTTGATTCTCCAAGAAAGAATACATTCTCACCATTAGAGTTTATTTTATAGTGAATAGCGTCAGCACCAAATCTTTCATGCTTATTTGAAGTTGTTATTGACATTTTTCTCAATACAGGTGTAGCTGAAAAAAAATGCTGTATAAAATTAAATAGAAGCAATTCACCAAATTGACCTTGCGGATGACCTGGTCTAAATTTTTTTTTAGCATTAAAAGTTAACTTAGCACTAGCATTCCCAAAATCTGAAGTTTCTTCGAAGAATTTATTAATAAGTTCAGAACTTTTCCTTTTACTATAAACAAAACTATTAATTGTACTCAGCAAACAATTTATAAAATCATTCCTTCTTTCCAACACATCTGTATAAGTAATTGATGTGGCAAAATGCTCTTTATCTGGCTTAATTTTAAACTTTTGACTAAACCAAAAAGTCTGATTTAATAACGAGTCAGTATGAGACAAAAGACTCTGAATATCTTTTTCTTCCATAGATGAAGGACTTATTTTTTGTTAAATATAAAATAAAATTTTATAAAAAAAATGAGGCTACTTTTTTGTATGCATAAATCTCCTCCACTTAACTACCCCCCACTTATTTTTGATTTTAAAACACCCCGTGGTGCTTCTCAGTAGAAAATATTTTTTGACCCCATATATAAAAGCAAGGTGATAGCTGTTTTTAAAGGAACTTATATTTTCTAGAATCAACTTATTTATCAACTCAAAAAAAAATTATGGTACAAATTGTAGGCTACAGAGAGTGTAGCAAAGAAGATGGTTCTAAATTCTATTTGTTAGAACTACAAGGAGGTATAGAAATGGTAGTAAGCAAAACTACTGGTCAATTCTATGCTACAGCAAAAAAAGCAATGATAACTTCTACTTTTGATGAGGTTACTTGTAAAGCTTTAATAGGAACTCAAATGAAAGGAAGCATTGTTAAACAAGAGGTTGCTCCTTATGAGTATATTATTAAAGAAACAGGAGAAGAAATAATTTTAACTCACAAATGGGTTTACACTCCTGATGAAGCTCCTAATGTTAAAAAGCTTTTTAAAGCTGACCATAGCGTGTTTTCACAAAATGGTGTAAACAAATTAGAGGAAGAATTAGTTTAATTTAATCTGTCCAAATTTTGCATTTACTATAATAAGTAATTACGAATGCTGGACAGATTTATAATTTTAAATTTATGAAAGTAGCTGAAATAAAAATTTCCTATTCTAGTAAGAATAGTAATAAGTTCAAAATACAAAATAGCGCAGATGCTTACAATCTAGTAGCTGAGAAATGGAATAAAGATTTAATTGAATTACAAGAAGAAATGAAAGTAATTTTACTTAATCGAGCCAATATGGTATTGGGTATATTTGAATTATCTAAAGGAGGAACAAATAGCACAGTTGTAGATGTCAAATTACTTGTAAGTGTAGCTTTAAAATGTAATGCACATGGTATAATCATGTGTCACAATCATCCTAGTGGAAATTTAAAAGCAAGTAAGGCTGATATTGAAATTACCAATAAAGTTAAAAAAGCATGTAGTTATTTTGATATGGTGCTTTTAGATCACTTAATAATTACCAAGGGTGAACATTTGAGTTTTGCAGATGAAGGGTTATTGTAATCTATCGAACTTGCAATATTTGCAATTTCTACAGTATTCACATGTATAAGTAGATGAATGAAATAACTCTAAGAAGAGGTTTTTATAAAAACGAATTAATTTGCAGATAATTAATAATAGCTTTTTTTATTATAAAATCCTTTTTTATTCCTACCAGAAACTATATAAATTAATGAAATAAAAGGTATAATAATTCTTTTAAGCAAGTTCTACTATAATAGCTTTTTCTTATTTTTCTTCTAAAGAAAAACCTACTAATTCAGTTAATGAAACTTCTAAAGCTTCACTAATTCTAAACAAAGTAAAAAGTGTAGGATTTGTTCTGCCAGATTCAATTCTAGAAATGTTAGTAGTATCAAACCTACCAAGCATCTTACTAGCTAAATCTACTTGTGACAAACCTTTTTCTTCTCTAATATTCTGAATGTTAATACCTATTTTTTTCTGAATTGAAATCTGTAACTCTTTTAAATCCTGACTCATTACAACTTGTCTTATTTGACAAATCAAGAAAAGAGTTATATTTGTTTAAACTTATGCCATAAATGACAACATATTAATAATCATGAAGAAAAAAATAATTTTAATAATCTTAATAACTATTTGTAGTTATTCATATTCTCAAAATAATAACTCAAATCACAATAATGATTCTGACTTAAAAGAAAAAGCAACAAATTACATTAATAAAGCTATAGAAAATCAAAATGACAAATTGAAAATGACAATTCAAAAAAGTAGATTTGTTATTGTTAAGGATATAAATGAAGGTAATTGTGACTTAGCTATAGAAAAAAGTCTTTTTACTTTAAAAATTGCTCCTAAAGAGACTTACTTTATGATACTAGCTGGAGAAGCTTATAAATGCAAAAGGGATTATAAAAATGCCATTCTTTGGTTTAAAAAAGCTAATGAGATATTTAAAACAGATGACCTAAGGAATGAAATAAAGCTTCTTGAAAAGAAAATCAAATAACTAAGAACACTTGTAAATCTGTTGAACTAATAGTTGATTTAATATGGAAAAGAACCAAGATAAAAAAGAAAGTAAATGATGTTTGCTTGCTGCTGGAGTTGTATTTGGACTAATAGCTTTAAACCCATTATTAACTTTAATATTTGGTGGAGACCCAAGAAGCTTAGAGGGGATTGATTATGACACAGGTGAAACTTATAGTATTTTATCTAATCTTAGATTAGCTTTTATAGCATTAATAATAGCATTAATTTATTATGTCTGGGCACATTTCATAAAGAATGACAAAGAGTAAAAAGCTATGTTAGAAGATTATATCTCTCATAAATTAAAAAGTTCTCTAGAAGAAAACAATGTAGGTTTAATTTATTTAACAACCTTTTTAAATGGAGTAAAATACTACAGAAGTCATAAAACTTCGGAATTATACTTACCTAGCAAGACTTTACAAGTAGAAACTTATTTAAGCTTTTATGAAAATGAACTATTAGCTGTAACTTATAATACAAGTCAAAATAATCTTAATTACTTAATTGAATTTATAAATTCATTTGCTGGTAGTGAAGATGAGTTTTTATTTGAAGATGTGTTAGGAGGTAACTCAGATTTGTTCTGCATTCAAAATGATATAGCTATTCATCTAAACAACAGAACAAACAGTACTATAGATTTCAAAATAACTATCCCAATAAATCAAAGAAAAAATAAAGTATTTGTATAATGACTAATAAACTACCTTTCAGAATTGGCATGCAATATGAAAATTGGGAGTTTGATTTAGAATTGGTAGATACAAAAAAGAGTTATGAAGTATACAACTACACAAAAGGAGATATTAAAGAATTTAATGAAGAATTAATTGAATACATCCATTTATACTTTGAACTTGACATCTTACTCAAAATTAAAATCAAAACCCAACAGAATATATTTACTCTATTATAATAGTAAATTTTAAACAGTAATAATCAAAAATTAGTAATATGAAAAAAGTAATTTTATTTTTAATGACCACCTTAATTCTATCCTCATGTGGGGGAAGTGATGATAATTTACAGTCTGGAATTATTGGGAAATGGAATAAGGTAAAAGAAACTAAAGAATACTCCAATGGGAGTATTGAAGAAGTAAACTTGTCAACTTGTGATTTAAAGGAAACTTTAGAATTAAAATCTAATAAACAAGTTATCCTGACTAAGTACTCTGGAACAAATTGTGAAGATGCAAGAACATCTGAGGGGACTTATTCTTACAATGAATCAAATAATGAATTAACCCTACCAGGAAACAATAAACAAATTGTTGAGGTAAGTGAAAATAAAATGAATTTTAAATTCACAGTAACAGGTATTGAAAGTTATATTAAGACAGTATATTTTGTTCGTGTTAATTAAGAAAAGGCACACATTTAGGCATACATCAAAAATGTAATCCTTTGTAACTCCCAATAACATTAACAAAAGTAAAAAAAAGGAGAGTCCCGTCCAGACCGCTAAAAGCTTCTCAATTTTTGAGGAGCTTTTTTCTTTTTATACATTTTTTCAAAAAAAGTTTGGTTTACTGAAATTTATTTCTAAGATTTGCCTCGTACAAAGAACACAAATACAATGATGTTACAAAACGTATGGCAAGGTTTCTATTTTTACTTTTACTTTTTTAGTAAGAGCTGAGACTTTGTACCATATTGTTAAACTAACAAGAAAATAATATAGCTAATCAAAGTCTCGAATTTATCGAGGCTTTTTTTTTGACCTAAAATGAAAAAAATAGCCATTCAAGGAATACATGGAAGCAACCATTATATTGTTGCAAATAATTTCTACGAAGAAAACATCGAACTAGTTGAATGTTTGTCCTTTGATGTATTGGTAGATAGTTTATTGAATTCACAAAGTAAACAAGCAATTATGGCACTAGAAAACACCATCGCAGGCTCAATCATACCCAACTATGCACTAATTGACAAGTACAATTTGCATATTTCTGGCGAGTATTACTTGCCTATACACCATCATTTAATGGCGTTACCAAATCAACAAATTAAAGATATTACTGAGGTTTGCTCACACCCTATGGCCTTGCTACAATGCAAAGAGTTTTTCAAACAACATAAGCATATAAAACTAGTTGAAGATGTTGACACCTCTGCTGTTGCGAAAAGAATTTCTGATCAACAATTAAAGGGTGTTGCAGCTATCGCACCCAAAATAGCTGCTGATATTTTTGGACTTTCTATCATTGAGGACGAGATCCAAACCATTAAAAATAATGCGACTCGCTTTGTGATTTTACAAACAAGTAACCCTGAAAATGGCAAGATTGAAATTAACAAAGCCTCGTTAAGGTTTGAATTAGACCATAAAAGAGGAAGTTTAGCCGCAGTACTAAACGTAATGAGCGATTGCAAATTAAACCTAACCAAAATACAATCGTTACCCAAAATTGAAACACCATGGAAGTATGCCTTTTTTGTTGATGTAACTTTTGAAGCATACGAAGATTTCGAAAAAGCAAAAGCCATTATACAAATTATGGCAGAAGAATTTAAAATATTAGGTGAATACAAAAACGGAAGATTATGATACAGTTTGCCAATCGCTTACAAACCGTACAAGAGTACTACTTCTCTAAAAAATTACAAGAAGTACGTCAATTAATTTCAGAAGGTAAACCAATTATAAATATCGGAATTGGAAGTCCTGATTTACTGCCTCCAACCTCAGTATTAAAAGCTATTCAAGATAGCTTACAAGATACTGGAGCACATAGCTATCAGAGTTATCAAGGGTTACCAGAGTTTAGACAAGCTGTTTCAAATTTTTATCAAAACAACTATGAAGTTACCATAAACCCTGCTAACGAAGTACTCCCTTTAATGGGAAGTAAAGAGGGAATTATGCATATTTCATTAGCTTTTTTAAATGAAGGAGATCAGGTATTAATTCCTAATCCAGGATATCCAACTTACAGCTCTGTGACCAATTTATTAGGAGGAAAACCTGTTTTTTACAAGTTAGAAGAAGCTAGTAACTGGCAACCTAATTTTGAAGCTTTAGAAAAACTAGATACTTCAAAAATAAAATTGATGTGGGTAAATTACCCCCACATGCCAACGGGTGCCGATGCAACCAAAGAAACTTTTCAAAAGTTGATTGACTTTGGAAAAAAGCACAATATTGTGATTGTAAATGACAATCCGTATAGCTTTATATTGAATGAACATCCTCAAAGTATTTTACAAGTTGAAGGCGCAAAAGACATTGCTTTAGAGTTAAACTCGGTAAGCAAATCTTTCAACATGGCTGGGTGGCGTGTTGGAATGTTATTAGGAAAACCTGAATTCTTAACAGAAGTTTTAAAAGTAAAAACTCAAATGGATTCTGGTATGTTTTATGGAATTCAAAAAGGAGCTACTAAAGCTTTAGAGTTAGAAAAGGATTGGTTTATCCAATTAAATAATACTTATAAAAAGCGACAAGAGTTAGTCTTTAAACTAGCAGATAAGTTAGGATGTACCTACGATAAAAACACCTCAGGAATGTTTGTTTGGTGTAAACTTCCCAAAGGAAAAACATCTGAAGAAATGATTGACGATTTGCTATATAACAAACACATTTTTGCTGCTCCTGGAACCATTTTCGGCAGCCAAGGTGAAGGTTATATTCGTTTCTCACTATGTGTATCAGAAGAAAAAATTAACGAAGCAATCAACAGAATATAATGAACGTATTTATCATAGGACTAGGATTAATCGGCGGAAGTTTTGCCCTAGATATTCAGCAAGAATTTAAAAACGTTACTATCTTTGGAATTGACTCCAACGAAGAACATGGAGATCTCGCTTTAGAAAGAGGGATTATCCATCAAAAAGCAACATTTTCAGAATTATCGAACGCAGACATAGTTATTATTGCCATTCCTGTAGATGTTTCTCAAGAGGTAATTTTGAAAACATTAGATAGCATCTCTGATACTTGTTTGGTTTTTGATGTAGGTTCGACTAAAGAACTGATTTGCGATGCTGTTAAAAATCATCCGAAAAGAAGAAATTTTTTAGCAACACACCCTATTGCTGGAACGGAATTTTCAGGACCTAATGCGGCTTTGACAAATTTATTTAGAGGTAAAACCAACATTATTTGTGAAGTAGAAAAAACAGCTTTCAAATTACAAGAAAAGGCATTAGATATTTTTTCAAAATTAGGAATGCGTATTCGATACATGGATCCAAAATCACACGATAAACATATTGCTTATGTATCCCATTTATCACACATCAGCTCTTTTATGCTTGGTAAAACCGTCATTGAAAAAGAGAAAAACGAACGTGATATTTTCGATATGGCTGGTAGTGGATTTGCTTCTACTGTGCGTTTAGCAAAAAGTTCACCAGCGATGTGGACTCCTATTTTTAAACAAAATAAAGAAAATGTTGTAGAATCTTTGAACGAATACATTAGTAACTTACAACAATTCAAAACATTATTAGAAAAAGATGATTTTCCAGAAATATATACTGAAATGGAAAACACCAATCATATAAAACAAATATTAAACGGAATTTTAGAGGTAGCACCTCAACAATAAATACATCAAAATGGAAAACACAAAAGAATTAAGAACTTGGTTAGATGCCTTCGGATTAGGGCATCCACTAGTAATTGCAGGACCTTGTAGTGCTGAAACTGAAGAACAAGTATTAAAAATAGCTCACGAATTAAAAGATACAGATGCTACGGTATTAAGAGCTGGAATTTGGAAACCTCGTACAAGACCTGGGAATTTTGAAGGTGTAGGCGCTCTAGGATTAAAATGGTTGCAAAAAGCAAAACAAGAAACAGGAATGTTAATTGCTACCGAAGTTGCCAACAAAGATCATGTACAATTAGCTTTAGAGCATGATGTAGATATTTTATGGATTGGTGCTCGAACCACTGTAAGTCCTTTTATCGTTCAAGAAATTGCAGATGCTTTAGAAGGAACCGATAAAATAGTTTTGGTAAAAAACCCTGTAAATCCAGATTTACCTTTATGGTTAGGTGCTATAGAACGCTTGTACGCTAAAAACATCAAAAAATTAGGAGTAATTCATAGAGGTTTTTCTACTTATGAGAAAACCCGATATAGAAACAACCCTGAATGGCAAATTCCTATCGAATTACAAAACCGTTTTCCTGATTTACCATTGATTTGTGATCCGTCACACATCGCTGGTCGTCGTGATATCATTTTTGATATTTGCCAAACAGCTTTAGACTTAAATTTTGATGGTTTAATGGTTGAAACACATTACGACCCTGATAATGCTTGGAGTGATGCTTCGCAACAAATCACCCCTAAAACTCTAGTACAAATGATGGTAGACTTAAAAGTAAGAAAAGCTACTGATACCGAAGCTGATTACCGAAATGCACTAAATACTTTACGTACTCAAATTGATGTAGTGGATCATCAATTGATTGAAATGTTAGGGAAACGTATGAAAATAGCTGATGCTATTGGTGAGTTAAAGAAAGATAAAAACGTTGCTATTTTACAAACTAGACGATGGAACGAAATCTTAGGTAAAATGATATTAGAAGGACAAGATAAAGGACTAAGCGAAGAGTTTGTTCTTAAAATGTTTAAAGCGATACACCAAGAAAGTATCAATCATCAAGAAAAAATCATTAACTCATAAAAAAAAGCGCCATTAGGCGCTTTTTTTTATTTTTCAGCAGACTCTGAAGTCTTAACCTCTCTTTTAAAAATATAACGTGTTATAAAAATTCCGTTACTATCTCCTTTTCCTCCATAACTCTCTACTCCACTATTAGAAAAAGCCAATTCCCAACCATTTTTTGCCATATCATTAAGCTTAGAGGTAATCACTGCATCATTTGCTACAATATTCTGAAAACGAATTCCTCCAATATTAAAGAAGTTTAACAGTTTTGTTTCTTCGAAATTTTTAACTCTAATTTCCGATCTTTTCGACTTGTTTCTTTCATCATTTTCTTCTGATCTTCCAGAGGTATAATCTTCAAAATTTCTCTCTTCGTCTGAAGAAATTAACCTAGATCTTCCCAAACCATTTGGTACTATAGACTCAACACTTGTTATAACCTTATATTCATATGTTTGCGCAATGGCCGAAACATAAGACAATCCAATAAAACAAATAGATAATAATAGCTTTTTCATAATAAATTTTTAAAATTAAGGCACGAATATATTATTTTTTTATGAATAATCCGCATCTTTGTTTTATGACAGGAACGGTTTACAAATCTACAGGAAGTTGGTATTGGGTAAAGTCTAAAGGCGAACTATATAAGTGTCGTATTAAAGGAAAATTCCGTATTAAAGGAATAAAAAGTACAAACCCTATATCTGTAGGTGATATTGTTGATTTTTCTTTAGAAACCAATAATGATGAAGAAACAGGTTTAATTACCAACATTCACGAGCGTAAAAATTTTATTGTTCGTAAATCGGTTAATTTATCAAAACAAACTCATGTAATTGCTTCTAATATTGATCAAGTATTTCTGTTAATTACCATTGACAACCCTCCTACATTTACCACATTTATCGATCGTTTTTTAGTTACTGCTGAAGCCTATTCAATCAAAACTATTTTAGTTTTTAATAAGATTGATTCGTATGAAATTGAGCAGCGTGCCGAAATTATGTACCTAAAAGATATTTATGAAGCCATCGGTTACGAATGTGTAGAAGTTTCTGCAACTGAAAACATCAATATAGATAAAATCAAAGAGATGATGACAAGCAAAGTAAGCATGTTTGCTGGTCATTCGGGAGTTGGTAAAACTACTTTAGTCAACGCCATTGAACCTTCTTTAGATTTAAAAACCAAAGAAATTTCTGAACAACACAAACAAGGACAACATACCACTACGTTTGCTGAAATGTTCGATTTAAGTTTTGATGCTCGTATTATTGACACTCCAGGAATTAAAGGTTTCGGAGTGGTTGATATGGATAAAGACGAATTAGGTGACTATTTCCCTGAATTCTTCGCTTTAAAACAAGACTGTAAATTCAACAATTGTATTCACGTAAATGAACCGCAGTGTGCTGTTAAAGAAGCCTTAGAAAATGAAGAAATTGCTTGGTCTCGCTATAAAAGCTATTTGCAAATTTTAGAAGGTGAAGAAGAGCATTATCGAACTGATATTTGGGAATAGTGATTTGCTGTTGGCTATTAACTCTTAGCTTTTGGCTGTTAGAGGCTAGTTTTCAACTTTCAAACTAAAAACCCAACAATCCAACAATCCAACTATCTAATAATCTAATAATCTAATAATCTAAATTATAGAATGAAAGCAGTAATTCAACGTGTTTCAAAAGCTAGTGTTACTATTGAAGGAGAAAAAGTTGCGAATATCCAAAACGGATTATTAGTCTTATTGGGTATTATTGATGACGATACACAAGAAGATATTACTTGGTTGACTAAGAAAATTGCCAATCTTCGTATTTTTAATGATGAAGATGGCATTATGAACAAGTCTTTACTTGATATTAATGGAGAAGCAATCGTTGTAAGTCAATTCACTTTGCATGCTTCAACAAAAAAAGGAAATCGACCTAGTTATATTAAAGCAGCAAAACCTGGTATTGCAATTCCGTTATACGAAAATTTCGTTCAGCAATTTGAAATAGAGTTAGGCAAAAAAGTTCAAACAGGCGAATTTGGAGCAGATATGAAAGTAGAACTGTTAAATGATGGACCTGTAACTATTATTATTGATACCAAAGACAAAGTGTAATTGCAATTTATTGATATTCATACTCACACTTCATCTACTCAAAAAGATGTTTTTTTAATAGAAAATAAATATCCTAATTCGACCGATTTTAGCAAACCTTTTTCTATTGGGATTCACCCGTGGTATATTTCAAAAGACACTTTACAAAACGATTTAAAAATTGTTGAAAAGCAACTAAGCTCCGAAAATTGTTATGCGTTAGGAGAATGTGGTTTGGATAGAATAGCCGAAATTGACTTCTCTCTTCAACTTGAAGTTTTCAAGCAACAAATTCAACTTTCAGAAAAATATAACAAACCTATAATTATTCATTGTGTAAAGGCTTTCCAGGAAATTATTCAATTGAAAAAAGAAATCAAACCAAAACAATCTTGGATTGTTCACGGATTCAATAAAAATCACCAAATTGCGCTCGATTTAATACAACATAAAATATGTATATCCTTCGGAGAGAGTTTATTAAAAAATGAGAGACTACAAGAAACTTTTTCAAAACTTCCATTAAACTTTCTTTTTTTTGAAACTGATACTTCCGAAGCACCTATTGAAAGCATATACAACATTGCTAGTGAACTAAGAAAAACCGAAAAACAAGAAATTATAAATACTGTAAAACAAAATTTTAGTAGAATTTTTAAAAGATGAGTTGGTTAGAACGTACCGAATTATTGGTTCAAAAAGAAGGGTTAGAGAAGATTAAAAATGCCAATGTTTTAGTAGTTGGATTAGGCGGAGTTGGATCGTTTGCAGCAGAATTTATTGCGCGTGCTGGTGTAAACAAAATGACCATTGTAGATGGTGATGTTTTTGACAAAACAAACATAAATCGTCAATTACCGGCATTACATAGCACCATAGGAAAATCAAAAGCACATATTTTAGCTGATAGATTAAAAGACATCAATCCAGATATTGAATTGACTGTTTTAGAAGAATTTTTATCGCCAGAAAGAGCCTTTAAAATAGTAACTCCAAACTTTGATTATGTGTTAGATTGTATTGACAGTATTACTCCTAAAGTTAATCTGATTGTTGCAGCACGCAGAAAAAAAGTGAAAATCATCAGCTCAATGGGAGCGGGTGGTAAATTGGATGCTTCTAAAGTTAAAGTGAAAGACATTAGTAAAACCAAGCACTGTAAAATGGCAAGAGCCATACGTAAACGCTTAAAAGAACTAAAAGTTGACAAAGGGGTTAGAGCCGTTTATTCAGAAGAAATTCAAATTTCTGAAAGTTTAAAACTCACTGACGGAACCAACTATAAAAAATCATACTACGGAACCATTAGTTATATGCCCGCTGCTTTCGGCTTACAGGCTGCTTCTTACGTTGTTAATCATATCTTAACAAAAAAATAAATCCCATGGAAATTATTTTTTTTGTTACATTTGCATCCAATTAATAATCATTATTAAAAACTAAAAGATGAAAAAAACAATTTTAGCTATTGCTTTTATGGCAATGGGAGCTGTTGCTTGTAAGACAGAAAAAAACAAAACTGCTGTTAGCGAAGAGAAAGAAGTAGCAAAAACAGAAAATATCATTAACACATACAAAGCAAACGTTGCTGAATCTGTAGTTACTTGGAAAGGAAGTAAACCAACAGGTTCTCATAATGGTGTTGTAAGTTTAGAAAAAGGAACTTTAGAAATTGAAAATGGAGCTGTTAAGTCTGGTGAGTTTGTAATTGACATGAACACTATTGTTTGTGAAGATTTAGAAGCTGGTAACGGTAAAGAAAAATTAGAAGGACACTTAAAATCTGCTGATTTCTTTGATGTTGAAAAATTCCCAACTGCAAAGTTTGAAGTATCTAGTTCTGAAGTAAAAGACGGAAAAGTTCACGTAACTGGTAACTTAACTTTAAGAGATGTTACTAAGAGTATTACTATTCCTGCTACTATTACTGAAACTGAAGATGCTGTTACTTTTAAAAGTGATGTTTTTAGTATTGACAGAACTGACTTTGGTGTAACTTACAAATCTCAGAAAATTGACGCTGCTTTAAAAGATAAATTCATTAACGATTTAATGGAAATTTCTTTCGAAGTTAAAGCTAAAAAATAATTTTAGTTTTCTATAGAAACTAAAAAGGGTTGACAATTGTCAACCCTTTTTTTATGCTTTAATAAATTCCTCTACTTCAAACAACGTTTTAAAGTGTTTTAGAATTTTTTCCTTCACTTCTTCCTCTGGTATTTTTCTTCCCAATTCTGCTTCCATAGAAGTTACTGCTTTACCACGAATTCCACAAGGAATTATATTGTCAAAGTATCCTAAATTAGCGTTTACATTTAATGCAAACCCATGCATGGTTACCCATCTACTCGCGCGAATTCCCATCGCACAAATTTTTCTAGCAAACGGTGTTCCAACATCTAACCAAACTCCTGTTTCTCCTTCACTTCTTTCAGCTTTAATGCCATATTCAGCAATTGTTAAAATGATAGATTCTTCTAACAAACGTAAGTACTTATGAATATCGGTAAAGAAATTTTCTAAATCTAAAATTGGATACCCAACTATTTGTCCAGGGCCATGATAGGTAATATCTCCTCCTCTATTAATTTTATAAAAAGTAGCTTCTTTTTCTTTTAGCTTCTCTTCATTCAATAATAAATTACTGATATCACCAGATTTTCCTAGCGTATACACATGTGGGTGCTCGACAAATAAAAAATAATTTGGGGTTTCAATACCACACTCTCCATTCCTCTTTTCTCTCTTTAATGAAACTATCTCATCTAACAAACTCGTTTGATAATCCCATGTTTCTTTGTAATCTTTTTTTCCTAGATCACTAACTCTTACTTTTTTATTCATAAATTAGGCGTCTAAATAGCCCTACAAAGGTAGGGAAAATTAAACTTTTACTGTTATATGTAAGACTTATCAATAACTAAATCATGTCGAAAAGAAACTCCCTTCTCATATTATGTATTTTACTTTTTTCAACTTCTGGTTTGTTCTCTCAACAGATGTGGACGAAAACATCTAACGAAACAATTAGGCTTCAAAAAAAAGAAGTACTTGCTACTAAAGTTTCTCCGAATCAACACCTATTAATGAGGTTAGATTTAGAGAAGTTTACAAGTGTTTTATTAAACTCAAAAACTAAGAACACTTCTAATGAAAAAGTAATAATGCTTCCTAATGCGAATGGAGATATTCAACGCTTTTTAGTAAAAGAAACCTCATATTTAGCTCCTGAGTTAGCAGCAAAATTCCCACAAGTAACATCTTTCTCTGCGCAAGGGATTGACGATACTTCATCTACAGCTAAAATAAGTATTGGAAAAGATGGTGTGCATGTTATGTTATTCACCTCAAATGAGGGTACTGTTTATATTGACCCTTACACAAAAGATCATAAAGAGTATGTCGTTTATAAAAAAGGAGAACTTGCTTCTTTAGAAGATGATTTCTCGTGTAAACTTGAAAATACTGTTCAAAAAAGTAGTTCTTCTTCCTTACAAAGCAGAAATGCTAATGATGGAACATTGAGAACTTTTAGAACTGCTATTGCTTGTACTGGGGAATATGCACAATATCATATTGAAAGAAATAATTTAGAATCTGCTTCAGATAACGAAAAAAAAGCAGCTGTATTGTCTGCTATGAATACTACGATGACTCGTGTTAACGGTATTTTTGAAAGGGATTTAGCTGTAAGAATGGTGCTTGTTAACAACAACGATGAATTAATTTTCTTAGATGCTGAAACTGATGGATTATCAAACGATGATGCAAACTTCTTAATAGATGAAAGCCAAGTGAAATGTGATGCTGTTATTGGAGATGCAAATTATGATATCGGACATACCTTTAGCACAGGAGGTGGAGGATTAGCCCAATTAAATTCTGTGTGTGAAACTGGATATAAAGCTCAAGGAATAACAGGTAGAAGTCAACCAATAGGCGACGGATATGCTATTGATTATGTAGCTCATGAAATAGGGCATCAATTTGGTGCTACGCATACATTCAACAACTCTTGTAGCGGTAACAGAAGTCCTATAACTGCTGTTGAACCAGGAAGTGGATCAACCATTATGGCTTATGCGGGTATTTGCTCACCAAACATACAAGGAGCTAGTGATGATTATTTTCACGCTGTTAGTATCGCTCAAATGTGGGAACACATACAAGGAGCTGGAAGTTGTGCTAGTACTTCTAACACAGGAAATACTGCTCCTACAGCTACCGCAGGAAACAGTGTAAGCATTCCTAGATCTACACCTTTTGTTTTAAAAGGACAAGCTACCTATGTTGACGGAACAGCTTCTTTAACCTATACTTGGGAACAAATTGACAACGAAATAGCAACCATGTCTCCATTAGCTACCAATACTGGTGGACCAATGTTTAGATCTTTATCGCCGTCAAATTCTCCTGATAGGTATTTTCCTGCTCTTTCAACTGTGATAAACCGAAGCACTTCTACTATATGGGAAGTTCTTCCATCAGTAGCAAGAGAATTAGATTTCGCTTTTACAGTTAGAGATAACCATGCAGGAGGAGGTAGTACTGCAAGAGATGATATAAAAATTACCGTTGTAAATACTGAACCTTTTACCGTAACAAGTCCTAGTTCAGTAGTTTCTTGGGGAACAGGAGCTACACATACGATTACTTGGAACAAAGGAACTTCTGACCAAGCTCCAATCAACTGTGCTAGTGTAAATATTAGGCTTTCAACAGATGGTGGTCAAACTTTTCCAATCGTTTTAAAAAGTAACACTCCAAATGACGGATCAGAAAACATTGTTATTCCTGATACCCCTACTACATCTGCCAGAATCTTAGTAGAAGCAGCTGACAACGTTTTTTACAATGTAAACAATACCAACTTCACTATTTTTCAAGCAGATCCTACGTTTTCAATTTCTAACACCACTGGTGATTTATCTGTATGTAAAGTAGCAACAAACGAGCTTGTTTTTAATTTTGATTACGTGGCTTTATATGGTTTTACTGAAACAGTTACCCTTTCAACTACTGGAACACCAACAAACGCTTCAGCTACATTAAGCACAACAACTTTAAGCACAAGTGGTAATTTTACACTAACCTTAAATAACCTTGGTGAAGTTACCAATGGAGACCATATAATTACAGTCACAGCAACCTCACCAACAACTACAAAATCAGTAAATATTCTATTAAATATAAATGATAGTTTATGTAATTCTTCTGGAAATACCGAATCGCAAGTAAGTATTACTAATGTTGCCTTTAACAGTATTGATAACGATTCTAATAAAACTAATGGCTATTCTGATTTTACAGCTATAGACACTCAAGTAGTACGAGGTGAAACTTACGAATTAACAACCACTATTAACGCTGCTGAAAATAGTGATGTAAACACTTTTGCTTGGATTGATTGGAACCAAAACTGTATCTTCGACACTAATGAAACCTACGAAATAACATCAAACACTGTGAGTATTACGGTTCCTGAAGATGCTCCGTTAGGTTCTGTAATTATGAGAGTTTCGGTAAAACCTAGTTCTGATCCGAATTCTTGCGGATTAAATTTTAATGGCGAAGTAGAAGATTACACAGTTATTGTTGAAGAAAGTTTTGCTACAGACAACACTTTGTTTAAAGACCTTCGTACATTCCCAGTTCCTTCTGACGGAGCACTTACTGTAAACTTTAAGGTTAAAGACAAAAATTCAACCATTATCCGTTTATTCGATTTTAGAGGAAGATTGCTTGAAACTCAAGAGTTTTCTACTATTTCAAGTGAGTTCAACAAAGTAATTGAATTTAACAAAACTACTAGCGGATTCTACCTAATGCAAATCGAAAATGCAGGAAAACAAATAACAAAAAAGATTGCCATTAGGTAATCTCTTTTCCATACAAAACAAAAAAGCGAGCTAATTAGCTCGCTTTTTTATTTTTCTACTATATTGATTTGTTAATCTTCTTTCTTAATTCCTTTTTTTATGTACATTTACCTCCCCTGAACTGGCATTGCCAGCAATATTAAAATCATTATTACACAAATAGTTATGCACGTAGCAATTGCCGGAAACATAGGCGCAGGAAAAACCACATTAACCAAATTATTAGCAAAACACTACAATTGGGAACCTCATTTCGAATCAGTTGATGAAAATCCTTACTTAGATGATTTCTATGGTGAAATGGAGCGTTGGTCTTTTAACTTGCAAGTATATTTTTTAAATAGCCGTTTTCGTCAAGTCTTAGAGCTACGTAAGTCAGGGAAGAAAATAATTCAAGATAGAACTATTTACGAGGATGCTCATATTTTTGCTCCAAACCTACATGCAATGGGGCTTATGACCAATAGAGATTTCAGCAACTATTCTTCCTTATTTGAATTGATGGAAAACTTGGTAACACCTCCTGATTTATTAATTTATTTACGTGCAGATATTTCTACTTTAGTAGGTCAAATACACAAACGAGGTAGAGAATATGAGAATTCTATTAGTATTGACTATTTAAGCCGATTAAACGAACGCTACGAAGCTTGGATTAGCCAATACAACAAAGGAAAACTATTAATTATTGATGTTGATAATTTAGATTTTGTTGACAACCCAGAAGATTTAGGATATGTTATCGACAGAATTGATGCTCAAATAAACGGATTATTTTAATCCTCTTTTAAATTCACTTAGTAAAATTGCTGTAGCTGTAGCTACATTTAAGCTTTCAGTTTGTTGCAAATCACCAAATCTTGGAATGGTTAACGCGTGCTTTACTGTTTGAGCAATTTCAGATGAAATTCCGTTAGCTTCGTTCCCCATAACTAATACTGCTTTTTCTGTTAATGACGATGTGTACACATTCTCACCATCCATATCTGCAGTAAAAACTGGAAGTTTGCTATTTGATAAAAAATCTTGTAAATCTACATACGAAATATTTACTCGTGTTAAAGACCCCATGGTTGATTGTACTACTTTTTGATTATAACAATCAACTGTGTTTTTTGAACAAACTAATTCAGCAACTCCAAACCAATCACATAAACGAATAATAGTTCCTAAATTCCCAGGATCGTTAACTCCATCAAGAGCAACCATAAATTTATCTTGATTGATTTCTTTTTCCTTCGGAATTTTAAAAAGCCCCAAAACTTTATTCGGACTTTTTAACGTGCTTACCTTTTTTAATTCGCTTTCAGAAATTATGGTTATCTCACAATTTTTTGAAGCTTCAAAAGACGCATCTACAGAAAATATGTGTTCAACTTCTAATGAAGATGCTAACAACTCATTTACCACTTTCACTCCTTCTGCGACAAATAATTGGTGCTTCTGTCTATACTTTTTTTGCTGTAAACTAGTTATTAACTTTATGTTGTTTTTAGATAAGCTCATTAAATTATTTTTAACACTCTAAAACCACTAAAAAATAGTATTTTTGATTCTTAATACGAGGCGTAAAGTTAATGAAAAAACTTTCTTTCTTCTTTTTATTAGTAGTCTTATTCAGTTCGTGTAGCACGATTAAATATGTTAAAGAAAATGAATTATTACTGGCAAAAAACACCGTGTATATTGACAGTGTAAAAAGTTCAAGCGAAAACATTTCTGAATTACTAATGCAACGTCCTAATGCTAAGGCTTTAGGAATACCTTTATCGTTACATTTTTACAACCTTGGAAATCCTGAAGCTCCAAAAACACCTAGTGAATGGGGTAGAAAACATCAAAAAACTTATAATTTTATTAGTGATGTTTTTTCTGAAAAGCAAAGTATTTCGGTTGCAAAAACTTTTATAGGATTCAATAATTGGTTTTTAACTAGTGGACAAGCTCCTGTTATTATAGACGATAAAAAAACTGCAAGAACAGTAGACAACTTAAAAACCTACTATCAAACTGAAGGATATTTTAGAGCAAAAGTTACCTCTAAAAAAGACAGCATCGACAAGAAGAAAGGAGAAATCAGTTACCACATAACGAAAGGAAACCCCTCGCTTATAGATACTATTAAAACTATCATCACTTCTCCTGTTTTAGATTCTCTATATCAATCTACTAAAAATAAAAGCCACTTAAAATCTGGAGATCAATATAAAGATAACAACTTCATAAAAGAAGCGAATCGATTGGTAAAACTTTTTAGGAACAAAGGTGTTTATCATTTTAATGAAAATTATATTTCCTTTGAAATTGACACGTTAAAAAACTATGAAAAGTCAAATGTAGATGTAGAAATTTCAGAAAGATCAATTCCTTTTCAAATACAAAAAATTAAAAAAGTTAATGTTTATACCGATTTTGCCTATAACAGACGAAATTCTAAACATAGAGATACTACAAACTATGAAGGGATTGATTTTTATGCTCTTCGTAAATTAAAATACAACCCTAAGTATTTATCTCAATCTATCTTTATAAAACCAAACACTGTTTACAGTGATTCTCTCAGAAATTTAACCCGATTGCATTTAAGAGGTCTTAAAAATTTCAAAGCTACCTCTATTAGATATGATGAGTTGAGTGAAAACGAGCTAGAAGCTAATATTTTTTTAACTCCAATTGAAAAATACACCTTAGGTTTTGAATCAGAGCTTTCACGTTCTAATATTCGTAATTTTGATGTCTCTTTAAAATTCTCTTTAACCAATAGAAACACTTTTAAAGGTGCTGAAATCTTTAAATTTTCAACCTTTGGTTCTTATTTTAATTCAAACAATGGCCCTGGTTGGGAAATAGGTTCTGACATTTCTCTAGAGGTTCCTCGTTTTATGGCTCCTTTTGGTTTGCATAAACTAGTTCCTAAAAGAATGTTTCCTAGAACTAAATTCTATTCAGGTATCGGATTTCAAAAAAATATTGGTCTAGACAAACAGAACATTTCTGTAGGAATTGATTATAAGTGGAATTTTAACGAGAAAAAATCAATCCAACTAGAATTACTGAACACACAATACATCAGAAACCTAAACGTTAACAATTATTTTTCTATCTACAATTCACAATATCGAAGATTAGATCAGGTTGCAGAGATTTACGATCCTTCTTATACCTTACCAGATAATAATGCAAGTAATTTTAATGGCATTGTAGCTTTTATGAGAGACGTACTTTTAGATACTTCTTTTGCAAGTTCTAATCCAGATGAATATAAAAGTGTGCTTAATATTGCAAATAGATTTAACATTATTACATCCGACTTTTTAATTCCTGAAATTGCTTACGGATATATTTACAATAATCAACAAAGCATTAAAGATCAAAGTTTTTCTTTTTTTAGATTTAGAGTCGCTAACTCAGGAAACTTCATGGGGCTTTTATCTAACAAAACTAATGGTTTAGGACAAAAAACTGTTTTTCAAATTCCTATTGCTCAATATTTTAAAACTGACATCGAATACAAAAAATATTGGGATTTAGGCGATAACAATGTATTAGCTCACAGAACTTTTCTAGGAGCAATTTTTACGTACAATAATTCTGACGTCCCTTTTTCTCGTAGTTATTTTGCAGGAGGTTCTAATGATATTCGTGCTTGGAGAACTTACGATTTAGGTCCTGGTACAAGAAGCCCAATATTAGAGTACAATATTGGTAGTTTAAAGTTTTTAACTAGTTTCGAGTACCGCTTTAATGTTTTTGGTTCTCTTAAATCAGCTTTATTTGTTGATGCTGGAAATATTTGGGACATTACCAATTCAGAACTTGCCGACCCCGCTGCTAAATTTAACGGTTTTAGCTCTATAAAAGACATGGCTGTAGGTGCTGGTTTCGGACTTCGATATGATTTTAAATTTTTAATTGCCCGCTTAGATTTAGGCTTCAAAGCACACGAACCTTACCTTACTGGTAATAGATGGTTTAGAAACTTTAATTTCAGTAACTCAGTGTTAAATATTGGTATCAATTACCCTTTTTAATAAACTACTTTCTATCAAAAATTTATCGCAACTTATAAAAAAAGTGTAGATTTGTTCCCTAATTTTGTAACACACAACTAATAAAAAACAAAGATGATTAAACCTGGAGTTGCCACCGGAAAAGAAGTTCAAGCAATTTTTGAATTAGCTAAGCAAAAAAACTTTGCTTTACCAGCTGTTAATGTTGTAGGATCTAATACTATTAATACTGTTTTAGAAACAGCTAAAGAACTTAACTCACCTGTAATTATCCAGTTCTCTAACGGAGGTGCTCAATTCAACGCAGGTAAAGGCTTATCAAACGAAAATGAAAAAGCTGCTATTGCAGGTGCTGTAGCAGGTGCAAAACACATACATTTATTAGCAGAAGCTTACGGAATTCCTGTAATTTTACATACCGATCATGCTGCTAAAAAATTATTACCTTGGATTGATGGTTTATTAGATGCTAGTGAGCAATTTTATAAAGAAACAGGAAAACCTTTATACAGTTCTCACATGATTGATTTAAGTGAAGAACCTCTAGAAGAAAACATTGAAATTTGTAAAGAATACCTTGCTCGTATGAGTAAAATGGGAATGACTTTAGAAATTGAATTAGGAATTACTGGTGGTGAAGAAGACGGTGTTGATAATTCTGATGTAGATGTATCTAAATTATACACGCAGCCTGAAGAAGTAGCTTACGCTTATGAAGAATTAATGAAAGTAAGCCCTCAGTTTACTATCGCTGCTGCTTTTGGTAACGTACACGGAGTTTACAAACCAGGAAATGTAAAATTAACTCCGAAAATTTTAAAGAATTCTCAAGAGTATATTTCACAAAAGTATAATGTACCTCACAATACAATCGACTTTGTATTCCACGGAGGGTCAGGTTCTACTTTAGAAGAAATTCGTGAAGCTATTGGCTATGGAGTTATTAAAATGAATATCGATACTGATTTACAATATGCGTTCACCGAAGGTGTTCGTGATTATATGAAAGAAAAATCTGCATATTTGCAGTCTCAAATCGGTAACCCTGAAGGAGATGATGTTCCTAACAAAAAACATTACGATCCTCGTAAATGGTTACGTGAAGGAGAACAAACTTTTAAAGCTAGATTAAAGCAAGCTTTTGAAGATTTAAATAATGTAAACACATTATAAAATTCTTTGAAAAAAGAAAAACCAAACAACTAAAGATTAAAAGACTAAATTATGGCTTGGTTTAAACGTACAGACAAAGGGATTCAAACCCCAACAGAAGAAAAGAAAGACACACCTAAAGGCTTGTGGTATAAAACCCCAAGCGGAAAGATAATTGACACCGATGAACTTAAAAAGAACCTATATGTAAGTCCAGAAGACGGATACCATGTACGTGTAGGAAGTAAAGAATATTTTGAAATATTTTTTGATGACAATAAGTTCACAGAAATAGCACCAAAATTATCAGCTAAAGATCCTTTAAAATTCGAGGACACTAAAAAGTATCCTGAAAAATTAAAAGCGGCTCAGAAGAAAACAGGTTTAAAAGATGCTGCACGTGCTGCCGTTGGTAAATCAAATGGAAAAGATTTAGTAATTGCTGCTATGGACTTCTCTTTTATCGGTGGTTCAATGGGTAGTGTTGTTGGTGAAAAAATAGCTCGTGCTATTGATCATTCACTTGAACATAAAATTCCTTTCTTAATGATTTCTAAATCAGGAGGAGCGCGTATGCAAGAAGCATTAATTTCTTTAATGCAATTAGCAAAAACTTCAGTAAAGCTAGCTCAGTTAGCAGAAGCTAAAATCCCATACATTTCATTATGTACCGATCCTACCACAGGAGGAACAACAGCTTCTTTTGCAATGTTAGGAGACATTAATATTGCTGAACCAAATGCTTTAATTGGATTTGCAGGACCTCGTGTAGTAAAAGATACTACGGGTAAAGATTTACCAGAAGGCTTCCAACGTTCAGAATTTTTATTAGAACACGGTTTCTTAGACGCTATCTACGAAAGAAAAGACTTAAAAAAACAGGTGAATTTATATTTAGATTTAATACAAAACAAACCTGTAAGAGCATAACAAAAAAGCTAGTGATTGCTAGCTTTTTTGCTTTCTATCATTTTCAACATATATGAATAGTTTTCATTTAAAAAATAATCGTACATTTGCAACTTCAATGTAATAGCATTGAGTACATAATAATCATTTAAACAATATTGGCATGTATTTAACAAAAGAAGTTAAAGAACAAATCTTCGCAAAACACGGTAAAGGAGCAAATGATACTGGTACTGCTGAAGGACAAATCGCGTTATTTACGCACAGAATTAATCACTTAACTGAGCACTTAAAAAGAAATCGTAAAGATTTTAACACTGAGCGTTCATTAGTTAAAATGGTAGGTAAGCGTAGAAGCTTGTTAGATTATCTAAAGAAAAAAGATATCAACAGATACCGTGCGATTATTAAAGAATTAGGAATTAGAAAATAATTCTACAAAAAAGAGGCTCTATAAACGTGCCTCTTTTTTATTTTACAATAAAAAGTATTTCTGACTAACAACCAGAAATTTATATATAAAAAGTTCAAAATTATTAACAACAATTTTGATTTTCCATTGGAACAACAACAACACAACAACAAACAAAAACGAATTAAAAATTTAGACGAATTAATTTATGATTCCAAAAGTATTTAACCAAGTTATAGAACTTGGAGATGGAAGAACCATCACATTAGAAACAGGAAAATTAGCAAAACAAGCAGATGGTTCTGTTGTTGTAAGAATGGGAGATACAATGTTATTAGCAACAGTTGTATCAGCAAGAACTGCAAATCCAGGTATTGACTTTTTACCATTAACGGTAGATTACCGTGAAAAATTTGCTGCCGCAGGTCGTTACCCTGGTGGATTTATGAAGCGTGAAGCGCGTCCTTCAAACGAAGAAATTTTAACCATGCGTTTGGTTGACCGTGTATTACGTCCATTATTCCCAAAAGATTATCACGCAGAAACTCAGGTAATGATTCAATTAATGTCTCATGACGAAAATGTAATGCCTGATGCTTTAGCTGGTTTAGCAGCATCTGCAGCTATTCAGTTATCAGACATTCCTTTCGAAGCACCAATTTCTGAAGTACGTGTTGCACGTATTAACGGTGAGTTTATCATTAACCCAAGCGCTACTCAATTAGCAGAAGCTGATATCGACTTAATGGTTGGAGCTTCTAAAGATTTCGTTGCCATGGTTGAAGGTGAAATGGACGAAGTTTCTGAAGAAGAAATGGCAGAAGCAATCCGCATAGCACACGAAGCTATTAAAGTACAGTGTGATGCTCAAGTAGCATTAGCAGAAGCTTTTGGTAAAAAAGAAACTCGTGAGTATGAAGGTGAGGCTGAAAATGAAGAGTTAGCAGCTAAAATTCACGAAGCAACTTACCAAAAATGTTACGACATTGCTAAAAAAGGAACTTCTAAACAAGAAAGAGGCTTAGCTTTTTCTGAAGTAAAAGATGAAGTTATCGCAATGTTTACCGAAGAAGAATTAGAAGAGTATGGAGATTTAGTAGGAAAATATTTCAGTAAAGCACACAAAGCTGCGGTTAGAGATTTAACTTTAAACGAAGGTTTACGTTTAGACGGGCGTACAACTACTGATATTAGACCAATTTGGTGTGAGGTTGATTATTTACCAAGAACTCACGGTTCATCAATCTTTACGCGTGGTGAAACTCAAGCCTTAGCTACTGTTACTTTGGGTACTTCTAGAGATGCTAACATGGTAGATTCTCCTACATTACAAGGTGAAGAGAAATTCTATTTACACTATAACTTCCCTCCATTTTCAACAGGAGAAGCGCGTCCTTTAAGAGGAACTTCTCGTCGTGAAATTGGACACGGAAACTTAGCTCAAAGAGCATTAAAAGGAATGATTCCTGCAGATTGTCCTTACACAGTACGTGTAGTTTCTGAAGTATTAGAATCTAACGGTTCTTCTTCTATGGCAACTGTTTGTTCAGGTACTATGGCATTAATGGATGCTGGGGTTCAAATGAAAAAACCAGTTTCTGGTATCGCAATGGGATTAATTTCTGACGGTGATCGTTATGCTGTTTTATCTGATATTTTAGGTGATGAAGATCACTTAGGAGATATGGACTTTAAAGTAACTGGTACTGCTGATGGTATTACTGCTTGTCAAATGGATATTAAGATTAAAGGATTATCTTACGAAATCTTAGTCAAAGCCTTAAAACAAGCTCGTGATGGTCGTTTACATATTTTAGAGAAATTAACTGACACAATTGCTACTCCAAATGCAGATGTGAAGCCTCATGCTCCTAAGATGGTAAACAGAGTTATTCCTAACGACTTAATCGGTGCGTTTATCGGACCACAAGGAAAACACATTCAAGAGTTACAAAAAGAAACAGAAACTACTATTGTAATTAATGAAGATCCTGTTACTGAAGAAGGAATCGTTGAAATTTTAGGTACTAACCAAGAAGGAATTGATAAAGTACTTGCTCGTATCGATTCTATGATGTTTAAACCTGAAAAAGGTTCTATTTACGAAGTAAAAGTGATTAAAATATTAGATTTCGGTGCTGTTGTTGAATATACAGAGGCTCCAGGAAACGAAGTATTATTACACGTTAGCGAGTTAGCTTGGGAACGTACAAATAATGTAACTGATGTAGTAAACATTGGCGATATTATTGATGTAAAATACTTTGGAATTGATCCTAAAACTCGTAAGGAAAAAGTATCTCGTAAAGCGATATTACCAAAACCTGAAGGTTATGTAGCTAGACCACCTAGAGACAACAACAAAGATAACAGAGGAGGTCGCGACAATCGCAACCGCGATAATCGTCGTGATGATAGAAAACCTAGAGAAGAGAAAAAAGAATCATAATATTCTTTTCCATATAAAAACAAAAAGGTAACCAATTTGGTTACCTTTTTGTTTTATTACACTTTTAAATTTTCGTACAAAAAATAAAGGCTACCATAACAGCAGCCTTTTAACTTAGAGTTGTTCTAGATCATTCCCCAATAATCATATAAAAATCTTACTCTATAAAGAAATCCACTACTAAAACAGTTCAACACGAAAACACCCTACCTTTTTCAAAAAAAAATATTTAAATAAAAAGCCAATTTTTTAGCACTTCTTATTTAAGTTTTATTTTTCTTTGCATTCTACTCATGAAAATACAACGAATCACATATATTTCTATAGGAACCAATCAAGGAGACAAGCTTGCAAACATTCAACAAGCAATTAATTTAATTGCTGATAAAGTGGGTGCAGTTTTAAAAGTAGCTTCAGTATACGAAACAGCTTCTTGGGGTTTTAACAGTAATAATTTTTACAATACTTGTATAAAAGTTTCAACGTATTTACCTCCTGAACAATTAATTTTAAGACTTCTTTCTATTGAAAAAGAATTAGGAAGAACTCGAAAAGATACTAACGAATATTCAGATAGATTAATTGATTTAGATATTCTATTATTTGATGATGAAATCATCTTTTCAAAAACTTTAATTGTTCCACACCCTAGAATGTTAGAGCGTAAATTCGCTTTAGTTCCTTTGGTTGAAATTGCTCGTAATGTTATTCATCCAATAGAAAAAAAACATTTATATATCTGTTTAGAAAATTGTTCTGATACTTCGGAAATTACAAAGTTAAATGTTAAACTTGAACGACCAATTCCTATTACTGAAAAGTATAATTACATTGCTATTGAGGGAAATATTGGTGCTGGAAAAACATCTTTAGCAAATATGATGTCTGACGAATTTAACGCTAAAATCGTATTAGAACGTTTTGCTGATAATCCATTTTTGCCAAAGTTTTACGACGATAATGAGCGTTATGCCTTTCCTTTAGAAATGAGTTTTTTAGCGGATCGTTATCAACAATTATCAGATGATTTAGCGCAATTTGATTTGTTTAAAAACTTTATTGTTTCTGATTATTATATTTTTAAATCGCTCATTTTTGCACAGGTTACTTTACATAGTGATGAGTATAAATTGTACAGGAAAATGTTTGATTTAATGTACAAGGAAATCACTAAACCTGATTTATACGTTTATTTATATCAAAACACAGAACGTTTATTAGAGAACATAAAAAAACGTGGGCGTGATTACGAACAAAATATAGAAGCAAGTTACCTACAAAAAATCCACGATGGTTATAGTAATTTTATCAAAACGCAACCTGATTTAAATATTTTAATCATTGATGTTTCTGAACTGGATTTTGTAAACAATCTTGATGATTATGAAACCATCATTAATAAAATAAAAAATTACAACGCATAAAAAAAGCAGCTTTAAAAGCTGCTTTTTTTATTTCTGAATTAACTCTAGCTTTTCAGCAAAGTAATCACAAAAATCGCGCATGGTAGCACTCATTTTTTCGTCATTAGTAGCTCTTTCAAACGAATTTGCCATAGACACTAAGGTTTGATGAAAAAACTGTTTCATTTCATCTACAGGCATGTCTTTGGTCCATAAATCCATACGCAATGTATCTTTTTGTTTATGATCCCAAACAGACAGCATAATTGCTTTTGATGCCTCATCTTTTATTCCTCCGTCCTCTGCATTCCAAGTAATTTCTTCTGGAATTCTGTTTTCGTCTAATCCTACTTTAAATGTAATCTTTGATGTATGTTTAACCGCCATTATCTTTTTGGTTTGTATCCTGATTTTTTGAAGATTTCCTCTTCACTTGTTTGTAATAATTGATGCAAAGATACATCATTCTTTTGCATATACGAACGTACTATTTGCCAACCAATCCACTCACCTATTCTTCCTGGTGATTGGTTGTCTTCTTCCATATAAAACTTAGAAAAGGGTGCCAAATCTAAAAAACGTTTATCAACATCCTTACTGGTACTGTACAACAAATCTTTCTCTATAAAATACATCCAAATTTGCTCTTCATTACTTTTAGCCCAATCTAATTTAGTTTGTGAATACCCTATTTTAATCGCATCTGGAATAGTTGGTAAATAAGCATCTAACAAATACATTTTCTTTCCGCGATAAATCATTTTATCAATAAAACTTCTCGCTGTACTTGGTAACATTTGCTTACCAACAATAGCTTTTGCTACGTCTACCACAATATGTTCTTTGGTATTGTTCTGTTTTACATATTCAGGATAATCGTTGTAAAACTCATGTTTTCCTCCTAAGTAAGCATCTAAAGAAATTAATAATAAACTATCGGTATAAACAATTCGATTGTTGTAATCAATATTTGTTAGCATGGTAACTACTTTCGGACTCACAAACTTCGGATTGTAATATTTTACATGTTTGAATAGTGATGTTAACTCCTCTTTTTCTTTATTGATTTCAGAAAAAACTTTTTGGGTTTCAGCAAACAGCTCTTGCTCATCTTTGTTATTTATTTTGTTTATCCAAACACTATCGGGTTGAGGAGGAAAGAACATCGGGTATTTTTCTTTTGTTATAGAAAGCTCGTTAGGCTTTGTGCTATAAAAATCAACATCAAAACGTTCTATTTCTACATTAGCCTCAATATTTGATATATCTATATTTAACTTATTACTTCCTTCCTTTTTACACGAAAAGCTAACCACAATAAAGGTAAGCAGCGCTAAAATTTTTCTCATGAACTTTAGTATATTTACATTCTAAATTACAACGTCGAAATTACTAAAATAGTTTTTATCCCTTAGTGATTAAGTCTTAAAATATCTCAAAAATGAACACTCCTAAAGTTGCAGAACATATCGTAAATTGGTTAAAAGAATACGCTACTAATGCCAAAGTAAATGGCTTTGTTGTAGGTATATCTGGCGGAATTGACAGTGCTGTTACCTCAACTTTATGTGCTAAGACTGGTTTACCAACCTTGTGTGTAGAACTACCAATTCATCAGGCAGAAAGTCAAGTAAACAGAGGAAATGAACATATTAAACAATTACGTGAGCGTTACAGTAATGTGAGTGAAGTGGAAGTAAACTTAACCTCTACTTTTGAAGATTTTAAGACTGTAGTTCCTCAAATTGAATCTTCTCCAACAGTTGATTTAGCTTTAGCGAATACTCGTGCTCGTTTACGAATGACTACGCTTTATTATTTTGCTGGATTGAATGGTTTATTAGTAGCAGGAACAGGAAATAAAGTAGAAGATTTCGGTGTAGGATTCTTCACTAAATATGGTGATGGTGGTGTTGATTTAAGTCCGATTGCTGATTTAGTAAAATCAGAAGTGTATGAATTAGCAAAATACTTAGAAGTACCTACTTCTATCCAAAAAGCACAACCTACAGATGGTTTATTTGGTGATAGCAGAACCGATGAAGACCAAATTGGAGCTTCATACGATGAATTAGAGTGGGCTATGCAAATGCAAAATACAGGAAAAACCGCTGATGATTTTTCTGGTAGAGAGTTAGAAGTATATAAAATATATACGCGTCTTAACCGAATTAATCAGCACAAGATGGTTCCAATTCCTATTTGTGAAATCCCTAAAGAGTTAAAGTAAGTTAACCGACATCATTTGACGCTTAATCTTTTGATAAGCACTCTTTTTTTGCCCGTTAGATATATTTAAAGGGAGTATAATAAGCAATCTAAATAACTCTAGTATTTGCAGCAACTTTCTCATTTTTATTTTATTTCTTGTTCTTTTCGCGGGTAAAATTACAAAAAAAATGTTAAAAACTTTAAAACTCTAGATATTTAGCTATTTCTTAATATTAAATAACGCGATTTAATTTTTCAAAAAGGCGTTTTTTCAATCCTGTATAATTTGCGATTTCTTCCAGATCAGGAGTTACGCTTTGCTCTTGGCTTTCTTGCATTATCTCCTTTATTTTTTCTTCAATTAAAACCCTACGTAAGTTTAAAACTGCATCTGTAACCAATTTGGGCAGGATTTTTATTGTTTCTGTTACAAAAACCTCTTTACGCTCCCAATCACTTAAATTATACTTTTCTTCATCCATCAAAATATTGGTTACCAAACTTGATATTTGAGGGTTTTCGTGCATTATCAAATAATCGACACTTATTTTTTCATCTTGATTTAATTGATGAATCAATTCAAAATAAGTTAATCTGAAAATTTCATTGGTAAACTCTATTTCGTCTTCTTGTAAATTCAAATACAACTCGTTAGAAACAGTGTTTTGATACTCTTCTTTCTCTAAAAATGGTCGTCCTCTTTCATCTACTGCATCTACCCAATTGACAAAATCAACAATTTCATTACCATATAACAACAAAATTCTTATGATTTCTTTTTCTAGAATATTTAGCTGATCAATACTTTGCTGTAACTTCCCTTTTCCTCCTTTAACAAGACCCATTACAGGTTGATCTTGTTCATACATATACTCTGGAGGCGGTTGATTTGAATCTGACCTTAAACTACTTTTTTGGGCAGCTGCAACTCCTTTTTTTAATAATTGAGCCAATTCACTAAATAAAACTTGCTCAGAAATATCCATAATACGGGCACACTCTTGTACATAAACCTCTCGTTGAATTCCATCAGGAATTTTAGAAATACTTGTTACAATATCACGAATTAAACCTGCTTTTTTCACAGGATCATTCGCTGCTTCTTTCATTAATAAAGAAACTTTGAACTCTATAAAGTCTTGAGCTTTTTCAGCTAAATACTGTTTTAAATCGGCATTAGAATGTGCTTTTGCAAAGCTATCTGGATCTTCGCCTTCCGGAAAAGTAACCACTTTCACATTCATTCCTTGTTCAAGAATTAAATCAATTCCGCGAAGTGATGCTCTAATCCCTGCTGCATCTCCATCAAAAAGTACCGTAATATTTTTAGTTAATCGGTTTACCAATCGAATTTGATCAGGAGTTAATGCTGTACCCGATGAAGCTACCACATTTTCTATTCCAGATTGATGAAATGAAATTACATCGGTATATCCTTCTACTAAATAGCAATTATCTTCTTTAGCAATTTCTTTCTTAGCCTGATATAATCCGTATAAAATTTTACTCTTATGATAAATTTCACTCTCTGGTGAATTCAGGTATTTTGCCGCTTTTTTATCATTCGTAAGAATACGTCCTCCAAAACCTAAAATTCGTCCTGACATACTATGAATAGGAAACATCACACGTCCTTTAAAACGATCAAATTTTCTATCCTCTACTCCACCTTCTTTAACAATAGTTAATCCAGTAGATTTTAAATATTTTAAATCGTAGCCTTTCTCTAAAGCTGCTTTTGTAAAGTTATCCCATTCATCTTTACAATATCCTAAATCAAACTTTTCAATAGTGTCTTCTCTAAATCCTCTTTCTTTAAAATATGACAAACCGATGGCTCTACCGTTTTGTGTGTTCATTAACACATCATGAAAATAATCTTTGGCAAATTTTGATACCAAAAACATACTTTCACGTTCATTCATCTGCTGTTTTTGTTCGTCAGACTGTTCGGTTTCTTCTATTTCAATATTGTACTTTTCAGCCAACCAACGTATAGCTTCAGGATACGTATAATGTTCGTGCTCCATTAAAAAAGAAATCGCATTTCCTCCTTTACCTGTACTAAAATCTTTCCAGATTTGTTTTACAGGCGACACCATAAAAGATGGGGTACGCTCATCAGTAAACGGACTTAAGCCTTTAAAACTACTTCCCGACTTTTTTAACTGCACAAACTCTCCTATCACCTCTTCTACTCGGGCGGTTTCAAAAACTTTATCAATGGTTTGTTGGGTAATCATACACTGTAAAATAGAGCAAACAAATATATAGATAAGACAACTCTTCTTAAATTAAATTTGCTAAAAACATATAAATATATAATTTTGACAAAAAATTCCCCCTTATTAATGAAAACAATTATCCCCTTTAGTTTAGCATTACTTTTATCTTACAATACATTTTCTCAAGAAACTATTCGAATTCCTGATATCGGTTTAGAAGAATGTTTGGTTGATTTAAAAATTGACTCTAACGGTTTAAACGGAAGTATTACCATTAGTGATGCCGAATATGTTACTAACTTAAACATTGACAATCCTGTTACAAATAAGGATTTACCTAATGTATATTCTAAAATTAAAAATTTAACCGGTTTAGAGAGCTTTCCTAACTTAAAACGTTTGGATTGTTACGATAACGAAATTACTAAGATAGACTTATCTCAAAGCTCTTCTATAAGTTTTTTAAACTGTACTCAAAATAAAATTGAGCGTTTAGATGTTAGTAAGAACCCTAACTTAACTTATATTAGTTGTGACAGCAACAACATGAACTCTTTAATTCTTGGCGAAAATTCTAATCTTGAAAGCTTATACGCTAGTTATAACAAATTAACTACGTTAGACGTATCTAACTGTCCTAACCTTATAAACATGGATGTTAGTGGTAACAATATTAAAACCATTGTTGTTAGTGAAGCTCAATTAGCTAACATTCCTGCAGGTTGGTATAAAGACGAAAAAACTACCTATACAACTAGCAGTGGTGAAGTAGCAGATACTATGGTTATAGAACAGAAAAAAAACACTGAAAAAGTTGAAGAAAAGCCTAAAGCTATTGAAAAACCTGTAAAAAAATACGCAGAAAGCTTTATACAATTGGTGGTTTCTGAATATGAAAAAAATGTGTTAGACAAAGCGCACCTTAAAAAGGTTAAAGAAGATTTGATGTACAAATACGACATTAAAGGTGAAGAAATTACCGAATGGATACAACAACATAGTAAACTTCACAAAACGGAATAATAACTTTATTAAAAAGCATAAAAAAAGCCATCAAATTCTTGATGGCTTTTTTATTTAAATGTTTTTTTAGCTTATGAAGCTGCTTTTAATTTTTTCAATGCTGATTTAGTTAATTTCGCTTCTGCATATTCTTTAGTTACACTAAATTCTTTTTCATCAGAACTTGGCATATCGAACATTGCATCAGTTAAAATTGCTTCGCATAAAGAACGTAAACCACGAGCTCCTAACTTATACTCAACTGCCTTATCAACAATAAACTGTAATGCTTCTTCCGTCATTGTGAACTCAACATCATCCATAGCAAACAATTTAGTGTATTGCTTTACTATTGAATTTTTAGGTTCTGTTAAAATAGCTCGTAATGTTTCTGCATCTAGCGGATTCATATAACTCAACACCGGTAAACGACCAATAATTTCTGGTATTAATCCGAAAGATTTTAAATCTAAAGGAGTAATATATTGTAACAAGTTATCTTGATCTATTTTATCCTCTTCAACCGAAGCGCTATATCCTACAGCTTGCATGTTTAAACGCTTGCTGATAATTCTATCAATTCCAGAAAAAGCTCCTCCGGCAATGAATAAAATATCTTTGGTATTTACTTCGATAAATTTTTGTTCTGGGTGCTTTCTTCCTCCTTTAGGCGCTACGTTTACCACAGCTCCTTCTAATAGTTTTAACAACGCTTGTTGCACTCCTTCACCAGAAACATCACGTGTAATAGACGGATTATCACCCTTACGAGCAATCTTATCTATTTCATCAATAAATACAATACCTCTTTCTGCTTTTTCAACGTCATAATCAGCTGCTTGTAACAAACGACTAAGGATGCTCTCAACATCTTCTCCTACATAACCTGCTTGGGTTAAAACAGTAGCATCAACAATAGAAAACGGTACGTTTAACATTTTTGCAATAGTACGCGCTACTAATGTTTTACCAGTACCTGTTTCACCAACTAAAACAATGTTAGACTTTTCAATTTCTACTTCGTCTTCATCTCCTCTAGTTTGCAATAATCTTTTGTAGTGATTATATACCGCTACAGACATTGCTTTTTTGGTTTCATCTTGACCAATGATATATTCATCTAAAAAAGCTTTAATTTCTTTCGGCTTTTTTAAAGTTAAGTCTTTTGATAAATCACTTGTTTTAAGTTCCGCTATTTCCTCCTCTACAATTCCATGAGCCTGCTCTATACATTTATCACATATATGAGCATCTAAACCTGCAATTAATAAATCGGTTTCAGGTTTTTTACGACCACAAAAGGAACATTGTAAATTTTCTTCTTTCGACATTATCTTATGCTTTAGGCATTAGGCTTTAAGGCTTTATGCAAATACTATTTTTAGCGTGTCGCATATTGCTTAGTGCTTAATGCAAAAATTATTTTCTAGTTAAAATTTCGTCAACCATTCCGTAAGCTTTCGCTTCATCGGCTTTCATCCAATAATCTCTATCAGAATCTTTGTTTACTTTTTCTATAGTTTGACCTGAGTGTTTTGCGATAATTTCATACAACTCATCTTTTAATTTTAAAATTTCACGAGCTGTAATTTCGATATCAGATGCTTGTCCTTGAGCACCTCCTAACGGTTGGTGAATCATAATACGAGAGTGTGGTAGCGCTGAACGTTTTCCTTTTTCTCCTGCACACATTAACACAGCTCCCATAGAAGCGGCCATACCTGTACAAATTGTAGCTACGTCTGGCTTAATAAATTGCATGGTATCGTAAATACCTAAACCAGCATATACTCCACCTCCTGGTGAGTTGATATAAATTGAAATATCTTTATTAGCATCTACACTTTCTAAGAATAATAATTGTGCTTGAATTATGTTAGCTACTTGATCGTTAATACCTGTACCTAAAAAGATAATTCTATCCATCATTAAACGAGAAAAAACATCCATTTGAGTAATATTCATTTGGCGTTCTTCCATAATGTATGGAGTTAAGCTACTTGTTATTTTTCCGTAGTAGTTGCTATTTATTCCGTGGTGCTTAGTTGCGTATTTTTCGAACTCTTTTCCGTAATCCATTTAAAATGTTTTTAGGTTATAATGATGTAAATATAAGAACTATTTCGTTAGTATTTTGTTACTGTTAATGGCTAAAAAAACCTGAATGTAGATTCAGGTTTTTCTTATTACATCAGTTATAAACTGTTATTTGTATACTTCTTTAATGAAATCTTCAAAAGAAACTTCTTTAGTATCAAAACTCATGTTTTCTTTATAGAAAGCTAATAATTTCTGAGAAATTAATTGCTCTTGTAAACGACGAGCTTCGTCTTGATTTTGTAAGATTCTTCCTGCGATATCTTCTAACTCTTTTTCTTCTGGATTCATGTTACCAAACTGAGCCATTTGAGCTCTAATAAATCCTTTAGCGTAGTCTACTAACTCTGCATAGTCTAATTTGATATCGTTATCTTTCATAATCTTTCCTTCGATTAATTGGTAACGTAATCCTTTTTCAGACTTGTTGTACTCTTCAACAGCTTCTTCAGCAGTTAATTCTTTTTCTCCAGCAGTTTGTAACCACTTTTGTAAGAATTCAACTGGTAAATCAAATTTAGTATTCTCTACTAAGTTCTCAGTAATTGCGTTTAACAATTGTTGATCTGCTTGTTGTTGAAATTGCTTTTCTGCGTCTTCTTTAATTTTATCTTTTAAATCAGTTACAGTTTTTACGCTTCCGTCAGCAAATAACTTATCAAATAACTCTTGGTCTAATTCTGCTAATTCTATTTCAGTAATTTCTTCAATAGTAAAAGTTACAGGAATATCTAAATCGTGAACCTGATCGTGAGATACGCCTAAAGCTGCTTGTAACTTGTGCTCGTCTTCGAATAAGTTTTTAGTTTTTAACTCTAAAACATCTCCAACTTTAGCACCTACAAACTTCTTTAAGTTTGTTTTTCCTTTAATATCTTTTACAGAAATTGTAGATTTTTTGTTGATTTCTTTCTCTTCGTTTACGAAAGTACCAGTAACGTTAGTTTCTTCTGTAGCTTCGTCTTTAGCAGACATTTTTCCGTAACGAGATTGAATGTTTTCAACTTCTTTCTCGATTAACTCGTCTGTAGCGACGATGTTATATTGAGTTACTTTGTTTTTTGGTTGTAAGTTTACGTCGAACTCAGGAGCTAATCCTAATTCGAATTCAAAAGAGAATTTATCAGCATCCCAATTGAAATCTTCTTGAACTCTTGGTAATGGGTTACCTAAGATATCTAACTTTTCTTCAACTAAGAATTTGTTTAACGACTCTTGTAAAAGCTTGTTTACCTCATCAATCATTACTGATTTTCCGTATTGCTTCTTTACCATTCCCATTGGTACATGACCTTTTCTAAACCCAGGAATGTTCGCTGTTTTACGGTAATCGTTTAATACTTTTGTTACTTTATCTTGATAATCTTCTGCAACAATATCAACTTTTACAACTGCATTTAATGCATCTACGTTTTCTTTTGTTATATTCATCTTAAAAATCTGTTTCTTAAAAAATCGGGTGCAAAATTACTACTTTATTTATTGATAACCAATACTTTTAAACATAAAAGTATCTACTTTTTTATCACCCTTATTTTCTAGTTTTTACTGTGTTAGGTTACCTTATTCGTCTCCTTCTTTTAATAGCGAAAATAGTATCGATCTAAAAATTGACAACAACACACTGAACAAGAGCGCTGTAAAAAATCCGCTAACTGCAAATCCTGACACTAATTTATCTGCCAATAAAATAATTACCGCATTAATTACAAATAGGAACAACCCTAGCGTAACAATGGTTGCTGGTAGTGTAAAAAACACTAGTAATGGACGCACAAACAAGTTTAACAAGGCTATAACTACAGCCACAATTACTGCAGTTGTATAACTTGCCACGGTTACTCCTGGTAAAATATTTGCCAATACAATTACCACTAATGCTGTTAACAATACTTTTAAAAACGTTTTCATTTTTCTTTTTTATTTAAGTTAGTTATGAATTATAAATTTACTCTTTTTCACTGAAACTATTAACTCATAACACTCCATTATACTTTACCACAACCATACCAAAAACAAAAACCTGCTGTTTTGGCAGGTTTAAAACTTTGTTTTAGTTTTTGGAATTTTAATTTAACTTCGCTTTATTCTTAACCAAGACAATAAAATGCTCAAAAAACACTTGGCCTCTTATAATATTCTTACCGAAGAAGAAATAGACAACTTTGTAAATTTAGTTAGGTATAAAAAACTTAACAAAGGAGATTTTTTTATTCAAGAAGGAAATACTTGTAAAGAAGTAGCTTTTATTGCCTCGGGTATTTTCAGGTCTTTTTATCATTCCTCAGACGAAAAAGAAGCTACGTATTGTTTGCTGTCAGAAAACTCTTTTGTTACTGCATATTCATCGTTTATTTCTCAAACAAAAACCAACGAGAATATTCAAGCTTTAACCGATGCAGAACTATATAGTATCTCCAAAGAACAATTTGTAGCATTAGAAAACTCAAGCACGAATTGGTTACGTCTCTTTAAAACATTTGCTGAACAAGAATATATAAATCTTGAAAACAGAATTTTTGTTTTACAAAATGAAAGCGCTGAAAACCGTTACAAAAAACTGTTAGAAACGCATCCAAACTACTTAAAAACTATCCCGTTACAGTACCTAGCTTCATATTTAGGCATAACACAACGACATTTGAGCAGAATTAGAAAATCAGTTTTTTATTAGACAATTGTCCTTTTTAGCCTTGTAAAACCAATCGTACTTAGCTTCATAATCTTAACTATAGTATGAAGCATATTTTATTAATAAACGGACATCCTGATAAAGAAAGTTTTAACCATGCACTGGCAGCTTCTTACAAAAGAGGCGTTTTGGAAACCGATGCTATTATTGAAGAAATTACCATCACCGACTTAAACTTTAATCCCAACCTTAAATTTGGTTACCGAAAAAGAACGGAACTTGAACTTGATTTACAAGAAGCTTTAACTAAAATTAAAAAAGCAGATCATATTGTATGGTTTTTTCCTATTTGGTGGGCTGGTTACCCTGCAATAATGAAAGGTTTTATTGACAGGACTTTTTTACCAGGAATAACTTTTCATCCTATTGAAGGAAAACCTTTTCCTAAAAAACTTTTAAAAGGTAAAACTGCTCGACTTATCATAACTTCTGACACCCCAAATTGGTATGATTATCTTTTTATGAAAAGACCTGCCATTAGACAGTTTAAAAAAGGAACACTAGAGTTCTGTGGTATTAAACCTGTAAAAACCACTTTTTTATCAACAATTAAAAACTCAAGCCCTGAACAACGAAATAAGTGGCTAGAGAAAGTATATACCTTAGGTAAAAACCAACAGTGACTTAACTTTTTTTTGGTTAAAAAAATACTAGTTTATGTTAAAATTTAAATAACTCTATACTAAAATCCTACAATTACTATTTATATATTTACATACATATTTTTATAAGATTAGTAATATGAAAAAAGTTAAAGAAGATAAAACTCTTTTGAATAAAGACATTAAAAAACTACTTCCTAAAATAAATTTTCATGACACATTCTCTACCACCAATCATACAAACACAATAGAAGAAATTGTAAATTTAATCTTTAATAAACCTCCAGTTTGGGTAGACTTTTTATTTAAATTACGTAATAAAATTGCTGCTTTTTTTAATTTAAAAAACAACTACCCTGGTGATTATAACGAGCGGTTTGATGTTGGCGGATATGTAAGTTTCTTTAAAATTTTTTCTATATCTAGCAATGAAGTTGTATTAGGTGCTAATGACACTCATTTAAATTTTAGAGCAATCGTACACAACAATCACGATCTTTTTTATAACATCAAAGTTATTACGTTGGTTGAATACAATAATAAAAAAGGTGAAGTATACATGAAGCTTATAAAACCTTTTCATAGGTTAGTTGTTAAGAGAATGGTTAAAAATGCTTATAAATTAAATAATTAACTTTTGTACTTTTGAGCTATTAAAAAATAACTCTATTAAACCTGTAACCTCAATAAAAGTAACCGATTTTAATCAAAACGAAGTTAACTTACTTGAAAAGTATGCTAACAAAATTCTATTATTGTTGTTTTACAACAATGCTTGTTTAGGATGTACGGGTAGAACTATACCACTTGCTTATCAATTTAAGCAAGATTACAAGGATATTGAAGTTATAGGCATCCATAGTAATTTTACAAGCAACAATGTTTCTAAAGAAGATATTCTAAGCATTTTCACCATCAACGAACTTCCATTCCCTATTTACATTGATAAAGATCACAAAATGTACGATTTCTTTAACTCGGAAGGAACGCCACAATGGATATTACTAACCTCAAAAGGTGAAGTATATCGATCTATTTTTGGGTCGCAAGATAATGCTCAAAACAGATTGTACTACGCTTTAGAAAACCTAACTGAACAGTAATTATTTAGCCAGAAAATGAATAGCTTCTCTATAAAAATCTGCTGGATTTTCAGCATGTAGCCAGTGCCCAGCGTTGGCTATTGTTTTAATTTCTGAATTTGGAAAATGTGCCTGAATTAACGGCTTATCTTCTTTTGAAATATACCCTGAATTTGCTCCTCGTAAAAACAACGTTTCTCCTTCAAAAACAGTAAAAGAAGGTAACGCTACTCCTACTTCACTATTATTTTCTGTCAATGATTTTAAGTTGAAACGAAAAGCCAATTCATCTTTTGTTTTTCGGTATACATTTTTTGCTAAAAATTGACGGATTCCTTTTTCTGGAATTAACTCAGCTAGTTTTTCATCCATTAACTTACGCGAGGTTTGTACCGAAAAATCTATCGAGTTTAATGCAGCTAAAATATCGTGGTGATGTGGCGGATACATTCTTGGAGAAATATCGGCAACAATTAATTTATTTACCAACTCAGGATATTCTGTAGCAAATAACATTACTGTTTTTCCTCCCATAGAATGCCCTAACAAATCTACTTTTTCTAAAGTGTGATGCTGAATGTAATTGTACAAATCACCTACCATTAACTCATAATCAAAAGCTTCGGTTTGAAAACTACGCCCGTGATTTCGTTGATCTATCAAATGTACTTCATAACCGTCTTCGGCAAACTTATTAGCATGCGATTTCCAGTTATCTCCCATACCAAAGTATCCGTGTAAAATCAGCAACGGTTTTCCTTTTCCTATTATTTTAGAATATAATACCTCCATAGTTATTGCAAACGATGTAAATACATGTTTACAACGTTTTGTAAACCTAAATACAAACTTTCAGAAATTAAAGCATGTCCGATTGATACTTCTGCTAAATGAGGAATATTTTGCTTAAAGAACTGGATATTATCTAAACTCAAATCATGTCCTGCGTTTACACCTAAACCTAATTCATGTGCTAAAATTGCTGCTTCTGTATATGGTTTCACTCCGTTGGTGTTCCCTTTTTCATATTGAACAGCAAACTCTTCTGTATATAACTCAATTCTGTCGGTTCCTGTTTTCGCTGCAGCTTCAATCAATTTTAAATCTGTATCAATAAAAATAGACGTACGGATTCCAGCATTTTTAAACTCAGCAATTACTTCTTGCAAATAAGATTGATGAACTATCGTGTCCCATCCTGCATTTGATGTAAGTTGATCTACACTGTCAGGAACTAAAGTTACTTGCGTAGGTTTAATTTCTAACACCATTTGCGTAAACTTATCAATAGGATTTCCTTCGATATTATATTCCGTAGTAACCAACGGTTTTAAATCGTAGGCATCTTGATAACGAATATGACGCTCATCAGGTCTTGGATGTATGGTAATTCCTTCAGCTCCGAACTCCTGGATATCGGCTGCTACTTTCAATAAATCTGGCACATTTCCTCCTCTAGAATTACGAAGTGTAGCTATTTTATTAATATTAACACTTAATTTTGTCATGTTGTAAAATTAGACCACAAAGGTAACGCATTCCAACATTTTAAACTATATTCGTAGTAATGAAAATCAATGATTTTATACTAAAAGAAATTAAAGCACTCACATTAAACAGCTCTGTAAAAAGTGCTCAACAAGTGTGTAAAGACTTACCTATAACGCATATTCCAGTAGTTGAAGATGGTAAGTTAATTGGCTGCTTGCCTGAAAGTGACATTCAAACTATTGAAAATAAAAACCGTACGCTAAATGAGTACACTTACATGTTTGATCACTTTTACACAAATGAAAAAGCGACTTTACTTGATTTAATCGCATTATTTGCGGATAACGACTCTAATTTAATCCCTGTTTTAGACAAAAACCTGAACTATGTTGGTTATTATGAACTAAGTGATATTTTAGATGCTTTTGCCAACAGCCCTTTCATACATAACGAAAGTCAAACTCTAATAATAGACAAACCTAAGAGCGACTACTCTATGAGTCAAATAACTCAAATTGTAGAAACTAACAACGGAAAACTTTTAGGAGCTTATATTTCTTCTGAAAATATAGACAACATAGAAGTCACCCTTAGAATTGTTTCTGAAGAAATAAATGAAATTATTCAAACGTTTCGCCGATACGACTATAACGTTATCACACAACACGAAGACGACTTTTATCTAGAAGAGCTTAAAGATAGAGCTGCCTATTTAAGGAAATACCTAGATATGTAATTTCTAAAAAATATTTTTACCAGTGAAAAAAGTAGCTATTTACGGACAAGCTTATACTACACTAGCAGAAAAAGAAGTTAAAATTCTTTTAGATGTTTTAGAAAAACACAATATCGTTGCCTTTTTTGAGCAACAGTTTTACGATTTATTTGTTGAAAACGACTCACTAAACAAAAAATACCCTACTTACTCACATTTTAATGATTTATCAAACACGTTTGATGTGATGTTCACTATTGGAGGAGATGGTACTATTTTGAGAGCCGTTACCTACATACGTGATTTGAATATCCCTATCATGGGAATTAACACTGGGCGCCTGGGTTTCCTGGCAACCATTCAAAAAGATCAAATTGAAGAAGCTATTGATTTAGTACTTAAAAAAGAATACACACTTCAAGAACGTTCATTATTACAAATAGAAACCTCTCCAAATACTGAAGATTTTTCTGAGCTCAACTTTGCATTAAACGAAGTAACTATAGCTAGAAGAAATACTACTTCGATGATAGGAATTAAAACATTCTTAAACCAAGAATATTTAACCAATTATTGGGCAGATGGTTTAATTATAGCAACTCCAACTGGCTCAACAGGATATTCATTAAGTTGCGATGGCCCCGTAATTTTACCAAACTCAAAAAGTTTTGTTATTACTCCTATAGCACCACATAACTTGAATGCTCGTCCGATGGTTATTCCTGATGACACAGAAATACACCTTGAAGTTAGCGCCCGTGAAAAAGATTTTTTAGTCTCGTTAGACTCCCGTATCGCAACGGTTTCAAAAGAAACTAAGATCAAAATTAAAAAAGCTTCTTTCACTATAAAAAGTATTTTACCTAAAAATCAATCCCATTTAAAAACCTTACGTGGAAAACTTTTATGGGGGGAAGACACAAGAAATGAAGGCTTATAACTTATACAATTACAATAAATTCACAAAAAAAAAGTTAATCAAAAAGACGGATTATTAACTTTTTAAAGCAAATTCAATTCCCTATATTTGCACGCTATTTTACAATGAGAGGACTTATTCTATCAATATTATTTGTTTGTTTAGTTGCACCTTTACAATCACAAATTCATGAAATCGGTATTTTTGCCGGTGGTTCTAATTATGTGGGAGATATAGGAAGCACAAACTACATACACCCGAATAAATTCGCTGGTGGTCTTATTTATAAGTACAATTTAAACCCTCGAATTGCACTAAGAGGTACCTACACTTACATTTCAATTTCTGGAGATGATGCCGATGCTAGCAATCCTTATCGTCAAAACAGAGGCTTCAGCTTTTCTAATAACGTACATGAATTTGCTGCTGGTGTAGAATTTAACTTTTTTGACTACAATATTAGTGATTACAGAACCACTTTTACCCCTTATATTTTGGCTGAAATTGCTGCTTTTAACTATAAAAGTCCAGGTTCTCAAACCTCAAACAATACTATTTCTTTAAAAAATAAATTCTCGTATACTTTACCCGTAGGTATTGGTTTAAAAGGAAGATTAGCAGATAACTTTGCTATTGCTTTTGAAGCTGGTGTGCGTTTTACATTTGAAGATGATTTAGATTACACAACAGATAAAATAAACTCATTAGATTTTGGAGGTAATGGAAATGACTGGTATACTTTTTCAGGAGTTTCTATTGTTTACACCTTCGGAAGACCACCTTGTTTCGGTGGAATAGCGGAATAACTATGAAAGAAAAATTACAGCGCATTGATTTACAAAACATACCAAACCACATTGCTATTATTATGGATGGTAATGGTAGATGGGCTAAAAGTAAAGGAATGCAACGTGTTTTTGGTCATCGAAACGCATTAACAGCTATTAGAGAAACTGCTGATACAGCTTCAGAACTAGGAGTAAAATACTTAACTCTTTATGCTTTTTCTACTGAAAATTGGAATCGTCCAAAATTAGAAGTCGATGCTTTAATGAGCTTGTTAGTTACTACCTTAAAAAAAGAACTTCCTGAATTTCAACGTAAAAACGTGAAAATAAATGCTATTGGTAATTTAACTAGCTTACCTAAAAATGCTCAAAAAGTATTAGCTAATGTTATCGATGCTACAAAAAACAACACTAAAATTACGTTAACCTTTGCTTTAAGCTACGGATCGAGGGAAGAAATTGTTAACGCAATCAAAAACATAACCAAAAAAGTTGTTAATAACGAAATAGAAATTGAAAAAATTAACGATAAAATTATAAATAATCATTTATATACGTTTAATTTGCCCGATGTTGATTTAATGATACGTACAAGTGGGGAACAAAGAATCAGTAATTATTTACTTTGGCAAATAGCATATGCCGAATTACATTTTACTGATGTGCTATGGCCTGATTATAGAAAAGAGCACCTTTACGACGCTATACTTGATTATCAAAATAGAGAAAGAAGATTTGGAAAAACCAGTGAACAGATTGAAACCAATGAATAAATATTCGTATTTACTAGTATTTTTTATCACCTTTTTAACGGTGAGTACACAAGCACAAGACCTAACACCTAAAGATAGCACCGCTACAAATATTATATCCTACGAAAAAGGAAAAGAGTATATTTTAGGAGGCATAACTGTAACTGGTTTACAAAAATTTAGCGAACAAACCGTAAGAATTTATACTGGTTTAACTGAAGGACAACCAGTTAAACTACCTGGAGACAAACTTACTAGTGCCATTAAAAAGCTATACGAAAGCAAGCAATTTAGTGAAGTAGATGTATACTTATCTAAACGTGATGGAGAAACTGTTTACCTTCAATTCGATGTAACTGAACTACCTCAATTAACCGATGTTACCATTACTGGTGTAAAAAAAGCACAAGTTAAAGAGATAAAAAAAGAAACAGAATTAAAAAAAGGTACAATGGTTACCGACAACCTTATTGTAACCACTCGTAATTACATTCAAAAAAAATATACCGATAAAGGTTTCTTAAAAACAAAAGTATCTTTAGACACGAAAAAAGACACTACCGATGTTAACACCGTTAGTATGGCTATTTTTATTGATAGAGGTAATCGTGTAAAAATTAAAGAAATCAATTTTAATGGTAACCAAGCTTTATCTAATGCTACTTTAAGAGGCGCTATGAAAAACACCAAACGTAAAATTTTTGGTCGTTTCTGGAAAGCTTCTAAATATATACTAGATGACTATAAAGCAGATTTAGAGAGTATTCTTGAAAAATATAGTGAAAACGGATATCGTGACGCTCGTATTTTATCTGATAAAGTTGTATGGAATGATGACAACACAATTAATCTTGAAATAGACTTAGAAGAAGGACGTCAATATCGCTTTAATGAAATTCTTTTCATAGGAAATAAAGCATACACCGATGAGCAATTAAGTAGTTTATTACGAATTGACAAAGGAGATATTTACAACGGAAAAGTGCTAAAAGAACGTATTTCTGGTGATGGAACTCCTAATTCTCAAGATATTCAAACCTTATACCACAACAACGGATATTTATTTTCTCAAATAAACGCCATTGAAACCAAAGTTGAGAACGACTCAATTACAGTAGAAGTTCGTATTAGAGAAGATGACCAAGCTACCATTAAAAGAGTAAGCGTTGCTGGTAACGAAAAAACAAACGACCATGTAATCTTTAGAGAATTACGTGTAAAACCAGGCGATTTGTTTAGTCGTGAAAACATTATTCGTTCTATCCGTGAAATAGGACAATTAGGATTTTTTGACACCAATGTAACTCCTGATGTAAAACCTGATTATCAAAATAAAACAGCTGATATTGAATTCTCTGTAGTTGAAAAAGGAGGAAGTCAAATTGAACTTCAAGGTGGTTATGGTGGAGGATCTTTCATTGGTACTTTAGGACTTTCTTTTAACAATTTCTCTATGAGAAATATTTTCAACAAAGAAGCTTACAAACCATTACCTATGGGAGACGGTCAAAGTTTATCACTACGTTTACAAGCTAGTAGAACTTATAACACGTATAGTTTTTCTTTTACAGAGCCTTGGTTAGGAGGTAAAACACCTCAATCGTTATCATTCTCTGTATACTTATCAAACCAATATCGTTTCGATTACAACACGTATGATGTAAATAAAAATGAAAGTTTAAGTATTATTGGAGCTTCTATTGGTTTAGGAAAACGTTTAAAGTGGCCTGATGACTATTTTACCCTTTCTCAAAACATTAGTTACCAAAGAATAGAGCTTAACAACTACGGTTATCGTGTAGGTTCTTCTAATGATATTCTTAGTGAAGGAGACTTAAACAACTTAGCTTATAGCGTTGCACTAAGCCGTAACTCTGCAGGTCCTAGTTTAATTTTCCCTACCTATGGTTCAGAGTTCACTTTACGTGCTAAAGCTACATTCCCTTACTCTTTAGTTAACGGAAAAGATTATTCAGAACCTGAAAACCCTACACTTGAACAAAGACAAGCATACCTAGCTGATAAATACAAGTGGTTAGAGTACTATAAAATTTCTGCTAAAGGAAAATGGTACACTGCATTAGCAAATAAATTAGTTTTAATGTCTAATTTTGAAATGGGGTATCTTGGAAAATACAATAGTGAAGTTGGTTTAACCCCTGTTGAAAGATATTTTGTTGGTGGAGATGGTATTGCACAAGGTCAATTAGACGGTCGTGAAACTATCGGATTAAGAGGATACGAAAACAATCGTATTTCTTCTTTAGATGGTGGAGCTATTTATAACAAATTTCAATTAGAGTTACGTTATTCTATTACTGATAAACCTTCAGCATCTATTTATACTTTAGGATTTTTAGAAGCAGGAAACTCTTATGACAATTTTAGCACTTTTAATCCGTTTAAGTTAAAACGTTCAGCAGGAGTTGGTGTTCGTATATTTATGCCTGCATTTGGTTTATTAGGTATCGATTTCGCACATGGGTTCGATCCGTTACCAGGTTTAAGCGAAAAATCAGGTTGGCAAACGCATTTTATAATTGGAAGACAGTTCTAAAACCATACATTTGTAATGTGTCTAGGTTTTGGCACGGTTTTTTCTAAACACATTATACAAGATGAAAAAAAGCATTTTATCAATCGTTCTTTTACTTATTACAAGTATAACTGTTGCCCAGAAAAATCAACGCATTGCGTATATTGATATGGAATATATTCTTCAAAATATTCCAGAATATTTAGATGCACAAAATGCACTAGATGCTAAAGTTGAAAAATGGAAAACAACATTAGATAAAGAAGCCCGTGCCATTGAGGTTTTAAAAACTGATCTCTCTAACGAAAAAGCAATTCTAACCAAAGAATTAATAGAAGAGCGTGAAGAAGACATAACCATTAAACAAGAATCTTTACGAAGGTTAGAATCTTTATACTTTGGTCCGAATGGAGATATGTACAATTTAAGAAAGCAATTAATTAAACCCGTACAAGACCAAGTATACAATGCAGTACAAACAATAGCTTCTCGAAAACAATATGATTTCGTTTTCGATAAATCAAGTGAATTGGTTATGCTGTATTCAAACAAAAAACACGATATTAGCGACCTTGTTGTACAAATGATTAGTATTGATCAGAAAAAACAAGCTAAGGAAGATAAAATAGAAGCTAGAAAAGCATTACTTAAAAATGATAATTTGAGTGATGAACAAAAAGAAAAAATAAAGCTTCGAGAAGATTTACAAAAAAAGAGAGAAGAAGACAGGCTTGCTAAAATTAAACAAATTGAAGAAAAAAGGCAAGAACGCTTAAAAGAAAGAGCAGACAAAAGAAAATTATTACAAGAAAAAAGAGCTGCATTATTAAAAGCTCAAGAAGAAGCTAAAAAGAAAAAAGAACAAGAAGATCAAGAAGAGAACAAATAAATCAAGAATAAAGAACATTAATTAAATTAAAACAAAGATGAAACATTTAAAAACGTTATTATTAGTTGCAATTTTTACTGTTGGATTAGGTGGTGTGGCAAATGCGCAAAAAACTGCACATATTAACACAGATAAATTATTAGCTGAAATGCCTGCAACAAAAGCTATGAAAGCAGAGTTAGAAAAGCTAAACAAAACATACCGTGACGACATTGAAACTATGTACAAAAAACTAGAGGCTAAGATTAAAAAATACGAAGCTGAAGGTAAGAGTCAAACTCAAGAAGAAAACCAAAAAAGAGCTATTGAAGTTCAACAAGACAGACAAAAGATAGCGCAAGCTGAGCAAGCTGCAGGTCAAGAAATGCAAAAGAAGTACCAAGAAAAAACGATTCCTATCTTACAAAAAGCTGAAGATGCTATTAAAGCTGTAGCTGCTGAAAAAGGAATTATCTATGTTTTTGATGCTGCTCCAGGTAAAGGTTTAATCGTTTACGAAAAAGGAGAAGATATTTACGACGCTGTAAAATCTAAATTAGGTTTCTAAGAAACAACAAATATTTTATAAAAAAATCCTGCTGAAAACAGCAGGATTTTTATTTTTGTTATACTATGAATAGCACACAAAAACCTATTGGTATTTTTGACTCTGGTATAGGAGGTACTTCTATTTGGAAAGAGATTCATCAACTCTTACCAAATGAAAATACTATATACCTTTCTGACAGTAAGAATGCCCCTTACGGTCAAAAGTCAACGCAAGAAATTGTTGACCTGTCTGTTAAAAACACAGAGTTTTTAATAAAAAAAGGAGCCAAAATTATTGTGGTTGCTTGTAACACCGCTACTACCAATGCTATTCAATATTTAAGAGCAAATTATGATATTCCCTTTATAGGAATTGAGCCAGCAATTAAACCAGCTTCTTTAAAAACAAAAACAGGCACTATTGGAATATTAGCTACTAAAGGAACACTAAACAGTGCTTTATTTGAAAAAACGACCTCAAAATTAAGTGATCAAATTACCATAATAGAACAAGTTGGTGAAGGTTTAGTTGAGTTGATTGAAAATGGAAAAATGGAATCTGAAGAAATGACTTCTTTGCTAGAAAAGTACATCAATCCAATGCTAGAAAATAAATGTGACTACATTGTTTTAGGATGTACTCATTATCCTTATTTGCTTCCTCAAATACGAAAAATAACTGGTGAAAATATCCAAATTATAGATTCTGGTGAAGCTGTGGCAAAACAGGTTAAAAATGTGCTCTCTCAACAAAACCTTGTTAATAATAGCACTAACAACCAGTCATTAAACATCTTCTACATTAATAAAGATAAATCTGTTTTAGAAAATATCCTTAAAGATTACAAAAACAGTAATATTGACTATTTAGATTTTTAATACGTAAAACTTCCGTTGATATTCGGACACGCTGCTGCTCTTCTTTTTGTACAGAAAAGATTTAGTCCTAAAGACAATTGGTGAAATCCTCCATTCGAAAAGACTATATCTCCTGTTTGTTGCGTGTATGTATAAGCAAACATCCAGTTTTTATAATTCACCCCTGCAATAGGTGTTATGTATTGAGAATTTCCAAAAATGCTACTATCAAAGCTTCTTCTATACGATAACGCTGCCCACAATTGCATGTTTTCAAGAGTTTTATATACCTTAAAGTTTATATCTCCTATTTTCTCTTGAGTTTGTTCTTTATATTGAAACATGAAAGATGGTTCAAATTGTAGCTTTTCTCTATCTCCAAAGAAATAGCCTCCTCCTAAAATATAATTTCTAAGATTTGGTGATTCAAAATTGGAATCCAAGTTATTTTTTGCTGATAAAAAGATATTTTTTATGGTAAAATAAGATGACAATCCATTCTTATGATATGCCATACCAAAATCTGCATTAAAATAGAAATCACTTTCAATTACCTGATTAACCGCAGGATCATTTATAAAAGTTCGTTGATCTCTTTCATTTTGAACTACAGAAAACGATAATCCAAATGACAACTGGTTAAACAAATTTTCATTCCCCATATCTATATGATAAGCATAGGTACCTTGAATTCCTTTTTGTGAATGATATCCATTTTTATCGTTAAAAAGAATAATACCTAAACCAGTATTGGAATATTCTCCTAATTTGGTATGAAAACTAGCTGTTTGTAACGAAGGAGCATTATCTACTCCTAACCATTGTTGACGAGCTGTCAAACGTATTTTACCACAATCGCCTATTCCAGCTGCAGCAGGATGCAATAAATACACATTATCTGATAAATAATCGGCATAAATAGGTAATGTTTCCTGTGCAGTAACTACAGAAGACATTAATGAAACTAACAATGTTAAATAAGCAATTCTTTTACTAAGAAACATAACTTGATGATATAAACATCAAATATAGTTAAGAGGCATTAAAATTTATGTTAATTTTTAAAAACATCATTATTTTGACTTTACAAAAACTCATTTTCATCAGTTATTCTTTCTAAATATTGATGGACTCATACTTTTTACCTCTTTAAATTTTCGATTAAAATTAGACAGATTGTTAAATCCACACTGATACGCTATTTCACTAATCGCCATACTTTTATCAGAACTTAATAGTTTGCAAGCATTTTCAATACGCAATTCATTTAAAAAAGTAAAGTAGGTTTTGTTTGTTCGTTGCTTAAAATATCGACAAAAGGCATTGGGAGTCATGTTGGCTTTTTCAGAGATTTCATATAAATCGATATTTTTATTAAAATGATTTATGGTAAAATCCATAATGTCTCGCATACGCTTTCCTTCATTATCAGTATATTTTTTAGGGTAAATAAAACTTGCCAGTTCTTTGGTTTCAGCATCAATAATTATTTTTAAAATTTGAAGTAAACCTATAAAACGTTCTAGATTGGTTGCCTTTTGTAAACTCAGGAATAAATTAATCACTTCTTCCTTATATGTTGAAAGTTTAAATCCTATTACAGATTTTTCAAAAAAAGGAATTAACTCTATAAAATCATCTAGCAGAAAAAAATCCTTCCCAAAAGAATCTTTTGTAAAAAACAATGAAATCATAAAAGACTCATTTATTTTTGAAGCATCGCTTTTAAAAACATGCGGTAAATTACTCCCAAGTACTAAAACATCTCCAGACTCATATTTATTAATTGTATCACCTACAATTAAAGTCCCTTCTCCTTTGACAATAACACTCAATTGTATTTCTTCATGCTGATGTAATTTATCATAAAAATATTGCTCACAATCTTCCTGATAAATCAATCCTATATTATGAGTTTTGGGTATTTGAAATGGTAAAACTTTCATTAATAATTTTCTTATTTATTTTCAAAAATATGCAAATACTATTAACTAAACACTCAAAATAAACAAAAAAAGATAATATTATATTACTATAAGATAATTTGACGTTAAAAGAGACTTCCTATTCCTTATAACTTTGCATAAAAAACAATATTACCATGAGTATAAATTGGAAAGGTGTGATGCCTGCAGTAACTACAAAGTTTACAAATGAAGATACTTTAGATTTACACATGTTTGAAGTTAACATTAAAGCACAACTAGAAGCTGGTGTACACGGAATTGTCTTAGGAGGTACTTTAGGAGAAGCCAGTACTTTATCTGACGACGAAAAAAGAACATTGACTAAAACTACGGCTCAATTAGTTAACAATCAAGTTCCAGTTTTAATAAATATAGCTGAACAAACTACCAAAGGAGCTATTGAAGCAGCCCAAAAAGCGGAAGAAGATGGAGCCAACGGTTTAATGATGCTCCCTCCTATGCGCTATAAATCTGGTGACAGAGAAACTGTTGAGTATTTTAAAGCTGTGGCTAACAATACATCACTTCCTATTATGGTGTATAACAACCCGGTAGATTATAAGATTGAAGTTACTTTAGACATGTTTGAAGAACTACTAAAATGTGACAACATTGAAGCTGTTAAAGAATCTACCAGAGATACCACAAATATTACTAGAATTAAAAATCGTTTTGGCGATCGTTTAAAAATTATGACAGGAGTTGACACCATTGCTTTAGAAAGTTTACTAATGGGTGCTGACGGTTGGATAGCTGGTTTAGTTTGTGCCTTTCCAAAAGAAACTGTAGCTATTTACGAATTACAAAAAGCTGGTCGTATACAAGAAGCATTAGAAATTTATCGTTGGTTTTTACCATTGTTAGAATTAGATATAAACCCTAAATTAGTACAAAATATTAAGTTAGCAGAAGTAGCTACGGGTATTGGAACTGAAAATGTGCGAGCACCTCGATTACCTTTAATAGGTGAAGAACGTAAACATGTTTTAAAAGTGATAGAAACTGGATTAAAAAACAGACCTACATTACCTAATTATAAAGCATTAGCTACTCACTAAGTAAACCATTTTCTCATTATATATGATTACAGGAAAAAACTATATAGGAAATCAATTATCCAACTCAGGAACTATAACTTACAAAACATTCAACCCTGAATTAAATCGGGAAAATGATACTGTTTTTACTGAAGCTACTTCCGAAGAAATTGATAACGCTGTAAATTTAGCTTCTGAAGCATTTAAAACATACAGAACTGTTTCTGGAAAAAGAAAAGCTGAATTTTTAAATGCCATTGCTGATGAAATTTTAGCTCTAGATGAAGAGTTAATTCAAACCTATTGCTCTGAATCTGGTTTACCAGAAGGACGCGCTAAAGGAGAACGAGGCAGAACTGTATTTCAACTCCGTTCTTTTGCTGATTTAGTTTCAGAAGGTTCATGGGTAGACGCTACTATTGACACTGCTATTCCAGATAGAGAACCACTACCTAAATCAGATATTCGCAAACTAAATATTCCTTTAGGACCTGTAGTTGTTTTCGGAGCAAGTAATTTCCCTCTTGCCTATTCTACTGCTGGTGGTGATACTGCTGCGGCTTTAGCTGCTGGTTGTCCTGTGATAGTAAAATCGCACCCTATGCATACTGGTACAGGTGAACTTATTGCTTCAGCTATAATTAAAGCTGCAGAAAAAACAGGAATGCCAAACGGTGTTTTTTCTAATTTAAATTCAAGTGGTATAGAAGTAGGTCAACAATTAGTTTCTCATCCAAAAGTAAAAGCTGTTGGTTTTACCGGAAGTATTCGAGGAGGTAGAGCCTTATTAGACTTAGCTGCTAAACGTGAAGAACCTATTCCTGTTTTTGCTGAAATGGGAAGTATCAATCCAGTTATACTATTACCAAAAGCATTAGAAAATAATGCTGATAGTTTGGCTACCACTTATGCAAATTCTATTACTTTAGGTACTGGACAATTTTGTACCAATCCTGGATTAATTTTAGGAATAAAAAGTGATGGCTTAACTAATTTTATCGATTCTTTAGCTGATAAAATTGTGGAAATTAATCCATCTTGTATGTTACATCCTAATATTATAGGTGCTTATGAGAACAACAAAACCAAAGCGATTTCACAACAAGGAATTACTATTGCTGCAAACTACACTAAAGAAGTACAAGCTAACTATGCTACTCAAATTGTAACTACAGTTGAAGGAAAAACATTTTTAGAAAATCCAACCTTACATCAAGAAGTATTTGGACCTTATTCTATAGTAGTGCAATGTGAAAATAAAGAGCAATTAGAAGAAATTATTTCTAGCTTAGAAGGACAACTTACAGGAACGGTAATTTCTGATGATAATGAAGCTGTAAATTATCCAACAATAATCGCTGCTTTACAAAATAGAGTTGGAAGAATTATTTTCAACGGAGTTCCAACTGGTGTAGAAGTTTGCCCGTCAATGGTTCACGGAGGCCCTTATCCAGCATCAACAGACAGTCGATTTACCGCTGTTGGGGTTAATTCAATTAAACGTTGGGTACGACCATTTAGTTATCAAGATTGGCCCAACAATTTATTACCCAATGAATTAAAGAATGAGAACCCTTTACAAATTTTACGCTCCGTAAACGGTATACTCACAAAAGAACAAGTGATATAATAAACTTTCAATAATTTCTTTAGAAAACATACAAACTGCGATTCAATTTAGTATGAGAAAAACTTTTTTTTGCGTTGATGCACACACTTGCGGAAATCCTGTAAGAGTTGTTGCAGGTGGTGGCCCTAACTTAATTGGAGCCAATATGAGCGAAAAACGTCAACATTTTTTAAAAGAATACGACTGGATTCGAAAAGGGTTAATGTTTGAACCTCGCGGACATGATATGATGAGCGGTTCCATCTTATTCCCTCCTCACAATCCCGAAAATGATTTTGCTATTTTATTTATTGAAACTTCTGGATGTTTACCCATGTGTGGTCATGGAACAATTGGAACTATTACCATAGCTATCGAAGAAGGACTGGTAACACCAAAAATTCCAGGGAAAATAAAAATGGAAGCTCCTGCAGGTTTGGTCGAAATAGAGTACCAACAAACAGATAAAAAAGTAGATTGGGTTCGTTTAACAAATGTTAAAAGTTACTTAGCAGCAGAAGGTTTAACTGTGGATTGTCCTGAACTAGGAGAAATCACTTTTGATGTTTCTTATGGAGGAAACTACTATGCTATTGTAGATCCTCAAAAAAACTTCTCGGGAGTACACAATATTACTGCTTCTAAAATTATACAATACTCTCAAGTTGTACGAGATCGAATCAATGAAAAATACCCGAACATGTTTATTCATCCTGAAAATGACACCATCAGGGATGTAACGCATATGCTGTGGACAGGTAATCCTATTGATCCAACATCATCAGGTAGAAATGCTGTTTTTTATGGTGATAAAGCGATTGACAGAAGCCCTTGTGGTACAGGAACCTCAGCTCGTTTAGCGCAACTATATGCTAAAGGAAAATTACAACTTGGCGAAGAATTTATTCACGAAAGTTTCATTGGAAGTAAGTTTATAGGCCGTGTTGAAAAAGAAACTACCTTAGATGGTAAACAAGCTATCATTCCTAGTATTCAAGGATGGGCAAAAGTGTATGGATACAACACCATTGTTATTGATGATGAAGATGATCCATACGCACATGGTTTTCAAGTAATATAAACAAATGAGACAATTAGTTAATGAGTAAATATGCGAATGAAATAGTTTGTAAACTCATTTTCTCATTAGCTAATCAACTAATTAAAATAATTTATAAGCAACGACATGTCATCTCGAGCGTAGTCGAGAGATCTTTTATGAATAAAGAAGTTGTTATTATTGGCGGAGGAATCATCGGTTTATGTTCCGCATATTATTTACACAAAGAAGGGCACAAAGTTACTGTTATTGATAAATCTGATTTTTCATCAGGAGCTTCGCACGTAAATGCTGGGATTATTACTCCTAGTCATATTATTTCATTAGCAGCTCCAGGAATGATTAATAAAGGTATTAAATGGATGCTGAGTTCAACCAGTCCTTTTTCAATAAAACCTCGTTTAGAATACGATTTTTTACAATGGACATGGCTATTCAAAAAATCTGCAACACCCAAAAAAGTAGCTAGCTCTATCCCTGTTATTAAAAACATCAATCTGTTTAGTAGAGATTTGTATGAAGAATTAAAAGCTTCCAACGATTTCGATTTTCATTACCAACACAAAGGTTTAATGATGTATTATAAAACCGATAAAATGGGTGAAGAAGAATGGAATATTGGGAAACTTGCTATAAAAGAAGGATTAAAAGTTGAACATCTTACAAAGGAAGAAATTCAAAAACTAGAACCTAATGTAGACTTGAACATTAAAGGCGCTGTATATTATCATTCTGATGCACATATGACTCCGAATGAATTTATGCTAAAAATGAAATCTTATTTAGAGGACAATGGTGTGACTTTCTTAGCAAACGAGGAGGTCATAGATTTTCAAATTTCAGAAGGAAAAATAAAATCAATCAACACAAAAAACAATACTATTACAGCTGATGAGTTTGTGCTTACAACAGGGTCTTGGACACAAAAACTAGCTAAAAAACTGGGAATAAGCATTCCTGTACAAGCAGGAAAAGGCTATCGAATTAATGTAAAAAGAGAAACGGGTATTCATATTCCTGCAATTTTAACAGAAGCTAAAGTCGCAGTTACACCTATGAATGGTTTTACGCGTTTTGGTGGTACTATGGAAATTGCTGGTATTAATAGTCAAATTAATACTAAAAGAGTTAATACTATTGCGAATGCTGCTGAGAGTTATTATAACGGGCTACAAATTAATCAACAAGAAAGAAAGGATATAGAAAGTGGTTTACGCCCTTGTTCTCCTGATGGTTTACCATATATTGGCAGACTTTCAAAAATTAAAAATGTGACAGTAGCTGCTGGTCATGCTATGATGGGATGGAGTTTAGGGCCTGCGACAGGTAAATTAGTTTCTGAAATTATTTCGCATAAAAAAACAAGTACAGATCTCACTCCTTTTCATGTTGAACGTTTTTCATAAAAAAACTCAAGAGCTACGAACTCTTGAGTTTTTAAAACAACAAAATAGCAGACATTTACATGTCATTTTTATATACTTTATCAATAAATTTTGAGATTAATAATCTCGCAACTCCCATATAACTAGGTTTAAATTTAATTTTATCACCTACTTTATATTTTACATTTCCTGATTTATCTTTATTAGTTCCAACATCAATTACTAACATATCAGAGGTAATCCCAACAAAAGAAATGTCTTTATCTTCTGCTTCAATATCACCTTTATCTACATCTAACAGACCAACATCTAAAATTGCTTTGTAAGAGGTTTCTTGCACGTTACTCTCATCATAATCAGTCGTATGTCCAATATTCGCATCGTTAATAATACCGTCTGGCACTAGTTTTTTTTCTTTTAACTCAATAATATTAGCATAAAACTCGAATGTTTCGGTGTGCAAGTTATTAAACTGCTTGTTTTCTAACGGGCTTAACCCAAAAAATGCAGCTTCCCCTACTCTAAAGTGATTAATTTCTTTAGGAACAACCTTATTTTCTATTAAGGGTAAAGTGATAGACGTTCCTCCTGAAACATATTTTAATTCTTTATTGAATTTTGCTGAAATCAGTTCTTTATACAATGATAACTGGAGTAATTTATCATACGTAGGCTCAACACCATACATACATCCAAGGTTTGATCCAATACCGATCACATCAATATTCGATAGATTGAATACCTTTTCATAAAAGTCTATAATATCGTCTCTTCTAACACCTTCTCTTAACTCACCTAATTCAATCATAATAATGATTTGATGAACTTTATTTTGCTTTTTAGCTGCCTGATTTAAGGCTTCTATAGTAGATAATGAACTGTTCAAAGAAATATCTGCATATTCTACTACTTCATCAGCATAAACTTCTGCAGGAGGTTTTATATAAATGGTTCTTAAATCTGGATTTACAGCTCGTAAGTTTCGTAAACTTGTCAACCTTGAGTCTCCTACTGAGTTTATGTTCTTAATTACGTCTTTAGTTAAGATCGTTTTCAAAAACGTTTTGTCTCCTGAAAACACCTTTGTAACTAAACTCCACTCTATATTATTTGACTTAAAAAAGTCGCTTAAATCTTTTATATTCTGTTTTATTCTTTCAGAATGTATTATTAATTCTGCCATCTTATTTTGTTATAATTCTTGGTAAATTATCTGGTAATTTAGTTAGTAACTCGTAATTGATTATCTGTATGTAATCGTTAAATGACGATACTGTAATTTCTCTATCTCCTTGATCTCCTATTAACACAACTTCGTCTCCTTTCTCAACATTATCTGCATAAGTTACATCAACTGCCATCATGTTCATATTAACAGTTCCAATAATATTGTGCCTTTTTCCTCTAATTAAAACTTTTCCCCTGTTACTTAACGACCTGCTATATCCTGATGAATATCCTACTGGTACAATTGCTATTTTTATTTCATGGTTGGTAAAAAATGAAGTCCCGTAACCTACAAATTGCCCTGATTTTACGGTTTTAACATCCATTACTTGGGTTTTCCATGAGATAACCCTCTGTAGAGGTGATTCAAAAATTCTATGTTTATTTAAATAATGGACTAGAATTTCTTTTGTAGGGAAAAAACCAAACTGTAAAATCCCTATTCTCACCAAGTCAAATCTAGTTTTTGGATACCGAATACTCGCAGCAGAACTTGCCAAATGAAAATCAGGAGTTAAAAGTTCATGCTGATTTATTTTGTTTATCGCCTTTCTAAACTTCTTTTGTTGATCGGTAATTCTTTTGTAGTTTGAAATACTTTCTGCTCCGGCTAAATGAGAACAAATTCCTTTTACAACAAGGTACTCTAAATTTTCTTGAACATATGCAAGAACCTTAGCAATATCTTTTAAAACAAACCCCGTACGGTTCATTCCTGTTTCTATTTCTATATGAATTTTCGCTGGAATTTTAAGTTTTCTTGCTGCTTCAACAGCGACTTGTAACCTATCTATTTCAAAAACATAAAACTCAATATTATTTTCAACAGCCCATTCTATTTGACTATTGTGAATCATTCCCATAATCATTATGGTTACGTCCTTTTGAGGCAATGTTTTCTTTACCTCATAAGCTTCATTAGCATCAGAGACGCTAAAATGTCGAACTCCATATTTATATGCTAAAGTGCAATACATTCTAATTCCGTGACCGTAGGCATTTCCTTTTACTACAGAAGAAAATGTGACTTCGTTACCTAGGTGATTTTTAATAAAATCAATGTTATTTTTAATTGCCGATTCGGAAATTTCTATAAAAGATGTATGTGTCATGAGTCTAATACCTCCTTTGCTATGCTATAAAATAATTGAACTCCTGTCATAGTTATATCGTCTGGGAAATCATAATCTGGATTGTGCAATGCTGGTGTGTCTTTTCCTGCTCCTAATCCAAACATGGCTCCTTTATATTTTTGAGTAAACAACCCGAAATCTTCCCCCCATTTAAACGGAGTTTTAATTTCATTGATTGATAACTTTTGCTTCTCTGCTAATTTTTTTATGATTGAAACAGCTTCTTGATTATTTGTGTTTGAGTAAAACTCTTCAAACCAAGAAGTTTTAATTTTTAATGAATGTTCTAATTCTAATTGATTTAGAAGTTGCTCTAGCTTCTCTTTCTTTTCCTCAATCAGTTTCGTGTCCCAACTTCTTAACGTAAAATGAACTTCTCCATACCCTGCTGAAATTCCATAGGCTTTTTCACCCATAGTTACATAAACAGGAGTTATCAAAATAAAATCGGACGATTCTGGTAAATTTTTACTTTCTTTTTCAGCAAAGGTTAAGATTGTAGCAATCGCATTGGCAGGATTGTGTCCTTTTTCAGGCTCTGCAGCATGCGCTGTTTTTCCATTAAGTTGAATTGCTACACTTTTTACATTGCTTGTAAACGTTTCACTTTTTACCACTATCTCATGTTTTGTAAAACCTGGTAAATTATGTAAGGCAAAAGCAAAATCTATGTTTATATTTTTGAAAAAAGGGTCATTTAAGACCTTTTCTGCTCCTTTTCCATTTTCCTCTGAAGGCTGAAAAAGCAGCAATACTTTTCCCTTCTCAATTGGAAACTTTGTTAACATATTTGCTACTCCAAGTAGTATAGCTGTATGTCCATCGTGCCCACACTTGTGAGAAACTCCTTTGTTTTTTGATTGATGTTGAAACGTATTTACTTCTTGAATAGGTAACGCATCAATATCAGCACGTAACATGATGATTTTCCCGTTTTCTTTTCCTTCAAAAACAGCTACTAATCCTGTTTCAGCAACTTCAACAATTGTACATGAAGCATTTTTGGCTAAAAATGCCTTTATCTTTTTTTGAGTTTCATATTCTTCTCCAGAGATTTCTGGATGTTGATGTAACTCTTTTCTAACTTTTTCTAAACTCTTTTGTAAAGCTTCCACTACTTTTCTTTTCTAGTAAATTGAATTATAGAGAACACCAAAGCTGACAATGTAATTCCAAAGAAATTAGCATCTAAACCGAATGGCAATTTCACCTCTAAGATAATCAATATTAAAGTAGTAAGTCCACCAATAATCATAGCATAAAAAGCAGCTGTTGATGATGGCTTTTTTAGTACTAATGTTCCTAAAACAGGTACTAACAAACCAGATACCATAAAGGCATAGGAATACAGCATCAACTCTAATACATTTTGCATCATGGTAGCTAATAAAATTGCTAAACCTCCTATTAAAAATGTAATAATTTGCGAATTTTTTATGCTGATACTTTTCTTAAAATACCCAAAAATATCCGTTGTTAAATTTCCTGAAGCCGCCATTAAACAACTATCTACAGTTGACATAATTGCTGAAAAATAAGCTGACATCATCAATCCCATTAACCCTATTGGTAAAATACTTCTTAATAGCAAAGGCAATCCCAATTCTGCATCCATTTCTGTACCTGGTGCGTAACCTATTGACGAGAACATTCCTTGCTCAAAAGCAACTCTAGAAAATAATCCTAAAGCTACTCCCATAAAAGCCATAATTGGATATTCAAACAACCCAGCTATTTTCCATGCTTTTTTTGCTGTTTTTTCGTCTTTACAAGCGTAAATTCGTTGATACAAGGTCATTCCTACAAACCAAATAGGCACAATAGTAATAACCCAGTTAAACATATCAATAAACGTTATGTTTGATAATGATAAAAAGCTTGCCGGTAAAGTTTCTTTGATCGCTGTCCAACCTCCAATTTCGATAAAACCAATTGGAATTCCTATACCAATCAATCCTACCATTAAAATTATCCATTGAATGGTATCAGTATAAATTACTGCTTTAATTCCACCAATAACAGTGTACACTACCGCTATAACTCCCATGATTAGAACTGCATTGGTTATAGAGATTGACGGAAAGGTAGCTGATGCTAATTTTGCTCCTGCTAATATTTGTGAGCTTGTAAAACCTATATACCCTATAAGAGAAATGATTCCTGCAATTAAGGCCACTTTTACATTATAATGGTGCGCTAAGGATTGTGGAAATGTTAAAAAATGATGTTTTTTCGCTATCGGATATACTTTTGGGATTAAAAAAACGGCACTTATCCAAGCACCTAACAATCCTGTAAAAAGCATCCAACTACCGGAGAGTCCCATTAAAAAACCAAGACCTCCTAAACCGATAGAAAAACCTCCACCAACATCAGTTGCCACAACAGACAACCCAATATGGCCTGCAGACATGTTTCTTCCTCCTACATAGTAATCGTCTTTTGATTTGTTTTTATTCATGAAGTATACTCCTACTCCAAGCATAAAAATTAAATAGGTAATGAATATGATTAGATCAATAAAATGTATATCCATAAAATTATTTTTCTTGTTCTAGCAAAAACCGTTGTTTATATTGAGCTTTCTTTAACTGAGCTCTTTTACTTACTGATGGTTTTGTATATTCTTTTCTTTCTCTTATTTCTTGCAATACCTTTGTGTTTCTGTATTTTCTTTTATATCTTTTAATGGCTCTATCAATATTCTCGCCTTCTTTTACTGGTATTATTAACATATATATTGTGTATTTTTAATTAGTACTTTGATTCATTAACCCAAGTATGTTTGTAATACTTTAGTTCTTGATCTTTGTTTTAATCTTCTGATTCCTTTCTCTTTAATTTGACGTACGCGTTCTCTTGTTAAATCAAATGTTTCTCCTATTTCTGTCAAACTCATAGGTCTGTAATTCTCTAATCCATAAAATAATTTTATGATGTCAGATTCTCTTGGAGATAGTGTTTCTAAGCTTCTGCTAATCTCTAATTGCAATGATTCTTGCATTAGCTCTTTATCTGGCTTAGGAGCTTCTGAAGCTCTTATTACATCATATAAATTAGAAGTTTCTCCTTCTTTTAAAGGAGCATCCATAGAAATATGTCGTCCTGAGTTTTTCATAGATTGTTTCACGTCAGAAACAGTCATATCTAACACCTTAGCAATTTCTTCGGGCGTTGGCATACGCTCGTTACTTTGTTCTAATTTAGATACAGCTTTATTTATTTTACTGATGCTTCCAATCTTATTAAGCGGTAATCTTACCACACGTGATTGTTCTGCCAATGCTTGTAAAATTGATTGACGTATCCACCACACTGCATAGGATATGAACTTAAACCCACGAGTTTCATCAAAACGTCTTGCTGCTTTTACCAAACCTATATTTCCTTCGTTAATCAAGTCAGAAAGACGTAAACCTTGATTTTGATACTGTTTAGCAACCGAAACAACGAATCGTAAATTTGCATTTACCAATGTTTCCAAGGCTCTTTGGTCTCCTGTCTTGATTCTTTGAGCTAATTCAACTTCTTCATCAGCAGTAATCAAGTCAATTTTCCCTATCTCTTGTAAGTATTTTTCAATAGATTTTGATTCTCTATTGGTAACTTGTTTTGTTATTTTTAACTGTCTCATATTATCGTTTTAGTCTCATTTCTAAATACGGAGTTGTAAACCCAAGCTTCTCATATAAAAACTTGGCTGGATTATCTTTTTCTACATGTAAAGCAATATCTCCCTTACAATTATCGATAGCATGCTGCATTATCTTTTTACCGATTCCTTTCCCTCTATAATCTTTATGAGTAGCGATGTAAACCAAGATATTTTCAGGTATGTATTCGTCCATTCCTGTTTTATTTATCACTACCGCTCCTACAATTTCATTTTTATCTTCTATGGTAAACACATAACCTCCTAATCCTGTTCTTTCTTTAGCCGCATAATCAATCGCTTTGCGAATGGCTGTTTTTTCATCTCCATAGTTTTCAAGATGTGTATATAAAAAATTAGTTACTCTTTCCATTTCAAGAGGAGTAATACGATTGAAGGCATCGTAAGTGTGTACTGTCATAATTTGATTTTTATAAATAGGATTAAACGATAAATAACTTCAGTACTATTTATTGAAGTTTTTAAACATTGTGTTACCTATTTGGGGTTTATTATTTATTAGCGCAGTATATACTTTTGCGAAAAGTGTACGAATATGTCAAAAAAGCTACTCGTAAGAACCGAATATTTTACAGTACTATCAATTTAAATAGAACTTAAAATAATGTAAATACGTTTGAAATCTTTTCCTTTTAGAAAAGCAATAAATTAGAATCCTGGTGGAATAAACTTGTCCGACTGGTTTCGGAACACAAGGAAGTTGAATGTAAAAACTCGTTGATTTTTTTTCTCGTGTGTAGTATCTACCATATCGTACAAAGGTAAGAATTATAAGGCTAATTTCAAAATGAGCCTAGAAAAGAGCTTTTTACATTCAATAAATTTTCTTTAAAAGAAAAAAGCACCTTAAAAATTTAAGATGCTTTTGAGTTATATTATTTTTTAAAGTTGGTAATTCCTTCTTCAAGCCAGTTGAAATATTCATCTGCATCTGGCATGTATCCTACAGGATCTGATATGTTTGATTCATCATGATTCATCAATACATAAAACGGCTGTGAGTTGGCTTTGTACTTGATAGTTTGTAGCTCGCTCCACTTTTGTCCGATGTACTTTAACTTCTTTCCTGGATTCAATTTCGATTCCACCACTTCATCATCTTTTAAAGGACGCTTGTCATCTACATACAAAGAAATTAAGACTACTTTGTTTTTAAGAACGTCTAATACCTTTGGTTTTACCCATACGTTTTGTTCCATCTTTCTACAGTTTACACAAGCGTGTCCTGTAAAATCTAACATAACCGGTTTGCCTACTTTCTTAGCATAAGCCAACCCTTTGTCATAATCGTGGAATGATATGATATCGTGAGGAGGCATTAAATGTGCTCCTTCTGGTAAAGCTTCGTGATTGTCTTGTTGAACACTCGCTGTTCCCTTTTTTGTAAATCCTACTCCATAAGGTGACTCGCTGTAGTGTTGTGGTGGTGGGAAAGCACTAATTAAGTTTAGTGGTGCTCCCCAAAGTCCTGGAATCATATAGATAGTAAAGGATAAAACAATCAATCCTAAACTTAATCTTCCTACAGAAATATGACTGATTGGACTATCGTGTGGTAATTGTATTTTTCCGAAGAGATAAAAAGCTAAGGCTCCGAAAATAGCTATCCAGATAGCGATAAACACTTCTCTTTCTAATAAATGTAATTGTAGTACTAAATCGGCATTCGATAAAAATTTAAATGCTAAAGCTAATTCTAAGAATCCTAAAACTACTTTTACGGTGTTTAACCATCCTCCTGATTTTGGCAATGAGTTTAACCATCCTGGGAAGGCTGCAAACAACGCAAATGGTAATGCAATTGCTGATGAGAATCCTAACATTCCTACGATAGGAGCAATTCCTCCTTTTGAAGCAGCTTCTACTAGTAAAGTTCCTACAATAGGTCCTGTACATGAAAAGGATACAATTGCTAAGGCTAGTGCCATAAAGAAGATTCCGATTAAACCTCCTCTGTCTGCTTGTGAGTCTACTTTGGTTGCCCATGAACTTGGTAAAGTAATTTCAAAAGCTCCTAAGAACGATACTGCAAAAATTACCAAGATTAAGAAAAACACTAGGTTGAACCATACATTAGTTGATAATGCGTTTAATGCATCTGCTCCAAATACTGCAGTTACTACCGATCCTAATAATACGTAGATTCCGATAATTGACAATCCGTAGATAATTGCATTTCGAATCCCTTGTGATTTGCTTTTACTTTGTTTGGTGAAAAAGCTTACCGTCATCGGTATCATTGGGAATACACACGGTGTTAACAATGCTGCAAATCCTGATAAAAAGGCGATGAAGAAAATTCCTAAAAGACCTTTCTTTTCTTCTTTTTTCGTTTCCTTTGAAGCTACTTCGCCTGTTATTTTTGCTTCTTTTGTTGCATCAACAGAAGCTGTTACTGCGGTAGCTTTTGTTAAATCGAAAGCTAAGTCTACTTCTTTTGGAGGTAAACACATTTCATCTGTACAAGCAATAAACTCAACAAATGCGTTGATTTGGTTTACGCTAGCATCTATTAGCTCTATTTCTTGTTTAAAAACTGCTTTTTTAGCAAAGGATTTAATATTCATTCCTTCCTCTCCAAAAAGCGTAGTAAACTTAATTTTCCCTTCAGGTTCTGAAGTGTTTCCTACAATTTTAATTTTACCTCCCTCATCATCATAGGTAAATGTTGTTGGAATTGGACCGCCTTTCGGAACTTCTTGTGCATACAGATGCCATTCGCCCTCAATCGTTGCGGTGCTTACTAAATTATACGTTGTTTCTGAAACCTTTTCGACACTTGTTTTCCATTGAATCGGATCGTGAATTTGACCAAGAGCTGAAAATCCAATAGTAAAACAAAGCAAAAATGCTAGTATTTTTTTCATCATGTTAATGGGGTAAGGGGATTAATTTACGTTGAAAACTAATTCTACTTCTTTTGGAGGTAAGCAGTTTTCTCCTGTACAAACCATGTATTCAACAGCTCCTTTAACCGTGAACTTTTCCGCAGTTTTTAAACGGATTTTTTGAGTAAAAACAGCTTTGGTATCGAAGTATTTAATTTTCATTTCAAAAATAGGGTCGTCAACTACATGTCCTTCTGGCTCTGTTGTATTTCCTTTTTTTAAGTAACGTGAGTCACCTTCAAAAGTAAATAACGTCGGAATTGGTCCGCCTTCAGGAATTTCTTGCGAGTACAAGTGCCAATCTTTTTGAATTGTAGCAACAGCAATTAATTCTACTTCTTTATCGGAAATCTTTTTTACTGAAGTACTCCATTTTACAGGATCATGTACCTGTGCGTAAGAAATAGTACCGATGGCCAACAACAAGATAAAAAGTATTTTTTTCATTGGTTTTAATTAGTTGTATTATGTTTAATCGGTAAATGTAATGTCTTTATTTACTAAAACACAAAAGATTAAAAAAAGTTTAACATTCATTTATAAATAGTTCAAAATAAAAGAGCAACCATTTCTGGCTGCTCTCACTTAGATTCAAAAGATTTACATCTTACTGTATCTTTATCTTCTTTAAAAATTATTCTATAACATACTCTTTAACCTCATCACAAACCGACTTAAAATTTGTAGTATCATATTTTTCTCCTGTCGATTCATTAATCAATGCAAAAGAACTATTGAAAACATCACTTGTAGGGAAATAATCTATAATTTTTGTTTCATTACTTGCAATTACCTCTACAATATTCCCTAAAATATTAACATAATAATTATTTATACTCTTGTTGGTTATTTTAATAGTTCCCGTCTCATATATACTAAGTCTTAATGTACTTAATTCTCTATCATATGAATCTTTTGGAGTAATAGTATATAATTCCTCAAATCCAAAATCTATACTCAAATAATTATTACTACATCCTTTTGTAACATCTATGTAGTATTTTTGATCAAACCTCACATTATTGGTAATTTCTACTTCACCTTCTTGATCTGTAGTTCCTTCAGCTATTACATTGAATTTATTTTTTAAATCTAATAGGCTTTCATAAACCAAAACTTTGGCATTGGCTACTTTTTCACTTGGAGCAGTATTATCAATCCAAGTGTTCTTTACTTTTACTATTAATTTTGGTCCTCTTTCCTTCTCTAACTCATCTTCACTACTGCAAGACAAAAAAAACAAACTCAAAACAATTAAACTTAAAACTCTTACTTTTTTCATAAAATTTTTATTCATATCTAACTTAACCCTTAAGAACTTTATTAAAGATAATGCTTTCTAAGCTCTTAAATTATATAATAAAAAAAGAGCAACCATTTCTGATTGCTCTTATCTAGTAGCGGGAGCAGGACTCGAACCTGCGACCTTCGGGTTATGAGCCCGACGAGCTGCCTACTGCTCTATCCCGCGATTTGCGGTTGCAAATATACGCCCTTTTGTTTGTTTTATCCAAATAAAAAAGCATTTATTTTTAAAATATTTTTTAAACCACTCAATAACAAGCTTATAAAATTCAACAATTCTTACTCAAAACAACTTATCTTTGCCCTATGACACATAAAGCAGGATTTGTAAATATTATCGGAAACCCTAATGTTGGGAAATCAACCTTGATGAACGCATTGGTTGGTGAAAAATTATCAATCATTACCTCTAAAGCACAAACTACAAGACATCGTATTTTGGGGATTGTGAATGGTGAAGATTATCAAATTGTGTTTTCTGATACTCCTGGAATCATAAAACCTGCTTATGAGCTACAAGAGTCTATGATGGATTTTGTAAAATCTGCTTTTGAAGATGCTGATGTACTTATCTACATGGTAGAAGTAGGCGAAACAGAATTAAAAAATGAGGCTTTTTTCAATAAAATCATCAATAGTAAAATTCCTGTAATTTTATTATTAAATAAAGTTGATAAATCTACTCAAGAGGAAGTTGCAACTAAAATTGATTATTGGAAAAAGAAAGTCCCAAATTCTTTTGTATATGTAATTTCTGCTCTTGAAAACTTTAATGTAGAAAGCGTTTTTTATAAAATCATTGAGCTTTTACCAGAATCACCTCCTTTTTATCCAAAAGATCAGTTAACCGATAAACCTGAACGCTTTTTTGTAAATGAAAAGATTCGTGAAAAAATTCTTCAACACTATAAAAAAGAAATTCCTTACTCAGTAGAAGTAGAAACTGAAAGCTTTGTTGAAGAAGATAATATCATCAAAATCCGTTCTGTTATCATGGTAGAACGTGAAACTCAAAAAGGAATTATTATTGGGCATAAAGGAAGTGCCATTAAACGTGTTGGAACTGAAGCCAGAAAAGACCTTCAACAGTTTTTTGACAAGAAGGTATTTTTAGATTTACATGTAAAAATCAACAAAAACTGGCGTTCTAACGAGCGTCAATTAAAACGATTTGGTTATAAAGATTAACGTTCTTTAATGGTTCGTAACAATTCTTTGGTGTACTCTTTTAGTTCATCCATTTGTTTTTTCCCGGTTGATTTTCCTAAGCTACCCACTAAATAAAGTGCTACCCAAACAATAGGCAATACAACCAACATTACAATGGGCAACATACTAATTTGTTTTAATGACCAATTGCTATAAGCAACGATTCCAAAAATTACAAATGCAGTACCCACCAAAAAGTGTAAAAACATGAAGAAAGTCCACACTTGAGGTTTCGGACCAAATAATCCTTTAATGTGCGAAGTGCTTTCAGAAGTTTCTTCTATTTCAATATGCAGTTGTGGCGACCATAAATGCGACTCTTTTTCGGGTACATCAACCACCACATGATTATCTACAACCTTCATTTTATACTTAGAAACATCGTTTAAGTGCTTCTTAATTTCTTCCAATAAAACCTGAGAATTCATCTCGTATTCCAACTGAAATCTAGGTTTTAAAAAAATCTGGTTGTATAATTTATCATCCATTAAAATAAAATATTAAACGCCAACAATATAGCAAAAACTATATACTATCTAAAATTCATTATAAATCATTTGCGAAATTGTATCTTTGCACAAATTTTTTTGCAAAATGAGTATTATTGCGATTGTAGGAAGACCTAACGTAGGAAAATCTACCTTATTTAACCGACTAGTAAAACGTCGTGAAGCTATTGTTGACTCTGTTAGTGGAGTTACTAGAGATAGACATTATGGAAAATCTGAATGGAACGGAAAAGAATTTTCTGTAATTGATACTGGTGGGTATGTAATTGGTTCTGATGATATTTTTGAAGGAGAAATACGTAAACAAGTTCAGCTAGCTATTGACGAAGCTGATATTATTGTTTTTGTAGTTGATGTTGAGCAAGGAATTACTCCTATGGATGCTGAAGTTGCTAAAATTTTACGTCAGGTTGAAAAACCTCTATTTATGGCAGTAAACAAGGTTGATAATGCAATGCGTGATGCTGATGCTGTTGAATTTTACAATCTTGGATTAGGTGAATACTACACAATTTCTTCTATTAACGGAAGTGGAACTGGCGAATTACTAGATGCTATAGTTGAAGAAATTCCTGAACCAGACGAAAACGAAGATAAACAAGACGAATTACCTCGTTTTGCTGTAGTTGGACGTCCAAACGCAGGAAAATCATCGTTTATTAATGCTTTAATTGGAGAAGACAGAAATATTGTAACCAATATTGCGGGAACCACTCGCGACTCTATCGATACTAAATATAATCGTTTTGGATTTGAATTTAATTTGGTTGATACAGCTGGAATCAGAAAAAAATCAAAAGTAAAAGAAGATTTAGAATTCTATTCGGTAATGCGTGCTGTTCGTGCTGTTGAACATTGTGATGTTGCGGTATTAGTTATCGATGCAACTCGCGGATTTGAAGGTCAGGATGAAAAAATATTCTGGTTAGCAGAGAAAAACCGTAAAGGAATCGTAATCTTAGTTAATAAATGGGATTTAGTTGAAAAAGAAACCAATACCATGCGTGATTTTGAAGCTAAAATCCGCCAAACTATTGCTCCTTTTACTGATGTTCCAATTATTTTTATTTCTGCGTTGACTAAACAACGTATTTTTAAAGCTATCGAAACTGCTGTGGATGTTTTTGAAAATAGAAAACGCCGTATTCAAACCAGTAAATTAAACGAAACGATGTTGGAGATTATGGAGCATAATCCACCTCCAGCAACCAAAGGTAAATTCATCAAAATTAAATACTGTATGCAATTACCTACGCATACTCCACAGTTTGCATTTTTTGCTAATTTACCACAGTATATTAGAGATCCTTATAAGCGTTATGTAGAAAATCAATTACGCGAACACTATAATTTTAACGGAGTACCTATTAGTATTTATTTCCGTCAAAAATAATTTTTAACAAAATTTAACTTCCTGAAAGTAGTTTTTTCTCTTTATTTGTAGCCAATTGAAAATCAAATTGCTATAAAAAATGAAAAAACTACTTTTTATTTTTACGCTATTATTGACTAGTTCAATTTTAGCACAATCTTACCAGTTCAAAATTACAGGAACTATAAACTCTGAAAAAGAGCAAACACCTATCGACGCTGCCACAGTTCATCTTGAAAGAGTTAAAGACAGCACTATTGTTACCTACACAATTACAAATGACAAAGGAAAATTTTCTTTAGAAGGAAAATCATACGATAAGAATGTAAAACTGTTTATTTCTTATGTAGGAATGGACAGCTATTCAAAACAAATTCAACTTGATAAATCTTCTACTTTGAATTTAGGAACCATTTCATTAAAAGAAGAAAGCAATATCTTAAGTGAAGTTGTTATTCAATCTAGAGCTCCTATCACAGTTAAAAAAGACACTTTAGAGTTTAATGTAAAATCTTTTAAAACGAAAAAAGATGCTAATGTTGAAGACTTGTTAAAAAAACTCCCTGGTGTAGAAGTAGATGAAAATGGTAAAATTACCGTAAACGGAAAAGAAGTAAATAAAATTTTAGTCAATGGTAAGCCTTTCTTCGGAAACGATCCTAGTATCACAACTAAAAACCTCACGAAAGACATTATTGAAAAAGTTCAAATTACTGATACAAAATCTAAATCGGAAGCTTTTACTGGCGAAAATGGAGACGCTAACAATAAAACTATCAACTTAACCATTAAAAAAGAAAACAATAAAGGTTGGTTTGGTCGAGTATCTGGAGGGGTAGGTACTGACAAACGCTACGAAGGAGCTGCTATGGTAAATCGTTTTGACAACAATCAACGTTTTAGTGTATTAGCTAGTACAAACAATATTAACTCTCCTGGATTCAGCTTTGGAGAGATTCAAAAAATGTTTGGTGGCGGTGGTAATATTTGGATTGGAGGAAACGGAGGTTTTAGTATTAACGGAAGACGATTTGGTGGTGGAAGTGGAATTATAAAATCGAAAACAGCAGGAGCAACCTATGCTGATGAATTTGGTAAGGGATTAGATGTAAATGCTAACTATTTTTATTCTGGTAGTACTTCTAATAACGAATCAAAAAGCAATAGAGAATACACACTACCTGATAGAAAATATTTTTCAAATTCTACTACTTCTTCTGATGATGAAAACCACAATCATAGTTTTGACACTGAGTTTGATATTGAAATAGACTCTACCTTATTGATTAACATTAGACCTACTTTCGTTTTTAATAAACGTGAAGGTAGTAGTCGTAGGCAAGAAGAATCTTTAGATGAAAACAATATACTTACAAACAGCTATACAAGTACAGCTTACGCTACATCTGAAGCTAACAACTTTGAAAACAGGTTAGACATTACAAAAAAGATGGGAAGCAAAGGTTCCTTTATAAAAGCCTCGATTACCAACCGAATTGATAAAGCAGATACAGAAGAGATTAACAAATCTACTATTGAAGTTTTTGGGAGTTCTCCGAGTACAGAAATTAGAGACCAAAAAAGTTCTATTGAAAACAACCTAACGGGAATTACTACACGATTCGTATATCGTTTCCCTTTAGTAGCCAATAAATTCTTTTTAGACGCAAAATACCGCTACCAACGTGATGAACGAGAAAACAAAGAAAACACCTTTGATTTTGACGACACAACACAACAATACAGCAACTTTAATACTGACTTAAGTTCTGACTTTACTTATAACGACATTACTAAAACTCCTGCGGTAGAATTAGTGTATAGAACCAAAAAATGGCGTTTTAATTTCGAAACTGGTTTTGTAAACAGAACATTAGAAAACAACGATCAATTACGTCCTCAATTAAGTTTACAAAAGGATTACAACAACTTAGACCTTAACTCTAGTTTCAGATATCGATTTGACTCTAAAGCATCTGTTTATTTTGATTACCGTTTAAGTAATAACGCACCTAATATAAACCAGATACAACCTTTTTCTGACGTAACCAATCCATCTAATATTACTACAGGTAACCCGAACCTAAAGCCTACTCAAAACCATACGGCTTATATCAATTTTAATAAATTTAATTGGCAAGCACGAACAGGTTTTTGGGTTTATATGAGAGGTAGTCTATACAATGATCAGGTAATCACTAATACATCTATTGATGATGACTTAGTTAGAAATACTACATATGAAAACACAAACGGGGGTTATGATTTTGTAGGAGGAGGTAGCTATAGCAAAAAAATAAAATTAGATTCTATTGTAAGCCTTCAACTTAGAGCTGGTGCACATATTAGAACGGATAAAAACTTCAATATTTTAAATGATATAAAAGAAGGAGCTAAAACAACATCTCTTAGTCCTACGTTCAGAGCGACTTTAGAATGGGATAAAATCGCTTCAATTGAAGGTAGTTACGATATCGATTTTTCAAACACGAAATATGATATAAACACCACACAAAACAGAAATTTCACTAGACATTCTGTTGATATCAGAACCAAAACAAACATTCCGAAGAAATTAGAATGGATAAACGATATCCGTTACACCTACAATCCAAATGTAATTGGTTTTAACAAAGCTTCATGGTTTTGGAACGCTACCCTAGCCTACTCGGTATTAAAAGATCAAGGGACTATTAGTTTAAAAGCTTATGATTTATTGAATCAGAATACCAATGCACAACGTAGAGCAACATCAAACTACATAGAAGATTCTGAAAGCACAGTATTACAACAATATTTTATGTTAGGTTTTAGCTGGAAATTTAATAGCCTAGGAAAAAAAGGTAAAATTCGAGATTATAATTTCAGATTTTAATTTTTAAACAAAACGTAAAGATTATTCTTGATTTTTTGAAAGGGAGTACAACTAAAAACGACTATTTAGTTAGCAATTTCGTAAATTTGTATAGATTCATTTTCTTGCTTTATGAACATAAGACGAACTAGAGATATTCAGAATATAGACCTCCCTTTTAAACTTAAAATAAGTTTTGAAAAGATTGTTGCTTTATTTCAAAAATATGCGGGTGAAGAGTTTAAAGAACATCCATATCATCAATCTTCAATAAATATAGTTCGAGAAGCAAAAAAAGCTCCTGAGTTGATTGATGGTTTTTCTGATGAATCTTTATTAGAAAAACACAAGGATACTATTGAGTTACTACTAGAACCATTATTTCCTGAATTACTATTAGAAAATGAAATTAAAGCGGTTAGTATTCCGTTTACTTTTACATCTTTTAAGTTCACTAGCCGTTTTGAAAAAATTTTACAAAATGCTGGAGATGACTACGAATTAAAAGTTCGTCATTTTGAGAGTGATTTGATGTATAAATATGCCTGTAGTATCATTTTAACTGACGTGTACAACTACTCTATCGATATAAAACGTCCCTTTTATTTTGATATTCCAGATAAAACAACCAACACACTAAAAAAATATCGGGCAGCATTTAATGCTGACTTTATGAAGATTTATCCAACCGAAAATGCTCCAAAAATAACTGAAGAAGACATTAAGTTTTTACTTGACAACTTTGACGATATTGACGTTTGGAAAGAAAAATTCCCTCCTGAATCCTATATTTTTAAGGGCTTCGGAATCATGAACTTATTCGATGTTACAACCGATGAAATGATTTCGGAAATAAGAACTAGTCTCATAAAAAAAGATGATGACTTAGTTCATACGCTACAAGAAATATTTCGTAGATTCTTTGGAATAAATGACTTGTCTTTAGGGTTTTCCATTTTTGAAACAGACTCTAACAATTTTTCTTCTTCGCATATTAACAAACAAGAAAGTCTAGTTTTAAACTATGAAAAAGATGTTTCTTGCGATTGTATTTTCTGTAATTATCTTTTAGAAAAACTCTTCATAAACAACGAGACTCTTGCTATTTCTGATGTAGAAAAGTATGGTAAAAAAACTGAAAACAAAAACTTTTACCAGCGATTAAAAAACAGAAATATTGGTAGTATTATTTTAGTACCTATACTAGCTTCAGCTAAAAACAGCTTAGCCATTATTGAGCTTGCTTCACCAAGACCTTTTGAGCTAAACTCGATTAATCAAAATAAACTACAAAACTTAATTCCGTTGTTTAAAATAGCGGTTGATCGTTTCTCAGAAGAACATCAAAACATACTTGAAGCTACAATTCAAGAAAACTATACCTCAATTCATCCAACGGTAAAATGGCGTTTTTATGAGGCTGCCGAAAGATTCCATAGAGAGTCATATGAAGCCAAGGAAAATGTTAAAATTGAAGATATTATTTTCCCTGACGTCCATCCTTTTTATGGTCAATCAGATATTAAAGATTCATCTACTTCAAGGAATAATGCAATTAAAGAAGATTTAAATACTCAACTTTCTTTAGCTATTTCTGTTTTGTTAGAAGCCTGCAAAGTTGAAAGCCTACCAATTTATAAAGAATTAAGATTTAGAGTTGAAGAATATTTATCTGAAGTAAAAAAAGGATTGAAAGCTGGTGATGAAATAGCCATTTTAGACTTTTTGAAACGCGAAATCTACCCTGTCTTTAATCATATAAAAATGGTTAATAATGACTTAAGTTCCTTGGTAGAATCATATATCAATCGTTTAGACCCTAATTTACAAGTAGTATACGAAAAACGTAAAGCCTATGAAGACAGTGTTACTTTACTAAACGATAAGTTGGCTTCTTTTATTGATGCCAGACAAGAAGAAGCACAACAAATGTTCCCTCATTATTTTGAACGTTATAAAACTGATGGTGTTGAGTATAACATGTATATAGGACAGTCATTAACAAAAGAGAAAAAATACGACGATCTATACTTGTACAACCTTAGGTTATGGCAATTACAAGTAATGTGTGAAATGGAAAACATTGCCTTAAAAGCTGCTGAAAAAATGGAACACAAGCTTAGAGTTGCTTCTTTAATTTTAGTTCACAGTAATCCATTAGCCATAAAATTTAGAATGGATGAAAAGCAGTTTGACGTTGATGGCGCTTATAATATTCGTTACGAAATCATAAAAAAACGTATTGACAAAGCTCATATAAAAGGAACAGAAGAGCGACTAACTGTTCCTGGTAAAATAGCAATTGTATATTCTCAAGATAAAGATGCTGATGAGTACAATAAATACATTAAATACCTTCAATCTAAAAAATTATTAGGTAAAGTAGAAAAATTAGAAGTTGAAGACCTACAAGGAGTTTCTGGATTAAAAGCTTTACGCGTAGAGGTTATTTATCAAGAAAGTTTTGACGCTAAAAAAACAATAACTATTGATGAATTAATCCAAGAGTTTAAATAATCGTCTATAACAATCCTGATACTAACTCCGCTACTTTTGAAGCATTATCTTGTATATTAAAGGCTACAGCAAAAGCTATTACACTTACCAAAATACCAATCATAAAAACTGTATAGGTAATTCGTAATAACTTATATTTTCTATTTAAAACCAATCCTAAAAAGTACAAATCTTTAGTTAGTGAACCATACAAATAGTCGCGGTCTTGCATCATTTCACTCATTGCCCACTCAAATTCTGGCAACTTCATTTGATGAAAATTTCCGAAGAATAATAAATTCACTTTTTTATTGGTTACATCTTCTTTTGTAAATTTTCCTTCAGTAACATTTGGTCTGGTTGCTAAAACTGATAAGACTATTGATATTACTGTAAAAATCACAAAAATTATTGTCGGAATAATTAGGTAGTGATTTGACGGATTATCTAACTTAGGAATTAAAGTAGACAAGGTCATTGAAATAATAATTGCATTTACCGAAAGTAAAATATTAGCTTTTGTATCGGCAATGTCACTTAATGTTATATGATTACGCATCGCTACGCGAAACATCGTTTCTATCCCCCTTTCTGGTAGCTCTATTTTATTTTTCTTGTACGCTAACTCTTCTTTTTTCTGTTTTAATTTAGCAGCTTCTTGTGCTTGTTTTTGCTTTTTCTTTAAAAGCTGTGCTATGTTTTTACTTTTTTGTTTTTCCCAAAGCTTAGAAGCTTTACTAGTATAAAAGCGATGTTTGGTTAAAAAATTAAGGTTCGCATCATCCCATTCAACATCTTTTATTGTTCTACCACACACCAATTCTCTTTCTTTACGTAATAACTCGTTAAAATCAGAATAGTTTTTACTACCCACATGAGAACAATCAGCATCCTTTAAAATCTTTTCTACTTCGGTGCTAGGGCTAACTCCCATTTTGGTAATAGCTATCAATCTTGACACCTCACCAATTATCACTTCTGAAACTCCTTCATTTTTTAAAAAGTTAGTAGCAATAGCTACACTCTCTTCTTCATGGTTATCTGGGTTTACAGTGTACCCTACATCATGAAACCAAGCCGCTAAAATTAACGCTTGCTTCTCTACTTCTGAAAAAGCTTCTCCCTCAATTAATTCGAGTGTTTTTTCAACCACTCGTTGAGTATGCGCAATGTTATGGTATACAAAATTCTTAGCTAAACTTTCATTTAGTAAATCCACCACAAACTGCTCTGTCTTTTCTATCAAACTATTCATGAAAAAGGTTTTTGCTAAAATAATAAATTATTAACCAGTATTATTTTTTTAATAACACCATAAAAAAACGTACTTTTAAAAGAGTTTTTAATATAAAAATGACGCACGAAATTAAAGAAATACTACAACAAGCTACTATAAACCAACAACAAGGAATACAAAATGTATTGGCTACTGTCGTCGATTTAGATGGGTCTTCTTACAGAAAACCAGGAGTTAGAATGTTACTTTCTTCTGACGGAAAAATAATTGGAGCCATTAGCGGAGGCTGTGTTGAAAAAGAAGTACAACGTAGAGCTCAATCGGTTTTTGAAAACAACAAACCTAAAGTAATAACCTATGATGGTCGTTATCGTTTAGGCTGCGAGGGAATATTATATGTTCTTTTAGAGCCTTTTTACCTTTCAACTGAGTTCATTCATGCTTTCTCAGAAAACAGCATTCAAAGAAAACCGTATAACATCATATCTTATTTTCAAAAAGAAGATGAGGCACATGGAAATTTTGGTTCTGTAATTCAATTTAACAATCAACAAACCTACTCTTTCAATAAAGAGTTTTATCCTAAAAAAACAGATCAACTGGTTGCTTTTAAACAAACTTTACATCCGCAATTTCGTTTACTTATTATTGGTGGTGAGCATGATGCTGTGAAACTTTGTGCACAAGCTACCCAGTTAGGTTGGGAAGTTGATGTTATTACTTCTATTAAAGATCCGAAAGAACTATCTGATTTTCCCGGAGCTAAATCGGTAGTTGCACAAACTCCTGAGACAATCCAGCTTTCTCATGTAAATAACAACACTGCTATTGTTATTATGAATCATAATTTCACTTACGATTTACGCTGGTTGATTAAGTTACAAGAACAGAATCCTGTTTACATTGGTATTTTAGGAGCTGCTAAGCGTCGTGAAAAGCTTTTTGATGAGTTCTTTGAATTTTCTCCAAATGTTTCTGATGAGTTTTTAGATAAGATTCATACGCCAGCTGGTTTAAATATTGGGGCTGAAACTCCTGAGGAAATTGCTTTATCAATCTTAGCAGAAATATTATCAGTAATTCGTAATAAGGAAGTGTTTTCTCTAAAAAAGATTACTGGACGAATCCACAATTAATACAATGCAAAAAACAGCAATTCTCATACTAGCTGCTGGTAATTCTTCCCGAATGGGAAAAACAAAGCAATTGCTTCCTTATAAAAACGCTACATTATTAGAATGGGCTATTGAACAAGCTCAAAAATCAGTCGTAAAAAATGTATTTTGTGTATTAGGAGCTAATAAAGAAGTGATCGAAAAACAACTCACTTCAAATATTGTTGAAATCATTTACAACCCAAATTATAAAGACGGATTAAGCACTAGCATTGTAAAGGGAATAAAGTTCTTATTGAATTATAACTTTGATAGTGTTTTAATAATGCTAGCGGATCAACCTCATGTTACTTCTGAATATTTGAATTCTTTAATTGAAGCTTCAAAAAACAATCCTTCTAAACTCATTGCTTCTAATTATCAAGGTAGTGTTGGAGTTCCTGCTATTTTTCCGAAGAACTATTTTAATGATTTATTGGATTTAAAAGGAGACAAAGGCGCAAAGAATTTTCTACTACAACAAAACAACAATGTTATCAAAGTGAATTCTACTCAAAACTTACTAGACATTGATACTCCTGAAGATTATCAGTATTTATTAAAACAGTAGTTTTACCCTAAAAAGCCTTATTTTTACATAACCAAAAAACAAAACATGAACTTAACCAAGTTTTGCATGTATCTAACTATAATTGTTGTAGTTAGTGGTTGTGCATCCTATAAAGCTAAATACGCAGATAAGACTTCTCCAAAAACAATTCAAACAAATAAAGAATTGTTACACTCCTTTTATTTAATTGGAGATGCTGGTAATGCCGAAATGGGACAAACAACACCTACACTAACCTTTTTTCAAAAAGAGTTAGCCAAAGCTTCTAAAAACTCGACTACTTTATTTTTAGGAGACAATATTTACCCTTACGGAATCCCCAATAAAGAACATAAAGATAGAGCCTTAGCTGAACATCGTTTGCAAGCACAAATTGATGCACTGCAAGGCTTTAAAGGAAAAACAATTTTTATTCCTGGAAATCATGATTGGTATAATGGTGTTGATGGTTTAAAAGAACAAGAACGATTAGTTGAACAAGCTTTAGGAAAAGATTCTTTCCTACCTGAGGGAGGCTGTGGATTGGATAAAGTAGAAATCAATGATGATCTTACCTTGATTATTATTGACAGTCGTTGGTTTATTATGGATTGGGATAAAGAGCCAAAAATGAACGACAACTGTGAAATTAAAACTCGCGAGCGTTTTATTCATGAAGTTTCTAGTCTTTTCAAAAAAAACAGATACAAAAATGTTGTGGTTGCTGTACATCATCCATTATATAGTAACGGTCCACATGGTGGAAGTTATTCTATAAAAGACCACATGAAACCAGCGCCAATTTTAGGTACTTTGAAAAATGCGCTACGCTCACATGCAGGAATTCAAACTGATATTTTTAATAAAAACTATAGTGACTTCATTAATCAAATCCAAGCAGTATCTGATGATTTCACCGATAATATTGTTTTTGTTTCTGGTCACGATCACAACCTACAATACATAGAGCAAGACGGATTTAAGCAAGTAATTAGTGGTTCGGGTTCAAAACAATCAGCTGCTTTAATTGGTTATGGAGCTCAATTTACCTACGGTAACCACGGATATGCAAGATTGAATTATTATAAAGACGGTTCTGCTGTTATTGAATATTATGCTGCCAACACCAAAGATGGACATAAACTCCTTTTTAGTAAAGAAATTGTAAAACCAAAACAAACTAAAACTTATTCTGACTTTCCTGAATATGATGATCATAAAGAATTTATAGAAACTTCTATTTATCCTTCGGAAGCTACTGAAGTAAGTGGGTTTCATAAATTTATGTGGGGAGATTTACACAGAAAAAAATATGGAAAAACCATTAAAGTTCCTGTACTAGAATTAGAGAATGTCTATGGAGGTTTAACTCCTATTCGACGAGGAGGTGGTAATCAAACAAATTCGTTACGATTAGAAAATCCTGAAGGAAAACAATTCGTATTACGTTCAATGATAAAAGACGGAAGTCGTATTATGGGTGGTATTTTAAAAGGAACTTTTTTAATTGATGTGGTTCAAGACATTTTTACAATGTCTCACCCATATGCTGCTTTTGTAGTTCCTGATATGGCAGACGCTGTAAATATTTATCATACAAATCCAAAGCTATATTACATGCCTAAACAACCTGCTTTAGGTAAGCATAATGAGGTTTTTGGAGGGCAATTATACTTATTAGAAGAACGACCTGCTGGTGACCGCAGTGAATTAGACAACTTTGGAAATTCAGAAGATATTATTAGCACATTTGATGTGTTAGAAAAAATCAGAAAAAACGGCAAACACTCTATTGATCAAGAATGGGTTGTTCGTTCGCGTTTGTTTGATATGGTAATTGGTGATTGGGATAGGCATGAAGACCAATGGCGTTGGGCTTCTTTTAAAACCGAAAATGGTAAAACCTATTATCGTCCTATTCCAAGAGATAGAGATCAACCTTTTTCTAAATTTGATGGAGTTATGATTCCTCTATTTCAACAATTTGCTCCCTTGGTAAAGAACATGCAAACTTTTGATAACGATATCAAAAACATGAAGTGGTACAATAACTATGCTCGTTTCTTTGATGCTGCTTTTTTAAATCAATTAACACTTGATGAATGGTATCAACAAGTTGAATACATCCAACAAAATTTAACAGATGAAGTAATTGAAAAATCAATTCAACAGCTACCAAAAGCTATTTACGATATTGACGGAAAAGAAACCATTGCTAAAATTAAGGTTAGAAGAGATAAATTAAAAGAAATTGCAACACGCTATTACACCAAACTAAACAAAGTTGTACATGTAGTTGGTACAGATAAAGACGATAAATTCATCATTAAACGTTTAAATGATGACGAAACTAGCGTTACTGTTTTTAGAAAAGAAAACGAAATTTATAACCGTATTTTCAAAACAAAAGAAACGAATGAAATACAACTTTATGGTTTAAATGGAGATGATGAGTTTTTAATTTCTGGTGATGTACACGATGGAATTTTATTACGAATTATAGGTGGTCAAAATCACGATATGTATACAGATAAATCATCCGTTGCTGGATGGAGAAAGAAAACAAAAATTTACGATTTTAAATCAAAGAATAACACCATAAATCCGAGTTCTGAAACTGTAGATTTACGCTCAAACAGCTACTTTAAAAATACTTATAATTTTAGAGATATTAATAATAATACAACAGTAGTGTATCCTAGTTTAGGAAGCAATCCAGATGATGGTTTCTTCTTTGGCGCTTCTGTAACCTATACACAACAAGGTTTTAAAAAACACCCTTTTGCTAGTCAACATACCTTAGCCGCTAATTACTATTCAGCCGTTGGAGGATACGATCTTGAATACAACGGTGAATTTACTGAACTAATTGGTAATTGGAGCTTGCACTTGCACGCTAAAGCTACAAGCGATAATTATTCTTTTAATTTCTTTGGATGGGGTAATGAAAGTGTATACGATCAAAGCTTTGACTTAGATCATTATCGTGTTAAAAAAGAAGAAATAAGCTTTTCTCCTTCGTTATTAAAACGATTACGAGGAGGAAGTATTTTTAAAATTTCAGGAATTGTTGAAGCTATTGAAGTTGAAGACACTCCAAGTCGATTCATCAATAATTTTGACAATCAACCTACCGCTATTTTTGACACTAATTATTTCTGGGGAGGTGAATTAAACTTTAATCACAACCGAGTAGACAATAGTAGCTTCCCTACCAAAGGGATGAACTTCGATTTGGTTATTGGAGCTAAAGCCAATGCAGAAGATTTCGACAGACGCTTTGGTTACATTAAAAGCTCTTTAGCCATGTATCAAAATTTAGTGTCCAATCGCTCCTTAGTTTTTGCTTCTGAAGTGGGAACTCAAATTAATGTAGGAAATCGTTTTGAAATTTACCAAGCAGCTACACTAGGTGGTGACCGTAATTTACGTGGATTTAATAGAGAACGTTTTTCTGGAACCGAAAGTTTTTATCATAGTAACGATTTACGTTTGCGTTTTGGGCGCATTCGTACAGGAATTATTCCTATAAAAGTTGGTGTTACTGGTGGTTTTGATTACGGTCGTGTATGGTCTCCGTATTCTCCTAATTCAAAGAAATGGCATACTAGTTATGGGGGTTCTATATGGTTAAGCGGAATCGACTTATTCACTGCAAATGTTTCTTATTTCAAAGGAAACTCACAAGAAGACAGAGTAGCTTTAAGTATTGGTTTCTCTTTTTAATTCATTATAAACATGACACAACAAATTGTATTAATAACAGCAGCTTTATTTGGAATGTTTGCTGTGATATTTGGAGCTTTTGGAGCTCATGCTTTACAAAAAATTCTAAACGTAGATCAACTGAAATCATTTGAAACGGGTGTAAAGTATCAAATGTATCATGCACTCGTTTTATTATTCATTGGAAGTTATTTTGAAACACCTAGTTCAGCAATATATTACGCTTTTGTAGTTGGAATTATACTGTTTTCCTTCAGTATTTATGGTTTAGTATTATCAGACGCAAAAGGTAAAAAAATGAAGTTTTTAGGTCCTATTACTCCTTTAGGTGGCTTGCTACTAATTGTTGGATGGGCACTTTTATTATACAGACTAAGCCAAACCATACATAATTAGCATGTATAGTTTGACTAGCATGGTAAACAAAAAATCATTTTGTTAATCAACACCTTGGGCGTCGCTGATAATTCTATCAATAAATTCAGTTTTTATATACAATTGTCTTGCTAAGTTGTACAACACCTCAACTTCAGCAGCATCTATACTTCCATCAGCATAAGAAATAATAGATAAATCTCTTAGAATATTTAGTTTTTGCATCACAGAAATTACGATATCTAATTCTTTAGCCAAAGCTATAATTTCATCAATAATATCTTGCTCTGTTAATCCTTTAATCGTTAACATACACTGTGCAAAAACTGATGGAGACACCACACTACTCAACGCCTGTATTTCAGAATCATCCACAACGCCATCTGCCTTTGAAATCATATAACCACCTAAAAACATAAAGCGTTGTATTTTTTCTGAATGCTCAGTTTCATTTCCTAAATCTTCTGGCTCCATTAAAGACATAATTCGCTGTATTTCTAGCTCCATCGCTTCTTCTGTTATTTCTCCGTTAATTTCAGGATTGAATAACTCATACGTTTTACTCTTATTGAATAACTCTAACGCTTTAATACGAAGTGGGCTAAACGGATGACTGCTATACCAATCTGATGGATCGTGTGTATCGTCATTTAAAACTTCTTCTAAATCTGAAAATTGATTAATGTACTCGGTTAATTTAAAATCTAAAGAATCAGAAGTTACCCCTGACGATAACTTAAAGAAGGTTCTTGCTGCTGCCTCAAAACTCTTACAACATAATAAACCAGCTCTGTCGGCACTAATTTCTGCATTACGATTCCACGCATATAATTTCATTGCATGAATTGGCGCTAAGTCGTTTGCACCTTCGTCTAAAATATGTTTTACTGGATAATTGAAATGCTCAAATAAAACATGTCCGATTTCATGACCAATAACAAAAGCTAGTTCATCTTTTGTAAAACGTTCTAAAATTCCTGAAGTTAAAATAATATACAATTTATCTTCATCTGGTGGGTAGCATGATGCGTTGAATTTATCTTCCTGGTAAACAAAAAACTCAATATCTGCTTTCAGTTTTAACACCTCTTTACAATGATCTCCAATTTCATGAAGTACAGGCGCTAGCATTTTTGTTAAGCGTAAACTTGATTTTAACAAGTGTCTTCTCGATTGAAAAACTGGATTGTTTTCCTTTATTCTTTCCAACGTTTTTTGAATTAGCTCATCTTCTTGAAACTCCAAAACATAATCTCGATCACCGTCATACACCAACGCATTTAAATCAATATCTGCTCTCGAGTTATCATATACCTCTTGAATGTTCTCTGTTACATTTTTAAGGTTCAACTCGTTAATTTCTTCAATACGTTTAGTGTATTGTTCAGCTAATTCTTTAGCTACGTTTTGAAAATGAACACTTGCTTGGTGAATTAATTCATTATCCCCGTTTTGTTGCGCAAGGTTTAAGTCATCCATCATTTTATTTTGCGCTTGCGTTAACGCATCTTGATGTTCTTTTTCTAATTCTGATAATGTGGTAGATTGATACATACTTTTTCTTTTTAAGCTCCTACTGGAACTGTCGAGTTAGACAATTTTAATAACCTTCCTTTTAGATCAAAAATTCCTAAAATTTGATCTTCTCCTTTTTTAGCAACGATATTATTTCCTGATACCTCAACCTCATATCCTTTTTGAGCTAAGTAGCAAAACAATGCGTGCTTGTGTTCAAAGTCCATTCGAGTTGTTGTTTTTGAGAAGTGTGAACAAATTAAAGCAGGAATGTTTATCTCTTTTTCATCAACTATATCCGTATATAATAATACATACACAGTAAGCCCTTTAAAAGGTAATGGTGCATAACAACTTGCTTGATTTATTCCTGTTGCTACGAATGAGAAATAATGCCCCGGATCGTGTTCTGTTTCTATTTTTGAGGAAAGTAAGTCTTCTATCCCATGTTGCTCTCCTAGAGCTTTCATTTGTAATGAAGCTTCTAAAAATTGTTCTGGAATACCGCTTTGTTTATTTGCCCAAGCCCATAACCAAGATTGCTCATTATGAGAATACGTTCCTAGTACCTGCATTTTAAAGGTAAGACCACCATAAGTCACCGTTCCTTGAAGCATATCACAAGTCCAAGGTAAATCTTCAACTATATCCGCTAAATTATCTTGTTTTTCAAAAGCTAAAGCTACATATTGATTGTGCAACTGAGGTAAGCTTAATTTTATAGTGTTATCTACCTTTCCTCCTACAATATTATTTGGGTTTTCTGTACTCTCAACACTGGCTTCGCTTCCTGCAAATTCTTCTAAATGCGTTTCTAAAAGGTGTACAATTCTTTCTGTTTTCTCTTCCACCTTATCAGCATTCATAATAGGGCTGTGATTAATGGTTAACACCCCATTTACAAAAGTGATTGCTCTTTCTAAGTTATGCTCATTATTTTCATTAACAATCTTTATTTCTTTTAATCCATTTTTTAGCAACTCTCCCCCAATTTCATCAATGTTTACAGCTTTGATTGCTTCAATTAACGGTTGAAAATATATTTTTGGAAACGTATCATTGTAAAGGTGTGAAAACTTATCTTCTACCAATGTATCCCACTCTATGTTTAGTGATACGTTAAATCCTGCTTTATTGTTTATTTCCGCTTCTAATGCTGGAAATAATTCGTTTTTAAATGTTTGAACTGCTCTTTTTTCTTTAAGGCCCATTTTTTATTAATTTTAGTATTCTACAATGCTTTTTCTATTTTCTCAACAAAAAGATTTTCTAACTCTTTAGGTAATACTTTATGAATCTCAATACCTATTTTTAAAACATCTCCTTCTTTGTTTACCTCTAGTTTTTCTGCGATAGAAACAGCTATCGTTTTTATGTTTTTCCACGCTTCTAACCCCATTTCATCCTCAACTATCTGGTGTTTTGCTTTTAACAAACTTGTAATAACATCTTTACAATTTAAACGAGCATTAGCCTCTTGTAATTCAGAGCTTTCAAATGATAAGTTAATAGTTGCTTCTAGCAACGCTTCTTGCTCTAAAACCCATCTTTTTAATTGTAAAGCACTAATAGGTTCTTCTCCTATCGGACGACTGATGCTTCCTTTTGATAAAGAAACAGCCATCTTTTTAGGATGTTTAATTCGTAAAACTGAAATTTCTTGGAGGTCGAAAAACAACACTTCTTGCTCTTCGGTTCTTAAACATGCAAATGTTTGGTATTCTTCCTTAGCAACATCAACCACAAAACCTTCTATATAAACTCCATTTTTTAGTGATAAAGCAATTGGTAGTTGCTTTTTTTCTCTAAACATGTTATGGATTATGACAGATGGTGATTGCGCTTTAAATTGATTGATATAATCTGTTTCCATAGCAATTTTGTTTTTATTGTGAATTACTAGACTATAAGTTGTTCTCTAATAAATCAACAAGCACATCTGTTCTGTCTTGAACTTTATCTGCGTTTAAAATTGGGCTATGGTTTACTTGTAAAACTCCTTCTTCAAAGGTATAAGCATGCGTTGGGTTGTGGTGATCGTCTTTATTGGTAATTACCACTTTTTTTAACGATTCTGACAATGCTTCTTTCCCCATATCATCAGTTGCTATGGCTGAAAAAGCATCAATAAGTGGTTGGAAATAAATTTTAGGGTAACTGTCATCATATAAGTGTAAAAACTTATCCTCGAACATGGTATCCCATTCTACATCAATTGTTACATCGAAACCTGCTGCATTGTTTATTTGTTCTTTTAATGCAGGATATTTTTCTTCTTGAAAAGTCTTGGTGAATCTTTTTTCTTTAAGTCCCATGGTATGATAATTTGTTTAGGTTTTTAACTATTTACCTCAAATCTACATGGAACTTTTCTTCTCTTTTAATGAGTTTTATATGTGTTACTTCTTATTTTGTATTCGTATTAAAATTCTCTAAAAACTGTTTTAAATACGTTTTCTTTCTTGATGATAAAGGAACATTTTCGCCACTTGACAACTTAACTGTATTAGCACTTACTGAAGCTAAATATTTTATATTAATTAAGTGAGATTGATGCACTCTAGCAAAAGCGTGTGTGCTTAAAATATTTTCGTAATACTTTAAGTTTCGAGCACTCATTATTTTTTTATCTGTAGTATAAAAAAGCGTATAACTTCCGTCTGATTGGCAACGTACAATATCATCTACATGTAAAAAATGTTGCTCTTCGGTAGTTTTAATAAGCAATGTTTTTTGAGCCTCTTTTTTATCAAACTCATTTATTTTACTTAGTGCTTGCGTGTATTTTTTCTCTTTTTCAAAGTCCGCTCTAAAACGTTCTATGCAAGCATTTAATTCGTCAGAATCTATAGGTTTTAATAAATAATCTACCGTATCAAACTTAATAGCTTTTATTGCAAATTCATCGTAAGCTGTGGTAAAAATCATTTTAAAGTTTATGGTTTCTAAAGCTTCTAATATTTGAAAAGCATTTCCACCAATCAACTCAATGTCTATAAATACCAAGTCTAAATTGTTGTTACTTAAAAAATCTATAGCTTCATTTACATTGTCTATTTTAGCTACAATTTCTATATCTTTTTGCGTGTATTGCAACAGTTTTGTTAATGTGTTTAGTGCATTAAACTCATCTTCTATTATAGCCGCTTTTATCATTTTATAACTTTAATTTAAATACAACTTTTGTTCCTGATGGGTGTCCATCCTTATCGTGTAAATCTTCTATGGTAAAAGATTTTTCTTCTCCTTTATTTCTTATCTGTAATCTTTCAATAAAAATATCAGTAGCATGTAAATCTTTTGCTATTTTTTCTTGACTCTTTTTTTGTTCTCTTCCTACTCCGTTATCTTCTATTTCAAAAAACAGCTCTTGTGCTGTTTTTCGAATATTGAGACTCAATATTCCTCCTGATTTCTTTTCTTTCAAACCATATTCAATAGCATTTTCAACAAAAGGTTGTAACAGCATCGGGGGCACTTTAATTTGTTTGGTATTACAGTTTTCACAAACATTTATATGATAGGTAAAACTATTATTAAATCGAAGTTGTTGTGTATCTATGTAATTAGATATCATTGCCAGTTCTTCTTCCAAACTAATCTCTTCTTTTCGAACATAATCAAAATTTTGTCGAATAAGTTTTGAAAACTTAGCTATATAGTTTGATGATTTTACTGGGTTTCCTTCTAAAGTTATATTCTGAATCGCCGCTAAGGTGTTGAATATAAAATGAGGATTCATTTGAGCTCTTAGCAAACGTTGTTCTAATTTTGAAGCTTTATTAGCCGCTCTTAGCTTATTATTATATCCAAAAAACAATGCTATAATTAAAATAAGTACCAACGATATAATTACACTAATTCCTAACCACCAATTTTGTTTGTTTATTTCTTTTTGATGGGTTAATGCTATTTCTTTTTCTTTAATTTTATAGTTCACATTAGCAAAATGAAGAAGTTTTTGGTTTTGCTTTTTACTCTTAACCACTTCTATACTATCTCGTATTATTTGATGGTTTAATGCTTTTTGGTACTGTTTCTTTAAAATAGCGATGGATATTAGCTTATCTCGTATTTCTAATTCTTCTGTGAGGTTTTTCTTACTCTTATAAATCGACATGGCTTTATTATAGTTTACCTCCGCCGAATCTAACTTATTAGCTACTAAAAAAAGGGTTCCTAAACCTTTATACGGAGCTCCGTTAATTGTTTTAATTTTTTGGTTAAGTTTTACTGCTCCTCGTAAAAACTTCTCTGCTTCGTCAAAACGTTTTGCTTCCAAATACGTGTATCCAATATTATTAAGAACACTTACAATAGTTTTTGGATCTTTCGCTGACTCACCCAAGGCTAATGCTTCTGAAAACTGCTCTAAGGCTTTGTTATATTGTTTTAACTTCAAATAAACACCAGCAATATTACTTTTAATTGCTATAATTGAATTAGGATCATTTGGATCGGTAAATAATTCTTCAGACCTTTTTATGTAAAACAATGCCTGTTCGTAGTCTTTTAATATAAAATGAAGATTGAATAGCTGATTATTTGCCTTGGCTTGTAACCTTGTGTTTTTTATTTTTTTTCCTATTTCTAAAGCTTCTAATGCGTACTTCTGAGCCTCCTCTAGCTCATTTAATTTCATACAAGTAGCACTTAATGTTATTAAGCTCCTACCTTTATTATAATCGTCTTTTAGTTTTGTAAATAACCTATACGTTTCTAAATGAATATTTTTAGCCTCTACTAATTTATCGTTTAAGTAAAATAATTCTCCTTTACTAAATAATAATAGCGCTTCGTTTTTAGAATTTTGTTTCTTTTCTAATAAACTATCAATTTTTCTTAACCCTTCATTGGGTTTTTGCTGAGAAATGCTATCAATAGTATATAAATATTCTTGTAGTTTTTTATCTACTTTATTTTTCGTACAAGCTGCAAAAAAAACACAAATACTAATAGCGTATAAAAAGTTGGTTCTGGTTACCAAAAACATTTTCTGTAAAAAATTAAGCAACTAAAGTAGTTATATATTTTTATTCTGCCTTCATCTCATTCACTTTAACAAAGCACTTATAAAATTAACATCTACGCATACAAAACATTTATAAAACAAAAATCTATTTTCTAAGATATTTGACTAAAATAAAATGATAAAAATGAGTACAGTTGAAACTATAGAAGAAGTTATTAAAACAGGATCTTGTGATTTAACAAGTTTTGAAAAGATTGAAGAGATTTCTAAACCTAAAGTTAGTATTGATGGAGCCTACTTATTAATTTATAATTGGCCAGATGATCCTAGTGGTGCTAATACTACTATTCACGTTGATCTTACTTATTTGTTTATACATAACAACCAAGAATACAAAGCTATTACAAGAACTAAATTTTATGATTTTGATGTTGCTAAGTTTGAAAACTTACCTAAAAAATACTTTATAACCGAATATCATAAATTGGTAGAGCAGGCTTTAATGTTATCTAAACAAACAATAGAAGAGAAGCTTGAAGAACCTTTAAGCTCTGTTATTCCGTTTAGTTTTAGCCGAGAAGATTCCATTTTATTGGCTATAAATGCGGGTTATTCTAGGCAAATAGATTACGTGTAAGTATTTAAAAAAATACAATTCCCCTCCCCTTTTTCAGTTATCATTGCACATAGCTTTGGTAACTGTTTTTTTTAATCTTTTATTATAAATTCATATAGCTTGCTGTTTCCTCCTTTAGCGGCTTCATCAGTTATGTAAAGCGTTGTATTATTTTTAAAAGTAACCCCTTCTTTTTGAGAAACATGGTTAAATGAATACTCTTTTACATCTCCGCTAAAAAAATCATCTTCTTTAAAATTGGCATATACTAATACGGATTGATGTGTTAACAAAACTACTTTTTGTTTATCAGGAGATATTGCTGCTGCTGTAATTGCACAATGTAAAGCATCGCAGTTTGTATACTCGGAAATATATTTAGCAGTATACTCTCCTTTTGTTGCCGGAACTTTATACAACATTGTTTTACCTTGCTTATTTTTAACCCTACTTTTGGTAAAAATATACAGAAACCCATCTTTATAAATTAACGATTCTGCATCAAAAAAACGGTCTTTCTTTTTGGGCGGAAACTTAGTTTGATTGGGATATGAAAATTGTATTTTTTCTACCTCAACATTGTCTCCTTTTAGCAATTCTTCTTCCTTAATTTTTAGAATTACTAAGTTCTTTCTTTTGTTATTATTGTTACCAAAATCGGCGATGTATATGTTTCCATTGGTATCAGAAGTTATGTCTTCCCAATCGTGATTTTTTACTGCTAATGCTCTTTTTTGTAAAATTTTCCCTTGCGTACTAACTTTAAATAATTCCGCTGCATTACCACTGTCGTTATGCATCCATAGTACATTTAAGTCTTTACTTTTCTCTACTCCAGAAACTTCTTTTAAATCTTCCGATAAGTACGACACTAGCTTCAGTTGCCCATAATTGGTACAACTAGTAATTAATAAAATGGTTAACAATGGTAATAATAGCTTTTTCATATCATAAGTTTTGTAGCTGTAAAAATAAAAAGATTTATGTTAAGATTCTTTCTTCCGTCCGAAACACCTCATCTCTTTATAACACATGAATTCCTTTAACGAAAACAACATTATTTATAAAAAAAACAAACTTTTTTTGATTAATAAACTTTCTATCTATACATTTGAAACATCAAAAGAGTACTTATTTAAAAAATTGCTAGCGTGCTTTTTTGAAAAATTGTAATCCAAAAAAAATATTCTCCCCCTGTGCTATGCTGTAGCTATTATTGCTATGGTCATGTTTTTGCTATGCAAAAAACATGAAAAAAAAGAAAATAATAAATTATGAAAGAAAACATTGCATTAGAAAAAACGCAACAAAAAGACTCCTGTCAAAAAATTACTACCTACAGTTTTACTGCTCATTACAATGAAATTAGCAGTAAAGAACAACCCTCAATTATAACGGAACCACAAGGTGTTAGATTACACTTTTTACGTTTTGGCTTGTTTGACTATAATGTAGATCATAAAACATCTACCTATCATTCACCTGACACACAAGAGTTTTATAATAGTATCTTTTTAGATCAAAATAAAAAACCGGCAATTGGTAAAGTAGTTAAAGAAAAAGAAACTAACAATACTACAAAAAACCACAATACTCAAAAAGTTACAATTCCTTTAGGTGAGGTAGTTCTTGAAAACACAATTAAACTCCCCAAACTTGAGAATTTTTATATAGCTAGAACCCCATTACGTGCAGGGTATGTATATATGATTAATGAGAAGAACCCAAAAGATGATTTTAAAGAATTTAAAGTTGATGAGTTTGGGATGTTTGAAGAAATTGAATGGGAAAGAAATAAAGAAGATGGAAAATATCTAGATATTCGTAAAGCTACAGGAAAAAAGTTAATGTATAAAATACTCCAATCTAACGAGCAAACATATTGTTTAGCTTATTCACCTGTACAATGGAGTGTTAAATACGTTAATGAAATTTTAACCAGTGCCGAAAAAAGAGCCGAACAATGTACCACTAAATTTGTGTGCAAAGGACTGCCCAAAAACAAAGAATCGAAAGATGCAGCTGTAACACATTATAAAGAAACCAGTATTGTTGTTCCTAATAATCATCCTATGGCTCACAAATACAAAGATATTTTATACAGTATTGCAGCAGATGAAAAGCAACAAGAAAAAAGTGGAGATAACGAGTTACTTGAAGACCTCTTTATTACCTTAACTGACCCCATTGGTTGTGTCAATGATATTTGTTTTGGGGTACAAAGAGAAGTAACTAGACTCAAATCTATTGTTGCTGCATTAGAAACAGGAAACACAACAGAAAACGTTTTTAATCACTTATATTATAAGAAGAGTTTAACCAAACATTCAGAAAAACACATAAAGCAACATGTGTATTTACATCGTTTAGCACAAGCAACATATGATTTTGTATATAATGATAAAAAAAATATAGAAACATACGATTCTACTGATATTCCACTTTATGGTATTCCTTCATTGGGTAGAATTTTGCAAAAAATATCAACCGATAAAGAAGGTGTTAAGCGAGAGAAAGTAGAAAAAATATTAGCCGTTAAAGAACGTAAAGAACAACGAGAGATAATAAATAATTATCGAAACGATTTAGGTAATGTAATGCTTGCTGATTCTTATCAAAAAGCTAAAAAAAACTATTCTAATAGTATTGTTGATGTAATTGAAGATGGTAAAGAATTAACGTTAGACCATTTTATTGTTTTAGGTGAATACCCTAATATTTATGACAATCATTTAGATTTGAATACAGTATTTAAACCTAACAAAGACAAATGGTTAAACTATATTAATAAAACGCTAGAAGATAAACCCGAAGTTTTTAAAAGCTCTGTAGAGTTACTCGAAAAAACAATTGATATTCATAACATGGCAAGGTTAAGCCTCGTAGGTAAAACATCAAGTGTTATGCGTAAAATGTTTAAAGCTTATGCTAAACACGGAGATTTTGAGCCTGGTTATGTTTCAAAAAAAATAAGTGGTAGAATTTCTTATTTTAGAAACAAAGGTGTACCAACATTTGTATTTAAACCTATTGCACAGTTTGACGAATTTCTTGTAAAAGAAGGTAAAGAACTTGCAAACAAACTCAATGGAGTAGATGTTAATCTTAAAAGGCACAAAAATAGTTGGCATTTAGAGTATGAACAGCGAATGAACCTTAAAACTACCGAACAATTTATAAAAGACGGTAAAGTAACCATAAACCTTAAAAACTTACCTAAACGCTTTGAAGCAGAAGCAATACGATTTAATGAATCAGGGGCACTAGCAGGTGTTATTTTAGTGGTAGAAAGTTTCTTTTTAATGGAAGCGATTAATAAATGGAGAAAGGACGATAGTAAAGCTAGTTTAACCAATATGGTACTTGCCAGTATTAAACTAACTGCCGCATTAGGTCGCCTTGCTAAAGACACTAAAGTATATGAAAAGGTATTAATTGGAAGAGAAGCTAAAATATTTAAAGTAACCGTAAGTGGTTTAACCATAGCAAGTTCATTTATCAGTGTTTTTAAAGGTTCTGCAAAAACTTATAATTCGTTTATAAATCGTGATTATGATGCAATGCTTGTTAACTCGGGTATTGTAGGGCTTTCAGGAGTGTTTTTAGCGGCAGATATTTCTGTGGCTGTTGTAGAACTTGGCTTTTCAGGTTTTTTCGCTTTAGGTTTTGTGCCGGCACTTTTAATTGGTGGAGGAATTTTATTATTAGTGTATCTAAATCAAAAATATTTTACCGATACACAATTAGAGGCCTATTTTAAAAACTTTCCGTTAAGCGATTACACACTGTTGCCAAAATACAATGAACTTTCTTATGATTACAAACAACGCCTATTGGGTAATATTGAAAATGCTATTACGGGTGACCCCAATAAATACCAACAATTTAAAGACCTTGAAGTTGCTTTTGTAGAGTTAAGCGATTTATTTTTTGGTATGGTTATTCAGCGAGAAGCATTAGTATCACATGAAGAAGTAGAACGTATTATAAACAGACATTATAACTCAAAAGCAGATATCTTTAGTATTTTTTGCAATACTTTTAAAGCCAATATTTTTACAACAAGCGTTGTACAAAGCCCTGATGATTTAGATGTTAAAGCTTGGTATTATCCTTATGGTATTAAGGCTAATGGCAAGCGTGTTGAAATTGATACATTTCTCTTCGATTTTCCTAAACCTGACCCTTACAACTTTAGAAAAACCCAACCCATACCCAAATGTACTATCGAATTTCAAGTACCACAAGCCTATCGTTATTACCCAAATAATAATAGTTATTTTTATTTTGGTGGGCATGAATATGCCAATGCAGAAATTTTATTAGCAGTTCGTGTAATAAACGATGTAGCAACGAATGATTATAGCCCTGCACCGCTTAAAAACAAAGCACGTTATAAATTTATACATTTTACTATTGCGCAACAAGATATGGCTATTATGGTCAATACCTATAAATGGCTAAGTTATAAAACACACTTTGCACCCCATAAAAATAATAATACAAGCGTTAAACCGAATATACTAACTCACGAACAAGTTGCACATAAAAATACTATTTTTGAATTAGAATATTTACATCATATACATACTTACACCCCTAAAAATGAGTAAACATCACCAACCTTTTAAAATTTTAACTCAACCTACTTTGGTAAATGTAGAAAGAGTATATCCTAGTAGAAAATATGTTATTAAAGAAGCTAACCATAAGTTTTATAGAACAGATGAAATGACGTTACCAAAAGTATATGGTTTTTTTGGGTTACTTATACTAGGTTTTGGGTTAGTCCTTTTAAGATATGAACATACTGGATTTTGGGAATATTTTCAAACATATTCCTTAATTTTAATAGGTTCCTTTTTATTTATTTATCGTCTTACAGTTAAAAGCAAACATAAAGAACTGGTATTAGACAGGTTAAATGGTACGGTTAGTTATCCTGATTTTTTTTATAGCAAACCTTTACAAGGTAAGTTTTCAGAACTAAAAGCGGTAATCTCTATTAGTGGAGATATTGATGGCGCACCAGGTGATGAAAAACTAAAGTTTGTAAATACCTTTAGACCTCGAAAAATAGATATTTTACGTACTATTAGTTACGATGACCCTTACCAAGAATGGAGCTTGTATGTCTGGTATATGGATAAAAACCGCCCCTTGCCACCAGGTACTGCTTTTGACCCATATAGACAGCAAGACTTTGAACGCAGAAAAGCATTAGGCTTTCCAAGACCATTGTATAAAAGTACCATACCAACACCTGAATTTACGAAAGAACAACAAGCGGAGCGTAGGCGCATTGCAGGATGGTAAATAGTTGTAAAAAATGAGCAAACACCACCAACCTTTTAAAATTTTAACCTCACCTACTTTGGTAAATGTAGAAGATGTTTACCCAAACAAAGGAGTGTTAGTTAAAGAAGCAAACGATAAGTTTTATAGAATAGATGAAATGGCGTTACCAAAAGTATATGGTTTTTTTGGATTACTTGGTGTATTTATAGGTTCTTTTGGTTTAACTCTTAAAACTATTAGCTTTGGAAGCTATATTGCATATTATTCTCTAATTTTAATAGGTTCCTTTTTATTTATTTATCGTCTTACGGTTAAAAGCAAACATAAAGAACTGGTATTAGACAGGTTAAATGGTATGGTTAGTTACCCCGATTCGTTTTATGGAAAACCTTTACAAGGTAAGTTTTCAGAACTAAAAGCGGTAATCTCTATTAGTGGTGATATTGATGGCGCACCAGGTGATGAAAAACTAAAGTTTGTAAATACCTTTAGACCTCGAAAAATAGATATTTTACGTACTATTAGTTACGATGACCCTTACCAAGAATGGAGCTTGTATGTCTGGTATATGGATAAAAACCGCCCCTTGCCACCGGGTACTGCTTTTGACCCATACAGACAACAAGACTTTGAGCGCAGAAAAGCATTAGGCTTTCCAAGACCTTTGTATAAAAGTACCATACCAACACCCGAATTTACGAAAGAACAACAAACAGAGCGTAGGCGCATTGCAGGATGGTAAATAGTTGTAAAAAATGAGTAAACACCACCAACCTTTTAAAATTTTAACTCAAGCTACTTTGGTAAATGTAGAAGATGTTTACCCAAACAAAGGAGTGTTAGTTAAAGAAGCTACTGATAAGTTTTATAAAATAAATCAAATGGGACTACCAAAAGTATATGGTTTTTTTGGGTTACTTATACTAGGTTTTGGGTTAGTCCTTTTAAGATATGAACATACTGGATTTTGGGAATATTTTCAAACATATTCCTTAATTTTAATAGGTTCCTTTTTATTTATTTATCGTCTTACAGTTAAAAGCAAACATAAAGAACTGGTATTAGACAGGTTAAATGGTACGGTTAGTTATCCTGATTTTTTTTATAGCAAACCTTTACAAGGTAAGTTTTCAGAACTAAAAGCTGTAATCTCTATTAGTGGAGATATTGATGGTGCTCCAGGTGATGAAAAACTAAAGTTTGTAAATACCTTTAAACCTCGAAAAATAGATATTTTACGTACTATTAGTTACGATGACCCTTACCAAGAATGGAGTTTATTTGTCTGGTATATGGATAAAAATCGCCCCTTGCCACCAGGTACTGCTTTTGACCCATACAGACAGCAAGATTTTGAACGTAGAAAAGCATTAGGCTTTCCAAAACCATTGTATAAAAGTACCATACCAACACCCGAATTTACGAAAGAGCAACAAGCGGAGCGCAGGCGCATTGCAGGATGGTAAATAGTTGTAAAAAATGAGCAAACACCACCAACCTTTTAAAATTTTAACTCAACCTACTTTGGTAAATAAAGAAGATGTTTTCCCAAACAAAGGAGTGTTAGTTGAAGAAGCAAACGATAAGTTTTATAAAGTAAATCAAATGGGACTACCAAAAGTATATGGTTTTTTTGGATTGCTTGGTATATTTTGTGGGATTTGGTTTTTAGATGGAAAATTTAATTGGAAAGAAGATAGTCTTTCTGTTTTTCTTATAATTTTAGGTTCATTTTTATTTATTTATCGTCTTACAGTTAAAAGCAAACATAAAGAGTTGGTACTAGACAGGTTAAATGGTACGGTTAGTTACCCCGATTCGTTTTATGGAAAACCTTTACAAGGTAAGTTTTCAGAACTAAAAGCAGTAATCTCTATTAGTGGAGATATTGATGGTGCTCCAGGTGATGAAAAACTAAAGTTTGTAAATACCTTTAGACCCCGAAAAATAGATATTTTACGTACTATTAGTTACGATGACCCTTACCAAGAATGGAGTTTATTTGTCTGGTATATGGATAAAAATCGCCCCTTGCCACCAGGTACTGCTTTTGACCCATACAGACAGCAAGATTTTGAACGTAGAAAAGCATTAGGCTTTCCAAAACCATTGTATAAAAGTACCATACCAACACCCGAATTTACGAAAGAGCAACAAGCGGAGCGCAGGCGCATTGCAGGATGGTAAATAGTTGTAAAAAATGAGCAAACACCACCAACCTTTTAAAATTTTAACTCAACCTACTTTGGTAAATGTAGAAGATGTTTACCCAAAAAAAGGAGTGTTAGTTAAAGAAGCTACTGATAAGTTTTATAAAGTAAATCAAATGGGACTACCAAAAGTATATGGTTTTTTTGGATTACTTGGTATATTTTGTGGGATTTGGTTATTGAATAGTAATGATATAGATATTTATTACGGTCCTTTCTCTGTTTTGATGATATTAGTCGGTTCCTTTTTATTTATTTATCGTCTTACAGTTAAAAGCAAACATAAAGAACTGGTATTAGACAGGTTAAATGGTACGGTTAGTTATCCTGATTTTTTTTATAGCAAACCTTTACAAGGTAAGTTTTCAGAACTAAAAGCTGTAATCTCTATTAGTGGAGATATTGATGGTGCACCAGGTGATGAAAAACTAAAGTTTGTAAATACCTTTAAACCTCGAAAAATAGATATTTTACGTACTATTAGTTACGATGACCCTTACCAAGAATGGAGCTTGTATGTCTGGTATATGGATAAAAACCGCCCCTTGCCACCGGGTACTGCTTTTGACCCATACAGACAGCAAGATTTTGAGCGCAGAAAAGCATTAGGCTTTCCAAGACCTTTGTATAAAAGTACCATACCAACACCCGAATTTACGAAAGAACAACAAGCGGAGCGCAGACGCATTGCAGGATGGTAAATAGTTGTAAAAAATGAGTAAACACCACCAACCTTTTAAAATTTTAACTCAACCTACTTTGGTAAATGTAGAAAGAGTATATCCTAGTAGAAAATATGTTATTAAAGAAGCTAACCATAAGTTTTATAGAACAGATGAAATGACGTTACCTAAAGTATATGGTTTTTTTGGATTGCTTGGTATATTTTGTGGAATTTGGTTTTTAGATGGAAAATTTAATTGGAAAGAAGATAGTCTTTCCGTTTTTCTTATAATTTTAGGTTCATTTTTATTTATTTATCGTCTTACGGTTAAAAGCAAACATAAAGAATTGGTATTAGACAGATTAAATGGTATGGTTAGTTATCCTGATTTTTTTTATAGCAAACCTTTACAAGGTAAGTTTTCAGAACTAAAAGCTGTAATCTCTATTAGTGGAGATATTGATGGTGCTCCAGGTGATGAAAAACTAAAGTTTGTAAATACCTTTAGACCTCGAAAAATAGATATTTTACGTACTATTAGTTACGATGACCCTTACCAAGAATGGAGCTTGTATGTCTGGTATATGGATAAAAACCGCCCCTTGCCACCGGGTACTGCTTTTGACCCATACAGACAGCAAGATTTTGAGCGCAGAAAAGCATTAGGCTTTCCAAGACCATTGTATAAAAGTACCATACCAACACCTGAATTTACGAAAGAACAACAAGCGGAGCGTAGGCGCATTGCAGGATGGTAGTTTTTTTTTACAAGAATATACTCTCGAAAACTTGTATTACATATTGAAGCGCATACAACACTTTCAGAAAATGAAGCCTACCCAACCTTACTTAATGAGATTGATGTGTTGGCTAAGCAATATAATTTGGTAGTAGATAACAGGTCTAAATCTAGTACTCCAACTACCGAAGAAGTATAACATTAGTTGATTTTGTATTTCTTTTATAGCATACAAAAGGCTCCTGAATAACTCAGGAGCCTTTTAATATATTGGTAATGCTATGTAAACGTTGTACATTTTGAGTAAAATTTGTAAATTCGAGTGAATTTTGCGGGTAAAAACCCGTAAAATTAGTATCGAGAATAAAACTTTACAACTTAGATTGTTGTTCTCGATACGATTTTCTATCGAAAATCACTCGAACAGACATTCTTTCGGCTAAAAACTTCAAAAATGCACAACAGGTTATGTAATTATAAGGTTACTGTTTTTCCTATACTATTTGAATAGGTTTTGTTGGTAACAGTATCAACAAAGTTCCAGTCTGTTTGTATACCTGCTGCTGTTACTGTAAGTTTCATATAGCCTCTTTGAGAGAAATTACTGTATTGTAAATCGTCTATTAACAAGCCTAAAGCGCCTTCTAATTCTGTTGCAGATGCTCCTAAGTAAGTTTCTAATCCTGGTGATGATACTGAACTTGTAGCTACCTCTACGGCTACTTTTTCTCCAGAATTATCTTTTAAATCGCTATACCACGCATTGTGAGTGTCTCCTGCCAGCACTACTACATTTTTACTTTTAAAGCTCGCTAAAATGCGTTCTCTCTCCATAAAATAACCATCCCAAGCATCTAAGTTATATGGTAATACGGTTTGTACTCTTGCTTTTTCTTCTGCTGTTAACGTAGGGTCGTTTTGTAAAACTCTTGTTTTAATCGTTACTAATTCTGTTATCGTTTTTTTAAATTGATTAAAAGTTGCTTCACTTGTCCCACCTGTTGCCGATGCTTCTGCCACCACTGTTGCTAAAAGTGTTAATAATTCAGCAGGAACTAACATTTTTCCCATTAAAACTTGCTGTCCTATTAGTTGCCATGTACTATTGCTTGCTGCTAACTCACTTTCTAACCATCCTAATTGGGTAGTTCCTAAAAGGGTGCGTTGTGGGTTTAACCATGCTTGCTGAAAAGCTGTTGCGTCAAACGCTCCTTTTTCATCATAATACGCTGAATATTCTAGCTGCTTATCTCTACCAACAATACGCGTATCTAACATAATTAAATCTATCAAACTTCCAATTTTCAAGTTTCTGTAAATAATTGAATTATCTACCAAATTCGTCATGTTAGGTAAGTATTCGCTATACGCTTTTAAGGCACTTTGTTTTCTTGAAGTAAAGCTTCCTTCATTTTCTTGATGGTTTTCCGCTCCGTCTTTATACGCATCGTTAGTTACCTCATGGTCATCCCAAACACAAATAAAAGGTTTGGTTCTGTGCAATTCTTTTAATTGCTCGTCTGAACGGTATTGGCGGTAACGGATACGATAATCGTCTAACGAAATAATTTCTCCTTTTGGTTCTGGTGTTCTAAACGAACCGTAAGTGTTCTCTCCGTATTCGTATATATAATCTCCTAGGTGGATGACAACATCTGCATCCGATTTTTTTATTTCTTCATATACGTTAAAGTAACCGTAGGCAAAGTTTGCACAAGATGCTACTGCTAGTTTTACTTCACTAATTGATTCGCTAAACGTTAGGGTTTCTCCTATTGGTGATGTTGCTTTATCGTCAACACTTACAAAACGGTAGTATAATTTTTGTCCTGCATCTAAGTCTTTAATTTCAACAGCTACGGTAAAATCTCTTGAAGCGTCGGTAGTTACTTCTGCTTGACGAACAATGTTTTTAAAATTTTTGTCTTTTGCGAGTTGCCAAACTAAGGCTGCTGAAGCGTTTTGCGTGGTGTAACGAGTCCAGATAATAACTTGCGAGTTTGTGGGATCAAAACTAGCAACTCCTTGCTCAAAGTTTTTCTCTGCTAAGTTATCTGGAATAGGTAGCTCATCAATATAATCATCTTTACAACTAATAAAGTTAGGGACTAAAAGTAGTCCTCCAGTTGCTAATAATGAGTTTCTTAAAAAGCTTCTTCTTTTAATGTTAGTCTTCATACATAGGGGTCTTTTAATTTCCCTGCATAAGTACTATTTCAACGTTGCTTTAACGTTAACTAACCTTTACCAAATAAATGAAGTTACTACCAGCCTCCTGTGGCTCCACCTCCACCAAAGCCTCCGCCTCCGAAACCTCCGCCGAAGCCACCTCCACCACCAAAGCCTCCTGACGATCCTCCACCGAAACTTCCTCCGCCAAAACCGCCTCTACCTGCGTTGCTTAAAATAATGGTTTCTAAAATACCTCTTGCTACATGCGATTTTCTGTAGCCTCTTCCTCCACCTCCACGGTTTCCTTTACTTCCGCTTGAGATAATGATAAAGAATACTACCAGAATAATGATAAAAATTATGAAGCTAAAATCTGTTTTTTTAGATTGTTTTCTAGCCCCTTTGTATTCACCACTCATTACTTTAAAAACTGCATCTACTCCACTGTTTAACCCAGCGTAATAGTCACCTTGTTTAAAATAAGGTATAATGTCGTACTCTATAATTTGTCTAGAAACGTAATCGGTTAATAAGTGTTCGGTTCCATACCCAGTTCGGATGGTTACTTTACGATCATCTTTTGCCAGTAACATGAACACTCCATTGTCTTCCTTCTTTTGTCCTATTTCCCACTTGTGTGCCCAGTTGGTAGCTAAATACCCTATTTCTTCTCCTTGGGTTGAGCTTATAATTGCTACCACTACTTGTGTTGAAGTAGTGTCGGCATATTTAATTAACTTATTTTCTAAGCTTGCTTTTTGACTGGGTGATAAAAGATTTACATAATCGTAAACACTAGTTTGCTCTTTAGGTGTCTCAGGGATTTCAAATCCTTGTGGGAAAAGAGTGTGTCCGCATAAAAATGCAATAAAAAAAAGAACAACTTTTACCTTCTGTAACTTGTTTGTTCTTTTATATAATGACGTTATATTTTTTATCATATTTCTTCCTTCTATGAAGGTTTTAGCCTTTTGATATTTCGTTGCTTAGCTCATCTTCATCATCTGTAGTCCATGGAAAGTGAGCTTGTAATTCTTTTCCTGCTTTTAGCACACCATCTATAATTCCTTGTTTAAAGTTTCCTTGTTTAAATTGGTTTTGGATGGCTTCTTTGGTTGTTTCCCAAAAGTTATCGGGAACTACGTTGTTAATACCTTCATCGCCAAAAATTACAAATTTATGATCGTCAACAGCGATGTACAATAACACACCATTTCGTTGTTGGGTATTAAACATTTTTAGCATTTGAAATACTTCTAGTGCTCGGTCGTAGTGAGAACCTTCCGTAGTTCTCTCTATATGTACACGAATTTCACCAGAAGTATTTCGCTCTGCTTGTCGAATAGCCTGAACGATTTCCTCTTCTTCTTTGGCAGTAAGAAAATCTTCTACGTTAGACATATTGTTAGAATTTAAAATCTACATCAGGCGCATTCTCTGAACCTGCATCAGCCTTGTAACGTGCCATTTCAGTTAAGTTAAACATCCCCGCTAGCAAGTTACCAGGAAACATTTTAATATGCTTGTTATATTTATTAACGCTTTCGTTATAACGATCACGTGCTACGTTAATTCTGTTTTCTGTTCCTTCTAACTGACTTTGTAATTCTAAAAAGTTTTTGTTTGCTTTGATATCTGGATAACGCTCTACAGATACTAATAACTTAGATAAAGCTCCGCTTAACCCTGTTTGTGCTTGTTGAAATTGTGCCATTTTCTCTGGCGTTAAATCTCCTGCATTTATATTTACTGAAGTTGCTTTTGCTCTTGCGTTAATTACGTCTGTTAACGTGCTTTTTTCAAAATCGGCAGCTCCTTGTACCGTTTTTACTAAGTTGCCGATTAAGTCGTTTCTTCGTTGGTAAGAACTCTCTACATTAGACCATGTAGTTTTGGCGTCTTCTTGGTATGTTACTGCTGTATTATAAAATCCTTTTGCCCATGAATAAATTCCAAATACTAGAACTCCTATAATAATTAAAGGCACTAACCATTTTTTCATAATTCTTGATTTTTTTTAATTATAATTGATTTTTAATTTTAATTAATTCTGCTTTTACAGTTTCTAATCTACTAATAATTTCCTGATTATTTAAGACTCCCTCTGGGTTTTTCTTTAGTTTTTGTTTTGCGCCATCTAAGGTAAAACCTCTTTCTTTTACAAGGTTGTAAATAATTTTAAAGTTTTTTACGTCTTCTTGTGTAAACAATCGATCGCCTTTGGCATTTTTTTTAGGATTGATAATTTCAAACTCTTTATCCCAAAATCGTATAAGTGAACTATTCACCCCAAAAGCTTTAGCAACTTCTCCTATTTTATAATATCGTTTATCGGGTAAGTCTACATACATTTTTCACAGCTTGTTACGTGCTTAGTCATACGACTGACCTTTTTGTTGTGAAGCTTTTTGCATGGCTACAAATTCTTCTGGAGTTAAATCTCCGTAGTAATAATAAATAGGGTTTACAGGTCTACCATTTTTATGCACTTCGTAATGTAAGTGTGGTGCTGCTGAACGACCTGTATTACCAACATATCCTATTAAATCGCCGCGTTTTACTTTTTGTCCTTTTTTGGCTATAATCTTATTCATGTGTGCATAAATAGTTTCATAACCATAACCATGATTGATATACACTACATTACCGAAGGTTGAACTTCTATGAGCCTGCTTAACAACTCCATTTCCTGATGCAAAAATTGGGGTACCTGTAGGCGCAGTAAAATCCATACCATTATGCATACGCCACGATTTTAAAATAGGGTGTAAACGCATACCATACCCGGATGCCATTCTAGTTAAATCTTCATTCTTTACTGGCTGAATTGCTGGTATAGAAGCTAACATTTTTTCTTTAGCTTTTGCTAACTCTACAATCTCATCTAACGATTTTGATTGTACAACCATTTGTTTTGATAAAATATCTAGCTCTTTGGTTGCTTTTTTAATCATTGAACTGTTATCAAAACCATCTAAGTGTTTATATCTGTTTACACCGCCAAAACCAGCTTTTCGTTGTTCTTCCGGTATAGGGCTTGCTTCAAAATAAGTTCTATAAATATTATTATCTCTATCTTGTAATTCTGACAAAATTTCTGAGCTTTCTTCCATTTTTTTAGAAAGTAACTCATAGTGAAGTTTTAAATTTTCTAACTCTCTTTTTTGGGTACGTTCTTTAGGAGACATTAAAAACTGACTAAATCCTATAAAACCAAAAAAAGCAATTAATAAAACACTTAATAACCCTAAAAACGTTTTTTTATACTTTTCGCTTCTTTTTACTTCTATCTTTCGATAGGATAAAGTCTCTGGATCGTAATAATATTTTACTTTTGCCATAATGCTAAATGTACTATTTTTGTGCTTTTTAAATTAAGCATCCTTAAGGGGATGTACAATTTGGAAACTCACAAATTTACAAAATCTTTTAAAACTTCTTTTTTCGAGTAGTTTTTTAGAAATATTTTAACAAAACCCAGATACTAAGAGTTGTATGAAATCTCAAGATATTAGAGCTAAATTTTTAGAATTTTTTAAATCAAAACAACACGACATTGTTCCTTCTGCGCCTATGGTGTTAAAGAACGATCCTACTTTAATGTTTACCAACTCTGGTATGGCACCGTTTAAAGAGTACTTCTTAGGAAACGCCACTCCAAAAAACAATAGAATTGCCGACTCTCAAAAATGTTTACGTGTTTCTGGTAAGCATAACGATTTAGAAGAAGTTGGTTACGATACCTACCACCACACCATGTTTGAAATGTTAGGTAACTGGAGTTTTGGCGATTACTTTAAAAAAGAAGCTATTGCTTGGGCTTGGGAATTGTTAACCGAAGTTTACAAAATAGATAAAGACATTTTATATGTAACCGTTTTTGAAGGAGATGAGAAAGACGGTACAAAAATGGACCAAGAAGCATATGACATTTGGAAACAATACATTTCTGAAGATCGTATCTTAATGGGTAATAAAAAAGATAACTTCTGGGAGATGGGAGATCAAGGCCCTTGTGGTCCATGTTCAGAAATCCATGTAGATATTCGCTCAGCAGAAGAAAAAGCTAAAATTGATGGAAAATCGTTAGTAAACGAAGATCATCCTCAGGTTGTTGAAATCTGGAACTTAGTTTTCATGCAATACAACCGTAAAGCTGATGGTTCGTTAGTTGAACTTCCTGCAAAACATATAGATACAGGAATGGGATTTGAACGTTTATGTATGGTACTACAAGGGGTTCAATCTAACTACGACACAGATGTTTTCACTCCATTAATCAGAGAAATTGAAACAATTACAGGTATTGATTACGGCAAAGACGAAAAAGTAGACATTCCTATTCGTGTCATTGCCGATCACGTTCGTGCTGTAGCTTTTGCCATTGCAGATGGGCAATTACCAAGTAATAACGGAGCTGGATATGTAATTCGTCGTATTTTACGTCGTGCAGTTCGTTATGCGTTTACTTTCTTAAACAAAAAAGAGCCTTTTATTTATAAGTTAGCTGAAACATTGGCTTACCAAATGGGAGATGCTTTCCCTGAAATTAGAAAACAAAGTAATTTAGTTAGTAATGTAATTAAGGAAGAAGAAAGTTCTTTCTTACGTACCTTAGATCAAGGTTTATTATTACTAGACCAAGTTATTGAAACAACCAACGGAAAAGTAGTTTCTGGTAAACGTGCTTTCGAGTTATATGACACTTACGGATTTCCTTTAGATTTAACACAGTTAATTGCTCGTGAAAAAGGATATGAAATCAATGAGGAAGAATTTAATGCAGGAATGAAAGCTCAAAAAGAGCGTTCTCGTGCTGCTTCTGCAAGTGAAACTGGTGATTGGATTGTTTTAATTGAAGATGATGTTGAAGAATTCATCGGATACGATATGTTAACAGCTAACGTAAAATTAACTCGTTACAGAAAAGTTACTACAAAAAAAGACGGAGATCAATATCAACTAGTATTTAACATGACTCCTTTTTATCCAGAAGGTGGTGGACAGGTTGGTGACAAAGGATATATTGAATCTCCTAATGGTGATATTATTTATGTGCTTGACACCAAAAAAGAGAACAATGTTATCATTCATTTCACAAAGAATTTACCTAAAAACTTACACGAAACTTTTAAGGCTGTTGTAAATAAAGAACATAGAAGTTTAGCTGCTAGTAATCACTCGGCTACCCACCTATTACACCAAGCGTTACGTACTATTTTAGGAGACCATGTAGAACAAAAAGGTTCGTTGGTGAGTCCTGATTATTTACGTTTTGACTTTTCTCACTTTTCTAAAGTAGACAATGATCAACTAGAAGCTGTTGAAGAATTTGTAAATGCTCGTATTCGTGAGAATCTTCCACTACAAGAACAAAGAAACATACCAATGCAAAAAGCAATTGACGAAGGTGCTGTAGCTTTATTTGGTGAAAAATATGGTGACAGTGTTCGTACCATTCGTTTTGGACAATCAATGGAATTATGTGGTGGTACACACGTACAACAAACAGGAGATATTTGGTATTTCAAAATAAAATCGGAAGGAGCTGTTGCTGCTGGTATTCGCCGTATTGAAGCAATTACAAATGTTGCTGTTGGTGATTATTTTGAAGATGTTGAACGTAATTACGATGCCGTAAAACAGTTATTAAAGAACCCTAAAGATGTAACCAAATCAGTTAGTAGTTTACAAGATGAAAACGCAGCTTTAAAAAAGCAAATTGAACAGTTACTAAAAGATAAAGCTAAAAACATGAAGGGCGACCTTAAAAACCAATTACAAGAAGTAAATGGGGTTCAGTTTTTAGCTACTAAAGTAGATTTAGATCCAAACAGCATTAAAGATTTACTATTTGAATTAGGAGGAGAAATAAACAATTTATTTGTGGTATTTGCTACTGCTCCATCAGAAGATAAAGCAATGCTAACTTGTTATATTTCTAAAGAATTAGCGAGTGAAAAAGGATACGATGCTGGTAAAGTCGTTAGAGAATTAGGAAAACTAATCCACGGCGGTGGTGGTGGACAAAATTTCTTTGCAACTGCAGGTGGAAAAAACCCTGGAGGAATTCCAAAAGCATTAGAAAGAGCAAAAGACTATATCGCTTAATATATACTAAAAAAGGTTCAGAAAATTCTGAACCTTTTTTTTATTGTAACGCTTTCTTATAGGTATCAATTGCTCGCTCTCTTGCAAACTTATGCTCTACCATAGGTTGTGGATAGGTGAGTTCATCGAAGTCTTTCACCCATTTTCTAACATAGTGTAAATCTTTATCAAACTTTTTGAGTTGTTCTGCTGGATTGAAAACTCTAAAATACGGAGCTGCATCGCAACCCGTACCTGCTGCCCATTGCCAATTTCCGTTATTTGCTGACAAGTCATAATCCAACAGCTTTTCTGCAAAGTACGCTTCTCCCCAGCGCCAATCAATCAATAAATGCTTACATAAAAAACCTGCGGTTATCATACGAACTCTGTTATGCATGTATCCAGTTTCATTCAACTCTCGCATGCCCGCATCAACCATAGGGTACCCAGTTTTACCTTCACACCATTTTTTAAATTCTTCTTCGTTATTTCTCCAAGGAACAGCATTATATTTTTCTCGAAAATTCTCAGTAACTACTTTCGGAAAGTGATATAAAATCTGCATAAAAAACTCACGCCAAATTAACTCACTTAAAAAAGTTTGATTGGTTTTTAACGCAAAACGAATCATTTTTCGTGTACTAACCAACCCAAAACGTAAATAAGGTGATAAATACGAGGTTTTATCTTGCGAGGGAAAGTCTCTCACCTCATCATACGAATCCAAACTAGATAGGTTGTATGGTTTTACTTTAATCGTACTTTCTTTAAAACCTATGGAAGCTAAGGACGGAAACTCAAAATAGAATTGATAGAAGTTAGTAAAATTTATGGTAAACTCTTGTGTATCTTCCTTTTCTGAGAAGTTTTGCAACCATTTATTCTTATACGGAGTAAAAACTGTATACGGAGTTCCGTCGTTTTTTAAAACTTCGTTTTCTTCAAAAATTACTTGATCTTTAAAAGCATTGAATGCTATTCGTTTTGATGCTAAAAAGTCGGCTACTTCCTTATCTCTTTTAATGGCATAAGGTTCGTAATCTTTGTTTGTGTAAACTTCTCCAATTATATATTCTTCAGTTAGTTTTTTCCAAATTGCTAATGGTTTTCCTTTTTTAACTACCAGAGAAGATTGATGCTTTTTCAGCTCTTCATCTAAGTTTTGCAAGGTTTCGTAAATAAAAGTTACTCGAGCATCATTTTTAGGAAGGCTTTCTAAAATATCTTCATCAAAAATAAATAACGGAACTACTTTATTACCTGATTGTAGCGCTTCATGCAACCCATTATTATCTTCTAAACGTAAATCTCGACGAAACCAAAAAATCGATACTTTATTTTCCATTAAATAGTTTTTCTAACGTACGATAACGATGTTCAAAAATTCCTTTTAACTGCCTTTTTATAAAGATTGACTGGGCTATGTGTCCTAAAAAACCAAAAGGTATTTTGTATGATATTTTATCTTTCATCAATGTTTTTCCATTTGGCAGCTCTTCAAACCAGTGTTCGTGATGCCACATGCTATAAGGACCAAATCGCTGTTCATCTATAAAAATTTGTTGTTCTTTTACTTGTGTTATTTCAGTAACCCAACTTGACTTAATGCCTGGTAAAATCCCTACTTTGTAAGTAATTATTTGTCCTGCATAGGCTTTTTTATCAACCTCTGAAGTAATTTGAAACCCCATATGTGAAGGGGTTATTTTTTGCAAATTTCCTGGAGCACTGAAAAATTCCCATGCTTTTTCTAACCGAACGTTTAATATTTGTTCAGTAGATAAGGTATAAATACCCGAATGCTTTTTAAAGTGAATCATTATAACAATTTGGTGATTTTCTTACTCATTGGTTTGGTGATTGAATAAAAAACATCAATTAGCCTTCCTTCTTCATCTACCAAATATTTTTGAAAATTCCATTTTACTGAAGAACTCATTTTTCCATTTTTATCTTTTTGTGTTAACCATTGATATAAGGGGTGTTGATTTTCTCCTTTAACTTCAATTTTTTCTGTCATAGGAAAATCTACTCCATAGGTTACACTACAAAACGATTGAATTTCTTTTATTGTTCCTGGTTCTTGGCCTCCAAATTGATTACATGGCAATCCTATTATTACTAATTTATCCTTGTGCTTTGAGTACAGTTCTTGTAAACCTTCATATTGATTTGTAAAACCACATTTTGATGCTACATTTACAAACAATATTTTCTTCCCTTTGAATTGATTGAGGTCTAAATTTTCTCCATCGATTCCTTCAATATTTATGTCGTATAACGATTCTTTAGGCTCCACGGTTTGCGCTTTACCTGATAAACTAAATAGTGCCATGATTAAGAATATTTTTACTGTGTTCATTTTATTGAATTGCTATTTTTATGATTTCTAACGAAAAGTTTTCGTCCTTTTTATTTCCTATTAAAATTGCTACCTCTTCTATTTGGTTATCAGAGAAATTACCAAAATTTAACTTTCTACCCCTAAAGGTAGGATAAAATCCTGTTAATGGTAAGGTAATTTCTTGTTCTTGTGTATTTGTTCTAAATACTTGTACGTATGAGTAACGTTGAGACTCATTTGATTTTAATCGTAGTTGATATTGTTTACCATCTCCTTTTACTTTTAATACAATTTTTGAATGTTGTTTGTTTAAACCTATGGCTATTGGCATTCTCGTCATCGAAAATCCACCATTATTTTCAGTAGATACTTTCCCCGAAAAGATTAAGTTTCCCTTATCATTAATTTTTACAGCTGATGTAGAAATTCCTCCCATCACAGTATCATTAACAACATACCAATTTTGAGTGTTATTATCTTTATCAAAAATTATAATTTCATCATTTAAACACATAAGAAAACTTAAAATTAAAAGCCATTTCATTATTAACTTTTTAAATTTTTACACTTACAATTCCTGCATCTACTGGAATTACTTGTCCAGTAATTGCTGATGCTTCGTCAGACAGTAAATAGGTAGCTAAACTAGCTACTTCTTCTGCTTTTAGGTATTTTTTTAATGGGTGTCTGTTCTGCATACTCTCTTGTTGTTTTTCATTTCGTAATAAGCGAGCTGCTAAAGGTGTATCAGTAACCGTAGGAGCAATTGCATTGAATCTAACTTTCGTAGCGTATTCTGCTGCCAACGATTTGGTTAACCCTTCTACTGCTGATTTACTTGTCGCGATACTTGCATGAAAAGGCATTCCTAAAAACGAAGCTACCGTACTAAATAGCACAACGCTTCCGTTATTTTTTGCTAACGAGCTTTCGTAAGCTTTTAAAGTTTTAATTGCTCCAAGAACGTTGATATCTAAATCGGATTGAAAGTCTTCTAATTTTAATCTTGAAAAGGATTTTAGATTGATACTACCAGGACAATAAACTAATCCGTGAACTTCTTCTAATTCTGGAAGCTCCTCTTTGGTAACATCGCATGCGTAATGTTTTATATTTTCAATATTAGACGGTGCTGTTCTACTAATGTTAATCATTTTATGTGTGTGTTTTAATTTGGTTATTATCGCCTTACCAATACCACTACTACCACCAACTACAACAATTGTTTTCATAATCGTCCTTTTAATCGTTTTTCTACTTTTTGTTTAATAGTTGTTATGCGTTTCATAACATCCATCAACTGTTTATCTTTACTCTTTTTATACACTTCATTAATTGATAAAATAATTTCTTTCGCTTTCCTTGATGCTAAAATTTTTTCATTTCTTGTTTTAAAAGATTTGTAATTTTTCTCAAATTCTAAAGCTTCTTGAAGTAAGTTTATTGTACTCATTTTAAATAATTTTGAAGTTCAACAATTTTTTCTGAGGTATTAAAAATGCCTCCATAAAAACAGGTAACTGTTGATGACGAATCATCTTTAACTCCTCTAGAAGAAACACATAAATGCTTTGCATCTATAATTACAGCTACGTCTTCTGTTTGTAATATCTCTTGTAAATCTCTGGCTATTTGATTAGTTAAGCGTTCTTGTACTTGGGGTCTTTTAGCATAAAACTGAACAATTCTGTTTAATTTTGATAAGCCTATAACTTTTCCTGATGAAACATAAGCCACATGTGCTTTTCCTATTATTGGTACAAAATGATGTTCGCAATTAGAATAAAACTGTATGTCTTTTTCTACCAACATTTGGTTATATTGGTACCTATTTTCAAACAATGCTATTTTAGGCTTATTGGCTGGATTTAAACCTGAAAAAATTTCATCTATATACATTTTAGCTACTCTTTGTGGAGTACCTTTAAGAGAGTCATTATTTAAATCAAGCCCAATAGTTTGCATTATTTCTGAAAATAATTGTGCTATTTTTTCTTTTTTTTCCTCATCAGAAATTAAAAAAGCATCTTCTACCATAGGCGTTTCAATTCCTGTATAAATATGATCATCTCCAATTTCTTCAACCGATAAGTTCTTTATACTATCGCTAACAGGGGTATTCAACAAAGTTTCTAGGTGTTTCATAAAGTTTTATTTTAATTTCTAAATGATTATTTATCACTAACCTTAGTTTGTTATAAATTACAATTGCTATATTTTCTACTGTTGGATTGAGTGTTTTAAATTCTTCTACTTCTTTATTTAAGTTTTTATGATCTAAACAATCTATTATTTCTTTTTGTATATGGTTAGATAAAACTTTTGTATCAATTACATATCCTGTGTTTTCATCTACTTCTCCTACAATAGTTACTTCTAACTCATAATTATGGCCATGAAAATTTGGATTATTACATTTGCCAAAAACTTCTTTGTTTTTTGCTTCAGACCATTTCGTATTATGCAACCTGTGGGCTGCATTAAAATGTTCTTTTCTCGTAATAGCCACTTTTGCTTGCTTCATTTATCGTTTTGCTATTTTATTATTACTTATACTTCTTTGTCTGGTACATTTAAACCTTCCTTTATTAAATATTCTTTTTGCTTGATGTTTTGTTCTTCTACCCTGTACTCTTTTCCTCCATAATTTAAAACTTGATGGTTTTAATTCTCTTCGCATTAAATTAATTACTTCTTGTTCTTTTAAGTCAAATTGAAGTTTTATAGCGTCAAAAGTTGTTCGATCTTCCCAAGCCATTTCAATAACTCTATCTATCTCTCTTAATGTCATAAAAAATAACTTTGTGTTGATGTCATTTTCAAATCCATCATTTTTTTTATAAATTTTTTATTCTGATTATATTTATTATCTTTTCTAAACCTAATAAAGTGGTTATCGGAATGAATACTAAAGAATTCATGATTAAAAACCACTATTTTATAAAAAGGTATTACCCAGCAAAAGCGTTGTAATTTATTAGTTATGTAAACTATAATTCCTTTAGGACGTATTTCTATACTTCCATAATTTAAATCGCTAATTGTTGTTAAAATACTTTTAAAGCTTTCACTTACTCCTTCAACAATCATTCTACTTGAACCAACTCCTTTAATTTTTAAAGATTGTAAAAAAGACATAGGTTCACCTACTAATTCATTGATTTTTAATACACTTTCTTTATTATTGTATGTTATATCAAACAACATTTTTTTATTTAACTACATGTTTGTTTAAAATTCTATAGCTTTCTTTTATCACCTCTGGATCTTTACGCATTTTCCAAATAGTATCTGAGGCATTTTTTCTAGTTACACCTATATCTACTATTGGTTTTGGGTAATCATTACCAAGAGTAAACCCATACATTTTTTGTTCTAAAGCTGTCATTTTGTATGGTTCGTGCTTAAACGCTAATGGTAATTCTTTAAGTTCTGGTATCCATTTTGAAATAAAAACTGCTTCAGGATCGTGCTCTAAACCATTTTTTACTGGGTTATAAATTCTAATCGTATTAATTCCAGTTTCTCCTGCCTGCATTTGCAACTGAGGAAAGTGAATTCCTGGTTCAAAATCTAAAAACAATTTTGATAAATATTTTGATGCTTCTTGCCATGGTTGCCAAAGATTATGTGTAAAAAAAGACACTAACATAGCTCGCATTCTAAAATTCAAATATCCTGTATGAATTAAACAACGCATACACGCATCAATAAATGGAATACCTGTTTTTCCGTTTCTCCATGCATATATGTATTTTTTAGTAATATTTTTCTTTAACTTATGAAACCCTTTATTGATACTTTCTTGTTCCATTATACATTCCATTTCGAATTTCTGGATGAAATGTGCCTGCCATTTAAGTCTTGAAATGAAAGCATCTATTGCTCTTTTATTTCTTGAACTAGAACGAATAGTTATTGCTAACTGATACACCTCTCTTACTGAGATATTCCCCCAAGCAATATAAGGTGACAGCCTGCTACAGCTCTCTCTTGCTTCTGTTGGTTTTGAAATATTTTTTGCATACCCCTCATACCTTTTGTTAAAAAAACTATGTAAATACTTAAGAGCCGTAGCTCGTCCTCCTTTTTGAAATAGCTTTTCTTCTTCTGTATCTAAATTTACAATTGTCAAGTTTTTTGCTATTTCTTTTATTTCTGTTATTGTTACAAAAGAAACATTTGTTGAATCAAATATTATCTGACTTGATTTCATGTAGTTTTCCCAATCCTCTTTCCAACCTTCTCTGTTTTCTCGCCCCCTAAATACTCCATTATGAATATTTTCTTTCCATTCTATTACATTATTCTTACAAAACCTTTTAAAGGTTTTATCTCTATTATAAGTTGCAAGAATCCCTGTTTCTATATGAGAGTAGACATTAGTAACATTTGACACCGACGTTAAATACCTAAAAAAAGAAAGTACCTCTGAGTTTATTGTTAAAACCTGTGTATTATACAGTAACAACTCTTGGTTTATATCTCGTATAGATTCTTTAACAAAATCCCAATGTCTTTTAGAATAATGTTCGTCTTGTATAATGCTTTCTTCAAAAATATAAACAAATAATACTTTCTTACCTGAAGTTATTGCATTAAAAACAGCCTCGTTATCCTGCAACCGAAGATCTCTTTTAAACCAAACTACTGCTATTTCTCCTATTATTTTCAATCCAATGTGCGCTTTGAATCAAAAATACAATTTTTGTTTAACTAATAAAAGAAATAATTAAACAAAAAGTTAATAGCTATTAATTTTTTGCTTAATTGTTTTTGCTTTTTCTAGAATTTCTGAGAAGTCTTTTGATATTTCCATTTTTCGCAATAAAGTATACATCATACGCATTCGGTGGTTATTTTTCAACTTCTCTTTATTTTTATAAAGAAACTCCCAATACAAAGTATTATACGGACACGAATCTTCTTCTGTTTTTGTTTTGTAATTATAAAAGCATTCTTTGCAATAATTACTCATTTTATTAATATAACTTGCGCTAGACACATAAGGTTTTGTGGCCACTATCCCACCATCCGCGTACTGACTCATCCCTCTTGTATTTGGTAATTGCACCCACTCTACAGCATCTATATATACTCCTAAATACCAAGCATCTACCTCATCTGGATGAACCTCTAACAATAACGCTAGGTTACCTAAAATCATAAGACGCTGTATATGATACGCGTATGCATTATTTAACGAGTTTTTTAGCGATTGCTTCACACAATTCATTTTTGTTTTTCCTGTCCAAAAAAAATCTGGCAATGAAACTTTATTATTAAAAAAATTCTTTTTTTTAAAATCTTCTCCTAATTGCCAATAAACACCTCTCATATACTCTCTCCATCCTAATACTTGACGAATAAAGCCCTCTGCCTGAGAAACGGCTATTGAAGGTTTCTTATAAAACACATCAACAACCTTCTCTACAACTTCTCTCGGGGGTATTAATTTTAAATTAAGAGCAAATGATAATCGAGAATGAAACAGAAAATCTTGTGATGAATGCATTGCATCTTGATAATCTCCAAAAAACTCTAACAAATTGTCACAAAAAAAATCTAGTTGCTTTATTGCTTGTTCTCTATTTATTGGATAAGTAAAAGTTAATGTTTCTTCTCCAAATGTAACCACTTCTGCTTCATTAAGCTCTTTTAATAATGCTTTACAGTCAATATTAGTCTCATAAGGCAAAGGAACTAATTCATCTTGATTCCATTTTTTTCTGTTAGATGCATCATAATTCCATTTACCGCCAACTGGTTCATTATTTTCTACAAGTATCTTATGCTTTTTCCTCATATAGCGATAAAAATCTTCCATAACTGTTTTCTTTCTACCTTCAAAAAACTCTTTTAACTCATTCCTTGTAGTGTAAAAATGTTCTGTATCATACGATTTAACTGGTATCTGTAAGCTCTTGAGTTCATTTTTAAATTGCACATCTAAACGAAACTCGTCAGGCAACTGATATTCAATTTTTGTAATTGAGTATTTTTTTTGTAATACTTTAATATTTTTTATAAGATTGTGCGTGTTATGCGAATCTGATATTTTAAAATACTCTACTGCGTGACCTTTCTCTTCTAGTTTTTTAGCAAAACTCCTCATTGCTAAGAAAAACCCTACAACTTTTTGTATATGATGTTTTACATACTCCGTTTCTTGCTTCATTTCAAACATAGCATACACTACTTTTTTGTTTTTTTGCTTAAACCAGCTATGAGATTCATTTAACTGATCACCTAAAAGCACTCTAAGTATTACGTCCATTACTTATCAATCCATTTAGCTCTAAATTCCCCATACTTATCATATGTATTAGCTTGCCATTCTATATCAAACTTTTTACTCTCAGAACTATTTCCTACTCCTGCTATATACATCCAGTTACCATAATTACTGTGCGGATCATAATCTACTAACAAAGATTCAAAGTAGGCTGCCCCAATCCTCCAATCTTGCTGTAAGTTATGTACAAAATAAGATGCTACGTTTTGCCTTCCTCTATTACTCATCCAACCTGTTTTTCTTAACTCTATCATATTAGCGTTTACAAAATCAGATGTAGTATTACCTAAAACCCAATTTTTTATCACCTTATTATCATGAATACTTAGTATCGTTTTTTTCTGAATCCCCCCTAATTTGAAGAAGTTATTTTTGTGATAACGAACTGCATGTTTAAAGAACTCTCTCCATAACAACTCAAAATACACCCAATATGTTGATGAATTTGCCTCATATTCGTCTTCAAATCTCTTTAGTTCTTTATAAATTGTTTTTACACTAATAGATCCATTAGATAACCAAGGTGAAAATTTTGTACTACAATCTATTCCTAATAAATTATTTCTTGTTTTCTTGTAGTCAATCACTTTTTTTGTTTCAAAAAAATAACTTTTCAACCTTACTAACGCTTGCTTTTCTCCTCCTTTAAAAGGAAAAGAATTTCCTAAAACTTTTTCTGCACGAGAACAGTTTGGTATTTCAAAAAATGCCTGAGAATATATATCCTGATAGGGTAAATGATAATTTAACTCTGTGTCTATATCTAATTTTTTTTCAACTTTATTTCTAAAAGATGAAAAAGACAACGGGTATCTTTTGTTAAATAACGTATCTATTTGATGTGGCTCATACAAATATTGATTTGTTACCCTTATCTTTTTTACCTTACTACCAACTACTTTTCTTACTCTATTTTCTATATCTTTTTCATCACTAGTTTCATCTTCTTGATAAACTAGGGTAGTAATTAAGAAATCGTTTTGAATCTCACTAACAACTGTTTCTGTTTTTTTTAACCCTACATAAAAAGGTATATTATATTTAGCTAAACTCTCTTTTAATTCTTTTAATGTTTCAATTAAAAAACGAAGACGGAATTTTCCTGTTCTCTCAAAAGAATATTGACGTTTAAAAAACACAGGATCAAACGCATAAAAAGCCACCAAATAACGTTTAGTCGCTATTGCTTCTTTTAACAGTTTGTTATCACGAACTCTTAAATCGTTTCTAAACCAAATTAAGGTGCATTCTTGTTTTTGTTTTTCCTGCATTTTTTACTACAGTATTTTACTTCACTCCAACTAGCTTCCCATTTCTTCCTCCATGAAAAAGAAAGCCCACAAACTTTACAAATTTTGGTTGGTAAGTGCTGTTTTTTCAATTTTAAACAAATTATTTTGACAAAAAATTAATGAGTTGCTTAAATATAAGTCCATGAAACGGTAAAACAGCAAACCAATAAACTCTACCCCATATTCCTTTAGGTCTGAATACTGCTTTTTGATAAAGTAAGCCGTCTTTAATAACATACTCTAACCATGCCTCTCCAGGCAGTTTCATTTCTGCAAAGAGCAATAAACGTTTATTATCTTTATCCGCTAATAATACACGCCAAAAGTCAAGCGCATCTCCTGGCTCTAACTCAGTCGGATCTCTTCTACCTCTACGCAGCCCAACACCTCCAAAAACTTGATCTATAAAACCTCTTACTTTCCATAAAAAAGTAAATTTATACCAACCTCGCTTACCTCCTATTTCCCATATTTTCTTAAGTGTTATGTTTTCATCTGAAACTTTTCTGATTCTTTCATCAATAAAGCACCCATACTTAGGAAGGTTTATGTATTGAAAATACTCTTTTCTAAAAACACCACTTACCTTAGCATCTTTCCAACTTGATATAACGGAATTTTGCGCTATTTTAACAAAAGCTTTTTTTACCGCCTGTTTATAAGTAATAGGTATTACTTCAATTATTTCATTAATATTGCTTTTACTCCCTATAACCTCAACAGTCATACTATCTACGAGTGATTTTGCCAAATTAAACGAAGTTGAGGTAACGAAGTACAACCAATAAGATGATAGCTTTGGTGATAAAAATGGCACTGTGAATATAATTCTATTTAACTTTCTTACCTCAGCAAACTGTAATAACATTTCTTTATATGTGAGAATTTCTGGACCATAGATATCAAATGATTTATCGTACACTCTCTCTTCTAATAAAGATTTTGTTAAGTATGTTAAAACATCTCTTATTGCAATAGGCTGTGTTTTTGTATACAACCATTTTGGAGTTATCATAATAGGAAGTTTTTCTACAAGGTCTCTTATAATTTCAAATGACGCACTACCACTTCCTACTATTATTCCTGCTCTAAAAGTTGTTACTGCATACGTTTTTGATTGTAGTATTTTTTCTACCTCATATCTCGATTTTAAATGCTTTGACAATGAATTATCGTTTACAATACCACTCAAATACACAACCTGCTTACACATAGTTTTTTCTAATAGACTCTTAAAATTATTTGCACAATCCGATTCTAACTTAGAGAAGTCACTACTACTTGTAGACATAGAGTGTATCAAATAATAAGCTGCATCAATATTTTTAGGCAACTCTTTTTTAGGCTTTAAGAAATCTATTTCTAGAAAAGATATTTGTGTATTATCTTTAAATTCTAATGGAATTCTACGTACATCTCTAACACAGCATACAAGTTCATGCTGTTCTGATAACAGCATAGGTATTAATCTTTTACCTATATAACCCGTTGTTCCTGTGATTAGAATCCTCATTATTATTTTGGTCTTTGATAAGACAGTCTTTTATAATTCTCTGCTACCATATAGGTATCCAACCCATTAATTGCAGCTACTTTTTCTTTTGATAAGTTTAAAAAACCATCTTCTGAAAGCATAGAGTCCTTAAAATACAAATCAGTAACTTCACCTAACACTAAAATAGTTCCGTTAGCTTTTATATGATGCTCTTCTAAAAACTTCATTCCTATTTGTAAAGGTGATTCCGCTACAAAAGGAGCATAAAAATCATTCTTAAATTCTTCTGACAATGCTGTTTTATCAAATTCTGAAATTTCCGAAGGATATTTAGCCGAAGTATGATGCGCTTCCTCAATTATTGCTTCATTAATAGCATTGATTGTATAATATCCTGTTTCTTTTATATTGTTATACGTATTCCTAACAACGGTTGTAGGACGTAATACAAACCCTAAAATTGCTGGGCTTGAACCATAATGCACCACCGAACTAAAAACTGCAACATTGGTTATGTTGTCATTAGATTTTGTTGCAATAAGATTTGCTGGTTTATAACCAGAAATACTATTCATCAAATTTATTTTATACAGATGAGAAAACTCGTCTATTTGTTGACGTGTAATGTGCATTATATCGTATTAAAATTATTGATTTTTACCTTGTTTGCTTTTAAATCGTGCATTAGGTTATACAAACCAAAAAATGTTCGGTTGATATAAATGAAGTGCTTTGAACCTCTATTTCCATTCATCTTTTTAAGCTCGGTACTTTTGGCATATTTCTGACCTAAATCTGCTATTTTCCCGAAGAACTCCTCATCTGAAAAATCAAATTCTTCTTGCTGAAAAGGTTGTGTAAAAAGTGATAACATTTCATAAAACAATGCTTTAAAAAAGGTTATTTCTTCAGGTGTATCGTCTTTTCTTAAGATTTCTAACTCATAAAGTTTACTTTCAAAAAAAGCTGGATTATCTATATTTTCTCTTTTCGCTAGTTCGAAATAAGGCACATAAAAACTTTCAGGAACTTCTTTCATACATCCAAAATCGATAACAATCAATTCATTTGATTTAGACACTAAAAAATTCCCTGGATGCGGATCTGCATGTACCTTTTTTAGCTTGTGCATTTGATACATGTAAAAGTTCCACAAAGCTTGTCCTAGTTTATTTGCAATATCTTCAGGCTGCTCATTTTTAGTAAATTCTGACAGGTGAACTCCATCCATCCAATCCATCGTTAAAATTCTATCTGACGACAAGTCTGGATAGTAGCTTGGAAATTTTAAGTTTGGAATATGTTTACAGGCATCAGCTATTTCATTACTCTGCGCAAGTTCTAATTCGTAATTAGTTTCTTCCAAAAGCTTTTCTTCAACTTCTTTAAAATATTCATCTGAACCTTCTCCTCTAATGTTAAACATTTTCATCGCAATAGGTTTCACCAATGCTAAATCGGTTGAAATACTATCAGCAACCCCTGGATATTGAATTTTTACAGCTAGTTCTTTTCCATCTTTAGTGGCTTTATGAACTTGTCCTATACTTGCTGCATTTACTGATTCTGCTGTAAACGTATCAAAAACTTCGTTTGGTGTTTTACTGAAGTATTTTTTAAACGTTTTGATTACTAAAGGTCCTGATAATGGCGGAACTGAAAACTGTGATAATGAAAATTTTTCTACGTAAGCATTGGGCAAAATATTTTTTTCCATGCTTAGCATTTGTGCTACTTTTAATGCTGACCCTTTTAGTTCTTTTAATCCATCGTAAATATCAGCAGCATTATCTTCATTAAGTTGCTTTTTAGCTTCCTCTTCTGATTTGGTGATTTTATTTCCGTAGTATTTAGCATAATTTACACCAACTTTCACTCCTGTTGAAACTAACTTAGTAGCTCGTTCTATTTTTGACGTAGGTATTTTGTTTAAGGTTTTCATGTCATTGGTGATTTTTCTTTCCACAAAAATTTCGCTAAATCAATCACACTTTTTACAGGTGCTATTTGTTGAATATCAAAACTTGCCTTTACTGACTTCTCTATAAATAGATCTGTTTTCTCAAAGTTTGGCGACTCATCTTCTACCCAAAATCTTAGAATGAGCAATAGCTGCATCCAATACCCTTCTGCAATAGTTTTATCTTGAATTTTGTTGATTTTATCATTTTTAAAATCAATTTTTTCAAGGCTTATTTCATCTACAAAATGAATAAACTCAGTACGCAGTTCTTGCAATACTTTTAATTTCGAAAAATCTGTTTTTATCCTTTTTAACTGCGCCAATACATACGACCTATTTATTGTTAATAATTCAAAAAAGGTAAAATAGAAACTTAATAGTTTTTCTTTTGGCAAATAGTCTTTATAAGCTTCTGTTTTGTGTAGTAAATGAATGGTTTCTTTAGCAAAAATTCCAAAAACAGCTTTTTCTAAGCTTTCAAAGCTTGAAAAGTGTTTATAAAATTCCGCTTCTTCAAAGTTATTTTCTTTCGCAAAAGAAAATATTGAATTCGGTTGACCTGATAATAGTACCGTATTCATATACCATTCTATTATTTTTTCTTGTGTTATGTTCTTTTTTTTTGCCATAGTTTAATTATTTAATACAATGTATGCGTTGAGACTAGTTGCAATCGTCATCCATATTAAATACGGAAGTATAAATAGCGTATACCATTTTACTTTTTTTACATACTCAAAAGTGAAATAACCAATAAGTAACCATAATAATGTGATTACAACTAAGCCTAGTTTTGTTAGGTGTTGATTGAAGAAAATATAGTTCCAGCTTACGTTTAAAACCCACTGATCTACATATAAAATGAGTACCTTTTTGTTTAAAAATTCATGTTGAAAACTCACTTTAGTCATATATACAGAAAACAATACCATAATGGTTGTCCATGCTGCTCCAAAAACCCAACCTGCAGGTGTCCATGGAGCTTTATTTAAAGACAAGTACCAATCTGTTCTTGGTCCTTCATTCATTAACCAAGCCCCAATAGCTAAAGCTGAAAGGTTAGCTATTAAGAATATTAAAAACCGTATGTATTTATTTTCTTTCAAGTTTTTTTCCTTTTAAATAATTGAAGATTAACTGTGCTGAAAACAACATTGTAAATGCATAAAAAGCATCTTCAATAGGTATGGTAAAAATTCTAAAATCTAAATTTTCTGCATTATTGTACCAAACAACTGGTTCTTCTATAAAACTTCCTGTTAAAATTCCGTTGACAAGTAAAAAAGGAATTAATATTACCAAGAAACTAGGGTAGTATTCTTGCAATGTGTTTAAATGATTCTTTAATGCATAACCTAACAATAGTAAAAACAGCACAAAATTTACTGTGGTATACCACTTTCCGAAGTTAAAAATCAACAACAAACTCACTAAAACAATGAGGAAAAAGCTTATAATTACTGTCCCAGGTTTTGACATTTTAAATTTTGGAAATAAAAACTTCAACGCTTCATGTGTAAACAAACATGCATAGGGTATACAGAAAAAAAACATCCATTCTTCTATTGGCATGTACAGTAGTTTTAGCGACAAATGATAGTCTGGATTAAACCCCCATACTCCCATTTGCGTAAACCAACTGTCCCAAATCAAAAAAAATAAAGCAACTGATAAAATACTAATAGCTGCTTGTTTGAAATATTGTATAAAGTGTAGTTTTTTTTCAAAAATACTATACAGTAATGGAATACTTAAACTTCCTAGATTTAATATTAAATATAAATACTGACTCATTGTCTTTTATTAAAATATTTAAAGGGCACAAACAACATACCGAAACATTCTCCGTCGTGTTTTCCCAAATGCTTATGATGAATTTTATGTGCTTTTCGTAATCCTTTTAAGTATTGATTATTTGTTTTGTCAAACCACTTAAATCTTCTATGAATTAACACATCATGTACCAAGAAATAAGCAATACCATAAAATAATATTCCCAAACCTATAAAGAACAAAACATTTAACTCTGGTCGAATTCCGAAGTAGAATAATAGAATGCTTGGAATTGCAAAAACCACGAAAAAAGCATCGTTTTTTTCAAAAACATGTGGATATCCTGGTTGATGGTGATCTTCATGTAAATACCAGCCAAAACCGTGCATCACATATTTATGTGTGCACCAAGTAACACCTTCCATAACAATAAACGTTAGTGTAGTTACTGCTATGTAAATTGCTATATTCATAATGATGTATTGTTAATTATATATGTATGTAAATAACTTAAACTGTCTTTTTTTTGAAGCACCTCTTTTAAAAACTGCTTGTCTTTTTTAATAGAAGATGTATATCCTAAAATACCTGGTGTGTTTTCTTGTATTACTAACCTTATATACCTTAAATGGACATTGTTAGGATTCTTTAAAATCAACTCTTCTAATTTGTTTTTATTAGTGTTAAAAACTTTTAGTTTACTCCAAGGCATTGTTTTATATTTTGCCTGTTTCATTTGTAAAGAAACTACATAGGCTTGTATACTTACTTCTTTACTGTTTTTATATTTTTTTATGTAAGACGACTCTGCTTCTTTAGTAGCTAATTCATGGTATTCTATAACAAAATAAGGAGCATTATTGAAGCCTATAATCGACATAAAAAACAGTACTCCTAAGATACCACTTTTTATCATATTAAGTTCAATTTATACCTTACATAACTTCTTGCTAGAAGATTAATTTTCATAGGGTTTGAAATTCGAACTCTAGTATCCATGATTTTTGTTGAAGGTGTGTCTTTTAGCTTTTTTAATAGTTTTTTGTAATACCTGTATGCTATATACACTCCAAATTTTGCTTCAACTGGTAACTTTAAAATTCCGTTTTTATAAGCAAAGTCAAAATCGTCTTCTATTTCTTTAATAATTGTATTTTTTCCTTCCGCACTTAAATCCCCAAAATTGATATTTGGAAAATAAGATCTATTCAATTCGTTAAAATCTTCTTTTAAGTCTCTTAAAAAGTTTACTTTTTGAAACGCTGACCCTAAACGCATTGCGGGCTCTTTTAGCTCCTCATATTTTTGTTCATCTCCATTTACAAAAACCTTTAAACACATTAACCCAACAACATCTGCAGAGCCATATATATATTCATTATACTCTTCTGTAGTTGTATATGCTCTTTTGTACAAATCAGCTTTCATACTTTTCAAAAACGATTGTACTAAATCATCAGAAATTTTATACTTGTTTACAGTGTGTATAAAAGAGTTTAAAATAGGGTTCAAGCTAATTCCTCTATTCTTAGACTCGTAATAATCTCTTTCAAATTTTAGTAATAATTGCTCCTTATCATATTCGTGAAAGGTGTCTACTATTTCATCTGCAAAGCGTACAAAACCGTAAATATTATAAATATCTGTACGTATTTTTGGTGATAACATTTTCGTGGCTAACGAAAATGAGGTACTATATTTTTGAGTTACCAACTTACTACATGCGTAAGAAACCTCATCAAACAATTGTTTCATTTTTGTACGTTTTTAAAATTAAATCTGAAGCTATTTTTCCTGAAATTAAAGACGGAGGAACTCCTGGTCCTGGTACCGTTAATTGTCCTGTAAAAAACAAATTCTTCACTTTTTTACTTTTTATCTTAGGTCTTAAAAATGCCGTTTGTGTTAAAATATTAGCTAAACCATAAGCATTTCCTTTGTACGAATTATACTCTTTCACAAAATCATTAACACAAAAACTTTCTTTAAAAAGCACATGCTCTCTTACTGATTGGTTTGTTAATTTTTCTAACCTCTCTATTATAATGTTGAAATAACGCTCTCTTAACTCTGGAGTATCTTCTATACCTGGCGCTAATGGAATTAAAAAAGTAGCAGCTTCTTTCCCGTTAGGCGCAAAAGAACCATCTGTAATTGAGGGAAAGCTCGCATAAAACAGAGGTTCTTTAGGCCAACTAGGAGCATCATATATTGTTTTTGCATGTACATCGAAGTCTGTATCAAAAAATAATGTGTGATGACATACATTTTTTAATTTCTTATCAAAACCTACATAAAAGAGTAATGATGAAGGTGCAAATGTTTTTTTATCCCAATAACTTTCTGAATATTGTCTGAGATATGAAGGCAACAAGGTTTCTGTATGATGATAATCTGCTCCACTTAACACTATATCAGATTCCATTAGTTTTCCATCTACCGCAACACCAATTGTTTCTCCTTTATCATTTACTACAATTTCTTCAACATTTGCATTAGTTTGAAACGTTACTCCTAAACTAGTAGCTAGTGTAGTCATAGCCTCAATAACTTTGTACATTCCTCCTTTTGGATGCCATGTACCTAAGCCAAAATCGGCATAATTCATAAAATTATAAAAAGCAGGTGTATTACTAGGCTTTGCACCTAAAAACAATACTGGGAACTCTAAAATTTGAATTAGCTTTTTACTTTTTATTTTCTTTCTTACTTCATGTCTAATTGTAGAGAAAAACTGAAATATTTTCCCCATAGTAACGGGAGTAACCAGCTCTAAAGGAGAAATTCCTGGTTTATAAACTAAGTCGTTTATAGAAACATCGTAATTATATTTTGCTGATTTTAAAAAAGACTTCAGGTGTTTTGAGCTTCCTTTTTCTTCTTTTTCAAAAACCTCATAAATCTCCTCTAATGTTCCTGGAATTACAATTGAATCTTTCTCTCCAAAGTATACCTCATAAGCAGGATCTAACCTTTCTAACTCGTAATAATCTGAAGGTTTTTTACCAAAATCTGCAAAAAACTTTTCAAAGACATCTGGCATCCAATACCATGTAGGCCCTATATCAAAAGTAAAACCATCTCTTAATAGCTGTCTTGCTCTACCTCCAATTATTGCATTTTTTTCTAGCACGATTACATTATATCCTGCTTTTGCTAAATAACACGAGGCCGATAAAGAAGAGAAACCTGAACCTATTATATATACTTTTTTTTTCAAAATATTTCTTATAAATATAATTAAAATAATCATAAGCGAGAAATTAATCTCGCTCACGATCAACTGTTTAACCTAAATATTATGGTAAAAGAACACTGCTCACTACGTGAACCACCCCATTTGTTCCTTGTACATCGGTTAAAGATATTGTTACTGATTGCCCCGAAGTTGTTTCTAACTTAGCTCCGTTAGTCAAATCAACAGTCACTATGTTTTCATCAAACATTGTGATTTCCTGATTATCGGTTAATTCATATGATTGTACATTTCCTCCAGCAAATACATGATATTTTAACACCGCCTCTAATGTTGCGATTGGAATATCTGCTAACGAGTTCCAAGAATCGTTACTATCTAACAATGCTTGAAATGCATCATTTGTAGGAGCAAAGATTGTATATGGTCCATCCTCTTTTAATAAAGAAACAAAATCTGTAGTATGACGGCTATCTGTTAATGCTGCTACCAAAGAAGTAAAACCACTATTATTTAACGCTAAGGTCACTACATTAGCTGGTAACATTACTTTATCTATTGTATGTATAACTCCGTTTGAAGCCATAACATCTGTAGCAATTGGTTTTGAATCTCCATTAAACTCCACTGTTCCATCAACTTCTACTTGTAATGACAACATCTCATCATTTGGACCTGTTGATAAGGTATTCACATAAGTATTAGATAAATCTGCCGCTTTTACTTCACCACTTATCACATGAAACAACAATACTGATTTTAATGTTTCTACTGGGATATCATCTAAAGAACTCCATGAGTCATTACTATCTAATAAAGCTTGAAATGCTGCATCCGTTGGAGCAAAAACCGTAAATGGTCCCTCCGCTTGTAATGCTGATACTAAATCGGCCTTTTGTAAAGCAGACACAAGAATACTTAAATTGGAGTCTGCAACTGCCACATCAACTATAGACTTTGGTTTTTCTACAACCGGATCATCGTCATCACTACATGACGTTAACATACCAAAACTTAAAAGCAAACCTAAAAACAACAATGAAGTTAAATTCTTAATTTTCATAATTACACACTTTAAATTAACGCTTACTCTTTTTACTTTTTATAGTCTATTTTTCAGCTTCGATAGACTTTGTTTATTTTTTTTAAAAAATAATTAAACAAAACAAGTTTAACTAAAAAAATATGCCTTGAAAACCAAAACATTATCCAAAATTACATTTTTGGTTTAACAAAAACAAAAAATAAATAAACAAAAATTGATTAGGCAAAATTTTTTAATATTTATTTAAGAACTCTTTTAAAGAAGGGTGAACTGATATTTTTGCTTTAAAATCAACATTATCAACAGCCATAGCTTTATTCCCTATTGCTATTAACTCATGTTCTGTATTCATAAGCGCTCTTTCAATTTCTGAAAAATATTCTTGCACCTTATCATCATAGGGTTGAACTGTCATAGAAGTAATAAAACAAATTTTCGCATCACTTTTAAAAAAGTGATCTAAATTATCTAAAGGCAAACTCTGCCCTAAATAAATTGTATTATACCCCCTTAATGTAAGTTCATAATTTAGATACATTAAACCTAATTCGTGTATTTCATTTTCTGGCAAGAACAATACATAAGTAACTTCCGAATTGTTATTAGAATACTCTAACTTCTCTATATTGATTTGTATTTTTTGAACAATTAAGTTAGAAATAAAATGTTCATGCGCCGGCAATAAAGTGTCAGTTTGCCACAAGAGCCCTATGTGATTTAGAAAAGGGACAAAAACATCTTTAAAAGTCTCTCTAAATGTTTTTCTTTTCAACAAACTATTGTAAGTATTATTAAACAATATTTTATCGAACTGAAACATTGCCATTTTAAAAGAATTTATAGCTTCATCATTTACCGCCATTTTAAAAGCCAACTCTCTAGCCTTTAAAACAATAGTATTATCAGACATTTCTGCTATCTTAGAAATTTTGATATTGTTTTGATTCAACAAAACAACATTTAAAAGTTTCTGTAAATTCTCAGAAGAATAGTAACGAATATTAGTATCTGTTCTTTCAGGCGACAACAAATTATAGCGTTTCTCCCAAATACGGATTGTATGCGCTTTGATTCCTGAAATATTTTCTAGGTCTTTAATCGTAAATGTCGACTTAATATTGTTCAATGCTTTTTGTTTTTTATTAAACAAATATACAAATTTCTTTAAATTAAGAATCAACCCTCTACTTCTGAACTATATTATCACTATTTTTGATTAGATTTTTCACAATTTACCTATGATTTTTCAAACTCATATTCCTTTAAAGAAACAAAAACACCACTTAATTAATTACAATTCTAAATTGTTATTGTTAGGGTCTTGTTTTTCTGAAAACATTGGCAATAAATTGTCGTATTACAAGTTTCAAACACAACAAAACCCTTTCGGAATTTTATTTCACCCCAAAGCCATTGAAACCTTCATTGCAAAAGTCATCAATGAAGAGATGTATACCGAAAATGATGTCTTTTTTCACAATGAACGCTGGCACTGTTTTGATGCACATTCAGTAGTGAGTTCGACTTCAAAAGAGGAATTATTAAATACTCTTAACACCAATATTAACTCTACATATCAGCATTTAAAAAATACTTCTCACATAATTATTACATTAGGAACTGCATGGATATATCGTGAAATAGCTACAGATACATTGGTTGCAAACTGCCATAAAATTCCGCAGAAAAAATTTTTGAAAGAATTATTAACTGTTGAAGAAGTTTCAGAAAGCTTGGAAGCGATTAATTCTTTAATCAAATCTATAAATCCAGAAACAACAATTATTTATACAGTTTCACCCGTTCGTCATATTAAAGACGGATTTATAGAAAACCAACGTAGTAAAGCGCATTTACTTTCGGCTATTCATCAAGTAGTTGAATCAAGAAACAATACTCATTACTTTCCCTCGTATGAAATTATGATGGATGAATTGCGTGATTATCGTTTTTATGCTGAAGACATGATTCACCCAAACCAAACAGCAATCGATTATATTTGGGAAAAATTCTCAGAAGTTTGGTTTAGCGAGGAAACTTTAGAAACAATGAAAGAGGTTAAAACTATTCAAAAAGGATTAATGCACAAACCTTTCAATCCTAATTCTGAAGCGCATCAATTATTTTTAAAAAAATTACAACAAAAAAAGGAAACACTTTTACAAGCATTTCCTTTTATGAATTTTTAGTTCGTTTATTACTTACTCACTAAGTATTGATCTACATTTTGCCATGGACCACCGTTAATTACATCTACTCCATGATTTTGTAAAAACTGAGTTGCTTGACCGCTTCTACCACCACTTCTACAAACTGCAATTACTGGTTTATTCCACGATTTAATTTCATCAACATTCAAAGGAATTGTTGCTAACACGATGTGTTTAGCTCCTTCACTATGCCCTTCATTCCATTCTGCTAAAGTTCTTACATCTAATACTACCGCTCCTTTAGCTAAATATTCCTGTATTTCGTTACTCATATCTTTCTTTCTAAATAAATTAAATAATCCCATGTTATGCTTCTTGGTAATTTTCCAACAAAAGTAAGCCGTTTTCAATTAACGTTGTGTAACTCTTGTTACTTTTCATCAATTCAAGGTAGTTACGTAACGCATCTTTTATTGAAAAATTATTCATTACAGCTAACTCCAGCAAATCTAAAGGCAGTAACCAATCGTTTTTAAACTGAGAGCTTACTTCATTGAAAATTCCTTGAACTTTCTCCTCAGAAACTGTCCCAGCCTCTCTCATTATCCTAACTTCATTATACAAACTATATAATTTTTTATCTGATTCTGAATACTGAATCTTATGAGTTTTTGTTTCTGACACTTTTCCTACATCACCAAACGAGGTTATATCTGCAGGTCCTGCATAAGCAGAAACGACATCAACTCCAACCGCCATATCATACACTCCCCAATCTGGGTGAAACAATACAGTATCTCCATGAGTTACGGTACAGTCTTTAAAAGATATCAATAAAATCCTACCTCGTAAATCTCTGGTTCCTGTAATTACTTCTCCTTCTACTTTTATTCCGCCTTCAAACTCTAAAGCAACCTGCTCTCCTTCATAAATTCCATAGGCTTTTAAATCACGAGGACTCATATTTTCTATCGGAATATTAATTCCTTTTAGCTTCCCTATCGGACTTCCAAAACCTTCTGCGTGGTAATTTATTCCGTGACCTATTAATTCTTTATCTCTATTTGCTAACGCAGTAGGACCTGTTGTTTGTATATAAATGGCTTTATTATTCTCATCAGTTATTACATTAGAGAAAACTCCAGACACTTGAATACCTGTACTTAACTCGATAGTTCCTAAATTTTTAGAATCAATCAGTTTTTCAATTCCTTTCAACCCTCCTGTTCTGATAGCCATTTTATTAGCAAATTGCTCCAATACTAAACTTAAATGAGCAAAATCTGGCGTTACAAATAATTGAGGTTGCGGCTTCGTGATATCAAAGTTTACATTAGCAGCATCTAATGTATATGCTACTTTTTCTACCTCATCTTTCATACACCATTTACTCTCTCCTATTGAAGATAACAATCCCGCTCCATAAATTTTCGGATTTTCGAGAGTCCCTATCAATCCATACTCTACTGTCCACCAGTGAAGATTTCTAATCTGAGCCATTTCCGAAAGCTCTCCCATATTATCTTGTAACCATTCTACTTTCTCTTGCGCTTCATCAATCTCTTCTTGGGTAGAATTTGGATCTTCCTTTAGAATAGATAATAAACGAATAGCTTCATACATTTCATAGTCTTTCGCTGATGAAATTGCCTTGGCTCCTATTTCACCAAAGCGACGTAAATACTCTGCATATTCTGGATTTGCAATAATAGGTGCATGGCCAGCTGCTTCGTGAATAATATCAGGTGCCGGTGTATATTCTATATGGTCAATCGTACGCATATCTGATGCGATTACCAGTACATTGTATGCTTGAAATTCCATAAAAGCATTTGGCGGAATAAATCCATCTACCGATACTGCCGCCCAACCTATTTCTTTCAAAATACGGTTCATTCCTTGCATATAAGGAATTTTTTCAACTGAAATTCCTGTTTTTTTTAGTCCATCTATATACGAAGCATGAGCTACTTTACCAAGGTAATCTACATTCATTCGCATTACATAACGCCATACGGCTTGGTTTTGCGCAGTGTACTCGTCATATGGTTGTTTTACTACGAATTTATGTAAGTGCTTGGGTAGCTTTTTGGTAACTTCGTTTAATTCAAAATGAGGTTCCATAATGTTGTTTGTTTTGCTCTGTAAATTTAGGATTTTTATAGTTTACAAAAAATTGATATCCGTTAAATTCTAAATTTCTTATATTTACTAATGCACAGTAGTTCTAAAAAAAAATTAGAACCTACTATATTTAACAGTTAAAACAATTTGCTATGGGTTTTGGAGGATCAGTATCAGCAATGATAACCAGTTTAAAAAACAACAAAAGAAAAAGAGTAAGTGCTTTTGAAAAGCTTGAACGATTTCAAAAAGAAAATAATGATACGCTGCACTTTAAAAAATCTGCTAGTAAAAAAGAGTTGGCTCAATTAAAAAGACAAGTACTAAAAGAAAATAAAAGTCAGCTTATTAAGAACAGTATTCTATTCTTTTTAATCTTTATAATTTTAGTTTATAGTACGTTTGTTTTTATGAATTCTTAAAATAATCCCCAAAAATCTTTCTTACTTTTGCAGTGTAACACACAACAAATGAACAAGAAAGTAATCCTTATGATTTTGGATGGTTGGGGAATTACCCAAGACCCAAAAGTTTCGGCTATATACAATGCTAAAACTCCTTTTATAAATTCTTTATACGATAAATTTCCGCATGCACAATTAAGAACTGATGGTGAGCATGTTGGTTTACCTGAAGGGCAAATGGGAAATTCGGAAGTAGGCCACATGAACCTAGGTGCTGGTAGAATTGTGTATCAGAACTTAGCTAAGATTAATAAAGCAGTAAAAGAAGGAACACTTGCCAAAGAAGCCGAATTAGTAAATGCTTTTGAATACGCGAAAGCAAACAACAAAAACATTCACTTTTTAGGGTTAGTTTCTAATGGAGGGATTCACTCACATATAGATCATTTAAAAGGGTTGCTAACAGCAGCAGATAATCATGATTTAAAGAATGTGTATTTACATGCTTTTACTGACGGACGTGATTGCGACCCTAAATCAGGAAAATATTTTATCAACGAAATCCAAAAACACATGCAAAAAACTACGGGTGAATTGGCAACAATCACTGGTCGTTACTACGCAATGGATCGCGATAATCGTTGGGAACGCGTACAACTTGCTTACGATGCTTTAGTTAACGGAAAAGGCTCACTTTCTTCGGATGCTTTAACTAGTATTCAACAAAGTTATGACGAAGGCGTAACCGATGAATTCATCAAACCAATCATAATGGTTGATGAAAACAATCAACCAAAAACAACCATTAAAGAAGACGACGTTGTTATCTTCTTCAATTTTAGAACTGACAGAGGACGTCAATTAACCGAAGCCTTAAGTCAAAAAGATTTTCCTGAAGTCTACATGAAAAAATTACCATTGTATTTTGTTACCTTAACAAGTTATGATGATACTTTTAAAAACATCCACGTTGTTTACGACGGAAAAAACATTGAAAACACCTTAGGCGAGGTCTTAGAATCAGCAGGAAAGAGTCAAATTAGAATTGCTGAAACAGAAAAATATCCGCACGTAACTTTCTTTTTCTCTGGCGGAAGAGAAGAAGAATTTAAAGGTGAAAAACGTTTGTTATGTCCATCGCCAAAAGTAGCAACCTACGATTTACAACCAGAAATGAGCGCCTATGAAATTCGTGACGCCATTGTTCCTGAATTACAAAAAGGCGATGTGGATTTTGTGTGTTTAAACTTTGCCAATGGTGACATGGTTGGACACACAGGTGTTTTTGATGCGGCTGTAAAAGCTTGCGAGGCTGTTGACGCATGTGTAAAAGATGTGGTAACTACAGCATTAGACAACGATTACACAACAATTTTAATCGCCGATCACGGAAACTGTGAAACGATGATTAATCCAGATGGAACACCACATACAGCGCACACTACCAATCCTGTTCCTATGATTTTAATTGACAAAGAATTAAAATCAATAAAAAGTGGTATTTTAGGCGATATTGCTCCAACTATTTTAAAACTAATGGGTGTTGAGCAACCTGAAGAAATGACACAACATTCGCTTATTTAAAATATATTTTATGAACAAAATCGTGTATTTACTCATCACTGCTTTAGTAGTATCATGTGCATCAGCACCAAAAAATCTTGCAACCAAAAACGAAAATGGAAATTTAGTAGGCATTGCTACAAAACAAGATTTTCAGCAAGAACCATACGGCAGTGAATGGTTTAACGATTTTTATTCCTATTACGAAACTGACAAGAATACGGTTGAACAACTAAAACCGTATTTGAAAGATATAAAAATCAAAGCTTTTATGGGAACTTGGTGTGGTGATAGCCAAAGAGATGTACCAAATTTTTATAAAATTTTAGATGAAGCTGATTTTAACTATAAAAACCTTGAATTGGTTACAGTAAACCGTCAGAAAAAAGCAAACGGATTAGAAGAAGGATTCGATATTACTCATGTTCCAACCTTTATTTTTTATAAAGAAGGAAAAGAAATAGGTCGTTTTGTAGAACATGCTTTAGACGACAGCTCTGTTGAAGAAGATTTCTTAAAAATACTTTCTGGTCAAGAATACAAACATCCATATCAAAAATAACCGTAAATTTGCGCCTCAATATTTTTAACATGATTATTCAAAAAACTAGAGAAGAAATAGAATTAATGCGCAAAAGTGCTTTAGTAGTATCAAAAACCTTAGGTATGCTTGCCAAAGAAGTAAAACCTGGAGTTACTACATTATATCTTGATAAACTTGCTGAAGAATTTATTCGTGAGCAAGGTGCTATTCCTGGTTTTTTAGGCTTGTACGATTTCCCAAACACGCTTTGTATGAGTCCTAACTCTCAAGTAGTTCACGGAATTCCAAACAACACGCCATTACAAGAAGGTGATATTATTTCTATTGATTGTGGCGCTATAAAAAATGATTTTTATGGAGATCACGCTTACACATTTGCTGTAGGTGAAATCGCTCCAGAAACTCAAAAATTATTAGACGTTACTAAAGAAAGTTTATACGTAGGTATTCGTGAATTTAAAGTAGGTAATCGCGTAGGTGATGTAGGGTTTGCGATTCAAAACTTTACCGAAAAACATGGCTATGGAGTTGTTCGCGAATTAGTAGGACACGGATTAGGTCGTAAAATGCACGAAGATCCTGAGATGCCTAACTACGGAAAAAGAGGTCGTGGTAAAAAGTTTATTGAAGGTATGGTAGTTGCTATTGAACCAATGACAAACTTAGGTACTCAAAAAATTCGTCAACACAGTGACGGATGGACTATTACTACTTTAGACAACAAACCTTCTGCACACTTTGAGCACGATGTTGCCATTATCGACGGAAAACCTGAGTTATTATCAACTTTTAAGTATATATACGATGCTTTAGGTATTGAAAGTAACGAAGAAGACGAATTCAGACAACAACCTTTAGTTCTATAATTTGTGTCTTTATTCAAAACGATACTAAATACCATCCCAAGACCAATTTTAATTAAAGCTAGTTATTTAGCTAGACCTGTAATTACTTGGTGGTTAAAAGGAGATAAATTTACTGATCCTATTGATGGAAAATCGTTTCGTAAGTTTTTACCTTATGGATATGGTATACAAAGAGAAAATGCACTTTCTCCCTCAACACTATCACTAGAAAGACATCGCTTACTATGGCTTTTTTTACAACAAGAAAGCAACTTTTTTTCTTCAGAGAAAAAACTAAAAGTATTACATATTGCTCCTGAACAGTGTTTTTTAGATCTTTTTAGAAAACAACAAAATCTAGAATACATTACTTCCGATTTAGAATCGCCCATTGCAGATGTAAAAGCAGATATTTGCGACCTTCCTTTTGAAGACAACTCTTTTGATGTAGTGTTTTGTAATCATGTACTAGAACACATCCCTGATGACACTAAGGCAATGCAAGAATTGTATCGAGTAATGAAAGTTGGTGGATTTGGAATTTTTCAAATTCCGCAGGATTTATCTAGAGAAATCACTTTTGAAGACGATTCAATAACCAACCCTAAAGAACGTGCAAAAATCTTCGGTCAGTACGACCATGTTCGTGTGTACGGACGTGATTACTTTAATAAGTTACGCTCTATAGGATTTACAGTTGATGAAATAGACTACACAAAAAAAATCGCTCCAGAAAAACTAGAACGATTTGCTTTAATGAAAGGCGAAATTTTGCCTGTATGTTATAAAAACTAGTTTTCATATTCTGCTAGTTCATCTGTATCGCTATGATACAACAACACTACTTTTAATTCTGGATGTTCTTTGAGAAACTCTTTTGTTTTTTCTAGTCCCATTGCTAAAAAAGCAGTTGCATACGCATCTACATCCGCACAATCTCCTTTTAAACGAACTGACACACTTAACAAATTACTTTCCTCTGCTAATCCTGTTTTTGCATTTACAGTGTGTACTATTTTTTTCCCTTCAGCATTTACCTTATACTTTCTGTAATTACCCGAAGTAGCCATAGATTCATTATCTAAGTCAATTATTTTTTGAACAGAACGTGTTCCGTCAACGTTAGGTTTTTCAATAGCCACTTTCCATAAACTGCCATGTTTTGTTCCTCTAGCTCTAATCTCACCTCCAATTTCCACCAAGTAATCATGAATGTCTTTCGATTCTAAAAACCTTCCAACAACATCTACTCCGTAACCTTTTGCAAAAGCATTTACATTAAACTCTATGTTTTCACTTTCTCTATAAACCCTTCTATCTTTCAATGAAACTTTATCGAATCCAACATTCACCATTAAATCTGCAATTTCTTCCGAAGTTAAATCTTTCTTTTCTTTTCCTGAACCGAACCCGTAAGCATCTATCAATCTACCAATCGTCGGATCAAAATACCCGTCAGTCTCTTTGTATATTTTTTTAGCTTTTTCAAATACTTCAACAAACATATCATCAACCACTATAGTAGTATCTCCTTGATTAATTTTTGAAATATCAGAAGTAGGCATGTAAGTTGACAGTGATTTATTCACTAAATGGAACAAACTATCAATAGATTTTTGATAATTTTCACTGCTCATGTAGGTTATATGATACGTGGTTCCAAAAACACCACCTTCTAATTTAGTCTCCTCTATTTTTTTTTCTTCTTTACAAGATGTAAACAACAATAATGAAACTATTATAAACGTTACTTTTTTGATCATGGTTAAAATTTTGCCACAAAATTAGTGCTTTCAATCTTCATAAAAGATTGTTAATTCTCTTTTTTGTGTCTTCATTTTTATAAATTTGCTCAACTATTAATTATTAATAATACATCTAAAACATAGAATCAAAATGAAAAAAGTATTCTTATTCCTTAGCGCCGCTCTTTTATTAGCATCGTGTGCTTCTACAAAAGAATTAGAGGCTGTTAAGGCTAAACATGAACAAACGAAAGAAGAATTATTAGCGGTTAAAGCTAACTTAACGAAGTGCTTGGTTGAAAAAGAAAATTGCGAAGAAAAAGCGTTCTCTTTAGAATCTAGAGTAACTGAATTAAAGAAAGACAAAGAAAACACTTTACAACAAGTAGAAAACTTAACTGTATTAACAAAAGGAGCTAATGACAACATAAAAGAAACCTTATCTCAGTTAAGCAAAAAAGACAAGTACATCAACAAAATTAGAGAGGCTGCTTCTAAAAAAGACTCTTTAAATTTAGTAGTTGCATTCCACTTAAAAAGAGAATTACAAGACGGTATTGATGACGAAGATATTGAAGTAAATGTTGAAAAAACTGTAGTATTTATTTCTATTTCTGATAAATTATTATTCAAAAGTGGTAGCTATACAATTAACGACAAAGCTTCTAAAGTATTAGAAAAAGTTGCAACTGTAGTTAATGGTCAACCTCAAATGGATGTAATGGTAGAAGGACATACTGATAACACTCCTGTTGCTGCTGGTTCTGCATTAAAAGACAACTGGGGATTAAGCGTTTTACGTTCTACTGCTATTGTTCGTGAATTACAAGGAAAGTACAATGTAGCTCCTGAAAGATTAATTGCTGCTGGTAGAAGTAGCTATGTTCCTTTAGTAGAAAACAACACTCCTGAAAACAAAGCTAAAAACAGACGTACAAAGATTATTATCTTACCAAGATTAAATCAATTCTTTGATTTATTAGATCAAAAAGTAGAATAGTCTTAAAAACATATTCATTAAAAACGTGCTTTTCGCACGTTTTTTTTATGAGTAAAACTCAACCTAGTAAAAAAAGAAAAAAATTAAACTAACACGCTATTTGTCAATCAAATAATTAATTGTACATTTGCAGACCTTTTTAAAGGACAAAAAATTATTAATTATAAACAAAAACTAATCGTGTAATTATGAACACATTAAGTTACAAAACAGTATCGGCTAACAAGAACACTGTAAACAAAGAGTGGGTTTTAGTTGATGCGGACGGGCAAACATTAGGTCGTCTAGCTTCTAAAGTTGCAAAACTTATTAGAGGTAAGTACAAGCCAAATTATACTCCTCACGTAGATTGTGGAGACAACGTTGTAATCATCAACGCTGAAAAGATTAACTTAACTGGTAACAAGTGGGCTGATAAGTCTTACATCCGTCACACAGGATATCCAGGAGGTCAAAGATCATTAACTGCTACAGAAATGTTCGAAAAAGATCCTACAAGAATCATCGAAAAAGCAGTAAAAGGTATGTTACCTAAAAACAAATTAGGTAGTGCGTTATTCAGAAACTTATATGTTTACGCAGGAACAGAGCATGGTCAAGAAGCTCAAAAACCTAAAGCTATTAACCTTAACGATCTTAAATAATTATGGAAACTGTACACAAAATAGGTAGAAGAAAAACAGCTGTTGCTCGTGTTTATGTTTCTCAAGGAAGTGGAAACATCACTATCAACAAAAGAGAGTTTAAAAACTATTTCACTACACCAACTTTACAATACAAGGTTCAACAACCTTTAATGTTAACTGAAAACTTAGAGGCTTACGATATCAAAGTAAACGTTTACGGTGGTGGTGTTACTGGTCAAGCTGAAGCTATTCGTTTAGCAATTACTAGAGCATTAGTAGCTATTAACGAAGAAGACAAAGCAGTATTAAAGCCAGAAGGATTATTAACTCGTGATCCAAGAATGGTTGAACGTAAGAAATTCGGTCAGAAGAAAGCACGTAAGAAATTCCAGTTCTCTAAACGTTAATCGTTTATTGGAACTGTTATTTATAAATCAATTTTTAACAGTTTAGTATCTAAATACTTCAGACTCCCGACGCTTCGGGACTACTTAAAGTATTGCGAAAACAGAACGTAAACACATTTATTAAAATGGCAAACATTCAAGAATTATTAGAAAGTGGTGTTCACTTTGGACACTTAACTAGAAAATGGAACCCAAACATGGCTCCATACATCTATACAGAGCGTAATGGTGTACACATCATCGATTTGTATAAAACTTCAGCTAAAATTGACGAGGCTTCTGCTGCGTTACAAAAAATAGCTAACTCAGGACGTAAAATCTTATTCGTTGCAACTAAGAAGCAAGCTAAAGATATCGTTGCTGAAAAAGCGAAAGCTGTAAACATGCCTTACATCACTGAAAGATGGCCAGGTGGTATGTTAACTAACTTCGTTACTATTCGTAAAGCCGTAAAGAAAATGGCTTCTATTGATAGAATGAAGACTGATGGTTCTTTCGACGCTTTATCAAAAAGAGAAAAATTACAAATCAACCGTCAACGTGAAAAATTAGAAAAGAACTTAGGTTCAATTTCTGATATGACTCGTTTACCAGGAGCTTTATTTGTAATTGACGTAAAGAAAGAACACATTGCTATTGCTGAAGCACAAAAATTAAACATTCCAATCTTTGCAATGGTTGATACAAACTCTGATCCAAGACCGATTGATTTTGTAATTCCTGCAAACGATGACGCTTCAAAATCTATCGATAAAGTATTATCGTATGTAACTGATGCAATTGCAGAAGGCTTAACTGAAAGAAAAGCTGACAAAGAAAAAGCTAAAGCTGATAAAACAGCTGACGCTCCAGCATCTGAAGAAGCATAATAATTTTAATTTAAAGGTTTCATTACATTGAAGCCTTTAAATTTTTATACCTTACAACAATTAATTACAATTAAAAAATAACGATAGAAATGTCAGTAAAAATTAGCGCTGCAGACGTAAAAAAATTAAGAGAAACTACCGGAGCTGGTATGATGGATTGTAAAAAAGCATTAGTAGAAGCAGAAGGTGACTTTGATAAAGCTATTGAAATTTTACGTAAAAAAGGACAAAAGATCGCTGCTAAAAGAGCAGATCGTGAGTCTACTGAAGGTGTAGCTATTACAAAAATTAGCGATGACAATACTTATGGAGTTGCTATCGTATTAGCATGTGAAACAGATTTCGTAGCTAAAAATGATTCTTTCAAAGAATTAGCTCAAGAATTTGTAGACATCGCTTTTAACTACAATACAAAAGAGGAGTTTTTAGCTGCTGATTTTGGAGGAATGACTGTTGCTGAGAAATTAATCGAGCAAACAGGAGTTATCGGTGAAAAAATCGATATCACTGCTTTCGAAAAAATCGAAGCACCATACGTAGGAGCTTATACTCACGTTGGAAAAATTGCTGCAATGGTAGGTTTAACTGCTGTAGTAGACAACGCTGCTGAGTTAACTAAAGACTTAGCTATGCAAGCTGCTTCAATGGGAGCTGTTTCTTTATCTTACAAAGATTTTGATCCTGCTTATGTAGCTTCTGAAACTGAAGCTAGAATCGCTGCAATTATTAAAGATAACGAAGAGTTAGCTCGTTTAGGTAAAACCTTAAAGAACGTACCTCAATTCGTATCTAGATTACAGTTAACTGATGAAGCTATGGCTCAAGCTGAAAATGAAGCTAAAGAGCAATTAAAAGCTGAAGGTAAACCAGAACAAATCTGGGACAAAATCTTACCAGGTAAAATGGAAAGATTTATCTCTGATAACACAACTTTAGATCAAGAACAATGTTTATTAGATCAAAAGTTCATCAAAGATGAAAAGAAAACTGTTGCAGAATATGTTTCTTCTTACGGTGACGTTGAAGTTAAAAACTTCGTAAGAGTTACTTTAGGATAATTCTCAACAATCATATTTATAGAAAACCATCCATTTTTTGGATGGTTTTTTATTATTATGTATTATTTCTTAATTACACGAAAAAATAAGTGTTTCACTTCCTTTTTTACGTGAAACATTTACCACTCTAAATTTTCAATCACATATCTTTACAAAAAATAACTAAATTTATAATTGATATGAAAAACAGAAAGAGCAAAATTGCCAACATTTTTAAGACAACAATTCTTTTAATAGTTTTCTCACTACTATTAGTCAATTGTGAAAATGAAAACTTAATAGAGACACAAAACGATTTTATTAATAAAGTAAAAAACAAAATAAATACTGATTTAATGGAACTCCCTTACACTAAGGATAACTTGACAGTAGACTGGAATAATTATACAATTATTAAAAAAAACGATATTGAATATTATGAATTTAAAACAGAATTCATACACCCTCTTAAAAATAATTCAGAAATTTTAAACACTCCAAGCTTTTATCTAATTGCCTATAAATCAAATAATATTATTGAAATTAAATATTTGGAAATAAGAGCTTATGACTATAGTTTAGAAAAAAAACCTATAAACTTCATTAAGTTAGGCTCTTTCTCAGGCTCTTTCCGGTATTTTAACATTAACGGAAACCTAGAGAACTCAGAAGCTTATATAGAAGGTTATTTAATAAAATCAGATATAGAAAATTACTTAACCTTAAAAAGAGTTACTTATAAGGGAGCTAAAAGTGATGGGACTTTTCAGGCAAAAGTTCAACCTTGTACCGAGGTTCCTTCAGTACTTTATGTTCATGAAACCACACATCATTATACCGATTATTATAATCAATGTAATTCTTGTACTAGTGCTGATGGAAAAATATATCAGGATAATGATGGAAATACCTATATATATGTAAAAACAATATATAATGGATTTAGCACCCAAACTTATACATACACTACATATTCTTGTGACACGCCACATACAGGAGATGAAGTGTATAAATCGGAATATTTAAGAGAACAGGAATTAATAGACGCTTATGAATGTGATTGTGAGTGCTCTGGAACCGAAACGGAATATACTACTGACTTAGATAGTAACATGGAGCCCAAATGGGGTCAATTAGCAACAAGGCAAGAGATACTTAATGAGATATCTAGTATAGATAATCTTTCTAATCTATCTTTTGATAAACAAATAGATGAGTTAATAAATCATTTCAATCAAAACTTGAAATATTCCACTACTTTACCTATTAAAATTTTAAACCCAGAAAATGATGTTAATAGGTATATATATACAGGTGTCGCTGGGTGGTTGGATTTTCATCATGTGTTTAAACTATTTAAGTGGGCAAGAGATAAAGGTCCAATAAATGCTTTATTGGCAGGAGAAATGGGTGAGTTAATTCAAAATTTAAAAGGTAATTATAGTGCTTATTCATATGAAGATTTACCATCTAATAATGTAGGAGTTGCTTTATTTCTTCGCTTTGGTCAACAATTACAAAACGGAACCCTATCATGGCAAGAAGCAGTAGGCAAAGCCTTAGATGAAATGAAGTCAAAACAACCAGAAAGCGCTCCAAACTTCAATTATATCCCTTTTTTACTTAAAGAAAACTACCCGAAAAACTTTACTTACAAACCTTTAACTGGATTGGCTTTAGAACAATATCACAAAAAAGAATTTTGCAAGTTAACCCTATCACAACAGAATAACATTAAAGAAGTTCACAAAAATTTTAGAAGATAATGAAAAACAAAGCTTTAATAACATTTCTAATAATTATTTTCACTTCTTGCTCAAAAGGGTATAAATCTATTGAAAAAGAAGTTCTCAAGAGTTTTAAAAGTATAGAATTATGTAATGAAAATATCAAAAGTGAAAATAGTCTCATAATAGAAGATAGACATCTAACAGAGCTGAAAAAATTAAATAAGAATTACAACAATATTCGCGTGTTTAATAAAGAAAATGACATAGAATATCTTTTAAGAAAAGAAAAGAACAACTATTATTTTTTTGATACAGAAATTTATCAATCTTTATTTTATCTTAAAAATAAAAACCAAGAATACAATTTATATGGCATTGAAAAAATTAACGAAATAGGAGAGCTTAACCCAAAATTTTTTGAAATAGATGCCTTTAAAACAATTAAATTAAATAAAATAAAAGATAATTGGTATTTTATTACAAAAGAATATAACGCTGATTAATTATCTAGAAAATACGATTTTAATACTATGAACGCTATTCTGAAGGCTTCGCCTTTTATGAATAGGGAAATCTTTACCTTCTTAAAACTCTCAAAAAAAATATGTAGCTTTGCACAACTTTCAACAAAACAAATGCAATACAAAAGAATCCTTTTAAAATTAAGTGGTGAAGCACTGATGGGAGAGCGCCAATACGGTATCGACCCAAAAAGACTTAAAGAATACGCACAAGAAATTAAAGAAGTAGTAGATAAAGGTGTAGAAGTAGCTATTGTTATTGGTGGTGGTAATATTTTTAGAGGTGTTGCTGGTGCTAGTAATGGTATGGATCGCGTTCAAGGAGATCATATGGGTATGTTAGCAACTTGTATTAACGGTTTAGCCTTACAAAGTGCTTTAGAAGACGAAGGTATTCACACCCGTTTACAAACCGCTATCGAAATTAAAGAAATTGCAGAGCCTTACATTAAGCGTCGTGCAAACAGACATTTAGAAAAAGGACGTGTTGTTATTTTTGGTGGAGGAACTGGAAATCCTTACTTTACTACAGATACAGCTGCAGTTTTAAGAGCGATTGAAATTAATGCTGATGCTATTTTAAAAGGAACCAGAGTAGATGGTATTTACAATGCTGATCCTGAAAAAAATAAAGATGCTGTTAAATATGAAAACATTACCTTTAAAGACGTTATTGATAAAGGCTTAAAAGTAATGGACATGACAGCTTTCACTTTAAGCGAAGAAAACAAATTACCTATTATTGTTTTTGATATGAACACGAAAGGAAACTTATTAAAGTTAATTTCTGGTGAAAATATTGGAACAATAGTTGATAACGAATAAACTGAAAAATTACCCTCATACTGTTTGAGGTTTTAAATACGAACAAAATGACTGAAGAAATTGATTTTATTTTAGATTCGACCAAAGAGGCAATGAATGGTGCTATTGAGCATTTAGTAAAAGAATTGCGTAGTATTAGAGCTGGTAAAGCATCTCCTACCATGTTAGCAAACGTACAGGTAGATTATTACGGGTCTGCAACTCCGTTAGGACAAGTTGCCAACGTAAACACACCAGACGCTAGAACAATTTCTATTCAACCTTGGGAAAAAAACATGTTACAAGAAATAGAAAAAGCAATTATGCTTGCTAATCTTGGTTTTAACCCAATGAACAATGGAGAAAATATTATCATTAACGTTCCACCATTAACAGAAGAGCGTCGTAAAGATTTAGCGAAACAAGCTAAAGCCGAAGCTGAACATGCTAAAGTAGGAGTTCGTAATGCTCGTAAAGAGGCGAATAACGATATCAAAAAATTAGACGTTTCTGATGATATGAAAAAGAACGCTGAAGCTGATATCCAAAAGTTAACTGATAATTACGTAAAAGAAATTGACGAGAAATTTGTAGTTAAAGAAAAGGAAATTATGACCGTTTAATTTCTTTTTGAAAATAATAGAAAAAAGGGCGTTTTAAAACGCCCTTTTTTCGTTTAATTAGTTCATTTAGCATAAATTTGCTAAAATTTTTTTTGGATGACTTTTTGGACTAAAATCGCAGGATTCATATTGCGAAATCGTTACTTAGTTTTACTTACTATTGCTCTTATAACTGGGTTCTTAGTCACCCAAACAAAACACATGCGCTTCTCTTATACAGAAGCCAATTTACTTCCTACCGATCACGAAGCAAATATTGAGTACAATAAATTTTTAGAAATTTTTGGTGAAGAAGGAAATCTAGTAATCTTAGGAGTAAAAGATTCTACAATTTTTACTCCTGAAAAATTCAATGCTTGGAATAAACTTGTAAAGGATTTAGACAGTTTACCTCAAGTGGATTTCACAGTTTCTGTATCTGATGTTCAACAATTAAAGGCAGACAGAAAACAACGTAAGTTTGTTATTGAACCTTTATTTGATAAAGCTCCAACAACCAACGAAGAAGTTACAGAAATTAAAAACCAGCTTTTTGAGAAGCTTCCGTTTTACAATAATTTATTATACAACGACAAAGGTGTTTTGCAAACCGCTATATACCTAAATAAAGATATCGTTAACACACCTGTTCGTAAAGATTTTGTTATGGATCTTTTAATTCCAACAGTTGAATCTTTCGAAAAGAAACATAGTGTAGATGTTCGCATTTCTGGTATGCCCTATATACGAACTTTAAACTCTCAGAATATTACAGATGAAATGGGAATTTTTGTAGTAGGTGCTTTACTTATTACAGCCATTATTTTCTTCTTTTTCTTCCGTTCGTTTAGAGCAACGTTCATCACTTTACTTGTTGTTGGTATTGGAGTTACTTGGGCGTTTGGTTTTATCGGTCTTTTAGGATATGAAATCACTGTATTGTCTGCCTTAATTCCACCGTTAATTATTGTTATTGGAGTTCCTAATGCAGTATTCCTCATCAATAAATACCAACAAGAAGTAAAAAAACACGGTAACCAAGCAAAGTCATTACAACGTGTTATTTCAAAAGTTGGAAATGCTACTTTGATGACTAACATTACTACCGCATCTGGTTTTGCGACCTTTATTTTTGTGAAGAGTCAATTAATGCGTGAATTCGGAATTTTAGCTTCAATAAACATCATCAGTATTTTTATTTTGGCTTTATTAATTATTCCAATTATATACAGTTTCATGCCGCTTCCAGAGCAAAAACATTTAAACCATTTAGAGAAAAAATGGATGGAAAATGTAGTAAACTGGATGGAAAATATGGTAAAAAAACAACGAATTGCCATTTACATTACCACAGTTTCTATTATCATCTTCAGTATGATTGGAATCTACATGATACGTGTATCTGGTAGTTTGATTGAAGATATGCCTAAAGGAAAACAATTCTATAAAGACATTAAGTTTTTTGAATCTGAGTTTGGAGGAATCATGCCGTTAGAAATTTTGATTGACACCAAAAGAGAAAAAGGTGTGATGAAACTTTCTACCTTGAAAAAGATGGAAGAGCTAAATGAAGCTATTGAAACTTTCCCTGAACTTTCTAAGCCAATATCGGTAACCAACTTGGTAAAATATTCAAAACAGGCTTACTATAACGGTAATCCGAAGTACTATCAATTGCCAACAGGTCAGGAAAAGAGTTACATTTTTGCCTACACAAAAAATTCAGATAGCAACTCTGGAATGCTAAAGAATTTCGTAGACAGTACTGGGCGCTATGCTCGTATCACTACTTTTATGAAAGACATCGGTACTGATAAAATGGATGTTATTCAAGAGCGTTTACAAGCTGTAATAAAAAAACAATTCCCTGATGAAAACTTCAATGTTTCACTAACTGGTAAAGCCTTAGTTTTCTTAAAAGGAACAAACTATTTAATTAAAAACTTAGTTATTTCATTATCGTTAGCGATCATATTAATCTCAATTTTTATGGCATGGATGTTCCGTTCGCCTCAAATGATATTAATTTCATTAATACCTAACATGCTTCCTTTATTAATTACTGGTGGATTGATGGGCTTTTTAGACATTCCTATAAAACCTTCAACTATTTTAGTTTTTAGTATTGCTTTTGGTATTTCTGTAGACGATACCATTCACTTTTTAGCTAAGTATAGACAAGAACTGTTAAGTAATAATTGGAAGATTAAACCTGCAGTATATTCTGCCTTACGTGAAACAGGTGTAAGTATGTTTTACACTTCAATCGTACTTTTCTTCGGATTCTTAGTGTTTACAGTTTCTAGTTTTGGAGGAACAATAGCATTAGGTGGATTAGTATCGGTGACCTTATTATTAGCAATGGTTTCAAACTTATTGTTATTACCTTCTCTTCTTCTTTCTTTTGAAAAGAAAATAGCTAACAAAAAAGTTTTAAAAGAAACTAAGTTTAAAATTCTTCCTCCGAAAGACGAAGATAAGTAAACATCAAGTACATTCTTACCCTGTCTTCATTGCTCAATTAATAGCAAAAAAGTATCTTTGCTTGATTTTATTGAAGACTTAAACGTCGATGACGTAGGTAATTATAAAACACACAGTGAGATGATTAAATTTCACTGTCGATACATCAACAAATTATCATATTTAAAACAGATGAAAAGAAGTAGCATTAAAGAATTATTACAATCTGACAAGATTTTACAAGAAGTACACGTAAAAGGATGGGTAAGAACTTTTAGAAGCAATCGTTTTATTGCTCTAAATGATGGTTCTACTATTAATAATATTCAGTGTGTTGTAGATTTTGAAAATGCTGACGAAACTTTATTAAAAAGAATAAATACAGGAGCTGCAGTAAGTATTCATGGTACATTAGCTGAAAGTCAAGGAAAAGGACAATCTGTAGAAATTCAAGTAACTAATTTAGAAATTTTAGGAGATTCTAATCCTGATGAGTATCCTATTCAACCTAAACAACATAGTTTTGAGTTCTTACGTGAAAATGCACATTTACGTGTAAGAACCAATACATTCAGTGCTGTAATGCGCTTACGTTCTGCATTATCGTTTGCTGTTCATCAATACTTTCAAAAAGAAGGTTTTTATTACGTAAACACACCAATCATTACAGGTTCGGATGCTGAAGGTGCTGGTGAAATGTTTAAGGTTACCAATTTTGAAGCAAACAAAGCTCCTTTAAACGAAGAAGGAAAAGTTGATTATACCAAAGATTTCTTCGGAAAAGAAACTAACTTAACAGTTTCTGGACAATTAGAAGCTGAAACCTATGCTATGGCATTAGGTAAAGTATATACATTTGGACCTACTTTTAGGGCTGAAAACTCAAACACTACACGTCACTTGGCTGAATTCTGGATGATTGAACCAGAGGTTGCATTTAACGATTTAGATGCAAACATGGATTTGTCTGAAGACTTTATCAAGTATGTATTACAATACGTTTTAGATAACTGTCAAGACGATTTAGCCTTTTTAGATAGTCGTTTAGCACAAGAGGAGAAAAAGAAACCTCAAGCTGAGCGTAGTGAAATGGGCTTACTAGAAAAATTACGATTTGTAGTTGACAACAACTTTAAACGTGTAAGCTATACAGAAGCTATTGAAATTTTACGTAATTCTAAGCCAAACAAAAAGAAGAAATTCCAATTCCCAGTAAACGAATGGGGTGTGGATTTACAATCTGAACACGAGCGTTATTTAGTAGAAAAACACTTTAAATGTCCGGTAATTTTATTTGATTATCCAGCAAATATTAAAGCGTTTTACATGCGTTTAAATGAAGATGGAAAAACTGTTCGCGCAATGGATGTATTATTCCCTGGAATTGGTGAAATGGTAGGAGGATCGCAAAGAGAAGAGCGTTTAGAAGTTTTACAAGAAAAAATGGCTGCCTTAAATATTCCAGAAGAAGAATTATGGTGGTATTTAGATACTCGTAAATTCGGAACTGCTGTGCATTCTGGTTTTGGTTTAGGTTTTGAGCGCTTGGTATTATTTACTACAGGTATGAGTAACATTCGTGATGTTATACCTTTCCCAAGAACACCGCAAAACGCTGAGTTTTAAAAAAATCATAAAACTTATAAATAACAATCGTCATTCCTCAGCGGATGGCGATTTTTTTTGTCCTATTTCATATCTTTGTATATATGCTAAAACAAAGTTTACATCAAAAATTACTTCAAAAATTATCTCCACAACAAATTCAGTTGATGAAGTTAATTCAATTGCCTACGCAGGCTTTTGAAGAACGTTTGAAACAAGAAATTGAAGAGAATCCTGCTTTAGATACAGGTAAAGATGAGCCAGAGAATTTTGAAGATACTTTAGTCAACGATATTGATTATGACGATTCGGGCAATGAAAAGATTGACACCGATGACATTAATATTGATGAATATTTAAGCGACGACGAATATCCTAGTTATAAAACGCAAACGAATAATTATTCTTCAGATGATGAAGAAAAACAAATCCCATATGCAGCTGGCACAAGTTTTCACCAATCGTTAAACAATCAATTAAACACCTTTAGAATTGATGACGATGAACGTGCTATTGCCGAATTTTTAGTGGGTAGCATAGACGATAGTGGTTACATTCGTAGAGATATTATTGATTTAGTTGATGATTTGGCTTTTACTCAAAACATTTTTACTACGGAAGAAAAAGTTAAAGATGTTTTAGTCAATGTTGTTCAAAAACTAGACCCTACAGGTGTTGGAGCTTTAGACTTAAAAGAATGTTTAATTATTCAGTTAAAGTCGAAAACTGAAACTGAAAGCAGAGCTTTAGCAATTCGAATTTTAGAAGAATCTTTCGATCATTTCGTTAAAAAACACTATCAAAAATTATTAGAAAAATATAATATTTCTGAAGAACAGCTTAAAGATGTTATTCATGAAATAAGTAGATTAAACCCGAAACCAGGAAGTTCTTACGCAGGTAACAACAAAATTGCTGAGCAAATAGTTCCTGATTTTTCAATCAGAATTATTGATGGAAATTTAGATTTAACCTTAAACTCTCGTAATGCTCCAGAACTGCATGTTTCTAGAGAGTATAACAACATGTTAAAAGGGTATCAAGATTCTAAAGAGAAAACTAAATCACAAAAAGATGCAGTGCTTTTTATCAAGCAAAAGTTAGATGCTGCAAAGTGGTTTATTGATGCTATTAAACAGCGTCAACAAACACTTTTAGTAACGATGAATGCAATTATGCACCGTCAAAAAGAATATTTTTTAACAGGAGATGAGCGTAAGCTAAAACCAATGATTTTAAAAGATATTGCTGATGAAATTAACATGGACGTATCTACAGTTTCTCGTGTAGCTAGCAGCAAATATGTATCTACTCCTTACGGAACAAAATTAATTAAGGATTTTTTCTCTGAGTCAATGAAAAACGACCAAGGAGAAGATGTTTCTACCAAAGAGATTAAAAAGATTTTAGAAACGGTTATAAGTGAAGAAGACAAGCGTAAGCCTTTAACAGACGAAAAACTTTCTAAAATTTTAAAGGAGAAAGGATATCCTATTGCAAGAAGAACGGTAGCTAAGTACAGAGAGCAATTAGACATTCCTGTGGCTCGTTTACGTAAAGAAATTTAATGCGTTGGCATAAATTCATATCAACCATTTTACATCCAATTGTAATGCCTACTATAGGCATTCTTTTGTATTTTGTATTTTCACCTATAGCACTCAATAAACAACAACAATTTACGGTTGTTTCTGTAGTGTTTGTTGCTACTTATCTAATTCCACTATTATTACTTGTGTTTCTTAAATCCATCGGATATATAAAGTCATTTAGAGTACATAGTATAAGTGAACGAAAGTTTCCTGTATTTTTAATGATGACTTTATTTATGTTCTTAGGGAAATTATTCGCGAATATGAGTATCGTTAAAGACCTAAGTTATTTATTCTACGGAACTGTTTTCGGACTTGGTTTTATTTATATGCTATTTCCGTTTAAAATAAAAGGAAGTCTACATTTATTATCTATGAGAATAGCTATCGGGTACTTTTTACTATTTCAACAATTACAAGCAGTACAAATACTTCCTGTTATAACTACTCTAATGTTACTTTCTGGACTATTAGCAAGCTCTAGATTGCAATTAAAAGCTCACACAGTGAAAGAAGTGTATATAGGCTTTTTTATTGGCTTATTAAGCCCTTTTTTATCTTACTATATCTTATAACAGATAGAAGCTTAGTCCTACTTTAACTATTCTGCTATCAATAGAATCACCATTTAGTGTCGCGTTTTTAAACATAGGGGTCAAACCGTAATACACATGAAAATTGAAAGTACCATAACCTGCAGATAATGTTAAACCTGTTTGCCATTTATTATAGTTTTCTAAATTGGAAAAACTAAAACTTTCATCTATTATCTTGTATCGGAATTCGTTACTCAAATTGTATATTATTTTAACTCCAGCATAAAATCGCCAAAAAGAATAGGTGTTAGCATCAGAAGAACGCCATCGAAATTGAATAGGCATTTCTAAATTGTGAAGTTTAATTTTATTTGAGCTTAAATCAGGATCTATTTCATAATCTCCATTATTATCATCTAAAACCTTTAAATCATGATCAAATGAATCGTAACTATAACCTAAACCGACAGCAAAAGCATTTCTTCCGCTTCTATTAAGTGGTATATCTCTCATATATCCTAAAGCCAGACCATATGAAAAACCTGTATCTCCTAACTCTTTTGGTTGGCTGGTTAGCAAGTTGTATGTTATATTAATATACAACTGATCTTCTAAATACCTATCTCCTATTTGTAAAGAGTCTTTTTGAGAAAAAGCAGTCAAAGAAATGAGTATTGCTAGTAATGTAAATACTTTTTGTTTCATCTTAATTCTTTAACGATAAAGATAACTTTTTGGTATAAAAAAAGAGCAACCTTATGATTGCTCTTTTCTCGTTTATTTAAAAGTAATTATTTATTAATTACACTTCCTTTATGCGTAGATAAACTTAATTTAAGAGCGTTTACATCTCTTAATTTTTCACGAATATCGGCTAAAGTACCTACACTCGATTCTTTATCTGCTTTAATAGAAGTTGTCATAAATGGTACTTCTGCTTCAGAAACGTTATCTCTTTCAAGATAAATGAAAGAAGGCACATCATCTGGTGTAGCAATCTTATCGTTTAACTGAATTCTGTTATATCCTGTACCATATTTTGGGTCTTTTGCTTTACCAACATAAATTGTACTCACTAAACTTTTACGCTCAAGTTTCTTAACTTCACTTGCACTAGGTAAACGTGGTGAATCAATTAATAAATCTGTTTCTCTCATGGTGGTAGTTACCATGAAGAAGAATAATAACATGAAAACAATATCTGGTAAAGACGCCGTAGATAAAGCAGGCATCCCTTTCTTCTTTTTTCTAAACTTAGACATACTCTTATATTGTTTTATTAGTTAACATTAGTTGGGTCGGTGTCAGAAATAATCTGAGGGTAACTCGTCTTAATATCTTCTACCTTCTTTCTTAAAGACTCATCTTTTCTTGCGCCTTCAACAAAGGCTTTTTCAAGTTCGTCAAAACTCATTCCGTATTTTTCAAGACACAATCTGTTACGTAACTCAGTATAAGCTCTTAACAACTCATTCTGTACTGCAACATAAGTACCGTATTCTGTACCTCTGTCACTTTCTACTGAGATAATTGCCTTGTTAGGATGATCTGATGACTCTGGGTCTTTTGCTCCTTTACAATAGTCACAAGCGGCTCCTGCTTCTTTTCCAGGCATTGGGTTACCAATACCTCCACCATTATCTATAAATTTTATAGCCGCATCTTTTAAGTCTTTTAACTCCATAACTTCATTTTCAACTAAAAGTTGATTGTTACGGTTAACACTTACTTGAAAAATGTTTTTCTCTTTAACGATTGGTGGTTCAACTTCAGTTTTTTCAGCTAATTTTTTAGGAATACCTGAATCCACATCCATCGTTGTTGTTACAAGGAAAAAGATAAGTAGCAAGAAGGCAATATCTGCCATCGAACCTGCATTAATTTCTGGGTTTTCTCTTCTTGCCATAATACTCTACGATTTAACTAATCCTTTTAATAAATCCCACACGAAGAAACCTCCTGCGATCAGTATTAATATAACACTTAACCAAATACCTGTACTAGTATTTTTAGATACACTGCTTCCTGCTGCCGCAATTACTTTTTCGTTTGCGTCAATAACTTGTCCGTCTGCTGATAAGATATAAGAAACTACTAATAATACTCCCATTCCTAACAATCCAATTAATGCTTTTTTCAAAGCTGCTGGATTTTTAAACAAACTTAAGATAGAAGCTAATACTGTTACACCTGCTGTTAATCCTAATAACACTAAAGAGTATGTTACTAATGGAGAAACTGCACTTGATATTGCAACAGGATCTTCTACATCTGCTCCCATAGCCACCATAAATAAGACTATACCAACTAAAGAGAGTAATGCTACAAAAATTGTTATTAATTTATTGTTCTTCATACCTCTTCTTATTTTTTATACTTAGCTAATAAGTCGATTAAAGAGATAGATGCATCTTCCATGTTGTTTACAATACTATCTACTTTAGAAATAATGTAGTTGTAGAAAATTTGTAAAATAATTGCTACTACTAAACCGAATACAGTTGTTAAAAGTGCTACTTTAATACCACCTGCTACTACCGCTGGAGAGATATCGTTTGCTACTGCAATCGCATCAAAAGCTCCAATCATACCAATTACAGTTCCCATGAACCCTAACATCGGTGCTAAAGCGATAAATAATGAAATCCAAGAAATGTTTTTCTCTAATAATCCCATTTGCACTCCTCCATATCCTACTACAGCTTTCTCAGCAGCATCTAAACCTTCATCAGCTCTTTCTAATCCTTGATAAAAGATAGAAGCAACAGGTCCTTTTGTGTTTCTGCATACTTCTTTAGCAGCTTCTACTCCACCTGAACTTAAAGCTTCATCAACACTAGCAATTAATTTCTTAGTATTGGTTGTAGCCATATTTAAATAAATAATTCTTTCAATTGCGATAGCTAAACCTAAGATTAAAGCTACTAATACAATTCCCATAAAACCAGGACCACCTTCAATAAAATATCTTTTTAAAATTTGGTGGAAAGTTTCTGATCCTTCTGCCGCCGCTGCGTCTTGAGCATAAGTTGATTGAATAGCTCCTAAAAACATAAATCCTGCAATAGTTAGGATATTTACTACTTTTTTCATTTTGTTATAATTAATTTTAAATAGTTAACGGGTTAAAAATACAAATTTTACTGCGAAAAACTTATTTTTTTATAAATAAGTAATGCTTTTCTTGTACTTATTACGTTTTTAAATTTTTCAGAGTGGCAAGTAACAAAAAAATGTTGGGAGATTAAAAAAAATCTATAGTATTTCTATTACCTACCAGTTTTTTAACGCTTTCCCTTAGTAATTCAAGGAGTTACAACGCTAAATTTAACAATTTATTTACAAATCATGTCATTTCTCCCCTAAGAGGTTTCTCAAAATAATGCTTAAATTCTTCTTTTGACAGCTTTTCTCCTAGTAAATACATCATTTTTGCAACTGCTGTTTCGGTGGTAATATCCTTACCATCAACAATCCCTATACGTTTTAATTCTGAACTTGTTTCATAATGTCCTAAAATTACGCTTCCACCTTTACATTGTGTTACATTAACAATGTATATTCCTCTTTTAACAGCTTTTTCTAATAAATCTACAAACCAAGTTTCGGTAGGTGCATTTCCTGATCCGTACGTTTCTAAAATAATTCCTTTTAAATCTGGAATGTTCATAAAACTTCTTACTACCGATTCTGTAATGCCTGGGAATAGCTTTAAAATTGCTACATGATTATCTAAATTCTTCCTTACCACTAAATCTTTGTCACACTCATTAGACTTTAATAGTAACGGATAACTAAAGTTTAAATGCACTCCACTCTCTGCCAAAGGCGGATAATTCATCGAGGCAAATGCTTCAAATTGTTCTGCATTTATCTTAGTAGTTCTATTAGCTCTGTACAATTTATATTCGAAGTACAACCCTACTTCTTGTATTACTGGTTTGCCATTTTCGTAAGCTGATGCTACTTGAATCGAGGTTATTAAATTTTCTTTAGCATCGGTACGTAAATCACCTATTGGTAACTGAGATCCTGTAAAAATTACAGGTTTTTGTAAGTTTTCAAACATAAAACTTATTGCTGACGACGTATACGACATCGTGTCTGAGCCTGTTAGCACAACAAATCCGTCAAACTTGTCATAATTATCTGAAATGATATCTGCTATTTGAATATAATACTCCACACTCATGTTTGATGAATCAATCGGTTCATCAAAAGAAATGGTAGAAATTTCGCAGTTTAGTTGTTGTAATTCTGGAATCTTACTAGAAATTTGACTAAAATCGAAAGCCTTTAAAGCTCCAGTATTGTAGTCTTTAACCATACCAATGGTTCCTCCTGTATAAACTATTAAAATTTTAGGTTGTGTTGTCATTTTGACATTTTTAATTTCCTTAACTAATTTGGAATAATTTATGTTGTAAATTTATCCAGCAAAAATGATACAAAATTTTAAAACTATATAAATTATGATCGGATTTTATGTACTGATAGGTATAATATCTTTATTCAGTTGGTTAGTAAGTAATACTTTACAACGTAAATTTAAAAAATACTCGCAAGTTCACTTACGTAATGGAATGAGCGGAGCAGAAATTGCTCAAAAAATGTTAGCAGATCATGGTATTTATGATGTTCAGGTAATTTCTACTCCTGGTAGGTTAACCGACCATTATAATCCTCAAAACAAAACAGTAAACTTAAGTGAAGCTGTGTACAACCAACGCAATGCTGCTGCGGCTGCTGTTGCTGCTCACGAAGTTGGACACGCTGTACAACACGCTACCGCTTATCAATACTTACAAATGCGTTCTAAATTAGTACCTATGGTAAGTATTACTTCTCGTTTCTCTCAGTGGATGGTAATTGGTGGTATTGCTTTTGGGGCTGCTTCAGGAAGTACTGGTATAGGTTTTTATATTGCTTTAGCTGGTTTAGCTTTTATGGCTTTAGGTACAATTTTTAGTTTTGTTACTTTACCTGTGGAATATGACGCAAGTAATAGAGCTTTAGCTTGGCTAGAAAACAAGAACATGGTAACTCGTGAAGAGCTTGCTGGATCAAAAGATTCTTTAAAATGGGCTGCAAGAACTTATTTAGTTGCTGCTTTAGGATCGCTTGCTATGCTATTATATTGGGCGCTACAAGTTTTAGGAAATAGAGATTAACTTTCTAAAATCACAACAATAAAAAAACCCGTTTTGATTTCTTCAAAACGGGTTTTTCTATATTCTATACTCTAGTTTCTAAGAAAACTTAGTCATTCAGTTTTAATACAGCCATAAACGCTTGCTGTGGAATTTCTACGTTTCCTACTTGACGCATACGTTTTTTACCTTTCTTTTGTTTTTCTAATAACTTACGTTTACGAGAAATATCTCCTCCGTAACACTTAGCTGTCACATCCTTACGTAAAGCTTTTACCGTTTCACGAGCTATAATTTTTGCTCCAATAGCTGCCTGAATTGGAATATCAAACTGTTGACGTGGAATTAATTCTTTTAACTTCTCACAAATACGTTTTCCGATTCCATAAGCATTATCAGCATGTAATAATGCTGAAAGTGCATCTACTGCTTGCCCATTAAGTAACATATCAACACGAACCAACTTAGATTCCTTCATTCCTATTGGATGATAATCAAACGATGCATATCCTTTAGAAACTGTTTTTAATCGATCGTAAAAATCGAATACAATTTCTGCTAATGGCATATCAAAAATTAATTCAACTCGCTCAGGAGTTAAATAAGTTTGATTTACAATTTGCCCACGTTTTTCTATACAAAGTGACATTACCTGACCTACAAAATCAGCTTTGGTAATAATTGAGGCTTTAATAAAAGGCTCTTCAACTCTATCTAATCTTGACGGATCTGGTAAGTCAGATGGATTATTTACAATAATCACCTCATCAACATCCTTCTTGGTAAATGCATGGTAGCTTACGTTAGGAACCGTAGTAATTACCGTCATATCAAACTCACGCTCTAAACGCTCCTGGATAATTTCCATGTGTAACATCCCTAAGAAACCACATCGGAAACCAAATCCTAATGCCGCAGAACTTTCTGGTTGAAACACTAATGAAGCGTCATTTAACTGCAACTTTTCCATTGACGCTCGAAGCTCTTCATAGTCTTCTGTATCTACAGGATATATCCCTGCGAATACCATTGGCTTTACATCTTCAAACCCTTCAATTCTTTCGCTTGTTGGGTTCGAGAAATCGGTAATTGTATCTCCTACTTTTACTTCTTTTGCCGCTTTAATTCCTGTAATTAAATATCCAACATCTCCTGTTTTAATCTCGTTTTTTACAACTTGATTCAACTTTAAAGTTCCTACTTCATCAGCCCCATATTGCTTACCCGTTGCCATGAATTTAATTTGCTGATTCTTTTTAATAGAACCATCAATTACTCTAAAGTAGGTTTCAATTCCACGGTATGAGTTATACACCGAGTCAAAAATCAATGCTTTTAATGGTGCATCAGGATTTCCGCTTGGTGCAGGTATTTTATCAATAATTGCTTTTAAAATATTATCAACTCCAAAACCTGTTTTTCCACTTGCATGAATTACATCTTCAGGATTACACCCTAATAAATCAACAATATCATCAGTTACTTCTTCAGGATTTGCTGAAGGTAAATCTACTTTATTTAGTACTGGAATAATTTCCAAATCATTTTCTAGCGCTAAGTATAAGTTAGAAATCGTTTGCGCTTGAATACTTTGTGCTGCATCCACAATTAACAACGCGCCTTCACAAGCTGCAATAGAACGAGAAACTTCATAAGAAAAATCTACGTGACCTGGAGTATCGATTAAGTTTAAAATATAATTTTCTCCTTCGTAAATATAATCCATTTGAATAGCATGAGATTTAATGGTAATTCCACGTTCGCGCTCTAAATCCATGTTATCTAGTAACTGGTTTTGTTTTTCACGCTCAGTAACTGTTCCAGTAAAATCTAATAATCTATCAGCAAGAGTACTCTTACCATGATCAATATGTGCAATAATGCAAAAATTTCTAATGTTCTTCATCAATAAAAAAATTTCTCAAACCATTATAGACACTTAGGAAATCCGTTTTAACAAAACCGCATTATTTACTAAATACCCATTATGGGTTCATTCGTCGTAATCTAACTACTTGTGACTTGCAAAGATACTTCTTTGAAAAACGATGTACAATTAAAAATTTACACAATAAAAAAATAAAAAGTAACTTTGCAGCATGGTAAAAATAGGTAACATAGAACTTCCTGATTTTCCGCTATTATTAGCGCCGATGGAAGATGTAAGTGATCCACCATTCAGAGCTTTATGCAAAGAAAATGGTGCTGATGTAGTGTATACTGAATTTATTTCTTCGGAAGGGTTGATTCGTGATGCGGCAAAAAGTGTAATGAAGCTAGATATTTACGAAAAAGAACGCCCAGTAGGGATTCAAATTTTCGGTGCCAATTTAGATTCTATGCTGAAAACTGTTGAAATTGTTGAAAAATCAAATCCTGATATTATTGATATCAATTTTGGATGTCCTGTTAAAAAAGTAGTTTCAAAAGGCGCTGGAGCAGGAATTTTAAAAGATATTGATTTAATGGTTTCTCTTACCGAAGCCATGGTAAAACACACTAAATTACCTGTTACTGTGAAAACTCGTTTAGGTTGGGATCATGATTCAATTCGAATTCTTGAAGTTGCTGAACGTTTGCAAGATGTAGGTTGCAAAGCCATTTCTATTCACGGTCGCACGCGTGCGCAAATGTATAAAGGTGAAGCTGATTGGGCACCTATCGCTGAAGTTAAAAACAACCCAAGAATGCACATTCCTGTGTTTGGAAATGGAGATGTTACTTCTCCTGAAAAAGCGATGGAAATGCGTGATGTTTATGGATTAGACGGCTGCATGATTGGTCGTGCATCTATCGGATACCCTTGGTTTTTTAACGAAGTAAAACACTACTTTAAAACAGGCGAACATTTACCGGGACCAACTATTTCTCAACGTGTTGATATGGCACGTCGTCATTTAGAAATGGCTATTGACTGGAAAGGTGAACACCTAGGCGTGGTAGAAACTAGAAGACATTATACCAACTATTTTAAAGGGATTCCTCATTTTAAAGAACACCGAATGAAAATGGTTACTTCGGATGATCCTAAAGATGTTTTTGCTGCTTTTGACGAAGTACAAGCTAAATTTGGAAATGCAACGATTCCTGAAATAGGGTAAATAAAAACTTATCGTTCAATAAAACTTTTTGAAATTCTTGAACTTGCAATTTTTGCTGCTAAATAACCCAAAGCTGAAATCGTTACAAGTACCACGAGTAGGTTTATCAACCTAAATTCAACTGGGTAAGCTAAACTTTCCGTAATCATTAATAATTCAAATCGTTGTTGAATTAACACTAACAACATTCCTAAAACCAATCCAATTCCCATTCCTAACAGAGTTAATAAAAACCCTTGGTAAATGAATATTTTTTTAATTTCATCTATACTACAACCTAAATTAAATAACGTTTTTAGGTTTTGGCGTTTATCAATAATCATCATAATTATTGAGCCTATTACATTAAATAAAGCTATCGCTACAATCAATGTGAAAATTAAATAAGATATAAAATTTTCGGTATTAATTACTTTATAATACAACGTGTTTAACTGTGCGCGGGTTTGCACTTTTAAACCTTCTCCTAAAGCTTCTTGTAATTTTTCTTGAAACGAGTCTAAATCAACTCCTTTTTTAAGGGCTAATTCTACTCCAGTTATTTGATTTTCTTTATATCCTAACAACTCTTGCGCTGACGAGAGCTCTGTAAACACATATTTATTTTGAAACTCTTCTGAACCTGTATAGACACCTATTACTTGTGTTGAAATTGATCGAAAAGCATTGTTAGCATTTATAAATCCTTTTCCAGGCTTTGGAACTAAAACTTGCAACGGTTCTCCAAAATTAAAAATTCCTAATGATAATTTATACGAAATTCCGTAGCCAATAACAGCTGTGTTTTTATACTGCTCGTCTATCCAAGTTCCCACGGTTAGTATAGAATCTGTAGGAATTATAGATGAGTAATTGGTATCTACTCCTTTTATTTGAGCAATATGATCTCTGTCTTTGTATTTTAAAAAGACTCTTTCTTCTACAACTTTAGAATATGCTTTTATAGCTTCTTCTTGTTGAAGAATTTCATGAAGTTTTGTTGAATATTCTAAAGATTTTCCTTGAGCCGCTGTTATTTTTATATCAGGGTCTGATGCATTTAGTAAAGAATCGCTAAAAGTTTTCAAGCCAGAAAAGCCTGATAAAACCACAAACAAAGCCAAAGTACCCACTACAACACCAAAAACAGCAATTGCTGTAATGATATTAATTGCGTTGGTACTTGTTTTTGAAAATAAGTACCGTTTAGCTATGTATAGTGAAAAATTCAACCATTAATAAATTTAGCTAGCCAAAGTAAAGAAAATTTATTAACGTTTTTGGCGACGAGGTAAGATATCTGGATTTTTTATTGGATCGACATCTTCTCCTTTTAAGGATTTATCAATATCTTCAATATAATCTAAACTATCATCTCCAAAGAATAACAGTTCTGGCATTCTTCTAAGTTGATTTTTTGTTCGTTTTGCTAATTCGTGACGGATTAAAGGAGTATTAGACTTCACCCCATCAATAATCTCATCTCTTTTTTCTGAAGGAAATACACTTAAGTACACTTTAGCTACTCCTAAATCGGCAGTAACCGAAACTTTAGATACCGATATAATCACTCCCTTCATTCCATCTTGCGCAGCACGTTGTAAAACGTCTACCAAGTCTTGTTGCAATACTCCTGCAATTTTTCGTTGTCTATTTGTTTCTTCCATGCTGCAAATTTAAGCATAAAATTACGGAGTATAAATTTTATTTTTTATCGCGTACATTACCAATCCTACTCTGTTTCTTACGTTTAATTTTGTAAATAAACTATCGCGATAACCGTCTATCGTTTTCGGGCTTAAAAACATTTTTTCGGCAATTTCTTTATAGGTTAACTCTGAACAAGCCAACTTCATAAAAGTGATTTCATTCTCTTTGAATGCGAGATTATTTCTTTCTTTTTTACCAGAAACTGAATCTAATAATAAAGTAGTAACATTTTTGGTGTGATAAAAACCATTATCCATCATTTCAAGAAGGGCCTTTTCTAAGATTTCTTTTTTGGTATCTTTTAACAAATAACCAACAGCTCCTGCCTTTAACATTTTTAAAATAGTGCCATCGGCATCTTCAACGGATAAGGCCATAACATGCACTTGTGGATAATTTTCCACAATCCATTCAGTAGTTTCAATACCATTCATCACAGGCATATTTACATCTACTAGAACTAAATCAGGTATATTTCTAGGTGAGGCAGAAAATTTTTCTTCAACCTCTTTTCCGTTTTTACAAGTGTAAAGCACTTTGAATTTATCAAAGGTGTTTACCATACCTTCAATAGCCTGTGATAATAACGTATGATCATCTACAACAACAACTGAGTATTTCATAGTTTCAATGAGTTAGGTTAGTATTTGTTGTTGGGGGATATACACTAAGGCTCGTTAAATATAATAATTTATTATTAAACAAGTTCCTTTTTTAGGTGCTGATTTAAATTTTGCTTCTGCATTTATCAATTTTGCTCTTGCTTTTATATTCTGCAAACCTATACCTTTTAAACCTACTCTTACCATATCAAAACCTACACCATTATCTTGAGCTTTAATTTCAACAAAATCATCTTTGTAATTTAAAAAGACATCTAGCTTAGAAGCTTTTGAATGTTTTATAGTATTAGAAAAAAATTCTTGAAGTATTCTAAAAATAATGATTCCATGTTTTTGATTAATTTCTTGCTCTGAACCTGTTACTTCTAAACTTGCTTCAATATAATTTAATCTATTAAAACGGGCTATTTCTAACTCTAATGCTTTCTTTAGCTTTACATTATTAATAAAATCTGGGTTAATTACTTTTGAGAGTGCTCGTACTTCTTTTAAACTCTTTGTAATAATTTCTGAAATTTCTCCCATATTTTCAGGCGAGGCGTGTTGCAATTGTATGTTAGCTAAAGTTAGGAGTTGACCAATATTATCGTGCAACTCCCAGCTTATATTTCGTAAAGTTTCTTCTCGTATTTCTATTTGAGTTTCAGCGATTTCTCGTTCATACCGCTTTTTATTTTCAGCACGCTCTAATAATAATTTATTCTTACGATTTTGAAATACAGTAAACAATACCACTAAAAAAACAACTCCCAAAATTGTTAAGATTGTGGCTATTACAACAATTATTATTCTACTTTCTTCCAACTCCATATCAAACCTATTATAACACAACTATGCAAGAAAATAGTTACTACAAATTGTATGTTGTGTATTTGAAAAAAGGCCATTCCCTTTTCCATAAAACTATATATTGCCATAAGAGGTATCGATCCTAAATAATACAGCAGCAATCCAGTAGTAATCCAAAATATTACATCTGTTTTGTAATTTACTATTTTATCTGACAACAAAAGTTCTCTCAATGATAAAAATAATATTGTCGCCATTAAAAATGCACCAAGTACAATAACAAATGAATTAAAAAGAGAAAAATTAAAATCATGGTACCAAAACCACCCAAAACTTATTACATTAAACAATGTAAGTGAACTTATTATAGTCTTTTTTGTAATTTTATCATTAGATACTTCATAGTAAAACATGAAGAGTAAATTAAACTCAATTAAACTATATGCATTATATATATAGTTTGTATTATGAACACCAATATTTATTACAAAATTTATGATAGCTTCTACCAAAGCCGTTAATATTAGATATGCTAAAAAAAACCTTGTTTTTTTTAAAGCTGAATCTTTAACATACCTGTATGTGTATAAAATTGAAGAGATACTAATAAATATAAGACATAAATAATACATACTTTATTAACCTATTAATATGGAGGTGTTGGTTTTAACCTATTAGCCCCTGAACTATCTTCTAAATCATCTTGCATTGAATTAAAATTCATTATTCCTGCTTTTTGCGCTTCTTTGGAAACTCTACTTTTGTCATAAGACCAATGATACCCTCTTTTCGCTAAAATAGATTTAAAAGTTGTAGGTACTCCTTTTTTAGACTTTAACGGATCGAAGGTTACAAACTCTTCACCATCAATAGTTGTCGTTGGCATAAAAATTAGTGTTTGATAACCTGCCGATTTAGATCCAGAATGATTTTCAGGATAAGCAGCCGAAATAATATTAATTCCCGTTAATGGAATTTCTTTTTCTGCACACAAACTCTCTATATACCCCAAGTAATCTTTTAATTGTTGAATTGGATAACTATTTACTCTTGTATCTTCAAATCCTAACGATTTCTCTAATACTTCTTTTCTAGTTTCATCATACGATTCAAGCATGCTTATAATTTCTTTATACTTTAACATGTTTGAAGGTCTTCCTTGATTTGCATAACAAAATGTTCCTTCAGGCACTTGAGATTGCCAATCGTCACAATCACATTTATGATTGATATTATCACATGAAACTGCAACACTCATCATCACAGTTAAAAATAGTAGTTGTAGTAGATTTATTTTTTTCACAAAAAAAGTTTTAAAATTTCTTAAATATAGGTGGTTAATTTTTAATAAAAAAAGCTATTCTTTTAAAAAAACCTCATTAAAAACTATGTTTTCAACCTTTTAACAACACTCACAATACTTACAAAAGGGAAAAACACCCTAAAAGCTTCAATATTTAAACTGTTTATTTTCCGTGTCATATACTCTTGTTTTTTATGAAGTTTTTAAGAAGAGTTTTTTATACTTTTACCCTATGAACAAAATTGAACATATTGGTATTGCCGTAAAGGACCTAGAAAAATCGAATGCTTTATTTGCTTCTCTTTTTGGTGAAGCTCATTATAAAATTGAAGAAGTAGCTAGCGAAGGAGTAAAAACCTCATTTTTTAAATCAGGGCCTAATAAAATTGAATTATTAGAAGCTACCAATCCAGACAGTCCCATTGCAAAATTTATAGAAAAAAAAGGTGAAGGGATTCATCATATTGCTTTTGCGGTTGATAACATAAAAGAAGAAATTAAACGTTTACAAAATGAAGGCTTTATAGTTTTAAACGACCCCGAAGTTTCGGGGCTTAAAAAAGGAGCTGACAATAAATATGTTGCTTTCTTGCATCCAAAAAGCACAAATGGCGTGTTGATTGAATTGTGCCAAGAAATTTCAGAAAACGACTAAAATAAACTATTTCAGCTAGCAATGATAATTGAAGATTGATATTTGAAATTTGATTCACTATCTTGCAACGTCTTAAAATCAGCATGTAACAATGACAACCTCTTTTGATTCTTTTCAAAAACGCCGTTTACAATCTTCATATGTATCAGTAGTAGTGAGTATTGCTCTGGTTCTTTTTATGATTGGTGTTTTAGGGTTAGTTTTATTAAAATCTACCAAAGTTGCCAATCATTTTAAAGAAAAAGTTGTAATGACACTTTTTTTGAAGGACGAAGTAACTGATGAAAACGTAAAAAAACTGAAAGAATCTATTCAGAAGGAAACTTTTGTTAATAAAGTAATTTACATTCCTAAAGAAGAAGCAGCCAAAGAATACAAAAAAGATTTAGGTGAAGATTTTTTACAGTTTTTAGGAGATAACCCACTTAAAAATGGAATTGACATCTACTTAAAAGCTGATTATGTAACTCCAGAAAAAATGACAGAACTTGAAGAAGCTTTTGAAAAAAACAAGTTCGTTGCTGAAGTAAACTATGACAAACCACTAGTGCAATTATTAACTAAAAATATTCAACGAATTAGTTTTTGGTTATTGGTATTGAGCGGATTTTTCGGGTTAGTTGCCATCATTCTAATCAACAGCTCTATCCGATTGTCTATTTACTCAAAACGATTCAATATTAAAACCATGCAAATGGTTGGTGCTACAAAAAGTTTTATCCGTAAACCATTCATCTGGCAAAGTATCAGATTAGGATTACTAGGTGCTTTTATAGCTATTAGCGGATTAGCGGTTTTAATTTATTATGTAGACAAGTACATTCCATCTTTAGAGTTGTTTACAGATTATGTAGCGTTAGGTTATGTAGCAGGAGGAATTATATTAATTGCCTTTTTCATTACATGGATTAGTACTTTCTTTGCCACACAGCGCTTTTTAAACCTACAAACAAACGACTTATACTATTAGTAAACTATTTTATGAAAAAAGATAATTCACCAAATCAAGAATTTTTATTCGGTAAAAGAAATTACATGATTATGTTAATTGGTATTGCCGTAATTGCCTTAGGATTTATTTTAATGGCAGGTGGCGGTAGTGACGATCCTAACGTTTTTAATCCTGATATTTACAACTGGCAAAGAATTCGCTTAGCTCCTACCTTGGTAATTATCGGATTGGGTATAGAAATTTATGCTATTTTTGCCAATCCTAAAAAATAAGCATGGATTTATTAGAAGCGATTATCCTTGGAATTATTCAAGGACTTACTGAATTTTTACCAGTATCTTCAAGTGGACATTTAGAATTAGCAAAAGCTATTTTTGGAGACACCTCTGTTCCTCAAGAAAGTTTAACTTTTACAGTAGTATTACACGCTGCAACTGCACTTAGTACTATTGTCGTGTTTAGAAAAGAAATTGCTGAAATTTTCAGAGGTCTTTTCCAATTTAAATGGAACGAGGAAATGCAATTTTCGGTAAAAATCATCTTATCGATGATTCCGGCTGTAGTTATTGGACTTGCTTTTGAAAAAGAGTTAGAAAGCTTTTTCGGTGGAAAAATTTTATTAGTAGGATTCATGCTTTTAGTAACTGCTGTATTACTTTTATTAGCAGACAAAGCTAAAAACACCAACAAAAGTGTTTCTTTTAAAAACGCAGTAATTATTGGTATTTCACAAGCTATTGCTATGTTACCTGGTATTTCTCGTTCAGGAGCTACGATTTCAACTTCAGTATTGTTAGGAGTAGATCGTACCAGAGCCGCTCGCTTTTCCTTTTTAATGGTGGTTCCTTTAATTTTAGGAAAGGTTGCTAAAGACATTTTAAGTGGAGATATTAACTTTCAAAGTTCAGAAATCATACCACTTTCAGCAGGATTTATCGCTGCTTTTATATCTGGATTACTTGCTTGTACATGGATGATTGCTTTGGTTAAGAGAAGTAAATTATCGTATTTTTCTTTATACTGCGCTATTGTAGGTTTAATTGCCATTGGCTATTCTTTATTTTTCTAAATGACTGCGGAAGATTACAAAAACGGACAAATTTTATTGATTGACAAACCACTAGAATGGACTTCTTTTCAGGTGGTAAATAAGCTTCGTTGGCATATTCGTAAGCACTTTAATATTAAAAAAATTAAAGTAGGACATGCAGGAACTTTAGATCCGTTAGCTACAGGTTTATTAATCATTTGTACCGGTAAGCAAACCAAAAACATCAATGAATATCAAGGTCAAATAAAGGAATATACAGGTACTTTTGTTATTGGTACTACCACACCTAGCTACGATTTAGAAACTGAAATTAACGAGACATTTCCAACAGAACACATAACAGAAGAATTACTCTATAAAACTACAGAGCAGTTTATTGGTATAATTCAGCAAAAACCACCTATTTTCTCTGCTATTAAAAAAGACGGAAAGCGTTTGTACGAGCTTGCTCGTAAAGGTGAAACTACTGAAATTAAAGCTCGTGAAGTAGAAATTAACGAGTTTGAAATCACCAAAATTGATTTACCTAACGTAGAATTTAGAATTGTGTGTAGCAAAGGAACCTATATCCGTTCTATTGCCAACGATTATGGAGAAGCCTTAAATTCTGGAGCACATTTATCCGTATTACGAAGAACCAAAATTGGAGATTTTTCGGTAGACAATGCGCAGAGTGTTGATGAGTTTGTAGAAAGCTTATAAAAATCGATTGTACCAGCTTTCAGTAATAGGTACTTCCCAGTAATTTTCTAATTCGCCTTTTGTTTGTACTAAATTATCAAAAACAACTGTTTTAGCGGATACTGACTTCTTTTTAAGCAATGTTTTAAACTCTTTTACATCTTTGTATTGGATGAACTCTCCTTGCTTAAAACACACGTTCATTTTGTCTAGCAACTCAACTTCATATTCTTGCTGTAATTGTAAAATAAAAGCCACTTGTTGGTCAATGTCTGTATTGGTTAATTGAACATCTTCTTCCGCAGAAAAAACAATAAAACGATCGTATTTCAATTCAAAAGAAGCTTTAAAATCAGCATCATCTTGTTTCCATGCTTCTACAAAGCTTTGCAATTTTTCTTTTAATTCGTCAATTTCTTGAGGATAAAATTTTCGGCTTGATGGATATACCCATACTTTGGCTTCTTCTGATAAGGTATTGAATTCTACAAACATATTAATTCGTTATGGGTGCAAAGATACAGAAAACAAATCCCCTTCTTGAATAAAATCAAAAAGGGGAATTATTTATTTTTTTCCTATTTTTTATTGAAGCATAGAGATAATATCTTCTTGTGTATTTTCTCCTTTATTTTTATTGTACCAAACTTGTAAATTTTCTTTAAATTCGGCATCTAAACTTCCATTTTTCGCTTTGTAATCAGCAACCATTTGTGTAGCTACCGTAGGTCTTGGCCCCCATGTATTAATTACTTCTTTCTTTTCATTCAAAGCAATTAATTTTGGAATGGATCTTCCACCGTTGGTTAAAAAAGCATCCATCAACTCTAAGTTTTCATCTCGTAAAACCAATTTAAAATTGATATTCGGATTTTCAGCGGCGATTTTATGAATTACAGGAATGTTTTGCGCCGCATCACCACACCAACCTTCAGTTAACACCAACCAAGTTTGCGGTTCTTTTACATCTTTAATTTTAGCGATGGTTTCCTCAGTAAGTTGAATCGTTTTGTCCAAACGCTTCATACGTTTGTCGTTTAACTTACTGTAGTTTAACAAATCTTCTGACTGATTAGGCCCTGTAGATTTCCCTTCAGTTAACAAAGTACTTACCAAGTTTCTATACTCAGTATATGACAATGCTCTTTCTAAGCTTTCTTCAATAATTTTTTTCATTGGTAGTATATTCTATTGCAAAAATATTTCTTCTATAACACAGAATTCGTAACCTAAGTTACACTTTACTATAAAACTTGAATACCATAGACGAAAGAAAGAATATAACCTTACACCTCAGCTGATTCTTCGGCTTTAGCTTGTAAACTCGTAATAATATCTTTAGTCATTGAGGCTAAATCGAACTGATGTCTCCATCCCCAATCTTTTCTTGCTGCCGAATCGTCTATTACCTGAGGCCAACTATCAGCAATCGCTTGTCTAAAATCTGGGTTGTACGTAATGGTAAAATCTGGAATGTATTTTTTAATTTCAGTAGCTATTTCTTTTGGCGTAAAACTAATTGCCGCTAAATTGTATGAAGTTCTTGTTTTAATCTTTTCAGCATCCGCTTGCATTAATTGAATGGTTGCATTGATAGCATCATCCATATACATCATTGGCAAGCGAGTGTTTTCAGATAAAAAACATTCGAAAGTACCTTTTTCTAAGGCATCAAAGTAAATATCTACCGCATAATCCGTAGTACCTCCACCTGGTAGTGTTTTCCAACTGATAATTCCCGGATAACGAATACTTCTTACATCTACACCGTACTTATCGTGGTAATAATTACACCAATGTTCTCCTGCAACCTTACTAATTCCATAAACGGTAGAAGGCTCCATAATGGTTTGCTGTGGCGTATTCATTTTTGGTGAAGTTGGACCAAATGCCGCCATAGAACTAGGCCAATATACTTTTTCTATATGTTTTTCTTTTGCTAACTCTAACACAGCTAACAAAGAAGTCATGTTTAAATCCCAACCTTTTAACGGATACTTTTCTGCTGTTGCAGATAACATCGCAGCCATTAAATACACTTGGTTTACCTTATATTTTTTAATGACACCTAAAATTTGCTCTTGATTTGTAGCATCAATAATTTCAAAAGGTCCAGCACTCATCATTTCTGCATTTCCTTCTCTAATATCTGAAGCTATTACATTATCTTTTCCGTAAATAGAACGTAATTTATGGGTTAATTCTGTTCCTATTTGCCCGCAAGCTCCTAAAATTAATATGGTATCACTCATTTTTAATTGTTCAAAAATATATGCTGGCAAAGTTATTAAATTTAAGATTTCGCAAAAAGTATTTATTATTTTTTAACTATCTACAATACAGAATGCTAACCTACTGATTTCAAACTTATAATTTAATTCTACAGTTAATACCAAGTAAAATATGTACTTTTATCACTTTAATTTTCAAATAAAATGAGTCGTTTTTTATATGTTACCGCTTCGTTAATTCTTTTAGTTTCTTCTTGTCAAAAAAAGGAAGAACAAAAAACAGAATTACCTACAAAAACTGAAATGCATGTTTCGGTTAAGCATTCAGATTACTCAAAAATAAACGACGATTATTTAAAAGAAATTAAACCTTGGAATGAGTATTTTACCGTTGACGATTTTTTACATGAGTTAAAAAACACGACACCTACTGAAGCTTTAAATAACGCTGTAGAGCTGAAAAAAATATCGAAACAACTAAAGGATAGCTTAAACATTGAAGCACTTAAAACTCCTGCTTTTAAAGCTCGTATTAATGTTTTTGAAAACGAAACATTACGTTTAGCTGACATGACGTTAATTCCTTCTATTTCTGCGAAGGAAGTAAACAATCAAGTTGAAAAGATTATGGTGATTTTTGGTAGCGTTAACGACAAAATTAATACCGTTTACACTAAGAAAAAATTTGATAAAGAAATTAATCTAGACAGCTTATTTAAGAATCAATAGTTTTTAACGCTTCGTATACTAAATTACTTTCAAAACCACGATACAATAAGTAATCGGCTATTTTCTTTTTTCGTTTAAAAGGATTGGTTTCCGTAACCGATGCATTCTTCTTTTCTACTAATTCATACAACGTTTTGATATATTCTTCTTCATCAATTTCTTTCAATGCTGATTTTATATTGTAAGCAGATATATCTCGAAACTTTAACTCTCTAACAATTCGTTCTTTTCCCCATTTTTTTATTCTGAACTTTCCTCTTGCAAAGCTTCTTGAAAAACGTTCTTCATTCAAAAAGTTATGTTCTAACAAGTGTAATAAAATATGCTCTCTCGCTTCAGGGATTAAACGATATTCTCTTAGTTTCGCTTCTATCTCTTTATGACATCTGTCTTGATATACGCAATAGTGCTCCATCTTTCGCTTAATCTCCTCAACTGTAAAAACCTGTTTATTCATACTACGAAAATATAAAAAAGGGTTAAAAACGTATCGCTTTTAACCCTTTTTACAGTTAACAAAAAATCAATTATAGAACGCTACGTAGCCACATTTTAAACTTAGTGACTAAGTAGAATAATATCGGTACTACTATTAGTGTTAAGAAAGTAGCAATGAATAGTCCGTAAATAACTGTCCATGCTAAAGGTCCCCAGAACACTACGTTATCTCCTCCAACATATATGTGTGGATTTAACTCGCTTGCCAATGAAAAGAAATTAATATTTAACCCTGTTGCTAACGGGATTAATCCTAAAATGGTCGTAATCGCCGTTAATAATACTGGACGCAAACGTGCTTTACCTCCTCTAATTACGACTTCTCCTAAAGTACGCACATCTACATATTCATCCGAAGAAAGTCCTTGCTCTACCTTTTTACGATCTATTAATAATTGTGTATAATCTAGCAGTACCACTCCGTTATTTACCACAATACCAGCGAGGGAAATAATCCCCATCATCGTCATCATAATTACGAATGGTTTTGCTGTAATGATCAGCCCTCCAAAAACACCAATTAAACTCAAGAAAATAGCTAACATGATGATTCCTGGTTTAGAAACCGAATTGAATTGGAAAATCAAGATTAAAAAGATTAACCCTAGTCCGCCAAAAAACGCTTTCATTAAGAAAGCCATTTGTTTATTTTGCTCTTCGATTTGCCCTGTATAATCCACTTTTACTGAATCTGGTTTTTCAGTAAACGATTTCATTTCATGCTGAATTTTAGATACAATTGCAGCCGCATCTGTATAACCGGGAGCTAATGCTGAATAAACTGTTACCACCCTTTTAACATCTTTGTGCTTAATGGCGCTAAAACCTGAAGTATTGGTTTGTTCTGCTACTGCAGATATCGGAATTTCTTTAATTGTTCCTGTAGCCATATCTCTAAAAGTGATCTTCTGATTGAAAACAGCACTTTTGTTATATCTATTTTCTTCATTAAAGCGAACGTAAATATCGTAATCATCTCCGTCTTCTTTGTAAACTCCTGCTTTTGAACCAAAAATAGCATTACGTAGCTGATTACCTACTTGCGATGAACTCACTCCTAATTCTCCTGCTTTTTTACGATCAACATTTACCAACATTGATGGTTTCGATTTGTTTACATCAATCTTTAACTCATCAATACCTGCGATACTTTTCGAGTTGATAAATTCACGCATTTTTTCAGCAGTGGTAATTAATTCTCCGTAATCGTTTCCTTCTAACTCTATATTGATTGGATATCCTGCTGGCGGACCTACTGCTTCTTTTTCTACAGAAATTTCTAATCCTGGATAAATTCCACGTAAAGCTTCAGTTACTTTTCTTTGCAACTCCTTACTATCTGCCCCTTCACGATATTTATATTCACGCATAGAAGCCGTTATTTTACCTTTATGCGGCATTTCTGCAGTTGAACCTCCATCAGTTTGCGGATTTCCAGAACCTGCTCCTACTTGAGAAACCGCACTTTCTACCATGAAATTGTACCCATTATTCACATATTCAGGTGCGTTTAATATTTTATACACACGCTCTTCTATATCTTTCATAATCAGATTTGTTTTTTCAATATCGGTTCCTTGCGGATACTCTATATATACAATAATCTGATTCGGAGTATTATCTGGGAAGAATTCTACTTTTGTACGTTGGCTTCCTACTGAAGCTCCAAAACCTCCAAAAGCTATAAATAATAAAACTAATGTTCCTAAAGAAATAATATAAGGTCTCCAACCTTTTAAAGCTACGCGAAGTGTTTTTTCATACATACGTTCCCAACGTGGCAACACGCTGTTTTGAAAAGCGTTTGCCCAAGGTCTTAGGAACAATCGGTACATCCATAACATGATCGCTGTAAAAATCATTACAGTTCCTAACGCTCGGTAAGTTCCGCCTAAAAATGCTATTAATAATCCTATCACTGCCATTACTGATGATAAGATGACAATACGCCTTAATGGCATGTTTTTATCTTCAACACTCATAAATTGTGATACCAACACTGAGTTGAAGAAAATAGCCACAAACAACGATGAACCTAATACTACAGATAATGTTACAGGGAAGTATATCATAAACTGCCCCATCGTTCCTGGCCACATTCCTAACGGAATAAATGCAGCCACGGTTGTTGCCGTTGAGATGATAATTGGAAATGCGATTTCTCCAATTCCTTTCTTTGCTGCTTCAATTCTAGGCATTCCTTCATCCATTAAACGGTATACATTTTCAACAACCACAATACCGTTATCTACCAACATACCTAATCCCATAATTAACCCGAAAAGAATCATGGTGTTCATGGTATATCCTAACCAACTCAATATCATTAATGACATAAACATTGACATTGGTATTGCAAAACCAACGAATAAGGCGTTTTTGAACCCTAAGAAGAACATTAGCACTAATACTACTAGGATTACCCCAAAAATGATGTTGTTTACCAAATCATCTACCTGACCAATAGTTTTTGAAGATTGATCGTTAGCAATGGTTATTTTTAAGTTACTTGGAAAAACATTTGCTTTGGCTTCTTCAACAATTTTTTGAATTTTTTCAGCAGCTTCTACCATGTTTTTTCCTGAACGCTTTTTCACGTCTAGCATCACCACAGCTGCTCCGAATTCGCGAGCATACGTAGTTTTATCTTTATCTTTAAAAGAAACCTTAGCAATATCTTTTAAGTAAATAGAATTTCCTTTTTCAGATTTCACAACAAAATCTTGTAACTCTTGCGGATTTTCAATCTCTCCTAAAATACGCACTGTACGTCGTTGACCACTGGCAATTAAATTACCTGCCGACATGGTTAAGTTTCCTCCGTTAATGGAATTGATAACGTCTTGAAAACTTACTTGAGCTGCCATCATTTTGTAAATATCTACCGCTACTTCAACTTCTTTTTCTTCAGCACCACGGATATCTACCTTTTTTATTTCTTGTAAATCTTCTATCTCATCTTCTAAATATTCACCAAATTCTTTTAATTTATCAACAGGATAATCTCCAGAAATATTGATATTTAAAATTGGCATTTCTTCAGAAAGACTCAATTCAAAAACATTCGGTTCTACTTTAGCCCCGTTAAATGTAGGCCAATCTTCACCAGATGTTTCTTGATCTATTTCATCTTTTACCTTTTGTTTTGCTTGATCAACTGTAATGTTTTCATCAAATTCAACTACTACCATCGAATAGTCTTCTTGTGATGTAGAAGTTATTTCAACCACATTACTCACCGTTTTTAGTCTGTCTTCTAACGGATCGGTAATTAGTTTTTCAATATCTTCTGCAGTGTTCCCTGGATATAAAGAACTAACATAAATTTTGGTTTCTTTAATTTCAGGAAAGCTCTCTCTTGGCATACTTAAAAATGCCGAGATACCAGAGATAAATATCATAACCATCATTACATAGATGGTTGTTTTGTTATTTATTGCCCAAGAGGATAAACCAAACTCTTTATCTACTTGTTTTTTTTGTTTTTCAGTCATTAGACGGATAGTTTTTGGTGTATTATTTTGCTTCTTCTGAAAGAGTTAATATTTTAACCTCTTGTCCGTTTTTAACACTACGAGCTCCTTCTTCAATAATTTTTGTCCCGCTTTCAATTCCGCTCAACACCTCAATAATATCTCCTTGTGTTTTTCCTGTAGTTATAATTGTTTGTTTAGCAGTCCCTATTTGATCTTTGATATCTTCTACTACGTATACATATTGCTCTCCGTTAGCATTTTCTGAAATAATACTTTGTGGTATTAGAATTGCCTTTTCATTAGAATAATCATTGATTTTTAACTTCGCTGTTAAATTTGGCTTGATGTTTCCATCTTTATTAGGAACCTCAACTTCTACTTTAAATGTTCTGTTTGCTGGATTGATAAAATTACCTGCTTGACGAATTTTAGAAGTCAATTTTTCTCCTAATACAGGAAACTCAACTTCTACATTTTTCCCTTTTTTAATAGACGTAATATAACTTTCAGGTACATCGGTTTCGATATACATATTCTTCAGGTTTACTATTCTAAAAACTTCTGAACCCATGCCTGGTGCTACCACTGTTCCTTGCTCTTTTATTACATCATCAATTACTCCTGAAAAAGGCGCAGTAATTACCGACTTTGCCAATTGTCTTCTTAACTGACTAACAGCATTGGTTTGTGCTTCATAATTTGTTTTTGCTTGTAAATACTGAATTTCTGATCCTATTTTTTGATTCCATAAACGCTCTTGACGTTTGTAGGTTGTTTCTGCTAAAGCTGCTTGCGCTTCAATTTGTGCTAATTGATTAGCCAAACCTCCATCATCAATCTTTGCTAGGGCTTGTCCTTTGTTAACATACTGTCCTTCTTTTACGTAGATACGCGTTAAAAGCCCAGGCATTTCAGGATAAATTAGTACATTTTGTTTTGTTTGAACAGCTCCTTGTAGTTCTAAATAATGGTCAAACACTTCTTCTTTTGCTGAAAGAACAGTGATTAAAGGAACTTTTTTATTGGTATCTAACTCAGATATTTTACTATTTAAAAGTTTAATATCTTCAGTTAATACTTGTATTTTATCTTCTAATGTTGCTTTTTTCTCTCGAATTTTAGCTAAGTCGTTAGATGCAATTACATCTTGTACCGATTGCTCTTTTTTGCCTCCACAAGAAGCCAAAAGCAATGTAATTGCGAATAGTGAATATATTTTTCTCATTATAGTTGATTTTGTTTTAGTGGTAAATTTAATGCGTTTTCTAACTGTGCTTTTTTGGCTATTACGTTCAACATTGATTGTACATAGTTGTTTTGTTGTGTGTATAGCTGGTTTTGTGCTTGTAACAAATCGAAACTTGAAGAAATTCCTTCAAAAAACTTTACTTGTTGCTTTTTCTCAATGCGCTCTGCTAAGGCTAAATTTTTCTTAGCAGTTTCATAGTTTTCTATTCCTAATTGATATTCGCTCTTAGCAGTTTCAACTTGCAGATTTAATTTTTGCTTCGCTTCTTCTAATCGGATATCAGCATTCTCTAATTCTATTTTAGCTTGCGCTGTTCTCGAACTTCTTCCGAAAGAACTAAAAATAGGCACGTTTAAACTTACTCCGAATAAAGAATAATCATACCATTTTTGGTCACTATCTAAAAAGTTAAAATCATCTGAGTTTGCATTTGCTCCGTAGTTTATAAAAGCAGATAAACTTGGCAGAGCCTTACTTTGCTCTAACCTCATTAACAAACGTTTGCTTTCTCTATCATTTTGAGCAATTTTAAAATCGATATGATTATCAATATCAAACTGAGTTGCTAACAAACTTAAATCAGTATTATCCACAACTAAATTATCTAAAGTAGAGGTTAAAGTTAGCTGAGTATCAATTGAATTTCCTAATGAAACATTCAGCATTTGATATGCTATTTCTTTTAATCGCTCAGCATTTCTTAAATTACTTTCAACATTTCCTAAGGTAATTTGAAGTTGTTCTACATTTTCCAACTCTGTTAACCCGTTATCATACGTTTTTTGGGTTTCATCTAAGTTTTTTTCAAGTACAGCTTTATTTCTTTCTAAAATTTCAATTGATTTTTCAGTAACCAAAACATTTCCATAAGCATTAACAACAGCTTCGCGTGTTGATAACTCTGTTTTTACTTTTGCTTGTTCTGAAATTTTCAAGTATGTTTTTGCTGATTGCAGCCCTACTAAATATGACCCGTCAAAAATTAGCTGAGTCAGTGTTACAGAGGCGTTCATGGTTTGTTTCGTACCAAAACGCAACGGAACAAAACCTGTAGGAGTAACAACCTCTTTACCGTTTCTTACAACACCATCAAAATAATCTTGAACAACATCAATTGTGCTTTGTGTATTGTCAAAAGCAGCTACTGGCAACAAAGAAACTTGTTGTTTTAACCAATTTTGATACTCTACTTTTCCATTAATTTGTGGTAAACCAATTGTGGTTGTTTCCCATTTTTTCTTTTTTGCTGCCTCAATATTATTTAAAGAAACTTTGTTCTCGTAACTGTTTTTTATAGCATAATCAATTGCTTCTTGCATTGACAGGCTTAGTTCTTTTTCTTGTTCTTGGGCAATAATTACCCCTATAAAAAAGAATATAAATACACTACTTATGTATTTTTTCATTGTTTTTAATTTTGATTCGTAATTTTTAGTTGTTTTTCTAATTCTTTCACTCCTTTCTCAGTGGCAATTGCTCTGATATGATATTCTAATATCTCATATTCAATTTTCATTATTTCTTGAACTTCGTCTCCATATAATTCGCTTTCAAAAACTCCAAAAACCAAGGTGAAATAAAAATTCACCATTAGCTCTTTGTCAATATCTGCTCTATACAATCCTTGTTCAATTCCTTTGGTTAAATTACTTACAATACAATCTTTAAACATGCACACCTCACGTTCTATTAACTTTGCATAGGTTTCTGGGTAGTACTTTTTAAGCTGATACATAGGTGATGCTTTTGAATTTTTAAGCATCTCTTTAAAAATTGCTTTTACAGCAAATTCTTCTTCTACAGCATTATAATTTTGACTTTTAACTGCGTTAATTGTTTCACTAATTGTGTTATGAACTGCCTCGGTACTAACATCTACCAAAGACGTTTTATTAGGAAAGTACTTGTATAATGTCTTTTTAGACATCCCAAGCTCTTTCGCTATATCATCCATCGTTGTGCTTTTAAACCCTAAGGTTAAAAACATTTCTCCTGCTTTATTAATAATTTTATTTCTCATAATCGAGGGCAAAAATACAACAGGAAACTTTAGAAACAAAAAAAGTTTCCTTAGTTTTAATCTTTTTTTAACACAGACTTACCATTAGAATTTTTGTTTACCGTATTTTTACAAAAATTTTCAGATTTGGACATATTATCATATCAATCAGACTTTATAGCTTATTTAGAATCTCAGAAATTCTCTAGAGAACCTAAAAACCTTTATGAACCAATTGATTATATACTTCAATTAGGAGGAAAAAGAATTCGCCCAATGCTTACTCTTATTGCTGCTGATATTTTTTCAGGCAATTATAAGCAAGCGTTACCTGCTGCATTAGCTGTTGAAGTTTTTCACAACTTTACTTTAGTGCATGACGATATTATGGATGACGCTCCTTTACGCAGAGGAAACGAAACTGTTCATGAAAAATGGGATATCAATACAGCTATTCTTTCTGGAGATGCTATGTTGATTTTGGCATATCAATATTTTGAAAATTATGAGCCTACAATATTTCAAAAACTAGCTCAGTTATTCAGTAAAACTGCTTTAGAGGTTTGCGACGGACAGCAATTGGATGTAGATTTTGAAACAAGAAACGATGTTACCATTGAGGAATACATCAAAATGATCACCTTGAAAACATCTGTTTTAGTTGCTGCTGCGTTAAAAATGGGCGCTATTGTAGCTAAAGCTGATGAAGAACAGGCACAACATTTATATAACTACGGATTAAATTTAGGTATCGCTTTTCAATTACAAGATGATTATTTAGATACTTTCGGGGATCCTGAATCTTTTGGAAAACAAGTAGGTGGCGACATTATAGAAAACAAAAAAACCTACTTATACTTAAAAGCGTTGGAAGTTTCCAATCCTAAGGATAAAGAAAGCTTATTAAACTTATACAACGGACAAGAAAAAAATAATACAGAAAAAATAACTACTGTTTCTACCATTTTTAGAGACAATAATATTCCTGAAGAAACTTTTAAACTTATTGAGTACTATACAAATAAGGCTTTTGAAAGTCTTGCACACCTAAACATTAGTGAGCAACAAAAAGAAGGTTTACGTGTATTCGGCGAAAATTTAATGAGTAGAAAAGTGTAAAAAAATAGTTATTTATTTAAAAAAGTTTTTATTTTTGCAATCCAAATAAAAACAGGTCCTATAGCTCAGCTGGTTAGAGCACCTGACTCATAATCAGGGGGTCCATGGTTCGAGCCCATGTGGGACCACCTTTAAAGCTTCACTTTTTGTGAAGCTTTTTTGTTTCGTAAAAACCACAAAAACAAACACTTCCCTTGTAAACATCAATAAAACTAACATTATTAGAAACCTCCTTTGCTTATCGGCACCCCCTAACCACTCCCAAAAAACTAAAGGAAAATAGTTTTTGAAGGTAACTCAACGATAATATTATTCCTCCTTTTTTGATTCATCACTCTTAAATCCAATTCTCCTTCTTGACTCTTGATCTTTTTTTTCTAATTCTGCCTCTAATCTTTTATACCTACTTATATCTTTAATAGTTACAACAACTGCTGCTATGTTGTTTTCATTATCTATTATAGGTCTTACACTCAGTAAAACTCTCCTAATAGTATTCGTCTCTTTATTCAACAACAATACATCAATATCATTGGTAATTTTACCTAGTAAAGCCAATTCAGCAGGTAGATTTTGTGCTGAGAAAACCTTTCCTTCATGCGGATTTAACACTTTAAAATAGGTATGCAATATGAAAATTGGGAATTTGATTTAGAATTAGTAGATACAAAAAGAAGTTACGAAATTTACAAATACATAAAAGGAGATATTACAGAGATAAATAATAAACAAGTAACATTTATATTTTGAACTGGATATATTATTTAAAATCAAGATTCAAACGTAAGCTAATCTATATACTCTATTATGTTAGTAAAAGTAAAAATAGCTACAATTTTTCATCTGTATCTACAAAAAAAGTCACTATAAATAAGCACTTTAACAAGTGGTTAAAAATCAATAAGTTTTTTCCGAATCCTTTACAAATATGAATTACTTGGCATAGCAAACAACAAATTAATCGATTTCCTGTGTTTAGGAGTTAATAAAAACATCTTCACCTCTTTTGTTCGTACATAAAAAATGGTACAGATGCCCTATTTTTTAGCATTACATTTATGTGTAATATAGCTACACAAAATCTAAAAATAATTATGAGAACAAGATTATTTATATTAATGCTAGGCTTAGGCTCTTTACTCACTACTAATTCTCAAAATTTGGGAGACTTTGAACCCAAAGAACAACGCGGTGCTTACGGCTCTAGAAAATTTAAATCTAAAGATGTTTATATCGCTAATTTTTCAGTAAACTATCAGCTATATAATCTAAAAACTACAGAAACAAATGGTGGTTTTATGGGGAGAGCATTATCTGGTAAAACAAAAGCTTCTTTAGCTGTAGGTATGGATATTCCTGCTACTACACTACAACAAATAACAGATGATGCTTACCAAAATTTTATACAAGATTTAAAATCAAAAGGATTTAATGTACTGAATGGAGATACAGCCGCAAACACAAAGTATTATGAAGGGTATCAACGTTTTGAAAATATGGAAATGAGCCTATCAGAGGTTCCTGGTATGATAACTGTTTACCCTAAAAATACTGTTTTTTTTGTAAAAGGATTTACTAATGACGGTAAGAAAAAGGGAGGTGGATTTTTAGGAAGTATCAATAGATTAAAAAATGATGACGGACGTAATAGCATTACTAGTGAAATACGTACATATTCAAAATTATCGTCAGAATTAAATGATGCTACCATTATTAATGCAGATGTATATGTGTTATTTCTTGACGTAAAAAAACCATATCAAGGTAGGGGAGCAAAGATTACTGCTAACACCAATTTACGTATTGCTGCGTATGAGCATGTAAAAAGTAGAGTAAAAAACAAATCGTTTACTACCAAAATAGGATTGACAGGAAAATCAAAGGAGAAAAATTACTTGTGTGTTTCGGCAATAGATTTTGTGTCAGGAAAACATAATATTGGTAGTTCGCCACTTGGTACGTACACGGGAGTACTAAAAAAAGATTTACAAATAAATGACGTAGTAGGTAAAGAAAAAATACAAGCTTTTGCAAAAACCGACACAGATTATATAGGCATAGAAACTGCTTTTGGAAAAATGTATAGAGCAGATAATATTTCGGTAGAAAACACTGCATTAATAAAAGCAAACGCTAATAAATACGAAAAAGGTGTAGCACAAGCTATTACAAAGTTTTTAGAACATCATGTGAATGAGTTTAACCGAAAGTTTTTTTAACATTAGTGTTTGTTTTTTAAGACTCTATATAAATAATATTCAAAAAAATCAATTATTATGAAAGTTAAAATTAAGGAGGCATGGATGCATATTGTAGCTTATTTTTATAATAAGCACAAGTTATGCATCGCAAGAATTCCGTAAGCATATTAAGAAAAAGATTTAAAAAAAACACAGAATAACATTCGAGTCTTTTACTAATGGTAATGGTGATCTCCTATGATTTTAAGCTAATCAAGTCTTACTAGTGGGCCTAACATGGTAATACAATCAGGCAGAACAAATACATATCAAACATATAATAAAAAGCATCTAATTGACGGTACTGTAATTAAAATAAGTAAACAAACAGGTAAAATTGAAATGCTTACTTACAGAAACGGCCCCTGTTTTAACTTAATTAACTGATAACCAAAAACCGAACAATACAAAAATGATTTAGGCAGATACAAGGTTAGACCGTTAGGTAGACACAGTCGCAAACACAAAGTATCATGAAGGTTATCAACGTTTTGAGAATATAGAGATGAGCATATCATAAGTACCTGGTATGCTTATAGTTTATCTAAACGATGCTACTATTGTCAATGCAGATTTATATGTTCTATTTCGTAATTTACTGAGCAAAGCTGAATTAAGCTGAAAGCACAATCATTAAACCTCATTTAAAATGAAAAAACTTTTTTTTATTGTAACATTTATTAGCATAACAGCTTGTTTAAATACGGTTAATGCTCAATCATTTATTTATGATGACATCAAGTTATCGTCTATTTACGATTTTTCTGAATTCAAATTCGATAAATACAGAGCGTATCGTACACACTTTGAAAAAGCTAACAGTAAAGGAAAGAGCTTAAAAAACAAGAAAAAATACAAACGAATAGACTTTATTAACCATGGTATGGCTCTTTATAGCACTAAGGTTAGATATAATTCAGGACTCTTTGACGGGCAATTTCCATTTTGTACTAGATATTACGTCTCAAATGAACAGTTGAATTATGATTATAATATTGAAAATGGAAATAATATACTTCGAAACCCAATGTTTTATGAAAATGGTAACTTTTGGAATGGCGTTGTAGAAGATAAAGGCGAACCTGGGGTTAATCGGTTTGTGGAAATTGACCCTGACGGAAATAAGATTGCTGACTTACCTTATAAAGAAAGATATTTTTATAAAAAGCATCCAAAGTACGGTAGAAATCGTGTCGACTATGTTTCGTCGAAAAACCCATCATATTATGCTCCTGCAAATAATGAAAATGACCGATACTATGGTTACGACCATACGGGAAGTTATTATAATTATGAGAATGACCTCGAGCTGACAGGGTTTATTTATCCAACTAAAAAGGATGTAACTAATGGTTCTGTATTGTTTATGGAAGACAAAAAGACACAAGAAAACTATTGGGTAGTAATCATTGACAAAGAAATTAAATTTAAAATAAAAGCGCATGCAAATGAAAAGCCAGACATTCTGCAATTGAAAAGACAAACCGATTTTGAAGTCTATTCATATAATATTGCGACCTTAGTTAGCCACGGTATTGATACTTTAAACGGTTATGGGGTACATATGATTCCGCAAGATAATAACAAACCAGGTGATGGAACTTTTTTGGAAGTTGGGCACTTTAAAAACGGAAAACTTCACGGTATTGGCTACCGCACAAAAATAGTGAGATATCATCGCGGTTACAGGCATGATGTTGATGCCGACTACGGATTGTTTGAAAACGGAAATCCCAAGAACACAAAGCATATTTTTGGTAACTCGGTGACAAAATATGAGAATATTTGGGATGTTATGCCAATAGAAGGTTTTTCTCATAAGGGTAGAAGAGGCCTTACAGGACGAATAAAAAATGGTTTTGAAACCAAAATTAATGAGTTAAAAGTAGGTGATATAGTTTATATAGAAAGTATTAACCGTACTGCGAAAATAAAAAGTGTGAATAATACCCAAAAGTATATCACGGTTTTTTCCGACAACCCTAATATACAAGCCAAAATTACTAACAACGAAAAAGTTTATGTGAAACATGATTATGTTGCCGACAACAATCAATCCTGTGAGAAAACAATACGAGTGCCAATTTATAAAGAAACAAAAAAACATGTTTATACCATTCCTGCAAAATACACAAATGATTCTTATACGGTAAAAGGAGTTTATTACGATAAACACGTATACAAATCAAACTATATACCTGCCCAAAAAGTTTATAAAGAAATAAGGTATGTTGATGGGTATACAAAGCAAGTATGCCCAATATGTAACGGAACAGGTGCTGCTAATAAAGGTAAAATTATAAAAACGGACTGGATACCAGTAGTATTTAACTAAAATACAATTTAATAGGTTTAGAAAAACAAAACATTAACTACAGCTCCATTAACTAACATAACGAAATAAAGCCAAATTATAGCTTGATACTACAATGAAACCATTGCTATCTATATTAGAACGAACATTGCAACACAACCGAAAGTGGAATTTTATCATATTTACGCTATTAACCTTACTTTCGGTAGTAAATGGGCAATCTACCGTTTTTTATATTATTTACTTTTTTTGGTTTAGTGAACTAATACGAATTATTGTCGATAGGTTTTGTTATAAACAAAATGAAAATTCCATAGTTAACATCAAGAAAGGAGAAACCATTTTTAGCTCTTTATTTATAATGGTAGTTTATTTCATTTTTATTATTGTCTTTTTTGGATTTATAGCAAACTGGAAAAATAATGAACTTACTTTAATTAATATGGAAGTGCTATTTTTTAAAAATTGGTTTTTTAATAGCAATCTATTATTCGTATTGGTTGAACGGATTTACCTCCATAAAACAGAGCAACCATTAGCTGTTGGTTTTGGGATGTTTACGCCAAATATACTCATACTTCATATATCCATTATTATGGGTGCAGCGTTGCTATTTTTTGTGGTAAAAAATTTTCCTAAAACTTTTACACCCGATAATTTATGGGGCTCTGTCATTATCATATTCCCTTTTTTTGATATTGAGTGCCATACTTTCTTCTTATAACACTTCAAAAATAAATATTCAACAATAAAATTTTAAAAAATGCAATTATTTATAAATCGTTTCATAACACTATGCTTTTTGCTAACAAGTTATTTTTTGGTAGCTCAAAATGAAATTGCTTATTACCCACCTGACTGGACTTTTAAGAATACTATTGATGTGGTTGACTATTCTCAAATAAAAACAATGACTAAAGAGGTCTTTGAAATTGATGAAAACAAAGAATATCCTTTTTCTAAAGAATATTGGAGTTGGAATAACACCTACCAATTAACGGACTATCGTTTTATAAATCAGCCAATGAAAGAAATGAGTTTTGATGTACGGATAAACTATACAAACCCGAATGGCAACCAAATAAAAACGATTACCATCTTTAATACAGTGAAAGAAAAGATGATTGAAGAACGTCAGTACAGCTATGGTTCTTTTAATGTAGATAAAATTGTCGTAAAAAGATATTTACTCAATACCAATCCAGATGTTTTTGAAGTAACCTATCAAGGAAATGATAATGATTATATTAAAGAAACAGTTTTTACCTCAAATAAAAAAATATCCTCGCAAACTAAAAGCTGGTACAATTACGCTACAAAAAGTTTAAAAAAAGAATACTATAAAGAGAACATTAAAACACCCGTAGAAACAGAACATTTAAAATTTGATGCACTTCAAAAACCTCTTGAGCGTACTATTGGTAATTTGGGTGTAACCACAACAACAAAATACAACTATAAAAGTAGGAAGGTAGAAGTGTTTGGTGATGAAACTGATTATAAAGAACTCATAAATATAGAAAAAGACAGTGAACCCTACCAAAAATTTGAATATGAATATGATGATAATTATAATTGGATAGTACGTAAAACATATCAAATGAAAAATAATAAGTGGTTATATACTACTATTACCAAACGTACTATAACATATAAAAACTAATATGAATAAGATGAAAAAAATAATCGTTTTACTGTTTGTTATCAATGTTTTTAAAACGTATAGTCAAAAAACAAATGACTGTCTAATACCACCACAAACTCATTGGAAATCATTCGGTTTTAAAAAACAGGTAAAACAAGTAAATATAGCCTACTACAAAGTAGATAGCATATCATACAAGCCAACAATGATAGAAGTGTATTCTTTTAACAAAGAAGGCTTTATTATACAAAAGTATTTTAAAATATTTGGTAAATACGCTAGCGAAACAGCTACTAATTATGAATATAATAATGGCTTGTTAGACAGTATAAACACGTATGCTTCATCAGTAAATTTTAATAACAAACAAAAATTACATTATAACACCAATCAAAAACTCACAAAAATTGTAGCGAATGGCAAGTTTTCAAATTTTACGGATACGTATACGTATAAAAATGGTTTGGTAAATTCAATAGAAAGATCATACTCCAACGGGGGGAGAATGACAACTTATTTTAACCATAATAAAAATTACAGTCGTATTAAAGAAACTAGTGTAAATGGTAAAATTACTGAAAGTTATACTGTTTACGATGGAACTGAAAAATTTGCATCATTCTATTTGGGCAGAGAACCGATAGTTACTTTTTACAAGGCTTATCATCATAATGATTTAGATATCGAAGTAAATGAAAACGCATTAAACTATGCCTTAAAAATGCGAAAATTAAAAGAACAAGAACCTAATTCATTTGTCAAACTTATGGGTGAACTACAAGGTAAACCCACCACAAGAACCATTTTTACTATTCCTGCAGAAAGTAGAAACGAAACGGGCGATTGGATAAAGCGTTTGCAAATAGACAAACAATATAATATGCATATAAGACGATTGGTATTTAAAAAACTAATCTATGCAGATGGATCCGAAAGTGGTAGTACCAATTTTGATGTCTTTTTTGAAAAAAAAGTAGCTCGTTTAAAATAAAACACCTATAAAAAATGAAAAAATATTACACACTCATTATCATATTTTTATTAAAGACACTTGTAGCTGAAGCACAAACTATAAATTGGGTAAACGCTCCTGTTAATCCATTACCCAAAGGTGCTAGTTTAGATAAAACACAACTAAAGGGTGATGTATTTCAAGACAGTTTTACTTTTTACGATAATAAGGGTAATTGGTTAGATATAAAACATAGAAAACATATAAAATTTGACAATTATAACAGACCCATATCAGCAACATATACCAATGGAAAAACACTCAATTTCAAATATGATGCTAACGGAAATCTTATTTACGACGAAGGAAAAATTTATGAATACGATGCACAAAACAGAATTAAAAAAGCAATTTACAGCTACAAAACAGAAGAATATAGTTATATAAAACAAGGTGATTTGGTTATAGTAACTATTACATCTAAAGTAACAGATAAACTACCAACTACTAAAACTGAATATTACAGAAACGGGTTGCTAACAGCAAGAAAAGCAAACAAAAATAACAGTAAAACATTTTTTAAATATCAATACGATTCTAAAGGTAACTGGATACAAAGAACAGAAACCAATGCTGCAGGTAATATGTTACACCAATATAACAGAAGCATTATTTATCATCGTGAATATAAAGATTTTGAAAAAAATGCACAAATAAAAAAAACTACGGGCGACTTAAACTTAAAAGGCGGTTTGGCAATACCTCATTTATATATCAATGGTAAATTAGACAACACGTCGCTATGGAACAAATTTAACAACGATTATATATTCTTTAATCCATTAACGAACACTTATTACATTGCGAGAAACGCCCTTGACACATCAATAACTTTAAATACTACAATTCCTTTTGAATTTTTACTACAGTCAGAAAATAGTATTATTAGTGATGGTAAATCAGCAATGTGTATAGAGCGAGGCATCCCATCAATTTTTTCTTACAGAAAGTGGAAATACCAATCAGAATATAAAAATATTATTGCTAGAGATACTAAAAGTAAAGATGTTTATTTTGCAGAAAGCGCACTGCAAAATACGAGTAAAGAAACCAAGGCATACCCTGCAATTTCTATGACCTCTAGAGGGAATTCAATTTGGTATATCCCATCAGAAGACAAAGAACACGTAAGCTTTTTTATAGCAGGTAAACGGTTTAAGGATTATAAAATTGAAGGGTATGTTGAAGGGACAAAAGACTACGTGTTTTCAATCAGTAATGTTCCAACTTATGTATTAAGCAACTTTGCTAATTCAAAACCAGGCGTATTTAACAAAGGACGTTATTTTAATATTTCTACCGATAAAATTTCAGGCAAAACTAATACTACACAACCTCAAAATAATAAAACAGAAAATGCTTGCATAAAAGGTAACTGTACCAATGGTTATGGCACTTATGTTTTTAATAGCGGTAGCAAAGTGTTTGGCTTTTTCAAAAGTGGTAAACTACACGGTTATGCACAATTTTTCTTTGCCAATGGTAATCGTTATGACGGTGATTTTTATAATGGGTATCGTAATGGTTTTGGAATTTATTATTGGAATAAACTCAACGAGCAGTATTATGGGCATTGGAAAGATGGCAAACAACACGGTTATGGGTATTACGTTAAAAACAACAAAACTTTTCAGGCGGGTATTTACACACAAGGTAAATTAACCACCAATCTTTTTACTGATTATTTACAGAAAAAATCAACCGGTAAAAATTGCTTAGGAAACTGCCAAAATGGGTATGGTGCCTTTAAATACAACCAAGGAGATGTATATGTTGGCTTCTTTAAAAACGGACTACCATATAAGGCAGGTGCTTACAGGTGGGCTAACAAAAACTTTTATGTAGGCGACTGGGATAGCAATGGTAAAATTAATTATTCAGGAATGTTTAAAACACCAACCTATGTGTATTCTGGAGCATTTGCCCACAATGGATATATTACGGGTTTAGGTGTTAGAACAGATGTTAAAACCTTCACTCAAACCTATGGTGAGTTTAAAAACGGTCAACTAATTGTAAATTATGCAAACGGCTACAATCCTGCAAATAGTAAAACAATGCCTCAGAAATAATTGAGAATGTACAACAAAGTTTGGCAAAAAAATAACTATCAATAAAGTAAATAAAGACCACGCAGTTAAAGATTTATATAAGATAAGCATCTAAAAAAATATAAATAAAAACAAACTAAAAAACAATATGCTCCTAAAAATTAAATTTATTACAGTCATTTTTTTAGTATTAAATTGTAATGCTATTGCACAATCTTTACCAAAGATTACAGCTAAAGATTACGGATTTACACAATCGGTTAAAAAAGTTGAGATGATAACGTATACGTTACATTCTGAAAAAGCAATACAAACCGAAAAAGTTAGCTACAATTTCAACACTGATGGTACCATAAAAAGCTACGAAAGAAAAAGCAATACGAGTAGCGATTGGTTAAAATTAAGCAGTAACTATAAAAAAGGTCTTTTACGTAAAAGAATAATTAAACATCGTAATTCTAATTTAAACAGAAAACATCAATATGTTTATGATACACAGCATAATTTAATAGAAGAGCGCATCTATTTAAAAAAAGGGGAAAAAAACCATATAAAATATGAGTATCAAAACAATAAGCTACAAAGCATTATAGCTAATATAAATGATACTAATTCTATAACTACATTTTATTACACCAAAAAAGGTAATTTGTATAAAAAAGTACATCATCAAAAACATAAAGCTAAAGAAGATGTAATTTCTAACCACTTCTATTTAGAAGATAAAGAAATTTTATCTTATACAGAACCTAGCACTAATTACAAGGCATATATACATACAGAAATAGTAGATATTGCTTTTAAAATTATTGAAGAGAATAATGCTACAAGCAGAATAAATAAAGGTATTCAACGATTTAATAAAGAGGCACCAAAAGATAATATCCCTTTTAACTTAGAGCAATATAGCAATCAAACTTGGCAATTTTACGAAAAGCATTTAGACAAGGTAGAACCTTACCAAATAACCATCTATTCCTACAAGAAAGACACCTTAGGTAACAAGGTAAAATATGCCACAGCCAATGTAAATATCAAGCAAGAAAACATAGCAACAATTCAGTTTTTTAGAACAACGTTACAAAATGGCAATATCGTTGGCGACACAAAGTATAATGAAAACACGTATTTAGAATTGGTAGAACATCTTAAATATATCAAAATTCCTAAATAAACATTTTTAACTATGACAGAAAATAATTATGAAATAAAACCGCTTTCCTCTAAAGATAAGAAAAAAATTAGTCAGCAGTATGTTTTCTTGGTTATTTTCTTAATTTTTGTAGGTGGTATATTCTTTTTCATTTTTAAAAATGTATTAAAGCCCGCAAAATTTAGTACAATTCCTATAATCGTTTTTGCTATTTTTTTATTGTTCTTCTTAAGTATTATAGTATACACTTTTTGGAGTACCTACATTGATTTAAAAAAAGGAATTAAACATTGCTATACAGGAATAATTACCGATAAACGAATAGAAAAACACACCTCTTCTTCAAAAAAATTTACCTCAAGAGCGGGTAATAGTTCAAATAGTACTACCACAACTTCATATTATATAAGTGTTGACATTCAAGAACACAGTATTCCTTACACGGTATATTCAAAAGCTACTATAGGAGACAAAATATATTTAGAAGTAAGTCCAAAAAACAAAGAGGTTTTAACATTTACTATATTAGAGAACCATCAGCAATCGATTGAAGTTAATAACACTCTTAATTTCATTCCAAATAAAAGTAAAACTATGCCAATGAGTCAAAAAGAAGTGGATGTAGTTAAAAAGATATTTTGGAAAAAAATGAGAAAAAGATTAATTTTTGTAATAGCATTTGCATTACTGTTATTATTGTTATGGCAAGGTATTTTTATTTTTATAATTCCTGTACTTGTTGCTTTTGTATATACTTCATTTAAACTACTTATAGAAATAAATAACTATGCAACGTTTTTTAGAAATGGAAAACTCAAACAAATAACAACAGTTCAGGTTAATGACAAGCTTAAAATCACTTCCAATAGAAACGCAACCAAGTTTCGTTTAGTTACTAATAATGGAAACATTGATGTGTCAGAAAATATATACAACAAAGTAAAATCAAACGATATTATTGATTTGCACAAAGCATCGTTCATTACTATTCTTATTGCAGTAAATTTTAACTCACACAATATATACTTATTTAATGAAACTATATAAATCTTCTGTTATGAAAAAAATAGGTTCACAGCTTCTTTTAGGTATCATTTTTATGTTTTTTATAAACAAGGCATATAGTAACGCTGCGCAACCTGGTATTTGGAATGCTGGTGGAACCGTATTTACAATGCTACATCCCGAAGACTCTCTCTCTTTTAAAAAAGTGCAAATGCAACAAGAAAATATATACATTCAGTTATATAAAGGTTTTGCAGTGGTAAAAGGAGTATATTGGTTTCGTAATACAACAAATGATTCTTTACGATTCAAAATGGGGTATCCTACCAATGGCATCTATGCTGGTGGAGACAACTATCTTAACCACGTTACTTTAGATTCATTAAGCCAATTTAAAATAAGAGTCAAAAACAATTTGCTACCGTTACTTAAAGAAGCACATCCAGAACTCAATAACAATTACAAAAAAACAATACCATTTAGTGATAATTGGAAAGTTTGGAACATGGAATTTACCCCAAACGAGCTACAAAAAGCAGAAGTGTATTTCATTGTAAACACCAACAATGCAAGAGTAAAGAAAGGTTATGAAAGCGAAAGTAAAAATGCATTTATTTATCTGTTAGAAAGCGAAAGTGTATGGAAAAACCCCATAAAACATGGTGATTTTTACATTGAATTAATGGACGAATTAAACGATTCTGATATAAAAGGACTTTCCTCAGGATTTGATTTTCGTTATAATGAAACACATAAACTATACACAGGCACAAAGACTAATTTTTCTCCTACACCAAAAGACAATTTAGTTATTACATATCACCAAAAAGAGGAGGCCTTTTCTTTTGAAAATATTTTATTAGAAGCCGAAAATTTATTTATAACTGTTGATAAATTAGCTATTTTACCTTTAAATAACTTAACATACAACCCAATTGAAATTAAAAGCCCTTATGATGTAAAAGACTCTTATTGGAGTAGTTTTCCTACTTTATTAGTTCTTTTTGTTACCTATTCACCCATTATTATAATAAGTATTTTATTTATCATTATAATTTGGGCAACCATAAAATGGTTAAAAATAAAAAGAAGAAAATAATAATTTTAAATATATGATTGCACTTACTCTTTTATTTATACTAATTTTTTGTTCTTTAGGAATTACTATAAAGCTACTTCTAATTTTTTTTTCCGAATACAATAATCTTCATCTACTGAACAACAAAGAACTACAAAACCACTTTAAAGTTCTAAACACAAAAACTCTAGAAGACAAAATAAAAACCGACACAATTATTAACAAACAATTGATAGAAATTGAACAAAAAATTTCTGCCTACAAAAATAAAAAAGAGTTAGAAATAGTGGTCGACTCTCTTAAACAACTACTCATAACCTCATTAAAACTAATTAAAAACAAATAGTTAATAATGAATAAATTAATACATTTACATAAAATAAACTAATGTATTTCATGCAATTAAAAAAGATCATAACGATTATTTTTATAGTTTTTTTCTCACTGAATTTACATTCACAAAGATTAACCTTAGTAGATAGTATTAAACTAACTGTACAAAAAGAACCTAACTACAACAAAAAAATTAACCTTCTACAAGAAAACATTAAGAAAATATATACAACAAAATTTGATGAATCTATACAGTTAGCCCATTTTGGTTTAAAGCTTGCTAACAAAAACAATGACAAGATTAATAAGGGAGATTTTTTAAGAACAATAGGTCTTTCATTAGGAAAAAAAGGAAATATAGATAGTGCTTCCGTTTATTACCATAAAGCTTTAAAAGAATTGGAACAAAGTAATGATAACAAAAAGTTAGGGCTGTTATACGATGATATGGCTAGAATGTACAGAAAATTACAACAATCAGATAGGGCTTTATATTTTTATGACAAAGCATTAACTTTATATCAAAACGATTCTAATTTAGAAGGAATTGCCCGAATTAACAATGAAAGTGGAGCGGTTTTTAATGCTGAAGGAAATTATACAGAAGCTAATAAAAGATTTCTAAAATCACTACAAATACAACAGCAAAGAAACGATTCTCTTGGCATAGGTTACTCGCTAGAATTTCTTGGTAATAATCAACTCCTTATTAAAAACTATAAAAAGGCTGAAAGTTACTTACAACAAGCCTTAAAAGTTCGTCAAAAAGGAAAAGATGAATTTGCACTAATGCTTAATTATACTGCTTTGGGTGAGTATTACAAAGAAGTAAAAAAACATAAACTTTCTAATAATTATTTTGAAAAAAGCAACACTATTGCAAAAAAAATTAAATTTCCAGACATACAACGCTATAACTATCAGCAAATGATGAAAAACTATGAAGATGTTAATAATTATAAAAAGGCTTTTAATAACCTTAAAGCATTTAACATTCTTAACGATAGTTTATACAATATAGAAAAATTAAAAAATATAGAAGAAATTACAACTAAATACGAAACAGTTGAAAAAGAAAATCAAATACTACAACAAAAAGCTGAAATTGCAAAAAATAAACTTCATTTAAAAAATAGAAATTTATGGATTTTCGGGTTAACTACTTTAGCGGTAATTATTAGTGTCATTGGCTTTTTATTATACAAACAACAAGTGCTAAAAAATATTAAACAACAAAGAGAAAATGAACTAAAACTTGCTATTGAAAAAATAGAACATCAAAACAAATTACAAGAACAAAAATTATCTATTTCAAGAGATTTACACGATAACATTGGAGCTCAATTATCTTTTATTGTTGCTGCAATTAATACTATTAAATATTATCTTTCTGACAAAGATGAAAAATTAACTAGCAAATTAGATACTATAAAAGATTTTGCAAAAGTAACTACGCAAGAACTACGAGATACCGTTTGGGCAATGAATAAATCAGATATTTCTATTAAAGATTTACACTCTCGAATTGCAAATTTTATCGAAAAAGCGAAACAATCACAAAATAAAACTAATATAACTGTTAATGTAGATGAAAATTTTCCTGAAGACGTAACCTTTACATCCTTACAAGGACTGAATGCATTTCGCATTATTCAAGAGGCTACCAATAATGCTCTTAAATATGCAAAAGCTTCACAAATAACCATCCATATTTATAAAAAAGAAGATAATATATGTTTCTCTGTAAAAGATAACGGCAAAGGCTTTATAGAAAAAAACGTAGAATTAGGCAATGGATTATTGAATATGAGAAAACGATCCATAGAATTAAAAAGTCAACTCAACATACAAACTGAACTAGAAAAAGGGGTTGAAGTTTCATTTTGTTTTATAATTCCAAAAACAACAATACATAAGGTATGAAAACTAGAGTAGCCATTGTAGATGATAATAATTTTTTAATAAAAAGCACCAAAGAAAGCCTCTCTTTTTTTGAAGATATAAGCATCGTATTTACAGCCAACAACGGATTAGAATGCTTACAAAAACTTAGCGAAAATAAAAATACTGACCTGATATTAATGGATATTGATATGCCCAAACAAAATGGCATAGAAGCCACTGCCTTAATAAAACGAAAATATCCGCAAGTAAAAATAATTATGCTTACTGTTTTTGATAATGACGAACAAATTTTCAATGCAATACAAGCAGGAGCAGATGGTTATTTATTAAAAGACGACGAACCAAAAACTCTTTATAATGCTATCACAAAAACCCTTACTGGTGGCGCTGTTATGACTCCATCTATAGCTCTTAAAGCACTAAATCTTTTACGCACTCCTTTATCTTTACAAAAAAATGAAGAAGAAAATGTAAAACTAACAAGTAGAGAAATTGAAGTCTTAGAACAATTAGCAACAGGGTTACCATATACCTCAATAGCTGAAAATTTGTTTATCTCACCATCAACAGTTAGAAGGCATATTGAAAATATATATAAGAAGCTACAAGTACACTCAAAGATTGAAGCGATTACCTTAGCAAAGAAGAAACGCTTAATATAAAACTTTAATCTATAGCAATATTTATAGGCATAAGATTCATTACAAACTAATGCTTTTCTTAATTTCACAATCCTTAATTTATATAAGAAAAATAGATGTTTTACATAAATTGCAACAATTACATACTTACATAATATTTTAAAACGCCTGCAACATTTTAAAGATTATATAAAGTAAAATGAAAGTAAACAAAAACCGAGATAAAATTAATCTTATAAAAAACAAATACTTAGCTTACAAACATCAATAAAACTAACATTATTAGAAACCTCCTTTGCTTATCGGCACCCCCTAACCACTCCCAAAAAACTAAAGGAAAATAGTTTTTGCAGGTAACTCAACGATAATATTATTCCTCCTTTTTTGATTCATCACTCTTAAATCCAATTCTCCTTCTTGACTCTTGATCTTTTTTTTCTAATTCTGCCTCTAATCTCTTATACCTACTTATATCTTTAATAGTTACAACAACGGCAGCTATATTGTTTTCATTATCTATTATAGGCCTTCCACTCAGTAAAACTCTCCTAATAGCATTCGTCTCTTTATTCAATAACAATACATCAATATCATTGGTGATTTTACCTAGTAAAGCTAATTCTGCAGAAAGATTTTGTGCTGGAAAAACTTTTCCATCATATGGATTTAACACCTTAAAATGATCTGAAAAATCAATTGATATTTGAGAGTCATCTTCAATACCAAAAAGCTCGTTAGCAACCTCATTAGCTAACACAACTTGCTTTTCAGCATTAGCTACCAAAACTCCATCACTAATGTTTTCTATAATCATATTCAACTTTTGCTGATTCTCATACAAATCATTCATTCTACTTTCATTCTCTTCTTGCAGCAACAAATCATTTGTAATATCTCTAACTACAGCATATAATGTTCCAGTAGCCGTATCAGAAGTCGCATTCCAAGACAACCATTTAATACTTCCATCCTTACAAATCCAACGATTTTTAAAACTTACTAAATTCACTCCTCCTTCTAACTTTTTAATCGCCTCCTTTGTCATTTCAATATCTTCAGGGAAGACATAAGTAGCGAACGGGTTATTCAACAATTCTTCATTAGTATACCCTAAAAGATTACTTAAAGAAGGGTTGACTCTTAAAAACCTTTCTTTAGATGCTATCACCAAACTATCTATTGAAATGTTAAAAAAAGTATCTGCCGCCTTTTGCGACTCCGTAATCATTTTTCTTTCTGTAATATCTGTAGATATACTTCCTATAGCATACACTCTGTTAGAAATATCAAACAAGGGAAATTTTACTGATAAATATGTATGCTTTCCATCAGACTGCTCAATCTCTTCTTCTACTTGAATTTCTCTTCCTAACTTCATTGCCTCTAAATCGGCATCTAGATATTTATCAGCTAATTCTTCTGGTAAAATATCATGATCGGTTTTTCCTATTAAATCTTTATCGTATGCTTCAAAAATTGATTGATACTTCTTATTTACCAACATATACTCGCCGTTTATTTTCTTTACGGAAATTGCATTGGTAGTATTCTCTATTATCGAGTGCAGTAATTTTTGACTTTTTAACAATTCTTCTTCCGATTTCTTTTTTGCTTTAAGCTGTGTTCTTAAAATAAAAAACACAGTTGTTAACATCCCTAAAATAATAACTATTAACCCCAGTGAAATCCAATTCCACAAACTATCATCCGTAGTGTTATTCATCTGTTTTAAGTAAACAACACCAAGTGCTACAACCATAAGACTATTTATAATATAGCCATACAAATTCTTTCTTTCCATTGAGGTTTTCATCTATACACGATATTTAATACACTAATATATTGAAATTTAAAAACATAAAAATGATAACCACCTTTTAAAACACCTTAAACCGATATTTTTTAATCAAAAAACAATACTTATCCTTTTTCAAATCACTCAAAAAAGTCTCTTTTTTGAAAACCCCTTTTTAATCAGTATCTTTGCCGCTTATGATAAAAAAACTCAAAGACAAAAAGAACAAAAGAATTTTCAGCTTTAACTTTTTGGTTTTCAGAAATCAATCCGACAAATTCATCCCTCCTTCTGAATAAAATCCCCTTTTTATCAAGCTAAAAAGAGTTTCCCTTAACTCTTAAACATGAAAATGTACTTTTTACAAGCACACTTTCTTCACATTTATTATTACAACAATGAATTTCTCAAAAAAAAGCCTAGTCTTAGTCGCTTTTTCTTTTGTTACAGCTATGTTTTCACAAGAAAAACCTGAGGTTAAAATTGGCGGGGCATTACGATTTAACTATAATCTATCTTCTTGGAAAGATGGACAAAAAAAGCGTGGAGGCGATTTCGGTTTCGATGTCTTCAGGATTAATGCTAAAGCTAAATACAAAGGAATAAAACTTAATGCCGAGTATCGTTTTTACTCGCAAAGTTTTGGAGGTAGCATGCTTAAACAAGGTTGGTTAGGATATGACTTTAACGAAAAAGACAATATTCAATTAGGATTAACACAAGTGCCCTTCGGTAATACTCAGTACAACTCTCATAGTTGGTTTTTTGGCATCAACTATTATTTAGGTTTAGAAGACGACCATGATATGGGAGTGAAATTCACCCATAAAGGTAAAAAGTGGGAATATGCCTTGGCTTTTTTTAAAAATGCTGAGGAACTTAATTTTGGAAGCAACTCTGATGTTTCCGACAGCCGATACTCATACGATGTTGCCTCAATAGACATTGATGGAGATGGAAACCTAGATTTAAGATATAAAGAAACAAATCAATTAAACGGTAAGGTAAATTATCACTTTGGAAATAAAAACACACAACACCAAATAGGTTTTTCCGCACAATATGGTGGTCTCTATAATTTAGACACTGAAGATACTTCTAGTCATTATGCCTTTGCCTTACACTATCAACTAAATACAAAAAACTTCAGTACAAAAGCACAAGTATCTACCTACAAATACAATACTAAAAACACTACCCACAGCAACCTTATTGCTTTAACTGCTTATGGAGCTCCTTACCTTACTGCTACAGAAGCAACCACCTACACTTTAGGTACAGCTTACACTTTTCCTGTTAAATGGAAACCTATTTCTAGCATACAAGTATACAATGACTTTGGTTATATGGATAAAGCAGCTTTAAATTTTGAAGACAGCTTAATGAATGTATTTGGTTTCTTAGTAACTGCTGGTAATGTTTATACTTATATAGATTTTGCCGCAGGGAAAAACCACCCTTGGTTAGGCCCTGTATGGACAAACGCTTTAGCAAACGGAACACCTAATGCTAATTGGGAAATGAGATTTAATATAAACATCGGATATTATTTTTAATTATATGAATGAGACAAATCATCAACAAATGAAGAAAGCTAAAAAAATAATTAGAAGCGACGAACGAAAATCAATCTTTGGGCTCGAAGTTAACGGACCTGTATTCTTCACTTCTTCAATAGTAATAATACTAAGCGTAGCTTTAACGTTACTCTTTAAAGAAAGAGCTCAATCCTATTTTGATACAGCACAAAATTTTATAGCAAACAAAACTGGTTGGTTATTCATTTTAGCCGTAAATATCTTTGTTGCTTTTATGCTCTACTTAGCTTTTAGTAAATACGGAAGTTTGCGTATAGGTGGAGCTAAAGCAAAACCAGAGTTTTCAACTACCTCTTGGTTTTCAATGCTTTTTAGTGCAGGTATGGGGATTGGGCTGCTCTTTTGGAGTATTGCCGAACCTGTTTATCATTTTTCTTCTCCTCCTTTAGCCGATCCAAACACAGCTGCTGCTGCTAAAGAAGCCATGAATGTTACTTTTTTACACTGGGGATTGCATGCTTGGGCTATTTACGCTTTGGTTGGATTATCTTTAGCTTATTTTACATATTCTAGAGGGCTTCCTTTAACAATTCGTTCAGTTTTTTATCCTTTTTTAGGGGATAGAATTCATGGTAGAATTGGAGATATTATCGATATTTTTGCTGTTTTAGCTACCGTTTTTGGTTTAGCAACTTCGTTAGGATTAGGTGTTAAACAAGTAGCTGCTGGTTTAGAGCACGTTTTTGGTTTAGATTCAGGAATTTCTTTACAAATATGGCTAATTGTAGGTATTACATTGATAGCCACCATATCAGTAATTTCAGGAGTTGATAAAGGAGTAAAGTTCCTTAGTGAAATGAACATGCGTATTGCAGTATTATTATTACTTGCCGTAGTAATTTTAGGTCCCACAATTTTCATCCTAAAATCGTTTGTACAAAATACTGGTAGTTATGTAAACGACTTAATCAATCTTTCTACTTGGGCTGAAGCCTATACAGGAACAGAATGGCAAAACTCATGGACTATCTTTTATTGGGGATGGTGGATTGCTTGGTCTCCTTTCGTAGGAATGTTTATCGCTCGTGTTTCTAAAGGAAGAACAATTAGAGAATTTATTTTAGGTGTTTTAATCGTTCCTACCTTAATCACTTTATTTTGGATTACAGCTTTTGGCGGTACCTCTTTACACGAAATTTTAGGAGGAGATCCTACTATTGCAGAGGGTGTGAATGATAATGTTGCAACTGCTCTTTTTGTATTCTTAGAAGACTTCCCTTTTTCAATGGCGTTAAACATCATTGCTATTATTCTTATTGCTAGTTTCTTTGTTACCTCATCAGATTCTGGTTCTTTAGTGGTTGACAGCTTAACTTCAGGTGGAAAAATTGATGCTCCAGTAGGACAACGAATATTTTGGGCACTTGCAGAAGGTGCTGTAGCAGCCGTTTTATTATTAGGAGGAGGTTTAAAAGCTTTACAAACTGCTTCTATTGCAACCGGACTTCCTTTTACCTTACTTTTGCTGCTCATGTGCTACTCTCTTTTTAAAGGATTAAAAGAAGATTATAAAGAACACCTAAAGCGTTTAAATCAAAAGGAAAAAGAAGAATATCAAGAAACTGTAAAAAGGTTAATAGACTCTAAAAAACAAAAAGCTTAAATTATGAAGATAAAAAACATACTTGTAGCCTTAGATTTATCAGAATTAGACATCTCGCTAATTAAATATTGTAGCATGTTGGCTAAAAATTACGGAACAGAAAACGTGTATTTTATTCATAATGTAAAAAAATATGAAATAAGTAGCTTATTTTCTGAACAGTTAGAAAACATTAATATTGAAGAAATTATTGAAGAAGAACTTGAAAACAGCATAAGTAAGTATTTTGACACCGACTGCAACTATGAATTATTAGTTTCAGACGATGCTTATACTGAAAGTTTAATTAGCTACGTTGCCAATAAATACCACACTAATTTGATAATCGTAGGGAACAAAAACACTTACAAAGGATCTGGTTCGGTTTCAGGTAAGTTATTACGTATGGCAAAATGTAACGTGCTTTTAATACCTAAAGAAGCAAACTTGAACCCTGAAAACCTTATGGTCGCTACTGATTTTTCATCAGCTTCACTAAAAGCATTTCATACCGCTTCAGATATGAGTTCAAAACAAAAATCTACGTTAAAAGCGCTGAATGTTTTTAAAATACCTCAGCTATTTTTCCCTTACATCAAAATTGATAAAGCTCGAGAAAAAGTAGAAAAACACGTTGATTTACAGTTTGAAAAATTACTTCAAAAAACAAAAGCTCAACATATAGAAACTCTTAAAGCTTCTGCAGGTGAAGACAGTATTCCTGAAAAAATTAGAACTATTGCCGAAAAAGATAAAACAGACATTTTATTTGTTGCCGACAAAGGACACAACAACTTTACTTCTCTTTTAGTAGGAAGTGTTACTGAAGAATTGTTTACTCAAGATTTACACGTACCTCTATGGGTAGTTAAACGTTATATCGCCTCATAAAACAAAAAAACGGAGCTAATAATTAGCTCCGTTTTTTTTATTACTCAATTCTTTTTTTCTCTGATTTTTCGATTTCTTTCACAGTATTAAAAAGAGTTTCTTTTAAGCCTCGATATCCTTTTAAGAACTCACTTACTTCAATAATTAATCTTCGGTGTTCATTTTTATAGACTTCTTCCTCTATTACTTGATCTACCCCATCTACCATTACTTCTAACCCTCTTTCATGAGCCTCTACAAGCTTAATTAATTCGTCTGTTTTTTTTCTAGATTTCCCTAACTCTTCAACTATTTTAGTTGTTCCCTTAAATTGATCAGGAGCTATTAATTCAAAAATATACTTTCTAATTAAATCTTCAAAAAAGAGTTGTTCATCTTTCAAAAAAGAAAGTTCAGACAGCCATTGTTTTGAGGTTAAATGCATATCTTCTGCACTCAACCACTCAACATATTTCACATATGTGTTTGTTGTTTTCATTGAACTAGCTTTTACGATTAGACATTTCATTTTATATCATTAACTCTTTTATAGCATGTAATTTTGGAATACAAACATTCCAATTTTTCTCTTTTTGTATTTTCACCCTAAAAGCATCTAAAGCTGTTTGTTCTCCATGAATAAGAAACACTTCTTTTGGTATGTTTTTTATCTCACTTAACCAATCTAACAAGTCTTGCTGATCTGCATGAGCAGATAAACTTTCTATACTTTTAACTCTTGCCTTTACAGGAAAATATCGTCCAAAGAACTTTATTTCATGACATCCTTCTTGTAACTGTCTTCCTCTTGTTCCTTCTGCCTGATACCCAACCAACAGAATCGTCGTAGTAGGATCATCAACCATCTGTTGTAAGTAAGTTAAAACCCTACCGCCAGTTACCATACCACTTCCTGCAATTATTATTTTAGATCTCGAATCATCAATAGTTTCCCAAGTTTCTCTATACGATTCTACAATAGTAACGTGATTACACATAGCTGCATATTCATCCATCGATAATTTATGCCATTTCGGATATCGTTTAAAAACCTCTAAAACATTATTCCCCATCGGGCTATCTACAAAAATGGGAATGTTTGGGATTTTATTTTTTTTATACAACTTCCATAAAACATACATTAACATTTGCAAACGCTCAACAGCAAAACTAGGAATGATCAAATTTCCTTTTTGCACGATGGTTTCTTTAATTGTTTCTGATAAAATTTCTTCTATATCTTCTGTAGGATGCAGTTTATGACCATATGTACTTTCTAAAAAAAGGTAATCTGCCCACTCAGGTTTTTTTGGTTTTTCTAACAAATAATCATTTTGCCTTCCAATATCTCCAGAAAACACAAATCGCTTTTTGTTGATATTTAATTCTATGAAAGTAGCTCCTATGATATGTCCGTTATATTGAAATCTATATGAGATTTCATCTGAAAAAGAAATCCATTCTCCTTCCTCTACAGCTTCAAATAAGGTTATTGTTTTTTCAGCTTCAGCAATTGTATAAAAAGGAAGTACAGGATTATGTTTACTATAATGTTCTAGAGTTGCTTTTTCTGCTTCTTCTTCGTGAATCTTTGCACTATCTTTTAAAATAATTCCTGCAATCGCTAAAGTAGGAGCTGTTCCAATAACCCTCCCTCTAAACCCTTGCTTGTACAATCTTGGTAGAAACCCTACATGATCTAAATGTCCGTGTGTTAATAGTACTATATCAATTTGGCTTACATCTATAGGAAGTTCTTTCCAATTTAACTCTCTAAGCTCTTTGAGTCCTTGAAACATCCCGCAATCAATCAAAATTTTCTTACCGTACGCTTCGAGCAAAAACTTTGATCCAGTAACTGTACCTGCTGCTCCTAAAAAATGAACCTTAGCAAAATTAAGCATCATTACTTGTTTTAAGCGTTACACAATTGTTGTATTTCTGCAAGAATTCTTTTCTTTCTAGTATCAGAAACCCCTAAATGATCCAAGTAAAAGCTATCTTTTATTAACTCTCTGCACAGTACTACATCTCTATTTAATAAAAACTGCTTTTCTCTATTTGTCAATAAAGTTGAAACCGTAATAGGGTACAATCCTAAACGATCAATTATATCTTTTAAACTATTTTCTAGAGGGTAATCCCAACTTAACAAGTACAATCCAGCACAATTACCATACTCAGTCGCATCTTTAGTAAACCTTGTATTTGTTACAACCCAACCTTGAGTTAAGGTTGTATCGTGTTTTTTAAATGTATTCCAATGATTTTTAACATCGCGATAACGAGAATGAACATATAAAGGAACTTTAACATTACAAACAAGACCTTGCTCACTATGAAATTTACACTCTACAACAGTAGTTTCATTATTTTTATGTGCTACGATATCTACTTCGTGTTGCACACATTCACCTTGTAAAATTTCTCCCACAGCTACCTTATACCCTGAATATTTTAAAATAGCTCCTATAAAATGTTCAAAAGGAAAACCAGTAGGACCTAACTCATATATTGCTTTCTTTAACTTATACTTAGAAGCGAACACGTTCTTTTTTTTCTTCAACAAAGCAAAGGCTCTATTATAAATTTCTTTCGTGGTTATTCCTTGGTACAATTCATCTTGAACGGTTTCTAATATAGAAGCTACCACTTCATCATCAGCTCCAGTTCTTTTTAGAGATTTTTTCAACTTAGTGAGTGAAAACTGTACGACTTCTCCAGAACTCTTTACTATTGAGATTTTATCAGTATTCATTTTCATATTTAATGCAAATTCAGTTTAAAAAGGCACTATTCCGTAGGCTTCATTCAACAAAAACAATCCTAAAAAGAACAATAACACATATATAGCTTGTATAAACTTTAAATTGGTTTGTTTTAATAAGTTGATGGTTTGTTTTGGAAAAGTGAAAAGAATAATTCCTTTAATTAAGGCTAACCAACCAAATAAGGTTATTAATAGTTTAATGTTTGGTTCCCAAATATTATGAGCTAACACATTAAGCAACCCTATAATAATTGCAAAAAGCGAAAGGATAATTAAGAATCGGGCATCTTGTAAGTTATCTACTATTTGTTTTACCCTTTTCGGATTAAAACTCAAAACAAAGAAGAAAATAATACAATACCAGCCCCAAAATTTCAACAAAAAAACCGATATATCCATAACTTATAGTTTTATACACTTTCTCAAAGATACGAATATAACACACTGATTTTCATTATTTTTATCATGAAAAAAGAAAAAACCATAAACATATCGAAATATATTTATGGTTTTTATAATTATTGGAAATTTTCTCCTGTTATCTAAATTGAGTTAGTCTAGCAACATACTTTCCTATAACATCAAACTCTAAGTTTACTTTGCTACCAATTGTAAAATTTTTAAACGTAGTATGCTCAAAGGTATAAGGGATTATTGCCACACTAAATTCATCTTTTTTAGAGTTTACAACCGTTAAACTCACTCCGTTAATGGTAATAGAACCTTTTTCAATCGTTACATTACTTCCATCAAAGTTATATGAAAAAGTAAAAACCGTACTCCCTTCAGCATCTTCAATATTTTTACAAACACCAGTTCCGTCTACATGCCCTTGTACAATATGACCATCCAAACGAGCGCCTAACTTCATAGCTCTTTCAAGATTTACCTCTTCACCTACTTGTATATCGCCAATATTGGTTTTATCTAAAGTTTCTTTTATTGCTGTAACGGTATACTCATCATTATCAATTGCCACTACTGTTAAACAAACACCATTATGTGCTACACTTTGATCTATTTTTAACTCATTGGTAATTGTACTTTGAATTGTAAGGTGTAAATTTTCTTTTTCACGCTCTATTCCTTTAACCGTTCCAAGAGTTTCTATTATTCCGGTAAACATTCTATAAAAATTTAGTTACTTTTGTTAGCATCAAAAATACAACTTTACCTACGAAAGTAAACTATGGATAAAGCAAACAAAATTATTGTTGGAATTTCAGTTGGAGACATCAACGGAATTGGTATCGAAATTATTTTAAAAACTTTTGAAGACAAACGAATGTTAGATTTCTGTACCCCTGTGTTGTTTGCTTCAAACAAACTGATTTCATACCACAAAAAAGCGTTGAATCTTAATAATAGTGTCCACGGAATTACTTCAATAGATAAATTAGTTCACGGAAAAATCAATTTATTGAATGTTTGGAAAGAGGAGGTTAAAATTGATTTAGGTAAAATTACTGAAGAAGGTGGTAAATATGCTTTAAAATCTTTGCAAGGAGCAGTAGCTGCTTTAAAGAAGAATCAAGTTGATGTCTTACTTACCGCTCCTATTAGTAAAGAGAATATACAATCAGAAGAATTTAACTTCCCAGGTCATACAGAATACCTGGAAGAGAACATAGACGGAAAAAGCTTGATGATTTTAATGACGGATGAATTGCGTATTGGTTTAATAACAGGACATATTCCTGTTTCAAAAGTTGCCGAAACCATTACTCCAGAACTTATCAAGTCGAAAGTTGACATCATGTATAATTCATTAAAGCAAGATTTCAACATCAACAAACCTAAAATTGCCATTTTAGGACTGAATCCACATTGTGGAGATAACGGAATTATAGGTAGTGAAGACGATGAAATTATTCGTCCAACGATTGCCGAAATTAAAGAATCGGGTAAATTAGTTTTTGGTCCGTATGCAGCTGATGGTTTCTTTGGTTCTAAAACTTACGAACAATTTGATGGTGTTTTAGCCATGTATCATGATCAAGGGTTAGCTCCTTTCAAAGCTTTATCGTTTGGAAATGGTGTAAATTTCACCGCAGGATTAGCTAAAGTAAGAACCTCTCCAGATCACGGAACGGGATTTGATATCGCAGGTAAAAACAAAGCAAATGAAACGTCGTTTAAAGAAGCTTTATTTACCTCATTACAAATATTTAAGAACCGAAAAGAGTATCAAGAACTTACTAAAAATGCTTTAAACATAAAATAGTGCATTTTTTTTACACAAAATATAAAAGTAAAAACATTTTTTATATCTTTGCACGCTCAAATTGATAGTTGTAGATGAAAGACTTAAAACAATTCAACATACCTTTTGTAGGTTTAAAAGAAGGAAGTCATTTATTTGAATATCAAATTGACAAAACGTTCTTTGAAGCTTTTCAGTTTGATGAATTTAATGACGTAAACATTAAAGCTGATATTACTTTTGTAAAAAAGAGCACTTTATTTGAGCTTAATTTTACCATAAACGGAACCGTTAATGTTCCTTGTGATGTCACTAATGAATTGTTTGATCTACCTATTAATGGTAGTTTAGACTTGGTTGTTAAATTTGGCCCTGAATTTAATGACGAACACGATGAAATTTTGATACTTCCACACGAAGCGTATCAAATTAACGTTGCACAATATCTATATGAATTAATTGTGTTATCCGTTCCAACCAAAAGAGTACACCCAAGTGTAACTGATGGTTCAATGCAGTCAGATGCTTTAAAGAAATTAGAAGAATTAAGAATAAACGAAGAGAAAACTGTTGAAGAAGACTCAACAGACCCAAGATGGGATAAATTAAAGGATTTACTAACAGATAAATAAGACATAAAATGGCACATCCAAAGAGAAAAATATCTAAAACTAGAAGAGACAAAAGAAGAACTCACTATAAAGCTTCTGTTCCTCAAATAGCTGTTGATCCTACAACTGGAGAAGCTCATTTATACCACAGAGCTCACTGGCATGAAGGAAAACTTTATTACAGAGGTCAAGTAGTATTAGAAAGCGCTGCTGCTGAGGCTTAAGAACTAGTTTAAAAAATTAAAAAACCCTCTATTTTGAGGGTTTTTTTATGTTTTTACGTCAAAAAGTGTATTTTTTGATGTTTTTTTCTACAAAAAAGTGAAATAATTTTCATTACTTTGAAAACTCGTTTTACTACAAAACAAACAACTATGACTAAAATAACTGCAGCTATATCGGCGGTAGGAAAATATATTCCCGAGTACGCTCTAACTAACAAAGAGCTAGAAACAATGGTAGATACCAACGATGAATGGATTACCAGCAGAACAGGAATCAAAGAACGAAGAATCTTAAAAGGAGAAGGTCTTGGAACTTCTTACATGGCTATTAAAGCAGCCGAAGATTTACTACAAAAATCAAATACAAACCCTGAAGAAATAGACATGGTAATCGTAGCAACCGCTACACCAGATATGCCAGTAGCTTCTACAGCAGCATATACTGCCTCTAAAATTGGAGCGGTTAATGCTTTTTCATACGATTTACAAGCTGCTTGTTCTAGTTTTTTATACGGTATGTCTACTGCTGCTAGATATATTGAAAGTGGTCGTTATAAAAAGGTATTATTAATTGGTGCTGATAAAATGTCATCAATTATTGATTATACTGATAGAGCTACTTGTATCATTTTTGGCGACGGCGCAGGCGCTGTTTTATTTGAACCAAATAATGATGGCTTAGGATTGCAAGACGAATACTTAAGAAGTGACGGTATTGGTCGTGAATTCTTAAAAATAGATGCAGGTGGATCAATCTTACCTCCATCAGAAGAAACCATAAAAAACAAGCAACACTTTGTTCACCAAGAAGGTAGAACAGTATTTAAGTTTGCTGTTTCAAATATGGCAGATGTTTCTGAAAAAATGTTAACCAGAAACAACTTAACAAAAGAAGATATTCAGTGGTTAGTTCCACATCAAGCTAATAAAAGAATCATCGAAGCTACCGCTAACAGAGTTGGCTTAGAAGATGACAAAGTAATGATGAATATTCACAAGTACGGAAATACTACTTCTGCTACTTTACCGTTATTACTTGCCGACTATGAAAAAGAGTTGAAAAAAGGAGATAATTTAATTTTTGCCGCATTTGGTGGTGGTTTCACTTGGGGAGCTATCTACTTAAAATGGGCATATAACTCATAAACTAAACAACTAAAATTTAGGAAAATGGACATTAAAGAAATTCAAAGTCTTATAAAATTTGTAGCAAAGTCAGGTGCAAGTGAAGTAAAACTAGAAATGGAAGATATTAAAATCACCATTAAAACTGGAGGCGAAGCTGCTGAAACTACTATTATTCAAGCTGCTGCTCCTATGGCTCAAGCTCCTCAAATGATGGCTCAAGCTCCTGTTGCTCAACCAGCAGCACCAGCTGCAGCTGCTCCTGCTAACACTGAAGACGACTCAAAATATGTAACTATAAAATCACCTATCATTGGTACTTTCTACAGAAAGCCTTCTCCAGATAAACCTAATTTTGCTGAAGTAGGAACTGAAGTAAAAGTTGGTGATACTGTTTGTATTATTGAAGCAATGAAATTATTTAACGAAATCGAATCAGAAGTATCTGGTAAAATCGTTAAAGTATTAGTGGATGACTCTTCTCCAGTAGAATTTGATCAACCATTATTCTTAGTAGACCCATCATAATTTTTGGTTTAGAAGTTTTACGTTTAGAAGTTTAGTACATAACTAAACTCTTAAACACCTAAACCCAATAAACTCATAAACTAAAAGACATGTTTAAAAAGATATTAATTGCCAATAGAGGCGAAATCGCGCTACGTGTAATTAGAACCTGTAAAGAGATGGGTATTAAAACAGTGGCTGTTTATTCTAAAGCAGATGCTGAAAGTTTACACGTACGATTTGCTGACGAAGCGGTTTGTATTGGACCTGCTCCAAGTAGCGAATCATACCTAAAAATGGATCGTATCATTGCTGCTGCTGAAATTACAAACGCAGACGGAATCCACCCAGGATACGGTTTCTTAGCTGAAAATGCTAAGTTTTCAAGATTATGTGAAGAGCACGATATTAAGTTCATCGGAGCTTCTCCTGAAATGATTGACCGTATGGGAGATAAAGCGAATGCTAAAGCTACCATGAAAGCTGCGGGTGTACCTTGTGTACCAGGTAGTGACGGTGTAATCACCACTTTTGAAGAGTGTGAAAAAGTAGCTAAAGAAACAGGATATCCTGTAATGTTAAAAGCTTCTGCTGGTGGTGGAGGTAAAGGAATGCGTGCTGTTTGGAAAGCTGAGGATTTAAGAGATGCTTGGGATTCTGCAAGACAAGAATCTAAAGCTGCTTTTGGAAATGACGATATGTATATGGAGAAGTTAATTGAAGAGCCTCGCCATATTGAAATTCAAGTAGTAGGTGATGCTTACGGTAAAGCTTGTCACTTATCTGAAAGAGATTGTTCAGTTCAACGTCGTCACCAAAAATTAACTGAGGAGACTCCTTCTCCATTCATGACAGAAGAATTACGTGATGCCATGGGAGCTGCTGCTGTAAAAGCTGCAGAATATATTAAGTATGAAGGTGCTGGTACAGTTGAGTTCTTAGTAGACAAACACCGTAACTTCTACTTTATGGAGATGAATACTCGTATTCAAGTAGAGCACCCTATTACTGAAGAAGTAGTAGATTACGATTTAATTCGTGAACAAATTTTAGTTGCGGCTGGTGTGCCGATTTCTGGTAAAAACTACAAGCCTCAATTACACTCAATTGAATGTAGAATTAATGCAGAAGATCCTTATAACGGATTTAGACCTGCTCCAGGAAAAATAACCTCTTATCATGCGCCAGGTGGTCATGGTGTTCGTATCGATACTCACGTATACGCTGGGTATATGATTCCACCAAACTACGATTCTATGATTTCTAAGTTAATTGTTACTGCACAAACTCGTGAAGAAGCAATCAACAAAATGAAGCGTGCATTAGATGAGTATGTTATTGAAGGTGTAAAAACAACTATTCCTTTCCACAGACAATTAATGGATCATCCAGATTACGTAGCGGGTAATTATACCACTAAGTTTATGGAAGATTTTGAAATGGAAAAACAATCATAAAAAAAAGCCTAATGTTTAAAAACATTAGGCTTTTTTAATGTAAAAGGTTCTACTACCTCCTATTTTTCAAAACTCGATTTTTCAGGCAAGATACTCTCAAAAGCATCGTGTATTTCTTGCATTACTTTATCGTAGTTTCTTATGTGTATATTATCGTTTAAACAAACCAGTTTATACGATTGTTCTCTAACCGCCTTAATCGCTTGTTTTGACTTTATAACCAAAGAAAACATCTTAGTATCTTGATACGTATTATACGGTATAAAGTTAGATTTACATATCTGCCAAGTCTTAAACAACTCCGGCGTGTAGTCGTTATCACTTCTAAACCTGTGTGTAGACATTCCTGTAAGTTCATTTCCGCAGTGCTTCCAAACTTCTTCAAAAGTAGACTTTAAAAAAGGCTGTGCGTTGTGTGGTGTACGAAGAGTTACAAACTTGTTGTAGTACTTTAATAGTTTTGTAATTCTTGCTCGTGAACCATATGAAGGGTGAAACCATTTATCGTGATCTCTTTTAAAAACTTCTTTCTTATCAAAATGTTTATTGATAAGTCGAATGTTGTTTTTTAACATTTTCTCGAACTGAGAGATACCTGTATTGGTTCTAAAAGTGGCAATATCTTTTGGTAATCCATTTTCAAAAAAACGCGTTTCAGGGACATCGTTTATGATAAAAAAGTCGTCGTTGAAATACACAAATTGCTCTGACAAATCAGGAATTTTGTGCATATAAATCTCAATTAAATTAGAGTTAAAAACTGGTAAATATTCCTCTGGAATAAAATCAGAATGACTTACTAAATTAATCTTAGGATGATTTTCATCTAACCATTCAGGTTTCTGTCCGCTAGTTACAAAATGAATTTTTCTAACCCAAGGAGCAAACTTCTCAACACCTCTAAACCAATATTTTAAAAAACCGTGATCACGAAAACGTGCTTCTGATTTTTCGTTAACAGAATTATCTATTTTATCAGAAAATTTTGAAAACTCTTTAATCCATTTAGGGTCATCCATATCAACCCAAGTAACCACAAAATCTATTCCCATCTTATACTAAAATTAAGTAAACTTTCTAGGGTTCAAAAGTACTTCTTTTTAAATAAACTCTCTAAATTATTGAAAAATATAGATCGTGTAATCTTAGCATACAAACATTAAAACAAGAATTATCCGTTATATTTGCACTTTATAAAACAACTCTGTTAAATGGATTTTATCTTACAACCTTGGCCTTGGTATGTATCTGGACCACTTATTTCGTTGATACTTTTCTTATTTTTTTACTTCGGAAAAAACTTTGGCGTATCTACTAACTTAGAAACCATGTGTACTATGGCAGGTGCCGGCAAAGTATCTGATTATTTTAAAAAAGACTGGAAAGAACGCGATTGGGCTATCGTATTTTTAGTTGGTTTATTAATTGGAGGATATATAGCTATTAACTTTTTATCTGCTGCACCAGGAGTTGATTTAAACCCTACCACCGTTAACGAATTAGCTGAATTAGGTTTTGCTGATGCTGGAAAAACGTATGTGCCAAATGAAATTTATAGTATAGAAAACATGTTAACCTTAAAAGGTTTTGCCATTTTATTAGTTGCCGGAATTTTAATTGGTTTCGGAACGCGTTATGCTGATGGTTGTACCTCAGGACACGCTATTACAGGATTGAGTAGCTTTCAGTTACCTTCTTTAATTGCTGTAATTGGTTTTTTTATAGGTGGTTTAATTATGATTTGGGTACTTTTCCCTTTAATATTTGGTTAAGATGAAGAATTTGAAATTTTTAGTTATTGGTATAATTTTCGGAATTATTTTATCAAAATCAGAAGCTGTTTCTTGGTATCGTATTTATGAAATGTTCAAATTTCAATCATTTCATATGTACGGAATTATTGGTTCTGCCGTAGCTATTTCTACAGTGTTTATGTATTTCTTTAAAAGTGGAAAAATTAAAGATTACTTAGGTAACCAAATCAATATTAAAGAAAAGAAAAAAGGATTTATTAGAACTTTAGTTGGAGGAGCTCTTTTCGGATTGGGTTGGGCGTTAGCAGGTGCATGTCCTGCTCCTATTTTTGTTTTGATTGGACAAGGAATACTTCCAATGATTATTGTGCTTCTAGGAGCTCTTTTAGGCGCTTTTATTTACGGTTTGTTAAGTAAGAAGTTACCGAATTAATCTTTTAGCAATAGTGGTTCAAGTATTACGGAGTTTGTATTATCAACCACTTTCCAATTGTAGATTTTAGAAAGTTGGTAAATTTTCGATAATTCTTCAAATAACCGTGTTTTAGCGTCTTTTTGTAGTCGAGACACTGTAATTGTCGATTGAATCTTTTCTATAGCTTTAGCATTAAGCTTATTCAATTCTTGCTTGGAAAAAGTATTGAACTGACTCTGCTGTAAATCGAAGTATTTAATATCGGGAGAGATGAGAATTTCTTCTTCAGGAATTTTATTGATAATGATTTGTTTCCCTACACTATCTATCTGAATTTCTAATTTTGATAAGTCATAACCAACCTCTACCTTTGCATTCACAGAAAGCATTGCTTTTTTTTCAAACGTAAGGTATCCGTAAAAGTATTTTTTGGCATCTGTAAAGCTATACATTTCAGAAAAATTCCCTCCCGAAACCACTAGCTTACTCAGGTTCTGAATTCCATTTAAAACAACTTGAATTTCTTCTTGTTCATACTTTTCCTCCTTCTTTTCATACCAAAATTTTGCAATTAAAAATCCTAGTACAAAAACAGCAAGGTATTTTAGTAAACGCATAGTTTTCTTTTTCTATAAATATAAAAAAAGTAAATGAAAGTGAGATTTATGAAACCTTCTTTGTTTCTTCTTCCTCCTTTGGAAATGCTTGCTTATTTAATATGAACAATAACGCAACTCCAATAGTTATCCAAGAATCTGCTCCGTTAAAAATAGCATTGAAAAATGTAAAGTTTTCTCCTTGATAAATTGGGAAATACAACATATCAACTACTTTACCGTGAAATAATTCTCCGTAAGGATTATCAGAAAAAAGCGTAGCGACGTTGTGGTATGACGAATCGAAAATTACTCCGTAAAAAACAGAATCAATAATATTACCCACTGCTCCCGCTAAAATTAGTGATATTGCTATAATTACTGCTGTGTGTGTTTTTTTCTTAATGGTTTGCCACAACCAATACACAATACCGGTAACCGCAACTATTCTAAACAATGTTAAAAATAATTTTCCTGCTTTACCACCGAATTCAAACCCCCAAGCCATACCGTTATTTTCGGTAAAATGGATTCTGAACCAATCGTTAAAAACAATGATTTCTTCTCCTAATTGAAAATGGGTTTTGATGTATATTTTACTTATTTGGTCAATTAAAATTGCCAAAACTACGGTAAGTATTGCGATGTATTTTTTAGACATTATCTCAAATTAATGGAAACAAAAATAAGAAAACTATTCTTATGTTTTTTACAGTTATATTACAGAAAAAAGCCCCATATACTTTTCGTCATATTCGTCTTTATATAGTTTGAAAGAGGTAGTTTTTCTCAATCAAACTTAGCTTAATCCTTTCTTTTCACAGTAATATTAGCATGAATAGAATTTACGGTAAATATTTTGGATGATGATGAATTTTGGTTTAGAAATGGAGAAATTTTCTTTTTATCATTAACTAGAATTACTCCTTTATTTGTAGTTAGATCTAAATCCGTTTTAAATGCATCTGCAAATACATTTCCTTGAAAAAGATGCGCTTTTATATTTCCTGAAATGGTATTCAATTTTATGTTTCCTCTTTCAATATACACATCTAAATCTCCCTCATAGCTTTTTGAAGTCACTCCTATAGTTTTACCATGGATTGTAATATGCTTATTTTTTGGAGCTTTTATTACTACTCGAGCTCTTTCAAGTCTTCTTGTAATGTACTTTCTAAAAACTTCATCTTGAAGTGGGGGAATACTCAGTTCAAAACTTACTTTTAAAATCTCATTTTCCTCATAAAAAAGGATATTATGTGTATGCGGATTTTCATCGAACAGAGTTACCTCTAACTGATTATTTTCAGAATTCTCTACAACAATATCATCTAATCCGTAAGTAAGTACTTCAAGTTCATGCACCAGCATACTTCTTTTCTGCACTACTTTTTCTTGACTAAAAAGAAGTTGATTACCGACTATAAATAATAAGAACACATATTTCTTCATACAAAAAAAGCCTCTTAAAAGAGGCTTTATATAAATTTTCTACGGTTTATTGCTTGCGTTTTGCTTCAATACTTAACGTAGCATGAGGCACTAATTTTAAACGTTCTTTTTGAATTAACTTACCCCTAACTCTACAAATACCGTAGGTTTTATTTTCAATACGAACTAAGGCGTTCTTTAAATCTCTAATAAATTTCTCTTGACGAATAGCTAATTGCATGTTTGCTTCTTTAGCCATTGTATCCGATCCTTCTTCAAACGACTTAAATTGTGGAGAAGTATCATCGGTACCGTTATCAGATCCGTTTTTGTAAGAAGCTTGTAATAATTTTAAATCTTCTTCTGCTTTTTCAATTTTCTTTAAGATGATTTCTTTAAATTCTTGTAAATCACTGTCTGAATATCTTATTTTAACATCATCCATAATGCTATATTTTTTCAATTAACATTCTACTTTTAATGGTATCAAACTCAATTTCTGTACCTTTCTTTAAATCATCAACAAAAACTAATTCGTTTGTTAATGTTTCTGCTTTAATGTAGTTTTCATTTGCCAATACCGATTCTCTTAAATCATCAGCTTGTAAAATGGTTAATTTTATTTTATCGGTTACTTCTAAACCTGTGTCTTTTCGTGCGTTTTGAATTCTATTTACCAATTCTCTTGCCACACCTTCTTTGCGTAATTCGTCGTTTATCGTAACATCTAAAGCAACGGTTAACCCTTCTGCATTTGCTACCAACCACCCTTCGATATCTTTTGATGAAATCTCTACATCTGCGGTTTCTAAAGTAATCATTTTATTATTAATTTCCACAGAAACTTCTCCTTCTTTTTCTATTTTGAAGATGTCTTCTTGTGTAAATCCTTGTATTTGATTCGCTATCAGCTTCATATCTTTACCAAATTTCGGACCTAAAGCCTTGAAGTTTGGTTTGATTTGTTTTACCAAAATTCCTGAAGCATCGTCTAATAACTCAATCTCTTTAACGTTTACTTCTGACTTAATTAAATCTGCAACTGCTAAAATTTCTTCCTTCTGAACTGCATCTAATACTGGAATCATTATTTTTTGTAATGGTTGACGTACTTTGATTTTTTCTTTAGCTCTAAGAGATAAAACTAATGATGAAATCGTTTGTGCATTTTCCATTTTACGCTCTAATGATTTATCTACTAAATCAGCATTATACTTAGGGAATTCTGCAATGTGTACACTTTCAAAATCCTCTACACCTGTAGCGTTTACTAAATCTTTATATAAACGATCCATAAAGAAAGGTGCTACTGGAGATCCTAATTTAGCCACCGTTAACATACATGTATACAATGTTTGGTATGCTGAAATTTTATCTTGTGCATATTCTCCTTTCCAGAAACGTCTTCTACATAAACGCACATACCAATTACTTAAATGATCTTGTACAAAATCAGAAATTGCTCTGGTTGCTTTGGTTGGCTCATAATCTGCATAGAATTTATCAACCTTATCAACCAACGTATTTAATTCAGATAAAATCCAACGATCAATCTCTGGTCTTTCGTTAATTGGAATTTCAGCTTCGCTATACGTAAAGTTGTCAATATTCGCATATAATGAGAAGAATGAATAGGTATTGTATAAAGTTCCGAAGAATTTACGCTTTACCTCTTCAATTCCTGCAATATCAAATTTTAAGTTATCCCAAGGATTCGCGTTTGAAATCATGTACCAACGAGTAGCATCTGGACCAAATTCTGCCAAGGTAGTAAACGGATCTACCGCATTTCCTAAACGTTTTGACATTTTTTGCCCGTTCTTATCTAACACCAATCCGTTAGACACTACATTTTTATAGGCTACAGAATCGAATACCATTGTTCCGATTGCATGTAAGGTATAAAACCATCCACGAGTTTGATCTACACCTTCTGCAATAAAGTTCGCTGGGTAGCTTTCTTTAGTATCGATTAATTCTTTATTTTCAAACGGATAGTGCCACTGTGCATACGGCATAGAACCAGAATCGAACCATACATCAATTAAATCGCTCTCGCGTTTCATTGGTTTTCCTGATGTAGAAACTAAAGTGATTTTATCAACTACATTTTTGTGTAAATCAATTTTATCGTAGTTCTCTTCAGACATGTTTCCTACTTCAAAATCAGCAAAAATATCTTCAGTCATTACGCCTGCATCAACTGACTTTTGAATCTCTTCTTTTAATTCAGCTACAGAACCGATACAAATTTGCTCTGTTCCATCTTCAGTACGCCAAATAGGTAATGGAATTCCCCAAAAACGAGAACGTGATAAGTTCCAGTCATTGGCATTTTTTAACCAGTTACCAAAACGTCCTTCTCCTGTTGATTTTGGTTTCCAGTTTATCGTTTCGTTTAAATCGAACATCTTATCCTTTACATCGGTTACCTTGATAAACCAAGAATCTAATGGATAGTATAAAATTGGTTTATCGGTACGCCAACAATTCGGATAACTGTGTACATATTTTTCAACCTTAAAGGCTTTATTTTCTTCTTTTAATTGAATCGCTAACTCAACATCTACTGATCTTTCAGGAGCTTCTCCATCAGCATAGTACTCGTTCTTCACATATTTACCTGCAAATTCTCCCATTTCTGGACGGAACTTCCCTTGTAAATCTACTAAAGGAACTGGATTCTCATTTTCGTCTAACACTAACATTGGTGGCACTTCTGGAGTTGCTTGTTTTGCAACCAACGCATCATCAGCACCAAACGTAGGTGCTGTGTGTACAATACCTGTACCATCTTCGGTAGTAACAAAATCTCCTGAAATTACCCTAAAAGCATTTTCTGGATTCTGATATGGTAAAGCAAATGGTAATAATTGCTCGTATTTAATACCTACTAAGTCTTTTCCTATAAATTCTTTTACAACTGCATATGGAATTTGCTTATCTCCCTCTGCATAATTTGCTAATTCAGCTACATCTTCAACTTCATTAAACTTCTTTCCAGCAAATTGTTTACCTACCAGGTTTTTCGCTAACACCACTTGAATTGGTTCAAATGTGTATTGATTGAATGTTTTTACTAAAACATACTCAATCTTTGGACCAACCGTTAATGCTGTATTCGATGGAAGTGTCCATGGAGTCGTTGTCCAAGCTAAAAAGTGTACATCTCCATCAACTTGTAAAAAGTCTGGTAATGTTTCTTTTATCGTTTTAAACTGAGCTACTACTGTAGTATCTGTAACATCTTGATACGTTCCTGGTTGATTTAACTCGTGCGAGCTTAATCCTGTTCCTGCTTTTGGTGAATACGGTTGAATAGTATATCCTTTATACAGTAAATCTTTATCATAGATTTGCTTTAACAACCACCAAACCGATTCCATATATTTTGGTTTGTAAGTAATATATGGATCTTCCATATCTACCCAATATCCCATTTTTTCTGTTAGGTCGTTCCAAATATCGGTATAACGCATTACCGCTTTTTTACACGCTTCGTTGTATTCTTCAACGGTAATTTTTGTTCCAATGTCTTCTTTAGTGATTCCTAATTCTTTTTCAACACCCAATTCTACAGGTAACCCATGCGTATCCCAACCTGCTTTACGCTTAACTTGGTATCCTTTTTGGGTTTTATAACGACAAAAAATATCTTTAATGGCACGTGCCATTACGTGGTGAATTCCTGGTAAACCGTTTGCTGAAGGTGGTCCTTCAAAAAACACAAATGGTTCATTTCCTTCACGTGTAGTAATACTTTTTTCAAAGATGTTGTTTTCTTCCCAATAGTTTAATATTTCTTCTGCTACTTTTGGTAAATCCAATCCTTTGTATTCAGTAAACTTCTTACTCATTTTGTCGGTTTATTAATTGAATGTGCGAAATTACGTATTTTCTTGTAATTGTTGAATTTGAGATATAAAAAAACACCTCAAAATTGAGGTGTTTTTGATACTTTATAGGTTATAATTGTTATTTTTTAACTATATAAAAATAAGATCTTCTATTTTTTTGATGCTCTTTTGTAGAGCAGTTTGTTGTATCATCACAATTATTTAATAGTTTTTCTTCCCCATAACCTACTGCTTTTTCTATTCTTTCTGAAGAAACCCCTCTAGAAACAATGTAAGCTTTTGTTGATTTTGCTCTTTTATCAGATAGCTTTTTATTGTATTCTTTCGATCCTCTACTATCTGTGTGTGATTCTATTCTAATTATCATTTCTGGGTGGTTTTTCATTACCGAAACAATATGTTCTAACTCATATTCTGCATCTTTTCTTATTGTATGTTTATCAAAATCAAAATAAATAGGACTAATCACAATTTGATCTTCTATAATCAATGGTTTTAACGATAAATTTACTGTAACAAGCTGTTTATTTACATCAAGAGTTTGTAATTGTTTTGGGTAAGCTTTATAATCTTCTTTTTCTGCTATAACTGTAAATTTTTTCTCACAATCAACTTCAACAAACCTATAGTCTCCATTTTTTCCCGTTACTTGTTGTGCTTGAACCTTACCATTAGAATCAATTAATTTAACTGTTGCTCCTAATATTGGTTTATTGCTTTTTTCTTCTGATACTACACCTGTTATATCTTCTTTACAGTTATATAAAATAAAGCTATAAATGTCATCGTCTCCTTTTCCTCCTTTTCTATTAGAAGAGAAGAAACCTTTGTTCTTTTCATCGTCTATCACAAAAGCAAAATCGTCATACGATCCATTTATTGGAGCACCTAAATTATTTGGTTTTTGATAAGTACCTGAATTATTTTTTGATTCAAAAATATCAAGGGCACCTAAACCTAGATGTCCGTCTGAAGCAAAATACAAGGTATTATCTTTAGCGACGAAAGGAAACATTTCTCTTCCTTCAGTATTTATTTCTTTTCCCAAATTTACTGGTTCTCCGTAAGTGCTATTTTCTAAAAGTGCAACCTTGTATATATCTGTTTTCCCAAAACCATTTGGCATATCTGAAATAAAATATAATGTTTTCTCATCTGAGCTTAAAGCTGGATGCCCTACAGAATAATTATCATTATTAAATGGAAGTTCCTTTATATTTCTCCACTCTCCATTTTCAAACTCTGCTTTATATATTTTAAGATATGCTATTTGATTATCTCCTCCTTCTAATTTCTTTCCATTGAAATTTGTTCTGGTAAAGTACATTGTTTTACCATCTGAAGTAATTACAGCATTGGATTCGTGATATTGTGAACTTAATGATGAAATTATTTCTTCTTTTTCTAAATCTATTAATTGTTTTTCTTTATTATAAACTTCATTTGCTTTGTAGATATTTAAATGCGGTTGATTGTTCCATTTATATAGTTTGTCATTTTCTCCAACAGGTTTTGTAGAGGCAAAATAAAGCTTATTATCATAGGTAAACCCACCAAAATCAGAATACTGAGTATTGACTGAGAGATTGGTTATATTTACAAATGTTTTCTTTTTTCCATTACTATATTTGTTAAAATAACCTTCATTTTTCTCTAAAGCTTGCCCTCTTGAGTCATTCTCTTTAATTTCACTAAACTTTAAAAGCCATTTATCAGACTCTTTAATTTTTCCATTACTTTTTAAAGATTGTGCATATCTAAAAAAATATTCTGGCTCTGTAATACTCTCATAGTTTTCCATTAAAATTTTATACCATTTCTCTGCTTCTAAAAACTCTGAGTTATAATAATGAGAGTCTCCTAAACGACTAACAATTTCGTACGAATTATTTCCTTTATCATAAATTTTCTCATATAGTTCTGCTGCCTTTTTATAAGCAAAAACTTCAAAATATTTGTCGGCTGTGTATTTTCTTTGCCCTAAGCAAATGCCACTAAGAAAAATAAATATTACTACTAACTGTTTCCCCATGTCTCTTATCTTTTGTAGTTAAATAACACTAAAATAATTATCTTTTTTTATTCTAGCTTATTCCTCGCTCTTTTTTTATCTGTTCATAAGCTGCTTGAATTTTTTGAAACTTTTCGTTCGCTCCATTTTTATGCTCTTCTCCTAAGTTTTGCAGTTTATCTGGATGGTGCTTTTTAGCCATTTTTCGATACGCTTTTTTCACCTCATCATTAGTAGCTTCTTTTGTTATTTCTAGCATTTTATAAGCGCTATCAGACTCATCATAAAACATTGCTTTTATAGATGAATAATCGTATTCATTAATGTATAAATAACTTGCTATTTTTCTAATTTCTTGCTCCTCATTACTCGTTACTTGTCCATCAGCTTGCGCTATTCCGAATAAAAAATGAACTAACTGTAATCGCGTAGCATGCGACATGTACTGACGAATTTGTAAACAAACTTGACGTGTAGAAATTTGCTTTTTAATAATTCCGTTGAACAATTTAAATGCATGATTTGCTCTTTCTTTACCGTACATTTTCACAAAATACGTACGAACATAATCTAATTCGCGTTGATCTATTCTCCCATCTGCTTTTATAACTACCGATGCTAAGATTAATAAGCTAATTTCAAAATCTCCTGAAGTAGCTCTTCCTCTTGTTCCCTCATGTTGTCTTTTTTGATATTCTTGTTGTTCTTCTTTAAAATCTTCTACTGAAATTCCATCAATAAAACTCCCCACAACAAATCCTACAATAGCTCCAATAGGACCTCCTAACGTAAAGCCTGCTCCAGCCCCAAGCCATTTTGCAAATTTTCCCATTTATAAAATTTAAAAGTGCAAAGATAAAATTTTAAGCAACTACAACCATAGCTATTTGAAGTTGATTGTTGCCATGAAAAACAGTATCTTTGCTTTAAAATTTAATTCAAAAATATGTATCCAGAAGAATTAGTAAAACCAATGCGTGACCAATTAATCAATGCTGGTTTTGAAGCTTTATATACTGCTGAAGATGTTGACAATGCTTTAGCAAAAGAAGGAACTACGTTAGTAATGGTAAACTCAGTTTGTGGATGTGCTGCAGGTACTGCAAGACCAGGAGCTATTGCTTCTTTAGGGGCAGATAAAACTCCTACACATTTAACAACTGTTTTTGCAGGGGTAGAAAAAGAATCTACTGCGAAGGCAAGAGAATATATGATTCCTTTCCCTCCATCATCACCTGCAATCGCCTTATTTAAAGACGGAAATTTAGTACACATGTTAGAGCGTCATCATATTGAAGGGCGTTCTGCTGAAGCAATTGCTCAAAACTTAGCAGCTGCTTACGACGAGTTTTGTTAGGCTGTAGGCTGTAGGCTGTAGGCTGTAGGCTGTAGGCTGTAGGCTGTAGGCTGTAGGCTAAAAATAAAAAATCTGGAAAATTTCCAGATTTTTTTTTATTCTTGAAGTTTTCCACTTATCGTCTATCGTCTTGGTTCTTTTGTCTTTCAGCGAAGCGGTCTCTGTTCTCTTCTAAACTTTTTTAATCACATTGGTGACAATTCCCCAAATGATAAAATTATTTTCTTCCGTGATTTTTATAATAGGATAATCTGGATTCTCAGGTTTTAGCCAAACTTCTCCTCCTTCAACTCGCAAACGTTTTACCGTAAACTCTCCATCTAAAAAACAAACCGCTATCTTATTATTGGTCGGCGGAATGCTTCTATCAATCACCAACAAATCATTATCATCCAAACCTGCACCAATCATCGATTGACCACTTACTCGCGCAAAAAATGTAGCTTCTTTATTTCTAATAAGCTCCTCATCTAACGAAATACGAGTTTCTCTAAAATCATCTGCAGGAGAAGGAAATCCAGCAGAAATACCTATATCCATAAAGATAGCACCTTCGCTTTCATTTAATTCTTTCGGTAAAAAAAATGTCAATGCTTCTGATGCTTGTACTTGTTTTAATTTTCGTAACATCTTATTGTTTGTTGTTTAACTAAACTTACTTTACCTTGATAATATCGTTAATATTAGTTGTGTACTTGGGTGATAATCGTTCTTGACGCATCTTCCAAGTACGCCGTAAATCTTGATTGGCTAATTTAATCTTATCTGCTTTATAAGTCTGATTAATTTTATCAATCGCACTCATTAAAGAAGCGTGCTTCGGATTTTCACTTGCAAACATATCTAATTGATAATTATCTGAAGGCACCAATCCTGTTACAATAACTCCTGCTCTTTTGTAGTGTATTCCTTCTTTAAAAATAGTTGTTACTGCTTGTACCGCGCTTTTACAAATTGTTAATGTTGAATTGGTCGGATACGGAAACACTACTGTTTTACTTACACGATGTTGCTCTGTGTCTTTTTTATGATAATCGCTACGCAACAATACAATTACCATATGACAACTAGAATTTTGTTTACGTAATTTTTCTGCACAACTTGCGGCAAACGTAGAAATTCTTTCTTTAATATTATCTAAATCTGAAAAGGTATATTCAAAACTTCGGGTTGTTGCTATTGCTTTTTTGTTGGCAGGTTCATCTAATTCAATTTTCGAATCTCCTTCTAAGTCTTTTTTTAACTTCCAGCCTGTAATGGATAAATTTTTCAGCACCCAATCATCATTTAACTGTGTAAAATCATACGCTTTTACACATCCTTTAGCTTGTAGTCTTTTTTGTATACCTCTTCCAATTCCCCAAACACTTTCAATAGGAGTCCATTTTAACGCTTTGATTCTTTTTTCTTCGGAATCTATCACATAGACTCCTTCTGTTTCTTTCGGAAACTTACGTGCTATTTTATTTGCTACTTTACTTAATGCTTTTGTAGGTGCAATTCCTACACAAGTTGGAATACCTGTCCATTGTAAAATTCTACTTCTTATTTCAGTTCCATAAGAATTCAAATTATATCCATCAAAACCTTTGAATTGTAAAAAAGCTTCATCAATAGAATACACCTCTACATCGGGCGAAAATTGTTCTAAAATTTTCATCACCCGCGCACTCATATCACCATACAACGGATAATTTGACGACAGCACTGAAATTTGATTGTCTTTACAAAACTGATCCCACTTAAAAATTGGAGCTCCAAATGGAAGCTGTAATTTTTTTGCTTCATCACTCATTGAAATAACACACCCATCATTATTACTTAAAATAGCCACGGGTTTTCCTTGCAAATTCGGATTAAAAACCCGTTCGCAAGAAGCATAAAAGTTATTACAATCTACCAACGCATACATAATTGTAAAGGTACAGAATCTTCTGTTTTTACTCCTCTACAAACTCTAAAATATCTGCAGGTTGACAATCTAATGCTTTGCAAATTGCTTCTAATGTTGAAAAACGAATCGCCTTAGCTTTTCCTGATTTTAAGATGGATAGATTTGCTGTAGTAATTCCTACGATTTCTGCCAATTCTTTGCTTTTCATCTTGCGTTTGGCAAGCATTACATCTAAGTTTACAATAATTGGCATACTTATATAGTTAAGTCGTTTTCTTGTTTTAATTCTTTTGAAACTCTAAATATCTCTGAAAGCACTAAAAAGAAAAGTCCAAAACAGATACTTAAATAATGAGCTCCAATTCCAAAATCAAAATTTATAGTTGATGTTGTTGTTAGCTTTAAACCAACTCTAGCAACAATCATCAAAACACCTGAAATAAGTAATAAATTTCCTGCTCCTTTTAAATTCGTAATTACTTTTTCTGAAAACATCTTAGTTCTAACAAATTCTGTTAACACTACTCTAAACTTATAAACTGCATTATAAACTAGTACATACACCAACAAAAAAATTGCTACAAATACTTTTGAAGTTATGCTTGTACCTACATTAAAGTCTAACCCCATAATTTTAAAATTGCCTTGTTCTGTTACAAAAAATATAAGAGGAATACCTATAGCAAGAAAAGGAACCATGAGACTATATACAATAAAAATAAAGTCTATTAAGCTTTTTAAAATTTTTAATTTTCTCATAATTAGTTTATATGGTTAGGTCGTTTTCTTCTTTTAGCTCTCTCCCTCTTTTAAACACTTCCTTTAAAATATAAAAGAAGATAATGGCTAATGGATAGTATATTATAAAATCTAATGTTACTCTTTCTTTTGTTACAAAATGCGGTATATCTGTTTCATTAAAAACCATTGATATTGGTTCTAACGTAAATCCTTTTAAAGCAAAATCTATTATAAAAAGTGCTATTATTAATAATATAATTTTGTTTAATATTTTAATATTAGAGCAAAAAAACAAATCATAACTTTTTGTATTCTTTAAAAAAAGATTTAAAAAATATAGTATAAAAAAGTACCCTAAAAACTTTACAACTTTTGTCCATATGATATAAAATTTAGAATAGTCATTTAATAAATTATAATGTATAAACTTTTCTGTAGCCTCCCATTGCTCATAAGTTTCTGGTACTTTTTCAATACCATGGTTAAAAACCAATCTTCTACTTTCATCAATAATTAGTGAGTTATATTTTTCAGGAGATACCATAGAGTCAAAGTATATAAACACTAATCCTACACATAGAATTATTTGTATTAACATTATAAACTTCAAGAAAAGTGATCCATTTTTTAAAATCTTTTTTGTCTCCATAACATTTTATATTTTTTATTTCTTGCACAAATATATTAAAATTATTGAAAAACAATAATTTTTTATTTTTATATGATAATTAAACTTTTGCTATTTTTGTTACATGGCAAAAAAATTGAAAATTGACGGAATAGATAAAATCATTATCAAACGATTGGTAAATGATGCAAGAACTCCTATTTTAAGTATTGCTCGCGAAGTAGGTATATCAGGCGCTGCCATTCATCAACGGTTGCGTAAATTAGACGAATCTGATTTGATTGAAGGCTATAAAATGGTATTAAACCCTAAAGCCTTAGGATATACTACCACTGCTTTTGTTGGAGTGTTTTTAGATTCTGCCAGTTTATACTCTTCAGCTATTAAACGTTTAAAAGAAATTCCTGAAATTGTAGAAAGTCATTACACCACAGGTAACTATGCTATTTTTATTAAAATACTGTGTAAGAACAATGAAGATTTAATGCACCTGTTAAATAAGGATATTCAAACCATAAAAGGGGTTTCAAGAACCGAAACTTTTATATCTTTAGACCAACAAATAGATCGACAAATAAAAATTTAAAACCCCGAATGAACGATTTTATATTCTACTTTAAAATAGGCTTGTTTCATGTACTTGATTTTAAAGCCTATGACCACATTTTATTTTTAATCGTATTAGCTGTTGTATATCAATTTAAACAGTGGACAAAAGTTTTATGGTTAATCACTTTATTTACCATTGGACACTCGATAACGCTAGCACTTTCTGCCTACGGAATTTTAAATGTACGAGCAGATTTAATCGAATTTTTAATTCCGTTAACTATTTTTATTACAGGGTTAATGAATGTATTAACTGCCAAAAAAGCATCGGTAGGAAAAGAAAATCAGAATTTATTTTTTGCACTTTTCTTCGGATTAATTCACGGACTTGGTTTTTCCAACTATTTTAAAATTATGATTGGTAAAACTTCTGATAAATTTTTACCTTTAGTTGAGTTTGCTTTAGGTGTAGAAGTAGCACAAATTATCATTGTTTTAGGTATTTTATTAATCGGTGCGTTAGTACAATCAATCTTTAGTGTAAATCGTCGTGATTGGATTTTAATCATGTCGTCTATCGTTATCGGGTTCGCTTTACAAATGATGTTCGACCGTGTTTTTTGGTAAAAAATTAACGCCTAACTAATTCAAATCTAATCACCTTAGCTTAACTAAGAAAAAATCACACGAAACATTTTGAAGAAAAAACAATTAAAATATGACATTGCCTATTTAAAAATGGCGAATGAATGGGGACAACTTTCACACTGTATTCGTAAAAAAGTAGGTGCTTTAATTGTAAAAGATAGAATGATTATTTCTGACGGTTATAACGGAACTCCTTCTGGGTTCGAAAACTTTTGTGAAGATGAAGAAGGTTACACTAAATGGTACGTATTACACGCCGAAGCCAATGCTATTTTAAAAGTAGCATCTTCAACACAATCCTGTAAAGGTGCTACCTTGTACATAACTTTATCACCTTGTCAACAATGTAGTAAATTAATACATCAAGCAGGGATAAAACGTGTAGTATATTCACAAGCATACAAAGACCGATCAGGATTAGATTTTTTAGAAAAAGCAGGTGTTGAATTGACATATTTACCAAATGAACAAGAATAATTTACCTATATATTTCTCTATCGCAGTAGTTTTCGGTATTCTTATCGGAACTTTTTTTAGCGGTGGAAACTCAAGCAATTTTATTAGTAAAAGTACTTCTAGTGAACGTAAAATAAAACGTTTGATTGATTATATTCAAAGTGATTATGTTGACAACGTTAACACTGATGAATTATTAGATGGTGCTATTGCTGAAATGCTAGGTAAATTAGATCCGCACTCTGTATATATTCCGAAGGAAAACTTACAATTAGTTACCGAAAACATGCAGGGTAACTTTGTAGGTATTGGTGTTCAGTTTCGTATGATTGGTGATACGATTACCGTTATAGAACCTATTAAAGGTGGACCAAGTATTGAAGCGGGAATTAAAGCTGGAGATAGAATTTTACTTGCCGATAAAGACACGCTATACGGAAAAAACCTACAAACTTCCCAAATAATGAAAGCCTTAAAAGGGAAGCCAAATACTAAAGTTGATTTACAAGTTTATAGAAAAACCAATGACAGTGTTTTTGACATTACCATTAATCGTGGTAAAGTAAACATTAAAAGTGTTGACGTTGCTTACATGCTAAACGACAGTGTTGGTTATATAAAATTAGATCGTTTTGCTCGTAACACTTATGTAGAATTTAAAACTTCTTTAAACAAATTACTTACGAAAGGAATGACCGACTTGGTGTTGGATCTTCGTGGTAACGGCGGTGGCTTTATAGATATTGCCAACGATATTGTTGATGAATTTTTAGAAGATAAAAAACTTATTGTATTTACTAAAAACAATAAAGGAGATGTTGTTGAATCTTTCGCTACAGATAAAGGTGATTTTGAACACGGTGGTTTGTATGTTCTAATTGACGAAAACTCTGCTTCGGCTTCTGAAATTGTAGCAGGTGCATTACAAGATAATGACAAGGGAATTATCATCGGACGTCGTTCTTTTGGTAAAGGGTTAGTACAACAAGAAATGGATTTGGGTGATGGTTCTGCTGTGCGATTAACTACTGCTCGCTATTATACTCCTACAGGTCGCTCTATTCAAAAGCCTTACAAAGCAGAAGCTGACTCTGAAGAATACAGTCACGATTTTGAGCATCGTATAGAAAATGGTGAATTGTTCAATAAAGACAGTATTAAAACAGTAGATAGTTTAAAATACACAACACCTAAAGGAAAAATAGTGTATGGTGGTGGTGGAATTATCCCAGATCATTTTGTTGCGGTAGACACCTCTTCTTACATTCCTACGATTTTCTTCCGTCCTTTAAACGATTTTGCTTTTTCATACGTTGATGATAATCGTAAAAAATTAGCGTCTATAACGGTAGATGATTTTATTAAAAACTTTGATAAAGACCATAGCGTTTCTAACAAATTTCTAGAAGAAATTAAAGATTTCAGACTTTCTGAAAGAACAAAAAATCAACTTCGTAGCAATTTAAGGGTTTTAATAGCTCGTGAGTTGTTTAGTGATGAAGGTTTATATAAAGTAAATCAACAAGATGATAAAATGATTCAAAAAGTGTTTGAGTTAAAAAAAACACAATAATAAATCAGAAGGCATTAAAAATAATTGGAGGACTTGGAGCAATTTTTAGCTTTTGATTTCTTTTATTTAATTATTGAAAATTTCTTATACGGTTTGAATAATTCTAAGTAATTTTTTTAAGTAAAACAGCTTATTATTTCAGTTTAATTGGTATTTTTATAAGAAGCTAAATCAATTAAAATGAACATTTTACTAAAGCCTTTCGTTTTAAAACTTCAACATACGTTTACCATTTCTCGCGAATCTCACAACAAGCAACCCACACTTATTGTTTGTTTAGAGGATGAAGGAATTACAGGTTATGGAGAAGCCACTTCTAATCCGTATTACCATAGTACTGTCAATATACTACAAAAAGATATTTTACACTGTTGGGAGTTTATAAAGCATGCTTCAGTAAAACATACAACCCCAGAAAATTTTTGGAAACTAGCCCATCCTTATTTAAAAAACAACATGTTTGCTTTGTGTGCCTTAGATATGGCGTATACTGATTTATATGCTCGATATAAACAGCAAAAATTGTATGAATACTGGGATGAAACTATCGATAATAATCCACTTACCAATTACACTATAGGAATTGATACTATAAAAAAAATGGTTTTTAAAATACAAGAAAAACCTTGGCCTCTTTATAAAATAAAACTAGGAACAAAAGACGACATTACCATTGTTACCGAATTGCGAAAACATACAGATGCTATTTTTAGAATTGATGCCAATTGCGGTTGGACAGCTAATGAAACCATACAAAATGCAATACACTTAAAAACCTTGGGTGTAGAATTTATAGAACAACCTCTAAAAGCCGATGACTGGACATCTATAAAAAAAGTATACGAAAATTCAGTGCTACCTATTATTGCCGATGAAAGCTGTATTGTTGAACAAGATATTAAAAAATGTGCTGGTTTTTACCATGGTGTGAATATAAAACTGGTAAAATGCGGTGGATTAACTCCTGCTCGTAGAATGATTTCCGAAGCAAAAAAACTGCAATTAAAAGTTATGGTAGGCTGTATGACAGAATCTTCTGTAGGTATTTCTGCCATTGCTCATTTATTACCTCAACTCGATTATGTTGATATGGATGGCGCCTTATTGTTAAAAGAAGATATCGCTAAAGGAGTTGTGATTGAAAACGGAAAAATTTTTTATACAAACAGTTATGGAACAGGAGTAGAATTGTTATAAAATGTATTTAAATAGTTTTATAAAAACAAAAACTGTAATTAACCATAAAGAGTTTTTACTTTTTACAGGAACTTCATATTTGGGGGTTTCCGAAGTTGCTCCTTTTAATAAACAACTAAAACAAAGTATCGATATATGGGGAAGCGCTCACGGAAGTTCTAGAGAAGCTAATATTCAACTTTCTATATACAATACAGGAGAAAAACTCTTTGCTGAATTGTTTAACACTGAGACTTCAGTTACCACTTCATCAGGTACTTTGGCTGGAATTTTATCGGTAAAAACTTTACAAAATAGAAATACTGCTTTTTTATACATGCCAAAAACACACCCTTCTATTTTACCAGAAAAAAGCTTCCCTGTTTTTATTCACAATAAATTAAATGTACTACTAACCAATTCAAAAAAAGAAGAAATAATAATTATTACCGATGCTATAGCCAGTCTTGAAACTCACCCTTATTCTTTTACCTTTTTAAAAGAAATACACGCAAATAAAAAAGTTGTTTTACTTGTTGATGTATCACATTACTTAGGTGTTTACAATGATTTTTCACCCTTTACTTTCAACAATATTGAAACTATTTTTGTCAGTTCTTTAGGTAAAGCTTACGGAATTAACGGGGGTGTAATTGCAGGGAATACTACTTTTATACAGCAGGTAAAATCTAGCTCTCTTTTTAAAGGTGCTGCAGGTATGAGTCCTGCGTTTTTAGATTGCTTTGTTAACTCTCAAAATATTTACCGTAAACAACAACAGAAGCTACAAAATAACTGTGAGTATGTATTTAAGCATTTAAAGAACAACGCTAAATTTTGTATTTCAAAGAGCTACCCTGTCTTTTTTTACAGCGATGAAGCTTTAGCTAATTATCTATTCTCAAAAAATATAATTATTACTAATTTTTACTACCCAACTTCAACAAAAAAACTTAATCGAATTGTTTTAAACGCTAATCATACTAAAGAAGAATTGGATTTTTTAATAGAACAAATTCAATTATATTAAAAAAACCTCACGTTTTATAGTGAGGTTTCTTAAAAATAAAGCAAGGATTCTAAAAAAGTTTTTTTAGAATCCTTGCTTTTCCTTTCTTTTTGTAATATAAACTTCTCCAATTGTTGGGTTTTGAGGGCAGCTTTTTATTTGCTCAAACTCATCACCTGATTTCACAAAACCTGTTTGCAATATTTTAAAATAAACTCCCGGTAAGTCTTGCTGCCAAAACTGTTTTACAATTTTCATATCATTAAAACGTACCCCTAGTTTCATACAAGGTTGACGCGGCTTCGTTACTTCAATAACAACCTCTCCAACTTTAAAAGTATCGCCAACATGTAATTGACTTTCATCTAAATCAGAAACAGTTAGGTTTTCACCAAATATTCCGTATTCCCAATCTAAATTAGGATACAATTCTTTCCAGTATGAATAATGATTTTCTGAGTAAGCGTAAACTGCTTGATCTATTCCTCCGTGATGTTCTCTGTCACAAATAGCATCGTCTTTTACTTTTTCAACATCTAAAAAAATAGGTTTATCAACAGGAAATTTGAAAATACCTGTAGTAACGATTTTCCCTTTCCAATCGATTTCTTTTCGCTCTCCTATATTTGTTGCTACAATTTTCATGGATTATTCTTTGATTAAAAAGTTCTGCAAAACATCCGCTATTTTTCGGTTGTCTGATAATTGAGGAATTTTATTCTGACCTCCAAACTTACCTATCGATTTCATATACTCATGAAAACCTCCCTTTTGTACTTTTCTAATAATTAACGGGCGTAAAACTTTACCCGTAATTAAATCGAAATAATACACATTTTGCTCTTGCATAGAAGCATCGATTTTAGAAGCTAACTCCTCTAAATTCTCTGGTTCATTTTCAAACTCAATAAACCATTCATGATATGGCAATCCACTTTCTGGGTTTACCTGCGGAGCTACTGTAAATTCACTTATGTTAATATCAGTGCCTTTAATAGCATCATTCAACGCTTTTTCTACTTCTTTACCAATTACATGTTCTCCAAAAGCGGAAATAAAATGTTTGATACGTCCTGTTACTTTTATTCTATAAGGCTTTAAAGAAGTGAACTCTACAGTATCACCAATATTATAACCCCATAAACCAGCAGATGTATTTAAAATGATTACATAATTACCCCCTAACTGAACATCTTTTAACGAAATTCTTGTTGGGTTTTCATCAAAAAATTCATTTGCCGGAATGAACTCATAAAAAATCCCTGAATTCAACTGCAACAACATTCCTTTTTCAGTTTGAGAATCTTGATAAGCAATGAATCCTTCAGAAGCAGGATACAACTCTACATAATCTATTTTTTTTCCGATTAACGCTTCAAACTTATTCTTGTACGGTTCAAAATTTACTCCTCCGTACACAAAGAAATTGAAGTTTGGGAAAATTTCGGAAACCGTTTTCCCCGTCTTTTCAATCAGTTTTTCAAAATACATTTGTACCCAAGACGGAATTCCGCTAATTACCGTCATATTTTCCGGTAGCGTTTCTTCAACTACTTTATCAACTTTCACATCCCAATCTTCAATACAATTGGTTTCCCAACTTGGTAAGCGATTCTTTAATAAATAATTTGGAACATAATGAGCCGCTATTCCGCTTAAACGCCCTAGCTTCACACCGTTTTTATCTTCTAAAACTGGACTTCCTTGTAAAAAAATCATCTTTCCATCCACAAAACTAGCATCATTTGTTTCTGCTATGTAAAACAACAAAGCGTTACGTGCCGCAGAAATATGTGTTGGCATCGACTCTTTACTAATTGGAATATATTTTGCCCCAGAGGTAGTTCCTGAAGTTTTAGCAAAATACAACGGTTTTCCTTTCCATAAAACATCTTCCTCTCCTTCAACTACTCTATCTACATAATGACGTAAGCCTTCATAATCATTAACAGGTACACGTTTTTTAAAGTCTTCATAGTTATTGATTGATATAAAATCGTGATCTTTTCCAAACGCTGTTTTGCATCCTTCTGTAACTAAATACTGAAATACTTTTTCTTGTGTTTTATGTGGATCATTTGCCCATTTGTACACTTGCTTTCGTACAATTTTCGCAAATGGAATTGCTAATATTGATTTAATGCTCATTCTTTTTTTGATTGTTAGATTTTTAGATGATTGGATTATTAGACAACCTCTCTGTTCTCTACTCTTTATTACTGAAAATCTATATAATTGGTGGGATTTACTGGAAATCCATTATTCCATAACTCAAAATGTAAATGCGGACCAGTAGTTAACTCTCCTGTTGATCCTACACTTGCAATAGCCTCACCTGATTTTACAACATCTCCTTGCTCTTTTAATAAAGTTCCGTTATGCTTATACACAGAAATAAACTCATTAGAGTGTTGAATCGTTATAACATATCCTGTTTCTGCCGTCCATTCTGCTAAAATTACTGTTCCGTCCGCGACAGCTTTTACAGGAGTGCCTGTTTGCGCCACAATATCAATTGCGTAATGCTTTTCATTCAAATCAAAAGGCTGAGAAATAGTACCCGTTAAAGGTGAAAAGAATACATTTTTAATTCTGTTCTCTCCCCCTTCATACAACGGAAAAAGATCTTTATTATCTATCTTCTCTCTAAAAAGTGAATCTTGTTTCGTTGCCTGCAGTTTAGTTTCATCAACTACAATTGTTTGCATTTCGGTTGTTATAGAATCTATTTTTTCAGGTTCTATATCACCAGTTAACACGGGCTTTAACGCCTTTGTGTAACTTTCTATAATTGCTAACCTGTTTTTTAAAGAATCCGCTTCATAAGTTAACCTAGTAGCTTTCCTTTTTAATGCGGTTGAAGAGTAACCAGGAATATACTCTCGTATTCCAGTAAATGCAATTAATAGCGTTGTTAAAACTATAAGAAGTATTGAAAACACTCCACTAAAAACAAATACATTTAACCTCGATAACTTTAAAGAAAATCGTTCTTGAAATGTATCTTCATTTAAAATTACCAGTCTGTACTTATCTGTAAGCTTCTGTTTAAGCTTTCTTTTTTTCTTGTTTTTTGACACGTTTTATACTTGTTTGGGATTCAAATATACAACGAAAAAGTGGCGAAACTATTTTTTATAAAAGTTCATCTCGTCTATATACTTCCAAACTTTATATGGTAGTAAAGGTTTGCAGTTTTTTTCTTCTTTTATCGCTTTTCGTATCATGGTTGAAGAAACTTCTACTATCGGAGCATCAACTCTATGAATCTTCTCGTGATTCTTGAACTGATTTTCTACAATTCCTTCAGAAACTCTAGGGTACACATATATGTGATAATCTTCTAAAATAGCCTCATAGTTTTTCCACTTATGCAAGCTTTTCAGATTATCCTCACCCATGATTAAACTAAATGTATAATTTGGGTGTTTTTCAGAAATATGTGCTAATGTGTTAATTGTATAATTTGGTTGAGGAAGCCTAAACTCTATATCTGACGGTTGGATTTTTTCATACTCTTCAGTGGCCAAATACACCATATCTAAACGATGATGATTATCTAACAATGAACTTTTCTTTTTAAATGGGTTGTGAGGTGTTACCACCATCCAAATTTCATCTAAGTCAGAATACTCAACCATGTGATTGGCTATGATTAAATGCCCTATATGAATTGGATTAAAAGTTCCGAAGTATAATCCTATGTTTTTCATATTTAAAAATACTAGAACCTAGACCTAAATACTAAGTTATTCTTTAATTACTTTTTTTATTCCCAAAAAATCGTCTACTAAGTCTTCTGCTTCTTGTAAAGCTACAGGTAATTCGTAGTTTTTAATGATTTTATCAAACTGCGGTGCTGTAGCCAATTCTACCGAAGCTTTTGCGATACGCATATTGATTTTATCTTCGCTTTCAGTACTTCTTTTCTTTAAGCGAATTTTTAACTCATCAACACTTGGTGGCTTTACAAAAACAGCTAAAGTTTCTTCTGGAAATTTCTTTTTAATACGTAATCCTCCAACAACATCAATATCAAAAATTACGTGTTTCTTTTGAGCCCAAATACGTTCTACTTCGGTTTTTAATGTTCCATAAAAGTTGTCACGATATACTTCTTCCCACTCTAAAAACTCGTCGTTTTTTATTTTTTGTTTGAACTCTTCTGCTGAAATAAAATAATAATCTTTTCCATCAACTTCTTCTCCTCTTGGTGCTCTTGAAGTCGCAGAAATTGAAAACTCTAAATTAAAACGTTCTTGAGCCAATAAGTGACGTACAATTGTAGTTTTACCTGAACCTGACGGTGCTGAAAACACAAATAATTTCCCTTTAAATTCTTCCGACATTTTTATAAAACGTTTAAAATTTGCTCTTTTATTTTTTCTAACTCGTCTTTCATTTGAATGACTAATTTTTGTATTGGTGCAAAATTAGCCTTAGACCCTGTAGTATTAATCTCTCTACCTATTTCTTGTACGATAAAACCTAATTTTTTACCATTAGAATCTGACGTTTCTAATTGCTGTAAAAAATACTCTAGATGGTTCGCCAAACGTACTTTTTCTTCGTTAATATCTAATTTTTCTAAATAGTAAATTAACTCTTGTTCAAAACGATTTTCATCTACTTCAACTTTTAAATCAGTTAATGCTTTTTGCAAACGCTCTTTTACATGAGCTATTCTATCACCATCTAACTTTTTAACTTCTTCTAAAGCTGTTTGAATATTGGCAATTCTCGTTTTGAAATCTTCTTCTAACGACTGTGCTTCATCTATTCTATATTGAATAATTTCTTTTAAAGCTTCATCAATATGAGCATCTATTTGATTCCACTCTTCTTCATCTAACTCTTCACGTTCTGTTTTTAAAGCATCTGGCATTCTTACTGCCATTTTCATTAACTCAACATCATCAGAAGTTCCTACTTGCGTTACATTTCTTAACTGTTGCATATACTCTCGTACCACACCAGTATTTACCGTAGTTGAAGTTTCATCCGCAGTCATTTCAACATAAATAGAAAAATCTACCTTACCTCGTACTAAACTACTTGCTAGTTTTTTACGAACATCTAGTTCTTTTTCTCTGTAGTAAGAAGGAATTCGAGTGTTTAAATCTAAATTTTTACTGTTTAACGATTTAACTTCAATCGTAACTTTTTTAGAAGGTAGATGTAGTACAGATTTACCGTACCCCGTCATAGATTGTATCATAACTTCGGTTTAATAATCCGCAAAGATACATTTATTTATTCGGAGTTTCAGTAGGACGTTTTGTTACTAGAAACACTCCAAAAAATATCAATAATGCAGCACCTATTTTAACCATATCCAAATGGTCACTTCCTACTATTAATGCGTAAATTGCTGCCACTACTGGTTGCAAATATATAAAAACACTTACCGTTGTGGGTTTTAATTTAGACAGCGCAAATAAGTTGAACAAGTAGGTTATACAAGTAGTAAACAAAACCACAAACCCTGCTTTTAAATAAATATTTGTTGGCATTGTTTGCCATTGAACCTCTAATAGCTCAGAAATTCCGAAAGGGAACACTAATAACAATCCGAAGAGATACAACCATTTCACAAACACAATCGGATTGTATTTTTCAATAAGTTTTTTAACAATAACTAAGTACATTGCATACGATGCGGCATTGATAAATACTAAAAAATTTCCTAGCATCATATTAGAAGCATCTCCTTTCAACGGATTTCCGTAAGCAATTAAAATCACAGCTCCTATTAAACCAACAACAACTCCAGCTATTTTTCTAAGAATTAATTTCTCTTTAAGAAGTATACTTGCAAAAATTAACACTAAAATTGGTGTGGTTACCATCATTACCGATGCACTTATAGGCGTAGTATAACTTAATCCTTTAAAAAAAGTAAGCATATTTAAAGCGATTCCAAAAAAAGCCGCCATTGCTACATTTTTATAGTCCGATTTTTCTATTGAAGGAGCTTTTACAAACAACCCTAACAACCAAAAGACCGTAGCAGCACCTCCAACACGAAGCAATATAAACCCAAACGGTTGTATATGTTCTTCCATTACTTCTTTAGCTACCGTAAAAGTTACTCCGTAAATAAGTGTTGCAATAGATGTTGCTGTTAATGCCAGCGCTCTTTGATTCATTTTTTAGTGAGTTTGAAAACAGTTGCAAAGATGACAATTAATTTCTTGTTTTCTGTTACTTTATTATCCTAAACACTTCTTTTAATAGCATATTATTCAACTAAAAAAGCACCGTATATACGGTGCTTTTTCCTTTGGTTGATTAACTTTTGATTAGTCCACTAAAGGTGGTATTCTTAATACTTGCCCTGGATAAATTTTATCTGGGTGTGTTAACATTGGCTTGTTTGCTTCAAAAATTACAGGATACTTCATTGCATCACCATAAAACTCTTTTGCTATTTTACTTAATGAATCTCCACTAACTACAGTGTGAAATTGTGCCATAGCAGCTTCTTCGATAACTTCAACTTCTTTAACAGTCATGTTATCTTCTACAGAAGCAATTCCTTCAGTATTTCCTACTACTAAAACTACTTTTTCTTTTGTTGCTAAATCAGCCGCTTCACCTGTAACTGTAGCTTTGTCATCATCTACATTAACCGCTAGATTTTCAACAGAAAGCTCTAATTTACGTACAGCGTCTACTAATTTAGCAGCTTTTTCTGCCGCTTCTTCTTCAGTTGTTTTACCGATACCGAATACTTTTGCCCCGGCATTTTTAATAAATGAAAAAATTCCCATTCTCTTTTTTGATTTTTTGTTAATATTCTTTTTACTGTCTGACTAAGATACAATTTTTATACCAAAACTCGTATTCCAAAATAATTAAAAAAAAGCCTCTTTAAAACTAAAAAAGCACCCAAACATGGATGCTTAACCTATTATATCTTGTTCTCCTCTACTTTTTATTAAAAGAATTCCAACCTTGTGCTTTTAATTCAATTTCTTGATTTGCACGAGTTACTAAATTTATTCCTTGATTTTCTTCAGTAATATGACCAATTACAGTTAAATTCGGATTTCCTTTTATTTTATCATAATCATCAATTGACACTGTAAACAACAATTCATAATCTTCTCCTCCACTTAAAGCAATCATCGTTGAATCCATATTAAACTCTTCAGAAGTTGCAATTACTTGTGGATCTAATGGTAATTTATCCTCATAAATCTTACATCCTGTTTTACTTTGCGTACAGATGTGCATAATTTCAGAAGACAATCCATCTGAAATATCTATCATAGAAGTTGGTTTTACCTCTAACTCTTTTAACAACTCAGGAATATCTTTACGTGCTTCTGGCTTTAATTGACGCTCTATGATATACGTATAATTATCTAAATCTGGTTGGTTTTGAGGGTTCACCTGAAATACTTGCTTTTCTCTTTCTAAAACTTGTAATCCTAAATACGCTGCACCTAAATCTCCAGAAACTACGATTAAATCTGTTGGTTTTGCTCCATTTCTATATACAATATCCTCTTTTTTAGCAGTTCCAATCGCAGTAATAGAAATTAGTATTCCTTTAGTTGATGAAGTCGTATCACCTCCAATTAAATCAACCTTATAAGTATCACACGCTAACTGAATTCCGGCATACAACTCTTCAATAGCTTCTAACGGAAAACGATTAGACACTGCTATCGATACAGTGATTTGCTCTGCAGTTGCATTCATTGCATATACATCTGATAAATTCACCATTACCGCCTTGTATCCCAAATGCTTTAACGGCATATAACTTAAATCAAAATGCACACCTTCTACCAGCAAGTCTGTAGTGATTACAGTTTCTTCATTTGAAGATTTAATAACCGCTGCATCATCTCCAACACCTTTTACTGTTGAAGAATGGTACATTTTAAAATGCTTTGTTAAATGGTTGATTAATCCGAACTCTCCAAGTTCAGCCAACGAAGTTCTTTCTTGATTTTTATCTTCTAACATGCTGCAAAGATAATGACAAGTACATAAACAACCTTACTTAACCTAGGTAATCATTCATTTTGATTTTCAACACCTAAAATCCTCTATAATATATACGAGTAAAACGGCATTAAATACAAGAGGGTTTATTATTTTTGTCATGACTCAATGATTCTTGTACACATTATAAAAAACGTGTTTATTCTCATTGATTTTTAATAAAAAGCACATGAAATATTTTTTAACTCTAACTCTTAGCGTACTTCTTTTTTCTTGCAGTTCAGATAATGATGAACTAATAAAAGATGTATCGGTAAAACTAAAATTCACTCAAAATTGGGATGGTACTTTAATTGAAAAATCTGACTTAAACAACACTGAATTTACGAACAAATTAGGAGCTAAACTTACAGTAAACAAGTTGCGTTATTTAATTTCAAATGTTGCTCTTATTAATGGAGCTAATGACACAACAAAGTTTGAGAGTTATAAATTAATAGATATTAATAATACAGATAGCCTAACCTACACATTGCCTCAAAAAATTTCTGAAGGTGCTTATAAATTATTTTTTACTTTTGGTTTTACTGGAAATGATAATATTAGCAATGCTTATAGCGACTTAACTACCGCTTCTTGGAATGTTCCTGACTCAATAGGTGGCGGATATCATTTTATGCAATTAGAAGGACAATATAAAGATACATTAGGAGTACAAAACCCTTATAAATTTTATACTGCAAGAGCTTACGATAAAGAAAAAGACTCTATTCTCGATACTTCTTTTTCAATCGAAACAGGCTCTATTTCATTAAAAAATGACGCTACTATAGAACTTAAAATGAATGTTGCTGGCTGGTTTAAGTCACCTAATGATTGGAATATTTATGAGAAAAATAATGAGTTAACTTCAGATTTTGAAGCTCAAAAACTAATATCTGAAAACGGAAAATCTGGTGTTTTTAGCTTAGGAGCTATTTCTCAGTAAGATATTATAAAACTGATTTAAAAACCGCCTGCTTTTTAGATAAGAATTTTATAAACAATCCTGATTTTCAACAATAATATAACAACAATTTACTGCAGGATTTAAGGTATAGGCAAAATTTATTGTTTAATAACTATATTCATTTCAAAACATGACATAAATCATATTTTGTCATTATCTTTGCAATTCACTTAGATTTAATCTATTTAAACGATGATAAAAGTTTCAGACACAGCAAAAAAGAAAGTCATTGAATTAATGACAGATGATGGATTTGATACTACAACCGACTTTGTTCGCGTTGGAGTAAAAAGTGGTGGTTGCTCAGGATTATCATACGACTTAACTTTTGACAAAACCCAACAGGAAAACGATAAAGTTTTTGAAGACAATGAAGTGAAAATTGTTGTTGACAAAAAAAGCTTTTTATACTTAGTGGGTACAACTTTAGAATATTCTGGAGGTTTAAACGGTAAAGGCTTTGTGTTTAACAATCCTAATGCTAACAGAACTTGTGGTTGTGGAGAAAGTTTTTCTCTGTAAAACCTATACATCAAAAAGAATACAAAAATACTGATGAGTAAATACACCGAGGACGATTTAAGAGAAGAATTAAAAACCAAAGAATACGAGTACGGTTTTTATACTGATATTGAGAGTGAAAAGTTTCCTAATGGGATAAACGAGGATATCGTTCGTGCCATTTCTAAAAAGAAAAACGAACCAGAATGGATGACTGAATGGCGTTTAGAAGCTTTTAGAATTTGGGAACAAATGGAAGAACCAGAGTGGGCAAATGTTACCTATAAAAAACCAAGTTTTCAAGATATTTCTTACTACTCAGCTCCTAAACAAAAACCTAAATTAAACAGTTTAGACGAAGTAGACCCTGAGTTATTGGCTACTTTTGAAAAACTAGGAATTTCTTTAGAAGAGCAAAAAAGGTTAGCAAATGTAGCAGTTGATATTGTAATGGATTCTGTTTCGGTAGCTACTACTTTTAAAGAAACGTTGGCTGAGAAAGGAATTATTTTTATGCCAATTTCTGAAGCTATACAAGAGCACCCAGAATTAGTAAGAAAATACATCGGTTCTGTTGTTCCACCAACTGACAACTTTTATGCAGCATTAAACTCTGCTGTATTCTCTGACGGATCTTTCTGTTATATTCCAAAAGGAGTTCGTTGTCCTATGGAACTATCTACGTACTTCCGTATTAACGAAGGAGGAACAGGGCAATTCGAGCGTACTTTAGTTGTTGCTGATGAAAGCAGTTATGTTTCTTACTTAGAAGGATGTACCGCTCCTCAACGTGATGAAAATCAATTACACGCAGCAGTAGTAGAGCTAATTGCTTTAGACGATGCCGAAATAAAATATTCAACCGTACAAAACTGGTTCCCTGGAGATTCAGAAGGAAAAGGTGGTGTTTTCAACTTTGTGACAAAAAGAGGATTATGCGAAACCAATGCAAAAATTTCTTGGACACAGGTTGAAACAGGTTCAGCAATTACCTGGAAATATCCAAGTTGTATTTTAAAAGGAAATAATTCTGTTGGAGAGTTTTACTCAATTGCAGTTACTAACAACCACCAGCAAGCAGATACTGGAACTAAAATGATTCACTTAGGAAAAAACACTAAGTCAACTATTATTTCTAAGGGAATTTCTGCTGGAAAATCACAGAACAGTTACCGCGGATTGGTACAAATCAATTCCAGAGCAGAAAATGCACGTAACTTCTCACAATGTGATTCTTTATTAATGGGTAATGAGTGTGGTGCACATACCTTCCCTTACATTGAAGCAAAAAATAAATCAGCTCAAATAGAACACGAAGCTACCACTAGCAAAATTGGTGAAGACCAATTATTCTACTGTAACCAACGTGGTATTGACACTGAAAAAGCCATTGCGTTAATTGTAAACGGATTTAGTAAAGAAGTACTAAATAAATTACCAATGGAGTTTGCTGTAGAAGCTCAAAAATTATTAGAAATTAGTTTAGAAGGAAGTGTTGGATAATTAATGAATACGTTAATTTGAAAACTTCAAAATAATAAAAAATGCTTTTTGATGAAAAAAGCAAAATAACATAGAAACATGTTAAAAATAGAAAACTTACACGCACAGGTAGAAGATAAAGATATTCTTAAAGGAATTAATTTAGAAGTAAAAGCAGGAGAGGTTCATGCAATTATGGGACCTAACGGTGCTGGTAAAAGTACCTTATCATCTGTAATTGCCGGTAATGAAACTTACGAAATGACTGCTGGTTCTATTGAATTAGAAGGTGTAGATATTAGCGAATTAGCTCCTGAAGAAAGAGCTCACGCTGGAGTATTCTTATCGTTCCAGTACCCTGTAGAAATTCCTGGGGTAACTGTTACGAACTTTATCAAAACTGCGATTAATGAATCTCGTAAAGCTCAAGGTTTAGAAGAAATGCCTGCTAAAGAAATGCTAAAAAAGATTCGTGAAAAATCAGAATTGTTAGAAATCGATCGTAAGTTCTTATCTCGTTCTTTAAATGAAGGATTTTCTGGAGGTGAAAAAAAGCGTAATGAGATTTTTCAAATGGCAATGTTAGAGCCTAAACTAGCTATTTTAGATGAAACAGACTCTGGTTTAGATATCGATGCACTACGTATTGTTGCTAACGGAGTTAACAAATTAAAATCTAAAGACAACGCTGTAGTAGTTATTACGCACTACCAACGTTTATTAGATTATATCGTTCCTGACTATGTACACGTTTTACACGATGGAAAAATCGTTAAAACAGGAGATGCTTCTCTTGCTTTAGAGCTTGAAGAAAAAGGATACGATTGGATTAAAAACGAATTAGCGTAATTAATTTTTAATTACTGCTAGGATGTAATGATAGCAAGAAACAATGGAGTTAAAAGAAAAAATATTATCATCATACGTAGCTTTTGAAAATGGTATAAATATCAACTCTGATTTACACGAAATCAGAACAAAAGCACTACAAAACTTTGAAAAGTTAGGGTTTCCTACTAAAAAGTTAGAAGCTTGGAAATACACCTCTTTAAATTCAATTTTAAAAGAAGATTACAGCATATTTCCTGATCGTGAAGCTGCGGTTGAGTTAGCAGATGTAAAGAAATATTTTATTCATGAAATAGACAGCTACAAAATTGTTTTTGTAGATGGTAAATACAGTTCATTTTTATCAAGCACTACTCATGATGGAAAAGATGTTTGTTTATTATCAGCTGCTTTTTCAAAAGATAAATATAAACCTGTAATAGAAAAGTATTTTAATAAGATAGCTAAGCAAGATAATTTAACTTCTTTAAACACAGCATTTGCTTCCGAAGGTGCTTTTATTCACATTCCTAAAAATGTTGAGGTTGAAAAACCTATTCAAATTATCAACTTTAATACAGGAAAAGAAAATGCAGCAATGTTACAACCTCGTAATTTGATTGTTGTTGAAAAAAACGCACATGTTCAAATTATAGAACGTCATCAAAATCTTAATAGTAATGCTGTTTTAACGAATTCTGTAACTGAAATTTTTACAGACACCCATGCAACAGTAGACTATTATAAGATTCAAAATGATAACGAAAATGCTTCTTTAATTGACAATACTTACATTGAGCAACAAAAAGAAAGCACTTGTTCTGTACACACCTTCTCTTTTGGTGGAAACATTACTCGTAACAACTTAAATTTCTATCAGAAAGGAGAGCATATCAACTCTATTTTGAAAGGAATCACTATTATTGAAGGTAAACAACACGTAGATCATCACACTTTAGTAAACCATATAGAGCCTAATTGTGAAAGTCATCAAGACTATAAAGGTATATACGGGGATCGTTCAACTGGTGTATTCAACGGGAAGGTTATTGTTGAAAAGGAAGCTCAAAAAACCAATGCGTATCAACAAAACAACAATATTTTAATTAGTGATAAAGCTACAATAAATGCTAAGCCACAGTTAGAAATTTTTGCTGATGATGTAAAGTGTTCACATGGTTGTACTATTGGTCAATTAGACGATCAAGCATTATTTTATATGCAACAAAGAGGTATTCCTAAGAAAGAAGCCAACGCTTTATTAATGTATGCTTTTGCTAACACTGTTTTAGAAAGTGTTAAAATACCTGAAGTTAAAAAAAGAATTACCCAATTAATCGCCAACAAATTAGGCGTTAATATCGGTTTTGAACTATAAGTTGTTTTTTCATATCTTTATGAAAAACAATTAATTATGGGCAAAAACTTCAGATCGATAGTACTAATAGCTGGAATCGTAATTTTAGCTTACGGAGTTTACACTCTTGTACAACCAGAAACACAAGTCTCTATCGGAGATGTAGATTTAATAAAAGTACAAGACAACACTAATTCATACATTACAATAGCCGTTGGTGTTATAGCAATTGCCTTAAGTTCTTTTGCTGGTAAAAAATAAGAATTATCACTTTAAAAGATAAAAAAACGGAAAATCAAAATTGGTTTTCCGTTTTTCATTTATACATGCTGGTCTATTAAAATCGTGTTTCCATCAGGGTCAAAAAAAACAATGCTTCCAGGACCTGAAGTGCCAGATGCAACTTCTCTTTTTAATTTGATGTGATTTGCTTTTATATGCTGTTGAATCGTTCTTACATCGTCAAAATCATCTAGTTTGTTGGCGCTTTCATCCCACCCCGGGTTAAATGTTAAGATGTTGTTTTCAAACATTCCCTGAAACAATCCAATTAATGAATTACCATTTTTCATAATTAAATAATTCTTTTCTACTTGTCCTGCAAAAACAGTAAAACCTAACATTTCGTAAAACTCTTTCGATTTATCAATGTCTTTTACTGCCAAACTGATTGAAAATGCCCCTAGTTTCATAATTATATTTTTTAATTTCTTTTTTCAAAAGGAATAATAATCCCTTTTTCAACATAATTTTTAAGTCCGTTTAATAACAACGCCCAACAATAGGAAGAGTGTTTAAAATGATCGTTTTGTTCTATCCATCCTTTATGAAAAAAATGCACCCAAGTAACTCCATCATCTTTTTCAAACAAATCAAAACCAAAAGTAGTCGGGTTCCAATCCTTATCTGATTTCGTCATTTTTATGTGAAAAGAAGTGTTTTCTTTACACTCAACTACTTCGCCAAACCAATTGTATGGTTCGCCAAAAAAGAAGTTGTATTCTGCTCCTATTGTAGGTTTTCCACTACATTTAAGTGGCCACCAATGCACTAACTCATCTGGATTAGCAATCGCTTTAAAAACTTTGTTAGACAACGCCTTTATAGGGAAATTATGATAAATGGTAAATCCTTCTTTAATAACTTTCACAATCACCTGATTTTATAGCTATTAAAATTAGTGATTTTTTTACATAAAAAATCCCGTACATTTTGTACGGGATTTCAATATCTAAAAATCTAATTGTCTAAATTTCTAACAATCAAGATTTACATTTCTAAGGCTTTATTAGGATTGTTATCCATTAATAATTCTACTGGATTTTCTAACGCTTCTTTTACAGCAACTAAGAATCCAACAGACTCACGACCATCAATAATTCTGTGATCGTATGATAACGCTACATACATAATTGGTTGAATTACTACCTCACCATTTACCGCCATTGGACGATTAACGATGTTGTGCATTCCTAAAATTCCACTTTGTGGAGGGTTGATAATTGGTGTAGATAACATAGAACCAAATACACCACCGTTAGTGATCGTAAATGTACCTCCTGTCATTTCATCAACCGTAATTTGTCCATCACGAGCACGTAATGCTAAACGTTTTACTTCGCTTTCAACTCCTCTGAACGTTAAATTTTCAGCATTTCTAATTACTGGAACCATTAATCCTTTAGGACCTGATACTGCAATAGAAATATCTTGGAAATCGTGGCTTACTTTGTAATCTCCATCAATCATAGAGTTTACGTCTGGATACATTTTTAATGCTCTTACCACTGCTAAAGTAAAGAATGACATAAACCCTAAACCTACACCGTGTTTCGCTTTAAACGCATCTTTATACTCATTACGTAAATCGAAAATTGGCTGCATGTTCACTTCGTTAAACGTAGTTAACATCGCAGTTTCGTTCTTTACAGAAACTAAACGCTCTGCAACTTTACGACGTAACATAGATAATTTCTTACGCTCACTAGTACGAGAACCTGTTCCTGGAGTTCCCATTGATGGAACCGCATTTACAGCGTCTTCTTTAGTTACACGACCATCTTTACCAGTTCCTTGAACGTCAGCTGCACTCATTCCTTTTTCAGCTAATACTTTCTTAGCTGCTGGAGATGCTGTACCTGTTGCGTATGTTTCTTTAACTGGCTCAGCTTTAGGTGTCTCTTTTTTCTCTTCAGCTTTAGGTGCTTCAGCTTTTGGCGCTGCTGCTCCGTCAGGTTTTGCTGCACTCATATCAATATGACAAACTACAGCTCCTACTGCTACTGCATCACCTTCTTCAGCTTTTAAAGTGATTATTCCGCTTTCTTCCGCAGGCAATTCTAACGTTGCTTTGTCAGAATCTACTTCGGCAATTGGTTGATCTTTCTCAACGTAATCACCATCTTCAACTAACCAAGTTGCGATTTCTACTTCTGTAATTGATTCCCCCGGAGAAGGAACTTTCATTTCTAAAACCATCAGTTCTAAATTTTATATATCTGAATTATTTTATTTCTTTTATTTGGGCGTTTCCCTATCGGGTCGGGCTTTACGCGCTACACGGTAGCTTGCTTCAATCCCTAACGCATTTATTTTTTAATCAAAAACCTTATCAATAATAGCTTGATGACGTCTTCTAAATCGTGCTCCTGAACCTGCTGCTGGTGATGAACGATACTCTTCTGAAGCACATTCTAATCTAGCCAATTCAAAACGCTCTAACATATAACTCCAAGCTCCCATGTTTTTAGGTTCTTCTTGTGCCCAAACATAACGCTCTACATTTGGATACTTATCCATCACCTCTTTAATTTTATCATTGTGTAATGGGAATAACTGCTCTATACGAACTAAAGCTACATCTTCTCTACCAAGCTTTTCACGTTCTTCTAATAAATCATAATAGAACTTACCTGTACAGAACACCATTTTCTTAGCTTTTGAAGTATCAATCGTATCGTCAATTACTTCTTGGAATGTTCCGTTCGCTAAATCTTCAATAGGATTTACAGCTTTTGGTAAACGTAATAAACTTTTTGGAGTAAAAACAACTAACGGTTTTCTAAAATCACGCTTCATCTGACGACGCAAAATGTGGTACATGTTTGCTGGTGTAGAACAGTTTGCAATTGTCCAGTTATCAGTTGACGATGATTGTAAGAAACGTTCAATTCTTCCTGATGAGTGCTCTGGTCCTTGACCTTCGTATCCATGAGGTAGCAACATTACCAATCCGTTTTGTAACTTCCACTTATCTTCTGCCGAAGAAATATATTGATCGAACATAATTTGTGCTCCGTTAGCAAAATCACCAAACTGAGCTTCCCAAATTGTTAAGGTATTTGGAGCTGCCATTGCATATCCGTAGTCGAAACCTAACACCCCATATTCTGATAAGTGAGAGTTGTAAATCGTCATCTCTCCTTTATTCTTAGGGTTTGTGTTTAATAAGTTAACACGCTCTAAGGTATCTTCATCACGCATAATCGCATGACGGTGAGAGAATGTTCCTCTTTCTACATCTTCTCCAGAAATACGAATATCGTAACCTTCTTCTAATAAAGTACCGTATGCTAAGTTTTCAGCAGTACCCCAATCTAACAAGTTATCTTCAAAAACCATTTTTTCACGACCGTGTAAAATACGCTCTGCTTTACGAACAAACTTATGTCCTTCTGGAGTTTTCGAAATAACTCTTGCAATATCTTTTAAACCTTCTACCGAGTAGGTTGTATCTACAGGTTGCAACATATGTTGTAACTGCTTACGTACAAAACCTTCCCAAACATCAGGCATGAATTCTTGAATTTTTGCTGTTTCTTTCTTTTTAGATTCAGCAAACTCAACTTCTAAATGTGATTTGAATTCTTCAGTAATCTCTTTTAAGTAGTCAGCAGTAATGCTTCCTTCAGCAATTAATTTATTTGCATAAATTTCTCTAGCATTTTTATGCTTAGAAATTGCTTTGTATAATTTAGGCTGCGTAAAACGAGGTTCATCACCTTCGTTATGACCGTATTTACGATATCCTAATAAATCAATAAAAATGTCTTTGTTGAATTTCATACGATATTCAACAGCCATTTCCATTGCGTGACAAACAGCTTCTGCATCATCAGCATTTACATGTAATACTGGTGATAAAGTTACTTTAGCAACATCTGTACAATACGTACTTGAACGCGCATCTAAGTAGTTAGTAGTGAATCCTACCTGGTTGTTTACTACTACGTGAATAGTACCTCCTGTTTTGTATCCGTTTAACTGTGCCATTTGCACAACTTCGTATACAATACCTTGACCTGCAATTGCAGCATCTCCGTGTACTAAGATTGGAAGGATCTTATTTTCATTTCCTTCGTAATCTTTATCTATCTTAGCTCTAACAATTCCTTCAGCAACAGCATCTACTGTTTCTAAATGAGATGGGTTAGGAACTAAATTCATTTTCATTTTTTGACCTCCTTGATACTCTTTGCTTAAGGTTAACCCTAAGTGGTATTTTACATCCCCATCAATATCTTGGTCTTCAAAATCTTTCCCTTCAAATTCACTAAATAAATCGCGAATTGGTTTTTTAAAGATATTTACTAAGGTATTCAAACGTCCACGGTGTGCCATTCCTAACACACATTCTTCTACACCATACAACTCAGCTGCATCTCTAAGTGCTACACTTACCCCAGGAATTAAGGTTTCACCACCTTCAACAGAGAAACGCTTTTGCCCAACATATTTTGTTTGCAAGAAACTTTCAAAAGTTGAGGCTTGGTTTAATTTGGTAAGAATATACTTTTTCGATGCTACATCATAACTAGGATGGTTTGCGTTTTTATTTAAACGCTCATTCCACCACTTTAACTCTTCAGGGTTGCGTACATACATATACTCAACTCCGATGCTCTCACAGAATACAGATTTTAAATAATCTATAATCTCAGCTAAGCTTTTAGGACCTATACCTAAAATTTCACCTGCATTAAAAACTGTGGATAAATCTCCTTGATTTAACCCAAAGTTCTCAATTTCTAAAGTTGGCGTGTAAGTTCTTCTGTTACGAACTGGGTTTGTTTTGGTAAACAAATGTCCACGTGTGCGGTAACCGTTGATTAAATCGATTACTAAAAATTCTTTACGTACTTCTTCAGGGACTTCTATCGAAACTTCTTCATCTGTTAATGAATAATTCTCGTTAGCCAAATCATATCCTTGAAAAAAACTTCTCCAACTTGGTTCTATCGCATCAGGATTTTTTTGATATTGTTCATACAAATCACCTATAAAACCTGCGTGTGCTGCGTTTAAGAACGAAAACTTGTCCATATATTTTGTTATACTTTTCTATCTATAAGAATAATGTTGACAAAAGTACAACTTTTACCAAAAATAGCACTCCTTTTTAGCCTAATTTTAAACTCTTTAACGAGTTTTTAGTTTTTGTTAAATTTGCGTTAAGCACGCCTCTTTTTATTAAAATAAAACACTGAATTTCAGCATCAAGAAAAATAGTTTTATTTTTTTTAAAAAAATAATTTGCAGATATAAAAAAAGGACTTAAATTTGCACTCGCATTTTAAGACAAGTACGTCTTAAATTCCTCAATAGCTCAGTTGGTTAGAGCATCTGACTGTTAATCAGAGGGTCCCTGGTTCGAGTCCAGGTTGAGGAGCCAAAGGCAACGTAGAAGCCGATAATTTCTACAACAAATATAGATTGTTCTACAAGAACATTCCTCAATAGCTCAGTTGGTTAGAGCATCTGACTGTTAATCAGAGGGTCCCTGGTTCGAGTCCAGGTTGAGGAGCCAAAAAAATCCGATTTACGTAAGTAAATCGGATTTTTTATTTTACCTAAACTTAAAATTACACAAAAGCCCAACTTACTAACAAGTAGTAAGTCAGACTTCTGCTCTTGTATATACTAAATTAATGAAACAAAGTTTTCATTACAGATTACTGCGCACTCCAGCCTCCATCTAAAGCAAACGAAGTTCCAGTAATAGTTGATGAAGTGTCTTTTGCCAATAACAGAGCCATATCAGCAATTGTTTCCAACGGAACAAACTGTTTTACCGCCTGTTTTTTCAGCATTACTTTTTCAACAACTTCTTCTTCTGTCATCTGATGTGCTTTGGCTTGGTCTTTTATTTGCCCCTCTACTAAAGGTGTTTTTACATACCCTGGACAAATTGCATTACATGTTATATTATAAGACGCACCTTCTAAAGCCAGAACCTTTGTCATACCTATTACACCATGTTTTGCTGTTACATAGGCTGTTTTAAACTCAGATGCCCTCAAACCATGAACTGATGAAACATTGATAATTCTACCGAATTTCTGATCCTTCATAAAATTCCACGCTTTTTTTGAAGCATAGAAAGCAGCGTTCATATTAATAGCAATAATACTTTCATACTTATTATTCGGAAAATCTTCTACAGGAGAAACATACTGTATCCCTGCATTATTAACCAACACATGCAATGCATCGAACACTTTTATTGTTTGCTCTATTAATTCTTCAACCTCATCTGTAACCAACAAATTTGCATTTGAAAAAGAAACTTTTACATTATACTTATCTCCTACGCTTTTTGCTATTTTAGCACCATCCTCCTCCAAACCATGAAACATAATATTGTAACCTGCTTTAGCAAAAGCCTCTGCAATACCTAAGCCGATACCGCTAGTACTTCCTGTTATCAACGCTACTTTATTCATGATTCAGAAAATTTTCAAGCACTTTATTAAAAGCCTCTGGTTGATCTATTACCGCCCCATGTCTTGAGTTTTCAATTACAGACAGTGTTGCATTCGGCATTCTTTTCAGTAAAGCTGATAAATTTAACCTTATTTAAGTGAGACTTTTACATAAAACCCATTAAAAACTTTAATTTTAACTAAAAACATAAGGAAATTAAAAATGAGACTTAAAAAAAAGCAAACACTTTTACCTTTAAAAGATTTCTAACTAAATAGCTACGATATTAAAAAGCGCTTCTTTATTTTTACAGTATGCAATTTCCTAAGAAACTACATCAAAAAATTACACAACGAGAAACACAAAACTCTCTGAGAAAACTTGGTAAAGAAAATTCATTGATTGATTTTTCTTCCAACGATTATTTAGGATTTGCTAAATCGGAAATTATCTTTGACAAAACACATCAATATTTAATTGACAACAATCTCAAAATTAACGGAGCAACAGGTTCGCGTTTACTCTCAGGAAATCATGCACTTTATACTGAAGTTGAAAAACAACTTTCTAATATTCATAGCTCAGAAACTGCATTAATTTTTAACTCTGGTTACGACGCAAACATTGGTTTTTTTGCTTCGGTACCTCAACGTGGTGATATCATTTTATATGATGAACTTATTCATGCCTCTATAAGAGATGGAATTCAATTATCCAATGCAAAATCTTTTAAGTTTAAACATAATGATATAACTCATCTGGATGAGATGCTGAAACGAGTTCAGCATGACGACATAGAAATTTATGTGATTACCGAATCTGTTTTTTCTATGGATGGTGATTCTCCTGATTTGGTATCGATGTCACAAATCGTAAAAAAACACACTAATGTTCATTTGGTAATAGATGAAGCGCACGCTTTGGGTGTTTTCGACTTCGGATTAATTCAAAAACTACAGTTAGAAGATACTGTTTTCTCTCGAATTATTACCTTCGGAAAAGGCTTAGGGTGTCACGGAGCAGCTATTTTAGGAAGCAAGAAATTACAACAATACCTTGTTAATTTTGCGCGTAGTTTTATTTACACAACAGGACTTTCTCCTCATGCGTTAGCTACTATAAAAATTGCTTATGATGAATTATCAAACAGTCATTCTAGAAAAAAATTAGAGCAAAACATTCTACATTTCATTTCTGAATCAAACAGGTTACAATTACATTTTATTGAGAGTACTTCTGCCATTCACTGTTGTATTATTTCTGGTAATGAACATGTAAAAAACATCGCTTCTCAATTGCAACAAAAGGGATTTGATGTAAAACCTATTTTATCTCCAACCGTTCCATTAAATCAAGAACGTTTACGTTTTTGTTTGCACTCCTATAATTCTAAGGAAGAAATCACCAATGTTTTAGAGAACCTTGCTACTTTTGTAGTATCATGAAACAGCAAAAATATTTTATTACAGGAATTTCAACAGAAGTAGGCAAAACAATTGCTTCTGCTATTATAACCGAAGCCTTACAAGCCGATTACTGGAAACCTATTCAATCAGGAGATATAGACTATTCCGACACTCATAAAGTTCAAAAACTAATTTCAAATACAAAAACCGTTTTTCACCCTAATTCATATGCTTTACAGACTCCTATGAGTCCGCATGCAGCTGCTGAAATTGACGGAATTACCATTGAAATTGACAACATCAAAGAACCTGTAACCGAAAACCACTTAGTTATTGAAGGTGCTGGTGGATTATTGGTTCCTTTGAACGACAAAAACACCCTACTTGATGCTATAAAACCCGATTATAAAGTTGTTGTTGTGTCTCGTCATTATTTGGGAAGTATCAATCACACCCTATTAACAGTTAACTTATTAAAAGAAAAAGGATTTGAAGTATCGTTGATTTTTTCAGGAAACGAACATAAAACAACGGAAGACATTATCAAAAAAATGACAGATGTTCCTGTAATTGGACGGATTGAAGAAGAACCTTATTTCGATAAGAATGTGATTAAAGAATACGCTGAATTATTTAAAAGTAATTTATAAATGAAACCTGTTACCGCAAAACAACTTTGGTTTTTTCCGCTACTTTTTGGTTTTTTAGGAGCTATTATAGGGTTGGTTTTGCGTTATGCTTTTACTGGAAGTATTGCCAATTTTCCTTTTAAATTTGTGTTGCATTCCCATTCTCATATTATGTTATTGGGTTTTGTTTTTAATGCTTTAATTGCACTGCTTGTTACACGATTTACTAACGGAATTGACAAAACTTCCTACCGTTTATATCTTGCTTTACAAGTTTGTGTAGCAATTTTACTGGTCGGATTCATCATTCAAGGATATGCATTAGTTACGATCACATTCTCTACCCTACATTTATGGATTAGTTATTGGCTGGTCGTCAGATTATGGAAACGATTAGTTGGTGAAAAATCAGACCTCATATTAATTAAAACAGGAATAATCTTTCATTTCATTTCTTCTATCGGTCCGTATGCACTTGGACCTTTAATGGCAATGAAAATGCAAAGTTCCCCTTGGTATCAACAAGCAATTTTTTTCTACTTACACTTTCAATATTTCGGTTCCTTTTTTCTTTGGATGCTTGCCATTCTTTTTCAAAGAACAACTGTTGAGCTATCAAAAAAACAAACCATCTTAATTATTAGTGCTCTTGTACTATTATATACACACTCATTAAAGTATAGTTTTAATCATCTGGCTATTCAAATTATAGGAGGTATTGGCTCAATAATTTTGACATTATTTTTCCTAAAACTAAAGAAATCATTTTCAAAGCAAAAGCTTACATACCAATTGTTTTTTGGGATACTACTATTTATCGGAATTATGAATTGCTTTGGCAGTGTTCCTTACTTTTCTAACTTAGTTATAACGAATAGGTTTATGCTCATAGCTTGGTTACATTTACTATTTTTAGGAATGTACCTGCCTTTTATTTGGATGGAATTGGAAACAAAACCCCATACAAGCACCTGGATTGTTTACACCTTTTTCTTACTCACTTCAGAAGCTTTTTTAGTTTTTCCTGCATTTTTCTCTAAATTGTTTTCAATCTCAATTATGTGGCTGTTGTTTATTGCCTATTTGGGAGTGGTTTTATGTATTTCTATTGTACATTTGACAGCTCTTTTTCAAAAGAACAAAACACATGAACTTACAAGAACGCGATAAAAAACATCTATGGCATCCGCTAAAACAACATCAAACACATCCAAATAGTTTAGGAATTGTAAAAGCAAAAGGATGCATACTAACCGACGAACACGGTAACGAATATATCGATGCTATTTCGTCTTGGTACACCTGTATGTTTGGACATTGTAACGACTATATTACAAGCAGAGTTTACCAACAAATGCAAACATTAGATCAAATAATGTTTAGTGATTTCACCCACGAACCTGCTGTAAAACTATCAGAAGAATTGATTAAAATTCTCCCTGAAAATCAAAATAGAATTTTCTTTAACGATAACGGCTCTACCGCTGTAGAAGCTGGTATTAAAATGGCATTACAATACTATTTTAATAAAGGTGAAAAGCGCACAACATTTATTGCTTTTGAAGATGGTTTTCATGGTGATACCTTCGGAGCGATGTCTGTTTCTGGATTATCGGTATACAACGGTCCGTTTGAAGATTTTTTAATGGATATTCAACGTATTCCTGTTCCAAACGGAGAAAATAATAACCTCATATTAGAACAACTACAAAAAATTATTTTAGAAAATAAGGTTGCGGGATTCATCTACGAGCCCTTAGTTCAAGGAGCGGCTGGAATGAAAATTCACCAAGCTGAAGATTTAGATAAAATCCTAGCAATTTGCAAAAAGAACGACATTTTAACTATTGCTGATGAGGTTATGACTGGTTTTGGAAAAACAGGTAACAATTTTGCTTCTGATGAAATTACCACCAAACCAGACATCATGTGTTTAAGTAAAGCGTTGACTGCTGGATTGGTTCCTATGTCAATTACTTCATGTACCGAAGAAATTTACACGGCTTTTTTAGACAATGATATTTCTAAAGGTTTTTTCCATTGCCATACATATTCTGCAAATCCGATAGCTTGTAGTGCTGCTTTGGCTAGTATTGAATTGTTACAGACACAAGAAATTCAAAAGAATATTCAATCTATTGAAAGAAATAATAAAGCCTTTGCTGAGAAAATAGAAAACCACCCAAAAGTAAGTTCAACAAGATGTAAAGGTGTCATTTTAGCGATTGATTTAAACACCAATTCCGGTCGCTATGGAACGCTTCGCGACCAACTTTTAAAATCTTTTATGGATGAAGGTGTTTTCTTACGTCCGTTAGGAAACACTATTTACATTCAACCTCCTTACGTAATTACGCAAGAGCAACTTGAAAAAATATATACAACTATTAAAAAGGTTCTAGATACTCTCTAGAATCTTTTCTTTTTCTAACAAATTAATCTCTTCTTGGGTATCTCTAATTCGAACGTACAAATCTTCATAAACCCATTCGCCATCTATTTTAATTCCTCTAACAACTAAAGTTCCTTCTCCTATATTTCCTCTTATTGGAATAGAAAAATCAACATCTCCATCATCATTTGTAAGCGAAATATTTCCTGAAGGAATCCCGTATTTCTCTATAGGTTCTCCTAAGTTTTTAATAACTAATTCATTTTTGGCTGCTAGCTCTATCGCATATTCTACAGGAGTTGCGTTATTTATCATGTTTGACACTCCAAAAAACGCAGCACCAAGACCTAAAACAATCAGTAAAATAAACCCTAAACACCCTGTTAGTGGAATAAACCACAGCCAATTTCTTCCAAACCAACTTTTCTGACCTTGTTCGCTCATTACTCTAAATTTTCATCTAAGATAAATATTTTTATTTTCTTTAGAATCCCTGATTTTACCTTTATTTTTGCTGAAATTTTATAGTGTTGAAAGAACCCATCTCAATAACGTCTTTTGCATCCGTTTCCGCTTTAGGAAGCTCTTCTGAAAACATCTGGAAAAACTATTTAAACGACCAGCATTTTTTAACTTTAAAAGAGTTTGAAAACTTTAAAGCTTGGGTTGCACAAATATCTCAAGATGATAAGATTGCTATTGAAGAAGTTCAAAATTCAGATAACAAGTATAAAAACTTAGATCCGTCTGTTTTATATACATTATTTGTTGCTCGAAAAGCAATAGATCAAACCAATTGGAAAGCTTCTGACAACTTCGGAATTAACATCGGTTCTTCTCGTGGAGCTACTTCTTTGTTTGAAAAATACCATAAAGAGTTCTTAGCAACAGGAAAATCATCTACCTTAAGTTCTCCAACCACTACTTTAGGAAATATTTCCTCTTGGATAGCTCACGACTTACAAACCAACGGACCAGAAATTTCACATTCTATAACCTGTTCAACCGGATTACATTCTTTGTTAAATGGTGTCGCTTGGTTACAATCTGGAATGTCAGAAAAATTTATGATTGGTGCTAGTGAAGCTTCGCTAACTGATTTTACCATCGCGCAAATGCAGGCATTAAAAGTATATTCTAAAGAAAAAAACGGATATCCATGTAAAGCATTCGACCTTAACAAAACCAAAAACACCATGGTTTTAGGTGAAGCTGCTTCTGTTTTTTGTTTAGAAAAAGGAACTAAAGAAAATGCTTTGGCATTTATTGAAGGTGTTGGATATGCTACTGAGGTTTTAAAACACAATACTTCTGTTACCACCGATGCTGAATGCTTTCAAAAATCAATGAAAATGGCATTAGGTACTGTTTCTCCTAATGAAATTGACGCTATTGTAATGCATGCTCCAGGAACAATCAAAGGAGATCAATCAGAAATTAATGCGATTCAAAAAGTATTTTGTAACAAAACTCCATTTTTAACTACCAATAAATGGAAACTTGGTCATACTTTCGGTGCTTCTGGCTTGTTAAGTTTAGAATTGGCTATGTTCATGTTACAACATCAACAAGTAATTGAAGTTCCGTTTACGCAACCTCAAGAACACCCAAAAAAGTTATCAAAAATATTGGTAAATGCTGTTGGCTTTGGAGGAAATGCCGTTTCCGTTTTAATCACAGGGCGATAGCCAAAGGTTTAATTCTCCAAGGCTTACCACAAAATACTTAGAATGGTTTTCTTTGAGTACTTTGTGGAGTTGTCCCTAAGATAGTTGATTAACGAAATAAAAATTGTCGATTTCAGGCAATTTATATACTTTTAGTAACTCATTTAAATAATTGCTTTATGATGGAATGGTTTTCTGAATTAACCGCTTTTCAACAAATTTATTGGGGAATAGCAGGTGTATTTACGCTAATTTTTGTATTTGTTCTTATTGGTAGCTTTATAGGCGCCGATACTGATGATATTGGTGATATTGATGCTGAAATAGATGCCGATACAGGTGCTGGATTTCAGTTCTTCACTTTTAAAAACATGGTTGCTTTTTTTACCATTTTCGGATGGAGTGGTATTGCTAGTATGGATGCTGGCAATTCAAACACAATCACACTACTTATTTCTGTGATTTGCGGATTGATCATGATGACTATCATGGCAACCTTATTCTACTATATTAGTAAACTAACAGATAGCGGTACCTTACAAATGAAAAACGCACTAAATCAAATTGGAGAAGTGTATTTAACCGTAGGAGCAAATCGCTCTAAAATGGGAAAAGTGCACATAAAAGTACAAAACTCACTTCGTGAACTTGATGCCTTAACAGATAATGATACTGACTTGACACAAGGCATGGTTGTTAAAGTAATCGAAGTTACCTCAAACGGAATATTAATTATTGAATCTCAAAAATAAAAATTGACTATGTTAAAAGTTACTTTATTACAAATTGATGGCTTTGGATTTGCAGGGCCTATCGGGCTTGTTATTGCCATTCTATTTATTTTCATTTTACTCGTTACTTTAATAAAACGCTACAAAAGATGTCCTTCCGACAGAATTTTAGTAGTGTACGGTAAAGTTGGTGGCGGACAATCAGCGAAATGTATTCACGGGGGGGCTGCGTTTATTTTCCCTGTAATTCAAGATTATGAATTTTTAGATTTAACACCTATTTCTATTGAAGTAAACTTAGTAAATGCACTATCTAAACAAAACATTCGTGTAAATGTGCCTTCTCGTTTTACCATAGGGGTTTCTACCGAGCCAGGAGTAATGCAAAATGCTGCTGAACGTTTACTTGGTTTAGCAATGAACGATGTTCAAGAATTAGCTAAAGAAATCATTTTTGGTCAGTTACGTTTAGTAGTTGCTTCAATGGATATTGAAGAAATTAACTCTGATAGAGATAAGTTTTTAACCAACATTTCACAAAGTGTAGAATCGGAATTAAAAAAAGTTGGTTTAAAATTAATCAACGTAAATATTACTGATATTGTTGACGAATCAGGATATATTGAAGCTTTAGGTAAAGAAGCTGCTGCACATGCAATCAATGCTGCACGTAAATCTGTTGCTGAGAAAAACAGAGATGGTTCTATTGGGGAAGCAAATGCTGTACAAGATGAAAGAACTCAAGTAGCTGCCGCTAATGCACAAGCTGTAGACGGAGAAAACACTGCAAAAATTGCTGTTGCAAACTCAGACTCTTTACGTCGTCAAAGAGAAGCTGAAGCTGAAAGAGTAGCTATTGCTTCTGAAAAAGTACAATCAGCAAAAGCTTTAGAAGAATCGTATGCTGCTGAAAAAGAAGCCGAAATTGCCAGAGCTGAAAGAGAACGTTCTTCACAAATGGCTGATGTAATTGTTCCTGCTGAAATTGACAAACGAAAAGTAGAAATTGATGCGGAGGCGGAAGCAGAAAGAATTCGTAGAAAAGCAAAAGGAGAGGCTGATGCTATCTTATTTAAAGCACAAGCAGAAGCACAAGGTTTATACGAAGTATTAACTAAGCAAGCTGCCGGTTTAGATCAAATAGTAAAAGCTGCCGGAAACGATTCGCAAAACGCAGCCTTATTATTAATTGCTGATAAATTACCTGAACTAGTAAAATTACAATCAGAAGCTATTAAAAATATTAAGATTGATAAAGTTACTGTTTGGGAAAACGGTGGAGGAAAAGATGGAAAAACCTCAACATCTAACTTTATTTCAGGAATGTACAATGCAGTACCGCCATTACAGGAAATGTTTAACATGGCGGGTATGCAATTGCCCGATTATTTAAAAGGGAAAGAACTTCCAAATAGTGATGAAAAAGTAATCGATCAAGGCGATTCTCCTTCCGAAGAAAAATAAGACTCATAAAATTCCGCTTTCGTAGCGGAATTTTTTATTTTTACCACCACAAACAACTCGAATTTATGAATGAAATTAGACACGATTGGACGAAAGAGGAAATTCTAGAAGTATACAATAAGCCATTAATGGAGCTTTTGTACGAGGCTTCAACTATGCATAGAAAATACCACGACCCAAACACCGTACAGGTAAGTACCTTAATTTCTATAAAAACTGGTGGATGTTCTGAAGACTGTGGATATTGTCCGCAAGCAGCACGTTATCATACCAATGTTGAAGGAAATGATTTGATGACTGTAAACCAAGTTAAGGCACAAGCTTTACGTGCTAAAGATGGTGGATCATCAAGAGTTTGTATGGGAGCCGCTTGGAGAAACGTTAAAGACGGACCAGAATTTGACCAAGTGTTAGAAATGGTACGTACTATTAACAAACTAGATATGGAAGTTTGTTGTACCTTAGGTATGGTTACCGAAAATCAAGCAAAACGTTTAGCTGAGGCTGGCTTATATGCCTACAACCACAATATTGATACTTCGGAAGATTATTATGATGATGTAATTTCTACACGTTCTTTTGATGATAGAATTAATACTATTGAAAATGTACGTAAAACCAACGTAACAGTTTGTTCTGGAGGAATTATTGGTATGGGAGAATCGTTAGAAGACAGAGCTGGAATGCTTGAAACGTTAACCCGTTTTTCTCCACACCCTGAATCTGTGCCAATTAACGCATTAGTTGCCGTTGAAGGTACTCCATTAGAAGAGCAACCTCCAGTAAACATTTTTGAAATGGTTCGTATGGTAGCAACTGCTCGTATTGTATTACCAGATTCGCAAGTACGTTTATCAGCAGGTAGAACTCAAATGAGTAGAGAAGGTCAAGCAATGTGTTTCTTTGCTGGAGCAAATTCTATTTTCGCTGGAGATAAATTATTAACAACTCCGAATCCTGATATTAATGAAGACATGAAAATGTTTGAAGAGTTAGGATTAAATACACAAAAACCGTTCTTTAAGCACGAGCAAAGAGAATCGGTTGAAGCTAAAGATTCTCAATTTGAAGCTTTAGGTGAAAATCCTAAATGGACCAGACCTGAGCATAAAATTGAGCGTAACGAACAAAAAAAGCAAGAAGCCAAAGCTTTAAGAAGTTAATTCTAAGCTAGCGACAACATATAAAAATAGCCATCAAGTACTTGATGGCTATTTTTTTATCATTTTTATAAACAATTCCATTCCTTGTCTAGTTTTTGAGGAATTGTAGCAAGCCTCCATTTTATCTACAGTAAAATAAGGTCTAAAATATTCCTCATATTCTTGTTTACTACCTCCAAAGGGTGGATGATCTTCATTCAATTGAGCATCAAACAACAAGCCAACTAATTTTCCTTTTTCAGTAAGTAATTCACTTGTTTTTTGTGCATATTCTGCTCGTAATTCTGGATTGATAGCGCAGAAGAAAGTCTGTTCTATGATTAAATCAAAAGCGTCTTCTAATTCAAAAAAATTAGCGTGAATTAAATTTTCCTTTGGAAAATTAGGAACTCTTTTTTGAATTCTTTTTAAAGGTTCTTCGGCAATATCAACCACATAAACATTAGTGAAACCTAAATTGAACAAATATTCTGCTTCATAAGAATTTCCACCTCCAGGAATCAGAATCCGTAAACTTTTATCTTCTACTTGATCAAAATATTCTTTTAATGGGTTAGAGATTTCCCCTAAATCCCATCCTGTTTTATTATTCAAATATTTGTTATTCCAAAAAGTCTCAGATAATTCAATCATTGTATTAACTTTATTATACCACAAATTTAAGAATAAAGTGTCATAACGATTTCTTAACTTTGCTCTTTTAAACAACATGTTATGGGATTAAATCTTTCTCAAATTGAAAGAGTCGAAACAATTACCAAAGAAGACTTTATCAAGAATTATTTTAAACCGCAAAAACCTGTGGTTATTGAACGTTTTATTGAAGATTGGCCAGCCTATTCTAAATGGTCTTTAGAATACATGAAAGAAGTAGCAGGCGATAAAACGGTACCTTTATACGATGACAGACCTGTTGATTATAAAGATGGTTTTAACGAACCTCATGCGACCATGAAAATGAGTGAGTATGTTGATTTATTAAAACGTGAACCAACTAAATTTAGGATTTTCTTATGGAACATTTTAAAAGAAGTACCTCAATTACAAAAAGACTTTAAATTTCCTGATTTTGGTCTAAGTTTAATGAAAGGCTTACCGATGTTATTTTTTGGCGGACGTGATTCGTACACCTTTATGCACTATGATATTGATTTAGCTAACATTTTTCACTTTCACTTTGAAGGAAAAAAGAAGTGTATTTTATTCGATCAAAAGCAAAACAAATACTTATATAAAATTCCGCATTCATTAATTACTCGTGAAGATATTGATTTTAACGATCCTGATTTTGAAAAATGGCCTGCATTAAAAAATGCCAAAGGTTATGTTGCTGAATTAGAGCACGGAAATGTTTTGTATATGCCTGAAGGATATTGGCATTATATGCGCTATGTAACCCCAGGTTTTTCAATGAGTTTACGTGCCATTGCTCGTAACCCTAAAAACTTAGGAAAGGCTGTTTATAATGTATTTATTATGCGTACAATAGATAATGTGATGCGTCGTATTAAAGGTCAAAAATGGATTGATTGGAAAAACGAACAAGCCATTATTAAAACAAACAAAGCAAATAATATTGCCTCATAAAAAAAGCGCCTAATAGGCGCTTTTTTATTATTTGTTTCCAAAAAGTCGTTGAAAAAAACTTTTTGTTTTGGTTTTAGTTTCTTGAAATTCTTCTTTAGCATCTTCTGCAAAATCGGCTAGATGTTCACTAGCTTCTCCTGCAACTTCTGAAGCTTTTTCAGTTATATCTTCTAATACTTCTTTTGCTTCATTAGTTAATTCGTTTGCTTTTTCTTTAGCTTTTTGAATTGACTCATCGGAAATAATTTCTTCAACTTTTTCTTTTACATCTTCTACTATATCTACTAAATGTTCACCAGCTTCTCCTGCTAAATTACTTGACTTTTCTGTTATATTATCCATAACTTCTTTAGCTTTATCAAGTCCTTTGTTTAAGCTATCATTGGTGTTTTTATTTTCAGACATAATATAAAAATTAAAAAAGAATGTTTAGAACCAACCTCTATGATTTACTTGATATGTTTCAATAAAATCATCATCTGATTTTGTTAAATAAATGATTCCTTCAATAAAAGGAATAATTCCAGCAAACCCACAAGTTATAATCGTAGCTATAATTTGTATGATACCTTCTTTAGTGTACCCTAACACAAATTTATGTATCCCAATTGATCCAATTAAAATAGCTAAGATACCTGCTAATACACGTTTACTTTCTTGATTAGGAACAGTATTCCCGTTTTCATCAATTACATTCATTTTTTTAATTTTTTATTTATTAGACGGTGCTAAATTTATAAAAAAGCTTTGTCTTTTGGCTCCCATAACTCAATTTTATTTCCGTCTAAATCTAAAATCCAACCGAATTTCCCATAATCATACTCTTCTATCTTATCCATTACCTTAACTCCCTTTTCCTTAAGATCTTCTAATAATTCAACTAAATTTTCTACCCGATAGTTAAACATAAAATCTTTTTTAGATGGTTCAAAATAATTGGTGTCTTTTGTAAACGGGCTCCATTGTGTAGAAGCTTTTTTATCTTCATTATCTTTCCACCAAAATGTACAACCCCAATCATCTGTATTAAAACCTAAGTTCTTCTTATACCAATCTTTTGTTGCTTTCGGGTCTTCTGTTTTAAAGAAAACACCTCCTATACCAGTTACTTTACCTTTTTTCTTCATTTTATTTCTTTTTTATAGCTGATTCATAAGTAGAAACCCATTCATCAACGGATATTTTAGTACACAATTCAGCAATTAATTCATACGGAATGTCATCCAGCTTTTTAAAACGTATACAACTTTTACCCATGTCTAATTTTCGTTTCGCATGTTTTGGGTATTCAGCTACAAACCAATCGTGTAAATCTTTATTTGCATAGATTCCACTATGGTATAAATTCACTGAATTCTTCTGCGAAGCTAAATTCATAAAAGGCAATGGAAGTTTAGGGTCACAATGATACCCGTCCGGATATATTGAATGCGGAACATAATACCCAATCATCTTATAATTGATTCCTTCTTCAAAACCTTCAGGTAAGTTTTCCTTAATTATATTTCGTAGTTTTTGTAAAACTTCTTGACGTTCTTCAGGAAGTTGAGAAATATATTCTTCTACTGTAGATGCTTCATACTTCATGTTACATGAATTTAAAGCTACAAGTTAGCAAAATTTCTCTCTAATTTTATCAACTATCGTTTGTGCTAGTTTTTCCTTACTTTCTATAGTCCAACCTGCTACATGAGGAGAAAGCAACACATTTTCAGCATTGATTAAATATTTAAAAGCTTTTGGTACTTCGGCTACGCTCAGCACCCCATCTTTTGTTTTAAACAGGTTTTCGAAAGATTTTTTCTCATACTCCAATACATCCAATCCTGCACCTAATACTTTTCCTGATTTTAAAGCCTCAACCAAGTCTTTTGTTACTACAGATTTTCCTCTCGCTGTATTTAACAACCAAAAAGGGTTAGAAAAATTAGCAATGAATTCCGCATCAATCATATTTGTTGTTAATGCTGTTTGTGGAGTATGCAAACTTAGAACATCTGCTCTTTTTTGTAGTTCTTCTAAAGAAACTTGAGTACAATTTTCATCTCCTACATTTGGTTTGATATCGTAACAAATAACATTTACATCAAAGCCTCTAAGCTTTTTAGCAAATGCCTTACCCATATTACCATAACCAATAATTCCTACGGTTTTTCCGTCTAACTCAATTCCTCGATTTTCTTCTCGTAACCATTTACCTTCGCGAACTTCTTTATCTGCCTTGTTCAACTTATTAAAAAGCGAAAGCAACATTCCTAACGTATGCTCTCCAACTGCATTTCGATTACCTTCTGGGGCAGAAATAAGCACTATTCCTTTTTCTTCAGCATATTCACAATCAATATTTTCTAATCCAGCACCTACTCGTCCTATAAATTTAAGGCTTGTTGCTTTGTCTAAAAACTGCTTATCAATTGTAAAACGACTACGAATTATAATTCCATCGTACTCATGAATTTTTGCTTTAATTTCTGATTTAGTAGAAGTATAATCCTCATGATTTTCAAAACCTAACTCTTGAAGTTGTTTTATTAATAAAGGGTGGTTTGTATCTAAATGAAGTATTTTCATTAAAATAGATTTGTTGGATTTTTAAATCTTTAGATTTTTGGATAGTTCAATGGCTGGATCTAGACTAATGTTGAATTGAATTTAGACATCATTTTCACTATACTCATGAGAATTTCTGTATGTTTTTCTAAATCATTTGAAGAAATAAAACCCAAATCATAACTAAGTAATAATTGAGTTTCAACTTCATAACATGAACCTAATGCAATGACCAAAAATCTAGAAAAATCTTTATTAGATGTTCTTGAGCAACCTTCTGCTATATTTGAAGGAATTGACACAGAAGCTCTTCTTAATTGAGATACTAATCCATACTTTTCATCTTCAGGAAATTTTGATGTGAGCAAATAAATACCTTTACAAAAAAGACCTGCTCACTTGCCAAAATTTAAAATCCTTGTATCTGTGCATCTCTTAACTTCTAGAAATTGAATAATCCAACTATCTAAAAATCCAATAATCTAAATTAATATTGTTCGTTTTCGTTTGGAAAGTCCTTGCTTTTTACATCAGCTATAAACTGTTCAAAAGCATTTGTCATTTCGGTATGTAGATCTAAATATCTACGTAAAAAACGTGGATTAAATTCGTGAGTCATACCTAACATATCATGCATAACCAATACTTGACCATCTACTCCACCACCGGCTCCAATTCCTATTACAGGAATCGTTAATGCTTCTGCTACTTTTTGAGCCAATTTAGCTGGCACTTTTTCAAGTACTATTGCAAAACATCCTAACCTTTCTAACATTAAAGCATCTTGCATTAACTTTTCTGCTTCTTCCTCTTCTTTTGCTCTTACTGTGTAAGTACCAAATTTGTATATAGACTGTGGTGTTAATCCTAAATGCCCCATTACTGGAATACCAGCATTTAAAATTCTTTTGATTGAATCTTTTATTTCTTTTCCTCCTTCTAATTTAATCGAATGCGCTCCACTTTCTTTCATAATTCGAATAGCAGAACGTAATGCTTCTTTAGGGTCAGATTGATAACTACCAAAAGGTAAATCAACCACAACCAAACAACGGTCAATTCCTCTTACTACAGAACTTGCATGGTAAATCATTTGATCTAAAGTAATAGGTAATGTAGTTTCATGACCTGCCATTACATTTGATGCAGAATCACCTACCAAAATCACATCAATTCCTGCTCCATCAACAATTTTTGCCATGGTGTAATCGTATGCCGTAAGCATCGATATTTTTTCTCCGTTGGCTTTCATCTCAACAAGAGATTTTGTAGTAATTCTTTTATATTGTTTTTTTGCTACTGACATTTCTTTTGTTTTATAGATTGTAAAAATACACAATTATTCACTGGTTTTATTTATTACATTTTTATAACCTGCTTAATTCCCTTTTTCAATCGCCGTTAATCTTGTGTTAATTAAATTTTAGCCCTTTATTTTTTTAATAGATTTACCTAACTAAATCAAACTAAAATGCAAAAGATATTCACTTTACTTATTGTTTTTGTAATTTCTACTGTTGTAAATGCTCAAGAAGATCTTCAAGAGAAAGCCATAAAAAACACCGTTGAAACCTTTTTTGAAGGTTTGCATAAAGGTGATAGTACAATCGTAAGTTCTACTTTACACCCAACAATTACTATTCAAACTACATTTACCAATAAAGAGGGTAAAAATGTATTAGTTACCGAAAGTAAAAACAAGTTATTAACTAGTATCGCTAATAAAAAACCTGAACATACTTATTTAGAAAAGTTACTATCATGGGATATAAAAATTGATGGAAATTTAGCTTCTGTATGGACTCCTTATGAATTTTATTTAAACAATAATTTTAGTCACTGCGGAGCAAATTCATTTCAGCTTTTTAACAACAACGGTAAATGGGAAATTATTTACTTAGTTGATATGAGACGTAGAAGTGATTGTAATGCTAATAAACAATAAACACATGAAAAAGCTCAGTTTACTTTTCTTGCTTTTTTCTTGTTTCAGTTTTGCTCAAGAATCTAAATTGTTTTATCCAGAATTGTTTAATGGTTTACCAAACGTCAGAGATTTTTCAATGAGTAAAAATCAAGATGAATTTTACTTCACCGTTGAAAGCTACTTGAAAGAATATTCGTTTATAGCTTATTCAAAAAAAGTAAATGAAAAATGGAAAAAACCTGAAGTTGCTAGTTTTTCTGGGCAACATAAAGATTTAGAGCCTTTCCTTTCTCCTAACGGATTACAACTCTTTTTTGCTTCTAACAGAAAAGACAACTCCTCTGGCGAAATAAAAAATGACATGGATATATGGTATGTTACAAGAAATTCTTTGGAGGATGGATGGTCAGAACCTATAAATATTGGAACGACTGTAAACACAAATGCCGATGAATTTTATCCTTCGGTAACCGAAAAAGGCAATTTATTTTTCACTGCAGAATACAAAGACAACACCACAGGAAAAGAAGATATTTACGTAAGTAGATTGGTGAATGGAGTATACACAAAACCAACTCCACTAAGTTCAGGAGTGAATTCAGACAAATATGAATTTAATGCCTTTGTCGCTCCTGATGAAAGTTTTATAATTTTTACCTCTTACGGAAGAAAAGATGATTTAGGGAGAGGTGATTTGTACATCAGTAAAAAAGGGACCAATAACGAATGGTTACCTGCTACTCATTTAACAAGTATTAACTCTAATAAACTAGACTACTGTCCGTTTGTCGATTTACAAACGAATACCTTGTATTTTACTTCTAGTACTTCTTCAATTCCTAAAGTGCTTTCTAAAAAAATGACTTTGTCTGAATTTAAAGAGTATTTGAATACTAACCCTAATGGATTGAGTAGAGTTTATGTTAGTCCTTTCAGTAAAAAATAACCTATCTTTGAAAAGATGAGCCAATCGAATCCTACAAATATTTTATTTCCTAATAAATGGGTAGACAATTATGCTGATTATTTGTTTAATTACGCTATTGCTCGTGTAAACAACTCAAATATTGCTAAAGATTTAGTGCAGGAAACTTTTTTTGCTGGATTAAAATCTGCTAAAAATTTTGAAGGAAAATCTAGTGAAAGAACCTGGTTGGTTTCCATTTTAAAAAGAAAAATTATTGACTATTATCGAAAAATAAATTCTAAAAAAGGACAAGCCGAAATTAGAATGAATTTTTATGATAGCGGTGATAATGAAGGAAATTGGATTGAAGAACGCGTTCCTCAATCATGGAATAATGAAGCTGAAAAGAACATTGAAAATGAAGAACTAAAAAATCAGTTAGATAAATGTATTGATAGCCTTCCTGAAAAATATGCAATGGTTTTTAAAATGAAAACTATTCAACAATTTGAAACAGAAGATATTTGTAAGGAACTAAATATTACTCCGTCAAACTTATGGGTAATGATACATAGAGCAAGAACACAACTAAGAAACTGTATGGAGCAAAACTGGTTTAATAAGTAAAAAGATGTTTAAATTTTTTAAAATTACATGTGATGAAGCCACTACTATTTGTGATAAAAGCCAATATGGTGAAGCCTCAATATATGAAAGAATGCAGCTTAGTTGGCATTTAGTAGTTTGTAAAATTTGCATTTTGTACTCTAAACAAAACAGAAAAATGTCTGATATTTTAAAACTAAAATCAGGCAATTGTAAAAAAAATAACCCTTGTTTTTCTCAGAAAGAAAAAGAAGCTTTAAAAGAACAATTAAATAACTTTAATTAATAAGTTTGGTTTTTATAACCAATTTTTGATTTTTTGTTAGATTGAAACGGAATTTATTGTAGCGATAAATTCCGTTTTTTTAATTTTGCCACAGAAAAAATAATCACATGCACTTTTTACCAGAAAAACTAGATAATTACGTTGTTGAGCATTCTCAAGCTGAACCTAAACTACTACAAGAATTAAGTAGAGAAACTTGGCAAAAAGTATTAAATCCGCGTATGCTAAGTGGTGCTTTTCAAGGTAGAGTTTTATCAATGATTTCTAAATTAGTACAACCAACAACTATTTTAGAGATAGGTACATACACTGGGTATTCTGCTTTATGTTTAGCTGAAGGACTTTCAAAAGATGGAATGATTCATACGATTGATAAAAATGAGGAATTGGAAGAATTGCAACACAAATATTTTCAAAAATCAGAATACAAAGATCAAATAACTCAATATGTTGGAAACGCCATAGACATTATTCCTACAATTGATGCTAAGTTTGACTTGGTATTTATTGATGCCGATAAATCTAATTATGTAAACTATTTTCATTTGATTATCGAAAAAATGAACAAAGGAGGTATCATTTTATCTGATAATGTGCTTTGGAGCGGCAAAGTAATTGAGGAGCTAGATCCTAAAGATATAGACACAAAAGTGCTTCTTGAATATAATAGAATTTTAAATGAAGATAGTCGCTTAGAAACGGTTTTATTGCCTATACGCGACGGATTAACAATTAGTAGAGTTATTTAAAACAAAAAGGTAAATCATATGATTTACCTTTTTGTTTTTATGATATATTGAAATTAAAATTTAATTACACGTTAATCTTTCCGCAATAAATAGTTCTTTCTTGTAGTCTTCAACAAAAGCATCTATTTGAAATTTTTCTATACCAGGAACACAGATAATGTGAGCCATATCATTTTCTGAAGCTAACTGATACTTTTTACATAAAATATCTGAAGGTTTATCTAACACAACAGTTAATGCTTCATTATTTCTCCATGCATTAACACCTATCTCTTTTAACTTTTGTTCTGTATAAGCAGCCAATTCTTGTGATTTTTTTGTTCTTGAAATTAACCCTTCTTTTCCGTGCTTTTCTATAAAAGCCCATAATAATAAAGGTGTTAATCCATTTCTTGATCCTGTAATTGTAGTATCTAAAGTTCCTACATACGAAACTGAGTTCACAATTCTATCTCTATGTTTTCTCTTTGCTAAAACTATTCCACAAGGTATTGGTCCTCCAATGAATTTATGTCCAGATATAGAAATACTATCAATCCCTTCAGCAAAGTCAAATTTTGGTTTTGGTTCAACAAAAGGAGCTATACATCCTAAAAATGCAGCATCACAATGAATATAATAATCTTTGATAGCGTACTTTTTAATAATTGCTTTAATTCTATCTAAATCATCAACAGCTTCTGTCATGGTAGTCCCAATATTTAAAAAGAAAACTGCTGGTTTATCTCTGTGTAATGTTATCAAATTCTCTAAATCTTCATAATCCATTTCTCCATTATCTTGACTTCTAACAACGATATTCTTTAAGTTTAATAAGTGTAAATTCTTTTTAACACTATAGTGTGTAGATTCACTATAATAAACTACTGGATTGTTAAAACTCTCACGTGCTAAATAAAGACCATATAGATTTCCTTCAGTTCCTCCATTCGTTACATAACCCCATACATCTTTGGTTGAAGATGATAATATATCAGCAAAAAAACTAACTACTTCTCGCTCTATATCTTTTGTATCAATAGATAATGTAGAAGGAGATTCTGGATCACCCACATTGTTTATACATACATTTAAAAAAGGTGCAAATTCGCTGTAATTGAAATCCTTTGCTAAAGGATACCCAAGAAAGTTAGCTGAAGCATCACTAATTCTGTCATAAATGTCTTTTATTCTACTCATAACTACCTATTTTTAAATATTAATAAATTACTTAACAAATATATTCTTAAAGTATAAAAATCTGCAACAACACTACCAATAAAGAAAAAACACCTATTTTTAACCTTTAAAAAGATTAAATTTCTTTTTAAATTCTGAAAATCATTTTAAAACAGAAAAACATACCATGCATCAACTAGATAATGTAGATAAAAAGCTATTAGAAGAATTGCAAAATGACTGTAAGCAATCTATAAAACAACTAGCCAACAAGGTAAACCTATCTATAACACCTACTCACGAACGTGTAAAAAAGATGGAGGCTAACGGAATTATAGATAAATACGTGGCTTTAGTAAACTTAGAAACTATTAATAAGAGTTTAATTGTTTATTGTCAAGTTACTTTAGTAAAACATCAAGAAAGTGCTTTTAAAGAATTTGAAGAGTACATGTCTAAAATAGATGAAATAGTAGAGGTGTCTTATATAGCTGGTGTGTATGACTTCCTGTTAAAAGTTGTTTTGAAAGACATGAATGAATATCAGGATTTTGTGCTAAAAAAATTATCACAGTTAGAAATAATATCAAACATTCAGAGCTCGTTTGTAATGAAGCAAGTTAAGAATACTACAAAAATAAAATTGACATAGTTCTTACGTACTATGTCAATTTTATTGATTTAACGGCTTCTTTTTATAGGACCTGTAAAATCATCAATATTATCTTTTACTTCGTTAATTTCATTGTTTATGTCTTTAACAAAGTCTGTATCTATACCTTGATTTTTTGCACTGTCATTAATCTCTCGCTTAATGTCGTTTGTTGCATCTTTAATTTGACGCATTCCCTTTCCTAGCCCTCTTGCTATTTCAGGAATTTTATCAGCCCCAAATAACATAACTACGATTAACAAGATTACAAAAATCTCTGGTCCTCCAATAAATAAAAATATTCCATTCATCACTGCAAAGATAGTTAAATTCAATGTCCTATACTTTATTGAATAAAAAAAAGCAACCAAATTGGTTGCTTTTTTATTTTATATAAAATGCATTAGTCTGCAAGAATAATCACTTTATTATCTTTCATTTCAAGAGTTCCTGATTTGATTTTTAAAGTTAATACTTTATCATCTTCTGGTAATCTTTCAATGTTTGCATGTAAATCATCAAAAACTAAATGAGTTTGAGTGTGTACATGTACTTTTATTCTTCCTTCAGTTAAAATAGACACCACTGGTGCGTGATTATTTAACATCTGAAATTCTCCATTTACACCTGGTACTGCTACAGAATCAACTTCTGATGAAAACAAGATAGCTTCTGGTGTTACAATTTCTAAATACATATTTTAATGCTTTAGGGCTTTAAGCTATTGCTTAAGGCAATTAATTACGCTTCGGCTAACATTTTCTCTCCAGCATCGATTGCTTCTTGAATCGATCCTTTTAAGTTAAACGCTGCTTCAGGATACTTATCTAATTCACCATCCATAATCATGTTGAATCCTTTGATAGTATCTTTAATATCTACTAATACCCCTGGAATTCCTGTAAACTGCTCTGCTACGTGGAATGGTTGAGATAAGAAACGTTGTACACGACGTGCTCTGTGAACTACTAATTTATCTTCTTCAGATAATTCTTCCATACCTAAGATTGCGATAATATCTTGTAATTCTTTATAACGCTGTAAGATTTCTTTTACTCTTTGTGCACAGTTATAGTGCTCATCTCCTAAAATATCAGCAGTTAAAATTCTTGATGTAGAATCTAATGGATCTACCGCTGGGTAAATACCTAACTCGGCAATCTTACGAGATAATACTGTAGTAGCATCTAAGTGAGCAAACGTTGTTGCTGGTGCTGGATCCGTTAAATCATCCGCAGGTACGTAAACCGCTTGTACAGATGTAATAGATCCTTTCTTAGTAGAAGTAATACGTTCTTGCATTGCTCCCATCTCTGTTGCTAATGTTGGTTGGTAACCTACCGCTGAAGGCATACGACCTAATAATGCCGATACCTCAGAACCTGCTTGTGTAAAACGGAAGATGTTATCAACGAAGAATAATACGTCTTTTCCTTGTGCTTCACCAGCTCCGTCACGGAAATACTCAGCGATTGTTAATCCAGATAATGCTACACGAGCACGTGCTCCTGGTGGCTCATTCATCTGACCGAATACGAAAGTAGCTTTAGAATCTCTCATTCCAGCTTTATCAACTTTAGATAAATCCCATCCTCCATCTTCCATAGAATGCATGAAATCATCACCATACTTGATAATTCCTGATTCTAACATCTCACGTAATAAATCGTTTCCTTCACGAGTTCTTTCACCTACACCTGCGAATACAGATAAACCTCCGTGTCCTTTTGCGATGTTGTTAATTAACTCTTGAATTAATACAGTTTTCCCTACTCCTGCACCTCCAAATAATCCAATTTTACCTCCTTTTGCATAAGGTTCAATTAAATCAATTACTTTAATTCCTGTAAATAATACTTCGGTAGAAGTTGATAATTCTTCAAACTTTGGCGCTTGACGGTGAATTGGTAAACCTGCTTCACCTTCTTTAGGTAAATCTCCTAATCCATCAATTGCATCTCCTGTTACATTAAATAAACGACCGTAGATATCACTACCTATTGGCATTTGAATTGGATTACCAGTAGCAATTACTTCTTGCCCTCTTTGTAAACCATCAGTCGCATCCATAGAAATAGTACGAACTGTATCTTCACCAATGTGTTGTTGAACTTCTAAAACTAAAGTTGAACCGTCTGCTTTTTTAATTTCTAACGAATCATAAATCTTTGGCAATTCAGCATTTTCTGTATTAAACTCAACATCGATTACTGGACCAATAATTTGAGAAACTTTACCTGTTATTGTAGACATTACTATATGTAATTAAAGTTATTTTATTTACTATATGAGTTTTAACTCATTTTTTCAAGGTGCAAAGGTAATTTTTTTAGTGGAATTTAAAAAACCTTTCGCGGTATTTTTCCATAAAAAAATTCCATAAAAAAAGCCTCACAAATGTGAGGCTTAATTTTTATAGATATGTGCTTAAAATTATTTTACAACTTTAATTTCAACACGTCTGTTTTGAGCTCTACCTTCTCTTGTTTTGTTATCAGCGATTGGGTAATCTTCACCAAAACCTGCAGAAGTTAATCTGTCAGCAGCGATTTCTCCTTTAGCTACTAAGTAATCTAAAACAGCTTTAGCTCTTCTTTCAGATAATTTTTGGTTTAATGAGTTAGATCCTGAACTATCAGTATGTCCTTGAATGCTAAAGTTAGCTTTAGGATATTCTTTCATTACTGCAGCGATTAAATCTAATTTACCAGTAGTACCAGTTCTAAAAGTAGATTTACCAGAGTTGAAGTAAATAGCTCTTGCGAACTCGTTTAATTGCTTAACAGCTTCTTCTTTGATTACTACTTCTGGGCATCCGTTGTTAGATGCTACACCAGCTTCGTTTGGACACTTATCGTCTTTGTCTAATACTCCGTCTCCGTCAGTATCTGGCCAAGGACATCCGTTGTTTTCAGCTGGACCAGCAGTGTTAGGACACTTATCTTTTCCATCTACAACACCGTCTCCATCAGCATCAGGACAACCGTTGTTAGCTTTAGTTCCTTTTTCAGTTGGACAAGCATCATCTTTATCCGCGATACCATCTCCATCAGCATCAGGACATCCGTTTAAAGCAGCTAAACCAGCAACTTCTGGACAAGCATCGTCAGAATCTTTGATTCCGTCTCCGTCTGTATCAGGACATCCGTTGAATTCTTTTAATCCAGCAACTTCTGGACAAGCATCTTCTTTATCGTATACTCCGTCACCATCAGTATCTTTTCCTCCAAATTTGAATACTAAACCGATTGAGTGTTGGAAGTGATCTTTTACTTTATCAGCAAACTCTTTCTTTCCTCCTGTTTGGAAGTTTAACCCTAAGTTGTCGTTAAACCAAACATTGAATCCAGCACCAACATTTAACATTCCTTCACCTTCATCGTCAATAGAAGTATAACCTCCACCAACATACACATAAGGATCCCACCAACCAGTGTTACCAAATAAGTTGTTCATGTCATACTTTACGTTAGCATCAATTGCCCAGTAAAGCATATCTGAATCATTCTCTGCGTAAACAGTTTCGATTTTATTTAAAGACCCAGCTAATTGTAAAGAGAATCCATCGTTTAAGTATCTATCAACTGATACTCTTGAAATTGATGGTAAGATATTCCAGTCACTAGTACCGATATAATCTTTAGCATAATCTCCAAATTTAGAAGGAACTCTAATGTCTACTGCATTAGCCCCGAAACCAACCGCCCAAGGGTTGTCTGAATCCTGTGCGCTAACGTTTACTGCAGCAAACGCAAATAAAGCCATCACAGCTAATTTTAATTGTTTCATTATTAAAAATTTAAATTAAAAGTTCGTTTATATTACGCAAATGTAAGTTGTTAAAACTTATTTACAAAAACAAATCTACAAAAACTTACAACAAATGCAAGTTTTTGAACGACTAATTTATATCACTTTAAGCTCTTTTCCAACCTTAATAAACGCGTTTATTGCTTTATCTAAATGCTCTTTTTCATGAGCTGCTGAAAGTTGCACTCTAATTCTTGCTTGTTCTTTTGGCACTACAGGGTAAAAGAAACCTATCACATAAATACCTTCTTCTAATAACTTATTCGCCATTACTTGCGATAATTTTGCATCGTACAACATTACAGGTACAATTGCAGCATCAGCTCCTACTAAATCAAAACCTGCTTTTTCCATTTCTGTACGGAAATAGTTGGTGTTCCACTCTAATTTATCGCGTAACGATGTATCGTTTGATAATAAATCAAACACCTTTAAAGACGCTCCTACAATAGCAGGCGCTAATGAGTTTGAGAATAAATACGGACGAGAACGTTGACGTAAAATTTCAATAATTTCTTTTTTACCTGTTGTATATCCTCCCATAGCTCCTCCAAGAGCTTTCCCTAAAGTTCCGGTAACGATATCAACACGATCCATTACATTTTTAAGCTCTACTGTACCTCTACCTGTTTTCCCTATAAATCCTGCTGCATGACATTCATCTACCATTACCATTGCATCGTACTTATCAGCTAAATCACAAATCTCATCTAACTTTGCTACGATTCCGTCCATAGAGAAGACTCCATCAGTTACAATAATTTTAAAGCGGTGACCTTTCTTATTCGCTTCAATTAATTGCTCTTCTAATGAAGCCATATCATTATTATTATAACGGTAACGAGCTGCTTTACACAAACGCACTCCGTCAATAATAGATGCATGGTTTAAACTATCAGAAATAATAGCGTCTTCACTTGTTAATAATGGTTCAAAAACACCACCATTCGCATCAAAAGCTGCTGCGTATAATATAGTGTCTTCCGTAGTATAAAAATCAGCAATCTTTTTTTCCAATTGCTTATGAATATCTTGCGTACCACAAATGAAACGTACAGATGACATTCCAAAACCATGAGTATCCATAACATCTTTTGCTGCTTGAATTACTTCTGGGTTATTCGACAACCCTAAGTAATTATTTGCACAAAAGTTGATTACCTCTTCTCCTGTAGAGATTTTAATTACCGCATCTTGCGACGAAGTAATAATGCGCTCTGATTTATATAATCCAGCATCTTTGATATCCTGAATTTCTTGTTGTAATTGTTCTTTAATTTTTCCGTACATAATTTATGTTTGAAAGTTGTTTGCTATAAAAGGTCAAAGTTAGGTTTTAAACTTCTTCAACCAAAATTTCTTCATCAATATATATGAGGAGTTTCTTCTGAACTTTAAAATTCATCGTTTGCAATACTCTCGCATACCTTAATAATTGTTGATGATATACTTTGGAAGGCTTCCCTGTTTTATAATCAATAATTACCACTTGGTTTTCTTTATTAAACACCAATCGGTCTGGAATTACAATTTGACCATCAACATCTACAATTTCGCGTTCATTATAAACTGTTACCTCATCCGAAAAATAATCTTGTAACAATGGATGATTTATAATTTGCCGAATCTTTTTAGTTATTTCTTTTGTTTTTTCTTTCGGAAGGATTCCTTGCTGTTCATACCTTAAAACTACTTCTTTAACATCTTCTTTAGTTGTTACTTCCGCCATCATTTCATGGATTAAGTTACCAAACTCAATGGCTTTTCCTTGTTCAGTATCCCATAATTTAGAAGCACTAGCCAACATTTGAATATTGTGCTCTTGCCAAGGAGTAGAAATAAACGTTTCTTGAATTTCAGTTGCGTTATTCTGTTCTTTGGGTTCATTTACTCTTTCAGGAATACCAATAGTATATTCTAGTTGGTCATCATTCCATAAATTTTGAGCTTTTAAATAATTGATAAAAACCCCTGAGTAAAAATTCGTATTCTCTTCTCCTTTCGAAGAAATTTTCTTTTCGGTTATAACATGTAACTGTTCTACCGCTCTTGTCAATGCAACATACAACAAGTTAAAATTATCTAATTCTAACTCCTCTCGCTGCTGATGATAAATCTCCGAACCACGATCATTTACATAGTTCAAATCTTTATTAAAAGGAACTAATAATTCTTTAAACCCATCAAAATTATCGGGTAATTCATCTAACCAAACTTTCGGATTGACTTGTCGATACACATCTAAATCATAGGGAAAAATTACCACCGGGAATTCCAATCCTTTTGATTTGTGTATCGTCATCACTTGTACCGCATTTCCACTCTCTGGAGCCACAATACTCAACTTATCTTTTTTATCTGACCAAAAGTCTAAAAACTCTTGAATACTCGTTCCTCTTCGCTGTTGTTCTAATACCACATCTAAGAAAAATTGCACATAGGCATCTGAAGAAGTAATCAGTTGAAAACCTCGAATAATTTCTTCTACTTTTTCATAAAAAGGCAGCTGATGGAAAGTTGATAATTCAAAAGTAGTTCCGTAGTTTTTTAACTGTTGAAAAATGACTTCATTAGGTTGACTAATCGACTCGGCAATAAACGAATGTTTATGTTCTGTAACTTTTAAATGTTCTTGCAAAAAATAGAGCATTTCTAAGCATGTTTCTTTATCATTCGGATGTTGAATTACCTGTAAAACATCCATAATAAACTTGACTTTAGAACTATTTTCTAACAATAAAGTTTCTGAAGAAATGATATCAATTCCATTTTCTGACAAATAATTTGCAACCGCAATTCCATCTTTCTTTTTTCGAACCAGAATACAGATTTCATTCAGCGAAAACTCTTTTTCTAATCTTTTGACAAGCTCTAGAACTTTCTTCGGATATTTTATCTGTTCATCTTCTTTTTCATCTTCTTTTTCCAAAAAAGTCAGCGATACACAACCTCCTTTTTTTGAGTTTTCTAACTGTTTATTTCCATCAATAAACAATTGTTTGTAGGATTCATTTTGCAAGAAATTTGCTGTATGTTGAAAAAACTGATTGTTAAAATTTATTACCTCAGCATAACTCCTAAAATTAGTTTCTAAAGTTTTTACTTCTTTCGAAATATGAAACGGATTGTCTTTTTCTGATCCTAATCCAATAAACTGCTCTGACTTTCCTCCTCTCCAGCGATAAATGGCCTGTTTACCATCACCCACCAACAACAAATTACTATTTTCTTGTGCTAGCGCATTGTCAATCAGCGGAATTAAATTTTGCCACTGCAAAGTGGAAGTATCTTGCATTTCATCAATAAAATAATGCATGAATCGTTGCCCAATACGTTCGTAAATAAATGGTGCAGGCTGGTCTTTAATATTATCAGAAATTAACTGATTGAACTCTGCGTTTAGTCGTAAGTTATTTTCTTCTTTTAAGTGTGAAAGTTCTTGATTGATATTGTTTAAAACCGCTAAAGGAATCAAACTTTTTAATGCCAAATTATTCATCAAAAATTGCTGATATAACCTTTCCGACTCCATATACAATTGAAGTAACTCTGGCAAAATTCCTTCGATAGCTGCTTTTATATCCTCTGACTTTGACTTGGCATAAAAATTATTTTCTTCAATTCGTTCTCGAAGAGCACTTTCGTCAAAAAACTTCGCTTTTTCAGGATTTTGAGATAACGCTAAAAAATGATTAGGCAGCATTGAACGATAAAAGTCATTATGCACTAAATGCATACTTTCAATCATTTTTAACGCTTCTTCTCCAATTTCTTTCCAACGTTTTTTTATTTCTTTTTGATGTTTGGATAGTTTTGTTTTTAAATTGGTAAAATCAGCGAGCTGTTTATCTGCTAATTTTCTAAAATGCTTTGTATCGTCTTCATTCAATAAAATTTTAGAAAACTCGTTTAGTTCACGAGAAATATCCCACGATTTATCATCATCAGCTTTATCTAATGAAAAATCAATCAATAACTTTGTTAAAGCTTCATCGGTTCCAATTTTTGAAATGAGTACATCTACCGCTTCATTTAACAATGAAACTGCATCCATTTCTACTTCAAAATTGAGTGGTAATCCTAAATCGTATGCAAAACTTTTTATGATTTTATGCGTAAAACTATCAATTGTAGTAATTGAAAACGCTGCATAATTCCGAAGAATTTCATCTAATAATTTTTTGCTTCGCTCTTTAACAACAGTTCTGTCAAGCGAAGTTTCCTTCAAAATTACCTCTAACAAATCGTTATATTTCCCTTCTGAAAAAACTTCTAAGTTTTGCAACACACGTTCTTTCATTTCTCCGGCAGCTTTATTAGTGAATGTAATTGCCAATATTTTTTGAAAACGGAAAATATCTTCAGATTGCAGTAAAACTTTTAGATACTCTTTTACTAAAGTGAATGTTTTACCGCTACCTGCCGAAGCGTTATATACCTGAAAATTTGATGGATTTTGTAACAAAATGAAAATATAATTGAGCTAGCAATTTAACCAAAAAAAAGATTCCCGCTTTCGCAGGAATCATAATTTTATGCTTATCAAAATAGCTTACACTCTAGCCAAGACCGACATCTAACGACATCATAACAATAAATCCGCCAATAAAACCGAGTGTAGCAATATCTGTATATTTATCTCTTTGAGTTTCAGGAATTACCTCTTCTACAACCACAAAAATCATTGCTCCTGCAGCAAAAGCTAAAGCATACGGTAAAATTGGTGTAAAAAACGATACCGCTACCGCTCCTAAAACAGCTGCCATTGGCTCTACAATTGCCGACATTTGACCATACCAAAAACTTTTAAAACGACTTACTCCTTGTCTACGAAGCGGCATTGCCACTGCAAATCCTTCTGGAAAATTCTGTATTCCTATACCGATTGCCAATGAAATTGCTGCGATTATCATTTCAGTTTGCTCTACTCCAACCATCGTTGATGCTGCTCCAAACAACACTCCTACTGCTAATCCTTCCGGAATGTTATGTAAGGTTATTGCTAAAACTAACAAAGTTGTTTTATGCCAGCTCGTCTTAACACCTTCAACTTCATGTTCTTTAAAATTAATATGTAAGTGCGGTAATAATTTATCCATTCCGAACAAGGCTAAAGCTCCTAAAGCAAATCCAATTGCTGATGGAATTACTTTTACGAACCCTTCACCTGGACTATTATCAATTGCTGGTGATAACAAACTCCAGAAACTCGCTGCAACCATTACTCCTCCTGTAAAACCAAGCATTCCATCTAAAACTGCTCGGTTCATTTTTTTGAAAAAGAACACTAAACTAGCTCCTAAAGCTGTTAATCCCCAGGTAAAAAGCGATGCATATAATGCTGCTTGAATTGGGTGTTCCTTCCCAAATTCTACTAATTGATTAAATAAATCCATCTATAATACTATCTCTTATTAGTTGTTTAACGTGATTTTTGAATATATAAGTTACTTGCTATTTTATTTGAAACAGACAGTGTTTTTCCTTCCATTTCTATAACTAGAGAACCATCAAAAGGTTCTTTTTCTACTACCTTTATTTGTTTTCCTAAAGCAACTCCTTGTTTATCTAAAAAGCGTAAAAATTCTGAAGAACTGTCATCAACCCCTACACAAACTCCTATTTCATTTTCCTTCAACGTTGATAATAAACTTTTTTCTATAATCTGTAAATTTCCTTCCTTATCTGGAATAGGGTCTCCGTGTGGATCTCTCTTAGGATACTCTAAAAAAGCATCTAGTTCGTTGATTAATTTAGGAGATTTGATATGCTCAAGCTGTTCAGCCACCTCATGAACTTCATCCCAAGAAAAATTTAATTTATCCACTAAAAAAACTTCCCATAATCGATGCTTACGAACAATATTAGCCGCTGTTTTTTTTCCAAAATCAGTCAAAGTTACTCCTTGATATTTTTTATAAGTCACAACATCTTTTTCAGATAGTTTCTTAATCATATCTGTTACTGATGACGCTTTAGTATCTAACTTTTTAGCTATAGCATTTGTACTGATTCCTTTTTTAAAATCAGCTTCTAAATGATAGATCGTTTTTATATAATTTTCTTCAGATTGACTAAACATCATATTCTTTTTTAGATGTACAAATATATAAATTTTAGTTTAATCAAATATATTTTTAGACTAACCTAAAAATATATTTATATTTGTGTCAAATTTTATTTAGAAACCACCACAACAAACTATTTTCAAGATGAAAAATCTAGTTGCTTTCACAATTCTATTGCTATCAAATATTGCTATCGGACAAACTATTAAAGGAAAAATCAGCACATCATCAGGCGATATAGTACCATTTGCTAGTGTATTTATAAAAGGAACAGAAAAAGGAACAACTACTGATGAATATGGAAACTACAAGTTAAAAACCACTAAACGTAAATTTGTTTTGGTTGCATCTTCCGTAGGTTTTTTATCTGAAAGAAAAACAGTAACCTTAAACTCTTCCGAAGAAAAAATAGTTGATTTTATATTGACTGAAACCGCAGAAATTTTAGACCAAGTAACCATTACGGGAACACGCACAGATAAACGTAGAACGAATAGCCCTGTGATTGTAAATGTTATCAATAGTCAAACTTTAGCAGATGTTCAGGCATGTAATTTATCTGAAGGATTAAAATTTCAAACGGGTTTACGTGTAGAAACTGACTGCCAAACTTGCAACTACACACAACTTCGAATGAATGGTTTAGCTGGCGGATATTCACAAATATTAATTAATGGTCGTCCTATTTTTAGTCCATTAACTGGTTTATACGGATTGGAGCAAGTACCTACCAACATGATTGAACGCATCGAAGTAGTTCGCGGTGGAGGTTCTGCTTTGTACGGTTCAAGTGCGATTGGAGGAACAGTAAACGTCATTACTAAAATTCCAAAGAAAAATAATTATAGTATGGGTTACACTTATCAGAATATAAAAGGAGTTTCTGACCATATTATTACTGGAAATGCAACCATAGTTAATGAAGATAGAAATGCAGGTACTTCATTTTTTATCAACAACCGAAGAAGAACCATGTATGATGCTAATGGTGATAACTTTTCTGAACTTCCTGAGTTAAAGAACAACTCTTTTGGAACAAACCTATTCTTCCTTCCAACGGAAAATCAAAAAATAGAAATCAACTTCAGTAAAATGAATGAATATCGTTATGGTGGAGAAATGATTGATAATGCTCCGCATTTTGCAATGCAATCGGAAGAACGTGTGCATGACGTGTATGTGGGAAATGTTGATTATCAAATTAATTTTAACGATGATAAAAGTTCAATCATTACCTATTTTGCTACACAATATACTGGAAGAGAACATTACACAGGTATTCGTCCAAATGTTGGCACTACTGAAGACACAGCACATTTGGCAAATCCCCCGTATGGAAATTCAACCACAACCACCTTTCAAGGAGGACTACAACTCAACCATAAATTAGAAGAATTTTTTGGAGGTAACAACGTACTCACACTAGGAAGTGAATTTGTACAAGACGATGTTTTTGATGTTATTGATGCATACCAATACAAAGTAGATCAACTTACTAAAAACTACGGATTCTTTTTTCAAAGTGATTGGGAAATTTCAGATAAGTTAAATTTACTATCAGGAATACGATACGACAACCATACGTTAAACACACTTAAAACAGATGGTACTCAAAAAAATATTACGAACAATGTTGCAAGCCCAAGAGTATCATTATTATTCAAACCATTTAAAAACACTCAAATCAGAGGAACTTGGGGTACTGGTTTTAGGGCTCCGCAAGCTTTTGACACCGATTTACACATTGCTTTTGCTGGTGGAGGAGTATCACGAGTTGTATTAGCTGATGATTTAAAAAGAGAACGTTCTAATAGTTATACACTTTCCTTTAATTACGACAAACCTACAGAACATTATATATATGGTTTTACCATTGAGAGTTTTTACACCAATTTAAAAGATGCTTTTTACTTAGAAGCTACAGATAAAGATGATTTTGGGGAAATTTTTGAAAAAAGAAATGGAGATGGAGCTGTTGTGCAAGGAATTACTTTAGAAACCCGTTTAAATTATGATGGAATTTTACAGTTAGACGCAGGGTTCACATATCAATCTAGTAAATTTAATACAGCTGTTGATAATTTTCATAATCTATCACCTAAAAGAGAGTTTTTACGAACACCCACAACTTACGGGTACGCTACAGCTACCTATACCCCTAATCAAAAATTTAAAGCTGCTTTAAATTTAGTATACACAGGACAAATGGATGTTTTACACATTATACCTAATCCTGATTTTAATCCACCGACTGATAACAATGAAAATATTGGTGAATATTTTAGCTCTCCTTCATTTTTTAACTTAGGTGTTAACACTAGTTATACTTTTAATGTAGAAAAACTTAACACCAATATAGAGCTTAACGCTGGTATTAAGAACATTTTAGACGATTATCAAAGTGAATTTGACAAAGGAAAAGATAGAGATAGCAACTTTATTTTTGGTCCTGCAACCCCAAGAACCTTCGTTTTTGGAGTGAAATTTACAAGTAATTAACATTTAAATAACATAACCAAGTCTAGTTAACATTAAACAAACATTCTAATAATATAAACGTAATTCCTACATAACATTAGCTTTACTGTTTAACTTGAATTTTGCGCCATAAATAAACAGAATTCAAAGATTAGAATGAAAAAAATATTATTTATAGCTTTTTTAAGCTTATGTAATTTAGCATTTTCTCAAAGCAAAGGTACTGTTACTGGTACAGTTACTGACAAAGAAATGAGCGGTGAAGCATTGCCTTTTGCTAATGTTTTTATTAAAGGAACATCTATTGGTGCTACTACCGATATGGAAGGTAAATACACTTTAAGTGTTCCAGCAGGAAATCAAACTATTGTTTTTAGTTTCGTAGGATACCAAACAGAAGAAAGAGCTATAGTTGTTAAAGCAAACGAAACACTTGTAGTAAACCAAGAAATTGGAGCTAACCAAGGAGTTGCTTTAGATGAAGTAAAAATTAACGCAACAGTTAGTAGAGAGAAATCTAGTGCTTTACTATTAGAGCAAAAGAAAGCTACCGTAATTAAAGAAAGTATTGGGGCTCAAGAATTAGCTCAAAAAGGAGTTTCTGATGCAGCTGCTGCCACTACCAAAATTTCTGGTGTTAACAAAAGTGAAGGATCTGGAGACATATACATTCGTGGTTTAGGTGATAGATATTTATCTACAACAATGAACGGTTTACCAATCCCTTCTGATGATGTAAGTAACAAAAACGTTAACTTAAGTTTATTCAGTACTAATGTTATTCAAAATGTAGGAATTAGTAAAACATACGCTACTTCAAGTTACGCTGATCAAGCCTCAGGAAATGTTGATATTTCTTCTAAAGAATACACAAAAGATATGTTTTCTATTGGTGTAAGTGGTGGTGTTAACACAAATGCGATCGAAGTAGACAACTTCAGACAAACTATTATAAGTGATGATGTAACTTTTGGATTCCACAAAAAACAATTTGCTCTTCAAAACCTTATGACTATCCAAGGATGGGATACTAAGAAAGCTGAAACACCTATTAACTATGGAGCTTCATTATCAGGAGCAAAAAGGTTTAACTTATTTAACAAAGAATGGAAAATATTAGCTTCTGCATCTCACTCTAAGTCTTCAGAATACAGAAATGGTATTTTTAAATCTTATAGATCAAACGTATTAAATAATTCATTTACTGATGTTGAAAACTTTATCGCTAAAACAAACTCTACAGGTTATGTTAGAGTTGATTTAAAATTAAATGACAACAACAAATTAAAGTATAACACTTTATTTGTAAACAAAGGTGAAGACGGATTATACGAACAAGGTAGAAATGGTGAAGGATATGTATTCGACCAAGACCCACAAGAAAATGGGGCGTTTGTGAGAGACCAAAACTTTAAACAAACTACTATGTTTGTTAACCAATTAATGGGTGAACACAAATGGAACAAAAACAACCAATTAAATTGGGCTGCTGGATATAACTTTGTATTAGCAGAAGAACCAAACCGTATTAGAAACGAAGTAAATATTTTAGATATTGATTCTAGTCCTTTAATCCAGTTTGCACACGTTGGAGATTACCAACAAAGAAAATCTTCTCAGAAAATTGAAGATACTGAATACAATGCTTTTGTTGAAAACCAATGGTCTTTAGGTCAAACAGCAGATGAGTATGAAGACAAACCTTACAAATTAAACTACGGTTTAAACTTCCGTAAAAAAGAAAGAACTTTTAACTCTTTATTCGTAGGTTTCAGAGCTAAAGATTTTACTGCACCTTCTGTTGATGAAATCTCAGGAACTTTACAACAAGGAACAAACTCTGGTTTAATCTTAAGAGAGCAACAACCAGATTTATATAAAGGTGAATTATTCGTTTTAGCTGCTTACACTAATTTCGATTTTAAATTTGACAATAATTTATCTGGTAACATTGGTTTACGTTTTGAAAGAGATGAAATTGATATGGCTTGGAATGTGGGGAACCGTCCAGGAAGATTTGGATCAACAAACAAAACATATCAAAGTTTATATCCAAGTGTAAACTTAAAGTATGAATTAAACGATAGAAACTTTATCCGTTTTGCTTCAAGTGTAACACAAACTTTACCTGAGTTTAAAGAATTATCTCCTTTCGAGTATGTTTCTCCAACAGGTCGTGTAATTGGTGGTAACGAAGACTTAGAAAAATCTGATGTTTATAATATTGATTTAAAATGGGAATTTTTCCCAAGCAGAAGTCAGTTATTATCGGCTACAGCTTTCTATAAACAAATCAACAACCCAATTAACTTAACACAAGACCAAGGTTCATCAGGTTACTTCAAATTTTTTAACACAGGAGATCAAGCCAATATATTAGGTTTTGAGCTTGAAGGTAGATTAGACATCTTAAAAAATGAAGATGATAAAGCTATATTAAATGCTACAGCGAACTTAACTAAAATGTGGTTTAACCAAGATTTATTCCCTAAGTATCAATTCAAAGGAAAATCTGAATCTGAATTACAAGGAGCTTCTGACTTTATTGTTAACGGATCTTTAAGCTATTCAGACCATAAAGAAAATGCGTTTTCAGCTACATTAACAGGTAACTATGCTTCTGATAAAATCTATGCATTAGGTGCTCCAGAAGATTTTAACAACAGTACAACACTTTACAATGATGAAATCATTGAAAAAGGGTTTGTTACTCTAGATTTTGTTGTTAGTAAACAAATTTTTAGAGGATTTACTGCCAAGTTAGTTGGTAAAAACTTATTAGACCCTAAAATTGAACAAACTCAATTAGTTAGAGACCTTAACACCTTAATTGAGACTAATGAAACTGTATTATCATACAAAAAAGGAAGACAACTTACTTTAAGCTTAAATTATAATTTCTAGTAGTTAACCCTAATTTAATATTACTTGCTTTATATAACAATCAATTAATATTCAATTAAAAGAAACACAAAATACAGGTTATTAATTTGCCTAACGAAAATTAAACAAAGAAATAAAAAAATGAAAAGACCTTTTAAATTTTTAAGTATAGCAGCTTTATCTGTAGCAGCTTTAACTTTTACAAGTTGTGGTAGTGATGATCCTGCAATTTTACCTCCAGATGTTTCTGATGTTGTAGAAAAATTACAAAGCGGAATCATGAGTGGTGAATTAGCTGAAGATTTTACATTAACAAATCCTTCATATGCATTAACTAGCTCATTCATTATTAAAGATGGTGCTACATTAACTATTCCTGCAGGAACTAGTATTGTTGCAGACGCTAAAGGAACTGATGTATATATCGCAGTTTTACAAGGTGGTAAAATCAATATTAACGGTACAAACTCTAGTCCTGTAGTTATGAGTTCTTCTGAAGGACAACCAGGAGACTGGGGTGGTTTAACAATCTGTGGTAAAGCTACGACTACCGCAGGAACAAATGTTACTGCTGAAGTTGGTGGATTCATCTATGGTGGTACTCAAGATGATGATAATTCAGGTGTTATCAAAAACTTAGTAATTAAAGGTACTGGTGCTCAAATTAACACTGAATCTCAGTATAACGGAGTTTCTTTCTATGCTGTAGGATCTGGTACTACTGTTGAAAACATTGCTGTTTTTGACGGAGCTGATGACGGTGTTGAATTCTTCGGAGGAACTGTTTCTGCTAAAAACATCTACTTAGAAAACTTAGAAGATGATGCTATTGACTGGACAGAAGGGTGGAATGGTACTGTTGAAAATTCTTATGTAGTAAATACTAAAGCTGGTTTCTCAACTGTTGTAGAAGCTGATAAAGACAACAAAAACCCTAAGTTAATTAACTTAACAGCTAAGTCTATTGTAGGTGGTACTGCTTTACAATTTAAGAAGCAATCTGGTGCTACAATTACAAACTTACACATAGAAGGATATGACAGAAACATCGATATGAAAGATGATGGTCCTTTAGCAAACGTTATTATCGATGGTGAAGCTGCTCAAGTAGATGCTGAGTATACTGCTGGTACTAAAGTTGATATTTCTTCTTGGTCTTTCATTAACGGAGAAATTGTTGAAATTACTCCTTTAGTAGGAGAGGTTACTGGTAACGTAACGTTAACTGCTGATAAGACTTATAACTTAACAGGGTCTTATATCGTAAAAGATGGGGCTACTTTAAATATTGAAGCTGGTACAAAAATTATCGTTGACCCTAAAGGAACAGATGTATATATCGCTGTTTTACAAGGTGGTAAAATTAACGTAAATGGTACTGCTGAAGCTCCTGTAGTAATGACTTCTGCTAACGGACAACCAGGTGACTGGGGTGGTTTAACTATTTGTGGTAAAGCTACTACAAGTGCCGGTGTTGGTGTAACTGCTGAAGTAGGTGGATTTATCTACGGTGGTTCTGATGACACAGATAACTCGGGTTCTATTGAATACTTAGTAATCAAAGGAACTGGTGCGCAAATTAACATCGATTCTCAATATAACGGAGTTTCATTCTATTCTGTTGGTTCTGGTACAACGGTTAATAACATCGCGGTTATTAACGGAGCTGATGACGGTGTAGAGTTTTTCGGAGGAACTGTTTCTGCTACAAATTTATACTTAGAAAACAACGAAGATGATTCAGTAGATTGGACTGAAGGATGGAATGGAAAAGTAACTAACACTTACATTTCTCACACTATTTCTGGTTTTTCAACTGCTTTTGAAGGTGACAAAGTAAATAACAACCCACAATTCGAAAACTTAACTGCAATCTCTACTGTTGGTGGTACTGCATTACAGTTTAAAAAGACTTCTGGAGCTACTATTACTAACATTTGGTTAGAAGGATATGATAAAAATATCGACATGGTAGACGGTGGTGCTTTATCTAACGTTCAAATAGATGGAGCTGACGCTTCAACTACTGCTGATTATAAAACAGGAACTAAAGTTGATATCTCAACTTGGTCTTGGAGACAAGCTGGATTATAGTAGTCAAGCATTATAAAACTAAAAACCGAGCAAATTGCTCGGTTTTTTTATTCCTTTATATTAGAAATACTGTAAAGTAAATCTTCTATCTTTTTTAATTCTGTTGAGGGATTTCCTGCATCAAACGTAATCGATTTATATTCCTTATCTCCTATTTTATGGTGAATTCTGTATGTAAGGCTCCATCAGTTATTCTTTTTTCACTCGGTGCAATTAAGCGCTTCCTATTTCTTCTATATTTAACTCATCTACTACTTTTTTTAACTCTTTAAGTTGTTCTTTTGAAAGTTCTTTTGTTTCATTTTCTTGATTTGTTTTATAAGTTACCTTATTATCATCAACAGTTATTTGTATTAAACTACCTCTTGTTTGCGCTTCATAAGCGATCGTATAAAAGTTTTAAAGATGTTTTGCACTACACGATTCATCATACATAAAAAGGTCTTAGAAATGATTATTAGGTTTTTCATAATAATGACTTCTTTAATTATAAACATAAAAAAAGACGCCTTATTAATAATGAGACGTCTTATATTTATCGCTTTGTAAGTGTTCTTACTTAAGCTTTTTCTTCACTGCTACTTCAATGTAAGCTTCTATAACATCACCTTCTTGAATGTCGTTATATCCTTTAATTTGAAGACCACAATCGTATCCTTTCGTTACTTCTTTAACATCATCTTTAAAACGTTTTAACGAAGTTAATTCACCATCATGAACAACAATTCCTTCTCTAATAATACGAACTTTAGAATCTCTTGTAATCTTACCAGACATCACCATACATCCTGCAATGTTACCAACCTTAGAAATTTTATAAACTTCTCTAATTTCAACATTACCAAGAACTTCTTCTTTCATTTCAGGAGACAACATTCCTTCCATTGCATCTTTCAAGTCGTTGATTGCGTCATAGATGATTGAGTATGTTCTGATATCTACTTCTTCTCTATCGGCTACGGCACGTGCATTTCCTTGCGGACGTACGTTAAACCCAACGATAATTGCATCAGATGCAGTTGCTAATAATACGTCAGACTCTGTAATTGCTCCAACTCCTTTATGTATAATATTTACTTGAATTTCTTCAGTAGATAATTTTTGGAATGAATCTGTTAAGGCTTCTACCGAACCATCCACATCTCCTTTTAAGATGATGTTTAATTCTTTAAAGTCTCCTAATGCAATACGACGTCCAATCTCTGCTAATGTTAATGTTTTCTGCGTTCTTACAGATTGCTCACGTTGTAATTGAGAACGTTTAGCTGCAATTTGTTTAGCTTCACGCTCATCATCAAATACATTGAACTTATCACCTGCTTGTGGCGCACCATCTAAACCTAAGATTGATACAGGCATTGAAGGTCCAGCTTCTTTTACTTTTTTACCTTTATCATCAAACATAGCTCTTACTTTACCACTATGTTTTCCTGCTAAGATATAATCTCCAATTTTTAAGGTACCTGCTTGTACTAAAATCGTAGAAACATATCCTCTACCTTTATCTAATAAGGCTTCTACTACAGCTCCGTTAGCATTTTTATTAGGGTTTGCTTTTAACTCTAATACTTCTGCTTCTAACAATACTTTTTCTAGTAAATCATCAACTCCTTGTCCTGTTTTTGCAGAAATCTCTTGAGATTGAATATTACCTCCCCAATCTTCTACTAATAAGTTCATAGAAGAAAGTTGTGTTTTAATATTGTCTGGATTTGCGTTTGGCTTATCTATTTTGTTAATCGCGAATACAATTGGTACTCCTGCTGCTTGTGCGTGAGCAATTGCCTCTTTTGTTTGTGGCATTACATCATCATCGGCAGCAACTACGATAATAACTAAATCGGTAACTTGAGCTCCGCGGGCACGCATTGCTGTAAAGGCCTCGTGACCTGGTGTATCTAAGAATGTAATTCTTTGATCTCCTACTTTTACAGAATATGCACCAATGTGCTGTGTAATTCCTCCAGATTCTCCTTCAATTACATTAGCTTTACGAACGTAATCTAGTAACGAAGTTTTACCGTGATCTACGTGACCCATTACGGTTACAATCGGTGCACGAGTAATTAAATCTTCTGGACTATCTTCTACTTCTTCAATTGCTTCTTCTACTTCTGCACCTACGAATTCTACTGTGTAGTTAAATTCTTCTGCAACAATTGATAAAGTTTCAGCATCTAAACGTTGGTTCATTGTTACCATCATTCCTAACATCATACAGGTAGAAATAATTTGTGTAACAGGAACATCCATCATCGTTGCAACTTCACTTACCGTAACAAACTCAGTAACTTTTAATACTTTACTTTCTGCTTGTGCTGCTTGTAATTCTGCTTCTGATTGTTGACGGTGTGCATCTCTCTTATCACGACGATACTTGGCACCTTTTCCTTTTTTAGATTTTCCTTGAAGTTTTTCTAAGGTTTCTCTAACTTGCTTTTGGATTTGTGCTTCTGTTAACTCTTCTTTCGGAGCTACATTTTGCCTTCCTCTTGCACCACGTTGTCCACCACGGTTTTGACCTCCACGACTCTGACCCCCACGATTTTGACCTTGGTTTGGTCTTGATGCGTTGTTACCAGCTCCTGTTGTTCCGGCAGGCTTACTTATTCTTTTACGCTTTTTCTTATCTGCATCATTTGTAGCAGCGCCTTTATTTTCTGGCTTTTTCTTCTTAGGTCTTTCAAATTGTTTTAAATCAATTTTTTGACCTGTAAAGTTAGGACCTTCTAATTTCTTATACTGAGTTTTAATTTTTTCAGCATTTTCTGGAGTAATTTCTACTTCTTTTGTAGGTTGCTTTACTTCTTCCACCTTTTTTTCAACAGGCTTCTTTTCTTGCTTAGGCTCTTCAGCTTTTACTTCCTTTTTTGGAGTTTCAACTGGCTTCACTTCTTTAGGCTGCTCTACTTTTTGAGACTCTGGCTTTTTTTCTTCAGCTTTAACTGGTTCTTCTACCTTAACAGGCTCTTCTTTCTTAGGAGCTTCAACCTCTTTCTCTACTACAGTTACAGGTTCTTCTTTTTTAGGAGCTTCAACCTCTTTTTCTACTACAGGCTCTTCTACTTTGTCTTCTACAGCCTTACCTGTTTCAACATCAATTTTACCTACAGTTTTAATCTCTAGTTTTTCAGCTTTGGCTTTTAAAACTTCTTGTTTTTTAGCTTCCTCCTCTAATCTCTTCTTTTCTTGTTCCTCTTCTAATTGCTGACGAATTGCCTCTTTTTCTTTTCTCTTTTCTTCGCTAACTTCTTTAGAGGCCACCTTCTTAGATTTATCAGTTTGAAATCCATCAAATAAAATTTGATATTCTTCGTCTGATATTTTGGTAGTAGGGCGAGCTTCTATATCATGACCATTTTTAGCCAAGTGTTCTACAGCTCTATCTAAAGAAATGTTTAATTCTCTTAAAACCTTATTTAGTCTTAATTTTTTGCCTTCAGCCATATATTGTTTTATACTTTTTTATTGAAAAAACACACTTTACACGCAAAACGTATAGTTATGCTTTTTTTCTACTTTTTGCCAGATTTTATGTAGCAAATCTACAAAGGATACTGGCTTCCTCTTTATTATTTATATGTTAATCTTCGAATTCTTCTCTTAAAATTCGTTGAACATCTAAAATAGTTTCTTCTTCTAAATCGGTTCTTTGTACTAACATTGATACGTCTTTTTCTAAAACGCTCTTCGCAGTATCTAAACCTATTTTCTTGAATTCTTCAATTACCCAAGCTTCGATTTCATCAGAGAATTCTGTTAATTCTACATCTTCTTCTTCGATTCCTTCTCTCTTAACGTCGATTTCGTAACCTGTTAATTCACTTGCTAAACGAATATTAACCCCAGCTCTACCAATTGCTTTTGATACTTCTTCTGGTTTTAATAAAACCTCTACACGTCCTTTTTTACCATTCTTCTCTTCATCAAACATTTCAATCTCTACAGAAGTTACTTTTGCAGGACTTAATGCTCTTGCTACGAATAACTGCTCATTCTTTGTGTAATTGATTACATCAATGTTTTCGTTTCCTAATTCACGAACGATACCGTGAATACGAGAACCTTTTACACCAACACAAGCTCCAACAGGATCAATTCTATCATCGTACGAATCTACAGCAATCTTTGCTTTATCTCCTGGTATTCTTGCTACTCCTTCAATAGTAATTAAACCGTCAAAAACTTCAGGAATTTCTTGTTCAAATAACTTTACTAAGAATGCAGGCGAAGTTCTAGACAATATAATTGCTGGTTTGTTACCTCTTAATTCTACTGATTTAATAACTCCACGAACAGCATCTCCTTTTCTAAAGAAGTCAGAACGAATTTGTTCACTCTTTGGTAAAACAATCTCATTTCCTTCGTCATCCAACAAAATTACAGCATTATGACGAATATGATGTACTTCTGCACTATAAATTTCTCCTTCTAAGTCTTTAAAATGCTTAAATACATTCGTACTATCGTGCTCGTGTATTTTAGAAATTAAGTTTTGGCGTAATGCTAAAATAGCACGTCTTCCTAAATCAATTAACTTAACTTCTTCAGATACGTCTTCACCAATTTCAAAATCTGGTTCTATTTTTCTTGCTTCAGAAAGTTCTATTTCCTCATTATCATCTTCAGACATCCCATCAGCCACAACTACACGGTTTCTCCAAATCTCTAAATCTCCTTTATCAGGGTTGATGATGATATCAAAGTTATCGTCTGACCCAAACCTACGTTTTAAGGCTGCACGAAATACTTCTTCTAAGATAGACATTAGGGTTACCCTGTCTATACTCTTATTATCTTTAAACTCCGAAAATGATTCAATTAATGCAATATTTTCCATTTCATTCTCTAATTAAAATATGATCTTCACTTTTGCTTCTTTAATTTCTTCATACGCTAGTGTTTTTGTTTTTTCTACCGTATGCTTTCCTTTACCTACTGGTTTAGGCTCTCTTGCTTTCCAATGTAACGTGATATTATCTTCTGTTACTTCGGTTAACGTTCCTTCGAACTCTTCTTCTGTTACTGTTTTAACAGCAAGAATTCTGTTAATATTCTTTTTATACTGACGCTTTACCGTTAACGGGCGTGCAATATCAGGTGTGGTTACCTCTAACGAAAAATCTTCTTCTTCTCTATCTAAATTGTGCTCAATTTTTCTACTGATACGAATACATTCGCTTAAAGGTACACCTGAATCTCCATCTACTATTACTTTTATTTTATTGTCTGACAAAAACTGTAAGTCTATTAAATATAATGACTCATTTTCTTGTAAGGCTTCTTGTAATAATTCTTTAACTCGTTCTTGATTCATACTAGGTATAAAAAGAGGGGACTATCGTCCCCTTCATCTATCTGATTAATAAATTTGCTGCAAATATAGTAAGTTATTCATTAACACACAAATATCTTTCCTTTTTACGCTGGTTTTTTGTATATTTAAGAGACTATCTCTCTTTAAATCTTCTTATTATGAAAAAAATACTCGTACCCACCGATTTTTCGAAGCCGTCTGAGTATGCTTCGAAACTAGCATCGAAACTAGCTAAAAAAGCTAACAGCGAAGTTCATCTTTTACACATGGTTGAGCTTCCTACTGGAATTATTGACATGGGAGCTGGAACTAACTTTAGTATTCCTGAAAGCATGTTATACATTAGAAAAGTTCGTGACAGACTTATTGATTACAAACAACAATTTTTCTCAAGGAATGAAATTGTTAAACACGCTATTCGTTTTCAAAATCCTTATGATGGTATTAGCGACTACGCAAAAAAACACAATATTGATCTCATTATTATGGGAGCCAAAGGGCATACTAACCTAGAAGAAATTCTTATCGGTTCTAATACTGAAAAAATTGTAAGAAATTCTGAAATACCCGTTATAGCAACTAAAAAGAACGGAGAAAATTTTGACCCAAAAAACTTTGTTTTTGCTTCTAGTTTTAAGCCTGAAAAAAACCAAGCTTTTGAACGTTTTTTAGAATTTGCTAGTAATTTTGATAGCAAAATTCATTTATTAAGGATTAACACACCTCAAAAATTTGAGAACACACAAGAAACAAGCCAACGTATTAAAAACTTTATTAAAAAATATGATTTAAAAAACTACACTATTAACGTTTACAATGATTCTTCTATCGAAAAGGGAATTCTAAATTTTTCTAATAAAATAAATGCTGATATTATTGCTCTAGCTACTCACGGCAGAAGTGGTTTATCACATATTTTTAACGGAAGCATTACCAAAAGCCTTTCAAAAAATGCCATACGACCTATGTTAACTTTTAAGGTATAAAAAAACACTAGGGTCTAGTAAACCCTAGTGTTTTTTCCGCTTCTTGCACAAAGAGTAATGTTCTTCAAACTTTTTTCTAGCTCAGGAATAAAAAGATTTGCACCTACTCCACGTGGCACTTTTACATTAGAAGTTCCTAATTTTTATGTATTGAGTTCGTTGACATAACAACCTCATCTAGTTTTATTTATAGAAACTTGATAAAACCTAAAGAATCGGTTCCTGTATGTCTTGTGAAAATTAAATTAATTTGCTACTGAAGCCAGTTTTAAAGCATTTGTTGTGTGAGTGATAATGAACAATAATATTTTAACACTTCTTGCAACACCTGTTTGTTAATAAAAATGTACAACCATAGTTTATACTCCTTTTATAACAAATTATACAAATCTTCTTTCAATAATTTCCAACAACCTATTTTCATACTCTTCCTTTTCCGACCAGTCATAATCTGGTTTTATCATTTTAGTGATAAACTTTTTCGCTTCTTTTTCTGTTTTAAAAGTATTGAGCTGAGAAATAACTCTGTTAAAATCGTTTTGATCACCATCAAATAAATGTTTTACAAAAGCAATTCTATCATTTAAATCAATTTGTATTGTTTTTTGAAAATAGTCATTTACCGTTTTTTTAGGCTCTACTTTCGTAAACAAATCGGTCATTACATCTACCGAAATAGTGTCTTGCAATTCATCTTCTAGAGTTGGTGTTTTTCGTTCTCCAACATCCTTTGCGTCATTTTTCACATCACTATCACCATGCAATAATTCTTCTAGTTCATCAAAAGGTTGTTCTATGATTTCTTCTATAATCGTTTCTTCTTCTATCGCTTCAATAATTTTATCCGCTATTTCATCTGCTTCCTGCTCTAACTCTTCTTTTAGAGCTTCTTCTAAATGATGAACAACTCTGTCCTTTTCTATAGGTTCTTCTATAGATTTTTCTACATTCAATTCTTGAACAGCTTCTTTTACTTCCTCTTCAACAACCTCTGTAGTATCTTCTTTTGTATCAAGAACAACTGTTTCTTTTACTGGTGAATTATTAGCCAAAACTTCTTCTTGTTGCTTTTCTTCAGCCAACATTATATCTTGTAACAACTCTTCTTTAGATTTTAATGGATTAGGAGTATTATTTATATACTCTTCTACATACGCTAAAACCGAAAGTTTTTCGTAAACTTCATATGCCTTTTGCTTTAACTCAAACACATCTTCTTTATTTTTCATTTGTAAGATACTGTGTGCTAAACTGGTTAAATCTGATGCTAGTTTTTTGTGCATAAGTTGTCGTTTGATTTGATTTTTTGCTATTAAAATTTAATAAATTTGTTCCTCGTTCGAAAGTAATACAAAAATCAATAATTAGAGCTTAAAATTACAAAATGTTTCTTGAAAATACAGTAAATCACACAGAACAATTTGGTTGGATTGAGGTAATTTGTGGCTCAATGTTTTCGGGTAAAACCGAAGAATTAATTCGTAGACTTAAACGTGCTCAATTTGCTAAACAGCGAGTTGAAATTTTTAAACCTGCAGTTGATACTCGTTATGATGACGAAGAAGTAGTATCACACAATGAAAATAGAATTCGTTCTACACCAGTTCCTGCATCTTCTAACATTCGGTTATTAGCTAACGATGTTGATGTGGTAGGTATAGATGAAGCGCAATTTTTTGACGATGAAATAGTTGCCGTATGCAACGACTTAGCTAATAGAGGAGTTCGTGTTATTGTTGCTGGTTTAGATATGGATTTTAAAGGAAAACCATTCGGTCCTATGCCTGCATTAATGGCTACTGCTGAATATGTTACCAAAGTACATGCTGTTTGCACTCGTACAGGAAATTTAGCCCACTATAGTTATAGAAAAGCACAAAGTGATGACTTAGTATTTTTAGGTGAAACCCAAGAATACGAACCATTAAGTAGAGCTGCATATTACAAAGCCATGAAAGAGCAACAAGCTCGTAATAAAGAAGAAGACACCAATAATGAATAACAATCACGTTACCGTTTTAGAAATTGATTCGCAAGCTGTACTACACAATCTTGCTTATTTTAAACAAAAACTACAACCTCAAACCAAAATTTTAGCGGTTGTTAAAGCGTATGGCTATGGAAGTGAATCTGTAGAAATTGCCAAAATCGTACAAGATCAAGTTGATTATTTTGCCGTAGCATATTCAAATGAGGGAATTGCTTTACGTGAAGCAGGAATCAAAACTCCTATTTTAGTGTTGCAGCCACAAATTCAGAATTTAGAGGAAATTGTAAAATATCGACTTGAGCCTAGTTTGTATAGTTTCAAAATATTTGATGCTTTTATGAAACTAGCCGATCAAACTCCTTTAATGAATTACCCTATTCACATAAAATTTAATACTGGATTAAACAGATTAGGGTTTTGGCATACTGATGTTCCTGCTTTAATTGCAGAACTGAAAAAATCAAACAACGTTAAAGTAGAATCTATTTTCTCTCATTTAGCAGCTAGTGAAGATCCTTATGAACGAGATTTTACAGTTGGACAAATTAACAACTTTGCCTACATAGTAAAACAAGTTTACAAGCATTTAGGTTACGAACCTATGATCCATATTTTAAACACTTCTGGAATTATCAATTATCCACAAGCGCAATTTGATATGGTTCGTTTAGGAATAGGATTGTACGGATTTGGAAACGATGAGCAAGAAACCGCTCAATTAAAAAACACCCATACGTTAAAATCTATCATTTCTCAAATTCACTTGATTCAGCCTGGTGAAACTGTGGGTTACAATAGAGCTTTTGTTGCTAATCAAACCACTAGAAGTGCCACAATTCCTATTGGTCATGCGGATGGTATTTCGAGAAGATTAGGTAATAAGAATGGATTTGTTTTCATCAACAATCAACCAGCTCCAATTATCGGAAATGTATGTATGGATATGATTATGGTTGATGTTACAAAAATTGATTGTAACGAAGGAGATGAAGTTATAATTTTCAACCATCAACAACATGTGGAATACATGGCTCACAAGAGTGAAACTATTCCGTATGAAATACTTACTGCTTTATCGCAACGTATAAAAAGATTGGTAAAACGCTAATTTTTTTATACTTTTCAATTCAATTAACTATTAAAATCAAATATATGGGAATGCTTAAAGAGTTTAAAGACTTTGCAATGAAAGGTAATTTAGTTGACATTGCAGTAGGTTTTGTAATGGGTGCTGCTTTTAACAAAGTAGTTGCTTCGTTTACAGGAGGAATCGTTTCTCCATTAATTGGCTTATTATTCAATGCTGACTTTAAAGACTTAAAATATGTAATTAAAGATGGTGTTGCTGATGAAGCTGGAAAAGTAACAGGAGAAGTTGCTGTAATGTACGGTGAATTTTTAACCAATGTTATCGACTTTATTATTGTTGCCTTTGTTATGTTTATGATTGTGAAGGCTGTAAACGCAATGAAGAAAAAAGAAGAACCAGCTCCAGAAGCTCCAAAAGGACCTAGTCAAGAAGAATTATTAGCTGAAATTAGAGATTTATTAAAAAAATAATTCAGTTAAATACTTAATAAAAAAGCTCGCAAATGCGAGCTTTTATTTTTATATATGCTTCCCTTGAGTCCAACCATGTTTTCCTAAATACTGCTCTCCACTTTCAACAGCACCCTCTTCAATACTTGTTCCCATAGAATCGTTCCAACGATTCAAATATCCGAAAAGAGAAATCACTCCTAACATCTCAACTATTTCACCTTCATCCCAATACTTATACAACCCTTCTTTTATGTTTTCATCTACCATATTCGGAACCATAGAAGCTGCCAATGAGAAGTCTAATGCAGCACGTTCAGCATCAGAAAATGCTGGATGTGTTTTATACTCCCAAATATTATCCAACTGTTCTTGTTCAGCCCCATAACGTTCTGCTGCACGAATGGCATGAGCTTGACAATAACGACAACCTGTAGCATTGCTACTTACCCAAGCAATCGTCCTTTTTAACGCTGACGTTACACGACCTTGATTAGCCATTACCGCTTTATTTAAATTGATAAATGCTTTGGAAATTTCTGGACGTCATTGCATTGTTAAAACCGAATTCGGACAAAAACCTAAGGTTTCATTATAAAAATCAGACAACTGTTTTGTTTCTGCATCATGATTTGGATCTAAAGGAGTTACTAAAGGCATGGTTTTATTTTTTAAGTTTTTAATACTAACTTTTTACTGTAAGTTTGTGTTACTATTTAAACACATAAGTCGAAATACATATTGACTTATTGATGCAATAAACAAAAAATTATCAAGATATGGCAACAAACACAGTTACAACCGTTTGGAAAGAAAACATGCAATTTGAAAGCGACAACCCAAGTGGGCATTCAATAGTAATTGACACTTCTGAAGAACATGGAGGAAATAATACTGGGTTACGACCTAAAGCCATGATGCTTTCTTCATTAGCAGGTTGTTCTGGTTTAGACATCGTTCCTATGCTAGAAAAAATGCGTGTAAAAATTGATGATTTTAAAATTGTTGTTACTGGTGAATTAACCGAAGAGCATCCAAAATATTATCATAAAGTTTTAGTAGATTATCATTTTTACGGAAGTGATTTAGACGAGAAAAAAATTAACAAGGCTGTAGATTTATCAATTGAAAAGTACTGTGGCGTTATGGAAATGTTTAGAAAATTTGCTGATGTAACTACCGCTATTCATTTACATAACAACTAATTTATTTTTGATCAAATTGCTATGCGCTGGACACTAAAACCGCAACCAGATACCACTAAAGTAAAACAATTAGCCAAAGATTTAGCTATAGATACTACCTTGGCTAAAATTTTGGTGCAACGCGGTATTGAAACTTTTGATGAAGCGAAACTATTTTTTCGTCCATCATTGAGCGATTTACACGATCCTTTTTTAATGAAGGATATGGAGCTCGCAGTACAACGTATAGAAACTGCTATTACTAATAACGAAAATATCTTAGTTTTTGGCGATTACGATGTTGACGGAACTACAGCCGTTTCGTTGATGTCTTCTTACCTAAAAACAATTCACCCTAATATTGCAACCTATATTCCTGATCGGTATGATGAAGGATATGGTGTTTCTTTTCAAGGAATTGATTTTGCTGAAGACAATGGTTTTTCGCTTATCATAGCTTTAGACTGTGGAATTAAAGCTATTGATAAAGTTGCCTACGCTACTGAAAAAAATATCGATTTTATTATTTGCGACCATCATAAACCTGGAAGTGAAGTTCCAAAAGCTGTAGCTGTTTTAAACCCTAAGCAAGTAGACTGTAACTACCCTTATGATGAGCTTTGCGGTTGTGGTGTTGGTTTTAAATTGATTCAAGCCTTAGCTTCAAAAAGAAATCAAACTATTGAAGACTTACTTCCGTATTTAGATTTAGTAGCTACTGCAATTGCAGCTGATATTGTTCCAATGACTGGGGAAAATAGAGTTCTAGCTTATCATGGATTACAAGTCATTAATTCACAACCTAGAAATGGTATTAAGGCTATTATTCATCAATTGCAAAAAAAAGAACTTACCATTACAGACGTAGTTTTTATCATTGCTCCTCGAATAAATGCTGCTGGGAGAATGAAACACGGAAACTATGCTGTTGAACTGTTAACCGAAATGGATTTTGATTCAGCAGTTGAGTTTGCTGCTGCAATTGAAAAGTTCAATTCTGATAGAAAGGAGCTGGACAAAGCAATTACACAAGAAGCCTTACTTCAAATTAAAAATAACAACGAACAAGAAAATTACACCACAGTTGTTTTTGATGAAAATTGGCACAAAGGAGTCATTGGTATTGTAGCTTCTCGTTTAACAGAAACTTACTACAGACCTACCTTGGTTTTTACTAAAAGTGGTGAAAAATTGGCTGCCTCAGCTCGTTCAGTAAAAGGATTTGATGTATATAATGCTTTAGAAGAATGCTCAGAATTTATTGAACAGTTTGGTGGACATAAATATGCAGCGGGTTTAACTTTATTACCCGAGCAATATCAAAATTTTAAAAATAAGTTTGAAGAAGTAGTTAAAGCTACTATTGATAAAAACTTACTAACTCCAGAAATTACTATTGATGCTGAGATTGACTTATCAGAAATTACTCCGAAGTTTTTCCGCATCATCCAACAAATGGCACCTTTTGGTCCGCTAAACATGAAACCAATTTTTACTACTTCAGCAGTAAGAGATAATGGATATGGTAAACAAGTTGGCGCAGACAAAAGTCATTTAAAACTAAACCTTATTTATGGTTCAGACCAAAAAACATATAATGCCATAGGTTTTGGTCTAGGAAATAAAATAGCCATCGCTCAAAACGATTTTGACATTGTATATACTTTAGATGAAAACACATGGAACGGACACACAACTATACAATTGATTTTAAAAGACTTAAAATAGCTATTACTTTTATTTAGAATAATTCCAAATAATCTTATATATTTGTTACGGTAATAAAATATAGTTATGGACGGAATTACTAAAATATACGACAACAACATAGGTATTTCATTTCACTGGAAAGATAACAACTCTAAGCTAGTTCAATTAATATTTAGAGATACAGGTTTTCATTTAACTGAAGAAGAAATTGAATTATTTTTAGAAAAAGTTACTGATTCAAAACTTCAAAAAAACTGCGCTACTTGTAGTAAAGGTAAAGACTGTAGATCCATTCTACTACAAACACCTTCTAATAAAGTTAGCATGGCAGTTTCTTCAGTCGAACTGTGGCAGATAGACGACCTTTTAAAAGGCACACTATTTCAACTAAGAATGAATAATTATCTAAATGAGCTATGTAGAAATTAAGAAGGCTTGCAAAATTAGCAAGCCTTCTATAATTATTTATCTTCTTTAATTAAGTACATATATACCGGATAGTGATCACTATATCCTCCTGTATACTTTCCATAAGAGAAACTTCTGAAAGGATACCCTTTATAACGACCACTTTTTTGTGTTAAAAAACGTTTATTAAAGATTCCTGATTTAAACATTTTATAGGTTAAAAAATCTTTTTCTCCCTTATCTAATAGTGGAGAAGTAAACATAATTTGATCAAATAAATTAATATTATCTCTATACCCTAATGTATTAAATCCACGACGGAACATATCTTCATAAGGGTTATAAATATCTCCTTCTTTTACATTTTTCTTTTTACTCTTTGTTTGTAAAACAGTTTTAAAGCTAGAGTTGATAGGATCATCGTTAAAATCACCCATAATTAACACTTTTGGATTTGGGTCGTTCAGCTTAATTTTTTCTATAATTTGTTTCACTTTATAAGCGGCTTTTTCACGCAATGGTCTACTCTTCGCTTCCCCTCCTCTTCGAGATGGCCAGTGATTTACAATAACATGTATTAACTCGTCATCTAAATAACCCGATACTAATAAAATATCGCGTGTATATACCTTTCTGTTTTGACTGTAAATATTAGGATTAAAAACCTCAAAATGAATTGGCTTAAAATAACGTGGTTGATACAACAACCCAACATCAATCCCTCTTTTATCAGGAGAGTCAAAATGAATAATACTATAACGCTTCTTTTTTAACCTTTCCGATGCTACTAAATCTTCTAAAACTTTCTTGTTTTCAACCTCAGCAACGCCTAAAATTGCTGGACTCGTTTTTGTCTTTTCAGCTCCTAACTGTGAGATAACTTCTCCAAGTTTATCTATTTTATCTATATATACCTCTTCTTTATCTCCTTTCATTTCCATGATGGGACTTGCTTCATCATTCTTTTCAGGATCATTTTCGGTATCAAAAAGATTTTCTAAATTATAAAAACCAACAGTTCTTATTTTATATTTTTTTGCTCCTTGTTGTGCATATGAAGAAAAAACAACAAGAGTTAAGACTAAAAATAAAGCTATATTTCTCATTTAATAAATTTTACGCAACAAAAGTAAAAACAATTTTCAAGCCAAAATCTATAATTTACATAAAACCATTTTTAGTAACTTTAACTTAATATTAACACAATTAGAATTTTCGTAGTTTTGCCTCCCTTTCGCTTTATTTTTTAGCTATGGGAAACAAATGTATTTAAATATTTTACAAACAATCATTTATGAAAAATTTTACGATAACAATGTTATTGCTTTTTTCAGGTTTATTTGGCTTGAATGCACAGAACATTGTAAAGGGGATTGTAATAAACGGCGATTCTGAAAATCCTATGCAAGGTGTTTCTGTAAGTATAAAAGAAGTAAGCGTCTCGAGTACTACAGACGCCAGCGGGGCTTTTACACTAAATGGGTTACCAAACGGAAGACAAATTGTAACGGTATCAGTAAATGGGTATGAAACCCAAAACTTTCCAGTTGAACTATCTGGAAAAACAGTAGATTTAGGCACAATCTTTATGTATGAAGATTTATCTGAAGATCAAGATTTAAGCACCATCACTATTACAGATGATGAGTTAAATGATGATACTAGTGCTGCTGATAACATTTCTGGTTTACTACAAGCCTCTAGAGATGTATATTTACGTACTGCCGCTTTTGAATGGAGTGGCTCTTTTTACAGAGTACGTGGTTTAGATTCTGAAAATGGTAAAGTTTTGATTAATGGAATTGAAATGAACAAACTATACAACGGAAGACCTCAATGGAGTAACTGGGGAGGTTTAAACGATGTATTGCGTAACCAAGAATTTAGTAATGGACTAACTCCTTCAAACTATGCTTTTGGTGGTGTTTTAGGTTCTACAAATATTAACACAAGAGCTTCTGAATATAGTGAAGGTGGACGTATTTCTTATGCTTCTTCTAATAGAAGTTACAACCACCGTCTAATGGCAACATATTCTTCTGGTTTATTAGCTAATGGATGGGCAATAACTGTTTCTGGTAGTAGAAGAGCTGGTAACGAAGGATATATTGATGGTACTTTTTACGATGCCAACTCCATCTTTTTGTCACTTGAAAAGCAAATTAACGATGCTCATAGCTTAAACTTAACTGTGATTGCTGCAGAGAACGAAAGAGGAAAATCTTCACCAAATACTCAAGAGGTTTTTGATATTAAAGGAATTCGTTATAACTCATATTGGGGAAAACAAGGAGACAAAAACAGAAACTCTAGAGTTAAAAGATTATACGAGCCAATCGTTATGTTAAATCACTATTGGAACCTTTCTGATAACACAACATTAAACACAAATGTTGGTTTTCAATTTGGGGAAATCGGCAATAGTCGTTTAGATTATAACGGTGCTAACAATCCTGATCCTACGTATTACAGAAAGTTACCAAGTTGGTATTTATCAGATCCTAATGGACCAGATTATGAAAATGCATACAAATCATTAACTGGTTTCCAAAATGATGGACAAATTGATTGGGATGAATTGTATATTGGAAACGAAGGTAGTCCTGAAAATGCTCGTGTAATTTTATATGAAGATAGAAACGATGATCAGCAATTAACAGCTAATATGATTTTATCTTCAGAGTTAAATGAAAATATTACACTAACTGCAAGTGGTGAGTATAGAAAGTTAAAGTCTGAAAACTTTGCTTCTCCAATAGATATGCTTGGAGCTGTAGGTTATTTAGATGTAAATACTTTTGGTGATAATTTTAACCAACAACAAAGCAATCTTTTAACTCCTAATAGAACAATTGGACTAGGAGACCGCTTTAAATACAACTATATCTTCAATTCTGAAGTATATGGCGGTTTTGCTCAGTTACAGTTCAAATACAACAAAGTTGATTTTTATATAGCAGGACAAGCGAACAATACTACACACCAAAGAGAAGGTTTATTCCAAAACGGATACTTTCCAACTAACTCTTACGGAAAATCAGATAAGTTAGATTTCTTTAACTATGGAGCTAAAGGAGGATTAACCTATAAAATTTCTGGTCGTCACTTAATTGATGTAAACGGAGGTTATATTACAAAAGCACCTTCTCTGCGTAACTCTTTTGCCAACTCAAGAGCTAACAATGTTACAGTTGCTGATGTTGCTGAATTAAATAGTGAAAAAATATTATCTGGAGATGTTAGCTATGTTTTTAGAAGCCCTTTAATTACTTCAAGAATCACAGGTTATTATACAGACATTAAAGATGCTACAGAAATTTCATTCTACTTTGCTGACGGTATTGGAGGAGATATTCAAGATAATTCTTATTTTATCCAAGAAATCTTAACCGGTATTGATAAAAGACACTTTGGGGTTGAGTTGGGTATCGAAGCACAAGTTACTCCTACAATTAAATTAAAAGGGGCCGCAAACATTGGTCAATACACATATAATAATAATCCTGATATCGTCTTAAAATCTGACGATCCTTCGTTCAGTTTTGAAAGTAGGAAATCTAATTTAAAAAATTATAAACTAGCTGCAGGACCTCAAAAAGCATACTCTTTTGGTTTTGAATATAGAGACCCAGATTATTGGTGGTTTGGTGCCACTTTAAATTATTTAGATGAGGCTTATATTGATGTAGCTCCACTTACAAGATCATCTAACTTTATTGAAGATGTAGACGGTGCTGCTTTTGCAGATTATGACCCAATATTAGCTAGACAACTATTACAACAAGAACAATTTGACGACTACGTTGTAGTAAATATTATTGGAGGAAAATCATGGAAAGTAGGTGATGGTAAATATATCGGCTTATTTGCAAGTGTAAATAACCTATTCAACCAAGAATATAAAACAGGAGGTTTCGAACAAGGAAGAAATGCTAATTACCGTGAGCTACGCGACGATAACGCTAACGGAACGCCTTCTTTCGGAAACAAATACTGGTACGGTAGAGGTACTACTTATTTCTTAAACGTAAACTATAGATTCTAAAAAAACATTCAAAATGAAAAAAATAAACTTATATAAGATTTTTGCAATTTTATTTATTGCAATTTCTGTTTCATGTGTTGATAACAACGACTTTGAGTTACCAACAATGGGAGCAGACAAAGAGTACGCTAATTTAAAATCGTTAGATGAAATCATTGCTTTGTACAATGGTTCTCCAGTAGAATTTAATGACGACACCACTATCTTTGGTTATGTTGTTTCTGACGACAGAGAAGGAAATTTCTATAAAGAATTAGTTATTCAAGACAAGCCTGAAAATCCCACAGTAGGAGTTGTAATTAAAATTGATGATGCTAACTTAGGTGCTAGATATAATATAGGAAGAAAAATATATGTAAAACTAAAAGGTTTAGCCTTAAGCAAACCATATTCAGCTTTTGAAATAGGTATCAAAGGTACTGGTAATCGTACTGATAGAATAAGCGCTAACGATTATATAAGTAAAATAGATAGGTCTTCTGAAATCGTTGATATTATACCAACTACTTTAACAATTGGTGAGTTAACTGAAAATCACATCAATACCTTAGTTAAAATTGAAAACCTCCAATCTGAAACAAAAGGATTACAATATGCTTACCCTGAAGACAGTAGTTATATTACAAGAACCATGACTTCTTGTGAAACTTTTGAAAAAATTGATATTTCAACAAGTAAATTTGTTAGCTTCAAAGAATATTATATTCCTGATAACAAAGGTAGCATTACTGCTATTTTAGATGAATTTGCTGGTAACTATCAATTAATTCTTAGAAACACTAATGATATTAACTTTACTGATGAATATGGTTGTAACGCACCTCCTATTGACGCTACTTTAAATGAAGTTAAAGCCTTTTATAAAGGTAGTGGAGAAGCAACAATTACAAAAAACTTAAAAATAAAAGTAGTTATTACTTCTGATTTAGCTGCTGGTAACTTACACCCCTTAAGTGCATTTGCTCAAGATGCTACTGCTGGTATTGCTTTACGTTTTAGTGGAGATCATAACTTAAACTTAGGAGACGAAGTAGAAATCGCTGTTGGAGGAACTAAACTAAGTGAATATAACGATTTATTACAATTAAACATTTCTCCTTCTAGTATTATTAAATCTACAGCAGGCACTTTACCAACCCCTGAAACTATCACTTTCGCTCAGGCTTTAACTGGTGATTACGAAAGTAAATTAGTACAAATTAATGGAGTACAGTTTAAAGACAATACCAAAATTTATAATGGAAATAATGAGTTAATCACTGAATGTGATGGTATTCCTTTAACCACTTATGTTAGAAAAGAGGCAACTTTTGCTAACAATAATGTAAATGATAAAAAAGGGGTTATAACAGGTATTATGACTGTTTTTGAAGGTACTCCTCAAATTTATTTAAGAAACGAAACTGATCTTAATTTTACAGAAGACTATGTTACATGTGGAGGTACTACTACTAATCCTATTTTCTTTTCAGAATTAGCAGACCCTAACAATAATGCTAATGCTAGATTTATAGAGTTATATAATTCTGGAACAGATCCAATAGACTTAACAGGTTGGACAATTAGAAGATATACAAATGATGCTACTTCATCAACATCTTCAATTGATTTATCTGGTAAAACCATAGCTGCAACTAGTACTTTTGTAATTGCCAAAAATGCTGCAGAACTCTCAAGTATATATGGTGTTACTGCTGATATGGAGTCTACTTCTGCAGCAGCAGATTCTAACGGAGACGACCAATTAGAGCTAGTAGATCCAAGCGGAACTGTAATCGATATCTTTGGAGTTATTGGGGAAGATGGATCTGGTACAAATCACGAATTTGAAGATGGTAGAGCTTACCGTAAAGCTTCAGTAACACAAGGAAACCCAACATATACATTTGCAGAATGGGATATTTGGAATGACACAGGAGATGCAGGTACTACAAATGCACCTCAAGATGCTCCTGGTGCTTTTACACCTGGAGTAAGATAATCTCTTTTTTGATATAAAAAACCCAAGGCTTAAACCTTGGGTTGTTTTTTTTTTAGCTAAGTGACACTAGATTCATGCTCTTAGTTTTTAATAATCACAAAATATTTATCAAAATGTAAGTAGACGGATTTTCCACACGTTTTTCTTTTGATTATAGCTATGTAACGTTAAAAACACCTTTTCTTCCTTTCCATTTATTAATCGACCATTATTCTCTTTAAAGTTTTTCCCTAGAAAACTATAATAATCCTCTTCCGTTAACTCGTCTATAGGCTTTTTTAATTCAACTGAAAACATAGTACTATTAAACAAACTAGTCCCCATAAGCTCTTTGCTATAACAATATAGCTTATTACTATTTGAGTCTTCTATATATAAATAATCATATATACTCATAAAAAAAGGCTTTGGCTTGTTTTCTAACCTTAAACCTTTTGCCGTATTTATAATTGTATTAACCCCATTATTTATCTTAATTCGTAATTCTTCATTAAAATATATATTTCCAACAGAATCTTTTATATGATAAGAGGGGTTCAAATCTTTATTGTAAAGACTTTCCCATATACAAAGTAGTAGAGTACTAAAAAAATATAAATTATACTCAGGGTTTGATTTACTTAAACCATCTATTCTTAAAACTACGGATGGATTAATAAGTTTCTCTATTTCTTTATCTATATTCTTTTTCATCTATTGCAGTTTTTTTTAGAGTATCAACATAATGAATAGTTAAGACTAAACATAGACACTAACTACAAATAACTACTCCAAGATTTTTGTCCTTCCTGTATTTCTTTTTCAGGATATTGTTTGTTATACTTTTTATATTGACTTCCAAAAAATACAGGTACATTTTCAGCAGGAGTTGTATCAAAATCGCTGATAATAGTCGTTCCTAAAGTATATAATTGTCTTAAGTTAGGCATATCTTTAACAAACTTAATAGATGCTAAATTTTTACAATCCATAAGTTGTAATACTTCTAATTCTTTCAATTCTCCAATAGGATTAAAATTTTGTAGTTTCCAACAAATATCAAATTCTAAATATTTTAACTTTTGTAAAGTTGTTATATCTGAAATGTCAGTTAAACTTCTAACACCACCAAAAGACACACACTTTAAATTGGTTAAAGTTTCAATTCCTTTTAAAGATTTAATTTTTGCTGTTTTAAAACTTAAGGTTTTTAAATTAGTTAAACTACTTAATTTTGTTAGGTCTTTTTCGTCAAAATCTGAAATGGTTAAATGTTGTAAATTAGTTTTGTTTAATGCTTCGATATTTATAATGCTTTTTTTTGTCCAGACATTTAAATGTAATGAATATAGTGATTTAGGAAGCTTTGAACAATCTAAAATAAAATCACAATCCCTCCATAAAGGAATAACTAATCCTTCTATTTTTGGGAGGTTATAAACAAAAGAATTATCTCCATTATTTCCGTATTGACCTCCTAAATCTAAGTTTTTAACATCTTTAAAAATTTCAACAAAACGTTCTATGAATAGTTTATTATGTTTACCGAAAAGTCTAACAGTATATTTATTTTTTAGAAAATCAGGATTTATGTTTTCTAAATCCGAATCTGGTTTAACCATTAAATATGGAGCATCTTTAAAGCCTGACAAATACATAATATTAAAAGTTTATTGGATCAAATTTCGTTGGTAAATCATATTTTTTTGCAATTTCTAAAGCTTTATCCATAAACTCTTCATATCCTTTAGGTGTGTTTAGTTTAAATCGTCCACCTACAGGGTTTACTCTATTTAAAAGTTTATGGAGTTCATTACTTCCTTTTTTTGTTATATCTCCTCCATATTTCTCTAAAATAATGTATTGTTCATACATCTCTCGTTCAAGCTTAGTAGAACCTTTCATTTTATGAATCACAGAACCACTTTCTACAACATTATTCAGTAATTTACCTCGTTTAGGATTAAAGTGCTGAATGAAACGCTCTTTGAATTTGAATCATGATTAATCAATAGGTCTATTTTTATTTAATAGTTTAATATATTCATCATACGAAAGTCCATTTATAGAATCTTGCTTTAATTTAATAAGTATAGGTGTCTTTAAATTAAAGAACATTATTTTTTTAGGAATACACCCTTTATTTGCAGCATATATGTATGATTTTTCATCAACTTTATTAGGTTTAAAATCGTAAAAAGTAAAATTCCCATCAAAATCAGAACCTGCGTAAATTTTGGTAGAATCATTATAATACAACAATAAAATTGCTGAAGTATACTCCTTTGGTTGTGGAACTGGAAGTATCTTACCTGATAATAATTTCATCTTGCTGTTTTGTTGTTTCTCTGTAGTTGATATAACCTTGATTGGAGCTACTTTAGTAGAGCAAGAAAACAAGAATAAAATAATATATATATACCTTTTCATTTAATTAGAATAATATTTTTTCACTTCTTTAAACATAACATTCCATTGCCATTTCCAAAAACTAATTCTTGCAGAAGAAGAAGATACGTAATCTAAAAAATTTTCTTTTGTTAAGCCCTTAGAAAAATATGTTGATTGGATTTTTTTATTTGTAAATACTGTTTTTTCTATCTTCTTTTTTAGCATCAAAATTATTCTGTTTTTATCAATTTTCCTTTTTTGTAATGTTCTTTTTTAATATTAGGTATGATTTTACCATCTCTATCTATGTTTAATAAATATTCATCTGTTATGACCCAAACTCCATGCTTTAAATCATTTTTATATGTTCCTATTATTGTTTTTTTATCTTTTTTGTTTTCTAAATAGTATTTTCCGTGTCTTTTTCCATTTTTATATGATATATACTCTTTTTCTTTAGAGTCAAAATCTATTTTTGTGTATTTCCCATGCTTTTTACCGTTTTTATTATACTTGATAGTCTCAATAAAATCTTTGTTAAAAAAGACTTTTTTTGTCCATAAACCATACTTTTTCCCTTTTTCATAATAACCTTCTTCATAATAGGTGTGGTTATCTGTTATGAAAAAATATCCATGTAATTTATTGTTTTCATAGTTGCATACAGAAGCCATGTCCATAATTCCTATGGTTTTTATAAAACCTAACCATTCTCCTGTCTTTTTCCCATTTAGATATCTCTTAATATCAATACCTACAAGCTCACCTTTTTTTAAATGAGTTATATAGTAATTTCCTGATAGTGATTTAGATTTTCTAACAACCTCCTTAAATTCTAATTGTGAGAGTTTGATATACTTATTCTTGTCATATTCCTGCCCAAAACAAACATTAATAATGAATATAAAAAAGGTTATATATATATATTTATTTACCATGATATTTTTTAACTTCTTTAGTTATCATTTTCCATTGCCATTTCCAAAAACTAATGAGGTTATTAGGATTGTTTATTGTTACCCTTTCTCCATTTTCATAAATATAATACCCCATGTAATCCATTATGTTTTCCGTAGAGGATTTGTTAAAAGTAAAAAGTGGATTAGACAAGTCCATCCTGTCTTTTTTCTCTAACTTTAATTCATTTAACCAGTTTTTGTATTCTTCTCTTCTTTGTCCAAGAGTTTCATTTGTTTTTCCTATTTTCGTTTTATTAGGATATTCTTTGTACTTATTAAACCAATCTTCAATTTTTCTTTGTTCAGCTTCTATTGCTAAAATTTTATCTTTATAAATATTGGACGATTCCCAAACATGATGTAATCCTAATGCATGTCCTAATTCATGTTGATAAGTCTCTAAAGCTCCTCCTACTGAAGACGGAACTATTATAATATAGTTAGTATCTCTTGGGTAGGGATATCCATGACCTGCTTCTGTTCCTTTTTGATGAATCGCACTTAGAAAAAATATGATTCCATTGTTTTCCCCATTTTTAGTAACAAAGTCTTTGTATAATTTTTTATCAAAACCTTTATTCATTCTTGGAATCCCTCTTTTTCCTTCATCATCAACAAAAACATCTAATACTCCTTCTTCAATATAATTGTCAACATCAATAACCATTTCTTCTGTAGTTTCTTTTTCAATTTTAATTAAAGCCTGATTAAAACAGTTATTGGTTAATTTGTTAAACAGTTCCGATTCCCAATGTTCAGATATATTACTGAACGTTTGTTCATTATATCTATTATCAATCTCATCCCCTTTTACTTTTACAAGTTTTACCTTTAATACTAAATCTTCATCATTCTTAACCACACTAATCGCTCCTACCTTTTCATCATTCTTATCTAACAGGTCAATTGTTACATCATTACTCAAAGGCGAATTACAGATAATTTTTATTTGCTTACTCTCAGATTCATTTACTTTTACTTGTTCAGGTTCAAAACGTATACCTTCTTTTTCAGGCAATTTAATTATATCAACGTCTGTTGCTGTTCCTTCTAATATCTCAACTTCTAATTTAAGTTTTATATCCTCCTGTTGAGGAAACATACTTAACCAAGGCACAAAGTAATCTTCATCATGAATTTTAGTTAGAGTATATTCTTTTTTTAACTTTTCGTAATCTTTACATATAGTTTGATAATCATCTCTCATCCAATCAAAACCAAACTCTCCTTTGTAATTGTCTAGCCTTCTTAAATTTGCTATAAACTTTAATGCTGGTCTTACTTTTGGAAAAGTAATTTCCATTGTATTTCCTTTACCACTATCAAAAGAAGCTATTCCTTTGTACGTTCTTTCCTTTTCTTTAGTCATTTTTATTTACTTTTTCTTCAATAGCTATTAATTCTAATTTTGTTTGTTTCCCTGTGATTGAAACTCTTTTCAAAATATCGTTTTCTAATACTTTATCTTGGTATTTATAATTTAAGTTATCGTCTTTTAAATCAATGGTTATTGTTTCTCCCTCTGCATTTTCTGTTTCTATAACTAAGATAACTTTTTCATTTACCTCAATATCCTCCTGTTGTATTCGTTCTCCGTTCTTATTTTCAAAAAAGTACCTTTTAAATCTTGGCATAATATCTTCTTTCGCTTTATAAGGAGTTTCTTCTATAGGTGGTATAAAACTCTCTTGCCATGGTTTTATATAACGAGTACGGCTTTTTCTTCTCCAATCGGTACTATTATTAAAAAAACGATAATCTTGCATTGCAGGCGATATGGTTAAGGTAACCTGCATACCTTTTTGGTTATCAAAAACCTCATGGTAGTTTATAAGTACACCATCTTGAAAGTTGTATTGGAATAGCTCTACTCCATCAAAATCATCTTCATAAAAAACCACTTTCCCATCTCTTAATAAATAAAGATTAAAAGGATGACGTATTTTTTTATTGTCTTTTCTATCGGCTATAATCCATTCAATAAAGGTATCATCGTACATTTCTGGTTCAAAAGTAACGGTAAAAGCGCCTCCCATTAGGGCTGATGTTGGTTTACCATTCCAATCGGTAAGACGAATGTAATTTAAACTAGTAGAGATTAATTCTCGTTCCTCTCCACACACAAAGAGTTTGGCTTTTATATTCATAGTAATTTTCTTTATAGCTAAACACTGTTATACAGAAACTTAACAGCTTCTACATAAAAACATTGGTAACAAATTTAATAGAAATAAAATAAGAGCAAAAAAATAGATAGAAAAATAATTTAAAAAAAACTACTATATTTAAAGCGCTTAACAAAAAGAAGTTATAAAAATTGCTTTTGTGTTTAAATTGCTGTATACAATAAAAAATTAACATCCTTTATAACCCATAAGGTTAAGCAAAAAACAATACAATAACTTAAAATTACAATCTTATGGCATCAATTTCAGAAACAGGTCATGCAAAAAATGTAGCTAACTTTCAAGAACTAATATCTTTTTGTAAAGGATATGCAGAAACGTATAACCCTGTAAATACACGGTTAACTATTACTGAATTAGAAAAACTATATACCACTGCCTCAGAAAAATTAGAAGAAGTAGCCACTGCAAAAGCAGCGTATAGTAACGCAGTGAACAATCGTAAAAATGCTTTTGCAAACTTAAAATCACTAGCAACAAAAACACTTAATAGTTTTATAGTATCTGGCGCAGATGCGTTAGCTATTCAAAATGCAAAAACAATTAACAGAAAACTACAAGGGTCGTCAAAAAAAACAACTGTAGAAAAAGAAAAAACAATAGAAGAGTCAACAAACAAAACAATTTCCACCTCACAACAATCTTACGATCAGTTAATCAACCACTTTGCAAACCTCATACAAGTTTTAGTACAAAATACCATTTACAACCCAAACGAAGAAGAACTAAAAACAACTTCGTTACAGGCTAAACTTAACCAATTACAAGAAAACAACACAAAGCTAATTAATGCCTATACACAGTACAGCAATGCTATGATTCAAAGAAACAATACACTATACAATCCATTAACAGGCTTAGTACAAACATCAAAAGAAGTAAAACTTTACGTAAAAAGTATATTCGGTACCAAAAGCCCTAAATACAAACAAATAAGTGGGTTAGAATTTAAAGTTATAAGAAAATAACTAATAGCTTTATTATTAAAGCAAACTGCAGTTACACAAAGTGTAACTGCAGTATTTTTTTTATAAATGGTAAAAATAGTTAAGCTAACTGAATTTATTATTTTATATACTTCAATTATACTTTTTATAACTTCTTTAATATTTTTACTTACTGCAATATTATTTTTATCATAAACATTTATAAAACTATAAACTCAAATAACATATAAAGAAGTTGCAATAATAATTCTACTAACTTAAAGTTTTATTTTTACACTTTGTAAAACCTACTTTTTAACCAATTGTCTAGTATACCTTTTTCTTGTATCGTCTAAAGACACAAAATAAATTCCTGCTGATAGTTTTGAAACATCTATATTACTATTTCTAGAACTCATTTTTACTTTTGTAAGCAACCTTCCGTTAGCATTATAAATAGCAACTTCTCTATTTTTCCACAACTCATTATTTACTTGTAAAACTATAGAATTTCCTTCAATAGGGTTAGGTGAAAAGACAATTACATCTTTATCATTTACTAAAACTTGCCTTACATTTAAATTATCGGTTTTAGCACTACCACAATTTCCTATATTATTCCATCCATTTGAAGTTCTCTCATACAAAACATTAAAATAAACAACCTTATCACCAACCTGATAGTTTTGGGAAGAATCATATTGAGGCACACCATCACAAATATTTGTACTTGTTCCTCCATCTCCTTCTACAATATTTATAGTATAATCTTCAACCTCACCATAATCAAATGAACCACAAGAAGAAGGAGTATTATTGTATCGCATAGACACTCTCATTCTTGTATTACCTAATTTTGCAGTAGTAGGTACAGTAAAGCTTCCATTAACTGAATTATCAGTAGAAGCACTTTTAACCCACACTTGCTCTCCGTTATCTTCAAAATCAGAATCCTGATTATAATCAATCCAAACAGTATATCCTTCTTTATAAACTGTACCTGTCCATTTAGGAGTAATAGTAATTGTATTAGAGCTACCTCGTTCTAAATCAGTAGAAATACTAGTAAAATCTTGATATCCATTTGTAGCTCCTGAATTATTATTAATTGACCCAAGTGTTACATTCTGAATATATTCATCATTTACATTATTTCCTTTTGATTCACAATACGTTGGTACACTAACGCTTCCTTTACTTTTAGCTACTTCAATTAAGTACTCTAAACCAAGTTTCGCAAATTTTGCCGCATGCGTAGCATTTGCAGTTGGAAATCGGTCAGACGTATCGTTCACTGTATGAATATATGGACTTGAACCATTAAAAGAAGCCTCAAAAGGAAAAGCCGCATCATACCCTTGTTGTGCCCAACTATAATGATCGGAACAACCGTAATTACATCGTGTATAATCGTAAGTAAATTGATGACTTCCTGAAGCATTATAATGATCCATAAGGCTAGCTAAAAAAGCATTAAGGGTATTGCTATTATAACTATCATCAGAAATATAAACATCCTTTGGTGACCCTTTGTAATTCGTCATATCAAACTGCACATACGACAACACATTAACATTTCTATTTTTATAATCTTCAGCAATTTCTTTTGAACCTCTTAAACCAACTTCTTCGGCAGCAAATGCCATAAACTCTATAGTTCTTTTTGGTTCAAAATTCATTTCAAAAAGTACTCTTGCCATTTCAGTAATTGTAGCAATACCAGAAGCATTATCATCAGCACCAGGCGCATTCGTTTCTCTTTCTGGACTAACAGAGTCAATATGTCCACCTATAATTACATATTCATTAGGAAGATCACTACCTTGAATAGTCATAACAACCGAAGGCATTGTGGTACTATTGTGATTAACTATTCTCACACTAACATCAGACCTGCCACTAGCCATGGTTTCCCATTTCTGTTTTAAATCCAGAACAGCATCTTTTGCCTTTTGTGTAGTATGATATCTAGTACCATAGTTTTCAAGCTCTACTATTTGATTCGCAATATTTGTATTATTCACCAAACCCAAACTTTGATTTACAAGTTGGTCTTCACTAATAGTGTAAGAAGCTCTTTTATAATGCGATTTTTTACTTTGTAGCTTCTGAATTGTTTGTAAAGCATCTTTTTCAGAAGACTCATAAATAAACCCAGGACCATGAGTTAAAATCATATGGTGTAACTTTTCTGCCGCATAATCACTTAACTTAACAGCACTGAAGCCATTAGCAGAGGAAATAATTTTAATATCAGAAGGAGCAACTTCTTGCAGTTTTAAGGCGTCTTTAGTTTCAATGGTACCATAAAACATCTTTTTTTGGCTGTAAATAGTAGAAAAACTAAGGCACAGCAATAGTAGCGAAAGTAGAAAATACTTTTTTTTCATTTTTGAAGGGTATTAATATTAATTTAAAATTTTGCGTAAGTTATTAAAAATTAACATCATAGAACAACAATTGTTTTTTTAATTATCTTTTAGTTATAAACTTAATTCTAAAATTTATTCATTCTATCGCTCAACCAGTTTTGCAGTATATTCCTTTTTTTGCATCTTTATATACACACAAATTTTTGCTGCAAATGTTTTCAAAACATAGGATAACCAAAGCTTTTAAGAAAGCAAAAGAACTACCTTTAAACAAGGATTCTAAATACATTTTATTTTCTGATTGCCATAGAGGTGATAACAGTTTTGCTGATGATTTTGCTCACAATCGAAAAATATATCACTATGCATTATCTCAATATTTACAAAAAGAATTTACTTATATAGAATTAGGAGATGGTGATGAGCTTTGGGAAAATAAATTTGCAAATATTTTCAATGCAAATAAAAACATCTACTTATTACTTCAAAAGTTTCATCAACAAAACAAACTACATTTTATTTGGGGAAATCATGATATGAATTACAGAAAACCTAAAAACGTTGCTAAAAACTTTAACTCTTATTACGATACCATTGACGGAAAAAAGAAAGAATTAATGCCCAATGCTTCCTTTTCAGAAGCAATTAAATTGATACAAGAAAATGGGAAATCTATTTTTTTACTTCACGGTCATCAAGCAGATTGGTTTAACTATACTTTTTGGAAATTAAGTAGGTTTTTAGTTCGTTTACTATGGCGACCACTACAAATACATGGAATTAAAGACCCTACAAGTCCCGCTCAAAACTTTAAAGAGCTCATAAAGATAGAGAAACGTTTGGAAAAATGGATTAAAAACAATAATAACCAAATGATTGTTACAGGACATACACACCGTCCTCGATTTCCATCAGAAAACGAGCTTCCACATTTTAACGATGGTAGTTGTGTACACCCAAGATGCATTACTGGTTTAGAAATTGAAAACAATGAAATAACTCTTATTAAATGGCATGTAATTACTAATAAAGATGGTACCATGCAAATAACAAGAACAGTTCTTGAAGGACCTAAAAAAATAACTAACTACATTTAAAACCTTAACTCTTTCTTAACTTCAGGTATTACATCATATAACAATTTATTAAATTACACTTAATATTTACATTAAAAAAGAGAAATACTTTTGAATTACCTCTAACTTGAGGTGTATGGTCAATATAAATTTATTAGTTTTTGTCGACTATTTATTTGACTTACCATATACTGCCTTGAAAACAAGGCAGTTTTTTTAATATTTGCTTAACTTTAAGTTAACATTAGGGTTAGTAATTTGTCTCGACAAAAACTAATAAATTATCCTTAATGTATTACAAAAAAATACTTACAGCTGTAAGTATATTTATGTTGGCGCATATATATGCACAACAAGGAAAAGACTCAAAATTTGGTAATGGCTTATTTAATATCATAGGGAAAGATAGTACTTGGTCTATGAAAATGAGTGCCAGAATGCAATTCTTAGCAACTGCCGAATGGGATTCTAACAAAGATGGTTTATATAACCCAACATCTTCAATGTTAGTAAGAAGAGCTCGTTTAAAATTTAAAGGATTTGCTTTTTCCCCTAAATTAAAATATAAAATGGAGCTTGGGTTATCTAATAGAGATATTAGTGGCGCTTCTGAACACACAGGAAATGCACCAAGATATATATTAGATGCTGTTATAAAGTGGAATTTCTTTCAAAATTTTGAATTATGGTTTGGGCAAACCAAACTACCTGGCAACCGCGAGCGTATTATTTCTTCAGGTGATATGCAATTAGTAGATCGCTCTCTATTAAACAGCCGTTTTAATATTGATAGAGATATGGGAGTACAATTAAAACACCATTTTAATTTATCTGACAAGTTTATTGTAAAAGAAGCACTAGCCTTTTCTCAAGGTGAAGGAAGAAATGTTACTGTAGGCAACCTAGGAGGACATCAATATACCGCTCATCTAGAACTTTTACCTTTTGGAAAGTTTGAAGGTAAAGGAGATTATGTAGGTGGTGACTTAAAAAGAGAACAAACACCTAAACTTGCTATTGGTATGAGTTACGACTTTAATAACAATGCCGTAAAAACTAGAAGTAACCAAGGTACTTATATGGTTAATGATGAAGGATACTATCAAACAAACATATCAACCTTTTTTATGGACGCTATGTTCAAGTATAAAGGATTCTCTTTTATGGGAGAATATTCATACCGAGACGCCGAAGATCCTTTCGCAAAAAACTCAGACGGCACACTTACTGGAGAAATTGTACAAGTAGGAAGTGGTTTAAACCTTCAATCAGGATATTTGTTTTCTAAAAACTGGGAAATATCTGGTCGTTTTACTAATATTTCTTTAGATAAAAAAATCACAGGAAAAGGGACTGAAAATCAATATACAATAGGATTATCAAAGTATATTGTTGGTCATAAATTAAAAGTACAAACCGACATTAGTTACTTAGATATAGCGACAGCTACTAATCAATTAATGTATAGATTACAGGTCGACATACACCTTTAAATGATAACATAAACATAACATGAGAGCATTCTTGTGTAACTAAATTTGCAAAACTTAATTAAAAACTAAAAAATGGGAGATCCATATATTTTGATGCTAGTCGCTTTGGCTGTTTTAGCTATTGTAGACTTGGTTGTTGGAGTTAGTAACGATGCTGTAAACTTTTTAAATTCAGCAATCGGTTCTAAAGCAATTAAAGTAAGAAATATTATGATAATTGCGAGTGTTGGGGTTTTTATGGGAGCCGTAACATCAAGTGGTATGATGGAAGTTGCTCGTAAAGGAATTTTCAATCCTAACATGTTCATGTTCCAAGACATCATGTTTATTTTTATGGCAGTAATGATTACCGATATTTTATTACTAGATATCTTTAACTCATTAGGGATGCCAACCTCAACAACGGTTTCTATCGTATTTGAATTATTAGGAGCAGCTGTATGTATTTCATTAATCAAAATTGCAGCTAACGACTCTCAATCTATTTCAGATATTTGGAACTACATCAACCATAAAAAAGCGGTTGAAATTATAAACGGAATTCTACTCTCCGTAGTAGTTGCTTTCTCTGTCGGAGCTATTGTTCAGTTCTTTTCTCGTTTAATTTATTCATTTAATTTTGAGAAAAGACCTACCTATATAAATTCATTATTTGGTGGTTTTGCTATTACAGCAATTACTTATTTCATCATTATTAAAGGTATGAAAGGAACTCCTTTTTACAGTGATGTAAAACATTTAATTGAAGGAAACACCTTACTTATTATTGCTGGAAGTTTTGTTTTTTGGAGTGCTATTTCGCATGCTTTAATTCAATTCTTTAAAGTTAATATTTTAAAATTAATCATTGGTATTGGTACTTTCTCTTTAGCAATGGCTTTTTCTGGTAACGACTTAGTAAACTTTATTGGTGTACCAATCGCTGCATGGAACTCTTACCAAGCTTGGGAAATATCTGGAGTTGCTCCTGATGCTTTTTCTATGGGAATTTTAGCTAAAAAAGTACCTTCTAACGTTTGGTTATTATTATTAGCTGGAGCAATTATGGTTATTACTTTATGGACTTCAAGCAAAGCAAAGGAAGTAATTAAAACCGGTATCGATTTATCTCGTCAAGGTGATGGACATGAAAAATTTCAACCAAACCCTTTATCAAGAATCGTAGTAAGAAGTGCTATGGGTATCAATGCAGCTATCAGCTATATTGTTCCTCAAAAAACATTAGCTTATATTGATACTAAATTTCAAAAACCAGTAATAGAATTACCTAAAGACAAAACGTATGAAATGCCAGCTTTCGACTTAGTTAGAGCCGCTGTTAACTTAATTGTTGCGGGTATCTTAATTTCTATTGCAACTTCTATGAAATTACCTTTATCAACTACTTATGTAACTTTTATGGTAGCAATGGGTACTTCGTTAGCCGATAGAGCTTGGGGACGTGAAAGTGCTGTATATAGAGTTGCTGGTGTTATCAACGTAATTGGAGGATGGTTCTTAACAGCTATTACTGCTTTTGCTACGGCTGCATTAGTTGCTTACTTAATTAGCTGGGATAAAGTAATGATTCCTGTATTGTTATTAGTTGTTGCTCTTTTAATTGCAAGAAATACTTTACAACACAGAAAGAAATCTAAACAAGAGAAGAAGCAAGTACACATGGAAAGAGCAGAATTAATTACTATTAATGGAGTAATTGAAGAAAGTTCTGACCACATTGCTGAAGTTGCGCAACGTATTAACAAATTATACTCTAGCGTTGTGAAAGATCTAGCTACGCACGATTTAGTAAAGTTGCGTAAAACAGATAAGCACGTTACGAAACTAAACGATGAAATTGATAATTTAAAAGATGGTGTATTCTACTTTATTAAGTCGTTAGATGATACTTCGGTACAAGCAAGTAGATTCTATATCTTGATTTTAGGGTATTTACAAGACGTAGCACAATCGATTAGCTATATTTCTAGAGCTACGTACAAACACGTAAATAACAACCATAAAAACCTTAAAAAAGGTCAAATTAAAGACTTAAAGAGCATCGACAATACTCTTTCTAAATTATTAGAAGATATTAGTGAAACTTTTGAAAATAGAAGTTTTGACAACTTAGAACATATCATTAATGAGAAGAAAGAATTATTAAAAGATGTTTCTCAATCTATTGAAAAACAAGTAGACCGTATTAGAACCGATGAAACGAGTCCGAAAAACACTACATTATACTTTAGTATTTTAATCGAGACCCAAGATTTAGTTTCTGGTTTAATGAGTTTATTAGAAACATACGAAGAATTTCACGTCAGTACAAAATCTGCTGAAATAGACGCTTAACAAATAAAAAACCGAGTTACTTAGTAACTCGGTTTTTTTATTCCTTTTATTTCTTATATAGTCTTACTAGCTTCTTTTCATTGGTCTCATTAATCCTTCTTGAGCAACTGAGGCTATTAATCTTCCATCTCTTGTATAAATATTTCCGTTAGCAAAACCTCTAGCTCCAAAAGCGTTTGGGCTTTCTATTGAAAATAACATCCAATCATCAAAATTAAAATCACGGTAAAACCACATCGAATGATCTAAACTCGCTATTTGTGTATTTCCAAAATTAGCAATACTAGCATTCGGATTTAAACATGCTGATAAAATATTGTAGTCGGAAATATAAGTAAGTATTTGCTGCTTTATTCCTAATGGTAAATCTTTCGCATCTCCTTTCAACTTAAACCAAACATCAACCACAGGTGGTAAATCTTTACGATCTAACGGATTTACTATTTGCACAGGTTTAAAATCTATAGGTCTTTCAATACTTAAAAAATCTTTCATTTTTTGAGGTAGAAAAGCTCCAAATTGATCTAACACATCTGTCCAACTCAACAACTCTTCCGGTTGTTTTATGTCTTTTTTTATTGGTTTTTGATGTTCAAACCCTTCTTCTTCTTTATGAAATGAACAAGACAAAATAAAAATAGTTTTATCTTCTTGATGGGCCGTAACTCTTCTGGTTGAAAAACTGCCACCATCACGAATAGCTTGTACATTGTATGTTATGGGTAACTCTAAATTTCCCGCTTCTAAAAAATACGAGTGTAGTGAATGCAAAATACGCTCTTTAGGTGTTGTTCTATACGCTGCATTTAAGGCCTGAGCTAGTACTTGACCTCCAAAAACATTAGGACTTCCTATATCTCTACTTACTCCATTAAAGTTTCCATTTCCTAAATCGTCTAGGGTAAGTATATTTAATAATTCTTCTGTGTTTTTCATGTCTTAATTACAATAAAGAGTGTTAATTCTTTATACTTTTATTTTAAAAAGGCTTTATTAACCTAAGTTTTGTTGACTGAATTTTGTTCAAAAATAAGCTTTAAAATATGATTTCGAATACTATCAAACTACATGACTAAAAACTACTTGTACTCTTACAACTCATTATCCACCTTTTCTAGTATCTTTTTACTAATAAAAAAACAATATTGGGATTTATACCACTCCTTTATTCCAAACAGGCACTTTTAAAAATCTACTTATTTTTACCATATCGCTCAACAAGTATTCTTTATCTCCATGATTTAACAAGTTATAACGTTCACCACTTTGAGTAACTAAATTCACCTCGTAACAATGGTAACCTCCAGACTTGTTTCCTTCTACAAACTTTGATAATACTTGTAATGCATATACTTGTTGAAAAGGAACTATTTCACCATCTACCAACACATTTCTTTTATGTGAGTTTAGTTGTACTTTAGATCCAAATGAAAATAGTAAGAACATACCCACTAATAAAAACGGTCCACCTGAGGTAAAAAAGATTTTTCCTCCATACATAAAGGTTAATGGCTCTTTTGAAAACTCAAAAAACTCTATATAAGACCAAGCCACATAATTTAATCCCATTAAAAGGAAACTCCAAGCCATAAATTTCATATAAGAACTCGAAGTAATTTTATATCCAGAACTCGTTTTTCGTAAACGTTCGCTTAGAAAATTACTCCCTGACCCTTTAACTGGATTCCAAGAAATGTATTGACCTATAGCGTCTGTTGTAAAATCTTCAAAAGAAAATTCTATTTGTTTATTATTTGACGAGTTTTTCTTTCTTTTTGCCCAATAACTAGAACCAAACATACCAACAAACATAAAAGCTAATAGAGCTAACATTCCTCCTGTTTTATAGTAAGTGTATCGCTCTCTTGCAATACCCGTTTTTTGACTTGGAACACTAATTTCTAGGCGTTTAATATTATTTAAATCTCTTCTTGTAGGATTAGTAAGCTGTTGTAGCGAGTCTAGTTCTCGAACACTTTGTTGCACCTTCATTTCTCTTTTATGAAATGCGTCATACATATTTTGCAGCTGTGGAAGTGCTACAAAAATGAAGATTCCAATTGGAATTATTGCAAAAAACCAAGAGCTATTGAGAGATATTTTTTTCATATTGCTTTTTTAGGGAAACAAATTTGAGAAAAGTTTTTGGTTCCTCAATACAAAAAAGCCTTTACATTTTCATGTAAAGGCTTTTGATTAATAATATTCTGTAGTATTATTATCCTACAATATTTATGATTTTTCCTGGAACAATAATTACTTTTTTAGGTTCTCTTCCTTGTAATTGTGCTTGTGTTTTTTCGTGTTCCATTACCGTTTTTTCAATTTCGTCTTTGCTCATATCTAACGGTAATTCTAACGTAAAACGCATTTTACCATTAAAAGATACCGGGTAGTTCTTAGAACTCTCCACTAAATGTTTTTCTTCAAATTTTGGAAAAGCTACGGTTGCAATAGACTCGTTGTGTCCTAACTGACTCCATAATTCTTCTGCAATATGTGGTGCATACGGAGAAATTAGCACTAATAACGGCTCTAATATTTGTCTCTTATTACACTTTTGAGCAGTCAACTCGTTTACTGCAATCATAAAGGTAGAAACTGACGTATTGAACGAGAAGTTCTCTATATCTTCTTCTACTTTCTTAATCGTTTTATGTAAAGTTTTTAACTCATCTTTAGTTGGTTCAGCATCAGAAACGTTGATACCGTTTTCATCAGTAAATAATTTCCATAATTTCTTTAGGAAAGAATGCACTCCTGAAATACCAGATGTTTTCCAGGGTTTGGTTTGCTCTAACGGCCCTAAGAACATTTCAAATAAACGTAAACTATCCGCACCGTATTCTTCACAAATTAAATCTGGATTTACCACATTGTATTTCGATTTCGACATTTTTTCAACCTCACGACCAACAATGTATTTTCCGTCTTCTAAAATAAATTCAGCATTTTTGAATTCTTCTCTCCAATTCTTAAATGCTTCAACATCTAGCTCATCAGAAGAATTTACCAACGAAACATCAGCATGAATAGGTTGTACTTTTTTATCTCCAATCAATCCTTTAGACACAAACGTATTTGTTCCTTCAACTCTATACACAAAAGCAGAAGTTCCTAAAATCATTCCTTGGTTAATCAGTTTTTTAGCAAATTCATCAACAGGTAAGAAACCTCTATCAAATAAGAATTTTTGCCAAAAACGTGCATATAATAAGTGTCCTGTAGCATGTTCAGAACCTCCAATATATAAATCTATTTGCTTCCAATAGTCAACCGCTTCTTTACTTACGAATTCTCCTTCATTATTCGAGTCCATATAACGGTTAAAATACCAAGAACTTCCTGCCCACCCTGGCATTGTGTTTAACTCTAATGGGAAAACAGTTTCGTTGTCTATCAACTCATTACTCACTACTCTATTCTCAATACTATTCCACGCCCAAACCTCAGCATTTCCTAACGGTGGTTTTCCGTCTTCAGTAGGTAAATATTTCTCTACTTCCGGTAATACGATTGGTAAATGCTTCGCTTCAATCATTTGCGGCATTCCGTCTTTGTAATATACTGGGAATGGTTCTCCCCAATAACGTTGACGACTGAATACTGCATCGCGTAAACGATAGTTTATTTTTCCGTAACCAAATCCACGTTTTTCTAATTCGTAGATTACAGTTTTCATTCCTTTCTTATAATTTAAACCATCTAAGAAATCAGAGTTTGCTAATTTAATTCCGTCTTTAGCATCATTCGCTTTTTCAGAAATATCAACATCTGCAAAAATATTCGGAATCTCTAATCCGAAGTGTTTTGCGAAATCATAATCACGTTGGTCACCACATGGTACCGCCATAACAGCCCCTGTACCGTAGCTTGCTAATACGTAATCACCAATCCAAATCGGCACTTGTTTTCCTGTAAATGGGTGTAAAGCATACGCACCAGTAAACACTCCTGAAATGGTTTTTACATCTGCCATACGATCACGCTCAGAACGTTTTGCTGTAGCTTCTACGTAAGCTTCAACAGCCTCTTTTTGTTCAGCAGTAGTAATTTTCGCCACCAAGTCGTGCTCTGGAGCTAAGGTCATAAAAGACACTCCAAAAATAGTATCAGGACGTGTAGTAAACACGTCTATTTTAGCATCGTGTCCATCAACATCAAAAGCAACCATCGCTCCTTGCGAACGACCAATCCAGTTGGTTTGAGAGTCTTTTAAAGGTTGTGGCCAATCGATATTTTGTAATCCATCTAATAAACGTTGTGCATACGCAGAAATTCGCATAGACCATTGGGTCATTTTTTTACGAACTACAGGATGTCCACCACGTTCTGAAACTCCGTTTACGATTTCATCATTAGCTAGTACTGTTCCTAAAGCTGGACACCAGTTTACTTCGGTATCAGATAAGAATGTTAAACGGTATTGTAATAGTATTTCTTGTTGTTCTTTGTCAGAGAAGCTTTTCCACTCTTCCGCAGAAAAAACAGCAATATCTTCATCAGAAACTGCATCCACATTCGCGTTTCCTTCTGCTTCAAAGGTAGTTACTAAGGTTGCAATATCTTCTGCTTTATCAGTCTCTTTATTATACCAAGAGTTGAACAATTGGATAAAAATCCACTGTGTCCATTTGTAGTACTCAGGATTTGAAGTACGTACTTCGCGAGACCAATCGAACGAAAACCCAATATTATCTAACTGACGACGGTAGGTTTTAATATTCGTTTCAGTAGTAATAGCTGGATGTTGCCCTGTTTGAATCGCATATTGTTCTGCAGGTAATCCAAAAGAATCATATCCTTGTGGGTGCAATACATTAAACCCTTTATGACGCTTGTAACGTGCATAAATATCAGATGCGATATACCCTAACGGATGCCCTACGTGTAATCCTGCTCCTGATGGATAAGGAAACATGTCTAACACATAATATTTTGGTTTATCAGAATTATTTTTAGCTTTAAATGTACCTTGATCTGCCCAGTACTTTTGCCACTTTTTTTCTATCTCTTGGTGATTGTATTGCATTTGTAATCGCTTGTTTTAAAGGATGCAAATTTACAATTATCGTTTGGATGTGAAAAGCTATAAAAACAAAAAGGCTTCATTAGTACAAAACCAATGAAGCCTTTTATTTGTTTTAAATAAGTTTTACCCTTTAACCGGTACAGTAACTACAACGTTACCCCAACCTAAATACATATTAAACTCATCTTCTTCACCATCAAAAGCGATTGAGAAAGCTTCAATATTTTCGTTTGCTCTAGAAACTTTTCCTGTAACACGTACTACATCATCTGATTCGTTGTAAGAATAAGCTCCCCAAACATTTTTAGCAGTATTTAAAATAACCGTCCATTCTTTGTCTCCTGGAATGGTAAATAACGAGTATGTTCCTGCTTTTACTTCTTTTCCTCCAAAGTTTACATCTTTGTAAAAAGTAATTTCTGGGGCTTCATTTGCTCCTGTTCTCCATACTTTACCTGCAACTGCTAAACGAGATACAGGTCTTCTTTTTAACTGAGGACGACTATAAATAATTTTTACTTTTTTATCTGAATTTCTGTAACTACTTGGGTATGTAGCTGCATCCATCGGACTTTTATCTAAGTTCGAGAAATCTTGAGCTACAACTTCGTTAGAGAATACTAGAGCTACAGCAAATACAATAATTGATAAAATTGATTTTTTCATTTTTAAATTTTTAGTTAATAATTGGGAGATTTGTCTCCAAATTTAAGTAACCTTACTCGAAAATTAAAATTTATACTGTAAGAATGCCGTAAAGTTTCTTCCTGGCTCATGAATTCTTACCATTGGCAAATCTGCTTGGTTTTTATATGAAAAGTTTAAGTGGTTGATATAATTCTCATCAAACACATTTAAACAAGCTACCCCTAACGTAAAATTTTTAAACGGTTTTACCCCTAATTTTATATCAAAAGTTTGGTAACCTTCTGTTTCAGTTTCACCAAAAGAAGGAGCTATATCTTTTTGAGTTGACACTACGTTATACTGTGCTTTTGCCCAATACTTTTCTTTGTCTACTCCCATAGAAATTTTTGAAGTGAAAGGCGGATTCAACGGCAACGACTCATCAAAATCTTTGTTTTCTGTTTTTACATAAGCTACTTCTGTTTGAAAATAATAGTCATTAAACATTTGCAACTTTGCAGCTACTTCAAATCCAATTTTTCTAGCATCTTCAATATTGGTAAACACTTTTGTAAATTCTGGTTTTTGATTTGGCATAAATTTCCTTGGAATGGTTGGATCGACCACTGCTGAAATATAATCATCAAAAATTGAGTAGAACGCCGATGTTTGATAATGTAATTGCAAGTTGTTATTCAATCCTAGCTTTCCTTTTAATCCTAACTCAAATTGGTTATTTACTTCTGGTCGCAACATCGGGTTTCCTAAATATTCGTACGAATCTGAACCAATCGTAAAATGATTGATATAACGCTCAGCCATATTTGCAGTACGTACTCCTCTACCAAATGCAGCTTCTAAAATTGCTTTTTTAGAAAATGCGTGCTTTACCGAAATGTTACCGCTTACGTTAGTTTCGTTTGTTTTCACTTCTGGATATCTTGCCGCAAAATCTGCTTCTAAATCTTTGGCGTTAGCACTTACTAAATCTACTCGAACACCTGTAGTTAATATAGTTTTAGGTGCCAGGTTAAATTTTGCTTCAGAAAACACTCCGAAATCATTAATATAAGCATCTTGCCAAATCTTATCCACTTTAACCATAGGTGTTGGTAGCATCATACCATTCATCATTTTAATAGTACGTGTGCGATTTCCTTCTCTTTGTATATGGTTAACATCACTTCCCACAAACAAATCAAGGTTTTTATGCAAGTCTAACTCAAACTCTATCTTACCTCCTATGGTTGTTGATTTTACTGGTGATGAAGCAAAAACCATGTGATAATTCGGACGATTTGTATTCGTCATTAAATGATCTACATAGCTGTAAAAACCTTTGGTAGTAATTGTTTTTAAGGTACTACCTATATTTATTGCTTTATAATCTAGCGATACAATTGTACTGTTGTCATAATCGGTATCCATTGGTAAAGCAGCATGTTTTATGTCTCTACCAAACGATTGACGCCAATGTGCCTGCAAACGTTGATGTTCAGTAAGGTTATACCCTAATTTAACTCCATAATCGGTACTGGTGAATGATGATGGAATCTCAGTAGCACTTCCGTCTTTATAATCTCCAAAGTTTCGGTAGCCTACATTTCCTACCACATCAAACTTATTGGTAACATGTTGTAATTGTAACATGTTTACAAATGAATTTCCATTGGTTTCATATCCTGATGAAAATTTTCCGTGGAATCCATTTTCTAACATGTTATGATTTTCTGTCACCATATTTACGATACCTCCAAAAGTTGCTCCATATCGTACTGTGAAAGGCCCTTTGATGATTTCAATTTTTGAAATTTCTTCTGGAATAATGTGTGTAGTAATCGGATCCATTCTGTTCGGACAAGCATTTACTGCTTTTGTACCTCCATCGTACATCACATTTAACTGCTCGTAGGCAGCTCCTCTAAATGTTGGATCCATTGCATAGTTTCCTCTTTTTATCACCGAAAACCCGTTGATTTCAGAAAATAAATCTGCTACATTTTTAGGTTGAATTACCTTTTTTTGATAATCATTTTTAACGGTAGCATGAACAGGATTTGTTTTTATTTTTCCGTTAACGATTACTTCATTTAATTGTATAGTTTGTTGTTTAACTGTGTCTTTTTTTTGTTCTTGAGCAGACACTGCTATTGTGCAGATGCTAAGTAGCATCCATCCTAAATTTTTCATTAAAATTGAATTTAATTTTTACATAATTGTATAGCAACACCTATCAATTCAAATACTTTTTTGAATTGTTTACGATGTAAAAAAACTGTATGAAAAATTAAACTGTGGGTGGATGAAATACTTCCTGATTAAATGAAAAGTGATAGTTTTTCTTGTAAGAAAATGGTTCTTTTTCTTTTACAAATAGCTTTTCTTCTACCTCAACATTCAAAATAGAAACAAATCCGATAGGATATTCTTCCATCGAAATTCGCAACGATTTAAAATCGTCGTCTTGTTGTTTGTCGAGCTCTTTCATCAACTGACATTTACCGTTACACTTCAACTCTGGTTTGTCTTTGTTAATACACAATACTTTTGATATATAATCATAGTTTACTGCATACTCAACAAAAGGAGCTATAGGTCGTAACATGGCTATCATGTACAAGAACACTAAGGTATATATGCCTATTTGTTGTTTCAAAAAAAGGGTTTTTGTGGTTGCAAATTTACTACTTCTGCTATTATTTTCTTATAAAAAACTGTCTTTTATACACACTAAAAATCTTTTCGTTGTGCTTTTCTGTAAATAAAAAATACCGGAATTATTACCCATAAAAACAATACAAATAACGAGGTTATGAATCCTAGTGAGGTTCCGAAGAAATTTTTAAAAACCGCTCCTGTATATCCTAACAATGCTGAAATGTCTAATTTTAATAGTATGAGAATTCTTGATAAATCTATTGGGTTAAACGCAGTAGCTATAAGCGAAGCATTATCTAACGGATATTCTTGAAAAACCACCAATGAAATTAAAAATATACCATCATAAATTACCGCCATTAATAACCACACTAAAATTGCATACCCAAAACCTTTGATTTTGTTTTCGTGTGCTAACGCGATGTTGTATGCCAAGGCTACAAATATGAAGGTTAAAAAGCTTCCTACTGTTAATAGCATTAAAAAATTAGACGTGTCGCCTTGTAGCACTCCGTATAATAAAAACGGAATTCCTAAGCCTAAAACCAAACTCAAACTCAGCGAAATTGCCACTCCTAAATATTGACCTATAAAAATATGTGACCTTTTAATGGGTTGCGACAAGAGCAACTCTATAAACTCTCTTGAATTGTAGTAATACATCACTCCGAAAATGGTTCCTATTAACGGAGTTAATACAGTAATAATATTCATTAGCGAAATTACTGCTTTTGAGGTATCGTTGTTTAAAAACAGTAAAGCTGAACTTAGTAACAAATAAAAACTGAAGTACACATAGCTCCATCTACTTCGTACCAAATCGAAAAAACAGTAAGTTATAATTTTAATCATGATTCTTTATTAGTAGGTTAGCAATGGCTTGTTCTAAATCTTGTTTGTGGGTTTTGTTATACAGTTCTTCTTTAGTGCCTTTAAAATAAATTTCTCCGTCTAATAAAAACACAATTTCATCTGCCATTTCTTCAACAAAACTCATAATGTGCGAGGTTATTAAAATTGTTTTTCCTCGCTGCTTTTCTTCTTGAATCAATTTTTTTAGGGTGATGAGTGAAACTGGATCTAACCCCGTAGTAGGTTCATCTAAAATAAACAGATCGTTATCAAACATAAAGGTTAATACAATGTTTACTTTTTGCTTAGTTCCGCCTGATAAATTGCCTAGTTTTTTATCTAAAAAAGGTGTTAATCCAAATTTTTCGATGAGTTCTTGTTCTCTAGTTTGCTTGGGACGTAAGTTTTTAATTAGTTTTATTAATTCACTTACTGTATTGTTGTTCGGAAAATTTGCAATTTGCGGTAAATAACTAATCTCTTTTTTATATTCAAACTTGCGTAAAACCGATTTTCCGTTGATCTTTATTTCTCCTTTATCTAACAAAACCATTCCCAAAATACTTTTTATCAAGGTAGTTTTACCAGAACCATTCGGACCTAAAATGGCGAAAATTCCGTGGGTATTGATGGTTAAATCAAGCTTATTCAATACCTGAACTTTGCCAAACTTTTTATATACATTGCTAATTTCTATCATAATATTGCTGCATTAAGGGCGCTTCATCTACCAAGTTTTTAGGGGTAAAAACTGGAGTTACTTTTTCTGAAAAATTAATAATATCTACAAACAAACTTCGTAATAACACAATGGTTTCTGGGGTTTGATTTACGATGTATGAAAACAGTTTTACAGGGCGATACGGTACATCGCCTACGCCATTTTTATCTAAATCGTACCCAGTATACGAACTCCAATAATTTCCTTTAAAACTATTATCGTTTAACTTACTGTTATACGAAACATCGAATGAGTTGTTTAAAAAATTATTGTTTGTGAAAATATTTTTATAACATGCCCCCGCTACTTTTAACGCCCAACCATTATTACTAAAAGTGTTGTTGGTGTAATTTATGCGTGTAGCACCTTCAAGATTTATTGCTACGGTATTTTCTGAAAACTCATTCTGAACAATTTCGGCATCGTAAATTTCTTTCAACAACAAACCATAGGAAGCAGTTCCCCAGTTTTTCAAAAACTTGTTGCGGGTCATTTTTATAAATTTTGAAAACATTACCGCTACCCCCGCTCCGTTATTATTAAACGTATTGTGAAAATACTCGTTATTGTTTGAAAACATAAAGTGTAAACCATAACGCAAGTTATTATGGCTATGGTTGTTTTTTACCACGCTGTTTTTTACAAACTCAAAGTAAATTCCGTCGCGTAAATTATGCACCTCATTTCCTTCAATTTCTGCTTCAGAACAATGCCAAAGATGCACCCCGTTTCCTGCGCCTGCTTCGGTAGTTGCTTTACTTGAAATGCGATTGTTTTTTATTTTGATGTTTTTACTTTTTTCAATCAATAAGCCAAAGAACACATTTTCTAACGTTACTTCTTCAATGGTTAAATCATTGCTTTTTGACACATAAATTGCTGCAAAATCTTTTGTGTAACTTCTTCCTACGTTTTTAGCTGTGATATTTTTTAAAGCTACAGAATCAGTTGAAATTTTAAACACATATCCTTTCTCAGCTGCATCTATTACTACGTTTCCTTTTCCTACAATCGTTATCGGTTTTGTTACCGTTATATCGTACTCTTGATATACACCTTCTTGCACAAAAATTGTATCGTGTTTTTGCGCAGCATCAACCATTTTTTGAATGGTTTGCTGGCAAAATGCGCTACTGACTAACATCAATAAAAAAAATGGAAGTAATCTCATAAATAAGTGGCTTAAGCCTAAAAAGTGGATTGTGTTTGCTAAATTTTAATCAATTTATATGGTGATTGATTTCTTCCCAATTAAATTGCTCTCCAGATGCTGTAATTGCTTCTTTGTTAGCAAAAGCCGATAAGTTGGCTCCCATAGGGCTTTTTATTTCTTTGCTTATTAAAAAGGTAGCTTCTTTTGCATTTATCAACACAGTAGGCTTTAAGTAATCGGTAACTAAGAAGAGTTCAACAGTATTTATATCTCTTTTATCTAAATCTTGTAACATGCATTCAATAGCGTCGTACTTGTATGCTCTACCTTTTTTGGTTACAATTTCTGCGGCATGTGTTTTTTCTACAATCGTCATTTGACAAGAATGACATACATCTGTACCATACTGAATTGCTTTGGGGGCTATTTTGCATGAAACTAGAAATAGCATTATACCTATGTAAAAAAATACTGTTTGTTTTTTCATTCGAAATAAACTTAAGTTAACTGTTTTGTTTTTCAGCTTTTTAAAACCTCACAGGTTGGTTGCTGAGCATAGCCGAAGTACAAAACCTGTGAGGTTTTTTAATGATTAAACTACAATGTAACGATTATTTTAATTATGAATGTTTTATTTAATTAGATTTTACTTTTTTGGTTGCTTTTTTACCCAAAAGATAGGCAATAAAAGTTAACAACATTCCTAAGAACATACCATAAGCTCCCAACCTTGGGTACGAATGTGCTCTAAAATTCAAAATATCCTTAGTTCCAAATAATGGAGGTTGGAATCCCATAATACTTCCATCAGGGTTGGTAAATTTCATAATTGCTTTGGGGTCTAAATCATGTCCGTAGTTGTATTCCCACAAATAAAAATCATACATTCCAGCAATTCCTAGCAAGGTCATTAAAACAAGCCATCTTAAATACCATTTGTAATTGGCTTTTAAGCCTATAAAAACTCCTAAAATTACCATGACAATAATTACTGGCGGAAAGATTTTAAATTCTGGGATGGTTTCAGGAATGAACTTCATTCCTACATAATGGTTCATTAAATTGATATTTTTTATATCATGTGGGTGCATATCTGCAAACTTACCTATGTATATATCCATTCCTAGTGGGGTGGGGTATTGAGGAGCTTCTAGAGTTATGTTCCACAACGGAAATATAAAAAGCAGCAACAGTAATAAAGAACCAAAAATCATTAATATTTTATGCTTTATCATAATTTTATTTTTTAAGATTCTAGGCTTTTGAAGTAAAAAAAGCTGCTTGAAAGGTTATATGATAAGTTTATTCAAACAGCTTTTCAATCTAAAAAACTAACCCTTTATTTCTATTTGTTTCTATTCACCGTCTAAAGACCAACTTAATTTTATAGGAGAATCTTTAGGAGATACTCTAATATATCCTTGCATTTCTTGGTGTAAAGCTGAACAGAAATCGGTACAATAAAATGGCCAAACTCCTACTTTTGTAGGCTCCCAAACCGACGTTTTAGTTTGTCCTGGCATAATTAATAATTCAGATGTGTTTTGCCCGATTACTGCAAATCCATGAGGCACATCAAAATCCTGTTCTAAATTGGTTATGTGGAAATATACTTTATCGCCTACTTTTATCCCTTCAATATTATCTGGAGAGAAGTGGCTTCTAATGGTTGTCATATAAATATGCACTTCGTTACCTTTTCGTACCACTTTAACATCTGCGTCAGATTTTGCTGCATAAGGATGGTTATTCTCTTCCAGTTTATATATTTTTCTAGAACGCTTCTTAATTAAATCTGCTTCCATAGCTGCAGCATAATGTGGCTCTCCATGGGTTGGAAAATCTAATAATAGTTCCATCTTATCTCCAGAAATATCATACAACTGTGCACTGTGCTCTAATTCTGGGCCAGTTGGCAAATAACGGTCTTTTGTAATCTTATTCATGGCAAACATATATTTACCTTGCGGTTTTCTGGAGTTACCTCCTGGAATAGTTAAATGCCCTACAGAATAATATGTTGGCTTTCTGTCTAACACTTCCCAAGTGCCTAATTTCCATTTTACAACTTCTGAAGAAATAAAGAACGTCGTGTAAGCATTACCTTTATCATCAAACTCTGTGTGTAAAGGACCTAATCCAGGCTGCTCAACAGAACCAGCTAAAACGTCTTCAAAATTTAAAATTGGAATTCCATAAGCATCACCAGCAAACTTTTTGTTCTCGATAGCATCTAACATTTTTGTAAATGAATGCACTGTTAAATTCGCAGATAATTTACCATTACCAATAATATATTCACCAGTAGGATCAACATCACAACCATGAGGTGACTTTGGAGTAGGCAATAAATACACTGCTCCTGGAACTTCAGATGGATTAACAACTCTAACTTCTTTTTTCATTGTAGAAGTTGCAGTATGTGTTACCTCATCATAAACGTTATGTGCATATTCTGCTGGCATCATTGTACCGCCACCATTATTTACATACTCTTCAATTTTTTTCCAATTAACAGCTGCAATAAAATCTTTATCATTTTGTGAGGCATTTACTTCTAATAATGTACTAGCCTCTTCTGTATTATATGTAGAGAAGAAGAACCAACCATGAGACGCTCCACGTCCAGGGTGCGATAAATCATAATTAAAACCTGGCATTAAAATTTGAAATTTAATATCCATATGCCCATGCTCTGGCTCTACACTAATAAACGATAGGGCTCCTTGAAAGTTTCCTTTATAATCTTTAATTGGCATATCGCGTTGCGGAACTGGAACTGAAAAACGTGTACCAGCTACTACATACTCTGTATTTTCTGTTACAAAAGACGAACTGTGGTTACCTGCACTATTTGGCACCTCAATAATCTCTGTGGTTTCAAAAGTTCTTAAATCAATCTTTGCGATTCTTGGTGTGTTATTTTCATTAATAAAAATAAATCGTCCATCAATTTCCCCATTGGTTTGAGAAATATCTGGGTGATGAGAATCTCCCCATGGTATAAATCCGTGTGATGTATTCAACATGGGTTTTGTTTCTTCTGAATATCCATATCCAGAGGTTGGGAATTGCGAAAACACAGGAATTTCTTTAAACATTCTACCCGATGGTAAACCGTAAACGGTTAAGTTTCCACTGTATCCTCCAGAGATAAAGGCGTAATGTGAATCGTGTTCTCCTGGAGCCACATATACTTTTTCGGCAACATTATTCTCCAATGCCCCTCCTTTTTTCTGCTCTTTACCTCCGTTATTGCCACAGCCTATAAAAAATAGGGAAGTTGCAACTAACAATAAGGTACTCTTTATAATGTTTTTCATTACTAATTATTTTAAAGTTCTAAAATATTCTACGATTGCTCTGGCTTCTTTTTCACTAACGTTTTGATTTGCCATTGGCGAGCCGTTATACTCTATTAATAATGCTTTTGCTATTGGATCTTTTTTAAGCATTTCTTCTGGATTAATAATCATGTTCATTACCCATTCTGGTGATCTTCTATCAAACACTCCCGTTGGATTTGGTCCTATAAACTTTCTATTTGTTCTGTGACATGCCGAACATTTGTTTTTAAATAGCTCTTTACCTTCATCCGCTAATTTTTGGTCAATCGCACCAGATATATCTAGCGACTTTACTGGCCCTATTCCTTTATTAGATAAATCTACATTAGCCATAGCTTCTTTTTTTACAGCAGGGGCCTCTTTAGGTTTTTCTTTTTGTACCTCTTTTTTTGCAGGTGCTTTTTTAGATGAGTAATCTACTTCGTTATTCTTTTTATCGTTTCCGCATGAAAACAATACAAAAGAGAACATTAGTATTAATAGTTTATGTGTGTGTTTCATTTTTAATTGATTTATGATTTATTGTTATTTATGGCACTAAAACTTGATCGATAACATGTATCCATCCATTACTTACTTTTACAGTTTGAATAATTTCTACCCCGTTTACATATATTTTTTCTTCCTTATTTTCTACCTGCATGTAATTTCCAGATGCCATATATAATTTTCTCCCTTTTTTAGCTTCTTTCTTTAACTGTTCCAAAGGAAAATTTGCTGGGGCAACATGATTTTTTAAAACAAAAGCTAATTTTGATTTATTTTCTGGCTTTAGTAAATCTTCTACTGTATTTGCTGGCAACTTTTCAAATGCTGTGTTTAACGGGGCAAAAATGGTTAACGGACCAGCATTTACAATTACATCTTGTACTCCTGCAGCCTCAATAGCTGTTACTAGTGTTGAAAAATCTGCTATGCTTTTTGCTTTCTGTAATGCATTAGGATCAGAAACCTCGTCTTCAAAAGATGCTTGCCCTTGAGGCTTTACTACTTCTTTTTTTTCTATTGAAGTCGTATTGACATTATTTGAATTGCTATTCAACTTCTTACAAGAAAAAAACAATAACAATGCAACTAAATAAATTATTTTAAATGCTTTCATTGTGATTACTATTTGTTACCTGCCCAAAATTATTGCTATCTGCCTTTCTAAAAAATGACAATTATCATGTTTAAAAGATAAAATTGTCTTTTTTAAAAATAATTGTTATTCTTAAAAAAAACACCTCATATAAATAATAGGCAATGAGAACTTTAATTAAGTTTTTATTTATTAATCTTTATTTATTCTAAATAAAAGACTTATATTTGCACGGATTTTACGAAAAGATAATGATTGTTTTTTATACTGAAACCAAGAAAGTTACCTCTACAACCTCTGTTAAAACATTACAGAAAACTACTATTTGTAGTTCTTCATGCACAAGTAACTGTATTAAACCTAAAAGTAAATGCTGTAACAAATATCAAAAGAAAGGTATTAATTGTAAAAGATGCCCTTTAACATTTGACTTAAAAGCAGTATCATAAATTAATAACGATTTCCCCCTGTTTGTTTATATATCACAAACAAAAAGCCCTTAAAAGAAATTTCTTTTAAGGGCTTTTAATTTTATTTAAAAAGGCTTTTTATGCTACCTTTAATAAAAAGTAGTTTTTCTTACCTCTTTGTAATAACACGTATTTATCAGCTATAAGATCTTTTGAAGTGATTACAAAATCTTCACTTACTTTTTCTTTATTTACTGATATTGAATTCTCTTTTAAAGCTCTTCGCGCATCTCCGTTTGATTTTAAGAATCCTGTTTTAGCGGCTAAAGCTGCAATCATGTCTAATCCTCCAGCTATGTCTTCAGACGTTACCTTAGCTTGTGGTACTCCATCAAACACATCTAAAAATGTTTGTTCATCTAAATTCTTTAAATCTTCAGCTGTTGACTTTCCAAATAAAATGCTTGAAGCAGCAATCGCTTTATCTAATTCTTCTTTAGAGTGTACAAAAATTGTTACTTCTTCAGCTAACTTCTTTTGTAATGCTCTTTGATGTGGTGCTTCTTTATGTTCAGCAATTAAAGTATCAATAGTTTCTTTATCTAAAAACGTAAATATTTTAATATACTTTTCAGCATCTTCATCCGAAGTATTTAGCCAAAATTGGTAAAACTTGTAAACTGACGTTTTATCTGCATCTAACCAAACATTTCCTCCTTCAGACTTTCCAAATTTAGAACCGTCAGCTTTTGTAATTAATGGGCACGTAGCTGCAAATGCTTTTGCTTCTTCACCAGGAGTCATTCTACGAACTAATTCTGTACCTGTGGTAATATTACCCCATTGGTCAGAACCTCCCATTTGTAATTTACAGTTTAAGGTTTTATATAAATGATAGAAATCGTACCCTTGAATTAGTTGATAGGTAAACTCTGTAAAACTCATTCCGTTACCTGCTTCTCCTGTAATACGCTTTTTTACAGAATCTTTTGCCATCATGTAGTTTACAGTGATTCTCTTTCCAACATCACGTACAAATTCGATAAATGAAAAATCTTTCATCCAATCGTAATTGTTTACCAATAAAGGAGTGTTTTTAGCTCCGTTATCAAAATTTAAAAAGCGACCTAAGGTTCTTTTTAAACCTTCAACGTTTTTTGCTAAAGCTTCTTCATTTAATAAATTACGCTCATCAGATTTTCCTGTTGGATCACCGATCATACCAGTTGCACCTCCTACTAAAGCTACTGGCTGATGCCCTGCTTTTTCAATGTGAACTAATAAAATAATTGGAACTAAACTACCAATGTGTAACGAATCTGCAGTTGGATCAAAACCAATATAAACCGAGGTCATTTCCTTTTGAAGTTGTTCTTCGGTTCCTGGCATAATGTCGTGAATCATTCCACGCCATTGTAATTCTTCTACTAAATTCTTGGTCATTTTATTCTATTTTTAAAGAAGCAAAGATAAGTTTATCAACCAAAATAAACTAAATTCGCTGTATGATTTTAGTTACAGGAGGAACAGGTTTAGTAGGCTCACATTTATTATATTATTTAAGCCAAAAAAACGATACAATTCGAGCTATTTTTAGAACAGAAGAAAAGCGTGATCACGTTAAAAAAATCTTTTCTTTTTATACGGATGATGTACAGCAGTACTTTTCAAAAATTGAATGGGTTAAAGCTGACATTACCGAAACCCCTTCTTTAGAACCTGTTTTTAATAATGTAACCGAAGTTTATCACTGTGCTGCCTTAGTTTCTTTCAACCCGAAAGATTACAGAAAAATGCGCCAAGTGAATATTGAAGGAACTGCAAACCTTATCAATTTTGCTATTGATGCTGGCGTTAAAAAATTCTGTTTTGTAAGTTCTATCGCTGCTGTGGGGAATTCTATTAACGGAAAACCAATTAATGAAGAAAACGAATGGTCTGATGCTGATGAAAATCACGGATATGCAATTACTAAATACGGCGCCGAAATGGAAGTGTGGAGAGGAAGTCAAGAAGGTTTAGAGGTCGTAATCGTGAACCCTGGTGTTATTTTAGGTAGTGGTTTTTGGAACGAAGGGTCAGGAAAAATGTTTACCCAAGTACATAATGGCTTTAACTTTTATACCGAAGGTAAAACTGGTTTTGTTAGCGTAAAAGATGTGGTAAAAGCAATGATAAACCTGATGAATTCTGACATAAAAAACGAACGTTATATTCTAGTTTCAGAAAATAAATCGTTTCAAGAAGTATTTAATGCTATTGCTGATGGGTTACAGAAAAAAAGACCCTCTAAAAAAGTAGGGAAATTAGCAACTGCTATTTTTTGGAGAATTGATTGGCTTATAACAAAACTTACAGGAAAAGAGCCTTTATTGACCAAAAACTCAGCTAAATCTGCCCATAACACCTCGTTTTATACTTCAAAAAAGATTATTGAACAACTTGATTTTGAATTTGAATCAATTAATGAAGTGATTTCAGAAACTTGTAAAGACTTTAGAAAATAGATTCTTATTTTACTTTCTCTAGTTCTTTGTAATCTCTTTCTATTAATAACTCTTCAGGAACTTCTTTGAACACTCGCTTGTCATTTAAAACAGAATCTTTTAGTATTTTGTCTTTTCCTTTTATAGAGTCTTGCTCTTTTTTCTTTTCTTTATAGAATGTAGCTAAAGAGTCTATATTACGTTTTACCTTTTTTAAGATTTCTGTATATTCATCAACTTGTGAGGTGTAATAAACATTGCTAATATCAAAACGAGTTGTGTCTATTTTATATTTTTCATACACCAAAAACATGTAATTATCTTCTCGTTCTAAAAACTTATTTTTTTGATTTTTAGCGGAAGAAGCTATATACATATCAGTTAACAACAAAACCATTGAATCTTTCGAAATCAGATTTTCTGGCTTTTTATAAATCGTATTACTGGTACACGAAACTAAAAGTATACCGATAAGTATATAAGCTGCTTTTCTCATCTATCTATTAAATAGTAATCGTTTTCCTTTAATTTCTTCGTTAAACATTCCTTCGTTATACATTAAGTTTCCGTTTACAAATGTATGGGTTATTTGGTTTGAAAATTCAACTCCCTCAAACGGAGACCATCCACATTTATACAATACGTTTTCTTTATCTACTGTCCATTTTTTATCAGCATCAACTAACACTAAATCAGCATAAAACCCTTCTTTGATAAATCCTCTTTTTTCAATTTTGAAGATTTTTGCTGGATTATGGCTCATTTTTTCTACCGCTTTTTCAATTGGCAGCACTCCTTCTTTCACTTTTTCTAAAACAGCTATAACCGCATGTTGCACTAACGGACCACCACTTGGTGCTTTGGTATATACGTTATCTTTTTCCTCTATCGTATGAGGTGCATGGTCGGTTGCAATGATATCAATTCTATCGTCTAACAAGGCTTTCCATAATCCGTCTTTATCTTTTTGCGTTTTCACAGCTGGATTCCACTTGATAAGTGTTCCTTTTTTATCGTAATCAGCATCGGTAAACCACAAATGGTGCACACAAACTTCAGCAGTTATTTGCTTTTCTTCTAACGGAATATCATTTCTGAATAAATGCGTTTCTTTTTCCGTAGATAAATGGAAAATATGTAGGCGAGCTCCTGTTTTCTTAGCTAATTCAATTGCTTTTGATGATGATAAATAACATGCCTCTTCACTACGAATTATCGGATGATATTTTACCGGAATATCATCTCCATATTTTGCTTGATACTCTTCTGTATTTTTTCTAATGGTTGCTTCATCTTCACAATGAACTGAAATTAACATATCTGTTGAAGAAAATATTTTTTCTAATACTTCTTCATTATCTACCAACATATTTCCTGTTGATGATCCTAAGAATAGTTTGATTCCAGCAACATCTTTCGGATTCGTTTTTAACAATTCTTCTAAATTATCATTTGTTCCTCCGAACATAAAAGAATAGTTAGCATAGGATGTTTTACTAGCAATGTCAAACTTATCTGCTAACAATTCTTGAGTTGTTGCTTGCGGTACCGTATTTGGCATTTCAATAAAAGAAGTGATACCTCCAGCTATAGCTGCCTTACTTTCTGTTGCAATGTTCGCTTTATGTGTTAATCCAGGCTCACGAAAATGTACCTGATCATCAATCATTCCTGGAATTAAGTATTTACCAGCAGCATCAATTACCTGCATATCATCAGCAGGTACAATGGTTTCATCTATCTTTTTAATAAATTCTCCTTCTAATAAAACATCGCCTTTAAAAACCTTGTTTTCATTAACGATTTGTGCATTTTTAATTAAAATTGATTGCATGTTGTTATTTTGGTAATCCGTTAATTCTCATTTTTATCACGCCAAAAACAGCTTCTTTGATAATTCCTTTGCTAAGTTTCGATTTTCCTAATACTCTGTCTGTGAAAATAACCGAAACTTCTTTTATATTAAATTGATGTTTCCAAGCTTTGTATTTCATTTCAATCTGAAATGCATAGCCTACAAATTTCACTTTATCTAACTTAATCGTTTCTAACACTTTTCTTTTATAGCATACAAAACCAGCGGTGGTATCATGAATTGGCATTCGTGTAATCAATCGTACATACTTTGATGCAAAATATGATAGCAACACTCTACTCATAGGCCAGTTTACTACATTTACCCCTACTGAATATCTTGATCCTATTGCTACATCGGCTCCTTCAATAGCACATTCGTTATACAATCGAATTAAATCGTTGGGGTTGTGTGAAAAATCGGCATCCATTTCAATAATGTAGTCATACTTCTTGGCAATGGCCCATTTGAATCCATGAATGTAGGCAGTACCTAAACCATTTTTTCCTTTTCTCTTTTCAATAAAAAGCTGACTAGGGAACTCTTGTTGTAGATTTTCTACGATTTCAGCAGTTCCATCAGGTGAGTTATCATCGACCACTAATACATGAAATGCCTTTTCTTGACTAAAAGTTGCTCGAATAATAGCTTCGATGTTTTCTTTTTCGTTATAGGTAGGGATTATGACTAAGGCGTCTGACTTCATGTAATTTTCATATAAATCAAGGCAAAGATACACTAATTTATTACTAATTTTGTGTTAATTAAAAGTATAAAAACAATTGCAAGCAATAGAGCGAATTATTAATGATAGTAGTTGGATAACCTTGGTTATTGTTACAGCAATTATATTGCTAGCCTTGATGAAACTACTTAAACCTACGCAATTATATGGTTACGTTGTTGCTTTTATCTCTCCTGGTTTTTTTCATAAAAGAATTGAAGAAGGAGATTCTTTTTTCACGCCTTTTAGGTTGTTTTTATTTTTCTTTTCTACGATTGTAATTTCCTTATTTTTATTCCAAGCTGTACTTGCAGAATTATACCCTCAAGGTTTTTTAGCTTTTCTTGGACTCTTTTTCTTTGTTACAACATACCTTGCAATACGAGTATTTTTAGACCATGCAATTGCTAATATTTTAGGGTTAACACCTATAATTACCTATTTTTTATACACAAAATCAGGCTATTTGTATGTACTTTGTATATGGCTACTTCCTTTTATCATAGTGTATCAATATACATTTCCTAATAAACTATTCTTAATTTCCTCATTCTGTGCATTGCTTATTATTAGGGCTTTTTTAATATTAAACAATAATAAAAAGCTTGTGCTTAGTAAGTTGTTCTATTTTATTTTGTACTTTTGCACCCTTGAAATAGCACCGCTATTAATTCTTTATAAAACAACAACTACGTAATAAAGAGAATGTTTATGAAAGTGAAAACTATTTTAGTCTCTCAACCAAAACCAAAGACAGAAACTTCACCGTATTTCGACTTAGCCGAAAAACAAAAAGTAAAAGTTGACTTTCGCTCATTTATACATGTCGAAGGAATCCCTGTAAAGGAGGTAAGAGCTCAAAAAGTAGATTTAAAAAACTACACTGCAATTATTTTAACTAGTAGAAATGCTGTTGATCACTTTTTTAGAATTGCAGAAGAAATGCGTTTTACAGTGCCTGATGACATGAAGTATTTTTGTCAATCAGAAGCAGTGGCTTACTACTTACAAAAGTATGTAGTTTACAGAAAACGTAAAATTTATGTTGGAAACAGAACGTTTCCTGAATTAACTAAATTAATTAAAAAGCATAAAGACGAAAAGTTCTTATTGCCTTCTTCTGACAAATTGAAAGATTTAATTCCAGAAGAGTTAAATAAGTTAGGTGTTGACTGGAAGCGTGCTGACTTATATCGTACAGTAGTTAGTGATTTATCTGACTTAGAGGACGTTTTTTATGATATTTTAGTGTTCTTTAGTCCATCAGGAATTGATAGCTTATTTGAAAACTTCCCTGATTTCAAACAAAACGACACTAGAATCGCTGTATTTGGTAATTCAACTATTCAAGCTGTTGAAGATAGAGGTTTACGTGTAGATATCGCTGCACCAACACCTGAAACTCCTTCAATGACGATGGCTTTAGAAAAATACATTAAAGAGGCTAACAAAAAGTAAGTAAATTAATTTTTTACATACAACCAAGAGACTGTCTACAAAGGCAGTCTCTTTTGTTTTAACAAATCATTGTAACCTAGGTAACATTTCAAGCATATTTATTTCATTAATTTTACGAAATATTTTTACCCGAAAAACACATGGACAAGTACCTAGACATCATAAAAAACTCATATACTGGTTACTGGAACTACATCAAACAATCAGTGCTAATGGAGTTGAACTGGGAAAATTATTTTTACGGATTAATTATTATTTCTCTAGTGGTATGGGGCTTAGAAATCGTGTTTCCTTGGCGTAAAAATCAGCCTTTATTTAGAAAAGATTTTTGGTTAGATACATTTTACATGTTCTTCAATTTCTTTTTACTAAACCTTATCGTACTTATTGCTTTGTCAAATACAGCAGAGCAGTTTTTTAATGATATTTTAGGTTTGGTTGGACTATCCGTTGCGAATTTTCAATTATTCGACATCAACACATTTCCTTATTGGGTTAGACTTTTCGTATTTTTTATCATTATTGATTTTGTTCAGTGGTTTACGCATACGTTACTGCATCGATATGAATTTTTATGGAACTTCCACAAAGTACATCACTCAGTAAAACAAATGGGGTTTGCAGCACACCTTCGTTATCACTGGATGGAGCCCGTAGTGTACAACTCAATGAAATATATCCCGTTAGCTATTATGGGTGGATTTACAGCACAAGATGTTGCTATTGTTCATTTTTTTAATATTACTATTGGTCACTTAAATCATGCCAATATTAATTGGGATTATGGCTGGTTAAAATATATTCTAAACAATCCAAGAATGCATATTTGGCATCATGCAAAAGAGCTTCCTGAAGATAGAAAAATGGGCGTAAATTTTGGCATCACACTAAGCATTTGGGATTATATTTTTAAAACAAACTACATTCCCTATAACGGGCGTGATATAGAACTAGGATTTGATGGAGATGAAGAATTTCCTAAAGATTTTATTCACCAAGAAATCTATCCGTTAGGAAAGAAATAGCATTTTCATAATTTAAAAAACTCACAATACTCTCATCTCCAAAAAAGAGTAATTTTTAACGTATTTTAACTTACTTCTATACAAGCTTCTTCTGAGTAGTTTGTTCTCAATTTGTATCTTTATCGCTTTAAAAATAAACAGATGAAGTACATAAAAATTCTATTCTTATTTATTGTCGTTCAAGTTACCGCACAACAAGGTGGTATGTGGATTCCTTCCCTTTTAGAAGGAATGAACGAGCAAGAAATGACTTCTTTAGGAAGTAAATTAACGGCAAAAGACATTTACGATGTAAACAACTCAAGCTTAAAAGATGCCATTGGGCATTTTAACGGTGGTTGTACTAGTGAAGTTATTTCTCCTGAAGGGTTAATATTAACCAATCACCACTGTGGTTTTGGACAAATTCAATCGCACTCTTCTTTAGAAAATGATTACCTAAAAGACGGTTTTTGGGCTATGAGTAAGCAAGAAGAATTGCCTAACGAAAACTTATACATTGAGTTTATTGTTCGTATTGATGATGTAACTGCTAAAGCGTTAAATGGAGTTACTAATACAATGACCGAGCGCGAAAAGCAATCGACAATTGATAAAAACATCAATGAAATTCAAAAAAATGTACAAAAAGAAGCATGGCAAGGTGTTAAAGTAAAACCTTTTTATAAAGGAAACCAGTACTTCTTATTTGTTACTGAAAGATTTGATGACGTTCGTTTAGTTGGAGCGCCACCAAGTAGTATCGGAAAATTTGGTAGTGATACTGATAACTGGGTCTTCCCTCGTCATACGGGAGATTTTGCGTTATTCAGAATTTATGCTGATAAAAATAACCGTCCTGCTAAATACAGCAAAGACAACGTTCCTTACAAGCCAAAACACTTTTTACCAGTTTCTTTAGATGGAGTTGAAGAAGGTGATTTTACAATGGTTTTCGGGTTCCCTGGTACTACTAACGAGTACTTACCTGCTGTAGCTATTCAACACATTACGCAAGAATTTAACCCTAGTAATATTGCGATTAGAGAAGCTGCTTTAAAAGAAATTGATGCACAAATGAAAGCAAGCGATGCTGTTCGTATTAAATATGCATCAAAACAAGCTCGTATTGCAAATGCATGGAAAAAATGGATTGGTGAAAACTTAGGTATAAAAAAGAGTAATGCCATTGCTGAGCGTCAAGCTTTCGAAGCTACTTTCAAAAAAGCACTAAAAGAAAAAGGATTAGAAAAAAACTACGGAAATATTCTACCAGAGTTTGAAAAACTATATGCTGATTTTGCTGAAATTAATATTAGAAGAAGAAACTTTATTGAAGTTTTCTTAGTAAACAACGAATTAATGCAAATGATGTTTAGAGCTTACCAATTAGAACAAGTAGCTTTAAATAAACCTGAAAGATTTGACGAAGCTAAAAACTCATACATCAACAGACTTAAAGGAATCCACAAAAACTTTGATGCCAATGTAGACAAAGGAGTATTTAGCAATGTAATGCCTTTATACAATCCTAAAAATGTAGACGCTTCTATCTACGAAAAAACAAGCTTCACTAACTTAGATAACGCTTTACAATTATTTGAAGGAAATGCTAAAAAGGTAGTGAAAAACTTAAATAAAGATGCTGCTTACCAGTATGCAAAACCTATGATTGAAGAGTTTTTCACCAAAATTGATCCTGAGTTCCAACAAAAAAACCAACCTATTACTGCTTTACAAAAAACATATATGAAAGCTTTGATGGAAGCATTACCTAAAGCTCGTTATTTCCCTGATGCTAACAGTACTTTACGTGTTACTTACGGTCAAGTTCGTGGATACTCTCCTAGAGATGCAGTGTACTACAATCCTGTAAGTTATTTAGATGGTGTTATCGAAAAATACGTTCCTGGTGATTATGAGTTTGATGTACCTCAAAAGTTAATCGATTTATACGAGGCTAAAGATTTTGGACAGTACACCGATAAAAATGGAAAAGTACCTGTATGTTTCTTAGGAACCAACCACACAACTGGTGGTAACTCTGGTAGTCCAGCTATCGACGCACATGGAAACTTAATCGGGTTAAACTTCGACCGTGTGTGGGAAGGTACGATGAGTGATATGAATTACGATCCTGAAATTTGTAGAAACATCATGGTGGATGCTCGTTATATTTTATTTATCATTGATAAATACGCTGGAGCAAAACATTTAATTGATGAAATGAAATTAGTACATCCTAAAAAGAAATAATTTTTCAATAGAACTCAACTAAAAAAACCGATGAAAATTTCATCGGTTTTTTTCTACTCTCATTTTAACAACTATTTATATCGATTTTAAATATTCTTTCTTTGTTAAGTTCTTAACTTTAACAACGACCTAAACTGCAAAATCAACTTTTATGGAGCATGTTGTTATAATTGGTAATGGAATTTCTGGTGTTACTGCTGCAAGACACATTAGAAAATTATCAGACAAAAAAATCACCATTATTTCTGCTGAAACTGAAGAGTTCTTTTCAAGAACAGCATTAATGTATGTGTATATGGGGCACATGAAATTTGAGCATACAAAACCTTACGAATCATGGTTTTGGAAGAAAAACAACATCGAACTCAAAAAAGATTATGTTACCAAAATACATACACCAACCAAAGAAATTGAATTTAGTAATGGTGAAAAATTAGCGTATGATACATTAATTATCGCTACAGGATCTAAACCTAACAAACTTGGCTGGCCTGGTCAAGATTTAAAAGGTGTTATGGGAATGTATCATAAACAAGATTTAGAAGCTCTTGAAAAATATGCTCCAAATAATCAAATATGCAAAAGAGCGGTAATTATTGGTGGTGGTTTAATTGGTATTGAACTTGCCGAAATGCTTCATAGCAAGAATATTCCTGTTACTTTTTTAGTTCGTGAAGAGAGTTTTTGGAATAACGTATTACCTGCGGAAGAATCAACTATGATAAGTCGTGAGATTTTAGAAAACCATATTGATTTGCGTTTAGGAGTGAATCTTAAAGAAATTAAAGCTGATGAAAACGGACATGTAAAATCTGTAATTATTGAAGAAACTGGTGAAGAAATCACTTGTGATGTTGTAGGATTAACCGCAGGAGTTTCTCCAAATATCGATTTTTTAAAAGGTTCAGAAATTGAACTTGGTAAAGGAGTTAAAGTAAATCGTTTTTTAGAAACCAACATCAAAGATATCTATGCTATTGGTGATTGTGCTGAACAACACGAAGCTATCGGGTTGCGACGTCCTATTGAAGCCGTTTGGTATACGGGTAGAATGATGGGAGAAACAGTAGCACAAACTATTTGTGGTAACAAAACTCAATATAAACCTGGGCATTGGTTTAACTCTGCTAAATTTATTGATATCGAATACCAAACCTACGGTTGGGTGTGGGCACAACCTAAAGAAAATGAAACTCATTTTTATTGGGAGCATGAAAATAGTAAAAAATGTATTCGATTAAATTTCGATAAAAACACGCAAGAATTTATCGGAATAAACACCTTAGGAATACGTATGCGTCATGCCTTTTTTGATAAAGTTCTGACAGAAAAACGTTCTGTAACTTATGTATTAGAACATCTGGCAGACGCTAACTTTGACCCAGAATTTTATAAACTTCATGAACCAGAAATTGTGGCAAAATTCAACAAAGAAAATAATACTACTATTCAATTAAAGAAGAAAAGCTGGAAACGCATTTTTAGCATTTAAACCTAATCGTAATGAAAGTAATACAAAACATAGGATTAAGCATCTTTTTATTTGGATTAAGTATTTTCGTTTCTCTTATTTTCTTTGGGAAATATGAACTTAGTTCAGAACTTTTTGAAAAAGTAATCTCTAATAAAGGCATCAAAAGTGAGCTTTTTATTAATGATATAAAGAATAATGTTGTTCGAAAAGAATTCACTAATCCTTTTTCATTTTCTTCTAAAATTACTTCTGCCCTGGAAGCAGCCAATACTACTCACAAAGAAAATAGTGAATGGGATAAAGTTATTTGGAGTAAACCCCATAGTTTTTCTTATGAAATAGCAAAAGAAGCTGGAACAGGAATTGTAAAAGAAAATAAAAGTCTTTTTTGGCTACTAACCTTCGGTTTAGGAATCATTGGTTCTTTATTATTTATCATTCCAACTGTAATTACCCAAGGACCTCCAGGTATTAAAAACAACGGCATTTGGTTGAGTTCTTCCACTAATAGAGGGTGGATTGGTTGGTTTGTTTTTTTGTTCTTAGTTACGTTTTACATACTTCTTTATTTCTTTCCAGATTATATAGTAAACTGGACATACATTGTTGATCTAATCAGCCAATATTTGAGTGGAAATTTAGCTTCTCAATGGTTTTTATACGGGTTTCTGTATTGCGTGGTAATGATTGTAATGGCAATAAGAATGTACATTAAATACCGTCATAATAAATATCAAACCCTTAGAACAACATCTGTTCTATTCTTTCAAATTGTTTTTGCTTTTTTAATTCCAGAACTATTAGTTCGTTTTGAAAAACCTTGGTATGATTTTAAAAATGCTTTTCCGTTAGATTATGATTTCTTTTTTAGTTGGAATTTAGATCAACTAATCGCAAGCGGAGGCTTCGGGTTGTTCATTTTAGTTTGGGGAATCGTACTCACCTTAGTCATTGTTCCAGTTATGGTATATTTCTTCGGAAAACGTTGGTACTGTTCTTGGGTTTGTGGTTGTGGTGGATTAGCAGAAACTTTAGGAGATCCTTACCGACAACTATCAGACAAATCATTAAAAGCATGGAAATTTGAACGTTGGATAGTCCATGGAGTTCTTGTATTTGCCTTAATAATGACTGGCTTCACATTATATTCTTATTTTTCTGGAAGTCAAGAAGTATTAGGAATTAAAACGCAAACCATTCAAGATATTTATGGTTTCTTAATCGGATCCATTTTTGCAGGTGTTATTGGTACAGGGTTTTATCCAATTTTCGGGAACCGTGTTTGGTGTCGTTTTGGATGTCCGTTAGCTGCTTATTTAGGAATTGTACAACGTTTTAAATCTCGATTTAGAATTACTACCAATGGTGGGCAATGTATTTCTTGCGGAAATTGTTCTACCTATTGTGAACAAGGTATTGACGTACGTGCTTATGCTCAAAAAGGAGAAAACATAGTACGTGCTAGTTGTGTTGGTTGCGGAATTTGTTCGGCTGTTTGTCCTAGAGGTGTATTAAAATTAGAAAACGGACCAGAAAAAGGACGTATCAATCCTACAGAAATTTTACTTGGCAACGATGTAGACTTAATGAAACTGGTGAATAAAAAATAAATTTTATTCAATTCTAAAAACACAATACCTTGCAAGCTTTAAAATAGCAAATGAAACCTTTAATTAAAGTAATCATCCCCGCCTATAATGAACAAGATTCTATTGCTCTTGTTATAAACGACATTCCTTCTATAGTAGATGAAGTCATTGTGATTAGTAATAATTCAACTGACAATACCGAAGTTAATGCAAAAAATGCAGGAGCTACAGTACTTTCTGAAAATAGAAAAGGGTACGGATATGCTTGTTTAAAAGGAATGGAGTATGTTTCCTTAAAAAAGGAAAAACCAGATATCATTGTTTTCCTAGATGGAGATTATTCTGATTACCCTGAACAACTCAACGAACTTGTTGAACCTATACTTAAAGACAATATAGATTTTGTAATAGGATCCCGAGTAAAACACTTGCGTGAACATGGCTCTATGACTCCACAACAAATTTTCGGCAACTGGTTAGCTACAACTTTAATGAAACTCTTTTTTGGTGCTAAATTCACCGATTTAGGTCCATTTAGAGCTATTAAATATGATAAACTATTAGCTTTACAAATGGAGGATAAAACCTACGGATGGACGGTTGAAATGCAACTAAAAGCCTTAAAACAAAAATTAAGTTATACTGAAGTCCCTATGAAATACCGAAATAGAATAGGCGTTTCAAAAGTTTCAGGAACTGTAAAAGGTAGTATATTAGCTGGCGTTAAAATTTTAGGTTGGATTTTTAAATATAGCTTTAAATAATGGTCTTAGAATATACAATAATTACGCTATACACCATATCACTAGTTCTTATTTTACTGTATGCTTTAGCACAATTTAACTTGCTGATAAATTATTTAAAAGCAAGAAAAAAACAAGACAACTCACCTAAATTTGATTTTTCAAATCCGAACGAAATTCCTTATGTAACCATACAATTACCCGTTTTTAATGAGTTGTATGTAATGGAACGCTTGCTAAATAATATAGCAAAACTTGAGTATCCCCGTGAAAAATTAGAAATTCAAGTACTGGATGACTCTACAGATGAATCGGTTGAAAGTACTGCGAAACAAATAGCAGAACTTCAAAAAACAGGATTAGATATTCAGCATATTAGGCGAGAAAATCGTCAAGGATTTAAAGCTGGAGCTTTAAAAGAGGGTTTAAAAACTGCTAAAGGAGAGTTCATAGCCATTTTTGACGCAGATTTTTTACCTAAAGAAAACTGGTTGTTAGAAACGGTTCCTTATTTCAAGGACCCTAAAATTGGTGTGGTACAAACTCGTTGGGGACATATCAACAGAAACTACTCTACCTTAACAAAAATTCAAGCTTTTGCTTTAGATGCTCATTTTACTTTAGAACAAGTGGGGCGAAATAGTCAAGGGCATTTCATCAATTTTAATGGTACCGCAGGTATTTGGCGTAAAGAGTGTATTTACGATGCTGGAAACTGGGAGGGAGATACCTTAACAGAAGATTTAGATCTAAGCTACCGCGCACAATTAAAAAACTGGAAATTCAAATACTTAGAAAATGTTGTAACTCCAGCTGAACTACCTGTGGTTATTAGTGCTGCTCGCTCACAACAATTTAGATGGAATAAAGGTGGGGCCGAAAATTTTCAAAAAATGCTAAAAAGGATTCTTACAAGTAAGAATATTCCTTTGAAAACTAAAATTCACGGAACTTTGCACCTTCTCAATAGTTCAATGTTTACTTGTATTTTTTTAGTAGCTATTTTAAGTATACCTATGTTGTATATTAAAAACGAATATGCACATTTAAAAATTTACTTTTTAGTGATGAGTTTCTTCATCATAAGCACACTGATTTTCTTTATTTGTTATTGGTTTATGTACAAGAAAACTTATGGAGGAGGTATGTTGAACTTTATAAAATATATTGGAGCTTTTTTTGCCTTTTTCTCAGTTGCCATGGGCTTTTCACTACACAACACCATTGCTGTTTTAGAAGGTCATCTAGGAAAAAAAAGTGAATTTGTTAGAACACCTAAATTCAATATTAAATCGTTAAAAGATAGTTGGAAAAACAACAAATACATCCGTAAAAAACCTTCGTTACATGTAATTATTGAAGGAGCTTTAACGCTATATTTTGCATTTGGAATGTATAGCGCTTTTATTGTTGGGAATAAAGGTGGTGATTTTGGAATGTTTCCTTTTCACTTAATGTTGTTTGGTGGTTTTGGTTATGTATTTTATAAATCTCTGTTTTCTAAGGCGTAAATGTCTTTGCTAAAAAAATACAACGTACTTATACTAACATTTGTTAGTGTATGCTTTTATACCTTTTTTGCTTACTCTTTAGAACGTACCGAGTTTTACAAACTACTAATTTTGTGGATTGGCTTATTTGGTTCTTTTTATTTTTTGCTACAAAACAAACAGATTTCTTTTAAATATTGGGTTGCTATTGCTATTCTTTTTAGGTTGATATTCTTATTCGTTATACCTAATTTATCACAAGATTTTTATCGATTTATTTGGGATGGTCGTATGATTTTAGAAGGATTTAATCCGTATTTATCTTTACCTCAAACTTTAATTGAGCAAAACAACGCTCCTATTTTACAAGCAACAGAATTGTATAAGGGAATGGGACAATTAAACGGAAGTCATTATACTAATTATCCTCCCATTAATCAGTTGTGTTTTTTTTTAGCAGCTTTGTTTTCAAAACACAGCATTTTGGGAAGTGTGATTGTGATGCGCCTCCTCATTATTTTGGCTGATATCGGAATTTTATACTTCGGAAAAAAGCTCTTAGAAAAATTACAACTACCCGTTCATAATATCTTTTTATATATTTTAAATCCTTTCGTAATTATAGAGTTTACTGGGAACTTACATTTTGAGCCTATAATGCTGTTTTTTGTAGTTTGGAGTTTATACAAGCTGCAACAACAAAAGTGGATTTCGGCAGGTATTTTGTTAGCTTTTGCGGTTTCTGTAAAATTAATTCCTTTGATTTTCTTACCCTTGTTTTATCAATGGTTTGTAAAAAATGAAACGTCTTATACTTTCGGTATCAAAAAATTAATTGGTTTTTACACAGTTGTACTATTAACAATTGCCATAACCTTCCTTCCATTTTTCTCTCTTGAATTCATAGCCAATTATTCGAATTCTGTAGGACTTTGGTTTCGAAATTTCGAGTTTAATGCGAGCTTCTACTATATTGCAAGAGAAATAGGTTATTTGTTTAGAGGATACAATGAGATTGCTATTATAGGTAAAATAATCCCTATTCTTACTGTTAGCTTTCTTTTGGCTCTTACTTTTTTCCGAAGAAATACATCTACGATGCAATTGATAACAGCAATGTTGTTTAGTTTATCGTTCTATTATTTTGTAAGTACAACAATGCACCCTTGGTATATTGGTTCTCTTCTAATTTTATCAGTATTTACCAAATATCGTTTTCCTGTAGTTTGGAGCTTTGTAATTATTTTAAGTTATCAGGCTTACGCTAATATTCCTTGGAAGGAAAATCTTTGGCTAATTACCTTAGAATATGTGGTTTTATACTCTTTCCTGATTTGGGAATTGGGCATAAAAAAACCCACTCAAAATTGAGTGGGAAAAATTGCTATGAAAAAGAAAAAGAAAGTGGTTTTTCAACCACAATTCAAAGATAAATAAGTTTTTCTTTTTCTCAAATATTTTTTTATTTTTTTTAATCTTTTTTTTACTCTCTATAAACCTTTGATTAACACTTAATAACTTTATTATCTTTCAGTTGATATTTTTCTTCACTTTCTGGACAAACAGCATATCCTTTTTCATCAAAATCTAAGCGATGCCCATATTCACTTATCCAACCAATTTGCTTAGAAGGATTCCCTACAACTAATGCATAGGGAGCAACTTCTTTTGTAACTACGGCTCCAGCACCAATAAAAGCATATTCTCCTATATTGTTACCGCAAACAATCGTTGCATTGGCACCTATGCTCGCACCTTTTTTTACAATGGTCTCTAAGTATTGATCTTGTCTTTTAATAGCGCTACGCGGATTAATAACATTCGTAAACACCATAGACGGACCTAAAAAAACATCGTCTTCGCAAATAACCCCTGTATAAATAGAAACATTGTTTTGAACTTTTACATTACTACCCAAAACAACTTGTGGTGATACCACTACATTTTGACCTATATTACAATTATTCCCTATTGTACAATTAGGCATTATATGACTAAAATGCCAAATTTTTGTTCCTTCTCCAATAGTACATCCGTCATCTATAACAGCTGTTTCGTGTGCAAAAAACGTTTTGTTTGTATCCATATAAACAAAAATAAAAAAACTCAACCTAAATGGTTGAGCTTTTAATTATTATTCAACTTTAAAAAGAATTGGTAAGGTATATTTTACTTTTACTTCTTTGTTGTTCTGCTTTCCTGGTTGAAACTGCGGAATTTTATTCACCACTCTATCCGTTTCCTTTTCTAATTTAGTATGTGGTGCTCTAATTTGAATATCCGTAACATTTCCTGATTTATCAATAATAAACTGTGTTAAGATTTTATATTTTCCAGAACTTAATCCTACGTCTTGCGCAAGTACTGAATTAAAATTACGTTGTACATGTTGCTGAATTTTTCGTTCAAGACACTTTCTATTTTCAACTTCTGATAGTCCTTCACAACCTTTAAATACTGGAGTACTTTGTACGTTGTTAATTGAAATTGGGTCCTCTGTTTTATCAATTATTTCTTCTTCTTTTTCCTGCGGAATTGCAGTTACATCTATCATAGGTTCATCAACAGGCATTTCAATTACCGTAGTAATTTCAGTATCATTGTCTACTACTTTTGGTTTTAGAATTTCTTTAACTACCGTTTTTTTCTTTGGCTCTTCCGTTACCTGTTCAACTCTTTTTAAAATAACAGGCTGTTTAAAGCTGTAAAAGGGTTCGTACAACTCACTACTTGAGGGTTTTAAAACCGCTACTTCCTTTTCTGTTTCATGTTCTAAAGCTAAAAAAACTATAAATAAAGTGAGTACTAAGCCTAACTGAGTAAAAATTGTTGAGAATTTTTCTAATTGCTTTCTAGCATATTGTTTTGTTGTTTTCATAGTGCATTTATTTTAAATTACTAATCATCTAAAAACAAGAAACATGCCAATAAAAAAAGCAATCCGAAATGGATTGCTTTTAAGTTTTTATAAGTAAGATAATTTACTACTCTACGTTAAATGTAATAGGTAATGTATAACCAACTCTTACTGGTCTACCTCTTTGTTTACCTGGTTGCATTTTAGGAATTTTTCTAGCTACTCTTTCAGCTTCTTGCTTTAACCTTGGGTGTGGAGCTCTTGCTGCTACGCTAGTAATAGAACCATCTTTGTCAATCTTAAACTGAACATAGATTCTCTTTTTCCCTGGTGATAAACCTAATTCATTAGCCAACTCGGCGTTAAAGTTACGCTGAACATGTCTTTGTAAATTCTTGTTTAAACAGTCTTTCTTTTGTTGTTTTGTACCTGTACATCCAGGAAATACAGGAACTTCTTCAATAATAGCAAAAGGTACATCTTCTATTACTTCTTCTACCTCTTCTACCTCTTCGATGTCTTCAACAATGATTTCTTCAGACTCATCAGTTTCTGTAGATTCGATAATTGTTTCTTCTACTTCTTTTTCGTCTTCTACTACTTCAATTTTTTCAGGAGCTGGTGGTGGTGGCGTATTTGGTTTTGGTTTTGGTGGCTCAATTTGAAGCTCGATTGTTTCTTCTTCAATTTCAGAAGCCATATTTGCCATACCTAAGTCAGCATATTCTTTATCATATGTTTTATTTTCGATAGCAACATACGTTACAAATAAAGCAAAAACCAAACCTATTTGCATAAATAGCTTACTGTAATTTTCTAAGTTTGATTTTGGATTTTTCTTGATTTCCATCCTAAATGTTTTTAATAGTTCGCTAATTTAATTAATTTATTTCAACTTATACAAGCATAATCTTTAAATAGCCTCATTTTTCTTAAAAAAAGAATTATATGCAATAAAAGCTATTAAAATACCCGTCGTGTTTGCGATTAAATCTAAAATCTCTCCTGATCGATGTGATGTGATTGTAACTTGTAGAGTCTCAATAATTATGCCGTAAAAAAAACAACAAAAAACTATTAAATATTTACTAATTCTTGTTGTTCTTAAGGCTATCAACCATACGAAGCTTAGTACAAAATAAGCAAAAGCATGCTTAATTTTATCTAAATGGTTTATCTGTATGGGTGATTTTCCTAGCTTTATTAAACTAAGAATAGCAATACCTAAAGTAATAAGTATTGCTATTGTTGTTAGTTTATCCTTTAATAAGCTCTTGATATTGTTCAGCACTTAATAAATCTGCTACTTGTGAATCGTCTGATAATTTTACTTTTACCATCCATCCTGCTCCGTAAGGATCAGAATTTATCAATTCTGGTTCGTCTTCTAAAGCTTCGTTAAACTCTACTACTTCACCTGATAAAGGCATAAATAAATCTGAAACTGTTTTTACTGCTTCTACCGATCCGAAAACCTCTTCAGCTTCTAATTCTTCATCTAAAGTGTCAACATCTACATATACGATGTCTCCTAATTCACCTTGTGCAAAATCAGTAATACCAATAGTTGCTACACCGTCTTCTACCTTAACCCACTCGTGATCTTTGGTATACTTTAATTCTGATGGAATGTTCATTGTAATTATTTTTTTATTGTGTTTGTTTTAATTTCCTAAGTTATATACTAAATTAATTCCTGCATTAATTGATTGTCTTGGAAAAGTAGTAGAAACCGCATACTCAAACGTTTGATGATTATAATAAAAAGAAGCAGTTAAATTACTTGTTAAATTATAATCGGCGATAAATTTTAATCCGAATAACTTTTCTCCTCCTGTTATCTGGCTATTCTCTTTATCTACACTTCTTATTAACGTTAGGTTGTCTCTTAACGAAACATCTGCTCTTAAATTTATGTCTCCTTTTAAGGTTTCTTTCTTTCCTGTAAATCTGGTGACAAATTTAACATCTCTAATCTTATATCCAAATCCTAAAACATATTCTGTTCCTTTAATATCTGTTAACGTGTTATTGTTAAAGTTTAAAGTTAACGTTCTATCTTTTCTTACTTCTCCTTTAAACGAAATAGAGTTCTTCATTCTGAAATCTACTTTTATTAATGGAGAAAATTCATCAATTAAAGTTGCCGACGAAATTAAGAGTTCTGGTTGATAATTACCAGAAGTATTTGTATTTGTTGTACTATTCGCATCATACTGTAAATTATTGGTGTAATTACCTATAGTATAAAGAGAATTATATCCGTGTGATAAGGTAAATGAGCTAAAGTTTTTCTTAAACCATTTGTACTTCATAAATCCGTTATAACGCAGAGTCCAGTTAGGGATTGGAATGTTTTTAAAGATTCCTGTACTTACCGAATTAGGACTGTTACCCGAATATGCTGCAATAAATGCTGGCAACATTGCTTGTTGTCCGTTTGTTTTAAATCCTGGATCGCTGTTAGCCGGATTGGAATCGTTAGCAGTTATACCTTGCTCATTGGCTAGTCTTCCTGAAATTTCTTGTCTGTAATCTAAAAAGTTTTGATACAAGGTTTCATTATCTGTAAAAACAGTTCCTAACATAAAGTGACTGATACTGTAATTACCCGTTTCAAAAGGTTTGATATTAGGATCTTGCTCAAAACCTCCACTTCCGTTAGAAACAACATCTAACTGTTGTGTTAAATTACTTGTTTGAATTCTGTTTCCTTGTAAATCGATAGTTAAGTCTCTAAACGGTTTTACTGATACGGTATAATCTAGCTTTTTATATCTTGTCTTGGCGTAGTTTTTACTGTAATATTCTTCGCCGTCATTTCGGGTGATTAACCATCCGTTTTCAATTGCTCTATTTAAAATATCTGTTTGACTACCAAAAACAAATCCTAAAGTTGGTGCTAAACCTCCATCATAACTATTTCTTCCTAAGAATCCTACCGAAGGTTTGTACCCTTGTAGTAGTGTTCCGTTATTTTGAGCATAACTTATTTTTGCTCTTTTTACTGATGTTAAAACATCGTACAATCCCTTTCCTAGTTTTTGTCCGAAAGTAGCTTTGCTTTTTAACTTTACATTTTGTGCTACTTGATTCCCCCCTAAAGTAGCTGTTCCTTGTTGAGCTGGTTGTTTTTTTGCTCCTTTTAACAACAACTTATCTACCCCAATAATTTTATAAAAACGTCCAAAATCTATATTGGTATTTAGGTTATGAGTATTCGCATTTTGAATCATGTTTCCAACTTCTTCAATATAACTTTGCGAACCTGCTTTCCAATCAAAGTCTGCTGTATAACCATAATCAGCATTAATAAAGGTCAAAAAAGGAAACTTATCTAATGGCAATTTATAGGTTGCGTTTAGTTTTTGATGATAATTATCGGGTCTACCAATACTAAAAAACTGATCGTAAACTTCTAGTTGTTCATCTTGTCCAAAACTATCATATATATAGTTGTTCGTTGCGTTGAAATTTAACTGTAACGATTTTGTTAAATCAAAACCGATTGTATAATCCCAGTTAAATAAAAACCTACGCTGTATAAGTTCTGGTTGCGGTGTTAACCCAATATCTTGAATTAAATTTCGTGATTGTTGGCTATTGTAATTTCTATTAATTCTTGAATTTATCGCTAAGGTTTTAGGTACTGGATTAAAGTTTAAATCTTTTATAAATTGTAAATACCTGCTCTTAAATCCTTCTGAATTTTTAAATGGTTCTATAGAAAAAGGCACAAAATTGAAGTTGTAACTAGCTCCTGCCATTACATTTTTATTCTCGAACTTTTCAATATTGTAATCTTTATGAAACTCTTCGCTGTGTGCATAAGAAGCAGAGAAATTTTCTACATCGTAAAACTTTGGCTTTTTCTTACTCTCTGGATTTCTGTTTTTCTTTACATTGATAAAACTAATGCTTTTTCTTCTTGTATAATCTTGCGCATTTTTACTATTCGGGTTTTTATCAATCGCATCTTTTAATTCTACATCTTGAAACTGCGGATCATATTTCGGATCTCTGAATTCTTCTCCATACGTATAGCTCATAGGTACTTGCATGTTCCATTTTTTAGGCATCATTTTACCTAACTGAACATTGGTTGCTACACTATATTGTTTAACCTCTTCAATACTTCGTTGCTGAACTCTATCTTCAACATTACCAAAACCAACGGTAGACATTCTTCCTGCTAAAGAAACATCTAACACATCAGCCATGTTTGCATCGGCATTTACTACAGCTGCCCAACCTCCTTTATTATCAAAACCTACGGCACGCAATTCGTTAAACCAAACTTCTACTGATTTTGGAGAAGCTGTCTTGTTTTTAACTCCCAACATTATGGTTCTTATTTGCGCCAATGTCGGATTTCCTTTAACCGAAATATCCAATCCTTTAGAGCTTACACCAGCAAAAATGTTAGAAATAGGATCTCCTGTTGGTCGTTGGATTTTAAGGTTTGCTAATTCTTCAAGTAAAATATCTAAGTTGTTTTCAGTTGGCCAAATATCTGTATCGATAGAAGCATTTGATGCTGATATTTTTAATGGCTTTTCAATTTGATAGTAATTATCGTTTAAGTCGGTTCCTAAACGGATAATTGCAACCATATCGTCATCACCTGCTCCTTCTGGGGTATTCGGACTTTCGGCATGTAAAAACATACGTAAGTTTTTATACCTACGCATATCAATGCTAATATTTTTATAAATCGTTCGCGCCTGATCAGCTTCTAAATCGGTAACTCTTAAGGTTACAGATTGCTCATTCTGACGTTGAATTCTATTCGTTCCTTGTAATTCTTCTCGTTCAATTCCTGGAGGCAACGCGTAACGTTCTGGGTTTTGTTCAATACTTACAACTCCTACTTCAAACTTATTTAAATCTACTGTTTGTAAAGGAACTGGTGTACCTGACTCTGGTAAAGTTTTGGTATATCTACGCCAATCTCCTCTAACCAATTCGAACTCTCCGAAACGTAAAACTACTGGCATTTTAAATCCTGCAAGAAACATTCGTATAAAACGGATACTGTTAAAATCGGAAATACCATTAATACGTTGAAAGTCTTCTACATTTCTTACCGGAATTCTAAATTGATACCATTTAACATCTCTCTCTGCTCCATTAAGTAATGTTACTCTTTCATTCTTAACATCTATAATGTGATTTTTATTTGTTCTTCCTGCTAAATCATTATTGTCTTGAGGTAAATCTGTTTTATTTAATGAAACTTCGTACTCAAAATAACTATTTACAGGATTCATCGTTTGATCCTTATTGATGTCTTCTGTATCTGGATAAGTGGTTGATGATGTTGGATACGATTCTCCTGATTGACTTGCCGTTGGCGAATTCCCCTCTGTACCGTTATAGTTTTTATAACGTGATAAAACCGAAGGATCAGTACTTTCAATTGCTCCTCCTCTAAAAAATTGGAAATTATCTCCTGCCGGATCATCTAATCCTGCAAAAGCAGGAAACTTTGCTCTTTCTTCTTCATCGCTCAATCCATCTAAACCAACATCTTGGTTTGTTCTTGCATCGTTACTAGAATCAAAAGCATATATGATTGATGGATTGATAGGTGTGGTTCCCCAAATAGATGTTTCAACATTTCCTCCATCTACTTTTTGTCCATCTTCAGGAAGTCCATTTTCGTACTGTTTTCTTCCGTCTTTTAAAATATCTTCAGAAACATTTCCTAAGTTAATAAACAGCTTTCCTACTCGGTTAGTTGGGTCATCTGGATTAACTCCTGCTGGCAATCCTTCTTCCGCAGTAATTGAATAATTATCATACGGATCCATTAACCAAAACTGAATGTACTCTACGTTTGCTTGCTCAAAATTATTGGTGGTTAATGCTCGCATAATACCTCCCCAGCGCTCTTCTGGCAACACAGTGTTAGCATTTTCATTATAGTTATACGGCCCCCTTTCTGCAGGATAGTAGGCTAAATCTAATGTACGAACTAAATTTTGCTGCGTAATATCTAAATCTGTTTCAGGAAATAACTCATTGTAACGTATTTGACGAACTTCATCTCTCGACAACTCATTTTCATCAATATTACTTGGTCTGTTTCCGCTTCCGTAGAATAACTGATCAACATTATACCATGCTAATTTTCCTCTTTTATAATTGTATTCTAAGCCAAAAGCACCACCATCAAATCCTTGCGATTCTGGTGTACTTGCTAAAAACCATTGTTGTGGCGAACTTAAGTTGATTGGAATTTGAGAAGCTTCAAAATCATCTAAATATGAAGTTGCTGTACCGTCTACATTAATTCCACTTGGAGCACCTGGTAATAAATAAGCCATATCTGCTCTTACCGAAACATTTGAAGGTACTTCGGTTTCTACGAATGGCAGTTTGTTTGCTAATTTAGTTAAATAAGGTACTTCAGAAGAGTAATCTAAATTTAACCCTAACATGATATTATCAATAGGCTCTCCACCAAAATTTACTTTAGGTGTGATAGGTTTTTCGCTAACATTTAAGAAGGTTCCTCCTAAAATAAAATCGTCTGAAAAACGATGCTCTATATCTACTCCAATAAACGTTTTTCTTTGTTGATTAAAAAAGGTGTTGTTTTCTACGGAAGCATTAATTGGAATTCCTGATGCTTCTAAACCTGGATCTAAAATTTGTACACGACCTAACTGGTAATCTACCACGTAATCAACTCCTTCAACTAGTTGTCTTCCTCCTGCAGTAACACGTACTGAACCTCTTGGAACATTGAATGCTCCTAAAGAAATTCCTCTACTAGTTTCCGATTTAAAATATCCTTTTAAAAAGAATTTATCTAGATTTTGATATTCGTTTTTTGCTTGAATCTTAGTAGTTAAATACAATTCCTCAAAACCATATTTTTCTTGATCTAACGGATTCGTTAACTTTAATAATAAATCTTCTCCAAAGGGTTCTGGTTCGGGAAACAAAATGTATCCTCTTTCAGAATTTACCGTAATTCCTTCTACATAATCAAAAAAACCATCTCCATTCGTAACTGCATACTCACTTTGGTCTAGCTTATCTAAATTCAGTAACCTTAATAAAGGCTCATTCTTTAACGCCGTAGTTGTCGCGTTTTGTAAGGTGTTTTGTAGTGTTCCTGTTTCGTCATCGCGATACAATAACTCAAAACGAAAACCATCACGTTGTAATGGAAATGCTCCTAAAGCGTACACGTTTTTCATCATTAAACGCCATGTAGGGAAAGGCTCACCAGGATTCGTTGGTGTTGATGTTCCTGGACGTACTGTATTTAAAATTTCACTACGTAATAATTTTACGGCAATGTTTGATGGCGCTACAATTCCGTCGTTTGAAAATTCACCTACTCTAAAAACTGTTTCGTTATTAGATGCACCAACAACAGTATACTCAAAAGCTACTGCTAAAACTTCTCCGTCGTTTAATCGTCGGTTTAACGAAATAAACCCTAACTGCGGATGTAACTTAAACTCATTAGGTTGCAACCTACGAGCATTTTGTAAATATGTATAGTTAAAACCTTGTCGGGCCGGAACACCAATACCGTTTATGGCATTATCTACCGTTGCAACATCTCTAATTCCTCCACTAGTAGCAGTTAATAAAGAACTTAAATTGTTTACTCCGTTATATGGTAAAATCGCAGAATTAGCAGATATTGCTCCTGGTGTGGTAATAATTTCAGACGGATTCACCTCGTTGTCATCATCTGACTCTCCTAAATCGGCAAAAGCAACAATGCTACGATAATCGCTTACATTTTGGTTTCTATTCGTTACCCAAACTTCTATACGAGTAATGTTTATCGGGCTATTAATTAGCGGGTATCTTTCTAATGCTTTTGAGTAATTTTCTCTAAAATATTGCGATAAGAAGAAGTGACGATCATTATCATAATCAGAGGCTCGTAACTCAAAAGGTTCGATCGTTGCGCCACCTTCGGCTATTACCGTTTTAGACTGTGAATTTTGTTGTGAAAAAGCAGCTGTAACATACGTCTTACCAAATTGCAATTGTGTTTTTACTCCAAATAACGATTGCGCTCCATTAATTAATGAGTTTTTAATCGGCATACTAATATTACCCGCTTCAATATTTCTTATAATATCGTCTTCGGTTGGTGTGTACTCTAGTTTTATAACATTTTGAAAATCGAAAGTAGACTGTGTATCGTAATTTGCGGTTACTTTTAATCGCTTCCCTACTTTGGCTTGTATACTCGCACTAATTTGTTGATCAAAATCAAACGTAAAACTACTTTGGTTTTCTACAGAAATTTGAGGATTCTCGTTATTTTGATAAACTCCTCCTAATTTGATATTAATTTGTCCTGTTGGATTTACCTCAACTGTATTTCCACCAAAAACAGATTCAAAAAATTTAGAGTTTACATAATATTTTGGAAGTAAGTTTTTACGAGCAGCATCACTTCCTTTTTTCTTCGGATTGGTAGCGTCTACCTTTTCTTTGAAGTAATCTTTTAAATCGTTTTTTAAACGATACTCGTCATACTCTTTTGGTGTCATAAAAATAGGAGTTCCTACGTAGTAATCTCCTACTTTTTCAACAATCATAAACTTATTCAACACCTTATCATAAGTAACTACTTTTTGACTAGGGTTACTTAAAAAAAGAGCGCCGTTTTGGTTATTTTTAAAATTATATTTGAGAGGAACAACAGTATCTTTCTTAACAGTTTTTGTACTATCGTTTTGCGTATTTTGCGAAAACGAAACAACACTTACTAAAAAAGCAAGCATTGTTACTAGTCTGTTCATAACTGATTTTTCCAAACTTTTTTATAATTTTTTCAACGCCTGCTTTATAAGTATTTCAACACTTGCATCAGGTGTTTCTTTTAATATTCCCCCTATTACTTTATCGGCCTGCTTCCTAACAAAGCCAAGAACCTCTAAAGCAGATAACGCTTCTTCTTTATTTGTATTGTTCTGTACTACAGAAACTTCATCAAGATCAAAAGTTTTTAAAACTTTATCTTTTAAATCGACAATAACACGTTGCGCTGTTTTTGCTCCAATTCCTTTAACTGATTGTATTAGTTTTACATCTTCTGAAGCTATAGCTTGTTGAGCTTCTTGAGAAGTCATTGAAGACAACATAGTTCTTGCGATACTTGGTCCTACACCTGAAACTGAAGTTAATAATAAAAACACTTCTCGTTCCATCTTGGTTGAAAAACCATATAACGTATGTGCGTCTTCCCTAATAGATAAGTGTGTGTATAACAACACATATTCATCATTTGGTAATGATGAATATGTGTTTAGTGAAATATGGAGTAAATATCCTACCCCGTTACAATCTACAACGGCGTATGTAGGATTTTTCTCCACAAGCTTCCCCCTAATTTGTGTTATCATCCAGCGATTTTTTTCTATTAGTCTAAAATAGACAAAATTATTTTTTAAAAAAAGTTTCCTAACCCATTAAGAGTTCTGAAGAGCTTTCTTTTTAGCTTTCATTTCTTTGTTCTGAGCGTCAACAACTGCTACGGCAGCCATGTTTACCATTTCATCTACACTAGCACCTAATTGTAAAATGTGTACTGGTTTACTCATTCCTAATAAAATAGGCCCTATAGACTCTACTTCATCTACAGCTTTCATTAATTTGTACGTAATGTTTGCTGATTCTAAGTTAGGGAAGATTAAAACATTGGCTCTTTTTCCATTTAATTTAGAAAACGGGAATTCTTTAGCTAATAACTCAGGATTCAACGCAAAATCTGCTTGTAATTCACCATCAACAACAACATTAGGGTAATTACGGTGGATATATGAAACTGCTTCTCTTATTTTGGCTGAACTTTCAGATTTAGATGAACCAAAGTTTGAAAAACCTAACATTGCTACGTTTGGCTTCATTCCAAACATTTTAGCTAATACTGATGTTAACTGTGTAATCTTAGCTAAATCCTTCGCTGTTGGATTGATATTAATCGTCGTATCTGCCAAGAACATTGGTCCTTGCTTAGTTAACATCATGTTCGTAGCCGCCACTCTTGTTACTCCTTGATCTTTCTCAATCAATTCTAACATTGGCTTTACTACTGACGGATACGGTCTTGAATATCCTGTAATCAATGCGTCTGCTTCACCAGAATTTACCATCATTGCAGCAAAATAGTTACGTTCACGCATCCATTTTTGAGCTTCTAAAAACGTAACTCCTTTACGTTGTCTTGTTTTCCAGAAAGCTTCAGCATAACGATTTCTTCTAGCTTCTTCTTCATCTGTTTTAGGATCGATAATTGGAATATCAGCATCAAAACCTAACTCAGTTTTTAATTCTAAGATAATCTCTCTTCTTCCTAATAAAATTGGATGTCCAATTTTTTCTTCATAAACTCTTTGTGCTGCTTTTAACACATCTAAATGATCTGCTTCTGCAAACACTAATCGTTTTGGAGCTTTCTTAGCTCGGTTATGCAACATCCTAACCTCTTTACTTCCAGTCCCTGAACGATCCATTAACTCTTCACGGTACTTGTCCCAATCTTCAATAGGCTCTTGAGCTACACCAGAATCCATCGCAGCTTTCGCAATTGCTGGAGGAATTTCATAAATTAATCTTGGATCAAATGGTTTTGGAATGATGTACTCTTTTCCGAAGGAAAGACTTACCTCATCGTACACAATATTCACTTGCTCTGGCACTGATTGCTTAGCTAAATCTGCCAACGCATGTACCGCAGCAATTTTCATTTCTTCGTTAATCTTTTTAGCACGAACATCTAATGCTCCACGGAAAATAAAAGGGAATCCTAACACATTATTCACCTGATTAGGATGATCTGACCTTCCTGTTGCCATGATGATATCATCTCTAGTAGCAATTGCTAAATCGTAATCAATTTCTGGTTCTGGATTCGCCATTGCAAAAACAATAGGGTTTTTTGCCATAGACAACAACATCTCTGGAGAGACCACATTTCCTTTAGATAAACCGATAAATACATCTGCATTTAACATGGCTTCTTCTAAAGTATTCACATCTACATCTGTAGCAAACTCCGCTTTTTGAGAGGTTAAATTCTCATTATCTTTTCTGATAACACCTTTACTATCACACATGATTACGTTTTCGCGTTTAGCTCCAAGAGCTAAATACAAACGTGTACATGAAATAGCTGCTGCCCCTGCTCCGTTCACCACTATTTTAACATCTTCGATGTTTTTTTCATTAATCTCTAATGCATTTTTTAAGGCTGCAGCAGAAATAATTGCAGTTCCGTGTTGGTCGTCGTGCATTACAGGAATATCTAATTCCTCTTTTAATCTTCGTTCAATTTCAAAAGCTTCTGGAGCTTTGATATCTTCTAAATTAATTCCTCCAAAAGTAGGAGCGATTGCTTTTACTGTTTCAACAAATTTATCTACATCTGTTGCGTCAACTTCAATATCAAAAACATCAATATCAGCAAAAATTTTAAATAACAATCCCTTTCCCTCCATTACAGGCTTGGATGCTTCAGGACCAATATCTCCCAATCCTAAAACCGCTGTTCCATTTGAAATAACAGCCACTAAATTGCTTTTTGAAGTATATTTATAAACGTTGTTTTTGTCTTTCGCTATTTCTAAACAAGGCTCAGCAACACCTGGTGAATACGCTAATGATAAATCGTGTTGAGTTGCGTATTTTTTGGTAGGTACTACTGCTATTTTTCCTGGCTTCGGTTTGGCATGATAAAGTAAAGCTTCATGCCTTTTTCTAGAATCTCTCATAGGTTCGTTCTTGTTTGTTTGAACTTACAAATATACATTTTGTTTGTTAAGTAAAAATAATTTACTATCCGATAAAAGTTATAGTACTCCTTATACTATTTATGTTAAATTTAAGAGTTACAGAACATCAATCAAAAAAAAATGGACAACCTGACAAAAGTCATGTTTAGTATTTCTTTTTCTCCTCAACTTTGTCCCAACCTTAAACCAATAGAAAATGGAAACCACACAAAGACACATTATTGATGAAGAAGTACAATGGGACAAAACTAAGACTATTGTAAGTAAAACCGATATCTACGGAACAATTTTATATGCTAATGATGTTTTTTCTAACACTTGTGAATATAGCACCATTGAATTAGTAGGAGAACCTCACAACATTATTCGCCACCCAGACATGCCTAAAGTAGCTTTTAAAGTGTTATGGGATGCGTTAAAAAAAGGTGAGAACTTTCATGCTATCGTTAAAAACCTAACAAGAACTGGAAGATACTATTGGGTTATTACCGATTTTACTATCGATAAAGATGAAAACGGTAAAACTATAGGGTATACTGCAAGAAGAAAAGCGGTACCTGATGGTGTTGTTAAAAAGATTGAACCTATTTACAAAACTCTTTTAGATATTGAAAAATTAAAAGGAGAGAAAGCTAGCGAAATGTATTTTGATGCCTACTTAAAAGAAGAAGTTGGTAAAACTTATAATGAATTTGTGGTTGATCTTTTTAACGAAGAACTTTCTAAAGAAGAAGCTGAAAAAGTTAAAAACGAAACAAATCCTTTAAAGAAAGGTTTGAATTGGTTCTTCTTTGGAGATACCAATCCTTCATAAAAACATAAATATCCCCAATAATCCCCTTTAAAATGTTTTTGATAGGGCTGAAGCTTTTGTTTCAGCCCTTTTTTATTTTAATAAATCTTCTCTTTTTCCAACTGTTCTTATCTAAAAAATAACACATTTCTATCATTCTCCTAAAAACCTAACACATTCCTATACTGATATTTAACTAAACCTAAATAAAGCTTTGTTTTTAAACAAACCATAAAATTTTTTGATACAAAAAATCTTATCTTTGCTCCCCAATTGCAAGTAAAACCACCCCGAATAACTATTAAAACAAAAAACAAATGGACACAAACAACGCTCTTAGACCATCTAAAGTCATAGACGAGGAGGTTAAATGGGATAAGTCTAAAACTATTATTAGTAAAACAGATACTGTAGGAACTATTTTATATATGAATGATGCTTTTGAAGAAGCTTCTGAGTACAATAAAATAGAGCTTATTGGAGAACCTCACAATGTTATCAGACACCCAGACATGCCTAAAATTGTATTTAAGGTATTATGGGACAACTTAAAACAAGGAAATAACTTCCACGCTATCGTTAAAAACTTAACAAGAACTGGTAGATACTATTGGGTTATTACAGATTTTGATGTTGAAAAAGACGAAAAAGGAAAAATAACTGGTTACACCGGTAGAAGAAAATCTTTACCTAATAGTGTTGTAAAAAAAATTGAGCCTTTATACAAAACTCTTTTAGAGATAGAAAAAGTGAAAGGTGAAAAAGCTAGTGAATTATACTTTAACTCTTATTTACAAGAAGAAGTAAACTCTTCTTATGACGATTTTGTTTTAAAATTGTTTGAAGATAGTGGAGCTGCTGACTCAAAAGAAGTTATAGCTCAAGATAATCCTAAAGAAGGAGGAATTATCAAAAAAGGAATTAATTGGTTTTTCTTTGGAGATACCAACCCTAAATAAATTAAAAATAAAAGCAGGTTTAAAACCTGCTTTTATTTTTTTAAGAAATTAATATTTCTTGTCAGTCCTGAAAACTTAGTGCGCTTTACTGCTGATTTTTTAAATACCTTACTAAACGTTTCTTGCGTTAATTCTTGCCAATCACGTTTTGTCATATCTAACAAACTCTCTTGCGGTGCAAACAACGACTCTTCATGTGGTTTAGAAAAACGATTCCACGGGCACACATCTTGACACACATCGCAACCAAACATCCAATCTTGTAGCTGTCCTTCAAATCCAGTAGGGATTGCATCCTTTAATTCAATTGTTAAATATGAAATACATTTACTTCCATCTACCGTGTTATTAGGTAAAATGGCTTGTGTTGGGCATGCATCAATACAACGAGTACAACTACCACAATGATCTGTCTTAAAAGGAACATCGTATTCGAGTTCTAAATCAATAATCAATTCAGCTAAAAAGAAAAAGGATCCTTGCTGTTTTTGGATTAATAACGAATGTTTTCCATTCCAACCTAATCCTGATTTTGTTGCCCAAGCACGTTCTAACACAGGAGCAGAATCAACAAAACAACGTCCTGAAACCTCTCCTACTTCATCATTAATCAACTGTAATAATTCTCGTAATTTATCTTTTATGATATGATGATAATCTTGTCCGTAAGCATATTTAGAAATCTTATAACTTCCTTCTTGCTGAACTTCCGAAGGAAAATAATTATACGATAAAGAAATTACTGATTTCGCCCCATCTACCAGCAGTCGTGGATCTAAACGTTTATCAAAGTGATTTTCCATATAATGCATTTCACCGTGATATCCATTTTGCAACCATTGCTCTAAACGAGGTGCTTCTTCTTCTAAAAAATCAGCTTTTGCAATACCACAACCTAAAAAACCCAAGCGTTTTGCTTGTGCTTTTATAAAATTTGAGTATTGCTGTTTCTTATTCAAAATACATGGTTTTATCGCCGCAAAATTACCAAAAGAAAAATTATAATTTTATTCACTTTCTATTTACAAATAAATGTTGAAATTTGTTCGTTAGTATTACATGACAAACTTTATTCATTATGAAAAAGATATATAAAATAGTATTAGGTATTATAGTTTTTTTCTTCATCCTTTTGGTTAGTATTCCCCTACTATTTCAAGATAAAGTGATGAACTTGGTAAAAACTACTATTAACAACAACGTAAACGCCAAAGTTGATTTTAGCGATTCTAGCTTAAGCCTACTTAGAAATTTCCCAAATGCATCAGTTCAATTATCTAACCTAACAGTTATTAACAACACTCCTTTTGAAGGTGATACTTTAGTATATGCTAAAGAAGTAAACTTAGCATTAAAACTTACAGAACTTTTTAAAGCTTCATCTGAGCAGCTAAACATTAAATCATTTACTATTGATGATGCTCTAGTAAACGTATTGGTTGATAAAAAAGGAAATGCTAACTACGATATTGCAAAACCTTCTGAGACAGAAGAGACAAAAGATGAAGAACCATCTACTTTTGGACTGTCTATTAATTCATATGCTATTAATAATGCTACGATAAAATACAATGACGAGCAAGGTAAACTAAACCTTGAACTAACCGAGTTAAATCATAGTGGAAGTGGTGACTTTTCTCAATCAAACACAGAACTAGATACCCAAACATCTACTTTAGTATCTTTTGGAATGGACGGTAATTCATATGCCAAGAACCAAAAAATAGAATTAGATGCTATTTTAGGAATGGATTTAACTAATATGAAGTTTTCTTTCTTAAAAAATGAAGCTAAACTAAATAGTCTTCCATTGGTTTTTGACGGTTTTGTTCAAGTTAACGATAAAAACCAAGAGGTTGATATCAACTTCAAAACTCCGTCTTCTGACTTTAAAAACTTTTTAGGTTTAATTCCTGAAGCCTATACTAAAAGCATTGCTGACGTGAGCACTACTGGTAACTTTAGTGTTAACGGAAAGGTAAACGGAATTATTGATGACAACCATATTCCAAAGTTAGATATATCTATGAAGTCAAATAATGCTTCATTTAAATATCCTGATTTGCCTAAAAGTGTTCAAAACATTAATATTGATGCGCAAATAAAAAACACTACTGGTAAAACCGAAAATACGTTTGTTACTATTAATGGTCTTTCTTTTAAGATTGATCAGGATACTTTTTCTGGAAAAGGAAATATTTATAATCTAACTACCAATCCAAAGATAAATGCTAGTTTAAAAGGTGTTTTAAACCTTGCTAATATTAATAAAGCATATCCTATTGATTTAGAAAATGATTTGAGCGGAATTTTAAAGGCTGATTTGCATACGGAGTTCGACATGAAAGCGATTGAAAACAATACTTTAAGTCGTATTAAAAATAATGGAAAAATGGAGGTGAGCGACTTTATTTTTTCTTCAAAAGATGTTGTAAATCCACTTCATATTAAAAATACAGCGGTTAATTTTACACCTGGCACCATTACCTTAAGTAAGTTTGATGCTACCTCAGGAAAAAGTGATTTAAATGCTACAGGAACAATTAAAAACCTGTTAGGCTTTTTACTTTCTGACAAAAAACTACAAGGAAACTTCAAGCTAAATTCAAATACTTTTTATGTAAGCGATTTTATGCAAGAAAATCTAGAGACTTCTGAGAAAAAAGAAGAAACTTCTAAAGAAAACACACCTAGTGAGTCTTTAAAAATTCCTGCTTTCTTAGACTGTTCTGTAAAGGCAAATGCAAAAACGGTACATTATGATAACTTAACTTTACAAAATGTTACCGGAACACTTCTTTTAAAAGATGAAAAAGCCATCTTACAAAATATGAATGCTGGTATTTTTAATGGTCAAATTGCTTTAAATGGAGAAGTTAATACACAAAAAGAGAAGCCTACTTTCGATATGAAGTTAGGTATCAAATCTTTTGACATTGCTCAATCCTTTACTAGTTTAGATTTATTACAATCATTAAGTCCTATTGCGGGTGCTATGAGTGGTAAATTAAATTCTGATATTGATTTATCTGGTAGTTTAAACGATGATTTTACCCCAAACCTTGCTTCGGTTTCTGGTAAAGCATTAGCTGAACTATTAACGACTAGCATCAACCCTGAAAAAACTAAAGCTTTGAGTTTATTAAACGATAAATTATCATTTATTGATTTAACAAAACTAGACCTATCAGATATTAAAACATATTTATCTTTTAAAGACGGACAAGTAGTTGTAAAACCTTTCGATTTAAAGTATAACGACATTGGAATTACTGTTGGCGGAAGTCATGGTTTTGACAAAACAATGAACTACAATGTTACTTTAAATGTTCCTGCTAAATACTTAGGTAACGAAGCTGAAGGATTACTTTCTAAATTAAGTGCAAAAGAGCAGCAAAATATTACAGTTCCTGTTACCGCTAATATTACGGGTAACATGATGAGTCCTTCTGTAAAAACAGATATGTCTTCATCGGTTAGTAAATTAAGTCAAAAACTAATCGATCAACAAAAAGACAAATTAGTCAATGATGCTTTAGGAAGTTTATTAGGAGGCAAAAAGAAAGATAGTACTTCTACAACCACTAAAAAGGATGAAACTGTTAAAAAAGTAACCGACGTATTAGGTGGTTTATTTGGAAAGAAGAAAAAAACTCAACAAAAAGATACAGTTAAGTAATCTTTTGTAACATTTCTTTTACCTCATAGTCTTACTATTAATTAAGAGAACTTTGTAAGTTATTTAACACTTCTTAAATACACTTTACAAAGTTCTTCTTTTATGTTTGTTACCATCAACTAACTGACTATGAAAAATATAACTACTTTTTTATTTCTAATATGCTCGTCAATAACCTTTTCTCAAGTTAAAGGAAGAGTTACAGACACTAAAAAACAACCTATTTCTTTTGTAAGTGTTTACTTAGAAAACACGATTACAGGTACAACTACCAATACCAATGGAGATTATGAATTAGCACTCTCCAAAACAGGAAATCACACCCTAATTTTTCAAATGTTAGGTTATAAAACCGTAAAAAAAACAGTTAAAATCAATTCTTTTCCTTTCACAGTAGATGTTTCTTTAACAGAAGAAGAAGTGGTTTTAGATGAAGTTGTGGTTTCTTTAGAAGAAAATCCTGCCAACAAAATTATTAGAAATGCTATTACTCATAAAAATAAAAACACTGATAAATTTGCTGAATATACTGCCGATTTTTACTCTAGAGGATTATTTAAAGTAAAGGATTTACCAAAGAAATTTTTAGGACAAGATATTGGTGATATGGGTGGTGGATTGGATTCTACCCGAAGTGGTGTGGTGTACCTTTCTGAAACGGTTTCTAAAATTGCATTTCAAAAAAGACCTAAAAATTTTAAAGAACACATTATAGCCTCAAAAGTTAGTGGTGAAGACAATGGCATTAGCTTTAACCAAGCTGAAGATGTTAACTTTAATTTTTATGAAAATTCTTTTAATCTAGCGGATGTTCGTATAATTTCTCCTATAGCAAACGGAGCTTTCGGGTACTATAATTACAAGCTAGCAGGGGTATTTTACAATGAAAACGGAAAATTAATTAACAAAATTCAACTACTACCTAAACGAAAAAATGACCGTGTTTTTAGTGGATATATTTATATCGTTGAAGATGATTGGGCTGTGTATGGAGCCGATGTTATTGTAACAGGAGCGCAAATAAGCTTGCCAATGGTTGATTCTTTGCATATTAAACAGAACTATAATTTTTCAACAAAAAATAAAGCGTGGGTTCCCATAACCCAAACCATCGACTTTAAAGCAGGTATGTTCGGATTTCATTTTAACGGACGCTTTTCTGCTGCTTATTCAAATTATAATTTTTCTCCTGATTTTAATGAAAAAACTTTCAATAACGAAATACTTTCCTTTGCTGAAAATGCTACAGAAAAAGATTCTACATATTGGAACACTATACGTCCAGTAGCTCTGACAGTAGAAGAGATATCAGATTATAAACTGAAAGACAGTATTAAAACTATTCGAAAATCAGAAAAATATTTAGATTCAATCGATACCAAAAACAACAAATTTAAACCGCTAGATATTCTTTCTGGTTATACCTACCTAGATTCTTACAACAAATGGTCGTTGAGCATTTCTTCTCCCATTGAAAACATCAATTTTAACACCGTACAAGGCTGGAATTCTTCTTTAGGAATTAACTACCGAAAAACTCTAAATAAAAAAGGAAAACGATTTGGTATGGGAGCCGATGTTAATTATGGCTTTTCAGAAAAAAAAGCACGCCCTACTGCCTACTTCAACTACCAGTGGAATAATACCACAAGACCATACCTGCATGTTTCTGGAGGAATTGCTACATCACAATTCAACCAAAAAGAACCTATTTCTAAGTTTTGGAATACTATAAGTTCAATTGGTTTTGAAAGAAATTACCTGAAAATCTACGAAAAAACCCATGCAAAAGCTTCTTTTTCACAAGAAGTAACTAACGGAATTCGTATGTTTTCTTCTCTAGAATTTGCCGACAGAAAACCGCTGTTCAATACCTCTGACTATGTAATGTTTCCTAAAAAAAATGTTGATTATACTTCTAATAACCCACAAGAACCAAACAACTTTACTTTAGGATTTACTCCGCATCATATGTGGACATTTTCGGTAGGAGCTAACATCAATTTTGGTCAAAAGTATTTATCATATCCTGATGGAAAATACAATATTACCAGTCGTAAATATCCATCGTTATATATTGGTTATCAAAAAAACTTCGGATCTGGAAATTCTGAGTGGAATTCAGATATCATATTCTCACAACTGTACCAGCATATTAATTTAAGCAACTGGGGAGAGTTTTCCTACAAAGCTAAAGGAGGACTGTTTTTAGAACAAAAAGATATTCCGTTTATGGATTATGCTCATTTTAACGGAAATCGTTTATTAATAGCTCCTAACAACAATTATTTAAACAACTTTTACATGCTTCCTTATTACAAATTAAGTTCTAACGATAAATATGCTGAACTTCATGGAGAATACAACTTTAAAGGAGCATTATTAAGTAAAGTTCCTTTATTAAATAAGCTGAACTTTCATTTAGTTACTGGTGCTAAAGGATTATTTACAGCGGGCAACAAACCTTATTCTGAGTTTGCTATTGGTTTAGATAATGTTGGTATTGGAAAATGGCGTTTTTTACGTGTAGATTTTGCTCGCTCAAACTTTAACGGAAAAAATGAAAACAGAGTCCTTTTTGGGATAAAATTATAGTTTATACCCAATACTAAACAACATAACCCTTGGCATTATGTGTGTTTTAGTATCAGAAATTAAATAGTCTGAAAAGCTGTTACTTTGTTTAAAAGTTGTGTTAAATAAGTTTTGAGCAGTAAACTTAAATAACCATGGACTATCTTCTTTTTGATACGATAGAGTAGCATTTGCAACATTGTAGTTATTTTTTGCTCCTAATGCTTTATTTTGGTAATCATAATGTGTGTAATCAAAATTAAAAATAAAACTTTTTAAAAAATCGTAATCTATGGTTACAAATGGCTCGTTAGTTATAAATTTTGATACAGAGTTACTTGATGTATAATTTCCTATCGTTCGTTTATAACCAATCTCTATTGCTGGAAACTTATCAAACAGGGTTTCCGCTCCCAATTCCATAGAATAGTTTGTGTTTTTATTATTTACAAATACACCGTTGATGCTTTGAAGATATTTAGAGTTATTATAACTCCCTATAAAATTATACCGAATTTTTTTTATTCTTTTTCGTAAAGATCCTCTAATATTCCAATCTTCACTTGGATTTTCGAATAATTGTGTTGTTAAAAAACGGTTTACCCCATCAAAACTTACAGCATTTCTGTATCCGTTTACTTTTTTAGTGTAATTCGCACTTGCGTGTAGCATTAACCCTCGGTACAAACTAAAACGCCTATAACGTAATCTTGCCGAATGATACAATTCATTTTCTAAGTTAGGATTTCCCTTAAAAACTGAATTATACGACTGTAAATAAAAACGATTGGCTAGTTGTGAAGCATTAGAGAAATTTGTTTTTAAATTATAGTTCAGTTCTATTTTCTTTGATTTATTGAATTCAATTTTTAGTAGAAAATCGGGTAATAAAACCCATTTACTCTTTTCTATAGATTCTTCTTGATTTACTTTCCAACGATAGTTGTGTAAATACGCTCCTTGTTTAAAAGTGAAGATTCCTGTTCTAAATTTATAATGGACTCCAGCAAAAAAATCATTGTGTTTAAAAACAGTACTATTGTTAAATCCGCCCGATATAAATTCATTGATACTATCATCATCCAACAACTGAAAATCATTACTCGTAAACTTTTCTTGTTGATGAGTGTTACCAATTGTTGAATAAATATGATTGTTATTATTCAACACCCAAAAATCTTTAAAAACGGTATGTAAATAATGTTTTTCAGTAAATTTATCTTGAAATAAACGCAATTGACTCTGTGTAGTATCTACAGGTTGTACGATATTTTGTATCGTTTTGGCATACGAATTTGAGGCTAACCAATTAGCGGTTGGCGTATTTTTATCAAACGTATAATCGGCAATTGCAGAGAAAGTGTGTTTCTCAGACTGATCTTTATGCCATTCAAAATTTTGGTTTATATACCAAATATCATTGTTTCTATCAGTTTCAATACTATTGTTATCTGTATTAATTATGGATAAAATTGTATTCTCCTTCGTAACATCTGATTTTTTCACTTGCGTTCTTGCGTACCATTGCTCTTTGGTATTGGGTGCATATTCAAGATTTAATTTACCAATACCTAACAAATTATTACTATTTGTTTTACTGGTTTTATCTTCAACAAACGTCGTGTATTCATTACGAGTTTCATTAAAACTCTTGGTATCACTATGTGAAAAAATAACATAACCAGAAACGTCTAATTTACTCGCCACGGTTTTGGTTATATTTAGTGCACCAAAACGTTGATTACTACTTAATACGTCGCTACTTTCTAAGAACTGAGAAAAATCACCACCTTTCCAATTAAAATTACCACTAAATACTGCGTTAACTCCTCCTTGGAAGTTCATATAATCTTTAAATGTAAAAGTTTTTTCACCTATGTTGTTTAGGTTTCCAATAAAATTTACATTCGTTTTTGGGGAGTAATAAAAAAGGTTAGCGTTTGCTTTGTGAAAAGAATCATACCCCACATTTACTCCTGCTTCAACATCACCAAAAACAAAACGCTTTTTATCTTCTTTTAGTTGAATGTTCATTGCCATATCTTCAGAATCTGATATGTTTTTTAAAAAAGCAACTTCGTTGTAGTTATCAATAACTTCTACTTTATTAACCGCATCAGCAGGAATATTCTCTACCCCAAGTTTTGTACCGCCCCCAAAAAACTTTTTACCATCTACTAATAATTTGGTCACTTTTTTTCCTTGTACTGTAACGCCTCCATTTTTATCTACCTCAACTCCTGGTAGTTTTTTAAGTACGTTTTTTAATTTACGTTCGCTTCCATCAACAAACTTATCAGTGTTGTAAATAATGGTGTCTTGTTTTACAGTAACAGGTAGCTCAATAATAACTTCGTCTAACTGATTTTTTGCTTCTTTTAAAACAATATGTTTTGTTGTGTTTTCAACTAGGGTTATGTTAAAACTAGTCGTCTCATACCCTAAGTAACTAACACTAATCGTATAGTTATTATCTTTTTTGAGTTCTAAACGGTAGTTTCCCTCTTCATCTGAAATAGCAAAACGCATGTTTTCTGTTGCCTTTTTGGGTTTAGCAATAACGTTAGCAAACGATAATGAATTTTGTAAACTATCTTTTACTACTCCTTTAAAAACAATGGTTTGGGCATTTGAAAAAACACTAAAAAATATAATTAGAATAGTGTATTGCGCTTTCTTTTTCATAAATAGCTCTATTTTTTGACACTAATATCCTTTATTTCTTTTAAAATTACCCATGGCTTCACTTATCATGGTATTCATTTGCTGTTCAGTAACTTTTTTTCCTTTTTCTGGTTTAATGATTTCATATGTATTTTTAGAGTTTAAAACAATTTTACTTGCCTTATATTTGAATTTTCCATCATTTAACTCTAATATTAATCCAGGTAAGCCTGAATACCCTATAGGACCATAAGGAGCATTAATTTGGGGACAATACCACGCTGTTTTTATGTACTCCTTTTCTTTTCCTCTATAAGGTTTTTTTATAATAGCTTTTGCCTTATAACATAAATAGTTTCCTATTTTTTTTGTTTCATTTATCAATTGCCATTTTAGTTTTTCTTTTGATATTATAAAGGTTTCTCCAAAAATTTGTTTTTGCTCTAGGCTAGTATCTTTTGATGAATAAAAAACTGAGTTACCATGAGGTATTAAGGCAAATTTATAGTATTTAGCTCCTTCGAGAGTAAGAGACTTATTTAATTTGAAAATACTAGACAGCTCATTAAATTTTAATTCAAAAGACATATATTTTAAAGCCTCCTCTATACCTTCATCTATTTTATTAAATTTTTCATAATTAGGATGCTTTTTGAATTTTTCTTTCTCTTGATCATTTACTATTGATTCTTTTACATAGGTGATAGAACCATTTTTTATTTGAGAATTAATTTTACTCACACCCAAAAAACTGAATATAAATAAAAGTAATATAAATTTATTTTTCATTTCTTAATTTGATTTAAAACCACACCCATAAACTTTGAGTGTGGTTATGAATATGGTTTAATTACTCACAATGCTCCTCGTAGTACGCATCTGTGTAAGCGTACTCCATCGCTTCATTGCCTTCTCCCTTTTTAGTTCCATAATCCCAAGCGTCACAAATGCAACAATCACTTTCTTTATTTGTATTTTTGTTTACACCTGTACTAGCATTCACTATGCTACTCGTAGCAAATACCATTGCTGCTACTAACATTACTTTTTTCATTTTTTAAAATTTTTAATTTGATTAATTATTTTTTTACTTCTTAGTAAAGAAGAAACCATCCTTATGGCTACATAAGGTACATGTCTTAAAAAATTTAAAAAGAAAAATGTGCGCAATTTTATAAACATTCTTCTTCTTTTACTAGCTAGTGGGTAACAATAAAAGTGATCAAATTTTTATTATTACCTTTCCCAAACATATAAAATTATTTTTTAGTAAATGTTAAAGCCTATCAGGGATAACCCTGAGTTGGCACCATTTTCTTCTCAGGGTTATCCCTAATTTAGTTTTTTTTTTAGACTGATAATCAATCACTTACTATAAATGTTAAAATTTTGTTAAAAAGTAATTTTGAAGCTTTTTTATAAAAATAAGAATACTTTTACTTTATGAAAACAACCCTATTACTTTTTGGTATCGCTGCAGATTTAGCTGATAGTTCTTCATTAACCCTAGAACTACCTAACAAAAGCACAGTTGCTAGTTTTAAAGAATTTCTTTCTAATGAATTTCCTGAGTTTCAAAAAATGAGTTCGTATGCTGTGGCTATTAATGAGAGTTATGCAAGCGATGATACACTCATACGAGAAAATGATGTAATAGCCATTATACCTCCAGTAAGCGGAGGATAGTTGTTCAATGATATACTTAACTAATGTAATAATGATTTAATGCAGCATGAACATTAAGAAAGTCATTATTACATTAAATCACTAACACATTAAATCAATATTATACTGTTTCTTGCTTAAGATATCTCCCTACGAAAAAGGTTCCGAAAGGTAAAATAGATAACAAACAAACAATTCCGAAAGTTTTTCCGTTCCAGTTTAACTCGTATTTCAACATAATTGCTAATACGATGTACCCTACAAATAGTAATCCGTGAGGCATTCCTAACATTTTTACATATTCTGGATTTCCTTGCATGTATTTAATTGGAACTGCTATAAAAAGCAATAAAATGTAAGATAATCCTTCTAATAAACTTACTAATCTGAAAAAATTAATCATTTGTTTGCGCTTAAAAATTCGTTTGTAAAGATACTGAAATATTGCGTCCTGCAGAAGATACTCCAGAGGCAAATTCTTTATAATGCTCGTCAAATAAATTAGATAATTGCGCTTGTATTGCTATGCTTTTAGTAAACTGATATTTTCCGTACAATCCAACAGTCATCCAACTAGGAGTTCCGTAATACATATCAATATCATTTGTAGCATCAGGGTTCACAATTGGTGTTTGATCGTGATTATCTATGCCTTCTGTTAGGTTATAATCAGAAATGTCTTTTTTAGCGTTGAAAACTAGGTTAGCTCCTCCTTCAAACTTCTTATTTACATAACTTAAATCGAAACGACCAAATAATGGTGGAATAGATGATAATGGTTCATCTGGTACTCCTTTTTCTTCCGACTTTAATGTATTCCCTTTAGTGTATGTAATTGACCCTGAAGTTTTCCAATTTTTAGAGATTTTACCTTCGTAACTCGCAGTAAATCCTGTTATATAAGCTCTTCCTCTGTTATAATTCGTTAAAATCTCTCCATCAGCAGTATTGTATTCATCTCCATCGTAGAACACAGTACTTTGTCCAAAAAATTCATACGGGATTCGAGTGATATTTCGATCTAATATTGTGTAATAAGCATTCATTCCTACTCTAAACTTTCTATTGTTAAAATATTTTTGAAGTCCTATTTCGAAGTTATATGCGTATTCGGGTCCTAACTCGGTATTAGGAACTGTTAACCTACCACTTTTCTCTCTAATTTTTCCTACATCATCAATATTTGGAGAACGGAACCCTGAAGAAATAACTCCGTTTAATTGCCAATTTCTTGTTGGCTTATATACATATCCTATCGTTGCTGTAATGGATTGATTATCTAATCGAATATCGTTTTGAGGAATATCTACGAATGTTTCATCGACCCATTTAGCTTTTAATACTGTATGTGTACCTCTAATTCCTGTATTTAAAGTAGATTTAGCATTGATATCCTGACGGTAATCTACATAAAAAGCAGAGCTTAAATAACTACTTCCACCATCAGGATAACGAGATTGCACTGCAAAATCACCATCAAATCCGATAATGTCATTTCCATTTAACAGCAATGTTTTTCCATAAGAATTAGAAGCCACATCATTATAAGCAAGCTCAACTCCATACCCTAAATTTCTATGCGCTGCTAACGGAACTGTAAAATCTCCATTCAAACTAAAAACATCTACTGCTTCCTTTCTATACGATCTATCTAAACTTCCAAATTTTCGTTGAACACGACTCTCTTTTATGTTTTGATATGCTAAGGTAATTGTTCCTTTATCCATCCATTTTTTCTTTGGATTGATAAGCAATTGTGGAGAAACTAATAATCTTTCTTGCGGTCCATAATACCACTCAGCAAATTTTAAATCTCCATTTCCTTTTAACTCTGTTAATTTATCAAAACGTGGAATATTTGAAGAGTTTGAATATTGAATGTTTAACTTAAAATCGGTGTCTTTTGAAAAAGGAATATAAAACTTCTGTAATACATCTGTTTGACTGTAACCAGTATTTCTCTGAATATTTAAATTAGAATTTGCAACTGGTGTATCGTTGTAATAACTATCAGTATTATTAGAGTAGAAAGGTACTTTGCCCCAATCATTAAAACCATGAGAACGATTTTTTCCCATTCGTAAATCACCAAAATTACTGTGAGCTACACTGGTAAATGATGCCCATTTTTTAAATCTAAGTTCGGTAGAAACCACATTGGTTACCTCATTATTTGCAGAGCTGTATCGTAAAAAAGCACTTCCTTTTACTTCGCTACCTTTTTCTGATATTTTTGGTGTTTTTGTATAGTAGTGAATTACTCCACCCAAAGCATCTGAACCATAAATTACTGATGACGGACCAAAAACAATTTCAGTTCTGTCTAGTAAATTTGGAGCTACTGTAATTGAATTTTGTAAGTGTCCTTTTCTATAAATCGCATTATTCATACGAACACCATCAACCACCAATAACACTCGGTTACTTTCCATTCCTCGCATTACTGGACTTCCTCCCCCAAATTGTGATTTTTGAATTTTTATTCCAGGTACACTCGATAATAAATCTGCTGATGTTTGTGGTGATAATTTTTCTATCTCTTTTGATGAAACTACCGCAATTTGTTCTGCTATACGATTTGTTTTTTCTCTGTTCTTAAATACCGAAACGACCACCTCATCTAACTGCTCAGAGTTTTTTGACAAATACACATAATAATTATTTACCTTTAAAGCTGATTTGTTTTCATGATATTCCGCATACGAAACATGCGAAAAAATTAGCACTTCATTTTTTGAAAAAGCCGAAATATCAACTTTTCCTAATTCGTCACTTACAGCATACGTTGTATTATTTTTATTAAATACAGTAACTGATTCAACAGGTTTTCCTGTTTCAGCATCAATAACAGTAAGGTTTTGTGAAAAAATTGTGGTTACAATTAGTAAAAAAAATACAGTAATTATTTGTTTCATAAATTAACTAAAAACAGTTTCTAACACGTCTAACGACTTGGGTTTCCGAAATCCTTCTAAATGTAATTCATAATATTTTATGATAATTCGAAGAATAATTTGCCTATCATTTTTTGAATAGGAAATTGAATTTATTTCATCAAAATTTATGCCTAACAAGCTTTTAAAAAGATTAATTTCTTTACCTGTTAAATTCCCTTTTTCATATATCAAATCAGTAAAACTTCCTTCTAACAAACTAAAGGCTTTTTTATCAGATTCGGAAGTATCTGGATAAAACCCTAAATACTTTGATAAATTTAATAAAAACAACAAGTGAAAATTAGCTACCTCATCATGAGTATCTATCCAAGCTAAAGATGTTTCTAAGTACTGGTATAATGGAACATTTTCTTCTTCTTCTTGAATGATTTTTGATAATATTTCAGACAAAAACAATATAATAGATTGCTTTACTATTGAAGTGTGTATTGTTTCGTACGGATGAATTACCTGCACTTCTTTAATAGAGTGTAAAGAACTTTTAGTACTATGATTTGCTGTAATTTGTAATTGTGTTAACGGTTGAAAGTGAGCTGCCTTTAATTTTCCTTTTTTAGCTTTTAAAATCCCTTTTAACATATACGATTTCACCCCTTCTTGTAACGTAAAACACTTTACAATTAAACTTGTATCACCATACTTTAGCGAACTTAAAACAATAGCTTTGGTAGCAACAACCGGCATTTAATCGAGTTTATCAGTTAAAATCATCAATCAAAGATATTTAATATTGACTATAAAAATGGTACTTTCGTACAAATTTGATGCACTTTGGTATGGCTGTAGAAATAGAAAGAAAATTCTTAGTAAAATCAGAAGCTTTTAAAGAAAGTTCATTTCAAAAAAATTATATAAAACAAGGGTTTTTAAATTCAGACAAAGAACGAGTAGTTCGAGTTCGAATAAAAGACGACAAAGGTTTTTTGACTATAAAAGGAGCTTCAAATACTAGCGGAACAACCCGTTTTGAATGGGAAAAAGAAATTGATAAAAATGAAGCTAAAAGTCTTTTTAATCTTTGTGAAAAAGGGATTATAGAAAAATACCGATACTTAGTAAAAATTGATAATCATACTTTTGAAGTAGATGAGTTTTTAGGAGAAAACAACGGCTTACTAATTGCCGAAGTTGAACTAAAAAATGAAAATGAAAATTTCACAAAACCAGAATGGTTAGGAGAAGAAGTTACAGGTATCGCAAAATATTACAACTCAAACTTAAGTAAACATCCTTTTATTAATTGGTCTTCTTAGATACAGAAATAAACAGCTATAAAGTGGCTTAAACTTCCTAATAATACGAAGACATGAAACGTTGCGTGATTGTATTTTAGCTTTTTAATCGAATAAAAAACAGCGCCAACAGTATAAAAAACGCCTCCCAAAAAAAGATAGAATAATCCTTCGCTAGAAAAACTATCAATTAACGGTTTAATTAAAAAGACTATTTGCCAACCCATTAATAAGTATAATGCTGTTGATAATTTGTCAAACCTTCCTGTAAAAAACAACTTTAAAACAACGCCTGTTAACGCAAAGCTCCAAACAACGATAAATAAATACCAACCTAAATTTGGTGATAAAACCAGCAAGCAAAAGGGAGTATATGTTCCTGCTATAAGCACATAAATAGCAGCATGATCAAAAATATTAAGCCTTCGTCTAAGCTTGGGCTCTTTAGCAGCATGATAAAAAGTAGATGCAGCGTATAAAACAATCATACTTATTCCGTAAATCACCAAACTAATACCTTTCCAAAAGGCATTATATTCAAATGATTTTTGCAGTAATAAAGGAAAAACAATAATACTTAAAAGCAATCCTAAACCATGAGAAAACACATTAAGCCTTTCCTCTTTATCACTATAACGATGATTTAATTTCTCACTCATTATTTAATCGGTTTGTATCTTTCATATACAACTCATCATTAATCAATTCATTGTATATAACACTGTAAGTTTGCTCTTTAAGTTTTTTCTTATCTTCTTGAACTAAGTTTTCTGTTTCAATAAAACTGCATTGTTTTACTCTAAATGTTCCAGGAGATCCTTTAAAAAAATCCCAAGAAAACAAACGCTTTCCATCGTAGTATACTTGAGGAACTATTGGTATCTGATGTTCAATCGCTAAACTAAACGCTCCATTTTTAAACGGTGCTAAAACTACATTTTCATCAGGAACCAATCCTTCAGGAAAAATAGCAACGCTTGTTCCGTTTTTCAATCTGCTATGTGCTTGTTCATATACTTTTCTTCTACTTTCTGCATCACTTCTATCAACCATAATAACCACTTTCTTGTAAAAGAACCCAAAAACAGGAAACTTTACCAACTCTTTTTTTCCTACAAAAACAATTGGATTTTTACTCATGGCTATTAACACCCAAGGATCTAAAAAAGAAGCATGGTTAGCACAAAACATATAACTTTTATTTCTATCTATCTCTTGCTCTTTTTCAACTTTTAATCGGAATCCCATTCCGTAAATTAAAAAGAAGGCCCAAGTTCTAACAACTTTCCAAAAAGCTGGGTAGTACTTTTCATCTGATGTTAAAATCAACAAAAAAGGAGCCATTAACAAAACTGAAACGACCATTAACAAGTAAAACCAAACACGCCAAATAAATCGAATAGGAAAAAAAATATACTTCAAGCCTCTAAAATTAAAAATGGATAACTCTTTTTTCTTATCAACTTAAAAAAGAAGATTAAATAGAAATGCGAATGTAGTAATTTCTTTTGTTTGATGAATTTTAAGCTTATTTTTGCTTACTTAAGTAAAAAATTTTCAAAACAGATTTATGTCAAGAATTTTAACAGGTGTACAAAGTACAGGAACCCCACATTTAGGAAATTTATTAGGAGCAATTTTGCCTGCTATTGAAATGGCTAATGATTCAAAAAACGAATCGTTTATTTTCATTGCAGATATGCACTCTTTAACTCAGATTAAAGACGGTAACGAATTGCGCGAAAACACCTATAGTGTAGCGGCTACTTGGCTTGCCTGTGGAATTGACATTAACAAAACCGTTTTTTATCGCCAAAGTGATATTCCTGAAGTTACTGAATTAACTTGGTATTTGAGTTGTTTCTTTCCGTATCAACGTTTAACTTTAGCACATGGTTTTAAAGACAAAGCCGATCGCTTAGCTGATGTAAATGCTGGTTTATTTACCTATCCTATGTTAATGGCTGCAGATATTTTATTGTACGATGCTGAAGTTGTTCCTGTAGGAAAAGATCAGTTACAACATTTAGAAATGACGCGTGATGTTGCAAACAGATTTAACAACATAGTGGGTGAAACTTTAGTTCCGCCTCAAGCAAAAATAAATGAAGACACCAAATTAGTTCCTGGAACTGATGGTGAAAAGATGAGTAAATCTCGAAATAATTTCATCAATATTTTCTTACCAGACAAAAAGTTACGTAAGCAAATTATGGCTATTCAAACGGATAGTAAAGCCTTAGAAGACCCAAAAGATCCAAATACTGATAATGTTTTTGCTATATATAAATTATTAGCTTCGGAAGAACAAATTGCCGAAATGCGTGCTAATTACGAAAATGGAGGTTATGGGTACGGACACGCTAAACAGGCTCTTTATGAACTAATTATTGATAAATTTGCTGATGTACGCACAAAATATAACCACTACATGGAAAACCGTCATGAAATTGATGAAGCTTTAGCTGTAGGAGCTGAAAAAGCACGAGTAATTGCTAAAGATGTTTTACAAAGAGTACGTGGTAAAATAGGATATTAATCCTACCCAAACTAGCAACTTAAAACTCTCAATAATATGAAAAAACTAGTATTTCTTTTTTTCTTCGGAATCTTGGCTTGTAGTACTCCAAAAGAAAAAACACAAATTGTTGAAGCTTCATGCGGACAATGTAAATTCGGATTAAAAACCCAAAACGGATGCGATTTAGCAGTTAAAGTTGATGGACAAGCCTATTTTGTTGATGGTGCTCACATAGACGATTATGGAGACTCTCATGATGAAAATACCGGTTTTTGTAATGTTGTTAGAAAAGCTGAAGTTTCTGGAAAAGTAGAAGATGGAAGATTTAAAGCTACTTCTTTTAAAATTTTAGAAGAATAGTTTTTAGATTTTTAGAAACAAGATTTCTAGATAAAAACATAAAAAAATCCGAAGTAGAAAACTACTTCGGATTTTTTTATTTAATTTAATCTCAAATTAAGGAGCTGGGTTCGGAATTGCTTTGTGCACCGCTTCTATTTCTGCTAAAATGTCTTCTGACAATTCAATATTGATAGAATTTATATTTTCTTTTAACTGACTCATTTTCGTAGCCCCAATAATATTACTCGTTACAAATGGTAACTGGTTAATGTAGGCTAATGATAACTCTGTTAATGTCAATCCGTGTTTAGTTGCTATTTTTTGATACGCTAAAACCGCTTTTTCTGAACCTTCATTTTTATATCTAGCGATAAACCTTGGAAATAAGGTTCCTCTCGCTCCCTCTGGAGTTTTTCCATCAATATATTTTCCTGTTAATACTCCTTGTGCTAATGGAGAATACGCTAGTAAGCCAATATTTTCTCTCATAGAAACCTCAGACATTCCCACTTCAAATCCTCTATGAATTAACGAGTATGAGTTTTGAATCGTAACCATTCTTGGCAAACCGTGTTGTTCTGCTGTTTGCAGATATTTCATCGTTCCCCAAGGAGTTTCGTTAGACAAACCTACCTGCTTTATCTTTCCTTGTTTTACAAAATCGTTCAAGGTTTCTAAAATCTCTAAATGCTTTTCAGCTTCTTTAGTAGAAGTTTTATACGGATAATCACGCACTCCAAAACAGTTCACTCCACGATCTGGCCAATGTAACTGATACAAATCAATATAATCGGTTTGTAAACGTTTTAAACTACCTTCAATCGCTTCAGATATATTTTTTCTATTGAAACCACCTGTTCTGATGTGTGCCGTATAATCTCCACCTCCAGCGATTTTAGACGCCAACACTACTTTTCCTCTGTTTCCTGTTTTTTTGAACCAAGAACCTATAATTTTTTCCGTAGCTCCGTATGTTTCTGGGAGTGCTGGCACAGGGTACAATTCCGCGGTATCAAAAAAGTTTACCCCTTGTTCTAAGGCATAATCCATTTGTTCGTGACCGTCTGCTTCTGTATTTTGTCGACCCAAAGTCATTGTTCCTAAACAAATTTTAGAAACTTTTACATCTGTATTGGGTAGTGTGGTGTATTTCATTCTTTATATCGTTTAACTGTTGAATTGTGTAATTGTTTAAAAAAGCCAACATAATAAACACTTCTACAATTACACTTTTAAACTTTTATTTTAAAAGTTGTTGATTTGAAAATTAGCGAATTAACTCATTTTCAAATTTGCTAATTAAGAATTGCTTCAATTCCTGGTAAGGTGCGACCTTCTAACATTTCTAGCATCGCTCCTCCACCTGTAGACACATAACTCACTTTATCAGCAAATCCGAATTGTTTTACAGCAGCAACTGAATCTCCTCCACCTACTAACGAGAATGCTCCTCTTTTAGTTGCTTCTTCAATTGCATTTCCTAAACCAATGGTTCCTTGTGCAAACTTTTCCATTTCAAAAACTCCTAAAGGACCATTCCATAAAATTGTTTTTGATTTTACGATAACTTTAGCAAATTTTTCAACGGTTTTAGGTCCGCAATCTAACCCCATCCATCCATCAGGAATTTCATTTGTGTCTACTACTTGTGTATTCGCATCGTTTGAAAAAGTATCTGCGATAACTGCATCTACAGGTAAATGAATTTCTGTATTATTCTCTTTTGCTTTTGCTAAAATTTCTAACGCTAAGGCTAACTTATCCTCTTCAACTAATGAGTTTCCAATCTTACCCCCTAAAGCTTTGATAAACGTAAACGTCATACCTCCGCCAACAATAATATGATCTACTTTCTCAATAATATTTTCAATCACGCCAATTTTAGACGACACTTTCGCGCCTCCTAAAATAGCCGTTACTGGTTTTTCTGAATTGTTTAATACCTTATCAATACTTTCAATCTCCGTTGCTAATAAGTTTCCGAAGCATTTATTTTCTGGAAAAAATTGTGCAATAATTGCAGTAGATGCGTGTGCCCTGTGAGCAGTACCAAAAGCGTCATTTACATATACATCTCCACATTTAGATAATTGTTCGGCAAAGGCAACATCTCCTTCTTTTTCTTCTGGATAAAAACGTAAGTTTTCTAGTAATAAAACTTCTCCGCTTTTTAAATTTGCTACTGCCTCTTCAACTGCTGAGCCTATACAATCATCAACAAATTTCACTTGTACACCTAACACTTGTGTTACTTTGCTAACAATATGACGTAACGAAAACTGATCTTCTTTACCTTTCGGACGTCCTAAATGCGACATTAACACACAGCTACCACCGTCTTCTAAAACTTTAATAATGGTTGGTTTTGCTGCTTGAATTCTTGTATCGTCTGTTACTTCAAAAGTATCGTTTAAGGGTACATTAAAATCTACACGGATTAATGCTTTTTTATTTTCGAAATTGAAATCGTTTAATGTTTTCATTTTAAGTTGTATTCTATAGTTGTGTTCTGTTTCAGCTAACAAAAATAATTATTTAAATCTGATTGGTTTCTATTCTTTTTGAGCTTTCAATCTTTTATCTTTGTTAAACTTACATATCTATATGAGCACGACTTCTATAAAAATATCTTCGGAAAAACTTAATTTACAAGAATGTTACGATTTTGTAACTGATCCTTCTTGTGGTGGAATTGCTGTTTTTGTAGGTACTGTTAGAAATGCTACTCAAAACAAAGAGGTTACTCAACTTGATTTTTCTACCTACAAACCTATGGCAATTAAGGAAATGCAGAAAATTGCAGATGCTGCTTTGGAAAAATTTGGAGTAAAAAAGATTGCCATTCATCATGCAGAAGGTTTGTTAACTATTGGTGATATTCCCGTAATTATTACAGTTTCTTCTCCACACAGAAAAGCTGCTTTTGAAGCTTGTCAGTATGTCATTGACACCTTAAAAGAAACGGTACCTATTTGGAAAAAAGAATTTTTTGAAGATGGAGAAGTTTGGGTGAATGCGCATCCTTAAAAATGTTATATTTGATATTAAGTCATTTCTAATAATGTAAATGCATAACAATCTTTATTGGGGCATTAGCTCAGTTGGCTAGAGCGTCCCGATAAGTCGGAGGTTTGGTGTTCGACTCCGATATGCTCCACTTTTTTATCTTTAAATCATGATTGAGTTCACAACTGTAACCCACCCAACAGAATTGCTTCAAATACAAGAGTTGCAACAACAAAACTTGCCCGAAAAATTATCAGAAACAGATAAAAAAGAACAGGGATTTGTTACGGTTCGTCATGATTTAGAATTGTTGCAAAAAATGAACGATGTACACCCACATATTATTGCAAAAAGTAATGGTACTGTTGTTGGTTATGCTTTGTCAATGTCTAAAATTTTTAGAAATGACATCCCTATTCTCATTCCTATGTTTGATGAAATAGATACTACTTCAGAAGGCACTAAACCTTATATTTTAATGGGACAAGTTTGTATAGACAAACATTACCGAAGTAAGGGTGTTTTTAGAGGGTTATATGCTAAAATGAAAGAGGAATTCACTGAAATATACGACTCTATTATTACTGAAATTGACGAAAAGAATACTCGATCTGTCAATGCGCACAAAGCAATTGGTTTTAAAACTTTAAAAACCTACACAAGTAACAACCAAGATTGGGAAATTGTACATTTAACTATTTAATACGGTAAATCAGTAGCTTCTACAAAGCTGAGTTCCGGATTGTATAGTTCGGTTAATATTGCTTTTATTTCAATCATAAATTCTTCCAACCTTTCTTCTGTAATAGCATTATCAGGTTTTCTATAATTGGATGAGAAATTCATCTGTAAAAAACCATTTTTTAAATTTTTAAACGAATAAATACCTGCTTGAATATCTTGTGTGTTATCATGAGTTGAATTGTACATATACGCATACAAAAGAACCTGAATAGCTTTGTGGTATTTTAAATCACGTATCACTTCAAAGTCGATTACTTTTAAGTTTGTACTATCAACCATCCCTGTTTTATAGTCAATAATTCGAGTAACACCGTTGAGCTCATCAATTCGATCGACAATTCCTTTTATTTTTATAGGAAAATCAATTCCTTCCACCTTTATTTCTGAAGATAACTCCTGCTCTGTAGCGATTATTTTTAGTTGATTGTTCTCATCCTTCAACAGTTGTTTTTCCTTTAATAAAAAATTCTCTACAAAACGATTGGCTACTTCAAAAATCAATCGGTTTTTACCTGTGGTTACATCCCCATTTTTAAAATGTTTCGAAAAGTAAAAAGTGATGAGTTTTTTAGTTTTTTGCTGCATTCTTTCAACATCATGTACTTGTAGAAACTTCCCTATAAATGGTTTGTACAACTCTTCTAATGTATCGTGTACTACTGTTCCCATTGTATTGGCCGCAACAGTTTCTTCTACATCCTCTAACTCATTTATTTTTAATATTTTCTGTTTATAAAATGCAATCGGATTGTATAAATAATTAGTCAAAGCTGATGGAGAAATTCCTTTTTGAGCTATTTCTCGCAAACGCTCCAACACTTTTTCGTCCTTTTGAATTTCCTTTAATTGAATAGGTGACGTAACTACTTTTGGGCTGATAATCTTTTCAGTAATATCGTCTCGCATCATTTCTAACTGCGTTACAAAACGACTTTTTTCTCCACTTCCAAACACATCATGTTCGGTATTGTATAAAATGTAAATGTTTTTAGCACGTTGTAACAATCTAAAAAAGTGGTAGGAAAACAGCGCGTCTTTTTCTCTGTATGTTGGTAAACCAAACTCTATTTTTACATCAAAAGGAATAAACGTGTTCTGTTGATGATTTCCTGGCAAAACTCCTTCATTTACTGAAGTGATAATTACATTTTCAAAATCTAGTACACGTGTTTCTAATACTCCCATTAACTGTAATCCTTGTAACGGTTCTCCTTGAAATGATAAACTTTCTGATTGTATTAGTTGCCTAAAAAATTGATGTAAGGTTTTTAAATCTTGTACATAACCAAATTCATTATGCAAGTTTTGCAACTGAGTAAACGCTGTATAAAATCGGAATAAATATTCTTTTTCCAACTCATTGGCTTCATCTTTCAACAAGTTGATCAACTCAATAATTCTGTTTAAAAACTCACTAATTGATACAAACGAATTGAAAATAGTAACTATTCTTTCTTTAATCTCCTTACTAACTGGAGAAAGAAATGTTATGATTTCTTCTTGATTAATGAAGGTATTATTCTCTTTAGCTACTGTTTCTGAAAGCACATCTGCAATGTTTGTTTGCTCATCTTTCTGTAATAATCGATAAATAGTAGCATCCTTTACCAAGCGTACCACATCTTTATGATAAAAAAGGTTTTCTTCCTTCTTTTCTAACTTTTCTTGATTAAGAAATAATTGAAAAATAGCAAAGATTAAACTCGTTGTTGGAATATCTTTTAGTGGATATCCCATCGTAATATTAATCGCATCTACACTTGATGGCAACGAATTCAACGTAATTGGCAACAGTGTTTCATCTGCCAAAACCAACGCTGTGTTATTATAATTAGGAAGTTTTTCTAAAATCTCTCCTGCATATTTTATCTGTGTGATATTTTTAGATGCTCCAATTACCTCAATATGTTTGCTTTCTGAAAAATAGTCTTTAATCGTTTGAATTGGGTGCTGCTGATAATACTTCCATCTAGTTTTATACTTTCTTAAAAAACTTCCTGCTTGATGTTGACTTTCAAAAAACGTTTTGTCAATATCCCAATAGGCTTCTGCATTTCCATTCAACAAAAATTGTTCAAATAACAATTCTTCCGCAGCATTTAACGCATTAAACCCTATAAAAAAGTATTTCTTTTGTTGATTTCTATGGATGAAATCCGCTACTTTTTTAGTTGATTCTCGATATAAAACTCCTTGATATCCGATATTGTTTTCAACCAAAAATTGATAAAAAGCATCGTAATATTTGTTCAACTTTTCCATAAAAGAAAAGTGATCTTTCATCAGTTCAGTTTCTTTAAACTCTCCTTTTACCGACCATTTTCGTAAGCGATGAATATCTCGTAAATACACAAATATCTCTCGTGTGTTAATCAAATGTTGATCGATCTCATTAAAATCTTGCAACACTGTAAATGCCCACGATGAAAACACATCAAAAGAATCTGGATTTTCTTCTTGTTCTTTATAGATTGTATAAAAATGGAAAAGTAGCTGAACAGCATCAATCTTTTTCATTTCAGAAACTTCTTCAACAAAATTACCAACATTGATAATCTCTGGTAAAAAACCTGCTGAAATTTTCTTTTTAAACGTTTCTTTTACAAAAACTCCTGCCCTTTGTGAAGGCAATATAAACACAACATTTTCAAACGATTTGGTGTTTTGTAAAATAGTATCTAACGTTTCTGAAATAAAAGACTGCATATTTTTTAGAGTAAAAAGGTATTAGGCGTTAGGCGAAAGGAAAATCGGTTGTTTTCTTTTACCCAAATCGAAAGTACAATTTTTATCCTATTTTTGATAATACAAACGGTGCATATTCATGAATACAACGAATATTTTAAAAGTAGCTTTGATTCAATCAGATTTGGTTTGGGAAAATCCATCAGAAAATAGAAAACGATTTGAAGAAAAAATCAGTGGTTTGTCAGATAAAATTGATTTAGTCGTTTTACCTGAGATGTTTACTACAGGATTTACTATGAATGCTTCAATTGTTGCTGAAACTATGGAAGGTGAAACGGTACAATGGCTACAATATTTGGCTCAAAAAAAATCCACAGCTATTGTAGGTAGTATTGTTATTCGTGAAAATGATTGTTTTTACAATCGTTTGTTGTTTGTGCATCCTTCAGGAAACATAGATTCATATAACAAAAAACACACCTTTACACTGGCAGGTGAACATGAGGTATTTTCTGCAGGAACTGAAAGAACCATCGTTGACTACAAAGGATGGAAAATTTGTCCGTTAATTTGTTATGATTTACGCTTTCCTGTATGGGCTAGAAATACTGAAAATTACGATTTATTACTATATGTAGCTAGTTGGCCTAAGCCTCGTATTGAAGCATGGGACAGCTTATTAAAAGCTCGCGCAATTGAAAACATGAGCTATACCATTGGTGTAAATAGAGTAGGAGTAGACGTTAACGGTTATGAATATACTGGTAATACGGTTTGTTACGATACTCTAGGCAATTGTTTTGCTAAAAACAACCAAGGAACTGAAGAAGTATTGATAGTAGAATTAAATAAAGAAGCACAAACGAAAATTCGTGATCGATTTTGTTTTTTAGATGACAGAGATGCCTTTGTTATTAAAAAATAACGTCATTACGAGGAATTTATGACGAAGTAATCTGTTTATAGAATAACTATAAACCAGAAGATTACTTCACTACCGTTCGTAATGACGCTACTTAATCAGTTTATGCAGGAATCATCCATTTAAAATTGAACTTTGTATCAGGTACTACGATACGTTCTGTGATTCGGTACATTCTGTCTGGTAATTTCATTAAGAAATCACGTGCTTTTTCTGCTTCTGGAGTTAAATTGGTGATTTTATCAATTTCCCAAGTTTCATTCAACTTTTTAAGAATGTCAACATAGTCAAAGCCAGTGTATACACCTATTCTTTGCGCTACTGTTGAGAAATCATCAAACAAACTTCCTTTTTCTCCAAAAGACTCTCTTAAATGCATTGCAGGCATTACAATTTTGTGTTTCATCATGTGTTGAAACGCCAACATCATTTCACTTGGATCTATCTTAAAGATTTCTTTTACAAACTCTGTATACGCTAGGTGATGACGCATTTCATCTCCCGCAATAATTCGAGACATTTTTGCCAAGGCTTTGTGCCCCTTTTTCTTGGCTATTTTTGCCACATTTAAATGTGAAACATACGTTGCTAGCTCCTGAAAACTTGTATATACAAAGTTTTTATAAGGGTCAGTAGCTGTACCAATATCAAATCCGTCTGCTATTAAATGCTGTGTAGATACTTCTACTTCTCGCATATTCACTCTTCCTGAAAGATATAAATATTTGTTTAACACATCTCCGTGACGGTTTTCTTCCGCTGTCCAAGCACGAATCCATTTTGCCCAACCATTATCTGGTTGTTGTGTAACTCCGTCTAAGTCTAATAACCACGACTCATACGTTGGCAAAGCTTCTTCAGTAATAGTATCTCCAACTAAAACCACCCAAAAATCATCATCAAGTTCTTTTGAAAGTTCTTGAATTTCTTTTACTTCATCAATAAAAGAATCTTTTTGTGAATTGGGGAGAAAATCGGTTGGCTGCCAAATTCTTTCGATTGGCATCAAGAATTTGTCTACAAAACTGTCAATGTTTTTTTCCAGCGTTTGCATTACTTCCTTTCTAATGTTTTGTATCGACATAATTTAAGGGTTTATATTTATTGTTGTTTGTTTTGTTTAATATATAGCAGACTTTACAGCTGCTTCTGTTTTTGCTATTAACTCATCAAACGGTAAACTGTTTACTTTTATAGGTTCGTGAGTTTGGATCTTTATAGGACTTCCTATTCCTAATGGAAATTTTCCATATTTAAATACTTTCCACGAATTATTGATTGATAAGGGTACCACATACGCTTCTGGATTGTATTTTGCAATCATTTTAAGTCCGTTTACAGAGAATGCCTTTGGTTTTCCTGTTCTGCTTCGGGTTCCTTCTGGAAAAATAGCTGCAGACCAGTTATTTTCATTAATTCTCTTAGCAAACTTTCCTAATTCTGATAAGGCTTGTTTAGGGTCTTTTCTATCAATTAAAGCAGCCCCCCCGTATTTTAAATTGAAGGAAATGCTAGGAATTCCTTTTCCTAGTTCTTTTTTTGATACAAATTTTGGGTAGTATCTTCTAAGATACCAAATAATTGGCGGAATATCAAATGTACTTTGATGATTGGCTACAAAAATTAAGGTGGTATTTTCTGGTAAGTTGTGTTTGTTTTCAAATTGAACTCGAATTCCTAAAATCAATAATGATTTAACAAGAAACCAATTCATGATATTTACTACATTTTGATGTCCTTCTTGACCAAAAAACTTCAACCCAATCCATTGTATTGGATGAAAAATTAACAATAGCGAAAAAAACACCAATGCAAAGATTGATGAGAAAATATAACTTAAAATCTTCATTCTATTTAGTTGTTTTGTTGTTTGCTAGTTTTGTTTTTTTAAGAACAAAATGTCGTTTAGAAAACATACTGATTTCATTCTTAAAACTTTACTAGTGCGTAAAAATAAAAAATCCCGCGAAAGCGGGACTATAATTTTATCTTAAAACCAGTTGCTCCAAGGAATTCTTGAGAGAATTAGTAGTAAAGCCAATCCGTAAAAGATGGCAAAGGTTTTAAACTTAGCTTCGCTTTTTACTTGTTTTTTGTGTTTAGACCATCCAATTGTTATTAATACAATAGCAATTATCATCATTAATGGATGCTCTACAGCTAGTAATCTTGCTGCTGATTCTTTCATTACTTCTCCTCCATTAGCTTTTAAAGCTTTATACCAAGGAGACATAAAATACCATCCTAAACCAATTAATAATTGAATATGAGCTGTTATTAATGTAAATAACCCTAAACGGAACTCTTTGTGGGTAAATTCTTTTTTTTGTACTAATCCTATAATAGCATTTACTACCGTAAATATTAAAACTGCTAATACAACGTATGCCCAATAAGAGTGTAATGTTTTCATCATGATTTTTAAGTTTTATATCTGTAAAAGTACTGATTTTTCTGCATAAAAAAACCACCTCAATTGAGGTGGTTTAAATTTACTTTCAGTTTGAAATTACTTAAAGATATATCTTAAACCTACTTGCATTTGCCAACGAGATGAGTTTAATCCTGAATCATCTACAGAATAGATGTTTGTTGCATCAGGATTAAAGCTAAACTCAGGAGTTGTTCCATTAATTCCTTCTGTTCTTAAAATAGAAGCTTCTCCAAAGTTAGATACAAACTTTCTTGTACCCCATTCTTTATTTAATAAGTTAGTAAAGTTGAAAATATCGAAGGTTGCTTGTAAAGTATGTTTTTTCTTACCTAAATTTAAAGAGAAATCTTGAATTAACTTCATATCAACTACATGACTCCAAGGTCCAAACTGAGCATTTCTTTCTACATATTGACCGCGACGTGTTCTTAAATACTCATCATTTTCAATATAATTATTTAATCCTTCCCATTGTTCAGCTGCTGTTAAACCGTTAGCTCCATCAACTAATACAATATCACTAGCGTCTACAGGAACATACATTAAAGCATTATCTCTTGAATCATCATTTAATAAATCTCTTCCCTCTCTATAAACATATGAAAAAGGAGATCCTTGTTTACCTTCATAAACAAAAGAGATAGCAGTTTTTAAGTTTTCATTCCACTTATACTCATAACCAACATTTGCTAAAACTCTATGACCTTGAGCAAACTGAGATCTCGCTAGTTCAGATCTATTTTTACCATTTACAGATAATTGGTTTCTCCATTGAGAACTGTTTTGAGAGCTTGTTCCCTCAAAAATGCTTTTAGAGTCTCCATAACTATATGTTACACTACCATTGAAACCATAAATAGGGGTTTTTCTTAAAGTTATAGAAGTATTCCAAGAATGACCTTTATTAGTGTTTGAAGCTAAATATATACCGTCATAAGTTGAGTCAATTCTATCGCTCCTATTCCATAATGGTCTATTATCACCCGTTCCTGTAAGAGTTTGAGTTGGGTTTTTAAGATTGATGTTTTGATAATAAATAGCCTTTAAGTTATCGTTATATAAAGCGTCTACGCTTAAAATAAACCCTCCAGGTAATTTTTGATCAACTGCTAAGTTATATTTTACTACTTGAGGTAATTCAAATGAAGGTGCAAATAAGTCTATATTTCCTCCTACTTGTCCACTTCCAGGAACAGCATCAACTGGTTGAGAATTTACATCTGGGTTAAATGAAGCTACCCCATTATTTGTAAAATAATAACCTCCTGTTATACCGTTATTGTTATATGTACCTCCTGGCCACACCAAAGGTAATCTAGATACGAAGATACCAAATCCTCCTCTAATTTGAGTTTTAGACTCACCTTTAACATTCCAATTAAATCCTAATCTCGGAGAAAAATATAGTTTTGTATTAACTTTCTTACCAACCCTAGCTCCTTGTAATCTACCTCCTAATAAAGCTGCGGTTCTTGTATTAAAGTCATCATTAGCTACACCGTCTTCCCATAATGGAATATCTAAACGTAAACCTGCTGAAAACTTAAAGTTATCTGTAATATCAACTTCATCTTGGATATAGAAACCTAATTGAGATGTAGCAAATTCTGAAGCTCCACTAGAAGAGTCTCCCACACCAGGAGCCAACAAAGAATACCCTCGTTGGTAGTTAGACGGTGCTCCTCCCGCTATAAAATCAGCTACAGAATCGTACTCATAATAACCAAAATTATTTGCAAAAAATAAGTTTTTTGCTGAAGCAAACTCATTATGTGTTCCTATTGTAAACTTATGTCTTCCAGAGAAAATCTCAAAATTGTTTGTTATTGTAAGAATATCTTGCTCTAACAAGTTTGCTGTTGAGTATTGTTCTGATCCTAAACGAATAGTTCCATCTCCATCATCAATTCTTACATAAGGGAAAGGGTTACCAAAAGGGTCTCTATCATCTCTAACCGAAGTATAACCCACAACTAAATTGTTTGAAAACTTATCATTAAATCTTGAATTAAACTCTAACGACGTAGAATTAGTTTCTGATGGAAAAAAGATAGCAGAATTATAGAAATTTATGGTAGAGTTTGTAGATCTACTAGCATTAACTTGTTCAGCGTTAACATAAGAGTGTTTTAACGATAATTTATGCTTATCATTTATATTCCAATCTAATTTCGCAATAAATTTATGACTACTTAATTTATCCGTGTTATTTGCATACCCTCCTGGGTTATAACCATAAGTATTTTGTAAAAAGCTGCTTAAGTTCTCTAAATCAGCTGCAGAAGAAGCTCCATTATAATTAGCAATATCATAAGGCTGTGGAGTTTCATCATCTTGCCTTTCATAGTTTACGAAGAAAAATAATTTATCTTTAATTATTGGACCTCCAACTCTTGCTCCATAAGTTAAAGCAGTAAACTCGTCTAATTTCTTGCGATTATTTTCTGAAATAGCGTATGGAGTTTTACCCGCTAAGCTTTCATTTCTTACAAAAGCATAAGCAGATCCTTCAAATTCATTTGTTCCTGATCTTGTTATTGCACTAATAGCACCACCAGAAAAACCAGAAATTTTCACATCAAAAGGAGCTACGTTAACTTGAAATGATTCTATTGCATCAACAGAAAATGGGTTTACTCCTGTTTGACCTCCATTTGTTCCTGAAGCTGCTAACCCAAAAACATCATTGTTTACAGCACCATCAATATAAATAGCATTATATCTATTATTTTGACCTGCTATTGAGATAACATTATCATCTGTAATTTGTGCTTGAGGTGTCAATCTAACAAAGTCAGCTATACCTCTAGATACAGAAGGTAAATTTTGAATTTGTTTTTGAGAAATAGTTGTTTCTGATCCATTTTTATCAGATCCAAAAACACCGTTATTCTGAGCTGTAATTACTACTTCTTCTAAAGTATTAGCGTCTTCTACCATTACAACTGTAAATCTTTTAGATTCCCCTAAACCTAAAACAACATTACTTTGCTCGTAATTTTTTAGACCAACAAAAGAAATAGTAACCGTATAAGGTCCTCCTGATTTCATGTTAGTAATTCTAAAATAACCATCAAAGTCGGTTGATGCACCATACTTTGTTCCTGTCGGTGTGTGAACAGCAACAACATTCGCTCCTGGTAAAGACTCTCCAGTAGGATCTGTTACTTTCCCTCCAATGGAAGAAGTTGTTACTCCTTGCCCTAAAACCGTAGCTGTTGCAAAAAACAAAGCTACAAGTAATACATTTTTAAATGTTTTCATTTTTTAATCTAATTGTTATTAAATGCAGGTGCAAATATCCTGCTTTTACATATGGCTAATATTAAATTAATGTTAAGTTTTAACAAGAATTTAAGACGCTTTAAGTTAATAAAACTGAAAAACAAATCTGATTACCAGTCAATTATATATCAACAGAGTTGTTAACAAAACCTAATTATAAGTTAAAGAAATAAAAATAAATACGATTGACAGAAGTTTAATCGTTAACTAAGTTCTTTTGAGCCAATTCTTTTCCTAGTTCTACTCCAAATTGATCATATGAAAAGATATTCCATATTACTCCTTGAGTAAAAATTTTATGTTCGTAAATAGCTAATAACATTCCCAAAGTATAGGGCGACAGTTTATCGAACAGCATAGAATTACTTGGATGATTCCCTTTAAAAACTTTATATGGTAAAAGTTGATTTATTTGACTTGCTTGACCATTTAATTTCAACTCTAAATGAGCTTCTTCTTTTGTTCTTCCAAAAGCTAGTGCGTCTTGTTGAGCATAATAGTTTGCCATCAATTTCTCATGATGGTCTTCAAAGTCGTATAATGGTTCTCTAAAACCAATAAAATCCGATGGAATTAATTTGGTACCGTGGTGTAGTAACTGCATGAACGCATGCTGGGAGTTTACACCTGTTCCTCCCCAAATAATAGTTCCTGTTTGGTAATCGACTTCATCTCCATTTCTATCAACATTTTTACCATTACTTTCCATTATAGCTTGTTGTAAGTGCTCTGGAAATTTTGCTAAATATTGACTATAAGGAAGTACTAATTCTGTTTCAGCATCAAAAAAATTGTTATACCAAATACTTAGTAAAGCTAGTAAAACAGGGATATTTTCATCAAAATTAGTTGCTCTAAAATGTTCATCAACTTTTTCTGCTCCTTTCAATAACTCTTTAAAATTATCAAATCCAACAGACAAACAAATTGACAAACCTACGGCTGACCAAAGGGAGAATCTGCCTCCAACCCAATCCCACATCGGAAATACATTTTTCTTGTCAATTCCAAAACTATCAACAGCTTTCATATTACATGAAACTGCCACAAAATGTTTAGATATGTCAAAAACTGTGGCTGATTTCAAAAACCAATCTCGAATGGTATTTGCATTACTCATTGTTTCTTGAGTCGTAAAACTTTTTGAAACAACAATAAATAAAGTCGTTTCTGGATTAACCTTTTTTAAAATCTCAAAAACATGATCTCCATCAATATTAGATACAAAATGAGTATTTAGCTTATTTTTATAAAACTGAAGTGCTTCAACAACCATTTGAGGTCCCAAGTCTGATCCTCCAACACCTATATTAACAATATCTGTAATAGCTTTTCCTGTAAAACCTTTCCATTTTCCTGAAATAACTTTATTACTAAAAGCTTTCATTTTACGTAAAGCCGTTTGGATTTTAGGTTTTACATCTTTTCCTTCTACAAAAACTGGAATATCAGAACTGCTTCTTAAAGCTGTATGTAATACTGCCCTATTTTCAGTAACGTTAATTTTATCTCCTGAAAAGTATTTTTCAATAGCATCTTTTAGTTCCGCTTCTTCAGCCAATGAAACCAATAAATCTATCGTTTCTTGAGTAATTCTATTTTTAGAAAAATCAACTTGTAATTCATCTAAACTAATAGAAAACTCTTCTTTTCTGTTCTTATTTTTAAGAAACAATTCTTTCAACTCATACTCTTTTGCTTGTTGAAAGTGTTTTGTTAATTTTTCCCAAGCAACAGTTTCAGTTGGCTTTATGTTAAGTAAAGGCATAGTTAATTCGTAGCTAATATTTCTTTTTCTTTAAATGAAAGAGGTTCTGGTTGAGGGAATTGTATACTATCTAATTGTCTTTTCAACGGTTTTATAAACTCAAAATACGTAGGTTTAATTTCTGCTGCCAAAGGTTCTGCTGAAGGAAGTTTTTCTCTAAACGGGTCTACTTGTCTACCATTTTTCCAGAAACGATAACACACATGCGGACCACTCGTATTTCCTGTCATTCCTACCCAACCTATTATATCTCCTTGTTTTACGTAATCTCCAACACGCACATTACGTCTCTTCATATGTAAATATTGAGTTGTATAGGTGCTATTATGTTTAACCTTTACGTAATTCCCATTACCTCCTCTTCTGGCAGATTCTACAACCGTTCCGCTAGCGGTGGTCATAATTTCTGTTCCATAAGGTGCAGCAAAATCAGTTCCTTTGTGTGCTCTTACTTTATTACCATATAGCTTAATCCTCCTTCTTAAATTATATCGTGAAGAAATTCGGTATTGAAATTTAATTGGAGATTTTAAAAAAGCTCGACGCAACATATTCCCATCTTGATCATAATACTCAGGAATTTGTTTAATTGAATCAGCAACAAATTTATACGCATATAAATCTTCTCCTCCATGACTAAAAACAGCTGCTTTTACTTCTCCATAACCTACAAAAACAGTGTCATTTATAAATTTTTCTTCATAAATTAACTTGAACTTATCTCCTCTTTGTAATCGATAAAAATCTAATGTCCACGCATAAATATCTGCAACCGTATTCGTAAGCGTAGGTTTTAATTGTAAACTATCCATCGTAACCGAAAGATTTGAATAAATTTTACCTGCTATTTCTTTCTGTACCGTTTTAATCGGTTTTCTGTACTTGTACGCTGAAATTATAGAATCTTTAAAATCAATAATTGTAGCTTCAACTTTGTTGTGTTTATAAATAAAAACTTTGGCTTGTTCTAAGGTATCTTTAGATGCTAAAATGGTGTATGCTCTTCCAGATCGAACTCTTCTTACATCAAAAGTATCTTTAATTTTTGTAGCGATTTCATTTATTTTAGGATACATCACACGATGTCTATCCATAATTACTCCAAAACTTTCGCCTTCCTTAATCGTATCGTTAATAACAGTAAAATTATCTAAATTAAAACCGTAAGCTATAACTGGCTCTGGTTCTTTTATCTCAACGGGTTCTGTTATAACTACTTTCTTTTCTTCTTTACAAGAAAACAGAAGTAAGGCGATAATAAATGGAAGGATTATTTTTTTCAAAAAAAAGCTACTTTAGATTTGAGTTTATGCGCAAAAGTACAAATAAATAGTATTTTTTCTTACACTTTAACAATTCATAAACAGCATATATTACTTTTTTAATCTACAACAATTTCAAAAGGGTTTGCTAAACCTTTATATGCATCTAAATCTGCACGCAATGAACCAACAGCTAAAGAAGCTCTCATCTTGATAGGTATTTTATTATCATCTGCTGAAATCCAAATAGTTACACTTTCTTTTTCCTTGAAAACTCTACCTGCTTGAACTAAAGGTCTAAACTTTTGGGTTTTTACTTTACCAAACTTTGTTTTAACCGTTTCGTTGCCTAAAAAACGTAATTTGAACGGATAACTTTTATTATCAAAAAACATATCGAGTTCAATTTCTTCACCTTTTTTCATGTTTTCTGTATCTTGACTTCTTAAGAAATAAAAGGTAGAAATCATATCTTGAGGGGATTTTACTGAAATCAATGTATCTTTTTGTTTCAAAAAATCTTGAACGTATGCCGTATTTTTTTGATGGTTAAAAGTTATATGACGATTCTTTTTATGCCCACCTTCATCAATTTTTCTTTTGAATAAATACGGTTGAACTTTATCAATTCCAAAATAACTCTCATACCTGTCTTCAACCTTAAAAAACCAGCTAATAACTCCTGTTGTTTTTCCAGTTCCTACAGCATGAAGCACTTTTTTATTATTTAAGTTCTTCTCCTTTAATTGTAAAACAGCCGTTCCTGCTTTTAAAAATCCGCTATAACTCATATCAAATCGTAACCACTCACCGCTCTTATATGCTACAGGGTTTTCTTGCGCAAAGAAACTTTGCACAACGACTAAAAACGTAAAAAATAATATTCTTTTTCTCATAATATTCAAACTTATGAAAATTGATAAACAATTACTATTCCAAAAATCAAAAAAGCTGTTTAACGGAACATTAAACAGCTTTTATTTTATTGTTATACTGGTTAAAAAGTTCCCCAGTTTTTTAATTCTTCTTCACTCCATAGATATGGGAAGAAAATTCTTCTCTGATATTTAGGATGCAAATACTTACGCCAGTTACTACCACCAGTAGCTTCTATATCACCTTCTTCACCTCCAAGGTATTTTCCTGCGGCATTGTAATGAGCCATTACCCATTTTACATTTACAGTATAATCATAATGACGCATTGCTTTGATTAACGTTTCATCATTTTGAACATCATCTGGTAATTGTTTGAATTTTTTTGAAAGGTTACAATCATTATAATCTTCCATAAAATCGATAAAATCACCCATATACTTCTTTTCAAACAACGTTAATAAGGTGGTTTTTTGACCTGTGGTGTAGTTTTTTCCTGCTGCTTGCCAATACAAATGATCGTAAGCATTTTTAAATGATGAATTTCTATCAATCGTATCTCTATAACGAGCATCTATCAAATTAATCAAATCTGTTGATGCAAACTCAATTTTACGATATTGTGCGCTTTGAAAACCACTTGCAGGTGTAAGTGTGTTACGGAATTTTAAGTATTGTTCTACATCCATTCCGTCACCCATCACTGTAAACGAACTACACAACATATCAAAATAGCGGCTAATACGCATTAGATGTTTAGAAAACTTTTCTGCTGTAATTTCTTCAGATTTTGCTACCTGATCAATTTCCCACAAAATCATTTTGAACAATAATTCGTTTACTTGATGATACATGATAAACACCATTTCATCAGGTAATGTTGTTCTTGGAATCTGTAACCCTAAAAGTGCATCTGTTTGTATATAATCCCAATAAGTTATAGGTTCGCTCCAAAGTAATCCTTCAAGCATTGCTTCTACAGGAACACCTAACTTATCGTATTTTTCTTCTATTGCTTTTAATATTTCTTCTTTGCTCATTTTACATTTGTTTGAGAAAAAAGAAAAGAGAAAAGAGAAAATAGACAGTAAAACCATCTATTTTCTTTTCTCTTTTTTCTATTATCTATTAGTCTATAACGTTCCTCTTAATTCTTGCTCTCTTTCGATTGATTCGAACAACGCTTTAAAGTTTCCTGCTCCAAAACCACGAGCCCCCATACGTTGGATAATTTCAAAGAATAACGTAGGACGATCTTCTACTGGTTTTGTAAAGATTTGTAATAAATACCCTTCTTCATCAGCATCAATCATAATTCCTAGAGATTTTAGCTTTTCAATATCTTCTCTTAACTCGTGACTAAATTCTTCTAATCTTCCTGGAACTGCTTTGTAATATTCTTCTGGTGGAGTTGATAAAAATTCTACCCCTTGAGATCTTAATTGACTTACTGTTTTTATAATATCATCAGTAGCAACAGCAATGTGTTGTACTCCTGCTCCTTCATAAAAATCTAAATATTCTTCAATTTGAGAACGTTTTTTTCCTTCAGCTGGCTCGTTAATTGGGAATTTGATTCTTCCGTTTCCGTTAGACATTACTTTACTCATTAAAGCCGAATATTCTGTATGAATTTGTTTGTCATCAAATGATAAGAAGTTTTCAAATCCCATTACATCTTCATACCATTTTACCCAAACATCCATTTGATTCCAACCCACATTACCAACCATATGATCGATATATTTTAATCCTGCTGTTGGTGGATTATAATCTGATTCCCATTTTTGGAAACCTGGTAAAAATGTTCCGTTGTAATTTTTACGCTCTACAAACATATGAACTGTTTCTCCATACGTGTAAATTCCCGCTCTTACAACTTCTCCGTGCTCATCTGTTTCAACAGTTGGCTCCATGTATGATTTTGCTCCTCTTGAAGTTGTTTCTTCATAAGCTTTTCTAGCATCTTCAACCCAAAGTGCTACTACTTTAACTCCATCACCATGTTTTACAATATGCTCATTAATTGGTGACTTACTGTTTAAAGGAGTCGTTAGTACTAATCGGATTTTATCTTGTACTAATACATAGCTTACTTCTTCTTTTGAACCTGTTTCTAGTCCTTTATAGGCTAACGATTGAAACCCGAATGCTGTTTTATAAAAATGCGCTGCTTGTTTTGCATTTCCTACATAAAACTCTACATAATCTGTTCCTAAAAGTGGTAAGAAGTCTTGCGCTCCTTCAAATATTTTTTCTAAACCGTAGTTTACTGATTTTATTTCCTTACTCATGATGTGATAATTTGTTGATTAGCGAATTAGCGAATGTTTTTGCTAAGTAACTCAACTACTAATACGTTTTGAGCTGCTAATTATTTTGTTTAAAATTTTAATAATTGTATTTAGTTTCTCTATTAGTTTACCTGGATTAGGATATGAATCTAGATTTTCACATAAAAACAACCAATATTCGGTTTCATCAGCCTCTTTTAAAGCTATTTTCATTTTGTGAATGAAATCAGCTTTACTTTCAGCATTTTGTGCTTCTTTAACATTAGCTCCTATTGATGTTCCTGATCGAATAATTTGTTTAGCTAAAACAAACTTTCTTTTTTCTTCTAGTGATTCCGAATATCTGACTATTTCAAGGGAAAACTCAAAGGTTTCTTTTAAAATAGGATTATTTTGATACTTATCACTTTTCGAAAAAATCATCATTAGCTCATTTCCTAATTATCAAATTAACTAATTACTCCTCTAACCAAGATTTGTAATAATCTTCATCTGCTATTTTCATAGCTTCTTCGGTTACTTTTAACGGTTTAAAAGTATCAACCATTACGGCTAGTTCTTCAGTTACAGTTTCACCGATACTTCTTTCAGTAGCACCTGGATGTGGTCCGTGAGGAATTCCTGCTGGGTGTAACGATATATGTCCTGGAGCAATATCGTTTCTACTCATAAAATCACCATCTACATAATACAATACTTCGTCAGAATCAATATTACTGTGGTTGTATGGTGCTGGGATAGCCTGCGGGTGGTAGTCGTATAACCTTGGTACAAAACTACAGATTACAAAAGCATCTGTTTCAAAAGTTTGATGCACTGGTGGCGGTTGATGAATACGCCCTGTTATTGGTTCGAAATCGTGAATTGAAAATGCATACGGATAGTTATATCCATCGTATCCAACCACATCAAATGGATGTGTTGCGTACACCATTTCAATAATTTCATCTTGTTTTTTTACATTGATAACGAAATCGCCTTTTTCATCATGCGTTTCTAACTCTTCTGGTCTACGGATATCACGCTCACAAAATGGTGAATGTTCTAATAATTGCCCAAACCAGTTACGGTATCTTTTTGGAGTGTATACCGGACGATATGATTCTACGATAAATAATCTGTTATCTTCCGTATCGAAATCTAATTTATAAATGATTCCACGAGGAATTACTAAGTAGTCTCCGTATTTGAAATCTAAATTCCCTAACATCGTACGTAATTTCCCAGTTCCTTTGTGGATGAAAATTACCTCATCTGCATCTGTATTTTTATAAAAGTAATCTTTGGTAGATTCTTTTGGGGCCGATAAAATGATATTACATTCAGAATTAGTAAGAACTACTTTCCTACTTTTTAAGTAATCATTTTCTGCTGGAACTTGAAATCCTCTGAAGCGATACGATTGAATATTGTTTTCTTTCGCTACTTTAGGCGCAATAGAGTATTGCTTACGAATTTCTTTGACCATTGTTGGTCTGTATTCATGATAACTGTTGGTTGACATTCCGTCGAAACCAATTGTACCAAATAATTGTTCGTAATATAAACTTCCGTCTTCTTTACGAAATTGTATATGTCGTTTATGTGGAATTTTTCCTAATTTATGATAAAAAGGCATACTTGATAATTTGATAATTAATTAATGTGTTAATTTGATAATTAACTCCTTTTTTAACTAACTAGTTGCAACTATTCAGGGTTGCGCTTTATCATAAATTTTAAATGTGATAAAAGGTCTAACCAATACATTTCTAGAACTTTAGTTGTTGTTCTACAAATATACAGAAAAGTGTGGTTTTTTTATTAACTTTCAGGAGCTAATTCTACCTCTAAACCATCTAAATCTGGTGTAATTTGTATTTGACAACCCAATCGGCTATTGTCTTCTACATAAAAAGCTTCGGCTAGCATTGCTTCTTCATCATCTCCCATTTCTGGTAATAAGTGATCAGATTTAACATAGCATTGACATGATGCGCACATTGCCATTCCGCCACAAATACCAATAGTTCCTTCTGGAGCTAATTCGTACGAACGAACTACCTCCATTAAGTTCATTGCCATGTCTGTTGGTGCTTGTACCTCGTGAGTAACTCCGTCACGATCGGTAATTTTTATAGTAATATCTTGTTCCATCTTACAAATTCATTTTTTTTCGAAGTGTTTTCGCTCTTTTATCTTCCCCATCATGTGTCCAACCTGGTGAATTGAATATATAATTCAGTTTGTCGCTCCATTTATAAGCTCTTTTGACATCACTCCAAATAGCAGCGTATTCATGCGTTGCTACTTTTACGGGATTAAAGGTTTCAATATTAACTGTAAGACCATATACAGGTTTATCAACTTCTTTTAATTCTTCTGAAAAGGTACCAAACATACGATCCCAAACAATTAAAATTCCTGCATGATTACAATCTAGGTAACGAATATTAGAAGCATGGTGCACTCTATGATGTGAAGGTGTATTGAAAATGAATTCAATAGGTTTTGGCAGTTTATCTACCAATTCTGTATGCACAAAAAACTGATAAATTAAACTGATTCCCATCATCGTAAACATCATTAAAGGATCAAATCCTAATAACGGAATCCACATCCAAAAGAAAAATTTATGAATACGTTCACCGACTCCTTGGCGTAACGCTGTTCCTAAATTCATATGCACTGACGAATGATGTGGTACATGACCTGCCCAAAACAAGCGTACTTCGTGATTTAAACGGTGGAACCAGTAATAAGCAAAATCATCAGCCAACAACAATAAAATCCATGCCCACCATTGACGTTGTACAATACCTTTTAATGGGCTAATTTCATGCAAGTAGAAAAAAGCCACAAATGCTAAGATTTTTGGAATAAATTCAACAATAGCAGAAAACACCATCATTAACATTGATACTCTGGTATCTTTACCATGATATTTTTCTTTTGCTATTCGGTATTCCACTAACATGGAAATGAAAAATATAGGCAAAGCGAAGTACAATAATCTGTCTTCGGATAATTGCTGTATGTATTCAGTTAATGTCACGCTTAATTTATCGCTTTTACAACTGCTTTCGGAGCTTCTTTTCTAGTACCATCAAAACCATCAACACCACCAACTGTGGTATATTTCATCACATATTTTTTATCTGGATGAATACGTTGGAAAGCACTCTGACACATTAAGGTCGCTTCGTGGAATCCACATAAAATCAACTTTAACTTTCCTGGATATGTATTTACATCACCAATGGCATAAATACCTTCTACATTGGTTTGATAATCTAAAGCATTATTTACTTTAATGGCATTTTTTTCAATCTCTAATCCCCAATTGGCAATTGGTCCTAACTTTGGTGCCAATCCAAATAATGGAATAAAATGATCACATGCTAAAGTAAATGGTTCTTTATCTTTTTGCTCAACTACAACGCCTTCTACCTTACCTTCACCAACAATTCCTGTTACTTCAGCTGGTGTAATAAGCATTAATTTTCCTTCGTCTTTTAACTCTTGTACTTTATCAACTGAATCTAAGGCCCCTCTAAATTCATTTCTTCGATGTATTAATGTTACCGATTTAGCCACATCAGTTAAGAAAATAGACCAATCTAAAGCAGAATCTCCACCTCCCGCAATTACTACATCTTTACCACGATAAATTTCTGGTTCTTTAATCATGTACTCAACTCCTTTGTCTTCAAAGTCAGCAATATTTGGAATAGGTGGTTTACGCGGTTCAAAACTTCCTAAACCTCCTGCAATTGCTACTACTGGTGCTTGGTGTTTTGTTCCTTTATTGGTGGTAACGATAAACGTTCCGTCCTCTTGTTTTTCAATCGTATCTGCACGTTCTCCTAAGGTAAACCCTGGTTCAAATTGTTTAATTTGTTCCATTAATTTATCTGTCAAATCTCCTGCTAAAATCTCTGGATATGCAGGGATATCGTAAATAGGTTTCTTTGGATAGATTTCTGAACACTGCCCACCTGGTTGTGGTAAAGCATCAATTAAATGACAACGTAATTTTAATAATCCTGCTTCAAAAACCGTGAATAATCCTGTTGGTCCTGCTCCAATAATTAATATGTCTGTTTGTATCATTTTAGTTACAAAATTGTCTTTTTATATTGACAATTCCTGCCTTGGTATCTAAGACAGGAATGTTTTATGCGTTAGTGATTGATTGACTTGTTTGGCTCTCCTCTTTTTTTAAACTGAAAAGCTAACGACGAAAGCACATTCGAGCACCCAAAATTACAGTAATAATTCAGTTTAAAACCTGACTTTTATCAGTTAAGCTACATTTATTACCTCTTTAATTTCTGGTGCATATTTTTTGATAGTAGCTTCCACTCCGTTCTTTAAGGTCATCTGATTAACAGAACAACCACTACAAGCTCCTTCTAACTGTACTTTTACCGTATTATCTTCAATAGATAACAACTTGATATTTCCTCCATCACTTACTAAGAATGGACGAATTTCCTCTAAAGCTTTTTCTACGTTATTTCTTATGTCTGTTGTTGCCATAATAAGCCCCTCTTAATCTCCCCAAGGGGAGAAACTCAAAACAGGGTTTCTGAGTTTTATTTATACTTTCTTAGCACATTACATGTAGTGAATCCTACTATAACACTCACTTTTTCCCTCCCTTTGGGAGGGATAGGGTGGGCTTTATTTTGTGCTACAACCACTCATTGTAGTAATTCGTACTACTTCTGTTGGTGGTAAATTAGCATTTCTTTTTAATAGTTGTGAAACCATTTCTTTAGTTGCCTCTGTAAAAGCTTCTGCTAGTGGTGTGTTTTCTTGTAAAGCTACTGGATGTCCAACATCTCCTGCTTCACGTATGCTTTGTACTAATGGTATTTCTCCTAAGAAACTAGTTTCAATATCTTCAGCTAAACGTTTAGCTCCTCCTTCTCCAAAAATATAATATTTATTATTAGGAAGTTCTGCTGGTGTAAAATACGCCATATTTTCAACGATACCTAATACTGGCACGTTAATACTTTCTTGTTTAAACATTGCCACTCCTTTTTTAGCATCTGCTAAGGCAATGTTTTGCGGTGTACTTACCACAACTGCTCCGTTAATTGGTACTGCTTGTACTATTGATAAGTGTACATCACCTGTTCCTGGAGGTAAGTCGATTAGTAAGAAGTCTAACTCTCCCCAATCTGCATCAAAAATTAATTGATTTAATGCTTTTGAAGCCATTGGTCCACGCCAAATTACTGCCTGATTAGGATCAGTAAAGAACCCTAATGATAATAATTTTACTCCGTAACTTTCAATAGGCTTCATTTTTGAGCGTCCATTTACATTTACCGCTAATGGTTTTTCTCTTTCAACATCAAACATTAAGTGTTGAGATGGACCATAAACATCGGCATCTAACACTCCAACTTTAAAGCCCATTTTTGCTAATGAAACCGCCATGTTTGAGGTAATGGTAGATTTTCCTACTCCTCCTTTTCCCGAAGCTATAGCAATAATGTTTTGAATGTTAGGAATTTCCTTTCCTCTAATTTGATTTGGGTTTTCTTTTTGTTGAACCTCCACCTTCACATTCACTTTTACATCGATTTTTTGATCAACGTGTTCGTGAATTGCTTTCATAATTTCAACTTCTATTTTCTTTTTTGCTTGCAATGAAGGGTTTGAAATTGTTACATCAACAATTACTTCATTTCCAAAACTTACAACGTTAGTTACATTTTCGTTTTCAATTAAGCTTTTACCTTCTCCTGGCGCTGTAATTGTTTCTAACGCTTTGTATATATCTTGTTTTTTAAAACTCATGTTTTAGGGTGTATACTTTGAGCAGCAAGCTTTAACCTTGTTGCTTATTTTTATTTAATCTTAACTGCAAAGATACATTTTAGAGCGCAGAAAATAAAGTGTTTAGATAGCTAATATTTATGGTTTTATCAACTTGTTTTATAGACACAAATTCTGCGGATTAACTCTATTTTTAGAAATGTGAGATACAAACTTTTAAATAGCAAGAACTAGTGCAACTCTTCGCTCGGATTCCAAAATACCTTTTCAAAATCTTGAATTTGATTATCAATAACTTTTATCCCTTCGCTTTCTAGTAATTGCTGCATTAAGTTAGTTCCATCAAAATGATGTTTTCCTGTTAACAACCCTTTTCTGTTAACTACTCGGTGTGCTGGTACTTCTTTTTCTGAAGAATTATTCATTGCCCATCCTACCATACGTGCGGAACGAGCTGCACCTAAATAAGTAGCGATTGCTCCATAGCTCGTCACTCTTCCGTAGGGAATTAATCGAGCTACTTCATATACTTTTTCGAAGAAGTTTTTGTCTGTCATACCGTAAAGATAACGACATTTAACAAACACCAATCAATAGAAGAAAAACAAAAAATCCTGCAAAAAAGCAGGATTAGTAATTAAGTTTGAATTTTATATAAGTAATCGGTTTTCCGATTTCTAAATATTGTTTTTCGTAGAATGTTTGCGTACCCGTTACTTCTTCTGGGCTATACACGTTTTTATATACATCGTGATTAGCGTGTAAAATTTCGTGTCCTTCTCCATGTAATAAACCTAAAGTGTAACCGTGCATGAATTCACTATCGGTTTTTAAGTTGACTGTTCCTTCTGAATTTAAAATACCATGGTATTTCTTTAAAAATTCAGAATTCGTCATACGGTGCTTAGTACGCTTATACTTAATTTGTGGATCTGGGAAAGTTATCCAAATTTCAGAAACCTCATTTTCAGCAAAAATATAATCTACTAACTCTATTTGAGTTCTAATAAAAGCTACATTTTCCATGTTATTTTCTAGTGCTGTTTTAGCTCCTCGCCAAAAACGTGCTCCTTTGATATCAATACCAATAAAGTTTTTATCAGGATTCTTTTCTGCTAACGCAATGGTATATTCACCCTTACCACAACCCAATTCTAAAACTATCGGATTGTCGTTTTTAAAGAAGTCTTTCCACTTTCCTTTTTGTTGAAAGGTGTTAACTACTTCTTCACGAGTTGGCTGAATAACATTAGCGAACGTTTCATTTTCTTTGAAACGTTTTAATTTGTTTTTACTTCCCAAAGTGTATAGAAATTAGGCTCTGTCTTCAGTTCCTTCTTTTTTGAAACGTGCTGCTTCTTTCATCCAATAAGCAAATAACACTAATAGGACTAGTAAAAAGAACCAGTTTACAGCGTTAGACGTCCACCAACCTGCATCTGATTTAGCGATTGTTAAACGTAACCAATTAAACGGAGCGAATAAAAAGTCGGTAAATAAACTACCAATCCATTCAAAAATATTGCCTGCTATCATATCTTAAGTATCTTTACAGCTGCAAAAATATAAAAAGAAACAATGTTAGCCAATTTTTTCGGTAAATCTAAACCCATAAATTTTATTGTACTCCTTGTACTTTTTTTAGGGTATTTTGTTTTAAGTATTTTTTCTAAAGAATTATCATTTAACCTTCTTACAGAATTAGGATGGTTTTTAGTAGTTTTTTCTGTTTATAATTTTATCATTGCCAAAAACTTACTAACCTACGATAACTCTTTTGCTTTTCTGTTTTTTATAATACTAATTGGGTTTTTTCCTGATGTAATTAACATAAACAAAACTTTTTATGCGAATTTAACTGTACTACTCTTCTTACGAAAGGTATATAGCTTACAGTCATCTAAAAACCTGTTTCACAAATTGTTTGATGGTGGTTTATGGTTAGGTATTTCTTTTTTGATAGAACCTTATACAGCCTCGTTAATCATACTACTTTACCTATCAATTTTTCTACATCAACGGTTTACATATCAAACCTTGTTGATTCCTGTAATCGGAATTTTCGGACCTGTATTTTTATACTTTACCTATTGTTTTTGGTATGATGAAACAGAAAAGTTTACAGCTCTTTTTAACTGGAATTTGTATCCGGATTTAAGTTTTTACTCGCATCAAAAATCATTATTCCCTATTCTTTTTATTAGTTTCTTTTTAATAGCCTCTATACTTTTAAAAAGTCCTGGAGCACTTTCTGTACCTAATAAGTTTAGAAAAAACTGGATTTTAGTGCTGACACAGTTTGTTATTTCAACTATAATTTTTCTTTTAGTTGAAGATGGCTCTGGAACTGAATTTTTATATGTGTTTTTCCCAGTATCTGTTATTCTAGCTAACGGAATTGAGTTTTTTCAGAAAAAGTGGTATGCTAATGCTATTATTGTTTTGTTTTTACTTGCTTCTTTTGTTGTAAGTGCATTTATGTAAAGTTCTACAACTTTGCTCCGTAAGCTAAATCGCCTGCATCACCTAAACCTGGAACAATATACCCTTTATCGTTTAGCTTTTCATCAATATCTCCAATCCATAAAGTTGTTTCTTCAGGAACATGTTTTGCTACATACTCAACACCTTCTTCTGAACCGATTACCGATACTAAGATTATTTCTTTAGGTGTTCCGTATTTTTTAATTCCTTCGTAAACCTCAACCATTGAGCGACCTGTTGCTAACATAGGATCTACTAACAATAATGTTTTTCCGTCAATTGACGGTGCAGCAAAATATTCTACCACTATTTCAAACTCTTCATCATTATTCGGATGGTGACGATACGCCGAAATAAAGGCATTTTCTACATCATCAAGATAATTCAACATTCCGTTATGCAACGGTAATCCTGCTCTAAGAATTGAGCACAATACAATATTATTCGTTGGTAAACTTGCTTGTTTTGTACCTAAAGGAGTCGTTATTTCTTTAGTGTCGTAATTCAATTCTTTACTAAGTTCATATCCTAAAACTTCACCTATTCGTTCTATATTTCTACGAAAACGCATTGAATCTTTTTGGACTGTAACATCTCTAAGTTCTGCTAAGAATTTATTAAGAATAGAGTTTTGCTTTGCTAAATGATGAACTTTCATTGACTTAAATCTTTTAAAACTTTACAAAAGTAACAGAAAATTATTAGGATTTCACAAAGTTAGCTAACGCTTTTAACAGTTCTTCTTTTGCTTCAATATGACTCATATGACCGTTGGGTAACTCAATTAAAGTGGTTTTTGTTCTGTTCGATTCTTTTACAACAGCATCATAATTTAATATTGAATCTTGTTTACCTGCAATCATCAATCGTTTATCAATTGTTTGCAAAACTGCTTCTTTGTTTTCACGTAAACGCATTCCTTCACTCGCTGCGATATATCCTCTTACAGGAGTTTTTAACGCTTCAGCTCTTACTTTTTCTATTACTTCGGAAAATTGCTTTCGGGTTTGTTCAGCAAATAAATTACCTATCGACATTTTTACCAAGGTCTCATAATTTTCTTTTGCCATTTCATTAGCTCTAAGGCGTAACTTTTTTCTTTCTTCGCTGTCTGCTTGAGAAGTAGAATTTAGCAAACACAACCCTTTTACATTCTTCGAATATTTTTCTGCAAAAGCAAGAGCAACATACCCTCCCATTGAGTGCCCCACAAAAATAGCTCTGCGAATTTTTAATTCTTGTAACACAGCTTTTACTGCTTCTGCCATTTCAACCATCGAATGAATATACCCAATACATCCTGTTTTTCCATGCCCCAACAAATCAATACAAATCACACGGTTTCTTTTGGAGATTTCCTCTACAACAGCATTCCACATGGTATTATTTTCTAAAAAACCATGTAACAAAACAACGCTATTCCCTTTACCAGTATCTGTGTAAAAAACCGTGGTTTCCTTAAATTTTACAATCATTTTTTTAATGTATATTGGGCGCCAATTAATTTGTTAAACGATGCACAAAACTAAGGAGATATTTATAAACGGGTTTGCTTTATTTTCAATGTTTTTCGGAGCTGGAAATTTAATTTTACCTCCTCTTTTAGGTAAAAACGCAGGGAACTTGTGGATTTGGGTTACCCTTGGTTTTTTTGTTACCGCGGTATTTATTCCTATGTTAGGAATTTTAGCACATGCTAAGTTACAAGGAACCATGTACGATTTTGGCAAGAAAGTATCTCATCCTTTTAGCCTTGTTTACTGCTTTGTTATGTATGCTATTTGTCTTGCCTTACCAGCGCCCAGAACAGCATCTGTAACTCATGAAATGGCTATTGCTCCTTATTTTGAGAGCAGCTCTTTACTAACTAGTAGTATTTATTTCGGGTTGGTTTTTGTCTTTTCAATAAACCGATCGAAGGTATTAGAGTTGTTAGGAAAATTCTTAACGCCACTCATCATCTTTATTTTGTTGGCGATTATTTTTGTTGGAATTTTCACCGCTCCTGAAGCGGTATATTCATCTTCTTTTAAAATGCCTTTTGTAGATGGTTTATTAGAGGGTTATCAAACTTTTGATGCTATTGCTTCAATAGTCGTTGGTGGAGTTTTAGTGGTTTCAATGAATTTTAACACCGACAGTTCATTTGAAGAAAAAAAGGAAGTTATTACCAAAGCTGGATTCATTGCTGGTTTCGGATTGTTAATCATCTACGCAGGACTTATTTACAACGGAGTTTTATTTAGTTCTACTTTTGGTGAAGGTGCTACCAGAACAGAAATTTTAAACTCTTTAAGTTACCAAACACTTGGTAATATAGGTAGTGTTTTTTTAAGTGTTTTGGTTGCTTTAGCATGTTTTACAACAGCAGTTGGAATTATTACCGGTACAGCAGATTACTTTAAAGGAATTAATAATAATTCTCAAAAAGTTTTTATAATCACTGCTATTATTGGTTGCTTATTAGGAATTGCTATTGGACAGTTTGATGTAAAATATATCATAAACATTGCATTACCTGCATTGATGTTTATTTACCCAATAACCATCATTTTAATTATATTGAACGCACTTCCAGAAAGACACACTTCAACTACCGTGTTTAAAATTGTGGTTATTACTACCTTTTTATTTAGTATCCCAGACTTTTTAGGCTACATTATTGATGCTGAATATTTATCTGGATTTAAAAACACCATTCCGTTTGCCGAACAAAATTTAGGATGGGTTTTACCTGCGTTTTTAAGTTTTATAATCGCTAATTTGATTCAAAAGAAAAAGCCTGCTCTAACGGAGTAGTTTATTTAATTACGATTTTTGAATACCATTATCATAAACTAAAAAAAGCTCGCGATTGCGAGCTTTTTATTCTTTATCTAAGTTGAATATCTTAAAAACGATATCCTAAATTTATTCCTACTCTAGGTACAACTGCACGAGATTCCGAAGTAAATAAGTTTCTACCTAAACCTCCGTAGATATCTACCACAAAACCCCCTGAAGACACATATTTAGATCCAACCGCTACACCCAAAGCTCCATCCGTATATTCTTTGTATTGTTTAAGCGTTGTTCCTTCTACCGTAACCTCTCTTTCACCTGTGTTTATTCCCATAAAAACTTCTCCAAAATAATTCCAGTTACTACTATCGCTAAAATAATGACGGAAGAAAGGAGTGAACATTTGCTTTTCGTTGTACTTAAAATCAGCCGATCTTTTTTCAAAATTAAACAATGCTGAAATACCGATTGACGAACGTTCTGTGGTATAATATTCGTACGATAATTCTAATGTTTTAAAAGCTAAAGCGTCAAATAAATCTGCTTTAATTTCTTGCTGTGCCTGTGCAAAAGAGCTAACAAAAACGACAACTACTAAAAGTATTTTTTTCATATTAAATTTTACTGATTATTTCCTTTTTATACCTATCAAGTATAATACCGCAAACTTACACCTTTTGCTAAAATTGAAACAGCAAAGTATTGTTAAAGGTTATTAAGAACAATTGCAATTGGTATCGCATTTATTTTTTTTAGCCTTAAAGAAAAACTTTTTCACTAAAAAAATAACCGCTCCTAAAACAACTAAATATGTTAAAACTTCTTGCATTAGCTTAAAATTTGATAGGCTGCAAAAGCAGATAAGTACGCTAAAACACCCATGCTTACTAATTGAACCAATGGCCACTTCCAGCTTTTTGTTTCACGTTTTACAATTGCCAAGGTTGCCATACATTGCATTGCAAATGCATAAAACAACAATAACGACATTCCTGTAGCAAAATTGAATCGTTTTTCACCAGTATCTGGGTTGATTTCTGACTCCATTTTTTGTTTGATAGTAGTTGAATCTTCGCTGTCATCTTCAACACTATAAATTGTAGCCAGTGTACCAATAAATACTTCACGAGCAGCAAAAGAACTAATCAATCCAATTCCTATCTTCCAATCATAACCTAGCGGTTTAACAATAGGTTCAATGGTTTTTCCTGCTATTCCAATATATGAATTTTCTAACTTAGCTGAAGCTATCTTCTTTGATAATTCTTCTTCTGACAACTGCTGATTTGCTACGTTTTCAACTACATTTTTTTCTGCATTTTCAAAAGCTGACGGTCCGTGAGACGCTAAAAACCACAATACTATTGAGATTGCTAAAATGATTTTTCCTGCTCCTGAAACAAATGCTTTTGTTTTATCTAACACATCAAAAAATACATTTTTTACCGATGGTATTTTGTAGTTAGGCATTTCAACTACAAAAAGTGAATTGTTTTTAATTTTTAATGTTTTGTGTAACACATACGCTGCTATAATTGCTGCAGCAAACCCTAAAATATACAGCGCTAACAAAGTAAAACCTTGTAAACTTAAAAAACCGAACAACTTAGTATCTGGAATTATTAATGCGATTAAAATTGCATACACGGGTAATCGTGCCGAACAAGTTGTAAATGGTGTTACCAAAATGGTAATTAAACGCTCTTTCCAACTACCAATAGTACGAGTTGCCATAATTGCTGGTATTGCACAGGCAGTTCCTGAAATTAACGGAATTACACTCTTACCACTCATTCCGAATTTACGCATAATTTTATCCATTAAAAACACCACTCTACTCATATATCCTGATTCTTCAAGGATAGAAATAAATAGGAATAAAATGGCAATCTGCGGAATAAAGATTACTACTCCACCAATACCAGGAATCACTCCATCGACAAGTAAATCGGTGAACATTCCTGCTGGTAATTGTGCTTTGGTAAACTCAGCAATATCTGCAAATAAACCATCTATAAAATCCATTGGAGTAGACGCCCAATCAAAAATAGATTGGAATATCAGTAATAATAATCCGAAGAAAATTACATACCCAAATATTTTATGTGTAAAAACTCTATCGAGCTTACTTCGTACATCTGTAGCTTTTAATTTATCTACGTGATACGTTTTCTTTAAAATGTTATTTATTTGCTGATACCTATAAATTGTTTCTTTGTGTTGATGTTTTTTTTGTGTTGCTTCTTCACTTTCAAACTCCTTTATTTTCTCCTTTTCTACATCAGAAAGTAATGAAGTGTTCTTTTTGGTAAGTAACATCCACATTTCATAGGCTGTAAATTCATCACTTACTAAAGACAGCTTCTTAAAATAATTCGCATCTATTTTTTCTGCTAACTCGTTAAAGTTAGAATGCACTTGCAACGATTCATAATTGGCAATTACGCTTTTTAAATCATCAACTCCTTCATTATTTCTTGCCGACATTAACACTACTTTGGTGTGCAATTCTTTTTCTAAAGCAGGTATATCTATCGAAATTCCTTTACGTTGTAGCTGATCTGCCATGTTTAAAGCCAAAACCGTCGGAATTTCTAAATCTTGAATTTGAGAAAACAGTAATAAGTTTCGCTTTAAGTTTTCAATATCAGCAACCACAACAATCATATCTGGTTTATCATCTCGATGCGCTGTCATCAACGTTTTTAAAACGATACTTTCGTCTAAAGAAGTTGGGTTGATACTATAGGTACCTGGCAAATCAGTAATCGTTGCGCTTTTACCATTGGGTAGTTTAGAAACTCCTTGTTTTTTATCAACAGTAACTCCTGGATAGTTTCCTACCTTTTGATTTAAACCCGTAAGTTGATTGAATAATGATGTTTTTCCTGTATTCGGATTTCCGATTAATGCTACTTTAATACGATTGCTCATCGGCTATAGTTTAAGTATTGATATTTGACAAGCTGTTTCTTTTCGAATTGCTAAATGACTTCCATTTACACAGATATACAGAGGATCTTTTAACGGAGCTATTTGAAGTAATTCAACCTCTGTTCCCGGTAAACATCCCATTTCTAACAACTTTAACGGAATTTTATCTAAACATTCTTCAGATATAATTCCTTTTTCTCCGATTTGTAATGATGCAATTGTACTCAAAAAACACGTAATTTTAGCTAGCAAATATACCAAAATAGAATCATTCTAAACAATATATCAATACAATATATCATTTACTTACAATCGATTGTTCTCTTTGTTTGTTGTGTTATATTTGTGGTATGACTTTCGACAATATTATTGGGCAAGAACACATCAAAAAACACTTACAGCAATCGGCTGAAAATAATAGAATTCCGCATGCACAACTCTTTGTTGGTAAAGAAGGAAGCGGAACTTTACCCATGGCTATTGCCTATGCTCAATTCTTATTATGTAACTTCTCCGAGAATGTAGAAGCTTGCAACATTAAATGTAGCAAACTACAGCATCCTGACTTACATTTTGCTTTTCCTGTTACCACAAACGATTCGGTAAAAAAACATCCTGTTAGTAATTTGTTTTTAGAAGATTGGAGATCTTTTATCGAAAAACAACCTTACGGAAGTTTGTTTAATTGGCTACAACACATTGGCGTAGAAAACAAACAAGGACAAATTGGAGTTGATGAAGCAGAAGACATTGTAAAAAAACTACAACTAAAATCGTACGAAGGAGGTTTTAAAGTGATGATTATTTGGATGGCTGAAAAAATGAATGTTGCTGCTTCAAATAAATTATTAAAACTAATTGAAGAACCACCTAGTAAAACAGTATTTATTTTAGTTACTGAAGATGAAGGGCAAATTATAAACACAATAAAATCTCGTTGTCAAGCATTACATTTTCCTGTGTTAAGCGAAAGTGATATTGCAACCACTTTAGTGCAACTAAAAGGAATTTCAGAAAATGAAGCGATTAAAATTGCCCATCAATCTGAAGGAAATTATAACAAAGCCTTACTTCAGTTAAATAACGATTCAAACGATTTAATTTTCGAACAATGGTTTATTACTTGGATTCGTGCTGCCTTTAGAGCAAAAGGAAATGCTGCTGTTATTCAAGATTTAATTGGTTGGTCAGAAGAGATTTCAAAAACAGGTCGTGAAACACAAAAGCAGTTTTTACAATATTGTTTACAGTTTTTCAGACAAGCCTTATTACTTAATTACGGAACTCCAGATTTAGTTTTTTTAGAAACGCAATCAGCCAATTTCGAATTGTCAAAATTTGCTCCGTTTATCCATAGTGGAAATATCATGACTATTGAAAAAGAAGTAAGTGATGCGCAATACCACATTGAAAGAAACGGAAACGCTAAAATTATTTTATTAGATTTATCAATAAAACTAACACGTTTGTTGCATACTAAGGAAGAAAAACTTCAATCATAAGAATTATGAGAACACAATATTTTATTGCTGCGGTAATTTTCGGAATGTTTTTTGTTGCCTGCAAACAAGAAAAAGAACCTTTATTGAAAGATTATTTGATTGGTAATTGGGAAACTACCTATTTAAAAATAGAATATTTAACAGCCAACGAAACGGATAGCACATCTGTTTTTGAAGACGATTTTAGCAAACCAACATCAGGAAAAACACAATCTTCTTATAAAAATGATGGAACTTTTGCTGCTTGGTTCGTACAGCCTGATGGGCAAAAAGTAGGTGAAACTACCGGAAAATGGGAAACTAAAGGAGATAGTTTGTTTGTAGATTATTTATATTTAGGAAATCAAGTGCAAGCTTGGTATACAATAAAAATAGCTGAAAATGGTTTTGAAGCTGCCTCTACATACGATTGGGATAACGACGGTGATAAGGACGATACTTTATTAATGAAAACTAAAAGAATTAAACCATAAAATTGTACATTTTCAATAACATATCGCTACGGATTAGAATATTCTTGTCAATGATACTTTTAGTGTTATTGGCTTCTATTTTAATTGTTTTAGTCACAATTTACCAGTACGATGAACAAACTAAAGATTATAACATCTCAAGGTTTGAACGTAAAGAAGCATCTACAAAACAAGATATCGAAATAGAGTTAAAACGTAGAACAACGTATCCTGTAACTACTCAAAATTTAGCTAAAATATTTCAAGACAGAATTTATGACATTGCTTATGTACATAAACTTACCATTTCAATGTATGACATGGATGGTAATCTGTTAAAGTCTTCTATCCCTTATAATTTCGACAAAAAAGAAGGCAACAATCTTTCTGATGAAACCATTAGAACTCTTGCTAATAACTCCAATCATAAAATCTTAAAAAGTAGAACAGAAAAAGGAGTTACCTACCAGTCTTCTTACTCGTATATTAACGATACTCGTTTTAAACGAATTGGAATTTTAGAATTGCAAATTGCTCAAGACAACGAAGAACAACAGCACGAACTTCGCGAATTTATTTCACGCTTGTCATTGGTGTATTTATTAATGCTCATCATCGCAATTGTTTTAGCCTATTTCTTATCAACATACATTACGCGTTCTATTCAGACAATTTCAGAAAAAATTAAAGAAACACGCTTAAACAAACGCAACGAAAAAATTACGTTGAACTCTGCTAGTTCAGAAATTAACTCGTTAGTAGCTGCCTACAATAATATGATAGATCAGTTAGAAGATAGTGCTGCTAGACTTGCTAAAAGTGAACGTGAGCAAGCTTGGAGAGAAATGGCAAAACAAGTAGCGCATGAAATTAAAAATCCGCTAACTCCAATGCGTTTATCGGTGCAAAGTTTTGAAAGAAAATTTGACCCGAACGATCCAAATATAAAAGAAAAGATGTCTGAATACAGTGAAACTCTTATTCAGCAAATTGATGTGATGAGTTCTATTGCCTCTGCTTTTTCTGACTTTGCTAAAATGCCAACGCAGCGTCGTGAAAAACTAAATGTAGTAGATGTTGTTAAGCATTCACTAGATATTTTTACCGAAGATTATATAGAATATCTTCCGCAAGAAAAAGAACTTTATGCGAGTCTTGATAAAACACAATTGGTACGAATTGTAACTAATTTGGTTAAAAACTCAATACAAGCAATAAAAGAAACTGATAAAAACCCAAAAATTGAAGTAAAAGTGGCTTCGGAAGGAAACAGTGTTAAAATTACGGTTTCTGATAACGGTAAGGGAATTAGCGAAAAAAACAAAGAGCTTGTTTTCGAACCTAAATTCACCACAAAAACAAGTGGAATGGGGCTAGGTTTATCAATTATAAAAAATATTATTGAAGCGTATGACGGATCTATTTCTTTGACTTCAACCAAAGGAGTAGGAACCGTTTTTACCATAATTTTACCAAAAACATAAATAGTATCATGAATTTTGAAAATATTTTAGTTGAACAAGCTAACGGACTAGCATCTGTTACCATCAACAGACCAAAAAAATTAAACGCTTTAAACAAAGCTACAATTGAAGAATTACACAGTGCTTTTAAAGCTTTAGAAGACGATTCAGCAGTTAAAGTAATCATCATTACAGGAAGTGGTGAAAAAGCTTTTGTTGCCGGTGCAGATATTTCTGAATTTGCTCATTTTTCTATTGAAGAGGGAGGAATGTTAGCAAAAAAAGGACAGGAAACTTTATTTGATTTTGTTGAAAACCTATCTACTCCTGTTATTGCCGCTGTTAACGGTTTTGCTTTAGGTGGAGGATTAGAATTAGCAATGGCTTGTCATTTTAGAGTAGCTTCAGACAATGCTAAAATGGGCTTGCCTGAAGTATCTTTAGGGGTTATTCCTGGATATGGAGGTACACAACGCTTACCACAATTAGTAGGTAAGGGAAAAGCTATGGAATTAATCATGACAGCAGGTATGATTTCTGCTGATGAAGCAAAAGACGCTGGTTTAGTTAACCATGTAACTTCACAAGAAGAATTACTTCCTTTGGCTGAAAAAATTGCTTCTAAAATTATGCGAAATTCATCTGTAGCAATCAGTGCAGCAATTAAAGCTGTAAACGATAATTTTAAAGATGGAGTTAATGGTTTTGAAACAGAAATCACTGAGTTCGGAAATTGTTTTGGAACCGAAGATTTTAAAGAAGGAACTACTGCCTTTTTAGAAAAACGTAAACCAGATTTCCCTGGAAAATAATACGCTATATCACACAAGCAAAAAAAGCATCTAACCTAGGTTAGATGCTTTTTTTTCATTAAGGGGATTACATTAATAAATAGGGGGCTTATTAACTGAGACAAATATATATTAAATTCAATAACAGCCAAATTTTAACGTAAATTTTTTATTAAAATAACCATATTTTTACATTATTATTTAAAAAACACTAAACCTTTCCATTCCACTCATTGTAAAACTGCTGTAAAAAGTCCTCCATGTATGCGTGTCTTTGTGCTGCAATAGCTTTACCTGCTTGTGTGTTCATTTTATCTTTTAATAATAATAACTTTTCATAAAAATGATTAATAGTTGGCGCAGTAGACTTTTTATACTCCTCTTTTGTCATCTTTAAATTCGGAGGAATCTCAGGATTGTACAATTCCCTGTTTTTAAAACCCCCATAATTAAAACAACGAGCAATACCAATAGCGCCAATAGCATCTAATCGGTCTGCATCCTGAATTACATCAAGTTCAGGAGAAGTGAACTTTTGTTCAAAATTTCCTCCTTTAAAAGAAATGTTCGTAATTATTTCTTCTATATGAGTAATTATATCTTCAGGAACTTTCTGGCTTTCTAAAAATGCTCTCGCTTTTTGCGGCCCAACAGTTTCATCACCATTGTAAAATTTGCTATCCGCTATATCATGCAGCAAAGCTCCTATGGAAACCACAAATACATCTACATTTTCACCTTCTGCTATCAACAATGCGTTTTTATATACGCGTTCAATGTGAAAAAAATCATGCCCGCCCTCTGCTCCTTGCAAAGTTTCTTTTACAAACTCAATTGTGTTTTGTATTATTTGCTCTTTGTTCATCATATTCCAAAAATAAAAATCCTGCACTTGTAAGTACAGGATTTTTACATATTATTTATGTTTACTTCTTTCTAAGCAGTAACTGATGACTTTACTAAATTGTTAGCCACTAAATATTCTGCTATTTGAATTGTATTGGTCGCCGCTCCTTTACGCAAATTATCTGCAACAATCCACATATTTAAGGTATTTGGCTGAGATTCGTCTCTTCTGATTCTACCCACAAAAATCTCATCTTTATTATTTGCTAAAATAGGCATTGGATAAACGTTGTTTTGTACATCATCTTGTACAATAACTCCATCTGATTGAGCAAGTAATTCACGAACTTTCTCTAATTCAAAATCGTTTTCAAACTGAACATTCACCGATTCAGAATGTCCACCCGCTGTTGGAATTCTAACCGCTGTTGCTGTAATACTAAAAGAATCGTCTCGTAAAATCTTTTTTGGTTCTTTTACCAATTTCATTTCCTCTTTAGTGTACCCATTTTCTAAAAACACATCACAATGTGGTAATGCATTTCTTCCAATAGGGTGTGGATACGCCATTTCTCCTTCAACTCCTGCCTCTTCATTGTCTAATTGTTGAACAGCTTTTACACCCGTTCCTGAAACAGATTGGTAAGTAGAAATCACCACACGTTTCATTTGATATTCTTTATGTAATGGTGCCAATGCCATTACCAATTGAATAGTTGAACAGTTAGGATTTGCAATGATTTTATCTTCACTAGTTAGTACATCTCCGTTGATTTCTGGAACTACTAACTTCTTTGTTGGATCCATTCTCCATGCTGATGAATTATCAATTACGGTTGTACCAACCTCAGCAAATTTTGGAGCCCATTCTAACGATGTATCTCCTCCAGCAGAAAACAACGCAATATCTGGTCGCATCGTAACTGCGGTTTCTAAACCTACTACTGTATAATTTGTTCCTTGAAATTCAATTTGATTTCCTACTGAACGTTCTGACGCAACAGGAATTAATTCTGTTACTGGGAAATTACGTTCTGCTAATACTTGTAACATTACATTGCCTACCATTCCGGTAGCTCCTACTACTGCTACTCTCATCTTTTTGCTATTTGAGTATAAAAATTAATTGTTTGTATGGTACAAAGGTTTAAAAAAATTAAATTGGTTGTATCTTATTTGTATAAAAAAAAGCGTTAAAGTTTAAAATTACATCACTTTTCATTTAAAAGTCTTGTTTTAAACAGTAAAACACCTAAAAACTAGCCACTAATCATTTAGTATATATAATTACAGTTTTAAATGTTTAAGGCTCAATTACCGAGTAAAACGCAAAAAATCAGTACATTTGCACCGATTTTATGCAAAATCAATAAAATATTGTTTAACTTAAAAGGTATAGCATGCAACTGTACAACAAGTTAAGCGCAGAAGAACGCGCTAAATTAATAGACGAAGCGGGTAAAGACCGTATTACTATTTCTTTCTATCGATATTACAAGATAGAAAATCCAACCCTATTTAGAAATAAACTATTCCTAGAATGGAATGAGCTAGAAGTATTAGGAAGAACCTATGTTTCTTATGAAGGAATCAATGCTCAAATTTCTGTTCCTGCTGAAAATTTCAACGCTTTAAAAAAACAATTAGACAGTATTTCTTTTTTAGAGGGAATTCGTTTAAATGTAGCTGTTGAACACGACAATAAATCATTTTTAAAATTAAAAGTAAAGGTTCGTGATAAAATCGTAGCTGACGGATTAAATGACGACACTTTTGATGTAACTAATAAAGGAGTGCATTTATCTGCAAAAGAATTTAACGAAATGTTAGCGGATCCTAATACGGTTTGTGTAGACATGCGTAATCATTACGAAAGTGAAATTGGACATTTTGAAGGTGCTGTAACTCCAGATGTAGATACATTTAGAGATTCGTTAGATATTATTGAAGAAGACTTAAAAAACCATAAAGAAGATAAAAACCTGTTGATGTATTGTACAGGAGGAATTCGTTGCGAAAAAGCTTCTGCCTACTATAAACACAAAGGTTTTAAAAATGTTTTCCAGCTAGAAGGAGGAATTATTGAATATACCCGTCAGGTAAAAGCTGAAGGTATAGAAAATAAATTTTTAGGAAAAAACTTCGTGTTTGATCACAGACGTGCTGAAAAGATTTCTGATGATGTGATTTCTAACTGTCATCAATGTGGAAAACCTTGCGATACACATACCAACTGCGCCAACGAAGGTTGCCACTTGTTATTCATTCAATGTGATGAATGTGCTGAAAAAATGGAAAACACCTGTTCTCCTGAGTGCCAAGACATCATTCATTTATCTTACGAGGAGCAAAAAGAATTACGCAAAGGAAAACACGCGAGCAATAAAATATTCAAAAAAGGACGTTCAGAAGCTTTAAAATATAAGAAGTAATGCAAAAGATTGAATTAATGGCACCTGCTGGTAATTTCGAGTCGTTACAAGCAGCGTTAGACAATGGATGTGATTCAGTATATTTTGGTGTTGAACAATTAAATATGCGTGCTCGAGCATCTATCAACTTTACCTTAGATGATTTAGAAGAAATTTCACGTAGATGTTCTGAAAAAAATGTTCGTACCTATTTGACCTTAAACACCATTGTGTACGATCATGATTTATCTATCGTAAAAACCTTAATCAAAAGAGCCAAAGAAGCAAATATTACTGCGGTAATTGCTATGGATCAGGCTGTAATTGCAATGGCAAGAGCTGAAAATATGGAAGTTCATATTTCCACTCAAATCAACATTACCAATATCGAAACGGTGAAGTTTTATGCCATGTTTGCCGATACTGTAGTGTTGAGTAGAGAATTGAGTTTACGTCAAGTAAAAAAGATTACTGAACAGATTGAAAAAGAACAAATCAAAGGACCTTCTGGTCGCTTGTTAGAGATTGAAATTTTTGGTCACGGGGCTTTATGTATGGCTGTTTCTGGAAAATGCTACATGAGTTTACATTCACACAATTCATCTGCAAACAGAGGTGCTTGTAAACAAAATTGTCGTAAAAAGTATACCGTAATTGATCAGGAATCTGGTTTTGAAATGGAATTAGACAATGAGTACATCATGTCTCCAAAAGATTTGTGTACGATTGATTTCTTAGATCAAGTTGCAGATGCTGGAATTAAAGTGTTGAAGATTGAAGGTCGTGGTCGCGCTCCTGAATATGTTGCCAAAGTAATTAAATGTTATCGTGACGCTATTGACAGCTTACAGAACGGAACTTACGATAAAGAAAAGGTAATTAGCTGGATGCTAGAACTTGAAAAAGTGTACAATCGCGGTTTCTGGAATGGATATTACTTAGGTCAGAAATTAGGTGAGTGGAGTAAAGAACCAGGTTCACATGCTACTCAAAAGAAAGTGTACTTAGGAAAAGGAATGCACTATTTCCCTAAAGCTGAAATTGGTGAATTTAAAATAGAAGCATACGATTTAGCTGTGGGTGACACCATTTTAATTACAGGTCCTACCACAGGTGCTCAAGAAATGGAGTTAAAAAGTATGTTTGTAAACGATAAAGAAGCACAAACGGCTACCAAAGGTGATGAAGTTACTATGAAATTAGATTTCAGAATTCGCTCATCAGACAAGTTATACAAAATTGTAAAAACTGAATTTGCTAAAAACTAATGATTGTAATTACCTTACAAAGAAACAAGTGTATTGGCTGTAATTATTGCGTGGAATTAGCTCCAGCACAATTTCAAATGTCGAAAAAAGATGGGAAATCGGTTTTATTACATTCTACAGAAAAGAAAGGTTTCTTTACCATAAAATCACACGACGATAGTATTTTTGAGTCTTCACACGAAGCTAAAAAAGCGTGTCCTGTGAATATTATTGAAGTAAAACAAGTATAGTTTTTAAGAAAAGAATCAAGACTAACAAAAGCTCTCTTACGAGGGCTTTTGTTATTTTTACACAATGGACTTACAACCTCCTTTTCGTAAAATTATTCATGTGGATATGGATGCTTTTTATGCATCTGTAGAGCAATTGGATAATCCTGAACTAAGAGGAAAACCCGTTGCTGTGGGTGGTAATGAAGTGCGAGGTGTGGTTTCTGCTGCTAGTTACGAAGCTCGAAAGTTTGGAGTACGTTCTGCTATGAGTGGTGTTTTAGCAAAACAAAAATGTCCACACATCATCTTTGTACCTCCTAGATTTGATCGCTACAAAGAAATATCCTCTAAAATTAGGAAGATATTTTACGACTATACCGATTTGGTTGAACCTCTATCGTTGGACGAAGCGTACTTAGATGTTACTGAAAACAAAAAAGGGAATCCGTCAGCTAGTATGATTGCTCAAGAAATTCGTCAGCGAATTTGGGATGAATTAGAGTTACGAGCATCCGCGGGAATATCTATTAATAAATTTATTGCCAAAGTAGCTTCTGATATTAATAAACCCAATGGACAGAAAACTATAAATCCAGAAGAAGTTCTTGAATTTCTAGAACAATTACCTGTAAATAAATTTTATGGAGTAGGTAAAGTTACCGCTGCAAAAATGCACAACCTCGGCATTTTTACTGGATTAGATTTAAAACAGAAATCACTGGAAGAACTTTCTAAATTATTTGGAAAATCTGGCATACATTATTACCATATTGTTCGAGGGATTCATAATTCAGCAGTAAAACCTAATCGTATTCGAAAATCAATTGCTGCCGAAACTACTTTTCGTGAAAATTTATCTTCCGAAGTATTTATGTTAGAGCGGCTTGATAAAATTGCTGATGAACTAGAGCGTCGCATGAAAAAATCGAACACCAAAGGAAAAACAGTTACCTTAAAAATCAAATACAGCGATTTTACGCAACAAACTCGTAGTAAAACCACCAATCACTTTCTACAATTAAAAAATGAGTTCTACCCTATCGTAAAAGAGTTGTTATATCAAGATACTCTTACCAATTCTGTTCGCTTGTTAGGAATTTCTTTTAGTAATTTGAACACAGAAAAAAAAGAACCCGTTTGGGTTCAATTAAAGTTCGATTTTTAAATAATTGGTATTTTTAGTGAAACTTTCGTTCCGCTTTTGTTTCCATTTTCATCGATTACATCTGAATATTCTAATGAAAAATTATTTTTGTATTCATTAGCGAAGTTTTTCAGTCTTTCTTTAGTCAAATCAATTCCTATAGACTTTCTGTTTAGTGATTTATTATTTCTAATTTTCAACGCTGCATCTCTTCCTATCCCGTTATCAACAATGTCTATTTGAATGAATTCATCAGAAATTTTATTTACAGACAAAGTCACTTCCTTTTCACCTTTTTTAGATGATAATCCATGCCAAATCGAATTTTCTAAAAATGGTTGTAAAATTAAAGGCGGTATTTTAATTCTTTCAATATTTACACTAGGGTCAACCTTTTCTATATAATTTATCTCATTAGAAAATCGGATATTTTCAATACTCATGTATAAATTCATGGTTTTTAGCTCTTCACTAAGAGTCACCTCTTTTACTGATGAAGATTCTAAAATACTTCGAATTAACTTTGAAAACTTGTTTAAGTAGTGTACCGCATTCTTTTGTTCGTTGTTAATAACATACAACTTTATTGAATTTAAGGCATTAAAAACAAAATGTGGATTCATTTGAATTCTCAATGCTTCTTGTTCTAGTTTCAATATTTTTTTGTCGTTATTTAACAAACGTTGTCTGTACATAGAATACAACAATACCCCTAATAACGCTATAGAAACTAAGGCAATGATTAAAACATTTCTATTTCGAAGTAATTTAAGTTTAGCAATCTCATTCTCCTTTGCTAAACTTTTAATTTTATTTCTACTTACCTCATTATCATATTTATTAATAAGGTTGTTTACGTAAGAAATATTTTTGTCATTGAAAGTTTTTCGTTCTCCTTCTATTGATTTTTTATAAAAATTATATGCTTTTTTAAAATCTCCTTTTTCTTCATAAAATTCAGATAAATACAGGTTAGACTTGTTTATTCCTGAAGGAATTTTATGTTTTTTTGCTATTTCTAATGCTTTTTCGAGGTTCACTTTTGCTTTACCTAAACTATCTAATTTTAATTGGATGTATCCTAAAGTTGCAAAGATCTCTGAGGTATAATACTGATTTCCTATTTTCTCAGAAACAGGAACAACTTCATTTACATAATTATAAGCCTCTTCATATTTTCCTTGCATTAATAAAACATCACCTATACTTTGGTGACATATTACTTTTCCTAAGTCAGATTTAATTTCTAAGTTATACGCCAACGATTTTTGATAATGCTCTAACGCAGCATCTATATCTCCTAAATTTTTAAACGCAAATCCTATATTCTGATAATTTATTGCCAGCCCTCTTTTATCTCCTGTTCTACCTTGTATTAAAATAGACTTTTTAAACATTTCTAATGCTAGCTGATATTGTTTTAAGGCTAAGTAGATGTTACCGATACTGTTGTTAGAAATACTAATACTTATTTTAGTATCTATATCTGGTCGTTCAATTTTATCTGCTAGCTCTAACGCCATTTGATGATAGTTAAGAGCACTCCTAACCTTGTCTTGACGTCTGTAAACTACACCTATTTGATTAAGAGTAACAATCTCAGCATTTACATTATTTATTTTTCTTGCAAGCTCTAAAGCTTTTAAATGGTTTTCTATAGACTTATCAAAGAAGGAGTTATTTCTAAAACTTCTTCCTAATAAGTTATACGCGTAAACTTCTCCTAGCTTATAATTGTTTTTTCTGCTTTCTTTAAAGAGTAAATCGATCTCTTCGCTATCAAATCTACCTCTTTCAAAAAAACGGTACAGCTCGTAATAATTATCATTTTTTTTAATTACCGCTATATGAATGAGACTATCTTTACTTCCTCTATCATTTATAGCATAGCTAGAAAAAATTATTAAAAAAAGAAAAGGGATAATTACTAACTGCTTCATTTACAACTAAAATTTTTCTAAGAAATCTGATTTTCTCTGACGAGACACAGGAATTTTATGATTATTCTCTAACACAACATAGCCATCAGACTTTAAAAACTCTTTAATTTTATTTAGATTGATAATGTAAGAATTGTGTATTCTAAAAAAATGATCTTCAGGAAGTAACGAATCTATTTCTTTCAATTTTTTGGTGACTACAATTTTTTTATTTCCTGAAGTATGTATGGTTGAATAATTTCCATCAGATTCTACAAATAGAATTTCATCTTCAGATAAAAAAACCAGTTTTCCATCGGTGTTTATCGTAATTTTTCTTCTATTGAATTTTTTATTGAAGCTAGATAATATTTTTTCAACCTTTTCTGTATTGTTATACTTCTTATGGTGAAGTTTTATTCTACCTATGGTTTCTTCTAAATCATCTGAATCAATTGGTTTTAAAAGATAATCTATTGCTTGATTTTTTAATGCTTTAATAGCATATTCATTATATGCAGTGGTAATTATAATAGCAAAATCTTTGTTATCTAGTTTTTCTAACAACTGAAAACCATCCATCGTAGGCATTTCTATATCTAAAAAAAGGCAATCAATATCATTTTCATTAATATATTTAATTGCTTTTTCTGCTTCGGTAAATGTTTCGATAATTTCTATATCTTCATTAAAATTTGATAACTCCCAAGACAACCCTTGTATTGCTTTCGGTTCGTCATCAACTATTACAGCTCTTAACATTGTGTGTACATTTGTACCAAATGTAATAGATAATATCTTAAAAATAAAATATATAGATAACGCTTTATTTAAACCATAACTAAAGAGCTATAGTATCATAAAATAATTACCATTTACACAAAAAAACAAACCATTTATACATCTACCCCCTAAAAACATCTTTTTTCCTCTGATATTTGTAGTGTAATACACAAGGGGAATCATATTGATAAATTGGGGGATTAATCAATAATGATATTAAGTTATGAAACACCGCTTTAACGAGCGGTGTTTTTTTGTATAAATTTTAATGTTCGGTTTATATACAAAAAAAGCTCAACTATTTCTAGTTGAGCTTTTATCTTATCTAATCAGTTAGTTTCTTAAGCCTCGAATGGAGTTACAGAAACGTATGATTTGTTATCTCTTTTCTTTTGGAATTTTACAACACCATCAACTTTAGCGTGTAAAGTATGATCTTTACCCATGTAAACGTTTTCACCTGGATTGTGTTGAGTTCCTCTTTGACGAACAATAATGTTACCTGCAATTGCAGCTTGTCCTCCAAAAATCTTTACTCCTAATCGTTTCGATTCCGATTCACGACCGTTCTTCGAACTACCGACACCTTTCTTATGAGCCATCTTTGTAAGTTTTTAAAGTTAATTATTTACTTAATGCTTCAATTAATTCTGCTTTCTTTAAAGAAGTGTATCCTGAAATACCTTGCTCTTTAGCTAAAGCTTTTAATTCTGCAACAGTCATAGAACTTAAATCGTTAGATTCAGTCTTTGCTTCTGCTTTAGGAGCTTCTTTTTTAGCAGCTGCCTTAACACCAGAAGTAGCAATTCCTTCAATTTGGATTTCAGTTAAATACTGTCTGTGTCCATTTTTCTTCTTGTAACCTTTTCTTCTTTTCTTTTTGAAAACGATTACTTTATCACCTTTTAAGTGACCTAAAATCTTTGCAGTTACTCCTGCACCTTCTATAGCTGGGGCGCCAATTGTAACGTTTCCGTTCTCTTCAACAAGCATTACTTTATCAAAAGTTACTTTTGATCCTTCTGCCTCTTGTAAACGGTGTACGTATACTTTTTGGTCTTTTGCTACTTTAAACTGTTGCCCTGCTATCTCTACGATTGCGTACATACTATTTGTTTTGCGTTTATACTTTTATTCACACTTTCTTATTGAAAATGCGGGTGCAAATATACGTTTTTTACTTCAAGAAACAATCTATTCATCAGAAAATTACTCTCTTAACGCAAATTTTATCATTTCTCATCCTAATTCTGTAACAAAACAAATAAGTTAACGTCACATATACTAATTAAAAACAAATTAAAATTAAATTTCAATCAATGAGAAAAAGAGTTATCACTCTAGCTTCAGCTTTATTAGTAGGTTTTTCTGCTAATGCACAAAAAGTGGAGTTTGAAGAATACGATTTAAATAACGGAATGCACGTTATTTTACATCAAGACAGTTCTGCGCCTGTAGTTACGGTAGCGGTTATGTACCATGTTGGATCGAAAGATGAAGAAACTGGAAAGACAGGAATGGCGCATTTTTACGAGCATTTATTATTCACAGGAACAAAAAATATTGGTCGTGGTGAATGGAATAAAATTGAAGCTGCCAACGGTGGAACAGGAAATGCAAATACCAACTGGGATAGAACTTACTACTACGAAACTTTCCCTTCTAACAACTTACAGTTAGGTTTATGGATGGAGTCTGAGCGTTTATTACACCCAATTATCGACCAAAAAGCAGTTGATACACAAAACGAGGTGGTAAAAGAAGAAAAGCGTCAACGTATGGATAATGCTCCTTATGGAAAAATCATTTACGGAGATGTTTACAACCACATTTTTGACAAGCACAATTATGGTAGACCAATGATTGGTTACATTAAAGATTTAGATGCTGCTACTTTAGCAGAGTTCCAAGATTTTTACAACAAATGGTACATGCCTAACAATGCAGTGTTAGTAGTAGCTGGTGATTTTGAAAAAGCTAGTACTAAAAAAATGATTAAAGAGTATTTTGAACCAATTCCTGCACGTACACTTGCTAAACGTGTAAAAGTTGTTGAGCCAGAAAGAACTCAAGAAAAAAGAGTTAAAGAATACGATTCTAACATTCAATTACCAGCTCTTTTATTAGCTCACAAAACTCCTTCAATGAAAGAAAGAGATTCTAAAATTTTAGATGTTATTTCTACTATTTTAAGTGACGGAAGAAGTTCTCGTTTATACAAAAAGTTAGTTGACGATAAGAAAAAAGCCTTACAAGTATTCTCTTTTGCAAGAACTTTAGAAGATTATAGTGTGTACAATATCGGTGCGATTCCTTTAGGAGAAACTTCTTTAGATGACTTAATTAAAGAAATGGATGAAGAAATTGAGAAATTACAAACGGAATTAATTTCTGACAGAGACTTACAAAAGGTACGTAACAAGTTCGAAAATCAATTCGTTGCTTCAAACTCAAGCATTGAAGGTGTTGCAAACTCTTTAGCAAGAAACTATATGTTAGTAGGTGATACCAATCAAATTAATAAAGAGTTGGAAGTTATCAACTCTATCACCAAAGAAGAAATTAGAGACGTAGCTAAAAAATATTTAGCTAAAAATCGTCGTGTTGTTATCGAATATTTACCAAAAAAGAAATAATCATCTAAACTGAATTTTAATGAAAAAAATATTTTCAATAATCACAATATTATTTCTATCATTAACTGTTTCAGCACAGATTGATAGAACCCAACAACCAAAACCAGGACCTGCTCCTAAAATTAATTTAGGAACTCCTAAAAAATTCACATTGCCTAACGGATTGCGAGTTTTAGTGGTTGAAAACAACAAATTACCTAGAGTAACTGCAACTTTAACGATAGACAATCCACCAATGTCTTTTGGAAACAAAAAAGGAGTTGAAGGTTTGTTAAGCGGAATGTTAGGTACTGGATCTACAAATACTCCAAAAGCTAAATTTGACGAAGAAGTTGACTTTTTAGGAGCAAACATCTCTTTTTGGAACGAAGGTGCAAGAGCAAGCTCATTATCAAAATACTTTCCAAAAGTATTAGGTTTAATGGCAGATGCTGCTTTTAACCCTGTGTTTACTCAAGAGGAGTTTGACAAGCAAATGAAGCAAGCTCTTGACGGGATTAAATCGAACGAAAACAACGTTGCTGCTATTGCTGGTAGAGTAGAAAGTGCTTTAATCTATGGTAAAAATCACCCTTATGGAGAATTTACAACAGAAGAAACCTTAAAAAATGTTACGCTTCAAGATGTAAAAGATTTATACAACAACACCTATAAACCAAACAATGCGTATTTAATTATTATTGGTGATATTACTTTTAAGGATGCAAAATCTCAAGTTGAAAACTTATTCAACGGATGGAAAAAAGGAGAGTTAGCAGCTCAAACTTTACCAAAAGTTGAAAACCCTACAACTACTGAAATCAACTTTATCGATATGCCAAATGCTGTTCAGTCAGAATTAGCAATTGTAAATGCTGTTAATTTAAAAATGGGTGATAAAGATTACTATGCTGCTTTATTAGCTAACCAAATTCTTGGTGGTGGTGGTACTGGTAGATTGTACAAAAACCTTCGTGAAGATAAAGGTTATACTTACGGAGCTTACTCAGGAATTGGAGCTGACAGATACGCATCTCGTTTTAAAACTTCAGCATCGGTAAGAAACATGGTTACTGATAGTGCTATGGTTGAAGCGATGAAAGAAATCAACAAAATTCGTTACCAAAAAGCGACTCAAGAAGAGTTAGATATTGCGAAAGCAAAATACATTGGAAGCTTTGTTCGTAATGTTGAAAAACCTCAAACTGTAGCGAATTACGCATTAAATATTTTAACAAATAACTTACCTGAAGATTATTACCAAAACTATTTAAAAAACATTAACGCTGTAACGCTAGACGATGTTCAAAATGCAGCTATTAAATATTTTAAAGGCGATAAAGCTCGTATTATCATTACTGGTAAAGGAATTGATGTTTTAAAGAATTTAGAAAAAACTGCTGATTACAAAATCAACTATTTTGACAAAAACGGAAACCCTACCGAAAAGCCTGCAATGAAAAAAGCAATTCCTGCTGGTGTAACCAAAGAAACTGTACTTAACAAGTATTTTGATGCTATTGGTGGTACTGATAAAATTAAGAGCTTAAAAACAACCATGGTTGTTTACGGTACAGAAATGCAAGGAACAAAAATTGAAAGCACTGAAAAAAGAAATGCTACACATTATGCTAATACAACAGCAATGAATGGAAACGTTATGATGAAAGTTGTAATGGATAAAAGTGCTGTAAAAATGAACGGACAAGCGTTACCTCCTGCTATGGCAAATGATATGACGCAACTTTTAGGAGTTTTTCCTGAAATTGGTTTATTAGCTAATGCTGATGCTAAATTAACAGGTATCGAAACTATTAACGGTAAAGAAGTATATGTAGTTGCTAAAAAAGGAGCTGTTGTTTCTACTTCTTTTTATTATGATGTTAATAATGGTTTAAAATTAAAAGAAACCCAAACAATTAACATGGGTGGACAAACACAAAACCAAGAAGCTTTATACAGTGATTATAAAGATTTTGGTGGAGTAAAGTTTGCTACTAAAAAAACAGGAAGTTTAGGCCCACAAAAAGTACAATTCATTTTAAAAGAGGCTAAAATCAACGAAGGAGTTACTGACGCTGATTTTCAATAATAAATAAACTTTTTAGTTAAAAATTAAGAGAACCAAGACGCAAGTTTTGGTTCTTTTTTTTTGTAAAAACTAACCCCTTACACCTAACTACTGACTACTGACTACTGACTACTAAAAAAACTACTTCGCCTTATTCACCAACCAAACACCTAATAAAATTATTCCGCCAGCAAAAAATTGAATAAAACTTAATTTTTCACCATCAATAACGCCCCACATAACCGCTACGACAGGTATTACATACGTTACTGAAGAGGAAAATACAGGTGAAGAAATATGTATTAATTTATTAAATAACACTTTAGCTATTCCTGTTCCAAAAATGGCTAAAACAGCTACATAACCTAAGGAATTCGTTGTGTTAGGAGTTACTTCAAACGTTGAGAAAAAACCAGAAAAAGTCAATACCAATAACGCTGGAATCGATAGCAACAGAAAATGTCCTGTCGTAATTGCCAAAGCATCTAAATCTGATAAATATTTTTTAATAATATTCACGTTAAAAGCATAGCCTACAGAAGCAATAATCACCAACAAAGCATACCAATAATTTTGGTTCGGATTTAGCTCTGCTCCTTTTAAAATCAAAACCAACGTACCAATTAATCCAACTAAGATTCCGATAAGTTGTTTCTTTTTAAACGCAAAACCAAACACTAATGCTCCGAACATAAACGTATTAAAAGGCGTTAAGGAATTTAAAATAGCTGCGATAGAACTATCAATTCCATTAATGGCAAAAGCAAACAAAAAGACCGGGAAGAAAGTTCCTAAAGCGGCAGTTATTGCAATGTATTTCCAATGCTTTTTTTCAATTTTCCGAATACTTCTAAACCCAATTAACAATAAAAAAACTGCTGAAATTAACATTCGTAAAGCTCCTACTTGTACTGGGGTTAAACCAATAAGCGCCTTTTTCATCAAAATAAAAGAGCTTCCCCAAACTAGCGAAAGCACAATTAAAAACAACCATTTTTGTTGTTGCTTATTCATTATCAAGTATTTTAATAACAAAAGTCGCTTATTTATATTTTAAATTTTGATTTTATTAATAAATTTGCAGAATAATTCAATAAATAAAAATGATGAAATTTTTAAAAATATTTTTTGTTGCTGCTTTTGTAAGTTTAACAATGATTGCTTGTAAAAGTGAAGCTAAAAAAGAAGAAGCTCAAGAACAAAAAACCGAAACAGTAGCAGAAGCTAATCCGCAAGAACTTTCATTAAACATTTCAGGAATGACTTGTGAAATAGGATGCGCTAGAAAAATAGCTTCTGATTTAAATAAAAAGGATGGAGTTTTAGAAGCTAACGTTGTATTTAACGATAGTATTGCAACTATAAAATATGATGCTAACAAAACTAACAAAGCTGAATTAATTGCTTTTATTGAAGGAATTGGTAGCGGTGATATGTACAAAGCTGCTGAAACTACTAAAAAAGTAGATGAGAAAGCTTGTAAGGCTGATTGCACTATGGCATGTTGCGCAAAAAAAGATGCTGATAAAAAAGCTTGTGGCGACGATTGTAAAAAAGAGTGCTGTACAAAAACAGAAGCTGAAAAAGCTGCTTGTAAAGAAGATTGCACTATGGCTTGTTGTGCTGAAACAAAAAAAGCATAATTGCTTATTTTAAACAATATTGAAAGCTCCTAAATTAGGAGCTTTTTTTATGGCTTTTAAGTATCTTTGCTAAAACTTTTCATCAGATGAAGAAACATTTTCCTCTCATTGTAAAAATCTCGTTAATTGCGGTATATGTAATTTTTTTAGCTGGTTCTGTTGTTCGTATGACAGGTTCTGGAATGGGCTGTCCTGATTGGCCAAAGTGTTTCGGATATTACATTCCGCCAACTTCTGAAGAAGAAATTACTTGGCAACCTAATTACGAGTACAAAAAAGGAATGATTATCGTAAAAGATGAAGCGTTATTTGTTGCGGGACATAACATTAAAACCACTGATGAATTTAATGCTAACAATTGGGAAAAGTACACCAAACACGATTACGCTAAGTTTAATAAATTTCATACTTGGACGGAATATATTAACCGATTGAGTTCTGCTTTGGCTGGGATTCCGTTTCTATTTTTAATTTTTGTTTCTGTTAAATTTTGGAAAGAAAATAAACAAATCACACTTTTATCATTCGGAGCTTTCTTTTTAATGCTCTTTGAAGCGTGGCTTGGAAAAACGGTGGTAGACTCAAACCTAAAACCTACAATTATCACCATTCACATGGTTGGTGGTTTGGTAATTATAGCCCTGTTATTATGGCTACTTTACATCGTTTCTGATCGTAAAAAAGCATCTTACAAATACAATTCATTATTTAGCAAGCTAGTTATTATTTCAGCTGTATTTTCTTTAATTCAAATTGCTTTAGGAACACAAGTACGCCAATTTATTGACGAACAAGTAAAATTACACGGATTTGAAAACAAGCACTACAGCTTAATGGATCCTAACCTTAAATTTTACATTCATCGCTCGTTTACCATAGCAATTGTATTGGTAAACTTGGGATTATTTTACTTAAATCAAGTAAAGAATTTAGGTTATAAACTAGTAAACTGGATAGTTTTCTTAATCTTTTTAGAAACGATTACAGGTATTTTAATGTACTATGCAGAATTCCCTTTAGGCACGCAAGCTGTGCACTTATTATCAGGTGCTATTTTATTCGGATTACAATTTTATTTGTGGTTACAGAGTAGGAAAGTAACGATTCAATAGCTTAATCTTTCCATTCTAACGTTTCCATCATATGAATCATATCTTTTTTGATGTATTCAACTGCTGGTAAAATAGAATCGTAATTTGGTTTTGTATAAAAGAATAAAGACCCTTTTAAAAAGTGCTTAGAGCTGTCTGTTGCATGAAACTGCACTTGCGAAGCTGCATCCCCTAAAATTTGATATAAACTCCCGTAAACCTTAGTATTTGGATTTACATATTCTACAGGTGCGGTAATTTGATCTGCTTTTATAGCATGTTCAAACACTAATTTTTCCGACTCCATTAACAACTCCCTCAAATTTCCTTCAATTGGACGATACGTAATATCTACCGATGCTTTTAAAGTTGGATACTCAACCTTAATCCAGTTTTTTGGTAAGTTTTTAGATTGTGTTATTTGAGTTGTTTCAAAAGAATATGGCTTTTGAAGTGGCATTTTGCTGTACCTTTTACTAGGATACTCTAAACTTAAATATGCTTTAGGTTTAGGTAAGGTTTCTTCACTACAACTTATCAAAAATATTGCTGATGCCAGCAAAAAGAATTTACGCATTTCGGGTAACTTTTACTTGTTTTATACGTTTTTTAGCCAACGCTTCAATAGTAAACGTATAATTACTGAAGTTTATTTTTTCGCCTTTTTTAGGAAACTTTCCAGAAACTTCTAAAATAAAGCCTGCGAGGGTTTCACTTTCTCCTTTGGCCTCTTCAAATTTCTCTTCATCTTCATCATCTAAGACACGGCAAAAATCTTTGATGGTTATTTTTCCTTCAAAAATATAATTATTTTCATCAAGTTTCGAGTAGATCAAATCTTCATCATCAAATTCATCATTAATATCACCTACAATTTCTTCAATAACATCTTCTAAGGTTACAATTCCACTTGTTCCTCCGTATTCATCAACTACAATAGCTAGGTGTTTTTTCTTTTCTTGAAACTCAATCAATAAATCGTCTAACTTTTTGTTTTCAGGCACAAAAAATGCTTCCCTTAATAGATTTTGCCATTTAAATGTCTTCTTATTCAAATGCTCCAATAAATCTTTTGCATACAACACCCCAACAATGGTATCCATATTTTCACGATATACAGGATTTCTTGAATAACCGTTCTTTAAAATCATTTGTAGCACCTCTTCATAACTTGCATCTTCTGAAATGGCACAAACATCGGTTCGAGGTTTCATAATTTGTACTGTTTCGGTATTTCCAAAACTTACAATTCCCTCTAAAATTTTTTGTTCTTCTTTGGTTGTAGCATCATCTGAAGTTAGCTCTAACGCTTGTGATAAACGCTCAACTGAAAGGTTGTTGTTTTTGTTTCCTAGTCTATTTTCTATAACACTAGTTAACTTGATAAGCGGAAAACTTAACGGAGTTAACAAGGTGTTTAAAACCTGAATTGGTTTTGCCATCATTTCGGCAAACTGCAATGATTTTCTGCTTGCATATACTTTTGGTAATACTTCTCCAAACAATAAAATTAAAAAAGTAATCAGTACAATTTCAATCAAAAAAAGTACAGAAACATTGAAGAAATAAAAATCTAGCTCATAATCTAACCCCGTAAACAATACCTTACCAATATTTGCAAATAACAATACAATAAGAATGTTAATGAAGTTATTGGTAATTAAAATTGTACCTAGTAATTTTTTGGGATCATTTAATAATTTTACTACTGTATTTTCATCTTTCGAATTTGATGACAACTCATCTAACTCGGTTTGTGAGATTGAAAAAAACGCTACTTCAGTTCCTGAAACTAGTGCAGAACAAATTAATAAAAGCAGTAAAAGCAAAAGGTTAACGGTTGTTAACCAATCAAAACTTGATAATAATAAAAATAAAGGTTCGGGTTCTGGATCCAATTTTTAAAATTTAATTATACTAAAATGGTAAATCGTCATCTTCTTCAGGAGCTACACTTGGTGGTGTAGGATTTCCTTGCATTGGTTCTGCGCTAGATTGCGGACTACTTGGGTCTTTTTTAGTAGATAAAAACGTCATGTCTTGTACATGAATTTCGGTAGCATATCGTTTTTGACCATCTACTTCATACTGACGCGTTTTTATACGACCTTCGCAATACACACGATCTCCTTTGGTTAAATATTTTTCACAAATTTCAGCCAATTTATTACGCACTACAATATTATGCCATTCAACATTGGTTACCTTTTCTCCGGTTTGACGATTGGTATAGGTTTCATTAGTAGCTAATGGAAAACGCCCTATCGAATTTCCTCCTTCAAAATAGTGCATTTTAACCTCATCACCTAAATGTCCTATTAAAATAACCTTGTTTATTGTTCCTGCCATAGCATTATAGTTTAGTGTAAAATCAAATATACAAAAATTAGGACTCCTTGTTTAGATATTCCTCCAAAAACTTATCAATCAGCACTGGCACAGGTTGCTCTTTTACTTTTGACCAACTCATTGTATTCTCACTAACATTGGTCGTTTTTACTACCCAAAACTTCGTAACTAAATGTTGATGTGACAATTTATGAACAATATCTTCTTTATTAAAAAGTGATATGGTGGTTTCTTCAGGAAATAATTTTACGAATTGATCATGCTCTATCAACTCTTTTTCGTCCGTTTCTTTTTTTGTTTCCACAAGTGGAAATTGATACAATCCTTGCCAAATTCCTTTTCCAACACGCTCTTCTAATACTGTTTGGTTATCCTCTGTAACTGGTACCAAATAATTAAAATAACGTTTCTTTATTTTGATTTTCTTTTCTTTTACAGGAAGTTCTTTTACACTGTTATTTGCCAATGCTACACAACTTTCAGCTAGCGGACATTCATCACACAGCGGATTTTGAGGCTTGCAGTGTAAAGCACCAAAATCCATGATAGCTTGGTTGTACACTCCTGGTTGCGTCTCATCAATTACAGTTTGTGCTAACTTTTTAAACTCTTTAATTCCTTTGGTAGAATTAATAGGAGTAGCTATTCCAAAATAACGAGATAACACTCTATATACATTACCATCTACCACAGCAACAGGCTCATCATAGCAAATAGACGCAATTGCTGAGGCGGTATAATCGCCTACTCCTTTTAATTGTAATAATTCTTTATAGCTTTTAGGAAATACGCCTTTAAACTCTTCCGAAATATAATTAGCTGTAAAATGTAAATTTCTTGCTCTTGAATAATAACCCAAACCTTGCCATAATTTTAACACTTCACTTTCTTCAGCTTTTGCTAAATCAAATACTGTTGGAAAAGCTTCTGTAAACTTTAAAAAATACGGTAAGCCTTGCGCAACGCGGGTTTGTTGTAACATAATTTCACTTAACCAAACACGATACGGATCTTTAGTTTTTCTCCAAGGAAGTTCTCTTTTGTTTTGTAAATACCAGAAAATTAATTGTTTAGATAAAGACATTTATGTAAATTGTGCCGGCAAAATTAACATATTTTATTTAGATATTTTTATTCTTATTTTTTTCGGAATAGATTAATTATCATATATTTGCACCCTCAAAAATTCAAAAAGTAATTTCAAAAAAATATATAGAATGACAAAAGCAGATATCGTATCTAAAATTTCAGATAAGAGTGGAATTGAAAAAGCAGATGTTTTAGCGACTGTTGAAGCATTTATGGACGAAGTAAAAGATGCATTAGAGAGTGGAGATAATGTATATTTAAGAGGTTTCGGTAGTTTTATTATTAAAACTAGAGCAGAAAAAACTGGTAGAAACATTTCTAAAAATACTACTATCAAGATTCCTGCACACAACATACCTGCTTTTAAACCTTCTAAGGTATTTACTGAAGGTGTAAAAACTAAAGTAGCCGTAAAATAATTAAGAAAGTATTAACCAAAAGCCTTATTAACTAAGGTTTTACAAAACATTTTAACTATGCCAAGTGGTAAAAAAAGAAAGAGAGCTAAGATCTCTACACACAAAAGAAAGAAAAGAGCGAGAGCAAATCGTCATAAGAAGAAAAAGTAAGCAGTAGCTTACTTTTTCGTTGCTTTTATAAGCTACGTTCATTGACATTAAGGTTTTAACACCTTAAAATGGTATAAATTATACCTGTTTACAAATTTTAATCCGTCTTCGTAAGCAATTACGACGGCATAAAACCATATTCAGAATGAAAACAGAATTAATAATTCGTTCCAATTCTTCTGATATTGATTTCGCCTTACTAAGAGATGGTAAACTTATTGAGTTAAACAAAGAAACAAGCGACCATAATTTTTCAGTCGGGGATATTTTTCTTGCTAAAATAGGAAAAGTAATGACTGGTTTAAATGCCGCTTTTGTAAATGTTGGTTATCCTAAAGATGGTTTTTTACACTATCACGATTTAGGACCACAAGTACAATCTTTAAACAAATTCATTAAGAAAGTAAGCACAGGTAATTACAAAGAGTTCACTTTAAAAAACTTTCGTTTTGAAGAAGACATCAACAAAGACGGAAGTATTAACGATGTACTAAAATCAGGTCAAAGTTTATTAGTACAAATTGTAAAAGAACCAATATCTACCAAAGGTCCGCGTATTAGTTCGGAACTTTCAATAGCAGGTAGGTTTTTAGTTTTAGTTCCTTTTTCTAACCGTATATCGGTATCACAAAAAATAGCAGATCCGAAAGAAAAGGAACGTTTAAAAAAATTAGCAAAAAGTATCAGACCAAAAGGGTTTGGACTTATTTTACGTACTGTTGCCGAAGGTAAAAAGGTAGCAGAACTTGACAAAGATTTACAAAACTCACTTGACCGTTGGAAAACAATGTGTAAACGCATTGCTAATAATAACACCCCAACTAAAATATTAAGTGAGTTAAACAGAGCATCTTCAATTTTAAGAGATGTAATGAACGATTCTTTTACAAGCATTGTAACCAACGATGAAACTTTAAAAGTTGAAATTAAAGAGTATTTACAAGAAATATATCCTGAAAAGGAAAACATTGTAAAACTTCATGCGTCTGAAGTACCTATTTTCGAAAAATATGGTATAGAACGTCAAATTAAAACATCGTTTGGTAAAACAGTTTCTATGAGTAAAGGGGCTTATTTAGTTATAGAGCATACCGAAGCTTTACACGTAATTGATGTAAATAGTGGTAACCGCTCTAATAAGTCTTTAAACCAAGAAGAAACTGCCTTAGAAGTTAATTTAATTGCTGCCAGTGAAATTGCTCGTCAATTACAATTGCGAGATATGGGAGGAATTATAGTTGTTGACTTTATTGATATGAAATCTGCTGAAAACAGACAGAAATTGTATCAGCACTTAAAAGACGCGATGGCTTTAGACCGTACTAAACACAAAATTTTACCTCCGAGTAAATTTGGTTTAGTACAAATTACAAGACAACGTGTACGACCTGAGTTAGAGATAAAAACACGTGAACCAAATCCAAATAAAAATGGAGAAGTAGAAGCTCCTATTGTCTTATTAGATAAAATAGAAGCAGAACTTGAACGCCTTATAAATAGTGGTAAAAACTATAAGGATATTACTTTAAATGTACATCCTTTTATAGCTGCTTATTTAACAAAAGGCGTGAACTCTATCCGTTTTAAATGGTTTGTTCAATACAAAAAGTGGATAAAAGTATTACCAAGAGATGCTTACCAGTACTTACAATATAAATTCTATTTTAAAAAGAAGAAAAAAAAGTAAGTAAGGCAATCTTATTATGAAATAAAAAACCCGTATCGTTTGATACGGGTTTTTTTTATGTTTAAAACCAAAACCCTAAGTTAAATAACCAATAATGTTCAGAGTGATCTGGTGACCAAGTATATTTTAATTCAACAGGTCCAATAAACGTTTCTACGCTATAACCTAAAGCATATCCTGATTTGGTGTTTTTAAATAAGCTTCCTTTATCAAAAATATCTTCTTCTACACGAGCATAATTGGCAATAAACATTGCGTAATGATTTTTTAAAACCTCATAACGCAGATTAAATTCTGATCTTAAGTAAGACTGATTATTTAAACCTCCTGTATCATAACCATACATAGGAATGAAATTATTAATATAGTTTTGATTGTATCCTCCTAAGTGATAATCAAAAATTTCGAATGACTTTTTTCCTAAAGTATATCCTGCTTGTGAGGTATATTGAAAAGTCAATTTATCATAAAAAGTAGTAGCAAACCCTATAGTACCTCCCAACTGTGAAAATTGATGAAATGGCTCGCTATTGGGTAATAGTCCTTCTAACCTATTATTCCTATCAGACCATAAAAACCACTTAAAGCCTATATCTGCATAAAACCCTCTAGTAGGAAACATTTCTTTATCATAGGTATCTAATTTTAAGTAAGAGAAGGTATTTATATAGTTACTTCTATCAAAAAAATCTTCTTTCCCATCTGTTGATATGTTTTGTGTGCTTGCTTCAATATTTTTATGTTCTGCTCCTATACCAATTGCAAACTTTTTATCAAAGGTTGTTTGGAAGTATAATGAACTTGAAAAATCTGAATACTTTCCGTTTATAAGCCCTGTATCATAAATGATATCACTATTGAAAGAGTTGTATCTTGTACTAAAACCATAACTTGTTAAAAATCCGTTATCCACAAAATATTCTAAGTTATATCTGATTTTATCACCAATACCAAAATCAACAGAAAGTTCATCATTTTGAAAAAGCAACTTTTTATGATTATAATTCAATAAGACTGCTGACTTATACAGTAAATCATAATGTAACCCAAGACGTAAATAAGACTGAATTTTTTCTTCTTTTACTGTTAGCTCTAGTTTTTTCCCATGGAAAGATTTATCGAAATGATAATCAATTCTAGTAAAGTTTTTTGTCGCTGTTAAGGTGTTTATTTTCTTAGAGATTTCTTTGTAAGAAACACTATCTCCTTCACGTAATTGCAACTTTCCTAAAATATAATTATTGGTATAGTTTTTATTTCCTTTAATAATAATTCTATCAACAATAAACTTTTTCTCTTTTAGTTCTATTTTAGGTAATTTTCTTTTACTAGGCTGCATTTTTGCAATACTATCAAAAACCACTCTGTACTTTTTTGCTGCTTTATACCCTTCATCTAAAACTTCATTTTTTTGATCAAAACCTATAACACTATACTCTATAACATTTGGACGGATATAAACATTTAGCAACTCAATTTGTTCATCAGACTTCTTATACATTTGAAAGTTAATAATCTGCATCAACAAAGAAGCTACAGAAACTAACTCATCTTTTTTTAATAACTCTCCTTGAACGCTGACTCCTATTATGATATCAACTCCTTTCTTTTTCATAACATCAGCAGGAAAGTTATTTACAACTCCACCATCAACCAATAATTTCCCTTCAATATCTACCGGATTTAATAAAGATGGAAAAGCAGCACTTGCTCTTAGTGCAAGCGGTAATGAACCAGTTTCTAAAACTTCTTCTTCACCTGTTTCAATATTGGTACCTATACAATAAAAGGGAATTGGAAGTTTAGAGAAATCGTTAATTTCATCAACTGGTTCTAATAATTCAGTCAAAAAATTCAAAATGTTTTGTCCTTTAGATAAACCCAAAGGCAAGCCTAAACTTCCTTTCTTTATCGGAAGAGATACCGCGTATTTTTCACCGTTAACTTTACTAAAAAAAGGTTTTTCTTTTCTTGGAACTTTATCTTGTAGCAAACTCATAAAATCTGTTTCAAAAACAGCTTCTTCTATTTGATCGGCTGTATAGCCAGCAGCGTATAAACCTCCTACAATAGCTCCCATGCTTGTACCACCAATATAATCGATCTGAACACCAGCTTTTTCAAGCTCTTTTAATATCCCTATATGAGCTATACCTTTTGCACCACCACCACTAAGTACTAAACCTACTTTAGGTTGTTCTTGGGCCAGCATCAGCGCAGGAAATAATAATAAAATTAGCAACTTTTTCATTCTTCTTTTTTTTGATAATATTGATATATTTTTTGAGCCCTTGCATTACCTACCACTTCCTTTAACTCTTCTAAGCTAGCACTTTTAACACGTTTGGCTGATTTAAATTTACGTAATAAATTGGTGATTGTTTGCTTTCCAATATCAGGAATTTGCTCCAATTCTGATTGAATAGCACTTTTACTTCGTTTATTTCTGTGGAAAGTGATTCCGAAACGGTGTGCCTCGTTACGTAAATACTGAATTATTTTAAGCGTTTCAGATTTTTTATCTAAATACAACGGAACAGAATCTCCCGGATAATAAATTTCTTCCAAGCGTTTTGCAATTCCTATAATAGCTATTTTTCCTCGTAAATCCAACGCATCTAAACTTTTTAAAGCAGATGATAATTGTCCCTTTCCTCCATCAATAACGATTAACTGAGGTAATGGTTGTTCTTCATCTAACAATCGTTTATACCTGCGGTATACAACTTCCTCCATCGAAGCAAAATCATCAGGACCTTCTACTGTTTTGATGTTAAAATGACGATAGTCCTTCTTGCTTGGTTTTCCATCTTTAAAAACCACACAAGCAGCCACAGGATTCGTTCCTTGGATGTTCGAGTTATCAAAACATTCAATATGACGTGGTTCTTTCCCTAATCGCAAATCCTTTTGCATTTGCGCCATAATTCTTTTTACATGACGATCAGGATCCACAATTTTTATTTGTTTAAACTGCTCTTGACGGTAGAATTTCGCATTGCGTTCAGAGAGTTCTACAATTCGTTTTTTATCTCCTAGTTTTGGAATAGTTACCTTAACATCTTTACCAACACTAACTTTAAAAGGCACAAAAATTTCTCGTGACAACGAATTAAAACGCTGGCGAGTTTCAATAATAAATAACTCTAAAAGCTCTTTATCGGTTTCATCTAATTTTTTCTTAATTTCTGTAGTATACGATTGTACTATAGAACCGTTCATCACCTTAAAAAAGTTTGCATATCCATGCGATTCATCAGAAATAATGGAAAACACATCTACATTGTTAATCGACGGATTGACAATTGTTGATTTTGCTTGATAATTCTGCAACGCCCCTAATTTTTCTTTAATCTTTTGTGCTTCTTCAAAGCGCATATCGGCAGCAAAATCGAGCATTAGCTTTTCAAATTGCTGTAAGCTTTCTTTAAAATTCCCTTTGATAATGTTTCGAATAACTCTTATATCTTCTAGATAATCTTCTTCCGTTTGATATCCTTCACAAGGACCTTTACAATTTCCTAAATGATATTCTAAACATACTTTGTATTTATCAGCATCTATCTTATCCTGACTTAAATCGTAATTACAAGTACGTAACGGATACAGCTCTTTAATTAAATCTAATAAAGCATGTACCGTTCGCATATTGGTATACGGACCAAAATATTCCGAACCATCCTTCACAACTCTTCGTGTAGAAAACACGCGCGGAAATCGCTCCTTTTTAATACAAATCCACGGATACGATTTATCATCCTTCAACAACACATTGTATCGTGGTTTGTATTTCTTGATTAAATTATTCTCAAGCAATAATGCATCTGTTTCCGTATCAACCACTACATGCTCAATACGAACAATTTTCTTGACTAAAACTCGCGTTTTTCCGTTCTCGTGATTCTTAGTAAAATACGACGAAACGCGTTTTTTTAAGTTCTTAGCTTTTCCTACATAAATAATCACATCCTCTTTATCAAAATATTGATAAACTCCAGGTGAATTAGGCAGTGTTTGTATTTGAAGTTCTAGCGGTGTTGGCATACAACGAAAATACAATTTTTTAGCCTTTTAAAAGGGTATAAACGCTAGTTTTAGTACCTTTACGATATGGGTAAACTTATTGATAATTTTGGAAGACAAATTAGCTACGTTCGATTAGCGGTAACCGACCGTTGTAACTTGCGTTGCCAATATTGTATGCCTGCACACGGTATTGATATTGTGCCTCGTGAAGAACTACTTACCTACAAAGAAATGTACCGCATTATCAGAGTACTTACCGAATTAGGGGTGAACAAAGTTCGATTAACTGGAGGTGAACCTTTTGCACGTAGAGATTTTATGTCGTTTTTAGAAATGTTATCGTATAACGATTTACTAAATGCTATCAATATTACCACCAATGGTGCGCTTGTTTCTAAACACATCAAAGACTTAGAAAAGCTTGAAAAAATAAAAACCATCAACTTAAGCATTGATAGTTTACATGCCGATAAGTTTGCCAAAATTACACGTCGTGATGTATTTTCCGAAGTATATAAAACATTTGAACTACTAGAAAAAAGTCCACTCAATTTAAAATTAAATGTAGTAGTACAATCGGGTTTTAATACTGATGAAATTGTTGACTTTGTTGCATTAACCAAAGAAAAAAATATTGCGGTTCGCTTTATTGAAGAAATGCCTTTTAACGGAAAAGGACAACGAAACACTAAAGAAGTATGGAATTACAATAAGATTTTGAACGAAATACAATCAAATTATAATATTACACAACTCATCTCAGAAAAATCTTCTACCTCACGAAATTTTTCTATTGAAAATCATATAGGAACTGTAGGAATTATTCCTGCTTTTACTCGTACTATATGTAATGATTGTAACCGAATTAGAGTTACCTCGACAGGAACTTTTAAAAACTGTTTGTTTGATGATGGTGTTTTTAATCTGAGAGATTTTATTAGAAATGGTGCCAGTAATGAAGATTTGAAAGCCTTGTTTTTATCACTCATAAAAGAAAAACCTGAGAATGGTTTTGTTGCTGAGGCTAATAGAAAAGGAAATGTAACCGAAAGTATGAGTACAATAGGCGGATAATTTCAATGTGTTAATTAGATAATTTGAAAATGTAATAATTAAACTCTTAAACAACTCAACAATTACACTTTTACAGATGATTACAGTAGAAGAAGCTAAACATATAATTTTAGAAAACACACAAGATTTCGGAGTTGAAGAAATTCCCTTTTTAGAAGCTGTCGACAGAGTTTTAAAAGAAGATATTGTTGCCTATAGAGATTTTCCTCCATTCAACCGAGTGGCAATGGATGGTATTGCAATCAATCATCGTTTTTTTAAGCACGGTGTTCGCGATTTTAAAATTGAAGGAATTCAGCCTGCAGGAACACCTCAGCAAACTATGGAGAATGCTTCAAACTGTTATGAAGTGATGACAGGAGCCTGCTTACCTAACAATACAGATACGGTTATTCGTTACGAAGATGTAGACATCAATACCTTAATGGCAACTATCAATATTGATAAAATTACCGAAGGGCAAAATATTCATGTACAAGGTTCAGACAAAACCAAAGAAGAAGTTCTTATTAAAAAAGACACAATTATTTCTGCTGCTGAAATAGGGGTTTTAGCTACTGTAGGTAAAGCTATGGTTAAAGTAGCCAAACAACCTAAAGTAATGATTGTTTCTACAGGTGATGAATTGGTTGACACTCATGAAACTCCGTTAGCACATCAGATTAGAAGAAGCAATGTATACACCTTAGTTTCTTTATTGAATGATTTAAAAATCCCCGCAGACACAGCTCATATTACGGATGAAAAAGCAATTTTAAAAGAAAAAATAGCGTCTTTTCTACAAGAATATGACGTGTTATTATTTAGTGGAGCTGTAAGCAAAGGAAAGTTTGATTTTTTACCTGAGGTTTTAAATGAACTGGGTGTTAAAAAGTTATTTCATAGAGTTTCACAAAGACCTGGAAAACCTTTTTGGGCAGGTGTTACAGATAACTGCAATGTGTTCGCTTTTCCTGGGAACCCTGTTTCAACATTTGTAAATTGTTTGGTCTATTTTTATCCTTGGCATTATAAATCTGTTGGAGTTTCTTCCGAAGAAAAAACAGTAATTTTAGCAAAAGACATCACTTTTAAACCCAATTTAAGCTGTTTTTTACAAGTAAAATTAACTTCGGAAAACGGACAAGTATACGCAACTCCAATACAAGGAAATGGTTCAGGTGATTTAGCAAGTTTGGTCGAAGCTGACGGCTTTATTAAACTCCCAAAAACTGAAGAGATAGAATTTAAAAAAGGAAGTGTTTTTCCGATACTGACGTATCGTAGTTTTTAATTATTAATGTTTAGTTTTGAGTTAAAAATTTAAAATGAAGGAAAGTATTGTTCAAAGCAAAAGTTTTCAATTCTCTTTAAAAATAATTTCTCTGTACAAAAAACTGCAACAAGAAAAAGAGTTTATAATTTCAAAACAGCTTTTAAGAAGTGGAGCTTCAATAGGAGCTAATATAGAAGAGGCTTTAGCAGGACAAAGTAAAAGAGACTTTATAGCTAAAATGTCTATTTCTTCAAAAGAGGCTAGAGAAACTAAATATTGGTTACGCCTATTAAAAGAAAGTAATTTAACAAATATTGATGTTACAGATATACTTTCGGACATCCATGAGCTAATTAGGCTATTAACAGCAATTGTAAAAACATCACAACAGAGTTTAACTAAAAATTAAAAACTCAACATTCAAAACTTATATAAAGTGAGCAACTTTTCCCATATAAACGAGCAAAACCAACCTAAAATGGTAAATGTTTCTGATAAAAAAATCACGAAACGTACCGCTATTGCCAAAGCAACTATGTTTTTAGGTTCAGAAATTGTGAGTCATTTTACCAATGATGAACTCATCACTAAAAAAGGACCTGTTTTTCAAACAGCTATCATTGCTGGAATTCAAGCCGTAAAAAAAACTTCTGATATCATCCCAATGTGTCACCCTTTATTAATCAACGGAGTGGATATTGACATCAATATTGTAGACGATGAACATTTAGAAGTCATTTGTAAAGTAACTATCGAAGGTAAAACAGGAGTAGAAATGGAAGCTCTTACTGGAGCTTCAGCAACTTGTTTAACTATTTATGATATGTGTAAAGCTATCAGTCAAAAAATGGTAATTAAAGAAGTAAAGTTAGTAGAAAAAACAGGTGGTAAATCGGATATTAAAAATGGATAAAAAACATACTAAACATACAAACTTAGTTAAAAAACATAATGATAATTTTGCTCCTAATGAAGTAGCTATTTTAGGAACTAAGTGTGGGGTTATCGCTGATTTAGTTCATAACGTTTCAAAAAGATTATCGAACTATAACTTAGGGTATTTTGATGCTTCACATGCTAAAGATGTTGAGCAAAAGACCCTAACTGAATACACCTTTCATCAAGAAGGAAATTTACAAATAAAGACTACTTCTTCAGTAAACAAATACGAACAACGTTTACAGTTTTACAATCATGATTTAGTATTCATCAATGGAAATCATTACCAAGGAGCTAAACAAATTTTAATTTTAGATGATGAAAAGGAAGCTTCTGTAAAAAAGAGGTTAGACCAACTAACCAGCATTCAATTTGTAATTAAACTGAATGAAAACTCAAAATATTTTGATTGTTTACTAGAACGTTTTCCAAATATCAAAAATAGTACTTCTTATACAATTAATGAGATTGATAAAATCTCCAACCATTTTCATAATCTCGTTAAACAAAACATAGCCCCTATAAAAGGACTGGTATTAACCGGTGGAAAAAGCACTCGAATGGGAAGTGACAAATCAGAGTTAGTGTATTATAAAAAACCTCAAAAAGAACATGTAAAAGAGTTGCTAGAAAACAACAATTTAGAAACTTTTTATTCTGTTCAAGCCTCCTCAGAAAAAGAGAATGAAATTCATGATATCTTTTTAAATTTAGGACCTTTTGGAGGTGTTTGCTCTGCTTTTCAAAAAGATCCAAACTCAGCATGGCTTGTCATGGCTACAGATGTTCCGTTTGTAAACAATGAGCTTATTCAATTGTTATTACAAAAGAGAAATCCTTCTAAAATAGCAACTACTGTAAAAGGGAAAAACAAAGAATTCCCTGAACCTTTAATCACCATTTACGAACCAAAAGCCTACGGAAAATTATTAGCCTATTTAGCGCAAGGATATTCGTGCCCACGTAAAATGCTCATTAACTCTGATGTTGAAATTATTGAGGTTGATGATAACTTAATAAGAAACATCAACACTCCTGAAGAGTTTGAGCAGGTTAAAAAAGAGCTCAATTCATAATAAAAAAGCACTTAAATCTAGATTTAAGTGCTTTTTTGTACCAAAGGTGGGACTCGAACCCACACGCCCTTACGAGCATCGGATTTTGAATCCGACGTGTCTACCAATTCCACCACTTTGGCTTTTGGTGAGTGCAAATCTATAAAATATTTCATTTAAAATATCTTTTAAACTCTTAAAATAGTTTTATTTTTGCCCCAACAACAACACTAACTAAAATATCCTTATTCTAAATGGCTACAACTCAACTAAGCCCAAAAATATTTGCTTGTTCACAAAGTATTGAATTAGCAGAAGAAATCGCTAATGCATACGGAGTTGAACTCGGAAATGTAACCACTACCCACTTTAGCGATGGAGAATTTCAACCTGCTTTCGAAGAATCAATCAGAGGAAGAAGGGTTTTCATTATAGGATCTACATTTCCTTCAACAGATAATTTAATGGAAATGTTACTTATGTGTGATGCTGCTAAGCGTGCATCTGCAAGACATATTACTGCTGTAATGCCTTACTTTGGTTGGGCTCGTCAAGATAGAAAAGACAAACCTCGTGTAGCTATTGGAGCTAAATTAGTAGCTAAATTATTAGAAACCGCTGGGGCTACTAGAATTATGACGATGGATTTACATGCTGATCAAATTCAAGGTTTCTTTGAAAAACCAGTAGATCACTTATTTGCTTCTACCATCTTTTTACCTTATGTAAAAAGTTTAGGTTTAGATAACTTAACTATTGCATCACCAGATATGGGAGGCTCTAAAAGAGCTTACGCATATTCTAAATACTTAGAAAGTGATGTAGTTATTTGTTACAAGCAGCGTCAAAAAGCCAATGTAATTGCTCACATGGAGCTAATTGGTGAGGTAAAAGGTAAAAATGTAATTCTTGTAGATGATATGATTGATACAGGAGGAACATTAACTAAAGCTGCCGATTTAATGATGGAGCGTGGTGCAAAAAGTGTACGTGCTATTTGTACACACCCTATCCTTTCAGGTAATGCCTATGAAAGAATTCAAAATTCGCAATTAACAGAGCTAATCGTTTCAGATACAATTCCTTTAAAAAAGAACATTTCTAAAATAAAAGTTGTATCTTGCGCCGCTTTATTCGCTGATGTAATGCATAAAGTTCAAGACAATACATCTATTAGCGATAAATTTTTAATGTAATATAAATTAATAAACAAAGTAATGAAATCAATTACAATCAAAGGATCTCAAAGAGAAAGCGTAGGTAAAAAAGCAACAAAAGCCTTACGTAATGCTGGAAAGGTTCCTTGCGTATTATACGGAGGAGACAAGCCTGTTCACTTTTCAGCAGATGAAAAAGCGTTCAAATCGTTAATCTATACTCCAGAAGTATTTACTGCTACGATTGAATTAGAAGGTGCTACTTATAGCGCTGTATTACAAGATATACAATTTCACCCAGTAAGTGATGAAATTTTACACATCGACTTCTATCAATTATTTGATGATAAAGCTGTAACTATGGAAATTCCTGTACGTTTAGTAGGAAAATCTAAAGGTGTTATGGTAGGGGGTGCATTACGTCACAACTTACGTAAATTAAAAGTAAAAGCTTTACCAGCTAACTTGCCAGATTTTATCGAAGCTGATATTACTGAGTTAGAAATTGGTAACAAGTTATATGTAACTAAGTTACAAAACGATAACTACGCAATTTTACACCCAGATAACACAGTGGTTGCTCAAGTTCGTATGTCTCGTAACGCGGCAAAAGCAGCAGCTGAAGCTGAAAAGAAATAAGACTTACCTCGTTAAGTTTTTAAAAAGCGTTACCAAGTGTAGCGCTTTTTTTTATTTTTGACACATGATTTTTAATACCCTTTGGAAAAGATTATTTGGTTTTTCTAAAACACATTCAACAGCTACAGAAAACGGTACAATGAAGAAATTTTTAATAGTAGGTTTAGGTAATATTGGTGAAAAATATGACAACACACGTCATAATATTGGTTTTAAAATAGTAGATGCTTTCGTAAAAGAATATGATGGGTCTTTTGAAACTGAAAAGCTAGGTGATATTGCTAAACTTAAAATTAAAGGAAAAACAGTTATTGTTTTAAAACCAAACACTTATATGAATTTAAGTGGAAAAGCGGTTAAATTTTGGATGCAAAAAGAAAACATTCAAGTTGAAAACTTACTGATTATTACCGATGATTTAAATATCGACTTCGGAAAGATTCGTATAAAAGGAAAAGGTAGTTCTGGTGGTCATAACGGATTGAAGGACATCCAAGACAAGTTTAACACAGGTGCTTATCCACGTTTTCGCTTTGGGGTTGGTGCTGACTACTCTAAAGGAAGACAAGTTGATTACGTGCTAGGGAAATGGTCTTCTGAAGAAGAAAGCGCCATGATTGAACGCATTCCAACTTCTGTTAATGCTATTACCTCATTTATCAATGCAGGATTATCAAATACAATGAATGAATTTAACGGAAAGTAGTCTGTGAGTTTGTAGTTCATTGAAGAATTAATACATTCATTCCTTAAATCAATAACTCATAAGAGCATTTCCTCATTAAATCACTAAACCACTAACCAATTAACTCATTCGCTAATTATCCGAAGCATACCACTCTGCAAAACTAGTTTCTGTTTCCTGTAACTTAATTGCATGTAGTTTAATATTTTCTGGTAAACGCGATTGGATTTTTTTAGCAAAATCAATCACCATCATTTCACTGGTTGGTTGATAATCTACCAAAATCACATGATGCCCTCTATCTTTTAACTCTTTGGCTAATTCAATATGAGGTGTGTTTTTATTGAATACTGTTGCATGGTCAAACACATCAACAATTTCTTCTTTTACGATTTTTTTTAGGTCTCCAAAATCGATAACCATACCGTATTTAACATTACTCGTATCAGTAATTGGAGAACCAATCACAGTAACAGAAAGCTTATAGCTATGTCCGTGAACATTTTTACATTTTCCGTCATAACCATATAAAGCATGTCCAGTTTCAAAATTAAACTGCTTTGTAATTCTAATCTTGCTCATAAGTTTTCTACTTTAAAAGAAGTTATAAAAGATTACTTATCATTAGTTGTCTTAAGCAACAACTGAAAAATTCGTAAAACATTATTTTCTTTTAAATTTCTTGTTTGCTCTGAATTTGTTAAAGAAATACACTACTGCTACACCTGCTGCTAAAATGGCAAATAAATAATCTCCGCCCATACTATTTTGTTTTTATTCGCCGAAAGTACGAATTTGTTTTACAACTTTTGTTAATATCCACACAAAACCTACTGAAACTACAGCTCCTATAAATACCGCTAATAAAGGATTCTGTGCTATCCATTGTCCTACTTCATAACCAATTTCATATCCTGCATTGTAAGCTGCAGAACCTTTTTCTTCTTGTATTAAAAACATAGCTTATTTTCTAAATTTTTCTAATGCCTTTTTGGTAAACTCAGACAAAACTAACTTACCTGATGTCTCAGCTCTTTCTATTAACAGCTCTTCCCAGTGCTCGGTTCCTTTCCATAAAGCTTTTTTCATTTCTGCTAATGCTTCTGGATTGTATGATGCTAATTTTTCTGATAAAATTTCTACTTCTTTATCCAACTCCCCTTGTGTTTCAAAAACACGTGCATACAACCCTTTTTCTTTAGCCCAGTAAGCATTTTTCCAACTCGTAGCATCTAAGGTTAATTCTGCTAATCCACTAACGCTTATTTTACGCTCTACGGCTGGCGCAATTACAAACGGACCAATACCTATTGTAAATTCAGAAAGTTTAATAGAAGCGTGTTCTGTAGCCAATACGTAGTCGCAAGCTGCTGCTAATCCAACTCCACCTCCAACTGTTTTTCCTTGTACTCTACCTATGATTAGTTTTGAACATCTGCGCATAGCGTTGATTACATTCGCAAACCCTGAGAAAAAAGCTTTTCCACCTTCTAAGTTATCAATCGATACCAATTCGTCAAAAGATGCACCAGCACAAAAAGCTCGTTCCCCTTCTGATTTTAATACAATTACCGAAACCTCATCATTAGTTGAAAGTTTATCAAATTCGTTTGCTAAACGTTCTAACAATACACTTGGAAAAGAGTTACTTGCTGGGTGTCCAAATTCTACCGTTGCAATCTTGTTTTCTATATGGGTGTATAAACTTCCGTTTTCTCTAGTTGTAATCATTTGTTTTTCTTGTTTCTTCAAAATTACATTTTTTGAGCTAGGGGTAAAAACTTTCTTCTAAACTTAACAATTAATGGAGTACCTCTCGCAATCATCCATAAGAAAAAAGCTATCCAAATAGCATAGAGTTTATACCCAAGAGAGTCAAAATATAACAATGTAGGAACAAACACTAATCCTGTTGCTAATAACAAAACATTTCGTAGAAATTTCATTTCTCCCATTCCTTTAAAAATTCCGTCATAAATAAAAGCGATAGAACATATAGGTTGCATGATTAAAATAATCCAAAAGGTATTGTAAAACTGCTCTAAAACCTCTGGTTCTTTAGTGAATACTTTTCCTATAAATTGATATAAAACAAACCCCACAACGGCTAATAATAATCCAAAGAGGAATCCGTAAGTAATTAATCTATTTCCTAAAGTTACCAATGTTTTATAAGCTTTAGCACCCAATAATTTACCTGATAAAATATTTCCTGCAGAAGAATATCCATCAATCATAAAAGCCCCCATAAGCCATAAATTGAACCCGATGGTATAAGCTGCAATGTAAGCATCTCCATAGTCAGTAGCATAAGAAGTTCCAAAGTACAATGCAACATTTAGTGCTATCGTTCTTACGAAAAGATTCAACACCATTACTATGAATTTTGGAGTTTCAGTATTAAATGGCAAGCTGAATTTTAACGGAATATCCGTCTTTTTTAATAACAATACTGCCGATATTAATGCCATAATAATTTGTGCAATAACACTAGCATACGCTGCTCCTTGAATATACATTGCAGGAATATAGCCTTCTATTCCATAGACCAACACAACATCTAACACAATATTGATAACCGTACCTATTAAAGCAATCACCATTGGATAATAGGTGTTTTGCAAACCTCTAAATGTACCAAAGATTGCAATGGTAAAAAGGGTAAACGGAAATCCGAATACACGAATTTTATAATACTCTACCGAATAATCTAAAATGGTTCCAGAAGCATTGTAGAGCTCAAAAATTTCTTTCGCAAACGGGTAACTCAATCCTAGAATAAGAGCGCTTACCCCTAATACAATAACAATGGCTTGTGCAGGTAGATTTTTAATTTCCTCAAGCTTATTAGCTCCTAAATATTGAGAAACGATGGAAGAAATTCCGCTACGTGTTTGCCCAAAAACCCAAATTAACATAGAAAGAAAAGCGCCCACAATACCTATTGCAGCAATACTTTCGGTAGCATTGTGTTCAATATTACCCACAATCGCTAAATCAGTCGTAGAAAGTAAAGGTTCTGCAACTCCTGCTACCAATGCAGGAAAGGCTAGTTTATTGATATGTTTAAAGCTGATGTCGTGTTGCAAAACGTTTATTTTTTTGTCAACATTCGTTTAATTTCATTCAACTTCATCAAGGCTTCAATTGGTGTCAACGTATCAATATTCGTGGTTAAAATTTCTTCTCGAATGTCTTCTAACAAAGGATCGTCTAACTGAAAAAAGCTCATTTGCATATCTTCATGTTGTGCTTCTTTCAAGGTTTCTTTTACCTCTTGATGCTTATGACTTTCTTCTAACTCCTTTAATATTTTTTGCGCTCTGTGAATTACCATATTCGGCATACCCGCCAACTTCGCTACATGAATACCAAAACTGTGGTCACTTCCTCCTTTTACCAACTTACGCAAGAAAATAATGCTGTGATCTAATTCTTTAACTGATACATTAAAATTCTTGATACGCTCAAAGGTCGTAGTCATTTCATTCAATTCGTGATAGTGCGTCGCAAACAACGTTTTTGCTTTTGACGGATGCTCATGCAAATACTCAGCAATTGCCCAAGCAATCGAAATTCCATCATAAGTAGAAGTTCCTCGTCCAATTTCATCCAACAATACCAAACTACGATCAGAAATGTTATTTAAGATAGACGCCGTTTCGTTCATTTCTACCATAAATGTCGATTCTCCCATCGAAATATTATCACTAGCCCCTACTCTGGTAAAAATCTTATCTACAATTCCTATTCGGGCATTTTGTGCGGGTACATAACTTCCCATCTGCGCTAATAACACAATCAATGCAGTTTGACGTAAAATAGCCGACTTACCCGACATGTTTGGACCCGTAATCATAATAATTTGTTGCTGATTACAGTTCAACACAACATCGTTAGCAATATATTCTTCGCCAATAGGTAGTTGTTTTTCAATAACTGGATGACGTCCATTTTTGATTTCAATATCGGTACTTTTATCCAATAGCGGACGCACGTAGTTATTCTCCATCGCCAACGTAGCAAACGACAATAATGCATCTATCTTTGCTATACTCTGTGCATTTTGTTGTACAGGTTGCACAAAACTGATAATGTACTGTACTAATTTGGCAAAAATCTCCGTTTCTAACTGCTGAATTTTTTCTTCTGCTCCTAAAATTTTTGCTTCGTATTCTTTTAACTCTTCCGTAATATAACGCTCCGCATTTACCAAGGTTTGTTTACGAATCCATTCTTCAGGAACTTTATCTTTATGTGTATTTCTAACTTCAATATAATAACCGAATACATTGTTAAAAGCAATCTTTAAACTCGGAATTCCCGTTCTCTCTGTTTCACGAGCCAGCATACTATCTAAATACTCTTTTCCTGAGTTAGAAATGTTACGTAGTTCGTCTAACTCTTCAGAAACTCCGCCCGCAATCGCATTCCCTTTGTTGATATTTACAGGAGCATCTTCTAACACAGTCTCTGTAATTTTAGCGATTAACGCTTCACAAGTATTAATTTGCTCTCCCAATAACTTAACGGCAGCATTTTCGCTTTTCTCTGCGGAAACTTTTATAGGAAGGATCGCTTTTAGCGAGTTTTTCAGCAAGACAACTTCTCTTGGAGACACTTTCCCCGTAGCCACTTTCGATATCAATCGTTCGATATCGGAGATTTGTTTCAATTGGTAGCTTACCGTTTCAAAAAAAGCATCATTATCAATTAGGTACTTTACCAATTCATGTCGCTGCTGAATCTGCTCTAAATCTTTTAATGGAAGTGCTAACCAACGTTTTAACAAACGTCCTCCCATCGGAGAAATCGTTTTGTCAATCACATTTAATAGTGAGACAGAGTTCACCGAATTACCACCGTATAATTCTAAGTTTTTTACGGTAAAACGATCCATCCACACATAATTATCTTCGGCAATTCTGCTAATAGACTGTATGTGTTCAATTTTGTTGTGCTGAGTTTCTGATAGGTAATACATCGCAGCACCACCGGCTACAATTCCATATTCCAGCTCCTGAACTCCAAACCCTTTTAGGTTTTTTACTTTAAAATGATTTCGAAGTAATTCATCTCCATAGTCTTTTTGAAACACCCAATCCTCCAAGTAAAAAGTATGAAAACGGTTAGTAAAAACCTCTAAAAAGCGTTGTTTGTGCTTTTTTTCAACCAATACCTCACTTGGTGTAAAGTTTTGCAAGAGTTTATCGATATATTCTTCGTTCCCTTGAGCGATGAGAAATTCTCCAGTAGAAACATCTAAAAAAGAAACTCCTAACAATTTTTTCCCAAAATGAACAGCTGCTAAAAAGTTGTTCGATTTCGATTGTAACACCTCATCATTCAAAGCAACTCCTGGTGTTACCAACTCCGTAACTCCTCTTTTTACAATCGTTTTGGTCATTTTTGGATCTTCCAACTGATCGCAAATTGCCACACGTAACCCAGATTTTACCAACTTGGGTAAATAGGTGTTTAAAGAGTGATGTGGAAAACCTGCCAAGGCCGTTTCGCTTTCACTACCGCTTCCTCTTTTGGTTAAAATAATTCCTAAAACTTTAGATGCTTTTATAGCATCTTCTCCAAAGGTTTCATAAAAATCGCCTACTCTAAATAACAACATAGCATCCGGATATTTTGCTTTAATTCCGTTATACTGTTGCATTAATGGAGTTACCTTTTTTGCCTTTGTTTTTGCCAAGTTTGTGGGTTTTTTGGGTTAGTTTTGCGAAGATATTAAACATCTTCATTTTTTAACTCTTTACGAGAAGCAATTTAGCAGTTTTTTATTAAAGAAATGTTAACAAAAACTCAGGGTTTTCCCTAATGCAAACTAAAAACAAATAGGGAAACCCCTTATTGCAAAAAATAATAAGCTCTTCTATATTTGCCTCGAATTACATGTATAAAAACAACCTTGTAATTCACACTCATGCATGAAAAAGGAGGTAAAACAGAAAACCCTACACAACAGAGTATGCTATGAATCATTTAAAAAATTTATAAAAATGAAAAGAATTAAAAATTTATTTCAAGTATTTTTAATCACTTTAGGAGTGTTATTTCAGTCTTGTGAAAAAGAAAATGTTACTGAAGAACATCAATACTCATATATCTCTAAAACAGTTAACCTTAACGAGATGTTATCTGATGATTTTAAAGCTAAAAGAAAGGGAGGTGAGGTGGATTATGACATGCAAGTTTCCTCAGAGTTTAAAACTAATTTCTTTATACCTAAAGAACTTAAAGACATTGAAGAGTTAAAGTTACTTATAAAAAGTAACCTTAATAAAATTGATGGAGTGTTGTATTACAAAATAAATGGCGAAATCGTAGATGAAATTTTCATAAAAAGCGGAGAGTTTTTTGAGAATGAAATTAATAATTTAGAGGAAAAGAGCAGGAAAAATGGATGTTCTTTTGATGGAATAAGATCATGTGCTAGCAACAGTATGCGTTCAGGAACTAGGGTATCAAGAATTATTTGTGCATTTGCTTTTTATGAATGTTATGCTGAAGCTGTGGCAAGTTGTATTGAGATTAATTGTATTTAAAATAAAACGAAGAAAAAAGATGAACTATTACACTTTAGCATTTAAAAAAATGTTTGATTTTAAAGGAAGAGCAACTATTAATGAGTTTTGGTACTTTTTTTTAACAAATATTTTACTATTTATGGTATTAGGTTTTTTAAGAAGACCTTTAGACTTGCCACTTGTATTAGGAGATGTTTTAAGAGTAGTACTTATTATACCTACTTTGGCTTTGGGCTTTAGAAGATTAAACGATGCAGGGTTTAACCGTTGGTTGTTTTTAATTCCTATGATTAATTTATTACTGGCTGGTTTTCCATCAAAAGAAAATTAATAATCCCTTTATTAAATAAAAATAGACACTATACAAGTGTCTATTTTTATTATTTTTATCGTTTTAATAATTTAATGTAAAGGAGGATATTAGATTCCGTTTACATTAAATATATCATATTATATGCGTAAACTTAAAAACAGCGAACTAGGTAGAAAAACAGTTGAAGAGTTTAAACAAACGAACAAAACTCCCATCATTGTAGTATTGGATAATATTCGTAGTTTGAATAATGTAGGTTCTGTTTTTAGAACTTCGGATGCTTTTTTAATTGAAAAAATTTATTTGTGTGGTATTACAGCAACGCCGCCTAATAAAGAAATTCACAAAACTGCTTTAGGTGCTACTGAATCGGTAGATTGGGAATATGTTGAAAGCACCATCGATTTGGTTGAAAAACTACAAACTGAAAATGTAAAAGTTTTAAGTATTGAACAAGCTGAAAACAGTACGATGCTAGATACTTTTACTCCTGAAACTAACCAAAAATACGCAGTAGTATTTGGTAACGAAGTTAAAGGTGTACAGCAAGCCGTGGTTTCTGCTTCTGATATGTATATTGAAATACCGCAGTTAGGTACCAAACATTCCTTAAACATATCGGTAAGTTGTGGTGTGGTTTTATGGGATCTGTTTACAAAAATGCGTTAAAGTCTTATGTTTTTTTAGTTAAAAAGTATACTTTAGTACGCAATTGCACACAAGTATTTTTTTAACTTAAGAAAACCCGTAAATATGGAAAACAAAAACTTACAAAAAACAGCTATGAATTTAAGCCCTGATACCGTAGATAACCCTACAACTGGCGGTAACAACGGAGGGTCTACTGGTGGTGGTGATGGTGGAACTGGTAACGGAGATGATCCAAAATCACCTTGTTAAAAAAAAACCTGACACATTATACTAAAACCATCACTTTGTGATGGTTTTATCACTATGAGACTCTTATTTTCCCTTATTTTTTTCTTTGCTTCAACCTTTTTGTTTTGTCAAAATGAATCTGTAAATACTACTTCAAAGCAAGATTCTATAGTATTTGATAATACAATGGAAAAAGCATTGTCTTTTTTCAGAGAAAAGCAGCTCGATTCTTTTAAAAAATATACTGATCTCTCATCTAATTATAGTAAACAACCTAAAAGTTTAGAAAAAGTACATTTTTTTTTAGCTACTTACTATAAATATTCTAAAAAACCAGATAGTGCTTATTATCATTACCACCAATCTAAAAATATTTCACTTCAATTAGGAGATAGTATTACAACTGGCAAAAGACTATATAACATTGCTCTTTTATTACTTAACGAGAACAATATACTTGCAAGTGAAATTGCCTATATTTCAGCTTTAAAAAACTTAGAAAAAACAAACTTTCACACCATAAAATATTATATATATAATAATTTAGGCCTCATAGCTAAAGAGAGAGAGAGGAATTACAAGAAGCTTTGAAATATTTTGACTTAAGTTTACAAGAATTAAAAAAAGATTCAATTAAAAACTACAATTTACGGCTTAACACCTTCAACAACAAAGGACTTCTATACCAACACTTTAACCAACATCAAAAAGCTATTACATATTTCATGCAAGGGCTAAACAAAGATAGTATCGAGCAGAAATACCCAACCCAATATGCTTTATTATTAGAAAATTTAACTTATAGTAATTATTCATTAGGTAATAAGGAGAAAGTATTAGAACAATACAATGAAGTTTTATCTATTAGAAAAAAACTTCATAACTACAGTGGTATGAGTACAACCCATATAAACTTATCTAATTACTTCAAGGATCTTAACCTTACAAAAAAAGCTTTATTTCACTCTAATGAAGCCTTAAAATATGCAAAGCAAACTCATAATAATAAACGTTGGCTAGAAGCTTTAAAAAACTTAGCTAACTTAACCAAAGGAGAACAATCAAAACAATATTTGCAAGAATATATAACTTTAAATGATAGTTTATTTCAAAAAGAAAGGCAGTTAAAAAATCAGTTTGCTAAAATTAGATACGAAACCGATAAAAAAGAAAAAGAAAATGTTGTTTTAAAAACAGAAAACCAACAAAAGCAAGCAGAAATTACTTATCAAAAACAACAAAAAACCATTGGTTGGCTTGTTGCTTTAAGTGGCCTTTTATTTTCTGGTTTTAGTGTGTTGTTTTACTTTCAACGTAAACGAAAAATATTGTATCAAGCGCAATTACAAAAAGTAGAAGCAAGAGAACACGAACGTCAACAAATTGCTAAATCTTTGCATGACGAAGTAGCTGGGGATTTACGTTTACTACATCAAAAGTTAGAAAAATCAAACCTATTAGAAGAAGCTGTAAAGCTAAATTCAGTAAAAGAGAACGTTCGTAATTTGTCGCATCAATTAAGTAGTATCAGTTTCGATAAAGTGTCTTTTAAAGATCAAATTATCAATTTAGTAAGCGATTATTTTGAGTTAGATTTTAAAATAAAAGTCTACGGTATACAAGATTACGACTGGACTTCCATTGACAATTCTATAAAACGATTACTCTATTTAAGCACTCGTGAAAGCATACAAAACTGTAAAAAATATGCTAAGGCAAGTACTATAACTATCGATTTCTCAGTACACAAAAAATATGTACATTTGAATATTACTGATAACGGTGTTGGTTTTAATACCGAAGTCAGTAAAAAAGGGATTGGTTTACAAAACCTACAAGACCGCGTTGAAGAGTTAAACGGAACGTTAACCATAACTAGTGAAGTAGGTAAAGGAACCCAAACCCATATTCAAATCCCCTTCCATGTCTAAGAAAACGAAAATTCTTTTAGTTGACGACCATCAATTAATTATTGAAGGTATTCTTTCTTGTTTAAAGAATATAGATGGTCTAGAAATTGAAACAGCTAATTCTTGTGATGAAGCTTTTTCAAAAATAAAATCGAACTTACAAACAAGTCCTTTTCATCTTATTTTTACCGATTTAAGTTTCGATAATCAGAGTCAAAACAACACTTTTATTGATGGTGAAGCGTTGATAAAAGCAATTCAAGAAGAAGAAATTCCTATCAAGATTGGTGTAATAACAGGACACTCTGAAACAAACAGAGTTTTTAATATAATTAAAAACTTAAATCCTTTAGCCTATATTTTAAAAGGAAATTGTAGTGTCGATGAACTAACGTTTGCAATTCAAAAAATGCTTAAAGATGAGGTGTATTATACACATGAAATACACCAAAAATTGTTAAAAAGAGCCTTAATTGAAATCCAAATGGATGATATTGCCATTCAAATTTTAAAAGAACTTCCTAAGCATCCTAAAATTTCAAACTTAGAAGGACTTATAAAAAAGAACGATGGTTCGTTACTTAAAGTTAGATCTATAGAAAGCAAACTTTCAAAATTAAGAACTGATTTACAAGCAAATAACAACACAGATTTAGTTCTTAAAGCCAAAGAACTTGGTATTGTGGATTAAATTTTGCGGAAAAATACATTTCATTTTACGGTTTTCCCCTTTTGCTACCTAAAAGGAACCTATATTTTCGCAGGGAAATTCAAAACTTGCTGGGAGAATTTTGAAAAAGAAAAACGTAAAAGCTTTTAGTTGCCTAGAGGCTTTTTTTATTTTAACTAACTGATTTGCATAAATCTGCATTATTTTTTGCGGAAATCCCTTTTTTTTAAACAAATGATCTTTTTAATTTCGTGACATCTTTTTCCAAAATTGCATGGAAAAAAGACATTTAAGGGGAAAACTAACCTTCTAGAAAATCTAGGAGGTTTTTTTTGTTACTATAGGTAAAATTGTAAATTAGGCGTTTAATCATTTTACGTTTAAATGACCCACAAATATATTATTGCTTTAGATCAAGGAACCACAAGTTGTCGTACCGTAATTATTAATAATGAAGAAAAAATTGTTGCTAAAGTTCAACAAGAATTTCAACAATTATTTCCTCAATCAGGTTGGGTAGAGCACGATGCTACCAAAATCTTACAAACACAACTTTACACCCTGCAAAAAGCTATTCAACAAGCTAAAATTTCGCCTTCTGAAATTGCAGGGATCGGAATTACAAACCAAAGAGAAACTACTGTGGTTTGGAATAAAAACACAGGAAAACCTATTTACAACGCCATTGTTTGGCAAGATAAACGTACTGCTAATATTTGTGAACAATTAAAAGAAACGGGACTAGAAAACTATGTTAGAAAGACAACCGGATTAGTTATTGATAGTTATTTTTCTGCCACTAAAATTAACTGGATTTTAACTCATGTTGAAGGAGCTCAAGAAGAAGCAGAAAAAGGAAATTTACTCTTCGGAACTATTGATACCTGGTTACTATGGAATTTAACCAATGGCAAAGTACATGCTACCGATTACAGTAATGCTTCTCGTACTATGCTGTACGATATTAAAAACCTTTGTTGGGATAAAACACTTGTAAACGAATTGAACATTCCTTTTTCTATGTTACCTGAAGTAAAACCTTCTTCTTTTCACTTCGGAAATTATGAGTTGGACGGAATTCAAATTCCGATTGCTGGAATTGCTGGTGATCAGCAATCTGCGTTATTTGGACAAGCCTGTTTTAAGAAAGGAGAAGCTAAAAACACCTACGGAACTGGTTGCTTTATGTTAATGAATACAGGTGAAAATTTAGAATATTCTGAAAATGGTTTAATCTCTACCATTGCTTGGGGAATTAACGATAAAGTATATTACGCACTCGAAGGAAGTGTGTTTGTAGCTGGTTCTGCTATTCAATGGTTACGCGACGGTTTACAAATAATAAACAGTGCGGAAGAAAGCGAGTTGTTTGCTGAACAAGTTACTGATGAAAATCCTGTATATGTAGTTCCTGCTTTTGCTGGTTTGGGTGCTCCATACTGGGATATGTATGCTAGAGGAGCTGTTTTTGGATTAACTCGTGATACTGGAAAAAACCATTTAATTAAAGCCACACTGCAATCTTTAGCCTTTCAAACTAAAGATATTTTAGATGTAATGCAAAAAGACAGCCTTTTACCGCTCTCTTCTTTAAAAGTTGATGGTGGTGCTTGCGCTAATAATTTATTAATGCAGTTTCAGGCAGATATTTTAAATGTGACCGTAGAACGTCCTGAAGAAATAGAAACAACAGTGATGGGAGCTGCTTATTTAGCAGGAATCTGTGTGGGTTTATGGAAACAAGACGACATTATAAATAGAAGAAAAATAAATCAACAATTTATACCTTCTTTTACTAAAGAAAAAAGAGAACGATTGTACAAAAAATGGCAAAAAGCTGTTGAACGTACCAAAGATTGGGTTGACTAAAAAGTAATTCAATTTTTTAAAAAACTATGATGAATATGAAAAAGTTACTTTCTGTACAACGTATTACCTTCTTCTTAATACTCTCTTTTATACTTATCGCATTTGTGCCTTTTATACACTTCATAGATTATGATGCGAAAGATGATCGTTTTGGTTTATGGCCTTTAATTGCTATAGCAATTATTTTAATCGGTTTGTTCATTTTACTTATCGATTATATTCTATTTAAAATCATTAAGGACAAAGTCTTATTAAATCTCATTGAAGTAATATTGTTACTTATAATACTCTCTTTCATATGGTCTAATTAAGTAAGGTTAATTAAGTTTTATCTTACTGTAGCCTTACCGTTTATTTTCAAAATCCTGATAAATATCATGTTTTAATTTCGCTTTTCCCTATATTTTTGAGAAAACAAAGAACAAGGAAAAAATGACACAATTACTAAATATTCCATTAGTATCTTGGACAAACGGAACCATTATGATGATAATTTTCGGGTTTGTTTGTGTAGGATTGGTTGCCGCTCTTTTAATTCTAATTAACAGTGGCAAGAAAAAAGACAGTTAAATTATTTGTAACAAATAATACTTTAAAATAATTGCATTGAAAAAGACGAAGGTCTTTTGAAAACCCGTAAAGTGGGTAAACTTTAGTTTTAATAGTTGATTGAAGAAGCACTCTATAATAATGTGTTAGTGGTTTAACGTTTGAGTGCTTCTTCTTCTTTTTTTATTTAAAAGCATTTAACCCGGTAATATCTAACCCCGTAATTAATAAGTGTATATCGTGAGTTCCTTCGTAGGTAATTACACTTTCTAAATTCATTGAATGTCTCATTATTGAATATTCTCCTGTAATTCCCATACCTCCTAACATTTGACGCGCTTCTCTGGCAATATTAATAGCCATATCTACATTATTACGCTTCGCCATAGATATTTGTGCTGAGGTAGCTTTCCCCTCGTTACGAAGCACACCTAGCCTCCAAGCTAATAATTGTGCTTTCGTTATTTCAGTAATCATTTCAGCTAATTTCTTTTGTTGCAGTTGAAATTGTGCAATTGGCTTACCAAACTGAGTACGTTCTTTCGTATAACGTAACGCTGTGTCGTAACAATCCATCGCAGCACCAATAGCACCCCAAGCAATTCCGTAACGAGCAGAATCTAAACATCCTAACGGAGCTCCTAAACCAGATTTGTTTGGCAACAAGTTTTCTTTAGGAACTTTTACGTTATCAAAAATTAGCTCTCCAGTAGCAGAAGCTCTTAACGACCATTTGTTATGTGTTTCTGGAGTTGTAAAACCTTCCATACCGCGCTCAACAATTAATCCATGAATACGTCCTTCTTCATTTTTAGCCCATACTACAGCTACTTGTGCAAACGGTGCGTTAGAAATCCACATTTTTGCTCCGTTCAATAAATAATGGTCTCCCATATCTTTGAACTTAGTTTCCATTCCTCCCGGATTACTTCCATGGTTTGGTTCTGTTAAACCAAAACACCCCATCCATTCTCCAGATGCTAATTTTGGTAAGTATTTTTTACGTTGCTCTTCATTTCCGTATTTATAAATTGGATACATAACCAATGAAGATTGAACAGAGGCAGTAGATCGCACTCCCGAATCTCCTCTTTCAATTTCTTGCATAATTAAACCATATGAAATTTGATCTAATCCTGCTCCTCCATACTCTTCAGGAATATAAGGTCCAAATGCCCCAATTTCTGCTAACCCTCCAATTATTTGCTTAGGAAACTCTGCTCGTTGTGCGTATTCTTCAATAATAGGAGAAACTTCACGTTTTACCCATTCTCTAGAAGCGTCTCTAACAAGCTTATGTTCTTCAGTTAATAAATCATCAATGTTATAATAATCTGGAGCTTGAAATAAATCCATAGTTAGTCGAGTTTTAGAATTCTTTCAAATGTAATTAAAAAAATGATTTTTTTCTAGGGTTTCCGTATGTTTGTACCGATGAGATTTACTTTAGGAAAAGAGGAACGGTTAAAGAGTAAAAAGCTGATAGGTAGGCTTTACGAAGAAGGAAAAATAATTAAAGTTTTTCCGCTTCGAATGGTGTATATACAAGCCGAACACACCTCTAAATTTCCTGCACAAGTAGGAGTTTCTGTTCCGAAACGGAATTTTAAAAAAGCAGTAGACAGAAACCGGATTAAACGTTTATTACGAGAAACTTACCGAAAAGAAAAACATACAATTTATGAGGCTGTAGATAAACAATATGTGTTTATGATTTCTTATCTTGCAAGAGATGAATGGAAATATGCTGATATTGAGCATAAAATGAAGAAATTATTAACACAGTTTATTACAGAAATTACTCAAGATGAAAAATAGAACAGCACTTATTTTAGGTTCCCTCATTATCATCTCTCTTTTCTTTTCTTTTCAATCTCGTTTTTTTGAGATCGCTAAACAAATTGAAATTTATAACAACCTTTTTAAGGAATTAAACATCAATTATATTGATGAAATTAATCCTGGTGATCTTACTGATAAAGCAATAAAAAATACGCTTCAAAACTTAGATCCTTACACAAACTTCTTTAACGAACAAGATGTAGAAGATGCTCGTATTAGCCGTGAAGGTGAATATGGTGGTCTAGGGATTTCTACTTATACTATAAATAAAGGGATTGTTATTTCTGAAGTATACAAAGGCTTTTCAGCTGATAAAGCAGGGTTAAAAGTAGGTGATATTATTACTACTGTAAACGACGTGGAGTTGTCTAGCACAGAAAGAAGCCAGTTTTCACAGATGTTGAAAGGAGTTCCTGGTAAAAAACTTTCTTTAAGAGTAAATAGAAACGGAGCAACAAAAAACATATTGGTAGAACTTGATAAAGTTATTTTAAATCCCGTTCCTTTTTATGACATGATTGATGCTGAAACCGGATACATTGTTTTAACACGATTTATAAGTCAAAAAGCAACAGAAGGTGTTGTAAACGCTTTTGCCGACCTTAAAAAAAGAGGAATGACAAAACTTGTGTTTGATTTACGATACAACCCTGGTGGATCTTTATACGACGCTGTTAATATTACAAACCTTTTTATACCTAAGGGATTAAAAGTTGTAGACACTCGTGGTAAAAGTCAAAAAAATAGTAGAACTTATAAAACTAACAAAGATCCGCTAGATGCCAATATTCCTATTGTAGTGTTGATAAATGGTCGTTCAGCCTCAGCTTCAGAAATTGTTTCAGGAGCTTTACAAGATTATGACCGAGCAGTAATTATGGGAGAACGTTCTTTTGGAAAAGGCTTAGTTCAGCGTTACTTTGATTTAAGTTACGGAACTCAAATGAAAATTACTATTTCTAAATACTATACTCCTAGTGGGCGTTGTATTCAAGAATTAGATTACGCCAATAGAGACCCTAAAACAGGAAAAGTGCCTAAGTTTTCAGATACTACTCTTAATGAATTTACTACTAAAAACGGAAGAAAAGTATACGATGGTGGTGGTGTAACGCCAGATATTGTTAGTGACTTTTCTAAAAAAACAGAAGAAACTGATGAATTACTTAAATCAAGAGCCATCTTTAATTTTGTAACCGATTTCACTTATCAAAATCCTAATTTATCTGCCGAAAACTACACGTTTACATCTAAGGATTTTAATAGCTTTAAAGAATATTTACTTCGTAAGGACACCGCTTTTGTTTCTAACGAAGAAAGGTTATTTCAGTCTGCATACAAGTCGGTAGAAAACAATAAAATTATTACTCCAGAATATACTACAATCATTCAACAACTAAAAGCTATAAAGGTTGCAAAGATTGTAGAAAATCAAGATTTGCTTTCAAAGGAAATTGAAAATGAAATAGTTGAGCGCTACACCTACAAAGAAGGAATGTATAAACATTTATTTAAAAATGATATCACTATTAAAAATGCTGTTACGCTGTTAAACGATACCAAAAAGTACAACAGTATTTTAGAAAAATAGCTTCCAGAATATAATTTGTATATTTGCACTTTAAAAACATATGTCAAAACCTATCCAAAAAGAACGTACAAGAGCACACGAATCTACAAGCGCTATTGAGCGTTTATACATCTCAATGCGACACCTCTTTAGTCGTGGTTTTTATAAACCGATGGGAGTTTCAGGTGAAACTTTACGTAAATCACTTTTATCATTACGCCCAGAAATTTATGGGTCGATTGCTGAAGACAAAACCGAATTAAACGGATTGGTATACGTTATTGAACGTTTACCTGAAGGAATTGAAGAATGTCAATTTATTTACTTAACCGCCGACGAAGGCTATCGAAATTCTAAATTCAAAGCGATTGTACCTCCTAAAAGAAGGAGAAACTGCTATCGTATTGATAAAAACCAAATGAATATCGAAATTACGCGTGGTCGTTCAGAAATTTATGATATTCTAACACACTTGACATTTTTATTTATCGAGTCTCATAAAATAAAAGATCGTGTTGTAATTAACAATGGAGAAAGCTTCATTCGCGAATGGTTACTCTTAGAAGATATCGTACTACATAACAAAACTCTTACTGATGAAGAAAAAGATGTAATTGTAGTACATCTTGGTAACATTTTAGGAAGAACCTATGACGAAATTTATGACGCATACAACACCTTTTCTACAGAAGAAAACCCGAATAGATTTTTCCATTTAATTTACTGGTTAGGTAAGCTAGCCATTAACGAATCTTTATATGATCAAAAACGCTCTATAAAATTCAGTTCAGTGTTAACTGAAGAAATCGGTCATCATTATTACGGGGAATTATGGGCGAATAGTATCAAAAAAGTCTTGTTAGATAACGGACTAATAGAACGTCCTATCCATATCATCAGTGCAAACATGCACAGTGTAATGAATAGTATTTATGGTAAAAACGCATTACCTAAAGAAGCAAAAAAACACAAAGATTTTCAGTTATTTGAATTATTAAGTAACTCTAACAGTAGTGCTTTACAATCTGCTGTAAAAAATTATGCTTCGGAAAATGGGTTGATTTACATTAAAGATACTTCAGGAACCAATATCAATGTACAAGTTATTGACACTGATAAAGTTGATTTTGATACCAACTCTTTTAACAAAGTAAATTCAGTTGGAGAAAAACCTGTAATTATCGTAATGGATTATGCCTTTGGTGAGCAAGCTTTTGAAACCATGGATGAATTGTTAAAGCCTTATAAAACCGGAGGTAATACAATCCATTTAGATGTTCAATCGGTTTCTATCATGGGTAAAGCTGGTATTTTAGAAGGCGGAAAAGGAGATATCATGATTCCTTCTTCACATATTTTTGAAGGAACTGCTGATAATTATCCATTTAAAAATGAATTGTCAAAAAAAGATTTAGAAGGTTTTGGTGTTCAGGTTTTTGATGGAGCTATGATTACTGTATTAGGAACATCGCTTCAAAACAAAGACTTATTAAAATTCTTCCACGATTCTACTTGGAATGTAATTGGATTAGAAATGGAAGGCGCACACTACCAAAAAGCCATTCAATCTGCTTCAAAAATTAGAGGAAATATTTCAGAAAATGTAAAAGTACGTTATGCTTACTACGCTTCTGATAACCCGTTAGAAACTGGTGCAACACTGGCTTCTGGTGGACTTGGAATGAGCGGAGTAACACCAACTTACGCCATTACACAAAAAATACTTGAGCAAATTTTCTAGTCGTTGAACGACTATCAAAAATAAAAAAAGACTTCTTTTAGTTTAAAAAGAGGTCTTTTTTGCTTTTTATGCAATTTTAAAGACCGGTTTTGCCCATAGCCTTTTTTCTTATTTTATATTTGCACTCACAATACAACAACACACACAATGAATATTCTAATTTTAGGATCGGGCGGTAGAGAGCACGCCTTTGCTAAAAAACTTTCAGAAAGCACAAAAATCAACAACCTTTTTGTAGCTCCTGGTAACGCAGGAACCGATGCAATTGCTAAAAATATAGCTATCAATCCAACTGATTTTGCACAGGTAAAAGAAACCGTTTTACAACACGATATCAATATGGTAGTTGTAGGTCCTGAGGCGCCTTTAGTTGAAGGAGTTCATGACTTTTTCTTAGCTGATGAAGAGTTGAAAAACATTCCAGTAATCGGGCCTAAAAAAGATGGTGCTTTATTAGAAGGAAGTAAAGATTTTTCGAAGCAGTTTATGGAAAAACACAACATTCCTACAGCTCGTTATCAATCTTTTACTACTGAAACTTTAGCTGAAGGAAAAAAATTCTTAGAAACCTTAGATCCTCCATATGTATTAAAAGCAGACGGATTAGCTGCTGGAAAAGGAGTATTAATCTTAAACGATTTAGAGGAAGCTAAAGCTGAATTAGAAGAAATGCTTTCCAATCAAAAATTTGGAAGCGCTTCATCAACAGTCGTTATTGAAGAGTTTTTAAAAGGAATAGAATTATCTGTTTTTGTTTTAACTGACGGAAAAAATTATAAAATTTTACCATCTGCTAAAGATTACAAACGTATTGGAGAAGGCGATACAGGGCTAAATACAGGCGGTATGGGCGCTATTTCTCCTGTTCCTTTCGCTACGGATGATTTTTTAACGAAAGTGGAAGAATTGGTCGTTAAACCTACAATTGACGGTTTACAAAAAGACGGAATTGATTACCGTGGATTTATTTTCATCGGATTGATGAATGACAACGGAAATCCATCAGTAGTTGAATACAATGTTCGTATGGGAGATCCTGAAACAGAAGTAGTATTACCTCGTATTCAATCAGACTTATTAGAGTTGTTTGAAGGGGTTGCTACACAAACTTTAGGAGAAAAATCGTACGAAGTTACTCCACAAACTGCAACTACTATAATGTTAGTTTCTGGTGGATATCCTGAAGCTTACGAAAACGGAAAAGAAATTACTGGTTTTGATATTGTAGAAGATTCGATTGTTTTTCATGCTGGAACCTCATTAAAAGAAGGAAAAGTAGTTACAAATGGAGGACGTGTTATGGCAATTACTTCTTTTGGAAATTCTATTGAAGAAGCCTTAGAAAAATCATACAAAAGCATCGATAAAATAGCTTTTGATAAAATGAATTATCGAAAAGATATTGGATTCGATTTAAAATAACAATAATAAAAAAAGGAGTTGATAATCAACTCCTTTTTTTATTTCATTGCCTTTTCTAAGGTAAACGAAAACTCAGATCCTTCTCCATATTTACTTTTTAGAAGAATGGTTTCGTTATGCGCTTCAATAATATGTTTTACGATAGAAAGCCCTAATCCAGAACCTCCTTGCTCACGAGATCTACTTTGATCTACACGATAGAAACGTTCAAACAAACGTGAAAGATGTTCTTGTTTAATTCCTTCCCCATTATCGTTTATTTTAATGATAAACTTGTTCTGATTATACGGTTCAACACTAACGGTGGTTACACCACCTACTCTACCATATTTTATTGAGTTTACCACTAAATTGATTAATACTTGTTCAATTCGTTCAACATCTCCTTTTACTAAGTGAGGAAAATCGTACACGCGATCGAAACGCAGTGTAATGTTTCTCTTTTTAGCTTTCATTTCAAACAAATCAAACACATTTTGAATCAACTCAATAATGTTGAATGTTTGTATATTCATTTTCATTCCCTCTGTTTCTAACTTAGCAATCATATCTAAGTCTTTTACAATAGAGGTTAATCGCTCTACACCCTTATTAGCTCTATCTAAATATTTAGCAAGAATTTCTTTATCATCTGCAGCACCTTCTAATAGCGTTAAAATATATCCCTGCACCGTAAATAATGGTGTTTTTAACTCGTGGGCTACGTTTCCTAAGAAATCTCGACGAAAAGAATCTCGCTGCGTTAAATGGGCTATTTCTTCACTTTTCCCTTCAACGTATTCTTGTACACTTTTAGTAAGCTCTTCAACGTCGGTCGTTACTTTCTTTCTTTTTAAATCGTTGATATCTAAAATAGAAATATCTTCATACATCTTTCTTACTCGTTGGTAAATAAAATGTTCTGCTCGATATTGTATGACAAAAAACGACACAATAAACATGGCGATACCAAAAACGATAACTGCACCAATTCCTAAAATATTAACTAAAAACAGGTATGATAATACTGCTATTATCAACGATAATAACGTAGAATAGAATGCCGACCAAAGGGCGTATCTGTATGTTTTTTTTATTTTTACCATAGATAAAAAAATAGATTGCTAGCTAGCAATCTACTTATTATTTTTTGAGTTCAAAAATTATTTGTCTACTTCGTCTAGCACAAACTTATAGCCTACCCCTTTAACCGTTTTAAAATAGTTATCTCCTATTTTTTCGCGTAGTTTACGAATATGCACATCAATAGTTCTACCACCTACTACAACTTCATTCCCCCAAACGCTATCTAAAATTACTTCTCTTTTAAATACTTTTCCTGGTTTTGAAGTTAGTAAAGAAAATAGTTCAAACTCTTTTCTTGGCAACGCTATTTTTTCATCTCCTTTAAAAACAACATACTCATCTCGGTTGATGATAATATCTCCAATTTTCGTGGTTGTATCTGCTTTTTCTTCTGTTTTTAAACGACGTAGCAATGATTTTACCTTGCTTATTAACACTTTTGGTTTAACAGGCTTTGTAATATAATCATCAGCTCCCGCATCAAAACCAGCTACTTGCGAGTAATCTTCACCTCTAGCAGTTAAAAAAGAAATTAAAACATCTTCTAAAGATTTTATATTTCTAATTTTTTCACAAGCTTCGATACCATCCATTTCTGGCATCATGATATCTAATAAAATTAAATGTGGAGTTACTTTTTTGGCTGTTTTTACAGCTTCTGCCCCATTATTGGCAGTAAAAACCTGATATCCTTCTGATTTTAAATTGTAACCTACAATTTCTAAAATATCTGGTTCATCATCTACTAGTAGAATTTTAAAATCGCTAGTATTCATAGTTCATTTATAATTGATATCCAAAAGTAATCATAAAATAATAAACGCTTGATACACATTCTTAACTTAACGTTCATTTAATATTTAATAAACTTTTACTTAAAAAAACACCTCGTAAAGCACAAAAATTTCCATTTTTTCATTGTTTTTGTATCTTTATAAAAAGAAATTCTATGAAAATTATTCCGTCTCTTGATGAGATTCTATCAAAAGCTAAAAATACATTTAACCGCTTTCCTATAACACTTGCTTGGGTAGTTATTGGTACATTTTTTACTTTATTTACTATTGAAGCAGACACTTTTGATCGTACTGCTAATGGTAAAATTATTTTAACTTTTGTTTTAGGGGTAAGCTGGTTAATAGCTACTCGTTTTTTAAAAGAACAATTTAAGAAAAATCTTTCGTGGTTGTTCATCGTTGTCCTAGGTTTTTTAGTAGTGTTTTATTTTACTTTTGAAACCAATGAAAACAAAATTCATCAAAACACACTCACAAGGTTTGCTCTCTACTTTATAGCAGGTCATTTGTTTGTAATGATTGCTCCTTTTATTACAAAATGGAATAAATCGGCGTATTTTAACTACTTAAAATCTGTTTTTATATCTATTGTTAGAAGTCTATTCTTTTCACTAATTCTTTATTTAGGAATCGTAGTAGCATTGCTTGCTGTTAAACATTTATTCAATATTAATGTTAAGGGAGACCGTTTTTTACAAGTCTTTGTAATCTGTATAGGTATTGTAAACACATGGATTTACCTTTCTGATTTTCCAAAAGATATTCACAATCAACTTGCTATTAACTACACCAAGGCTTTAGAAGTTTTAGTAAAGTATATTTTAATTCCATTGGTTATTTTATACCTCATCATTTTATATGCATACAGTTTAAAAATTGTGATTAATTGGAATTTACCTAAAGGATGGGTTTCGTATTTGGTAATTGCTTTGTCTTTTTTAGGTTTTATTGTTCAAACACTGATCAATCCTATTCAAAAAACAACTAGCTCACGTGCTATTAGAAGATTTCACCCTTGGTTTTATTACTTGTTATTACCTTTAATCGGATTACTTTTTGTGGCTATTTTTAGACGTGTTAATGAATACGGAATTACCGAAAATCGCTATTTCGTGCTTGTGCTTGCTTTCTGGATTTTAGCCATGACATTGTACATGATTTTTAGCAAACAACAAAAAATTAAAATATTTCCACTAAGTCTAGCAATTATAACCTTGCTAGTTTCCTTCGGGTTCTGGGGAGCTTTTTCGGTATCATCTAAAAGTCAAGTTCAACGATTTGAAAAAGTGTACACCGATATTAAAAATACTGATTTTTCAACCACTTTTGAAAAGAAGAATCAACTCCGTTCTATTATTCGTTACCTAAATAAAAAAGACGAGCTAGAGAAAGTTACAGCAACCATAGGTTACAACCCTAAAACCGTATTTAAAACTGAAAGTCATTGGCAACTACAAGAAAAATTAATGGATACTCTAAATATCAAAGCAACAGATCGTCCTGAAAAATTATACGGAGCCTATTATTATAATTTGGATGATTTTAATATAACGTTAGATCTTAAAAACTATGATTTTTTAAAACGTTTATACATCAACCTTCACGAAAATAAAAACTCTATAAATCAGTACCAATTTACTTTAACTGAAAGAAGTAATATTCTAAAAATTTCTACAGGAGAAGATTTAATAGGTGAAATCGACTGTACTGAAATGATTAAAAATCTTAAAAATCAAGAGCTCAATTATAATTTACCCCTTGATTTAATGACTATTGAACAGCATTTTGAAATGTTGAATGTAAAACTTGTTTTTCAAAGTATTAATTTATCAAAAATTGATGATAATGCCTTAGAAGAATATTTGTCTAACGCTACTATTTATGTTTTAATTAAAGAAAAAGATGCTGAATAAACTCAACTTACAAAACATTTTGTTTTTAGATATTGAAACCGTTCCAGAAGTAGAATTATTTACCGATTTATCTCCTGAAATGCAAGAGTTGTATGCGTTAAAAACGCAGTATCAACGAAAAGATGAATTTACTCCTGAAGAGTTTTACCACCGAGCAGGTATATGGGCAGAATTTGGAAAAATCATCTGTATTTCTGTTGGCTATTTTGTAGAACGAAAAGGCGTAAATCAACTACGAGTTACTTCATTTTATGGCGATAATGAGCATAAACTTTTACTAGATTTTAAAAACCTGTTAGATACGCATTTCAATCACCCAAATCACTTATTATGTGCTCATAATGGAAAAGAGTTTGATTTTCCGTACATCGCACGACGTATGATTATCAATGAAATTGAACTACCTAACAAACTCAATTTATTTGGTAAAAAACCATGGGAAGTTCCGCATTTAGACACCATGGATTTATGGAAATTTGGAGATTATAAACACTATACTTCTTTAAAATTACTCACTGCTATTTTAGGGGTTCCATCACCCAAACAAGATATTGATGGAAGCGAAGTTGCTAATGTTTATTATCAAGAGAAAAACTTATCTCGGATTGTTGAATATTGCGAGCGCGATACCGTAGCAGTTGCACAATTATTATTGCGATTTTTAAACAAGCCTTTGGTTGACGAAATTGATATTATCAACGTTTAATAGAAGAAAAATCTAAACTCCTCCCTTTGTGAGGGTTAGGGTGGGCTTCTACCCTTCCAACTTCATAGAAAGCTCAAACCAACGTTCTTCCTTTTCTTCTAAACTCTCAATAATTTGTTGCAGCTCAAGCGATTTTTCATTGATATCGTCCATTGCTATTTCTCCGTTGGTAAACTGCGCTTCAAGATTAACCTTCTTTTTTTGCAACTTTTCAATATCAACCTCTAACTGACCAAACTCACGCTTTTCATTATAACTCAGCTTTCCTTTTTGAGGTGCTTTTTCAGACTTTTCTGCAACTGTTTTCTCTTCTTTAGGTTCTGGTGGTAAAGAACTCTCATACGCTCTGTAATCCGAGTAATTTCCAGGGAAGTTTTCTACTTCTCCTTCTCCTTTGAAAACAAACAATCCATCTACGATTTTATCCATAAAATAACGGTCGTGTGATACCACCATTAAGTTTCCAGGATAATCCAGTAAAAAACTTTCTAATACATTTAGCGTTACCACATCTAAATCGTTGGTAGGCTCATCAAGAATTAAAAAATTAGGGTTTTGAATTAACACCGCACATAAATACAAGCGCTTCTGCTCTCCTCCACTTAATTTCTCTACAAAATCGTGTTGCTTTTTTCGGTCGAATAAAAATCGTTCTAATAACTGGGCTGCAGAAATTCTTCTTCCTTTCGTTAACGGTATTTCTTCTCCAAATTCTTTAATGACTTCAATTACTTTCTGTCCTTCCTTTATTTGGATTCCTTTCTGTGTATAATATCCAAATTTTACCGTCTCTCCTACAATTACCTTCCCGCCATCAACAGGAATTTTACCCGTTAGTATGTTTAAAAATGAGGATTTCCCCGTTCCGTTTTTTCCAATAATTCCAATACGTTCTCCTCTCTTAAAAACGTAGTCAAATCCATCTAAAATTACCTTGTCGCCAAAGTTCTTTTTCAGTTTATGAAGCTCTACTATTTTGCTTCCTAAACGCTCTATGTTAATTTCTAACTGAACTTCGTGTTCTTTTCTTCGTTGATGTGCTTTTTCTTTGATTTGGAAAAAGTCATCAATACGTGATTTTGACTTGGTTGTACGTGCCTTTGGTTGACGACGCATCCATTCCAACTCTTTTTTAAACAAACTTTTCGCTTTGCTTAAATTGGTTGCTTCTAAAGCTAAACGCTCTTCTTTATTTTGAAGGTAATACGAATAATTTCCTTTGTACTTATAGAGTTTTCCGTTATCTAGTTCGATGATTTCATTACACACACGCTCTAAAAAATAACGATCGTGCGTTACCATAAACAGGGTAATTTTTTCCTTTGCAAAAAAAGCTTCTAACCATTCAATCATTTCTAAATCTAGATGGTTGGTTGGCTCATCAAGAATTAGTAAGTCTGGTTTATTAATCAGAATAATTGCTAGTGATAATCGCTTTTTTTGTCCACCAGAAAGTTTTCCTACTTTTTGCGATAAATCATCTAATTTTAACTTAGAAAGTATCTGTTTGTATTGCGTTTCAAAATCCCAAGCATTGTGTTGCTCCATCAACTCAAATGCTTTTTGATACGCCTCAGCATCATCAGGATTTTGTAATGCTTTTTCGTATTGTTGGATGACAGGAAGAATTGTACTTTCTGTAGAAAAAATAGTTTCTTCAATCGTTAAATCAGGATTCAAGTCATCGTCTTGCGCTAAATAGGCAATGTTAATTCCTTTTCGGCTAATAACTTGTCCTTCATCAGGCGTATCTTTTCCTGCAATAATGTTTAAAATAGAGGTTTTTCCACTACCGTTTTTTGCAACAAAGGCTATTTTCTGATCTTTATTAATTCCGAAGGAAATATCTTCAAACAACACTTTTTCACCATATGATTTTGCTATATTTTCTACTGATAGGTAATTCATCCTCTAAAATTTTATGCAAAGAAACGAAAAACCCAAGCAAATCGCTGTAATCTATTTTCTTTTTAAAAGTTTTAATTAAGTGCTTATGATGAATTTTTTTAATTGTACTTTTATTTAAAATTATAGGATAGATGCTTGTTGTTAAAAATTTAGAAATCTCTTTTAAAAATGCACCTTCAGTTGTTCAAGGTATTTCTTTTGAGCTCAAAAAAAATAAAACTTTGGGTATCGTAGGAGAGAGTGGTAGTGGAAAATCGATAAGTTCTTTGGCTATTTTAGGGTTGCTTCCTAAAACAGCTACTGTAAAAGGAGAATTGTTTTTTAATGAACAAAATGTACTAGAATTTAACGAAGCAGATTTTCAAAAAATACGAGGAAATCAAATTGCGATGATTTTTCAAGAACCTATGAGTTCTTTAAATCCGACCTTAACTTGTGGCGTTCAAGTGGCTGAAATTTTGCAACAGCACACGCAACTATCTTCCAAAGAAATTAAAGAAGAAGTGATTTCTTTATTTTCAAAAGTGAAACTTCCAAGACCAGAAGCTATTTACAATTCGTATCCGCACCAAATAAGTGGTGGACAAAAACAACGGGTTATGATTGCAATGGCAATTGCTTGTAAACCTCAACTTTTAATTGCAGATGAACCTACCACAGCGTTGGATGTAACGGTGCAAAAAGAAATAATTTTATTACTGAAAGAGTTGCAGCAAGAATTTGGTATGGGTATTATTTTTATTTCTCACGATTTAGCGTTGGTTTCTGAAATTGCAGATGATGTTGTAGTAATGCACAAAGGGAAATTGGTTGAAAAAGGGAGTGCTAATCATGTTTTTCTGCATCCTAAGGAAAGTTATACAAAAGCTTTAATCAATTCGAAACCCAACACAAAAAAACGACTAAAAACCTTACCTACGGTTAGCGATTTTATCAACGATACGATTGATTCAACAGTGTATACAGATGAAGAACGCACTGCTTTTCATCAAAAAATTTACAACAGACCCCCATTATTAGAAATTGTCGATTTACATAAAGATTTTATCAGCAATGTTTCATGGTGGTCAAAACCAACAGTAGTAAAAGCTGTAAATGATGTGTCATTTAAAATTTATGAAGGCGAAACCTTAGGGTTAGTAGGGGAGAGCGGTTGTGGAAAAACGACCTTGAGTAGAACTATTTTGCAGTTAGAAAAAGTTACTTCGGGAAGTATCTTATACAACGGAACAGATATTACTAAACTCTCTAGAAGCGACTTTAAAAAACTTAGAAAAGAAATTCAAATTATATTTCAAGACCCGTTTTCTTCATTAAATCCTAGAATTACTGTTGGAAATGCGATTTTAGAACCGATGAAAGTTCATAACATCTTAAACTCTAACAAAGAGCGAAAAGAATACGTGTGTAACTTGTTAGAAAAAGTAGGGTTGGAGGCAACGCATTTTAATCGTTATCCACATGAATTTTCTGGTGGACAACGTCAACGTATAGGAATTGCTCGTGCTATTGCTTTACAACCAAAACTAATTATTTGTGACGAATCGGTTTCAGCCCTTGATGTATCGGTACAAGCACAAGTTTTGAATTTATTGAATCAGTTAAAAGCAGAGTTTAACTTCACTTATATTTTTATTTCACATGATTTATCGGTAGTAAAATATATGGCAGATCAATTAGTAGTGATGAACAAAGGTAGGGTAGAAGAAATAGCTGATGCTGATGAGATTTACCAACATCCGAAGACAAAATACACACAAACGCTAATTAACGCCATACCAAAAGGATTATAACTTTTTTCACTGCGTTATAAATGGTATATTGCACCGTTAAAACGAAAAGAAAATTATGAAGATTATAGTACCAATGGCTGGAATTGGGTCTCGTTTAAGACCACATACTTTAACAACTCCTAAGCCACTAACGGTTATAGCTGGTAAATCAATTGTACAACGATTAGTAGAAGATATTACTTCTGTTGTAGATCAACCTATTGAAGAAATTGCTTTTATAATCGGACCTGCTGCTAAAGGTTTTCCTGCAGATACTAAAGATAAATTAATAAAAATAGCTGAAAATTTAGGTGCTAAAGGTTCAGTATATGTTCAAGAAGAAGCGTTAGGAACAGCACATGCTATTTACTGTGCTAAAGAATCATTAGGCGGTTCGTGCGTAGTAGCTTTTGCCGATACGTTATTTAAAGCAGATTTTACTTTAGATGCCAATGCTGATGGGGCTATTTGGGTTAAACAAGTAGAAGATCCTAGTGCTTTTGGAGTAGTAAAATTAAAAGATGGTTTTATTACTGATTTTGTTGAAAAACCTAAAGAGTTTGTTTCTGATTTAGCGATTATCGGTATTTATTATTTTAAGGATGCTGATAAATTACTAGATGAGATTAACTATTTAATTGATAATGATATCAGACCTTCTGGTGAGTATCAATTAACTGAAGCTTTAGAAGCGTTAAAACAAAAAGGAGCTAAGTTTATTCCTGGTAAAGTAAGTACTTGGATGGATTGTGGTAAAAAAGATCCAACGGTAGATACTAACAAACTTGTATTAGGATTTGAACAAGCTGATGGCAACAATTTAGTATCGGAAGACGTTGTATTAGAGAATGCTGAAATTATTCAGCCTTGTTACGTAGGTAAAAATGTAGTGTTGAAAAACACTAAAATTGGTCCTTATGTTTCAATTGGTGAAAATAGTGTGATTGAAAACTCAACTATTACCAACTCACTAATTCAAACAAATGTGCATATTTCAAATGCAAATTTAGATAATGCCATGATTGGAAATCATGCGAAATACAATGCAAATTATACATCGGTAAGTATAGGTGATTATACAGAACTTACATAAATTTTTAAAAGAGGAAAGGCTAAAGGTTTTAGGCAAATGGAATAACCTTTGTTATAATGTGCCTTTTATTAAAAAGAGAGAAGAGAGAAGAGAAAAGAGAGTTTTTCTGTCTTTCTTCTTTCTTCTTTTTACTTTCTCCTTTTACCTTTCACCTCAACACCTTAACGCTCAAGATAGCATTCCAGCTGCTGTGGATGTTAATGAAAGGAACAATTTTGAGTTTCAACAACACTTTTTCAGAGCTCTTTCAGATAAGGCTATTTTCAATTATAAAAATGCGATTGAGCATTTAGAAAAGTGCAATAAGATACTTCCTAACAATACCGCTGTTTTATTTGAGCTTTCAAAAAACTATACACAATTAGGCAGAAACCCTGAGGCTTTAAACTACATTGATATGGCTTTAACTAACGATCCTAGTAATTTATGGATGCTAGAACATAAAGTCACTATTTTAAGAAAGCTTGCTAATTTTGAAGATGCAATAATCACACAACAAAAAATTGTAGAAAAACATCCTAAGAAAAAACAAGTATTGGTTTATTTACATCTTCAAAACAAAGATGTTGAAGCCGCAAAAACTGTCTTGTCTGAATTAAGAGAGGCAAAATTATTAAACGCTCAACTGCGTAAAATAGAGGAAAACTTAACTGCTCGTACGGTAAAAGTAGTTGCCTCAAATAAAACATCTGAAAATATCGATGCTAAATCGCTTTTTGAAAAAGAAAAGTCATTTGTTAATTTAAAAACGTTACTAGATGAATTGGCTACCGAAAAAAATTCTGATTTATTAAAGTACAGTGAAGAAGGATTAACACTTTTTCCAGCCCAACCTTTCGTGTACTTAATGAATGGTAAAGCATACAATGACAACAAAAATTTTAAAAAAGCATTGGTAAGCTTACAAAACGGCATTGATTTTGTTATTGACAATAACGAAATAGAAGCAAAGTTTTATTTAGAAATGGCAAGGTCTTATCATGGGTTGAACGATATTAAAAAATCAAATTCTTACAAGAATAAAGCAGCCAAAATTTTAAAATAAAACTAACCTAGTTAGTATAAATTTATGAGATATATCACTCTTTTACTTATCGTATTCTTAAGTATTACTTCATGTAAGTCAACTAAAAACGTTACTAGTAACACCGCTATTAAAGAACTTTCTGCTCGAAAAGTAGCTAAAAAACATAGTGCAGCAAACTTTGATAAAGAAACGGTAGACGCTAGGTTAAAGGTTAATTATAAAGATAACAGGGAAGATGTTGGTTTTTCTGTTCGCATGAAAATTAAAAAAGATGAGGTTATTTGGTTGAAAGGGTCTAAAATGATTACCGTTTTTAAAGCTAAAATTACCCCAACTAGAGTACAATTTTATTCTCCATATAAAAAGAACTTTTTTGATGGAGATTTTTCCATGTTGAAAGAACTGTTAGGTACCGATATTAACTTTCAGCAATTACAAAACATGTTGTTAGGCGAAGCTTTGGTTGATGTAAAATCGGAACGTCAAGAAGTGGCTATACATGATAAATCATATCAATTATCGCCAAAAAACCAATCAGAATTGTTCGATTTGTTTTTTTACATCAACCCTTTACATTTCAAACTGAACAAACAATCGGTTATAAATCCGCTAAAAAACCAACGCTTAGATATTAGTTATCCTAAATATTCTAAAAAAAATAGTACTTTATTCCCTGAAAAAATCAACATACAAGCCAAAGAAAATAATAAGTTTACTATTATTGATATTCATACGCGTTCGGTTGAATACAACACGAAATTAAATGTAGATTTTACTATTCCTAACGGATATAAAGAAATTCAATTATAATGAAACACACTGTTTATTACATCTTTTTATGCCTGTTTTTTATAGGACTTTCTTCTTTTGGTCAAAGTAGAAAAGAACTTGAGAATAAGCGAAAAAAACTTCAAAATGAAATACAGCAGGTTAACAGTCTTATAATTAAAACCAACAAGAAGAAAAGCAACGCTTTAGACGATTTAAAAGATTTAAGCCAAAAAATTACGGTACGTGAGCGCTTAATTGAAACAATAGAATTAGAGTCGAAAGCTTTGTCTTTAGAGATAAAATCAAACGAAAAAGAGCTTAAAAAATACAACGATGAATTGGCTAAATTAAAAGCTGATTATGCTGATATGGTTGTAAAATCATACAAAAGTAAATCGCAACAAAGTAAAACCATGTTCTTACTTTCTTCTGAAAGCTTTTATCAAGCTTACAAGCGTTTAAAATACATGCAACAATACAGTGATTTTAGAAGAAAACAAGGTGAAGAAATTGTTGTAAAAGCTAAAGAAATAGAACAGTTAAACGATTCGTTAATTGTACAAAGAAAATCTAAAGAGGCTTTACTTTCTGATGAGAAAAATCAGAAAAAAGAAATTGAAGAAGATAAAAAAAATCAAGAACAACTCATTTCAAAAATTAAAAAGGAAGAAAAAAAGTATAAAAGTGAGTTACAAAAAAAACAGAAAGAAGAAAAAAGAATTGCTGCTAAAATTGATAAGTTAATTAGAGAGGCTATTGCCAAAGCCAATGAAGGTAAAAAAACCGACAAAGGTAAAACGAGTAGTTCTGGCTTTATTTTAAATGCTGAAGAAAAAGCCCTATTAGCTAATTTTGAACAAAACAAAGGAAATCTTCCTTGGCCAGTTAATGGTATTATTACCAGAAAATATGGGGTACAACCGCACCCAACATTTCCTGGAATCAAAATCAACAGTCACGGATTGTATATCGCAACCAAAGCTGGTACCGACGTAAAAAGTATTTTTAACGGAAAAGTATTAGTAGTTCAATTACATCCTGATGGTAGAAAATCTGTTTATGTACAACACGGTAACTATATTTCTACTTACGTCAAGTTGAAAGAAGTATATGTTAAAAAAGGAGATATAGTAAAAACTGGTGAAAAATTAGGAAAAGTTTTTACCGATAAAGTTACGGGTAAAACACAGCTTAGTTTTATGCTGTATAAAAACAAAGACCGATTGAATCCTTCACAGTGGATTCGCTCATAATAATTATGAAACGAACATTAATAAATTTTAAGCTTTATCTTTTGTGAAAAAAGCTTAAAATTTATTAATGTGAGAGCGTAGCGGTTACACACGTTCTCAATTTTATAATTAAACTTTTGATAAAACAATTATAAAAATTTAAACGTGTGAAAAACGCAGCCAACTTTATTATTGTAACCGTAGCTATTTTAGCTACACTGGTTATTGGAAAAGGAATTTTAATTCCGTTCATTTTCGCACTTATTTTTTGGTTTTTAACACGAGAGATTCGAAAAACTATTTATAAAATTCCTTTTGCTAAGCGATTTATTCCTTTTTGGTTGAGTAATGTGTTTGTGTTTTCTCTTATTGTTTTAGGTTTTGGGTTTGTTTCTGAAATTATTACCAATAGCATTTCCAATTTAACCACATCATATTCGAAATATGAACCTAATGTTGATGCTATCATTAAAAGTTTAGATACCTTTTTTCATATTGATATCATTACTTCGGTAAAATCGGTAGTAGGAGATTTTGATTATGGCTCTGTTTTAGGCGATATAGCGAACGGAATTAGTAGTTTGCTGGGTGATACCTTTATGATTATTATTTATGCCTTATTTATCTTCTTAGAGGAAAGCAACTTTAAGTTAAAACTACAACGTGTATTCTCTAATCATGAAGGAAGTTCAAAAAGCTTTCAATTTATCTTAAAAAAGGTAGAAAGCTCAATTTCTAACTACTTACGTTTAAAAACCTATGTAAGTTTATTAACGGGTATCTTAAGTTATTTTGTTTTGCTAATGGTTGGAGTAGATGGCGCACCGTTTTGGGCCTTCCTTATCTTTTTATTAAACTACATTCCAACTATCGGATCATTAGTCGCTACAGCATTCCCAGCAATTTTTTGTTTGATTCAGTTTGGAGAATTCACTCCGTTTTTAATTGTTGTATTTGCCGTTGGTGCTATTCAGGTAGTCGTAGGAAATGTTGTAGAACCTAAAGTTTTTGGAAAATCGCTGAATTTAAGCCCGCTAGTTACCATTCTTTCACTAGCTGTTTGGGGAGAAATTTGGGGAATTACAGGGATGATACTTTCGGTACCTATTACCGTAATTATGATTATTATCTTTTCTCAGTTTGAAAATACAAAAAACATTGCCATTTTCTTGTCTGAAAGTGGCAATGTAGATGATATTTAATATACTCTATGTTTCTTTCTACTTTAAACTAAAAACACATCGTAAAGGTTTAAGCCAACTAAGAGTAAAATGATTATAATAGCAACTTTTACTTTCTATTTTTAATTGATATACCATAACCAATAAAAAATAAGGTACTCACTACTAACAAAACTAGCATCCTGTTTTCGTTTGGTCTATTAAGTCCATCTTCGAAATCATATGGTATTAAATGGCAATTGACAAGTAGCGATAATAATATTATGTATATAGCTAGACCTTAGCATTATTTTTTAATAAATCTAATAGCTCTACATTCATCTGGATCACCATATTCTATAAATAATACAGGTTTCTTTTCTTTTACATAAACTTGTATAGTTCTTAACGCTAAACCTGTACCATCATTTTCGCCAAACTTTAAATCTGTAGGTAGAAAATACTTATCTTTTGAACGATTTTCAATAAAATTCTGTTTCCATGTTCCTTGTACGTTTATTTTTTTATTAGATTTTATAAAGTCGAAAATATCTATAGGCATATTATTCATCTCTATTGTTTTATCTTTTTTTAATTTTATTATAGAATTATTAGTTTTAAAATTATTATTAATACTTCTTTCTACTATATATTCACCAATAAAAAAACTATCTTTTTGTTTTTCTGTTAATTGATTAAGTCCTGAGTCTAAATTACAGGGGATTAAATAACAATTATAAAGAAATAAAGTTAAAAGTAAATAAAGTTTTACTATATGTTTGTTTTTTAATGATTTGATTTTCATTTTATCTAACTTTTAGTTTAAATTTAAAATATTGTTTAATAGTTGAGAGAGGTTTGTTATTCCCAGAACCATCTCTGTCATAATTCTCTCCTATATGAAGTAATAGAGAGTTTCTACTAGTGCCATTTGATAGTTCAACAATAATCCAATCAGGGTCACTACTTGGAGAATATTTAACACTTGCCCCACCTATAAAAAACTGCACCCAATTAGCACTAGCTACAACATCAATATGTTTATTAATAGAATCAATAATACCTGCATGATCTGGGCTAAAAGAATAACCTCCTGAAAGAGGAGTAATTCTATTTAAAAATTGATCATATGTTATCCCTTCTTTATCTAATCTTTCAAAAAAATCAACTTTAATATCATTAGGTACATTACCTGCTAGCATTTGTTGTGTCATATCATAATCAAAAGGAAATTGTCTTTCGTCTTTACCTTCTCCGTTTGCAAATTCATACAATAAATATCCAACCCCCTTTTTTACCGTCGTTTTTAAAAGCATATTCTTTATTAGCTTCTTTGGTTTGGTTAGCATCTGGGTTTAACTTAAAAGCAGTTTTTGTTAAGGCTTTTGTAAGTTGCTGGTCTAAATATTTATTTAAATCATCCCAAATCTCTTTAGAAATTTTATCTTTAAGTTGTTCTAGTCTTTTAGCATATTCTCTTAAGGTTTTTAACCAAGGTGTTTCTAAAGCATCGAAAGTAGGAGTGTCTAGAAGAGTCTCAAAATTATTTAAGTCAATATAAATTTCAATAGCTTGTTCGGCAAAGGTTGCGGCTTCTAGGGAAGAATCAGTACTTAAATAAGTTACTAAGCTATCATAAGCTCCTTTATTATTTTCATCAAATAACCATTCTCTCTCCTCAATAGTTAAACTTTTAGATAAGCTAGCAGGTAATAAATATACTGGTGAAGTTATTGTTGTTACTTCTTCTATTGAATCATTTGTTGACCCTCGTGTACTACCATTTGTACCTCCACCAACAGGATAATCAGTGCCTGTGTCTGTAACTCCACCACCACCAGATTGACAATCATAACTCCAAGTAGTTATGGTATTAGTTGTACATTCTCTTCTCGCTCCTAGCATTGGGTCTCCATAAAAACCACAACTAGTATCTCCAAAACTATGACTTAAAGGTTTTCCGTCTAAATATCCCTTACATGATAAGTAAATACAACTACTTGTGTCTTCTTCTGTTTCGGTAACTAACCTAGGAGCACATCCGTCTGTTTTATTTTGATAAAATTCAGTGCCTAATTTCAAATTAATGGCGTTGTTAATTTTAAACTCGCCTGTGCTAGTAATAAAATAGCTTACAAGATGCTGGATAATTTTACCATCATTATATTTTGTTACTACTAAATTATAAATTTGGTTCTTAAGGAAATCATTACTTGAAACAGCGAATGTATAACTTGTACTAGTTTTTGTTTTTAATTTTAAAACTAAGCTTTTGTCAAAAAACAAATTATTTAATTTTACACTTTCTTCTTTTGATAGAACATCTTGTTCTAAATTTAATTTTTCAATTCTTTCAACCACATTAAAATCTACTGATTTTAACTCATTAAAAGTTAAGTATTCTCCTTGAATAACTTTATTTGGATTTGAATCAATGGTTTCGTCTGTTTCACAACTTAACATAAATACTGTAATACCTAGCAATAATACAATACTTAAAAAATTAACAATCTTGCCTCTTTTTAATTTCATAATAATAACTTTTATTTTTTGCTCACAAAAGTAAATCATCATAAATTAAAACAGGTAAGTGTTTTGCATAAAAAAAGTAAGTGAATCACTTACTTTTTATTATTAAACTATCTTTTATAGTTATATTTATACATTTACTTTTTGAAGCTGTTTTAATCCATGAAAATAGATTTTAGCTCTATGGCTTCCTTAGGATCCATTTTACCGGCTAAAACTAAACTTAATTGCTTTCTACGTAAAGCAGCTTCATATCGTTTTTTCTCTAACTCTGTTTCTGGTTCAATTTGTGGAATTGGTACAGGCTTTCCTGTTTCATCAACTGCTACAAACGTGTAAATTCCTTCGTTTACTTTAGTTTTCTCACCAGATTGACGGTCTTCAATCCAAACATCAACATAAATCTCCATTGAAGATTTAAACGCACGAGAAACTTTTGCTTCTAAGGTAACTACACTCCCTACAGGAACTGATTTTGAAAAAGCTACGTGATTAACAGAGGCTGTTACTACAATTCTTCTCGAATGACGGCGTGCAGCAATACTACAAGCTCTATCCATACGAGCTAATAACTCTCCTCCAAAAAGGTTGTCTAAATAATTGGTTTCTCCTGGTAATACAAGATCGGTAAGTACCGTTAACGATTCGCTAGGTGTTTTTGCTCTCATCAATTACATTTTGCTGCAAAGATACAGCAAGAAAAAAACCTATACTAGTTCTTGATTTGAAATTACGCTAAAATAAAAAGCAGAAGTTTTTTGTTTAGATAAAAAAGAAAATCAAAGCATAGCCACAGCTACGTTTTTATTTTATTTCGTGTCCCGTCCTGAAATAGCGTTACACAAAAATTCAAGTGTAATGAAAACAACTTATGTAAAACGTACTCAGAAAGACTATTCTTTGTCTTTCAAACTTCAAGTAGTTCAAGAGATTGAGCAAGGTTTACTCACACGTACTCAAGCTCTCTCTAAATATGGTATTCAATCAGGAGCCACTATCAGAACTTGGTTAAAAAAATATGGTAACTTTGATTGGCAGAATCAAACTCCACTTTCTATGTCAAAGACTCACGAACAAAAGATTTTAGAATTAGAAGAAAAGATCAAACTCTTAGAGAAACAGAAAGCACGTGCAGAACACCTGGCTGAACGCGCTGATAAAAAAGTTATTCTGTTTGATATGATGATTGACTTAGCAGAAAAAGAATTTAATATTCCTATCAGAAAAAACTCCAACCCCAAGTAATTGATATGTTTAAAATACATTACAGAGAAAGTATCTCATCTACTTGCGAGTTACTTGGGGTAAGCAGGCAAGTGTATTATCGAGCCATACGATCAAAACAAAAACGACAAGCTATTGCTAAACAAGTAACAGAGTTAGTTCAGCGTGTTCGGATGGATCAACCCTGTATTGGAACAAGAAAATTGTATCATATTTTAAAAGAACCATTACAGAAGTTAAGTGTTGGAAGAGACCGTTTGTTTTCTATTTTAAAAGCCAATCATATGTTAATAAAGCCTAAGCGAAGTTATCATATAACTACCAACTCTCATCATCGTTTTAGAAAGCATAAAAACTTGATAGAAGAGCTAAATATAGAAAGACCAGAGCAAGTTTGGGTAGCAGACATCACTTATGTAGGTAACAGAAGAAATCCAATGTATTTATCTCTTATTACAGATGCTTACTCTAAGATGATAGTTGGATATTATGTATCAAATACTTTAGCTGTAGAGAGTTCTATAAAAGCATTAAAACAAGCTACTAGAAACAGGAAATATCCGAAACAGACCTTGATACATCATTCTGACAGAGGATTGCAATATTGCAGTAATCAGTATCAAAAGATTCTTGATAGGAATGATATTCGATGTAGTATGACAGAATCGTATGATCCGTATCAAAATGCAGTAGCTGAGAGAATCAATGGAATTTTAAAACAAGAATTTTTAATCAATACGGATGCAATTAGTCTTAAAATGATGAAAACTATAGTAAAACAAAGTGTTGCTGTTTATAATACAAAAAGACCGCATTTATCATGTCAAATGCTAACTCCAATACAAATGCACAAACAAAATAAAATCAGAATAAAAACCTATAAAAACAAAAACACAGATAAGACAGCTGTCTTATCTGTGTTTTAACTATTTTTAATCCTAGAAAATCTGTAACGCTTTTTTAGGACGACACATCGAAATATAAACGGAAAAGAACAACTTTTATAGTGTAATTTTAATGGAGAAATGGTATTAACTATAATAAGTTGGGTTTATTTAGCCAACAACCAAGCGTCTTCGCTTACCTTTTCTTTGATGATTTCTAAGGCTTTTCTAGCTTCTTCTTTGGTTGCATAACTAGCAAAGGCTACTTGAGTTAATCCATACTTGTTTTTTCCAAGAATCGTAGCTTCATATCCTTTGTTTTCTAACTCTGCTAATTTGTTTTCAGCATTGTGTACATCTTGAAAAGCCCCTGCAATAATATGAAAGTTCTTAGCCTCTTTGCTAACGTTTAAATTAATCGTTGGTAACGGATTCTCTATTACAAAAGTTGCTGATTGAATTTTCTTCTCAACAGCTTTTTCTTGATTTGCTAATACTTGTTGTTGTTGTTTTTGAACACCATTCCAACCCACATAGGCAATTCCTACAAAAACAGCTGCAGCAGCAGTCCTTTTTAAATACAACGGAATTGTTTTTCTGTTTTCTTTAGTAGTAGGTAATGACTTAATTGTTACTTCTTTTACTCTCTCTACTGAAGTAGTTTTAACCTCTGCTAATCCGAAAGATGCTGTTAAGAAATTACTTGTAAGGTTTGGTTCAAAAACTACTTGACCAGCTTCGTTTAATGCTAAACTTCCGACCGACGCAACTTCAACAGAAGTCGTTTTTAAGTTTTTATTCCACTCTTCAACTTCACTTGCAATAAAAGTAGTAGCTTCTTCAAAAGAAATATTTTTGTCAGAAGCAATATAGTTAGCCAATAGCCCATCATTATGTTGTAAATACGCATTAAATGTTAATTGTTTTTTTGGCGGATAAAAAGTGTGAGTAGTAGTATTTACCCTCGCACCAATAGTGTTGGTTACAAATCCTCCAAAATTAGGAACAATTACGCAGTCGTATCTATATAACAAATCGTTGATGTAGTTGGCTAATGTCATAAGAACAAATATAGCTTTTTCAATGTATAGTTTCAAGTGATTGTACAATTTTTATTAACAGTTTTTTTGTATATTGATACTCAAATTATTGCTATATGAATTCTGAAAAATTGCTTGCTTTACTACGATTACAAGCTACCAAAAATGTAGGTGATATCTTAGCTAAAAAGTTAATTACTACTGTTGGAAGTGTTGAACAAGTATTTTTAGAGAAGAAAAATGTACTCCATAAAATTAACGGAATAGGAACTCATGTAACTCAGCATCTTTTTGATGACAATAACTTGAAAAGGGCAGAGGAGGAGCTCAACTACATTCAACAAAACAACATTACATTTTCTTATTTTTTAGAGGATGATTATCCGAAAAACTTAAAGCATTGTGTCGATGCTCCCATCCTTATTTTTAAAGATGGAAACCTCAACCTTAACAATGATAAAATCATCTCAATAGTAGGTACTCGAAACATGAGTTTATACGGACGTGATTTTTGTAATCAACTTATTGAAGAGTTAAAAGAACACAATCCAATAATTGTAAGTGGATTTGCTTACGGAGTAGATATTTGTGCCCATAAAGCGGCTATAAAAAACAATTTACAAACCATCGCTGTTTTAGCACATGGTTTGGAAGAAATTTATCCGAAGACACATAAAAAATATATTCACGAAGTAAACAATAATGGAGGATTCATCACCGAATTCTGGCACGATGAACAGCCTATGAGAGAAAATTTTTTAAAACGAAATCGTATTGTGGCGGGAATTTCCAAAGCGACTATTATTATCGAATCTGCTGAAAAAGGAGGTTCGTTAGTTACTGCTGATATCGCCAATTCGTACAATCGTGATGTGTTTGCGCTACCGGGTAGAGCAACCGATATATATAGCAAAGGTTGTAACAACCTTATTAAAAACAATCAAGCACATTTATTAACCTCTGCTGAAGATATTGTAAAAATGCTTAATTGGGACATACGGCAAGCTGCCGTACCTAAGCAAGAAAAGTTATTTGTTGAACTTGATTCTTCCGAACAAAAAATCTATGATTATTTACAACAAAACGGAAAACAGTTGCTAGACGATATTGCTATTAACTGTGAATTGCCAATTTATCAACTCTCTTCTATCTTAATTCAATTAGAGTTAAAAGGCGTTGTAAAACCTTTACCTGGAAAAATGTTTGAAGTTTAGTACCTTTGAGCCATGTCAGAATATAAACTCATATCACAAAAAAAACCAGCTTTTCCTGTTACCAAAAAACTAGGAAACTACTTAAAAAGACATAACAGAACTATAAAAATTCCTATTTTTTATGATGATTTGTTGCGTTTTCAAGGTTCGGTTGCTGTGTATGATAAACATGATAATGATACCTTATGGATACGTGTTTTTTATAATGAGTTTGAGCGGGCTGAAATTGATTTATACCTAAAAAAAGTATATAATATCTTACACTCTAACGGTTCTGACGCCAGTATTAAGCATTTAAATGTTGATGCTATCGATTTTTGTACGTTTGGTAACTCTAAACCTTTTCGTATAAAAATTCGAAATATTTTAAATGATAACTACACCTATTTTTACGTAAAGAAAACCGATGCTTCTCGTATTTACGGACTAGAGTTAGAGGATATTTTATCTCCTTACAACCTAAACTTTTTGGTATATGAAGACACGTTGATAGAAGAGCATATATCAGGAATTCCTGGTGATGTTTTTATCAATGATTATTTAGATGATTGTTTAGACATTGAAAAAGCACAACTAGCTAAAGAGTTTGTTAAATTTAACGAGCGTTGTATGATTCGTTTGTTGGGCGATATGCGTTCGTATAACTACGTAGTAGTACCTACACACGATTTTGAAAATGTTGTGTATAAAATTCGTCCGATAGATTTTGACCAGCAATGTTACGAAGGTAAATTTAAAGTGTATTATCCACAGTTTTTTAAAGAAAATTTAAAGCTCGTTCAACTGGTAGGAGATAAGCTTACTTCAGAATCTATTGAGCAATATCAAATAGAAGAGCGATCAATTGTTGCTAAAAGAATTTTAGGTTCTCGTTCTAGATTGAATCGTTTGCTTTCCGCTATGAAATCAGATAATATTTCCATACCAAAAAATATCGAACAATTAAAATCAGAAATTTTTGAATTTACAGGAGATATTAATTTTAGAGATAGTGATGGTATGGGTGAAGTTTTAGACAGTGCATTAACTTTTGTTCGTAGAAATTACGAAGATGTGAGTATGAAAACCATTATTCAACAACAGCAAAGATTACACTAACCTTTTCTACTTCGAATACTTTCAATAATCACTGTTGCTAAAATTAAGCTTCCACCAATAAACGTGTTCCACGTGGGAATTTCGTTTAAGAAAATAAACGCTAACAAAATTCCGAAAACAGGTTGAATACTACTAATTATACTTGCGGTTGATGCCGAAAAAAACTGTAGTGAATGTACCATTAAACTATGTCCGATAGCCGTAGTTAACAAGGCCAATAATAGTAAATAGGGGAGTTGCTCTTGAAATCCGGAAACATCCATAAAAAATAAAACGGGAACCAAGGTTACGGTAATTATTACCACTTGATAAAACATCAACATTACTCCGTTGTATTGCTGTACGTACTGCTTTAAAATCAAAATTCTAACAGAATAACACAATGCAGAAAGCAAGCCAAATAACACGCCTTGTACTTGTGTGTTTTTAATATCAAAATCAGGAGCTAGAATGTATAAACCTAGCAACACCATCAACCCTAAAACAATATGAATCGGGTTGAATTTAATTTTTAGAAACAAGGGTTCTAAAAAAGCAATCATTACTGGAAAAGTGTACAACGATAGCATTCCTATGGCTACGTTGGATAGTTTTAACGCGTAGAAATACGTAATCCAATGTACCCCCATAAAAATTCCGCCCATTAAAAAAGGGAACAAGTGTCTTCTTGATTGTATAGTTAAATCAATCTTTTTGAATCGGCAAAACACGTATAAAATTACCATAGCAAACACAGAACGAAACCACACAATAACTTCTGAAGGCATTGCAATATACTTACCTAACACACCCGATGTACTGATAAACAGGGTTGCTAAAATAATTCCTGATAGGTTTTTAATGTGATTGTTTTGCATGGGCATAAAAGTATGTCATTTCGACCAGAGGGAGAAATCTCTTTTAAAAGGAGTAATTCTTAATCTTAAGGTTTCTCGCTACCGCTCGAAATGACGTTTTGTTTATTCTCGTCATTGCGAGCCTTTCGACTGTCACTCAAGACAAGCTAGTGCGTGACAATCTTTGGTCATGAGTTTAATTGTCACATCGAGTGAATTTCTTTTTCGATAGAGGAAAGAAATTTGTATCGAGATGCATATAAGCTAGTTCTCGATACAATTTTCACTCATTCTAATCGTGAAAACCACTCGAACAGACAGAGCTTAATTATTAAACTTCTTCTTTGCTAAGTTCGGTAGTTTTTCAAACTCATTATTTATGAGAGCTTCCTTTTTTGCTCTAGACCATTTTTTTATTTGTTTTTCTTTTTCAATAGCCATTTCTACGTTGGTAAACTCACAATAAAAAACTAATGAAACAGGTCTTCTTTTTGAAGTATAACTATCTTTAAAAGTTCCTTTTTGGTGTTGAAATATTCGTTGAGAAAGGTTGGAAGTTACTCCTGTATAATAACTTTTATCTGAACATTGTAATATGTAAACAAAATATATTTTCATTTTAAAACTTATCAACAAATTAGTTACTTTTTACAAAAATGATAATTCTTTATTCCGTCATTGCTAAGTGAGCATACCCATATTTTGGTTGTGAGCTTAATTGTCACATCGAGTGAATTTCTTTTTCGATAGAGGAAAGAAATTTTGTGTCGAGATGCATATAAGCTAGTTCTCGATACAATTTTCACTCATTTCAATCGTGAAAACCACTCGAACTGACAGTTTTTTTGTATCGTCATTACGACCCCGAAATATCGGGAGTAGTAATCTTTTAATCATGAAGTTTCCAACAGACAGATTACTTCGTCGTACCCTCCTCGTAATGACCTCTTATTAGTTCTCGTCATTGCGAACGAAGTGAAGCAATCTCCAAGTCCTGAGTTCCTAACAAACAGATTACTTCGCTCGTTCCTCGCTCGTAATGACGTCTTATACTTTCTGTAAGGTTTCTAATGCCTTGTGTACACTATCAATTTTTATAAATGTGATGAGTAAACGCAATCCGTTTTTGGTTTTCTTTTCTTTCATTACACAACTCTTCGGATTCTGCTGTACGTACCTCAACATTTTGGTAAACGCTTCGGTTTGGTAAAAAGCACTTTGCTGATCGGCTACAAAATATCCAATTAATCGTTTTTGCTTTAAAATCACCTTTTCTAAACCTAGTTCTTTCGCCAACCATTTGATACGAACACTGTCTAATAAATCGGCCACTTGGGTTGGATATTCTCCAAAACGGTCGATAATTTCACTTCCAAATGTTTGCAATTCTTCTTCCTTGGTTAAGGTTCCTAATTTGTTGTATAAACTCAAACGTTCGGTAACCGAATTCACATAATCATCTGGGAACAAAATTTCAAAATCGGTATCAATTTGCACCTCTTTTACATACTCTTTTGGTGCATTTTCATCCGTAGGATATAAGTCTTTAAACTCATTTTCCTTCAGTTCTTCAATGGCTTCGTGTAAGATTTTCTGATAGGTATCAAAACCAATATCGTTGATAAATCCACTTTGTTCACCTCCTAACAAATCTCCAGCACCACGAATTTCCAGGTCTTTCATGGCAATGTTCAATCCGCTTCCTAAATCAGAAAACAGTTCTAATGCTTGAATTCGTTTACGTGCATCATCGGTCATATGATGATACGGTGGAGTGATAAAATAACAGAAGGCTTTTTTGTTAGAACGCCCAACACGACCACGCATTTGGTGTAAATCTGACAGTCCGAAATTATTCGCATTGTTGATGAAAATCGTATTCGCATTCGGTACATCCAATCCACTTTCAATAATTGTGGTAGACACCAGTACATCAAATTCATTGTTCATAAAACCAAGCATGAGTTCTTCTAACTTTTTTCCTTCCATTTGTCCGTGTCCAATACCAATTTTAGCACTTGGCACTAAACGTTGTAACAATCCTGCTACCTCTTTGATGTTTTCTATACGGTTATGGATAAAAAATACCTGCCCTCCACGAGAAATCTCGTACGAAATCGCATCGCGAATGGTTTCTTCGCTAAAGCGAATCACGTTGGTTTCTATGGGGTGACGATTGGGTGGTGGTGTTTTAATTACCGATAAATCTCTTGCCGCCATCAGACTGAACTGTAAAGTACGCGGAATTGGCGTTGCCGTTAAGGTCAACGTATCTACATTTTCTTTAATGGTTTTTAGCTTGTCTTTCGCTGCTACCCCGAATTTTTGTTCTTCATCAATAACCAATAATCCCAAATCTTTAAACTGAACTGCTTTATTGGTTAACTGGTGCGTTCCTATCACAATATCTACACTTCCATCAGCAACCCCTTCTAACACCCCTTTGCGCTGTTTTGTTGTTCTAAAACGGTTTAGGTAGTCAATCGTAACCGGAAAGTCTTTTAATCTCTTAGAAAAGGTTTTAAAGTGCTGAAATGCCAAAACCGTAGTTGGTACGAGCACCGCAACCTGTTTTCCGTTATCTACTGCTTTAAATGCCGCTCTAATGGCAATTTCTGTTTTTCCAAAACCAACATCACCACATACCAAACGATCCATGGGTTGTTCTTTTTCCATATCGGCTTTTACCTCTTGGGTAGAAGAAAACTGATCGGGTGTGTCTTCGTATAAGAAACTCGCCTCCAACTCGTGTTGCATGTGCGTATCGGGTCCGAAAGTAAAACCTTTTTGAAGTCTACGTTTTGCGTATAGCTGAATAAGGTTAAACGCAATTTCTTTAACGCGTGTTTTGGTTTTCTGCTTGACTTTCTTCCAAGCATTCGACCCTAGTTTATATACTTTTGGTGGTTTTCCGTCTTTTCCGTTGAATTTGGAAATTTTGTGTAGCGAGTGAATACTCACGTATAAAATATCGCGGTCGCCATAAATTAACTTGATGGCTTCTTGCTTTTTGCCTTCTACATCAATTTTTTGAAGTCCGCCAAACTTTCCAATTCCGTGATCGATATGTGTTACATAATCGCCAACCTCTAATTTGGTGAGTTCTTGTAGGGTGATAGATTGCTTTTTCGCATATCCGTTTTTCAATCGGAATTTGTAATAACGCTCAAAGATTTGATGATCGGTATAACAAACAATTTTACTATCAATGTCTACAAATCCTTGATACAACGGAAACACAATGGTTTCATAAGAAACTTCTTCTTCGTGGTCATCAAAAATATCGTGGAAACGTTGTGCTTGCTGTTCGTTAGAACATAAAATATAATTGGTAAATCCTTTAGCCGAAAACTCGTTGAAATTCTGAATTAACAGGTCGAATTTTTTGTTGAAAGACGGCTGTGGGTGGGTATTAAAACTTATTTCGTTGAGATCTCTCGCTTCCGCTCGAGATGACAAATGTACTAATGTAAAATCTTGTAACTGATTTCGAATAAGCTCACCGTTGCAAAACAATTCTTCGGGTTTTGCGTGGTTGATTTCGGTTGATAATTCGTTAAACGATAATTCTGCTTTTCGGTAAAATTTATCCAGTGAATCACTTAACAAATCTACATTCTTCACAAAAACCGCGGTTTTTGCTGATATGTATTTTAAAAAGCTTTCTCTGCTTTCTTGCAATGTTTTGTTTTCTACATTGGGCATTATACTTACTTTCTTCAGTTTTTCTTTAGAAAGTTGCGTTTCTACATCAAAGGTTCGGATGCTGTCTACCTCATCACCAAAAAACTCAATACGATACGGTTCATCGTGCGAAAACGAAAACACATCGATAATTCCACCACGTACTGAAAACTCTCCTGGTTCGGTTACAAAATCGACGCGTTTAAAATGGTATTCGAACAGTACTTCGTTGACAAAATCGAGCGATACTTGCTCGCCCACCACCACTTTTAGCGTGTTTTTTTCCAGCTCTTTTTTGGTCACCACTTTTTCGAACAGGGCAGTAGGGTAGGTAACAATAATCGCAGGTTTTTTACGAGAATTGATACGATTTAACACCTCTGAACGCAGGAGTACATTGGCATTGTCAGTTTCTTCAATCTGGTAGGGTCTGCGATACGAACCTGGATAAAACAACACGTTTTTATCGCCCAATAACTGCTCTAAATCGTTTAGATAATAAGCAGCTTCTTCCTTGTCGTTAAAAATTAACAAGTAAGGTTTATCGGCTTGTTTAAAAGTTTCGGAAATAACAAAAGACAACGAAGAACCGACCAAATTCGTGATTTGAAAATGGTGTGGGTCTTGTTGAAGCTGATGAACAATCTGTTTTACATTCTCAGATTGTTGATAGTGATTTACAATTGCTTGCTTGCTCAACGTACAAAAATTTTACGCAAATGTACGAGGATTATTTTTTGTGTAGTCGTATAATAATTTTATATCTAATTATAGTTTTATTTTCTATTCTTTTTTCAATAGAATATATACTCTATTCAGAACCATCAGAAGTGTCAACATAAAAAGAATCATTAAAAAATAGTTTACTCCTATTATAATTTTTTTAAAAATCCATTGAAATTCAAATTTTGGAATTTCAATCGTAGTCATAAGTAAGGTTATAACTATCATAATAGACAAAACAATACAAAAAGAAATATTTATATGTATTTCTTTTACAAACTTTTCTTTTATTTTTTTTAATTCATCTTCTTCGTTTTCTGCATCTTTTTTTAGGCTATCTATTTGACTATAAATAATGGCTAAGAGATTAAATAAGAAACCACCAAAAATAGATGTAGCTGTAATTAAATTTCCTAACTGATCATCAAAACCATACCCTTTATATGTTAGCATAATAGAAATAAATATAGGAAGTATAATAAAGAGGAGTACATCTTTAAAATTAATATAATTTGATTTTTGATTAAGCCTTTTTAGAGTACTAAAATGGTCTGTGATGATTGAAGTTATATTAATCCGATTTAACATATTAAAGTCTTAATTCAATTATATCTCTAACTAACTCTTCACTTTGGTTTATTAAAGAATCTAAAGTTGGTTCACCTTGTGCTGTAAATTGAATTTCAGAAGTTACGTCAATAGTTGGTTGAATCCTATGTTTTTGCATGACATAAAAAGTCTTCTTCTTTCCATTTAACTCTAACTCAAATTCTACTTCATCAAATTCTTCATCAATTCCTTCTATTTCAATTCTTTCACGATCAGGATTAGTAAATAAATTATCCACAAATCTCTTGAAACTATCAGGCAAACTTGTCGGTGATAACATAGATGTTTTTAAAGTTCCTGGAATTTGTTCAGGTCTCGCACCATTTCTATAATACTCCTCTATTGAGCTTGGTATCCTTTTTTTTATAAGTTCCACCTTTTTCAAATTGCCTTCTCTAATCATTCTTCTATAAACCCGACCATGTACGATGTTATTTATAAGAACTTTGTTATTTTGATACCCTTGTTCTCTTATATATTGATTTACAGTTCTTCTAAAGATTGTTTTTATACCAAACTTAGCTTTTCTTTGGAGGATTAAAGCACCACTGTCTCTTTGTGTGGGCATTTTTAGATAAAAAAATATATTTCTAAAAGCGGCATGGTTTCTTTGTACTGCAAGAACTTCCTCTCTTGTTTCTACATCTCTGATTTGATATTGTTCACCACTAACACCCGTAGAAAAAAAACCATATATACTCCTGTTTTCTTCATTTACTGTTGGAGGTTCATCTAATGTTAAATGAAGAGCAGTAGTTTCTCTTGTATCTGCTGTAGCCAAAATATTTTCAAAAATAGAGTTTAAATAATTTTGAAATACTTGAAAAAAATCATCAGTACCATTAAAATGACTTAAGATTTGATCATTTCTTTGTCTATCCTGAATTTTAATCAAGTATGTAGATAGTAATATCTTTTCCATTTTTGTTTAGTTATATATACAAATTTTATCCTTTATCAATGATTATTTTAAACTCAAAACTATACAAAGGCAACTACAAACCTTTACGGCAATCCATAAAGAAGTGTTTGTTTTTACTTGTTGTTTATAAAAAATAGTTGAGATAAGGGGGAGTACTACTTTTTACTTTTTTAGCGTGTTAAACATAGTAAAAAAAGAGGAGGGAGGCAAGTGTTATTTATTTGTGTGTGAGTTTGTAAAGCTGTTTATTACTTTAAAGAGTGTTTGTAACTACTATGAATGAGATTTAGCTACGCTGAACCTCGCGGTTTCTCCCTGCGGTCGAAATAACAACTCTTTTACTTTAAACAGTTTCCTGTTTCAAAATCTTGTTTGGTAATTAATTTTTCGTTGATAGTATTGGTATCCCAATCTTGTGCTATCAACCATTGATTGTTTATTTTTTTCAACACCACGTGGAACCTTCCATAAGAAATAGTCGGTTTTTTATCTTTTTCTGTAGAAATAATTCGGTAATAACCTACTTCATAACCTGTATCTTCCTTATAAATTCTTTGATCGAAACAAAAATCAATCTGTCGTTTTCTGTTAATTGGTTTCTGATAAGAGTCTTCAATAGATTTTTTATATTCTGCTCCTATTCGAATACCATGTTTGTTTACTCTTAAAACATCATCAGTATGTAAACTGTTAAACGTTTTCCAATCTCGAGCTTCGAAAGAAGTTTTAAATGGTTTCCAAACTTGTGCATTAATTTCATTTTCTATGTCTTGTTGATTTTGTGAAAAACAAAATTGAAAATAGAAAAAAACAAAGAGTAGCTGCTAATTTCATTTTTTACCACAATTAAAATTTGCTCGACAACAAGTTAGTCATTTTTTTATACTTTTTTTCAAAATGATAAAAAATACCTATTTGGTCTTCAGTTTTTGGTTTTACAAAGCTAAAAACCTCATAAAACGATTTTAAACAACGATAACAACACGATATAGGTATTTGTATTACTATTCTTTAAAAACGTCTTAAACCATCAATTAAATAACCGTGTTTTATTACTCGTTTTTATGTGAAATAAAATAACTATAAAAAAAAATAATACTTTGTTTTTAAGGAGAATTGTTAACTTTCGGCGAAAGTTGACGGGCTTTAAACTTACCTGTTGATAGTATTTATAAAAATAAAATTATGTCAATATCAGATTTATATTCGAGCGGAAAACACAAACAAGAAATAGGGCATTTTGCCAGCATCGTAAAAATTGCTAAAGTTGATGGAATCATTTCTGAAGGTGAACAAGAATTATTAGATAGAGCTTCTAAAAAATTAAACATTAGTGAAGAAGAGTATACACTAATTTTAAAAACTCCTGAAAAATTTCCTGTAAACTCACCAGTAAGTTACGATGAGCGTATTGAACGTTTATATCTTTTAACTAAAATGATTTTTGCTGATGAAGAAGTAGCAAAAGAAGAAGTAGGTTTACTACGTAAAATAGCATTGGCTTTAAATTTTACTTCTGAAAATGTTGAAAAAGTTTGTGATGAAGCCATCCATTTAGTTTTAAACGATAATGAATTAGATGACTTTACTACGGCCATTAAAAATGTTAATATCAATTAATTCAATTATACTAAAATCCTTTAAAACCAGTTATTACTCATAAACAAATCCTCCCAAATGAAACATAAAATATTATTCATAACTATCTTTACCTGTTTAACAACGGCTGTTTTTTCTCAAAACTTAAACGATTCTTGGCAAATAGGTATAGGAGCAGGAATAACAAAATTTAGTGAAAGCGATGCCGCTTTTATTGGCGATCAATACTTATTTCAAGTACCAACCTTAAGTTTAACTATGCCTATTGGCGATCGTTTTTCTTTAGATGGAGCTATGTCATTCAATACAATTGATGATATCGGTTTTATCTCTAATTCAGCGAAGTATTTTTCTATGGATGCTTCTTTTCGTTATAATTTTGATGCTGTATTAGATAAACTTGCTCCGTATGTTTTTGTTGGAGGAAGTTTAGTAGATTCTGAACGTAAAATGACACCAACATTGAATATTGGTGGTGGTGGAATTTACTGGGTGAGTGATAAAGTAGGTATCAATCCTCAATTATATTACAAACACTCTTTTGAAGGATACGAAAGTATGCGTTCGCATATTCAAGGAACTTTAGGTATTGTTTTCAAATTAAATTGGAATAATAGTGGCTCTTCAAGCAGTCGTAGTTCAGCGAAACATTTAGGAGGTTGTATGATTTAAACCTCAGAATATAAAATAAAAAAAGCCGCTAATTAGCGGCTTTTTTGTGTTATGATAATGCGTTTATTGCATTTTGTATTCTTGAAATGGTAGTTTCTTTACCAATCATTGTCATAATATCAAACAAATCTGGTCCTGCTAACTTACCTACTAAACTTAAACGAAGTGGTTGCATTACTTTACCAAAACCAATTTCTTTAGAAGTAATCCACCCTTTAATTTCTGTTTGAGCATTTTCAATTGAAAAATCTTCAATTTTAGAAATCACTTCAATTAACTCTTGCATTAAAGCTCCAGTTTCTGGTTTCCATTGTTTCTTTGCTGCTTTCTCATCATATTCTGAAGGATTTTCAAAGAAAAAGTTTGATAACTCCCAGAAATCTGCCACAAACGTAGCACGTTCTTTTATCAATCCAACTACTTTTTCAGCAAAAGCTTCGTCCGTTTTAATTCCTTTTTCTTCAAGAATAGGTAAGTATAAATCGGTTAAAAACTTGTCTGATTTTTGTTGTAAATACTGTTGATTAAACCATTTGGTTTTATCTGGACTGAATTTCGCTCCTGATTTACTTACTCTACTTAAATCAAATGCTTCAACCAATTCTTCTAAACTGAACATTTCTTGTTCCGTTCCTGGATTCCATCCTAAGAAAGCTAACATATTAATAAAAGCATCCGCAAAATATCCGTCTTCTCTGTATCCACGAGAAACATCACCCGTTTCTTCATTTGTATATTCTAATGGGAAAACAGGGAAACCTAATTTATCACCATCACGCTTACTTAATTTTCCTTTTCCTACTGGTTTTAAAATTAGCGGTAAGTGTGCAAATTTTGGTGCTTGCCAATCAAAAGCGCGGTATAATAATTCATGAAGTGGGAGAGAAGGTAACCATTCTTCACCACGAATTACGTGCGAAATTTCCATTAAATGATCATCAACAATATTTGCTAAGTGATAAGTTGGCATACCATCTGACTTAAACAAAACTTTATCATCTAAAGTATTTGTTTCAACTTTAATCGTACCACGAATTTCATCTTGTAAAATCAACGTTTCGTCTTGTGGTGTTTTAAAACGGATTACATATTTATCACCAGCATTAATTTTAGCATCAACTTCTTCTTTAGATAATACTAATGAATTTACCAATCTTCCTTTTTCACGATTGTGCCAATTGTAAATAAACGTCTTTCCTTGCTCTTCATGATCTTTACGGTGCGCATCTAAATCTTCTGCAGTATCAAATGCATAGTAAGCCCATCCTTTTTCAATCAACTCATCAGCGTATTGTTTGTACAACTCTTTACGCTCTGACTGACGATATGGTCCAAATTTTTCATTTTTCCCTGGACCTTCATCAAAAGGAATAGTACACCATTCTAACGAATTGATGATGTATTGTTCTGCATTGGCTACATAACGAGTTTGATCTGTATCTTCAATACGTAATACAAAAGTTCCGTTATGTTTTTTAGCAAATAAATAATTGAATAAAGCAGTTCTTACACCACCCATGTGTAAAGGTCCTGTCGGACTCGGAGCAAAGCGTACTCTTACGTTCTCAGTCATTTTTTATTGATTTGAAAACGCAAAGATAGTTTTATGTTTAGAAATAGAAAAGAGAATCAAGATCGCTTCGCTGAAAGAAAAAGAGATAATTATAAGCAGTCATCTAATTCTGTTAATTTATGACTTCGTACAACCGGTTTTTAACGCTTTTCAAGCGTTTTTACCCTAAAATGATAGTTTACACAAATCTTAACTTAGAATTCCTTATAAAACACGTATTTTTATAATTACTTATGGGAGAGTTTAGTAAAATACAGCAAAAGCTACAGCAATTCAGTAGAAAATACTACACCAATGAATTGATAAAAGGAAGCATTTTATTTGTTTCGTTAGGATTGATATATTTATTTTTCACCTTATTTATTGAATATTTTCTTTGGTTACAACCTACAGCTAGAACCATTTTATTTTGGTTGTTTATTGCTGTTGAATTGTTTTTACTATTCCGTTTTATCTGTTTCCCTATCTTTAAAATTATAGGATTACAAAAAGGAATTTCTTTTGAAGAAGCTTCTAAAATTATCGGAAACCATTTTCCTGAAGTACAAGACAAATTATTAAACGTACTTCAATTGCAACAAACCAATCTGCAATCGGATTTATTAGCTGCAAGTATTGAGCAAAAATCGAAAGAACTACAACCTATTTCTTTCAACAAAGCCATCGATTTTAGCAACAATAAAAAATATTTGAAATATGTATTGATTCCTATTTTTATTTGGATGCTTTCTCTGCTTACAGGGACTTCTGAAAAGCTTTCTCAAAGTTTAAATCGTGTAGTGAATCATTCTGTGGCTTACAATCCTCCAGCGCCATTTTATTTCGATTTAACAGCTAAAGATTTGCGTGTAATTAAAGGAAAAGATATTACCATATATTTTCAAACGAAAGGGGAGGTTATTCCTAGTGAAGCAAAAATTCATTTTAACAATCAACAGTACTTTTTAGAAAATGAAGGAAACGGATTGTTCTCTTATACTTTTTCTGAAGTACAAATACCTATTGCTTTTTTTGCTAGTGCAAACGGAATTAATTCGCAAGAATATGAACTTACGATAATCAATACTCCTTCGATTCAAAACATTTCATTACACCTACAATATCCGTTTTACACAAAAAAAGGAAATGAGACTATTCGTAACACAGGAAATTTAAATGTTCCACAAGGAACATTTATTACTTGGGAGATTAAAACTTCTGAAACCGATACAGTTACCTTCATCAATAAAGAAAAAAGAGAAATTTTTACACAAAAAGAAAACGATCAATTTGAATTAAAAAAACAACTGATTGAAAGTTTACACTATCAAATTGCCACATCTAATAAAAACCTAAAAGACTACGAACAATTACAGTTTTCAATTGATGTGATTAAAGATGAATATCCAACCATTTCTGTAAATTCAAACATCGATAGTATTACTCGAGGTAATGCTCAATTTGCGGGTCAAATTACCGATGATTATGGTTTTAAAAAACTAGAAATAGTCTATTACGATAAAAACAATACTCAGATTATTCAGAGTAAATCATTAACCATTAATAAAGAAAATATACAAACTTTTTATTTTGAATTCCCTGGTAGTTTAGATTTACAAGAAGGGATAAATTATGAAATGTACTTTCAAGTGTACGATAACGACATTGTAAATGGCAGTAAAAAAGCCCTGAGTAAAAAGTTTAGTTATCGTCAAAAATCAGAAGAAGAAATAGAGGAGGAGCTTTTATTAGAACAAAAAAACTACATTGAAAACATTAACAATTCTTTGGATCAACAGCAAAAAAGTAAAAAAGAATTAGAGAAAATACAGTTCGATTTACAGAATAAAAAGAACATCAATTGGAACGACCAGAAGAAAATTCAGAATTTGGTTAAGCGTCAAGAGCAGTATAAAGAAATGATGCAACGTCAAACGCAAAAATTACAAGAGAATTTCTCTGAAAAGAAAGAGGAAAACGAAACACTTCAGGAGAAAAAAGAAAATCTACAAAAACGTATAGAAGAGCTTAAAAAACTTGATAAGCAACAAAAGTTATTAGAAGAGTTAAAGAAGTTGGCAGACAAACTAAATAAAGAAGAACTCATAAAAAAGACCAAAGAACTAGCTGAACAAAACAAACAACAAGAACGTAGTTTAGAACGTATTTTAGAAATGACAAAGCGTTTTTATGTTGAGCAAAAAATGTCTCAGTTAGCAAACAAGCTTGATGAATTATCAAAAAAACAAGAAGATTTAAGTAAGCAAAACACAACAAAAGAAAAGCAAAAAGAAATTAACACTGAATTTCAAAAAGCAAAAAAAGAATTAAATGAGCTTCATAAAGACAATGAAAATTTAAAACAACCCATGGAAATTCCTTCTATGGAAAATTTAGAAAAAGAAGCTCAAGAAGAACTTAATAAAGCTGATGAAAATTTAGAAAATAATCAGCAACAAAAAGCTAAAGAAAATCAGAAAAAAGCTTCTGAGAAGATGCAGCAAATGAGTCAGAAAATGCAACAAGCAATGAAATCGATGAGTGCTGAAATGGAAGAGGAGAATATGGAAGGTTTACGTCAAATCTTAGAAAACCTAATTACGTTTTCTTTTGACCAAGAAGCACTGATGGATGAGTTTTCTTCAACCAACTCATCACATCCAAACTTTGGCAAAAACCTTCAAAAGCAGCATCAGCTTAAAACTTATTTTGAACACATAGATGATAGCTTATTTGTGCTTTCTATGCGTATACCAAGTATCTCATCTAAAGTACAAGATCAATTAGCACAAGCGCATTATAATTTAGATCAATCATTAGAAAACTTTGCAGATAATTATTTCCAGAATGGAATATCAAACCAACAGTATGTAATGACTTCTGCAAACACTTTAGCAGACATGTTAAGCAATACATTAGATGCTATGCAAAATCCAAAACCAGGGAATGGAAAAGGGAAAGGAAAAGGTAAATCGTTTAGCTTACCAGACATTATTCAACAACAAAATGAACTAATGGAAAAGATGAAAGAAGGTATGCAAAAACAAAATCAAGGTAAACCTAAAGACGGTAAAGATGGACAAAAAGAAGGTGAGGGTGAAGGCGAAAAAAACGACGATTTAAATGGTGAATTATATCAAATTTATAAAGAGCAATCTCAGTTAAGAGAGCAATTAGAAAATGCTATTAAAGAAGGAAACGGAGAAAATAAGGAAGCTAAAAAAGCATTGAAAAAGATGGAGCAATTAGAAAATGAGTTTTTAGAAAAAGGTTTTACGCAAGAAAGCATTAATAGAATGCAGCAATTAAATTATGAATTGCTAAAACTAGACAAAGCTACCTTTGAACAAAACAGAGAAAAACAACGTAAATCGAACACCAATTTACAAGAGTTTAACAACAATACTAGCAAAGAACTACAATTTAAAAAGTTGTTTTATAACCAAACAGAGATATTAAACAGACAATCACTACCTTTGCGCCAAAATTACAAAAAAAAGGTACAAGAGTACTTTAGTCTTCCGAAAGACAAAAAATAACGTATTAAAAAGCCTTAGATAATAGTAAATATTATAGCTTTTTAATTCACAGTTTAAGATTAAGAACATATAGTATTTAATATAAAGAAATGATTGCATTTAATTACGAAACCGAGTTTCAATTACACAATGAAGAAAACACATCTAAATGGATAGAAACGTGTATTGAAAAGGAAGGTTTTGAACTAGGAGAAATCAACTATATTTTTTGTGATGATGCTTATTTACACAAAATAAATGTTGAGTTTTTACAGCACGATACCTTAACCGATATCATCAGTTTCGATTATACGTTAGGTAAATTAGTAGGAGGTGATATTTTTATTTCTGTAGAAAGGGTTAAAGAAAATGCTAAAGAGTTTAATGTTTCTTTTGAAAACGAATTGCACCGCGTAATTATCCACGGTATTTTACATTATATGAAGTACAAGGATAAGACAGAAGAAGAGAAAGAATTAATGCGTTCGAAAGAAAACGAATGTTTAGAAATTTTAGATAAAAATTAAAATCGTTCCACGTGGAACTGAATAAAAAAATGAGTTTATTTAATACAACATACGATGTAATTGTAGTAGGAGGTGGACATGCTGGTAGCGAAGCAGCAGCAGCAAGTGCAAATATGGGAGCACACACTTTGTTAATTACAATGAACTTACAAAACATTGCTCAAATGAGTTGTAATCCTGCTATGGGTGGAATTGCAAAAGGGCAAATAGTACGTGAAATTGATGCCCTTGGTGGTTATAGTGGTATTGTAACTGATAAGACTGCTATTCAATTTAAAATGCTTAATAAATCGAAAGGTCCTGCTATGTGGAGTCCGAGAGCACAATCGGATAGAATGCAATTTGCAGAGTGCTGGAGAACAATGTTAGAGCAAACAGAAAATTTAGATTTTTATCAAGATTCTGTTAACGGATTGTTGTTTGATGGAGATACTATCACAGGTGTAAAAACTGCTTTAGGTTTAGAAATAAAAGCTAAAACAGTAATCGTTACAGCAGGTACTTTTTTAAATGGATTAATTCATATTGGTGAAAAAACTTTTGGTGGAGGTAGAGCAGGAGAAGGAGCTTCAACAGGTATTACTGAAGATTTAGTTACGAAAGGATTTGAAGCTGGTAGAATGAAAACAGGAACTCCTCCTCGAGTAGATGGACGCTCTTTAGATTATTCTAAAATGACCGAACAACCAGGAGATGATAATCCAGAAAAATTCTCGTATTTACCGGTAACAAAACCATTAACTAAACAACGTTCTTGTTATTTAACCTATACCAATCCTGAAGTACACGATTTACTTCGTGAAGGATTCGATCGTTCACCTATGTTTAACGGTAGAATTAAATCTACAGGACCACGTTATTGTCCTTCCGTAGAAGATAAAATTAATCGTTTTGCAGAGAAAGAACGTCACCAAGTTTTTGTAGAACCAGAAGGATGGAATACGGTAGAGATATATGTAAATGGATTCTCAACTTCTCTTCCAGAAGATATTCAAGACAAAGCTATACGTTCTATTCCTGGATTTGAAAATGTGAAATTTTTTAGATATGGATACGCAATCGAATACGATTATTTTCCACCTACACAATTAAAACATAACTTAGAAACGAAGTTAATTAACAACTTGTTTTTTGCAGGTCAAATTAACGGAACGACAGGTTATGAAGAAGCAGCTGCACAAGGTTTAATGGCAGGTGTAAATGCCGCTTTAAAAGTTCAAGAAAAAGAACCTTTTATTTTAAAAAGAAGTGAAGCGTATATAGGTGTTTTAATTGATGATTTAATTACCAAAGGAACTGAAGAACCATATCGTATGTTTACTTCTCGTGCTGAGTACAGAACACTTTTAAGACAAGATAATGCTGATTTACGATTAACTGAGAAATCGTATAAATTAGGTTTAGCTTCTCAAGAAAGAATGGATAGAGTAGAAGAGAAGAAAAACAAAACTCAGAACTTAATTGATTTCATTACGAATTTGAGCATTACAAAAGAAGAGGTAAATCCGATATTAGAAAGTAAAAATTTAGCAACAATTAATCAGTCGATGAAGTTGTTTAAAATTGCTGCGAGACCTCAGTTAAGTTTTACTGATTTTAGATCAATAAATAAATTAGAAAACTATATTAAAGAGAATAATATTGATCAAGAAATTATTGAACAAGTAGAAATTCATTTAAAATATTCTGGTTATATAGAAAAAGAAAAAAGCAATGCTGATAAATTAAACAGATTAGAGAATGTTCCTATTCCTTCAACATTTGATTACAGCAAAGTAAAATCTTTATCGTTTGAAGCTAGAGAAAAATTATCTAAAATACAACCTACATCAATTTCTCAAGCAAGTAGAATAAGTGGAGTATCACCAAGTGATATTTCTGTATTACTTGTATACATGGGAAGATAACTTACCGTATTTAGAACCATAAAAAATAAAATGTTCCATGTGGAACGTTTTATTTTTTTATGTATAATTGTTTAACCAAAAACTAATGTTCCACATGGAACACTCAACACACATAAAGTTTGATTACAGAAAAAGAGTTCTATAAGAACTTAAAACCTTTTTTAAATTGTATTGATTATACGGTTTCAGAGGAGAGTTATGAAGTAATGAAAAACGAAGCTTACGATATGCTTGTAACTTCTCCTGTTCCTAATAATTTAGATAAATACTATTTAAGTGAAAATTACATTTCACATACAGATAGTAAAAAATCTCTATTCGATAAAGTTTATCAAATAGTAAAAAATCATACCCTTAAGAAAAAACTTAAATTAATCAACTCATTTAAAACAGAAGAAAAAACTATTTTAGATGTAGGAGCGGGTACAGGGGATTTTTTAAAAGTATGTAAAAATGGTGGTTGGAAAATTACAGGTGTAGAGCCATCAGATAAAGCTCGAGAATTTGCTGAAACTAAAAATATAATTTTACACGAAAATTTAACTCAAGTTGAAAACAAGCAATTTGATGTAATTACGCTTTGGCATGTTTTAGAACACATACCTAATTTGGTTGAATATATTGAACAGTTAAAAAAATTATTAAAACCAAACGGAGTATTAATTATTGCTGTTCCGAATCATAAAAGTTACGATGCAAAATATTACAATGAGTTTTGGGCTGCTTATGATGTTCCGAGACATTTGTGGCATTTTTCTAAAACGGCAATTTCAAAACTATTTTCTTTGGTTGATATGAATGTTGAAAAAATACTACCTATGAAATTTGATTCATATTATGTTTCACTTCTATCAGAAAAATACAAAACAAAAAAATCACAACCCATAAAGGCATTTTTGGTTGGTTTACAATCAAATTTAAAAGCAAAAAGCAACGGAGAGTATTCTTCTTTGATTTACATCCTAAAAAACAAGTAAAACTTAATTTAAGGGTGATTATTACTATTTAAAATAATAAAACATAGAAATACCTTAAGAAAAATAAAAAACCTCTTAAAATTAATTTTTTAAGAGGTTTTTTAATAAACTAAAATTATAAAATATTTAATTTATTATAAATTTTAACTATTTAATAAATACACTGCAAAAATGGCTATTAAAAAGTAAACTGCTAATGTCATTGCTCCAGCATAATCTTTTGCTAATCGTTGACCAATTAATAAAAAGATTAAAGTTAATGCACATAATTCTGCTCCAATTAAAGCATAGGTATTATTTCCTGCAGTTGCTAAATGGAAAATTCCTACAAACATTAAAGCACCTGCTAACAATTCTAAAACTAAAATAATAGCTAATAATAGTGGTACTGAATTTTTTAATGGTGAATTTTGAAAATGATCTTTTATAAAAGATAAATTTCCTTTCCAATCGCTTACCTTATCTATTCCAGATTGTAAAAAAGTAACGATTAAAAAAAGTAATAACAAGATTTCTGTTATGCTCTGTTGTATAAGTTCCATAAAGTTGATTTTTTACAAATATATATTTTAAAATGGACTGTAACAATTCAAAAAAAGTTCGTCATATAGATAGCTATATAAATAGTATCTTTAACAAAAAAATTACTAACATTTAAAAATTAAAACTATGCTAAATTTGTTACCAGTATTACCTTACATACTTGCAGCTTTCTTTTTAATTGCAGCATCATTCTTTATAATTAAACAACAAACAGCTGCGATAATTGAACGTTTCGGACGTTTTCAAAGCATTCGTCATTCTGGTCCTCAATTTAAAATTCCATTAGTAGATAGAGTTGCAGGAAAATTAAGTTTAAAAATTCAGCAATTAGATGTAATAGTTGAAACAAAAACATTGGATGATGTATTTGTAAAATTAAAAGTATCTGTTCAATACAAAGTAATAAAAGATAAGGTATATGATGCTTTTTATAAGCTAGATTATCCGCACGATCAAATTACTTCGTATGTTTTTGATGTTGTTCGTGCAGAAGTACCTAAAATGCGCTTAGATGACGTATTTGTTAAGAAAGATGATATTGCAATTGCTGTAAAAACAGAATTAAACGACGCGATGATGGATTATGGTTATGATATTATAAAAACCTTAGTTACTGATATTGATCCTGACGCACAAGTAAAGGCTGCTATGAACCGTATTAATGCCGCAGATAGAGAAAAAACAGCAGCGCAATATGAAGGTGATGCACAACGTATATTAATTGTTGAAAAAGCAAAAGCTGAGGCTGAGAGTAAGCGTTTACAAGGACAAGGTATTGCTGATCAACGTCGTGAAATTGCTCGTGGTTTAGAAGAATCTGTAGAGGTTTTAAACCGTGTAGGTATTAATAGTCAAGAAGCATCTGCTTTGATTGTAGTAACACAACATTATGATACCTTACAATCGTTAGGGGAAGAAACAAATAGTAACTTAATTTTATTACCTAATTCACCACAAGTAGGAAGTAATATGTTAAATGATATGGTAGCAAGCTTTACAGCTAGTAATCAAATTGGAGAGGCGATGAAAAAAGCACAAAAAGATAAAGACAACGAATAATTATGATATTATCTACCACACCATCGTTAGAAAATAAACCAGCTAAAGAATATTTAGGTATTGTTTCTGGTGAAACAATTATAGGTGCAAACGTTTTTAAAGACTTTTTTGCAAGTATTAGAGATATTGTAGGAGGTAGGTCTGGTTCTTATGAAAAAGTGCTTAGAGAAGCGAAAGAAATAGCTATAAAAGAAATGACTGAAAGAGCTCAAAGACTAGGAGCTGATGCAATAGTTGGAATCGATTTAGATTACGAAACCGTTGGTGGAAGTGGAGGTATGTTAATGGTAACAGCCTCTGGAACTGCCATAAAATTATAAGCAAATAAAAAACCGAAACGTAAATGTTTCGGTTTTTTTATTGATAAATATATACTTATTTCTTGTCTTCTACTTTATCGGTAGTATCATCATCATTTTTGGTAGCATCTTTAAATTCTTTGATACCTGTACCCAATCCTCTCATTAATTCTGGAATTTTTCTACCTCCAAATAATAATAACACTAATGCAACGACAATAGCTATTTGCCAAGGTCCAATCATTCCTAAAAATATAGTAAGTAAATTCATTTTTATTAAATTTTGCGTTACAAAGATACAAAATTAACCTCTGTGTTCAATTACACCACCAATTACTTTTTTATCTCTAAAAACTTCTGGTTTTCCTTTGTAAAAAATAGAACCACCAAACGATACTTTTGCGTCTAAAGTTTCACCTGCTTGTACTTCTACTTTAGATCCAGAACCTGCTTTAACAATAGTCATTTCTTCTACTGATAATTTATATCCGTGGTACATACCACCCAAATCTGCATCAACATTTTGGTTCTTTGTGCTTCCAGAAAGCCTAATAACAGCTCCTGAAGAGCTTTTTACCTTTAAATGCTTAACCTTAACTGAAAGATTAATAAAAGCTCCCTCTTGAGCCTTTATTTCAACTTTTTGCTGATGAATATCTTTACCAGTTACAGTGGCACCTTCATTGGCATCAATTACATCAATATCTTCTTTGTAATATAAGGTAGCTTTCACTTTTCCGTTGGCAGTAGTTTCAGGAAATTTTAATAATACTTTTAATGTATATCCTTCAACTTTGATCTTTACTTTATCAGTTTTTTCACCAGTAACAACTATTTTAGATTCGTTAGATCTAACTAATTCTAAATCGATACCATTGTACACTTTTACTTGATAAAAGCTACCTAATTCTTTAGTCATCGTTGTTTGTGCTGACGCTATAACAGTCATCAAAAACAAACTTATACATACTAAATTCTTCATAATAAATCCATTAGTTTATTGTCTTAAAACAATAATTATACCAATACAATAAAGACAAATATTGAAAATTATTGTTGAAAAGGAAACATTTAATGTGATATCAAATTAAAGTCGAGGTGTTTGCGCTCTAAATCAGTGTGTTTCACTTTTACAACAACTTCATCACCTAATTGAATCATGTTTTTAGTCGACTGACCAACCACAGCGTATTGTTTTTCATCAAAAATGTAGTAATCATCTTTTATATCTTTAATACGCACCATTCCTTCACATTTGTTGGATTTTATCTCTACATAAATTCCCCACTCAGTAACACCAGAAACCACGCCTTCAAATTCTTCATCTTTATGATCTTGCATGTATTTAACTTGCATGTACTTGATAGAATCTCTTTCGGCTTTAGAAGCTAACTCTTCCATTTTTGAAGAATGTTTACACTTTTCTTCATAAATTTCAGCTTTAGGTGAATTACCACCATCTAAATAATGCTGTAATAAACGATGTGTCATTACATCAGGATAACGACGGATTGGTGAAGTAAAGTGACTATAATAATCAAAAGCTAACCCGTAGTGACCAATATTTTGTGTAGTATATTCTGCTTTACTCATCGAACGAATAGCTAAAGTTTCAACCATATTCGCTTCCCCTTTCCCATGAACATCAGATAATAATTTGTTTAAACTATCGGATGTTTTTTGTCGTGTTTCAGTATTGATTTTATAACCAAACTTACTTACAATATTCTGTAAAGAGGCTAATTTTTCAACATCTGGTTCGTCGTGTACACGATACACAAAGGTTTTATTACTTGGTTTTCCACCTGATAACCCTACAAATTCAGCTACTTTTTTATTAGCTAATAACATAAATTCTTCAATTAATTTATTAGCATCTTTCGCTTCTTTAAAGAATACCCCTGTAGGATTTGCATTTTTATCTAAATGAAACTTCACCTCAATTTTATCAAAAGAAATAGCCCCGGATTTCATGCGCTTTTTACGCATTTTCTTAGCTAATTCATCTAATTTAAGCGTAGCTTCAACAATAGTTTCATCAACTTCATAAGACTCACCAGTTAAGGAAACATCTTCTGGAATTATATTACCTTTTGTTTCTATTATTGCTTGTGCTTCTTCATAAGCAAAACGCTTATCAGAATAGGTAACTGTTCTTCCAAACCATTGGTTCACAACTTGAGCTTTTTCATTCATTTCAAACACTGCAGAAAATGTTAATTTTTCTTCATTTGGACGTAAAGAACAAACTCCGTTACTTAACATTTCTGGTAGCATTGGTACCACTCTATCAACTAAATACACTGATGTTGCGCGATCATAAGCTTCATCATCTAAAATAGTTTTGGGTTGCATATAATGTGAAACATCTGCAATGTGAATACCAATTTCATAGTTTCCATTTTCAAGCTTTGTAAATGATAAAGCATCATCGAAATCCTTTGCATCTTTTGGGTCGATAGTAAACGTTAAATCACCACGCATATCTCTACGCTTCGCAATTTCTTCTTGAGTGATTTCTATTGGTAATTCTGAAGCTTCATTTTCAACTTCAGTAGGAAACTCATAAGGTAAACCATATTCTAATAAAATAGAATGAATTTCAGTATCGTGGTCTCCTGGTTTACCAAGAACTTGTGTAATTTTTCCGAATGGATTTTTAGAATTTTCCGGCCAATCAGTGATTTTCGCAACTACTTTATCTCCATCTTCAGCACCATTTAATTTACTCTGTGAAATAAAAATATCAGCGTACATTTTGTTACTGTCGGGTACTACAAATCCGAAGTTTTTATTCATTTGCAAAACCCCAACAAACTCAGTTTTTGCTCTGTCTATAATTTCAACAACATCTGCTTCTTGTTTGTTACTTCTGCGTTTATTGTATACATAGGCTTTAACAGTATCGTTATGTAAACCTTTACCTAAGTTTACTGAAGGTACAAAAATATCGTGTTCAAAATCATCACAAATAAAGTAAGCGTTTCCATTAGAAGTTACGTCTAAGGTTCCTACATGATATTTACGATCTTCATTAATCTGAAATTTTCCTCTATCTACTTCTTTTATCTTTTTTTGAGATGTTAGCTCAGCTAATTTTTGAATAATTTGAGTTTTTCCATCAGTATCAGAAATCCCCATTTTAGCAGCAATTTGTTTGTAATTGTACTTCTTTTTGCTGTCTTCGTTAAGTATTTTGAAAATGTTTCGGGTAAGATCTTTAATTACCTTTCCCTTTTTTTTGTAGATTTTTTTCTTTCTAGTCATTAATCTTTCGTCTTATTTAATTTTCTACCAAAGTACGAATAAAAATAACGCTAATGATTTTAAATAACTGTTATAAATTCATTTTGTACATTTCAATTTTTATTTAAAAATATGTATATGAGTGATTCATGGTTTGTAATTGTAAATCCAGTTGCAGGAAAAGGAAATTTTGATAAGATTTGGAATACTATTCAACAGGAATTAACTACTCAAAAAATACCTTTTAAACATGCACAAACTACGCATACTAAACATGAAATAGCGTTAGTTCAAAATGCTATTAATGAAGGATTTAAAAAAATTATTTCGGTAGGTGGTGATGGTACTTTACATCATATTATTAACGGTATAATGTCTCAAAAAAACATTGATAGTCAAGAAATTACAGTAGCTGTTATTCCGTTAGGAACCGGAAATGATTGGATTAAAACTTATAATATTTCAAAAAATATAAAAGAAGCTATTAGTTGTATTCAACAAGAAAAAACGATACATCAAGATATTGGTCTTTTAGAATTAAAAAACACCTCTTCGTACTTTTTTAATGTAGCAGGAATAGGTTATGACGGATACGTTGTTAATAAGTTGAATAAACTAAAAAGATTCGGACATATTGCTTACTTATTAAGCGGAATAGCAGGTTTGTTACTTTATAAAAAAACTGAATTTACTATAGAAGTTAACAATCAAATTATTGAAACTAAATGCTTAATGACCTTATTCGGAATTTGTAAATTTTCTGGAGGAGGAATGCAATTAACTGATTATAAAAATAGTAGTAATGGTTTATTTGATATTACTATTGCTAAAAACTTCTCATTAATAGATTTATTATTCAATATTAAAAAGTTGTACAACGGAAAAATAGTAGAACATAAAAAGGTAGAAACACATCTATCAAACTCACTGTTAATAACTCCAAAAAATACTACAGATGTACCTTATATTGAGGCAGATGGAGAGTTAATAGGTCAGGGCTCAGTAAAAGTAACGATGTTTAAAAAAGCTATTAAAATCGTTATTCCGTTAAAAAGTTAAAAAAACTTAAGAGAATTGTAACATATCTTAAATTTATACGTCTTTATAATAAAAGAAAGTCGTTATAAATGAAAAGCTTACGCAAAATAATAGCACTATTTATTTTCATATTTATTACAGGAATTATCGTTACTGTAGTAAGCATTAATACGACTTTAAACGAAAAGAATCCTACAGAAGTAGTAAAAGCAAAAGACTCTGTTTACCTTATCAAAGCTGCTAAAAAAGCCGTTTAATAGCAGAGCGATAGTCAAATAATCTTCAATTACACACTTATCAGTACTTATAAACAATAGTAGCTTACACAGCTTAATTTTCGGAATTTTACCCTACAAACGAGAAAGAAAAGAATTCCTTCTCTCAGCTTTATTTCAATCAAAAGAAACTTAAGAAAGCTTTCTAAGTTAATAATCACAAATACGTCATAACTAAAATAGATCTTCAGAAAAGCAAAATCTAGAATTTCAAAAAAACTGTTATCAACATATAATATTATTAATAAAAAAGATTTTTAAAATTTAAAAAAAGAAATGATTGTTATTATAGCGTGTTAATATGTGGAATAAAAAGTGGATTTTATTTTTGGTGAAGTGACTTATTAAAATAAATAAACAAGTTATTAGCTAAATAAAATCTTTAAAATCAATTATAAAATAGAGTTATTAACAAAAGTTATAAACAGCAATTCACTAAATTTTATGAATAGTTAATTTATTTTTAAATGTAAAAAAAGGGTTAATTTTATGTTGATAAATGTTCATTAAAATCTCAAAAAAAAAGTTGCATAATTAATTCTTGTTCTTGTATTGTAAAAAATATTTAGAAAATCAAATTTTCTTTTCAGAATATACTATTAGTTCTTAACAATTAGATAATATAGTTTAACCCCTTAATTTTAAAGAGGTTATTAAGAATACTAAAAAAAAGCATTGTTAATTACTGTTGATAACCGTTAATAACTGTATTTTTGTAACTCACAACTGAATTAAAATCAACAAATTATGACAATCGCTGTAGGAAATGACCATGCAGGTACCGAGTATAAGTTTGAAATTATTAAACTTTTAGAAGAATTAGGACATAAAGTAATCAACTTTGGTACCAATGATACTGATAGTATGGATTACCCAGATACCATTCATCCAACTGCAGAAGCTGTAGAGACAGGACAAGCTGAAATGGGTATTATTTTATGTGGAAGTGGTAACGGAGCGCAAATGACCGCTAATAAGCACCAAGGAGTACGTGCCGCTTTATGTTGGAATAATGAATTGGTAGAATTAACACGTCAGCACAACGACGCTAATATCTTAACGATTCCAGCTCGTTTTGTATCGTTACAACAAGCCTTAGGTTTTGTAAAAATATTCTTATCAACTGAATTTGAAGGTGGGCGTCACGCTAATAGAGTTGAAAAAATAGCTTGCTGTTAATGAATATTACGATTAAAACATTTCAAGAATTAACAACTTCAGAACTGTATGAGCTTTTGCAATTACGTTCTGAAGTTTTTGTTGTTGAGCAAGATTGTGTGTATCAAGATATTGACGGAAAAGACTTAAAAGCATTGCATGTTTTAGGTGTAAAAGAAGGAAAAATAATAGCCTATACACGATTGTTTAACAGTGGTGAATATTTTGATACACCAAGTATTGGTAGGGTAGTAGTTAAAGAAACGGAACGTAAATATGGTTACGGACACGATTTGATTAAAGCATCCATAAAAGCTATTGTTGATAACTACAATGAAACCACCATAACGATTTCTGCACAAACCTATTTACAAAAATTCTATGAATCTCACGGATTTAAACAAGTAGGTGAAGGTTATTTAGAAGATGGAATTCCGCATATAAGAATGGTGAGGAAGTAAATTTAGTTATCTTTCTCTTTCTTATTCATTTTATAAAGTAGATATCCAAAACCTACTAAAAAATGCAGTATAATAATTCCTGCTATGATGTATATAAATGTGTTTGAATTATTGTTCATAGTCATAAAATTACAACAATAATATTTTTTAAAAAGTAACTTAAGTTACAGTAACTCTCCAACCTCTTTAACCTCACCAACTTGCATATTTCCTAATAAAATATCACCTACACGAACACGAACTAAACGAAGAGTAGGAAATCCAACAGCCGAGGTCATTTTACGTACTTGCCTAAATTTTCCTTCGGTTAAGGTAACAGATATCCAAGGAGTAGGACCGTGACGAGCATCGCGAATTTTTTTAGAACGTTCTGGTAAATCAGGAGTGTCAATTAAGTCGACTTTACAAGGTTTAGTCATGTATTTTTTTCCTTCAAAACCAATTTCAACACCGTTTTGTAATTGTTCAATAGCTTCCGCAGTAATAGCACCATCTAATTGAACGTAATATTCTTTTTCAACTCCACCTCTGGTAGTAATAAAATCACTTACTTTTCCATCTGTTGTTAATAACAATAAACCTTCCGACTTTACATCTAATCTACCAACAGCCATTGTTTTTTCGGGAAAATTATACAATTCACCCAATAATTTATGTTTTCCTCCCTTTTTTTGATTAGTAATAAATTGTGATAAAAAACCATAAGGTTTGTAAATCATGAAGTGACGATGGTTTGACATCTTTTCTTTTTTTAAGAAGCACAATATTACAAAATGTAACATAAAAAGATAGGATATTAAAGCTAGTTTTTCATAACTTAGCCATTCTTATTACTTAAAATAATTAGCACGATTTATGGCAGCAGATAAAGAAAAAGAAGCGAAATTAAAAGCGCTTCAACTTACACTAGATAAGTTAGATAAAACCTACGGTAAAGGAACCGTAATGAAGTTAGGAGATAGCCAAGTAGAAGATGTAGATGCAATATCGTCAGGTTCTTTAGGATTAGATTTAGCCTTAGGAGTAGGAGGATACCCTCGCGGAAGAATTATTGAAATTTACGGACCAGAATCATCAGGTAAAACTACTTTAACGATACATGCAATTGCTGAAGCTCAAAAAGCTGGAGGTATTGCTGCTTTTATTGATGCAGAACATGCTTTCGACCGTTTTTATGCTGAAAGCTTAGGAGTAGATGTTGATAACTTGATTATCTCTCAACCAGATCACGGAGAGCAAGCTTTAGAAATTGCTGATAATTTAATTCGTTCAGGAGCTATTGATATTGTAGTGATTGACTCTGTTGCTGCCTTAACACCAAAATCTGAGATTGAAGGTGAAATGGGAGATTCTAAAATGGGATTACATGCACGTTTAATGTCGCAAGCTTTACGTAAGTTAACAGGAACAATTAGTAAAACTAACTGTACGGTATTTTTCATTAACCAATTACGTGAAAAAATTGGTGTAATGTTCGGTAATCCTGAAACTACAACGGGTGGTAATGCATTAAAATTCTACGCATCGGTTCGTTTAGATATTCGTAAGAGAACTCAAATTAAAGATGGCGATAAGGTAATTGGTAACAGTACGAAAGTTAAAATTGTAAAAAATAAAGTAGCTCCACCATTCCAACAAGCAGAATTTGATATTATGTATGGAGAAGGAATCTCAAAAGTTGGTGAAGTTTTAGATATTGGTGTAGAGTACGGAATTATAAAGAAAAGTGGTTCTTGGTTTAGTTACGGAGACACAAAATTAGGTCAGGGTAGAGATGCTGTAAAAGGAGTTATTAAAGACAATCCTGAATTAATGGACGAACTAGAAAATAAAATTAAAGAAGCTATTGAAAATCAAGAATAAGTAATTTAAATTCAAAGTTCAAACTATTACTATTTAAAAAGCTGTTCTTGTTAAAGAACAGCTTTTTTATTTCAAAAATTTTAAATAGTAAAAAATATTTTAAACTCCTGTACTACCAAAACCACCAGCACCACGTTCAGTTTCGTTTAAAACTTCTACTTCTTGCCAGTTTACACGTTCGTGTTTTGCAATAACTAATTGTGCAATTCGCTCACCATCGTTTACTACAAAATCTTCGTTAGATAAGTTTACTAAAATAACTCCAATCTCTCCACGATAATCAGCATCAACTGTACCAGGAGAATTTAATACGGTAATTCCTTTTTTAGCTGCGAGTCCACTACGTGGACGAACTTGAGCTTCATATCCAACAGGAAGCGCAATAAATAATCCAGTTTTAATAATCGTTCTTTCTAAAGGTTTTAAAATAATTGTTTCGTTTATATTAGCACGTAAATCCATTCCTGCAGACCCTTCGGTTTCATATGTAGGAGTTTGATGTTTGGATTTGTTTATGATTTGTACGTTCATACTTTTATTCTATTGACTTGTTCTTTTAATTCTATAATTTCATACAAATATAACTCGTTTAAATATTCATTATAAACATCGTCTCGTTTGTATTCTATGTTTTCCTCGCCTTTTAAAATATGTTGATTAGCTAATTCATAATTATTTTGTTTGAAATATATTTTCGCCAACCAAAAATGAGCTTCACATGTATATTCAGATTGTTTTAAAGCTCTTTTAAATTCAATAATAGCTTTGTTATAATTTTCTAATTTATACTCGCAAATACCAAGATAAACTAGCGTTTGTACATCTGCCCATTCCTCTCCGTTTTGATTTATTATGCTTTGGTTAAAATGTTCAATAGCTGTTTTATAATCTTTTTTACCAAAATAACATTCACCTCTTAAAAAGTCAATATCTTCATTCCAAGGAGCATCAGTAAAATTAGGAGTTAAACTATCAAGCCTGTTAAAATCTGATAAGGCTTTGTCATAATTTCTTAATTTTCTTAAATGTATCCATCCTCTATAGCCAAGATGCATTTCAGGTTCTAACTCTACAGCTTTGTTTAAATATTTAAAACCAGTTGTAAAATCGCCATGCTTATTAAAAGTTATCGAGTATTTATAGTAATGGTTACTATTTGTACTTTCAAAACTTTCTATTTTACTTATTAAAGTTTTATTCTTTTCCTGATTGTTTATAGAATCAATGTATAAATAACCTATAAAAACCAAGTTTCCTACTATACAAATCAATAATAAAACGCCTACTACTTTAAAAAACTTCTTTAATAATCCCATCTTCAATTTTTAAACGAATTAGATAAAATGTTTTTGTCTCAGTATCATTTTGCCAACCTGATAAATTGCTTGAAATAGCTTCCACCTTTTTTATAAGTTCCCCATTATTAAAAATAGTAGGTTGGTAGTTTTCATCAATTTGAAAGTTTTCTTGATTACAAAAATTGCCAAACTTATCAATATGTATTTTCAAAGTTATAAATCCATTTTTAGGAGTAATATTAACTTCTTCTTTAATAAATTTATCAAAAGCTTTTCTAATCGAAATATTTTCTCCTTTAATAGCAGAATTATATCTAAAGTATGGTTTAGAATATTCATCACAAGGTTCTTTCTTCTTTGAACAAGAAATGAAAATTAGAAAGAAAAAAAGAGCAATTTTTATTTTTTTCATTTTTATACAAAATTTTATAATTCTCAAATATAATAAGGTTTAAGATTAGAGAGTAGTTTATAGATTTCTTAATTTTGTACTACAAACAAATACTACTTATGAGCAATCAAACTAAAATAGCTGTATTAGGAGGAGGAAGTTGGGCAACTGCTATTGTTAAAATGTTATCAGAAAATTTAGAAACTATTGGTTGGTATATGCGTAGTGTGTATGCAATTGAACATATTAAACGCAACAAACACAACCCTAATTATTTAAGTTCTGCAGAACTGCATCCAGAACAACTCGATTTGTCTGATGATATGAATTATATTGTTGAAAATTACGATGTGTTAATTTTTGCCGTTCCATCAGCATTTTTAAACAAAGAGTTAGAAAAATTGACTGTTTCGTTGGAAAATAAAGTTGTGTTTTCTGCAATTAAAGGCATTGTTCCAGAATCTGGGTTGATTGTTGGTGAACATTTTCACACAACATATAATGTTCCATATGAAAGTATAGGAGTTATTTCTGGACCTTGTCATGCCGAAGAAGTGGCAATGGAGCGTTTATCGTATTTAACATTGGCTTGTCAAGACCAAGAACAGGCTAAAGAGTTAAGTAAATCGATAGCAGGTCGTTATATAAAAACAAAAATTTCCGACGATATTATAGGTACTGAATATGCAGCAATGCTAAAAAATATTTATGCTATTGCCGCAGGAATAGCCCATGGTTTAGGCTATGGAGATAATTTTCAAGCAGTATTAATGAGTAACGGAATTCGTGAAATGAAACGCTTTATTAAAAAGGTTCATAAAATGAAGCGAAATATTAACAATTCGGCATATTTAGGTGATTTGTTAGTTACAGGATATTCTACATTTAGTAGAAATAGAATGTTTGGAAATATGATAGGTAAAGGCTATACGGTAAAATCTGCGATGTTAGAAATGAGTATGGTTGCAGAAGGATATTATGCCACTAAAAGTGCTTACGAAATTAATCAAAATAACGGTGCAAAAACTCCAATTATAAACGCTGTATATAATGTTTTGTATGACAAAAAAGAAGCGAAAGATGAGTTTTTAAAGTTAACAAATAGATTAGATTAGTTGTTTGCATTTGTACAAATAATCCTTCTTAAAATGAATTAAGAAGCCCCATCAATCGCTTCTATAATTGGGTTGTTTGTAGGTTTTGTATAGAAAATAAAGACAAAGTTAGTTTAAAAATATGAAAAACAACTTTTTTTGTTAAAATTTTGCTGAAATATAAATAATAGAATAAAATTACTGATTATTGTATTTTTATTACTTTTAGTTTAAAAATAAACAAAAATGAAATGAGCCATAACAAATCTTACTATCCTTTAAAAAAGATTATTGGCGAATTACATCTGACTATAACAACTAATAAAAATTAACAGATGAAAACAATTCAAGAAGCTGTTGAAATTACCATCAGAAAAACGCCTTTTATAGAAGAGGCTTTAAATGAAAAGTTGATAAATGTATCTTCATTGGCAAGAGAAATCTTACCTGAAGTTTCAAAGCTTTTAAAGAAAGATATAAAAGTTGGTGCGGTAATGATGGCAATTAATAGGCTATCACCAGCGAATGAATTGAGAGTTCGTAAAAATATTAAGCGACTTGCCTTAAATTTAGGTGATGTAATTGTACGTTCTGATTTATGCGACTTTACATTTAAAAATACCACTTCATTACTTAGAGAAATTGCTAAAATTTTAAGCAAGTCTGCTGATAGTAATGACTATTTCTTAACTGTTTCACAAGGAATTTTTGAAACCAACATTGTTACCAGTAAAAATTTACAGCCATTTGTTGAAGAAATTTTTAAGAAAGAAACATTAATTAATAATGTGAACGATTTAGCATCAATCACGTTAAAGCTTCCAAAAGATAACTTAGATCAATCAGGAATTTATTACTTTATTTTAAAGCAATTTGCTTGGGCAAATATTGCTGTTCAAGAGGTAATATCTACCACTCATGAAATGACCATCGTGGTAAAAGAACGTGATGTAAATGAAACATTTGCCATTTTAATGGATTTGAAATTGAATTAATCCATGGCAAAAAAAGACCCCTATGCTTCCCTCAGAATTAAAGAATTCAACATTTTTCTTTTAGTTCGCTTTGCTCTGGTATTTGCTTGGTCTATGCAATTTATCATTATTGAGTGGCAGGTGTACAGTATCACAAAAAATCCGTTGTCATTAGGTATCATTGGGTTGATGGAAGTAATTCCAGCAGTGTCTATGGCTTTGTTTGCAGGTCATATAGTTGATCAAAAAGAGAAACGAAACTTGCTCGCTTTGTGTATCGGATTGTTTTCGCTCATAAGTTTAGGTTTATTCTTTTTAACCCTACCTAGTTTTGTTGAAGGATGGGAACAAAAAACTATTCTGTATGCCATTTATGCATTGGTATTTTTTGGCGGATTGTTACGCTCGTTTTTCGGACCAACGATTTTCTCATTAATCGCCTTAATTGTTCCGAAAAAATTATATCCAAACGCAGCAACATGGAGTAGTTCTACGTGGCAAATAGCTTCGGTATTAGGTCCTGCTTTTGCAGGTTTAACCATTTCTTGGATTGGGGTACATTGGTCGTTATGTATTGTTTTCGGATTGGTTTCTGTATCATTTTTAACTGTATTCTTTATCAAAAAGAAACCAATTTTAAATCCGAAGATTGGCGAACCTGTCATGAAAAGTTTAAAAGAAGGAGTGCGTTTCGTGTATAAAACAAAGGCGATTTTAGGAGCCATTACGTTAGATATGATTTCGGTATTATTTGGTGGAGCTGTAGCCTTGTTACCTGTATACGCACAAGATATTTTAAAAGTAGGTCCTGAAGGATTTGGTGTTTTACGTGCTGCACCTGCTGTAGGTGCGTTTTTAACGATGTTAATAACTGCTTACATACCTATCAGTAGAAATGCCGGAATGAAGCTCTTAGCAGCTATTTTTGGCTTTGGAGTTTGTATTATAGTTTTTGGACTATCTTCTGTTTTTTGGATTTCAATCGTAGCACTGTTTTTTAGTGGAGTTACCGATGGGGTTTCAATGGTTATTCGTCAAACGATTTTACAATTAAAAACACCCGATCACATGCGTGGTAGAGTAGCCTCGGTAAACTCTATGTTTGTTGGGTCTTCTAACGAATTAGGTGCTTTTGAAAGTGGTGTAACAGCAAAGTTAATGGGAACGGTAACCGCTGTAGTTTTTGGTGGAACTATGACCTTAATTACGGTAGTAACTACAGGAATAGTAAATCCAACACTTCGAAAATTAGATTTGACGAAAGATTTGGAAGCGCATGAGAAAATAGAGTAATAATAGCTTTTACTTACATAAATTAAAAAACGCCCAGAAACTCAGTTTCTGGGCGTTTTTTATATCATTATTTAGTCAATTAAGACATATCAAAATAGTTGATTTTTGTAATTGTTTTTGTTGTTTGATCGAAATCGATATTTATAAAAACATCACAACTATCACATTCAGCGTATAAAACACTTTTATCACCATTTCTACCAGTACTTAGGTCAACACTACCTAATTTACTAATAGGGTCTCCAACTGTTACTGTAACGCCTTTTATTGTAAAATTAGCTTCGTTACTTAAAACATCAAATGATTCTATGAAAGGTTTTCTTCCAGAAGTAGAAAAATCAATTTTTAACCCATTGAATTTATAGTAATAGTAAAACCCATTATCTTCATAAGAATTAGAAGCACCAAGTAGCGATTCTATCTTGGCTTGTTTTCCAAGGGTTTTTTTTAAATCACCTAAAGTGATATTATTGATTTTAATATTGTTAAAATCAGAACTAGAAATAATATTGGTTTGGCTTTTTACTATAAAACTGGTTAATAAAAAGAATACGACTACAACTTGTTTCATGCTACTTAAAATTAATTGTACTAACCTTTTTTTGGTAGGGGTTATGGAGCGCCAAATATATAATTCTAAGATAATTTATAAGGCAAGAAACTAGTTAAATTTTACTGTTAAATTTATCTTTTCTTCCAGTTCTTTTTCGTGCAATAATGTTGTTTCATTATTCCAATTAAAGCGTTTAGAAAACTCTTGTATTACAAAGTTTTTATGAATATCAACACTAGGTTTATCAAAAAACAAGCGACCCGTTCTTCTCATAAAAAAGTCGGTAGGTGTACAAGTCATTTCGTGTTTGGTAGTAAACCAAATTTCAGCTTGTAATAGGCGTCTTTCAAGGTTTTCTTCCTCTAACTCATCAAATTTATCTAAAATAAGTTCAGTTTGTTTTCCGTAGTTATGCACTAAATAATTAGCATCTTTTTCAGTGAAACCAAACGGTTTTATACGTTTATAAATCTGATTGCCATATAATTTTACCGATTTGTAGTTTTGAAATGGTCCACCAGCCAATACAATTTCTTCAGTTTGAATAGGGTCGAAATCTACCTCAAAACGGCGTTTCATTTTTTTAGCAACGATATCTACAATACGTTCAGCCATTTTTCGGTAGCCTGTTAATTTTCCTCCTGCGATAGAGATTAACTTGGTGTCAGACACAAAAATTTCATCCTTACGAGATAATTCTGAAGCTGATTTTCCTTCTTCATGAATTAAAGGGCGTAATCCAGCCCATGAAGATTGAATATCATCTATTGTTAAATGAATATCAGGAAACATATTGTTAACCGCTTCAATCAAATACAAAGCATCTACCATTGAGGTTTCTACTGAATCTTTGTCTTGTTGATAATTGGTATCGGTAGTTCCGAAATAGGTTACTTTTCCACGAGGAATAGCAAACATCATACGACCATCAGGAATATCAAAATAAACGGATTGTTTTACAGGCAATTTTTCATGTGGAACCACTAAATGAACTCCTTTTGTTAAGTGTAAACGTTTTCCAATTTTAGAGTTATTTATTTGACGTAATTCATCTACCCAAGGTCCAGCTGCATTTACAACATATTTCGCCTTGATATCGTAGTTTTCTTTGGTAAAAACATCGGTTACTTTAGCACCTACCACACGTTTATTTTCATAAATAAATTCATCTGCATGCGTATAATTTAATATTTGAGCATCGTATTGACTGGCTGTTTTTAACACTTCTATAGTTAAGCGCGCATCATCGGTTCGATATTCAGCATAAAAACCTGCTCCGTTTAAAATACTTTCTGGCAACAAAGGCTCTTTTTCTAAAGCTTCATTTTTGGTAAGCATTTTACGTTTATCATCGCCTTCAACAGAAGCCAACACATCGTAGACTTTTAATCCGATAGAGGTTAACCACGAACCGTAGGTTCCTCCTTCAATAAGTGGTAAAATCATCTTTTCAGGAACCACCAAATGAGGTGCCAATTTATGAACAATGGCACGCTCGGTACCTACTTCTTTTACCAACCAAAAATCGAATTGTTTAAGGTATCGCAATCCACCATGGATAAGTTTGGTTGATTTACTAGAAGTACCAGAAGCGAAATCATTTTTTTCAATAAGGGCAACTTTCATACCTCGTGAAGCTGCATCTAAAGCAATACCCGCTCCAGTTATTCCGCCACCAATTACTAAAATATCGAACTCAGTTGTTTGTAATTCTTGCTGAATATTAGCTCGGTTAAAAAAAGAAAAATTGTTCATAGATGTTTTTTATCTACCAAAAGTAAGAATAAAAAGAACTGAAAGAGAATAAAAAAAGCGTTGAATTTTTTAATTTTTGATATAAATTTTACTCATTTTAATCGTGAAATCAACTAGGATTGACAAAAATTATAAAACCATTAGATTACAACCTCGAATATCAGAATTATCAAAACGACCGATAATTTCAAAACTATTGTCTTGGTAAACTTTTCCTAAATCTTGTGTAGCTATAAAGGAGCAAGAATTGTAGTTTGCTAAATCGATTACATTAATTCCGCCAGATTTTCCCTTTGGCAAAATAGTCAAAGCATCTTCAGTATCACGAGTTAAAATTTGCATCCAAGGCGGACAGTTAAAAATACCATTTCCTTTCGAATATCCTTGGCTTAACAATTCTGTCATTCCATATTCAGAATGAATATTCTTCACTCCAAATCCGTTACTTAAAATCGTGTGTAACTCGTTGCGAATAAGCTCTTTTCTTCTCCCTTTCATACCACCAGTTTCCATAATAATAGTATTAGAAAGGTTAAATTCATATTGTTCAATTAAATCTAACAAAGCAAATGAAACACCAATTAAAAGTACTTTTTTTCCTTGGGTATCCAGAAACTTAAGTTTTTGAGCTAACTCATCAAGATTGTTGAGGTAGAATCCGCTTTCAGGATGTTGAGAACGTTTGATTAAATCATCAACCATATAAATTAAAGAAGAACCCTTTCGTTCTAAATAATTCGGCAACAAAGCTAGTACAACATAATCTTCGATGTTTCCGTAAAAATGTTCAAAACCTTTTAGATAGCTGGTTTCGTACCATGATAAATCGGTAACTAAATGTTTACTAGTTGTACTTCCCGTTGTTCCCGAACTGGTAAAAGTTTCTTGAATTTCATCAGCAGATGAAAGCACTTCGCGAGTTTTAAAAAACTGAATAGGTAAAAACGGAATTTGGTCTACAGTATGAACATCAGAAGGATGAACATAGATTAAATCACAAAAAGAACGATATACCTTGTTGTTAGCAAACTGATGTTTAAAAACCTGTAGTGCTGTATTCGTGAAATCTTCAGTAGATTGTATGTTAAAAACGGTACTTTTCATAAACGTTCACAAAAATACAAGTATTCCACGCAACCTTTTTAATTTTTTTTCATCTAGTAGATAAATGAACAAATTATGCGAAAGATAGCAATTGTTTTAGTTACAGTTTTGGGTCTTATTTCTTGTAGTGAGAATAATAATCTAGTTGTAGATCCAGATAATTTATTAGTGGGACACTGGTCTAAAGCTGAATATAAAAATGAAGAGTTGATATTAACTAGAGTTGGGAGTTTACCAGATAAAGAATACGGAGTTTCTTTTGTAGAAAATGGAAAGTTTGTTGAAAGAACTTCTGGTTGGTGTGGTACACCTCCATTAAGTTTTTTTAATATAGATGGTACGTGGAATATTTCAGACGAAACATTAATTGAAGTATCAACACAAAGCTATCTTGGTAATTTTAATTGGAGAATACAATCGTTAACCAATAAAAAATTAGTGATAAAAAGAGAACTTACCGAACAAGAAAAAGACCATAGAGAGTTAATAGATTTGTTTACTGAGATAGAAAATTTAGCATATAGTGTGTCTTGTACAGACTCAAGTAGTTGGGCTTATACAGCCTATGGTTCTAAAGCCTGTGGAGGTCCTAAAGGATATATAGCCTATACTACAACTATAGATACAGAAGCTTTTTTAGAAAAAGTAGCTGTTTATTCAGAGGCAGAAAAACAATACAACATCAAGTGGAATATTGTATCTACTTGTGATATTGCTCAGGAACCTGTTAGTGTAGAATGCCAAAATAATTACCCAGTTTTAAAATATTAATAACCCCAATAAATTTTAGATCATGAAGAAAATTTTAGTTCTTTTTTTAAGTGTGTTTACCTTTTATTCTTGTTTGGATGATGACGGACCGAATTTTAGATATGAGTTTTTAAAGGTTGACAGTGCGGAAACTCCAGAGAGTTTTACCTTCGGGGAGGTAGATACCATAAAAATTAAGTATACACTACCTAATAGTTGTTATGCTTTTGACGGATTGTACTACCAAAAAGTTGATACTACCAGAATAGTGGCGGGTACGGCAATAGTTGATCTTGATGGTGCTTGTACTCAAGAAACAAGACAAGAAGAATATGTTTTTACTGTTGAAGCAAGTCAACGAGAAGATTACGTTTTCAAGTTTTGGAAAGGTAAAAATGACGAAGACGAAGATGTATATGAAGAAGTGGTAATTCCAGTAAATTTGTAGCATCAATTTAGAGAAACTCATACAAGAATGCTGTCGTCAAAATATAACAGCTCAAGCTCAAGTTTATCAGTTATTTTCTGGTAAACTTTTTGCGCTTTGTTTAAAGTATTCTCGAAATTATCAAGATGCAGAAGATACACTGCAAGACAGTTTCTTAACCATTTTTAAAAAGATACCTCAATATAATAATGAAGGTTCTTTTGAAGGATGGATGAAGCGAATAACTATAAATACAGCTTTACAAAAGTATAGAGAGAAATCACCTTTACAATTAGTGTCGGAAGGAATTAATGAGGAATTAGAAGAAGAAGTTGTATTAGAAACAGAAAGTGTAAATGTTGAAGTATTGTTACGGTTAATTCAAAATTTACCAGATAGGTATCGTTTGGTTTTTAACTTGTATGTCTTGGATAATTATTCGCATAAAGAAATAGCGTCGTTACTGAATATTACAGAAGGAACGTCAAAATCTAATTTATCAAGAGCACGACAATTATTAAAAAAAGAGGTAGAAGTGTATCAAGCAACAGCGCAAAAGGCATAAATGATGGAACATAAAAACATCGATAGACTTTTTCAAGAAGGACTTAAAGATTTGGAGGTTACTCCAAACGATAGTGTGTGGAACGGAATTGAAAGTAAGTTAAAAAAGAAGAAAAAGAATCGTTTGCTTCCTATTTGGTGGTTTTCTGGCGGAGTTGCAGCTATATTAGTTTTAGGACTTTTATTGTATCCTTATATTGATAAACAAGAGAATTTAGAAAAAATAAACCCAGTAATTGTTGAATCAGAATCATCAACACCTGAAGAAAATAAAAAAGAAGAACTAAAAGATATTTTATTAACTGAACCAATAAAAGAAAATTTAGAAGAAACACGTATAGTAAAAGAAGAAACGAAAAAGAAAAAAGTATTGAAAGAAAAACTTCATACGAATGAAGTTTTAGTCGCTAATCATGTTGTGAAGATTAGTAAAAATGAGCTACAAGAAAAAGATAGCAACATAGAGAATGGAGTTGTTGAAGGGTCTTTATTCTCTAAAAACCATGTTGTGAAAGAAGAAAATACTGGCAAGCTTGAAAATAGCTTGCCAGTTATTACTGAAAATGCTCAAGAAGAATCAAACAAAAAAAATGATAGTGTAAAACAAAAAATTACTCCTAAAAAAGATTTTTTAGCCTTTGTTGATGAGAAATCGGTGGAAGAAACAAAAGAAAAGTCCAAAACGAAGTCTTGGTCTGTATCACCTACAGTAGCAGTTTTAAACTCTAATTCATTTTCTGAATCATCTCCAATAGATGCGAGTTTATCAAACTCAACAAAAGGAAATACAAGTTATTCGTATGGAGTTCAAGTAGCGTATCAATTAAATAAAAAATGGACAATTCAATCAGGAATTCATTTACAAGAAATGGGGTATTCTAACACCAATGTAGCTGTTAATCCTGTAAAGTCAAGTAGTTCAAATGTAGTTTTTAGCTCAGGTAAAAGTTATGCGTTAAATGATGCATCCCAAGAAAGTTTTAGTTCTAATTCCATTTCCATAAGTAGAGGAAGCCTTGATGGAGAGTTAAATCAAAAATATGGATATGTTGAGGTTCCAATACAAATAAAATACAATTTCTTAGAAGGGAAAAAGCTTAAAACAGAATTAGTAGTTGGTTTTAGTTCGTTGTTTTTAAATAAAAATGATGTAACTCTTAATACCACGAATTTTTCTACTTCTGGCGAAGCCAATAACTTAAACTCAATTAATTTTAGTGGAAACTTAGGTGTTGATTTAAATTACCAATTGGGTAAAAAATGGTCTATAAATATTAATCCAATGCTAAAAACCCAGTTAAATACATTTAAAAATGATTCAAATGGGTTTCAGCCTTATTTCATAGGTGTTTATACAGGTATAAATTATCAGTTTTAATTTGCATAAATTTTAACAACCAAATCACCTTTATCGTTCATTGAAGCTCTGTACATTCCAGCGGTATTAAATTCAAAAGACATATTTCCGTTTTTGTCAAGAGCTACAACACCACCAGTACCACCGAGCTTGGTTAATTTATTTTGAATAACATCTTTGGTAGCTTCTTTTAATGATTTTTGTTGATATTCCATTTGAGCAGAAATATCATACGCTACTTGAGATCTTATAAAGTATTCACCCCAACCAGTTGAAGAAACACCACAAGTTTTATTATTTGCATAGGTACCCGAACCAATAATAGGAGAATCTCCAATTCGTCCCCAACGTTTGTTAGTCATACCGCCAGTAGAAGTACCCGCAGTAATATTTCCTTCTTTATCTAGAGCAACACAACCTACAGTACCATATTTACTGTTTTTAATATCAGCATCATAAAAGGCAGCTTCTTTATCATCATGATCTAATGCTGTTTTTTCTTTATTTTTAATTCGTTGTAGAGATTTAAAACGATTCTCAGTATAAAAATAACTTGGATCTACGATTTCTAACCCTTGTTCTTTCGCAAATTGAGAAGCACCAGCCCCTGAAAGCATCACATGATCAGAGTTTGTCATTACTTTTCTAGCAGCTTCAATAGGGCTTTTAATATCTTTTACACCTGCCACAGCACCAGCATTCAATGTTTTTCCATCCATAAAAGAAGCATCTAATTCATTAGTTTCTTCATGCGTAAACACAGCCCCTTTTCCAGCGTTAAAAAGAGGAGACTCCTCCATAACCTGGATAGTTTTTATCACAGCATCACCACTTGATCCTCCATTTTTTAAAATTTCATACCCAGTTCTTACAGCTTCTTCTAGTTTGGTTTTATAAGCAGCTTCTTTTTCAGGAGTCATGTTTTTTTTCAGAATTGTACCAGCCCCACCATGAATAATAATAGCAAACTCGTTTGTAGGAGTATCATTTTGTGCTTTGGAAGTTGTTTTAGGTTGATTACAAGAAAACAGTAAGAAGATTAAAGTAAAGCAGAAGAAAATATTTTTCATGATTTTGTTAATTTTTAAACAAACAGAGTTGTTTTTGTTTAATTTATTAATTGTAAAATTATTCGTAGTTTTGAGCTTTAAATTTAAAAAACTAAAATTACAATATAAAACATGGCAGATTTTGGTATTAAAGAAGCTTTAGTTCAATTAGGCTTAAAAGATATAAACAACGGAACTTCAACAGGTTCAGTAAACTTCGCAAACGGAGAAATTATTGAAAGTTATTCACCAGTTGATGGTAAGTTAATTGGTAAGGTAGTAGCAAGTACTCGTGAAGATTATGATAAGGTGATGGACACTGCTACTGCAGCTTTTAAAGAGTGGAGATCTGTACCTGCACCGCAAAGAGGAGAAATTGTTCGTCAATTTGGAAACAAATTAAGAGAATTAAAAGAACCTTTAGGTAAATTAGTTTCTTATGAAATGGGAAAATCTTACCAAGAAGGTTTAGGTGAGGTTCAAGAAATGATTGATATCTGTGATTTTGCTGTAGGTTTATCTCGTCAGTTAAACGGACAAGTAATTCCATCAGAAAGACCAGGACATGTAATGAGAGAGCAATGGCATCCATTAGGAGTTGTTGGTATTATTTCAGCATTTAACTTCCCTGTGGCTGTTTGGTCTTGGAACACAGCTTTAGCATGGATTTGTGGTAACGTATGTGTGTGGAAAGGTTCAGAAAAAGCTCCTTTATGTTCAGTAGCTTGCCAAAATATTATAGCTGAGGTTTTAAAAGCTAACGATTTACCAGAAGGAATTTCTTGTATTGTTAATGGAGATTATAAAGTTGGTGAATACATTACTGAAGATACTCGTATTCCTTTAGTATCTGCTACTGGTTCTACAAGAATGGGACGTATTGTTGGTGCTAAAGTTGCTGAGCGTTTCGGTAAGTCTTTATTAGAATTAGGAGGAAACAATGCTATTATCATTACTCCAACTGCTGATTTAAAAGTAGTAGTTCCTGGTGCTGTATTTGGAGCTGTAGGTACTTGTGGTCAACGTTGTACTTCAACACGTCGTTTAATTATTCACGAATCTGTTTATGATAAAGTAAGAGATGCAATCGTTGGAGCTTACGGTCAAATTAAGATTGGAAACCCATTAGATGAAAATAATCATGTTGGACCATTAATTGATACTGATGCTGTAAATACGTATTTAGCTGCTATTGAAAAAGCAAAAGCTGAAGGAGGAAACGTATTAGTTGAAGGAGGCGTTTTAGAAGGAGAAGGTTATGAAAGCGGTTGTTATGTGAAGCCAGCAATTATTGAAGCTGAAAACCACTTTGAAATCGTTCAACACGAAACATTTGCTCCAATTTTATATTTAATGAAATATTCAGGAGAGGTTGAAAACGCTATTGAATTACAAAACGGAGTTGCACAAGGACTATCTTCTTCAATCATGACAAGCGAAATGAAAGAAGCTGAAAAATTCTTATCCTTTGCAGGATCTGATTGTGGTATTGCGAACGTTAATATTGGTACTTCAGGTGCTGAAATTGGTGGAGCTTTCGGTGGTGAAAAAGAAACAGGTGGTGGACGTGAGTCTGGATCTGATGCTTGGAAAGTGTACATGCGTCGTCAAACAAACACGGTAAACTATTCTGATGAATTACCTTTAGCACAAGGAATTAAATTCGATTTATAAGAAAACACAGTTTTCAAAATATAAAAAAGTCACATCAATTTGATGTGACTTTTTGCTTTATACTAAGTTGGTCATCTTATTTTTCTAAAGCAGCGGCAATAGCTTTATAAGCTTCGTGTGCTTTCGACATTTTTGCATATTCTAAAGCGGTATATCCTCTTTCAGATTTAGTTTTTAATTTAGCTCCGTTATCAATTAATAATTGAACAATATCTGCTTTGTTATATCTAGCAGCAAACATTAAAGGAGTTAATCCAGTTGATTTTCTGTTAATATCTGTTCCATTATCAACCATAGCTTTTACAGCTTCAAAATTTCCAGCTCTAATTAATTTACAAAAAGTACTTACATCAGGACTTTCAATAGTCGTTTTTACAGGAGCTTCAAAAGAAGTTGAAGCAGTAATAGTTCCGAAAGATAAGGCGATTGCTAAAGCAGTTAATACAAATTTTTTCATGATGTTACGTTTTTATTTTAAGATTAGATTACAGCTAAAAGACGCCTGTTAACACATAACGTTTCACCAAAAACACATACTTAACAATTATTTAAGATAAGCTCTTAAAAATCTCTTAATAGATTTAAATTATTTTTAATAAATTAACAATCAATAAATTAAAGGGATTGATGAGTAAACGGTCAACATATTTATTCGGTGTTTTTTTAACCATTACAATAGGTACTTTGTTGTGTTGGTATTTATGTTGTAAGAAGCAGTACAATACAAATGGAAAGACGCAAGAAGAAACATATTATGAAAAAAAATAATTAACTAACTAAAATAAACTTAAACCAGAAACTATGAATTTATGTCTTTTAATTCCATTAATAGTAGGACTTATTACTGCTTTTTTAGGCTATTTAATTGGAAAGCTATCTAGCAAAAACATAAAAAACGACGAGATTGTTCTTTTAAAAAATAAGATTGCTAAACTAGAGGCTAGTTTACGAACTTGTAGAGAGAATAACTCAAATCTTGAAACAGATTTAAAACTAGCAAGAACAGGTACAGAAACTTCTTTTGACAGCGCACTAGTCAAGAAAATTTTTGGTAAAAAGATAAAAGAAAACGACTTGAAAATAGTTGAAGGTATTGGACCAAAAATAGAAAGTCTTTTTCACAATTTTGGAATTGACACCTGGAAAATATTAGGAGAAACCTCTGTAGAAAAATGCCAAGAGGTATTAAATAGTGGAGGAGATCGTTATAAAATTCATAAACCAGATTCATGGCCAAAACAAGCTCAGCTAGCTTCAGAAGGAAAATGGCAAGAGCTTAAAGATTGGCAAGAGACCTTAAATGGAGGAAAGTAAAAAAACGCTATAAAATTCTGACCCTTGATAATTTCAAGGGTTATTTTTTACCTCAAAACATAGATTGATTCTTAATATAAAACCAAGTACCTTCGTTACTTAAAAGGTGCAAATGAAAGATATTAACTTTATTTTTTTACTACTAGCTTTAGTAGCTGAAATAATTGGAACAATTGGTGGATTTGGTTCTTCTGTTTTCTTTGTTCCGTTAGGAAATTTTTATTTCGATTTTTATTCTGTGTTAGGCTTAACCGCTATTTTTCACCTGTCGAGTAATGTGAGTAAAATCTTTTTATTCAAAAAAGGATTAGATAAGAAGTTGTTGATAAACATAGGAGTTCCTTCTGTGATTTTTGTAATCTTAGGAGGTGTATTATCAAAATATTTAAACAGTACGTATTTAGAAATATTTTTAGGTATTTTTTTAGTAGCGTTTAGTGCTTTTTTCCTGATTAGAAGTAAATTTTCTTTTTCTCCTAACAGAAAAAATGCCATTGTAGGTGGCACTCTCTCAGGGTTTTCAGCAGGATTATTAGGTACAGGAGGAGCTATAAGAGGGTTAACTATGGCAGCTTTTAATTTAGAAAAGAGTGTGTTTATAGCAACTTCTGCTTTTATTGATTTTATGATCGATTTTTCAAGAACTTTTGTGTATTACCAAAACGGCTATATTCATGATCACGACTTAAAATATGTGCCTTTTTTATTTGTCATCGGTATAGTAGGTACATTCATCGGAAAGAAAATACTAGCCTATATACCACAGTCTAAATTTAGAACCTTGTCGTTGTCTTTTATTTTATTGATTGGGATAGTAACGATTGTGCAATTGGTGTTGAGGTAGTATGTTTTAAAACTCATAGAAATTAAAGTATATTTAAAAATGAATGAAAAAGAACTTTTAGAAGTTATTACAGCGTATTTTGAAGAGAAAATATTTGAAAATCATAAAAATAGCTCTTTAAAAACACACTCTAAACTTAAATCATACAAGATAAACCCTATTGTAGTTAAGTATTTATCAAAAATACTTGAGAATGATTTTACTGCAATAGGAATTGCTAAAGCATTGTACTATCCTAGAGTTTTGGGAACTTCTATTAATACCTCATTTGGAACAAGAATTCAAAACATGTTTGTTGAGTTAAATTTGGCAGAAGGTTCTTTAATCAAAGGAATGGATATTGAGTTTACAGATAAAGTTGATGGACGACGAAAATGGTGTCAGCTTAAATCAGGGCCAAACACAATTAATTCTGAAGATGTGAGTCCTTTGCTTAAAAAATTCACTACGGTAACTAATTTGGCAAGAACGAATTCAATGGATTTAAATAATTCAGATTTAATACTAGGTGTTCTTTATGGAGAAGAAGATCAATTAAGTCAACATTATCGAAAAATAGATGAATTGTTTCCTGTAATTATTGGTGAAGAGTTTTGGCATAGACTTACAGGCTTTCCAAACTTTTACAATAAGTTAGTTTCAAACTTAGATTTGATGACTTTAAATTTAGATACAGAAGGTTTTTTCAAACAAGGTTATATGGCGTTAGCTAAAGAAATTGAAGCATCTGATTTGTTCGATTTTGAATAGTATTTATTTAAAAACTTAATTATAGAATAGCCTATTTCTTTACCCAAATTGCAAGGTACAGCATTTCCAATTTGTTTGTATTGTTGAGAAACAGAACCTGCAAACTCCCAACTGTCAGGAAAAGTTTGTATACGAGCATATTCTCTAACTGTAAATGGACGCGTTTCTTCTGGGTGGCAACGTTCGGTTTGTTTTTGTGCGGGGCTACAAGTAAGGGTTAAGCAAGGTTCATCCCAACCAATTCTTCTTGCCATTCCGGTTTTTCCTCCTCCTAAATAAAAGCTTTTACCCATATATTCTTTTTGAATATCTATAGGTAAATCTCTCCAATAACCTTTTTGAGGAACTAAATCTAATACTTCTTTTTTATGTTCAGGATATTTTGAACCAGGAGACTTAGGTACGTCTTTATCATATAATCGTCCTTTTTTTAGGGCGTCTGATAAATTGTAAATGGTATTGTAGGGAGTAGGGTATTCGTAATTAATATTTATATCTTTTCTTACACCAACCAAAATTAATCGTTCTCTTTTTTGCGGAACGTTATAATTAATTGCTTTTAAAACTTGAACAGGCACTACATTATATCCAATTTCATCTAAGATAGAAATCATTCCTTGTAGTGTTTTTCCTTTATCATGAGAAAGTAATCCTTTTACATTTTCACCAATACAAATTAAAGGATTAACTTCTTGAACAACTCTTGCAAATTCGTAAAACAAAGTTCCTCTAGCATCTTCTAACCCTAATTTTTTTCCGGCATAGCTAAAAGCTTGACAAGGAAATCCTCCTGTAACAATTTCAACTTCATTTTTATAGTTTTCAAAATTGAAAGATTTAATATCACCTTCTAAAACATTCCAGTGAGGTCTATTTTTTCTTAAGGTTTCACAGGCCCATTTATCAATTTCATTAAGAGCTACACATTTTATTCCTGATTGTTCTAAACCGATTGCTAAACCACCAGCTCCAGCAAATAACTCTAGTACTTTATATTCTTTAAGAGGTTCTTCAGTATTATCAATACTTTCATCTATTTCAGTAATCAGCGGTTCTATAAGAGCGTTAATCTCTTCTTTTTTATAAACACGATAGTTACTCATAGGTTCGCGAACAGCATTTAATTTTCCTTCTCTATCCCATCTTCGTAAAGTTTCTTTACTTTTACCCAATACATCTGCTGCTTCTGAAATTGAATAATAACCTTTTATAACCATATTATATAACCTTATACATTGGTTACAAATTTAAGATAAAAATCTACATAAAAAAAACAGTGAGAAATAATCTTTTACATTCTTAACTATACTTCACTTTCCTTAGCACACGCATCGCTTCTTTGTATTTGATATAGGTGGTTTTATCGTCTAGATTTTTAATATAGTTTTTAGCTTTTTTAAGTTGTAACGGAGCGTTTAAAAATCCGTTTAAATAGCAAATTAAGTAGGAGGTAGGAAGCCTGAATACATCTTCATGTTCAGTAACTGAAAGCGGTTTATTTTTTATAATTTTTGCTACAATACAGTTGTTATTATTGTAAATATGCAGTAAAATATTTTTATCGTATTGTGGTGGTTCAAACAAAAACTCGGTAACAATATCATGTTTTCCGTTATCTTTAAAATTGATGATGGTTTTTTCTAATGGATAACGTTTTTCGGTTTTATCAATACCTAATACAATGTATTCGGTAATAATAAATGATTGCTCGTTATAACTGATTTGTACATCATCTAACGAAGAAAAAAATAAACGAACTTGTTCATTAACTAATTCAATATCTACTCGTGTAAAAAACTCTTCGTTGTTAATTAGTTTTCTTTTTCCTGCCCAACACAATACGAATTGCTCATTAAATACTTTATATCTCGGATTGTATTCTGGTTTATGTCGGTTGATAAAATCGAAAACACCGTCAAGTGTGAGTTTAATATTGTTATTGGCATTTTTTTCAATAGCTTCAACAATTGCTTTATTGTTGTTTCTAAGTTTAAAACTACCTTCTACAGGTATTGAGTTACTTCCTCTACGGTAAAACACTGCTCCTTTACTATATTTCCATGCGTTTTTTGCCAAAGACGTAATAGAGTTGTTAGGATATATAGTTACCAACCCTATTACTTTATGACGCTGCAAACGAGGAAAAGGAACGTTTTCATATTCTATTTTAGGAGGATTAATTAAATAAGCGTTAACCAGATTTTGAATTTTGCTATCGTCGTAAAAATCTACACCAATAATGGTGTTTTCTTCATCTTCAATACCAATAACAATGTATGAGTTATTGTTTGGATTGGAGTTTGAAAGTGCACAAATGTGTTTTATAAATTTAGCTTTTCCTTCTTTAGAGCCTAAGGATAACTTTTGTTTTTTATCATAAAAACTATTCTCATCGTTATGAGACAGTAAGTTTTTAATTAAAAGACGTTTGTTAATCACGACTTAAGCATTTTTATTCACAATAGTTGCGCTAGCTTGTGCTGTAGGATATACGATTAAATCTTCAATATTAACGTGATATGGACGTGTAACAACAAAATGAATAATATCTGCTATATCTTCAGGTTGTAGTGCTTTGTAACCTTGGTATACGGTTTTGGCTCTTTCAGTGTCTCCCTTAAAACGAACATCAGAAAATTCAGTTTCTACCAAACCTGGATGAATGGCACACACACGAATGTTATGTTGGTTTAAATCGATGCGCATTCCTTTATTTAAAGCGTTTACAGCGAACTTTGAAGCACAATACACATTTCCGTTAGGATATACATCTTTTCCTGCAATAGAACCGATATTTAAGATAAATCCGTTGTTGCGTTCAACCATTTGAGGAATCACAGCTTTTGAAACGTATAAAAGTCCTTTTACGTTTCCGTCAATCATAGCATCCCAATCGTCTATATTTCCGTTTTGAAAGCTGTCTAGTCCGTGTGCATTACCGGCATTGTTAATAAGAATGTCTATATGTTTAAATTCATCAGGTAAACTGTTGATTGCTTTTTTTACTTCATCGTTGTAGCGAACATCGAATTGAAGTATATGTACTTTGGTAAATTGAGAAAGTTCTTGTTGTAATTTTTGTAGCTTTTCAATACGTCGGCCACAAATAATTAAGTTGATGTTATTTTTAGCAAAAAGTTGAGCGGTTGCCTTACCAATACCTGAGGTTGCTCCTGTAATTAAAGCAGTTTGTTGCATGGTGTTTTGTTTTGTATAAAGGTAACCTTTTTTATGTTAAGCAACTATTAATACCACTTCTCCATTAAAATTATACGATAAAAAATTATTCTTTTCCGTTTATACTTCAAAATAAAATAAAACCATAGCTATGGCTATGCCTTGATTTTCTTTCTCGTCTAAACAAAAAATACCTGCTTTTTATTTAGTGTAATTTCAATTAAGAACTGGTATAAAATGAAAAACCGCCCCTTGCGGAGCGGTTCCTTTTAGTTGGCTACTACACCAACCAAAAATCAACTAACCAAACTTTATTTTTACTTCCTTTTCGGAACTGTTTCTCTTTCTATCTTAGTACGTTTTCTACCACTATTCCTTACAGCTGGTTTAGTACTAGTGGGACTTTCACTTTTTTTGTATTGTATAAATCCTCTACCAGAAAAAACATAGGTTCTTTGAGAATTTACATGATACAGTTCTATCTCACCATCATTAATAACGGTTAAGTCAAATTCTTCAGTATCTCCGTTATCATAATTAAGTGTTAAATATTTTAAGTTCTGTTCGCCTTGAACATTACGGACGATATAACTTCCCTTAAAATCCCAATTAATATTAGCAACATTTGTGCCAAAAGGATCGTGAGATGAATAGAATGTCACATCATTTTCTGGAGTAAACTGTAAGTAATTTTCATAATCAAAAGGGTTATCAGCACCTGCTACAGATTCTCCAGTTTTTTCCCAAGCTATATACTCTTGTAAAAAGTATTCAATATTATCATAAAATAACATGTCATAATCAAATTGATTTCTTTGGTATCCAACCAAATAGTAACTTACGTTTTGCGATAAGTCATCAATTCGAATTCTATTATCTGAAAGTTGTACTACCTCAAATTCAAAATATCCATCTATATCGTGTCGAGTTTCTAATACAGTTCCGTAAGTTCCATAGCTTCCAACTGCAATTCCTAAACCGTTTCCTGTATGACCAATATCAACAATATTGTTGTTTGCATACATGGTTCCGTTTAAAAAGGAAATGGTAAATGCTCTTGATAAAAATGGAACATCGCCTGTACCTGTTGTTTTGTGATAATCTACATACCATAAATCATAACTCGAAATATATTCACGTAATGAAAAACCATCATCTCCAAACCCATCATGTACAATTTCATTTCTTACAACACACGAAGTAAGTGTTACGCTACCAACAAGTAGTACTAAAAGTAATTTTATACGTTTCATAAGCTTTCGTTTTATGGTTATGCTTATGAGTTTTCAAATTACGTGCCAAAAATAAAAAACACCTCTTTTGGAGGTGTTTTTTATAGTTACGTTTAACAGATTTACTGCATAAAAATCTTTTTTTTCTTTTCGATATTTTCCACTTTTGCATAGTGAATTTTATCACCAATTGTATACGAAACCATAGCTTCATTTTCTTTCAATTCAAAAGGAAATTTTTCTGTAGGATTATTCGGTGTATTACCAAATTCCTCTTTAGGATCTGCATGTAAAATCAAGTCTTTTCTATCTTCATCTGATGAGGTTTTGTAACGTGCAGCAATATATTGTTTATCGTTATGTTGCTCTATTACTGCATTAGTTATTCTGTTTTGAAAGTACACATTTTTAAAATCAACAGGCTCTTTAGCAGTAAAATTGATAATTAAATTAGTAGAATTATAACTGCCTTTTACACCTCCTGTAACGTGAGCATAACTTGCTGATTCTATTTTAAAAGGATGATTGTTTTCCATTTTTACACTTGCGCATTGTGTTAGACTAAAAGCTAAAATTAAGATTCCGATTAGTTTCATCTGTTTAAATTTTTTATTGTTTTTAATTGGTCAGATGTAATTCGCCATTAAACAGTTCTATTAGTAAAAAGAATTGCGATGGCTCATTTCATAGAGTTGTTTTTTTAATGTTTAAATTTAGGCATTCAAGGAATGTGCCAAGTCACAAATATAATCAGTTTTATATGATGTTGAATTTCAGTTATTGGGAGCTAAAAGAGTGGTTTACAACTGTAGATTTTACTGTAGTTGGTAGTGGAATTGTAGGGTTAAATTGTGCGTTACAGTTGCGAAAAATGCATCCGAAAGCAAAAATTATAATTCTAGAAAAAGGAATGTTACCGCAAGGAGCTAGTACCAAAAATGCTGGTTTTGCTTGCTTTGGAAGTTTATCTGAACTCATAGATGATTTAAACACACATACTGAAGAAGAAGTTGTTAGTTTGGTAAAAAAACGTTGGGAAGGATTACAGTTGTTACGAACAACTTTAGGTGATAAAAACATCGATTTTCAGCAAAATAAAGGATACGAATTATTTTTAACGACAGAATTGTACGAATCGTGTTTAGCACAGAAATCGAAGATAAATGAATTATTAAAACCCTTATTTTCTTCGGAAGTTTTTAAGGTTGATGACAATAAGTTTGGTTTTCAAAATATTCATCAACAGTATATAACTAATCAGTATGAAGGACAAATTGATACTGGAAAAATGGCAGCTAAATTGTTAGAAAAAGTAGTGTCTTCAGGAATTAAAATCGTAAACAATATTCAGGTTAAAAATTTTATTGAAAACAACGAACAAGTTGAGGTTGAAACTAACCAAATTACATTTAACACTAAAAAATTATTTGTAGCAACTAACGGATTTGCGAATCAGCTTTTGAATGAAAATGTACAACCCGCTAGAGCACAGGTATTAATTACAAAGCCGATTAAAAATTTACACATCAAAGGAACTTTTCATTTAGATAAAGGTTATTATTATTTTAGAAATATTGATGATAGAATTTTGTTTGGAGGTGGTAGAAATCTCGATTTTAAAGGTGAAGAAACTACCGATTTTGGGCAAACAGCAATTATCCAAAACAAATTAGAAGAAATTTTAAAAACAACTATTTTACCAAATACAGAAGTTAAAATAGAGCATAGATGGAGTGGAATAATGGGAGTTGGAAATCAGAAAAAAGCGATTGTAAAGCAACTTTCTAACAATGTATTTTGTGGTGTTCGTTTAGGAGGAATGGGAGTTGCTATAGGTAGTTTGGTAGGGAAGGAGCTTGCGGAACTTTTAGATTAACACTATTTCATCTGAAATAAAAAGAATGAGTATAAAAGAAGAATTATACAAACAATGTGAGTCGTATGTAAATAAGCGTTTACAAACGGTGGAAGAAACAATAGCTTCTCATCAAAAAAGCTTGCAATCTGAAACAAAAAGTTCTGCTGGAGATAAACATGAAACAGGACGAGCAATGCTTCAGTTAGAAATGGAAAAAGCAAGTCAACAACTTAGTGGAATTGCTCAAATGAAAGAGGTCTTAGCAAAATTGAAAATAGACTCCACTTCAGAAGCAGCTTGTTTGGGCAGCGTGGTGGAAACTTCTACTACAAATTATTTTATCAGTATGAGTGTAGGTTTACTAACGGTTGATAATAAAAAATACTTTGCTATCTCACCTTCTTCACCTATTGGAAAGCTAATTTTAGGAAAAAAAGTAGGAGAAAGCTTCGATTTTAATGGAGCGAAAAACACGATTAAAAAAATTTTCTAAAAAAAGTAGGGTAAATTAAAACCTAATTGTTTTATATGCAGGAAAGGTTGTTATAACCAAGAATAGAAAGAGAAAACTACAATACACTTTTATCTTTTGGTGTTTAATACGGTAAGAGTGTATTTTTTTAAGAAACAAATTTATTTTAAGATAGTTGAGTAATAATTATGAGATAGTTATTATTGGTTTAAACAGCCTTTTTTAATTTAAAAAAGGCTGTTGTTTTTTCCTCAATATTTTCTTGATGATTTATAAAAATTGATTGGTTATCGTAAACTACTTCTATCAACCAATATCCTCCTTTAAAATAAGATTTTACCACAGTTCCTTTTAAATTTGAAGGCTCATCAACAATTTGTAGTTGATTTGGGTATAACAACATGGTTTGATTGTTAATTGAAATTTCATTTACATCATCAAATAACGAAGCCACATATTTTTCTTTAGGATGTTGGTATAAGTTAGAAGGACTGCCATATGCAAGTACTTGATGATTTCGGATTACCATCATGTTGTCGGCAAAAGATAAAGCATCGTTTCCGTCGTGGGTAGCTACTATACAAGCGATGTTTTTCTTTTTTAGGTAAGCGAATAATCGTCTACGTAACGAGTTTTTTTTGAAATTATCTATCTGACTAAAAGGTTCATCTAACAATAACAACTCAGGTTCTTTGGCTAATGCTCTAGCAATAGATACTCGTTGTTGCTGACCACCACTTAAATTTTTTACCTTTTCGTTGGCAAGCTCTGTCATTTCAATAACTTCTAAAAGTTCTTGAGTTCTTTCTTCTGCTTCTTTAGGATAAAATCGTGATAAGAATTTTTTAATATTCTCACTTACCGAGGTAAACGGCATTAAATCAAAATCTTGTGCTACGTACTTGAAAAATTCCATTCCAGGAACCAAGTGATGTTCTGGGCCTAAAATTTGAGTATCATTCCAAAATAAATCTCCTTTATCAACATCTAACAAACCATAAACGATTTTTAAAAGAGTCGATTTTCCGCAACCACTTTCACCCATAACACACAAATGTTCTCCTTTTTGTAAGGTGAAATGGATGTTTTCTAAGGTTTTTTCTTTTGAAGGATAGGTAAATGAAATATTGTTTACTTGTAGCATAAATGCAAAAGTAACGGATTAGCAGGAAACAAAAAACCGACACTTTCGTATCGGTTTATATTTTTAAGCGCTTCTTTCTACAAAGCGAATAATACTTTTGGCGATATCTTTTCCTGTGGCTTTTTCAATACCTTCTAAACCAGGAGAAGAGTTTACTTCTAAGATTAACGGACCTCTATCTGACTGCAACATATCTACACCCGCAACACCTAATCGCATTGCTTTAGCAGCTTTTAAAGCAGCATTTTCTTCTTCATCAGTTAATTCTATGATTTCAGCGGTTCCACCTCTGTGTAAATTCGATCTAAATTCACCTTCTTTACCTTGACGTTTCATAGCACCTACAACCACACCATCAACTACAAATGCACGAATATCAGCTCCTTTTGCTTCTTTAATGTATTCTTGAACGATTACACGAGCTTGAAGGCCGTTAAACGCCTCTAAAACCGATTCAGCAGCTTTTTTTGTTTCAGCTAATACAACTCCTAATCCTTGTGTTCCTTCTAGTAATTTAATGATTAAAGGAGCACCTCCTACTTTTTTTATAATTTCAGAAGTGTCTTTAGAATAATTGGTAAAAACAGTTTTTGGCAACCCTAAATTTGCTCTAGACAATACTTGTAAACTACTTAATTTATCTCTAGATCTCACTAAGGCTTGTGACTCTACAACCGAAAAAACTTTCATCATTTCAAATTGGCGTACTACAGCAGTACCATAAAAAGTAACTGAGGCCCCGATACGAGGTATAATAGCATCTACATCAGTTATAAGCTCATGGTTGTATACAATAGCAGGTTTTCTTTTTTCAATAATTAAATCACATTTTGTATGATCTAACACCAGCATTTGATGACCTCTTTTTTCTCCTGCTTCTACTAAACGTTTTGTTGAATATAATTTTGAGTTTCTAGAAAGAACAACAATTTTCATGTGTTTGTTTTTACTGTTTTTTAATAGTCATAATATAACCTTTCTTAATGAAAATAATCAAGCAAATATTTTATTTAATGATTATTTAAATTACACAGGTTTCATTTTATTTTTCTTTTGACGTGATGTTTTTTTGTGAAACATCAACGATAAATTTTTTATTTAAAAATTTTCTACCAATTAAAACTGGATAGGTCATTTTACCTCTATCAGATAAAGATAGCTTTATTTTATATTTTTTATCGAAAAAAACAACAGATGTTGATACCACATATCTTTTTTGTTTTTTACCGTTTGAGCTCCGTATACTTTTAACTTGATACTTGTTGGTTTGTAGCAATTTATTATTGTATTTTTCTGTTTTCGGACACAATAATATAAATTCTAACACGCCATCTTTTTCTTTAATATGCTTACAATGTATCGCAGAAGTATAGGCACCCGTATCTATTTTAGCAGGCAAATCTTCAATTTCCCAGTTTAAAAAGGATATTTTTTCAACTCTTCCTATTAGTTTCATAAGATAAAAAGTTAAGGAGGGCGAATTACTTACTATTTTTTGAAATACGCAATACCCAATTATCTATTTATTAAAAATAAAAAAACCAGTGCTTACACACTGGTTTAAAGGTACTTATTTTTTTGTTGAATTTACCAAATTCTAACGCGATCTTCTGGTTTTAAGTACATGTTATCTCCTTCTTTCACATCAAATGCTTCATAGAAAGCATCAACATTTTTAAGAGGCATGTAGGCTCTGTATTTTCCAGGAGCATGTGGATCTGTCATGATTTGGTTTTTTAAAGCTTCATCGCGTACTTTAGTTCTCCAAATTGTTGCCCAAGAAAGGAAGAAACGTTGCTCAGGAGTATACCCATCAATGTTTTCAGGACGACCATTTTTTTCTAAGAAAATTTGTAATCCTTCATAAGCAGCTTGTACACCACCTAAATCACCAATATTTTCACCTAAGGTAAATTCACCATTTAAGTTCATACTGTCAATAGCAACAATGTCACTAAATTGCTTTATTAATTTACTTCCTGCTTCTTTAAATTTTTCTGAATCTTCTTCAGTCCACCAGTTTTTTAAGTTTCCATCACCGTCAAAACGAGCACCAGAATCATCAAAACTATGTGAAATTTCGTGACCTATTACTGCTCCAATTCCACCATAATTTACTGCTTCATCAGCTTTGTAGTTGTAGAAAGGAGGTTGTAAAATTGCTGCTGGAAAAACGATTTCGTTGTTTACTGGGTTAAAGTAAGCGTTTACTGTTTGAGGAGACATTCCCCACTCGGTTCTATCTACTTCTTTACCTAATTTAGCCATATCTTTTTCAAAGTTCCATTTACGAACGTTAACGGCGTTGTCAAAGTATGTACCTCCTTGCTCTAATCCTTTTACTTGTAAAGTAGTGTAATCTTTCCACTTATCAGGATATGCAATTTTAACAGTTAATTTGCTTAATTTTTCTAAAGCTTTTTCTTTAGTTTCAGCACTCATCCAAGGTAATTGCGCAATACGTTTTTCAAAACCTAACATTACGTTATCAATCATTTCCTTAGCTTTTTGCTTTGCTTCTGGCGGAAATTTCTCGTCAACATATAATTTACCTAAAGCTTCACCTATTGCACCGTTTAAATTAGCTAAAGCACGCTCATTTCTTGGTTTTTGTTGTTTAGCTCCACGCATTTCTTTGCTATAAAACTCCCAATTAGCTTTTTCTAAATCGGTAGATAATAAACCTAATGAGTTGTTAATTGCATTCCAACGTAATACTAATTTAACATCTTCAATAGGAGCATTTTTTAATACTTCGTTCATAGCTTTGAAGTATTTAGGATCGGTAACGATAACTTTTTCGATATTTTCAACACCAATTCCTTTTAAATGTGCTTCCCAATCAATTACTGGAGCTAATTCAGATAATTCAGCAATAGTCATAGGGTTGTACATTTTACGAGTATCTCTACGCTCTTCTTTAGTCATCATTGGCTCAGCTAAACTTTTTTCAAAAGCAACAATAGTTGCTGCATTTTTCTTAGCTGTTGCTTCGTCATCACCAAATTCTTGTAACATTTTTGCTACAAACACTTGATATTTTTCAAGTTTGTCTTTTACTTTTTCATCTACATAGTAATCTCTAGATAAACCAAGTCCATCAGCTCCCATATAACCAGCATTCATGCTACTGTTTTTAAGGTCGTTAAATACCCCAAAACCGTAAAAACCACCACCACCGTAAGGAGCCATGTTGGTAATATATGTTTGTACGTCGTTTAAGTCTTTAATTTCCTCAATTTTTTGAAGAAAAGGTTGTAAAGGTGCTTTACCAGCGTTGTTTCTAGCTACGGTATCCATGATAGTTTCGTAGTAGTTTACCGCTTTTTCTTGATCAGAATCTATTTCGTTTCCTTCAGCATCTTTTATTTTTTCGAAGTTTCCTTCTTCAATCGCTTTGTTTAAGATGGCTAATACATCTTTGGTAGTGGTTTTTCTTAATTGATTGAATCCTCCCCAAGAAGTTTCATCAGCTGGAATTTCAGTTTTATCAACCCAAGAACCGTTTACATATCTAAAGAAATCGTCCGTTGGTTGTACCGAAGTATCCATGTTTTCTAAAACAATTGCCTGTACTTTTTCTTCAGGCTTTTTGTCTGTTTTACAAGCAACGACTCCTAAAGAAGCAACTGCAGTTGTAAACAACATTTTGTGAATGGTTTTCATTTTTTGTGATTTTTGATTGAATCTTATATTTAACAAACTACCTCGAGGTTTTGCCTCGAGGTAGTAAATTTACTCTAATAAGAGTGTGTTTTTATAAAAGTGTTACAGTTTTTAACTCTTTATTTCTGATTTTTGAGCATTTGGTAACGATTCAAACCCCATATTGAATAAAGTGAACCCGAAAATATCGGCATATTGCTCAATAGTTTTAGCTACAGGAGTTCCTGCTCCGTGACCCGCATTTGTTTCAATTCTGATTAACACAGGATTATTTCCTTGTTGCTTGTCTTGTAATTCAGCAGCAAATTTAAAACTATGTGCAGGCACTACACGATCGTCATGATCACCTGTAGTTACCATAGTTGCAGGATATTGAACACCTTCTTTTACATTGTGTACTGGTGAATATCCTTTTAAGTAGTTAAACATTTCTTCACTTTGTTCAGAAGTTCCGTAGTCATAAGCCCAACCAGCTCCAGCTGTAAAGGTGTGGTAACGTAACATATCTAATACTCCAACAGCAGGTAACGCTACTTTCATTAAATCAGGACGTTGTGTCATCGTAGCTCCTACTAATAAACCTCCGTTTGATCCTCCTCTAATTGCTAAGTAATCAGATGAAGTATAGTTTTCTTTAATTAAGTATTCAGCAGCAGCAATAAAATCGTCAAATACGTTTTGCTTTTTTAACTGAGTACCTGCATCGTGCCATTTTTTACCATACTCTCCACCACCACGTAAGTTTGGTACAGCGTATACACCACCTTGCTCCATCCAAACAGCATTAGCAATACTAAAACTTGGAGTTAAAGAAACATTGAATCCACCATAACCATATAAAATAGTTGGGTTTTTACCATTTAACTCTAATCCTTTTTTATAAGTAATAATCATAGGAACTTTTGTTCCGTCTTTTGATGTATAGAATACTTGCTTGCTTTCATAGTCCTCTGCGTTGAAAGAAATAGCAGGCTTCCAGTATAATTCATACGTTCCGTCTTCTGGATTGAATTTGTAAGAAGAACTTGGCGTGTTGTAGTTTGTGAAAGAGAAATATAACTCTTTAGCCTCAGTTTTTCCACCGAAACCACCAGCAGTTCCTACGCCTGGTAATTCAACCTCACGGATTAATTTTCCGTCAAAATCGTATTGTACTACTTTAGAAACAGCATCTACCATATATTTAGCAAAGAAATATCCACCTCCAGTTGAAGGAGATAATACATTTTCTGTTTCAGGAATAAAGTCTACCCAGTTTTCAGGTGTTGGGTTTGAAGCATCAACAGTAACAATCTTTTTGTTAGGAGCGTTTAAGTTAGTAACTAAGTATAATTTACTTCCTCTACTGTCAATAACATCTGTATCGCTATCAAAATTATCAATGATAGGGGTTAACTTGCTATTTGGATCCGTTAAATCTTTGATGAATAACTTGTTTCCAGAAGTTGAAGTTGAAGCAGAAATTAATAAGTATTTATTGTCTTCAGTTAAGTAACCACCTACATAACGGTGCTTTTGTTCTGGAGTAGCTCCAAAAATAACTTCATCAGAACTTTGAGGAGTTCCTAATTTGTGGTAGTATAATTTATGTTGATCAGTTTTTGCTGATAACTCACTTCCTTTTGGCTTATCGTAGCTAGAATAGTAGAAACCTTCGTTTCCTTTCCAAGCAATTCCAGAGAATTTTACATCAACTAAAGTATCTCCTTTAATTTCTTTAGTTTCAGCATCCATTACAATTACCTTTCTCCAATCACTTCCTCCTTCAGAAATAGCATAAGCTACTGTTTTTCCATCTTTAGTAAAGCTGATTGATCCTAATGAAGTAGTTCCATCTTCAGCAAAAGTATTAGGATCTAAGAAAACTTCTTCTTTCCCGTCTTTATCTTTTCTATAGATAACGTATTGGTTTTGTAATCCGTCATTTTTATAGAAATAAGTATAATCTCCTTCTTTAAATGGCGTTCCTACTTTTTCGTAGTTCCATAATTCAGATAAACGTTCTTTTAATTGTTTGCGGTAAGGAATTTTACTTAAATAATCGAAGGTAACTTCATTTTCAGCTTTTACCCAAGCTTCAGTTTCAGCACTTCTATCATCTTCTAACCAACGGTAGTTGTCAGTTACTTTGGTACCAAAGTATTCATCTACCACAGGCTTTTTAGCTGTTTCAGGGTAATTCACACTAATATCGTTTTTAGATTGTTTTTCTTCTTTACAAGAAACTAAAATAGCTCCTGCGCAAATAATGGGAAGAAGGATTCTTTTCATGATTTAAAAATTGGTTAACTGGATCAAATTTAGAAGAAAAACGATGACAACAATTCTTTTTAAGATGAATTTAACAAAAATGCCACTGAAAGTTATTGAAATAAAAACGACTACCTTTACATAAATATAATAGATAAACATGACAGAGAATTTAAATAAGGAAACATTCTTTAAGAAGGTTTTTAATTATGAAGAGAATAAAGAGTGGAAGTTTGAAGGAGAAATTCCAGCAATTATTGATTTTTATGCCGATTGGTGCGGGCCATGTAAAGCTTTGGCTCCTGTTTTAGAAGAGTTGAGTAATGAGTACGAAGGAAAAATCAATATTTATAAAATAGATACTGAAGCTGAACAAGAATTATCAGCTGCTTTTGGTATTAGAAGTATTCCGTCGATGGTATTTTGTCCAGTAGGAGAAGACCCTCAAATGGCTCACGGAGCGTTACCGAAAAAACAGATAGAACAAATAATTTCAGATGTATTAAAGGTTGAAAAATAAGCCCTTTTTTACACTAAAATGAGAAGTTAAAAAGTGATGCAATTAGTATCACTTTTTTTTATGTGCAAACACCAAACAAGAAACTCAGTGAGTATCACTGTTTAAGCGATTTTTTGGTTTTTAAGTGTTTGTTTTTAAGTTTTTTATGACAGGAGTTGGTTTTGTTAAAATCAGCAAAAAAATCCATTTTGTTAAAAACTTCAAGGGATTTGTGAATAAGTAAATCTTTCAATTTTTAGCAATTTTTTCAATCTTTGTTTCTCCCTCAAAGCGAGAAAAAAATAACACACTAAAAGAGCTAAAAAAGCATGGCATCTATTGAACCAATTTTACAAGAAAATAAAGACAGATTTGTAATTTTTCCAATCCAACATAACGATTTATGGGAGTGGTATAAAAAACAACAAGCTTGTTTTTGGACTGCAGAAGAAATTGATTTACATTCAGACTTAAATGATTGGAACACCAAGTTAACAGATGATGAGCGTTACTTTATTAAGCACGTTTTAGCATTTTTTGCAGCATCTGATGGAATTGTAAATGAAAATTTAGCAGAAAACTTTGTAAATGAAGTTCAGTATTCAGAAGCAAAATTCTTTTATGGTTTTCAAATCATGATGGAAAATATTCATTCTGAAACCTATTCATTATTAATTGATACTTACATTAAAGATGAAGAGGAGAAAGACAGGTTGTTTAAGGCAATTGATGTTTTTCCTGCCATTAAAAAGAAAGCTGACTGGGCATTAAAATGGATTGAATCTGATTCGTTTGCTGAGCGTTTAATTGCTTTTGCTGCGGTAGAAGGAATTTTCTTCTCAGGATCATTCTGTTCAATTTTCTGGTTAAAGAAACGTGGGTTATTACCTGGGTTAACCTTCTCTAACGAGTTAATTTCTCGTGATGAAGGTATGCACTGTGATTTTGCGGTACACTTACACAACAATCACTTAGTAAACAAGGTACCAAAAGAAAGAATTAAAGAAATTATTATTTCTGCTTTAGATATTGAAAGAGAGTTTATTACTGAATCACTTCCAGTAAGTTTAATTGGTATGAACGCAACTTTAATGACACAATATTTAGAGTATGTAACTGATAGATTATTACTTGAATTTGGTTGTGAAAAAGAGTACGAGTCTACTAACCCATTTGATTTCATGGAAATGATTTCATTAGAAGGAAAAACTAATTTCTTCGAAAAAAGAGTATCAGAGTACCAAAAAGCCGGAGTAAAATCAGGAGGTACAGGAAGCATCAGCTTTGATGCAGATTTTTAGGAACCAATAAGCTGCTATTCCCCTACATGCAGTATTACTCAGCTAAAGCACAGTAAACGTGCTTTAGCTTATATATTGTTTCAACAAGAAACAAATTAAAATTAACATTTTACAAGTTGCCTAACGAAGGATGTTTTGGCGACGCTATTAACCAACTAAAAACCAATATCAATATGTATGTAGTAAAAAGAGACGGCAGAAAAGAGCCTGTGATGTTCGATAAAATCACAGCAAGGGTTAGAAAAATGTGTTACGGATTAAACAATATCGTTGATCCGGTTAAAGTAGCAATGCGTGTTATTGAGGGATTGTATGATGGGGTAACTACCTCTGAATTAGATAATTTAGCGGCTGAAGTAGCTGCAACAATGACAACCGCGCATCCAGATTATGCAAAACTAGCAGCAAGAATTGCCGTATCTAACTTACATAAAAACACTAAGAAGTCATTTTCTGAAACAATGACTGATTTGTATGAATATATCAATCCGCGTACAGGAAATAAAGCGCCATTATTAGCTGATGATGTATATAAAATCATCATGGATAATGCGGATAAATTAGATTCAACAATTATTTACAGTCGTGATTTTAACTACGATTATTTTGGTTTTAAAACATTAGAGCGTTCTTATTTATTAAAGTTAAACGGAAACATTGTTGAGCGTCCACAACAAATGTTAATGCGTGTTGCTATTGGTATTCATAAAGAAGATATTGATGAAGCGGTTGCTACATACGAATTGATGAGTAAAAAATATTTTACCCATGCAACACCAACCTTATTTAACTCAGGTACGCCAAAACCACAAATGTCTTCTTGTTTCTTATTACAAATGCAAGATGATAGTATTGATGGAATCTACGATACGTTAAAGCAAACTGCTAAGATTTCTCAATCTGCAGGAGGTATAGGTCTATCTATTCACAATATTCGTGCAACAGGATCATACATTGCAGGTACTAACGGAACATCAAATGGTATTGTACCAATGTTACGTGTTTTTAACGATACTGCTCGTTATGTAGATCAAGGAGGAGGAAAGCGTAAAGGTTCTTTTGCAATGTATTTAGAGCCTTGGCATGCTGATATTTATGACTTCTTAGACTTAAAGAAGAACCACGGTAAAGAAGAAATGCGTGCGCGTGATTTATTCTATGCAATGTGGATTTCTGATTTATTCATGAAACGTGTACAAGAAGATGGTGAATGGACGTTAATGTGTCCACACGAATGTCCACATTTATATGATACGTATGGTGAAGAGTTTGAGCGTTTATATACAAGTTATGAAGCTGCTGGAAAAGGAAGAAAAACTATTAAAGCGCGTGATTTATGGGAGAAAATCTTAGAATCACAAATAGAAACAGGTACTCCGTACATGTTGTATAAAGATGCAGCAAACCGTAAGTCTAATCAAAAGAATTTAGGAACCATTCGTTCTTCAAATTTATGTACTGAGATTATGGAATATACTGCAGAAGATGAAGTTGCAGTATGTAACTTAGCGTCGATTGCAATTCCAATGTTTGTTGCCGAAGATGAAAATGGAAACAAATTCTTTGATCACCAAAAATTATTTGAAGTAACTAAAAAAGTTACACGTAATTTAGATACAGTAATCGATCGTAACTACTACCCAGTAAAAGAAGCTGAAAACTCAAACTTCCGTCACCGTCCGGTAGGATTAGGAATTCAAGGGTTAGCAGATGCTTTTATCATGTTACGTTTACCATTTACTTCAGAAGAAGCTAAGAAATTAAATCAAGAAATTTTTGAAACCTTATATTTTGCAGCAGTTACATCATCTATGGAAGTTGCAAAAGCAAAAGGAGCCTATTCAACATTTGAAGGATCACCAATGTCGCAAGGAGAATTCCAACATAATATGTGGGGAATTAACGATGATGAATTAAGTGGTCGTTGGGATTGGGCGAAGTTGCGTAAAGAAGTGAAAAAACACGGAGTTCGTAACTCTTTGTTAGTAGCACCAATGCCAACTGCATCTACTTCTCAAATTTTAGGAAACAACGAAGCATTCGAACCATATACTTCTAACATTTATACTCGTAGAGTATTATCAGGTGAGTTTATCGTGGTAAACAAACACTTATTAGAAGATTTAGTAGAGTTAGACTTATGGGATAACAATATGAAAGAAGATATCATGCGTGCAAACGGATCTATCCAACATATTGATGCTATTCCACAAGACTTAAAAGATTTATATAAAACGGTTTGGGAAATGAGTATGAAAGATATTATTGATATGGCACGTCATAGAGGATATTTTATCGATCAATCTCAATCGTTAAACTTATTTATGCAAGATCCAGACTTTGCTAAGTTAACGTCAATGCACTTCTATGCTTGGAAATCTGGATTAAAAACAGGAATGTACTATTTACGTACAAAATCTGCAGTAAACGCGAAGCAATTCACGTTAAATGTAGAAAAGAAAGAAGAAGACAAGCCAATGAGTACAGATGAATTTAAAGCGATGGTAGAAGCTTCTAAAAATGCTGAGGGACCAGACGATTGTTTAATGTGTGGATCTTAAGAATTTGTTTTAATTATTCATTAAAGATTGCTGAGCGTAGTCGAAGCAAAATTAAAAGTGATAAAGAGAAGTCGAAAGGCTTCTCTTTTTTGTATTTTCGAAAAAATTTATTTGATAATGAACTGGGAACAACTCCTTTCTTTAAAACGTTTTGGTGATACCCAAAAACGTGAACGTGCAAAACAAGACGAAACCCGTTTAGGTTTTGAGGTAGATTTTGATAGAATTATCTTTTCATCGGCTTTTCGTAGCTTACAAGATAAAACACAGGTAATTCCGCTATCTAAAACTGATTTCGTTCATACACGTTTAACGCATAGTTTAGAGGTTTCTGTTGTAGGTAGAACTTTAGGTCGAAGAGTAGGAAAGGAGCTGTTAGAACGCCATCCAAATTTAAAAGAGTTAGGATATACCTTTAACGATTTTGGAGCGATTGTCGCCGCAGCATCGGTAATGCATGATATTGGGAATCCGCCATTCGGTCATTCAGGAGAAAAAGCCATTGGAGAGTATTTTAAAACAGGTAAAGGACTTCAATATAAAGAGCAACTTACCGATTTAGAATATCAAGATTTGATTGATTTTGAAGGGAATGCCAACGGATTTAAAATCCTTACAGAAAGCAGAGAAGGTATTGAAGGAGGTTTACGTTTGTCGTATGCAACCTTAGGAGCGTTTTTAAAGTATCCAAAAGAGAGTCTTCCTAAGAAACCAACCAAGCATATTGTCGATAAAAAATACGGCTTCTTTCAGTCTGAAAAAACTGCTTTTTCTGAGATTGCTGAAGATTTAGGTTTGTTAAAAAAAGAATCTGAAGGAATTTCTTATTACCGTCATCCATTAGCGTATTTGGTAGAAGCTGCGGATGATATTTGCTACACAATTATCGATTTTGAAGATGGAATAAATCTTGGCTTAATTGAAGAAGATTATGCCTTAGAGTACATGATTAAGTTGGTAAAAGATACGATTGATAGTAAAAAATACCATTCATTACAACATCAAAAAGATCGTGTAAGTTATTTACGTGCTTTAGCAATTGGCGTGTTAATAAATGAAGCTGTTACCATCTTTTTAGAAAATGAAGAGACTATTTTAAACGGAACTTTTGATAAAGGTTTGTTAGACAAGTGTAAATACGAAGCACAGATTAACGATATCATCAAAATAAGTGTTGATAAAATTTACCGAAGTAAAGAAGTGGTTGAAAAAGAAGTAGCTGGCTATAAAATCATTGCTGATTTACTAAATGTTTTTGTAACAGCACTTAATAATAAGTTTGATAACAAACAGTCAAACTACGATAAGTTGGTATTGAACTTACTTCCAGAGGAATACCAACAAGAGAGAGAAAATTTATATGACAGAATTATGCAAGTGTGTAGTTATATTGCAGGCTTATCTGACGGATATGCCATTCGATTACACAGAAAATTAATGGGATATATTAGTTAGAAAATGTTAAATAGTTGGTTTTTTGATTAAAATTTAACGGGTTTAACATATTATTGCTAAAAATTAATAGGGTAAAGTAAAAGTTGCCTGTTATACTAGTCATTAACCACTTTATTATGAATAAAAAAATACTTTTTTTTAGCTTTTTAACTATAGCTATATGTAGTGTTGTTTTTAAAGTTTCAGTTAATAATGAAACAGAGATTGACAAACTAAGAAAACAGCATGCAAAAATCTTACAAGAACATCCTTTTCAAAAAACGGGAAACCTACCTAAGAAAAAAAGAAAAGCACAGGGGCTACCTCCTAATGCTTATTTTGAACAGAAATATTTGAGTGAAATTAACCCTAGTACAGGAAGAACACACAAAGAAAATGTTTACAGACTTCAAGAGGAATTAAACAAACGAAGAATTGGACGAAAAGTACCTGGTGATGCAGATAATGCTTGGGTAGAAAGAGGACCCGATAATGTTGGAGGAAGAACCAGAGCTCTTTTATTTGACCCTAATGATGCTACTAAAGAAACCGTTTTTGCAGGAGGAGTTAGTGGTGGTTTGTGGAAAAACTCAAATATTTCTAATTATAACCAAAAATGGGAACGTGTTGGAATTCCAGAGAACTTAGCAGTGTCATGTATAGCTGTGGACCCAAATGATTCAAAAATCTTTTATGTAGGAACCGGAGAATCTTATGTAAATGGAGATGTAAACGGAGACGGTTTATGGAAGTCTATAGATGGAGGAAACACGTGGAACAAAGTATTAGGAGGGGTGACAGGAGAAACCTTTCTAGATACAAATTCTAAATTAACAATTAATTCACCTGCCGAAATAGGAGGAGATTATGTCTCAGTATTAACAACTGCTTTTGGAGGTGATATTACAACACCTATTACAAAAGATTTAGTTTTAGTTATAGACGGTACAGTTCCAACAGAAGATGGTTGCGATGCTATTACAAATGCAGCAGAATTAAATGGAAAAATAGCAGTTATTAGAAGAGGAGCTTGTAATTTCTCAGCAAAAGCAAAAAATGCTCAAGATGCGGGAGCAGTAGCTGTAATTATAGTAAATAATGTAAGTACAGCACCTTTTAACATGGCTGCAGGAGATGGGTCGGAAGCAGTAACTATTCCTGCAGTAATGATAAACCAAGAAATAGGTGATGCTATAATAACGAAGTTATCTAAAGGTTCTGTAAATGGAACGTTAACAAAATTAAAAGAGGATGCGACAAACTCGACTATAGTTCCAGGAATACAGCACATAAACGATATCGTAGTAAGAAATAATGCTGGAGTTTCAGAAGTTTACGTTGCGGTAGGAGAAGCAGGATATACGGGAGAAGTTTCATTAGGAGGAGACAGTTTTGGAGTATACAAGTCTGTCGATGGTATAAATTTTACTAAAATAAACCTTCCTAAAACCTCTGGAGGTAATCAGTATGAGCCAAATAATTTAGAAGTTGCAACTGATAACTCTATTTATCTTAGTACTACAAGAAGTTTCACTTTTAGTGATGGTGGAGGCGCTATCTTTAAATCCACTGATGGAGATAATTTTAACCTTATATATTCAATAAATAATGGGGTTCGAACCGAGATTGCTGTATCTCCAACTAATGCAGGAACAGTATATGTTTTAGCAGAAATTTATGATTCGGAAACACCTGTTAAAATATTAAAAACAACAAATGGTTTTGCTACTGTAAATGAAACAGCATTACCAAATGATGCAGATACAAATATTGATGCAAATGATTTTACGAGAGGTCAAGCTTTTTATGATTTATTGATAAAAGTTGACCCAAATAATGAAAATACAATTTACGTAGGTGGAATAGACTTATTTAAATCAACAAATGGAGGAACAACATGGACTCAATTATCTCATTGGTACGGAGGGTTTGGAAAACAATATGTACATGCCGATCAACATGGGTTAGCATTTGCTTCTTCTGATAGGATGGTTTTTGGTAATGATGGAGGAGTTTACTTTTCTAATAACTCAGGAATTACGATAAGTGCGAGGAATAATAACTATAATACACTACAGTTTTACACAGTTGGTGTAGCACCAACAACGGCTTTTGATGGAAAGGAGTACTTTTTAGCAGGAGCTCAGGACAATGGAACCCAATTAATCGAAGAAGCATCAGAAGGAATTAATAGTTCAGAAGATGTTTCAGGAGGTGATGGAGCGGCTAGCTTTTTTGATACAGATGGAACTGATAAATATTATATAGTTAATTATGTATATAACCAAGCAATTGCATTAAAAAACTTAGCAAATAATCAGGAAATAATTATTAACGAAGAAGAAAGTTCGAATGGAGATTTTATTAATCAAGAAGAATTAGATTCAAATCTAAATATCTTATACTCAAACTATTCTTCAGTAGGTAATTATGTTGTTAGGAGATACTCTAATATATTATCTAACTCTGTAGCAAAACAAAACTTATCTAATTCGTTAATGAATAGTGAGCCATCTGCATTAAAAGTTTCCCCCCATACAACAACTTCAAGCAAGTTATATCTTGGACTAAAAAATGGAAAACTATTAAAGGTTGAAGAAGCAAATTCAGGTTCAGGAACTTGGTCAGAAATTACAGGTCCAGAGTTTGTTGGTTCGGTTTCCGATATTGAATTTGGTAAAACTGAAAATCAAATTTTTGTTACGATGCACAATTATGGGGTTAAAAATATTTGGTTTTCTAACGATGGAGGAGCTAATTGGGTAAACAAAGAAGGAGATTTGCCAGATATTCCAGTAAAAGCAATATTACAGAATCCATTAAGTCAAAATGAAGTAATTATAGGTACAGATTTAGGTGTTTGGAAAACAAAGAATTTTAATGATGCTTCTCCTAACTGGACTCAATCATACAATGGTATGAGTAATGTGCCTGTTTTAGATTTAGATTTAAGAAATGACAATACTGTTTTTGCAGCTACGTATGGTAGAGGTATTTTCTCAGGAAAATTTACCATTGACCCTAACGGAGATATAGACGGTGATGGTGTGTTAAACGGAGTTGATAACTGCCCTAATACAGCAAACCCAGACCAAGCAGATGTTGATAATAATGGAATAGGTGACGTATGTCAAGATACCGATGATGATGGTATTATTGATATTGAAGACAATTGTCCTACAACAGCAAACCCAGATCAAGCAGATGCAGATAAAAATGGGGTAGGAGATGCATGCCAAGATACCGACAAAGATGGAATTATGGATGATGTAGATAACTGTTTAACAACAGCAAACCCAGATCAAGCAGATGGTAATAAAGATGGTGTAGGTGATGTTTGTGATACTAGTTATAAAAATAGAGACAATGTTTCTGTAAAGACAATATCAGAAACTTGTACAAATCAAAATGATGGGAAAATAATAGTAAATGTTAAACAAACGTTTGTAAGCTATACAGTAACCGTTAAAGGCTCAGCAACAAATTTATCAAAACAATTAACAACAACATCAGCTACCTTTTCAGATTTAGCACCAGGAAACTATGAAGTATGTGCAAAGGTTAATGACAGAGATGATTACACTCAATGTTTTGAGGTAAATATTAAAGCATCTAACCCTGTATCGTTAAAATTAGCTAAAAATGAAGCATCTCGAAATTACACGGTTAATGTAATATCAGGAACAGCTCCATATTCTGTGTATTTAAATGGAAATTTATTAGACACATTTAATAGTTCTACATTTGATGTAAACACTAGTGAAGGAGGAGTTTTAGAGGTTAAAACAGCAAAAGCATGTGAAGGAAAGTTTAATGTAGTTATCAATAATATTTTCTTGAAAAAGAACCCAGTTACAGAAACAATAGATTTGATGTTACCTGATAATGCACCTTCTAGTATAGAGGCTAAAGTATATAATATAAAAGGAAAATTGATTCTTGAAGGAAGATTTGAAAAGCAAGGAAACGAACTGTCAATCCCTTTTAATGGATTTAATTCAGGAACATACATACTTAAAGTAGGAAACGATAACACAAACACATTTAAAGTATTAAAACAATGAAAAAAGTAATAAAAACAATCGCCTTATTTTCACTTCCTTTACTTGTGGCTTGTGGTGGAGGAAGTAAAGAACCAGTAAATGAAGCACCAACTACGGTAAACTTAGTATATCCTACGCAAAATTTATTATGTATTGATAATACGATTGCTTTTGATTGGAGTGATGCTACAGACCCTAACAATGATAACGTTCGTTATAATGTTGAAGTAGCAAAAAACCGAGAGTTTACTAATGAATTAAAAGCACAAACAGTAAATAGCTCTCAAGTTTCAATTACTTTAGAGAAAGGTGTAGCCTATTATTGGAGAGTAACAGCTGTAGATAGCAAAGGAAAAGAAGGTACTTCTTCAGCTACTTATGCTTTTTATACAAAAGCAGATGGAGAGAGCAATATAGCACCCTTTACGGCAGAATTAGTGAAACCAGCAGACGAGGACGCAGTGGATGAACTAACGGTTACTTTAGAGTGGAAAGGAGCCGATTCTAATACAGGAGATACCTTAACCTATGATGTTTATTTTGGTGAAGATGCAACTCCAACAACGTTAAAAGAAGAAGGTATAAGCACCACTAGTGTAGAGGCAACTGTCGAGTCAGGAAAAACTTACTATTGGAAAGTAAATACAATTGATAATGCAGGAGCAAAATCGATTGGGCAAATATGGAGTTTTACAGTAAAATAAAACAAGAGTTTAGAATAAAAAACGACGCTGAATAGCGTCGTTTTTTATTGAACTTATTTATTTAAATACTTTTCTGCAACTTTTTCAAGTTCATCGTACCAATTCTGACCAAACTTTCTAATTAAAGCTTGTTTTACAAATTTGTATACAGGTACTTGCAGTTCTTTTCCTAAAGAGCAAGCATCATCACAAATTTCCCATTTATGATAGTTTACTGCAGCAAACTCACTATAATCTTTTACACGAACAGGGTATAGGTGACAAGAAACAGGTTTTTTCCAGTCTACAATTCCTTGGTTATAGGCTTCTTCAATAGCACACAAGGCAGTTCCTTTATCATCAAAAATAACATAAGCACAATCGGCATCATTGATTAAAGGAGTTTCTAATTCTCCAAAATCGCTAGTTATCCAAGTTCCTTGTTTTTCAATAGCTTCAATACCTTCTTTGCGTAAAAAAGGTTTAATTTTAGGATAAATTTCTTCCAATATTTTGGTTTCTTCTTTTTCTAACGGAGCACCTGCATCACCATCAATACAACAAGCACCTTTACAAGCAGATAAGTTACAGACAAACTCTTTTTCTATAAGATCTTCTGAAACGATGGTTTTTCCTAATTGAAACATAAAATGTATTTAAAGTTGGAAGTTTATATGACTTCACGTAAATTTAAATGCAAAAATACTAGATTGTAACATTACTTATATAATTTTGCACACGAAAAACATCAACTATGAACTTTAACTTTAAAGAAATTTTTACAGCCTTTATGGTATTATTCGCGGTAATTGATATTGTTGGAAACATTCCTATTATTATCGATTTACGTAAAAAAGTAGGGCATATTCAATCAGAAAAAGCCTCAGTTATTGCAGGTTTTATTATGATTCTATTTTTATTTTTAGGACAAAGACTATTAAATTTAATTGGTATAGACGTCCATTCTTTTGCAGTAGCAGGAGCTTTTATCCTATTTTTCTTAGCATTAGAAATGATTTTAGGAATTACCTTATATAGAAGTGATGATGAAGAAGAGGCTTTAAGCGCAACAGTTTTTCCGTTAGCATTCCCATTAATTGCAGGTCCAGGGAGTTTAACAACCTTACTTTCTTTACGTGCAGAGTTTAGTTTAGAAAACATCATAGTAGCAGTATTGTTAAATGTAATTGTAATTTACATCGTGTTAAAAACATCTTCTAAAATTGAACGTGTAATAGGTCCGAACGGAATTAACATTATTAGAAAAATATTTGGAGTTGTGTTATTAGCAATTGCAGTTAAATTATTTGCAGCCAATATTAAAATATTATTAGCATAAAATGAATTTTGATGTACTAGTTGTTGGAGGGGGCGTTTCTGGAATGCAATGCGCCTTAGTTTTAGGTTCTGCATTAACCAAAGAATATGCAAAAGGGAAAAAGGTTGGAATTATCATGCACCAACGAGCTTCTCATTTACAAGATGCTTTATTTAATAACGTGCTAGGTTTGGTTCCTGGAACTTTAGGGAAAGATATTTTAGAGGAAGGAAAAAAACAGCTAGAAGAAATCTATCCTGAAGTTATTCAAATTGAAAATGAAAAGGTAGTAGCGGTTTTAGATGAAGGAGAAGGGTATAAAATAATCACGAACAAAGGTGAATATACCAGTAAAATGGTTGTGATAGCACTAAACTATGCAAAACCATTTGAAATTGCTGGTTTAGAGCAATATGTAGAAAAGCACATGCGAGCAAATGCAATGAAAGATAGAATACAATTACGTAACTTTAATCACTTGATTAAAGACGGATTGTATGTATGCGGAACCTTAGCGGGTTGGCGAAGTCAATTTGCCATTGCTGCTGGAAGTGGTGCTAGCGTTGCAACAGATATTTTAACGGTCTGGAACGAAAATGTACCAACTAAAGTACACGATAAGAATAAAAAAGAATAATTATTAATAGTAGTAGATTATGAAGAAAGTAATTGGACTCATAGCAATGTTAGCATTGTTTGTGAATTGTGGAGGTAGCGATAGCGAAGTTATACCCCCAAAAGAAGAAAAGGTTGTCGCTGTAAATGACTCTTATGAAGTAACCGAAGATACAGCTTCTGAATTAAACTTCTTATCAAATGATACGTATACGCAAGGAAGTATAGAAGTGTCGTTCCCAACAACCTCTAATGAAAATGGTATTATAGTTCAAACCAACAATAAAATAACTTATACGCCAGCTAAAAGCTTTGTAGGTGCAGATTCTTTTACTTATACTATTTGTAGTACAAAAGAAGAAGATAAATGTGCAACAGCAACAGTAAGTATAACTGTTGTAGATCAAGGAAATCCAGAAGCAAAAGATGATGCTTATACTACACAAAAAAACACAGAAATTACGATTAGTAATTTCTTAGAAAATGACAGTCTAATTGATGATGCAGAATTTGAATCTATTGATAATTCTAACACAAATGGATCGGTTACCTTAAATAGCAATGGAACAATAAAATATGTGCCACAAGCTGATTTCGTAGGTAATGACACATTTACATATACAATTTGTGATGATGATACTACAAACAGTTGTTCTACAGCCACTATAACTATTAAGGTAGAAGAGCCTTCTAATAATGCAGGGAGTTTTAATATACCTTCTGAATTAGCTGAATATTATAAAAATACCGATTTTAATTTGACGGGTAATGACCTAAAAGAAGAATTAGCTACAACGATAATAGGTACACATACTACCAACTTATCATATACTCCTGGTGTATGGGATGTATTAAAACAATCTGATTTAGATCCTACAGATAATAGCAAAGTAGTCTTAATTTACGGGTATGATGATAATGACGGAAATTATGTAACAGATAGAACTCGTAGTAAAGATGCAAATGGAGGCGCACAAGGAACTGATTGGAATAGAGAACATGTATACCCTAAGTCTTTAGGAAACCCGAATTTAGGAACATCTGGACCTGGTGCAGATGCACATCATTTAAGACCTTCAGATGTTAAATTTAATAATGATAGATCGAGTAAAAAATTTGCTGCTGGCTCAGGTAATGCTGGTGATGTTTCTGGAAACTGGTATCCAGGTGATGAATGGAAAGGTGATGTAGCGCGTATGATGATGTATATGTATTTACGTTATGAGAGTCAATGTTTACCAAAAAATGTAGCTGTAGGTTCTACAGTAGCTTCTGACAGTAATATGGTTGCTTTGTTGTTAGAATGGAATGCTGATGATCCTGTGTCTGATTTAGAAATACAACGTAATAATGTTGTGGCTAATGCCCAAGGAAACAGAAATCCGTTTATTGATAATCCGTATTTAGCTACTCTAATATGGGATGGTAATGAAGCGGATAACACCTGGAAGTAACGATTTATTTTTACTATAATTGAAAAGCCTGAGCACCAGCTCAGGCTTTTTTGATTTTGTAATAAATTGAAGAATAAGTGAAATCAGATATAATTGAGCATAAAAAAACCGAAGCATTTGCTTCGGTTTTTTATCTATAGATTATTATAAAATCTTATCCTTTTAAACTTGCTTTTAAGAACTCAGAGTTCATACGAGCAATGTTTTCTAAAGAAATTCCTTTCGGACATTCAACTTCACAAGCTCCAGTGTTGGTACAGTTACCAAAACCTTCTAAATCCATTTGAGCTACCATGTTTTTAACACGTTCAGTAGCCTCAACTTGTCCTTGAGGTAATAAAGCGTATTGAGATACTTTTGCTCCTACAAATAACATTGCAGATGAGTTTTTACAAGTAGCTACACAAGCACCACAACCAATACAAGTTGCAGCATCCATTGCTTTATCAGCATCTTCTTTAGGAACTAAGATTGCATTCGCATCGGTAGTGTTTCCAGAAGTGTTTACAGAGATATATCCTCCCGCCTGTTGAATTCTTTCAAAAGAACTTCTGTCAACTACTAAATCTTTAATTACAGGGAAAGCAGCAGCTCTAAATGGCTCAATTGTAATTGTATCACCATCATTAAACATACGCATGTGTAACTGACAAGTAGTTACACCACGGTCTGGTCCGTGTGCTTCACCGTTGATATACATTGAACACATACCGCAAATTCCTTCACGACAGTCGTGGTCGAATGCTACAGGTTCTTCACCAGTGTTTACTAGTTGTTCGTTTAATACGTCCATCATTTCTAAGAAAGACATATGCTCAGAAATATCGGTCACCTTATATTCGACCATTTTTCCTTTATCGTTCGCTCCTTTTTGTCTCCAAATTTTTAGCGTAAGATTCATGTTACTCATATCTCTTTTCTTATTTGTATGAACGTTGTTTTAGTTCAATATCGTTAAACTCTAATTCTTCTTTGTGTAAAACAGCATCAGCTGGTTCACCTTTATATTCCCAAGCAGCAACGTAAGCAAAGTTAGCATCATCACGTTTAGCTTCTCCTTTTTGAGGTCCATCTAATTCAACAGACTCTTCTCTAAAGTGTCCTCCACAGGATTCAGTTCTGTTTAAGGCATCTTTAGCGAATAATTCACCTAATTCTAAGAAATCAGCAACTCTTCCTGCTTTTTCTAATTCTGGGTTCATTTCGTTAGCTTCTCCAGGAACTTTTACGTTTTTCCAGAAATCTTCACGTAACTCTTTAATTTCAGCCATCGCTTCTTTTAAACCTTGTTCGTTACGTGCCATTCCACATTTATCCCACATGATTTTTCCTAATTTCTTGTGGTAGTAATCTACAGAATGCTCTCCGTTATTGTTGATGAAGAAATCAATACGATCTTTAACCGCTTTTTCAGCTTCTTCAAATTCTTTTGTTTCAGTTGAAATTTTTCCTGTACGGATATCATTTGATAAATAATCACCAATTGTATAAGGTAACACGAAATATCCGTCAGCTAAACCTTGCATTAAAGCAGAAGCTCCTAAACGGTTTGCACCGTGATCAGAGAAGTTTGCTTCACCAATAGCGTAACAACCAGGAATCGTTGTCATTAAGTTATAATCTACCCAAATTCCACCCATAGTATAGTGCGTTGCAGGATAAATCATCATTGGTGTTTTGTATGGATTGTCATCTACAATCTTCTCATACATTTGGAATAAGTTTCCATATTTAGCTTCTACAATAGCTTCACCTAATTCAGTGATTTTAGTTGCAGAAGGGTTTTCAATACCTTTTAATTTTGCTTGCTCTTTACCGTAACGCTCAATTGCCGATTTAAAATCTAAGTAAACAGCTTCACCAGTAGCATTTACACCGTAACCAGCATCACAACGCTCTTTTGCAGCACGAGAAGCTACATCACGAGGTACTAAGTTACCAAAGGCAGGGTATCTTCTTTCTAAGTAGTAATCTCTATCTTCTTCAGCGATTTGAGTTGGCTTTAATTTTCCTTCTCTAATAGCTAATACATCTTCCATTTTCTTCGGAACCCAAATACGTCCGTCGTTACGTAACGACTCTGACATTAAGGTTAATTTAGACTGATAGTCTCCCGAACGAGGAATACATGTTGGGTGAATTTGTGTATAACAAGGGTTTGCAAAGAATGCTCCCTTTTTATGGATTTTCCAAGCAGCTGTTGCGTTAGATCCCATTGCGTTGGTTGATAAGAAATATACGTTTCCGTATCCACCAGAAGCAATTACTACAGCGTGTGCTGAGTGACGCTCAATTTCACCAGTAACTAAGTTACGAGCTATAATTCCACGTGCTTTTCCATCAACAATAACAACGTCTAACATTTCATGACGATTGAACATTTCAATCTTACCACGAGCAATTTGACGGTTCATTGCAGAATATGCTCCTAATAATAACTGCTGACCCGTTTGTCCTTTCGCATAAAAAGTACGAGATACTAATACTCCACCAAACGAGCGGTTATCTAATTGTCCACCATAATCACGAGCAAAAGGAACACCTTGCGCCACACATTGATCGATGATGTTTGCAGAAACCTCAGCTAAACGATAAACGTTAGCCTCACGAGAACGGTAATCTCCACCTTTTACAGTATCGTAAAATAAGCGGTAAAAAGAATCTCCATCTCCTTGATAGTTCTTTGCTGCGTTAATACCTCCTTGTGCTGCAATAGAGTGCGCACGACGAGGAGAATCTTGGTAAGCAAATGCTTTAACGTTGTATCCTAATTCTGCTAAAGTTGCACAAGCAGAACCACCTGCTAAACCAGTACCTACTACAATTACGTCAATTAAACGCTTGTTAGCAGGGTTTACCAAGTCGATTTTATCTTTATAAGTTGTCCACTTATCTTTTAATGGACCTTTTGGTATTTTTGAATCTAAAATTGCCATATTTAAGTGGTTTTATTAGTGGTTGAAATGGTGGAATAATGCAATGATGATAAATCCTGCTGGAATACCAATAGCATATATTTTACCAAATGTTTTCAATCCTCTGGTATATTTGTTATTTGCTCCAACTGATTGGAATGCAGAGTTAAATCCGTGTAATAAGTGTAATGCTAAGAAAACAAAAGCAATTACATAAGCACCTACTCTAAGTGGATTTACAAATTTGTGTTGTAACTCGTGGAAGTATCTAAACTCTCCATCGTGTAAACCACTCCAATCACCTTGAATGAATTTGGTGTTGATTTCTGGAAACCAAAAATCGATAAAGTGTAAAACAATAAACGCTAAAATAGCGGCTCCACTATAAATCATGTTTCTACTCATCCAAGTAGAGTTCGCAGCTCCGTTATTTTTAGCATAACTTACTTTACGTGCACTGTTGTTTTTCATTTCTAAGATGAATCCCATTACAAAGTGAAAAACGACACCAAAAATTAAGATTGGTTGCATTACATACTGTACTAAACCATTAGTTCCCATAAAATGGGATAGTTTGTTGAATGTAGCTCCGTTATCTGGAAAAATTGAGGTGATGTTAATTGCAAAATGTTGTAATAAGAAAAACATCAGGAAGAATGCCGAAAGTGCCATGGCAAATTTTCTTCCAATAGAAGATTTTAGTAATCCGCTCATTATTTTGTTGATTGATTAAATAATAAGACAAATTTAAGCGGAACGCATTACTTGAACAAACTTTACGAATTGTTTTCTTAAATATTTAGAATGGGTTTAAATAGAGGGTTGTTACTCGTTTTCAAAAAAGTCAATATCAAGTTCTTTTACCTCGTAAACAGACTTAATTTGTATACCAACATTGTATTCATGCATTAAATCAGAAAGTTTATTTCCATCTATAAGCACTATTGTATGGTGTGCATCGCTTGCTTTTTTTACCGCTTTATCATCAAATGTTGATGTTGTTACAAAAACGCCTTTCTGAGTATCTCCACTCATAGCACCAATAAAGTTGCGAATATCTTTTTCTCTTACTTTGTTTTCACCATATCTTTTTGCCTGTATATAAATTTTATCAAGTCCTAATTTATCCTCGTTAATTATTCCGTCAATTCCACCATCACCAGTTTTAGAAGTTTCTATAAAATCCCCATATCCCATTTTTTTCAGAAGAATTAATATAATTTTTTCAAAATAAAAAGGGTCTATAGACTTTAGTTTATCTAAAAGTTCTTCTTTAACCTCTGTTTCAATTTGTAAAAAACCTTCGTCAATTAAGTCTTGAGGTGAAGCATTTTCAATTTTGTGAGGAGTAGTTTCTTTGGAAGGTTTTTCTTCAGTATAAAAATTTAAAAAACTCGAAGAATTCTCAACATCTTTTAGGGTAAGTGATTTATTTACAGAGTTTATTCCTTTTTGAGTAATTTTAACCATACCTCTTTTAGGGAATTCAATAAATCCACCTTTTTTCAGATAAGATTTTCCCCATGCAATCCTATTAAGAATTAATGTATCTCCACTTTTAGTTTTCTTTTCTAATTGTTCTTTGGTTAAATCAGAATAAAATTGATTAATAATTTTTTTACTCATTTCACGATGATAAATCGTTTCACCATTTGAAAGAATTTTTAGGATAGGTATAAAGGTTTCGTGAAACTTAGGAATTTCCATAACTTTAAATATAAAATTGCAATTTCAGCTAAAGTAATACTTATAAATTTATATTTTTTTAAAAGTTTAATTAACAGTCGGGTTTAGTATAGAAGCTAGCTCCAAGGGCTTTTCTAACGGAATCATGTGTCCGCAATTTTTAATGGTAATACTCTTTCCGTTTTTAGTTGTTTGTGCAAACTCTTTTACTTTTTTTGGATTGATAAGTGCATCATTTTCCGCAGTAATAAAAAGGATAGGAATGTTTAATTTTAAAACTTCTTGTGAAATATTTATTCTAGATGAAGTAGCTTTTAACTGACGCAATAATACTTCTTTTCCTAAATCTGCATCCATTTTTTTGATGATGGAAACAATCTTGGAATTACTGTGATTATCAGGATGTAAAAATTGTTGAATTCTTGCTTGTGAGATTCCTTTATAGTTGTGTTTTTCTAAAAAATCAATGGTACTTTTTCGCAGTTGAATTTCTGAATCACTCAATCCGTCTGTGTTGGCGGCAACTATAATTAGTTTTTTTACTTTTTCAGGATGGTGTACCGCAAAGTTCATAGCAGAAAATCCGCCTAAAGAAAACCCAACAATTGTAGCTGGAGTATAAATATGATTTGCAATAATCGTATTGATTTCTTCAAAAGAGTTTGCAGGAGTAATATCAATATGGATAGGCAATATGTTTTCTAATTTCGGAAACACAAATTGCCACAAATCTACCGTACACATCGTACCTGAAATAAAGTATACCTTTTGCATTTATTGATTGTAATTAGAATTGACTAAGCATTTATTGTTTTTCCATTTTCCTTTGAGAGACTCATCAGAAATAATTTTATTATCACAAGTTAAAAAATTTCCTTTTGGGTCTTTTTTGATGATTTTTAGCTTTCCTTGATGAATGGCATTAATAACTCTGTAAATTAATCCATTTTTAGGGAGTTTTCCATTTTCTTCAGAAAGTGACAACCCTATTTCGTTATTAAACAAATCCATTTCCGAAGAAATTTCATCAGGAACAACACCGTCTTCTAATTGTTGTTTTTTAAAAGTTTGATAGTTTTCTTTCTCATGGGTTCTTCCAAGAGATCGAGCCGCATTTTTTCCAATTTCTTGTTGTAACAAAGCCATCCAAAAAGCATGACGAAACGCATCTACTTTTCCACCAGAATAATCACCATCTAACAAGGGAGAAACTCTTATAGAGTCACTTACTCTTAATGCTTCACGTGAAACAATTAAGGCTTGTTTAGCCTTGAAAGGGTGGAGTAGTACCCACTTTTTTTTAGGGGAAGATAATTTTTTAAATTCTTGCCAGTTGGATTGAGAAAACGAAGAAATATTTAAAAAAAGAAAAGTTGTGAGTAGTATTTTTTGCATTAACAATATTTTAGAGCAAAGATATAGGGTTTTGCTTGTTCTTGTTTTGTGTAAGAAAATAATGAAAAAAAAACCACGCAACGCGTGGTCAACTACACAACTAATACGTTTGTTACACTAATACAAACAACCTTTTTTGACATGGTAAAACTACAGCTAACAAGATGAATAGATATTATTTAAGTTTTAACAAAAGGTCAAATTAATGTGCTCTTTATGTTTTTAATGTTATCTAAAAACAACAGATATTATTATTTTTTAAAATAGCGAAAAGAGGGGTGGTGGTCTCCCCAAGAAATTCCTTTTCCAGTTTTAAAACCCTCTTCAACTTTTGGTTCGTCATGGTATACTGAAGAAACTGCATAAAAATCTCCTGTCATAAAAACAGGACTTTTATTATTACCGAAAACCGCAGTTTGCTCAGGGGTCATATAAAAATTATTATTAGTAGCATCGTACTCTACATATCCAGAAGCAGCTTGTGCAGCTAACCATTCTCTTGCATATCTTTCTGAAGTATTTGTTTTATCTGCCAATTCACTAGAAGATAAAGCATCAGATTCTGAAAGAGATTTGTACAATCCTAGTTTGTCACCAATAGTAACAAGAGGTCCATTAGCAGCAGCCCCCATTTCGGTAACTATTTTTCCTAATAACTCGTGTAGTTTTGTTTCGTTTAGTTCCATAATTAAATAGTTTAGTTGTTAGTAGAAAAACTAATGAGAAACAACTCGTAATTATGCATTAGATAAAGTAGAAAGCTTGCAAACTCATTAGTAACATGAGGAGCGAGCCGAATTTAAAAATAAAATAGATAGATAACAAAGGAAATCCCTGCTAATTGGCAGGGATTTTTTACTGTTTTTTACGATAAGCTTTTGTTTACTCTTTGATTTTTTGTCCTCTGCCTATTAAGAAATATAAAACAGCTCCAAAGAAGTTGGCGAATAAAACTAATAGAATCCAAAGAATTTTATCGTTTCCTTTAAATTTACTTTTTAAAATATCAATAAGAGCTACGATTGTTGGTATAATACCCAATAATATAAAGACTAAAATTAAAAGAATTTGCCAAGGGCCTATTATTCCTAAATAATTCATTTTCGATATTTTTATTTACAAATAGTTATAAAAGCAGTAGGTGCCCACCATGAATTTATTCCAAAAGAAACAGATATAATTTCGTATCCTTGAGCACTTTTCTCGTTTACTATTTTTTCAGTTTTTTCTTTCAATTCACTTGTTGACCAAGCAGAACTAAGCTTAATTATTGAGTAATTTTTCATTCTTATAAAATTTATTAGTAATAATTTGAATGCAGAATCGTAACTTCTTTTGTGTTTACTTGGAGTAAAAGATGGAAGAATTCTAGCAATTTTTGTATGCTAAAAGTAATAAAAATAGTAGAAAGAAGATTAATTTTATCAGAAACAAAAACGCCATTACAATTCTTTAAAAGTAATCATAATGGCGTTTAAAAAGTGTGGGAAATAATACTATTTATTCATAATATCTTCTATTTCGTCTGCTTCAATAGGTATGTTGCGCATTAAGTTAAAAGGCTCTCCAGTTTCTTGGATTACAACATCATCTTCTAAACGAATACCAAAACCTTCCTCAGGAATATAAATACCAGGTTCTACCGTAAATACCATATTAGCTTCCATTGGTTGGTGTAACAACCCGTAGTCATGCGTGTCTAAGCCCATGTGGTGAGAAGTTCCGTGCATAAAGTACTTTTTGTAAGCAGGCCAATTAGGATCTTCATTTTGTACATCTGCTTTGTCTAATAAGCCTAAACCTAATAATTCCGAAGTCATTAATTTACCAACTTCTACATGATAATCAGCCCAAAGAGTTCCTGGAACTAACATTTTTGTAGCATCATTTTTTACGCGGTTTACAGCATTATACACTGCTTTTTGTCTGTCAGTAAAACGACCAGAAACAGGAATAGTACGAGTCATATCCGAAGAATAATTTGCGTATTCAGCTCCTACATCCATCAATAATAAATCTCCTGCTTTACATTGTTGGTTGTTTTCAATATAGTGTAATACGTTTGCGTTGTTACCTGATGCAATAATTGGTGTATATGCAAACTTCTTAGAACGATTTCTGATGAATTCATGAATAAACTCAGCTTCTACTTCATATTCCCAAACACCAGGTTTTACGAAATCTAACACACGTCTAAATCCTTTTTCAGTAATATCACAAGCAGTTTGAATTAAATCGATTTCGATTTGATCTTTTAGTGAACGTAAACGTTGTAAAATAGGGTTGCTCTTTGCTACAGAGTGTGCAGGATATTTATTTAATAACCATTTAGTAAAACGAGCCTCACGCGTTTCAGTTTCAACAGTAGCACGGTAATGCTCGTTTGTGTTGATGTAAACTGTATCTGCTAACGCCATCATTTCAGCCAATACTTTTTCTAAATCTTGTAACCAGTGTACATTTTTAATTCCGCTAGTTTCTAAGGCTTTTTCTTTGGTTAGTTTTTCCCCTTCCCAAACAGCAATATGTTCATTGGTTTCACGTAAAAATAATACTTCACGTAAGTTTTCTTTTGGGCAATCTGGAAATAAAACCAATATACTTTCTTCTTGATCAACTCCACTTAAAAAGAAAATATCTCGGTGTTGTTCAAAAGGTAAAGTGCTATCTGCACTTACAGGATATATATCGTTTGAGTTAAAAACAGCTAAACTATTTGGCTTCATTTGCGCCATAAAGTTTTTACGATTTTTTATAAATAATTGACTGTTTATTGCGTCGTATTTCATAATGATTCAATTAAATTTGATAAAGTCCTTCAAAAATACGGAAAGAAACTGTGCAAATATTAGCCATTTGGCGCTAATTTATGTTTTTTCGAATCCTACTCATGTGTCGGGTAGAAATTCCTAAAAAGGAAGCTAAATAGTGTAGCGGAACTTCTTGAAGCAATTTAGGTTCGTTTACGAGTAGTTTATTGTAACGCTCTTCAGGTGTTAGTGTTAATAAATCAATACGGTAATCGTCAATTAAAAAAATTTGATGTTCAACTAAATTGTAATAAAACTGATGAAAAGCCTTGTTGTGTTTCATTAAATATTTAAAATCATTTATCGTAATAACCCAAAGTTTGCAAGTACTTAATGCTTTGATGTTTTTAGGGGAAGGAGTTTGTTGTAAAAAGCTTTTTAATGATGAGGTAAAACTATTTTTTAAACCTAAATAAGTGGTTTTTTCCTCTCCAGAAACAGCAACAGCATGCTGTAAAATACCACTTTCTATAAAACAGAAATAAGAGCAAATTTCTCCTTTTTCAACAAAATATTGGTTTTTTAACAAAGAAAACTCTTTAAAATACTCGACAATCTCAGGAATGAGATTGTTTAAAGCGTCGTCATTTACAATTTCTTGAAGGTGTTGTGCTACTATTTTTTTTGAAGCTTCCATTTATGGAAATAAATTTTAGCTTAAAAATATAAAAAAAGAAGCTATTTCAAAACATTTAATACCATGTCATTTTGAATGAATTTGAGAATTCTATTACAAAAAATATCCCTTAACTTGTAATAGTTAAAATTTCTCTACACGCGAAAATGACGTTTTGAAATAACCTCTTTTTGAGAGTTTATGTTTATAAGAATTATTCTAGCTCAACAGTTCCCATATCGGTGTTTTCACCTAGAACAGAATTAACCCCTTCAACAGTTTTTGGTGTTAAACCAGAAGCTTCATCTGGAGTAAAGGTTACGTTGTAAGTACCAGCTGGAACTCCGTGTAACATAAATTTACCTTCTTCATTTGTTAAAGTGGTAATTGTTTCTTCTCCAACAACAGCGCTAACTTCTACTTGATAGTCAAAAGGATTTACCATTCCAGAAATAGCACCTGAAGCAGCTTCAGTAATTACTCTAATGGTTGGTTTTAAACTATAATCTCCGTTACCTTCAACTACGATTGATTTATCAACCATAAAATCTAAGATAAATGAGTATTTAACACCACCTACTAAATCTTGGTGTACATTTAATTTTAATCCTGATTGTTGAGCACTAGGGGTTGCTAATGGATGTGTTTGTCCATCTACCACAATCGAGTTGTTGTCACCTAAAACCAAACGGATTTGGCTAATTTTTCCAGCAGGAATTTCGGTATCAACTAATAAAGCCTCAGCTCCTCCGGTTAACTCCAATAAGTCATATACTTGCGGGGTTACGTTTCCTAAGCTCTTCCAGCCGTTTTCTCCATCGCTAGCATTAATCATCACGTCTTGGACGTCGATGTTTACTGCATCATAATCTCCAGGAGCATCAACTAAGCGAACCTCTACTTGAGATGTTTTTGGATCATCGTTAGAGCAGCTAATAAAAGCGCTAAAAAAAGTTGCTAAAGCAACTAGTAAAAAAACATGTTTTTTCATAATTATATTGGTTTTGTAATACAAAATATATAACTAGATTTCTACCAAAATATTGCTTTATGTAAAGATTAAAATATCAAAACCTCTGATAACTAATTAGATAGGTTTGTTATTGAGGGGTTTTATTACTATTTCTTCTATTACGGTTGTTTCGTTTTCTAGGGGTGTGTTTTTTAGTGTCTTCAGAAGTAGTTGTAGGCTTCTTTTTTTTAGATTTTAAAGGTTTCTTAGAAGTCTTTTTTTCAGTACGCTCTGGTTTTGTACGTTCTGTAGTTACTTCATTTTTTATAGTGGATAAATCAAAACCTTCTAGCTCAGAAATAATAATTTTTTGTCCTAATAATTTTTCAATACTTTTTAAGTAAGTTTCTTCTTCTTGAGACACTAAAGAAATTGCTTCTCCACTAGCGCCTGCTCTTCCTGTTCTACCAATTCGGTGTACATAATCTTCAGGAACATTAGGGAGTTCAAAATTAATAACGTGTGGTAATAATGGAATATCCAATCCACGAGCTGCAATATCAGTAGCTACTAAGACTCGAATAGAATTGTCTTTAAAGCCTTTTAACGCTTTGGTTCTTGCACCTTGACTTTTGTTACCATGTATAGCTGCGGCAGAAATTCCTCGTTTAACTAGTTTTTCAGTTAACCTGTTAGCACCGTGTTTAGTTCGAGTAAAAATTAATACTTGACTCCAGTTTCCTTTTGAAATCAACTGACCAACTAGCTCCGTTTTTTTATTTTTTGGAACTTTATATAGTTTCTGATTTACTTTTTCAGCAGTTGTGTTTTCAGGAGCCGCTTCAACCAACACAGGATTGTGTAAAATACCTTCTGCTAATTTTTTTATTTCTTTTGAAAAAGTTGCCGAAAACAACAAATTCTGACGTTTTTGAGGTAAAAAAGAGATAATTTTTTTAATATCTCGTAAAAAACCCATGTCAAGCATTCTATCGGCTTCATCTAAAACCAAAACGTCTACACGTTTTAAAGAAAGTTGATTTTGCTCGTGTAAATCTATTAATCTACCAGGAGTAGCCACCAAAACATCAATTCCGTTTTTAAGTGTTGCTATTTGAGCGCTTGGTTTTACGCCACCAAAAATAGCGGTAGATTTAATATTTAAATGGGTGCTGTATTCGCGAACATTATCATAAACCTGAGCGGCTAATTCTCTTGTAGGTGTTAGTACCAATGCTTTGATTGGACGATATTTTGGATTCTTTTTTTCTGATATATTTTGTAAAATAGGCAAGGTAAACCCTGCAGTTTTCCCTGTTCCGGTTTGTGCAGAAGCTAATACGTCTTTGCCTTCTAAAATAACTGGAATTGCTTTTTCTTGAATGGGAGAGGGGGTTTCGTACCCTTTTTCGGTTACAGCTTTCACTAAAGCTTTTGATAAACCTAACGATGTAAATGTCATATATAATTCTTCAGTAGGGTCTAAATAAGATACTACTATGAGCTTACAAAGGTACTGCTATTTATTGGGCTTCGTCTATAAATAAAAAAGACGCCTTATTTAGGGCGTCTTTTCTTTAGCTTTAATATGTGTTTAACTTTTAGCCATGGCACCTTTAATAATACCAACAATAACCAGTAAAACAGCTCCACCAACACCACTTCCAGCAATGTTTCCGATAATACCAGAAATATCAATGTTTAGCATTCCTAATAATTGAGCTCCTAGGCCACCACCTAAAATTCCTACAACAGAGTTCCAAAGGGTGCCTAAAGAATACTTTTTTAATACAGCTCCTGCAAGATTACCACCTACAGCACCGCTTAATAAGCTAATAAGAAATTCCATAATTTATAATTTTTGATTAGTTAATTTGAATTAAAGAATGTAAAAAATAAATTATAAAACAAATAAAATCAGTTTGTTATGTGTTTCCTAAGTGAAATAAAGGATCTCCCATATTAATAATCGGAAAGTTGTTTTTAGCAATGATATAGCCATTTGCTGGAGATTTTACGGTAAAGTTTGTTTCTCCATAAGTATCCATGATATGCCCTAAAATTTCCCCTTTTTTAACTTCAGCACCGTTATGAACGGTTGGATTAAACAAACCAGCAACTTTTGCGCGAATCCAACTGCGTTTATTAATGTGAATAGAATAAGGGTTTTCAGGAACCTGAACTCTTTCGTGTATCATTTTAAAGTGTTTTAGAATACGAAGTGTTCCATCAATTCCTTGTTGAATGGCTTTTTCTTCTAAACGCAATGATTCTCCTCCTTCATAAACAATTACAGGAATATTGTTTTTATAACATTGATTTCTAAAGGACTTCGGAATAAGGCTAGAACCGAACATAAACGGAGCGCTAAAAATACTGGCTAGTTTACGTCCTATTTCATCTTGAGGTGTATATCGTATTTGTGGAAAGTTGTTGCGTTGTTCACCACCTGTATGATAATCAATAGCGAAATCTACATTGTTAGTTATTTCTTTTATCAGATAATATGCCATTCTACTGGCTAAAGATCCTGTTTTAGATCCAGGAAAGCTTCGGTTTACATCTTTACCATGCATGTCACGAGACATGTTTAAGAAACCAAAAACATTTAACAAAGGAACCACAATAACACAACCACGATGAATTTTATACGATTTGTCAATTAACATTCTTCGTACCAATTCTACGCTATTAACCTCGTCTCCATGTAAACCACCCTGTAATAAAATAGTTGGACCGACTTCATCTCCGTTAAAAATATAAACAGGAATTTCTATGAGGGTTCCTGTAGGTAATCGATCAATTGGGATTCTGATGAGTTTAGATTCACCCAGTCCTATTTTTTGCCCTCTTATTTCTATGGTTTCGTTTTTAAAGTTTTGGTCGAACATTTTCTTCTAAAAATTTAATAATAGTTTTAGCAATATTGTCTTTGGTGTACGTTTCAATTCCTTGCAAACCAGGAGTAGAGTTAACTTCAATTAATAAGGGTCCTCGTTTTGAACGTATCATATCCACTCCAGCAACAGCAAGGTTTAAGAGTTGAGTAGCTTTAATGGCAATCTCTTCTTCTTCTGGAGTTAAAGTAACTTTACATCCACTTCCTCCTTTATGAATATTTGAACGAAAATCATCGTCTAATCCTTTACGTTTCATTGAAGAAATTACTTCACCATTTACCACAAAAGCACGAATATCTTCACTATTACTTTCTTTAATAAATTCTTGCAATAAAATACCCGTATTAGAGCTGTATAAAGTATCAATAATAGAAATGGCAGATTTTTTACTTTCTGCTAAAATAACTCCTGATCCGTGTGTGCCTTCTTGTAATTTAATTATGATTGGAGCTTCTCCTAACAAATCTATTTGTTCTGTTACATTTTCAGAGTCTACAGAAAAAACAGTTTGTGGTATTGGCAATCTATTTCTGCTAGCTATTTGTAAGGTCTCTATTTTGTTTTGTGCTTTTAAAATACCAGATGAACTAGCTGTACTGTACACTCCATTTAGTTCAAACTCTTTTACAACAGCAGCTCCGTGTCTCATTGCAGAAAAGCCTATTCGAGGAATAATAACATCAGGAACATCAATAATGTCTTTACCTTGATAAATAATTGCAGGTTTGCCTTTACCTAGTTTGATAGAACATTTTAAATGATTTATAATTTCAACTTTATGACCTCTACGAAGTGCTTCTTTATATATTCTTTGTGTTGAATAAATATGTTCGCTAACAGAAAGAATAAAAATGGTCATAGCTTTATGTAATTGAGTTAACACAAATCTAATAATTTTTTGCGGGTGTATTACTTGGAGGAAATACCCCAAATTTCTGTTAATTTTTTTGAAATAGTTTTAACATACAGTATTTTCACCAGCTACTAAACCAAATAATCATGAAAACCTTAGCAAAAGTTTGTATTGCTTTGTTGCCATTTACAGTAGTTGCTCAACAACCTACTTCAGCAGAAAAAATACAAGATGCTTTGCAGCAAAAAGAAGCGTTAACAAAAAATTCCACGGTAAAAAATATTTCATTTAAAAGCATCGGACCTACAGTAATGAGTGGACGTGTGGTGGATATTGATGTGAATCCAAATGATCCAACAGAATTTTATGTAGGATATGCTTCTGGTGGCGTATGGCATACGAATAACAACGGAACTACTTTTACTCCAATTCTAGACAACTCGCCTACACAAAATGTGGGTGATATTGCTGTAGATTGGAAAAATGGAACAATTTGGGTTGGTACAGGAGAAAATAATTCTTCTCGTTCGTCGTATGCAGGAATCGGAATTTTAAAATCTACCGATAAAGGTAAAACTTGGGCAAACGTTGGGTTACCTGATTCACATCATATTGGGCGAATTTTAATAAATCCGAAAAACCCAGATGAGGTAATCGTTGGTTCTATAGGTCATTTATATTCATCAAACAATGAAAGAGGGGTTTTTAAAACTTCTGATGGAGGTAAAACATGGACAAAAACATTGTTTATTGATGAAAATACAGGAATTATAGATATTCAGCCTGTACCGAACAACTTCAATATTTTATATGCTGCTGCTTGGGAGCGTGAACGTAAAGCATGGAATTTTGATGGAGACGGAAAAAATTCAGCAATATATAAATCGACTGATGCTGGAAATACGTGGACTAAAATTTCGGATAACAATGGTTTTCCTAATGGAGATGGAGTAGGAAGGATTGGTTTAGCGGTATATGATGAAAACACGGTGTATGCTTTTCACGATAGTCAATTCCGAAGAAAAAAAGATTCTACGAAGAAAGCAAAAGGCCCAGGAGCTTTGACAAAAGAGGAGCTTGCGACAATTTCTGCAGATGAACTTTTGAATATGAAAGACAAAAAATTGAATTCATATATCAAAATGAATGGTCTTCAAGAGAAGTATCGTGCAGAAAATATTAAACAAATCATTCGTTCAAGTCCAGGAGAAATGCGACCAAGTGATTTGGTTGGTTACTTGAAAGATGCGAATGCAGCTTTGTTTGATACTCCAGTGATAGGAGCGGAGGTTTTTAAAACCATTAACGGAGGAAAAACGTGGAAGAAAACACACGAAGGATATTTAGATGATTTGTACTATTCGTATGGATATTATTTTGGTGAAGTTCGTGTAGATCCGCAAGATGAAAATGGAATTTATGTATTAGGAGTTCCAATTTTAAAATCGAAAGATGGAGGAAAAACATTTACTTCTATTAGTAAAGAAAATGTACACGCCGATCATCAAGCACTATGGGTGAATCCTAAAAAACAAGGGCACCTAATTGATGGAAACGATGGTGGATTAAATATTTCATACGATGATGGTGAAAGCTGGATTAAATTAAATCAACCAGCAGTTGGACAGTTTTATACTGTGTATGCGGATAATCAAGAAGTGTACAAGGTATATGGAGGATTACAAGACAACGGAGTTTGGGTAGGAAACCATAACGCAAAAATTGACAAAAGCTGGCATCAAACAGGACAGAACCCTTATGAAAGTTTAATGGGAGGTGATGGTATGCAGGTTGCGGTTGATGACAGAAATCCGAATATTGTGTACACAGGCTATCAGTTTGGAAACTATTATCGAATTGATAGAGCTACAGGAAAACAAACCTATATCCAGCCAAAACCAGAAAAAGACAAGCCAGCATATCGATTCAATTGGCAAACACCTATTCAGCTATCAAAACACAATCAAGATATCTTGTATTTAGGAGGAAATAAATTACACCGTTCTTTAAATCAAGGAAGTGATTGGGAAGAAATCTCAGGAGATTTAACCAAAGGAGAAAAAGAAGGAAATGTAGCTTACGGAACGTTAACTACTATTTCTGAAAGTCCATTCCAATTCGGGTTAATCTACGTAGGTTCTGATGATGGATTGGTACAAGTGACTAAAAACGGAGGAGGAAGTTGGGAGAAAATTTCCAATTCTTTACCACAAAATTTATGGGTAAGTCGTGTAATAGCTTCAAAATATAAGAAAGAACGTGTATATGTTACGTTAAACGGATACCGTTTTGATGATTTTACACCTTATGTATACATGTCTGATGACTACGGAAAAACATGGAAAAACATTAGCGGTAATATTCCAACTTCTGCGGTAAATGTGATTAAGGAAGATCCAGAAAAGGAAAACATTTTATACCTAGGCACCGATAACGGATTGTATGTTTCTTTCAACCAAGGAGAAACTTGGGAAGCGTTTAGCAACGGATTGCCGAATGTTGCAATGCATGATTTAGTGATTCAACCAAAAGCAAAACATTTATTAGTAGGTACTCACGGACGTAGTTTATACAAAGCAAATATTACTTCCTTACAAGAGTTTGATAATAAAGAAGCTATTTTTAGTATCAAGAATATTAAAAAAAGAAATTCTTGGGGAAGCTCATGGAGTAAGTGGTTAGAGCCGTATACGCCAAGTGTTAACATTCCATTTTATATAAATTCTGATAAAGAAGTCGTGTTAGAAGTATATTCTTCAGATGATATTTTGGTAAATACGATAACAACGAAAGCTTCAAAAGGATTTAACGAGGCTGTGTATGATGTTTCTTTTTCAGAAAAAGGAAGAAAGAAATACTTGAAAAAGCACAAAGATGCTGAAATTAAAGAAGCAAAGAATGGTAACTATTATTTGCCTAAAGGAAAATATAAAGTAACCATAGGCGAATTAAGTCAAACATTTGAAATTCTTTAAAAAAGAATAAAATCATAAAAGAGAAAAACAAGATTGTTGTTTTTCTCTTTTTTTTTGAAATAAAATTTACACAACTTAATAAAGAAACATTCCTATTTTTGCGGCATGGGAATTATACGTGTAAACGACATCCGATTATTTACCAATCATGGATGTTTAGATGAAGAAGCAAGAATCGGTTCAGAGTACCGAGTAGATGTAGAGGTAAAAGCCGATTTACAAAAGTCAGCACAAACTGATGAGTTAGTTGATACGGTAGATTATGTGCATTTGAATCAAATTGTAAAAGAAGAAATGGCAATTCGTTCTAAATTGTTAGAACATGTTGCTAGACGAATTTTAGAAAGAATTTTTAGAGAGATACAATTAGTTGATGAAGCGGAGGTTAGCGTAGCAAAAATTAACCCACCAATTGGAGGTAATGTTGCTGAGGTAGCAATTGTTTTATCCGAAGTGCGTAAAAAGTAAAAAAAGCTTGCAAAAAAAGATAAAAGCTGTAAATTTGCAGTCCTTATCAATATAAGGTGTCGTGGCCGAGTGGCTAGGCAGTGGTCTGCAACACCATCTACAGCGGTTCGAATCCGCTCGACACCTCAAGAAGCACATCGTTTAGATGTGCTTTTTTGTTTTTATTAACAAAATAATTCGCTAAAATTCTGCATCTTTGTCGTTATGCGAATTTATCCGATAGAAACAGGTAACTTTAAATTAGACGGAGGCGCTATGTTTGGCGTGGTTCCGAAGTCGATTTGGCAGAAGACAAATCCAGCCGATGAAAACAATATGATCTCAATGGGCATGCGTTGTATGTTGATTGAAGATGGTAATCGATTAACCTTAATCGATACAGGAATTGGAAACAAACAGTCCGATAAATTTTTTGGTTATTATTATTTATACGGAGATTTTTCGTTAGATACTTCTTTAGCAAAATACGGTTTTCATAGAGATGATATTACCGATGTGTTTTTAACACACTTACATTTTGATCACTGCGGAGGTGCAATTCAATGGAATAAAGACAGAACAGGATACGAACCAGCCTTTAAAAATGCACGTTTTTGGAGTAACCAACGTCATTGGGACTGGGCAGTACACCCTAATGCACGCGAAAAAGCTTCCTTCTTACAAGAAAACATTTTACCTATTGAAGAAAGTGGACAATTAAATTTTTTGCATTTAAACGCAAGGGATTATGTTGGTTTTGATGTGTTGTTCAAAGACGGACATACAGAAAAGCAAATGTTACCAAAAATAGAGTACCAAGGAAAAACCTTAGTATTCATGGCAGATTTATTACCAACAGCAGGTCATGTTCCGTTACCGTATGTAATGGGTTATGATACGCGTCCGTTACTTACCTTAAAAGAAAAAGAAGCTTTCTTAAAAGAAGCTGCCGATAAAGAGTTTTACCTGTTTTTAGAGCACGATGCTTACAATGAGGTAATAACTGTTAAGCACACTGAAAAAGGAGTTCGCTTAAAAGACACATTTAAATTTACAGATATTTTTAATTAAGAATAGAGATTATGAGAGTTTTAAAGCCCGTATTTTACTCGGCAATTGCAGTAGCTACTTTAGCTAGCTGTAACACAGTAAGCAAAATCCCTGTACCAGCAGGAAGCAATACCGTAGTTAATATTCCAGCAAAAAAAGCGGAGTTAACTGATTACGAACAAGAAAATTGGCAACACTTAGACTTAGCAACTGATACAATTCCTGGAATGAGCGTTAACAAAGCGTATGAGTTCTTAAAAGGAAAGAAACATGTTGAGGTTGTTGTTGGTGTAGTTGATTCGGGTACCGATTTAAAACATGAAGATTTAGTTGATGTAGCTTGGGTAAACACTAAAGAAGTTGCAGGAGACGGAATTGACAACGATAAAAACGGTTATGTTGATGATATTAACGGGTGGAACTTTTTAGGAGATTCATATAAAGAGCACTTAGAGTACGAGCGTATTTTAATGAATCCTTCTATCGCTGATGCTGAAACTTTAGCAGAAGTAGAAGCTTTTCAGGCTGAAAAAGTTGAAGAAGCTAAAAAAACAGTTAGTCGTTACGAGAACTTAAAAATGGGTGCAGTAGAGTCTGATAAAGTATTCACTAAATACTTCGGAAAAGCAACCTATACAAAAGAAGAGGTAGCAGCAATTAACACAAACGATCCTGCGTTAGGTAATGCAAAAGATTTTGCAACTAGAATGTTCGGATTTTTTGATACGTTAACTGAAGCAAAAGAATACTTTGAAAAAGGGATTAAAAATGCTCAAAAAACAATTGACGGAGAAAACTTAAAAACAGATTACCGTACAGTTGTAGGAGATAATGCTTACGATATTAACGATAAGCCAGGATACGGAAATGGTAATACAGGACACTCTGAAAAAGGAGAAGCTCACGGTTCTCACGTATCAGGAATTGTTGGTGCAACTCGTAGTAACGGTAAAGGTATGGACGGTGTTGCCAATAACGTAAAAATTATGGCAGTACGTTCAGTTTCTGACGGAGATGAGTACGATAAAGATGTTGCTTTAGGTATTCGTTATGCAGTTGATAACGGAGCAAAAGTAATCAACACAAGTTTTGGTAAAGCTTTTTCACCAAACAAAGAATGGGTTTACGATGCAATTAAGTATGCAGCTTCTAAAGATGTATTAATTGTAAATGCAGCAGGAAATGATGGTAAAAACATTGATGTTGAAAAAACATTTCCTAACGATGCACCAGATTTATTAAACGAAGTTGCAGATAACTTCTTAACAATTGGTGCAATGAGTGCTAATTACGATGAGAACTTACCAGCAACATTCTCTAACTACGGTAAAAAGAATGTAGATGTATTTGCTCCAGGAGTACAAGTATACTCAACTACTCCAGACAATGAGTACAAGAAATTCAACGGAACTTCTATGGCTTCTCCAGCAGCAGCAGGGGTTGCAGCATTAGTACGTTCTTATTATCCTGAATTAACAGCAAGTCAAGTAAAACACATCTTAATGAACTCAGGAACTAAGATTGATTTTGATGTTGTAAAGCCAGGTACAGGAGCAAGATATGGTAACGAGCCAGTAAAAGTTCCTTTCTCAGAATTATCAGTTTCAGGACGTGTTGTAAACGCTTACAATGCAGTTAGAATGGCTGATAGAATGGTTAACGGAAGAAAATAAGACTATTATAAATTAGCTAAAAAAGAGCATTATTTTTTGATGCTCTTTTTTTGTTATAATGAAAATGCTATGCAATTAGAGTTCAATAAAAAAACAGAAGAGTTAACCATAAAAGACGAAGTTCCTAAACATTCTTGGTTAATCATAATTTTAATGTTTGTTAACGGAGTTAATATGGGAGTTCAGCTATACTTAATGAGTTATCAAAATAATGAATTACTGTTTAGTTTTATGTTTTTATTAGCTTTAGTTTCGGTAGCTGTGATATTGTATTACGTTGTAAAAAGATCGTGGAAGTCTAAATATTTACTAAAAGAAATAGCAGGACTAGAAACAAAAGTAGCTTACGGAAGAGAACGTGTTTTTTTAAAGTTACAAAACGGAAGAAGACGCAGTTTTCCAATATTAAAAAATGAAGAAGAATTAAAGAGTTTGAAAAGAACACTAACCTCAATGGGAATTAAACCAGTTTAATATGAAGAAAATAATTTTTAGCCTTTTATTGTTGCCAATGGTTTCATGTGCTACAATGAAAAATGGTACCGATACTAATGTGGTAAAAGCACACGAAAATAAGCAAGCTACCAATAACGGTTATTGGCAACAGCATGTAGATTATACAATGGATATTGATATGGATGTAAAAACCTATCAGTATAAAGGAATACAAAAACTGGTGTACACAAATAATTCACCAGATGTGTTAGATAAAGTATTTTATCATTTATACTTTAATGCATTTCAACCAAACTCTCAAATGGATGTTCGTTCAAGAAACATTCAAGATCCAGATAGAAGAGTAGGAGATCGTATTAGTAAATTATCACCTTCAGAAATAGGATATATCAAAGTAAACTCTTTACAACAAAACGGAACAGCGGTAAAACACGAAACTGTTGGAACTATTTTAGAGGTTACATTAAACGAGCCAATTCAACCAGGACAAAGTGTGACATTTGATATGATTTTTGATGCGCAAGTACCAAAACAAATCCGTCGTTCGGGTCGTAATAGTGCAGAAGGAGTTGCTTTATCAATGACACAGTGGTATCCTAAAATGGCTGAATATGATTTTGAAGGATGGCACACACCTCCGTACTTAGGAAGAGAATTCCACGGAGTTTGGGGTAATTTTGATGTGACATTACATATCGACAAGAACTATGTAGTTGGAGGAACAGGATATGTACAAAATCCACAAGAGGTAGGTCATGGTTACGAAGACAAAAAGCAACCATTAAACCTTCCTTCAGGAGATAAGTTAACATGGAAATTTACAGCACCAGATGTTCATGATTTTACATGGGGGGCAGATCCAGAGTTCATTCACGATACGTATAAAATGAAAAATGGTATCGATTTACACTTCTTGTACAAAAAAACATTAGATGCTAAATATTTAGAAAACTGGAAAAAATTACAGCCAAAAACAGCTGAGTTAATGAAGTATTTCAGCAAGCATATTGGGCAATATCCATACAAACAATACTCAGTTATCCAAGGAGGAGACGGGGGTATGGAGTATGCAATGTGTACGCTAATTACTGGGCAACGTGAATGGAGAAGTTTATTCGGTGTTACTGCGCACGAGTTAGCGCATATTTGGTTTCAGTTCTTGTTAGCAACTAACGAAAGTAAGCACCCTTGGATGGATGAAGGGTTTACTACGTATATTTCAAACAAAGCTGAGAATGAAATTCTAGATGAAGGAAAGGAAAATCCACATACTGGTTCTTACAGAGGATATAATTATGTGGTGGGTAATAATATTGAAGAGCCTTTAACAACACATGCCGATAGATACCATACTAACAGAGCATACGGAGTTGCGAGTTATTCTAAAGGAAACATTTTCTTATCGCAATTAGAATATATTATTGGAGAAGAAAACGTAGCAAAAACCTTAAAAAAGTATTTTGAAGATTTTGCGTTTAAACACCCAACACCAAATGATATTAAGCGTACAGCAGAAAAAGTTTCAGGTATTCAGTTAGATTGGTACTTAAATGAATGGACGCAAACGACGCATACAATTGACTACGGAATCAAATCTGTTAACGGTAAAGAAATTACCTTAGAGCGTATTGGTCAAATGCCAATGCCTATTGATGTTGAGGTAGTTTATACTGATGGTTCTAAAGAATCATTTAATATTCCGTTACGTATGATGCGTGGAGAAAAACCAACCAATGCTACAGTTATTACCGATTGGACTTTTGCACATCCAACCTACACGTTTACTGCAAAAAAAGAGGTAAAATCAGTTGAAATTGATCCGTCTAAATTAATGGCAGATGTAAATCAAGCAAACAATTCATACGGTAAATAAAACCAAGTTATATAAAAGCTTATAAACGGAAACCCATTCAGGTTTCCGTTTTTTTGTTGTAAAAGTTTAATCCTTAGTTTTCTTTGTGTAAATATCTCACAGATTCTATGTAATTTTGTGGCTTAATTTCACAAATGAATCCTTTTAAGAGGAATTAATGAAAGAAATTATAGAAGATTGAACAAAGACAATTAACAATTCAGAATGTCAGAAGAAAAGAAATCATTGAATTTTTTAGAGCAAATTATTGAAGAAGATTTGGCTAATGGAATGCCAAAAGAAAATTTACGTTTTCGTTTTCCACCAGAACCAAACGGATATTTACACATTGGACACACGAAAGCCATTGGTATTAGTTTTGGTTTAGGGGAAAAGTACAACGCTCCTGTAAATCTTCGTTTTGACGATACCAACCCAGCAAAAGAAGAACAAGAGTATGTAGATGCTATTAAACGCGATGTAGCTTGGTTAGGGTATCAATGGGAAAAAGAATGTTATTCTTCTGATTATTTCCAGCAGCTTTACGATTGGGCTGTTCAATTGATTAAAGACGGAAAAGCGTATGTAGATAGTCAGTCTTCAGAAGCGATGGCCGAACAAAAAGGAACGCCAACGCAACCTGGAGTAGCTGGACCTTATCGTGATAGAAGTGTAGAAGAAAATTTAGATTTGTTTACACGTATGAAAAATGGTGAGTTTGATGAAGGAGCTCATGTATTACGCGCAAAAATTGATATGACTTCGCCTAACATGCTAATGCGTGATCCGATTATGTATCGTATCTTAAAAAAAGCACACCACCGTACAGGAAACGATTGGGTAATTTATCCGATGTATGATTGGACGCATGGAGAGAGTGATTATATAGAACAAATCTCACACTCGTTATGTTCGTTAGAGTTTAAACCTCACCGTGAATTGTACGATTGGTTTAAAGATAATGTGTATGAGTACAGTAAATCAGAATATCCTTTACCTCCAAAACAACGTGAGTTTTCTCGTTTAAACTTAAGTTATACGGTAATGAGTAAGCGTAAGCTGATGAAATTGGTAGAAGAAGGTGTTGTTTCTGGATGGGATGATCCACGTATGCCAACTATTTCAGGGTTACGTCGTAGAGGATATACACCAGCATCTATCCGTAGTTTTGTAGAAACTGTAGGAGTTTCAAAAAGAGAAAACGTGATTGATGTAGCGTTGTTAGAGTTTAAAATTCGTGAAGATTTAAACAAAACAGCAAACCGAGTAATGGCAGTGTTAGATCCTGTGAAGTTGGTAATCACTAATTATCCAGAAGGAGAAGAGGAAATTTTAATTGCTGAAAATAATCCTGAAGATGAAAACTCAGGATCAAGAGAAGTGCCTTTTTCAAAAGAATTATATATCGAAAGAGACGATTTTAAAGAAGAGGCAAATAAGAAATACTTCCGTTTAACCATCGGTAAAGAAGTTCGTTTAAAGAATGCCTATATCATTAAAGGAGAGAGTTGTGTTAAAGACGAAAATGGAAATATTACTGAAATTCACTGTACATACGATCCGTTAAGTAAATCGGGAAGTGGTACCGAAGAAAGTAAGCGTAAGGTAAAAGGAACGATTCATTGGGTATCGGAAAAACATGCGGTAAAAGCAGAGGTAAGAGCGTACGATCGTTTGTTTTTAGATGAAGCTCCAGACAGTCATAAAGATAAAGATTTCATGGAGTTTTTAAATCCAAATTCGTTGGAGAAAATTACCGCTTATGTTGAGCCTAGTTTACAAACAGCAAATATTGGAGATCGTTTCCAATTTCAACGTTTAGGGTATTTTAATGTTGATGATGATTCAACTTCAGAAGCTTTAGTATTCAACAAAACAGTAGGTTTACGCGATACTTGGGCGAAGAAGAATAATTAGAATAAACATACTAGAATTAATATAAAAACCGCTGCTTTTATGATAAAAGTGGCGGTTTTCTTTTAACAAAAATTCGATTTTCACTTTTCATCAGAATATGTATCTTTACAGATTAAGGAAAGATGTGATAAAAGAGATTTTATCTAGTTGAAAGTCAATAATAAAAATGCTTTTTGATACTGTGTAAACTACAGGTTTAAAAGGCTTTTCAAAAAATATACTATTGTATGAGTTGTAGCAGTTGCTCAACTAACAAAGACGGTGTACCTAACGGATGTAAGAGCAATGGAAATTGTGGAACAGGTACCTGCGGAAGTGGAAATAAACTTGCCGTTTTTGATTGGTTATCGAATATGACTTTACCTACGGGTGAAGCTCCATTTAATATTTTTGAAGTCCGTTTTAAAAACGGACGAAAACACTTTTATAGCAATCCTGAAAACCTTACCATTTCTATGGGAGATGTGGTTGCGGTTGAGGGGTCGTCAGGTCATGATGTAGGTATAGTGTCGTTGGCAGGAGAACTGGTAAAAGTTCAAATGAAAAAGCGAAAAATTGATGCAGATAGTGAGGAAGTAAAGAAAATTTACAGAAAAGCTTCACAAAAAGACATCGATGTTTGGCAAGAAGCTAGAGATAGAGAGCCAGAAACCCAACGAAAAGGAAGAGAAATTATTAGTCGTTTAGGTTTAAAAATGAAACTTTCTGATGTTGAGTATCAAGGAGATGCTACCAAAGCTACTTTTTATTACACGGCTGATGATCGTGTAGATTTCCGTCAATTAATTCGCGATTTAGCAAGCGCTTTTTCTATTCGAGTTGAGATGCGTCAGGTAGGTATGCGTCAAGAAGCAGCTCGTTTAGGAGGGGTAGGTTCTTGTGGTAGAGAACTGTGTTGTTCTACTTGGTTAACCGATTTTAGAAAGGTAAATACCGCAGCGGCTAGGTATCAGCAATTATCGTTGAATCCGTTGAAGTTAGCAGGACAATGTGGTAAGTTAAAGTGTTGTTTAAACTACGAGTTAGATACGTATTTAGACGCATTGAAAAGCTTTCCGAAGCAAGATAAAGTTTTAAAAACTGAAAAAGGAGATGCTGTTTTTGTGAAGATGGACATCTTTAAAAAATTACTTTGGTACACTTACAAAGAAGAAAGCTTTAAATGGTACAAACTGTCATTAGACCAAGTTCATGAAATTATAGAAATGAACAAAAATAATGAGCTTGCTTTACCGTTAGAAGAATACGAATTAGAGATAGCAGAAGAAACTCCAATAGATTTTGAAAATGTTGTAGGCCAAGACAGTTTAACCCGTTTTGATGCTCCTAAGAAAAGCAGAAATAACAGAAGAAGATCAAGGAAACCTGTAAGTAAAAAACCAGAAAATCAGGCTTCTGAGGCTAAAACAACAAGAAAACCTCAAGCAAAACAGGTAAAAAAGGCAGAAGGAGAGCCGAAACCAGATAAAAAACGAGTTGACAACAGAAAGCCAAGGCCTAAAAACAATCCGAGAAACAGGAAACCAAAACCTGAAGCAGGTGGTACAGCAGAAAAGCCAACTCAAGGGCAACAAAAAAAGCCTAGAAATCCGAGAAGAAAGAATAATAATCAGCGTAAAAAAAATAATAGCGATACTAAAAACAACCCCAATAATGAGAACTAAAATTGGTTTACTTTTTTTTATAGCTACACTAATTGTATCGTGTAAGTCAAATAGTGATTTTGATGAATATGTGGCACTTCCAAAGAGTGCTTGGCATAGAACAAATACGATACAATTTACATTTCCAGTTAATGATTCAATAAATAAGAAAAACCTATTTATAAATCTTAGAAATAATAAAGATTACGAGTACAGTAATCTTTTTTTGATAGCCCAAATGAATTTTCCAGACGGTCAAGTTATTGTCGATACTTTAGAGTATGATATGGCAGATGTTACAGGAAAGTTTTTAGGGCAAGGTTTTTCCGATATCAAGGAGAATAAACTTTTTTATAAAGAAAACATAACATTTCCAAGCACGGGAGATTATATCTTTAAAGTTCGTCAAGCTATGCGAAAAAACGGAGAAATTCAGGGCATAGAAGAATTAGAAGGAATAACTCATGTAGGATTTAGAATTGAAAAAACACAATAAATGACAAAGAAAAAAACAGCAAATTTTAGTAAATACATTAAATGGTTTTGGGGTATTATTATAGGAGGCTTTCTTGCGTTAGGTCTTCTGTTTTTACTTGCCTCTTGGGGTGTGTTTGGTGCTTTACCTACTTTTGAAGAACTAGAAAACCCAAGAAGTGATTTAGCAACAGAAGTAATTTCTTCAGATGGAAAAACCTTAGGTAAATACTATGTAAACGCGAATAGAACTCCAATTCAATATAAAGATTTACCAGAAAACTTAATAAAAGCTGTAGTTGCTACAGAAGACGAACGTTTTTACGAACATTCAGGAATTGACTTTAGAGGAACTGCTAGAGCGGTTGCTAACTTAGGAAGGTCAGGTGGAGCAAGTACCATTACACAACAGTTAGCTAAAAACTTATTTAACAGAGGAGGTTCTAGTAATATCTTTAAAAGATTATCACAAAAACTTAAAGAATGGGTAGTAGCAGTTAAGTTAGAGCGTCAATACACTAAAGAAGAGATTGTGACGATGTATTTTAATACGCAAGATTTCATCTTTAATGCGGTGGGTATTCGTTCAGCAGCTCGTATTTACTTCGGAAAAGAACCTAAAGATTTAGATTTGCAAGAGTCTGCTATTTTAGTGGCGATGTTAAAAAACCCACGTCAGTTTAATCCACATAGAGAGCGTTCAAAAGATAAATCATTAGCACGTAGAAATGTAGTGTTTGGTCAAATGGAAAAAAATGGGTTTATAACAGAACAAGAAAAAGACTCATTACAAAAGTTACCATTAAAAATAAATTTTACTCCTGAAAGTCATAGTGATGGTTTAGCTACTTATTTTAGAGAGCATTTACGAAACTATTTAAAGGAATGGGCAAAAGAACATCCTAAGGCAAATGGTGAAGAGTATAATATTTATAGAGATGGATTAAAAGTTTACACAACGATTGACTCACGTATGCAACAATACGCAGAAGAAGCGGTAGTAGAACATATATCTAACCTTCAAACGTATTTTGACAAAGAACAAAAGCGTAATAAAACAGCTCCTTTTTACGATATAGACAAAAGAGAGATAGAAGGAATTTTACGAAGAGCTAAACTAAATTCAGATCGCTATAAGCGATTGAAGGCTGGAGGTAAATCTGAAAAAGAAATAGACGAGGTATTTAATACCGCAACAGATATGCGAATCTTCACATGGAAAGGAGAACGCGATACGGTAATGACACCGTATGATTCTATTCGTCACTATAAATATTTCTTGCGTTCAGGTTTAGTATCTATTGAACCGCAAACAGGTCATATCAAAGCTTGGGTAGGAGGTATTAATCACAAGTATTTTAAATACGATGCAGTAGAGCAACAAAAGCGTCAAGTAGGTTCTACCTTTAAACCTTTTGTGTATGCTACAGCAATTAATCAATTAAAAATGTCTCCTTGTGATAAGTTGCCAAATACACCATATACTATTCCTAAGGAAAAATATGGAATGCCAGAGGATTGGACACCAAAGAATGCTGGAGGTAAATATGGAGAAGAATTAACTTTAAAAGATGCATTAGCGCAATCGGTAAATGTAATTACGGCGCAGTTAATAGACAAAGTCTCACCTATAAATGTGGTACGATTAGCAGAATCTGCTGGAATAACATCTAAATTAGAGGCAAATCCCTCTATTGCATTAGGTGCTATTGATTTATCATTAATGGAAATGGTAAGTGCTTATTCAACATTTGCAAATAAAGGGTTACGTGTAAGTCCGTTAATGGTTACTAGAATAGAAGACAAAAACGGAACTGTTTTACAAGAATTTGTTCCTGAAACCAAAGAGGTATTAAGTGAAGAGTCTGCGTATGTAATATTAGATTTAATGAAAGGAGTTACCCAAATAGGTTCAGGAGCACGTTTACGATCTAATTATACGTCAGGAGGAGATGCGGTTACAGGTTTCCCTTACAGGTTTACCAATCCGATTGCAGGAAAAACTGGTACTAGTCAAAATCAATCAGATGGTTGGTTTATGGGAATAGTCCCAAACCTAGCTACGGGTGTTTGGACAGGTGGAGAAGATAGAGCTACGCACTTTGCTGGGTTAAGGTATGGTCAAGGGGCAACAATGTCACTACCAACTTGGGCAATTTTTATGCGAAAGTGTTATGAAGACAAGACATTAGATGTGAGTAAAGGTAATTTTGAAAAACCAAAGAATGTTAGCATTAATTTAGATTGTTCAAAAACAGAATCCTCTAATGAAGAAGAGAACCTTAACGATACAGATTTTTAGTAACGAAGCTTTAAAACAACAACTATAATGATAAATAAAAAAGTAAATAACGTACAAGAAGCATTAGAAGGTGTAAAAGACGGAATGACTTTTATGTTAGGCGGATTTGGTTTATGCGGTATACCTGAAAATGCTATTGCAGAGTTAGTTAAAATAGGAGTAAAAGATGTTACTTGTATTTCTAATAATGCAGGGGTTGATGATTTTGGCTTAGGATTATTATTACAAAATCGTCAAATAAAGAAAATGATTTCTTCTTATGTTGGAGAAAATGACGAATTCGAACGCCAGATGTTATCAGGAGAATTAGAGGTAGAATTAACTCCACAAGGAACTTTGGCTGAAAAATGTAGAGCAGCACAAGCAGGTTTTCCAGCATTTTATACACCAGCAGGTTATGGTACAGAAGTAGCAGAAGGTAAAGAAACACGTGAGTTCGATGGAAAAATGTACGTATTAGAACCAGCTTTTAAATCAGATTTTTCATTTGTAAAAGCATGGAAAGGAGATACTGCGGGTAACTTAATTTTTAAAGGAACTGCGCGTAACTTTAATCCAAATATGTGCGGAGCTTCTAAAATTACGGTTGCCGAAGTAGAAGAGTTAGTTCCTGCAGGAGAGTTAGACCCAAATCAAATTCACATTCCAGGAATTTTTGTACAACGTATTTTTCAAGGAGAGAAGTATGAAAAGAGAATTGAACAACGAACGGTTCGTTCTAAGTAATTCTGTTAATTTGGAAATTTGAAAGTGATTTAATGAGAAGTGATAAGGAGAATATAATTGTAAAATTAACTTTAGAATTTTCTCTTGAAATCATTAAATTTTCTGAACAAATAAGAGCTTTACATAAATATGAAATGGCTTCTCAAATTTTTAGAAGTGGAACCTCAATTGGAGCCAATATTAGAGAAGCGCAAAATGCAGAGAGTAAAGCAGATTTTATACATAAATTTAAAATTTCAGCAAAAGAAGCTGATGAGTTAGAATATTGGTTATTACTTTGTGAACAGTCAGAGTTTTATCCAAGCCCAAACAAACAACTTAAAGAAGATTTAAAAGCTATTATTAAAATAATTAGCAAAATTATTTCAACATCAAAAAGAAAATAATTGACCAAATCTTCAAATTAACAAATTGTAAAATTATGTTAACAAAAGAACAAATAGCACAAAGAATAGCTAAAGAATTACAAAACAAATGGTATGTTAATTTAGGAATTGGTATTCCTACTTTAGTTGCAAACTATATTCCTGAAGGAATTGAAGTTGAGTTTCAATCAGAAAACGGATTATTAGGAATGGGGCCTTTTCCTGTTGAAGGAACTGAAGATGCTGATTTAATTAACGCAGGAAAACAGACCGTAACAGTGTTAGATGGAGGGTCTATTTTTGATTCTGCAACTAGTTTTTCTATGATCCGTGGGCAACACGTACAACTAACCGTTTTAGGTGCGATGGAAGTGGCTCAAAACGGAGATATTGCCAATTGGAAAATCCCAGGAAAAATGGTAAAAGGAATGGGTGGAGCGATGGATTTAGTAGCTTCTGCAGATAATATTATTGTAGCGATGATGCATACCAATAAAGCAGGAGAATCTAAATTATTAAAAAAATGTTCGTTGCCATTAACTGGTGTAGGTTGTGTAACAAAAATTGTAACCAATTTAGCGGTATTAGAAATTAAAGACAATAAATTTTACTTGTTAGAAAGAGCTCCGGGAGTTTCTGTTGAAGAAATTCAAGCTGCCACTGAAGGTACTTTAGTAGTCGAAGGAGATATTCCTGAGATGAATTTTTAACAAAATTATAGTATTAAAAAAAAACGTAAAGCATTAAGCTTTACGTTTTTGTATTTTAAATAAATAGATGAAAATAATTTCATACAACGTAAACGGAATACGAGCAGCACTTAAAAAAGGATTTATTGATTGGCTTCAAGCTGCAAATCCTGATGTAATCTGTATTCAAGAAACTAAAGCTCATAAAGAACAGTTAGATGTAACTGAGTTTGAAAATGCAGGTTACCCTTATCACTATTGGTTTTCAGCAGAAAAAAAAGGATATTCATCCGTGGCTATTTTCTGTAAAGAAGAACCAAATCATGTAGAGTACGGAACTGGAATCGAATCAATGGATTTTGAAGGAAGAAACCTTCGTGTAGATTTTGATGAGGTATCTGTAATGAGTATGTACTTGCCTTCAGGAACGAACAGTGATCGATTAGATTATAAGTTCAATTATATGGATGAAATTCTTGAGTATGCTACTGAGTTAAGAAAGGAAATTCCGAATTTAGTTATTTGTGGAGATTACAATATCTGTCATGAAGAAATAGATATTCACAACCCAAAAATGAAAGGAGTATCTGGTTTTTTACCAGAAGAGCGTGAATGGCTAGGTAAGTTTATTAATAGCGGGTTTATTGATAGTTTCCGTCACTTACATCCAGAAAAACAAGAGTATTCGTGGTGGAGCTATCGCGCAAATGCCAGAGCGAATAACAAAGGTTGGCGTATTGATTACAATATGGTAACCGAACCATTGAAAGATAAAATTTCAAGAGCGTATATTTTACCAGAAGCGAAGCATTCAGACCACTGTCCGATTGCAGTTGAATTAGATTTATAAAACCCAAAATGAAAAAACTACTATTACTACTACTTTTTACAACATCCATAATAGCACAACAACCTGCAGATAGTCTTTTAGTGGCTAAAGACAGTATTAACGTTGAGCTGATGGTAAATGATTCTATAAATCCAATACAAAATCAAGAGTTATTTTCTACAAAGGATTTAAAAATGATTGATAGCTTATTGGTAGAAGAAAAGTTTAATTCTTCGTTGTTTGATAGTATTCAATATGTTATTAGCGATAAAGACATTTTAGGTAATACAACAACAGTACTTACTACAGAATTGTTAAAGAAAAGATTACACGATTTAAACGTAAGAACTCCTTTTCATTTAGAGTACAATCCTGCGTTAGAAAAAGTAATTAACAGCTATTTAAAGCATAGAAAAAAATATTATCCGGCTTTAATGGCGCGTGCTAAGTATTACTTTCCAATGTTTGAGCGATATTTAGATCAGTACGACATTCCTTTAGAAATGAAGTATTTGGCAATTGTTGAATCTGCATTACGACCTGATGCTCGTTCTTGGGTAGGAGCTACCGGTTTATGGCAGTTTATGTACGGAACAGGTGTTCAGTTTGATTTAAAGGTAAATTCGTATGTAGATGAACGCCAAGATCCTGTAAAATCTACCATTGCAGCATGTCAATACTTAAGTCAATTATATAAAATTTTTGGTGATTGGGATTTAGCTTTAGCGGCGTATAATTCAGGGCCTGGAAATGTTTCAAAAGCAATAAAACGTTCAGGAGGATATAAGAATTATTGGAATATTCGTCCGTTTTTACCTACAGAAACAGCAGGATACGTTCCTGCATTTTATGCGACAATGTATATTTTTGAGTATGCAGATAAACATCATATTTATCCTGAACCTCCAAAGATTTTCCATTTTGAGACAGATACAATTCGTGTAAAGAGAACCATTAGTTTTGATCAAATTTCTGAGAAAACAGGTATTAATTCTGATTTGTTATCATTTTTAAATCCGTCTTATAAGCTAGATATCATTCCGTATGTAAAAGAAAAGAACTATGCCGTTCGATTACCTCGAAGAGATATGATTGAGTTCTTAGAAAAGGAAGAAGAAATTTATGCATTGGCTAACGAAGATGAAGCGAAAAGAGAAAAACCATTACCTAAGTACTTTGAAATGGATAAACGTATTCGTTATAAAGTACGAAGTGGAGATTATTTAGGAAAAATAGCGAATAAGTTTGGTGTACGAGTTAGCGATATTAAAAAATGGAATGGTTTACGAACACATCACTTAAAAATAGGCCAGCGATTAAGTATTTATCCGAAGAAAATGGCAATTCCAAAAGAGGTTTCACAAAAGAAAGTAGCAACTCCAAAAGGCAAGCATGAGGTTTATGTTGTTAAGTCTGGAGATTCTCTATGGACTATTTCTAAAAAATATCCTACAGTTTCTATCGATGAAATTAAAAAATGGAACAATATTTGGAGTGCTAAAAGTTTAAAGCCAGGAATGAAGCTTAAAATTTTTAAAAGTTAAAACCAATTATTTAAACGCTATCAACTATGAATAAACTATTAACCTTTTTTGCATTGATTTTTATATCAATATCATGTAAAACAGAAGGAGGAAAAAATAATCATGTTTTACCCACATCAACAGGTAACACCAATAAAATTTTGGTAGTTGTAAAAGGAGTTGATTGGGAAGGAAGAATAGGAGATGAAATTCGTACTACTTTTGGAGAGCATCAAGTAGGTTTGCCGCAGCCAGAAACATTATTATCTGTAAGCCAAATTGACCCTACAGGATATAAAGGTTTTATAAGAAATGCAAAGGCTGTTTTAATAGTTAGAGAAGGAGAACAAGAAAAAATAACAGTTGAAAAAAACAAATACGCACAGCCTCAAATATTAGTTTATGCAACAGCAAAAGATAAAGAAGGTATTGTAAATTTAATCCGTACTAGAGGAAAAGAAATCTTACAATTATTCAAAGATGAAGATGTTAAGTTTGTTCAGAAAATTTTCCATAAAGAAAAGTTAGATGAGAGTAAGTTTAAAACAATTAAAAATTTAGGAGTTACAATTACAATTCCTGAAAGGTATAATTTAGTTGAAGATACAGGTGAGTTTTTATGGTTACGTCAACATTTAAAAAGCGGAATTGCTAGAGGAGACGGATCAAATAATATATTAGTATACAGTTATCCGCTGGAAGACGAAGCTAAAGTAGCAGATAATATCACCAAGATGAGAGATGTTATTGGTGAAAAATACATTCCTGGAAGCAAAGAAGGAATGTACATGATTACCGAACAAGCGTATACACCGTTCACCTATGATGCAGAAATAGATGGGAAAAAAGCCTATGAAACTAGAGGTAAATGGGAAGTGAAAAATGATTTTATGGCAGGACCTTTTATTAATTACACCATAGTTGATAAAGAGCACAACCGAGTAATTGTTTTTGAAGGATTTACTTATGCACCCTCTGTAAATAAAAGAGACTTTATTTTTGAACTAGAAGCAATTGGAAAGTCGTTAAAAATAAAATAGCCCCGACTAACAAAGACTAAAAAAAGCATCAATTTTTAAATTGATGCTTTTTTTATGTAACAAAATTAAGTAGTGATAGACTTATAAAATAATCAACCAAATTAGTAACCAAATGATTGCACATTTTTTAAAACTTGAGTGGAAACAATTTTTTCGCTCCTCTTATTTTGGGAAAAGTATTGCACTAAAAATTATCATGGGCTTTTTTGCCTTGTATATGTTAGCGTCTTTTTTAATGATAGGTTTAGGAGGCTATTTTTTTATTAAAAAAGAATATCCGAATACAAACCCTTTGTTTTTTGTAAATGGAATTATCATTTTCTTGTTAGTTGCCGATTTAATTTTTCGCTATTTAATGCAAAAACTTCCTGTGTTAAATATTAAACCATTTCTTGGGTTACCCATAAGAAAGGAAAAGTTAGTACATTTTGTATTAGGCAAATCAGCCTTTTCGTTTTTCAACTTCATGCCGTTGTTTTTTTATGTTCCTTTTTCAATAGTACTAATAGGACAAGGTTATAACGCTTTGGGAGTTGTAGGATGGTTGCTTTTAATGATTACACTAGTATTAAGCGCTAACTATCTTAATTTTTTAATTAACAAAAATAACTATGCACTGGGAATAATGGTTGCTGTTTTAGCACTATTGTTTTTGGTAAACAAATACGAAATATTCAACATTACTGAGTTTTTTGCACCAGTTTTTCAATCAGTATATAACAATCCAATAGTTGCTCTTTTAGGAGTGTTTTTGCTTGCAGGATTGTATTATTTGAACTTTAAATTCTTACGAAGTAAAGTATATTTAGATGACGCGATTAAAAGTAAAGAAGAAGTGGCTAGTACTACTGACCTGTCTTTTATTGATAGCTTAGGAGATGTAGCGCCGTTTATAAAAAACGACATCCGACAAATTTGGAGAAACAAACGTACTAAAACAGTGTTTTTTATGTCTTTTTTGTTTCTTTTCTACGGAGCTATTTTCTTTGGACAAGACACCTATCGAGAAAAAATGCCTGCTTTTTTAGTTTTTGCAGCAATATTTATTACAGGAGGTTTTACACTTAATTATGGTCAATTTATTCCTGCTTGGGATAGTGAATATTATAAGATGCTTATGAGTCAAAATATTCGTTATCGAAAGTTTTTAGAAAGTAAATGGTACTTAATGGTTGTGGTATCGGTAGGATTATATCTTTTAAGCATTCCATATTTATATTTTTATGGATTAGATATTTTTTTGATGATTACAGCTGGAGCTATTTTTAATATCGGATTTAACTCATTGTTTTTACTATTTGCAGGAGCGTTCAATAAAAAACGAATCGACTTAAATAAAAGCGGATTTTCAAACTATCAAGGAACCAGCGCAACACAGTTTTTAATTATCATTCCTATTATGGGGGTTCCAATGTTCTTGTTTTGGATTTTTAACAAATTTGTAGGATTCAATTCAGGTGTTTTAGCAATCGCTATAACAGGAGCAATCGCCTTAGTGTTCAAAAATTACTTTATGAATAGGATAGAAAAGAGATACATTAAAAATAAATATGCTGCAATACACGCATTTAGCCAAAAATCATAACCAACCTTAAAAGAACTAAAATGATTTCAATACAAAATATTTCAAAAACCTACGGAACAGCACAAGTTTTAAACCTTGAAAATATAGAAATTCCTAGCGGACAATCTTTCGGATTGGTAGGGAATAACGGAGCAGGAAAAACCACTTTGTTTAACTTGTTGTTAGATTTGATTCGACCTACTACTGGAGAAATTGTAAATAATCAAGTAGTAGTGAATAAAAGTGAAGATTGGAAAACTTTTACAGGATCATTTATTGATGAATCTTTTTTAATAGGTTATTTAACTCCTGAAGAATATTTTGATTTTGTAGGAGATTTACGCGGAATGAACAAAGCCGATATACAAGGTTTCTTAACTCAGTTTGAAGAATTTTTTAATGGTGAAATCTTAGGGAAGAAAAAATACTTACGAAGCTTAAGTAAAGGAAACCAGAAAAAAGTAGGGATTGTTGCTGCAATGATGGGGAATCCTCAAGTAGTAATTTTAGATGAACCTTTTGCAAATTTAGATCCAACCACTCAAATCAGATTAAAAAAGCTAATTAAAAAATTAACTGAAAATAACGAGGTAACCGTGTTAATTTCTAGCCACGATTTAAGCCATGTTACCGAAGTTTGTGAGCGTATAGTAGTTTTAGATAAAGGAAACTTAGTAAAAGACATTCACACATCACAAGAAACATTACAAGAGTTAGAAAGCTATTTTTCTATTTAAAATAGGGTTAAAATCACCTTATAATTATTATTTTTACCTATTTACGTACAAAAAAGACAATTATAACGTTGTTGTACAGTAAAAGCTTTATTTTATGAAAAAAGGGGGCAAGATAATAGTATTCAGTGTTTTAGTAGCTATCGTATATTCGTGTAGTGTTAAGAAGGACGCTTTTTTAAATAGAAGTTACCATGCTGTTACGACAAAATACAATGTGCTTTTTAATGGCGAACAGGCGTATTTAAAAGGTCTTGAAGAAATTCAAGAAAAGCATGAAGATAACTTTTGGAAACGTTTACAAATTGAACCCATTACGTTTGACGAGAGTACAATAGATACTAAAGTACTAACTCCGGGTGCAGATTTTAATGCTGGTGGAGAAGAAGAGAATAAAAACCTTACTCCTTTTGAAAAAGCAGAAGAAAAAGCTGTAAAAGCAATTCAAACCCATTCGATGAATATTAATGGGTACGAAAAAAATAGTCAAATAGATGATGCTTATCTTCTTTTAGGAAAATCAAGATACTACACACAGCGATTTATTCCAGCGTTAGAGGCGTTTAACTACGTTATAGTTAACTACCCTAAAGCAAACTTGAACTACGAAACTAGAATTTGGAGAGCTAAGGCAAACATTCGTTTAGGTAATGAAAAAAGAGCGATTCAAACATTACGATTATTATTAGATGTTTTAGACGAAACAGAAAAGATAGACAAATCAACCAAAGAGCAAGCCTATACAGCTATGGCAATGGCGTATGAGCAAACAGATACGATTCAAAAAGTAGTAGATTATTTAAAATTAGCGACTACTACAAATTACAACAAAGAGCAAACAGCGCGAAACATGTTTGTTTTAGGGCAAGTATATAGTGAATTAGATAGAAAAGATTCTGCTCGTATGGTGTTTAAAAAACTAGCAGAAAGTAGAAAAGCACCAGATAGATTCCGTATTAGAGCAGAAATTGAATATGCTAAAAATACTCCGAACGATTCAGCATCTATAGTAGTGTTGGCAAGAATGAATAAACTCATAAAGAATACAGATAATCGTAAGTTTTTAAACGCATTGTATTATCAAGCAGGAGTTTTAGAAGAAGGAAGAAATAATCCTGAAAAAGCAGCTGAGTACTATAAAAAATCACTGCAAGCAAAACATAATAATAACTATCAAAAAACGTATGCCTACGAACGTTTGGCAGATATGGCTTTTGAAAAAGAAGATTATCTACTAGCAGGTTCGTATTACGATAGTGTAATGCAGGTGGTTTCTAAAGAATTTGATCAAGAAAAAAGAATCCGAAAAATCCGAAGAAAAAATAAAGGACTTATTACTTTAAGACAATACGAAGAAACAGTGAAGAACAACGACAGTATTCTTCAATTAGTAGCTATGACTCCCGATGAAAGAACTGTTTTTTTTGAAAGCTATATTGAAAAAATCAAAAAAGAAGACGAAGAAAAACAACAGCAGTTGTTGAATTTGCAAAACTTCGGAAATAGTTTTGGAGGTGGTGCTTCAATAAATAGTGTAGCAAATAAAGGAAAATGGTATTTCTACAATACACAAGCTCTTAATTTTGGAAAAGCAGAGTTTCAAAAAGTATGGGGAACGCGTCCTCTGGAAGATAACTGGAGACTGTCAGATAAGTCAATAAATACTGTCGAGAACACATCAGCAAATGCAGAAGGAACAAAAGTAAATACAAGATATGAGCTTTCAACCTATCTAGATGCGATTCCAACCGACGAACAAGTAATTACAAATTTAGTTTTGGAGCGTAATGATGCATTGTATCAATTAGGGTTGATTTACAAAGAGCAGTTTATAAATCATGCACTAGCCATTAAGAATTTAGAACGCTTAAGAGAAGTAAGTACAGATGATAAGTTAGAATTACCAATAAGCTATCATTTATATCAAGTTTATAAAGAACAAGGAGATATAGCAAAATTTAATGAGTATAAAAATATCATTTTACAAAAGTATCCTGAAACAACGTTTGCTCAAATAATTAAAAACCCTGACGTAAAGTTAGTAGCGGAGAAAAAAGAAGATGAAATTTTAAACAAGTATAAAGAAGTTTACTATTTGTATAAGGAAAATAAATTTGAAGAAGCTGTTAATGAGATAGATAATTTTTCTTCTTCACTACAAAATTCAAATTTAATTCCTAAATTCGCACTCTTAAAAGCCCTAGCAATAGGTAAATATCAAGATAAAGAAACCTATAAAAAAGAGTTAGAGTTTGTTGCGGTTAGTTATGCAACTACCGAAGAAGGTAAAAAAGCAAAAGAAATCATAGAACAATTAAATAAAACATAAATCCCTTAAATTCCCCTAATATGTTTGGTAAAGAGAATAAAAAATCCGGAGAAAACAAAGTTGCAGAAAGAAATATCATAGGAAAGAACACTAAAATTACTGGAGAAATTATTTCAGAAGGAGATTTTAGAATTGACGGTACTTTAGAAGGAACCATAGTTACCAATGGTAGAGTAATTATTGGAGGTTCAGGTCTCATTAAAGGAAGAGTAGAATGTACTGATGCTGATATTGAAGGAAAGTTTTCAGGTGAATTATTAGTTTCAAACGTGCTTACCGTTAAATCAACAGCAAACATTAATGGAGATGTTGTTATAGGAAAGCTTTCTGTAGAGCCAGGAGCAGAGTTTAACGCAACATGTGCCATGAAAGGAGCGGTAAAAGAATTGAACAAAAATGAGCAAGGACTCAAAGAAAAATCCGCTTAATAAATACATACGATTCACGGGAATCGCACTTCAAATGGGTTTAACCATTTACGTAGGAAGTTTACTAGGTGAATGGTTAGACCAAAAATACCCTAACGATAGTGAACTTTACACAAAAATTTGTACACTTGCAGCGGTTTTTGGTGCCATATATTCTGTAATACGCCAAGTAATTAAGATAACCGATAATAATGGGTAAACGAATACTACTATTTTCTTCTATTATACTAACTTTAGGGATAGGAGGCTTTTTTTTAAACAGCTTTTTACTTTCTAATGCAGGGGTAACACTTTCTTTTTCGGTGTTACAAGTGTATTGTTTTAATGTAATAGCAACCATTTTAATTTATGCGTTAATAGAATGGGTGTTAGGATATTTACCAAATGAAACAGGATATTTATATTTAGGAATGTTGATGGTTAAGTTCGGTATCTTTATCCTATTATTTCAAAAGAGTATTTTTTCAGAGGAAGGATTAACTACTCCAGAAAAAGCTACCTTATTAGTTCCTATTATGGTATTTTTAGCTATTGAAACAGCAGCGCTTTCAAAAATACTTAACGCTAAATAACTGAGCTGTTTAAGGTACGACGTAGGCTTCTTTAAAACTAAGCAAAAAAAGGGTTTGTAGTTTTAATTAAATGTGTACCTTTGCAGCGAAATTTACAGACCCAAAATCTATATTTAGTAAAGGTATGATGGTAGCAAACAGAACTATCAAGTTTTTAACACTTTTGACACTTGTGTTTTCATCGTTAACTGCATTTGCAGGAGGAGGCGATACAACTTCTAATGATGATGGAAGAATTAACACTAAAGAATCAATAGATGCTTACATTAAGCATCACTTAGCAGACTCTCACGATTTTAGCTTGTTTTCATATACTAATGATGCAGGAGAGCGTAAACACATTGGGTTTCCGTTACCAGTAATTGTTTGGACAACCGAAGGATTAAGAGTTTTTATGTCTTCAGAATTTCATCATAATGATGACGGTGCTGTTATCGTAGAAAAAGATGGAGTTAAGTTAACGAAAATTCACAGTAAAATATATGAGTTAAATGCAGGTGAAGAAGCAGTTGCTTTTGATGAAGAACATCACGCTACAAATGCACAAAAAGTGTTAGATTTATCTATTACTAAAAGTGTTTTTGGTATGTTATTCGCAGGTTTGTTAATGTTCTTCGGATTTAGAAGTTTAGCTTCAGGATACAAGAAAGGGCCAATTCCAACAGGTGCGGCACGTATATTAGAGCCTTTAGTACTATATGTAAGAGACGAAATTGCACGTCCAAATATCGGAGAGAAACATTACCGTAGATTTATGGGGTTCTTATTAACCGTGTTCTTCTTTATTTGGTTCTTAAACTTATTAGGATTAACTCCATTAGGGTTTAACGTAACAGGTCAAATAGCAGTAACAGTTTGTTTAGCTTTATTCACATTCTTTATTGTACAATTTAGCGGAAATAAAGATTATTGGAAACATATCTTCTGGATGCCGGGTGTGCCAGTATTAATGAAAATAGTATTAGCACCAATCGAGGTATTAGGTATGTTAACTAAACCATTCTCTTTATTTGTGCGTTTATTCGCGAACATCACCGCAGGTCACTCTGTAGTAATGGGTATCGCAGCATTGATGATTTTATTAAAAGCAAAGTTTGGAACAGCAGGAGCAACAGGAATCTCTTTCTTCCTAACTTTATTCTTAACTATTATAGAATTATTAGTAGCCTTTTTACAAGCTTATATCTTTACCATGTTATCATCGTTATTCATTGGTATGGCTGTAGAAGAGCATGATCATCATTAAGAACTAGAATCAAAAATTTGTTTAATTATATATAAATCAATTATTATGACACTTAATTTAGTTGGAGCAGGATTAATCGTAATCGGAGCAGGATTAGGATTAGGGAAAATTGGTAGTAGTGCAATGGAAGCTATTGCTCGTCAACCAGAAGCAGCTGGTAAAATCCAAACTGCAATGATTATTATTGGAGCATTATTAGAAGGTTTAGCATTCGGTGCTTTACTTTTAGGATAAGCTACAAAAACAAAAAAACAAATTCCTGTAACGGTTGGTTACAGGAATTGTTTACACAATTAAACAAAAACACGAAAAAATAAATAATAATGGGAATATTTAATGACTTTTCAATAGGGTTGTTTCTTATGCAACTTGTAATCTTATGTTTGTTAATCTTTATAATGGCAAAGTTTGCATGGAAGCCTATTTTGAATGCGTTAAATGAGCGTGAAGAAGGAATTCAAGGAGCTTTAGATGCTGCAGAAAACGCTCGTAAGGAAATGCAAAATTTACAAGCTGATAATGAGCGTTTATTAAAAGAAGCAAGAGCAGAGAGAGATGCAATGATGAAAGAAGCTCGTGAAATTAAAGATAAGATTATAGCTGATGCTAAGCAAGAAGCAGAAGAGCAAACTACTGTAATGATTGATAATGCAAAAGCTACTATAAAACAAGAGCAACAAGCAGCTATCGCTGAGTTAAAGAAAACAGTAGGTAACTTATCTATTGAAATCGCTCAAAAAGTAGTAAGAAAAGAATTAGCTTCACAAGACGATCAGTTAAAGCTTGTTGAAGGAATGTTAGAAGAGGTTACTTTAAACTAATCACTAGATGAAAGAAGCAAGACCAGCATTACGTTACGCAAAAGCAATTTTAAACTTAGCTAAAGAATCAGGAAATGAAGCTTTAGTAAACGATAACATGAAGTTAATCGTTGCAACAATTGCTGAAAGCGCTGATTTAGATGCTATGCTTAAAAGTCCTATCATTAAAGCTGCAGATAAACGTAAAGTTTTAGCTGCACTTTTTGGAGATAAAGTAGATAACATCGTAAAAGGGTTATTTAATTTATTAGAGGAAAATAAGCGTATGATAATGTTAGAGCCTATTGCTAAGCAATACGCTGTAATTTACGATCATCATAAAAGCATGCAAGTTGCTAAAGTTACTACTGCAGTAGCTTTAACAAAAGAGTTAGAAGACAAAATACAAGCAAAGATTGTTGCCTTAACAGGAAACAGCGCTAGTATTGAAAATATAGTAAATCCTGAGATTTTAGGAGGATTTATCTTACGTGTTGGAGATGTGCAGTACGATGCAAGTATCTCTAATCAATTTAATGAGTTAAGGAGAGAGTTTGACAACGGTCATTACATTCCAAAAATTTAATTATACATCAAAAGAAATAAGATGGCAGCAATTAAACCAGCTGAAGTATCAGCAATTTTAAAGGAACAATTAACAAATTTTGAGTCTAAAGCTTCATTAAACGAAGTAGGGACAGTATTACAAGTAGGTGATGGTATTGCACGCGTTTACGGTTTATCTAACGTACAATATGGAGAATTAGTAGAATTCGATAACGGATTAGAAGGTATCGTATTAAACTTAGAAGAAGATAATGCAGGTGTTGTATTATTAGGAGCTTCTACTTCAGTAAGAGAAGGATCTACTGTAAAACGTACAGAAAGAATTGCTTCTTTAAAAGCTGGAGAAGGAATTGTAGGACGTGTTGTTAACACTTTAGGGCAACCAATCGATGGTAAAGGACCAATCGAAGGTGAAACTTTCGAAATGCCCTTAGAGCGTAAAGCACCAGGAGTTATCTTCCGTGAGCCTGTAACTGAGCCAATGCAAACAGGTATCAAATCTATCGATGCAATGATTCCAGTTGGTCGTGGTCAACGTGAGTTAATCATTGGAGACCGTCAAACAGGTAAATCAACTGTTGCTATTGATACTATTTTAAATCAAAAAGAATTTTATGATGCAGGACAACCAGTGTACTGTATCTACGTAGCTATCGGTCAAAAAGCTTCAACAGTAGCAGCTATTGCTAACATGTTAGAAGAAAAAGGAGCGTTAGCATATACAACTATAGTTGCTGCAAATGCATCTGATCCTGCACCAATGCAGGTATATGCACCATTCGCAGGAGCTGCAATTGGAGAATATTTCCGTGATACTGGTAGACCAGCTTTAATTGTTTATGATGATTTATCTAAACAAGCAGTAGCTTACCGTGAGGTATCTTTATTATTAAGAAGACCACCAGGACGTGAGGCATATCCAGGGGATGTATTCTACTTACACTCAAGATTATTAGAGCGTGCTGCAAAAGTTATTAATGACGATGCTATTGCTGCTGAAATGAACGACTTACCAGAATCATTAAAAGGTAAAGTAAAAGGTGGAGGATCTTTAACGGCATTACCAATTATTGAAACTCAAGCTGGAGACGTTTCTGCATATATTCCTACAAACGTAATTTCGATTACTGATGGTCAGATCTTCTTAGAGTCAGATTTATTCAACTCAGGGGTTCGTCCAGCGATTAACGTAGGTATCTCTGTATCACGTGTAGGAGGTAACGCTCAGATTAAATCAATGAAGAAAGTATCTGGTACTTTAAAGTTAGATCAAGCTCAGTATCGTGAATTAGAAGCATTCGCTAAGTTTGGTTCTGATTTAGATGCTGCTACAATGAACGTAATTGAAAAAGGTAAGCGTAACGTAGAAATCTTAAAGCAAGCTCAAAACGATCCTTTTACTGTAGAAGATCAGGTAGCTATCATTTATGCAGGTTCTAAAAACTTGTTAAAAGATGTACCAGTAGAAAAGGTAAAAGAATTTGAAAGAGATTATTTAGAGTACTTAAACGCTAAGCACAGAGGTACTTTAGATACTTTAAAAGCAGGAAAATTAACTGACGAAGTAATCGATACTTTAACAGAGGCTGCTAAAGAAGTTTCAGCTAAATTTTCAGCTTAATAAAAAGACTTTAGTATTGAGTATTGAGATGAAACTTCTCAATACTCAGTGCTCAATACTAAATACTACAAAGTATGGCAAACTTAAAAGAAATACGTAACAGAATTACTTCGATTAAATCAACAATGCAGATTACCTCTGCCATGAAAATGGTATCGGCAGCAAAGTTGAAAAAGGCTCAAGATGCAATTACAGCAATGCGTCCGTATTCATCTAAGCTTACCGAATTATTACAAAGCTTAAGCGCTACTTTAGATAGCGATGCAGGTGGCGTATATTCAACAGAAAGAGAAGTAAATAAGGTATTGTTAGTTACTGTAACTTCTAACAGAGGTTTATGTGGTGGTTTTAACTCATCTGTTATCAAAGAAACAGTTAAAACAATCAATGAAAAATATAACAATACTACTGTTGATTTATTAACGATTGGTAAAAAAGGAAACGATATTTTATCAAAAGAATATACAGTTGTTGAAAATAGAAACGACATTTTTGATGACTTAACTTTTGATAATGTTGCTGAAGTAGCTGAAAAGTTAATGAATTTATTCGTAGATGGTTCTTACGACAAAATAGAAATCATTTACAACAGGTTTAAAAATGCTGCTACTCAAATTGTACAGGTAGAGCAATTTTTACCAATTCAACCTGTAGAAGGTGAGGCTAATGCTAATTTAGATTACATTTTTGAGCCTTCTAAAGAAGAAATTATTTTAGAGTTAATTCCTAAGTCATTAAAAACACAATTATACAAAGCAATTCGTGATTCATTTGCTGCCGAACACGGTGCTCGTATGACTGCAATGCACAAAGCAACGGATAATGCTACGGAATTACGTGATGAGTTATTATTAACTTATAACAAAGCTCGTCAAGCTGCTATTACAAACGAGATCTTAGAGATTGTTGGTGGAGCAGAAGCTTTAAATAACTAAGAGAAATACCTCGGAATATTCTGAGAGTTATCATAAAAGAAAAGCGAACCAATTTTGGTTCGCTTTTCTTTTATACTAGATTTTGAATTGTTTTTTTGATAGAGTTAATATCAATCTCACAAATTTCTTGTAATTGCTGAACAGTGCCGTGATGGATAAACGCATCAGGAATACCCAAAAGTTTAATGTTTCCTTGATAGTTTACTTCGGAAGCATATTCTAATACTGCACTTCCAAATCCGCCTTTAATCGTACCATCTTCAATAGTAATAATCGTATCGAATTTATTGAAAATTGTATCTAAAAGTAGAGTATCTAATGGTTTTACAAAACGAAGGTCGTAATGTGCTACAGCTTCGTTGTTTTCAAGCTGATTTATCGCTTCTGAGACATTATCAGCTATTGTTCCGATAGATAACACTGCTACTTTATTTCCTTCTTTTAAACAGACTCCTTTCCCTATTTCAATATTTTCAAAAGGAAGTTGCCATTGTTCTAATTTTCCTTTTCCTCTCGGGTAACGAATTGCAATCGGATTTTTCAATCCTTGTTGAGCGGTAAACATCATATTACGTAACTCAATTTCGTTTCGAGGAGCAAAAACAATTAAATTCGGAATGGAACGTAAGTAGGCTAAATCAAAAACACCGTGATGTGTTGCTCCGTCTTCACCAACCAATCCAGCTCTGTCCAAGCAGAAAATTACAGGTAAGTTTTGTAAAGCTACATCATGAATTACTTGATCGTAAGCACGTTGTAAAAAGGTAGAATAAATGTTACAAAATGGAATTAACCCTTGAGTTGCCATACCTGCAGCTAAAGTTACTGCATGTTGTTCGGCAATCCCCACATCAAAAGTTCGGTTAGGAAAAGCTTCTAACATAAACTTCAAGGAACTACCTGTTAACATAGCAGGAGTAATTCCTACAATTTTTTCGTTTTGCTGTGCTAATTCAACAATGGTTTTACCAAAAACATCTTGATATTTTGTGTACTTGCTTTCTTCTTTGGGTAATACATCACCAGAAATTTTATCAAATTTTCCAGGAGCATGGTATTTTACTTGATCTTGTTCTGCTTGTCGTAATCCTTTTCCTTTAGTAGTAATTACATGCAAAAACTTCGGACCTTGAATATTTTTTAGACGTTCTAATTCAGAGAGTAATTCTTCAAAATTATGTCCGTCAATAGGACCTGAATAGTCAAAATTTAAGGCTTCAAAAATATTGTGTTGCTCAACTTCTAATCGAGGTGATTTAATCTTAGTTAAATAATCCTTTAATGCACCGACAGATGGATCAATACCAATAGCGTTATCATTCAGAATAACTAACAAATTAGCATTGGTATCTCCTGCATGATTCAACGCTTCAAAAGCCATTCCGCTTGCGATAGAAGCATCACCAATTACTGCTATATGGTGCTTATGAATCCCTTGCAGTTTTGAAGCAATTGCCATTCCTAAAGCTGCTGAAATAGCGGTAGAAGAGTGCCCAACACCAAAGGTGTCGTATTCACTTTCAGAACGTTTTGGGAAACCTGAAATTCCATCAAATTGACGATTGGTGTGAAAAACGTCTTTTCTTCCTGTTAAAATTTTATGTCCGTAAGCTTGATGCCCAACATCCCAAACCAATAAATCGTTAGGAGTATCAAACAAATAATGAAGCGCAATGGTTAACTCTACCACACCTAAACTTGCGCCTAAATGTCCTTCTTTAGTGGCGATTACATCAATAATAAACTCGCGCAATTCTTTGGCAAGCTGTGGTAATTCGTCTGATGTTAGCTTACGTAAATCAGCAGGAATTTGAATGTTTTTCAAAAGGTCGTTCGACATATAGCAAAAGTACAAAAAGGTAGAGATTCCTAACTTTTTAGACTAAAAACTTTGTAGTTTTGTTGTATGAGCAAATTGTACTTGGTGCCTACACCGATTGGGAATTTAGAAGATATTACGCTGAGAGCGTTAAAAGTCTTAAAAGAAGTAGATTATATTTTAGCAGAAGATACGCGTACTAGCGGAAAGTTGCTAAAGCATTTTGATATTGCTACGCCCATGCAATCGCACCACATGCACAATGAACATAAAACGGTTGAAGCTATTGTAAAACGTTTGCAAAGTGGTGAAACTTTTGCTTTGATTTCAGATGCAGGAACTCCTGCAATTTCTGATCCTGGTTTTTTACTGACTAGAGCTTGTGTACAAAACAATATAGAGGTAGAATGCTTACCTGGGGCGACTGCTTTTGTGCCTGCATTAGTAAATTCTGGCTTACCAAATGATAAATTTGTTTTTGAAGGTTTTTTACCTGTAAAAAAAGGACGTCAAACACGTTTACAGTTCTTAGCAGAAGAAACACGCACCATGATTTTTTATGAGAGTCCGCATAAATTATTAAAAACCTTAGCAAATTTTGCTGAGTATTTTGGTGAAGATAGACAATTATCTGTTTCTAGAGAATTGACAAAATTGTTTGAAGAAACCAAGCGAGGAAGTGTAAAAGAAGTGTTAGCATATTATACTGAAAAACCTGCCAAAGGCGAGATTGTTGTTGTGGTTGAAGGGAAAAAGTAATTTAGATTGTTGGACTATTAGATAATTGGATTTTTAGAGTTTTAATTGTTCGCAAATTTATATTCAGGATACTGTGCTTCGAGTAATTCTTCTGACTTTTTAGGGATTAACTCTAAAGTGATGTAAGACACTAATATTAAAAGAACCGAAAAGACAGAAATAAAAAGCGTAAACTCTTTTCTATGCATCAGTTCTGCTAATCGAAAAATATTATATACATTAGAAAAAAAGACAATAAAGTTAGTAGATGCCATTTTAAAAATGATATCTTCTAATAACCAGTTTTTACCAGTTTCTTTTACTCGCTGCTTTTGTTGCTTGATTAAAAATTGACATCTAATTATTATAAAAAGGAAAAAGAAAACTTCTAAACCGTAGAAAAAATACTTTCCATAATATGGTATTTGGAATAAAAAATAAAAGATAAAAACAGAACTTAGAGTTAAAATTATTTTAGGTAGCGTAAACCATTGTTTTAGGTAGCTCCAAATAATTTTTCTGTACTTTTTATTCATTTGCTTTTGTTTTTCTTCAACGACATTCATAAACCCAAAAACACCAAATTTTTTGAACGATTTATCGCGAGCTTGCTCAAAAGTGAGTGTTGGATTTTCTTCCCAAATTTGTTCAATATCGTTAGCTAAGTGATCTACTAACTCTGTTTGCACATCATAATGCTCAACAAAATGTTGACGTGTAAACTTGTATAATTGTTCTATATGTTGGTCGGTTAGTTTCATAGTATTTAAGCTAAATTTTTAAGGCGCTTTTCAATGTTTGATTTTTCATTTAGATAACATTTAAAAACTAAAATATTAACTATTAAAGCTATAGCACATTTATATAGAAGAAAAGGAGAATAACTACTTTCACTAAAAATAGGGGTAATTCCAGGAAAGTGAAAAGAGACAATGTAGTTGAACATAAAAATAGATGCATAAGCATGAATAATTTTAATAGCCCCAAATTTCTTTTTAAACTGATTAAACTTTATCGTAAAATAAAAGAAACTAAGAAAAAATGAAACAAAGACAACTTCACTCGCATATTTTAAGTTAAAGTTTTCCAAGAGATTAATAGCAAATAAAAAGAGTAAAATAGCTATAAAATTAATAGGTTTTATAGATTCTTTAAAAACAGTAACAAGTGTTCTTTTTATGTTAAACCAAAAAGCTTTTCTTTTTTGTTTTTTATAGCTTTCGAAGTATTCCTTTTTTCTGCTAAGCATATATTTGATAAAAGGAGTTTGAAATCCATTATACTCAAAAAAAGCATTTGTATCTTCGACTGTATTTTCAATTTCAGTAGCAATATGATCTACCATTTCAAAACGGATATCGAGATATTCAATTCCTATTCCTTCTAAAAAAAGATCTATTTTTTTAATTTGTTCTTTCGTTAATTCCATAGCTTATACCAATACGTTAGGGTACTGTTTTTTTATGGTTTGTTTATTTTGATAAAAAACATATTCCCCAGACCAATAAAAAAGCAGTAATAAAACAAATACTCCTAAATGAATTAAATTATAATTATTATTGGTGAAACTTTGGTCACTTCTGAAGGTAACACTACTATTAAAAAAGATAAAAAGAGAGTTTATAAGGTTTAAAAACATGTCTGACTTATTCAGAACAAGAAATTTATCTTTTTTACTTCCAATGTTAGTAGTTACTCGAATGAACAATTGTGCTATAATAAAAAGACCAATTCCACTAAGTAAATTGAAGAAATGTTCTTTGTTTTCAAAGAGGTTCATTAATTCTTTAAATAGATAAAAAATAGCAATTGTTATTATGAGTTTAGGTAATTTAAAAAACGATTGTAAGTGTAAAAAAGTCAGCTTATAAAAACGTTTGTGAACAGTATCGGTTTTTGTTTTTAATAAATTTTTAAAGCCTTGGTCGCTAAACTTTTTATGTTCTTCTATAATAGCTTTTTTGATATTTAAATTAGGTTCTTTTTCTAGACGATGCTCTAAAATTGAGGCAAAATGGTCTACTAATTCAGCTTTTACATCATAAAATTTAATACCACAAGCATTGATGTAGTTGTCAATTTCTTGTATTTGTTCTTTTGTTAATTCCATAGCTTAAAAAATTATTCCAAACTAAACTTAGGGTTTACCAATTGTTGCATGGTACTTAAAAACTCCTGCATTTCTGAAATACGATTAGCAGTTTCTTTCGTTCCATTTTCTGTAAGTTTATAATATTTACGTAAGCGATTACCAACTTTAGCAACTTCAACATCTAACAAGCCTTCTGCTTCAAGTTTGTGTAGGGCAGGATACAAAGCGCCTTCAGTAATTTTTAGTTCACCTTTGGTAAGTTCTTTTACTTTTTGTGTGATTTCGTATCCGTACATTTTATCATTTTGAGCTAATAACTTCAAAATAATAGTTTGTAAAGAGCCTTTATATAATTTCTGATTTCCCATTGTGTCAATATTGAATGGTTGCTTTTTTGTGTTTGCGACTCGCAACAAATATACATAATTTTCTTATGTATAAAATTCTTAGGTATACTTTTTACAAAAACCCTGACTTTTGTTCGTGCTGAGTTTCTTATTTTTGTAATCCTTATAAAATGAATAAATGTCTACATTTCACAAACTACGTATTGAAAAAATAATAAAGGAAACGGCAGATGCTGTTTCAATTTTATTTGATGTTCCTGCTGAGTTAGCAAGTAATTATACCTTTATTGCAGGACAATATATTACCATAAAAGCCAATTTAGATGATAAGGAAATAAGAAGAGCTTATTCTATTTGTGCTTCACCTAACAGTAAACAAATAAAAGTAGCTGTAAAAGCTGTTGATCATGGAAAATTCTCAACCTATGCTACTACGAAATTAAAAGAGAATACTTTTTTAGAAATTTCTGAGCCAGAAGGAAAGTTTATCATAGAGCCTCAAGCGCAAAAGAATTATTTAGCTTTTGCTGCAGGAAGTGGTATTACACCAGTTTTATCGATGGTAAAAGCAGTGTTAGAAAATGAACCAACTTCAACAATTACTTTGGTTTTTGGAAACAAGAAAGCAGAGAGTACTATTTTTTACGATGAATTAAATGAGTTAGCAGAAAAACATCCTTCTCAATTAAATTTACACTATGTATTTAGCCAAGAGGTGAGAACGAATACTAAGTTTGGTAGAATTGACAAAGGACTTGTAAATTACTTCGTAAAGAATATTCATAAAGATATTGCTTTTGATTCTGTATATTTATGTGGACCAGAAGAGATGATTCAAACGGTTTCTAATACACTACAAGAAGATGGGTTTGATGAAAGAGATATCAATTTTGAATTATTTACTGCAAGCGTTTCAGATGAAGAAGCAGCGTTAAATATTCCTGATGGAAAATCTGAAATCACTGTACTGTTAGATGATGAAGAGCATACTTTTATGATGGAGAAGACAGATACGGTTTTAGCGGCTTCTTTACACCATAAATTAGATGCTCCTTATTCTTGTCAAGGAGGGGTTTGCAGTAGTTGTATTGCAAAAGTTACCGAAGGAGAAGCAGTAATGGCGAAAAACTCAATTTTAACAGACGAAGAATTAGAAGAAGGATTAATTCTTACGTGTCAAGCGCATCCGACGACTCAGAAGATTGTGGTAGATTTTGACGATGTTTAGTAAGTCGTAACTTTATAACTATGGATTTCTACGATTTTAAAAACGCTTTTTTAGTAGGTGTTTTTATGGCTTTTATGATAGGGCCAGTGTTTTTTATGCTAATAAAAACAAGTATTTTAAAAGGTGCTCGAGCAGCTATTGCCTTTGATCTTGGGGTGATTTTAGGGGATATTTCTTTTATGTTAATTGCCTATTTTGGAAGTAGAAGTCTGTTAGAAAAAATAAAAGACGATCCGCGGTTGTTTCTTATCGGCGGATTGGTCTTAATTGTTTACGGATTAATTACGTATTTAGATAAAAACAATAAAAAGGAAGCAGAAGCACCTGATGTTGCTTTACCAGAAAGCAACAACTACCTAAAACTGTTGCTTAAAGGATTCTTTTTAAACTTTATCAATATTGGAGTCTTAGCGTTTTGGTTAGGATTGATTGTGGTAATTGGTCCTACTTACGATATGAATCCGAAGTATTTAGTATGGTATTTTGGTACTGTAATAGCAGGATATATGATTACCGATTTAGGAAAGATACTTTTAGCAAAACAATTAAAAAGTAGATTAACTCCTTTAGTTATTTACCGTATAAAACGCGGAATGGGAATATTACTCATCGTTTTCGGAGCTTTCCTAATGTTGAAAGGCTTTATTCCTAATGAAAAAATTGATAATCTGATTGAAAAAGTAGAATCTATAGATTAAACTACGGAAAAGCTCCGGGGAATTTATTCCTTGGCTATGCTCTTCGATTAAAAGCCAATAATCATTTTGGCTATTGAAAAGTAAATTAGAATTCCAAAAATATCATTACTGGTTGTAATAAAAGGTCCTGTTGCAATAGCAGGATCTATTCCATATTTATCTAAAATTAACGGAATAGAGGTACCAACCAAACCAGCGACAATAATAACTGAAAATAGTGAAGTAGAAATCGCTAAAGCTACTTGAAAATCCCCTTTGGCTATCCATACAAAAGAGAATAATAAAATAGCTAAGATTACCCCATTAAGCATTGCTAAAGAAACTTCTTTTAATAAACGATTCCAGATAGAACCTTTAATTCCGTCATTAGCTAAACCTTGTACAATAATTGCTGAGGATTGTACTCCTACATTACCCGCCATCGCCGCAATTAGTGGTGTAAATAAAAAGAGAATAGGACTTTTTTCCATAGCATCTTGAAAAACTCCCATAATGCTAGCAGCACTCAGTCCACCAACCATTCCTAAGAATAACCAAGGTAAACGTGCTTTGGTTAAGGCAAAAATACTATCTTCAGAATCTACATCTTGGGTAATACCGGCAGCTAATTGGTAATCTTTTTCAGCTTCCTCTTTAATTACATCAACAATATCATCAATGGTAATTCTTCCTACTAAAACACCTAATTCATCAACAACAGGAATCGCTTCAAGGTCATATTTACTCATAATATTAGCAACTTCTTCTGCTTTATCATGAACATGAACAAAATCTACTTTAGGAATATAAACATCTGATATTTTAGCACGGGTAGACGCCATTAAAAGGTCTTTTAAAGACAAACGTCCTTTCAGTTTCCCTTCATCGTCTACTACGTAAATGGAGTGTACTCTGGTTACTTCTTCTGCTTGCAAACGCATTTTTTTAACACAGGTAAGTACATTCCAGTTTTCATTAACCTTTACAAGCTCTTTAGCCATTAATCCCCCAGCAGAATCTTCATCGTAACGTAATAATTCAACGATTTCTTTGGCGTGTTCACGGTCTTCAATTTGTTGAATTACATCTTGTTTACGCTCTTCTGGAAGTTCAGCAATGACATCGGCAGCATCATCGGTATCTAATTCATCAATTTCTTCGGCAATTTCTTTAGCAGAAAGTTGTTCAAGAATGTTTTCACGAACTTCCTCATCAACATCCATTAATACTTCTGAAGTGGTTTCGCTGTCTAGTAATCGAATGATATATACAGCATCATCAAAAGACAATTCATCTAATACTTCTGCAATATCTGCATGGTGGAAGTCTGAGAAAAATTTAGAAAGCGATTTATCTTTCTGATTTTGTATAAGATCTTCTACGCGCTCTAGTAAGTCTTTCGTAATTTCTAATGCCATCGTTTACGATTTTAGCCGATAATAGAGAGTTGAATATTCTAAAACTAACTTAAAAATAAGCGTTTAACTGTTGTCTTGCGCTATTTTTTGTGTCAATTCTATGAATTTTTGTACCGATAATTGCTCGGGACGCATCGCAAATATAGGGTCTTCTTTTAAGGTATCCGAAAGATTGAAAGATTTTAAGCTTGAACGCAACATTTTTCTTCGTTGATTGAAAGCAGTTTTTACGACTCTAAAGAATAATTTTTCATCTACAGGAAGTGTATAGTTTTCTTTTCTGATAAGACGAATAACTCCAGAATCTACTTTTGGAGGTGGGTTGAAAACTGACGGAGGAACGGTAAATAAATACTCAGCATCGTAAAAAGCCTGCGTTAATACGGATAATATTCCGTAGGTTTTGCTTCCTTCTTTTTCAGCAATTCGTTCAGCTACTTCTTTTTGAAACATTCCTGAAAATTCAGGAACATACTCTCTGTTTTCAATCGCTTTAAAAACAATTTGTGATGAAATATTGTAAGGAAAGTTTCCTATAATAGCTACTTGTTGTTTGTTGAATATTTCTGTAAAGTTCTTTTTTAAGAAATCACCTTCAATGATATTAAATTTTTCTTTTGAAGTGTCTAACTTAATATGTTCAACAGGAAAGGTGTCTTGTAAATAAACCACCGATTCAGAATCAAGTTCCATTACGGTAACTTTAGGCTTTTTTTCTAATAAATACTTTGTTAAAACCCCCATTCCAGGACCGATTTCTAATACGTTATCGTATCCGTTTTCGGTTAAAGTATCAGCTATTTTTTTTGCGATGTTTTCATCGTTTAAAAAATGCTGTCCTAAATGTTTTTTAGCTCTTACGGTCATTCTTTATTGTATCTATTTGGTTGGTGGTTTTATTGTTAAGGCAATAAATGTTAGTCCAAAACCTATCCCGCTAATTACTCCACTAATGGTTTCCCAAGGGTTATTATCATAAGTGTAATATCCCATAACTCCACCTAAAGTTGCTATGAGTATTCCTACGATTATGAGTAGTTTTTTCTTTTGATAGATTTTTTCTTGCATTTTTAATTACTATTCACTGTCGGATAAAACTCATTAACTACTTTAAGTTCTGTACGGAATGCTAGCATTTTATCTGCAAATTTTATTAATCCGTCATTACGTAATTTATCTGCACTGTACTTGTAGTAGTTATCCAAATCTTCACGAGTTCTTGCTGTATATTGAATAGAATAGGTAATTCCTCCCATTTCTTCTTCAACCAGTACTTGCGTCATTTTTGCACTGATAAAATGCCCCGTTGCTAACACTTCTGGGATATGGTTTTCAATCCAAATTAACCATTCGGCGTGGATACTTTCGTCTATATTTACGGTTACGTTGTATATGTACATCTTTTTATAATTTAGTAAGTGATGAATTAATCTATTAAACAAGCTTTACTTGGTTGATAAATAGTGAAATTGTTGCTTTAATTAATATCGTCTCCTCTTAGTTTTCTGAACTTTTTACGAGCTTCTACTAAATAGATGCTCGAAGGGTGGTCAAAAATAATCTTTTGATAGTATTCTTTAGCCTTTTCTGGGTTATTTAATTCGTTGTTGTATAATTCTGCCATGTAGTAATATACATCATCAACATAAATTCCTTTTTTATCTAAGGCTATGATTTTAGCATAATTTAAAATAGCTTCATCAAATAGCTTCTTTTTAATAAATAACTGAGCTTGTTTAAATAAGGCTTCGTCTTCAATAGCTTGTCCTCTATAAGTTGTAATAATTTCACTTAAAACAACAATAGCTTCGTCGTTTTTATTCTGAAAAGCTAACAAATCGGCTTTAGCATATTCTTTCAATCCAGAAGATATACTGTCTTTAGGTTCGTTGTCTGAAATAGTTAAAAACAGGTTTGCTGCATCGTTGGCAATAAGTTGAGATGCTGACCCTTTTAAAACTTTTAGTTGTGCTTTAGCCCATTTAAAGTCGTTTTTAAAGTAAGATGCTTGGGCTACCTTAAAACGAGCTTCTTGCCCAATATTATGATTTTTAAATAATGTTTGTACTTGTGAATAATAAATGAGAGCTTTATTGAATTTACCCATGTACACTAAAACATCTCCCAACTTTAATTTTATAGAAGCTTTTATAAACCTTGAGTTAGAAAAATCTAAAGATTTTTGTAGAATAACTTCAGCTTCTTCAGGGGTGTTTTTGGTAAAGGTTAAATAATCGGCATAAGCTATTTGGGTGAATAATGTTTTTGAATTTATACCGTATTCTTTAAAAATAGCATCAAAACGTTGGTCAATGTCTGGTTGGCTTGTATCTATAGCTATTCTCAGATTGTTGTTTATGGCTTCAAACTTATCTCTTGGGTAATTGGTGTTTTCAATAATAAGATCAAAACATTCTTTAGCAGTTTCGTAGTCTTTATTTTCCAAAGCTATTTTACCTAGTTCATTAATCCTATTTAAATTATCAGGATCTCTGGCAAACAATGCTTTGCTTTGAATAAGTGCTTTGCTGTATTCTTTTTGCCTAATAAACAACCAAGAAAGTAGGTCGTTCCAAATGTCTTTTGGGTTACTTATAGATCTTTTTAATAAAGCTTTTTTGAATAAAATATTATTTTCATCTTCACTATCATCGGTTAAGTATTTACCAGCATAACGTTTAACATTGTTGAGGTAGCCTTCGTTTTTATCAACCAAATCGATGTATGATTCGAACATTTGTTTAAAATCACCTTTTTCACCATAAATTTGAGCCATTTGAAACCCATAATTAGCTTTCGGATTTATATCCATTATTTTTTGAAAGGTTTCAATAGCTAAATCTAGTTTGCTGTAATTTTTAAACATACCAGCAATTAATGCTCCGTAATTAGCCTTGTTATTAATGGATTCTATTGCTAATTGATAGTGTTTGTTTGCAGTATCTATTTTTTCTTGACGTTCGAAGTTGTGACCTAGAACAACATGCAAGTAAGCTAAATTTGGTTTTTCTTTTAACTTTTGAAAAAGAAGCTCTTCAGCAACTGAAAATTGTTCGGTTTCTTGGTAGCAAGTAATTAATCTTTCTAAATAAGTAGTGTTGTAAGGGCTTTGGTTGTATAACTCTTTATATAACTGAATTGCTTTTTCATATTCATTATTTCTAAAATAATTTTCAGCAATGATAAATTCGTTTTGTTGTGCATGACAAAACAAACTAAATACCAGTAAATTAAATAGAATAACGACTCTTTTCATTTATCAAAAATACTGAACATAATTGTTAAAATACTATTAAAAGGGGTGCTTTTTTGAAAAGTACTGTAACATTTTGGCACGAACTTTGTCTTATTAGTAAAACAACTAAACAATGTTAATTATGAAAAACTTTACTACACAATACGAGATAGCAAAGCAGAATGCAAATGAGTTTATGAGAAAAGGTCAAATAACTCAATATTTTGAAGCATTGCTTGAAATGAACAAATACAAGAGATTAATGGTAGCGGTAGTTGCCAACTAAACATATTTTTTTTCAATGGGGATTGATTAATTAAAAATCCCAAGCATCGTAATTGAGGCTTGGGATTTTTTCATTTTTATATTGAAGATTGATTAATCAATCATATCAAAACCACAGTAAGGAACTAATACTTCAGGAATTTTAATTCCGTTTTCAGTTTGGTAATTCTCTAAAATACCAGCCAACACACGAGGTAAGGCTAAAGAGCTTCCGTTTAAAGTGTGTACTAATTGACTCTTTCCTTCTTTATTTTTGAAACGTAACTTTAAACGATTTGCTTGAAAAGTCTCAAAATTTGAAGCAGAACTAATTTCTAACCAACGTTCTTGAGCAGTTGAGTATAATTCAAAATCAAAAGTTAAGGCAGAAGTAAATCCTGTATCACCACCACATAAACGTAAAATACGATACGGTAATTTTAATTCACGTAAAATTTCCTTGATATGTTCTACCATTCCGTTTAAGGCATTGTAAGAATTATCAGGGTGCTCAACACGAACAATTTCTACTTTATCAAATTGATGTAAACGATTTAATCCACGAACATGTGCTCCGTAGCTTCCCGCTTCACGACGAAAACAAGGGGTGTAACCAGTTACAGTAATTGGTAAATCATTTTCTTGTACGATTTCATCTCTAAACATATTGGTTACTGGAACTTCAGCTGTAGGAATTAAGTATAAGTTATCTCCAGTTACATGATACATTTGTCCTTCTTTGTCAGGTAACTGACCCGTACCAAAACCAGAAGCTTCATTTACCAAATGAGGAACTTGTACTTCATTATAACCAGCCGCTGTATTCTTGTCTAAGAAATAGTTGATTAAAGCACGTTGTAAACGAGCTCCTTTTCCTTTATATACAGGAAAACCAGCACCTGTAATTTTTACACCTAATTCAAAATCGATGATATCGTATTTCTTAGCTAATTCCCAGTGAGGTAACGCATTTTCTCCTAAATCAGGAATAATTCCTTCTTTAAAAACTTCTTCATTATCTTCTTCATTCTTTCCTGCTTTTACAGAAGCATGCGGAATGTTAGGAATTTGATATAATAACTCGTTTAATTTATCAGCAGCAGCGTTTAACTCTTCAGTTAATTGTTTAGATTCCTCTTTTAATTCACCTGTTTTTGCTTTTAGTTGATTCGCTTCTTCAACTTTACCAGATTTAAAAAGACCACCAATTTCCTTGGATATTTTGTTAGATTCAGCCAATATATTGTCTAACGAAACTTGTGTAGCTCTACGTGTTTCATCAGTAGTTAATACTTCTTCAATAATTGCTTCGGCATCAGCAAAATTACGTTTTGCTAATCCGTCTAAAACAGTTTGTTTGTTTTCTCTAATAAACTGAACCTGTAACATCTTTTTAATTTTTAAGAAAAGCAAAGATAAAAGAAGCAACAGACTTAAGCAATGCTAGAGGCTAATTGTTTTGAGGTAGTTTAAAGAAGTTTCTTTGTCTTTTTTAAGTTGTGATATTAAATCGGGAACAGAATCGAACTTTTGTTCATCTCTTAAAAAGTATAACAGTTCAATGGTTAACTCTTTATCATATAGGTTTTGGTTGAAATCAAAAAAGTGGACTTCAATGGTTTGGTATTCGCCATCAACAGTAGGACGATTTCCAATATTCATCATTCCGTAAACAGAAGCATTGTGTATAGTTGATTTGACAACGTAAACTCCAGTTTTAGGAATCAATTTATACTCTTCAAAAACATCAATATTAGCAGTAGGAAATCCTATTTTGCCGCCTAATTGTTTGCCGTTTACAACTTTTCCTGTGAGAGAAAAGTTATATCCTAAATAGTTGTTAGCGGTTTTTAACTGACCGTTAGCAAGTGCTTTTCTAATTTTGGTAGAGCTTACAGAAACTTCATCAATATCTTGAGCAGGAATTTCTTCCACCGTAAAATCGTATAAATGAGAATATTCGGTTAGTTGTTCAATGTTTCCTTCTCTATTTTTTCCGAAGTGATGATCGTATCCAATGATTAATTTAGAAATGTTTAGTCGATTCACTAGAACATCTCGAACAAAGTCTAAAGCAGTAAGTCTTGAAAACTCTTTACTAAACGGATGAATGATTAAATAATCTAATCCCAATTTTTCAAGATGTTGTGCACGTTCATCAATTGTATTAATCAATTTGATAGAAACGTCTTTTTGTAACACCATTCTAGGGTGTGGAAAAAAAGTAAGTAGTACCGATTTTTTTCCGCTAGATTTTGCTTCATGCACTAGCTTTTCAATAATTTTTTGATGCCCAATGTGCACACCATCAAAAGTACCAATGGTAACTATTGTTTTTTGAGTAGGAGTGAAGTCAAAAATAGAATGTGTAATTTCCAAGGTTACAAATAAATTTAGGCAAAAATACAATTTGTATAAGAGGATAAATAATATTTCAAGAATAAAATCTAAAATTCAGATTTAGTAAAAAAATTATCTAATTATTTAATAAAATAGTAAAAAAGAACAGGATATATTTCGTAAATGAAAAAAAATTGTATTTTGCAAAGCAGTTAACAAATTATTTTACATTATGATGAAAAAACTATTACTTGTTGCATTTGTGCTATTTGGCACAGCAATAATGGTTGCTCAAACTACCATTACAGGTACGGTAAAAGACGTCTCATTAGGAGAGCCTATTCCGGGAGCAAACATTAAGGTTTCAAGAAAAGCAGTTGGTACTTCTACTGATTTTGACGGAAAGTTTACAATGACGGTAACAGATACCCCACCGTTTACAATTGAAATCTCTTCTTTAGGGTATCAAACACAAACAGTTGAAATAACTAAAAACAACCAAGTTGTTGAGGTTAGCTTAACCGAAAATGCTACTTCGTTAGATGAAGTTGTTATCTCAGCTTCTAGAACCCCAGAACGTGTTATGGAATCGCCTGTAACTATTGAACGTTTTGATTCAAGAGCGATTAAAAATACCGCTTCTGCATCGTATTATGATGGTTTAGAAAATTTAAAAGGAGTAGATATTAACTCAGGAGGTTTAACATTTAAAACAGTTAACACTCGTGGTTTTGCTACTTTTGGTAATGAGCGTTTTGTTCAGTTGGTTGATGGAATGGATAATGCATCTCCAGCATTAAACTTTGCAATTGGAAACTTATTAGGAATTTCTGAAGTAGATGTAAAAAGTGTTGAAATTTTACCAGGAGCCGCTTCTGCTCTATATGGGGCTAACGCATTTAACGGTATTATGTTAATGCGTAGTGAAAACCCATTTAATGAACAAGGAATTAGTGTAGGTTTAAAAGCAGGTTTAACAAGTCAAGAAGCAGCAGGAGACAATGGTTATTATGATGCTACTATCAAAATGGCACATGCTTTTGATGATTATTTTGCAGTTAAAGCTAGTTTCTCTTATTTGAAAGGAGAAGAATGGCATGCTACTGATTATAGAAACACAACAGGTATCGGTGGTACATATATTCCAGGTATGAGTCATAATGATGATCCTAATTATGATGGCGCAAATACTTATGGAGATGAAGTTTCTGTTGATTTAGGAGGAGCTATTGGAAAAGTTAGTAGAACAGGATATAGAGAGGTAGATTTAATGTCTAACGAAGCAAAAAGTGTAAAGTTCAATGGAGCTATTCACTATCGTCCATTAGGAAATGATCGAGTAGAAATAATATGGAACTCTAAATATGGTACAGGTAATACTATTTACCAAGGACAAAACCGTTACAATCTTGCTAATTTCTTTATGGAGCAACACAAATTAGAAGTTAGAGGTAAAAACTTCTTTGTTAGAGGATATTACGCAGGTGAAGACGCAGGAGATTCTTACGATACTCGTTTTGCTGCAATCAATATAAATGGCAAATGGAAAGATAATACAGCTTGGTTTCAAGAATATGCGGGAGCATATTTAATGCATGGATCACATGATATAGCTAGAGAGTTTGCTGATAGAAACAGACCAGAACCTGGTTCTGCTGAATTTACAAGATTATTTAATGAGGTGACTTCTGACCCAGACTTATTAACAGGATCTAAGTTTAGAGATAATACAAGTTATTATCATGCAGATGCAAACTTAAATTTACGTGATTATATCGATTGGGCTGAGGTTCAAGTTGGAGGTTCTTATAGACAATATAGATTAAACTCTTACGGAACTATTTATACTGATAATGACGGGCCAATTAAATATGGAGAATATGGTGTATATACACAAATCCAAAAGAAAATGATGGATGATCGTTTAAAGTTTACAGCTTCTGCACGTTATGATAAGTCAGATAACTTTGATGGTAACTTCACACCAAGAGTTTCATTAGCTTATGCAGCAGGTGAAAGTAAAAACCACAACTTTAGAGCATCTTTTCAAACAGGATTCCGTAATCCTACAACACAAGATCAATACATTGGTTTAGCTACAGGAGCAGGATACATTTTAGGAACAGCTCCAGATAATATTGATCGTTTTTCTGCTACTGCACAAACTACAACAGGGACTTTTACCTTAACAGGTCAAGATGTACTTAATAGAGGGTATTCAGCGGCTTCAATTACTGAAAAAGCAGATGCACCAAACGATCCAAGTGTTCCAGATCCTTCTCTAGTTAAAACAGCTTTGGTAAATCCAGAAAAAGTAAAGTCATTTGAAATAGGTTATCGAGCAGCGCTTCCTTTAGGAGAAAACAAGTTATCAGTAGATTTTAGTACTTATTATAATATGTACTCTGACTTTATTTCAAATAAAGACGTGGTTGTTTTAGTTGACCCTACGACACAACCTACTCTTAGTAATTTACAAAATAGAGACTTGATAAGAACTTTTAGTGTAAAGACAAACTCAACAGTAGATGTAAATTCATACGGAGTAGGTTTAGGATTAAACACTAAAATTTTTAATGGATTTGATATAGGATTAAATTATACATGGTCTAGATTTGATTTTGATCAAGCAGCTGACCCAGATTTCGAAGCAGGTTTTAATACACCTGAGCATAAAGTAAAAATGCAATTTGGACACCCAAATTTATTTGAAAATTTTGGTTTTAACATTAGTGCACGTTGGCAAGATGAGTTTTATTGGCAATCTACTTTCTTAGAAGGCACAATAGAAGAAAGAACAGTTCTTGATGCTCAAGTTAACTACTCTATCCCATCAATAAAGTCTGTGTTTAAAGTAGGAGGTTCTAATTTAACAGGAAAAGAATACTTAAGTGCCCCAGGAGTGGGAGCTGTTGGTTCTCAATACTACATTTCATGGACTATCAACAACTAAAAAAAGAAACAATGAAAAACACAATAAAATATACTTTTTTATCTGCGTTATTTTTAGGTTTTGCTGCCTGTGATGTAGATAATACCTTACCAGAAATTAAAGAAGAAGCTGAAGCAGAAAACAACATAGCTTTAAGTGCAGGAAGTGTAGACTTTTCAAGTTATATAGCAGTAGGAGGTTCTTTTACAGCAGGGTATACTGATGGAGCTTTGTTCAAGATTGGACAACAAAATTCTTTTCCAAATATTTTAGCAAGTAAATTTGCTATGGTAGGAGGTGGAGATTTTAATCAACCTTTAATGGAAGATAATATTGGGGGAATGATTCATCCAGTAACAGGTGATGTTGTTTTAGACCCAAGGTATTATTTTGATGCTACAACAGGGTTACCAACAGGGCTTGATAAAACGCCAACAACCATAGCAGGTTATCCAGCAACAAATGCAGCAAGTTTTAGTAACTATGGAATTCCAGGAGTGAAAAGCTTTCATTTTTTAGCTCCAGGTTACGGTAGTCCTGCTGGCTTACAGGTAGAACCGGCTACGGCTAATCCTTATTTTGTTAGAATGAGTCCAACTCAATCTACCTTATTAGCTGAAATAGCATCAAAACAACCAACTTTTTTTACCTTATCTGAAATGGGAGGAAATGACGTGTTAGATTATGCTGTTGCAGGAGGTGCTGCTGGAGAAATCACTCCACAAGCAGTTTTTGAACAAGTATTTGGAGCTATTATTAACACTTTAGCACCAACTTCAGATGCTAAGGGGGTAGTGGCAAATTTACCTTATATTACAACATTACCACATTTTACAACTGTACCTTACGCTCCATTAGATCCTTCAAATGAAGAGTTTGCAGCTCAGATAGATTTACTTAATAATGTTTATGGAGCAATTAATCAGGTATACGCAGCGGCAGGTGAACCAGAAAGATCAATTGTGTTTTCTAAAACAGCGGCTAGTCCTGTAGTTATAGAAGATGAAAACGCTACTGATTTAGAACAGTATATTATTGGTGGTTTACAGGCAAGTCCTAGTTTTGTTCCTTTTGTTCAATCTCTAGGATTACCAGAGGCAGCAGCACCATTAGTAGCTCAATTATTAGGTAAGCAATATGGAAAAGCAAGATCAGCCACAGAAAATGATTTATTAGTATTACCTAGTAGTGGAATCATAGGAACAGTTAATACAGCAGCAGCAGCAGATTTGATAGCTCAAAGTGGTGGGTTATTGCCAGCTTCGTTAGCAGGTCAGTTTTCAGCAGAAGGAATAACATTACCACTGTCTGATAAATGGGTGTTAACTCCAGAAGAACAAGCAGAAATTAAAACAGCTACAGATGGATATAATACAACAATAAAAGCAATGGCGGAAGCTAAAGGATTGGCTTTTGTTGACTTAAAAGCTCTTTTAGAAAAAGCTTCTACTACAGGTTTAGAGTTTGGAGACTACAACTTAAATACGAGTTTAGCAACTGGAGGTTTAGTGAGTTTAGATGGAATTCATTTAACAGCTAGAGGATATGCGTTAATGGCTAACCAAATGTTATTAGCGATTGATGAAGCATATGGTTCTAATTTTGAAGTTGCTAAAGATGGTTTAGCAAAAGCAGTAGATTATCCTACAAACTATTCGCCTTTCTTACAATAAACAAACAGAATTTAGAAAACAAAAAAGCTGAGGATTAGTCCTCAGCTTTTTTTTTGTTCTTATCAGAATTGATAATGTATTTTTTATACTTACCATCTTTGTACCTATGGTATATAAATATAGGCATTAATACAAAAGACATGTATAAAACGCCTAAGCCCATTACAACTTGACCTTTGGGATGGTCAGTGTTTAAAAGATAAGCTCCTACAATCATCCATAGTAAAAAAATTACAAATAATATTTTAAGTAATGTCTTCATCTGTTCTTTTGAAATAGTTTTCTAATACAAAAATAAAAATCCTAAACGGTTAGGCTTAGGATTTTTGCTTGTTTTATGGTTTTAAAAGACTATGCTTCCATTTTTTGTAACCAAGAACGTACATTTACCTCTTGATTAATAATATTGCTTAATTCTTCTATTTTAACACGTTTTTGCTCCATTGTATCTCTATGACGAATAGTAACAGTATTGTCTTCTAAAGTGTCATGATCAACAGTAATACAGAAAGGAGTTCCTGCAGCATCTTGACGACGATATCTTCTACCTACAGCGTCTTTGTCATCATAAGAAACGTTGAAATCCCATTTTAAATCATCTACAATTTTACGAGCTATTTCTGGCAATCCGTCTTTTTTAACTAATGGTAAAATAGCCGCTTTTGTTGGGGCTAAAACAGCAGGTAATTTTAATACTGTTCTAGTAGTACCGTTTTCTAATTCTTCTTCTTGTAAAGAGTTAGAGAAAACAGCTAAGAACATTCTGTCTAAACCGATAGAAGTTTCTACTACGTATGGTACATAGTTTTTGTTTTCTTCAGGATCAAAATATTGTAATTTCTTTCCAGAAAATTCTTCATGTGCTTTTAAATCAAAGTCTGTACGCGAGTGAATTCCTTCTAACTCTTTAAAACCGAATGGAAATTTAAATTCAATATCAGCGGCAGCATCAGCATAATGCGCTAATTTTTCATGGTCATGGAAGCGATAGTTATCGGTACCCATTCCTAATGATAAATGCCATTTTAAACGCGTTTCTTTCCACTTCTCATACCATTCTTTTTGAGTTCCTGGTTTTACAAAAAACTGCATTTCCATTTGCTCAAATTCACGCATTCTAAATATAAACTGACGTGCAACAATTTCGTTACGGAAAGCTTTACCAGTTTGTGCAATTCCGAAAGGAATTTTCATACGTCCAGTTTTTTGTACGTTTAAAAAATTCACAAAAATTCCTTGAGCCGTTTCAGGACGTAAATATACTTGCATAGCACTATCTGCAGAAGCTCCTAATTGAGTACCAAACATTAAGTTGAATTGCTTTACTTCTGTCCAGTTTTTAGAACCAGTTAACGGATCAGCAATTTCTAACTCTTCAATTAAGGCTTTAACATCCGCTAAATCTTCATTTTCTAAGGATTTAGCTAACCTGCTTAAAATAGTATTAATTTTTTCTTGATACTCTAAAACTCTTCCGTTCGTTGAAACAAACTCTTCCTTATTAAAAGCATCTCCAAAACGTTTTGCAGCTTTTGCTACTTCTTTATCAATTTTTGCTTCAATTTTAGCACAGTAATCTTCTACTAAAACATCAGCTCTATATCGTTTTTTAGAATCTTTATTGTCGATTAATGGATCGTTAAAAGCATCAACGTGCCCAGAAGCTTTCCAGGTAGTTGGGTGCATTAATATTGACGCATCAATACCTACAATGTTTTCGTGCATTTGCACCATTGCTTTCCACCAATAATCGCGAATATTCTTCTTTAATTCTACTCCGTTTTGAGCATAATCATACACCGCACTTAAACCATCGTAAATTTCAGATGATTGGAATACATAACCGTATTCTTTAGCGTGCGATAAAACTTTTTTAAATTGATCTTCTTGTTTTGCCATACTGCAAAAATAAAATAAGGATTTAAACTTAGGGTATTGAAAAAGAAAAAAGTGAAGAATTTAGTAAACTCTTCACTTTTGTTAAAATATTTTGGATGATTACTGTTTTACCTGAGCTTAATTTTAGTGTTCCCAGAGTATATACCATCAATAAAAGTACTGATGGTATAAGTGCCTCTTCTAATGTCGTCACGATTAACAAGTACTAAAGAAACTAAGCTTAATCGATTGTTATCGTAATTTACTTCTAACGAATCTGTATATTGAATTTTAACACCAGATTTTAGGTTGAGTTTTCCTTTAGGGGCAATTACATTTTTGTTTTCATCAGTAATTTGAATGTATACTCTTTTTTCACCAGAAGAAGTGATAGGGTTTTCTAATAAATCAAAATTTATTCGAAATGCATCAGTTCTGTTAGATCTAGAGGTTGTAGTAAGTTTTCCGCTACTACGCTCTTTCATTGCAATTGCTTTAACAGGACTTGTTTTAATAATACCTCCAATAGCTACTTTAGCTTCTAACTCTTTGTTTTTTTCTACTAAATTTTCGTTTACACTGTCTTTTTGTTGTAAAATTTCGTTAGCAATAACATTTTCTTGCGTTAAGGCTTCGTTAGCACTGTTTAAAGAATCTATTTGAATAAACAACTTTTTGTTTTCACGCTCTAGAGTAGCAATTCTTCTTCGATATTTTCTGATTAAATTGAAATTATCAGACTTTAAACCTTTAATAGAGTCTCTTAAACTCTTCATTTTTGTTAGCTCTATCTCTAATCTATCAGCTAAACGTTTTTTGCCAACAACAACATCGGTGTAATCTTTAATCATTTCGTCAAGATCTTGCTGTAAATCGGCTTTTTCTTCTAAGAAAATGTTGTTGAGTGTTTTGTTTTCGTTTGATTTTTGCTGAGCATAAAAAATTAGGAAAACTGTTAGAAGTAGGAGTACGATAATTAGTACATTCTTCTTTTTTTGATGATTCATGATTTTAGGGGAATTGAATTTATATTATGTGTTTTCTATCTATTAAGGAGGTTTATTTTAAATCTAATGAATTTTTGCCGACGTTAATACCATTTACAAAGGTACTAATGTGATAAACACCTGCAGTTATTTTATTATTAATATTTACGACTGAAACCATAGACAATTGTCTGTTGTTATAATCGGCGATTAAAACATCACTACATGGTATCTTTTTTTTATTATGAGTACAATCATCTTTTATAGGCGCCACAACATTGTTGTTGTTATCAGTAATTTGAATGTGTACTTCTTTAGGACCTGGTGCAGCTACTTTATTTTCTAATAAATCGAACTCTATTTTAAAAGCATTTACCTTTTCTGATCTCGTTGTAGAAGTATATTTTCCGTTTCTCTTTTTTTTAAGCGCTTCTGCTTTAATTGTTGATATTTCAATAACTTCTGCAATGGCAACTTTTTCTTTTAAAACTTGACGTTCTTTACTTAGCTGGTTGTTTATACTAGATAATTTTGTGTTTTGATGTTCTTTAAAGAGTAGTGCCTGTTTAACACTATCGTTTTTTGAAAGTAACTCATCGTTTATACTGCTTAGGTAATTTATTTTTTCAAAAAGTTTATGGTTTTCTTCGATAAGGATTTTTGTTCTTTTTCTGTAGTATCGTATAAATCGATAATCAGCTTCTTTTAAGTTTTTAACAGAATCTCTTAGTTGAACAACCTTTTCTAGCTCGTCTTTTAATTTTAAAGAATATTCATTTTTCTTAAAACTAGCTTGCCTATAGTCTTTAATGATAGTGGTGAGTTCTTGTTCTAACTCATCTTTGTCTAATTCGAAAACAGCTTTTAATTCGGAATAGTCTTTAGCATTTTGATAGGAAAGAACACCTATAATAAACACTAATAGAATCAAGAAGGCTGTAAAGCCATTGTTTTTTATTATTGAAGGGATCATCATTTTAGGGGGTATGATGTATAATTGTGTTTTGCGCTAATATACTATTTATTTTTTAACACATTTGTAAATAAATGCAGGCGGAAAGTTTAAAGGCTCAAAACTTAAGTCAATATTATTACCAAAAACATCTTTTAATTTCTTGTAATAAGTTAAGCTGTATTGGTACTGAATGAAAGCTCCGTTAGTAGCAAGAAAATTATAGTTTTTTACTAAAATAGCATGTGAAATTTCTTTAGGAATAATAGTTAAAGGTAAGCTAGAAATAATATAATCTGCTTTAGTGTAGCCTAACTTTTCAAGTTCCGGTTTAATTTTTTCAGCAGATGCTTTTAGAACAATTAACTGTGGATGTTTTATTTTTTGTAACTCTTGGTAAAAAACATCATTAATTTCAAAACAAATCAGTACAGAATTCGGTTTGATTTTATTGAGAATATGATGTGTAATTGCTCCATTACCAGGGCCTAGTTCTACAACTACTTCCGCCGTAGTAAAATCAATTTCATTTAGCATTTTATTAGCCAAATACCTTGAACTAGGAATAATTGTTCCTGATGTTTTATAGTTTTTTACTGCTTCTTTAAAAAAGTTAAATTTAGTGCTCAAAATATCGTTTTCTGTTACTTTTTGTATCTTTCTGTTAAAAAAGGCTTGTAAAGATGCAATTTTTAAAAGATATATTTTATGTATTCTACCCCAATTTATGTATAAATTGTGAAACAACATTACTTCAAAATGAAAAATTTCTGTGTACATTTTGCAAAAATGATCTTCCAATTATAGACGATAATGAGCATATAAATGTTACATTAATGTCAACTTTTTATGGTAGAATTCCTGTAGAAAAAGTACGTTCGTTTTTGTATTATCAAAAAGATGGAATTACTCAAAAACTCATTCATCAATTAAAATATAAAAATCAACCAGAAATAGGAGTTTTTATTGGTGAGTGGTTTGGAAGTAATTTAGTAGATATGAATGTTTTTGAGGACATAGATTATATTGTTCCTGTTCCATTGCATCCCAAAAAGCAGAGGAAGAGAGGTTATAATCAAGTAACATTATTTGGAGAAACATTAAGTAAGATACTCGATGTTGAATATAAAGCAAACGTACTTATTAGATCCTCAACAACTAAAACGCAAACATTAAAACAGCGATTTGAACGATTTTCTGATAGTAACACCAAATTCAAATTAGCAAACACCACAATTTTTGAAAACAAACATGTTTTACTAATTGATGATGTGATTACAACTGGAGCAACGATAGAAGCTTGTGCAAACGAATTGTTAAAAACTAAAAATATAACCATTAGTGTTGCTACTATGGCGTACACGCAAAAAGGGTAGTAACTTTCCATCTTAATTTACTACTTTTGAAATTGGATTTAAAACCATCAATTTGTGAAAAATAAACATCTTATTTTAATAACACTTTTTGCTTTTATCATCGTTAGTTGTGCACGTAAAGGAAGACCAGAAGGAGGCCCAAAAGATGAAACAGCACCCATTATGGTTACTGCAAATCCACCATACGAAACCATTCATTTTAAAGAAGATAATATTCGTATTTATTTCGATGAGTATATTGTTTTAAAAGATTTACAAAAGCAATTAGTGGTTTCACCTCCAATGAAAAACCCACCACTAATTACTCCGCAAGGAACTCCAAGTAAGTATATCAATATAAAAATATTAGACACCCTACAATCGAATACAACGTATACATTTAACTTCGGAAATGCGGTTCAAGACAACAATGAAAACAATAAATTAGAGAGTTTCAAGTACGTGTTTTCTACAGGGAGTTATATCGATTCGTTAACAATAAAGGGTTCTGTTTCTGATGCTTTTGATAAAAAGGAAGTAAAAGAAGTAAGTGTGTTGTTGTATAAGTTAGATAGTGTTTATAACGACTCAATTATATACAAACAAAAACCTAATTACGTAACTAGTACGTTAGATTCTACAAACTTTGAGTTTAGTAATTTACGAGAAGGAAAATATTTAATGCTAGCTTTAAAAGAGCAAGCAAACGACTACATTTTTAGTAGTAGAAATGATAAAATAGGTTTTGTAGCAGATACGATTACATTGCCAGCTGATAGTATTATAAGTAACCCGATTCGTTTTTTTAAAGAAATTCAACCGTATGAATTTAAAAGAGGGAAAGAAGTAACTAAAGGAAAAATTCAGTTTGGGTTTGAAGGGAAGCAAGATGATATAAATATTGAAATACTGTCGGAAGTTCCGCAAAATTTCAAATCATTTACACAGTTAGAAAAAGACAAGGACACATTAAACTATTGGCATACTCCGATTGAAAGAGACTCGTTAAACTTTATTGTAAACAACCTAAATTTTAAAGATACGGTTACTGTCTTTTTAAGAAAAAAACAGATTGATTCTTTATCAGTGTCATCAAATGTGGGAGGTGTTTTACATTTAAAAGATACGATGTTTATTCAAACGAACAACCCGATTGTTTCTATTGATAAATCTAAGTTTTCTTTAATAGATAAAGATACTGTTGAGGTAGCTTTTGAATTGAAAAAACAATCGATTAACAAACTAACCGTCTTATTTGAGAAGAAACCTAAGTTTGGCTATATTTTTAAAGGATTACCACAAGGAATTACGGATGTTTACGAAACCACCAATGATACTTTAAATTACAAGTTTACAACTCGTGCAGTAGATGATTACGGAAGTATAGTGTTGGATGTTAAAAAAGAAACACCACATCCAGTAATTATTCAATTATTGGTGAAAGATGAGGTGAAAGAAACAGTGTATCTTTCAGAATCTAAAAAAATAGAGTTTGCCTTGTTAGAGCCTAAAGAATACAGCGTAAGAGCTATTATTGATGAAAATAATAACCGTGTGTGGGATACGGGTAATTTCTTAGAACGTAAACAACCAGAGCAAATCATTTACTTAGAAACAGAGTTTAAATTAAGAGCTAACTGGGTACAAAGCGAAACGTTTGTAATTAAGTAAATGTCATTTCGAAGGAGTCTACGACTGAGAAATCTCACTCTAGAGATTTAATTCTTCAAAAAGACACGTTTAAAAAAGCTTAGAAGCACATATTAATGTGCCTCTAACCAATTTGCTCCTGTATCTATTTCAACATCTAACGGAACGCTCATTTTAAATGCATTTTCCATTTCTTGTTTAATGATAGGTTTAATGATGTCTAACTCATCTTTATGGGCATCAAAAACCAATTCATCATGGACTTGTAGTAACATTTTCGACTTGAAATTTTCTTGCTCAAATCGCTTATAAATGTTAATCATGGCAAGTTTAATGATATCAGCAGCAGAACCCTGAATAGGTGCGTTTACTGCGTTTCTCTCAGCTGCACCACGAACAATTGCATTACGAGAATTGATGTCTTTCAAATAACGACGACGCTTTAAAACAGTTTCTACGTATCCGTGTTCACGAGCAAAATCTACTTGTTCAGCAATGTAACGTCTTAGTTTAGGATAGGTAGCATAATAGGTGTCGATTAATTCTTTGGCTTCTGAACGAGTTAAATCGGTTTGATTGCTTAATCCGAAGGCAGAAACTCCATAAATAATTCCGAAGTTAACCGTTTTAGCATTGCTACGTTGCTCACGAGTTACTTCTTCAATAGGAACATTAAATACTTTAGCAGCAGTAGAAGCGTGAATGTCTTCACCATGCTGAAAAGCTTTAATCATGGTTTCTTCCTCGCTTAAAGCAGCGATGATTCGTAATTCAATTTGACTGTAATCCGCCGCTAATAAGACATAATTTTCATTTCTTGGAATGAAAGCCTTACGTACTTCTTGTCCGCGTTTTGTACGAATAGGAATGTTTTGTAAGTTCGGGTTGTTTGAACTTAAACGTCCAGTAGCAGCTACTGCTTGTGCATATACCGTATGTACTCTTCCTGTTTTTGGATTGATTTCATTAGGAAGTGCATCAACATAGGTGCTTTGTAATTTTTTATACTGACGATATTCTAAAATATCAGACACTATCTGATGGTCTTTGGCTAAATAAGAAAGTACATCTTCCGCAGTAGAATATTGCCCTGTTTTTGTTTTTTTAGGTTTGTCAACCAACTTTAATTTGTCAAATAGGATAGGACCTAATTGCTTTGGAGAAGCAATGTTAAACTCTTCTCCAGCTTGTTGGTAAATGTTTTGTTCTAATTGCTGAATATCTTTGGTTAACTCAACTGATAAGGACTTTAAAAAGTCGGTATCTAAGTTAATACCTTCAATTTCCATGGCTGATAATACAGAAACTAACGGGATTTCAACTTCATTAAACAGTTTGGTTACATTTCCGCTTTCTAATTCCTTAGAAAAATGCTCTTTTAATTGATACGTTACATCAGCATCTTCTACAGCATATTCAGTTTGTTTTGGCAATTCAACTTCGCGCATAGAAAGTTGATTTTTACCTTTTTTACCAATCAATTCAGTTATTGAAACAGGTTGGTAGTTTAAATAGGTTTCAGAAAGTACATCCATGTTATGGCGCATATCTGGATTGATAAGGTAATGCGCAATCATGGTGTCAAATAGTTTACCTTTTACAGGTATGTTATAATTTGATAATACTTTGATATCGTATTTTAAATTGTGACCTATTTTTTCAATAGTTTCCGCTTCAAAAAATGGACGAAACTCTTCTAAAATAGTTGTGGTTTCTTCTTGGTCTTCTGGAAAAGCAACATAGTATCCTTTGTTAGCTTCCCATGAAAAAGCAATTCCAATTAATTCAACCTCTAGTGCTTTTAAACCCGTTGTTTCGGTATCAAAACACACAGAGTTTTGTTGCAATAACTTTTCTAATAAGAGTTTTCTTGAAAGAGGTGTATTGGCTAATTGGTAAAAATGATTGGTGTTTTCAATGGTTCTAAATCCGTTGATAGTATTTTCTTCGGAAGTATTTCCGCTACCCGGAGCAGCAAACAAATCGAATTGACCTGAAGTGCTAGCTTTTGCAGTTTTTGGTTTTTCAACAGAAGAAGAATTTTCTTGAATCTCTTCTGGAGAAGCAAATGTTTTTAAGAAGTTTTCTGTTAAACGACGGAACTCTAAATCGGTGAAAATTTCTTTGGTAGCCTCAATGTTTGGTTGTTCAAAAATTAGCTTATCCAGTTCTAATTCTACAGGAACATCTAGCATGATGGTGGCTAATTGTTTTGAAAGTAAACCAAGTTCAGCATTGGCTTCAATCTTTTCTTTCATCTTACCTTTTAGTTCATGGGTATTGGCAAGCAATCCTTCCATAGAACCATAAGCAGCAATGAATTTTTTAGCTGTTTTTTCACCTACACCAGGTAGTCCAGGGATATTATCAACAGAATCCCCCATCATACCTAAAAAGTCAATTACTTGTAATGGATCTTCAACTTCAAACTTAGCTTTTACTTCTTCAATACCCCATTTTTCATAACCATTCCCCATACGTGGCGGACGGTACATAAAAATGTTATCAGACACTAATTGAGCAAAATCCTTATCAGGAGTTACCATATAGGTTTGCAGACCTACTTTTTCGGCTTTTTTGGCAAGAGTTCCAATAATATCATCAGCTTCATATCCTTCTTTTACAATAGCAGGAATATTCATTGCTTCTAATATTTTTTCGATATACGGAACCGCTAAACGAATAGCTTCTGGTGTTTCTTGTCGGTTAGCTTTGTAATGTTCAAAAGCTTCAACACGATCAGTACTACCTCCTTTATCGAAACATACAGCTAAATAATCGGGTTTTTCTCGTTTAATTACATCTAGTAAAGAGTTTGTAAACCCCATAATAGCAGAAGTATCTAAACCTTTAGAGTTGATTCTCGGATTTTTAATAAAAGCGTAATACCCTCTAAAGATTAGTGCATATGCATCGAGTAAAAAAAGTCGTTTTTGATCTGCCATGTTGTATATTGAGTCTGTTGAATTAAATTATTGATACCTATTCGCTTACGGTAAAAAGGCAATATTGTTTATTCGTGAGAATTTTGAAGGTAAAGCTACAAAACTTTAACAAGATGTTAAAAACCTATTTTAAGAATCGCTGTATCTTTGTTTATCCTTAAAAATGAAGTAAATGTCTCGTTGGGTAGTAACTCTTATTATAGTATCAGCAATTATTATTCTGCTTGAAACGTATGCGTTTCAGGCAATAAAAACACTAACTAAAAGTAAAATTGTACAGTACAGTTGGTTGTTGGTAAGTTTGTTGGTGTATGCGAATTTTTTCTATGTAATTCTTACGTCAGATAGAGGTTCTGGACAAACAATTAAGTTTCAATGGGCAGTAGGGATGTTTTTACTTGTTTTGGTACCAAAATTAGTGGTGTTGTTGTTAATGTTTGGTGAAGATGTTGTGAGGTTGGCTCAAAAAGGATTTTCATTTTTCTCTAAAGAGGAAACCAAAGATTTGGCAGGAAGAAGAGCTTTTGTGTCTAAGATAGCCTTAGGGTTGGCTGCACTTCCTTTTGCAAGCATGCTGTATGGTATGGTTAAAGGAAAATACAATTACAAAGTATTAAAATATCAATTAAGTTTTAAAGATTTACCTGAAGCTTTTGATGGCTTTACCATATCTCACATTACCGATATTCACTCTGGAAGTTTTGATAATCATGAGAAAATTCAATACGGAGTAGATTTAATCAATGAGCAACAATCAGATATGATTTTATTCACAGGTGATATGGTAAATAATTTTGCTCATGAAATGGATGATTGGGTGTCTGTTTTTTCTCAATTAAAGGCTCCTAAAGGGATGTTTTCTGTTTTAGGAAACCACGATTATGGTGATTATTCAGACTGGAAAAGTCCAAGAGATAAAAAAGCTAATTTTGAAGCAATCAAAGATATTCACCCAAAGATTGGGTTTGATTTATTGTTAAATGAAAACCGTTATATTGAAAAAGACGGACAAAAAATAGCATTGATAGGTGTAGAAAATTGGGGGAAAGGTCGTTTTAGTAAAAAGGGAGATTTAGCAAAAGCCTCTGAAGGAGTAAAGCAAGAAGATTTTAAGATTTTGCTAACCCACGATCCCAGCCATTGGGAACATATGGTAAAGACAGATGAGCACAACTATCAATTAACGCTTAGCGGACATACACACGGGTTACAATTTGGAATTGAAATTCCAGGTTGGTTCAAATGGAGTCCCTCTAAATATGTGTATAAGCAATGGGCAGGATTGTACGAAGAATTCGGTAGGTACATTAACGTAAACAGAGGGTTTGGATACCACGCTTTTCCTGGAAGAGTAGGGATTTGGCCTGAAATTACCGTTATAGAGTTAAAAAAAGCCTGATTTTCAGTATTTTTTAAGAATAAAATAATATTTACCTAACAAAAAATTAGTAATTTTAGGCTCTTTACTGATTAAACTTATGCAAAAGATGACAAAGTTTGGTGAAATTATAAGTATTAACAAGCCTGTGTTAATTGATTTTTATGCAGATTGGAGTGAGTTAGAGCCTAGTTTAGACACACTTCGTGATGTTGCTGCTGCTTTGGGAGATAAAGCTAAAGTTATCAAAATAGATATTAAAAAGAATGAAATTCTTGCTGAAGCTTTGCGTGTAAAAGGAAATCCTACATTTATCATTTACAAAAATGGGGAAATGAAGTGGCGTCAAACAGGTGAGCAAGATGCCAATACCTTAATTGGTTTGGTGCAACAATACGTTTAATCGCAGGGCGATAGCCAAAGATTTAATTTTCCGAGGTTTGTCTCGAAAATAGTGAGGCTTATTCACTTAAATTCCTCTTACACTTACTCTGAGGCACTTGATTTTATCGCCTTAAATTCGTAACCTCTTTCCGAAAATTCTTGAAGCATTTTTGGTAGTGCATAGTATAGCTTTTCACTAGCTTTTATACTGTCGTGAAAAACGACAATACTTCCGTTTTGTGTATTTTTAAGTACATTTTGTAAGCATTTTTCTTTTGAAATAGTTTTGTCAAAATCAGCAGAAAGTACATCCCACATAATAATTTTGTAACCTTTCGCAATCAATTTTTTTGCTTGAGTTCTTTTTATTTTTCCATAAGGAGGACGAAACAGTTTTGCTGTTTGATGAGCTAACAAGCTTTCACACTTATTTATATTCTCAAAATAAGTGGTATTACTATTTTTCCAGCCGTTTAAATGATTAAAAGTGTGGTTTCCTACCGAATGCTCTTCGGCAATAATTCTATTGAAAACAGCAGGGTGTTTACGTATGTTATCACCTATGCAAAAAAAAGTAGCTTTTGCATTGAATTGTTGCAATTGGTCAAGTACAAATTCCGTTACTTCTGGAATAGGACCGTCATCAAAAGTTAGAAAGATTTCTTTTCTATCAGAAAAAAAAGACCACGTATACTTTGTGAATAAACGTTTAAGTATACGTGGTGTTTTTATAAAATATAACCTCATTAATTAAGGTTTTATAGAATCTAATTGTTCTAGTTCCAATTCTTCTTCAGTTGGTGCTCTAAAGAATCTTTCATGAACCATATAGTCTTGGAATACTTTTTTACCGTACTCTTCATCTTTGTCATAACGTACAATTTGCTGGATAATGTTTTGATACATGTACAGGTTAGTTTGTATGTTATCTTCTACCAAATAAAGGTCTTGAGGGTCAAAAGTAATATAGTATTGTAACTTTTGTTGGAAGATATCAATTAATGTTTCAGCAGTTTCACGTGCTTTATCAATATCACCAATACGGTAGTACAATTCTGGATATCCTAAAGAGAAATTATAGTGGTCAAAATCTCTAATAGGCATTTTATGTAACGATAAATCTAAGACCTCTTTTGCGTTTACAGAATCTCCTTTTTGCATAAACTCTTCCGATAAACGGATTAAGTTATTACGTAATGAAATAGCGTTACGCTTACTTTGCTCATCTAAATAAATTTCACCGTTATTAATAGTTTTCCAATCCCATTTTTTAACGTTAGCATACATTTTTTCAGGATCGATACGTCCCATTTCAAAAATAGATTGTCCCTCGTTAGAAGTTTTAATAGGAACCAGTTTGTACGACATTCCATCTAACTGTAAATAATTTTTTAACCAGATGTACTCTTCATCTGCATTAGCACCACCTGTAAAATAAAGAGGGCGTTTCCAATCAAAATTATTTAAGATATCTAACATTAAAATTCGCGCTTTTGATAAACCTCTGTCATCAACAGTAATATCAATATAATCTACCATTTTATCAGCATCTTTTGCTGCTACCAAACCAGATTTTAACGCATTTTCTTTGTTAACAGGAATACGGATTTTATTGGTTGGATAGAATTTTTCTCTTGCTCCATCCCCAGCATCTAAATAAGTTGCATCATTGTCACTAGCTATCCAACGCATAAAGTCACTAATAGAAAGAACAGAATCTTTTAATTGTGGAATAGGATAGTGGTACGCCATATCTAAGGTTCCATATTTGTACTGATCGTGCGTTAATTGTGACGGAATAGGGTCAGCTGTATAGGTTTTCTTTTTCATTTGATCGATATACCAATCTGTTTGAAAAAGGCTAGTGTTTACAACTTTAATATCTCTACGTACTCCTTCAACTTGTTGCATATACCATAGCGGGAATGTATCATTATCACCTATGGTAAAAATAATCGCATTCGGATCACAGCTTTCTAGATAGGTTTGCGCATTTAATTGAGCCAAATAGCGATCTGATCTATCATGGTCATCCCAGTTTTGGAAGCCCATTAATGCAGGAACAGCAACTAATGAAACTGCAGAAGTGGCAATGGCAACCACACGTTTGTTGGCGTACTTTTTAAAGTAATCATATAAAGCAAGTACCCCGAAACCAATCCACATGGCAAATACATAAAACGAACCAACTACAGCATAATCACGTTCACGTGGTTCAAATGGTTTAGGGTTGGTGTAAAATATAATAGCTAGCCCTGTAAATAAGAAGAACAAGGTTAGTACATAAAAATTCTTTTTATCTCTATTGAGTTGATACAATAAACCAATAAGACCTAAAATAAAAGGTAAAAAGAAGTAGGTGTTACGTCCTTTGTTGTTTTTTACATCATCAGGAAGGTTTTGTTGTGAACCTAAGCGGGCTTCATCAATAAAATTAATACCGCTTAACCAATTTCCGTTTTCAACATCTAAATGTCCTTGAATATCGTTTTGACGTCCTACAAAGTTCCACATAAAATAACGCCCATACATATAGCCAAATTGATAATCGACCATAAATTTCATGTTCTCTAAAAAGGTTGGGCGTCTTTTACTACGAGCAGGAATTCCAGCAATACTTTTATATTGTTGCTCAGAAGCAGGATTAACCATACGCGGGATGAATCCTTTGTGTTTGCTAGAATAATTAGGCAGTACATTTTTATACCTGTTTACAATAACATACTTTCCATCTATTTTTTCATACTTAGGTTTGTCGTCTTTATATGGGGTGTCAGCATCTAGTTCTCTATCATAAGCTACAGAATAGTAATTATCATAAAAAACATTTGCATCACCATATTGTTCACGGTTATAATATGCTAATAATTCGCGTGCACTTGATGGATTGTTCTCGTTAATAATGGTATCAGCATTCGCACGAATTGGTAACATTAACCAAGACGAGAAACCAATCATGATAAATAATACTGAAAGCACCAAGGTGTTTGCGGTAACCATATTCTTTTTACGTGTGTATTTTAATCCGTAAAAGAATAATCCTATTAACACTAATCCGGCGATGATTGTTCCTGAGTTGTATGGCAAGCCTATTTGGTTGATGAAAAATAATTCAGCAACACTAAAGAATTTTAAAGTAAACGGGAATAAGAATTTAAAGACAAAAGCTAACACTAAAATAGCTACTAATGTTGCGATAGCTGTTGTTTTTACAGTAATGTTCTTATAGGTTTTAAAGAAATATACTAAAACGATTGATGGAATAACAAGTAATGATAAGATGTGTACTCCAAAAGATAATCCTACTACAAAACTGATTAAAACTAACCATTTGTTTCCTCTAGGAGTGTTTAATTCGCTTTCCCAACGTAAACCTAACCAGAATAATAGCGCCATTAAGAATGACGACATTGCATACACTTCTCCTTCAACCGCACTAAACCAAAAACTATCTGAGAAAGTGTAAGCTAAAGCTCCAACTAAACCACTACCTAATACAGCAATAGCTTCATTTTTACTGAATTTCCCATTTTTTACAGCCATTTTTCTGGCTAAATTGGTGATTGTCCAAAACATGAAAAGAATAGTAAAAGCACTTGCCAATCCAGACATAAAGTTGACCATTTTAGCCAACTGACTCGGATCGCTAGTAAACATAGCAAAGAAAGCACCTAACATTTGAAACAAAGGAGCTCCCGGTGGATGTCCGACTTCTAAATTTACTGCGGTTGCTATATATTCGCCACAATCCCATGAACTTACAGTAGGTTCTAAGGTTAAGGTGTAGGTGATTAATGCTATTGCAAATGAAACCCATCCTAAGATGATGTTCCACTTTTTATAGTTAGGCTCAGTCATAGTTTTTTATCTAGATATAAAGTACGAATGTATTAATTACTAATGATTTTTTCGATGAAAACAAAAATATAATTTTGACAGTTTTCTTAAAACAACCTCTTATATAAAGTTCTGTTAAATGAAATTTTAGAGGTTAAAAAAGAAGTAAACGAAAAAAAGTGTAAAAAATTTGCTGAAATATAATTTTGTTTTATATTTGCACCCGCAATAAGCAATTGGCCTATGGTGTAATGGTAACACACCGGTTTTTGGTACCGATATTCAAGGTTCGAGTCCTTGTAGGCCAACAAAATCCTTACGAACTTCCGTGAGGATTTTTTTATAAAAAGTGTTTAATGATTTCTAAATATAAAACTTTGTGTTTATATTTGCATTGTAAACATTGGCCCATGGTGTAATGGTAACACACCGGTTTTTGGTACCGATATTCAAGGTTCGAGTCCTTGTGGGCCAACAAAAAGTCTTAACTATCTTTTAGTTAAGACTTTTTTATTTGTAACAAACTTCAAAGATTATCGTCTTCATTTAAAAACAACTACTATTATGAGACGAATTGTAATCACCTTTTTTAGCCTTTTTGTATTGACTACTGCTTTTGCACAAGAACAAAATTTTAAAGAATTTTATCAATCTAATAAAGATAGAGCTGAGGTATCGTTAAACATTCCTAGTTTCTTTGCTAATATGTTCATTTCTGATGAAGATACTGATGAGTTTGGAGTGTTTTTAAAGAAATCTAAAAACTATAAAATAATGGTTTTTAACAATAACATGTCTTCTGTTCAAAAAGACTTTCAAAAATTTGCTAGAAAAAACAAATTAAAGACTTTAGTTAGAGTAAAAGACGGTAAAGAAAGAGTTACAGTGTATTTTAAAGAAAGTAAAGATCGTATTAAAGAAATTATAGTTAATGTTCATGACAATACAGATGAGTTAGTTTTACTTGGGATTAAAACCAATCTTACTATGGATGAATTATCAGCTATGGTTGAAGCGTCTCCCAAAAATAAAAGCATAGCTTCAAATTAAAATACTTCTGATTTCCCTGAGTGTAGTCGAAGAGAAGCCTAGAGAACTAACCTTGTTATATAGAAAACTCCGACAATTTTTGTCGGAGTTTTTATTTAATCAAGCATAGCCTTTAAGCTTTCTATTACTTTTTTACTGTTTCCAATAAAAATTTGGTTTTCAACAATAAAAACTGGACGCTTTAAAAAGGTATATTCATCTAAAATATACTGGCGATAATCAGCTTCAGTAACATTTTGATTTTTCAAGTCCATTTCTTTGTAGAGTTTTGCTCTTTTGTTAAATAAACTCTCATAGCTATCAGTCATAGCGCGCATTTCTTCTAACTGAGCAACTGTAATTGGTTGGGTTTTTATTTCTTGTTTTTCAAACCCATCAAGATTTACTTCTTTTAAGATTCTTCGGCAAGTATCACAAGTTTGTAAAAAATAAACTTTCTTCATCGTATTATGTTTTTAAGGCGTTAGATTTTAACCATTAAATAATAAATACTCAACACAAGTTTTCATGGTTAAATAGGTATCTTTGAAATAGCTAAAATAAGTAGAAAAATGAACAAACAATTTGAAGTTTTAAAAAGATCAAGAGAATTAGTTTTAAAAAGAATAGAAGGTTTAACAACAGAGCAATTACATACAATTCCTGAGGGTTTTAATAATAATATTGCATGGAACGTAGCTCATTTAGTAGTAACACAACAGTTATTGCACTATAAATTATCTGGATTGAATTGTTTAGCACCAGATGAATTAATTGAAGAATATAGAAAAGGAACTTTTCCAACGAAAGAATTTACAGAAGAAGAATTTGAAGAAGTAAAAGAATTATTACTTGGTTTGCCAGATACTTTACAAGAAGATTTTGAAGCAGGAATTTTTACAGAATATCAAGAGTATGAAACTAGTACAGGTTTTGTAATCGATTCTATTGAAAGTGCCATTGCATTTAATAACTTACATGAAGGAATGCATTTAGGTATTATCATGACTTTGACGAAGTTGGTGTAATAGCTATTTAACTCTGAAGAAAACAACAAATATCGATAGATGAAGTTTAATACCAAAATCATACACGGAGGGCAAGAGCACGAAGAAGCTACAGGAGCAGTAATGCCACCTATATTTCAAACGTCTACCTATGCGCAATCAAGCCCAGGAGTGAATAAAGGATATGCGTATTCACGTGCAGCCAATCCAACTCGTACGGCTTTAGAAAAAGCTTTTGCAGCTCTTGAAAATGGAACTCATGGATTTGCTTTTTCTTCAGGTTTAGCTGCAATCGATAGTGTATTGCGTACTTTAAAACCAGGTGATGAGGTGATTGCAGGTGATGATATTTATGGAGGAAGCTATCGCCTGTTCACAAGATTGTTTCAAAAAAACGGATTGAAATTTCAATTTGTTGATATGGATGAGGTATCGAACGTAACTAATGCGATTTCTGAAAACACAAAGTTAATTTGGATAGAAACTCCAACAAATCCGTTAATGAAAATTGCGGATATAGAAGAAATTACGAAAGCTGTAAAAAACAAAAGAGCTGATATTTTAGTGGCGGTTGATAATACATTTGCGACTCCTTATTTACAGCGTCCGTTAGATTTAGGAGTTGATATTATAATGCATTCGGCAACTAAGTATTTAGGAGGACATTCCGATTTGGTGATGGGAGCTTTAATGGTTAAAGATGCTCAATTGTCCGAAGAGTTACATTTTATACAGTTTGCTGCAGGTGCTATTGCAGGACCGATGGATTCTTTTTTAGCGCTCCGTGGAGTAAAAACCTTGCATTTGCGTATGCAGCGTCATTGCGAAAACGGGAAAGCTGTTGCTGAATATTTAGTAAATCACCCTAAAGTTGGGGAGGTGTTTTACCCAGGTTTAGAGAGTCATCCAAGTTATGAAATAGCTAAAAAACAAATGGATGATTTTGGAGGAATGGTTTCTTTTCGACTAAAAGATGAGAGTAAACAGGCAGCCTTAACCTTTTTAGAAAACACTAAAATTTTTACGTTAGCAGAATCGTTGGGAGGTGTAGAAAGTTTAGTGAGTCATCCAGTAACAATGACCCATGCTTCAATTCCAGAAGCGGAACGTTTAAAAATAGGAATTACCGATTCTTTAATTCGTTTAAGTGTTGGGGTTGAGGATATTGATGATTTATTAGCTGATTTAGAGCAAGCATTGAATAGATAAAAGAGTGTTTTACTTTTAGGCTTAAAGGTAAATGGTAAAAACATACTAATAAAAAAATCCGAAGTGTAAGCACTTCGGATTTTTTTATTATACAAACACTAAAATTATTTAGCTGCTGCATATCTTCTTTCTACTTCGTTCCAGTTGATTACTTTAAAGAAAGCTTCAATGTAATCAGGACGACGGTTTTGATAGTTTAAGTAGTAAGCGTGTTCCCAAACATCTAATCCTAAAATAGGAGTTCCGCCACAAGTAACACCAGGCATTAATGGGTTGTCTTGGTTTGGAGTAGAGCAAACTTCTACTTTTCCTCCTTTGTGTACACATAACCAAGCCCATCCTGAACCAAATTGTGTAGCAGCTGCTTTAGAGAAAGCATCGATAAATGCTTCTTTTGAACCAAACTCAGCTTCGATAGCATCTTTTAATTCTCCAGATAAATAACCTCTATCTTCTGGGTTCATTACTGTCCAGAATAAAGAGTGATTATAAAAACCACCACCGTTGTTACGTACAGCAGCGTTGTTCATATCTAAGTTAGTTAAAATATCTTCGATAGATTTCCCTTCTAAATCAGTACCTGCAATAGCATTGTTTAAGTTGTTTGTATATCCTTGGTGGTGCTTACTATGGTGAATTTCCATAGTTCTAGCATCTATATTTGGTTCTAAAGCGTCGTAAGCGTATCCTAATTCTGGTAATTCGAAAGCCATAATTATTTGTTTTTAAATAGGTTAAATTTTTCGTTTTTCTGAATGTAAATTTAACCCAAAAAAATAAGGCAAACAACTGTTTGCCTTATGGATAATTTATTTTGGTATAAATAATAACTATTCTTTAATAAGTCGGTTTATCTTCTGAAGAAAACTCACTCATAAATTCTTCTGCTTTTTCTACCATTTGTATACTTCCGCAGTAAAAAGGAACACGTTGATGTAATTCTGTTGGTTTAATATCCATGATGCGAGTAAATCCGTCAGAAGCTTTACCACCTGCTTGTTCACAAATAAAAGCCATAGGGTTACATTCGTATAATAAACGTAGTTTTCCTTTAGGAGTTATCGCTGTAGCAGGATAAATATATACACCACCTTTAATCATGTTTCTATGGAAGTCTGATACTAATGATCCGATGTAACGCGCTGTATACGGACGGTTATCAGCTTCGTTTAACTCTTTACAGTGAATTAAGAAACGCTTCATTCCTTCTTGGAAATGTGTAAAATAACCTTCGCTTACTGAGTAAATTCTACCAATTTCTGGGAATTGCATGTTAGGGTGTGATAAGTAAAAAGTTCCGATTGCTGGATTTAACGTAAATCCGTTTACACCATTACCAGTAGTGAAAACTAACATAGTTGAGGTACCGTATGCAACATAACCAGCAGCTACTTGCTCGCTACCTTTTTGTAAGAAATCTTCTTTAGTAACAGGAGTTCCAACAGGAGAAATTCTTCGATAAATAGAGAAAATAGTTCCAACAGATACATTTACATCAATGTTAGATGATCCGTCTAGAGGATCCATCAACAAAACATATTTGTTTTCGTTAGCTTTATTACTTCCTTCAACAATTACAAAGTCATCTTCTTCTTCACTAGCAATACCACAAACAATTTCACGGTTAATTAGTGTTTGTTTGAATAAATCATTAGCTAAAACATCTAATTTTTGCTGTGCTTCACCTTGAACATTAATATCTCCAGCAGCTCCAGTAATATCTACCAATCCTGCTTTTCTAATTTCGTGATTCACCACTTTGGCAGCAAGACGAATAGAGTTTATTAAACGAGATAATTCACCAGAAGAATACTTAAAATCCTTTTGTTTACTGATGATGAACTCACCCAGCGTCATATGTTTATTATTCATGTTAAATGTTTGTGTTGTGCGTACAAAGATGCCAACTTTTTAGAGTAACTACAACGATTTTGAATATTTATTTTTAATAACACATTTGTTCTCTTAAAATTAACCAAGGTTTTATATATTCGCAGCTGTTAAAAAAATCTTAAAAAAAATTATATGAAAAAATTACTACTCCTTGTAGCGTTCATGTTGTGCGCTAATTCTTTTTCTCAAAGTGCCGATTTAGATCGAGAATATTTTAATGTTTCTTATGTTAAACTTCCAAGCACCCCGATTTTAGAGAATGATAAAAGAACCTATTCTATTAACCTTAGAGGTGTTTCAATCGAAGGGTTTTCAAGAGTGAATTATCCAGGAATACTAGATGTTAATTACAATTTCAACGGAACAACAGTAAGAAATGTAAAGGTTGATAAAATTAAACACGAAAAGAAAGATAAAGATGGAAAGGTAACATCTACGTGGTATACCTATAAAGCTAAAGCAAGTTTTACATCAAGTGCAGGAATTACGGTTATAAATGCTTTGACAAAAGAAAGCAATGAAAGAGCTTTCCAAGAAAGTTCAGATTATACAAGTGATGAGTTTTCTAGCTATTATAAAGCAGAAAGACATTATGCTTTAAATAAATATGATATAAAAAGCAATCATGCAGCTAAGCATAAATCTCTTATTAAAAATAGTGTTAGGTATTATCTTAATAGTAAATATGGTTATGTTCCTTATACTAATCAAAATGAGTTTTTATGGATTTTAGGTTCAAAAAAGCATCCTGAATATGCAAAACATCATGAGGCATATCAAAAAGTAAAAGAAATCTTTGCAAAAATGAAGTACGATGAGCCAACTGATGAAATAGCAAAAGAGGTAGAGCCAATAATTGCTTATTTTAATGATGTTGTTCCAAGATTTGAAGGAAACAAACGCAAACTAAGAAAGGTAAGATATGCCAGTTATTATAACATAGCTAAGATTTACTACTACTTAGATATGCCTGAAAAGGTAAAAGAATATGCTCAGAAAATAATAGATAACGATTACGATAAGTCTGATGGAAAAGGTTTTTTAAGAAATGCAGATGAACTTATTGAAACGTTAAAACGTAATGAAATGGATTCTCGTCATATGAAGGTACTTACAGAAGATCTTAGAAATGATGTAGTAGAGGAAGAAGAAGAGAAGATTGTTGTAGAAGAACAATCAAAAGAAAACCAAATCAGTTTAGAGTTACAAAAAGCATATTTAGTTTCTGCTAAAAACGATACGCTTCTTGTTAATATTAATAGTAATGATATCTCAAAAATAGGACATACGCTTAAAACAGTTCAGTTAGATAGTAAAGGAGAGTTAGTAGGTGTACTAACTAAAAATGCCAGTGACTGTAAAGAGGTTTTATTTATTGATGGAACTCGATATAAAAATATCAAGTTTGAGGAATCAGCAGCTAAATCTGGGACTGATACTTCAAGTTCTGATAAATTATGTAAAGTGCTTTTTGAATCAGATAAGATTGGATTATATAAATTTAATGATACAGAGTTAGTAATTCTTCCTGCTGGTAGTGAAAAAGGAGTATCTACTTCAGGAATGAGCTTTGTATTTGGGTTTGACAAAAACTTAGCCAAAATAGCTAAAGACTGTCCTGCTGTTGCGAAGAAAGCAGGAGAAAAAGCTTATAAAAATACAGAAGAAAGCTTACTAAAGTTTTGCGAAGAATTGACCAATTGTCAAGGAGATCAAGCATCAAAATAAGAGCTAATAAATCATAAAATGAAAAGCAACCTTTAAAAGGTTGCTTTTTTTATATCTTAGAATTTAAAAATTCTTGCAAAAACTGTTAGAATGGAAAATTCAACAAAAAAAAACGATGTGTTTTAATTTTTTTATTTGTTTTTGAGGTTTTTTTTAAAAAGTATCTTTACCCAAAATTTAAGAAATGAGTTTTATTATTAGAGCAGGAGAACAGAAAGATGCACAAGCTATTTTAGATTTAATTATTGAATTAGCTGTTTTTGAGAAGGAACCCAACGCGGTTAAAATTACGGTAGAAGACATTATTAAAGATGGTTTTTCTGAAAAACCAAAGTTTAAAACCTTTGTAGCTGAAGAAGATAATAAGATTATAGGTATGGCGTTGTTTTATGAACGTTATTCTACATGGAAAGGAAAAGCAATTCACTTAGAAGATTTAATGGTTACTCAATCTAAAAGAGGTATAGGTGCAGGAAAAGCACTGTACACTTCGGTATTAAAATATGCTTATGAAAATGGGTGTAAAAGGGTAGCTTGGGAAGTTTTAGATTGGAATACTGGTGCTGTAGATTTTTATAAAGGAACAGGAGCAACAGTATACGAAGAGTGGAGAGTATGCCATATGAATGAACAAAGCTTACAACAATTTTGTAATGAGAATATTTAAGTTTGGAGGAGCATCAGTAAAAGATGCTAATGGAGTAAAAAATGTTGCACAAGTATTGCAACATGAAGGTACAGAAAATACTTTGGTAGTAATTTCTGCCATGGGAAAAATGACTAACGCGTTTGAACGTGTGGTTGATAGTTATTTTTTTAAAAAGGAAGACCTTACAGAGGCTTTAAGTTTTATAGAAAGTTTTCATCAACAAATGATGAACGACTTATTCAGTCAAAACCATGAAGTATATAATAAAGTAAATCATTTATTTGGTGAATTAAGCGGGTTTATGGCGAGAAATACTTCAAAAGATTACAATTTTGTTTATGATCAAATGGTTGGTTTTGGTGAATTGTTATCCACAACTATTGTAAGTGCATATTTGTCTGAAATAGGAGTTAACAATCAATGGTTAGATGTAAGAGAATTGATTAAAACCGATGGTAATTATCGAGATGCAAAGATTGATTGGGAACAAACTCAACAACAAATTCAAGATAAAGTTGATGTTTCTCAATTAAATATTACTCAAGGATTTTTAGGAGGTTTTGGGGAACAAACTACAACGTTGGGTAGAGAAGGTTCTGATTATACTGCAGGTATCTTTGCGTACTGTTTAGATGCCGATAGTGTTACTATTTGGAAAGATGTTGAAGGGGTATTGAATGCCGATCCTAGAGTGTTTTCAGAAACAGCTTTGTTAGAAGAAATTTCATATACCGAAGCGATAGAAATGGCATTTTATGGAGCCTCTGTAATTCATCCAAAAACGATTCAACCTTTAGAACAAAAGAATATTCCATTATATGTACGCTCATTTGAAGACGTTACAAAATCGGGAACTTGTGTTGGTAGAGGAAAGAAAATAACTCCAGAAATACCGTGTTACATTGTAAAGAAAAATCAAATTTTAGTGGCAATCTCTGCAAAAGATTTTTCTTTTATGGTGGAAGATAATATCAGTGACGTTTTTAAAAAATTACACGAATACAAATTAAAAGTAAACTTAATTCAAAATTCTGCTATTAGTTTTTCTGTTTGTATCGAAGATAAGTACAATCACTTTAAAGACTTTTATAATGACTTAAAAGGAGCTTATAAGATTAAAGCTTATGAAGATACGACCTTATTTACCATTCGTCATTTTGATGATGAAGCCATAGAAACTATTAGAAAGCGAGGAAAATCAATCATTCGTCAGATTAATACTGAAACGGCGCAATTAGTGATTCAAGAAAACGTTTAAAGCTAGCAAAAAATGATTTATATTTGCAGTTATGTCAATTGATAACTGTGTATGGGATTAGTAACACCTAAAGAAGTTGCAAAAGCAATAGGAGCTGATAAGTTCGGGGTTTTCGGAACATTTTCAGGATGGTTGCTGATGAAAGTTCTACGAATTTCAAAAGCTAATGAAGTTTATAACAAGCACAAGCATAAAAAGGATTTACCTTTTTTAAATGGTTTGCTTGATGAGTTTCAGATAGAGTTTGAAATTCCTGAAGAAGATTTAAAACGTATTCCAAAAGAAGGACCGTTTATTACCATTTCTAATCATCCGTTAGGAGGGATTGATGGTATCTTATTATTAAAACTTTTATTAGAGCATAGAGCAGATTATAAGATAATTGCTAACTTTTTATTACACAGAATAGAGCCTTTAAAGCCTTATGTAATGCCCGTAAATCCTTTTGAAAATCATAAGGATGCAAAATCGAGTGTTGCAGGAGTGAAAAATGCTTTATTGCATTTACGTGAAGGAAAGCCATTAGGACTTTTTCCAGCAGGAGAAGTATCTACCTATCGTGATGGAAAGTTAATGGTTGATAAAGAGTGGGAGCAAGGAGCTGTTCGTTTGATAAAAAAAGCGAAGGTACCAGTAATTCCTATTTATTTTCACGCTAAAAACAGTCAGTTGTTTTATACGCTATCTAAAATTAGTGATACCTTAAGAACAGCCAAACTTCCATCGGAATTATTATCTCAAAAAAATAGAGTTATAAAAGTAAGAATTGGAAAACCAATTTCAGTAAAAGACCAAGATGCTTATCCTGAAATTCCAGAGTTTTACCAGTTTTTACGTAGAAAAACGTATATGTTGGCAAATCCGTATGAGAAAGCTTCTCAAAAGATTTTATCAACACAAAACCTTAAAATTCCGAAGAAAGCCAAAAATATTACTTCTCAAAAATCACCAGAGTTGTTTAGGAAAGAAGTGGATGCTTTACGTGAGAAGGGAAGTAGGTTGTTAGAAAGTAAAAATTATGAGGTGTTTTTTGCAACCGCAAAAGAGATTCCTAATATTTTACATGAAGTAGGTCGTTTGCGCGAAATCACCTTTAGAGAGGTTGGAGAAGGAACCAACAAGCCGATAGATTTAGATAGGTTTGATAAGTATTATCACCATTTATTTTTGTGGGATAATGACCAAAAGAAGTTGGTTGGAGCCTATAGAATGGGCTTAGGAAAAGATATTTTTAAGAAACACGGAATAAATGGTTTTTATATTCAAACATTATTTAGAATAGAGCCAGAATTATACCCTATGATGGAAAAAACCATTGAAATGGGACGTGCCTTTATTATTAAAGAATATCAACAAAAACCAATGCCATTATTTTTATTGTGGAAAGGGATTGTACATGTTACATTACGTTACCCAGAACATAAATATTTAATGGGAGGAGTAAGCATAAGTAATCAGTTTTCTGAGTTTTCAAAGTCGTTGATGATTGAGTTTATGAAGTCGCATTATTACGACCCATATGTGGCGCAATACATTCATCCGAAGAAAGAGTTTAAGGTGAAGCTGAAAGATGCCGATAAAGACTTTGTTTTTGATGCTACAGAGGCAGATATGCAAAAGTTCGATAAACTTATTGATGAGCTAGAACCAGGAGAATTACGTATTCCTGTGTTAATTAAGAAGTACGTAAAGCAAAATGCACGATTAGTAGCTTTTAACGTAGATCCGAAGTTTAATAACGCGATCGATGGATTAATGTATATTAAGGTAGCAGATATACCAGAAAGTACGGTAAAACCTGTAATGGAAGAGTTTCAAGCAGAGTTAGAGCGTCGTGCAGCTGAAAACTTGAATAAGTAATTATTATAGAAAATATAGTTCAATAAAAAAAGCATCGTACTTAGTACGATGCTTTTTTATTATGTAGTTTCAAAGGTTATTTGAATAACCTGAAAATATCATTTCCGTTAGCAAATAGCAGTAATGCTATTAATAAGATAAATCCTGTGATTTGCGCGTATTCTAGGAACTTATCACCTGGTTTTTTACCCGTAATCATTTCCCATAAGGTAAATACAACGTGACCACCATCTAACGCAGGAATTGGTAATAAATTCATAAAACCTAACATGATTGATAAGAATGCTGTAATGTTCCAGAATGTTTCCCAGCTAAATTCAGAAGGAAATATACTTCCGATAGAAATAAATCCTCCTAAACCTTTGTAAGCACCTGTACTCGGATTTAAAATCTTTTTCATTTGCTTAATATAGTTAGTTAGGGTTGTCCAAGCTTTGTTTGCTCCTGCAGGAATAGCTTCTCCAAAAGAATAACTTCTTTCAGCTAAGGTGTAATATCCTAACTTTTCTAAATCTGGTAAAGATAAAATAGCAATAACAACACCTAATTTTCCTTCTTCAGTAACTTTTACAGGAAGGCTCACATTTTGGTTATCTCTTTTAACGGTAATAGTTACATCTTGACCTTTATTTTTATCTAGTTCAACTTGAGCTTGATCAAAATAGGTTATTGGTGTTCCATTAATAGAAGTTATAATATCTGTCTTTTGTAATCCACTTTTGTTATTTGGAGAATCTTCAGGAACTTGTCCTATTACAAAAGGTGTTCTATAGCTTAGAAAAGCACCAGCATCTTTACCTCTATCTACTAACTTTGAGATAAAATCGGTAGGAATTTCTTTTTCAAGAACAGTTCCGTTTCTTTCTATTGTGTAATTAGTACCATTTATGAACTCTAAAGGAAGCTCTCCGAACTTCTCAATTTTTTGTCCGTCAATAGTTAAGATTTTATCTCCTGTTTCTAAACCTAAATCTTTTCCTAATTGATCTTGAACCCAAACACCATCTTTTAAGCTTTCGTTTGGCAAGTATTTCTCACCATAAGCCCACATCAAACAGATGTATATTAAAATACCTAAAATGAAGTTTACAAAAACGCCACCTAACATAATAATTAAACGTTGCCATGCTGGTTTAGAACGAAACTCCCATGGTTGTGCAGGTTTTTGCATTTGCTCGGTATCCATACTTTCGTCAATCATACCAGCAATTTTTACATAACCTCCTAACGGAATCCAACCAATACCATATACTGTATCACCGATTTTCTTTTTAAATAAAGAGAATTTGTAATCGAAAAATAAATAGAATTTTTCTACACGGGTTTTAAATAATTTAGCTGGAATAAAGTGCCCTAATTCGTGTAAAACAATCAAGAGCGATAAGCTTAAAATAAATTGAGATGCTTTTATTAATATTTCCATAAAAGGTGTTGTCTATTTTTTAAATCTGACAAATGTACGTTTTTCAGTACAGTTCTAAAAGTTTGTAATAGACTTGCGCTTTTGTTTTAACAAACTTTTTAGGGTTGCTGCATTAAAGCCCGTGTTTTTAGTCGTATTTTTGTAGAAAATTTTAGTACTGTGGATATTAAATTCTTCAAAAAATCGAAAAGCACCCTAATTTTTATACTTGTTTTTAGTGCAATTGTTGTTCCTGTATTTTATCATTTAGTAAAAGTTGATACTAAATTACCTATTTACAATCCTGCAGACATCAATCCAAAATTAGTTGATGTTTCCGTAAGAAATAGAACGAAGAATCATAAAGTAGGAGAATTTACTTTGATTAATCAAAATGGTGATACGATTACCAATGCCGATTATAAAGATAAAATATACATAGCTGATTTCTTTTTTACCCGTTGTCAAACCATTTGTATTGCAATGGCGTATAACATGAGCGAATTGCAAGAGCATTACAAAAATGATGATGATATTATGTTTTTATCGCATTCTGTAACTCCAGTTATGGATAGTGTACCACAATTACGAAAATATGCCGATGAAAAAGGTGTGATTGATGGAAAATGGAATGTAACCACAGGTGAAAAAAAGCATATTTACAACTTAGCACGTAAGCATTATTTTGCTGTGTTAGATGAAGGTGATGGAGGAGAAAGTGATTGGGTTCACACTGAAAACTTTGTGTTGATAGATAAAGAAGGGCGTATTAGAGGTTCGTATGACGGAACCAAAAAAGAAAACATGAAAAAAATAATCGATGATATTACGTTGCTAAAAGAAGAGTACAAATAGGAGATTATAAAAAACTCATAAGTAAAAAGACCTTGATGTTAAGCTTAACATCAAGGTCTTTTAGTTTATGGTGGAATTTAGTTTTTACTTTTTATTACCGTCTTCATCAAAATTCTTGTTAATTTCTTGTTCTGTTTTAACTACAGATACAGCTAACGATAATAACATAATAGCCATTGGTTGCAATGTTAATTCTTTTGATAAGTAAGCTAAAACTAAAGCTGCAACTAACGAAATTGCTGAATATTTCATAAACTCTTTGGTAAAAAACGTGTTAGCGAATTGCCAAATAGTATCGTTTTTCATGGTTTTATTAGTACGGTAACCGTAAATCGCATTGATTTTCTTTGGTGGAAAAAAGTGAAAAATAATACTGAATAAAAAAAGCACTCCGTTTATAGAAAGTACATAATAAATAGGGTTCATGTTTTAATGTTTAATAGAATTTACAATTCCTTTTAACAAGGAGTTTACATCTGCATTTTTGGTAAGTCCGGTACGAACTACCACCAAATCTTGATCAGGCAAAATAAATACATTTTGACCTTTATAGCCGTTAAAAGAATACATATTTTTAGGAGCATCAGGAAATTTTCCGCCAGCGTTTAACCAAATTTGAGCTCCGTAAGAACCATCAGAGGTTGGTGTAGGTTTTGTAGCATAATCAACCCAATCTTTATCAAAAAGGTGCTCACCATTCCACTCACCGTTGTGTAGGTATAACAATCCAAACTTAGCCCAGTCTCTTGTAGTAGCCCAAGCATAAGATGAACCTACATAATGATTACTCATATCGGTTTCAACTATCATAGAATTCATGCCAATTTTATCAATTAAAGCACTATACCAAAAATCAAGATATTCTTGTTGTGTGTTGAATTTTGTTCGTAAAATACCAGAGAGTAAATTGGTAGTTCCAGAAGAATAATTCCAAGTCTCGTTGGGTTTACCTACCAAAGGTTTGTTAATTTGAACTTTAGTCATGTCTTTTTCTAAAAATAACATTTTAGTAACATCAGAAATGGTATTGTAATCTTCTTCCCATTCTAGGCCAGAATTCATTTGTAATAAATTGTGAATGGTAATTTTTTTGCGTTCGTCATTTTCCCATTCTGGAAATAAATTGCTTTGTTGAATATCAATTTTTCCTTGACATTTTAAAATACCGAACAAAGTACCTGTAATACTTTTGGTCATAGACCAACCTAATTGCTTCGATTCTTTGGTAAAGCCAGTATCGTATTTTTCAGCAATAATTTTGTCTTTGTATGCTACAATAACTGAACGAGTTTGATTTCTATCATTAAAAATAGTATCAATAGTTTCGTTAAGTTTTTTATAGTCAATATTAGAAAAAATAGTGTCTTTATGATCTGCGTTTCCGTAGGGAAATGGAGTGTTGTTATCAGGTGTTGAGCGTTTTGGTATAGGTTGTGGTTTTGTGATGTCAAAATCATTCGTAATCAAAACAGCTCCTAGTCCTTCTCTGTAAACAGCTTTTCTTTTTAGTAACCCGTATACTGAACCCGTTGCCGATTTTTCTTCAATATTAATTTCGTCAGAAGTTACATTGATAGGTGAAAAGTTATTGTCGTTAGCATCGGTAAACTCTAAACTTCTTCCAGCAAGAAAAACCGATGAAGCAGTGTTTTTGGCAGAGTATCCTGCAAGGATATTTAGCTTTGGATAGTTGTAATAAATAGCGATACCCAAGGCTATTACAATGAGTAAAAGGATTCTTTTAAAACTTTTCATAAAACGTGGTTTTAAGCAAATGTAAGAATTTAATTGTTTGATGATTGTATTTGAAAAGCAAGCCCTACCTTTGTGCTAAATTTGATATTTTACATGTTTAGTATAGATAAAATTCGAGCTGATTTTCCTATTTTAAATAGAGAAGTACACGGAAAAAAATTAGTGTATTTAGATAACGGAGCAACTTCGCAAACTCCGCAGGTGGTAATTGACGCTATTGTTGATTATTATTCTAATTACAATGCCAATATCCATAGAGGAGTACATACGTTAAGCCAAGAAGCAACTGATAAATATGAAGAAGCAAGAATTAAAGTCCAAAAACACTTTAATGCGAAGCATTCGTATGAAATCATATTAACTTCAGGAACCACTCACGGAATTAACATTGTAGCGTCTGGTTTTTCGGCGATTTTACAAGAAGGTGATGAGGTACTAGTTTCGGCTTTAGAGCATCATTCTAATATTGTGCCTTGGCAAATGTTATGTGAGAAAACAGGAGCTATTTTAAAGGTAATACCAATGAATGAAGATGGTTCGTTACGAATGGATTTATATCATGAATTGTTAAACCCAAAAACTAAATTAGTTTTTTGTAATCATGTTTCAAATGCTTTGGGAACTATCAATCCAATAAAAGAAATTATTCATGCAGCGCATAAGTTTGGCGCGTATGTATTGATTGATGGTGCGCAAGCGGTTCCGCATATAAAAACAGATGTACAAGCGTTAGATGCCGATTTTTATGTGGCTTCAGCTCATAAAATGTGCGGGCCAACAGGTGTTGGAATGTTATATGGTAAAGAAGAATTGTTACAATTATTACCTCCATATCAAGGAGGTGGAGAAATGATTGAAACCGTAACTTTTGAAAAGACTACGTATGCAGGATTACCACATAAGTTTGAAGCAGGAACTCCTAATATTTGTGGAGGAATTGCTTTTGGAGTAGCTATTGATTATATGAATTCGATTGGTTTTGATGCTATTCAACAACAAGAAAATGAATTGTTAGCATACGCAACCCAAGAGTTAGAAAGAATAGACGGATTAAAAATCTATGGAACAACGAACAAAACATCGGTGATCTCTTTTAATTTAGAAGGTATTCATCCGTATGATGTTGGAGCAATTTTAGATAAATTGGGTGTAGCAGTTCGTACAGGACACCATTGTGCACAACCTATCATGGAGTTTTACTGTATTCCTGGTACGGTAAGAGCATCGTTTGCTTTTTACAACACTAAAGAGGAAGTAGATCTGCTAGTTAGTGCAGTTAAGAAAGCGCAGATGATGTTAAGTTAAAAGATTATAATAATTTAAAAAAAGCCTCCAATGGAGGCTTTTTTTGTTTGTAATTATATTTTGATTTTAGTCTCTTGACATAAATATCTGCAAAACATACCAGAACAATAACATTAGAGAAGCAAATAAACCTAATGCCGCAGGAATGTAGTCATCTGTAGAAAATTTATGAACTAAGTTAGAAGTTTGATATAAAATAGATCCAGCTGCCAATACACACATTCCAACTGAAAACCATAACCCTAAGTTAAATCCAAATAAAGTTCCAGCAATAATTAATCCGATAGCGATAAAAAAACCAACTGATAATCCAGCTCTGATAAAAGAAAAATCCTTTTTAGTAATAAATACGATGGAAGATATTCCAACAAATAAAGCAAGTGTTACAATTCCTGCCTGTTTTATAATATCAAAGTTGTTGGTATACGAAATGGCAATATAAATTAGAGGGATAAAAATAAAAGCTTGGGCAAAAACATATCCTGAATAGGCTAGGTACTGTAAGTTTTTATCCGAAGTTTTTAAAGCGGTACTTTCAGCGTAACTGGTTACCAACATAAAACCACCAAGTAACAATAACCACTTGTAACCTTGGGTCATTGATAAGGCGAATTCGACAATAGTGGCACTTTGTAAGAATAAATATTCAAACAAAACGAATAACAATACACCACCCGCAACATGTGTGTAAGTTTTTTTATAAAAAGTGATTCTGTCAGCTTCTGAAACTTGTGCAACAAGCACTTTTGGCTCAAATGAGTTTTTCATAATTATTTTTTTAAACTAAATGTAAATATATGTTTTTTAGATGATTTTAAATTTGTGTGTTTGTGTTATTGAAAACATATATTAAAAGCTTGAAAATTATCTTATTGATGATTGAATTTGTTTAAAATTGACGTTTTTTTATTGTTTTTGTTAAATTTTAACATTTATATATTGTTAAGAAATGGAGGGTCTCAAGTGATTAAACCTAAGAAATTAACTTTTTTTTAACTTTTTTTTAGCATTGAAAAAAAATTATATATTGCATATCGTTAAAAAACCCTTCAAATAATTATCAAAGTGATAGGTATTTAACAATTTGATTGAGGATACCTTCTCTTTTGAGTTTTTTAACAAGTTTATTGCCTTACAGGCAGTTTTTAAATAACTAATTTTTTAATTTTTCACAACATGAAAAGAATTTTTTTAACACTAGCTGTAGCTGCATCTGTTTTAGTAGGATGTCAGGAAAACTCAAAAGACGAAGCTCCGTTAGAACAAGAAGCAATCGACATGAGCGATTTCTATGTAGTAACTGATGAAGTTTCTCACAAAGGAGGAAGTGAGCAATGTCACTCAATGCGAGTTTTAAACAGGCAAGTGAAAGAAAACCCAGGATTATACAAGAAAATGTATGATATTGAGTATGCTACAAGAAAGTTAACAACGGCTAAAGGTAAACCAGGAGGTGGTTCAGGTAGCAGTGATGTAGATGTATTGCCTATCGAAGACGGATTAGGAACTATTAACATTCCAGTATACGTACACGTTGTTTTACCAAACGCAAGTAGTGTTACAAACGCTCAAATTCAAGCACAAATGAACGTGTTGAATGATGATTTTAGTAGTCCAAACACAAACCAACTTCCTTCAGGGGCTTCGGATTTTATCAACGATGCAACAAATACAGGAATCCAATTTACATTAGCAGGTACTTTTAGACATGACGACCCTAAGTCTTCTTGGGGAACAAACGATGCTGTAAAAGCTGCTTATCCTCCAATTACTCCTTCAACTCACTTAAACATTTGGGTGTGTGAAATAGGTGGAGGTATCTTAGGATATGCTCAATTTCCGGGAGGTAGCTCTGCTACTGATGGAGTAGTGTTATTAGCAGGAACTTTACCAGGAGGGTCTTCTGCTCCATATAATATGGGTAGAACTGCAACCCATGAAGTTGGTCATTACTTAAATTTACGTCACATTTGGGGAGACGGAAGATGTCGTCAAGACGATTTCGTAGCTGATACTCCATCTTCTGATGCCTCAAACTACGGATGTCCAACGTATCCAGATGTTAGCTGTAAATCTGCTGATATGACTATGAACTATATGGATTATACAAATGATGCTTGTATGTACATGTTCACTGATGGTCAGCGTAACAGAATGAGAGCTTTATTTGCTTCAGGTGGTGCAAGAGCTTCTATGTTAAACTAGAAAAAACCAAAGTCTTTTAAAAAGACGTTCTCAATAATTATTTTTAATTATTATAAAGCCAAGAGGTATTAAGCTCTTGGCTTTTTTTATATTTTTAACAACTCAAATAAAACGTACACATTGAAAAAAATAAAATTCCCAACACCGCATACCATTTTATTATTAATAGCAGGGTTTGTTGCTATTTTAACGTGGTTTATACCCGCAGGTAAATTCGATACTTTACAGTATCAAGAAGCTGATAATTCTTTTGTTTATAAACATTTAGAAGAAGAAAAAACAATGCCTGTGAATCAAGAAACTTTGGAGAGTTTAGGAATTAAAATTCCGTTAGAAAAATTCACGAGTGGAGATATTGCAAAACCGATTAGTGTACCAGGAACCTATACCCAACTAGACCCAAAACCTCAAGGGTTTTTAGACTTTTTTAAATCCCCTATAAAAGGAATTATTCAATCTTCGGATATTATCCTGTTTGTATTAATTTTAGGAGGAATCATTGGTATTATGAACTTTACAGGAGCTTTTGATGCAGGTATTGCATGGTTAGCAAAAACATTGAAAGGGAAAGAATATTGGTTGATTTTTGTGGTAACTACTTTAATTGCTGTTGGAGGAACTACCTTTGGGTTAGCAGAAGAAACCATTGCTTTCTATCCGATTCTAATTCCGATTTTTTTAGCAGCAAAATACGACGCTATTGTGGCTTTAGCCTGCGTGTATATTGGATCATCCATTGGTACGATGTGCTCAACGGTAAACCCGTTTAGTGTAATTATCGCTTCAGATGCTGCTGGAATTAACTGGACGACTGGTTTTACAGGAAGATTATTAATGTTGATTGGAGGAATAATCATCTGTGTGATTTATATTCTGCGATATGCCAACAAAGTTCAAAAAGACCCAACAAAATCGATTATTTACGATCAAAAAGAAATGATAGAAGGTCTTTTTGGAAGCTCAACATCAAATACACATACGTTAACAGGAAGATTGCGCATTATATTAACTGTTTTTGCCATGTGTTTTGTGATTATGATTTACGGAGTTTCTCGTTTAGGATGGTGGTTTGAAGAAATGACAGTCGTGTTTTTAATAGGGGCAATTTTAATTGGTTTCTTAGCCAAAATGAAAGAAGAAAACTTTGTAACTACGTTTATTAAAGGAGCAAACGATTTATTAGGAGTTGCTTTTATTATTGGTATCGCCAGAGGTGTTTCAGTATTGATGGAACAAGGGTTGATTAGCGATACAATTTTACAACATGCAAGTGAGTTTACTACAGGAATGTCTAAAGGAATTTTCACAAATGTGATGCTGTTTATTTATTCAGGATTGTCGTTTTTTATTCCTAGTTCTTCAGGAATGGCGGTGTTGACGATGCCAATTATGTCGCCTTTGGCAGATACAGTAGGTGTAGGTAGAGAAGTGATTGTAAATGCTTATCAATATGGAATGGGGCTGTTTGCTTTTATCAATCCAACAGGATTGATTTTAGCATCGTTGGCAATAGTAAAAGTAGGATACGATAAATGGTTAAAATTTGTAATTCCGTTAGTAATTATTTTAACAGTTTTTACCATGATAGCTTTAACTATTCAAGTGTATTTATAACCAATGAAACGAATTTGTACTTTTCTTTTTTTTAGTGTTTTCTTCGGATGTACACCTGTTAAAAAATCAACAAATATGAATACAAAAACTGTCATAGCACATCGAGGAGCCTCAGGATATTTACCTGAACATACTATGGAAGCCAAAGCGATGGCGTATGCGATGAATCCTGATTATATTGAGCAGGATTTGGTATTGAGTAAAGATGATGCTCCTATTGTGATTCATGATATTGAATTGGATGATGTTACTGACGTTGCTCTAAAATTTCCTGAAAAAAAACGTGAAGATGGGCGATTTTATGTCATCGATTTTACTTTTGATGAATTACAGAAATTAAACGTTACAGAACGTTTCAATCCGAAGACGGGAGAGCAAGTGTATCCGAATCGATTTCCGAAGGGAATGGGGAGTTTTAAATTACATTCTTTACAACAAGAAATAGAATTGATTCAGGGATTGAATGCTTCCACAGGAAAAAATATCGGAATTTATCCAGAAATTAAAAATCCAGCATTTCATCATCAAAACGGAAAAGATATTGCTAAAATTACCTTGGATATCCTTTCTGAGTACGGTTACAAAACCAAGGAAGATAAGTGTATGTTTCAGTGTTTTGATGCTAAGGAGCTAGAACGTGTTCGAAAAGAATTACAATCAGATTTATTTTTAGTGCAATTAATTGAGTTTCCTGAAGAAACCAAACAACTTCAATATTTCACAACTTATGCAGACGGATTAGGGCCTTGGTACAAGCAAATTTTAGATAAAAAAGTAGGAGAGAAGTGGCAGTTTACAACGCTAGTTGAAGACGCTCACAAACTCGGATTACAAGTACATCCGTATACGTTTAGAGCTGATCAATTAGAAGAGTTTTCTTCTTTTGAAGAAATGATGCAAGTGCTCTTTTTTGAAGCAAATATTGATGGTGCTTTTACCGATTTTCCTGATAAAATGGTTCAGTATTTAGCTAAACAGTAACTTCTAATAATTTTTTACGGTACACCGAAAGTAGTTTTGATTTAGAAATAAAACCAACATAGACCCCGTCTTTTACCACAGGCAAATTCCACGCGCCACTTTCTTTAAATTTCTCCATTACTTTTTCGGTAGTATCGGTGTAGAAAATTATAGCTGGGGCAATTTTCATAATATCTCTCACTTTGGTGGCTTCGTATAATTCTTGATTAAACATCATAGGACGAATATCATCTAACAAAACAATTCCTATAAACTTTTCATTATCATCAATTACCGGGAAAATATTTCGTTTCGATTTTGCTACAGCTTGTTTTAGCATATCACCAAGACTCATTTCAGGATGAATTTTTACAAAGTTTTTTTCAATAACTTGACTCATTCTCATCATCATCATCACATTTTTGTCTTTGTTATGCGTAAATAACTCTCCGCGTTCTGCTAATTCAATTGTATAAATAGAGTTTGATACAAAATATTTAGTAATAGCAAACGAAACGGCTGCAACCAACATTAGCGGAACAAATAAATCATAACCTCCTGTAATTTCAGCAATTAAGAAAATTGCAGTTAAGGGTGCATGTAACACACCTGCCATTAAACCTGTCATACCAATTAAGGTAAAATTGGTTTCAGAAACATTAAACCCAAATTGATTGATGACTTTTGCAACAGCATTTCCTAAAGTACTTCCCATTACCAATGTAGGGATGAAGATTCCTCCAACTCCACCAGCAGCAAAGGTGGTGGTCATAGCAATTGCTTTAAATATTCCGATAAGTAACAAAAAAACAATGACCATCCATACATTTTCAAAATCGATATTGTAATGAATACTTTTTAATGCTTCTGGTGCATTTTCAGAGAGTAAGTTGTTGATAATTCCGTATCCTTCACCATATAGTGGAGGGATTAAAAAAAGCATCAACCCGATAGCAATTCCACCAAAAACCAACCGTTTAAAAGGTGTGTACTGTTTGAAAAAATTCGTTATTCTGAAATATATTTTTGAAAAATAGACTGATGAAAATCCTGTGAAAATAGCTAGAACTAAGTAAAACATCAGGTCGTTAATTTCAAAAGCTTGCTGAAGTTTTACGCTAAACAATACGTCTTTTCCTAAAAAGAAATAAGAAGTTATCACAGCCGAAACGGACGCTAGTAACAACGGAACTAAAGATGCAAAAGCAATATCTAAACTAAAAATTTCTACGGCAAAAATAATGGCTGCAATAGGAGCTTTAAACATAGATGACATAGCCCCAGCAGTCGCACAACCAATTAATAACATTCGGGTTCTCATATTCATATGAAATAGCTGTGCTACTCCAGAACCCAACGCTGCTCCAGTACTTACAGCAGGTCCTTGTAATCCTGCAGACCCTCCAAAACCAACTGTGATTGGTGCAGTAATAAGTGACGCATACATTTTGTAACGCTCTATAATTCCGTTTTTCTTGGAAATTGATTGTAACGTGGTAGAAATACCATGACCAATGTCTTTTTTGATTAGATATTTTTTAATGTAATACACTAAAAATAATCCGATGATAGGAAAGATAAAGTATAGTGAATGATGGTATTCTTCAATAAGACCATCTTCTAAAATATTATGGAAAAAGAAAGTGAGGTTCTTTAAGGTTAGCGTACCTAAACCCGCTAAAAAACCTACTAAAACACTCAATATATAGATAAATTGACGTTCAGAAATATGTTTATACCTCCAAACAAGTATTTTCTTGTAAATTTCTTTTGATGATAGCATTGTGCTTTAGAGCCTTAGTTGATATATGAAAATTTAGTTATGAATAATTAAAGATACTACCATCTTTTTAATTTAGGAATAATTTTATTACACAATTAAGCGAACACCACCTAGCTCTTCTACTTTATAAGGAAACTTTTCACTAGGAGCTCCTATAAACATAAAATTAATTGGAATGTTCCATTTTTCAGATAATTCTTTGATTAATTCTGGAGTGAATTTTCCTTCAACTACTTGAAAATCGACTTTAATTTCTGGGTATTCTTTGTCTAAAAATGTAATTTCACTTGGTAGATTTTCAGGAATAGTTTGCCCTTTTTCCAATGCTAATACAATTTTTATTTTTTTAGTATGTTCGTTTCTAATTATGTATAACATAACCTTGTTAAGAGTAGCAATGTTGTCTCCCTTGGTAAAAAAGACAAATTCTTGAGAGTTTATTTTGTCTACGGTTTGGGTAATTTTTTTATCTACGTTAAAAACTAACCTTCTTAGCGGATTAAAGATAGCATAGATTATTCGTAGTACTAGCTTTAACAAAACCGTACGGTTTAACATGATGATGACAAAAATAATTGTAGGAACAAAATAATCTAAGAAGACTATAGTGTTACTAGGTAAATCGTCTTTAGGATCCATTAAAATATTACCAGCTAGAGCAGAAGACACGGCTATAATTGCTAATATAACGGATGCCCAGGTAGCTTTTTCTGGTCTAGGTAATTGATTCCTTCTTATTTTTAAAAGAATGTTTCCTATGGCAAATAAAGCCATTACCGATAAAAAAGAAATGGTGTATACACCAGCAAGTAAACCTACATTTCCATTGGTTATGAGCAATACAGAAACTGCCAGAATAAAGAATAAAATAATGATTCGGTATGAGCTTCCTCTTTTATTTTTCTTTAAAAAGAATTGAGGCATAATGCGATCTAAGGTCATACGCTCTAAGAGCCCTGTTACCCCGACAAAACTAGTTAAAACAGCACCACTCAACACCAAGAAAGCATCAACAGCAATAATAGCAGCTACCCATTCTCCTCCAACAAAATCGCCCATTTGAACTAATAAAGTGTTTTGGTAATCTGCACTTTGTAATACGGGAATAGCAAATAATGATAAAGCAAAAACGGCCATTAAAGGGTTGATAATACTCACGATTATCCACATATTTTTTAATGTTTTTGGAAAGACACCTTTTTGCTGTTCTTCAACAAAATTTGCAGAACTTTCAAAACCAGAAACCCCTAACATTGAAGCTGCAAAACCAAAAAAGATAGCATACCAAATACTATTTTCCGATTGATATCCCCAGTTTTTAAAAAGAATATCGATACCGTTTTGAGATAAATAAAAGATGATAAAAAAGGTTAGTACAACTAACGATACTAAATGAAACAAAAAAATACCAACCGCTACTTTAGCCGATTCAGTAATACCACCAATGGTTAATAGTGCGAAAAATAATAAAAGCCCAACAGTTGCTATAATAATTGGCATAGAAGGAATTAGGTGATGTAAGTAATGAATAGCTTCATTGGCAGAAATTACAGCAGTAGCCATATAAGAAAGTATGGTTAAGGTTGCAGCAAAAGAAGCCATCATTTTACTTGTTGTATTCAATAAAGCATTGTAAGCACCTCCATTTAGTGGCATTGCACCAACAACTTCACCATAAATTTTCCGAAATAAGAATAGTACAACCGATACGATTAAAAGTGTTATCCATGCATATTGACCGGCAAAGGCTATTGCTAAGGCAGAAACATATAAAACAGAAGAGCTGATGTCATTACCACAAATGGCAGTTGATTCTAATTCATTTAGCTTTTTAGAAACGTTGTGTTTCATAATATTATTGATTAGTTTTTTTGAGATTTAGTCTTTTTCAAGAAGTGTAACGATTTGTACATTAAAGGTAATAAAAAACCCTGCATAATTTGCAGGGTTCTTATTTTTAAGCTTTTACATCTAGTTTGATGCTTAGTTCTTGTAATTGTTCATCGTCTATAGTTGCAGGTGCATCGATCATTACATCACGACCTGAATTGTTTTTAGGGAAGGCAATAAAATCACGAATAGTTTCTTGTCCTCCTAAAATAGCTACCAAACGATCTAATCCGAAAGCTAACCCTCCGTGAGGTGGTGCTCCGTATTCGAAAGCATCCATTAAGAATCCGAACTGTGCTTTTGCTTCTTCTTCAGTAAATCCTAAGTGTTTAAACATGATTGCCTGAGTTTCTTTATCGTGAATTCTGATTGAACCACCACCAATTTCATTTCCGTTTAACACTAAATCATAAGCATTTGCTTTTACTGCTCCTGGGTCAGTGTCTAATAATGCTAACTGACCTGGTTTAGGAGAGGTAAATGGGTGGTGCATTGCGTGGTAGTGCCCTGTTTCTTCATCTAACTCTAATAATGGGAAGTCGATTACCCATAACGGAGCAAATTCATCAGGTTTACGTAAACCTAAACGTTCTGCCATTTCCATACGTAAAGCACTTAATTGTGCACGAACTTTGTTAGTATTTCCTGAAAGAACACAAATTAAATCTCCTGCTTTAGCTCCAGTAGCTTCAGCCCATTTTGCTAAATCTTCTTGGTCGTAGAATTTATCTACCGATGATTTAAAGCTTCCATCTTCGTTACATTTTACATATACCATTCCTAAAGCTCCTACTTGCGGACGCTTAACCCAATCGATTAATTTATCAATTTCTTTACGAGTGTATGCGTTTCCTCCTGGCACAGCAATTCCTACTACTAACTCAGCATCGTTAAAAACTTTGAAGTCTTTGTGTTGTGCTACTTCGTTTAACTCGCCAAATTCCATTCCGAAGCGAATATCTGGTTTATCATTTCCGTACTTACGCATTGCTTCATCAAAAGTAATTCTTGGGAATTTGTCTACTTCAACTCCGTTGATTTCTTTCAATAAATGACGTGTCATTCCTTCAAAAATCTCTAAAATATCTTCTTGCTCAACAAACGCCATTTCACAGTCTATCTGTGTAAATTCTGGTTGACGGTCGGCACGTAAATCTTCATCTCTAAAACACTTAACAATCTGGAAGTATTTATCCATACCACCTACCATTAATAACTGTTTAAAGGTTTGTGGTGATTGAGGTAGCGCGTAAAACTGACCAACATTCATACGTGAAGGCACTAAGAAATCACGCGCTCCTTCTGGAGTAGATTTGATTAAATATGGAGTTTCAACATCAATAAATCCTTTGTCAGATAAATATTTTCGAACTTCCATCGATACTTTATGACGGAAAATTAAGCTGTTTTTAACTGGGTTACGACGGATGTCTAAATAACGATATTTCATACGAATATCTTCACCACCATCCGTTTCATCTTCAATAGTAAAAGGTGGCAATTTAGCTTCGTTTAAAATTTCTAAGTTCGATACTAAAACTTCTACATCACCTGTTGGGATATTAGCATTTTTAGATTGACGCTCAATTACGGTACCAGTTACTTGCACAACAAACTCACGCCCTAAAGTTTTAGCCTTCTCCATTAAATCTTTAGAAGTACGTTCTTCGTCGAAAATTAACTGTGTAATTCCGTAACGATCACGTAAATCTACCCAAATCATAAAACCTTTATCACGTGATTTTTGTACCCATCCAGAAAGGGTAACTTCAGTATTGATGTGCGATGCTCTTAACTCACCACAAGTATGCGTTCTGTACATTTTTAAAAATTTTATTCTCGCATAGCGAGATTTCCTACAAATTGTCATTCCGAACTTGTTTCGGAAACTAGAAATTTTAGCTGTGCAAATTTAACTATAAATGTTAGTTTGTAAAAAATTACTACGAGTTAGTTTTTATGAGTTTAAATCTTTTGTTTTGTAGTGTAAAACCTTTTTAAAATGACACTAGATACATTTAAACAAACGATACAAAAAACACCGAAAAAAGTTGAGTTTTCTGATACTATTTCAGTGATTGAAAACGTATACAATTTTACGCCAACTGCTTTTAAAAATGGCGATTTATACAATGAAGCTGAAAAAAATCAAGGTTCATGTAAAGTGTTTTCGTTTGCGATACAACAGGGGTTCAGTAAAGAAGAAACCTTGGCTTGTTTTGGACAGTATTATTTTGAAGATGTTTTAAAAAATCCTGAAGGAACAGACCATCAAAACATTAGAAATTTTATAAAAACTGGTTTTGAAGGATTGTTTTTTGATGGAGAAGCGCTAACAAAACGTTAAGTATTGTTAGAGAGTTAGTCTGTTTCTTCTATTTCAAAATAAGTACTCCAAAAAAACATTAAACATCTAAGGTTGCTCTTTAATAAAGTAACTAGGGCTTTATTATTTATTGATTTTTTCGTAAATTATGGGGTAATTTGATGATTATGAAGAATTCAGCTATGTTTTTGGTGTTGTTTACCACTGCTTTCTTATTTGTACTAACAGGTTTGATTTTTGCTAAAATAGGTTTTAGTTGGATGTTTGTACTTACGGTTATCGGTCAGTTACTGGTAGTATTAATGGTTTACAAAGTATTACGAGACCATTATACGACCAACAAAACTTTTGAAGATTTTTATGAAGATTTTCCTATAGGCAGAGAGTAAAACTAACGCCACAGGTTAATATATAACTACAAATCATTTTTGTTTTACAGAAATGACACTAAAAAGAATTTGTTTTTAATTTCTGAAAATATTTTGCAGCTTCTCTTTTTACTTTTGGCGCTAGAATTAGTGTTGAGAGCACAGTAGGAATTGCCATTAAGGCATAGGCACTGTCAATTAGATTGATTACAAAGTCTAATTTTATGATAGAAGCAATTACAATAGTGATGATGTAAATGTAATTGTATGATTTTCCAACCTTGGTATTGGTTAAAAAGCTTAAACAACTAAATCCGTAAAAAGAGTAGGTGAAGAGTGTTGAAAAAGCAAAAATCAATACACAAATGGTTAAAATTACACTACCTATGTTGTGAGGAAGTACCGCATCGAATGCAGCTAAGGTCATCGAAATTCCGTTACCATCAAAATCTTTCCAAACACCCGAAGCTAAAATAGCCAAGGCAGTTAAAGAACAAACTAACAAGGTGTCAATAGCTGGCCCTAGCATAGCAACTAATCCTTCACGAATAGGTTCTTTGGTTTTTGCTGTTCCGTGCATCATAGGTGCAGTTCCTAAACCAGCTTCGTTAGAAAAAGCAGCACGTTTTACTCCCGTAATTATTAAAACTCCTAAAGCACCACCAAGAACAGATTTTCCTGAAAAAGCATCTTCAAAAATTAAAGAAAAAATAGCAGGAACTTGTTCCATTCTTAAAAATAGGATTGTTAATACTGTAACAAGATATACGACAACCATTATAGGGACTAATTTTCCTGCGACACTACCAATTCGTTTAATTCCCCCAAAAATTACCATGGCAACAATAATGGCAATAGAAATACCTAATAATAATTTAGCGGTAAAATGATTGGTTTCATGTACTTGAAAAACATCAATCAATGTTTGTGTTAACTGGTTTGCTTGAAAAGCAGGTAGCGTTCCTATCAATCCAGCAGAAGCAAAAAACACAGCTAAAGGCTTCCATTTTTTTCCTAATCCCTCTGTAATAACATACATCGGACCGCCTTTTACATTTCCGTTTTCATCTTTTCCTCGATACATTACTGATAAACTACAAGTAAAAAACTTGGTTGCCATACCTACAAAAGCACTTACCCACATCCAAAAAATAGCACCAGGACCACCAGTTGCAATAGCAATGGCAACACCACTAATATTCCCCATTCCAACGGTAGCAGCAATAGCAGAAGATAAAGCTTCGTAGTGCGATAAATCACCAGGAGAATCAGCTTTGTCGTACTTTCCTCTTAAAATAGCAATGGCATGTCCCATATATCTAAAAGGAACCAACCCTGAATAAATAAATAGGTATAAACCACCACCAATTAATAAAATTAATAAGGGAATTCCCCATACCCAAGAAGAAAATTGTGCAACTAAGTCTTGAATGTTTAAAAACATGAAATAGGATTTTTACGAAAGTACTAAAAAGTGATAGTAAAAAAAGAACGATAGCTGTGAATTAACAACTATCGTTCTTTTGTGAGTTTTTATTTACAAACAATTCCTCTTTTTCCTAAGAACTCAATATCTCTTAAAAAGCCTTCTTGAATAGTTTCTGCTTGAAAAATAAAGGTTTTATCATGGAGCCTATTATTTTCAAAAAACGTTACCTGAAAACGGTTGTCTAAATCGAATAATTCAGGTTGCATTAGTTCAAACTTTTGGTAACTATTTGCAGGAAGTTTGTCTATTTTTCTACGGAAAACAGAAGTGGTTTTAGTATCTGAGAATCCTTGAGAAACAATGACTACCATTTCTAGGTCAACATCTTTTTTGTTTAGAATGTATACATTCCAATCCTCTTTACCGTCAACTTCATTAGTTTCTAAAACTACTGCGATTTCAACGCCAGTAACCTTTGGAATTTCAATATCTTTTTTCATTTTGAAACTATTGTTTTAAATCGTTGTTAGTTTTTTTAATTAAAAAAATAAAATTAATTATTGAGAATATTAGTATAGTAAAATGATTAACTCTTTGATTTTCAAAAGGAATAAATTCAAAGAAAGCATTAAGTCCAAAAACAATTAATCCGATACTTGAGACAAGTAAAATAGGAGTATTCTTTATCAAATTAAAAAAATTAAATTACCGATTTAAATTGTTCTAAGAAACGTTTGTCATTTTCGTAGAACATACGGATATCTGGAATTTGGTATAACAACATTGCAATACGCTCAATACCCATTCCGAAAGCGTAACCGCTATATTTTGTAGGGTCGATATTACAGTTCTTTAATACATTAGGATCTACCATACCGCATCCCATAATTTCTAACCAACCAGTACCTTTGGTAATTCTATAGTCGGTTTCAGTCTCTAGTCCCCAGTAAATATCTACTTCAGCACTTGGCTCAGTAAACGGGAAATATGACGGACGTAAACGTATTTTAGATTTACCAAACATTTCTTTGGTAAAGTATAATAAGGTTTGTTTTAAATCAGCAAAAGAAACATCAGTATCAATGTATAAACCTTCTACTTGGTGGAAAATACAGTGTGCACGTGCAGAAATGTCCTCATTTCTAAATACACGACCTGGAGAAATTGTACGAATTGGAGGTTCGTTGTTTTCCATATAACGTACTTGCACCGATGAGGTGTGTGTTCTTAGCAACGTATCAGTCCCGACGTTTCGGGATTTTTCAATAAAGAAAGTATCCTGCATATCACGTGCTGGGTGATATTCTGGTAAGTTTAACGCAGTAAAGTTATGCCAATCATCTTCAATTTCTGGACCTTCAGAAACGGTAAAGCCAATTCGGTTGAACACTTCAATGATTTGATTTTTTACTAAAGAAATAGGGTGGCGAGAACCTAAATTGATAGGCTCAGACGGACGCGTTAAATCGCCATAAACACCATTATCTTCAACAGCATTTTCAATAGCTTCTTTTAATGCGTTTACCTTATCTTCAGCAGAAGTTTTAAGTAAATTGATGGTTTGACCAAATTCTTTCTTTTGGTCGTTAGGTACATTCTTAAATTCAGCAAATAAATCTTTTAAAATCCCTTTACTTCCTAAATACTTAATTCTAAACGCTTCAATTTCTTCTTTTGAAGTTGTATTAAAAGCATTTACCTCTCCAATCAATTCTTTTACCTTGTCTAACATATATCTGTCCAAAAGTTAAGTGGCAAATTTACGTTTTTTTGTGAAAAAAAAAGGGGTTTTAAGAGTCTTTGCTTATAATACTAGCGAAACAAGGAAATTAACCAGTAAAATGGAAATTAAAAAATTGGAAATTAAGTATATTTGTATAGTAAAAATACAGAACAACTAAATTTATGGAATCTAAAATAAATGCATTTATGGATTACGTTAAAGAACGTAATGCATACGAACCAGAGTTTCTGCAAGCTGTACATGAAGTAGCAGAAACTGTAATTCCGTTTATAGAAAACAATCCAAAGTATCAAGGTAAAAAGTTACTAGAACGCATGGTAGAGCCTGAGCGTACGATTATGTTTAGAGTACCTTGGGTTGATGATAACGGAGAAACTCAAGTAAACAGAGGGTATAGAGTTGAGTTTAACTCAGCTATTGGTCCTTACAAAGGAGGTTTACGTTTTCATCCATCAGTAAACTTATCAATTTTAAAGTTCTTAGGATTTGAACAAGTATTCAAAAACTCATTAACTACCTTACCAATGGGTGGAGGCAAAGGAGGATCTGACTTTAACCCTAAAGGAAAATCTGATCGTGAAGTTATGGCTTTTTGTCAATCTTTTATGACAGAATTAGCGCGTCATATTGGTCCTGATACTGATGTTCCTGCTGGAGATATTGGTGTTGGTGGTCGTGAAATCGGATACATGTTTGGTCAGTACAAACGTTTACGTAACGAATTTACTGGAGTGTTAACTGGTAAAGGAGCTTCTTGGGGAGGTTCATTAATCCGTCCTGAAGCTACAGGTTATGGTGATGTTTACTTTGCAGAAAACATGTTAAAAACAAAAGGAGATTCTTTTGAAGGTAAAACTGTAGTTGTTTCTGGTTCTGGTAACGTAGCACAATATGCCACTGAAAAAGCAACTCAATTAGGAGCTAAAGTTGTTACTTTATCTGATTCATCGGGTTATATCTATGATGAAAATGGTATTGATGCTGAAAAATTAGCTTTTGTACAAGAGTTAAAGAATGTAAAGCGTGGACGTATTAGTGAATATGTAGATCAATATCCATCAGCAAAATTCTTTAAAGGAGAAAGACCTTGGGGAACTAAGTGTGATGTGGCCTTACCATGTGCAACTCAAAATGAGTTAAACGGTGAAGAGGCTACAACTTTAGTTGCTAACGGATGTATTTGTGTGGCTGAAGGAGCAAACATGCCTTCTACTCCAGAAGCTATTGAGGTGTTTCAAAAAGCAAAAATATTATTTGCACCAGGAAAAGCATCTAATGCAGGAGGCGTAGCTACATCTGGATTAGAAATGTCTCAAAACTCTTTACGTTTGTCTTGGACTCGTGAAGAAGTCGATGCTAAATTACATTCAATTATGAACAATATTCACGAAGCTTGTGTAAAGTATGGTACACAAGAAGGTGGGTATGTTGATTATGTTAAGGGAGCAAATGTTGCAGGTTTCGTTAAAGTTGCTGATGCAATGTTAGATCAAGGAGCTGTGTAATAAATACCGCATATAAAAAGTAAAAACCTCATAGACATCTATGAGGTTTTGTTTTTTATTAGGAGAATAAAATAATTATATAAGGTGTTATTTACTATTATTAATAGTTAAAGGCATTTTATAAATATGGTTCTTAACTGTTAATTCTTTATTTATTAGTTTGTAATTTAATCTGCTTTTTACATAGTGACAAACTTGTTCAGTATCACAATTAACATTCAAAATAACTATTTCTCCGTTTTTGTTTATTAAAAACTCAACGGTAGTCTTTACTTCTTTTTCGAGAACAAAATTGGGATTGCCCAATAGTTCAACGATTCTTGTTCTAATTTGTTCCTTAGCAGGATTTTCGTTTGCAGAAAATGCCGAAGTGCTCATTAAGCTTACGAATACTAATACAAATAACTTTTTCATTTTTTAGAGATTTAGAGTTTGTTAAAATTTGTTGCTGTAAAAGTACTGTTAATGAGTTGTTTGAGTATTTTTTTGTTGGTTAATAAAAGATTGTTTTAAGGTAAAAGAATGAGTAACGATTGGTTAGTTAACATAGGGTTAATATTGATAATATTTATCTTTTTTGTTGATTTCATTTCTTGTTTTTCAATAAATAATTTGTTTTCCATTTAAGATGCTGATTTTATTTAGAGAATTTAAGAAAAATTAATATTTCTAAGGGTTAGTTTTAGGTTATAACTATCTTAAAGATTCCTTTTACACGCTGTTTTTTATGATAATTCTTTGCGAAAAGACATAAAAAAATCCTGAGAAAACTCTCAGGATTTATATTTTAAAGAAAAATCGATTCATTATTCTACAGTAACCGATTTTGCTAAGTTTCTTGGTTGATCTACATTTTTACCTAACATTACAGCTATATGGTATGATAGTAACTGTAATGGGATTGTAGTTAGTAAAGGGGTAAATGCTTCTTCAGTATCAGGAATCTCGATTACGTGATCGGCAATTTCTTTAACTGTTTCATCACCTTCGGTAACGATTGCCACAATTTTACCGCTTCTCGATTTAATTTCTTGAATGTTACTTACTACCTTTTCATAATGACCTCTACTAGTAGCGATTACAAAAACAGGCATGTTTTCATCAATTAAAGCGATAGGTCCATGTTTCATTTCTGCAGCAGGATATCCTTCAGCATGGATATAAGAAATCTCTTTTAGTTTTAAAGCTCCTTCTAAAGCAACAGGGAAGTTAAAACCTCTACCTAAATATAAGCAGTTTTTTGCGTCTTTATAAACATCTGCTATTTCTTTAACTTGAGCATCAATCTTTAATAAGTTCTCTACTTGCGTAGGAATTTGCTGCATCGTTTGCAAGTAGTTGTTTACAGCTGATGTAGATAAGGTTCCTTTTGCTTGCGCTAACTTTAAAGCTATCAAAGAAAGCACTGTTATTTGTGTTGTAAATGCTTTTGTAGAAGCTACTCCAATTTCTGGTCCAGCATGCGTATAAGCCCCAGCATGCGTTTCTCTGGCAATAGACGAACCTACTACGTTACATACTCCAAATACAAAAGCTCCTTTAGATTTTGCTAATTTAATAGCAGCTAAAGTATCAGCAGTTTCTCCTGATTGCGAAATAGCAATTACCACATCATTTGGAGTTATTATTGGGTTACGATATCTAAATTCAGAAGCATATTCTACTTCAACAGGAATACGAGCCATATCTTCAAAAAGATATTCGCCGACCAATCCTGCGTGCCAAGAAGTACCACAAGCAACAATAATAATTCTGTCTGCATTTAAAAATTTAGACATATTATCATCAACACCAGCCATTCGGATAATTCCCTCATTGGCTAGCATTCTACCTCTATACGTATCGATAATCGCTTTAGGTTGCTCGTAAATTTCTTTCAACATAAAGTGGTCGTAACCACCTTTTTCTATTTGCTCTAAACTTAATTGAAGCTCTTGAATATTAACATCAATCTCTTTGTCGTTATCAATTTTACGAACTTTGATACCCTTGTTCTTCTTTATAATTGCTAACTCACCATCTTCAAGGTAAATAGCATCTTTAGTGTATTCAATAAAAGGAGAAGCATCAGAAGCAACAAAAAACTCTTCGTTGTTTTTTCCAACACCTATAGCAATAGGGCTGCCCAAACGGGCTACGACTAACTCGTTCGGTTTAGTTTTGTCAAAAACAGCAATAGCATAAGCTCCAATAACATTCGTCAGGGCTATTTGAACAGCTTTACCTAGTTTGCAACCTTCGCTTTTCTTAACTTCTTCAATAAGGTTTACTAAAACTTCAGTATCAGTATCACTTTTAAATTCGTAACCTCTAGAGATTAACTCTTTTTTAATAGTATCGTAATTCTCAATAATACCGTTATGTACAATCACTAAATCTCCAGATTGAGAAAAATGTGGATGTGAATTTACGTCATTAGGTACACCATGAGTTGCCCAACGCGTGTGTCCTATTCCTATTTTTCCAACTTTTCGTTCTTCTTCTTTGTTGGTAATTACTTCTAAATCAGAAACTTTTCCTTTGGTTTTAGATAAATGCATTGCTTCACCATCGTACATCATGATGCCCGCACTATCGTAACCTCTATACTCTAAACGCTTTAACCCGTTAATTACAATAGGGTAAGCATCTCTATGTCCTATATAACCTGTGATTCCACACATAACAATTTCTTATTTTTCTTTTGAATATGATATTTTAAAAACAGCTTTTTTTGTTCCATTAGCAGTTTCATTTCCATTTAATAAAGTTACTGCTCTAGGATTCCAATTGTATGTTTTTACGTTTGTGTTAACTCCTCCAGTACTACTTGTAGTAGGGAAATCTGTAGCATTGTACACTTTCAATACTAATGGTTCGGCTGTAAAATTATCTTCACCAGCTAATAAATTAGTAATATAGTTAGTGATTCTAAAAGTATATTTTTCAGGAGTTTTGTTATCCTCTGCTAAACTAAGACTTCCTCCAAAAGTACCTGTTTCAGTATAAACATCTGAAATATGGGTAGGAGAAATTTCTCCTGCACCGTTGTCTTTATTCTGATACAAGAATAATTGCTGAGGTGTGGTGCTTTTGTCGCTGTTAATGCTTTGGTTAACATAAAATGTTAGTGAGGCATCATTAATTAAAAGATTTTGACTTTTTAATTCTTGAAGTATGGTGTCATCTAAAATTTTAACTTCTGCCATACTACCTGCAGTTCCTTGAATTACAAAATTGTTTGCAGGAGCAGCTGAAGTAGCGTCCGTCATTTTATAAACACTGTTTCTTACTCCAGAAAGAGGGAAACTAAACACTTCTTTAGCAGTATTCTTTATTGTTGTGCCATCAACGTCAGACCTAGTGTATAAGAAATCTATAGATGGTGCTGGATTTGCAGAGGTCAAATTAAGCGGAACTATAGATCCGTCATTTCCTGTAGCAATTATTTTAATCCCTCTAAAGTAATTATCAAAAGCCTCTTTAGAAGCGAATTTTCCACTTTGAAATTCATCCCAAAATAAGGTTTTCATTGTAGTTAGATCTAAAGGAATTGCCAAAAACGGAACATTCAAATCTTGTGAGTTTGTAGCTCTGATAGTATCTTTATATGTTGTTGTATTTGTTAACGAGATAGATCTGTCAATTCTATCAAAAATAAATACCGTATCTGTGGCTTTAGGCTTTAACTCATATATGCCACCATCTTCGTTTAACACTACGTTTCCTGCGTATTCATCATCAGAAAAGAATGTATTCTTTTTAGACGGATCGTTAGGGTTTAACGTGTTTAGGTATGTTTCGTTTTGTAATACTTGAATAGAAGTAGCTACGTTAGGATCTCCTAAAATAGAGTCTAGCCTAAAAGTTGTTACATTATCAGTAGTACCTGTAGAAGTTGCTTGATAAGGAATTTTTAAGATAACCTTCTCAAGGTTAAAAACAGTTGTGTCTGTATTCTTATTGTTTGGGCTTTCAATAAAACCTAGTTGAGAAACGATAGAGGCTTCAATCTTTTTTCCGTTAGGGTTGTTGTACACACCCAACCAATACTCACTAATACTAGCATTGATATTGTCTGCTTGAACTTTTTGAATATCTATAGGAGTGATTTCAACATCTAATAAAATTTCTCCTGTTTCAAATTTATCGTTTGTAACAACATTTGTTCCTACATCACTAAAGTCTTTTTCACAAGATGTAAAAGCTGCTAAACATAACAGGCTAATACCTAATGCACCAATTTTTCTAATCATTATTCGCTTAATTCTAAAACGTTTTCTTTGTAAAATTCTAAATATGCTTCGGTTAAAGTCTCTTCAGACTGGAAATCTAACACTTTTGCATTTGCTTCTTCAATAAAAGCTTCAATTTCGTCTGGTAAAACTTCACTACCTTTTATGACAGCATCTGAGTTTTCAATAGCGCTTTTTAAAATATTTAAATGACTTGGTGTTTCGATGGTTACTACTTTAGATTCCTCAATCTTGTCAAAACGAACCTTGTTAGCCATTTCTTTATTTAAATCTTCAATGTCACTATTATACAGCGAAGTTACAATCTTACTTTCTGCAAACAAAGGTTCTTCTTTATAATATTCTCTTAAATATAGAGGTAATAAAGAGGCCATCCATCCGTGAACATGAATAATATCTGGAGCCCAGTTTAGTTTTTTAACGGTTTCAACAACACCTTTAGCGAAGAAGATCATACGTTCATCGTTATCCTCAAAAAGCTTATCATCTTCGTCAGAATAAACTGCTTTACGTTTAAAGTATTCATCATTGTCAATAAAGTATACTTGCATTCTTTCTTTAGGAATAGAGGCAACTTTAATTATCAAAGGCATGTCCATGTCGTTAATAATCAGGTTCATACCCGAAAGACGAATAACTTCGTGCAATTGATGCCTGCGCTCGTTAATTACCCCAAAGCGAGGCATGAAAATACGGGTTTGAATTCCTTTAGAATGTGCATTTTTAGCAACGTTAAATGCGGTAGACGATAATTCTGTTTCTGGTAAATAAGGGGTAACCTCAGACGAAACATATAAAATTCTCTTATCCTTCATTAAATCGGTCTCTTTTATTGAAGGTGCAAAAATACGAAAATTAATGCAAAAATCGTGTTAAATTGCTAATTTTGCATGCATTTCAATAAAATAACAATGAAAATTTTCACAAGAAAATCCGAATTAAAAGAGTTTTTATCAACTCAAAAAAAAGATGAAAAGTCTATCGGATTTGTCCCAACGATGGGAGCTCTTCACCAAGGGCATTTGTCACTTATAAAAAGAGCAAAAAAGAAGCACGACCTTGCTGTTGTTAGCGTTTTTGTAAACCCAACTCAGTTTGATAATAAGGAGGATTTAGCCAAATATCCTAAAACATACGATAACGATATAGCTTTACTAGAGTCGGTTAATTGTGATGTGTTATTTTTCCCTTCGGTAGAGGAAATTTATGCTGAAAATGTAGTTTCAGAAAAATTTGATTTTGATGGTTTAGAACATCAAATGGAAGGAAAGTTTAGGGATGGTCATTTTGATGGAGTAGGTACAATTGTAAAAACCTTGTTTGAAATCGTTGAGCCAAATACAGCTTATTTTGGGAAGAAAGACTTTCAACAATTACAAATCATCAAAAAATTAGTTGAAAAATATGAGCTACCAGTAATAGTAAAAGGAAGACCAATTTTTAGAGAAGAAGATGGGTTGGCTATGAGCTCTCGAAATACACGATTGACTAAAGAGTATAGAGAAGCTGCACCTTTTATTTATAAAACCTTAAAAAAGGCAAAAATGAAATTTGGTTCCAAAAGTCCAGAAGAGTTAACCAAATGGGTAGAAAAACAGTTCAAAAAACATCCGTTGCTAGAGCTGGAGTATTTTACTATTGCAGATGAAAAAACCTTGCAAACAGCAACAAAAAAGGAAGCAAACACAAAATACCGCGCTTTTATAGCTGTTTTTGCAGGAGATATTCGTTTGATTGATAATATTCGTTTAAAGGATTAAACGGTTGAAGACTAGGTAAGAAATCAGGTTTTATAATAATGTTAAAATCATTAAAAAACAACTTAGTATTCATTAAAAAACAACTATTTTTGCAGCATGTTAGTACAAGTAGTAAAATCTAAAATCCACCGTGTTAAAGTAACTAACGCGGATTTAAACTATATAGGAAGCATTACCATTGATGAAGATTTAATGGATGCAGCAGGTATTATTGAAGGTGAACGCGTTCAAATTGTAAACAACAATAATGGTGAGCGTTTAGAAACTTATGCGATTCCTGGACCAAGAAGAAGTGGTGAAATTACATTGAATGGTGCCGCTGCTCGTAGAGTTCAAAAAGGAGACATACTTATTTTAATTGTGTATGCCTTTATGGAACTAGAAGAAGCGAAGAAATTTAAACCACAATTGGTATTTCCTAACGAAGAAAATAACTTGCTAGAATAGTTTGAGTTTATCAGTCAAAAAAATTACAAAAATACTATTACCTCTCATTTTGGGAGGTTTTTTAGTTTGGTATTCATTGTCAAAAATTTCAATAGAAACCTTAGTTCAATATTTTAAAAATGCTAAATATTCGTGGATAGCTTTAGGGCTTTTCTTCGGAATATTAAGTCACTTATCTCGTGCTTATCGTTGGAAGTTTTTATTAGAGCCAATGGGATATAAACCAAACTTTGGTAATAGTACCATGGCGGTTTTAGTGGCCTACTTGGTAAATTATGCAGTACCAAGAGCCGGAGAAGTGTCGCGTGCAGCGGTGATGACAAATTACGAAAACATTCCGTTCGAAAAAGGCTTCGGAACCATCGTTGCCGAACGAATGGCAGATTTGTTAATGATGCTAAGTATCGTTGCTATTACTCTTTTTGTACAATTCGATTTTATTTATCAACTGCTTACCAAAAACTTCAATCCTATTAAAATCAGTATACTTTTAGCAGGTTTAGTGTTGCTTTTTGTAGTTTTTACACGTTTTGTAAAAAAAGCACAATCAGGTATCGGATTAAAAATTAAAAACTTTGTAGTCGGTTTGGTTGAAGGGCTAATGAGTATCTTCAAAATGAAACACAAATGGGCGTTTATATTCCATACGGTATTCATTTGGGTGATGTATGTGCTAATGTTTTGGGCAACCATTCCCGCAATTGAAGGGTTACAAGTTCCATTAGGAGGTGTTTTAATCGGTTTTATCGCTGGTGGATTTGCAATTGCAGCTACTAACGGAGGTATCGGTTTGTATCCTGTTGCTGTAGCTGGAGCCTTAGCGTTATTCGGAATTGCAGAAGAGCCTGCAACCGCTTTTGGTTGGATTATGTGGACTGCCCAAACCGCTATGATTATCATTTTTGGCGGATTAGCATTTTTGTTCTTGCCTATTTATAATAGAAATAAAAAAATATAGGGCGTTCCCTTTCAGGTCGCGCTTTCCGCACTCGCTTTTTTTGTTTTTAAGAACAAAAAAGAGCTCAAACAATTGCTGCAATCGCTAACGCAAACATTTGTTCAATAAAAAAGCAAAGTATTTTATATTTGAAACTTGTAACTTTAGCATTTTTCAATATTTAAAATGTGTTAAACTAAACCAATGGCAAAAACCAAAACAACTTTTTTCTGTCAAAACTGTGGAGCGCAACATGCGCAATGGGTAGGGCAATGTGGCTCATGTAAAGAATGGAATACTATTGTTGAAGAAGTAATTCAAAAAGAAGAAAAAAGAAGTTGGAAATCGCCATCAAACTCACAAAAAAGAGTTGCAAAACCTTTACGTGTTGAAGATATTCAACTGAATCCAGAAGAACGTTTTGGAACTAAAAACCAAGAATTAGATACGGTTTTAGGTGGCGGATTGGTAAAAGGAGCAGTAGTGTTATTAGGAGGAGAACCAGGGATTGGTAAATCTACCTTGTTGTTACAGATTGCTTTACAAATTCCACAAAAAGTGTTGTATGTTTCTGGGGAAGAAAGCCAGTCGCAGATTAAAATGAGAGCTGAGCGTATCGAAGGGAAAAATCCTAATTGTTTAATTCTTACAGAAACCAACACCCAACAGATTTTTAAAAACATAGAAGAAGTTCAGCCTGATGTACTGGTGATTGATTCTATTCAAACTTTACATACGGATACGATTGAAGCTTCACCAGGAAGTATTTCACAAATACGAGAAACTTCCGCAGAACTCATCAAGTTTGCAAAAGAAACAGCAACTCCAGTATTGTTAATCGGACATATCAATAAAGAAGGACATATTGCAGGACCTAAAATTTTAGAACACATGGTAGATGTAGTGTTGCAATTTGAAGGAGATCGAAATCACACCTACCGAATTTTACGCTCACAAAAAAACCGTTTTGGTTCTACGGCTGAGTTAGGAATCTACGAAATGTTATCAGACGGATTACGAGAAGTATCGAACCCTTCAGAAATCTTAATATCTAAAAAAGATGCGGATTTAAGTGGAACTGCGATTGCATCCACGTTAGAAGGTATTCGTCCGTTAATGATAGAAATTCAAGCCTTAGTTTCAACAGCGGTTTACGGAACACCACAAAGAACTACCACAGGTTACAACTTAAAACGTTTACACATGATTTTGGCAGTGTTAGAAAAACGTGCGGGATTCAAATTAGGAGCGAAAGATGTGTTTTTAAATGTTACGGGAGGAATTCATGTAGACGATCCTGCGATAGATTTAGCAGTGGTAGCAGCAATTTTATCGTCAAATCAAGATTTAGCCATCAATCCTGATGTGTGTTTTGCTGCTGAGGTTGGTTTAGCAGGTGAGATTCGTCCTGTTTCTAAAATAGATCAGCGCATTACCGAAGCTGAAAAATTAGGCTATAAAACCTTTGTAACCTCAAAATACAATAAGATTACGAGCAAAAATCATTCGATAAAACTAATCTTAGTTAGTAAGATTGAAGAGGCTTTTGCTACGTTGTTTGCCTAGGTTAATTTTCTTCCTTTTTCTTTCCAAAAAGTCTGTTGAAAAACCCTTTAATTCCTTTTTCTCTGTAAGGAGGACAGTTTATTGACAAAGAAATTTCATTAGGAATATCAAAAGGAGTTAAATATTTATTTCTTAACTCAGGATTGTTTTCTATTTCTTTTAGAATGTTAGCAACAATTGGTAGGGCTAAAGAAGACCCCGAACCATTTCCGCTATTAAAGTGTATGTCGTTTTTAGAAGTTCCGACCCAAGTTCCGAGAACAATATTCGGTGTATACGCCATAAACCAAGCGTTGGTATAGTTTTGAGCGGTACCTGTTTTGCTGGCTAACGGACTTTTAATTTTATACCTATTTCTTATGCTAGCTCCTGTTCCTTGTTCTACTGCTTGCTGTAAAATGGTGGTTAGGGTTTGTGTGCTTTCTTCTGTAAATACTCTTTCGGGTTTTTGCACTTCGCTTTCATAAATGATATTTCCTTCCTTATCGGTAATTTTATGAATCATGTACAAATCATTCATTTCTCCATTATTGGCAAAAGCACCGTAAGCTCTTGTGGTTTCAAAAAGTGATAAATCTAACGTTCCTAAAGCAATAGAAGGAGCGTCGTTAGTAATTTTTGGGAATAGTAACTTTTCACAAGTGTCGATTAGCCATTCTTTTTCTAGTTTAAAATATAGATTTACACTAGGAATATTCATAGATTTTATCAACGCATACCACATGGCAACTTTTTTGTCGGGAGTTGAGCTATGGTCGGCATTTTTCGGTTCCCAATTATCGTATTCAGGATAGGTTTTTTCTTCGTTTTCAAAGTAATCACACGGAGAAATTCCATTTTCCAACGCTGTAGCATACAAAAATGGTTTAAAGGCTGAGGCTATTTGACGGTGAGATAACACCATATCAAAAGGAAGCGTATTAAAATTATTTCCGCCTACCCAACTAATTACTGCTCCGTTTTTCGGATTCGTAACCAAAACAGATGCATTCAGCATTTTATCATAATACCAAAGACTATCAATTTTATTACCAGTAATGGTTTTTGTGCTATCCCAATCAAAGAGTTGAATAGTTCTCTTTTGTTTATCGTTTTCTGTGAATTGTTGCTTCTTTAGCCATCTACTTTTTAGCCTGTTTGAAGCTAATTCTTTGTCTAACTGTTGTTGCTTAATAATGAGTTGTTCCTTCGCAGATTTCTCAGCAATTTTTTGAATCTCATAATTCAGCGTTGTATGAATTTTTAATCCGTCTGTTTCTAAATCATAGTCGCTGTCAGAAGTCTCATTAATGGTTTTTATAAGCTCAGAAGCTTTTTTCTTTACTTGATAGGTAAAATAACCAGCTGTTGTGTTTATGTCGAGATTATGATAGTTAAGTGTAATAGGTAGTTTTTGTAAACTGTCGGTAACTTTATTGTTTAAATAGGCTTCGCTATTCATTAACTGAAGAACTGTATTGCGACGCTTCCTAGCATTTTCTGGATTCAATCTTGGATTGTAATAGGTGTTAGCCTTTAGCATCCCTACAAGTACGGCTGATTCTTCGATGTTTAATTTGTTGACTGATTTATTAAAAAATCGATTAGCAGCCGATTCTACTCCGAAGTTATTTTCTCCAAACGGAACCGAGTTTAAATACAATAACAAGATTTCATCTTTGCTGTATAGTTTCTCCATACGACTCGCAATGATGAGTTCTTTAATTTTATTGATAGGCATGCTCAAAAAACCATGATACTGCCTTCCGTAGAGGTTTTTAATTAACTGTTGCGTAATGGTACTTCCACCACCACCTGAGGCGTCTTGTAGTAAAATACTTCTAAAGAAAACACGAGCATAGCTTTGACCGTCGTAGCCATTATGTGAGTAAAATCGCTTATCTTCTGTGGCTATTAAAGCTTCTTTTAAATGATTTGGAATTTGTTCTAGTTGAACATTGGTTCTATTCTCAGCAAATACTTTACCTATAATTACTTCGTCTGACGAATAAACTAAAGAAGCTTCTTCATTGATGATAGATGTCAACTCTTCTTTGTTAGGGAGTTTACCAAATACTTCAAAATACACTAACGAGAATAATACCACAACAGAAAGAATACCAAAAAGGATGAGTCCTGTTATGGATTTCAATAAAAGGCGTAAATTCTTTTTCTCTTTAAGTTTGCGTTGTATTTTTTTTAGTGTTTTCATCATACTAAAAACGAATGCTAGTTATTAAAATTGTAGAGATCTCATTGATGTTTATGCTGTTTTTAACTTTGAGGTTTTATCTAGTTTTAAAACCTCACCTTTTTTAGGGTTCTGTAATTTTTTAGTTATTAAAAAAATAAAGATTAATGAAAAAATGACACCCAAAATAATTGAACCAGAAGCACCTACTAATTCAGCTAAAACAAGAATTGTTTTCTTGATAATAGAGCTTTTGCTACTTTCAGGTATTTCAAGTCCATTTTCTAAATCTAAAGCAGTAGAGTATGTTAAAGAAAGAAAAACTAACCCTAAAGTCAATGTTGTTAATTGAGGTAAAACTTGTTTTAAAAGGGAGTAGTCTTTAATTTTGATTCCACTAAGATGTTTTTTAAAATAAGTTTTAATTTGTCTAAAAACACTTTTGTTAATTGAGTATGTTATTTTTTCTACTTCACTATCTTTAAATACAAATTCAATAGAGAAGTCAGTGTCAATAAAAATAATCTCTTTAATTTCTTCATATCTCAGACTTTTAACTTTTCCTAAGTTTTTATCATGTATTAATTTATTTATGTCTAATTCTTTTAATTGTTCAGAAATCCAAATAGATTTTTGAGTGGCTATTAGGTATTGATTAGTTGTTTCTTTTTCGTTAATAATCCAATTTTTCATTTTTTTCTATTTAAAAATAGTATCTAGCTTAATTGAGCTAATCTATCAAAAAGAAAATCAGAATCAAATAAAAAAGCAACCTCATTTGTGAGATTGCTTTTACTAGTTTTTTGCTTGTTTCTAACAACATCCACCACCATCGTAATGATAGGTAGATTCTGAGAAAAAGATATCGTTTCTTCCTAAAGCTTTTAAATCCGCGGCTGTTTTATCACAAATTGCTAACGGTTGGTTTTTTAATAAGGTGTGTCCTGCTCCGTCATCAAAATAATCTTCATCACCAAAGTAAATGGCAGCTTTACCTGTAAATACACATGGACCATCAGCAGGCATCGGATCTTTAATCGCTGCTACTTCAATCGATTCGATATAAATCAATTCATCGGTAGGATAATTCTTAGGATCTAAAATTCTGTATGGTTTACGCGCTCTGATTTCAATGGTTCCAAAACCAGCGTCGGTTAACATCTTTACATATTCCGCAATCGGTAAACTTCCGCTTAAACATAAGGCACGTAAACGTTCGTCATTACGTAAGGTTTCGTTCATAGGTTGCTCACAGGTTGGATCGCTCATTACCAAACGTCCGTGAGGTTTTAATACACGGTACATTTCAGCAATGGCTTTTTTCAGTTCTTCAGCTTTAAAAATGTTGAATAAACAGTTTTGAGCAGCTACATCAATAGAATTATCCTCTACAGGTAAGTGTAAAGCATCACCTTTGCGTAAATCTACAAACTCACTTTTAAACCAATCGTTTTGCGCTTCGGCTTCCATAAAATTCTTTTGAGAAGCTTCTAACATTTCATCTACTACATCAATTCCGATCACGCCGTTTTTCTGACGTGAGAAATACGCAAACTGCAACAATTCCATACCGCCACCAACACCTACATATAATATTTTAGGGTTGTTGGTTAAATCGCGTGCATGCACGGTAGAACCACATCCGTAGTTCATTTCTTGCATAATTTTCGGAATTTTTAATCCTGGCAACTCCCAAATAGGGTTTGTTGTACAGCACAAACCAACATCAGGGGTTAAGGCTGCTTCTTTATATACATTTTTGGTGGTTTCTAAGTAACTCATCTTTTTAAGATTAAAGACCGCTTCGCTGTTAGATAAAAGAATAAAGACTTGTATTGTTTGTCTTGATTCTTGAGTCTAATAGTCTTGCTTCTATAAATTAGTAATTAATTCTTTAAAAAGTGTAATCATTTTAGGTTCAGCTTTTCCTGCAACTTCAATGATTTCGGTAATATCTACAGGTTGTAAATTTTTAGGATCGCACTCATCGGTTAATACCGAAACGGCTGCACACGGAATGTTGAGTTGTTTTGCTACGATAACTTCAGGAACAGTACTCATTCCAACCGCGTCTACTTCTAAAATTTGTAACATTCTGTATTCAGCTCTGGTTTCCAATTGTGGACCTACAACACTAGCGTATACACCTTCTTTCAGGTCTATGTCGTTAGCTTTAGCGATTGCTTTCATTTTTGTATTCATTTTTTTTGAATACGGTTCTAGCATATCGGCAAAAATATTTCCGAAGGCATTAGCTCCTTTAAAGGCTAGGGGAGAACCTCCTTGTAAATTCAAGTGGTCTTCTAGTAACATCAAATCACCTTTTTTGTAAGAAAGGTTGATGGCTCCTGCAGCATTAGAAACTAACAACGTTTGAATACCTAACGCATGCATGGTTCTGATACCATAGGTAACTTCCCATAAATTATATCCTTCATACATATGAAAACGCCCAGACATAACAACTACTTTTTTACCTGATAAAGTTCCGTAAATTAACTTTCCGGAGTGAAATTCTACCGTTGCTTGTGGAAAGTGGGGAATGTCTGCATAGGAAACTTCTTGCTCAATAGTTATTTCATTGATTAATTTTCCTAACCCTGTTCCTAAAACAATTCCTATTTCTGGGTTGGTAATTCCTTTATGTTGAAGAAACTCTTGTGTTTCTTGTAGTTGTTGTTTTTTTAGCATTTTATATCGTGTTTGTTATTATGGAGAGTGATGGTTAGTTTAAAAATTGATTGAATATTGGGTTGTTTTTGATATCGTCAAAAACATCTACATCGTTTAAGGTTTCTAGCAAAAATACTGATTCGTTTTGTAAATCGTTTAAGGTATCTTTTCTAACAGTTGAGGTTCCCCAGTCTTTATGTTGAAAAATGTTTGCATGAAGTTTTTTCATGCCCATTAAGTAATAACCTCCATCTTCCGCAGGGCCCATAACAACATCATTAGAATTCAATTTTTCAAAAGCTACATTGATATGTTCAGAAGTTAAATCAGGTAAATCGCTACCAATAATTACAACTTTTTCATATCCAGTAGAAAAAGCTTGTTGAAAAGCATTGTGCATTCGTATACCTAAGTCGTTTCCATCTTGCAGGTGCTTTTGATATACTGAAGCATCCCAAATATCATTTTCACGAACTTTTACGGAATAATAAACGGCTTTGTCACAAGATAAATTTTGAGTGACTTGTTTTGTGTGTTCTAATAAGAATTTATAAATATCTAACGCAGCTTGATCTCCGATGGTTTTAGCTAAACGCGTTTTTACTTTGCCTAAATCAGGGTTTCTGGTGAAAATTAAAAGAAGATTTTTTGACTTTGGCAGTAAAGACATATTGTTTGTAAAGGTGTTTCGAAATTAATGCATTATGCTACAGTTCCTTGGCAGCTACTTCCAGCCCCTGCGGTACATCCGTAACAATGTTGGTTGATAATGATATCTCTATTTTGTAACAATGTTTCGTTGTATTCAGAAATATGTTGGGATTTACTGGCTACTTTTAGGTTTAGCATCTGGTTGAAATCACAATCGTATAAATATCCGTCCCAACTTACAGATAAGGTATTGGTACACATTACGTTTTCTACTGCCATAGGATTGTAGGCTTCTACTAAGGAATACATATAATCTTCATAATTTTCAGAAGCAATTAAGTAATCTAAAAATCGACTGATAGGTAAATTGGTAATGGCAAAAAGTGAATTGAAAACAATATCAAAATCTTCTTTTAAAGCTTTTTTAAAATCGTTTTCTAATGCCGCTTGATCTCCTGGTAAGAAGGCACCTGACGGATTGTATACCAAGTCTAATTGTAAACCAGTTCCTTCAATTCCGTAACCAACGTTGTTTAACATTTTTAAAGCTTCAATAGATTTGTCGAAAACACCGTCACCACGTTGTTTGTCGGTTTTTCCACGTGTCCAATGTGGCATAGAAGAGACCACATGTATATTATGTTTCTTGAAGAACTCAGGTAAGTCGTGATATTTTTTATTAGCTCTGATGATTGTTAAGTTAGAACGAACAATAAAATCTTTAATTCCTGCTTTGGAAGCTTCTTTGACAAACCAACGAAAACTTGGATTCATTTCAGGAGCACCTCCTGTTAAGTCTAAGGTGTGTGCTTCCGTTTTTCGAATCACTTCTAAGCATTGTTCCATAGTTTCTATGGTCATAATTTCTTTTCGATCAGGACCTGCATCTACATGACAATGTGCACAAACTTGATTACACATGTATCCTAAATTAATTTGAAGAATTTCTAATTTTTTAGGACGTAAAGGAAACTGATTGGTTTCTTTGAGTTTTTTTGCAAACGTAGGTAATTCGCCATCAGCAAAAACCCCGTTTGATAAGATTTTAAGTTGGTGTTGCGTGTTTGCTAAGTCATTATTTCTTGCTAAAAGTGATTTCTTCATACTTACATTTCTAGTTTGTTCACTTTGTTCATCATTTGAACTCCGTGTACTAAAGTAGCACCACTTTTAATGGCAGCTCCTACATGAATGGCTTCCATCATTTCTTCTTTAGTGATTCCGCGTTGCAATCCGTCTTTAGTATAAGCATCAATACAATAAGGGCATTGCTCAGTATGCGCAACAGCTAAAGCTATTAAGCTTTTTTCGCGTGCCGTTAAGGCGCCTTCTTCAAAGACTTTTCCGTAGTATTCGAAAAACTTGTTTCCTAATTCTTCACTCCACTCAGTAATTTTACCAAACTTTCGTAAGTCGGCAGGATCGTAATATGTTTTTGACATGTATTTTATTTTGGGGGTTAGACGAGACGTTTATTGATACTTTACAAGCAATATTATGAAAAGTATAGATACAAAAAAAGCCTTAACAAATTTGTTAAGGCTTTTGTACTGAAGGCGGGACTTGAACCCGCACGGGCATTACGGCCCATTGGATTTTAAGTCCAACGTGTCTACCAATTCCACCACTTCAGCGTATGCTTTGTTAATGACTACTTTTAAAATGAAACCTCACTCATACAAGTGAGGTTTCTTGGTACTGAAGGCGGGACTTGAACCCGCACGAGCATTACGGCTCATTGGATTTTAAGTCCAACGTGTCTACCAATTCCACCACTTCAGCATACTCTTTTAAAAAAGGCTTGAGCGAAAGACGGGATTTGAACCCGCGACCCTCACCTTGGCAAGGTGATGCTCTACCCCTGAGCTACTTTCGCGTAGTCATTTATTATTTTAATGAACGTGCATTGCTTTGAATGCGGGTGCAAATATAAAACTTTTTTTTTAATTACAAAGCGCTTTTTAATTTTTTTCAATTTTAATTCCAATAAAAATTTATGGTGGTTCAATAAGAATGGAATATCTTTGCAAAAATTTTTAAAATTAGAAGTGAATTCTGTTTCATCTGTACATACTAAACCCTCTGTAAAATCAATAGTTAAAGATTTTAAGCAATTAACTAAAGTTGGATTATCTATAAGTGTAGTTTTTACATCTGTTACAGGATATTTATTAGGAGCAGAAACAATTGATTATACTACTATAATATTATTAGCTTTAGGAGGCTATTTAATGGTAGGTGCATCTAATGCTTTTAATCAGGTAATAGAAAAGGATATTGATGCGGTAATGCAACGCACAAAAAATCGTCCGTTACCTTCTGGAAGAATGTCTACGATCGTAGCATTAACTATAGCAACTCTTTTTACGATAGCGGGTATTGCAATTTTATATATTATAGATCCGAAATGTGCTTTATTTGGGGCGATTTCTATCTTTTTATATACAAGTGCTTACACACCATTAAAAGCAGTAACACCTTTAGCAGTATTTGTAGGGGCAATTCCTGGAGCGATTCCTTTTATGTTAGGATGGGTAGCAGCAACAGGTAAATTTGGTATTGAAGCTGGGTTCTTATTTATGATTCAGTTTTTTTGGCAGTTTCCTCATTTTTGGGCTATTGGTTGGTTACAGTTTGAAGAATATAACAAGGCAGGCTTGCACATGTTGCCAATGGATAAAAAAGACAAAGGCGCTGTGGTGCAAATTATTTTTTATACCTGCATAATGATTTTAATGTCAATTGCACCTGTGTTAAAAGTAACAGGAGATTTATATATATATCCGTTAACAGCAGTAATTATTCTATTATTAGGATTGTTAATGTTGTATTACGCAATACAATTATATAAAACAGAAAAAAACACAGATGCACGTAAATTGATGTTGGCAAGTGTTTTTTATATTACAATAGTACCCATTATATATGTGGTAGATAAATTTTTACACTAATGAGTGAACAATCGTTACAAGAAGAATTAAAAGTAGCTAAACGTAAATCGGCTAAACCAATGCTATGGATTTCCATGGTAAGTATGGTTATGTTTTTTGCAGGGTTAACCAGTGCTTATGTAGTAAGTATGAATCGTGAAGATTGGGTTACCTTCGATTTACCTCAGGCATTTTACATTAGTACCGTGTTAATTGTACTAAGTAGTATTACGTTGTTTTTCTCTCAAAACTTATTGAAAAAAGACAATATTAAAGGTTCTTTCATTTTATTATTAGTTACATTGGTGTTAGGTTTAGGCTTTGTATGGTATCAATGGGTAGGATTTAATGAATTAAAAAATACAGGATTATATTTTACTGGACCTGAAAGTACAGTATCAACATCGTTTATAATAGGAATAACATTTATGCACGTTTTACACTTACTAGCAGGGGTAATCGTGTTATTAGTTGTTATTTATAATCATTTTAAAAAGAAGTATACATCAAGCAATATGCTTGGATTTGAACTAGGTGCAATCTTTTGGCATTTTGTAGATGTATTGTGGATTTACCTATTTTTCTTTTTCTATTTTATTAGATGATGAAAAATGCGTAATTTTGGCGCACTGATTAAACAAAAATTAACAAAAAGAGATTTATGGGAGCAAATATTGCTGTAAATTCTGACAACAAAGAGACCTGGGGCGGAGGTGGTGTAAAACCATTTGGCGCTAGTTATGGGAAAATGATGATGTGGTTTTTCATCGTATCTGATGCATTAACTTTTTCGGGCTTTTTAGCAGCGTATGGTTTAACACGTTTTAAGTTTATTGACTCTTGGCCTATTGCTGATGAGGTATTTACACACTTTCCTGGTTTACACGGTGTTCATGCGCCAATGTATTACGTAGCATTAATGACATTTATTTTAATTGTATCATCGGTAACAATGGTGTTAGCGGTAGATGCAGGTCATAAAATGCAAAAGAAAAAAGTAGCTTGGTACATGTTTGCTACCATCGTTTTTGGTATTATTTTCGTAGGTTCTCAGGCTTGGGAATGGAAAAACTTCATTAACGGTTCTTACGGAGCTGTTAAAACTGCCGATAACCATATTTTACAATTTGTAAAAGACGGACATCAAATAGCATTGGCTGATTTTGTTCATAATGATAGAAAAGACGGAAGAGTTCAACACCAAAGAGAAAATGGATTGTGGTTTGTAGACGAAGCAACAATTTCTCAATATTCAGTAGCTCAAGTTCAAGAAGCTTTTAAAGCAGATCCTTCTTTATTAATTAGAATCGAAAGAATTAATCCTGAAACGAAACAAAAAATTGTTTTATCAAGAGAAGAAAGTATCGCTAAGTTAGCTACAGCAACAAAAGTTGTTGAAGGAGCAAACTTAATAGAGAACGAATACGGTAACCCTATTTTTGCTGATTTCTTCTTCTTTATTACTGGTTTCCACGGATTCCACGTATTTTCAGGAATTATCTTAAATATCATTATCTTCTTTAACGTTGTATTAGGTACGTACGAGCGTAGAAGAAGTTACGAAATGGTTGAAAAAGTAGGTTTATATTGGCACTTTGTAGATTTAGTTTGGGTATTCGTATTTACCTTCTTCTACTTAGTATAATCAAAAAACAATAGTAAAAATGGGTCACGCACACGAATCAAATACAAAAAGAATTTGGATTGTTTTAGCAATCTTAACCATAGTAACAACAGTAGAAGTAGTTTTAGGTATTATTAAACCTGCTGCTTTACACTTACACGGTTGGGGTACTAGTTGGTTAAACTGGATATTTATCATCTTAACAATAGTAAAAGCATATTATATTGCTTGGGCATTTATGCACTTAGAAGGAGAAAAACCATGGTTAAGAAGAGCCATTGTTTGGACAGGTGTTTTCTTAATATGTTATTTAGTAACACTAGTGTTAATAGAAGGTGATTACTTATACGATACATTAGCACCATTAGTAAAGTGGTAATCAAAATAAAATGAGAAAAGAGGTGGTGTTAACCGCCTCTTTTTGTATATAAGATTTAGTAAAATGGATAAAACAAGAAAATACATTGTACTGTTAGCGCTTTTTATAGTGCCGCTATTGTTTTATATTTTTTTGTCACTAGGAATCAATAATTTCGCAAAATTACCGGTGCTTACAGAAAATGTAATTGATATATCATCAGTAAGTAAACAACATCAATTTGATAAAAAAATATCAATTGTTACTTTTTTAGGAAAGAATGTAGAGGAAGTAAAAGGGGAATTATTCAATCTTAACGAAAAAATATACAAACCATTTTACGGATTTAAAGACTTTCAACTAATTGTAATAGCTTCTCCTGAAGTTAAAGACGATGTTGAAAAACTTGAAAAAGAAATTGGCGCTTATACCAATATGATTAGCTGGAAGTTTGTTTATGCGTCTGATACCGAAATTGAAGTATTGTATGATAGCTTTAAAACAAACCAATCATTAGATAATAAACTGCACTCATCTAAAGCTTTTATTATTGATAAGGAAGGAAATTTAAGAGGAAGAGATGATGATGAAGATAGCGCTGATGGAAAGTTGTTTGGGTACAATATGACTTCGGTAGCAGAGTTGAATAATAAAATGAAAGACGATGTTAAGGTTGTATTGGCAGAATATCGTTTAGCATTAAAAAAGAACAACGCAGACAGACAGATTTAATTAGACTTGAGTCATGAAAAAACAGAATTATTCTTACGTAGGTATTTCATTAATCGTTTTACTTTTCGGAATTTATGCTATTCCTAAAATTATAGCACACTTTCAAACAGCGAACTTGCACAAGTTTAACAAGGTGCCAGATTTTGAGTTTATCAATCAAGATGAGAAAGTAATTACCAATAAAGATTATGAAGGAAAGGTATATGTAGTTGAATTTTTCTTTGCTACATGTCCAACAATATGTCCATTGATGAATCAAAAAATGGTAGAAATTCAAAACGAATTTATGGGGAATCCTAATTTCGGAATCGCTTCGTTTTCAATTACTCCAGATATAGATACTCCACATCAATTAAAAGAATATGCTAAGAACAATGGTATAAACCATAAAAACTGGCATATGTTAACCGGAAAAGGAGATGATGTAGTATATGAGTTGTCTAACGAAGGATTTAAGTTATACGCTGGTAAAGGAGAAGTTAGTCATGGCGGATTCGAACATTCAGGATTATTTGCTTTAGTAGATAAAGATGGATATATAAGATCACGATACGATGAAAACGGAAATCCGATAATGTATTACAGAGCATTAGACGAGCATGGTTTTGGTGATCAAATAACAGAGTTGAAAGAAGATATTAAGTTATTATTAAAAGAATAACATGAGTACTACAGAAGAAAAAAAATATAAGAGGTTTATTACAATAGTTTCTATTGTGGTTCCTATTGCAGTAGCAGCGTTGTTTGGTATTAAAATACCGAATGTAGAACCGTTGTCGTTTTTACCCCCTATTTATGCCAGTATTAACGGATTTACAGCTGTATTATTAGTTGCTTCTGTTGTGGCTATTAAAAACGGTAAAAGAAAATTACACGAGCAGTTAAATACAACAGCAATAATTTGTTCTGCGTTATTTTTAGTAATGTATGTGGCTTACCACATGACCTCTAATTCAACACCATTTGGAGGAGAAGGAACAATAAGATATGTGTATTTCTTTATTTTAATAACACATATTTTATTATCTATTATAATTATTCCGTTAGTATTAATCACTTTCATGAGAGCGCGATTAGGTAATTTTCCTCAGCATAAAAAAATAGCAAAAATTACATTTCCATTGTGGTTGTATGTGGCGGTAACAGGAGTTGTAGTGTATTTAATGATATCACCTTATTATGTATAAAAAACTTGTAGTATTAGCATTATTATTGTTCTTCACATTAAACACATCTGCACAGTGTGCCATGTGCAAAGCTGTTATTGAAGGAGATAATCCTTCTGTTGCCGAAGGAGTGAATAACGGAATTACTTACTTAATGGTTTTTCCATATATCTTAGTGGGAACACTTTTTTATTTTATTTACCGTCATAAAAAGAAAGGTGAAGAGTAATTTAATTTAGCAAAGTTTTTTGTAACAAATTATATTTTTAATCGTCATATAGAGGCAGTTAAAAATAGTTAACTGTTTTTTATTGTTGATTTTAAACTGTTTAAAGGTTTACTTTTTAATAATAAAATGATATATTTCTGTTTTTGAAATATCAACTAGCTAATAATTTAAACAAAAAATATTTGTCTTTTGAAAACTAAAATTGCACTATTCACAGCTATATTTACCTCATTAGCTGTTTTTTCTCAAAAACAATGGACCTTAAAAGAGTGTGTAGATTACGCTCTTAAAAACAACATAACGATTAAACAAAATCGGTTAAATGTAAATTTAGCAGAAAAGGATGTTGAGATCGCTAAAGGAAATTTTTTGCCTGATTTAGGATTTAGTAATTCTCATAGAGGATCTTTTGGATTGTCTTCAGGTGTTAGCGGAGTTAATACCAGTCAAGATAGGTATTCAACAAATTTCACTTTAGGAACTCAAGGAACTATTTTCAATGGTTTTAGAAACTTAAACTCTAAAAAACAAGCTTTACTTAATGTTAAAGGGAGTGAGTTAGACTTAGCGAAAATAGAAAATGACATTTCTTTAAACGTAGTAAATGAATACTTAAATGTACTGTTTGCAAAAGAAAACCTTGCCGTGGCAAAAGTTCAAGCCGAAATAAGTAAAAAACAAATTGAAAGAGCAAAAGCTCAATATGAAGGAGGAGCAATACCTAAAGGAGATTTATTAAATGTAGAGTCTACGGCAGCTAATGATGTCCAAAATGTAGTGATACAAGAAAACACATTAAGTATTGCCTTACTTAGATTAAGTCAGTTGTTACAGGTTTCTTCAGAAGATTTTGCTATTGCAGATATTGAAGTAGGGTCACCATCAGCAGCTTTATTGTATGACAATTCTAGTGTCGTATACGAAAAAGCATTAACACAATGGCCAGATATAGAAAGGGCAGAATTAAACCTTGAAAACGCAGATTTAGGAATAGAATTAGCTAAAGGGGCTTATTTACCAACCTTAACCTATTCAGCAAATGCAGGTACTTCTTATTTTACAGTATTTGGAGAGCCTGATAGAAGAGTTATTGGAGTTGATCCAGTGACACAATTACCTATATATGAGTCTTATGGTTTTTTTAAGCAATTAGATAATAATTTAAGTTACGGAGTAGGGGTTTCGTTAAATGTTCCAATATTTAATCGTTTTCAAACAAAAAACAGAGTAGCTAAATCTACTATTGATAAAGAGGTTTCAGAGTTAGCTCTTGAAAATCAAAAATTGCAGTTGCAACAAGAAATTGAAAGTGCTTTTTTAGATGCTAAAGCAGCAGCAAAAACTTTTGAAGCGGCGGAAATATCTTTAGAAGCTCAAAAAGAAGCGTTTAAAAACGCACAAGTAAGTTATGATTACGGATCAATGACTCAATTTGATTTTGATCAAGTTCGTAATCGTTTAGTAAATGCTGAAGGAGCAATGATTAGAGCAAAATACGATTATGTATTTAAAACGAAAGTATTAAAATTCTACTATGGTGAATCAATCGTAGATTAATAAGAAAAAGATATTTATTGTTGGAAGAACCTCGTTAGATTTATGCTAACGGGGTTTTTCTTTATAAGACATGTAATGATTTTTTACTCGACTTTATAAAAATGTATCTTTGCCAAAAATAATTTCAGTTTGGCAACAATCTTAAACATAGAAACAGCAACTAAAAATTGCTCGGTTAGTATAGCAAAAGATGGAGTAACCCTTGTTTTACAAGAGTTGAATGATGGTAATTATTCTCATGCTGAAAAACTACATCCATTTATTCAACAAGTGGTAGAGGAAGCTAAAATATCTTTCAATGATATTGATGCTGTAGCTGTAAGTAAAGGACCAGGTTCTTATACAGGTTTGCGTATCGGAGTTTCTGCTGCTAAAGGATTATGTTTTGCCTTTGATAAACCTTTAATTTCTATAGAAACATTGCACTCTTTAGCTCACAAAGCTACTGTAGATAATGGGGTAATTGTACCAATGTTAGATGCACGTCGTATGGAAGTTTATGCGGCTGTTTACGATAGTAATTATAATCAGTTAAGAGAAATTAAAGCTGAAGTTATTGATGAAAACTCTTTTCAAGAATATTTGCCAGAAGGAAAAGTATATTTTTTAGGAGATGGGGCAGAGAAGTGTAAAGAAGTTATAACACATGAAAATGCTGTTTTTATTGACAGTAAACATCCTTCAGCAAAAGAAATGGCACAATTAAGTTACGATAAGTACAAAAAAAACGACATCGAAGATGTCGCTTATTTTGAACCTTTTTATTTGAAAGATTTTGTGGTAACGCCCGAAAAAAAGCGTTAATTCTCTTTGTGAATTTCCACAGAGTGTGGATATGGAATTTCGATTCCAGCTTTGTCTAAGGCTATTTTAGTATTTTCGGTTACATCAAAGTAAACACCCCAGTAATCTTCTGTTTTACACCAAGGTCTTACAGCAAAATTTACTGAGCTATCTGCTAACTCTAATACATTAACAGTAGGAGCTGGGTCTTTTAATATTTTTGGGTGTGAAGTAAGAACATTCATCAACACTTCTTTGGTTTGTTTAATATCTGCGTCATAAGAAACTCCAAAAACTAAATCAACTCTACGAGTTCCTTCCGAAGAAAAATTAATAATATTTCCGTTTGATAAAGAACCGTTAGGAATAATTATTTCTCTGTTTGATAAACCAGTAAGTTTAGTAGTAAAAATTTCTATTTCTTTTACAACACCAGTTTCACCTTGAGCTTGTATTAAGTCGCCAACCTTAAATGGTTTAAAAAGCATAATTAAAACCCCACCAGCAAAATTACCTAAAGAACCTTGTAGCGCTAAACCAACAGCTAAACCAGCAGAAGCTAATATTGCTGCAAATGAAGTCGTTTCTACCCCAAGTTTTGCAATCACAGTAATTATTAAAAGGATTTTTAATGTCCAGTTTAATAAGTTGATTAAGAATTTTTGAAGTGTGATGTCAACTTCTCTTTTAATCATTACTTTTTTGGTGGTTCTAAGTAGTAGGCTAATAATATAAGAACCGACAATGTAAATAATAATAGCCATAATCGCTTTTGGGGCATAGGTGACTATTAACTCTTGAAATTTTTCTAAATACTTTTCCATTAGTTATGGTAAATTTTAGTGATTAATAATTGATTTTATTAGTAGTGGTTGGTTTTTATCTATAGAATTAAACTAGCTAACGCTAATAAAGCTGGGATAGACTGAATGGCAAAAATACGAGGTTTTTTTGTAAAAAAAGAACCATAAAGACCTGCAATAAATACACAGATTAGAAAAAATATAGCAACATCGTTTTTTTGTGAAATCATAGACCAGATTAAACCAGCTGCTAAAAAGCCATTATACAATCCTTGATTGGCGGCTAATACTTTAGTTTCTTCGGCAAATTGTTTAGATTTTAGTCCGAAGGTTTTTATGCCTTTAGGATGCGTCCATAAAAACATTTCAAGTATTACGATGTAAATATGAATCAATGAAACAAAAACTATTAAAGTGTATTGTATACCATTCATAATGTTATAAAATTAAATTTGCGGTTTCGAAAATAATTAATCAAAACCGCAAATGATAGTTAGTACATGTTTTCGGTTATTTTACTTCAAAAGTAACCTTAAGATTTACTCTAAACTCTGTGACTTCATCATTATTTACAACCACACTTTGTGATTGCACAAAGGCAGACTTAATCCCTTTTACCGATTTTGAAGCTTGTTTAATCGCTTTTTTTGTAGCATCTTCCCAACTCTTTTCAGAGTTTGCTAAGATTTCAATAACTTTCATTACAGCCATAATTTCTCGTTTTTTTATAATTGTTATGTAAATATAAGGGTTTTGATCTTTTATTTTCCTTAAAATCAATCAATTATATTTTTAATGTTAAGTTAATGTTACGTAAATGTTTCAAATATGTAAAATTTTTGTATATTTGTGTTATCAGGTATTAACTTTAAAAGATTTAGATTATGAAAAAATTAGTATTAGCAGTATGCATGTTGTCGGTAGGATTGTTACAAGCTCAAGAAGTAGAGCCAAAATATGAAGTAACAGGAGAGTTAGTGAAAGTCACGTATTATTACGAAAATGGTGCTATTAAAGAACAAGGTTTTTTCAAAGATAAAAAGTTAGAAGGTACTTGGACGTCTTTTGATACAAAAGGTAACAAAGTGGCTATTGGTCATTATGAAGCTGGTAAAAAAGTAGGAAAATGGTTTATGTGGAAAGAAGACGGTTTAAAAGAAATCGACTTTAAAGACAATACTATTGCTAGTGTTCAAACTTGGAAAGAAGAAACCAAAATGGCAGTTAAGTAAGGTTGTTACTTGAATAAAAAATAAAAAACCGAGCAATTTGCTCGGTTTTTTATTTTCTTCCAAAATCGGCAGGAATTTCGCCCCATGCCTTGGTTTCCCATTTTAACAATGGATTTTTATAAGAATTTTCTTGTAGCCATTTTTCGGCACGTTTTATTAAATCTAATATCTCTTTGTTAGAGCTGTCAAAAACAATATTTGTTCTGCATTGTTTCTTTTTAACCCAACTCATGGCAATTTTTGAATCGGAATAAATAGGATAAGTATCCATTTTTTTACTTTTTAGTAAAGCAATTCCGTGAACCAAAGCCAAAAACTCACCAATATTGTTGGTTCCATTCTTAAAAGGCCCCATTCTAAAAATTTCTTTTTTACTGTGGGTAAGTACACCTCGGTATTCCATTATTCCAGGATTACCAGCACAAGCAGCATCAACCGAGATGCTTTCTAGAATAGGAGTTCCATATTTAGCTTTTTCTGTAGCAGATAAAGTAGGTTTTTTTGTGTCTTTCCCTTTGTACTCGTTATAGCTTTTACTCAACGCAAGTTCTGCCTCTTTTTTATCGGCAAAAGCCTTGTATTGAGCTCCTGTGAAACCATCAATTTGTTTTTTACAAGCATCCCAAGATGAAAAAACACCCGTTTTTTTCCCTTTCCAAACAACGTAGTATTTTTTCTTTTTACTCATTTTGTAAAATTACCTCTTCAATCACCTTCGGAAAATGCTCATATTCTAACTCGTGAACTTTTTGAGCAATCGTTTCTGGGGTATCTTCAGAAGAAACAGCCGTTTTAGCTTGGAAAATAATAGCACCTTCATCATAATTTTCATTCACATAATGGATGGTAATACCTGTTTCAGGTTCATTATTTTCTTTTACAGCCTTATGAACATGCATTCCATACATGCCTTTCCCACCATACTTTGGTAATAATGCAGGATGAATATTGATGATTTTATTAGGGAAAGCTTCAACAATTTTAGCAGGAATACGCCATAAAAAGCCTGCTAACACGATAAAATCGGCTTCTACATGCAAGAAATTCAAAACAGTGTCATCTTTTGTAAAACTTTCTCTATCAAAGAGCGATGCGTCTATTCCTAGTCTTTCGCAACGGTCAAAAACTTTGGCATGTTCATTGTTAGAGAGCACGTGAGTAACAATTGCAGTTTGAGTTGAATTGAAGTGTTTTATGATGTTTTCGGCGTTAGAACCCGATCCTGAAGCAAAAATTACGATGCGTTTCATGTTAAAAATCAGTTGTTTTGTTACTACAAAAAAAAGAATAATTATTAACAATGGTGGTATTTGTAGCAAAATATTCAGGTATTTTTTTTAATTTAGACATCACATTTTTGTGCAAAAGTTAGAATTAATAACTAAGATTTGTATTTTTGCCACGATTTTAAATTTTAAAACAAACAAATTATGTCAGACATTGCATCAAGAGTAAAAGCAATTATCGTAGACAAATTAGGAGTAGACGATAACGAAGTAACTAACGAAGCAAGCTTCACAAACGATTTAGGAGCAGATTCTTTAGATACAGTTGAGTTAATCATGGAATTCGAAAAAGAATTTGATATCCAAATTCCAGATGATCAAGCAGAAAACATTGGTACTGTAGGTCAAGCGATTAGCTATATTGAAGACGCAAAAAAATAAGATTATATGCAATTAAAACGAGTTGTAGTAACTGGACTTGGCGCATTAACGCCAATAGGAAACAATAAAGAAGAGTATTGGAATAGCTTAGTTAACGGAGTTAGCGGAGCAGCACCTATAACGTATTTTGATGCTGCCAAGTTCAAAACTCGTTTCGCATGTGAACTTAAAAACTTCGACGCGACTGAATTCATTAACAGAAAAGAAGCGCGTAAAATGGATAGGTTTACTCAATATGCAATGGTTGCCTCTGATGAAGCAATTGCTGATGCGAAGTTAAACTTAGACGAAGTAAACAAATTAAGAGTTGGTGTTATTTGGGGCGCTGGTATCGGAGGTTTAGAAACATTTCAAAACGAAGTGTTAAGCTATGCTGAAGGTGACGGCTCACCTCGATTTAACCCATTCTTTATTCCAAAGATGATTGCAGATATTGCTCCAGGAAATATTTCTATTAAAAATGGATTTATGGGGCCTAACTATACTACGGTATCTGCTTGTGCATCATCTGCAAATGCAATGATTGATGCATTAAATTACATTAGACTTGGTCATTGTGATGTAGTTGTAACAGGTGGTAGTGAAGCTGCAGTTACAATTGCTGGTATGGGAGGTTTTAATGCTATGCACGCTTTATCTACTAGAAATGAGAGTCCAGAAACAGCTTCAAGACCATTTGATGCTGAGCGTGACGGGTTTGTATTAGGTGAAGGAGCGGGAGCTATTATCTTAGAAGAATACGAACATGCCAAAGCTCGTGGAGCTAAAATTTATGCTGAAGTTATAGGTGGAGGGTTATCTTCGGATGCTTACCACATGACGGCACCACATCCTGATGGAATAGGTGTTATTGCTGTAATGAAGAACTGTCTTGAAAATGCTGGAATAAAACCAGAAGACGTAGATCATATCAACACTCACGGTACTTCTACCCCTTTAGGAGATGTTGCAGAGTTAAAAGCAATCTCTGAAGTTTTTGGAGATCATGCTAAAAACATTAATATCAACTCAACAAAGTCTATGACAGGACATTTGTTAGGTGCTGCTGGTGCAGTTGAAGCTATTGCTTCATTATTAGCCATGGAGCACGGTGTTGTTCCCCCAACAATTAATCACACTAACGTTGATGAAAACATCAACCCAGAGTTAAATTTAACGTTAAACAAAGCTCAAAAAAGAGAGATTAAAGTTGCAATGAGCAATACATTTGGTTTTGGTGGTCATAATGCCTGTATAGCCTTTAGAAAACTAGATTAATCTTTTATGAATTTTCTTCGTAGAATTGTCAAACCCCAAAATAAGGAGGACGAAAACTTCTACTACGAATTAAAAGAGTTACTTAATTTTAAACCAATTAAGTTATCGCTTTATAAAAAAGCGTTTACGCACAGATCTCTAAAGTTAGTTGACAGTAAAGGAAATCCAGTTAATTATGAACGTTTAGAGTTTTTGGGAGATGCTATTTTAGGAACGGTAATCGCTTCTTACCTATTTAAAAAAGTGCCCGATGGAGACGAAGGGTACTTAACACAAATGCGCTCTAAAATTGTTAGTAGAGAGCACTTGAATGATTTAGGTAAAGATTTGGACTTAATTAAATTTGTAAAAAGTAATATTTCCAAAGAACATGTTAGTAACAATATTCATGGAAATATTTTTGAAGCCCTCATCGGAGCTATTTATTTAGATAGAGGGTTCAATTATTGTCATCAGTTTATTTACGAACAAGTTATAATGCCTTATGTAGATATTGAAAGACTTGAAGGTAAAATATCAAGCTACAAAGGTTTTGTTATCGAATGGTGTCAAAAGCAGAAGAAAAAATACAAGTTTGAGTCTTATGAAGATTCTGGTAATCAGAATAAGAAGCATTTTAGCGTACGTGTAAGTATAGATGGTAATATTATAGCAAAAGGTAGGGCGACCTCTAAGAAAAAAGCAGAAGAAATAGCTGCTAAAAGAGTGTACTACGCTATGCAAAGCCAAATGTTAAATACTTAACACTTACTTAAAAACGTTTTCGAAAAATTTACACACTGTTTTAGATACATTCATTAATTTAGCAAAAAGCAAATAGTTGTTTTTATGCCAATTTATGAGGTAAATATTAATGATTTTTCTAACGACGATTACACGTTAATAGGCGTCCATACTACTTTGAATGACTATAGGTTAGCGTATTTGTTAAATAAACATTTACAAGTTAGCCTTCGTAGAGCAAATTACGATTTAGATTTTTTTCAAAAGAATATAGAATCTTCATATGTTGTATACGAGTATACAAACACAAAATTAGATCAAGATTGGTTTTTAATAGCCAACGTATTTAAATACACTCTTAAAGCAGAATCAATAAGTCTTTTTGGTCAAAGTGATTCAACTAGCTATTTGATTCCAGAAAAGAAAAAAGTTGATTTTTTTTTAAAGATAGAAGGAGAATTTGATTACGATTTTATAGTAAAACTAATAGTAAATATTAATCAAATTCCACAAATAATAACCTCTTATGAAATAGAGGTAAACTCATTAAAGTCGAAAGACTTTTTAATTTTTTAATAATATGCCACATAACAAGAAAACAAAAATTGTAGCAACATTAGGTCCAGCAACCAGTACTAAAGAAGTTTTAGCAGATATGGCTGCTGCAGGTGTTAATGTTTTTAGAATTAATTTTTCACACGCTGATTATGATGTAGTAAAAGAGCGTATTCGTCAAATACGTGAAATTAATGAAGAAAGAGGGTATAATGTAGCAATTTTAGCCGATTTGCAGGGTCCTAAGCTAAGAGTAGGGGTAATGGAGGAAGGAGTAGAGTTAAAGGCTGGAGACACCTTTATTTTTACTACAGAGAAATGTGAAGGAACTCAAGAAAAGGCTTTCATGACCTATCAACATTTTCCTAAAGATGTAAAAGTCGGAGAAAAGATCTTAGTTGATGATGGGAAGCTGTTATTTGAAGTAGTTGCAACAGACAAAGAGAAAGAAGTTGTAACTAAAGTTATAGTAGGAGGTCCTTTAAAATCAAAAAAAGGTGTAAACTTACCTAATACTAAAATATCATTACCTGCTTTAACTGAAAAAGATAAAAAAGATGTTGTTTTTGCATTAGAACAAGAGGTAGATTGGATTGCACTTTCTTTTGTGAGAACACCAGAAGATTTACGTATTCTTCGCGATTTAATTAAGCAGAAATCACGTTATAGAGTTCCTGTAATTGCTAAGATTGAAAAACCAGAAGCGGTTGAAAATATTGATGCTTTAATCCCTTATTGTGACGGATTAATGGTAGCTCGTGGTGATTTAGGGGTTGAAGTGCCAATGCAAGATGTACCTTTAATACAAAAAATGTTGGTTCGTAGAGCTAAACAAGCGAGAATTCCTGTAATTATTGCAACGCAAATGATGGAGACCATGATTGAAAATTCGGTACCAACTAGAGCAGAAGTAAATGATGTGGCCAATTCTATTATGGATGGGGCTGACGCAGTTATGCTATCAGGTGAAACATCGGTTGGTAAACATCCAGTAAGAGTTATTCAAAAAATGACTGAAATTATTGGTAGTGTAGAGTTTTCAGATTTGATTGAAGTTCCGCAAGAACCGCCACATATTCGCACAAAACGATTCATTACAAAATCGGTTTGTCATCATGCAGCACTAATGGCAGATGATATTAATGCAGCTGCAATCTCTACTTTAACGAATAGTGGATATACCGCTTTTCAAATTTCAGCTTGGAGACCTAAATCACACGTATTGGCATTTTCTTCTGAAAAGAGAATTTTAGGGAAATTGAATTTGTTGTGGGGAGTTAGAGCTTATTTTTATGATAGAGAGTTAAGTACTGATGACACAATTGAAGATATTAATGAAATTGCAAAGGAGAAAGGTTTTGTAAAATCAGGAGATTTTATAATAAATCTATCATCAATGCCTGTTGAAGCCAAAGGAATGGTAAATACCTTACGTGTTTCACATATTGACTAAATAAAGACAATAAAATATAGAAAAGCTCAACTTTAAAAGTTGAGCTTTTTTGTTTTATAGTTTAAGCTTTCGAGTACAAATAATAGCATCGTTTATCACAAAAGGCATGGGCATCATTACTTCACTTCTTGGTTTAATTGTAAACTTAGGATGTGATAGTAAATCATTAGATATTTCGTGTAATGTAATATCTGGTTCTACATTTTTATCAATAGAAAAAGAAATAGTTAAATTGCTATCAGTATTTGCCATTTGGTAAATAAGTAACGTTCCTTTATCAGTAGTAAAAGCTTTTCCAGAGTCGTATAAAGTACCGTTAATAGTTAGGTCAGTTAAGGTAATTTTAGAAGCTGTAAACAATTCATATTTAGCGATAGTTCTAGTAGGTGTAATAGTAAGAGAGATGTTTCTCTTCCCATTATAAATAGTGTCTTTATTGATATTGATGTTAGAAATAGCAATGTCTTTATTCTCTGTTTTTTTATAATAATTAAAAGAAGTATTGTACTTGCTATTTCCAGCAAGCAAATCTTTTCCTCCTTGAGGGGAATCTTCATCAAAAAACTGTTTAGTATATCCGTCTAGGGTTTTATTATGACTAGCCCAATACGAAGTATTAGTATCAGAATTCTGGATGAATACTAAGCTGTTAGGTTTTTTCTTTTCTATTGAAAATCCACTATTAAAAGTAGCTAAAACAAAAAATAATAAGGTTATAAAACCTGTAAGAGCTTGCCACCCATTTTTTAGTTTTTCTTGCTGAAAAATAGGAAGCATAAATCCGAAAAGAAGCACTAAAAGTACAGCAGAAATTAATAGCATTTTTAAACCTAAAGCAACAGGAAATAGTAGAACCATTGGGGCAACCATATAAATAGTTGGAATTGATAGAATAGCAAACAAAGTACCTCTAGACTCCCTTTTAATATTCATAAAAAGTAGAACTGCTAAAATAAATAATGAAGCATATACAGGAATAATTAAAAAACCAGCACCAGGAAGGTTTGTGTATATAAGGTAATTTACAACCAATCCAAAGGTAATAGGAGCAACCAATAAATCTGTTGTTTTGTGTTCTTTAAAGAACGAATAAGTTTTAAAAATTATCCAAAGGTTTAAGAATACAAAAGCGATGATGTATTGATGTCCGTTATAAGTAAATCCGTGTAATATATCGGTATACTGCGGATGAATAATTAATAGCAATTGCCATAAACCATACGATATTCCTATACACATTATTAATGAAATGATATATGGGATAAATCCTTTTAACATTCCAACAGTAGTGATTTTTTTTCTTGAAATTCCTACAAAAACCAACGCAATAAAAATAACTAGGGCAATAATTAACATAGGTAAAACCCAAGAAAAAGGATAGGTTAAAAGTTTTGTAAAAGGAAAGTTGACATAAATATAGTCGGTGTCACTGTTTAAATTAGTTAAGTCAGCATCTGCAAAATAGTTTAATGTACTAGTTAAGTAATCTGCTTGATGCAATAAGGTTTCTCTGTTTAATCGTTCGTAAGAGTCTTGTTCGGTATGATAATCAAAATGATCATCAATAAAAGCAAAATTAAATCCGTTGACATTCCCTTTTTCTCTAAAAACCGTTAAATCGGTATCGTTAGGTAGTTTTTTGTATACTCCATACATCAAAGAATTGGCGGCAGGATAGTTTGGATTCGCTTTCAGAAATTCAGTAAGTAATATTTTATTTTTTCCGTTAGTTTCCATCAGCATATAACTAGATCCACCACTACCACGTGCTTCAAAATTTAAAACCAAACCAACATCTTTTGCCCAAGGGTGGTTTTCAACAAAGGCTTGCGCTCCTAGTAACCCTACTTCTTCTGCATCCGAAAAAAGTATGATAATATCGTTTTTGGGCGTTTTATTTGCTGCTAAGTAAGCTCTAACACCTTCTAAAATAGTTACCACACCAGAACCCGCGTCACTAGCTCCAAGTGAAGAATGTGGATTGGAATCGTAATGTGATAATAGTAGCAAAGCTTTGTTACTGTCACTTCCCTTAATTCTAGCAAGAATATTTTCTGCAGTTGTAGCAGCTCTCCATTTTTTATTAATCGCTGTTTGATATTGAACTTCGGGTGTTAATCCTATTTTTTTTAATTCTTGTACAAGATATTCTTGTACAATTTTATGTTCCTCTGTACCGGTATGATGTGGTTTTTGAGAAATGTTTTTTAGATGATATAACGCGTTGTCTACAGAAAAATCAGCGGTTTTTATTTCTTTTTTACTAGATGATACACTAGGTATCATATCACTAAAGCTCCAATAAACTGTTAAAATAATAATGATTACAGCTAGGTAATTTCTTGATGTTTTCATAGTTTAATTTTATCCCTTATAAAAATAGGGAATTTATTTTTTAACACACGTAATTTTAAATGGTTAAAAATCAGTATATTTAAGTCTATTCTAAAACTAATTATTATGGGAATTATCAATTTTCAAGGTAAACGAAATAATCCGCCAGAAAAAGAGAAGGAGCCAATTTTAGTGTCAGATTATATGACAAAAAAGCTTATTACGTTTAAGGAAGATCAAACTATTGAAGAGGCTATTAATATTTTAATTAATAATAAAATATCTGGAGGCCCAGTTGTAAATGATAATAATGAGTTGGTAGGTATTATTTCAGAAGGTGATTGTATAAAGCAAATTTCAGATAGCAGATATTATAATTTACCGATAGAGAATAGTACTGTTGGAAGAGCGATGGTGAAAGAGGTTGAAACGATAGATGGTACTACGAACATATTAGATGCAGCCAATAAATTTTTACAATCTCGTAGAAGACGTTTTCCTATCGTTCAAAACGGTAAGCTAGTTGGGCAAATCAGTCAAAAAGATGTGTTAATAGCTGCCATGAAACTTAAAGGAAATACTTGGAAGTAGTTACTCTTGTCTAACTAATAAATAGAATTCATTTTCCAGTTCTAAATATCCTTGGTCGTACACATAATAATAGGTGTTTCCTGTTTTTGTGGTGTATAAAGATGTGATAAATTTAAAGTCGAAACCCCTATCAAATAGTTTACGACGTGTTACTTTTGTTTTGCCAGAAACATTTAGTTCGGAAAGAATTTTATAGTTTTTTCGTAAGCGGTTGTTGGTATTTCTGATAAGGTTTTTACTATCCTTGTTTACCTTGTTATTGTAGGCATTTCTACAGTAATCGGAACAGAATTTTTTATCAATTCGTCCGATTACCTTTTCACCACACTCTAAACACTTTTTATTTTCCATAATCTGATTTTTTTAATTCATACCAGTTAACATCTACACCTTTATAATCAAATTTATTTACAAATTGTAAACCTATTTTTTGTAGAATTTTGTTAGAACCAATATTTTCTACATCGGCAGCACCGTAAATAATATCATAATTCATTTCTTTAAAACCGAAGTCTAAACAAGCAAAAGCAGATTCAGAAGCATACCCTTTACCCCAAAAACGAGGAATGAAACGATAACCGATATCAATAAAATCAGTAAATCCGTTTAATTCTTCTTTTTCTCCTGTATTGAGTTTCAATCCTGACCATCCAATGAATTCTCCTGATTCTTTTTCAAAAGCAGCAAACCTGCCAATATCTCTTTCTTTGTATTGCTCTTCAAAAAATGTGATAATATCTTCTGCTTGTTTGTAGGTTGTGATTGGATTGTTTCCTAAATATTTATGCACTTCAGCGTTTGAGTCTAACTCAAAAATTCCTTCTGTTTCACTTTCTCTAAATTCTCTTAAAATTAAGCGCTCGGTTTCTAAATAAAATTTCATCTTCTAACTGTTTGATTTCAAATATATTAAAAATATTTAAACGATTACATTCAATTACAAACGAAAACAAATGATTACTAACCGTTTTTAATTTGTACGATGTTTCATCTTTGCAGTGTCAATTCGTTTGAATGACAGAGTCTTAACTGTTTAACATTAAAAACAAATATTATGAACGCACTAAAAAACAGAGTACAGTTAATTGGAAACTTAGGAACTACACCAGAAATTATCACATTAGAAAGTGGTAAAAAGCTAGCAAAATTTGCTATTGCAACTAATGAAACGTATAAAAACGCACGTGGTGAAAAGATTACTGATACGCAATGGCATAACGTGGTTGCTTGGAACAAAACAGCTGAAATTATTGAGAAGTACTTAGAAAAAGGAAAAGAAGTAATGATTGAAGGTAAATTAACCTCTCGTTCTTTTGAAGACAAAGATGGGAATAAGCGTTATGTAACTGAAGTAGTTTGTAATGAACTATTGATGTTAGGGAAATAGTGCTTTAAGAGGCTGTCAAATGATAGCCTTTATTTTTTACATTTCTTACATGTCTGTTAAAATCTTGTTTCTTAAAAAACTTGTTGTTGATATATTTTTTATTCTAATTAAGTTTTAACTTGTTTTTTTATAACTCCAAACCGCCAAACCGTTCATTATTATGGCATAGACCAGTGTTTTTATGGCCAATGGAAAAATATTGGTAAACCCAGAACCTTTAAGCATGACCATTCGTATGATTTCCACAAAGTATTTGATAGGATTAAATTCCGTAAGTAGTTGCGCCCATTTTGGCATACTTTCAATGGGGGTGAATAAACCACTCATCAATATAAATATGACCATAAAAAACCAAGCAATAAACATAGCCTGCTGTTGTGTGTCCGTGAAGTTTGAGATGAACAATCCCATTCCCAAAATCACTAATATATAAACTGAAGTATAGGCATAAAGCAGTCCCAAATTTCCTAGCATGGGTGTATTAAAAATAACTTTGGCGAGTAGTAAGCCTATGGTTAACAGTCCCATTCCCAAAACCCAAAAAGGGAATAGTTTTCCAATTATAAAATGATGCTTTTTTATGGGCGTTACATTGATTTGTTCCAAGGTACCTATTTCTTTTTCTCTCACAATGTTCATTCCCGAAAGAAACAGCGTAATCATGGTAACAAGCAAAACCAAAATCCCGGGTACCATGAATGTTTTGTAGTTCAAGGTTTGGTTGTACCAAAATAGAGGAATGCTGTCAATACTGTTCGGTTTTTGTACCGTATCTGAAATCTGTATTAATTCTGTTGCAATGTACTTGTTGTAATTCTGAATGATTTGTGTTATGTAGACATTAATAACGCCTGCTGCCGCACCATCAATGGCATCGATAAACACGCCTATGGCATTTGTTTTGTCTTTTTGTAAATCCCCTTCAAAGTGCACAGGTATGTTTAAGTAGGCGTCTATTTTACCTTCTTGCATAGCTTGCGAAGCTTCTTTTTCAGAAGAAAATCTTTCTGAAACATTGAAATACGATGAAGCTTCAAATTGCGTTATCAATCCTCTTGAGGTGCTGCTATTATCGGCATCAACATATCCAAATTGAATGTTTTTTATTTCGTAGGTTGCCGCATTGGATAAAATGACCAATTGCAGTACTGGTAAAATAAATATAATGGGCAGCATGCCTTTGTTTCTAAAGATTTGCTTAAACTCCTTTCGAATGATATACAGTATAATGTTCATCTTACTCCAACCTGATTTTATATTTTTTTACACTTATGCCTATGAATAGCAAGGTCATTAGAACAAGGATTGCGGTTTCTTTAAAAATATAGCCAATGCTAACACCCTTTAGCATGATGCCTTTTACGATAATGATAAACCATTTTGCGGGTATGATATTGCTGATAACTTGAAGCGGTAAGGGCATGCTGCTGATGGGAAAAATGAACCCGGAAAGTAATATGGTGGGCAGCATTAAACCCATTAGGGAAATCATCATGGCCGCTTGCTGTGTTGCCGATATGGTTGAAATTAAAATACCCAATGCCAATGAGGTGATGATAAACAGCACGCTTTCAATACCTAGTAAGAACAGGCTACCATTAACAGGCACATTAAAGACGAAAATGCTCAACAACACAATAACTAGCGCATTGATAATGGATAGGAAAATGTACGGAAACACTTTGCCAATAATTACCTGAAACGGTTTTAATGGGGACACCAATAAAATTTCCATAGTGCCCTGTTCTTTTTCCCGGGTGATGGAAATGGACGTCATCATCGCGGATACCAACATCAAGATAACCGTCATCACGCCTGGAACAAACATATAAACGCTCTTCAATTCGGCGTTATATACCATCCTGCTTTGCGGAACAATTTGGTAATCTATGGTGCTATTTTTGTTTAATTCCTGCTGATATTTTTTAAGTATTGACGAAATATAATTACTGATGGTGCTTGCCATATTAGGGTCGGTAGCATCGGTAAGTACCTGTACATTGGCCTGTTTTTCTTTAATGAGATTATTCCCAAAGTTATTTTCAAATTGAACTACAGCTTTTACTTTTCCTTTTTTGAATATGGATTCTATGGACGATTCTTGCTGAATAATATCTACAATACTAAAGTGTTTTGAAGAGGCTATTTTATTTATTATTTCTTTAGAGGTAACATCATTGGCTTGGTCTAAAATGGCAATATTTACATTGTTGATTTCATTGGTAATGGCAAAACCAAACAGTAATATTTGGGCAATGGGCATTCCGAACAAAATAAACAGGGAACGTTTATCTCGGAAAATGTGATAAAATTCTTTTCGTACAAAGCCTACAAATCGTTTCATCCTCTGGCCAGTTTTAAAAACACATCGTTCATGGTGTCTGTTTTATAATGCTCTTTTAGTTTTTTTGGGGTATCAAGCGCTTCAATTTTACCATTGACCATTATAGAAACACGGTCGCAGTATTCGGCTTCGTCCATATAATGGGTCGTTACAAAAATGGTCGTTCCGTTGTGGGCGGCTTTGTATATCATTTCCCAAAACTGGCGTCGGGTAATAGGGTCAACGCCACCTGTGGGCTCATCTAAAAAAACAATTTTGGGTTCGTGCAAAAGGGACACTGAAAAGGCCAACTTTTGCTTCCATCCTAAGGGTAATGAAGCCACAAGGCTGTTGGTGACTTCTTGAAGCCCTAATTCTTCAACCAGTTCGCAGCGCTTTAGGTCTATTTGCTTTTTGGATAGTCCATAGATGCCACCAAAAAAAGTGATGTTCTCTTTTACGGTCAAATCATCATACAAAGCAAATTTTTGACTCATGTAACCAATATTCTTTTTAATGGACTCGGCTTCTTTATACACATCAAAACCAGCAACGGTTGCCTTTCCCGATGTAGGCGATGAAATACCAATAAGCATTTTCATGGCTGTCGTTTTGCCAGCACCATTAGCTCCTAAAAAACCAAATATTTCACCTGCCTTAACCTGAAAACTGATGTTGTTTACCGCAGCAAAATCACCAAACAATTTGGATAAATTTTCAACTTCTATGACGTTTTTGTTTTTCATAATTTATTTTGTCGCCTTGAGCACAATCAAAATATTTTTTGGTTCTCGACTGCGCTCGAACGGACAGTTATTTGGCTAATTCCATAAAAGTATCTTCTATGGTAGGCTGGGTTTCTTCTATGTGAATATCCGTAAGCCCTTGTGATTCCAAATAGGCTTTTAAACTTTCCTTATCCATAGAGTCCCGCTTGTCTGTATAGTGTACAAATTCACCAAAAGGAAAAATACTGTAGGTATGTTCATACTTTGTTAAACTCTCGATAAGACTGTACATATTGTCAGCATTGATATTGTATAAAGGTTTAGGGAAATGGCTTACAATAGCGTTTGGCGTGTCAATTTCCAGGATTTTACCATCTTGAATTAACGCAATGCGGTCGCATAGGGCGGCTTCGTCCATATAAGGTGTCGAAACCAAAATGGTGATACCTTTTTCTTGCAACCGCTTTAGCATTTCCCAAAACTCTTTTCTGGATACAGGATCCACACCGGTTGTAGGTTCATCCAAGAACAATACTTTGGGTTTGTGTATCAATGCACAGCTCAACGCTAATTTTTGCTTCATACCACCAGACAATTTGCCTGCCCTACGATTTTTAAAAGGTTCTATTTGTACATAAATATCTTTTACCAAATCGTAGTTTTCTTCAATGGTTGTTCCAAAAATGGTGGCGAAAAAATTTAGGTTTTCCTCTACGGTCAAATCTTGATACAATGAGAATCGCCCAGGCATGTAGCCAACACTGTTTCTAATGGACTTGTAATCATTAAGCACGTCATAACCTGCTACGGTAGCTTGTCCTTTATCAGCTATCAACAAGGTGGTTAGGATACGAAACAAGGTGGTTTTACCGGCACCATCAGGCCCAATGAGCCCAAAAAGCTCACCGGGCTTTACATCAAAAGAAATAGCCGATAAGGCAGTTACCTTGCCATAGGATTTTGATATGTTGGATACGGTAATGCCCATGTTTACTCGAAATATTCGTCGTAGGCATTTACATTTTGCTCAATGCTCTTATAAATGCGTTGTGCTTCATTCAATGTTTTAGCCTCTTCTAAAGCATCAATTTTTTCAATTAAAGGAAGTAGCCATACGTGAAGATTATCGTGTGAAGGTCCTTTCATGGAACACTCCTTGATGACATAGTTTTTCTCTTTATTCAAGGCATTGACAATCTCGTGATAGTCTTTCAACTCTTTAGGATTACTCTGTGTTAAAATTGATTTCATATTTGCAACTCCTTCATTGGTTTCTGGGTTTGCTTCCCATCTAGCACCATTGTTCAGTTCTATGTTGTTCATCCAGTTATTATCAATTACAGCACTTTCAGAATGTTGTTCTGTGTGTTCAACTTTATTGGTTTCAGTTGTGCTGTTTTCTTTTGGCTGGTCTTTACAACTTGCAATAAGTAGTGCTGCTGCAAATAGCATGAGTGTTGTTCTTTTCATAAGTTTTAGATTTAAATAGTTATTGATTTTTATTTGATTTTAACCACATTTCGGCAGGCATTCCTATTTTTAAACTACCATCGTTTTTTACCTGAACCTTTACTGCATAAACCAAGGCAACGCGTTCTTCTTTGGTCTGGATGATTTTTGGGGTAAACTCCGCTTCCGAAGCTATCCAACTGATGATGCCCTCATAGGTTTTCATTGCCTCTTGGTCATCGATTTTGACGGAAACGCTTTCGCCTATCGTTATCTTGGCCAATTGGGTTTCACTTACGTAAACACGCAATTCCATTGTTGATAAATCGGCAATTTTATAGAGTGGTTTTCCAAAAGCTACAATCTCGTTGGCTTCGACATATTTTGATAGCACCGTTCCGTTTATTGGATTAACGATTTTACTTTTTTGAATTTGGTCTTCTACTTGTTGTAGCTGCACATCAAGCGTTTTCAGTTCGTTTACCACAGGTGCATTTTGGATTTCAACGCTTCGTATTTGGTTTTTGATTATGTCTATTTCACCTTGCACGTCATCCAGTTGTTTTTGAGTTCCGGCATTGTCTCTAATTAGGTTCTCGACTCGAGTTCTGTTGATATTGGCGGATTTCAGTCTGGCCTGTAATACATCAATTTGTGACAAGACGCCTTTGGATTTGGAATTAATGACCTCTTTTTGAACCAAAAGCTGCTCTTTTTTGAGATACAAAGGAATGGTGTCTATATAACCGATTAATTGATTGTGCTCTACAACAGTGCCTTCGTCAATAGTAAAAGCCACTAGTTTTCCTGTGTTTTCTGCGGAAATGGTTATTTCGGTAGCTTCAAAATTACCGTAGCCATCTGCTTTATCACCATTACTGTTACATGCGGTTAGCAAAACTGCAATAGTTAGTACAATTAGTATTTTTATTCTTGTTGTTTTCATCGTTCTTCTATTTAGGATCTCCTTTAAGGATGTTGTAATTGGCTTTGGCCAGTTCCAATTGGGTTTTATGTTGGTTGAACACATTTTCTGTTTCGTGCAATTTGGTATGTTCTGTAACATATTCATAGGTTGTAATAACACCATTCTTTAATTGGGATTCTGAAGTAGCCACAACTTCCTGTTGCAAAACCATAAGCTGTTGGTCTATCTCAATGGTGTTTTCAAGGGTTTCAATTTCTTTAAGCTGTTCATTTAAAGCGGTGTTTGTGTTCAGTTTAAAAACTTCTTCTTGATTGTCTATCAATTCTTTTGAATAGTCCAGTGCTTGCCGTTGCTTTTTATTGCCGTTCCAGTCGAACACATTCCAGTTTAACTTTAAACCAACTATGTAATATGAGGTAAAGTCGTTTTCCAGCATATTCAAGCCTGGGTTGCCATAACCGCCTGTTGCAAAACCATTGAGTTCAGGAATCAATGATTTTGATAGTAGGTTTTGTTGATGTTCAATCTCTTGTTTTTGCAAGCTGTACAAACCTAATTCGGGTCTGTTCAATTCAGAACTTTCGTTCATTGAGACCAAAGGTTTTTGGAATTCTGTTTCAGCTGAAATGGAAATTCCAATTAATGCAGATAAAGAGGCTATCAATTTTGATTTATTGTTGACGGCTTCTTGTTTTTGCTGTAAGATTTTAAGCAATTCGGCTTCAATAACTTTATCTGAAGTTGGTAACAGCACGCCGTTTTCTATTCCAGACTTCACTTCCTTTAGTTTACTTTGTAACTGTTGTTCCCTTACATTCAATAGTGCCGTTTGGTCATCAATCAGAAGAATTGAAAAATACAGTTGGTTAACATGTTGTTTCAACTGGTACAGATTGACTTCAACTTCCTGTTTTTTTCTATCGGTTGCAATATTCTGAAGCCCTTGTGTTGCCTTGATTTTTCCGCCATTAAAAATCAACTGGTTGGCCGTAAGGGTAGCACGGTATTGGTCGTTGTTCAAAGGTTCGATACCCGTGTTTGGAAAAGGCACTTCCGTAACGTCACTTTGATAGGTGGCTTGGGCATTCAGGTTAAATTGCGGTAGCGTTTTGGCTGTAATAGCCGAAAGTTCTGCTTCTTTTTGACTATCTAAAATAGCACGCTGTTTAACAAGTGGATAATTTGTATTTAAACCTTCATAACACTCTTGTAAACTCATTGTGCTTTGGCTGTAGCCAAAACATGTTGTTAACAGAACTAATGCATATATAAATATAGTTTTCATAGAGAATTATTTTCTAATGGAATTAATGATGAAATCGGATACTTCCTTTTTTCTTGCTTCCATAAGTGTTTTGAAGGTTTTGTCATCAGCATCTGTAAAGGCTTTGATTAAAGGTGAAGCAACAAAGGGAAAAATGTTTAGGGATATAATGTTGATGAACAATTGTTCTGCGCTAATAGGTTTTATGGTTCCTTTGTCCACTTCATTTTTTACTTGCTCCTTAAACTTGTCAATATTGGGAAAAGCAACATTGGTTTTTATTTTTTCAATGAACTGCGGATTTCTGTTAAGCTCTTGAATGATGAAGTTTGGTAAGTAAGGATGCTTTAAAATAAAGCTGATATGGTTATGGGTGAAGTTCTTGATTTTGTCTTCCAAGCTTGAATTATCGTTAAGTATGGCATTAAGCTGTGGTGCCAATAAGGTAAACGCCTTTTTGAAAACAGCTTCAAACAAAAGTTGCTTGCTTCTGTAATAGTAGTGCAACATGGCCTTGTTGATGCTAGCTTTATCAGCAATTTCTTGCATTCTGGCACCATCCATTCCTTTAGATTGAAATATTTTTTGTGCTGCTTCCAGTATTTGTTCCTCTGTTTTATTGTCTTTGTGTTTCGCCATAATTCAACCATTAAGTTTAACCATTTGGTTAACAAAATTAAATAAAAAAAGATTAAAAACAAATATGGTAGCTTAAATTTGTGGCTTTAATATGGGGGAGGCTAACAAAAGTAGTGAGCAACGAGGCACAATGTAGTTGCTTGGAATAAAACAGCTGAAATTATTGAGAGGTACTTAGAAAAAGGAAAAGAAGTAATGATTGAAGGTAGATTGACTTCTCGCTCTTTTGAAGATAAAGAAGGTAATAAACGTTATATAACAGAAGTAGTTTGTAATGAACTATTAATGTTAGGGAGTAAGTAAAACATCTAAAATACTGATAATCAACGTTAAAAAACAAAGATAAATGTAGCTGTTTTTTTTAAAAAAAATACTTAATAATATTTTTAAAACATGTAATTTTGCCGGCAGTTCCCCCGATGATATCTAATTCGTAAGAATATTTTTAATCCTTATTATTTTAATAATATATAATTATTTATATGAGAAAGTATTTTTTAGTGATTTTTTTGTTGTCATCTTTAAGTTTTTATGCTCAAAAAGAAGTGTGTGAATCTCCAGATGATTCTTTTATGGATGTAAATAGTATAACAAAATGTACTATAGAACCTGTAAAAAACTCAAAGAAAAAGGCAGATAGACAAATTAAAGTTAAAATATCAGCAAGCAAAAGATATCTTAAAAAAAGAGTCCTTAAAAAAAAGGCACAAGCTATAAATTCAGTTAGTACTTTAAATGTTAACGAGGTTTCAACTACACAACCTGTAGATATTGAAAATAAAAACCTAACATCAGGGTATGAAAATAATTTAACAAGAATAACAGAAATGTTATCTAAAGAAGAGTTATCAAAAGCAACTAAACTTTATTATACAGAAAAAATACCTTCTTTTGATAAATGTAAAAATACCAAGAAAAAAGAGAGACTTGATTGTTTTAATTTAGAGATGGTTAATCACATTAATAAACATTTTCGCTATCCAGGAGAAGCTGTAAGAAACCAAATTCAAGGAGAAGTTTGGATTCGTTTCGTTATAGATAGAGATGGTTATGTAACAAATATTAAAACTTTAGGCCCTGACGGAGGAGAAATTCTTAATGAAGAAGCAAAACGAGTGGTATCTATGCTACCTCGCTTCGAACCAGGGAAAAATAATGGAAAACGTGTACCTGTAAAATATGGTTTTCCAATAAACTTTTCATTAGAAGAATAAAAATCAATTAAATTTAAAATGTTAAAAAAACAATTAGTAATGATTGTTTTTACCTTGGCTATGCTATCAAGTTATGCTCAGGTAAAAATATCAGGTTCTGTGTATGATGAATATTTAGAACCGTTTTACAATGCAAAAATTTCAAATGGAGAAACATTTGTTGTTTCAGATGAAGAAGGAAATTTCTCAATCCTTTTACCGAGCAATACGTTACCTCAAACAATAACAATTTCTGCTTTTGGGTTTAATACAGAAGAGGTTTCAATTGTTTCTTTCGAGAAAAAAGTAAATGTTGTTTTAAAAGAAAACTTGTTATTAGACCAAGTCGTTATATCAGCTTCTAGAACACCAGAAAAAATTATTGAATCTCCTGTTACCATAGAAAGATTAGGGTTAACCGATATTAAAAAGAGTAGCTCAAATTCATTTTATGATGCCTTGGTAAACTTAAAAGGTGTTGATGCTAGAGAAGTTAGTTATGGATACAAATCTATAAACACTAGAGGATTTGCTGATTTTAATAATTCAAGGTTTGTTCAGTTAGTAGATGGTATGGATACAGCAGCACCAGCTTTAAATACTAGTGCTGGTAATTTATCTGGTGTATCAGAACTAGACATTTTAAGTGTAGAGATACTACCAGGAGCATCTTCAGCATTATATGGTGCCAATGCTTATAATGGTATTATGATAATGGATACCAAAAATCCTTTTAATCATACAGGAATAAGTGTTTTAGCAAAAGGAGGAATGACCAGTCAAGAAGCAGCAGGAAATAATCCTTTTTATGATGTAAGTACTCGAATGGCCTATAAGTTTAGTGATGCTTTCGCTGCAAAAGTAAACTTCTCTTATTTTGAAGCAGAAGAATGGCATGCTACCGACAATAGAAACAAAAGAATTGACACCAACGAAATTATTAATGGAAGTTTTGATGCTCCTTTAAGCTTAGATTATGATGGTGTAAATATGTATGGAGATGAAGATTTTGCTGATTTAGCTAGCTCAACTCCTGTGCTTGTATATTTAGGGTATTTAGATGCTTCATCACTAGATGAAGATTCTACATTAAACTTCCCTGTAGGAACACATATTAGTAGAAAAGGGTATTCAGAAAGAGAATTAGTTAAAGATTACAAATCTAAAAACATAAAATTTTCAACCTCTTTACATTATAGACCTTTTAAAGATGAATCATTAGAAATTCAATTAGCTACAAGAATAGCAATGGGAGATAATATGTTTCAAGGAGCTGCTTCAAGGTTTGCGCAACGTAACTATTATATTGGACAATCTAAATTAGAAATAAAAGGAGATAATTTCTTTGTAAGAGGTTATTATACACGTAATGACGCTGGTAATACTTACGATTTAACAAGAACAGCTCAAAGACTAAATTCTTTAGCTGATGCTAAGATTCCTGTTTTATCTGGTACAACTTACAGACCAAGCTGGGGAGATTATTATGCAATACAGTATATGGATTTAGTTAATAATAACTCATCTTTAATAGGAGCTTCAGGTAATCCTTTTAATGTAAGTGATGTTGATTCAAGAGTTATAGCAATGTCTAGAGAATTTGCAGATCAATATAGGTTAAACCCAGGTACTGCTGAATTTACCAATGGGTTTAATTCAATTACATCAACCTTAATAACTGAAGGAGGTAGTAAAATTTACGATAAAAGTGCTTATGCGCATGTAGATGCAAACTACAACTTTAGAAGCTTACTTAATGATTGGGCAGATGTTCAAGTAGGAGGTTCTTATAGAAACTATAATCCAGAATCAAAAGGAACAATATTTAATGATGCTAACGAAGAAATTAGTATTGAAGAATATGGTTTTTATACTCAACTTCAAAAGAAATTTTTAAATGACAGATTAAAGTTTACAGGTTCTATCCGTTACGATAAATCTGAGAATTTTTCTCCAAACTATTCTCCAAGATTAGCGCTTAATTATGCTTTAGGAGAAGAAAAACTACATATAATTAGGGCATCTTATCAAACAGGTTTTAGAAACCCAACAATTCAAGAACAATATATGTTTTTGCCTTCTGCAAGAAAAACTGCTATAGGTTCTACAGCAGATAACCTAAGAAGAATAGTCATCCCTACTGTTAGTAGATATGAAGATCCTACTACGGGTAATACTGTAACAGAAAATTCTATTACGACAGGAGATGATATAATTAATAATGCTTTATTAACAAGATCTGTATATGATTTAGATTTTATTAACGATAAAGGACAAAATATTAAATCTGATTATAAAGAGATACAACCAGAAGAGGTAAAAACATTTGAATTAGGTTATAGAAGCCTTTTAAACATTAATGATACTAATTTAGATATAGATTTTAACGCTTTTTATAGTATCCATAATGACTTTGTATTCTTTCAAGATGTAGTAGTGCCTAATATTGGAAATGTTATAGCAACAGGACAATTAGACCCTTTAGCTGATGAAGCAGTTAGAACGGGAAGTGTAACAGAGTTTAACTTAATAACCAATGCTAAATCTAAGATAAACTCTTATGGTGTGGGTATAGGGCTTAACACAAAGCTATTTAGAAACTTTAATATAGGTGCAAATTATAACTTCACAGATTTTGAAATGAAAGAAGATTTAGATTTTGGATCTTTTGAACCTAACTTTAACACACCAAAACATAGTGTTAAAATCCAGTTTGGTAATGAAAAGCTTTTCAAAAATTTTGGATTTAACATCAATGCACGATGGAGAGATAAATACAGATGGGTGTCTACTTTTGTAAAGGGAGATGTAAAAGCAAGAACTGTTTTAGATGCACAATTAAATTATCGTGTACCTAGTTTAAAATCAAAGTTTAAAATAGGTGGAACAAATTTATTTGGAGAAGAATATCAACATGCTCCTGGTTTAGGAAACATAGGTAGTTTGTATTATCTTTCTTGGATTATTAATAACTAAAATAATAGTATTTTGCATACAAAAAACGAGCTAACTTAATTAGCTCGTTTTTTTTAGTTAAAAACTCATACTTAATTGAATACGTTTTCTTGTAATATCTACCTCCAATACCTTAACTTGAACGTGTTGATGTAAACTTACATGTTCGTTAACATCTTTTACAAAAGAATCAGAAAGGTTAGAAACATGTACCAAGCCACTTTCTTTAATACCTATATCAACAAAGCAACCAAAATTGGTAATGTTATTTACAATTCCAGGTAGTACCATACCTATTCGTACATCATCTATTGTTTTAATATGCTCGTTAAAACTAAAAGCTTTGGCTGTTGAGCGAGGATCTAAGCCAGGTTTTTCCAGCTCTTTTATAATATCTTGTAGCGTTGGTAATCCGTAAGAATCGGTTACATATTGTTGGAGTTTAATTTGTTTTAAAACTGAAGCGTTACCAATTAAATCATCTACCTTTTTACCAGCATCTTTGGCGATTTGTTTTACTAAAGTATAACGTTCTGGATGTACTGCAGAATCATCTAGCGGGTTGTCACCATTTTTAATTCGTAAGAAACCGGCAGATTGCTCAAATGCTTTTCCTCCTAAACGAGGAACTTTTTTAATGGCGGTTCTATTAGTAAAAGCTCCGTTTTCATTTCTATAATTCACAATATTTTCAGCCAATTTAGGTCCAATACCAGAAACATAACTTAACAAAGAAGCACTGGCGGTATTAATATTAACACCTACTTTGTTAACACAGTGTTCTACTACAGTATCTAACGACTTTTTTAGTTGTGTTTGATCTACATCATGTTGATACTGTCCTACTCCTATTGATTTTGCTTCAATCTTTACCAATTCAGCTAAAGGATCTGCTAATCTACGTCCGATGGAAACTGCCCCACGAACAGTTACATCATGATTAGGGAACTCGTCTCGTGCAATTTTGGAAGCTGAATAAATAGAAGCGCCAGCTTCACTCACGACAAATATTTCCACAGTATTTTTAAAGTATACACGTTTTACTAATTGTTCTGTTTCTCTTGAAGCAGTTCCGTTACCAATAGCAATGGCTTCAATTTTATAGGCATCTGCCAAAGAACTAAGTTTGTTCATTGCTTCTTTTGATTGATGTTGCGGTGCATGCGGAAAAATAGTTTCGTTATGTAATAAATCTCCTTGAGCACTTAAACAAACCACTTTACAACCTGTTCTAAATCCAGGATCGATAGCTAAAATTCGTTTTTCACCCAGTGGAGAACCTAATAGTAATTGTTGTAGGTTTTTAGCAAATACGTTGATGGCACTTTCATCTGCTCTTTCTTTAGCAATAGTTAAAGCTTCATTTGACAATGCAGGGAATAACAAGCGTTTGTATGCATCGGCAATAGCTAGTTCAATTTGTTCTGCACATTCGTTATGTGAACGAATAATTCTGTCTTCCATTTTTTGAAGTGCTCGTTCGTCATCAATACTGATTTTTATACGGATAAAACCTTCTTTTTCTGCACGTAAAATAGCTAACAATCTGTGAGAAGGAATTCGACCTAGGTTTTCTTCCCAATCAAAATAATCTTTAAATTTTTGAGCAGCTTCATCTTCCTTTTTGGTTTTGATAGCTTTGGTTTCAATGGTTGCAAAACGCTCTAATTGATAACGAATGTTATTTCGAACATCCGTTCGTTCGTTAATCCATTCAGCAATAATATGGCGAGCACCTTCTAAAGCATCGTCTATTTGTTCTACTTCGTTCGAAAGGTATTTTGAAGCGGTAAATTCCAAATCATTTACTCGCTGACTCATAATCATCTTTGCTAACGGTTCTAATCCATTCTTGCGAGCCGTTTCCGCTTTGGTTTTACGTTTCTTTTTATAGGGAAGATATAGGTCTTCTAACGTAGTTAAATCTTCTGCTTTTTCAACCTTGCTTTTTAACTCATCGGTTAAAACTTCTTGTTCTTCCAGAGATTTTAAAATTGCTGCTTTTCGCTTTTCTAAGGCCTCAAATTGTTCTTTGAATTGAACAATTTGACCAATTTCAACTTCATCTAAATTTCCTGTTTTTTCTTTTCGGTAACGAGCAATAAAAGGAATGGTACAATCTTCATTTAACAGTTCAATAGTATTTTGAATAGCGGTTGAAGAAAGGTTGGTGTGAGAACCTATAAAGGATAGTAAATTCATAAAATAAAACAAATATAAATTTTTATTCGGGGGTATACAATCTATATGTTTTTAGACTATCTTTCGCGGTTAGTCTAATTGTAAATTTATTAATGCAAACAACTGTAAATGAATTGCATAAGCAACAGTATGAACGATTGATTACTGGCTTAATTTCCAACGAGTTTGGAGTTTGTGATGATTTTTTTTCTGCGGATATGATAGCAGGATTTCGGGATAATTTGACACAACATTATACCGAAGGAACCATGTATAGAGCGGGTATTGGAAAAGACGCTGACTATACAAAAGACAAAGAGATACGACGAGATGTTATTTGCTGGATTAACGAAAAAACAGAGGATGTTTTAGAGAAAAAGTTCATCCAGAAAATGAATGAATTTGCTGAGTATCTAAACAAAACATGTTATACTAGTATTAATGCTTTTGAATTTCATTATGCCTATTATGATATAGGTAGTTTTTATAAACGTCATGTCGATCAGTTTAAGAGTGATAACGGACGATTATTTTCGTTTGTAATGTACTTAAATGACGATTGGAATGTAGATGATGGAGGAGAGCTGGTGTTGTACACTAAAGAAAAGACAGAATCTATTTTACCGATTGGAGGTAGGGTTGCTTTTTTTAAGAGTGATGTAACCGAGCATGAGGTAAAAGTAGCGTTGACAAGACCTCGCTTAAGTATCGTAGGTTGGTTTAAGAATGTGTAAAATAAAAGAGTTGCTTAAAGGTTAACTCTTTTATTATTTTGATTAATAGTACTAATTATTATTAATATTTAAAGTTTTTGTAGTAGTAATATATTTTCCGTCTTGGGTAATCCCTTCTATAAAAAGAAGGATGTTTGTATTAGCAGGGTTGTGTATTTTAAAACTTAAATTCCCTTCATTGTCTAATATAACATTAGGAATCCAGTCTATTACACCATATTCTTTGTAAAAAGAAGTGTTGTAAGTTGTGTATTTAGGAGTGTAAAACTTTTTGTTACTTGAAAAGGTTAATGGAAAATCAAACGTCCTATTATTGTTAATTTTTCTTTTTACGTTTGAGGTTTTTCGGGTGTAAATCTTTAATACCCCATTAGACCCACGCATGCCCTCACCAAATCCATGTCGATTTGCAACCATATAATCTATGTCATCCATACTGAAATGATGTAAGAAGTCAAGATTTGACTGAATCACATCGTCTAAGTATACGGTTGGAGGAGCGGAGCTGAAAGATGATTTCCCTGAACTTTTACTTAAAATAAACAGCCCCATATATTCAGTAACTGTAAAACCCATTACATATGAAGTGATATAGTTAGATAATCTTAAATTAAACCTTCTAAGAGAGTCATCTATTAAATAAATATCCCCCCAATTTTTAGATTGAATTTTATCGATTCTTTGTTGCCTTAAATTTACACTAATAATGGCTTCGTCTAGGTTTTGATATTCATCAAGTTTAGAGGATAAAAAAGGACTAGTCTTAAATTCATAAGAATAATAATTGTTTTTGGGAGGTAAAGATGTTTTTAAATAGTTATTAATTAAGGGGATTTTATAAGGGGAAAATTGAACATATAAATTAGGTTTAATTAGTTTTCCCTTCTTATTTAATACACTTAATTTTAAAGACTCTTCTTCTAATGGGTACAAGCCATCTTCAACAAAAAACTTTTTGTTTTCTTGGATATTTATAATACTTGGATTATTAAGCTTTAATGGAGAAATAAAAAATTCAGAGTTGTTAATATTGTTTTTATTTACTTTAATGGTAATACCATTTTCAAAAGCAAATCGACTTGAAGTGTTGTTTTCAAAAATAGAGTTCCAATCATAACTACTCCAACCTTGTGTAAGGAGTAAATTGTCTAAATAATACTTCTTTTTTCTATTAATATTAGTGAAATAATACCCCGCATTTTCTATATATCCTTTAACATATGGTTGTAGGTGTGTGTAAGAAATTATATTATGATTTTTTTGATAAGCTTTAGTATCTTTTGGTAGTACAGATATACTTAGGTGTAAACTGTTTTTAGTATTATAAGATGGTTGAGAAAAAGGAATGTTAATTTGTAAAGAATCTTCTTTTTTTGAAAACTTAGCCTCCCCCAAACTTAACGTTTCAATACCTTTATAATTAAAAAATAAACGCTCTAAAATAGGATTGTTGTTCTCGTCAAAAAGAGTAAAAATATTTATCCCAGGAAGTAAGTTTTTTTGATCAATTATTTTAGTAGAACTAGTTTTGTTAAATTTAACTACACCTTCTTTTATAATATCTCCGTTATGTATAATTAATTTAAAAGGTTTGTTTTTAATACTTTTTAATGTTTCTTGATTTGTATTTAACTCTACAAGAACTTTGTTGTTTACTTGGCTTAGTTTAATCGAAACTCCTTTGCTTTTAGCTCCTGTAATAGTGTATTTGTATTCTTTACCTAAATGAGTAATTTTAACTATGTAATTTTGTTTCGTCTTTGGAAGTAAAGAAAAATTACAAATACCTACAAAATTTGTTTTAAAAGTGGCAATAGAGGTGTTATTAGAATCGTATACTTCGCCTACAACATTCGGAATACCATATCCGTTATTATCTTTTATAGTAACTCCTACTTTGGTTTTTATATTATTAACAAAGTGACCTCCTTCGGGTAAAAATTGGGCATCTATTGAGTTGGAAAGAGTACTTCTTTTTAAGTAAGATTTTTTTTCTGGATCTATAACTTTAAAAGATTCAATAAAAGCATTGGGCTCATCAAAGTTTTTCATCCAGTTTGTGTATGCTTTAAAAGTATATTTTCCACTAGAAAAAAGACTGTCGATTTCAAACGAGTTATATGCAATTCCTCGATTAACTTTAATTAATTTGCTCTTAATAATTTGGTTGTTTTCATCTGTAATAACACAATACAAGTTTTTAGTTAAAAGTGAAGGTGTTTTTTTTGCTTTATCAATTATATAACTACAAAACCCCAAAGTTTCTCCTTTTATGTAGGTAGATTTATTAAGTTGAGAATAGGCTAATTCTCTATATTCAGTAGCATAGTTTTGAAAATTATTAATTATTAAATTGTTTTTTTGTTTTTGTGCAAAGGAGAAGGTTTTAATAAAAAGGAGATTAATAAATAAAAATAATTTAAAAATTTTGATTAGCTTTTTTTTGTAGAATATGACTTCAGTTTTCATGTAATTCTTTTAGCAATGAATTCAGAATTCCTCAAAAATAATGCCTTAAATTAAGTGTGTTATAAGATAAATTTGAAATTTAATGAAGCTGCTGCTTTAAAGTGCTTTATGATAGGTAAGTAAGGGGTTGGAATTTCTTTAATAAAGATGTAAAAAAAACCTCACTTTTTAGCGAGGTTTTTTATCTTGTGAATATATTTTAAGCTATAAGCTCCCCATTATTCACCTTTTCAGAAGGTTGTACAAAAGCTAATTTACCATCTGGTGTATCGGTCATTAAAATCATTCCTTGGCTTTCTACGCCACGGATTTTTCTTGGAGCCAAATTACATAAAACAGTTACTTGTTGTCCAACGATATCTTCTGGTTTAAAGCTTTCAGCAATACCAGAAACGATTGTACGAACATCCATACCTACATCAACCTTTAGTTTTAATAACTTTTTAGCTTTCGCTACTTTTTCAGCTTCTAAAATAGTTCCAACACGCATGTCCATTTTAGTAAAATCATCAAACTCGATGGTGTCTTTTTGAGGTTCTACCACTTTGTTTTCAGCTTCATTCGCTTTTTTAGTAGCTTCTAATTTATCTAATTGTGTTTGAATAGTAGCATCTTCAATTTTAGAAAACAATAATTCAGCTTTATTTATTTGATGATTCTCAGCTAGTAAAACCTCTTTTTCAGCGATGTCATTCCAAGTAAGTGAATTGTCAATATTTAAAATTGATTTTAGCTTTTCAGAAGTAAAAGGTAAAAACGGTTCAGATACTACTGCTAAACCAGTTGCGATTTGCAAGGCAACATTCATGATTGTTTTTGTGCGCTCTTCATCTTCTTTAATTACTTTCCAAGGCTCTTCATCTGCTAAATATTTATTACCCAAACGAGCTAAGTTCATCATCTCTTGAGATGCTTCTCTAAAACGGTAACGCTCGATAGATTTCGCAATCACATCTGGGAATTGTTTTAATTGTTCTAAAGCATTTTCATCTGCTTCTGATAATTCCCCAGCAGCAGGTACTAATCCGTTATAGTATTTGTTGGTTAACACTACCACACGGTTGATAAAGTTACCGAAGATGGCAACTAACTCATTATTATTCTTTGCTTGAAAATCTTTCCAAGTAAAATCGTTGTCTTTGTTTTCAGGTGCATTAGCTGTTAAGGTATAACGTAACACATCTTGCTGATTTGGGAAATCTTCTAAATACTCATGCAACCAAACTGCCCAGTTTTTAGAGGTAGATAACTTATTTCCTTCTAAATTTAAAAACTCGTTTGCTGGTACATTTTCAGGTAAAATAAAATCTCCATGTGCCTTTAACATTGCAGGGAAAATAATACAGTGAAACACAATATTATCTTTACCAATAAAGTGTACTAATTTCGTATCGTCTTTTTTCCAATAGTCTTCCCAGTTTTTACCTTCACGGGCAGCCCATTCTTTGGTAGAAGAAATATACCCAATAGGGGCATCAAACCAAACATATAAAACTTTTCCGTCAGCACCTTCAACAGGAACGGGAATTCCCCAATCTAAATCACGAGTTACGGCACGAGGACGTAAACCGTCATCAATCCACGATTTTACTTGACCTAACACGTTAGGTTTCCAATCATTTTTATGTCCTTCTAAAATCCATTCACGTAAAAAAGCTTCGTGCTTATCTAATGGTAAAAACCAGTGTTTGGTTTCTTTTAAAGTAGGTACATTACCAGTGATTGCCGATTTAGGATTGATTAAATCGGTAGCATTATGGCTCGTTCCACATTTTTCACACTGATCACCATAACTTTCTTCGTTGCCACATTTAGGACAGGTACCAATAACAAAACGATCTGCTAAAAACTGATTAGCTTCTTCATCGTACAATTGTTGTGTAACCTCTTCAATAAATTCACCATCGTTGTATAATTTGGTGAAGAAATCTGAAGCTGTTTTATGATGGATTTCTGCTGAGGTACGCGAATAGTTATCAAAAGAAATTCCGAAATCTTCAAACGATTGTTTAATGATTCCGTTGTATTTGTCTATAATAGCTTGTGGAGTAACACCTTCTTTTTTAGCACGCATTGGTATTGCAACTCCGTGTTCATCTGAACCACAAATGTATGCCACGTCTTTTCCTCTTTGACGTAAATAACGAGCATAAATATCTCCAGGAACATATACCCCTGCTAAGTGACCAATATGAATAGGTCCGTTTGTGTAAGGTAATGCTGCTGTAATTGTATATCTTTTTGGTGTACTCATGTTTTTTCGACTAAAATTAAACCGCAAAAGTACGAAAAAGCAATTTTTTATACTGTTATAAATTAGGTACATTTGATGGATTTTAAACTTTTAGAATCAAGAAAGAGACTTGTTTATGGAAAAAAGAATTTTCACTTTATTTTTTTTATTGATAATTACATCGGTTTATGCGCAAAATAAAACTATGAAATTAATAACACCACCATATTTACATAAAGGAGATACAATAGCTATTGTGGCTCCTGCAGGAATTTTAAAGAATAGAAAACATGTAATTGATAAAGCAAAAGAACTGGCTGAAAGTTGGGGATTAAAAGTGGTTTATGGTAAACATTTATTCAATCAAAATGATCATTTTGCAGGGACGGATGAAGAGCGTTGTCAAGATTTTCAAGATGCGTTAGATAACCCGAATATTAAAGTAATTTGGAGTGCTCGTGGTGGGTATGGTTCTGTTAGAATTTTAGATAAATTAGATTTCACGAAGTTTAAACAACATCCTAAATGGATTGTTGGTTATTCTGATATTACAGCTTTTCATAATCATATTCATAATTTAGGAATAGAAACGCTACATGCTATGATGGGTACAAGTATGGAAGAAAAACCAGAAGAACTTGTACAAACCATTACTACTTTTAAAAAAGCATTATTTGGAGAGGAATTACGATATTCAATTCCTTCTTCAAAAGAGAATAGAGTAGGAGAAGTATCAGGAGAATTGGTAGGAGGAAATATTGCTATTTTAGCGTCGATGTTGGGGTCGGATAGTCAAATTTCTACGGACGGTAAAATTTTATTTATAGAAGAAATAGGAGAATACAAATATTCGATTGATCGAATGTTGCAAAGTTTAAAACGTGCAGGGTATTTTACAAAGGTTAAGGCTATTATTGTAGGTGATATGACCAAGATAAAAAGAAACACAACTCCGTGGGGAAGTTCAATAGAGCAGTTAATTTTAGAGGTTGTTCCAAAAGATATTCCTATTCTTTTTAACTTTCCTGCAGGGCATGAGCCAGATAATAGAGCGTTGATTTTAGGAAGAGAAGTTTCTTTAAGTGTTCAAAAAGAAACTTCTACAGTATTATTTAAGTAACTTAATTTTTGTCTTTTCGAGTGTTTATGCCAAATAAACGATATAATGGACAAAAGTTAACAAAACTGGTGATTAGCAAAATAATTGCCAGTACAAGCAATATGTTACCTAAAAGGCCTGAGATAATTTCAAAGTAAGAAAGTGCCGCAATTAGTAAAGCAATTAGTGTTCTAATAGCTTTGTCGGTGTTTCCCATATTTTTTTTCATGGTAGATAGTTTTAAGGTTATTCAAATATAAGTTTTTATATGGCACAACACAATGAGCTTGGTAAGAAAGGAGAGCAGTTAGCAGTTGATTATCTATTGAAAAATGGGTATGAAATTGTTGAAAAGAATTATCGTTTTCAAAAAGCAGAAGTAGATATTATTGCTCAAAAAGACGATTTGTTAATTGCTGTTGAGGTGAAAACAAGATCATCTATCGATTTTGGTAATCCCCAAGATTTTGTGAATCCGAAGAAAATAAAATTACTAGTAAGTGCTATTGATAATTATGTAAATGACCGAGATCTAGATGTTGAAGTTCGATTTGATATAATTGCTATTTTACGAGAACAAGGAGCGTTTAAAATAGAGCATATTAAAGATGCCTTTCTATATTTTTAAAGTATAAAAAAAGCTCAACAAATAATTCTGTTGAGCTTTTTTTGTGAGGTTTTAATTGAGTGGATTAATTGTTTTTACCACTATTAAAATATTTTTCTACATCTTCTTCGTGATCAGGCATTGCAATAATTTTCTTGTCTTTGTCTAATATGAAATAAGTAGGTGTACCAAGTAAGTTGTATTTTTTTACCGTTTCATTATCAAACTTGTAATCAGGATGTGTTCCTATTGCATTATGCCACTCTGGTAAATCTTTAACGAATGCAGTCCATTCAGCAGCATCGTCTTCTATACCAAAAGAAATAACAGAAACTTCTTTATGCGTTTGCATGAATTTATATAATTCAGGTATTTCTTTTACACAGTGCGGGCAACCTGTACTCCAAAATACTAATAAGTACTTTTCTCCGTCATTTAAAGTAGATAATTTTAACTTTTGTCCGTTTTCTTCCCAAGAAAAATCTGGAGCAGTTCTACCTACAGTTGCCAGTAAAACGTCTAATTTTTCTTTTTTAAACTCCGCATCTTGATCTTTAGCAGGTAACTCATCAAAATATTCTTCAAACATCCAATCTACAAGAGGGCCGTTTCTTTTATCGGTAAGTGCGCTAATTAAGTAGTAAGTAACAGCCTTTTCTAATTTATCTGAAGAAATTTTCTTCATTACATTTTCAATAGACTCTTTAATTAACTTTTGTTGTACTTCTCTATCATCAGAATAGTTTAAATAGAAAACATAGTCGTTAATTCTATCAATTAAAAAAGAAGAGTTGTATAGGTCTTCGTTTTTAAAATCTACATACTCAAAAAAGTTTTCATTAGTAGCAGATAAATAATCTTTTATATTATCGTGAGGATTGTATGAGTTATAACGGCGAGATGCTTTTATAAAGCTGTTTACCAGCATTCCTTCCGATTTGTTTTCAAAGGTTTTTTGAATATCTTCAAGCTCTTTAATTTCTTTCTTATAAGCTTTTTTAGCTTCTTTATCTTCAGACTCTATATAAGAAGCTTGTAAAGAATCTATTTTTTTTTGTACTGCGTTATAAGCTTGTAGGTATTCACTATACAATTTATTTTCTCTAGAACTTGTAAAAAGAACCGATTGATCTGGGTATTTTGGATTGAAAATAAACTCAATATTTTCATTGTTGAAGAAAAAATCAACAAAACCTGCTCCTCTAGTTCTGTATACTGCACGATAAGCACCAGGTTTAGCATTTTCGCCCAAATCAAAATTAAACTTCCCTAAAACTTGCTGACTTCCGTTAATATTTACGGTGTCTAACTTTATGTTTGTGAAGGCAACATAATCTTGTTTTGCGCCTTCTATTTTATAAAGAGCTATTTGGTCACTTTTCTCTGGAGGAGTCATAGTACCTTTAACAGAATATTGAGCGTTAACTAGTGGTGCGGTAAATATTAATAGAGCGAGTAATTTTTTCATCATAATATTTTAAAGGGTTACTTACAAGGTTTTAAAACTAGGTATTTACAAACTTCTATCCAAGAAGTATACCACATTTATTTTTTCTTCTGTACTTTAGAGATGTTTTTTTAATTGTTTGATAACATGAAATTTAAAGATCAAGTATTTTGGATTACTGGAGCTTCATCAGGTATAGGAAAATCTTTAACTATTGAATTGGCTAATCTAGGAGCAAAATTAATTATCTCTTCAAGAAACGAGAGTGCCTTAATTGAAGTAAAGAATCAATGTAAGTTTCCTGAAAAGGTTGCTATTCTTACGCTAGATTTAGAGGCTTATGAAAGTTTAGCTAGTAAAGTAGCTGAAGCTATTTCATTTTTTGGTAGAATAGATGTTTTAGTAAATAATGGAGGAATTAGCCAACGATCATTGGTAAAAGATACTTCAATACAAGTTGACAAACGATTGATGGATATTAATTATTTAGGAACGGTTGCTTTAACAAAAGCTTTATTACCTCATTTTATTGAAAATAAATCGGGACATTTTGTGGTAACCACGAGTATAGTAGGAAAGATAGGAACTCCATTACGTTCCACTTACGCTGCAACAAAACATGCATTGCATGGTTTTTTTGATAGTTTGCGAGCAGAACACCATAACGATAATATTGCTGTTACGTTGGTTTGTCCAGGTTTTGTAACGACTAATGTTTCTAAAAATGCGTTAACAGGTGATGGAAGTCCGCAAAATACGATGGATACAGCCACAGCAAACGGTATTCATCCTGATGAGTTTACTAAACAAATGCTAAAAGCTATTCGAAACAAACGAGAAGAGGTATATATTGCCGGAGTTAAGGAAAAGCTTGGAGTTTATACCAAACGTTTCTTTCCGAAGTTATTATCAAAAATGATTCGAAAATTAAGTGTTACTTAACTAAAAAAGTCAATTACTTCAAAATAGTTAATAATAGCTTCTTTCATTAAAACCGATTGCTCTCCTGGTTTTAAAGTAGGAAGCTCAGTTAAGGTTTTATAGTGAGGCCAACCATCATTATCAAAAAAATCGAATTCATAGTATCCGTAAGGCTCTAACAACTTACAAATTGCTATGTGCATTAGGTTAACTTTCTCATCTTTTTTAAACTTTCTATGACCTTGTCCGAGTTCTTGAACACCAATTAAATAAATAATTCCATCTATATTTAGTTCATCACCGTCAGCAAATTGTTGTGATAATTGAGTTACCACGAAATCCCATTTTTCTTTTAAGTTGGTTTCTTTAGTCATTTGTGTTTTTTAGAAAAAGCAAAGATACAAATGAGTTATGTATATTTGAACATGTAATTTGTTTTCGCACTTATGAATACTTTTGATATTATTATTACAGCTTTGTTGCTCTTCGGTTTTGTAAGAGGTATTATGAAAGGGCTTTTTGTTGAAATAGCTTCGTTGGTAGCCTTGGTTGCTGGAGTATATGGAGCGATTCACTTTTCGTATTTTATTGGAGATTGGTTAAAAAATAGTGTTACTTGGGATGAAAAGTATATTTCTCTAGCGGCTTTTGCAGGAACTTTTGTGGTAATAATTGTAGCCATAGCATTATTAGGAAAAATTTTAACCAAAATAGCTGATTTTGCTGCTTTAGGAATTTTGAACAAAATTTTAGGTGGTGTTTTTGGAGCTTTAAAAATTGGGTTAATTTTAAGCGTAATTTTTATTTTCTTTGGAAAAATGAATGACACCATTCCGTTTGTAAAACAAGAAAGTTTAGAAGAGTCTATTTTATACAAACCCGTAAAAAAAATAGCACCAACTATTTTCCCATCAATTATTAAAGATGAAGAAAAGGAGGAGGGAGAAAAGAATACTTTAGAGTTAGATCTCAATATATAAAAACAAAAACGGATGAAACTTTTCATCCGTTTTTGTTTTTTAGTCTAAATGGTAAATTTCCATAATACCCTCTAAGATGCGTTCAAAATCGATGTTTAAATCGATGAGGTTTCCTGTTTTAATATCAAAAACCCAACCATGTACTTTTAAGCCTCTATCTCTGTAAGCCTTTTGTACAGCAGCGGTTTTAATAAGATTAACACATTGTTCTTGTACGTTTAAATCAACCAAGCGGTCGTAACGCTCATTTTCATCTTCAATTTTATTCAATTCATCTTTATGTAAGCGATATACATCTCTAATATAACGTAACCAAGGGTTTAATAAACCTAAATCGGCAGATTGCATTGCGGCTTTTACACCACCACAAGAATAGTGACCGCAAACCACAATATGATTTACTTTTAAATGCTCTACAGCATATTCAATTACCGAAGCAGAATTCAAATCGATTGCAGGTACCATGTTGGCAATGTTTCTGTGTACAAAAACATCACCAGGGTCAAGACCCATTAAGTCTTCAGCAGAAACTCTACTATCTGAACATCCTATGTATAGTAATTCAGGATTTTGTCCTTCGTTTAATTTTTTAAAATAGTCTTTATCGGTAGATAGCTTGTTTTTTACCCACTCTTTATTGTTATCAAAAATTTTAGATAGATTCATAGTTGTAAATATTACTCGTTAGAAGAGTTTTCACCACCTTTCTATTTTTGGAGGGAAATAATTTTCGAAGTTAATAAAAAAAGAGAACCTAAAATTAAATTTAGATTCTCTTTGTGGTGTAAAATCAAGAGGGGTAATTTTTATTCAAAAAAAGTAACAGCACCGTCTTCAATGTTATACATAGCTCCAACGATCATAACCTCACCGTTTTTATGCATATCAGCTAGTACTTCACTTTCGTTTAAAATTCTATCAATAGTTAATTGTACGTTCTTTTCAGCAACGTTATTTACAAACTCGATGTTAGATGAGTTTCTTAAGCTTTCGTCTTTTGGCTCAGTTACAGCTTCTACAGCTGGTTTAATTTTACCTAACATGGCGGTTAAGTTACCTAACTCAGCATTATCACAAGCTCCTTTAACGGCACCACAACTTGTGTGTCCTAATACTACGATTAATTTAGTACCTGCTAACTTACAAGCAAACTCCATACTACCTAAAATATCTTCGTTTACAAAGTTACCAGCAATTCTTGCGCTAAAAATATCTCCTAAACCTTGGTCGAAAACTAACTCAGCAGAAACTCTAGAATCGATACAGCTTAAAATAGTAGCAAAAGGAAATTGTCCTTCTCTAGTATCGTTAACTTGCTCTAATAAGTTACGGTTCGCTTTTAAGTTGTTTTGAAATCTTAAGTTTCCTTCTTTTAAATATTGTAATGACTTTTCAGGAGTCATAGTAGCTTGAGTTTCTTTAGTATGTGCTTTCATGATTTATATTTTTTATAAAATTATTTATATCTTTTTATTGAATACTAACAATACTTTGAATAGCGTATTGTTAGTAAAGTGTTTTTTATTTCGTTATAACCTTTAAAAGGCGTTATGCCACTTTTGGTCTTAACTTAAAGAATTGAATGAAACTATCTGGGTTTTCAACTTCTCCACGTTCAGAAATAAGCTTGATATTAATATTTCTTTCTTTGGCTTTAAATGCGAAATCTTCTAAAATTTCAATAATATCGTTATCTAAATATCTAGTTTTTCTAACATCTAATTCTAAGTGTGTTCCTTCAGCTAAACTATCTAATTCTTTTAAGATAGCTCCTTTGTTAAAGAATGTTACTTCTTCAGCAAGTGTCATTTTTATTTTGTGTACACCGTTACTTTTGTCTTCAATGTGTAAGAAGTGAGAGTTTTGGTAGCTTTTAATTAAAATAACAACTACTCCTACTGCTAAACCTAATGAAATACCAGTTAATAAATCGGTAAAAACAATACCTAAAACTGTTACCATAAAAGGTATAAACTGCTTCCATCCTAAAGTGTACATTTGTTTGAACAAGCTTGGTTTTGCTAATTTGTAACCTACTACTAATAAAATTGCAGCTAAAACAGATAAAGGTATTTTGTTTAATAAAGTTGGAATTAAAATTACCGATATCAACAATAATAAACCGTGAATGATAGTAGACATTTTAGATTTTCCACCTGATTGAATGTTTGCCGAACTTCTTACAATTACTTGTGTAATTGGTAATCCACCGATTAAACCAGATAAAATGTTACCTGTTCCTTGTGCAACTAACTCTCTATTGGTTGGAGTTACATTCTTTTCAGGGTCTAATTTATCAGTAGCTTCAACACAAAGTAACGTTTCTAAACTAGCTACTAAAGCAATAGTAAAAGCTGTTACCCATACTTCATAATTAGTAATAGCACTAAAATCAGGGAAGGTAAACTGAGCTAAGAATGAATCAACACTTTCAGGAATTGGCACACTTACTAAGTGAGAAGCTTGAATTGCTAATGTTTCATTTCCTTGTGTTAATGTAAAAAACACAATTCCCAACACTACAGCTACTAAAGGCCCTTGAATTAGTTGAAATATTTTCCCTTTTTTACTTAGAACTTTATCCCAAAGAATTAAAATAGCTAATCCAATAAAACCAATAACCATAGACCCCATGGTAATATTATCTACAATATTAAAGATTGCAGAAAATGTATTTTCACCAGAAGCTTCAATAAAACTATCTGCTCCTTCTGGTTCAGCATCATATCCGAAGAAATGAGGAATTTGTTTTAAAATAATGATAACTCCAATACCAGTAAGCATTCCTTTAATTACAGATGACGGAAAGTAATATCCGATAACACCAGCTTTAAGAACTCCAAAAAGAATTTGAATAATTCCTCCTAAAACAACAGCTACTAAAAAGTTTTCATAACCTCCTAAAGAACCAATAGCTGTTAATACAATAGCTGCTAAACCAGCAGCAGGTCCACTAACTCCAATTTTAGAGCCACTGATAGCTCCAACAACAACACCTCCAACAATTCCTGCAATTACTCCTGAAAAAAGAGGGGCTCCACTGGCCAAAGCAATACCTAAACATAAAGGTAAAGCTACAAAGAACACGACTATACTAGCGGGTAAGTCGCTTTTAATATTTTTAAACATAATGTATGTGTATATTTTGATACTCCAAATGAGAATTTAGAGTGTACTTTTAAAATGAAAAATCAATTATTTTTACTTAATAGGTTGAGGTATGACAATAATTATAAGTGCATATCTCAAAAAACATTAATTTTATTCACCAAACATCACACGGATTTTTATTCCATGAAATAAATAGTCAAAAAATTAAGCAGTAAAAAACTCGGGAGGTGGAGTTAGAATTTTAGGGTGTTGAGAAACATAGTTTTTAGATTCAAAACGTACGTTTTTCTTTTTTTGAATAGTTCTGTATAAAAAAGAAGTGTAATCACTGTTAGGATGAGCTTTTAATTCAGCAACCTTAACATGTTTTGTATTTTCTTCTTCTTCACTTAAGCTTAAGAAGATAGTAATATCTTGGTCTTTATCTACCAACGTAATTATCGAAGGAGCAACAATGATTCCTACGAATAGTACAACAAAAAATATGGCGATTTTAGACTTCAATCGATATAACTATTATAAGTTCAGCTACAAAAGTAATTATTTTTTTTAAGCTAAAATGTTATAATTCTTTTAAATTTTTAGATTGAGTCCAACCAATCTTTCCATCAGCTAGTTTTATTTTCTTCCAATTGTCCACAGAATCTAGTACAAGAACTTTAGTGCCTTCGTGTAAAGTAAAGACTTCGTCTGAGTTACTTGTAGGTTCGTTTTTAATAGAAATTTCTTCTGTAAAAATAATAGCCTCAATAGTATTTTTAGACTGACTGTACTGTGAATAAGTGATGGTAATTGAAATTATTAAAAGTAAAAAAGAGATGATACTTGTTGAAAAATAAAGTCTTTTCTTGTTAGGACTGTAAGCAAAATAAAAAAGTAAAAACAATATTGAAGCAATAAAAGATATTACTACAGTAACGATAGCCCAAGCGTTATAAGTAAGCTTTTGTAAATAGTTTTCATTAAATTTTTGAAATACCGATTTAGGTAAGGCTTCAATTCTATCTAAAGTTAATCGTTTAGCAAAAATTAAATTGTTTTTAGCATCTTCGTTTAAAGGGTTTAGTTGTAGTGCTTTTTCGTAATTATAAATTGTAGGAGCTACTTTGTTAAGTTTATAGTAACAGTTTCCTAAGTTGTAATATAGTTCAGAAGAAGCAATGTTTTGACTTTCAATTTGCTTATATAATTTAATTGCCTCTTCATAATTACCTTCTTTATACAAAGAGTTTGCATTTGAAAATAAATCGTTGGTGTTTTGTGCTAACGTACTAAATGACACCAATAAGAATAATAATATAGCTAGCTTTTTCATTATAATTGTCGGTCTAATTGCATTATTACTTGTTTTGCCTTTTCGTACTCTTCTTTCATTTGTACATTGGTAATAGGAGTGTATCGAGCAAAATCACAATCATTAAAAACATCAATAAAACTATGTATTGTTGTGTTATCAACATTTTTATTAGCTAATAATTCAGTGATTTTCTCACGACTAATATCAGAAGTTTCTACGTTTAATTTTGCTTTTAAATAATTGTGTAGAGCTCTTTCCAACGCTTCATAAAAAGCTTCTTTATTACCTAATTGTTTTTGAGCTTCTGATAAGTATTTTTTAGCCAGTTTATCAGCTTTTCGTAGTTTGTTTCCTATAACATCGCCATCGCGTTCTTCTTTTTTCTTATAAATAAATATTCCAAAAGGAATCGCTAAGATTGGAAGTAATAACAAAATATAAAATATGGTTGATTTAAAGAAGTCTTCTGTTTGTTTAGGTTGAAAACTAGTTGATGTTTGAATATACCTAAAATCACTACCCGTAACTTTTACGTCTTGTTTAATTGCAGCGTTATTATCAGAATTTGAAGTAATTTCTTTTCCTTCTAACACATCAACATATAAATCATCTGTAGTTATGGTTTGGTATACTTTTTCTTTAGGATTGAAGTAAGAAAAACTAACTTTAGGAATTTTGTATTTCCCTTTATATTCTGGAACCACTGTATAGCTATCAGTAACTGATCCTTTTAAACCATCAGAAAGAACACTAACATTTTCTTTTCTTTCAGGTTGGTATACTTCTAGTTCTTTAGGAGTTTCAATTTTAGGAAGTTCAAATAGTTTCAAGTTTCCTTTTCCATTAACAGCAACTTTAATTTGAGATGACTCGTTTGCTTTTAAGGTGTTTTTACTAAGGGAAACATCAAAAGAAAACTGACCAACAGCACCTGTAAAATCTTCAGGTTTATTTTGAAGAGGTAATGCTTTAGCGTTAATTACTTTTTTTGCTGAAGAAAACTCTTTACGTATTTGACGTGTAATTAAGTTTCCAAAGAAGTCTACTTTTCCAGTAGGTACAGCTACGACAATATCCATTTTCATAGGGTCTATTGTCAGTTTACCTGAAGTTGTAGGAATTAATAATGCTTTGTGTAAAACAGCGTAACGATGACGTTCTCCATTATAAGTACCTATTTTTACTGGAGTTCCATTAACTTTTATTTCTTGATTCCAAAAGCCATTGTATTGCGGTGCCTCTGTAACCCCAAAATCATAAATGCTTACATTATCGCTAACATATAAACGATATTCTATATAAACTCCTTCACCAACATAGGGCTGCGATTTAGAAACTTCTGCAACTAAATGAATGTTTTGTTCGGCAATATAACTAGGGTCATTTGGGTTTTTTGGAATGTCTACAGCATCTAAAACAATAATTTTTATGGGATTTGATTTAATGGTTTTTCCTTCTATTTCTATGCTTGCAGAAGGAATGTTGAATTCTCCTTTTCGTAATGGTTGAAGAATAAAAGTGTAGGATTGGTTAAAAGAAACTTTACCATTAATCCAAGATTGACTAACTGATTGGCTAGGGCCACCAACTATTTTAAAATTAGTAAAGTTTGGTGGGGTAAAGTTGTCGCCTCCTTGTTTGTTAATTGAAAACTCAATACGTAATCGCTGGTTAACTCCCAATTTGTTTTTACTAACCGTAGCCGTTAATGCAGCGTCTTGTGCACTAATGGCAATTGTTATAAAACTAACTAATAACGTTATGTATACTTTCAACTTCATATTCATTTTTCAAAAATGCCTAAAAATAATTAAGATTTTAACAACTGAAAAAATTACCAGTCTTTTTCTTGTTTTACTTTTCTTCCTTTTGATTTTTGCGCATTCATTTTTTTCTGTGTCTTATTTTCTTCGTTGTTCAAACTCTCTAGCAGTTGTTTCATTTGCTCAGGAGTCATGTTACCTTGTTGAGGTTTAGGTTGTTGATTTTGTTTGTCTTTTTGGTCTTGATTAGGTTTTTGCTGATTGTTTTGATCATCGTTTTTCTGATCTTGGTTATCATCCTTTTTGTCCTTATCGTCGCCTTTTTGATCTTTATTTTTATCGTTTTGTTTGTCTTTGTCGTCTTGCTCTTGCTGATCTTTATTCTGTTGATTCTGATCTTGTTGGTCTTTGTTTTTATCCTTGTCGTCCTTTTGATCTTGCTGTTGTTTTTTAGCTTCTTTTTGAGCAACTGCTAAATTATAACGAGTTTCATCATCATTCGGATTTCTTCGTAAAGCATTTTTAAAAGCTTCTACAGCTTGTTCGTATTGCTTTTCTTCCATCATAGCATTACCAATATTGTGGTAAGCCTCAGCTTGCTCTATTTTATTTTTTGAGGTTTTGGTGGTTACTTCAAACTGTTCAATAGCTTCTTTGTACTTTTTTTCTTGATATAAAGTGTTTCCGAAGTTATAACTTGCTTTTTCATACTTACTGTTTTTGCCTAAGGCTTTTCGGTAAGCAATGGCAGCATCGCTATATTTTTCTTTGTTGTAAAGCTTGTTTCCGTCTCGTAATAAAGCACGTGCTTCACGCTGTAACTTCAACGTGTCTTGTTGTGCGTTTACCGTAGCCGATAAAGCAAAAGCAAGGATTATTAGGATGTTTTGTAAATATTTCATTCTATCATTCAATACTTAACGGAGTTTACGACTCCTCATTAAATAAATCTACTTTCTTTAACCACTTGGTCTTTTTGTCGAACAAAAACATATCGAGAATTAAAAACAACAACCCAATAGCTACAAACCATTGAAATTGGTCTTTGTAGTCAGAGAATTGTTTAGTTTCAAACTCACTTTTTTGTGCATTGCCAATAATTTTTTCGATAGCCTCAACCGGATTTTCAGTTTTATTTCCATCAAAATATTGTCCGTCAGAAGCATCAGCAATTCCTTGTAAAACATCGGGTTTACGTTGGGTAATTACTGTTTCTCCCATTCTATCTTTTTTATAACCAATAAGTGCGCCATTTAATTTTATAGGAATTGGACCTCCTTTTTCAGTACCTACACCTACGGTGTATACTTTTACACCTTCGTTGGCAATATTTTGCGCAACTTGTTTAGTTTCTTCTTGATGATCTTCACCATCAGAGATTATAATTAAAAAGCGATTGGTTTGCTCGTCGTTATCGTAATAAGTTTTTGCTAAGTTTAAGGCTTCGTTTATAGCGGTACCTTGACTTGAAACCATATCAGGATTTGCATTTTGCAAAAACATTTTTGCTGCTGCGTGATCGGTTGTTATTGGAAGTAACGGATACGCATTTCCTGCATAAATGATAATACCAACTCTATCGCTTCCTAATTTATCAATCGTTTTAGAAATAATTTGTTTAGCTTTTTCTAGTCGATTTGGAGCAATATCTTCTGCTAACATACTTTTAGAAACATCTAAAGCAAAAACAACATCAACACCTTCTCTTTTTACAGTTTTAAGTTTGGAACCCATTTTAGGGTTTACCAAAGACAGAATTAAAAAAGAGAGTCCTAAAATAAAAACAATCAATTTTAAAACGGATTTAAAAGTGGAAGTGTTTGGTGCTATTCTGGTTAAAAGAATAGTGTTTGCGAATTTTTTCTGTGTTCGTTTTTTCCACCATAAAACCAACAGGAAAACCACAACTATTATGGGAATAATTGCAAAAAGGTAAAAATATATTGGTTCTTCTAGTTTGTACATCCTTCGGATAGTTTAATTGTTGATGTGTTTAATGGTTTAACTGTGCTTTTCGTAAAGAATTCAAAACTACACAACTCTATATAAAACTCTTAAACAGTGTGTTTTTCAGCAAAAACTCTAGTAATAAAAAGATTCCTGCTAAGAACACGAGTAAGCGATATTTTTCAGAATAATTATAGTATTTAAACTCTTCTATTTTTGTTTTTTCTAGCTTGTCAATTTCGTCGTAAATTTCTTTAAGCTTCGTATTGTTTGTGGCTCTAAAATATTTTCCGTTGGTTTCGGAAGCTATATGTTTTAGTAAGGCTTCGTCAATTTCTACAGGTTGATTTTTAAATGAAATCTTACCTGTTCTTGGGTCTCTTGCCCAAGGTACAGGAGCCATTCCGTTAGTTCCGATACCAATAGTGTATACTTTTATTTCGTTACCTTTTGCTAGCTCCGTAGCTGTTTTAGGATCAACAAAACCAGCATTATTTACTCCGTCTGTCAACAGAATAATTACTTTACTTTTTGCTTTACTTTCTTTTAATCTGTTTACGGCAGAGCCTAAGCCCATTCCGATAGCGGTACCATCCTCTAATTGTCCCCATTTAATTTCAGAAATGGTTCTTTTTACAATGGATTTATCACTAGTAATAGGAGTTTGTGTAAAACTTTCACCAGCATACACAACGATACCAATACGATCATTCGGACGACGATTCACAAAATCAGTAGCTACTCTTTTTAAAGCTTCCAATCGGTTTGGTTGTAAATCTTTGGCTAACATACTTGCCGAAACATCAATAGCCATTACAATATCAATACCGCGATTTGTTTTTGTTTTCTTGCTAACAGCTACGTTTCTTGGACGAGCCAAAGCAATGATTAAACAAGTCAATGCAAGTAGTCTTAACAAGTACAGTAAAGGTTTTAATTTAGGTAAAATAGAACCTTGTGTTTTAAAACCTTTGGTGCTTGGTATTTTTAATTTTGCACTATCTTTTTTTCGGCTATAGAAACTCCAAAAAGCTAATAGAGGAATCAATATTAGCAACCATAAAAACTCGGGACTATGAAACTCAAAATTACTCCACTCCATCTTCTTCTATTTGTTTTTTTGGTTTCAAATTATCAATAATAAAGGTAGCATTTTTACGGTCTCCTTCTATTTCATGTGATAAAGGCTTTGACTTTGCAAACTTTACTAAATCGGATTCTTGTAATAATCCTTTTAACTTTTCAATAGTTTCTTTAGTCGTTTCTATTGATTTTGTGTCGTTAAAATCTTTTAAAACACTAATTAATTCATCCGTGGTGCTTTCTAGAGCAGGAACGTGTAACTCTCGTTCAATATACCCTCTAATAATGTCGGTTAACTCGCTGTAATATTGTTTTACTTGATTATTCTGCCACAATAATTTTTTATCTAGCTCTTCTAATTTTTGCATTGCTTCTTCATAAGGAGCCAATAACGGAACAACAACTTTTTCTTGTTGTTCTTTTTTCTTTTTGAAAACAAAGAAGTAGAGTAGTAGTGCAATAACAGCTAAAACTATCACAGCCCACCAGATATACTGTTTAAAATCATCAAATTGATACGGTTCCCCTTTGATTCCTTTAATAGGGAATTTTTTAACCTTGGTGGTATCGATAGGAACAGTAGCAACATTTACAAGTAAACTATCAGTTAAATAGGCTTGATTTCTAATAAATATTTGCTGCCTAGGAATGTAAAATGCACCACTATCAAATCCTGTTAAAATATATTTTTGAACCAGTTTGTTTTCAATAGTGTCAATTTTTAGGGTATCGATTACTTCCAATCCTTTTAAATCTTCTAACTTAGGGATGATGACATTTTCGGTAGCATCAACAGATATTTTATATTGAAATTGTTCTCCAATTCTAATGCTGGTAGTGTCAATTTCAGCTTTTACCTGAGGTTGTTGTGCAAAGGTAAAAGAAGCTAAAAACAAGCATAAATAAAAAAAGTTGTATTTCATTCTTATCCTTTTCTTTTAAAATAACCTAATAATTTACGCACATAGCTTTCATCAACTCTTGTGCTAATAGTGCCTGCGCCACTTTTTGTAAACGAATTTTCAAAATAATCAGCTAAACGTAAGGCATTGGCTTTGTAATGTGTTCTTACATTTTTAGAACTCGTATTTACCAAATGTGTTTTGCCTGTCTCTGCATCTAACATTTGAACCATTCCTAAATTCGGAATTTCTTCATCGTGTTTATCGTATACGCGAATACCCGTTACATCGTGCTTATTACCAACAATTTTTAAAGTACGCTCATAATTATCATCCATAAAATCAGAAAGCATAAAAACAATAGCTTTCTTTTTCATAATGTTGGATAAAAATTTTAAAGCCTCACTAATGTTGGTTTGTTTGCTTTTTGGTTGAAATTCTATAAGCTCACGAATAATTCGTAATACGTGACTTTTTCCTTTTTTAGGCGGAATGTATAACTCAACCTGATCAGAAAACAGAATTAATCCAACCTTATCGTTATTTTGAATGGCAGAAAATGCTAATGTTGCAGCAATTTCTGTTATGGTATCTTTTTTAAATTGTTCAGAAGTACCAAAAAATTCAGAACCTGAAACATCGACTACCAACATCATAGTAAGTTCGCGTTCTTCTTCAAAAACTTTTACATAAGGTTCATTGTAACGCGCGGTAACATTCCAATCGATTGCTCTAATATCGTCTCCGTATTGATATTGGCGTACTTCAGAAAAAGTCATACCACGCCCTTTAAAGGTTGAGTGGTATTCTCCTCCAAAAATATGATTAGACAACCTACGTGTCTTAATTTCTATTTTTCGAACTTTTTTTAGTAATTCTTTTGTGTCCATTTTTTCAATTCTCAGTTAACAGTTATCAATAATCAGTAAAAATATTTTCAGCTGATAATTGTTCATTGATAATTGATTAAGGTACTTGTACTTCGTTAATAATAGAATTGATGATATCTATTGAAGTAATATTTTCTGCTTCTGCTTCGTAAGTAATTCCAATTCTGTGGCGTAATACGTCATTTACTACAGCTCTCACATCTTCAGGAATCACATATCCTCTTCGTTTAATAAAAGCATAACATTTTGCAGCTTTTGCTAAAGCGATACTACCACGAGGAGAAGATCCAAAACTTATTAATGGTTGCAGTTTTTCTAGGTTATATTTTTCAGGATAACGAGTTGCGAAAATGATATCTAAGATATATTTTTCGATTTTTTCATCCATATACACCTCATTAACTACTTGACGAGCTTTGATAATCTGGTTTATAGAAATTACAGGGTTTATTTTTTGAAAACTTCCATTTAAGTTTTGACGCATGATAAGTTGTTCGTCTTGTAATTTTGGATAGTCAATTACAGTTTTTAACATGAAACGGTCAACTTGTGCTTCAGGAAGTGGGTATGTACCTTCTTGTTCAACTGGGTTTTGAGTTGCCATTACTAAGAAAGGTTCGTCTAGTTTAAAAGTTTCGTCGCCAATAGTAATTTGACGTTCTTGCATAGCTTCTAACAATGCAGATTGCACTTTTGCAGGAGCACGGTTAATCTCATCTGCTAATACAAAGTTGGCAAAAATTGGTCCTTTTTTAATAGAGAAGTCATTCTCTTTTACGTTGTATATCATAGTACCTACAACATCAGCAGGTAGTAAGTCTGGAGTAAACTGAATACGGCTAAAACTTGCATCGATAGCTTTAGAAAGTGAGTTGATAGCTAGGGTTTTTGCTAAACCAGGAACACCTTCTAATAAGATATGACCGTTTCCTAAAAGCCCTATAAGTAATCGTTCAATCATGTGCTTTTGACCAACAATTACTTTATTCATTTCAGTAGTTAATAAATCTACAAAGGCACTCTCTCTTTCTATTTTTTCATTGATGGCTCTTACGTCTATATCCATAGTATTTGAAATAAATTAGAATTTTATGAAACAAAGCTACAATAATAAGAAAATAAGAGTTGTTAAAGTATGGTTAAAGGTAAAAAGCCATGATTGAGTGGTTTTTTGTTAAACAACAACGTTTCTATTTATATATATGTCAATTTTATATTAAAAAATTTGCTATTCTGATATAAAATTAACACTTTTAACATTGTATATAAACTAAATCTAATGAATACACTTATGAAAGCAAAAAACAAAATTTTTGTCTTTATTTTATTGATGTCATTTACATCAATGATTGGTCAGACAATTAAAGGTAAAGTGACTGATGAAAGTGGAACTCCACTTGCTTTGGTTAATGTTTTGGAAAAGGAGACAGTTAATGGGGTAAGTACGAATGAACAAGGTGAATTTGTACTCAATGTTAAACAGATGCCTGCTACGTTAGTGTTTTCTTCGGTGGGTTTTACCACGTTAGAAAAAACATTATATAATGTTTCATACGTTACTATAGTTTTAAAGGAAGATAATGTTTTAGAAGAAGTTGTGTTAACAGGTAACCGTGCTAAGCCTAGAACAATTTTAGATTCTGCAGTGCCTATTGATAATGTAAGTGTGAGAGAGTTGCAAGCTACAGGTCAAACAAATATAGACCAAATGTTAACGTACACGGTTCCTTCTTACAATTCAAGTAACCAAACAATTTCTGATGCAACTGCGCATTTTGATCCTGCCGATTTGCGTGGGCTAGGGCCAAGTAGAACTTTAGTTTTGGTAAATGGAAAGCGTAAGAACCAAAGTGCTTTGGTGTATGTAAATGATACACCAGGTAAAGGAGAAGTTGGAGTAGATATGAAAAGTATTCCTACAGCTGCTATTGAAAGAGTAGAGATTTTACGTGATGGAGCTTCGGCTCAATATGGTTCTGATGCCGTAGCTGGAGTTGTAAACATTATTTTAAAGAAAAATATTGAATTTACTCAAGTAAATGTAAACTCTGGGGTAACGAAAGAAGGAGACGGATTTAATATTGATGGAGATGTTAACCATACATTTACCTTTGGTGAAGGAGGTTTTGTGAATGCTACACTTGGTTTAAGTTATCAAGAGAAAACCGATAGGGCTGGTGAACCAGGAAAAGATGATTTGTTTGGTGTAGATAATCAATGGACACGAGATAATCCAGATTTAGGAATGATTATTGGACAGCCAGAAATGAAAAAAGGAGATTTGTTTGTGAATGCAGAATATCCTTTAAACGAGAATACTACACTATATGGTTTTGGAGGATTTAATATGCGACAAGGTAAAAGTTTTGCTCTTTATAGACCTCCATATTGGATTACAGATGATTTTGGATTGTTAACACCTCCAGGAGAAACTTATGATGGATTTCAACCAACCTTTGAAACAGATATTCAAGATATTTTGTTTACAGCAGGTAGTAGGTTTAAGTTAGGAGGATTTAATGCTGATTTAAGTGGTAGTTACGGACGTAACTCTGTTGATTATACTATAGGTAATACTATTAATGTAAGTTTAGGAGCTAATAGCCCTACTTCTTTTGATGCTGGAGCGTATGCTTTCAGTAATATTGTTGGGAACTTTGATATGAGTCGTTCTTTTGGAGATGTAAGTATAGGGTTTGGAGTTGAAGCAAGACAAGAACGTTTTGAGGTAACTGCTGGAGAAGAGGCTTCGTATATTGACGGGGGAGCACAATCATTTCCAGGTTTACAACCAGGTAATGCTTTAAATGAAACAAGAACTAATATAGGTGGTTATGGGACATTAGATTGGGATGTCTCAGAAGATTTTTTAATAGGGGGAGCAGTTCGTTATGAGAATTATTCAGATTTTGGAGATAATTTTTCATGGAAAGTAAATTCTAGATATAAATTAGGAGAAGCAGGAGTGTTACGAGCTTCATATAGTACTGGGTTTAGAGCACCTTCGTTACATCAAGTATATTTAAGTAATGTACAAACTTTGGTTTCTGGAGGTACAATCTCTAATCAAGGAACATTCAACAACGTTAGTCCTGTGATTAAAGATTTAGGAGTAGCTTCATTGTTTGCAGAAACATCAAAAAATATTTCAGCAGGATTAACTGTTAAGGCTTCTAATGATTTTACTATTTCATTAGACTATTATAATGTTAAAGTAGAAGATAGAGTTGTGTTTTCTGGAGAAATAGGAGGAACTGATGATGACGGTAATCCAAATGCAGATGTTCAACAGATTTTAGATGATAACTCAGTAACAAGTATTAAGTTTTTTATCAATGCTGCTGATACTAAAACAGAAGGTTTTGATTATACAATGCGTTATAAAAATATCGATTTTGCGGCAGGTAAATTAGGGTTAAACTTAGCATTAAACATCAATAAAACTAAACTAGAAGGAGAAGTAAAAACCCCAACTAAGTTGGCAAATTATAAGAATGCTATTTTTAATAGAAAAGAGCAGTCAAGAATTATTAGTGCAAGACCAAATACCAAACTTTTGTTTGGTGCAGATTACAAGTATAAAAAGTTTACCGCTTTTTTAAATAACACCTATTTTGGAGAAGTAACTTGGCAACATGCAACAGATCCCAATAAAGATCAAACATTTAGTGGGAAAGTAATAACTGACGTGTCTTTTGGTTATGAATTTTCAGATATGATTTCGTTTAATGCTCAGGTAAATAATTTATTTGATGTGTACCCAGATGAAATTGATACCAAAGGAGATGTTGTAACTGATTTAGGAGGGCGTTTTAAGTATCCATGGGAGGTAAATCAATTTGGATTTAATGGAATGACTTTTAAAGCAGGATTAACTTTTAAGTTCTAAGCTTAATTGTTAGATAAAAAAGAGCACCTTTTTGAGGTGCTCTTTTTATTGTTTATATTCTTTTAAAAATAGTTTATCGTTTTCAAAAACCGCATAGGTATAATACTGAATCCAATCCCCTGTATTAAGGTAAACACTGTTCTCTTTAAGTTGAATTTCTAAAGGAAGATGTCTGTGTCCAAAAACAAAATAATCGTAGTGTTTGGTTTCTAATTTACGTTTACAATATTGTACTAGCCATTCATTGTCTTCGCCTAAAAATTTAGCATCCTCATCACCAGAAATCAATTTGTTTTTAACCGACATGTATTGTCCTAATCGAACACCTAAATCTGGATGTAGCCAACGAAACATCCATTGAAATAGCGGGAATGTAAACACTTTTTTCATACGTTTATACCCTTTGTCTCCAGGTCCTAACCCATCACCATGGCCTATTAAAAATAATTTATCGTTGATTTTAAATTCTTGAGGTGAATGAAATACAGGAATGTTTAATTCCTTTTCAAAATAATCATGCATCCATAAATCATGATTTCCAACAAAAAAGTAAATCGGAATACCACTATCTTTTATTTCAGCAAGTTTACCTAAAACACGAACAAAGCCTTTAGGTACTACAGTTTTGTATTCGAACCAAAAATCAAATAAATCACCTAAAATAAAAATAGCCTCAGCATCTTTCTTAACTTCGTTTAACCATGCAACAAACTTTTGTTCACGAGGAAAACTAGCTTCAGAAGTTGGAGCTCCTAAATGTTGGTCAGAAGCAAAATAGACTTTTTTATTCTCAGAAGTATTGATTGAAATCAAATCGTAAATTTTGGTAAAAATAAGTATTTTACCTAGAGTTTACACAAACAAATTTTGGCTACATTTGTTTTCGTATTTACAAAAACTCTTGTTGATGAATCCATTTGATGATGCCTACTTTATGAGAAAAGCTTTTCAAGAAGCTGAGTTAGCTTTTGATAAAGGAGAGGTTCCTGTTGGTGCAGTTATTGTTTTTAAAAATCAAATAATAGCACGAGCACATAACTTAACAGAGTTGTTAAATGATGTTACCGCACATGCTGAAATGCAAGCGTTTACTGCAGCAGCAGACTTTTTAGGTGGAAAGTATTTAAAAGACTGTACTTTGTATGTTACATTAGAACCTTGCCAGATGTGTGCAGGAGCGAGTTACTGGACGCAAATAGGTAAAATAGTGTACGGAGCAAGTGAACCAAAGCTTGGTTTTAGTGTATTAAAAACAAAATTACATCCAAAAACAAAGGTAATATCAGGGGTTTTAGAAGAAGAATGCGGGTTTTTGTTGAAGAAATTTTTTATTGAAAAACGCAATTTGAATTAAGTTGCCATCCCTGCGTAGGCAGGAATCTTTTTAGGATGCGAAGCTGAAACGAGTTTAGCTTGACGAAAATTAGAATAGTGTTTGTTGTTTTGCTCCACTTTCGTGTTCCAATAACCATTTTTTACGCCAAATACCCCCTGCATATCCTGTTAATGAGCCATCAGAACCTACAACTCTGTGGCACGGAATAACGATCCAAATAGGGTTTTTACCATTCACTGAAGCTACAGCACGAATGGCTTTGACATCTCCTAACTGTTTGGTTTGTTCTAAATACGTTCTGGTGCTACCAAAAGGAATATGTAATAGCTCATTCCAAACCGATTGCTGAAAGATTGTTCCTTGAGGATTCAATTGTAAATCAAACGCTGTTCTTGTTCCTGCAAAATACTCGTCCAATTGTGTAACACATTCTTGTAAATAAGCAGGAACATCTTTTTGAGTACTGATTGGAGTTGAGGTATCTTCATCTAGTACGGAGATTGATTGGATTCCGCTTTCATCACCTTCAATTTTGGCAATCCCAATAGGAGTTTTATAATATGTAGTTTGTAGGTTAGACACCAAAAACGTCTTTAGAGTTCTGTGTTGTAATTTCCGAAATTTCATCGAAAGTTAATCCGTAAATATCTACTAACTTATCTACAACATTGGTAATATAGCTACTCTCATTACGTTTTCCTCGGTACGGAGTAGGAGCTAGGTAAGGAGAATCGGTTTCTAAAACAATGTGTTTGATGTCTATTTGGTTTAGGAACTTGTCAATCTTTCCATTTTTAAAAGTCGCTACACCACCAATTCCTAATTTCATGTTATAAGAAATTGCTTTCTCAGCTTGTTCTAAGGTTCCTGTAAAACAGTGGAAAATTCCGTATAAATCGTCTCCTTTTTCAGTTTCTAAAACTTCAAAAATTTCATCAAAGGCATCACGACAGTGGATAACAATCGGCAATTGTTTTTCTTTAGCCCATTGAATTTGCGTACGAAAAGCTTCTTGTTGTTGTGGTAAAAATGATTTATCCCAATACAAATCGATACCAATTTCACCAATTGCATAAAAATCACGTTGGTCTAACCATTCTTTTACATGCGCTAATTCTTCTTGGTAGTTTTCTTTTACCGAAGTTGGGTGTAACCCCATCATTAAAAACACATCGTTCGGGTAGTTTTTTTCTAAATCGAACATACGTTCAGTATAAGAACTATCAATCGCAGGAATAAAGAAACGAGAAACCCCAGTATCTTTTGCACGTTGTATCATTTCGTTTCTATCTTCATCAAACTGGCTTGAGTATAGGTGTGTATGTGTATCGGTTATCATAATTTTAATAGAAATCCCTTTCGACTGTGTTCAAGGGTACATTGTATTATATTGTATCTTTGCGAGGACAAAAGTACAAGAAATGGCAAGTTTGAAAAAAGTATTACGAAAAAAGAAATACATCAAAATAAAACTCAAAAAAATGGTGACTAATCATTTGGAGTTAACTGCTGAAATTAATGGGGTGAAGGGAGCTTTTATTCTGGATACAGGAGCGTCTAATTCATGTGTTGGATTGGATTTAATTGAGCGTTTTAAACTTGTTTCTGAAGAGAGTGAGGTAAAAGCAGCAGGAGCTGGAGCAACCGATATGGAAACACACAAGTCGGAAAATAATTCATTGAAAATAGGGAAGTGGAAAACTGAAGCTTGTGATTTAGTATTGTTTGACTTAACGCATGTAAATACTGCCTTAAAACAACATAATGCACAAGAAGTTGATGGGATTATTGGTGCAGATATTTTAGAAGCTGGAAAAGCGTTTATAGATTACAATAAAAAAGCATTGTATTTAAAGAAGCCAAAAAAGAAAAAGGTTAGAAAATTGAAAGTTCCTTTTTAATCGCAGGGCGATAGCCAATTGTTTATCATAGGAAGATTTATAAAAAGTAGCGCTTACTAACAAAAAAGACCTCACAGATTTTAGAAAGTTGTGAGGTCTTTTTTTATAAAGGATTTTTAGTTTTAACTTAAAACTTCTTTAATTCTCTTGATAGCTTCACGTAATTGTAATTCAGAAGCAGCATACGATAAACGGATACAGTCTGGAGCGCCAAAGGCTTCACCAGTAACTGTAGCTACATTAGCTTCTTCTAATAACAACATAGAAAAATCGTTAGCATCTTTAATTTCTTTTCCACGGATGGTTTTTCCGAAGAAATCAGAAATATCTGGGAAAATATAAAAAGCACCTTCAGGTACGTTTAATTTGAAACCGTCAATTTCACCTAGTAATTGTAATACTAAATCTCTACGGTTTTTAAACTCATCTACCATGTACTGTACTTTTTCTGGCGATGCTTTTACAGCGGTAATTGCAGCACGTTGTGCAATACAGTTGGTTCCTGAAGTAATTTGACCTTGCATTTTTGTACACGCTTTAGCAATCCATTCAGGAGCACCAATATAACCGATTCTCCATCCTGTCATAGCAAATGCTTTCGCTAATCCGTTAACAGTAATGGTGCGGTCGTACATGCTTTCAATAGCAGCAAAGCTAAATGGCTTTGTTCCGTAGTTGATATGCTCGTAAATCTCGTCTGATAAGATATAGATGTTTGGATACTTCTCTAATACTTTAGCCAAAGCTCTGTATTCTTCCTCATTATAAATAGAACCACTAGGGTTAGTTGGTGAGTTGAAGAAAATCATCTTTGTTTTTGGTGTAATTGCTGCTTCTAATTGCTCTGGAGTGATTTTGAAATCAGTATCAATAGAAGAAGGAATTTCTGTATAGGTTGCTTCACATAACGTAGCAATTGCAGAATAGCTTACCCAATATGGAGCAGGTAATAACACTTCATCACCAGGATTTAACAATACTTGTGCTACGTTAGCAATAGATTGTTTTGCTCCTGTAGAAACTACAATTTGGTTTGGTGTGTATGTTAAGTCGTTATCACGCTTAAATTTTTCGCAAATAGCTTCTTTCAATTCTACATATCCGTCTACAGGAGTATATGAATTGTAATTTTGATTGATGGCTTCAATAGCGGCATCTTTAATAAAATCAGGAGTGTTAAAATCAGGCTCTCCTAAACTTAAACTGATGATATCTCTACCTTCAGCTTTTAATTCTCTTGCTTTAGCTGCCATAGCTAAAGTTTGCGATACAGGTAAACTGTTAATTCTGTTTGATAATGCGTTTGACATTGTGTTGTTATCTTGTGTGTTGATTATGCTAATTGAGGTTTTCTTCCTAACTCAGCTAAATGTCTGAAATGCTCAATAACTGCTCTACGAGTTGTTTTGTATTCGTTATAAGGAAGATTAAATTCCTTAGCAGTTTCTTTTACAATCTTAGCTAATTTATCATAATGAATATGAGAAATATGAGGAAAAATATGGTGTTCTACTTGATGATTTAATCCACCTGTATAGAAATTGATAAACCAGTTTTTAGGGGCAAAATTTGCAGTGGTATATAACTGATGAATAGCCCAGGTGTTTTTCATATTTCCGTCTTCATCAGGTAAAGGAGTTTCTGTTTTAGGAACGATGTGTGCTAATTGGAAAACTACACTTAAAATGATTCCTGCAGTATAGTGCATTACAAAAAATCCGATTAATACCTTCCACCAAGCAACATCTGTAACTACGATTGGTAATGCCAACCAAAGAGCATAATAAATCACTTTAGAAACCACTAATTTTGTCCATTCTTTTGCTGGGTTAGGGAATTCTCCGTACGATAATTTACGTTTTAAATAGCTATGCATCTGCTTAAAATCGGTAGTAATTGCCCAGTTAATAGTTAACAATCCGTATAAAAAGATTGAATAATATTTTTGAAATTTGTGAATCCATAACCATTGTGAGTGCTTTGAAAAACGGATGATTCTACCAGCATCCATGTCTTCATCATGATCTTGAATGTTTGTGTAGGTATGGTGTAATACATTGTGTTGTACTTTCCAGTTGTACACATTACCTGCTAAAATATAAATACTGCTTCCAAAAAGTTTGTTTACCCATTTTTTGCTTGAGAAAGATTCATGGTTAGCATCGTGCATTACATTCATTCCAACTCCAGCCATTCCAACTCCCATTAATACAGTTAAGGCTAATTTTATCCATTGAGACATATCAATAGTTAAAATTAATATGAAAGGAACAATAAAAATAGCTAACATAATTATTGCCTTTGTGTATAATTTCCAGTTTCCTGTACGTTTAATTTCGTTTTCTTTAAAGTATGTATTAACTCTTTTGTTTAAAGTTCTAAAGAACTTTGTTTTGTCTATTCTTGAGAAGTTTACTGTCGTCATTTGTTGTTTGTTTGTCTCGCAAAAATAAACGTTTTTGGTTCACGGTTATTGCTATAGACCAACTTTTTAACCAGATTAATATCTTTTACTTAAAAATTAACAATACCAAATTGTTTTTTATTTTTGCAGCGGAAAAAATCACTAGATGGAACTTATAAAAAAATACTTTGGCAATTTAACGGAAACACAATTAGAACAATTTTCTAAGTTGCAAGAATTGTATCAAGATTGGAATTTAAAAATTAACGTTGTTTCTCGTAAAGATATTGATGAATTGTATTTACGTCATGTATTACATTCATTAGGAATAGCGAAGGTAATGGAGTTTCAACCAGGAGCAAATGTGATGGATGTAGGTACTGGTGGAGGTTTTCCAGGAATTCCGTTGGCAATTTTATTTCCAGAAACGCAATTTCACTTGGTAGATTCTATTGGGAAGAAGATTAAAGTGGTTAACGAAGTAGTAGAAGGGTTAGGTTTACAAAATGTAAAAACGACTCACGGACGCGTAGAGGAGGTAGATGAAACCTATGATTTTATTGTAAGTAGAGCGGTAGCGCAAATGGAAACCTTTCATCGTTGGGTAAAAAATAAGGTAAAAAAGAAAGAAAACCACGCGTTGAAAAACGGAATTTTATATTTAAAAGGTGGTGACCTTACAGAAGAACTTGCGAACTTCCCTAAAGCCACCATTTATGATTTACCAGACTTTTTTGAAGAAGACTTCTTCGAAACTAAAAAAGTGGTGCACTTACCAATAAAGTTTAAAGGCTAGTTTTTATTGAAGAAAATACATACTGCATTTCAGATGCAATTTGTAAACTTCTTTCTGAGTATTTTTCTTTTTCAGAAGGTGTTCCATCATATAATTTTGGATCTTCATAAGTAACAGGTATCCTTTTATCAGCACCCGCGATAAACGGACATCCTTCATCTGCTTGTGAACAAGTCATAATAGCACAAAAGCTTGAGGTTGGATTAAAGTTATCGTCATACTTTTTAGAAAAACCTATAATAGATGGTGTGTTATCAGCATACTTTACTGCGTAAATAGGATTTGTTCCATCAGATAATTGTTGAATTTTAAATCCGTTATCAACTAAAGTAGTAACAACTGTTGAATTCATAGCGGTAGCTTCTGTACCACCAGAATAAGTGTTTACATTTGGTATTTGATAGTGATACGCCATAGTTTGCGCCCATACTTGCGACAAATGACTTCTTCTGGAGTTGTGTGTGCAAATAAAATTTAGGCTTATCATCTCCTTATTCTCCAGTTTTTCCTGAATATAGTTTACAAGCAGTTGTAAAACTTCTTTTCGTTCTTCTGAAACAGTTGGTAAGCTAGAAATAGTTTCCTGTAGTTCAGAAAATAGCGTTGAGGTTCTTGCTTTCATATTAACAACATCCTGAGTTTGGTGTACAAGCAGTTTGCTTTTGCAAATCAGCTAATTTCACTTTTGGTTTTTCTTGTGGAATTCCGCAGTTATCTTTCGCTAAACAATCTGTTTGTTTTGTAGTTAATAAGAAGTTAGTTCCGTCAAAATCTAATCCATACTTTCCAATCGTACTTCCTTGGTATTCTACTTCAATTTCTAAATCAGGAATGTTTAATACTTTTTCTGATAATTCAATTATGTGGATTAACTTCTCTGGATGCAATCTGTGATCATAATCATTCGCATTCCATAATTGAAAGTTTACCACTTCTTCATTTCTAACAACTCCACCACAATCGATAAAGTTTTTGGTAATTTTTCCTACTTCTGTTACGTGAAAATGATTAGGCACTAAGCTTCCGTCAGGTAATTGAAAAGCAATAGTTTTTAACGTACTTAAATGTTGTTTAATTTCTGATAGTTTCATGGTTTTGTTTTTTTTAATTGTAATATTACGATTAATGGTTTCAAATTTTTTTTAGCAACAACTCTGGTTATTCATATCAAGGTTTAAAAAAGAAGAAAGCAAGGTTTTAATTTCTTTCCAAGTTGATGGATTGATGCAATAGCAAACGCTAGTTCCTTCAATAGTTCCTTTAATGATACCAATCTTTTTTAATTCCTTTAAATGCTGCGAAATGGTAGGTTGCGCCAAACCGATTTCATTTACCAAGTCACCACACACGCAAGAATTCAATTTGAATAAGTGTTGTAAAATGGCAATACGAGCAGGATGTCCCAACACTTTTGCGATGGTAGCCAATTGATTTTGCTCTTCAGTAAATATTTCTGATTTGGTTAATCCCATTACTTAATCTGTATATTGCAATATTACGATTAATAAATAAAACACCAATTATTTTAGTGTTATTTTTTATAAAAAGTTTAATACCAGCGTCTTTTCTTCTTTTTAGAAGCTTCTGATTTTCTTCCTTTTTTGTGTTTGCTAATGGTGTTTGGCTGCTTTTTAGGCTTAGGCTTTGCTAAAGGGAATGGATGATCTTCTATAACTTTTATAGTTCTATCCATAAATTCTTGAATAGCTTTGATGTAAGAAGTTTCATCGGCACTACATAATGAAAAGGCAATTCCAGATTTACCTGCTCTACCAGTTCTACCAATTCGGTGTACGTATGTTTCAGGAATGTTAGGTAAGTCAACATTAATTACTGCATCTACTTTGCTAACGTCAATTCCACGAGCAGCAAGATCGGTAGCAATTAAAATATTGGCTTTGTTATTTTTGAAATCTTCGATAGCTTGATTTCGTAAGTTTTGCGATTTATCACCGTGTACACTGGTTGCTTTGTATCCGTTTTTTTGAAGTGTTTTCTCCAATTTGTCAACTCCAAATTTGGTGCGACGGAAGATAATAATACGTCCATGTATAGTATTACGAAGCAAGTGTAAACATAAGTCGACCTTATGCTTTTTTGGTGTGTAATACAGTAACTGACCAATGTTAGTTGAGGTCGTTTCCGCAGGAGAAATATCTACCTTTTCAGGTTTGTATAACATCGACTTAGCCAAATCACTTACTTTATTAGGCATTGTTGCAGAAAATAGTAAGGTCTGTTTTTTACGCGGACACAATTCTTCAATTTTTTGTACATCTTCAATAAAGCCCATATCTAGCATTAAATCGGCTTCATCTAACACCAATGTTTTTAATTGACGAACATCAATACTGCCTTGTTGGTGCAAATCGATAAAACGACCTGGGGTAGTGATTAAAACATCCACTCCTTTTTCTAAAACATCTTTTTGTGGCTGTATGGCAACACCACCATAAATAACAGTAGTTCTTAAATTAGTGTATTTGCTATAGGTTTTAAAGTTTTCTTGAATTTGAATCGCTAATTCACGAGTAGGGCTCACCACTAACGCTTTTATCTTTTTGGCTCTTTTTTCAACATCAGCTTCTTCAGAAAGCTCTTGAATAATAGGCAACGCAAAAGCAGCAGTTTTACCTGTACCTGTTTGAGCAGCTACAATCACATCTTTTTTATTGAGTACTAACGGAATTACTTCTTCTTGTACCGGAGTTGGTTTGTGGTGTCTTTCTTCATTAAGTGCTTTTAAGATAGACTTGCTAAGTTGTAGGTCTGAAAACTGCATCAAAATATTTTTTGCAAAGGTAGGTTAAAAGGAATGATGAAACATTTATTTTATAGTATTTCAGAGGGCAAACTAAGTATAAAAGCCTTGTTAAAGGTACTTTTTACACTTTTTTGACAATTGATTTGCATTTTTCACGATAGGCTCTGATAATTTTGAGGAAACTTTAAAATTTGAAATTATGAATAGTATAAAAAAAGGCCTTCTGTTAGGAGTGTTATTGTTAACAGTAGTTTTTATTAGTGGTTATGCTACTAAAACTTCAGTACCTACTATAAAAGAGAAAACAGAGGTTGAAAAAACAGAAAAAAATCAAACGATTAATATGTTTGTAACACACGGACATTGTAGCACACCGTTTGGAGGTATTGTAGACGATTTAAAAGTGGAAATTCCTGTGCGAATGGATGCTGGAAATCCGTTAGAAAATATGCGTATTTCTTTTGAAGTAGATCCTAACTCATTTAAAGCATGTAGAGGTGATGTGGCTGATTTAACTGAAAGAGTTAAAACCAAAGGAGTTTTTATTAGCGATAACAACGAAAAAATAAGGTTTAAAACGACCAATGTGTATGTGATGGGAGTGGATTGGTATCAAATTAATGGTGCGATGTCTATTAAAGGAGTTGAAAAAGAAGTGAAGTTTTTTGCAACAGGAATTAGAAATTCATACGAAAGCATGTCTAGTGAATTAGTACTACAAGGTCAAGTAAATTTATTGGATTGGGGTATTGATTATGATAAGCTAGTAAACGGACAATCATTAGATGTACCAACAAAATGGTTGTATTTGAATATGAAAATTGAGTTGAGTTAATTAAGGAAATAAAAAAGCAACCTACTTGGTTACTGAGCGTAGCCGAAGTGAGGTTGCTTTTAGTTATATAGAGTTCCGTAATCGGAATATCCTATCCTAAGAAAGGGTAACGGTAATCAGTTGGAGAAACAAATGTTTCTTTGATTAAACGAGGAGATACCCAACGTAATAAGTTTTGGGCAGATCCTGCTTTATCGTTTGTTCCTGAAGCTCTTGCTCCACCAAATGGTTGTTGTCCTACTACAGCACCTGTTGGCTTATCGTTTACGTAGAAGTTACCAGCACAGTTTTCTAATGCCTTAGTAGCTTCAGCAATTGCATAACGATCTGTAGAGAATACAGCCCCTGTTAAAGCGTATTCAGAAGTTCCATCAACTAATTGTAATGTTTCAGCCCAATCAGCATCTTCGTATACATAAATAGTTACTACAGGACCGAATAATTCAGTTTCCATAGTCGTGTATTTAGGATTAGTAGTTAAGATAACTGTTGGCTCGATAAAGTATCCTTTAGATTTATCGTAGTTACCACCTGCAATAACTTCAGCATCAGCATCAGCTTTAGCTTGGTCGATATAGCTAGCTAATTTATCAAAAGATCCTTCGTGGATTACAGCTGTGATAAAGTTGCTCATATCTTCTGGAGAACCCATTTTAAAAGAAGCGATATCTTCTTTTACATAATTTAAAGTTTCTTCAGCTAATGATTTTGGTAAGTATACTCTTGAAGCTGCAGAACATTTTTGCCCTTGGAATTCGAAAGCACCACGAGAAATACCAGTAGCTACTTGCTTAGCGTTTGCTGATGGGTGAGCGATGATAAAATCTTTACCTCCTGTTTCACCAACAATTTTTGGATATGTTTTATAGATGTGGATGTTTTCTCCAATCTTCTTCCAAATATCTTGGAATACGTTTGTAGAACCTGTAAAGTGGATTCCAGCAAAATCAGGAGAAGCTAATACAACTTCAGTAATATCAGCAGGATTTCCTAATACTAAATTGATAACACCATCAGGTAAACCAGCTTCTTTAAAGATTTGCATAATTACGTTCGCAGAAAAAACTTGGCTACTAGAAGGTTTCCAAACTACAACATTCCCCATCATTGCTGCAGATGCAGGTAAGTTTCCAGCAATAGCAGTAAAGTTAAAAGGGGTTACAGCGTACACAAATCCTTCTAATGGTCTGTATTCAACGCGATTCCAAATTCCGTCATCAGAATTAGGTTGCTCACTGTAAATATCAGTCATATACTCTACGTTAAAACGTAAGAAGTCGATTAACTCACAAGCTGAATCGATTTCTGCTTGATGAACTGTTTTAGACTGTGCAATCATTGTTGCAGCATTAATCTTTGCACGGTAAGGACCTGCGATTAATTCAGCAGCACGTAAAAAGATAGCAGCTCTTTGCTCCCAAGGCATTTGTGCCCATTCTTTACGAGCTTCTAAAGCAACAGCGATAGCTTTTTCAGCGTGCGATTTGTCTCCAACATGATATTGCCCTACTACATGTTGATGATCGTGAGGAGGAGTCATGTTTTCAGTCTTTCCTGTTCTAACTTCTTCACTACCGATATACATTGGTACATCCATAGATCCGTTAAAATATTCTTTGTATTGTTTAGAAACTGCTTCGCGCTCTGGAGATCCAGGAGCGTATCCTTTTACAGTTTCATTAATGGCAGTCGGTACGTGAAAAAATCCTTTTCCCATTTTTGTATGTTGTTTGTTGAATTAAATTTCTTTCTTTGTTATTGAAAAGTCTTGAAAACTTTCTTAAAAAGACAAAGTTAAGGTTATTTTAGGAATATTTAGGTGGACAAAAGGCTTGAATTTAATAAAAGGAGAACAACATGTGTACGGTAACTTATTTACCTTTAAAGGATAATAATTTTATTTTAACTTCTAATAGAGATGAAGATCCGAAGCGTAAAACAATTGCGCCAAAAACTTACTGTGAAGAAGGAGTGAAGTTAACCTATCCGAAAGATGAGCTAGCTGGTGGGACATGGATTGGTTTAAGCGAAAAACACCGGTTGATTTGTTTATTGAACGGAGGTTTTGCCAAACACAAAAGAGCGGAATCTTACCGCATGAGTAGGGGAGTTATTGTAAAGCAATTACTAAAGGTTGATAATCCTTTTGAAATGATTGAGAATTTTAATTTTGAAGGAATAGAGCCATTTACAATTGTGTTGGTAGATTGGGTAAACGAACTAAAAGCATACGAGTTGGTTTGGGATGGAGTTGAAAAATATTTTCAAGAGTTAGGTAGTGAACCTAAAATATGGTCATCTTCTACCTTATATGGTGAAGAAATGAAACAGTTAAGAAGAGAATGGTTTTCAGAATGGTTGAATGCTACTCAAGAGATTAATCAGTTAAATATCGTTAACTTTCATCAAGATGAAACCAGAGGAACTCCAGAAATTTCATTAAAAATGAAACGTAGTTATGTTGAAACAGTAAGTATTACTTCTGTGGTAAAAAAAGACAATGAACTAACTATGACTTACTACGATTTACATTCAAATATTAACACAATACAAGAAGAAATCATTCGTTCGTAATTAAACCTATTTGGTATCTTTGCCAAAAATTTAATATGAACAAAAGATTACTATTGCTATTCTCACTTATTTCTACTTTTTTGTTTACAAGCTGCTTTGAGTTTGTAGAAGAAGTTAGCTTTAAAAAAGATGGTTCGGGTAGTGCTGTGTTAACTATCAATTTAAGTAAAAGTAAAACAAAATTAGCTTCAATAATGTTGCTTGATAGTATTAATGGTTACAAAGTACCATCTAAAACTACTATTAGAAACAAAGTAAACGAAATAGTTTACAAAATAAAGCAGACCAAAGGGGTTCATAACGTAAAAAACACGTTAGATTTTAACGAATTTATCGTAACTGTTTCGTGTGATTTTGATAATGTTGAAGCTTTGAACGAAGTGATTTCTAACTTCAGTTCAAAAAAGCATATAGAAGCGATTAAGAAGAATCAGCATTTCACATTTAATAAAGAAAAGAAAACGTTTACTCGTAGTCATCATTTCGATTTAGGAAAAGAGTTTCAAAAAACAAAAAATCAAGATCGTAAAGTATTTGAAACGGCTACGTACACGAGTGTTTATCGATTTGAAGAACCTATAAAATCAACTGAGAATAACCAAGCAAGAATATCAAAAAGTAAAAAAGCAATTATGCTGCATTTACAAGCGCAAGATATTATATCGAACACACAAACAATCAAAAATAAAATTCAATTAGAGAATTAAAATCAGGATGAAACCCACATGGTTAAAAATCTTTTAAATAGAAAGTATAAAGATTACTTTAATCATCAAAGGTTACTTATGATTTTAAAAAGTAAAAACAAACAGATGAAAAAAATTATTGCTACACTGCTGCTTTTAAACACAATTACAGTTATACAAGCTCAAAGATTAGAGACTAAAATACCTGAGAATGTTGATGTATTAATTTCTGCAAATGCAGAAAACTTATTTAAGTTAATCAATGTGTCAGATATTGATGAAAATGCTATTGGAAGAGAGATTTTAAAAGATTTAAATAGAGATTATAGGAATTACGAGGTTAAGTCTCAATCAGTAGTTGTTGATGAAAATCAAGAAAGAAGTAAAGATAATGAAGTAATTAAGCATAAAGTTTCTTCTGTAGCTAAGGCAGGTGTGAATATTAATGCAAACGCATATTATTTCTTAACAAAGACGGATAGCATTTCGTATCATAACTTTTATGTTGAGTTAAACGATAGAAAAACGTTTGAATCTTTGTTGTATGAACGCGAAAAAAAGAAACTTAAAACGGAAGGAAACTATAGTTACATCGCAGGACGTTCTTCTTTTAAAATTTGGAATGACCACACGTTATTACTTATAAACGGAAGTATGTCTTCATCATTTTTCTCTGATAACAAAGAGCGTTTAGAGCAATTAAAAGAAGAAGGAGAATACAATTATAACTTTAAGAGAAGATTAGCTAGAGAATGGTCGAAAGAATATGGATTGAATGTTTTTGATAAAAACTACTCTAAATCAATTGCTTCAAACAGAAAATTTCAAAAAAGTAAAAAGAAGAATTCATCAGCAACATTATGGGTGCGTAATTATGGTGAGTTAATGACAGATATTTTCAAATCTTTTGGAAACAGCTTTTATCCTTTGTATGCAGAAGGAAATCAAAATGTTTACGGAGTAGAAGAAGTAACAGCAAACTTGTTTTTTGAAAAAGAAGATGCAAGAGTTTTGTTAGATATGGCAGTTAGTTCTGATATGAAAAGGTCTTTTAAGAAGATTTATAATAAGAGAATGGATCGTAATTTAGTTAATAGCTTCGATCATGATAAAGCTTTAGCTTTTTGGAGTATTTCTTTAAACACTGAAGAAACGTTAAAACAGTATCCAGAATTGGTAAACAAAATGTACGGTGGCATTTTACCTAAGTTTCAAGAAGAAATTGAAATTGTAGGAGATTTATTTTCTTTAGTGATAGATGAAAAAGCAATTGGAGAATTAATTACAGGTGATGCGTTGTTGGTATTGAACGATTTTGCTAAACAAGAAGTTGAGTACACTACTTATGAGTATGATAAGAATTATAAGCGTAAAGAGGTAACAAAAACAAAAGAAGATTTTGTGCCAGATTTTACATTAATGATTGGCTCTGAAAAAGAAGATTTATTAAATAAGTTTTACAGAATAGGAGAAAAGCACAAGGCGGTAAAAATTCAGGATAATGTGGTTGAGTTTGTAACTAAAAAAGCTGATTTACCATTTGGGTTATACTCAGTGGTTAAAAACGATGTGTTGTATTTAACGACCTCTAAAACTGGAGCATTAAATATTGCAAACGGTACTACAAATTTCAATACTAAAAAACACAGTAAATTAGTTAGGAATAACTCAACAGTATTATATGTTGATGTAAATGCTGTTTTAAACAAAGTACCAAACGAGTGGATGAGTAAGTCAGAAAAAGAAGCGTTACATTTTTCTACTGAAAACATGAATGATGCTGTGTTTAGAGTGTCTAGAATGAAAGGGAATACAATTTCTTCTGAGTTAAAACTTTCAACACAAGGTACAGAAGAAAACACCTTAAAATTATTATTAAAGTTTATCAATTCGGTAGCTAAATAAACTGAATGATAAAAAAAATAGCATATACCTTTCTTATAGTATGCTGTATTATAGTTACGGTTGGGTTTTTTAGGTATAATCCAACCGTAATTTATACAGAAAAGGTTCCTGTTTCTGCAGAGGCGGTTGTACATATCAACCTTCGAGAAATAGAATACAATATACTTACCAGTTTTTTAGAGCATCCATTTTCTCAACTAGACTTTAAAAAATCATCTGCAGTAAAAGAAAAACAACGCTCGTTGTTAGATCAAATTGAAATTCCAAGTAATGTGTTTCTGTATACCAATAAACAAGAGTTTAAAGGATTTTTAATCAGTAATAAAGTTTCGGTTAAAAATAATTTTGTTGAAGTTTTAAAAGAGACGGGATTTAAAGAAGAAAAGGTAGGTATAACTACCATTTACAGGAAACAACAAGTTACTTGTGTAGTTAACAATAATAAAGTTCAAGTACTATTTAAGATTGATAAAAGTGCTAAGGTTTCTAATGAGTTAATAAAGGCTCTTGATAAAGGGAATTACTTTTCTGATGATGCTGAAATTTTTTCGAATATTAAAAAGCATAAAAGCCCGATAGCATTCAGTACCAATAAAGGAGACTTTTTCAAAGTCTTGGTTGATGAAGGTCAGTTAAGTATTGAAGGGAAATTAAATGAAAATAACGATATTTTCTTACCTTTTAAAGCTGGTTTTGAAGCTGATGCTATCACTATTATTTCAGGGAAACTAAATATAAAAAAGTTAGTCAATATTTTGCCTGAAAATGCTTCAGGAAAATTTAAAAAGCTTACTACATTATCGTTGGATTCTATCACGACTAAATGGAATGGGGTAATGGACTTTAACCTCTCTTCCTTTGTTACGAAATCAGACACTATTGTAACTTATGAGTACGATGATGACTTTAACAAGGTTGCCAAAAAAGAAATTCAAAATACAATAACTCCTAACGTAACTTTTAATTTAGAAGGAGAGGGATTATGTGAGTATTTGCATGAAAAAGAGGTAATCAAAAGAGTAAACAATAGCGAAGTGTTAACTCTTATGCCTTTATTTACTACCTATAGTTTTTGTAATGAGGGAGAGCTACAATTCACTTCGCAAAAACAACCAGTTTTAAATAAGCTTAAAAAACTTGATGATAAGTTTTATTTTTTGTTTGATGTGGCTCAATATCAAGCTAAAGATAGGGGCGTATACTCCTTCAAAAACAAATATCTAGATAAAGTACAATCAATACAATTGTTTGTAGCTAGTAGTAATGACTTAAAAGCAACAGTAAAGTTAAAAAATACTTCAAAAAACTTCTTTTTACAACTATTGAATTAAAAATTAATACAGAGCGAAAGTTATAATCCACACAACTAGAATACCTATAAACATTAAGTTTATAAAAACGGTGTTTACAATAAAGTATTTTACTAGGGTTTTAAAGAACGACTGCCCGTAAAGCTTTTTCATTGCTATAAATAAATATAGTAAAAAAAGCACTGAAAAAATTGTAGGTAAATTATTGCCACTTTTATTGATGAAGCCTATAATGTAAAAAATACTGGCGAGTAAGAAAAATACGGTTTGAACATGAAAAACAAACACTAAATGCTCAACATAGGTAAATTTTCTTCTAATATACATAAACGACAAGAAGAGTGTAAACAGTGGAAGTAGTACAAATAGTGAAATTGAAATATGTGAATATAGTTGTTTGTTAAATTTTGAATGCTCTTCATCACTTCTAAGGTAAGAGTTTACAAGTTTTACCTTAGAATACAAGAACCTGTTGCTGAAATTTTTCTCAATACCTAAACTATCTAAAGCTTTTTCAGAAGAAAGAGTTGGATTTTTTTCTTCAAACTTCGATAGTAGAATTGTTGTAGTTGTTAACTATTGAGTCCAGTTGAGGTACCGAATCTTTTTTGTTTTGATTTAAAGAGTCTAATTTCTTTTGATTGATCTTTATTTCACCGAAAACTAAATCGTGTAATTGACCAATTCTGAGTATTTTTTCTTGATTATTTTCGTTATTAACACTTATAGGAGATGATTTTTCAAGAGTTCCTTTTCTAAGTCTTTCAAAATGGTCGTAACTATTAATTGCTCCCAAAATCAAAAAGAAAATAATTGTTGTAGCTAAATAAAATCGAAACGGATTGGTGTATCGAACACGTTTTTCTTCAATATAATCTTTTGAAACCTTTCCGGGACTAATCAATAAAGGAATTAAGGTTCTCCAAAACTTTGTATCTAAAGAAAAGAATCCAGCAAAAAGTTCACGAAGAAAGGTTGCTAAGGTAATTTTTTCACCTCTGTTTTTTTGTCCGCATTCAGGGCAGAATTTCTAATTATTGGTAAAAGGACATCCGCAGTTAAGGCAGTTAGCATCTCTTACGACAGGAACTTTATTTTTTTAATCATTTAGTTTAAAGTAGGCGTAGTAGTTAGTTGAAATGTAGGTATGGTTACTAAAAACTCTTCAAGGGTTTTGGTATTAATCATTTTATAGTTGCCACCCATGGCTCCAGTTGTAGAGAGTAAAAAGCAGTTAGATCTGTAATTGTAAACATCGTTTGGTTGTAAAATAGGGGTTTCGCCAACAACACCTTCACCTTCTACATATTCAATATTGTTAAGAGCATCAAAAATTACCCAAAAACGTTCCAGGAGCTTTACCGTTTCTTTCGATTTGTTTTCAATAGTAATATAGTAGCTAAAGGCATAATACTGCTGATAGCCCTTGTACACGGTATTCTTAAAAGAAGTTTTTACCGAAATTTTTATCCCCTTAGTTACTTGCTGAAACATAGGATAAAGATAGTTCTTTTTCACTTTTTAGTCAATGTTTATTGTAAGGCTTACCTATTTTGATTAAAATAACCGTTGCCAACACCTATAACTCTGTCATAAATTTCACCAAACGGTTTGTAGTAAACAATTACGGTATATTCGTTTTCGGTTTGATAAAAAGAACCGTCAATTTCATGTAGGTTTATAGAATTGTTAGAGTTTAAAGTAGCGTAACTGTAGTTGTAAAATCCTTGTTTAAAAGGTAAAACAGCTTTGTATATACTTTGACTAGAATCATACGACATTTTGTTTTCTTCTGATAATTCATAATTATTGAAAGCGCCATACACATACACGTCTTTGTTTTCATAAGGTTCAAAAGAATCTAATGAAAAATGGACTAAAGAGTAATCAGCTTCGGTATCATCTTGTTCGTTGTTTGCATCACGTTCGGTAGTTCTTATTACGAATTGTCCGTTAATATCAGGATTGTAGGTGTAAGGTTTGTCCGCTCTGGGTTCATCGGTGTATAAATAACTGTGATATAAATTGTCACGTGTAACTCTAGCAACATTTAAACTGCTACTTCTAATATATTTGGTGTCAAAATTTAAAAACTCATTACCTGCCCAAAAATTAGTATCTACAGTGTGGTTGTATAATAATTGATGAGGTTTTGTAAAAACAGGTTGTAAATTGTTAATGGCGGTGTTCCAATTGTGATTTTGAAAAAGTGTTACATTAATTTCTTGTGCAGGATTGTTGATTTGTAAGTTCGGATGATTTATTGAAAATTGAACAGTTTGTTGTTCGTTAGCTGTAGCGGTATTTCTACTTCTAAAAACAGCCACACCTACGGTGGTTATATCTTCATAAAATACACATTTTCTAGTGAAAACAACCTCGTAATTTTCATCAATAACAGAAATTAAATAATTGCCACTTTTAGTAATAATGGTGTTTTGATTTGGTATTTCAACCCAATAATGCGTGTAGGGTTGAAGTGTGTTGAACGAATTTGAAAAATTGATGATTTCGTTTTGCTCAAAACCTTGAATGTATTGGTTGCTAGTCATAGAGCTAGGTTTCCAATCATGTGTCATGTGTTCAATTTTGTATTGATATTGTTTGCTATCAGCCTCTAAATCATCAAAAGATAGTTTTAAAACATCTCCTAAACGTACAATTGGTGCGTATTGTTCAGAATTGTGCTTAGGACGTAGTTGAACTGTTTTTATGTTTTGAGCATAGTTTGAAATAGCACAGAAAAAAACAAGTATAAGTAGGTTTCTTAATTTCATAATGTAACAAAAATATCAAAATATACGCCAAAGACAAGGTTTTTATTTAGAATAAATATAAATAAGAAGATAAAGTAAAGATATGGATTGTTTTGTTCTGTAAAGGGGGGTAAAATTTTTAAATTTGCGTGTTTTTAAGAAAATCAAATTAATCAGTTCCTATGTCAAAAGACATCCGTATTAAGAAAGGCTTGGATATCAAGCTAGTTGGCGAGGCAGAACAGGTAACTACCGAACTTCCATTAGGTGGTGTATTTGCAGTAAAGCCAGATGATTTTCACGGCGTTATTCCTAAAATTTTAGCAAAAGAAGGTACAGAAGTAAAAGCAGGTGAAGCACTTTTTCATGCAAAAAGTGACGAGCGTATTTTATTCTCTAGTCCAGTTAGTGGTAAAGTTACGGAAATCGTTCGTGGAGCACGAAGAAAAGTTTTAGCAATTAAAATCACTGCTGATGCACAGCAGGAATACAAAGATTTTGGTAAAAAAGATGTTGATGCAATGTCTGGAGAAGAGGTGAAAAACCACTTATTTGCTTCAGGTTGTTGGCCGTTTGTAAAGCAACGTCCATATGACGTAGTTGCAAATCCAAATCAAGCACCAAAAGCTATTTTTGTATCAGCCTATGCAAGTGCACCTTTAGCAGCAGATTATGATTATGCGTTAAAAGGTAAAGAAGCAGAGTTACAAGCAGCTTTAACAGCGTTAACAAAGTTAACTACTGGTAAAGTACATGTTTCTGTAGCAGCAAATTCAACATTATCTCCATTTAATGGGGTTAAAGGTGTTGAGTTACATAAAGTTTCTGGTCCACACCCTGTAGGTAACGTAAGTACTCAAATTGCACAAATTGATCCTATTAATAAAGGAGAAGTTGTGTGGGTAGTAACTCCACAAGACTTAGTTGTTATTGGGGAGTTATTATTAACAGGTAAGTTTAACGTTACACGTACAATTGCTTTAGCAGGTTCTAAATTTAACAAACCACAATACGTAACTGCTAAGGCAGGAGCGCAAATTGCTGATGTTGTTAAAGGAAACTTAGAAACTACTAATGCACGTGTTATTAGCGGAAACGTGTTAAGCGGTGTGCAAGTTGGGGAAGATGGTTTCTTAGGATATTACGACAATGTAATTACTGCAATTCCAGAAGGAGATGACTATGAATTCTTCGGATGGAATAAGCCAATCTTTGACAAGATATCTACTTCTAGAGCATTGACATTCTCTTGGTTAAACCCGAAGAAAAAATATGACTTAAATACGAATACTAACGGTGAGCACAGAGCATTTGTGGTAACTGGTTCGTATGAAGAAATTTTTCCGTTAGATATCTATCCGATGCAATTATTAAAAGCTTGTATGTATAAAGATCTTGACGAAATGGAAGGATTAGGAGCTTATGAAATTGCACCAGAAGATTTTGCATTAACAGAATTTATTTGTGTATCGAAACAACCTCACCAAAAAATAATTCGTGAAGGATTAGATTTAATGAGAGAAGAATTAGGATAAGATATGGGCTTAAAACAAAATTTACATAATTTAAAAGAGAAATATAAAGGTACTAAGATGGCACCTGCGTTTAACGCAATCCACACCTTTTTATATTTGCCAAATGAGACTACTCATGGAGGAACTCATATCAAGGCAGCCGATGATTTAAAGCGTACCATGAATACAGTAATTATGGCATTAGTACCATGTTTACTTTTCGGTATGTTTAATGCAGGGTATCAACACAACGCTGCAATTAATGGCTTTACTGAAGGAATGTCTTTCTTTAGTGGAGACTTTTGGAATATGGACAACTTCCTAGTTGGTTTAACTAAAATTTTACCATTAGTAATTGTATCGTATTTAGTAGGTTTAGTAATCGAATTTATCTTTGCTGTAATTAAAGGACACGAAGTAGAAGAAGGTTACTTAGTAACAGGAATGTTAGTTCCGTTAATCGTACCAGTAGACTTACCATTATGGATGTTAGCCGTAGCTGTAGCTTTCGGTGTTGTAATTGGTAAAGAAGTATTTGGTGGTACAGGAATGAACATCTTAAACCCAGCGTTAACAATTCGTGCATTTTTATTCTTCGCATATCCAACTTGGATGTCAGGAGATAAAGTATGGGTTCACGGAGCTGTAGAAGCTGCTGGAACTGCTGATGCAATTTCTGGTGAAACAGTTTTAGGAAGTTTAGCACAATCACAACCAATTAGTTATTCAGTTTCTGATATGTTCTTCGGATTTATTCCAGGTTCAGTAGGAGAAACTTCAACATTATTAATCTTATTAGGAGCTTTATTCTTAATCTTTACAAAGATTGGAAGCTGGAGAATTATGTTATCTTCAGTAATCGGAGCTTTAGTAATGGGATTCATCTTTAACCAAGTAGTTGATATGGGATGGGTTGGTGAAACGAGTAAGTTTTACGGATTAATGAGTTTAGATTTCTGGAAGCATTTATTAATTGGAGGTTTTGCATTTGGTGCGGTTTACATGGCAACTGACCCTGTAACAGCAGCACAAACTAACAAAGGAAAATGGATTTACGGTTTCTTAATCGGATTTATCTCGATTATGATTCGTGTATTCAACCCAGCATATCCAGAAGGAGTAATGTTAGCGATCTTATTAATGAACGTATTTGCTCCAACTATCGATCACTATGTGGTTCAAGGAAATGTAAAGAGAAGATTAAAACGTTTAAAAGCTAAAACTGCCTAATTATGAGTAAGAAGACAGATAGTAATGTATATACGGTAGTATTCGCAATAGGAATGGTACTAGTAGTGGGTGCGTTGTTAGCTTTTACAGCGTCATCACTTCGCCCAACAATCGATGCTAACAAACGTATCGAAAAGCAACAAAACATTTTGTATGCAATGGGTGTAAACGAAAACGATGAAACAAGTATCGTATTTGTTTCAAAAGATAAAGTAGCAGATGAGTTTGCTAAATACATCAAAAAGCAATTAGTAATCGAAGGAGAAAACGTTTCTGAAGATGCTAACGCATATTTAATTGATGTTAAAAAACAACAAACAGCAGCTAAAGAAGGTAAAACAAGAAAATTACCATTATTTGTTGGTGAAAAAGATGGAACTACATTTTACATCGCACCAATTAGAGGTAAAGGTCTTTGGGATGCTATTTGGGGATACGTTGCAATGGATAAAAACATGGTAGTTCAAGGAGTTTTCTTTGATCATAAAGGAGAAACACCAGGTTTAGGAGCTAACATTAAGCAACGTTACTTTATGGATGATTTTATTGGAGAAGATTTAATGAACAACGGTTCTTTTAAAGGAATTGCAGTTTCTAAATCAAACAATGATCCAAAGAACGAAGATAAAAATGATAACGAGGTAGATGCAATTGCAGGAGCAACTATTACTGGAGACGGGGTAGCTGCAATGATTAAAACCGAATTAGGTTTATACGTACCTTACTTTAAAACATTAAAATAAATATGGGACTTTTATCAAAAAAAGACGCAGCGTTAATTACTGATCCATTAGCAGATAATAACCCAATTACTATTCAAGTATTAGGTATTTGTTCTGCATTAGCAATTACGGCAGAGTTAAAAGCTTCTATTGTAATGTCTTTATCGGTATTATTTGTATTAGGAGTAGGAAATGTGGTAATCTCGTTAATGAGAAATATTATTCCATCAAAAATTAGAATTATTGTACAGTTAATCGTAGTAGCTACATTGGTAATTATTGTAGACCAAGTGTTAAAAGCATTTGCGTACGATTTAAGTAAAACCTTATCGGTATTTATTGGGTTAATTATTACCAACTGTATTATCATGGGACGTTTTGAGGCTTTTGCTTTAGGTAACGGACCTTGGAGATCTTTCTTAGATGGTATTGGTAATGCTTTAGGATACGCAGTAATCTTAATTATTGTAGGATTCTTTAGAGAATTATTAGGTTCTGGTACTTTATTAGGATTTAAAGTATTAGGAGATCCTATCGAGAAAACAGGATTGTATGCTTTAGGATATGAAAACAACGGATTTATGTTATTATCACCAATGGCATTAATCGTTGTAGGTATTATTATTTGGGTACAACGTACAAGAAATAAAGCATTAGTAGAAGATTAAAATAGTAATGAGACGTTAGATATGAGAATTGAGATGCTATCAATAAACTCAATACTAAATACTATAAAAATATGGAACATATAGAATTATTTTTCAAGTCGATATTTATAGATAACATGGTATTCGCAACCTTCTTAGGAATGTGTTCATACCTTGCAGTATCTAAAAAAGTATCAACAGCCGTAGGTTTAGGAGCAGCCGTTATTTTCGTATTAGCGGTAACTGTACCAGTTAACTGGTTGTTAGATCAGTATTTATTACAACCTGGAGCTTTAAAGTGGTTAGGAGCTGAGTATGCAGACTATGATTTAAGTTTCTTATCATTCATCATGTTTATTGCAACCATTGCAACCATGGTACAATTGGTAGAAATTATTGTAGAAAAATTTGCACCAGCATTATATAACTCTTTAGGAATTTTCTTACCGTTAATTGCTGTAAACTGTGCAATTTTAGGAGGATCGTTATTCATGCAATCTCGTGAAATCCCAACATTAGGTTTATCATTAACTTACGGTGTAGGTTCTGGTATCGGATGGTTCTTAGCAATTTTAGCAATTGCAGCTATTCGTGAAAAAATCAGATATTCATCTGTACCACCAGCGTTAAGAGGATTAGGAATTACATTTATTATTACAGGTTTAATGGCTATCGGATTTATGAGTTTCGGTGGAATGTTAACAGGTGGTGATGATGAAGGTAAAAAAGAAGAAACTACAGCAGTTCAGGTTGAAAAGAAAGAAGTAGAAGAGAAGAAAGTTGAAACAACTGAAGAGAAAGCTGAAGAATTAGCTAATAACACTAAAGAAATTACAGAATAATGGTATTTTTAGAAGTAAGCACAGGAGGAACAGTTGCTATTACAGTATTAGCGTTTTTAGCGGTAATCTTAGTTTTAGTAGCGTTATTATTATTTGTAAAACAAAAGTTAGCACCATCTGGACCTGTAAAAATTACAATCAATGGTGAAAAAACAATAGAAGTACCATCAGGAGGAACTTTATTATCTACCTTAGGTAATGAAAAAATCTTCTTACCATCAGCATGTGGTGGGGGTGGTTCTTGTGTACAATGTGAGTGTCACGTAAACTCTGGTGGAGGTGAAGCTTTACCAACAGAAACGCCTCACTTTACACGTAAAGAATTACAACATGGTATTCGTTTAGCATGTCAGGTAAAAGTAAAACAAGACATGGATATTTCTATTCCAGAAGAAATTTTCGGAATTAAGAAATGGGAAGCAACTGTTGTAAGAAACTATAACGTAGCAACCTTTATTAAGGAGTTTGTAGTTGAGATTCCAGAAGAAATGGATTATAAAGCAGGTGGGTATATTCAAATTGAAATACCACCATGTGAAGTAAAATATGCTGATATGGATATTTCTGCTCATCCACAAGATCATCCAGGTGAGCCTGATAAATTTGAGGCTGATTGGGATAAATTTAACCTAAGGCCATTGGTAATGAAGAATGAAGAAACTGTAGAGCGTGCATATTCTATGGCTTCTTACCCTGCAGAAGGAAGAGAAATCATGTTAAATGTTCGTGTAGCTACACCTCCTTTCGACCGTGCTAAAGGTGGATGGATGGATGTAAATCCAGGGGTGGCATCTTCGTATATTTTTAATCAAAAGCCAGGAGATAAAGTAACTATTTCTGGACCTTATGGTGAATTCTTTATTAATGATTCTGAAGCTGAAATGTTATATGTAGGTGGTGGAGCTGGTATGGCACCAATGCGTTCACATATTTATCATTTATTTAGAACTTTAAAGACTGGTAGAAAAGTAACATACTGGTACGGAGGTCGTTCTAAAGCAGAATTATTCTACATTCACTACTTTAGAGCATTAGAAAAAGACTTTCCAAACTTTAAATTTTACTTGGCATTATCTGAGCCATTAGAAGAAGATAACTGGAAGGTTAAAAAAGATATTAATGATGAAAGCGGAGATGGTTTTGTTGGGTTTATTCACCAAGTTGTAATAGACCAATATTTATCTAAGCATGAAAGTCCTGAGGATTTAGAATTATATTTCTGTGGGCCACCATTAATGAACAAAGCAGTACAAAAAATGGGTGAAGATTTTGGTCTTGATGACGAAAACATTCGTTTTGATGACTTTGGAGGATAATCACTCAGTGATTTTAAAATATAAAACCGATACAGTATTGTATCGGTTTTTTTATGCATAAAAAAGTACTTTTCATAATTAATTTTCAACAAAATGTATTTTTTTTAACTTTAGATTTAAAAAAATGATTTTATTTTTTGATTATCAACTAAATAAATAATAAAACTAAATCTATGAATTGTCCAAATTGCCAATCTACATTTGTTAGAAGAAAAAGAAGAAGCTTTCTTCAAAAGGTCATATTTTTCAATAAGAAAAAATTTAAGTGTTTTGATTGCAAAACGATGTTTTTTGCAAGATGATTTATTCGTAAATCACATCAAACTTATACACAGGACTGTCTTGTTCATATTCAAAAATCTTAGAATACTCCATGACATTTGGTAAGTCTTCTAGTTTGCACAAGTGAGCAACGACAGCACATAAACCATTAAATAAAGTTTCTTTATGTGTTGGGTTTTGAGGTTTTGGATTGTAATGACATAACGGAACTGTAAATCCACAAGTTTCTAAAAACACTTTTTCAATTTGTAAGAGTTCTAAAGGAGAGTAACCATTAAATTTTCTACCTAAATTTTGATGTACCCTACCTACATAGCTTAACTCTAACGAACCATGACCATTTGTTAGGTGTTTCCAGCTATCTCGGTTGTCTAAAATATTACCAACTGCACAAGCTGAACAACATTCAGGGTTTAATTCGTCATTATGAAAAGCGTTATAAAGCTTTATAAGTGCTTGCTCTAATCTTTTAGGTATTTCCATAATCAAAATGAATTAAGTCCTTTAAATATACAAAATAATGGTTGTACCTTTGCATCAAATTATTGTTAATGACTACTTTTCAAGATTTAGACTTATCAAATCCACTAAGAAATTCAATTGAAGAATTAGGCTTCGTTAATCCGACACCTATTCAAGAACAAGCATTTCCTGTAATTCGTTCAGGAAAAGATGTAGTGGGTATTGCCCAAACAGGTACAGGTAAAACCTTCGGGTATTTATTGCCTATACTTCGCGATTTAAAGTTTTCAAAACAACAACATCCGAGAGTGATGATTTTAGTGCCTACACGTGAATTAGTTGTGCAAGTGGTTGATGAAATTGAAAAGTTAGCCAAATATATTACGTTAAAAACTGTAGGAGTTTATGGAGGTGTTAATTTAAACCGTCATAAAGAAGCAGTTATGCAAGGGGCAGATATTATTGTAGCTACTCCTGGACGTTTATACGATTTAGCATTAAGCAATGTTTTGAAGCTAAAATCTATTCAAAAGTTGGTAATTGATGAAGTAGATGTGATGCTTGATTTAGGTTTCCGTTTTCAGTTGTTAAATATTTTTGATTTACTACCACAACGACGTCAAAATATCATGTTTTCGGCAACGATGACGGAAGATGTAGAAGCATTGATTGATGACTTTTTTATAGCGCCGCATAAAATAGCTATTGCAGTTAGTGGAACTCCGTTAGATAATATTCAACAAACAAGTTATGACGTTCCGAATTTTTATACAAAAGTCAACTTATTGAACTATTTGTTATTCGATAAATCGGAGTTTAGTAAAGTGTTGGTGTTTGCACCGAATAAGAGAAACGCAGATAGATTGTTTGATTGTGTTGCTGAAGAATTTCCGTCACAAGCCTGTGTAATTCACTCGAACAAAACACAGAATTATCGTTTGCGTTCTATTGAACAATTCAATAAAGGAGAAAAACGAATCTTAATTGCAACCGATGTAATTGCTCGTGGATTGGATTTAGAAGAGGTTACTCATGTAGTCAATTTTGATGTGCCGCATTTCCCAGAAAACTATATGCACAGAATTGGTCGTACAGGTCGTGCAGAACATGAAGGAAAATCAATTTTATTTGCTACGGAAAAAGAGCAGGAAGCTAAACAACGAATTGAGGAGTTGATGAATTATACAATTCCGAAGTTAGAAATTCCTGAACAAGTTGAGATAACCAAGCAATTAACGGAAGAAGAGCGTCCGAAGGAAGAAAGAGAAGTAAATAAAAATAGAACTTCTCAAGAGTATGAAGCAGGTCCAGCTTTCCATGAAAAAAAGGAAAAGAATAAAAAAACAAATCAAGGAGGTTCGTATAGAAGAGAGCTTGCTAAGAAATACAAAAAGCCAAAAACTAGAGGCGATAAAAACTATAATAAACGCAATAAGAAGAAATAATGCAAGAACTTACCAAGCAAGAACTCCACAATTTAGGAATGAATATTGTGGGTAAGAAACTGCAAGAAATGGGTTATGAATTTGTTGCAATCAATAGCGAGTTGAAAAAGCATCCGCAGTTTGTGTTGTATAAAAAAGGAGAGCCTACCATTTTTGTGTTGGTAAAAACTACAAATAACATTCAGTCACCACAAGAATATGATGTGTTATGGATGGAAACCTTTAAAGAACACGCAAAAAATCAAAATGCAAAAGTTTGGTTTGCAGGAATTGGTATTGCGAATGCTGAGAGTATAGAGCTCCCTGTTTTTAAAGATCAACCGTACTACGTAGCTTTTGATGATTTTATTAAGTTTTAATACTTGTCATATCGAGTGATTTTGTTCTTGAGGAATGCGAATAAGCACAAAATTGTATAGAGACATCTCTTATTAATAAAGCATTTTAAATCGATAGGATTTTAGTGTTTTAACTATGGAAGAATTACTAGCCGATATTCGTAAATGCACTATTTGTAAAGACTTTATTGAGCCTAATCCTGTTGTTTTAGCAAGTAAACAATCAAAGATTATTATTGTTGGTCAAGCACCAGGGATTAAAGTACATCAATCAGGTATTCCGTGGGATGATGCTAGTGGAAAGCAATTACGAAAATGGTTAGGAGTTACCGATGCCCAATTTTACGACACCAATAACTTTGCAATTGTTCCTATGGGATTCTGCTATCCAGGAAAAGGAAAATCAGGAGATTTACCACCAAGAAAAGAATGTGCTCCGAAATGGCATCAACCTTTGCTAGATGAAATGCCTAATGTGAAGTTAATTATTTTAATTGGGATGTATGCTCAGAATTACCATTTAAAAGACAAAGCAAAACGAACGCTTACAGAAACGGTAGATGCTTTTCACGAATATTTACCAGACTATTTTGTGTTACCACATCCATCACCAAGAAATCGATTTTGGTTAACTAAAAATCCATGGTTTGAAAAAGAGGTGCTTCCACAATTAAAAAAGATGATTAAAGAGTTACTGTAAGATTAAAAATAACCTAGTTCTTAAACAAATAAGTTAATTACTTTGCATTGATAAATTCGTACTTTTGTAACGTATGATAGAAACACGAGAAGCCATATCAGAAAAAGCGGTTTTAATAGGAATTATAACCCAACATCAAGACGAAAAACAGTCAGAAGAGTATTTAGATGAACTAGAGTTTTTAACTCTAACAGCTGGAGGGGTTGCTGTAAAACGTTTTGTGCAAAAACTTGATAAGCCCAATCCGAAAACTTTTTTAGGAACAGGAAAGCTAGAAGATGTAAAAGCGTATATAGATTCAAACGATATTGGAACAGCAATTTTTGATGACGAATTATCGCCTGCGCAGTTGAGGAACATAGAACGTTTTTTAGACTGTAAGATTTTAGATAGAACCAACTTAATCCTAGATATTTTTGCGAGTAGAGCACAAACAAGTTCAGCAAAAGCTCAGGTTGAATTAGCGCAATATCAATATTTATTACCTCGATTAACCCGAATGTGGACTCACCTTGATAAGCAAAAAGGGGGAATTGGTATGCGTGGACCAGGGGAAACAGAAATTGAAACTGACCGTCGTATTATTCGTGATAAAATCTCATTGCTTAAAAAGAAATTAGAAACTATTGATAAGCAAATGTCAATACAGCGTAAAAACCGTGGGAAAATGGTGCGCGTTGCTTTGGTAGGATATACGAATGTGGGGAAATCTACCTTAATGAATGTAATTAGTAAGAGTGAGGTTTTTGCTGAAAATAAATTATTTGCAACCTTAGATACTACAGTGAGAAAAGTAGTCATTAAAAATATTCCATTTTTAATGACCGACACTGTTGGGTTCATTAGAAAGTTACCAACTCAATTAGTAGAATCGTTTAAATCTACCTTAGATGAAGTTAGAGAAGCCGATTTACTACTGCATGTAGTAGATATTTCGCATCCAAATTTTGAAGATCATATTGCTTCTGTAAACAAAATTTTAGATGAAATTGATAGTAAAGATAAGCCTACGGTTATGGTGTTTAACAAGATAGATGCTTATACTCATGAAACTATTGATGAAGACGATATAGTAACAGAAAAAACAAAGGAACATTATACTTTAGAAGATTGGAAAAAAACCTGGATGAATGATTTAGAAACGGAGTGTATTTTCATATCAGCTTTGAATAAAGACAATTTAGAAGATTTTAAAGAAAAGGTGTATGAAGAGGTAAAAAAGATACATATACAGCGTTTTCCGTATAATGATTTCTTATATAATGAGTACTAGTTTTTTACGATAACAAAACACAACGATAACACAAAAAGAACTTAAATAATTGCTATTTAAGTTCTTTTTCATTACATTTATAATTGTTAATACAGTATTTTCTGTGTTATTTTAAACATTGTAAACCAGTTTTTTAAACATTTTATCCCCCTAAAAAATGAAAAATAACAAAACTTCACATAAAAAATCAGCACGATTTTTAGTAGAACATCAAGTTGAAAAGAGTTCATTCATTAACACTCTAAACTTAGTTTAATACAGTCCTAAAACTTAATAGGTATTCACAAAGCTTTTAATTTTTAAAATAAAGGCCTAAAGAATTGTCTGCTCAATTTTGTATTGAGTTACCATGTTTTAACAAAATAAGATCGTGATGAAAAAAATAATGATATTCTTGTTTGCTATTTTATATAGCACGCATTTAGTAAATGCACAAGAAAAATGTACATCTCAAGATCATAAAACACAAGATATTAATACTGTAGATAAATGTTTGATTGAAAAGCATGATGACAGTAATGATGAAGCTTCTACAATGGTTACCACAGTTACTAGTAGAAGATATTTAAAAAAACGTGTTTATTTTGAAAAAGCTATTCGTTTAGCTGAAGACTTAAAAGCGAAAGAAATGCATACTTTCAATGCAATTAATAATTTAAAACTAGCTCGTTTAAGTAATCCTACCCCAATTATTAGAACTGTAGAAAGTAAGGGGATTTCTTTTGATGTAGTTGAAGAAATACCAATGTTTTTATCGTGTGCAGATGCATCAATGAATAAAATCGATTGTTTTAATTATGAAATGCAACAGCATATACTTAATAATTTAGTTTATCCAGAAAAAGCTTTAGATGAAGGGATAGAAGGAAGCGTGCAGGTAAGTTTTATAATTGACGAAACAGGTAAGGTAACAAGTATAAAAATAGAAGGTGAAGGAGTGCATGAAATCTTGAAACAAGAAGCAGAAAGAATTGTGTTGTTACTCCCAAATTTTAAGCCAGGAAAACAAGCTAATAAACCGTCAAAAGTACTGTATAGTTTTCCTATGGATTTTACATTAACATCTAATGTAGATTAACTGCTAAAAAATTTAATTTTTCACAAAAAAAGAGTAACTTTGCACGCCGAAATTCCCCGGTTATTAAATCAATTAATTGGTTGACTAGGAGATTCTTAAAACCCATAAATGTGAAAAAATTATTCTTATTTATATTCTTAGTGTGTTTATACACTACTAATGCAATGTCTCAACGAGAGGTTTGCGAAACTCCAGAAGAAACTTTAGATTTAAATAGTATTACTAAATGTACGATTGAACCTAAAAGTAAAGACAATAAAGGTACGCGTCAAATCTCTGTTAAAGTATCAGCTAATAGAAGGTATTTAAAAAAGAGAGAAAATTTCAAAAAACAAGCCGTTTCATCTGGTGTGGAGTTATCTAGTGCAGGAACAGCTGAAGTTGAAAGCACAAATCAACTTGCAGAAATCTCTCAGCCATTAACAATAAAAAATAATATCGAAGATATTACCAGTAAATTATCAGCAGAAGAAATAAAAAATGCTGAAAAATTTAGTACTGTAGATAAAATCCCTCTTTTTACAGCTTGTAAAAAAGTAAAAAAAGGAGAACGATTAGATTGTTTTAATGTTGAAATGGTAAAACATATTCAAAAACACTTCAGATACCCAAGTCAGGCGGTAAAAGAATCTGTTCAAGGCGAGGTTTGGGTTCGTTTTATTATTGATAAAAACGGACAGGTTAAAAACATCAAAACCTTAGGGCCTAAGGGCGGAGAGTTATTAAATAACGAAGCGGTTCGAGTTGTATCTCAATTACCTCAATTTATCCCTGGAAAAAAACAAGGAGATAACGCTTCAGTTAAATACGGATTCCCAATCATGTTTGCTCTAGATGAGTAAATAAATCAATAATAATTTTACAAAAACCAATTAAAATAAACATTATGTTTAAAAAACTACTATCTATATTTTTAGTAGTTTGTGCTGTATCTGTATACGGACAAACGACTATAAATGGAAAAGTTTATGATGAATATTTAGAGCCTTTTTCTAATGCTGTAATTATTTCAGGAAATGATAGAACAATTTCAGATTTCGAGGGAAGTTTTATTTTAAAATCAGCATCAAACTATCCTGTAACAATCCAAGTTTCAGCTTTTGGATACAAAACAGAAATCATTGAGGTTGTATCTCAAGATCAAGAAATAAATGTGATTTTGAAAGAAAACATCGCATTAGAAGAAGTTGTAATTTCTGCATCAAGGTCTCCTGAACGAGTTATTGAATCGCCAGTAACCATTGAAAGAATGGGGATTGTTGATGTTAAAAGAAATACTTCTATCTCGTTTTATGACGGATTAACAAACTTAAAAGGAATCGAGTCGCGTGAAGCAAACTACGGATTCAAATCTGTTAACTCACGTGGTTTTTCTACTTTCGATAACACTCGATTTGTACAGTTAGTAGACGGGGTAGAAACATCAATTCCTGCATTAAATTTCTCAGCAGGAAATATTATGGGGCTTTCAGATTTAGATGTAAAAAATGTTGAAATTCTTCCAGGAGCATCTTCTGCTTTATATGGGGCAAACGCCTTTAACGGTATTTTGTTAATGAAAAGTAGAAACCCTTTTGATGATGCAGGTATTAGCACGTATATTAAAACAGGAAACATGTCGCAAGAAGCAGCAGGGAATAATGCTTTTTACGATGTGGGTGCACGTATGGCATATAAATTTAATAACTATTTAGCTGCAAAAGTAAACCTAACTTACTTTTCTGCAGAAGAGTGGCATGCTGATGATACTAGAAATACTACAGGAATTGGTGGTGTAGCAATTGATGGAGATAGAGATACTAATACAGATTACGATGGAGTAAATGTATATGGTGATGACTTTAATTTTAACTTAAATGATTTAAATTCAGCATTACCTTCTTTGGATGTAAGTAGAACAGGGTACAATGAAGCAGACTTAACTAATTATGATGGTTATAACTTAAAATTTGACGGATCTATTCATATCAGACCATGGGCTAATGATGCGTTCGAAATTATTTTAAATTCTCGTTTTTCTCGTGGAGACAATACCTACCAAGGAAGCAACAGATTCTCTCAAAAAGGATATTTTATCGAGCAGTATAAATTAGAATTAAAAGGGAAGAATTTCTATGCAAGAGGATACTATACTGGAAACGATTCAGGAAAAACTCACGATTTACGATTTGCTGCAATTGCCTTAAATGAAAAGTACAATCCGACGCAAAACTGGTATAAAGAATACATAGACATGTATTCAGGAGTAATTAACGATCAAAATTACACTGCTTTTAACGATGCAGATGCAAGAAGATATGCTAACAGAAATAGATTTGTACCAGGATCAGCAGAATTTAAAACAGCATTAGAAGAAGTAATTAATACTCCAATAAACAAAGGAGGAGCAGGTATAAAAGATGAAACTTCTTTTTACCATTTTGATGCCAACTATAACTTTAAAGATATTATTCGTTGGGGAGAAATTCAAGTAGGAGGTTCTTATCGTAAGTATGATATTAACTCAAACGGAACATTATTTACCGATGAAAACGATAATATTGAGTTTGATATGTTTGGGGTTTACTCTCAAATTCAAAAGAAATTTTTAGAGGATAGATTAAAGTTTACAGGATCTGTTCGTTATGATAAATCTAAAAACTTCGAAGGAAACTTCTCGCCAAGGGTAGCATTAAACTATTCTTTAGGAGACTCAAAAAACCATATTTTAAGAGCTTCTTATCAAACAGGGTTTAGAAATCCAAGTACTTTAGAGCAATACTTCGGATTACGTTCAGGACCAAGTAAGTATATTTTAGGAACTTCAGAAGAAAACTTAGACCGTTTTTCTACAATAGCAATGAATCAAGATGGTACTACCAATACAATTACTGGTAGAAACGTTTTTGACAACGCATTGGCAGGAGAAGATAACAGAGTTAAGCTTCATGTAAACCCAATTAAACCAGAAAAAGTAACTTCTTATGAAGTAGGGTATAGAAGTATTATTGATTTAAATAGTAGAAACATTTTAGAATTAGATATTAATGGTTATTACAACCAGTATAACGATTTTGTAGCTTTTAAAGATGTTATTGTAGCTAATTATGGAGGTTTAGAAGCAGATGGAACACCAAACGCTTTAGCTAATGCAGCAATTGATAATGGAGACTATACATCGTTTGTACTTAACACAAATACACCAGCTAATGTAGATTCGTACGGTGTAGGAGTAGGGTTAAATACTAAAGTGTTTAAGACATTTAATTTAGGAGCAAATTATACCTATTCAAAACTAGTTTTTGATCAAAGTGAAGATTCAAGCTTTAAACCAGGATTTAATACACCAGAGCATCAAGTAAAAGTTATGTTTGGTAATCCGAATTTATTTAACAACTTTGGATTTAATGTGAATGTAAGATGGCAAGATGAGTTTTTATGGCAGTCGAGTTTCTTAGATGATATGGTATCTGCAAGAACAGTATTAGATGCACAAATAAATTATAGAGTGCCTTCACTTAAATCTAGATTTAAAATTGGAGGAACTAATTTAACAGGTAACGAATATATGGTAGCTCCTGGTTCAGGATTCATCGGTTCTATGTACTATGTTTCTTGGACGATTAATGACTAATTAATTTAGTTGTATAAAATAAAAGAGGCGTGAATTTGTAATTCACGCCTCTTTTTGTATAATGATTAAAATAGTTTATTCATTTTCACTATCATCACTAATAATTCCTAATCGCTTAGCACGCTGTTCCCAGCTCTTTCTAGCTAAACTTTGAAGGTTGGCTACGTTATCACTTTCATCCATAATTTCATGTCCTAAAAGCGTTTCTATAACGTCTTCTTGAGTAACTAAACCACTAACAGAGCCATATTCATCTACAACTAAGGCTAAATGTTCTCTTTGTTCAATTAACCGATCAAATAAGTTTGGAATAGATAACTCTCTACTAGCTATTATAATATTTCTTTTAATAGTTTTTAAAGGTTCATCTCCTTTATTATCTACCAATGAAAGCAACAATTGATCTTTTAACACATAACCCGTTATGTTATCTGGATTTTCAGCATAAACAGGAATTCTTGAAAAACGCAAAGGTCTATTTTCGTCAAAGAAAGATTTTATACTTTGGTTTTCATCAGCAGTAGTAAGAACTGTACGAGGAGTCATAATATGTTTAGCTTGTACTTGTTTAAAGTTTAACATATTTCTAATCACCTTTCCTTCACTTTCATGAAAAACTCCTTCTTGTTCAGCAATGTCAGTCATTGCGGTAAAATCTTCTCTACTAAGTACACTTTCACCATGGGCTCCTTTTCCAAATATTTTGGTAAAAAGTTGAAGCGTCCAGATAATTCCTGTGTATTTGCAGAAAAAGATTAAGATGTTTAAAGCTTTTGTTGAAAAACCAGCTAACGATTTCCAGTAAGTAGCTCCTATAGTTTTAGGAATAATTTCAGAAGCCACTAAAATTAAAATAGTCATTATAGCTGAAACAATAAAAACACCATTACCATCATCACTAAATATTTTTTTTGCTTGCGCACCTACTAAAATAGCGCCTACAGTATGAGCAATAGTGTTAACAGTAAGAATAGCAATAAGAGGTTTATCTACATCTTTTTTTAAGGCTTCTAAGCCATCAGCGTACGCTTTACCTTCTTTCTTTTTAACATTAACAAAAGTTGGTGTTACACTTAGTAAAACAGCTTCAAGTATGGAGCATAAAAAAGAAAAAAATATAGATAAAGTTGCGTAAACAATTAAAAGTGTCATTCGTTATAATTTTTAAGCTAAAATACATAAAAAAGAAAACCTCAAGAAGTACTTCTTGAGGTTTTAAATAGGTGTTTTGTTATGTTTTAAAAACCGTAGTTAATTCCTAAACCAAATACCTCTCTTGTTTGAAATCCTTCAAAAGCATTATCATCATAAATTGCTTGCATAGAAAGGTTGGCTGATAAATACTTGTTAACTTTCATCACAACATTTACAGTGTAATCAATATCTACATTTTGAAAATCTTCTAAGTAGTTGCTATAAAGGTTTAAAATATTTTCTACCGAAACGTTTTTCATTACATCTAACTTGTAATAAGCGTTTAAAGCAGCCCCTAACTCATAACGAGTAGTTTCTCCTTGTGCAACACCAAAAGCGTCTCCCATTTCGGTTAAATGTCCGTGCATTACTATTAATTTAGAAGTTGCAGGGGCAATGTTAACTTTTAAGTTATCGTGTTTTTTCCATAACATACCAGGTCCAAATTGGAAGTATGCAGGAGAAAAGAAGTGCGAAGTTTGAACACCATTCACATCAGTTGATGACATTTGTGTTTTAAAGTTGAAAAAAGCAGAGTAGTACCAGTTTCCACCAGCTTTTTTACCAACTAAAGAGTTTAACTCTAAACGGTCATCTGTTTTTTTCATTTCTTCTCCTTTTAGTTTTGTTAAACCGTAAGAAGCAATTAATTTATTGTCCCAAGTCCAATCACCTTTTGTGTAGTTAAAATCGTAGTTTAAACCAAGAGTACCAGAAATGTTGTTTGTACCTCCGGCTAACCAGTTATTAAAAGCAGATTGATTGAATAGGAAAGAAATGTTTCCACTTCGTTTCCATCCTTCTTTAGGTTCATCTTTTTTTTCTTCTTGGGCATTGGCTGTTAAAGCACTAAATAAAACAGCGATTGCTAATAATTTTTTCATTTGGATAAATTTTAATTTATTTTTTTGAAGGCGCGAATGTACACCTTACAAAAAACTTAGACAAAGTTATTGATTAAAAGTCACGTTTTATGAAAAATATAATTTAATCCAAGTCCAAAAACCTCTTTAAATTGTATTCTTTTAGAAGCGTCATCATCAATAATGGCATGTAAACCAAGGTTTGTAGAAAGATTTTTGTTAATCTTAACCAAGATGTTTAATTGGTAATCTATGTCAATGTTTTGAGGTTTGTTTAAGTAATCTGAATAGACAGCAAGAATGTTTTCCATTGTAACGTCTTTCATAATTTCTTTCTTGTAGTAAGCAGAAAGGTTAAAACCTAGCCCTAATTTTGAGGTTTTACCTTCTTCAACACCATATTTTCCTGAAAATTCATTAGAAACAAATGTATATCGTGCTGTAGCTGGTGCGATGTTTATCCTAGCATCGTCATTTCGTTTCCAAAGCATACCGGGACCAAAACTCCAATAAGCAGGAGAGAAAAAGTCAGAAACAGCTAATTTTGGTTCTTGCTTGTAGTCATACCCTCTAGAAAACTGAGTTTTAAAATTGCTAAAAAATGAGAAGAACCAAAGATTAGAGGCTTTTAAACCTAATAAAGAGTTGTATTCAAATTGGTCTTCTGTTTTTCTCATTCCTTGACCATCAACATAGCTTAAGCCGTAAGCAGATATGATTTTATTATCCCAGTTCCATTTCTTTTTTTTGTAGTTGAAATCATAACCAAGCGTCATGTTTCCTGCAACCGTGTTGTTTCCTCCTGCAGACCAATTGGCAAAAGATGATTGGTTGAATAAAAAAGTATATTTTCCGGTAACCATCCATTTTTTTGGTGGGTTCTTTTTTACCAATACTTCAGGAGTAAGGAATCGTCTTATAATGGTAGAACTATAGTCAACTTCAGCAGGAGCACTAACTAATTTTAATGCTGAAATGCTGTCTTTTTTTGTCCTTTGTGAAAAGGTAGAAAAAGAATAACATATAAAAAGAAATAAAAAGAGTTTTTTCATCTATAGTTAAGTTAAGGAGTTTATAAATCGAATTACTTTTTTTTCTTGTAAAGAGGTACCGTTGAGCAAGCTTCGCCAAACATAATAGTCTTGGCTACAGTTTTTACTTTTTCAATCAGTAAGGTGTATGCTGAAGGTGGTATAGGCTTATTTGCACAACCTTTTATGATTATGGGTTTGTCTTTGTATTCAGATATATCAATTTGGTTTATGATATCTTGATAAATAACTGTTTCAAGTAACGGTAAATCACCAACTACTACTTTTTTTGCAAAAGGAGTAAGTTCTACAGTTAGTAACAAGTATGCCCATGAAGGAATAATAGCATCAGAAGAACAAGTTAGAGCAACATAACTATCTTGATATTGAGACCAATCGTGATTTTTTACAGATTCTCTAAAATCTTTTTCACGCAATATGAGTTCTTCATACAGCCAGTCTTTTATGTCAAATACAATACGATTTCCTTTCGGATAAAAATCTTCAAGGTCTATTGTAGTAAGATTACTATTTGCTACTCTATTAATTATTTCTTCTGCCATATTTTTATTCAATAGTTGTTGAGTTAAAAAACTTTAACTGCTATTTAAGTATTGTAATAATTTCCTTAAAAAATGAAATTATTTTATAACATTCCTAGCTCTAATTTAGCTTCCTCACTCATCATGTCTTGTGTCCAAGTAGGATCAAAAGTGATTTCAACTTCACAGTTGTTAATTTCTTTTAGTGTTTTTACCTTTTCTTCAACTTCAACAGGTAAAGTTTCTGCTACAGGACAGTTAGGAGAGGTTAACGTCATTAATATTTTCGCATCGTTTTCCTCCGAAATAAATACGTCATAAATTAATCCTAATTCGTAGATGTCTACTGGAATTTCAGGATCGTATATCGTTTTTAATACACGTACAATTTTATCTCCTAATTCTTCTAATTGATCTTCAGTCATCTTATTTTATTTGTTGTATGTATAATTTCTTGTTTCTCCCCATGAGTAACCACTAGAATCAACTTCATTAACCACAATTACAGTAGGGAAGTCGTCATTGTCATACGTAATTGTATTTGTTTTAGTGTAATTTAACTCTCCGTTGCTATAAGATTTTTCTTCTATAATGTTACCTAGTTTTATTAAAGGAAAAATTCTTTTTACATAATTTGCTTCCAAAAAAGGAAAGTTCTTACCGTCGTATTTAATTATTGTATAACTGCTTGTATTTGTAGTATTTATTTTTTTTACAGTATTACCGTTATACTCATAGTTATATATAATAGTTGTTGTTGATGGTGTATTGTAATGATAAGTTACTTTCTCAGAAGTTAAAAGATTATTGCTGTCGTAAGTGTATTCTATAGATCTAACAATAGAATTATCTTCAACTCTAGAGTGCTTTACAAGCTTATTGTTTAGATATTCATAATTGTCAGAAACGTTATAATTCTCTTGGTCTAGTTTAACTAAATTATTATTACTGTCATAATGAGCTTTACTAAAAAAAGTATCATTATTAGTGATACTTATTAAAAAGTTATCAGAATCATAATTATAATGTGAAATATGTGTATCAGAACTGCTTCCTGTTTCTATTTGCTCAAGTTTTATGAGTAGCTTAGGTGTTTCTTTTGTAAGCTCTTCATCATTGTTAGAACAGCTAACTAAAAAGAAAAGAATTAATAAAAAGCTAAAAAATTTTTTCATATTCAATAGGTTTCTAATTAGTTAATTTACTTTGCTGTGCAATCGCATACATTTTAATCTGTTTTACCATTGATACTAATCCGTTAGCTCTGGTTGGACTCAAATGTTCTTTTAAGCCAATTTCGTCAATAAAATTAGTGTCAGCTTCTAAAATAGCTTTCGGTGTTTGGTTTGAAAATACCCTCAATAATAAAGCCACAATTCCTTTGGTTAAAATTGCATCACTATCGGCAGTAAATTCAATAGTGTCTCCTTTTAATTCAGAATGTAGCCATACTTTTGACTGACAGCCTTTTATCAGATTTTCATCTAATTTGTAAGCATCGTCTATTAATGGTAATGATTTTCCTAATTCGATGATGTATTCGTAACGTTCCATCCAGTCTTCAAACATTGAAAACTCATCAATAATTTCTTCTTGTATTTCTTTGATAGTCATTTTTTAAAACTATTTTTGCAAAGTCAAAAAGACCGTTTTTAATTAAAGGGGCAAAATTACGACAAAAAAGGCAGTTAACATTACAGTTTGCGTCTTAATACATATTATTAGTAAAACTTTAAGTCTTACGTTGTTAAGGCAAAAAGAAAATAAATATTTCTTCTAGTACAGGAGATTAGGTAGAGTTATGAGTAAATTATTAGCAGTAGGTACGGTAGCGTTTGATGCTATTGAAACACCTTTCGGAAAGACAGATAAGATTTTAGGAGGATCAGGTACGTTTGTAGGATTGGCAGCTTCACAGTTTGGAGTAAAAACAGGAGTTGTTTCTGTTGTTGGAGGAGATTTTCCTCAGTCATATTTAGATATGATGAACAACAAAGGAATCAATACTGATGGAGTTGAAATCGTAAAAGACGGAAAAACCTTCTTTTGGAGTGGAAAATATCATAACGATATGAATTCTCGTGATACTTTGGTTACTGAATTAAATGTGTTAGAGCATTTTCAGCCAGTAGTGCCAGAATCTTTTAAAGATGCGCCAATTGTAATGTTAGGAAATTTACATCCGTTAACGCAAGCATCTGTATTAGATCAAATGAATGAGCGTCCAAAGTTAGTGGTGCTAGATACTATGAACTTTTGGATGGATATCGCTTTAAACGATTTACACGAAGTGTTAAAACGTGTAGATGTTATTACAATTAACGATGAAGAAGCTCGCCAGTTAAGTGGAGAGTATTCGTTGGTTAATGCAGCTCAAAAAATCCATGAAATGGGACCTAAATACGTGGTGATTAAAAAAGGAGAGCACGGAGCTTTATTATTTAACGAAGGTAATATGTTCTTTGCACCAGCATTACCACTAGCAGAAGTGTTCGATCCTACAGGAGCTGGAGATACGTTTGCAGGAGGTTTCTGCGGATATTTAGCTAAAACTGAAGATATCTCTTTTGAAAATATGAAGAGTGCTATTATCTACGGATCTAACTTAGCATCGTTCTGTGTTGAAAAATTCGGAACAGAGCGTATGGAGGAGCTAACTAACCAAGAAGTACAAACACGTTTACAAGCTTTTAAAGAATTAACACAATTTGATATTGAATTATCATAACTATAAATCCGCGCTTTTTGGTGCGGATTTTTTTATACAACACACAAAACCACAACACAACTAAATACTTGAAATTAAATGAGTGACGCTATTAAACATGAATGCGGAATTGCAATGGTTCGATTAAAAAAACCATTACAATATTATAAAGATAAATACGGTACCGCGTTTTATGGTGTAAACAAAATGTATTTGTTAATGGAAAAACAGCACAACAGAGGTCAAGATGGTGCTGGATTAGCAAGTATTAAATTTAATGTAGAGCCAGGAACAAGGTATATAAGTAGAGTTCGATCGAATGAGTCGCAACCTATTCAAGATATCTTTGGAAAAATTAATAAAAGAATCAACGGGGTTTTTGAAGAAAATCCAGATAAAGTTGATGATGTTGAATGGCAGGAAGAAAATGTACCTTATTTAGGTAATTTATTCTTAGGGCATGTTCGTTACGGTACTTTTGGAGGAAACTCTATCGAAAATGTACACCCGTTTTTACGTCAAAGTAACTGGAAGCATCAAAGCTTAATTGTTGCGGGTAACTTTAACATGACAAACTCTAAACAATTATTAAATGATTTAATAGAGTTAGGGCAGCATCCAAAAGAATCTACAGATACGGTTACTATTTTAGAAAAAATAGGGCACTTCTTACAATCAGAAGTTTCTGATTTATACTTAAAAGCAAAAGAAGAAGGATTTAATAAAAAAGATGCTTCTCCTTACATAGAAGAACATTTAGATATTCAACGTATTTTAAAGCGTTCAGCTAAGAACTGGGACGGGGGTTATGCCATGGCAGGTATGTTAGGACACGGAGATGCGTTTGTATTGAGAGATCCATCAGCTATTCGTCCAGCATTTTTCTATGAAGATGATGAAGTGGTGGTGGTAGCTTCTGAGCGTCCAGTTATTCAAACAGCTTTTAATGTAGATATCGATTCAATAAAAGAAATTGAAAGAGGTCATGCGTTAATTATTAAGAAAAATGGTCAAACAAGCATGTTGCCAATTTTAGAGCAACGTCCTAAAAAAGCATGTTCGTTTGAGCGTATTTATTTCTCAAGAGGTAGTGATGCTTCAATTTATAAAGAGCGTAAAAATTTAGGAAAATATGTATTTCCTGAAGTGTTAAAATCGATTGATAACGATATTGAAAACTCTGTGTTTTCTTACATTCCAAATACAGCAGAAACTTCTTTCTTCGGAATGATGGAAGCTGCGGAAGATGTGTTAAATCAACAGAAAACAGATGCTATTTTAGCAGGTGGAGGAAAATTATCAAAAGAAAAGGTAACGGAGATTCTTTCTAAACGACCACGTTTTGAAAAGATAGCTATTAAAGATGCGAAATTACGTACTTTTATTACAGACGACAGTAGTCGTGATGATTTAGTAGCGCACGTATACGATATTACTTACGGAGTTGTAAAACCAACCGATAACTTAGTGATTATTGATGATAGTATCGTAAGAGGAACTACTTTGAAGAAAAGTATCATCAAGATATTAGATCGATTAAATCCAAAGAAGATTGTTGTGGTTTCATCGGCACCTCAAATTCGTTATCCAGATTGTTATGGTATTGATATGGCTAAGATTAATGAATTTATCGCATTTAAAGCTGCTTTAGAGTTGTTAAAAGAAACAAATCAATACAATATTGTTGATGAAGTATATCAAAAATGTAAGCAACAAGAAAATAGTGAGGACAAAGACGTAGTGAATTACGTAAAAGAAATTTATGCTCCGTTTACTGATGAAGAAATCTCTGCTAAGATTGCTCAGATGTTAAAAACTGAAGAAATCAAAGCTGAAGTAGAAGTAATCTTTCAACCTGTTAGTGAATTGCATAAAGCTTGTCCAGATAATTTAGGAGACTGGTACTTTACTGGAGATTATCCTACCGATGGAGGTCATAGAGTAGTAAACCAAGCGTTTATCAATTTTTATGAAGGAAGCGATGCTAGAGCTTATTAATAATAAGTATTAGTGATATAAATAAAAAAAGAGTGATCAAGCGATCACTCTTTTTTTATGGTGTAAGTATTGTTTTTACATTGGAACAACGATAGCCCCAGAGAATTTCTCGCGAATTTCATTTAAAGCTCTGTCTGCGTGTAAACGTGTTTTGTAATTTCCAACTTGTATTTTCCACTCAGGGGCAGAATAGGTTAATTTGGTGTATACGCCAGGGTACTCAACTTGAAATCTATTTCGTAAGCTTCTAGCGCGTCCTTCTTGACCATTGTATAGTTGTATTCTATAACCAGTTCCGTTGTGTTTGTTGTAAGCTCTCTTTTTCTCTATTAAAGAGTTAATGTTTTTGCTATCAGCGTACTTAGATTGTGCGTTTGCGCTAAAAACACCAGCTGTTAATAGAAGTATAAGTGTTATGATTAAACTGCTTTTCTTCATTTTTTGAATCTTTTTACAAAAGTAACGACTTGTCCGTTAATAGATTGTTAATCTCTTTTATTTAGAATTATTATAAATTGCAAATAAGCAATCTCTTTACATTTCACAATTTAGACAGAAGTAGTACTTTTGTGCAACTTTCTGTGTGCTAAATTAAAATTAGTAATACAGAAAAAATTGTACCAAAATAGATACAAAACTTATATTTTATAGTATGAAAAGTGTGAATCATCACAGTCGGTTAACCAAAACTCTAGTAAGGAGTTTAGCTTTCTTTTTAGTTTTCTTAGTAAGTTTTTCGGCGTTCTCGCAAGATGTAGACGAAGCGCGTCAAAAAGAAGGGAAGAAATTATTTAAGTCTTTATGTGCTTCGTGTCACAAGTTAGATAAAAAACTTGTGGGGCCTGCTTTAGCTGGTATTGAAGAAAAAAGAACCAATGAATGGTTAAAGGCATGGATTAAAGATAATGCTGCTTTAAGAGCTTCTGGAGATAAAGATGCTATTGCGATTTTTGAAGAGTATAATGGATCTAGCATGAATGCTTTCCCTCAGTTAACTGATCAAAATATTGATGATATTTTGTATTATACAACTGTAGGTGAGTTGAAGACGGCTCCTGTTGCAGGTGCGGAAGTTGCTGGTCAGTCTCAAGGAGATCAAGCGCCTCAGTGGTTGGTTTACATATTAGCGGCGGCAATTATTGTTGCGTTTTTAATTATTGGTAGTTTATTAAAGACTATTAGTGAATTAAAAGGAGCTCCAAAAACTCCAGGTTTAATGGGGCAAACTGCTGAGTTGTGGGAAGGTATTAAGCAAAATACATTCTTGAAAGTGTTAACGGTGATTTTTGGTGCTTTAGTAGCGGCGTACTTCTTGTTTGGTACGTTGTTTAAAGTAGGTGTTGATACAGGGTATCAACCAATTCAGCCAATTGCATTCTCGCATAAAATTCACGCAGGAGATAATAAGATAGATTGTCAATACTGTCACTCTGCAGCAAAACATAGTAAGCATTCGGGTATACCATCTGTAAATGTTTGTATGAACTGTCATAAAAACATTTCAGAAGTAGCAGAAGATACTAAAGTAGTAATGGATGACCATACGTTAGTGAAATCAGATTTAGATAAAGAAATCGCTAAGATTTACGAAGCTGCTGGTTGGGATCCAGAAAAATTAGAATACACAGGTAATACTAAGCCAATAAAATGGGTTAGAGTTCATAATTTACCAGATTTTGCATATTTTAACCACTCACAACACGTAACAGTAGGTGGGGTTGCTTGTCAAAAATGTCACGGACCAGTAGAAGAAATGGAAGAAGTGTATCAATATTCTCCATTAACAATGGGTTGGTGTATCGACTGTCATAAGGATACTAAGGTAGACTTAAAAGGTAATGAGTACTATGCTAAGATTCACGAAGAATTAGCTAAAAAGTACGGTGTTGAGCAAGTAACAATTGCACAATTAGGAGGAAAAGAGTGTGGTAAGTGCCACTATTAATCAAATTAGAAAGTAGAAAAACACATATATAAATGGCTTCAGACAAAAAATACTGGCAAAGTGTTGAGGAACTTAAAGGAAGTTCTATTGTTGAAACGCTACGTAATAATGAGTTTGTACAAGATATCCCTACAGATGAGTTTTTAGGTGATAAAGAAACCTTAGAAACTTCATCAACATCACGTAGAGATTTCTTGAAATATGTTGGATTTACCACTGCAGCAGCTTCTTTAGCAGCTTGTGAAGGTCCAGTAAGAAAATCAATTCCTTATGTAGTGCAACCTAATGATATCGTAGTAGGTGTTGCCGATTGGTACGCAACTACAATCGCAGATGGTTTTGATTTCGCAAACGTATTAGTTAAAACACGTGAAGGGCGTCCAATTCAAATCATGCCTAACAAAGAGGCAGGAGGAGTAACAAACGCACGTACGCAAGCATCGGTTTTATCATTGTATGATGGTAAATTAAGATTAAGAGAACCAAGAAAAGGTGAAACTGAAATCTCTTGGGCTGATGCGGATAAAGAAATCGTGGCTAAATTAAACGAGTTAAAGAACGCTAACGAACCAGTAGTGTTATTAACAGGAACTTTAGCGAGTCCTTCTACTGATAAAGTTATTGCTGATTTTATCTCTGCTTATCCAAATGTTAAGCATGTAGTATATGATGCAATTTCTGAAAGTGCTACAGCTGATGCTTTTGAAGCTATGTATGGTAAAAGAGCTTTACCAGATTACGATTTTAGCAAAGCAGGAGTTATCGCGTCTATCGGAGCAGATTTCATAGGAGATTGGCAAGGTGGATATGAGAAGTCATATGCAGATGGTCGTAGAGTAGCAACAGGTAAAATGTCTTATCACGTTCAAATAGAAAGTAACATGTCTTTAACAGGTGCTAGTGCCGATAAAAGAATAGTTGCTAAGCCATCTGAACAAATTTTCGCTTTAATCAATTTATACAATGCAGTAACAGGAAGTTCTCTTCCTTCTAAAGCAACCGCTTTTGATGCAGAAGTTAAGCAATTAGCTAACGATCTTAAAAAAGCAGGTTCAAAAGGAGTTGTACTTACTGGATTAAATGATAAAAACGCACAATTAATTGCTTTAGCAATTAACAACGCATTAAACAGTGAAGTAATCGATACAAAAGCGGTAAACTTAACTCGCCAAGGTAACGATACTGAAGTTGCACAATTAGTAGCAGATATTAAAGGAGGAAAAGTAAAAGGTTTAGTTACGTATAACGTAAACCCAGTTTACTCTTTAGCAAATGCAGCTGATTTTGCAGAAGGAATTAAAAACTTAAAATTATCTGTTGCCTTATCTACTCAGAATGATGCAACGGCTAATGCTACACAATATACATTACCAGCACCTCACAACTTAGAAAGTTGGGGAGATGTTATGGCTAAAGAAGGTGTTTATAGTTTAATGCAACCTACTATTCAACCATTATTTAATACACGTCAGTTACAAGATGTATTATTAAAGTGGTCAGGTAGTACAGTAAATTACTATGATACTTTAAAAGAATTTTGGAGTACTAATGTTTTAGGAGGAGCTTCTTGGAATCAAGCATTGCATGATGGTTTCTTTAAGTCTGAAGCAATTATTTCTGAAGATGTTGCTTTTGAATCTACTGCAGATGTAAATGCAGCAGCAGTAGGATTAGTAAGATCTGCTAACAGTGCTTCAGGATTTGAATTAAACTTATATTCATCAACTGCATTAGGAGACGGTAAACAAGCCAACAACCCTTGGTTACAAGAATTACCAGACCCTCTTACCCGTGCTTCTTGGGATAACTATTTAACTGTTTCTATGGTAGATGCTAAAGAATTAGGTTTTGAAAACCCAGTAAAAGATAACGGAGCAATTAACGGGAACTATGCTAATGTAACGGTTAATGGAGTTACAATTAACAAGATTCCAGTAATCATTCAACCAGGTCAAGCTAAAGGATCAGTTGGTTTAGCATTAGGCTACGGTAGAACTCAAGGATTAAAGCCAGAGATGCAAGTAGGTATCAATGCATATCCTTTCTATCAAAATGGAAACAACGTACAATTCAACGTTTCTATTGAAAAAGCTTCTGGATGGCACAAGTTTGCTTGTATGCAAGTACAAAGCACATTAGCAGGTCGTCATGATATTTTAAAAGAAGCTTCATTAAAAGAAGTAAACGATAAGAGTTTAGATCCTAAACATACATGGAACAAACCATTTATGGTTTCTTACGATCACCAAGAAGTTGAAGGAAGTAAAATCGACTTATGGGATGAGCATGATAGAAGTATAGGACACCACTTTAACTTATCTATTGACTTAACATCTTGTACAGGATGTGGGGCTTGTGTTATTGCATGTCACGCAGAAAACAACGTACCTGTTGTTGGTAAAGATGAAATGAGAGTTGGTAGAGATATGGCTTGGTTACGTATTGACCGTTATTATTCTTCAACTGTTGTAGATAAGCAACACGAAGCAACAATGACGTTAGAAGAGTTCAAAGCTCAGAACCCTAATTTAGCGAACCAAGAAGTTGAAAGAAGATATACTGAAAAAGTATTAGAGTTAAGCAAAGGAGATTTATTTGATGCTTTAGAAAACCCAGCTGAAAATCCACAGGTTGCTTTCCAACCAATGATGTGTCAGCACTGTAACCACGCACCATGTGAAACAGTATGTCCAGTAGCAGCAACATCTCACGGTCGTCAAGGTCAAAACCAAATGGCATATAACCGTTGTGTAGGTACTCGTTACTGTGCAAACAACTGTCCATATAGAGTTCGTCGTTTCAACTGGTTTAACTATGCTGAAAACAACGAGTTTGACTTTAACATGAACAATGAGTACGGAAAAATGGTGTTAAACCCAGACGTAGTTGTTCGTTCTCGTGGAGTTATGGAAAAATGTTCTATGTGTATTCAAATGACACAAGCTACCATCTTAAAAGCTAAGAAAGAAGGTAGAGCTGTAAACAAAGATGAGTTTGAAACAGCTTGTTCTGCAGCTTGTTCTACTGGAGCTATGGTATTTGGAGATATTAACAACTCTGAAGATACAGTTACAGCATTAAAAGAAGATAAAAGAGCATTCCATGTGTTAGATTATATTGGTACAAAACCAAACGTAGTGTACCAAGTGAAAGTAAGAAATACAAACGAAGCTTAATAGTAAAATTAATAAGTATATAGATTTATGTCGTCTCATTACGAATCATCTTATAGAGAACCTTTAATACTTGGTGACAAGAGTTACCATGATATTACGGAAGATATCGCAAGACCTATTGAAGGTAAAGCAAACAAAAATTGGTATATAGCATTCTATATCTCTTTAGCAGCAATGTTATGGGGATTTGGATGTATCTTCTACACCGTAGGAACAGGAATCGGTGTATGGGGATTAAGTAAAAACATCGGTTGGGCATGGGATATTACCAACTTCGTATGGTGGGTAGGTATTGGTCACGCAGGAACACTTATCTCTGCAGTACTTTTATTATTCCGTCAAAAATGGAGAATGGCAATTAACCGTTCTGCAGAAGCGATGACAATCTTTGCGGTATTCCAAGCAGGATTGTTCCCAATCATCCACATGGGTCGTCCATGGAACGGATACTGGGTATTACCAATTCCTAACCAATTCGGATCATTATGGGTTAACTTTAACTCGCCATTATTATGGGATGTATTCGCAATTTCTACGTATTTATCGGTATCATTAGTTTTCTGGTGGACTGGTTTATTACCTGATTTTGCAACGATTCGTGATAGAGCTGTAAAACCTTTCCAAAAGAAAATTTATGCATTATTATCTTTCGGATGGTCTGGTAGAGCTAAAGACTGGCAACGTTTTGAAGAAGTGTCGTTAGTATTAGCAGGTTTAGCAACTCCATTAGTACTTTCTGTACACACAATTGTATCGATGGACTTCGCTACTTCTATCAACCCAGGATGGCACTCAACAATTTTCCCTCCTTACTTCGTAGCAGGGGCGATTTTCTCAGGATTCGCAATGGTACAAACCTTATTAGGTATTATGCGTAAGGTTACAAATATGGAAGCATATATAACGCGTTTACACGTAGAGTATATGAACATCGTAATTATTTTAACAGGTGGTATTGTAGCTGTAGCTTATGCAACTGAATTCTTCATCGCATGGTATACAGGTTCTCCTTATGAAAACTATACATATTTATCGTTTGGTGCTGAAGCAGGTGCTTATGGATGGGCATTCTGGTCGTTATTAATCTGTAACATTTTCACTCCACAGTTATTATGGATTAAAAAAATTAGAAGAAGTTTTATCTGGTCTTTCATTATCTCAATTGTAATTAACATCGGTATGTGGTTCGAGCGTTTTGATATTATCGCAATTGTATTAAGTAAAGGACAATTACCATCTACATGGTGGCGTTTTGAGCCAACGTTCGTAGACGTAGGTATCTTCATAGGAACTATTGGGTTCTTCTTTGTATTATTCTTATTATATGCAAGAACTTTCCCAGTAATCCCTACGGCAGAGATTAAGACTATTTTGAAATCATCAGGTGAGAATTTTAAAAAATCAAGAGAAGAGAACAATGAGCACTAATAAAGTAATTCACGCATTATATAATGATGATGATATCTTAATGGATGCCGTTAAGAAAGTAAAATCAGAAAATCATCATATTGAAGAAGTATTTTGTCCATTCCCAGTTCACGGATTAGACAAAGCAATGGGCTTAGCTCCAACACGTTTAGCAATTACTGCTTTTTTATATGGTATTACAGGTTTATCAGTAGCAGTTTGGTTAACATGGTATACTATGATTGCTGATTGGCCTCAAGACATTGGTGGTAAGCCAAACTTTTCTTGGGCAGCTAACATGCCAGCTTTCGTGCCAATTTTATTCGAATTAACAATATTCTTCGCAGCACACTTAATGGTAATCACTTTTTATATGAGAAGTAGAATTTGGCCATTTAAAGAAGCTGAAAACCCAGATCCAAGAACTACAGATGATCATTTCTTAATGGAAGTTCCAGTTCACGGAAACGAAGATGAGTTAGTAGCATTGTTAGAAACAACAGGAGCTGTAGAAATTAACGTAGTAGAAACGCACTAATAAAGAGATATGAAGAGTTTAAAAATAATTATCGCTTTAGCTGTAGTAGCAACAAGCTTAAGTTCTTGTAACGATAAACGTAAACCACAAGTACAATACATGCCTGATATGTATGTATCTGTACCTTACGACGCTAATGGAGCAGAAGGTGTAAATAACAAGATGGTAAACATACAACCTGTTGCAGGTACTGTAAGTAGAAACGGTGTAGTAGCTTATGATATTCCTGATACCAATGAAGGATATGAAAAAGCGAAAGCAGAATTAAAAAACCCATTACCAACAACTGAGGAAAACTTAGAAAAAGGTAAAGTGTTATACGATATTTACTGTGCTTCTTGTCACGGAACAAAAGGTGATGGTAACGGAGTATTATCTCAAAGAGATAAATTCAACGGTATTCCAAGTTATACCGATAGAGAGTTAACACCAGGAAACATTTACCACGTAATTATGTACGGTAAAAACTTAATGGGATCTCACGCATCACAGTTAAGATACAACGAGCGTTGGCAAGTTGTACAATACGTAGAAAAATTAAGAAGCGAATTAAAATAAGTCTATAATAGATAGTTAAGATATGTACCAGTTTTCAGGAAAATTAAAAATGCTAGCTATTGTTTTAATGGCTGTAGGACTTTTAGGAACAGGTTATAGTTTCTTTACAGCGCCTAAAACATTAGATGAAGCAAAAGAAATTTTAGCAAAACAAGATGCTCACCACGGTGGTCATGAAGCAACAGCTACTCACACTATAGAGGAGCATGTTGAAGAAGCTAAAGTAGAAGAGCATGTAGAAGAAGTAGCTACTGAAGAAACTCAAGCAGATAGCACAGCAACTCAAGTAGAAGAGACTGTAGCAAACGTTGCAGAACAAGCACAAGACTCAACAGTTGTTAATGCAAATGAAGCTGACGTTAAGGAAGAAGTAGCGCAAACTGAAGTAAAAGAAGAAACTCATGCAGTAGCTGAAGCACATGGTGAAGATCATGATGCTCACGCAGAGCACGCTTTACACCAAATGCAAAACAGACCATGGTCTGCAATGTATGTAGCTTTATTATTCTCTTTAGGAATCACGTTATTAGTATTAGCTTTTTACGGATCTCAAATCGTTGCACAAGCAGGATGGTCAGTAGTATTACACAGAGTAATGGAAGCTATCTCTTCAAACATACATTACGTAAGTGTTTTCATGTTAGCGTTCTTAATATTAACAGCGATGCACATGAACCACTTATTTACTTGGATGGGAGAAGGAGTAACTGATCCTACAAGTGAAAACTACGATGCTATTGTAGATGGTAAAAAATGGTGGTTAAACACTCCAGGATGGTTAATTAGAAGTATTGTATACTTAGCAGGATGGAATGTTTACTATTTCCTTATCAGAAAGTGGTCTTTAGCACAAGATAATGGTGATTTAAAACAACACAAGAAAAACTACAACGCTACAGTTATTTTCTTAGTATTCTTTATGATTACTGAAAGTATGGCGTCATGGGATTGGATTATGAGTATCGACCCACACTGGTTCTCTACATTATTTGGATGGTATGTATTAGCTACTTTCTTAGTATCTGCTTTAACAGTAATTGCTATGGTAACTATTTATTTACGTTCAAAAGGAGCATTACCATTAGTAAACGATAGTCATATTCACGACTTAGCGAAATTTATGTTTGGTTTCTCAGTATTCTGGACATACTTATGGTTCTCACAGTTCATGTTAATTTGGTATGCAGACATGCCAGAAGAAACAACGTATTTCTTATTACGTTTTAACGAATACAAAGTACCATTCTTAGCAATGGTTGTAATGAACTTTGTTTTCCCAGTATTATTATTAATCAACAGTGATTTTAAGAGCAGACCTTGGTTTGTAATCTTAGGAGGTGTTGTAATCTTAGCAGGTCATTATATTGACTTATTTGTAATGATTATGCCAGGTACCGTTGGTGGTCAATGGGGATTCGGAATTGGTGAAATAAGCGGATTATTATTCTTTACAGGATTATTTATCTTTGCTACGTTTAGTGCATTTGCTAAAGCTAATCCAGTACCAAAAGGAAACCCTTACTTACACGAAAGTGAAACCTATCATTACTACAACATCGAACACACAGGAGAAGATAGTAATCATCATTAATTAAAAAGAATTAATAAACAAATAGTTTAGATAATATGCTCGCTTTATTTTATATTTTCATAGCAGTTGCAATCGGAGTAAGTTTTTGGCAAATTACTCGTATAATGAATTTCCGTTCTGTAATTGCTACAGATGAAGACAACGAAAAACAAGCTAAATACTCGTTAGCTTTCCTAGCATTCCTTTATGCAATGATGATTTATTGCTTAATAGCAATGAATGTAATCATGTTACCTGAAGCTGCTTCTGTTGAAGGAGAGCATGACGATAACTTATTCAATATTACATTTTGGTTAATTGGAATCGTTCAGTTCGGAATGCAGTTTTTAATTTTCTTCTTTACTTATAAGTACAGAGGAAATAAAAACAACAAAGCATTATTTTATGCTGATAGCCACAAATTAGAGTTAATTTGGACAACAATTCCTGCAGTAACAATTGTATTGTTAATTGGATACGGTTTATGGGCTTGGAACAACATTATGTATGTTGGAGACGATGAAAACCCAATTGTTATTGAGGTATACTCTCAACAATTCCGTTGGGATGCTCGTTATGCAGGTGAAGACAACCAATTAGGTCTTGGTAATGTAAACTTTATCAAAGGAATTAACACTATGGGTGTAGATATGTCTGACCCAAGTGCACAAGACGATAAGCAAGTAACAGAATTATATTTACCAAAAGGTAAAAAGGTATTATTCAAGTTCCGTTCACAAGACGTATTACACTCTGCTTATATGCCTCACTTTAGAGCGCAAATGAACTGTGTTCCAGGTATGGTTACTCAATTTGCTTTCACACCAAAGTATACAACTGCTGAAATGCGTCAGAACTCAGAAGTAGTTGCTAAAACCGAAGGAATTAACAAAATTAGAAGAGCTAAAGGAGAAGATCCGTATGAGTTTGATTATGTATTATTATGTAATAAAATTTGTGGAGCCTCTCACTACAACATGCAAATGAAAATTACTGTTGTAGAAGAAGACGAATACAACAAATGGTTGTCAGAACAACAAACATTAGCTCAAGTAATAAAATAAGATATTTTTTAAAAGTATATAAAGATATAGATTATGTCAGATCATCATCACAAAGAAACATTTGTAACTAAATACATCTTTAGTCAAGATCACAAAATGATCTCTAAGCAGTACCTAGTTACAGGTATATTTATGGGTATCATAGGAGGTTTTATGTCTATGTTGTTTCGTTTACAAATTGCATGGCCAGATACATCGTTTTCAATTGTTGAAGCGTTCTTAGGTAACCATCAAACAGATGGAATTATGAACCCAGATATGTACTTAGCCTTAGTTACAATACATGGTACAATCATGGTATTCTTTGTATTAACGGCAGGTTTAAGTGGTACCTTCTCTAACCTTTTAATTCCGTTACAAATTGGAGCACGTGATATGGCTTCAGGATTCTTAAACATGGTATCATACTGGTTATTCTTTTTATCATCAGTAATCATGGTTATTTCATTGTTTGTTGAAGCAGGACCAGCATCTGCAGGATGGACAATTTATCCGCCATTATCTGCCTTACCACAAGCAATTCCAGGTTCAGGTACAGGTATGACATTATGGTTAGTATCTATGGCAATTTTCATTGCTTCATCTTTACTAGGATCATTAAACTATATCGTAACAGTTTTAAACTTACGTACTAAAGGAATGAAAATGACAAGATTGCCATTAACAATGTGGGCTTTCTTCATTACAGCAATTATTGGTGTAATTTCATTCCCAGTATTATTATCAGCAGCATTATTATTAATTTTTGATAGAAGCTTTGGTACTTCTTTCTACTTATCAGATATCTTTATTTCTGGAGAAGTATTACACTACCAAGGAGGATCACCAGTATTATTTGAACACTTATTCTGGTTCTTAGGTCACCCTGAGGTATATATCATCTTATTACCAGCATTAGGTATTAGTTCTGAAGTAATTTCTACTAACGCACGTAAACCTATCTTCGGATACCGTGCAATGGTTGGATCTATTATGGCAATTGCATTTTTATCTACAATCGTATGGGGTCACCACATGTTCGTATCAGGAATGAATCCATTCTTAGGTTCTGTATTCACATTTACAACAGTATTAATTGCAATTCCATCAGCAGTAAAAGCGTTTAACTATGTAACTACACTATGGAAAGGTAACTTACAGTTAAACCCAGCAATGATGTTCTCTATCGGATTAGTTTCTACATTCGTAACAGGAGGTTTAACAGGATTAGTATTAGGAGATTCAGCATTAGATATTAACGTTCACGATACCTATTTCGTAGTGGCTCACTTCCACTTAGTAATGGGGGTATCTGCCTTATTAGGAATGTTTGCTGGTGTGTACCACTGGTTCCCTAAAATGTATGGTAGAATGATGAACAAAACATTAGGTTACTGGCACTTCTGGTTAACAATTATTACAGCTTACGGAGTATTCTTCCCAATGCACTTTATTGGTTTAGCTGGTTTACCTCGTCGTTACTATACAAACACAAGTTTCCCAATGTTTGATGACTTAGCAGATATCAACGTATTCATGACTATCATGGCAATTATCGGTGGATTTGCTCAGTTAATCTTTATCGCTAACTTCTTTATCTCTATGTACAGAGGTCAAAAAGCTACGCAAAACCCTTGGAATGCAAACACATTAGAGTGGACTACTCCTGTAGAAGCTATTCACGGAAACTGGCCAGGAGAAATTCCTGAAGTTCACAGATGGGCTTACGATTACAGTAAAACAGATGAAAATGGAGAGTATGTTCACGGAAAAGACTTCGTGCCGCAAACAGTGCCATTATTAGATGGAGAAGAGCCATCTTAATAAAAAGTAAAAAATAAAAAGCCTCCCAATTTTGGGAGGCTTTTTATTTTTACTACCTTTTATAAAATTTGGAAAAAGAATAAAAAAAATATTATATAAAAATGAAAAATTACATTACACCAAGTATTATAATGTTTTTACTTTTTCGCCTTATAAATGTGTCATGTAAAAAAGTAGTTAAGGATACTAAAAGTAATTATGGAATTAAATTTGGAACTGGGAATTGTTTAGATTACAAGAGTGATACTACCGTAATCTTTTTTGAGTCTCATTTTGATAATGATTTAGTTCAAGTATCGGTGAATAACAAAGAAGTATTTAAAGGTACAGTGACAACAGACAAAACATTAGGTTATGCTAAAGATGTTAACTTAGGAAGCATAAAAAATATTTCTAAAGTCAAAATAAACATAAATAAAGGCAAAGATGTTCTTTTAGATAAATTAACTTGTAATTATATATTCGTTAATTACATTAAAGATAGTATTGTTTCTGTAAAGTTTGATAATAAATTTGTTCCTTATCAATAATTAATTATTAGGACTGTCTACAATACGTATCTTAGCATAGTAAAGAGCTAAGTAACATATATTACAAAACAACCGTTTTATTTCAAGTATATTTGCAACTATATGAACGAAAACCTAAACCCTGAAAACAAACATTATTCTAATGAAGAGTTAGACGTTGAAAAAAAGCTGCGTCCACTGTCATTTGATGATTTTACAGGTCAAGATCAAGCGATAGAAAATCTTAAGATTTTTGTTGAAGCAGCAAATCAGCGTGATGAAGCGTTAGACCACGCCTTATTTCATGGACCTCCGGGGTTAGGAAAAACGACGTTAGCACACATTTTAGCGAATGAGTTGGGAGTAGGAATTAAAGTTACCTCAGGCCCTGTTTTAGATAAACCAGGAGATTTAGCAGGTTTACTAACCAACTTAGATGAAAGAGATGTACTTTTTATAGATGAAATCCATCGATTAAGCCCTGTAGTAGAAGAATATTTGTATTCGGCTATGGAAGATTATAAAATCGATATTATGATTGAATCAGGGCCTAATGCACGTACAGTACAAATCAATTTAGAACCGTTTACTTTAGTAGGAGCAACTACACGATCAGGATTACTTACAGCTCCTATGAGAGCTCGTTTTGGAATCAGTAGTCGATTACATTATTACTCAACTGAACTGCTAACAAACATCATCCAACGAAGTGCATTTATATTAAAAGTGCCAATTTCTATGGAAGCTGCTATTGAAATAGCAGGAAGAAGTAGAGGAACACCACGTATAGCGAATGCATTATTGCGTAGAGTGCGCGATTTTGCACAAATAAAAGGAGATGGTACCATTACTATTGAAATAGCTAGATATGCGCTAAAAGCATTAAATGTTGATGCACATGGGCTAGATGAAATGGATAATAAAATATTATCTACGATTATTGATAAGTTCAAAGGGGGGCCAGTTGGAATTACCACGTTAGCTACTGCCGTGGCAGAAAATTCAGAAACAATAGAAGAAGTGTATGAACCTTTTTTAATTCAACAAGGGTTTATCATGCGTACGCCAAGAGGAAGAGAAGTAACCGATTTGGCTTATAAACATTTAGGTAGAATTAAAGGAAGTAGCCAAGGAGAGCTCTTTTAAAAATGAAACTGTTAAAAAAACTCATACCGATACTAGAATGGTTGCCCAACTATAAAAAATCACAATTAAGAGGTGATGTAGTTGCAGGTATAACCGTTGCTATTGTGTTAATTCCACAAGGTATAGCGTATGCACTTATTGCTGGATTACCACCAATTTATGGGTTGTATGCCGCATTAATGCCTCAATTAATGTATGCTATTTTTGGTACATCACGCCAAGTAGCAATTGGTCCTGTAGCAATGGATTCATTAATCGTTGCAACAGGAGTTTCTACCTTAGCATTAACAGGATCTGAAAGTTATATAGGTATAGCAATATTACTTGCGTTGGTAGTAGGGAGTATACAATTTTTAATGGGAATTTTCCGCTTAGGTTTTGTAGTTAACTTTTTATCGAGACCAGTAATAACTGGGTTTACATCAGCCGTAGCTTTAATTATTGGACTGAATCAGTTTAGAAATTTATTTGGAGTAGATTTTGTACAAAGTGATCAAATACATGTGTTGTTAGAAGATATTTTGTTCCGACTTCAATATTTTAAAACAAATACTACGATCATAGGTTTAATTGCCTGTATAATTATCATAATTTTTAGAAAAATAAATAGAAAGATTCCAAATGCATTAATCGTTGTGATATTAGGAATCGTAACAATACGTCTTTTTGGAGATCAACTTACAGATGTAGCTATCGTAAAAGATATTCCTTCAGGACTTCCTAAGTTTTCAATACCAGTAATTGATGTAGCATTAATACGAGAATTAATACCAATTGCTGCAACATTGGTGATGGTAGGATATTTAGAAACCATTTCTATAGGAAAAACGTTGGAAGCTAAACAAGATGAATATAGGGTTCGACCAAACCAAGAATTAGTAGCGTTAGGATTAAGTAACATGGTTGGATCGTTGTTTCAATCATATCCTTCAGCCTCAAGTTTTTCTCGTTCGGCAATCAATGCAGAATCAGGAGGGACAACAGGGGTTTCAGCAATTGTTTCAGCATTATTAGTAGTAATCACCTTACTTTTCTTAACACCGGTATTTTACCATTTACCTAAAACTATTTTATCAGCAATTATTATTGTTGCGGTTTTTAACTTGATAAATGTAAAAGAAGCAAGAAGGTTATGGAAAGCGAATAACTTAGATTTCTGGTTATTATTAGCTACTTTTTTAGCAACGATTTTCTTCGGAATTGAATATGGAATTTTAATAGGAGTAGTTTTATCGTTAATCGTTTTAATTTTTAGAACCTCAAGACCGTACGTAGCGGAGTTAGGAAAAGTGCCAAATTCAGATTTTTATCGTAATAAAAACAGATTCAAGGAAGTTATCATAGAAGAAGAAATTTTAGTGTTCCGCTTTGATGCACAATTATTTTATGCCAATTCCAACTATTTTCGTGATAAATTAGACGAAATGGCAGCAGAAAAAGGAAAGGCATTAAAGTTGATTGTTTTAGATGCAGAGAGTATTAACAGAGTAGATAGTACGGGTATAGATATGTTAAAAGAACGTATAGTTTATTTTAACAAGCATAATATCCAATTCTATTTTGCAGGAGTCAAAGGGCCAGTAAGAGATGCCTTTTTTAGAGGTGGTTTATTAGATGTTGTAAGTTTAGATCACTTTTTTATGCGTGCTAATGGAGCCGTAAATTTTTATAAAACAGGAGATAATCAAAACCAAAAAAAATACGCACAATACATACATCAAGCGTATAAATAACTATATAATATTATGAAAATAGAGCAAATTTATACAGGTTGTTTAGCACAAGGAGCCTATTATATTGAAAGTAACGGAGAAGTAGCAATCATAGATCCATTACGTGAAGTAGATCCTTATATAAACAGAGCTGAAAAAGATGGCGCTAAAATCAAATATATTTTTGAAACGCATTTTCATGCAGATTTTGTAAGCGGTCACGTAACCCTTGCAGAAAAAACAGGAGCAACGATTGTATATGGACCAACAGCGAAAACGAACTACGAGGCTCATATCGCAACAGATGGTGAAGTATTTACGTTAGGTGATATTACCATCACCGTATTACACACACCAGGGCATACCATGGAAAGTGCTTCTTATTTATTAAAAGATAAAGACGGAAAAAATCATGCGATTTTTAGTGGAGATACTTTATTCTTAGGAGATGTAGGGCGTCCTGATTTAGCGCAAAAAGCAGCAAATTTAACACAAGAAGAATTAGCAGGATTATTGTACGATAGTTTACGTACAAAAATCATGACGTTGGAAGATGAAGTAATCGTGTATCCAGCACACGGAGCAGGTTCAGCTTGTGGTAAGAATTTAAGTAAAGAAACAGTTGGAACGATTGGAGATCAAAAGAAAACCAATTACGCATTGCGTGCAGACATGACCAAAGAAGAGTTTGTGAAAGAAGTAACTGATGGTTTATTGCCTCCACCTGAATATTTTCCTTTAAATGTAAAAATGAATAAGGAAGGATACCAATCTATCGATGAAGTTATTAAAAGCGGAGCAAAAGCTTTATCAGTAGAAGATTTTGAAAAAATAGCGAATGAAACTGATGCGTTGGTGTTAGATGTTCGTAATCAAGCAGAATTTGTTCAAGGATTCATTCCGCAGTCAATTTTTATTGGTTTAGGAGGAACATTTGCCCCATGGGTAGGAGCCTTGATTAAAGATGTTACACAACCAATTTTATTAGTTACCCCTGAAGGACAAGAAGAAACGACGATTACACGTTTATCTCGTGTTGGTTTTGACAATGTATTAGGATATTTAGATGGAAGTTTTGATGCTTGGAAAGCAGCAGGAAAAGAAGTAGATACCTTGCGTTCTGTTCCTGCAACTGTTTTAGCAGAAGAACTTACGAAGGGAGCTCCAGTTTTTGATGTGCGTAAACCAGGAGAATATGCAAGTGAGCATATTATAGATGCACCAAGTACTCCGTTAGATTTCTTAAACGATCATATTGAAGAGTTTCCAACGAAAGGAGATTTTTATGTGCATTGTGCAGGTGGATATCGTTCTGTAATTGCAGCATCTATTTTAAAAGCAAGAGGATTCCATAACATAATTGATGTTGCAGGTGGATACAAAGCAATTAAAGAAACTGATATTCCAAGATCAGCAGCTGTTTGTCCATCAACTTTAAAATAAAAATAATGAAGAGAGGTATATTTTTAGTAGGTTTATTTTTAACAGTGGTATTGTCGTGTAAACCTCAAACCAATGAGGCAAAAGATATCACGGTTGAAAACTTGCAGGTAGTTTTAGAAAACGAAGATAACGTAGAGTTATTAGACGTTAGAACTCCACAAGAATGGGCAGAGGGAGTAATTAAAGATCCGATAAAAATAGATATTACAGGAGATGACTTTGAAGGAAAGGTTTTAGAAAAGTTAGATAAAACGCAACCTGTATATATTTACTGTCGCTCAGGAGGTAGAAGTAAAAAAGCTACAGAACTCCTAGCCAAAAAAGGATACAAAGCCTACAATGTTCTAGGAGGAATTTTAGAATGGGAAGAAAAAAATAAAGAATAAAGAAAATCCCGAGCATTTGCTCGGGATTTTTTGTGTTTTGTTATCAGCTTCGGCTATGATTAGTTGCGTGATTTAGTATTAAATTTTGTAGATACATACTAAACTAAAAATCTACGAAGATTTTCAAAAGTAGACGAGAAGAAGCAATTACTTTTTATAGGAACGATTGTTGTAAGTAGCTTTTTATATATTTTTCTTTCGGTCTAAACTGTTTTTTCCGACAGTATAAGCATAAGCGGAAGATGGAAGAAACTGAATATTTAATTCTTTATATTCTTTTTCTCCTTCTTTGTCTATAGTAGTTACTATAGGATAGTTTAAACTAGTCTCTGTGCAGAATTTATACAAACTTTTGAGTTCATTAGGTTTATCAAAATATCTGTTAGACCATTTAATTTCTAGTGCCCATAAAGGTTTTAAGGTTGAATCGCTAATTCCAACCATATCAACTTCTCCACCTGACCATCTTGCATACCAAGGCGTAAACCATTCACGATGCATCCATTGAGCAAATATTGCGGTTTCTACCATATTCCCAATCATTTCATCAGTAGCAGTTATGGGGGAAAACAATGCGCTTCTTAAAGATGGATTTGTTAAATATATTTTGAAAAAGTTATCTCTTTTAAATCGTTTACCACTTTGGTCTATTCGCTTTACTTGTTTTATTAAGTAGGCTGCTTCCAAGTATTCAATATACTTTTTTAAAGTGTTTTTAGGTACTTGAGATTGTTTACTTAATGTTTCAAGAGAAAATTCTCCACCGCTATTATATGCAATTGTAGTAAACAGTGAATTTAATTCTCTTGTATCGCTAATTCCATATAAACTAGGTAAATCTCTTAATAAAACTTTATCTACTATGTCTTGTCTTATATATCTTCCTGGATTAGCTTGAATTTTTTCTGAAAAAATAACTTCAGGATAACCACCAAAATTTATGTAATCAAGAAAATGTTTGTTTAATTCATCTAAATGTGATGATGAATAAAATTCGGTAATATGCTCTTTCCATTTAAGGTTTGTTGTTGTAATTATCCTATCTAATCCTTTAAGTGATATATATTCGTTAAATGTTAAAGGTGGTAATAAAAAGTCTGTAAATCTTCCCGCTCCACTTTCATTACTTGCGAATTTTAAAGCGGCAGCAGCTGAACCAGATACGATAAACTTATCTTTACGATAACTATCTACTAAAGATTTTAAATGAACTTCCCAATCTCTACAATATTGAATCTCATCATAAATAATATGCCAATCATTTTTATCTTTTATTCCAGTAGCTTCTTTAGCATATAAAAACAATTGCTCTAAAGGAATGTTATTATAAATCGGATTTTCAATTGTGATGAAAATAATTTTTTTAGGATTAACACCATTTTGAATTAAATCTTCAACTAGATGGAATAACATTACAGTTTTACCTACACGTCTAGGTCCCATTAAAACAACAGCCCGTCTTATATCTCTCTCATAAACAAGGGGTTTAAAAAGTTCAAAATACAACCTGCGAGGCATTTCATTATAATCATCCTCAATGTGTCCTTCAACCCACCAAGGGTTTTCAAACCTTATTCTGTCTAAAACTTGCTTTTTAGAAATTTCTTTTATCATTAAAATCTTGTTTTAAGCTAAAATACAAAATAAAATCAATTATTTGATTTTATTTTTAAAAAAATATAATTTTTAAGGTTTTTTTTGCTTTTGTTAGGTTTATTTCAAAATTAATGATAACGTAATTAAGAATATAAGTTATATCTACCGATAACGAAGTTAGTCTTTTAGAACTTAATTTTCAAGAGCATAAAAAAACCGAGACAATTGTCTCGGTTTTACTTTTTCTTAGCTCTTTTCCCACTTAAAATTTTAACGTTGCACCTACTAAAAAGTTTCTAGTAGCTTGCGGATAGTATCCTTGTACTTCAAAAGAAGTTCCAGGAGTGTCCCAAGTATTTAAATAGGTATACCCTCTATCAACATATTCTTTATCAAAAAGGTTGTTAACCAATCCTGTAAATACAATTGATTTAAAAATTGTATTCATTTCAAGTTCATAACTAACATTAAAATCACTAACGTAATAGCTATCTAGTTTAGAGGCTTTTGTATTAGTATTACTTAAGTATTGTTCACCAACAAATTTAGACAGTAAAGCTAATTGTAGCCCTTTTGCAGGCTTATAAACTAAAGCATTTCCAGCAATAATATTAGGAGAAAAAGCAATATCCGTAGTTCCAATATTACGTTGAACACCATCACGATCTAACATAAAATTATTGATTTTATTACTACTTACCGTAAGGTTTTGGTTAATGCTAAACTTGTCTGAAACATTAATATTAGCATCAATTTCTACTCCTAAACGATAGCTATCTTTAACGTTTTCACGTAAATACTCCCCTACATCATTTAGTCCACCTGTTTGAATTAATTGATTATCGTAAGACATATAGTAGATATTAGTATTCAATTGAACTGTTTTATTGTGTAAACGCCATCCAAGTTCAAAATCATCTAAGGTTTCATGTTGTACGTTGATACCGTTTTGAAAATCATCACGGTTCGGTTCTCTGTTCGCACGCGCATACGATGCATAAATACTGTTTTCTTTATTGATGGTGTAAGTAACCCCTAGCTTAGGATTAAAGAAGCTAAACGAAGTATCAACATTTAAAGGGTTTCTATCTGAAGTTAATCCGTTAGTTTGATAATCAATAAATCTACCTTGTAGATCAACAAAAGCTTTTAGGTTATCAAAAACATTAAAAGTAGCCTTAGAAAAAACACTAAAATCATCTTTTTTAGCATCACTAAAATAATAATGATCTCTAATACTAGCTCCATCAGCAAATTCTTTAGCCCAAATAACTTCTCCAAAATGATCTCCTGTATAATTACTATAAGAAGCACCAGATATTAACTCGAACTTTTCAGTTTTATAAGTTACGTTAGCATTAGCCACATAAAAGTCATTGTCTAACCAACGACGAACAATTAAATCTGTAGCCGGAGAACCATACCAGTCAGTTCCTGTCGCTTCTACAATACCATCATATTTTGATACAGCACTGTCTTCTTTAAATTGCTCAAAATACCCTTCTCCTTTGGTATAATTTAAACCAATATTGGTAGACCAATTTTCAGATAACTGCTCATTCCAGTGTAATTGGTAGTGATCTTGCCAATAATTATCAGTTTCGTTGTCATAGGTATACGGATTTTGACGACGGTTTTCTTGTAATTCCTCAGCACTTAATCCATACCAAGCTTGGTACGTTCTTTCTTTTCCTCCAAAAGCTAAGGCTTTAATCAACGTATTGTCATCAGTATAACTACCTTGTAAGAAATACGATTTTAAATCGGTAAAAGCTCTATCAACGTATCCATCAGAGTAAATGTTAGACAAACGTCCTGCAAACTCAAAATGATCGTTTAGTTTTCCAGTAGTAAATTTTACGGTGTGCTTTCTTGTTCCGAACGAACCAAAAGCATTTGAAATTTCTCCACCAGCTTCTTCTGAAACAGCATCAGTTAAAATGTTTAAACTAGCACCAAAAGCTCCAGAACCGTTCGTAGAAGTTCCTACACCACGTTGTAATTGTAAGCTTTGGGTTGACGAAGCAAAATCTCCCATATTTACCCAAAAAGTTCCTTGACTTTCGGCATCGTTATACGGAATTCCGTTAATGGTAACATTTACACGAGAAGCATCCGAACCACGTACACGAATATAGGTGTATCCAATACCAGCACCCGCATCTGATGAGGATGTTACCGAAGGTAAATAGTTTAATAATACAGGAATATCCTGTCCTAAATTACGTTTTTCTATTTCTTGTTTGCTAAGGTTAGAGTGTGTTACAGGTGCATCTGCTTTTACACGAACAGCAGAAACCAACACTTCATCTAACACTGTTTCGTTAGAAATTAATTGAAAGGTAATTTGTTGGTTGTTGGTAAGTTCAACTTCTTGCGAAGTACTTTTAAATCCTACATAAGAAACCTCAATAACATGTGTTCCTTTGGTTAGGTTTAATTTAAAACTACCTTCAAAATCGGTTGAAGTTCCTTTGGTTTGATTTCTAACAGCAACGGTTGCGCCAACTAAAGGTTCTTGATTTCCATCAACTACTTTACCAGATAAAATAAACGTTTGTGCGCTTGTTGTTAATGTTGTGAATACTACGAGTAAAAAAGTTACTATCTTCACTTTTTTACGAAAAGACATCGGTCTCATTTATAAAAAACAAAATCGAATAAAAAGAGGTAATTATTCTTTAGTTAAACATTGAATAATTAAAATTTGTCATTACGAGGAGTTTACGACGAAGTAATCTTTTCTTCAATAAACAAGTTTCTCGTAATAATTGGTTTCCAAATGGCGATTATCGCCTCCCTAAACAGCATTACCTGTTCCAGGTTCGTTGGGTATGATCTCAGCCTATTTTTAACTATGAGTTGTAAATGTTGAATTTTAAGTTAACTAACAACTATTCATTAAACACTAATAACTCAAAAAAGCACCCCTTTATGAGAACGGTGCAAAGGTAAATACGAAATATGAATTAAGAGCGATAAATAGCGGGTTTTTCTAGGGTTATTCATAAATGAATAGGATGAAATCAAGGAAGTAAAAAAACATTCTAATCAATTTATAGATTTAACACATGCATTCCGTTGTAATTTTAATATTTTAGTGGTGAAAATATCAGACATTTATGAGTAAATCTTTTAAAACGAGCGTTAATAAAACGCATGATTTTGACTTTACTGAAGCGCAAATAGAGGCGTTAGACATAGTAGAAAAATCACAAAATAACTACCACGTACTTGGTGGTAACCAATCGTATCAAGCTACCATACTCCAAACAAACTTCAACAAAAAAACATACACCATTCAAATCAACGGAAACACCTATGAGGTGAATATTTCTAACGAATTAGATATGTTGATTGATGAATTAGGTTTAGAAGTAGCTGCAGAGAAAAAAGAAAACGATATCAAGGCACCAATGCCTGGGTTAATTGTTTCTGTTGATGTTGAAATTGGTCAAGAAGTAAAAGAAGGTGATGGAATTTTGGTGTTAGAAGCCATGAAAATGGAGAATACCTTACAAGCACCAAGAGACGGAGTCGTAAAATCGGTAGCTATTCAGGCAGGTGATAAAGTAGAAAAGAATACGGTTTTAATAGAAATGGAATAATATGAAAAAGATATTAGTAGCAAATAGAGGAGAAATTGCCTTGCGTGTAATGCGTACAGCAAAAAAGATGGGAATTAAAACGGTAGCAGTTTTTTCTGAAGCAGACAGAAATTCACCACACGTAACTTTTGCAGACGAAGCAGTATGTATTGGTCCTGCACCTTCTAACCAATCGTATTTATTAGGCGATAAAATTATTGAAGTAGCGAAAGAGTTAGATGTAGATGGAATTCACCCAGGATACGGATTTTTAAGTGAAAACGCAGCCTTTGGAGAAGCCGTAGCAAAATCAGGAATTGTATTTATAGGTCCAAAAACTCATGCTATTGAAGTTATGGGAAGTAAATTGGCTGCAAAAGATGCAGTAAAAGCCTATGATATTCCGATGGTTCCAGGTATTGACGAAGCGGTAACCGATGTAGAATATGCTTCGAAAGTAGCGAATGAAATAGGATATCCGATTTTAATCAAAGCTTCAGCAGGAGGTGGAGGAAAAGGAATGCGTGTTGTTGAAAAAGAAGCCGATATTAAAGAACAAATGCAGCGTGCAATTTCAGAGGCAGAATCAGCTTTTGGAGATGGTTCTGTATTTATAGAAAAATATGTAGGGTCACCACGTCATATCGAAATCCAAGTATTGGCAGATGCTCATGGAAACGTAGTACACTTATTTGAACGCGAATGTTCGGTACAACGTCGCCACCAAAAAGTAGTAGAAGAAGCACCATCGAGTGTGTTGACTCCAGAAATTAGAGAAGCCATGGGGGCTGCAGCTGTAAGAGTTGCGAAAGCTTGTGATTATTTAGGAGCTGGAACAGTGGAGTTCTTACTAGACGAAAACAAAAACTTCTACTTCCTAGAAATGAATACACGTTTACAAGTAGAGCATCCAGTTACTGAACTCATTACGGGAGTAGACTTAGTAGAGCAACAAATAAAAATAGCAAGAGGAGAGGAGCTATCATTCACCCAAGACGATTTACAAATTAACGGACATGCACTAGAGTTACGTGTATATGCAGAAGATCCGTTAGACAATTTTGCACCGAGTATTGGAGTGTTGGAAACCTACCGACATCCGAAAGGAGAAAATATTCGTGTAGATGATGGTTTTGAAGAAGGAATGGAAATTCCTATTTATTACGACCCGATGATTTCTAAATTGATTACCTACGGAAATACACGCGAAGAAGCTATTGAGTTAATGAAACAAGCGATTAGTAATTATAAGGTAAAAGGAATAGAAACTACGTTGCCGTTCGGAAAGTTCGTATGCGAACACGAAGCTTTCACCTCAGGGAATTTCGATACTCATTTTGTAAAGAAATATTATACGCCTGAGTTGTTAAAAGCAGGATACGAAAAAGAAGCAAAGATTGCTGCACAAGTAGCCTTACAGCAGTATTTAAAAGAGCAACGTATTTTAAAAACTTGTTAATACATCATGTGCGTTAGGGATTGCAGCGGCATCCTTTTGTTGTCAGTTCGAGTTTGCGAAGCAAGTATCGAGAACCAACAAAAGATATAGCGGAAAGCCCGACCCTTGGGGAACGCCCAAAAAAAGAATATAGATGAAATCTAAAATAGAAGAATTACAACATAAACTTACCGAAGCAAAGTTAGGAGGCGGACAACAACGTACCGACCGTCATCATCAAAAAGGAAAATTAACCGCTCGTGAGCGAATCGATTATTTCTTAGATGAAGGTTCTTTTGAAGAAGTCGGCATTTTAGTAACCCATAGAACGACCGATTTTGGAATGGAAAATCAGAAGTTTTATGGTGACGGAGTGGTAACAGGATACGGAACTGTAAACGGACGTTTAGTATATGTGTTTGCACAAGACTTTACGGTGTTTGGAGGTTCGTTATCGGAAACACACGCCGAAAAAATCTGTAAGATTATGGATTTAGCGGTAAAAGTAGGAGCGCCATTAATCGGATTGAACGATTCTGGTGGAGCGCGTATTCAAGAAGGAGTACGTTCGTTAGGTGGTTATGCCGATATTTTTTACAGAAATGTACAAGCATCAGGAGTAATTCCACAAATCTCAGCAATTATGGGACCTTGTGCAGGTGGAGCAGTATATTCACCAGCGATGACCGATTTTACCGTTATGGTAGAAAATTCAAGTTATATGTTTGTTACGGGACCTAACGTAGTAAAAACAGTAACCAATGAAGAAGTAACTTCAGAAGAATTAGGAGGAGCGAGTACGCATGCAACCAAATCGGGAGTTACGCATTTAACGGCAGCGAACGATGTACAATGTTTGGAAGATATTAAAACATTGTTGAGCTATATGCCACAGAACAATCAAGAAACTACAGCAAAGTTACCATTTGAATTAGGCGATGAAATTAGAGAAGAATTAGCCAATATAGTTCCAGATAATGCCAACAAGCCGTACGATATGCGTGCAGTAATTGATGGTATTGCTGATGCTGATTCGTTTTTTGAAATCCATAAAGATTATGCTGATAATATCGTGGTTGGGTTTGCGCGTTTAGGAGGAAGAAGTGTTGGGATTGTTGCCAACCAACCGATGAGTTTAGCCGGATGTTTGGATGTAAACAGTTCTAAAAAAGCAGCACGATTCACTCGTTTTTGTGATTGCTTTAATATTCCGTTATTAGTGTTGGTAGATGTACCAGGATTTTTACCAGGAACTGACCAAGAATGGAACGCTATTATTACCAATGGAGCAAAACTATTATATGCGTTGAGTGAAGCTACCGTGCCAAGAGTAAGTGTAATTACCCGTAAAGCTTATGGTGGAGCCTATGACGTAATGAATTCAAAACACATTGGAGCCGATATGAATTTTGCATGGCCTAGTGCAGAAATTGCGGTAATGGGAGCAAAAGGAGCGAGTGAAATTATCTTTAAAAAGGAAATTGCCGAAGCAGACGATCACGAAGCGAAACTAGCGGAGAAAGAAGCGGAGTATGCTGATAAATTTGCGAATCCGTACCGAGCAGCAGAACGCGGATTTGTAGATGAGGTTATTTTGCCACAAAACACCCGTAGAAAACTGATTAAAGCCTTTGCTATGTTAGAAGGTAAAAAGGTAGAACGACCTAATAGAAAACATGGGAATATTCCGTTGTAAGAAAAGATTTAAGTAAAAAAGTTAAAGGTAATAGTGTTTTTAACTTTTTATATTCTAAAACCGAAACTTTTTTCGGTTTTCTTTTTTTTCTGAGTGTTGTTTTTTTTCGTCTAAACGTTTGGTGATCGCTGCTTTTTTAGGTTTAGTAGCTTTACGTACTTTAGGTACTACTAAAGCTTGTTCTAAGAGGTTAAAAAAGCGTTCAGTTACCAATTCTTTATTGCGGTGTTGTGAGCGGCTTTCTTGAGAGCTTAGGGTTAAAACATTGTCTTTAGACAATCTGTTGTCTAGGTTTTTAAGCAACAATTCTTTTTCCTCTTCGGTGAGTCCTTCAGAACTTTCGATAGTAAACGTCAATTCTACTTTTGAGGAAACCTTGTTTACATGCTGTCCGCCCGCACCAGAGCTTCGTACGGCTTTAAAATTGAGTTCTTTTAGTAGTTGTTCTTTGTTCATGGTGTTTGTGAATGCATTAATTTCTAATGTCAGTTCGAGTGGTTTTTATCAAGTGATAACGAGATGAAAATTTTACTTCGGCTACGCTCAGCAGAGCTATCGAGAACTATTCCAGCGTCTAAGTCCTAAATTCTCGATACAAATTATGCTCTTTTCAATCGCAAAATTCACTCGAATTGACAGTTTTCTTTAATGTATTTATTCATTAGTCAATTGGGTAATCGGGTGTTCCTAAATCTTGATGCATAAAATGCATGTCTACATCGGTAAGGGTATCCGAAAAAGAATACAAGTTTTCTTTTTCAGCGAGTAACGCATCAATAATTGCTACTGCTTTTTTTAAGCGGGTTTCTTTATCACCTTTTAATAACAAATAAGGGCGATTGTATTTTTTTAACGCATTTTCAAAGGCTTTAAACATTTCCAAACGTTGCTCGGGTCTGTCGCGTAAATCATCGGCCTCCCAAGGAGTATCGATATAGGTTAAAAAATAAATATCGTAAGTGTTTGCAATGGCAGCCTCATCTAATTTCGGATCTACGAATCCGCCATAATACTCTTCAGAATATACTTTAGTTTCTAGCAAATCGGTGTCACAAACCAAGACTTTATCTGCTTTTCTAGCCAATTCGTTTTCCAAACCCATTTGTCCTTCAGCAATCGGAATTAAATCGCTTTGTTCACAGGTTTTACGTTCGTTATTCCATTTGTCTTGTAAATATTCCCGAGCAAATTCGGGAGCCCAAACCGTATTGTAATGGCGTGCTAACTGACTAGAAAGGGTAGTTTTTCCCGTACTTTCAGGTCCAAATAAAACTACCTTTACAAGGTTGATAGGTTGTTGTTTAAGTGCTTTTTCCATGCTAAATATCCTGCAATTGCTATAAAAGTAAAAATTAAATATTGAAAACTGGTAAAGGTAAATCCTTTATAAAAGTACAAAGGAACGGAAATGATATCTCCGATAATCCAATAAATCCAGTTCTCTATTTTTCGTTTTGCCATGAGCCACATTCCCACAAAGAAAATAGCTGTGGTAACGGTATCAACATAGGCAGTCCAGTTAGTCCATTTGTCGAAACTTGTGTACACAACATACACAAAAATTAGGGTTGCTAAAAAAATAGCGATGCTTATTTTTTTCTCTTTTGGTGTGGTTCTAGAAATTGGTGTAACGTGAGAGGCATCTACTTTACGCGTCCAGATATACCAACCGTATACACTCATGCTAAAATAGTAGCCGTTAATCATCATATCGCCTAATAGTTCCCATTTTAACAAGAGGTACACAAAAATAGCAGTGCTTATCATCCCCGTAGGGAACACCCAAATTTTATTCTGCTTAGAATACCAAACCGATAAAAAACCAAAAATTACGGCAATAATTTCTAGCCAAACATCTATGGGATTATAGTTGGCATATTGACCGAAAAGGAAATCAAAAAGTTGGTTCATAATCGCTACGATCCGTTTTTACAATTTTCATAAATAACAATCCATTATCTATTAATTCAAACGTGTTTTTTAACTCAGAAGTAATCAAATTCATTACGGTGTCATAGTCACCATATACTTGGGTGCTTAATGGATTTTCCAATATAGTTAAACCAGAAGCACGTAACTTTTTAATGAAGTTGATAATAGGTTCTTCAAATTCGTTTTGAAGTGGACTTAGGGTAAGTTCTACAGAGATTTTCATTGTTCTTTTTTTTTGAAAAGAAACAAAGTTACAAAGTTTCAAAATTGTTTAAGGTGTTTTAATAGAATAGTTCCTTAGTATGCATATACACAAGTAAACCCTTCCATTTCTAAGAAGCGAATATCGTAGTCAGAAGTTTCACCTTCGCACAAAATTTTACCTGTAGTTTCATTGGTGTCAAAAGAGAAATCTTCAATATAAATGTTTTCTAAGAAGCGGAGTTTTTTCTTTCCGTAGATTTTATACAAACTTTCTTTGGCGCCCCAAACAATGGTGAGTTTACTTACCAAAGCATCGTGGTTGGCAATCGATTTGTATTCTTCAATAGGAGTAAATTTGTGTGCGATTTTCACAATCTTGTCTCGCTGCATTTCAATATCAATACCAACAGGTTGTTCTGTAGAAATAATGATAGCCGAAAAGATGAATGAATGCGTTATCGAAATAAAATTTCCATCTTTTAAATGTGGTTTTCCATACTCATCGTACACTAAATCATTATCAGTATAACCAATTTCTTTTAGTAAATGGCGCACACTTAAAAAACCTCTTTGATGCAAATCGGATTTCATACCATTTACTCGCTGCTGATTTTCATCTGTAAGAAATACCCCTTTTGAAAGTTCTTCAAAAGGTTCATCTATCTTCCAAATCAACGCTTTAGCGTGGTTGTTTACCGTTAATGTTTTGTAAAGAGGCATATTTTAGAAAGTTATTTCGTAATTTTGCGACTCAAATTTAAGATATATAAATATACAAAAATATGAGCACAAAAACCGTTACATATGTTCCTTACAAAGTTAAAGATATTTCTTTAGCCGATTGGGGAAGAAAAGAGATTGAATTGGCAGAGGCAGAAATGCCTGGGTTAATGAGTTTACGTGAAGAATACAAAGAGGAGCAACCTTTAAAAGGTGCAAGAATTGCAGGATGTTTACACATGACGATTCAAACTGCGGTTTTAATTGAAACATTACAAGCTTTAGGTGCTGAGGTTACTTGGAGTTCTTGTAATATTTTCTCTACGCAAGATCAAGCTGCTGCGGCAATTGCAGCTGCAGGAACTCCTGTATATGCTTGGAAAGGTATGAACGAAGAAGAGTTTGATTGGTGTATTGAGCAAACGTTATTCTTTGGTGAAGACCGTAAGCCATTAAACATGATTTTAGATGATGGTGGAGATTTAACGAATATGGTTTTAGATAAATATCCTGAGTTAGCTCCTGGAATTAAAGGTTTATCTGAAGAAACTACTACAGGGGTACACCGTTTATACGAGCGTATGAAAAACGGAACGTTACCAATGCCTGCTATTAACGTAAATGACTCGGTTACTAAATCGAAGTTTGACAATAAGTACGGATGTAAAGAATCTGCTGTAGATGCAATTCGTCGTGCTACTGATGTAATGTTAGCTGGTAAAAGAGTAGTGGTTTGTGGTTATGGTGATGTAGGTAAAGGTACTGCGGCTTCTTTCCGTGGAGCTGGTTCTATCGTTACTGTTACTGAAATTGATCCTATTTGTGCGTTACAAGCTGCTATGGATGGTTTTGAAGTAAAGAAATTAGAAACTGTTGTAGGTAAGGCTGATATCGTAATTACTACTACTGGTAACAAAGATATCGTACGTTCTGAGCACTTCGAAGCAATGAAAGATAAGACTATCGTTTGTAACATCGGTCACTTTGATAACGAAATCCAAATGGCTTGGTTAAACGATACTTACGGAGATACTAAGGTTGAAATTAAGCCTCAGGTTGATAAGTATACAGTTAAAGGAAACGATATTATCGTATTAGCTGAAGGACGTTTAGTAAACTTAGGTTGTGCTACAGGTCACCCAAGTTTTGTAATGTCTAACTCATTTACAAATCAAACTTTAGCGCAAATCGAGTTATGGAATAATTCTGATGCGTATAAAAATGAGGTGTACATGTTACCAAAACATTTAGATGAAAAAGTAGCAAAATTGCACTTAGCTAAGATTGGTGTAGAGTTAACTGAGTTACGTGAAGACCAAGCGAAATATATTGGTGTAACTGTTGAAGGTCCATACAAGCCAGAACACTATAGATACTAGATTATAGATTTGAGATTTGAGATTTGAGATTTTAGAATCAAGAGTCAAGACACAAAAAATCCCGCAACATTGTTGCGGGATTTTTTTATGCTTTTTATAAACGTTTTGTTTTATTCAGTAGGAATACGCTCATCAATCATTTTTAAAGGCATACCTTCCATTAAATCGATTAAGTCTAAAATGTCTCTTACTTTTTCTTCTTCCTCAGCTTGTTCTGTAACAAACCATTGTAAAAAGATTTCAGAAGTAAAATCACCTACTTTTCTTGCGGTTTTAAATACGTTATGAATAGCTTTAGTTACTTCTATTTCTGCATCTAAAGAAGCTTCAAAAATAGCTCGTAAGCTTTCAAATTCATGCGCTACTTCTGTTACAGTAGGAGAGATGGCACTACCACCATTATCGTTTACAAATTTAAAAATCTTTATCATATGAGCTCTTTCTTCTTCAGCTTGCTTATAAAAATAAGTAGCACTATTTCTAAGCTCTCTTTGGTCGCACCAAGATGCCATAGCTAAGTACTTAGAAGAAGCATATTGCTCCATCATGATTTGGTGGTTTAGCAAATCAACTACTTCCACATCTAAAATCATGTCTCTTCTTATTGCTGTTTCCATAATATTTTGTTTAGTTTTAATACTATAAAGATACAGATTATAAGGCTTTAAAAAGAATGGAGTATCTAATTTAAAGCTAGTCTTAGTAAAGGGTTTTCTGCTTAAAAATAGCTAAAAGAAGTTCTCGTAATTCTATAAGTTGAGGTACATCTAAGAATAATAAGTGCTTGTTGTCTGCTGCAAAAAGGAGTACGAAGTTATCACCGTCGATAATCGTTTCTAATGATTCGTAAGAAGCGTATTCTAGTACTTTTTTTCTGAAAGCCAATAGCTGACAAAAAGTAAAGTCTATTACTTTGTAACCTAAATCTAGTTGGTAACAATTTCTGCCACCACAAGATATTTTAAAAGATACGTCTTCTGTTAAAAAATTCATTCGGCAAATATATTATTTTTAATGAATCTAAACAAGGATAAAGGAGTTAAAAAAATCCCGCAACATTAACGTTGCGGGATTTTTTTATATCTAAACTTCTAATGATTTTCTAATTAGATGTTTAATGATTCGAATAACTCAACTAATTTAGGATTAGAAGGTCTTGGAGCGTTAGAATCTACAATGTTTCCTTGAGGATCTAATAAGATAAATCTTGGAATTCCAGAAACTCTATAAGCATCCATGAAAGACTTATCTTCTTTAGCGTATAATTGAACACCTGTTAATTCTTTGTCAACAATCATTTGTTTCCAAGTTTCATAATCTTTTTGTCTGTCAACAGAAATACTTACAAATGCGATATTTTTATTGTGATATTTTGCTTCAACTTGCTTTAAGAAAGGAATTTCGTTTTTACAAGGCTGACACCAAGTAGCCCATAAATCGATATAAACGTATTTTCCTTTTAAATCATCTAAAGAAGTAGTACCTCCAGCATTGTTTTCGTAATCTACAAATTTAGGAGATGCCATACCTTTTGCTAAGTTTTTAGCTAAGTATTGTTTATCGTTATATACTTTTGTTAAGTATTTTTCTAAACCAGTAATACTTTGTTTTTGGTTTGCAACAAATGTAGAATCTAAAGCAGCTTCATCAACTCTTTTGTTAAATCCATCAACAAATTCAGAAACTTTAGCTCTAAAGTCTAATTCTGGTAAATCCATTAACTCTTTATCTCCAAATAATTTTTCTTGCTCCATAGAAGATTTAGCGATGAAAGCACTTTCTTTAGAGCCTTCTCCTGTAAAAGTGATAGTTTCATCAAACTCATTCGTATCAAGAGTCATGTTAATATCAGCTCCGTTTTTTAAGTATAAAGTAGCGTATTCTTTCCCATCAAAAAGTCTGTAAAAGCCATCTTTTACATTCATAGTATCTTTAAACATACCATTTTCATCAACTTTTATTACTCTGTTGAATTTAAATTGAGGGTTAGATATTACAACAGAATCTGAATTTTTATTTGTTATTTTTCCAGAAAAAGTAACATAATCTTTTGATTCTTTGCTACATGCAACGATAGATAGCGCTAAAAGCGATGAATAGATAAATTTTTTCATTTATAAAAATTTTTTATAGTAGTCTGTAAATTTATAAATATTATTCAAAGAACAAGTGTTAAAAAACTATTAATCGTTTACACAATGTTCTTTTTTACCAGTATTAACGAGGTTTTTTTGAGCAAAGCATTGCTAATTGCCTGTTGCCTTACAATGTATTTCTTTTTTCTTAGGTTAGCTTAACCAACCTTCTCTGTCTAAACTACGATACTGAATAGCTTCTGTAATATGTTCTGATTGAATATCTTCTGAATTTGCTAAATCGGCAATGGTACGAGATACTTTTAAAATTCTGTCATAAGCTCTAGCCGATAGGTTTAACTTTTCCATGGCTATTTTCAATAAGCTTTTACTTTCTTCTGATAATTTACAAAATTCACGAATTTGTTTTACATTCATTTGTGCATTGTAATGAATATTTTCAAAATCTTTAAATCGTTCTGTTTGTATCTCTCTAGCTTTAGTGACACGCTTCCTAATATCCATACTACTTTCTCCTTTGCGTTCTTCTGAGAGCTTTTCAAAAGGAACAGGGGTTACTTCAATATGGATATCGATTCTGTCTAATAGCGGACCCGATATTTTGCTTAAATAACGTTGCATTTCAGCAGGTGAGGAGGTAATAGGCGAATCTGAATTGTTGAAATATCCTGAAGGACTAGGATTCATACTTGCGACTAACATAAAACTACTAGGATAATTCACAGTAAAACGAGCACGAGAAATCGTAACTTCTCTATCTTCTAAAGGTTGGCGCATGACTTCTAATACTGTTCGTTTAAACTCAGGAAGCTCATCTAAAAATAATACTCCGTTGTGGGCTAATGAAATTTCACCCGGTTGCGGATATTGTCCGCCTCCTACGAGTGCAACGTCCGAAATTGTATGATGAGGGCTACGAAAGGGGCGTTGATACATTAAGCCAGTATTCTTTACTTTTCCAACAACGGAATGTATTTTAGTGGTTTCTAAGGCTTCATGTAAGGTCATTGGAGGTAAAATTGATGGAAGTCGTTTGGCTAACATTGTTTTTCCTGCACCTGGAGGGCCAATTAATATAATGTTATGTCCGCCAGCAGCAGCAATTTCCATACAGCGTTTAATAGATTCTTGACCTTTAACATCTGAAAAATCAAATTCAGGAAAATCCATGTGTTTATAAAACTCAGCGCGGGTGTCAACGGTTGTAGGTTCAATTAGTTTATTACCATCAAAATGATTGATAACTTCCATAATATTATCAGCTCCCAAAACATTTAAGTCATTAACAATGGCTGCTTCTTTTGCATTTTCTTTAGGAAGGATTAAGTGTTTAAATCCTTCTTCACGGGCTTTAATAGCAATGGGCAATGCACCCTTTATGGGGTGTAAACTTCCATCTAAAGAAAGTTCTCCCATAATTATATAATCTTCTATGTTTTCAGATTGTATTTGGTTAGAAGCTGCTAAAATTCCAACAGCTAAGGTTAAATCATAAGCAGCACCTTCTTTTCGAATATCGGCAGGAGCCATATTTATTATGATTTTCTTACCAGGAAGTTTATAGTTGTTATTGGCTAAAGCAGCTGAAATTCTGTACGAACTTTCACTTACGGCTTTATCGGGTAATCCTACCAAATGATAACCTATTCCTTTATCAATATTTACTTCAACAGTAATTGTAGTAGCTTCTATACCAAAAACAGCGCTTCCATAAACTTTTACTAGCATATTTTTCCTCTTTCTGTTAAAGATATAAAAAATATGTTAAGCTATTACGTTTGATTTAGTTATGCTTGTTCTTCGTCTTTTTTTAGCGAAGGAAAAACAAACCTGTATAACTTTCGCATGCTTAAGAATATAAAAACAACAAAAACGATAGCGAGTATAGGCAAGAAGATAGAAAAAGCAGACATTACCACCGAGGTGCCTGTTTCTACTGTTGAAATTATAGGGTTTGCAACGCCAGCTGTTGTAGCTGTTGAAGTTAAACGAGCAGAAGCTGTAGTTCCTTTTATTGCCGTTGCTGTTCCTCCACCAGCAATAATTGCCAGTGCCCAAGTAATTACGGGAGATAAATCGGCAACAGTTGAAACCATTACAGCTGTACCCGCAATGGCAGCTAACGGAATGGCTATAGTATCGAGTACGTTGTCAAACCAAGGAATGTAATAGGCAAATATTTCCAATAGAGTAGCAACGCCCAATGTGATAATAGCAGGAGAACTTGCAACCCACATCCAGTTCTCGTTTAAAGGGATAGCTTGGTAATAACCAGCTAAACTTAAAGCAAACAAAGGCAGGAAAACTCGAAATCCGACCGAAGCGGCAAGCCCGATCCCTAAAAAGATACTGATGATTGTTTCTGGACTCATCTTTTTTTTAATGTAAGATATAAAAAAAGCCCCTTTTAAAAAAGAGGCTTTGTAAAGATTATAAAACAATACTATTAATTGTTGTTGAAACGGTCTAAACCAGTTTTTAACCAATTGTAATATGTTGTGTGGTCTGTATACTGTTGAGGTGAGTTTAATACTTCTAACTCAGGACTCATTAATACATAGAATGGTTGAGAAGCAGTTTTAAAGTTAGCTGCTTGTAAGGTAGCCCACTTATCACCATAGGTTCTAATTCTTTTTACTTTACCGTTAGATTTGATAAAATCAAATTGTTCTTCTTCTGGTAACATTCTTTGGTGATCATCTACGTATAAAGAAATTAATACATAGTCATCATTGATTAAAGAATAGATGTTTGGTTGACTCCAAATATTCTCTTCCATTTTACGACAGTTAACACATGCCCACCCTGTAAAATCTAATAATACTGGTTTATTTACAGATTTAGCGTAAGCAATACCTTCGTCAAAATCTTTAAAACAGTTTAAGTTAAGAGGACAGTGGTTGTCTTTTTCATATATACTATGGAATTTAGGCGGAGCAAAGCCACTTAATAATTCATTTTGATTCCAAGCTGGTTTTTCCATTACTCCAGGAGCTAAGTAGACAGATAAAGCTAATGCACCTATACCTACTAAGACTCTGAAAAGCGTCATTTTTCCATACTTTTTCCCAATAAATCCGAATAAGTAAAGAGCTAATAAGAATGCAATTAAAGCCCAAATACCAATAAAGATTTCTCTCTTTAATAATCCCCAGTGACCAACTAAGTCTGCATTTGATAAGAATTTGAAAGCGAAAGCTAATTCAATAAATCCTAAAACAACTTTAACTGTATTTAACCATCCACCAGATTTTGGTAAAGTATTTAACCAGTTAGGGAACATTGCAAATAAAGCAAAAGGTAACGCTAAAGCTAAACCAAATCCTACCATACCTACAGATAATTGCATAGCACCACCACTTAACGATCCTGCTAATAAAGAACCTAAAATCGGTCCAGTACAAGAGAACGATACAATTGCTAATGTTAACGCCATGAAGAATATTCCAATAAATCCTCCAACGTTAGAAGCACTGTCTGCTTTATTACTCCAAGAGCTAGGTAACGTTAATTCGTAGAATCCGAAGAAAGAACCCGCAAAGAATATTAGAACAACAAAGAAGAATAAGTTTAACCAAATATTGGTAGAGATGTTATTTAAAATCTCTGGATCTAAAGAGTCTAAGAAATGGAAAGGAAGACTTATTAATCCGTAAATTAATACGATAAAGAATCCGTATAAAATTGCACTACCAATACCTTTACCTTTTTTCTCTGTACGTTTTGTAAAGAAAGATACCGTTAAAGGAACCATTGGGAATACACATGGAGTTAAAAACGCCAATAATCCACCAACAAAACCTAATAAGAAAATATTTAATAAACTGTTATCTTTTTCTTCTCCATCAACACTAGTGTCTGTAGAGCTTTTTAATAAAACAGTGTTTTTTAAATCTAAATTTAAAGATTGAGATAATTCTTTACTTTTCTCATCTACTTCAGCAACGGTTTGTTCTACCACTTCTCCTGTTAAAGAGAATGTAAAGTCTTCATCAAAAGGTAAACAATATTCTTTACAAACTTGAGCATCAAGATTTAAAGTTACCTTTGTTAATGTAGAGTCAGAAACAGTAATTCGTTGTACTAATTTACCTTCTTCAACGAAAAAGATCTCGTCTTTTCCCCAGATTTCACTAAACTGTGTTTCAGTTTCACTTTCTTTAGCTTTACCGTTTAGGGTGTATCCAGTTTGTCCTTCTGCAGGAGAAATTGTCATAGGTAAAGAAGCATCTTCTGGGTTATACTGAGAGTATAAGTGCCAGTCTTCAGCTATTAATACGTCAAAAATAAGGTCGTACTCGGTGTCAGAGATTTTCTCTACCTTAGGAGTAACAACTACGGGGTTATCATCAGATTGAGAATAGACCGCTAAACCTATGAATAATAAAAATAGAGTAAAGAATTTTTTCATTCTATGTAGTTTGATGGGGTTAATTAAATACTAATTTGTAATAGTTTGGTCGTTTTGTCTGTTGGTAAAAAGCGTCTGTCTTGTCGTTTTCCTATAATCCAAATAATCTCATTTTTACTAGAACAGAGGAGCCAAATTTTATTTTTATTTATAATTGATATTTTTTCGTCTTTAAAATACTTACTTATTTTTTTCTTTCCTAGCATTCCTGTAGGATAAAAAAAATCGCCGGAATTCCACCGTCTAAGCTTTAGGGGATAACTAAGAAGTTCATTATCAACATAAATACTTTTTTGATTAGTATCTGTTTTTTCTTGAACCCTTTTCAGTAGCAGCTTAATTGGAGCTGTAATTTCTTTGTTTTCCTCCCTAATAGTGTAAACCTCCTCTTTAATAGAGGATTTTTCACTAGTGCGTAAAAGTAATAAAAAATCTCTGTCTTTCAACAAAGTATAATTTTTTGTTAAAATCTGCTTTCCAGATTGCGCATAAATAAGGTTCTGAACATCGTTCCATTCCCTGAATTCATAAGGCTTTAGTAGCTGATAGAGGTAAGCTTTAGGGTTGGATAACTTTAACAGTTTTTCAATGTTGATTTTTAACAAATCACCCTCTTTTGAAATGATTTCGTAGGTAATGTCCTCTATTTTATCATCAATAATTTGTTGAGATTCTTTTAAATGATCAATTGTTTTATTGAAGTTTTTTAAAACACTAGCATTCAGTTCTTTTAATATAGGTGTAACTTGATGCCGTATTTTATTTCGAAGATATTTGGTTTCCGAATTACTTTCATCTTCACGCCATTCAATATTATTTTGTTTAGCGTAGTTTAAAATTTCCTCGCGAGAAAAAACAAGCAACGGACGAACAATGTTTCCATTAATAGGAGGGATGCCTGTTAGTCCTTCTAACCCTGTGCCTCTAGTAAGGTTGATTAAAAAAGTTTCTAAATTATCATCAGCATGATGAGCTGTAAGTAAGTGTTCGAAAGAATATTCTTTACTTAATTTATCAAACCAATTGTAGCGGAGTTCTCTCGCAGCTAATTGTGTTGATAGTTTATTACTGTCAGCATATTCATTCGTGTCAAAACGGGTTACATAGGTGTTAATCCCTAGTTTTTTTCCTAAGTTTTTAACAAATTCTTCATCTTTATCACTTTCTTTTCCTCTTAGTTGAAAGTTACAATGTGCTAAGGAAATGTCAAAGTTAAGTTGATGTAATAAATGTGTTAGTACTACGCTGTCAACTCCACCAGAAATAGCGATGAGCAGTTTTTTACTTTTAAAAAAAGGAAAATGTTCGTCAATATGTTTAGCTAATTCTTGGAGCATAAAAACTGTAGGTAACTATTGTAATTGAGTGTTTAACCAGTTTACTACGTCTTGTAGCATTTCTTCTTTACATAAGTCATTTTGTAACTCATGATATCCACCTTCGTATAATTTTAAGCTAGCTTTCGAGCTATTGTTGGCAAAAGCTTCTGTTCCTTTATAATCAATAATTTTATCACCTGTACCGTGTAGCAATAACATAGGTATTTTTAAGGAACTAGCATTTTCAATAGCCCATTCACCAGCATCAATAAAAGATAACGAGAAATTAGGGCTCACTTTATCATGCACCAATGGATCATCAACATATTTTTGAATTTCAACAGGATCTCGAGATACATCATTAACATCTAACTCATTGCCTAAAGTTATTGAAGGAGCAATTTTTTGCATAATTTTTCCTAGTGATAGTTTCCAAGCGGACGGCTCAAAAGCTAATCGTAAAAACGGACTTGTAGCTATAGTTCCTTGTAGATTATGTTCTTTTCTTAGGGTGTAATTAATTACAGTATTTCCCCCCATAGAATGTCCATATAAAAAGATAGGTTTGTCACCAAAAACCTCTTTAGCTTTTTCAATAAGTTTGGTTACACTTTCTAAGACATACTCAAATCCTGGATTGTGACCTCTTTTTCCAGTTGTTTTTCCATGTCCGAAGTGATCAAAAGCAATTACACCAAAATTGTTATCGGTTAATTTTTGCGCTACATGCTCGTATCTACCAGAATGTTCTCCCATTCCGTGAACAATAACAACTACAGCTTTAACGGTTTCAGGTTGCCAATATTGACCAAAAAACGTAGCCTTTTGAAAATCGAATGTAAACGTATGATGTGTCATTAGTCTCTGGTAATGTTTCCGTCTTCTAAAATATTAAAAATAATAGTAGAAGGAGAATCAGAAATATATTCTACTAATTCAATGCTATTTTTATTAAGAGTAGAGGTGGTTTTTAACATTCCTTCCGCAATTTCATCATAAGCCAATACTTGACTATTAATTATATTAAATTGTTTATCGTAAGTTACTAGCATTGAAATAAGCTCGTTGTTGTTTGGATAAAAATAATAAACAACCGATTGAAAATTTTCTGATAATTCTGGAAGGTACGAAACACCTATTTTACTTTCTTCAGTTAATTGATCATCAAAAATTGAAGGTAATTTTAAAAGCTCTTGTTGTGATTTGGTTAATAGTTTTCCTTCTGCATGATTGCTAAAGTTTGTACTGTCAACTAAAGGCACTGTTTTAGTAGGATACTCATTTAAAAATGAATATTTGTTTGATTTACAAGAAGCAGCTGTAGCAATAACAGCGATAAAAAGTAAAATTTTAAAGGTGTTTTTCATCTCTTTATTTTTTTAATAGATTTTTGATTGTAAAGTACAAGTTACTAGTATTTGCTATAAATATAGTTAACTTTTGTTAGTATGTGTTAAAACATACTTCATAGCCTTTGCTTTTAGTAAACATTCTTCGTATTCTTTTTCTGGAGTAGACTTAGCAGTAATAGCACCACCTACTGAATAGGAAACGTATTTGTTTTCTGAATTGTACAAAATACTTCGGATAACTACATTAAAATCGAAATCACCATCAGGAGTGAAATAACCTACAGTACCAGAATACAATCCGCGTTTTGTTTCTTCTAGTTTTTCGATAATTTCCATAGCCGATATTTTTGGAGCTCCTGTCATACTTCCCATAGGAAAAGTTTCTTTAATTACATCAACAGGGTGAGTATTATTGTCAATTTCAGAAGTTATCGTAGAAATCATTTGATGTACTTGTTTAAATGAATACACTTTGCATAATTCTTCTACTTGAACACTTCCCTTTTTTGCGGTTCTAGATAAGTCGTTGCGAACTAAATCTACAATCATAATATTTTCAGAGCGCTCTTTCTCGTCTCGTGCTAAATCAAATGCAATTTTTTCATCTTCAATCGGATCAATTAATCGTTTAGCTGTTCCTTTTATAGGTTGAGAAATAATTTTAGTTCCTTCTTTTCTTATATACCTTTCAGGAGTGGCTGATAGCAAATAATGATTGTCATTTCTGAAAAAAGTAGCAAAAGGTGGTTCTGATATAGCATTTAAATGGGTGTATACCTCATACGGATTAATTTCTGCGTTTTCAGCATAAAATTCCTGACAAAAATTAGCTTCGTAAATATCGCCTCGGTGAATATGTTCTAATACTTTTTCTACTTTTTGATGATACTCATCTTTATGGATACGAAGCTTAATTTTAAGTTCGTTTTCATCAGAATCATTATCAACTTCTTTCGAAATAAAGTTTGGATTAGTTTCAATAATGTCTTCAAAATCTTCCTCTAATTCATCATCAATCATTTGTAAATAATGAAATTCGACAGTGTCGTTTTTAATGAATATTAATTTTTGAGGTTGAAAAAAATAGACATCAGGAAAATGAAGTCCGTCAAAGTTATTAGAAGTCAGTTTTTCTACATCGTTTTTTACGTCGTAGGAAATATATCCGAAGATATAATCTTTAGTATACGATTGATATTCTTTTAGTTGTTCAAAAGCTCCGTGATAATCGGTTTTAATTGAAGTGAATTCTTCTACAGCTAACACGCAATCAAAAGAACTGTAATGCTGTTCGTAATTGTTAGAATCTAGCCAAATAGCAGTTTCAAATTGTTTAGCCCAAACAAACAGCTTTTGTTTGAATTTATTTGGCTCATCTATAGAAAAAATACGGACGGTTCTTGACATCGCCACAAAAATAAGAAACCCGATAGAAATACTACTATCGGGTTTGAGTTTTATATAATTTTGAGGGTTATTCTTTTTTTGAGTTTTCGTACTCTTTAATTTTCTGTTCAACTTCTTCTAAAGTACCTTCAAAAGTTTTTTCTTCAGTTGTTTCTTCACCGTTTTTAATAATGGTTGTGGTGATGATGGCTTTTGTTGTGACATCTTCATGTTTTTCACCATGGTTGTCAATCGTAACTTGAATGAATTCAGAGTGTTTTTGTGTTTCAGAAGAAGTGTGTCCGCCTAATATTGGAGCAATAACTAAACCAACTAAACACGTAAGTTTAATTAAAATATTCATCGATGGACCAGAAGTATCTTTGAAAGGATCTCCAACCGTATCTCCTGTAACAGCAGCTTTATGTGCGTCTGAACCTTTGTAGGTCATCTCTCCGTTAATTTCAACCCCTGCTTCAAATGATTTTTTAGCATTGTCCCAAGCACCACCTGCGTTGTTTTGGAAAATAGCCCACATAACACCCGATACACAAACACCGGCCATATAACCACCTAGAGGTTCAGGGCCAAAAACCAACCCTATAATTACTGGTGTAATAATGGTAATTAACCCTGGTAAAATCATTTCTTTTAAGGCAGCTTTGGTTGAAATATCTACACATTTTGCATATTCAGGAGTGCCAGTTCCTTCCATAATCCCTGGAATTTCTCTAAACTGACGACGAACTTCGTGTACCATTTCCATCGCTGCTTTTCCAACAGATTGCATTGCTAAGGCAGAAAATATTACAGGAATCATTCCTCCAACAAATAGCATAGCTAATACATCTGCTTTAAAAATGTTAATACCGTCAATTCCTGTAAAAGTAACATAAGCGGCAAATAGCGCTAAAGCAGTTAAAGCAGCGGAAGCGATGGCAAATCCTTTACCAACCGCAGCAGTAGTATTTCCAACAGAATCTAATATATCAGTACGTTCACGAACGTGATCTTCTAACTCACTCATTTCAGCAACTCCACCAGCATTGTCAGCAATAGGCCCGAAAGCATCAATAGCTAATTGCATTGCGGTAGTAGCCATCATTGCAGAAGCTGCTAAGGCTACACCATAAAACCCAGCGAAATAATATGAACCATAAATTGCAGCTGCAAATAATAAAACTGATAGAAAAGTAGATTTCATTCCTACTGCTAAACCAGCAATGATGTTGGTTCCTGCGCCAGTAGCACTGTTTTGAACGATGTCCAGTACAGGTTTTTTACCTAAGCTAGTGTAGTAAGAAGTTACCATAGAAATTAAGGCTCCAACCGCTAAACCGATACAAGCAGCCCAGAATACATTTATAGAAGAAACTTCTTGAATGCCTTTACCAAAGAAATTCATGCGCATGGTTTCAGGTAACATCCATTTAATTAAAAAGAAACTTGCTGCTAAGGTTAATATAATAGCTGTCCAGTTACCAGTATCTAATGCTTTTTGAACTTGAGCTTCTTTTGCAGAGTTATCTTTAATCCCCACTAAAAAAGTTCCAATAATAGAAGCTACTATACCAACTCCAGCAATAACTAAAGGAAGTAAAATAGGTCCCATTCCGTTAAAGTCATCAGTGAACTGTGAGGTTATTGACATGTCTCTAATTACATAGTTTCCTAAAACCATGGCAGCTAAAACGGTTGCTACATATGAACCGAATAAATCGGCTCCCATACCTGCAACGTCACCTACATTATCACCTACATTGTCGGCAATAGTAGCAGGGTTACGTGGATCGTCTTCAGGAATTCCTGCTTCTACTTTTCCAACCAAATCAGCTCCTACGTCTGCAGCCTTGGTGTAAATACCACCACCTACACGAGCAAACAAAGCAATTGATTCGGCTCCTAGAGAAAATCCTGCTAAGGCTTCTAAAACAATGGTCATTTCATTGTAAAAATTTCCTCCTTCAGTAATAAATTGACCAATAAAAATAAGGAAGAATAAACTTAATCCTAGTACAGCTAAACCAGCAACTCCAAGACCCATTACGGTTCCTCCTCCAAAAGACACTTTTAAAGCTTGTGGTAAACTAGTTTTGGCAGCTTCTGCTGTTCTTGCATTTGCATCAGTTGCAATTCGCATTCCTATGTTACCAGCTAAGGCTGAGAAAATTGCTCCTATGATAAAGGCAGGAACAATCATTATACTTGTGGTTTCTACTAATTGTGAAATACCGAATAGCGCTAGTGAAGCTATAATTACGAAGATTAATAACAATCGATATTCAGCAGTTAAAAAAGCAAGGGCTCCTTCTTTAATACTTTTAGAAATAGCTTTCATTTTATCATTCCCTGCGTCTTGCTTTCTAACCCAGACCATTTTTGTATACATAAAAATGAGTCCTAAAAGTGCCAAAATAATAGGCACGTACATCATGTTTTGTTTCATGTTATTGTTATTTGATTAGTCATAAGTGTTCGTAAATATAACAAAATCAATAACTAAACAAAAAACCTCTCAGTTGTAACTGAGAGGTTTTTTTAATTTTATAGTGAGTTTTACGTATTAAATAGTAAAATCTCCATTTGTTTTGTGCTCGCTATTTTCATAACGCTCTAAACATTTATCTAAGATTTCGTAAGCTTCATCTGCGTTACCCCAATCTCCGATATCTACTTTCTTTTTTTCTAAGTCTTTGTAAACTTGGAAGAAGTGAGTAATTTCTTGTTGACGGTGTGGGTTTAAGTCAGATAAATCATTGTATTTGTTCCAGATTGGATCAGATACAGGTACACAAACGATTTTTTCATCTGGACCTTTTTCATCAGCCATATGGAAAACACCAATTGGCTTTACTTCCATAACACACATTGGGAAAGTTGGTTCTGCTCCTAAAACTAATACGTCTAATGGATCTCCATCTAATGCTAAAGTTTGAGGAATGAATCCATAATCACCAGGATACATCATTGATGAGAATAACATTCTATCAAAACGAATTTTTCCTAAATCAAAATCGTATTCGTACTTATTTCTACTTCCTTTTGGAATTTCAATTAAAACATCTACTGTTTTTCTCTCTTTTGCGGTCATATATTCTTAACTTTTCTTCGTTTCTAAAATCGGTTTGCAAAAGTAACGATTTATTACTTTTTTTTAAGAAAAAACTGGTTTATTTTATGGTTAATTGTATGATTATAAGCCAGGTTTAATTCCTATACGAATAGCGAACTTTGGAGTTGGAGCAACTGTAGAACCCATTGGAGGTGTGTAATTACTTCTCCAAATAGCATCAACTCTAAGAAAACGTAAGTTTCCGTATCCTATATTTTCTAGTCCAAAACCATATTCATAGTACACTTTATTTGGAGCATTGTAATTAACATTTCCAGCGTTCATAGCTCTGTTTTCTGCTGAAATTGTTCCGTAAGCGGCTCTAAAAGTTACTAAACTTCGTAGTTTTAGTTTTTTCAATAATGGAATTCTATTTAAAATATAACCATTAAAGTGATGCTCAAAATGTCCTGCTAAATATTCATCAGTAACAAAATCGTAATAATTAAGTAAGGTGAAAGTGTCTTTAACTAGAGAAAATGATTGGTTGGCAGGTACCGGACTTAGTAAAGCGATTGGCACATTTCCAAAAGTTTTTCCAGCTTCAAAAGTAGCGTCTAAAACACCAAACTTACTTAGTAAAATAGGTTGGTTGTATTTGAACTGGATTTTGTCATAGTTATGTGTGCCGTTGAAAACATCTTTGTATCCTCTACGGTAGTTTAAAACCAAGGTAGGGAAAACATTATTACCAAAACGTCTTTCTACTCCTAAACCATACACAAATCTACCAGGAGTATAAGTAAGGTAAACATCAGAAGCTACATCTGTTAATTTTGATTGAATATCTCCGTTTTCGTCAATATAATCCATGGAGAAATATCGTTCGTCAGCAGAAGAAATTTTTGCATGAGAAAGGTTTATTCCAAAGTGTAAATTTTGTTGAATTTGATAATCAAAATTTGTTGCAATCTTTTCTACATTGGATAAAAAGTAGTTGTCGCCTCTAGAAAATACAGCAGCCGTACCAAAACTTCTACCTAAAAGTTGGGTAGTGTTTAATAAAGAGCTTCCTAATTGCTCAATATCTTTTTGGTAAGCAGCGCCTACTGCTATTCTAGGCTTGTAGGACAATAAATAACGACCCTCGGCAGCATATTTTACTTTTTTGTCTTTAAAGCCGTAGGCAACATGACCTGTTAAACGAAATCGATCATCTTTGGTTACAAAAGTTCTAAAACCTAATTTGGTTCTAAATCCTTCAACTTGGTTGTTGGCAAAAATGGTCCATAAAGGGCCAACTTGAAAACCTAAATTGGTGTTTACGTATCCGCTAGAGACCGTATTAATAAGCACCGTGATGTTTTTTATTTGCTTTTTCTTTTTAACGTTTTTAATTAATTCATACGTTTTTTTGCTTTCATCACTCTGAACAGATTCCCAGTATGTGTCTTCTTTTTCATACTGATTAGGTCTTATTTTTTCAATTTTTTCTTCGTAGAAGTTTTCAGAAAGAGGTTTGTTTAAAATGTAGTTTTCAAACGTAATGTTTTTCTTAATAGTTAAACCTTTATTACTGTCATTTTTATCAATAAAAGTAAAATCTCCTTCGTAAGCATTTTTAGTAGGAATGTAAATACTATCGTTTCTAACTTCGAATTCTTTTTCAAAAGTTAATCCTCTTACAAAGTTTAGATTGATACTTTTATGAACTTTCATTTTTAGCTTTTTTATAGAAAAGCTTTTGTCTGCAATCCATAAATTCCCTTGAAATGCTAAATCACCATCTCTTCTAGGAAAGAAATATATGTTGTATAGTTTTTTGTTGTTGTCAACAATACTATCGTATAAAACATAATCGTAAGTAGAAAAACCATCTGTAGATAGTGGGCTTACAAATGACTTGCGTAATAACGTAATGTCATTTTGAAACACATCAATATTTTGAAAAGTGTTAGCTATTCTATCAAAAACAAATCCTTGAGCGTTTAATCCTTCTGATTTTTCAGCTTCAATATCTTCTCTTACAGCTTTAGTTACATTGTTGCCATAAATATTAGAAACCTGTTCATTTATATAAATAGGGATGTAATAATTAATTCCGTCACTATCGTATTGAACTTGGTTAATAGCTTGTTTGTATTCGTCTTTAAATAATTTTTTTAAAAAAAGCGTGTCTAGGTTATTTAGGCCAATTTCTGTAGAAGTGTTCTTTTTGTATTGATAGTGGTCAACTAAATCCAGTCCGTTTTTTCTTTTACGTTTCCAGACTTCTTTTAGGATTTTATAAGCAGGATTTTCTTTCTTTTTTAAGCGTTTTTTGGGTTTTGTAACAATAACAACCTCGTCTAATTGATTACTTTCTTCTCTTAAAACAACATTTAAGAATTTTGTTTTTTGATTGACTTTGATTGCTTGTTTTTGAAAACCTACAAATGAAATTTCTAAGAGACCTCTATTTTTTGGAGTTTTTAAATAGAATTTCCCTTCATCATCGGTGGTTGTACCAAAAGTGGTGTTTTTTAAAACTACATTAACAAAAGGTAAGGGAGTGTTAAATTCATCAACAACTCTACCTTGCAGTGTTATTTGAGCACTTAAATAGCTGGTTGTTAGAAGTAATAGTAGTGTTAACAGATTTTTCATTTGTGTACTTACTACAAAATCCTTTTGACGAGCGCCAAAAGGATTTTATGTGTTTTCAATTTCTTTTTTATTTTAATTACTTACGATACATTACCTCTTTAACAGCGGTAATTACATCATCAGCGTTTGGTAACCATTCTTCTAATAAAACTGGAGAATATGGTGCTGGTGTATCGGCAGTTGTAATTCTTTTAATAGGAGCATCTAAATAATCAAATGCCTCGTCTTGTACTCTAAAAGTAATTTCTGAAGATACACTTCCGAAAGGCCATGCTTCTTCTAAAATTACTAATCGATTAGTTTTCTTTACAGAATCTAAAATAGCTTCATGATCCATTGGACGAACTGTACGTAAGTCGATAATTTCTATTGAAATTCCTTCTTTAGCTAATTCATCAGCAGCTTTATACGCTTCTTTAATGATTTTACCGAAAGAAACTACAGTTACGTCAGTACCTTCTCTTTTAATATCAGCAACTCCAATAGGAATAATATATTCTCCTTCTGGGATTTCCATTTTATCACCATACATCTGCTCAGACTCCATAAAAATAACCGGATCGTCATCACGAATAGCTGCTTTTAATAATCCTTTAGCATCGTAAGGGTTCGAAGGAACAATTACTTTTAATCCAGGACAGTTAGCATACCAACTTTCAAAAGCTTGTGAGTGTGTTGCTGCTAATTGACCTGCAGAAGCTGTTGGTCCACGGAAAACGATAGGACAGTTAAATTGTCCACCACTCATTTGACGAATCTTAGCTGCGTTGTTAATAATTTGATCAATACCCACTAATGAGAAATTGAAAGTCATATATTCAACAATAGGACGGTTACCATTCATTGCCGATCCTACAGCAATGCCACCAAAACCTAATTCGGCAATAGGAGCATCAATTACACGTTTAGCCCCGAATTCGTCTAACATTCCTTTACTGGCTTTATATGCTCCGTTGTACTCAGCAACTTCTTCACCAATCAAATAAATGCTTTCATCTCTACGCATTTCTTCGCTCATTGCTTCGCAAACGGCTTCTCTAAATTGTACTGTTTTCATACGTTTTATAAGTAGTTGTTTATCAAGAGTGCAAAAATAATAAAAATAGGGGTAATATTGTAGCTTTAAAATCAACAAATGATTAAGTCATATTAATACCTTAAATTTGAGACAGATTAAGGTTGAGTAAAAAATTTATTATGCACGCATAGTAAATTAAAAAAAATGCTTAACTTCGTCGCACAAAATTAAGTTTCTTTAAAACAACGATATATGAAAATATTAGTTTGTATCAGTCATGTACCTGATACTACTTCAAAAATCAACTTTACTGATAATGACACAAAGTTTGATACTAACGGAGTTCAATACGTAATAAATCCATACGATGAGTTTAGTTTAACTCGTGCTATGTGGTTTAAAGAAAAACAAGGAGCAAGTGTAACAGTTGTAAATGTAGGAGGAGCTTCTACAGAGCCAACATTACGTAAAGCATTGGCGATTGGTGCAGATGATGCTATTCGCGTAAACGCTGAGCCTACAGATGGGTTAATGGTAGCTAAAGAATTAGCTGAAGTTGTTAAGAATGGAGGTTTCGATTTAGTATTAGCAGGAAAAGAGTCTGCAGATTATAACGGGCAAATGGTTCCTGGTATGTTAGCGTCTTTATTAGATTTTAACTTTGTTAATGGATGTGTTGGTGTTGAAGTAGAGGGAATAAACGTAACGTTAAGTAGAGAAATTGATGGAGGTGAAGAAAAAGTTTCTTCAACGTTACCAATGGTGATTGCAGGACAAAAAGGAATCGTAGAAGAAAAAGATTTACGTATTCCTAACATGCGTGGAATTATGATGGCTCGTAAAAAACCATTAAGTGTAGTTGAGCCAACTGGAGCAGCAGCGGCAACAGCAACTCAAAACTTTGAGAAACCAGCGCCAAAAGGAGCAGTGAAGTTAGTTGATAATGTTGATGATTTAATCAATTTATTACACAACGAAGCAAAAGTAATTTAATAAGGTTTGAACAGTTAGTTGTTTAACTGTTGAATTCTTTTAACAAAGTCCAAAAGAAAAAATAAAAATATTTGTTAGTGTTTACAACTAAAAACTAACCACTAACGACTAAAAACTTAAATAAATATGTCTGTATTAGTTTTTGCCGATTCATCGGAAGGAAAATTCAAAAAAACAGCTTTTGAAGTTGTTTCATACGGAAAAAAAGTAGCAGAGCAATTAGGAAGCGATTTAGTAGTGTTAACTATTAATGGAGGAGATGCTTCTGAATTATATACTTACGGAGCAGAGAAAGTTGTTGAAGTAAAGAATGATTTGTCGTCATTTAACGCTAAAGCATATGCTTCAATCATTAAGCAAGTTGCAGATGCAAAAGGAGCAAATACTGTAATTGTCGATTCTAGCGTTGACGGATTAACAGTAGCGCCTTTAGTGGCAGTAGCTTTAGAAGCAGGATATGCTTCAAATGCGGTAGCATTACCGAGTAGCACAAGTCCTTTTGTTGTTAAGAGAAAAGCATTTTCTAACAAAGGATTTAACTATACTGAAATTTCAACAGAGAAAAAAGTAGTTGGTGTAGCTAAAAATTCTTACGGAGCGCATGAAAATGCAGTGAGTGGATCAACTGAAAGTTTCGATGCTGTATTGCCAGAATTAGGAGTGAAATCTGAAAGCATCAGTAGAGCTACAGGAAAAGTAACCATTGCTGATGCTGATATCGTTGTTTCTGCAGGTAGAGGTTTAAAAGGACCAGAAAACTGGGGAATGGTTGAGGAGTTAGCTGATGTTTTAGGAGCTGCAACAGCATGTTCTAAACCAGTATCAGATTTAGGATGGCGTCCTCATAGCGAACACGTAGGTCAAACAGGTAAGCCAGTAGCGTCAAACTTATACATTGCTATCGGTATTTCTGGAGCAATTCAGCATTTAGCAGGTATTAACGCATCAAAAGTAAAAGTAGTTATTAATACAGATCCTGAAGCACCTTTCTTTAAAGCTGCAGATTATGGTATAGTTGGTGATGCTTTTGAAGTTGTACCTCAATTAGTAGAGAAATTAAAAGCTTTTAAACAAGCATAAAAATAGGGGTAATTTTTTCTTTTGTTAGAAATTAGAGTACAACTCATAATTTTTAGTAAATTGTGCCCACTTTAGAAGGCTGTCTAAATTTTTAAGCAAAAAGCCTAAATTTAGACAGTTTTTTTGTATTTTATGATGATTGATTGTACATGAGTTTAATTAAACTAACTATAAAAGGGATTTCGTATAGCCAAACACAAAGTGGGGCGTACGCTTTAGTGCTAAGTGAAATGGAAGGAACTAGAACCTTGCCTATTATTATAGGAGCTTTCGAAGCACAATCAATTGCCATAGCTTTAGAAAAAGAAATTCGACCACCAAGACCTCTTACCCACGATTTATTTAAAACATTTGCAGACAGATTTTCTATCGTAATTAAACAAGTTATCATTCATAAATTGGTTGATGGCGTGTTTTATTCAAGTTTAATTTGCGAGCGAGAAGGAGTAGAAGAAGTGATAGATACGCGAACATCAGACGCTATTGCATTAGCGGTTCGTTTTGAAGCACCAATTTATACGTATGAGAATATTTTAGATAAAGCGGGTATTTATCTGAAAATGGACGAAGAGTTAACTATTGAAGAAGATTTGGAGTCGGATGAAGAAGATGAAATAGGATTTTCTTTTGATGAGGATGAAAAAGAAGAAGACTACTATTCACACTTATCTTTAGAAGAATTGCACGAACAACTTAACGATGCTGTAGCAAATGAAAATTATGAGTTGGCGGCCAGAATCCGTGATGAAATCAGCAAACGTTCTTAATTAAAATCATTTAAAATGAAGAAACTATTTACTTTCATAATGCTTTGCGTTACGATGATAACTTTTAGTCAAAGTATTGAAAAAAAGTGGAATTTCTCATCAATCACAACAACTGAAGGAGATTCAATTGTTACGATAAACCCTGCAGATGTTCTTAATCTGTCAGAAGGAAAATTCAACTACTCATTAGTTGATAAAGATAGTTTACAAGCTTCAGGAAACTATATTCATCAAAATAACTTATTAATTTTTAATTACAACCAACCTAACGATACTGTTCGTTATTATAATGTGGTTGAATTAACAGAGGATGGATTAACGCTTTCTGAAAAAAATATGTTGTATAAGTTTACAACAGAACCTTTATTAGTTTCAGAGGTAGCAGCTGAAGAGGTTCAACAAAAAGCAAGTGAAATAATTCCAAGTCAAGGTTTTTCTTTTCATAGTTTGTGGAGAGGAGCTTTAGGAATGGTTTCATTATTAATCCTTGCTTTTTTATTTAGTGCTAATAGAAGAGCGATTGATTGGAAAATAGTTGGGTTAGGATTAGCTTTTCAATTGCTTATTGCTGTTGGAGTATTAAAAATTCCTTTTGTACAAAAAGCATTTGAGCTGGTAGGGAGTCTATTTGTAAGTGTATTAGACTTTACAAGGGCAGGAAGTGAGTTTTTATTCAGTGGTTTAGTAGCTGATATGGATTCTTTCGGATTCATTTTTGCTTTCCAAGTATTACCAACCATTATATTCTTCTCGGCATTAACGTCGCTTTTATTTTACTTAGGGGTTATCCAATTTATCGTTAAGATTTTTGCTATGGTGTTATCGAAGATCCTTAAAATTTCAGGTGCGGAAAGTTTGTCGGTAGCAGGAAATATTTTTTTAGGACAAACCGAAGCACCTTTATTAATCAAGGCGTATTTAGAAAAGATGAACCGTTCTGAAATCTTATTGGTAATGATAGGAGGAATGGCGACTGTGGCTGGAGCAGTGTTAGCTGCATATATTGGTTTCTTAGGAGGAGATGATGAAGCATTACGATTATTATATGCAAAGCACTTATTAGCAGCTTCTGTAATGGCAGCTCCAGGTGCAATTATTATTTCAAAGATATTATATCCACAAACTGAAGAGGTGAATACAGACGTGCAAGTATCGTCAGAGAAAATAGGATCAAATATTTTAGATGCTATTGCAAATGGTACAACAGAAGGTTTACAATTAGCGATGAATGTTGCTGCAATGCTATTAGTGTTTATCGCTTTTATAGCTATGATTAATGGTGGGTTAAATTTAATTGGAAGAATAACAACATTGAATGATGTTGTAGCAAGTAATACACCTTATGAAGCACTATCATTGGAGTTTATATTAGGGTATGTTTTTGCGCCATTAATGTGGTTAATTGGTGTGGCAAAAGAAGATATGGCATTAATGGGACAGTTATTAGGTGTTAAGTTAGCAGCAAGTGAGTTTGTAGGATATATTCAGTTAGCAGATTTAAAAAATGCAGCGAGTGCTACACATTTAACATATAATAAATCTATAATTATGGCAACGTATATGTTGTGTGGATTTGCAAACTTTGCATCAATTGGTATTCAAATTGGAGGTATTGGTTCTTTAGCACCAGGTCAGCGTAAAAACTTATCTGAATTCGGAATGAAAGCATTAATTGGAGGTACTATTGCTTCGTTAATGTCGGCAACTATTGCAGGAATGATTATAGGTTAAATAGGCGAAGGGTAAAAGGTGTTAGGTAAAAGTATATGAGGAATTTCAGAAAATTAGATGTTTGGAATGATGCCAGACAGTTAGTGAAGGAAATTTACGAACTTACTTCCGGTTTACCATCTACCGAAAAATTTGGATTAATTTCTCAAATTAACAGATGTGTGTTATCAATTCCTGCAAATATTGCAGAAGGGTGTGCTAAAGATTCTCAAAAAGATTTTGTAAGATTTTTGCAAATTAGTTTAGGATCAGCTTTTGAGTTAGAGTCTCATTTAGTTATTTGTACCGATTTAAATTTCGTTTCTGAAAATGAAGTTTTCTTAGTGATAGAAAAAGTACAGGTTTTACAAAAAAGAATAGCATCACTCATCAAATACAACCGAGCAAACTTTTAAACCCAAACCAAAGAACCCTTTACCTTTTCCAACAACCTTTAACCTAAAACCTTTCACCTAGTCACTCAAAAAAGTTAATAACTTATTAATATAATTTTAAAGAGCGTCTACATTTTGTGTAGATGCTTTTTTATTTTTACCTTGATTATTTAATACGAAAGTTTAACGATTAAACGGAGAAGGATGAAGCAGTATTTAGATTTAGTACAGCACGTTTTAGACAACGGAAACGAAAAAGGAGATAGGACAGGAACGGGAACCAAAAGTGTTTTTGGTTATCAAATGCGATTTGATTTAAGTGAAGGTTTTCCAATGGTAACGACTAAAAAGCTACATTTAAAATCGATTATTTATGAATTATTGTGGTTTATAAAAGGTGATACTAATGTTAAGTACCTTCAGGAAAATGGAGTTCGTATTTGGAATGAATGGGCAGATGAAAATGGCGATTTAGGTCCGGTGTATGGTCATCAATGGCGTAATTGGAATAGTGATGAAATAGACCAGTTAAAAGAAGTGATAGAAACACTAAAAACAAACCCAAATAGCCGTAGAATGTTGGTGTCAGCATGGAATCCGTCAGTGTTACCAGATACTTCTATATCGTTTGCAGAAAACGTGGCGAATGGTAAAGCAGCACTTCCTCCATGTCACGCTTTTTTTCAGTTTTATGTAGCTGATGGTAAACTCTCATGTCAATTATATCAACGTAGCGCGGATATCTTTTTAGGAGTTCCGTTTAATATTGCATCATATGCGTTGTTTACCATGATGGTCGCTCAAGTTTGTGGTTATGAAGCAGGAGAGTTTATTCATACTTTTGGTGATGCCCATATCTATAACAATCATTTAGAGCAATTAGAGTTGCAGTTATCACGCGATCCAAGACCACTTCCGAAGATGAAAATCAATCCGGCAATAAAAAATATAGAAGATTTTACTTTTGACGATTTTGAGTTGATTGATTATAACCCACATCCTCATATCAAAGGAATTGTAGCTGTATAATTTAACTTTATTTTTTGTAGTTTGTTTAGTAAATTTGTAGGAAACCAGCTAAAATCTATAAAAATGACCACTGAAATTGATACATTAAAAGATGCTCTCTACGATAAAATAGCCGATATACAAGATGAAAATGTGTTAAAAGCTATTAACACCTTGGTTGATAATATCAAAAATGAGGCTTTTGAAGAAGCGAGTACCGAAAAGATTGATCTTACAGGATATATTAAAGAGTGGGTTAAAAGTATGTAAACCCTTCAACTAAGATTTATGATTACACTTATTGCTGCAATTGCAAAAAATAATGCTTTAGGAAAAGATAACGACTTAATTTGGCATTTACCAGCCGACCTAAAAAGGTTTAAACAAATTACATCAGATCATCATATTTTAATGGGACGTAATACTTTTGAAAGTATTGGAAAACCGTTGCCTAATCGTATTTCTATCATTATTACCAGAAATAACGATTATTTTAAAGATGGATGTTTAATAGCAAATAATATTGAAGACGCAATTGAACTTACGGAAGGAAATAATGCATTCATCATAGGAGGTGCTCAAATTTATAAGCAAGCTTTAGAACAAGACTTAGTAGATCGTTTGGATATTACTATTGTACATCACGAGTTTGAAGCAGACGCCTTTTTCCCAGAGATAGATAAAACTGTTTGGAAAGAAGTAGCTAGGGAAGATTTTAAAGCAGACGAGAAAAATAAATACGATTACAGTTTCGTTTCTTACGAAAAGAGAAAAGATTAAGGATATAAGGTTAAAGTAAATAAACCTTGAGTCTTTTATCTAAAAATCTATCAATCTAAAAGTATGTCAATACAACTTACAGGAATATCAAAAACTTACGGAACACAAAAAGCAGTAAATACTATTTCTTTTGAAGCAAACAAAGGAGAAATAGTTGGGTTTTTGGGTCCAAATGGAGCAGGAAAATCAACTACGATGAAAATCTTAACAGGTTTTATTCAGCCATCAGCAGGAAGTGTTTTGGTAAGTGGTATAGATGTAATTACAAATCCTATCGAAGCTCAAAAAAAGATAGGGTATTTACCAGAGCATAATCCGTTGTATTTAGATATGTATGTTAAGGAATACTTACAATTTCAGGCATCTTTACATAAAATTGATAAGGCAAAAGTTGCAGAGGTGATTGAGCAAGTAGGTTTATTGGTAGAAGCGCACAAAAAAATCAATCAATTATCTAAAGGATACCGACAACGTGTTGGATTAGCAGCTGCTATATTGCACAATCCTGAAGTGTTAATTTTAGACGAACCTACTACTGGGTTAGACCCGAATCAACTGGTTGAAATCCGTGAATTGATTAAAGAATTAGGTAAAGATAAAACGGTTTTGCTGTCTACTCATATTATGCAAGAGGTAGAAGCCGTTTGTGATCGCGTTATCATTATCAATAAAGGAGAAATAGTAATTGACAAGCCGATATCTGAATTAAAAACAGATACGGAACAAGTGATACGAGTAACGTTTGATTACAAATTAGAAGAACAGTTTATCAAACGATTACCAAATATTAAAGCCTTCAAAAACACCGTAGAAAACAACTGGATTTTAACCTTTGATACTTCAGAAGATATGCGTCCAGTAATTTTCGATTTTGCTCAAGAAAACGGGTTGAAAATCTTGGGACTAAATACTGAAAACAAAAACTTAGAAAGCTTGTTTAGGGAGTTGACTACCCAGAAAACTGATGTTTAAACCACACTTTTTTCCAAACTCTTTTTAAAATTAAAAAAGTAGCATTTTCTGAATACTTATCAATATCACTTGATGTTATGTTTTGTATTTCTTTTTCAGAAACATCAATACGATACAAAAGATTTGAGTACGAGTTAAAATCTTGTAGAATTAACTCCTTAATAATTTTTTGAAGAGACTCTTTTAATGCTAAAGGGCTACTGTCTTTAGAAAAATCAATATCAATACCGGTTAGGCTAAAATCTTTGTTAAGTTGAATAATAAGATCTTTATATAACTTGGTGTTAGCCACATTGCTTAGTAAATCAGCGCTATTTTGATAGCTAGGTGGCATTTAGTTAATTCAATTTGTAATTAATAAATTGCTCGTCTAAAGCTTTTAAAAATTCACTAGACACTTTAATCTTAGTAGTTCTACTTGGTAAGCTTAGCTCAATTTTTTCTTCGGTATCCCAAATAGTAAAATATAAGCTTTGAGAACCTTTGTTAGTCGCAAATAAGTGTTGTAACTCCTTAATTGTGTTTTCTTTTATTTCTTGTAACGGAATTTTAATGGTTAGTTTTTTACACATTTTATCCATGATGTCGTGTAATAATAAAAGCTCATTAAATCCAATTCTAGGTTCACCTTTAACTCCTTCTTTATTGGTCCACCCAGGTTTAATGGTTGTTTTGATAAACAAGAATGAATTTGGAACCAAAAAGTGCTTGAATTTTAAGTAATCTTCCCCAAAAATTCTGAACTCGTAGCTATCATTGTAGTCTTCCATAATAAAAGAAGCCCAACCTTTTCCGGCTTTAGATACACGGTGTTGTACATCGGTAACAATACCTGCAAAAGACAATCCTAAGCCTTCGTATTGTGCAATATTTTTAAAATGTGCTAGGGTAGCGTTGCAAAAATTCATTTCATTTTTAAAATCATCCAACGGATGTGCAGAAATATACATTCCTACGACTTCTTTTTCGCGAGCTAAAAGTTCCATAGTTCCCCAAGTTTCGCATACTGGAACTTGAGGTTCTGGTAAATCAACTTCAGAGGCTTCTCCAAACAGAGAAACTTGAGAGGAGTTTTGATTTTCTTGAAATTTATTTCCAAAACGGATGGCTTTTTCTAAGAAAGTTTGTCCTTTTTCGTCTTTTACATAATATTGAGCACGATGTGTACTTGTAAATGAATCAAATCCTCCAGCTAAGACTAATCCTTCAAAAGCTTTTTTGTTTGCTACACGTAAATCCACACGTTTTGCTACATCAAAAACAGAAGAATAATGTCCATTTTCTTTACGTTCATCAATAATGGCTTTTACAGCAGAACCACCAACACCTTTAATAGCCGCCATACCAAAACGAACAGCACCATCTTTGTTTACCGAGAACTTAGCATATGATTCGTTTACATCTGGTCCTAATACCTCTAAGCCCATACGCTTACATTCTTCCATAAAAAATGAAACAGATTTAATATCGTTCATGTTGTTTGAAAGTACTGCCGCCATGTATTCAGCAGGATAATGTGCTTTTAAATAAGCAGTTTGATAGGCGATCCACGCATAACAAGTTGAGTGTGATTTGTTGAAGGCATAGGATGCAAATGCTTCCCAGTCTTTCCAAATCTTTTCTAAGGCTTTTTCATCATGTCCGTTAGCTTTCGCTTGGTTGACAAACTTAGGCTTCATTTTTGCTAGTACAGCAGCTTGCTTTTTACCCATGGCTTTACGTAACACATCGGCTTCACCTTTGGTAAAATCAGCTAGTTTTTGCGAAAGTAGCATTACCTGCTCCTGATATACCGTAATTCCGTAGGTTTCAGCTAAATATTCTTCCATCGCAGGAAGATCGTATTGAATTTCTTCATCACCATGTTTTCTTCGGATGAAGGATGGGATATATTCCAAAGGACCTGGACGATATAGGGCGTTCATTGCAATTAAGTCGGCAAAAACGGTAGGTTTTAATTCACGCATGTATTTTTGCATTCCAGGAGATTCGTATTGGAAAATACCTACGGTTTCTCCTCGTTGGAATAAAGCATATGTTTCTTCATCATCGATAGGAAAACTCTCTGGGTCGAGTTCTACTCCGTGACGTGCTTTTACAATTTTTACAGTATCCTTAATAAGGGTTAAGGTTTTTAACCCCAAGAAATCCATTTTTAATAATCCAGCACTTTCTACGACCGAGTTATCAAACTGAGTAACATACATGTCGGAATCTTTCGCAACCGATACAGGCACAAATTTGGTAATGTCATCAGGAGTAATAATTACTCCACAAGCATGAATACCTGTGTTACGAACAGAACCTTCTAGAATTCGAGCTTTGTTAATGGTTTCCGCTTCTAATCCATTTCCATCGGCAATAGCTTTTAATTCGTTGACCATTTCAATTTCTTCGGAACGAAGTTTGGCTTTTAATCCGGCTTCATCCAAAGAGAATATTTTAGCCAATTTCATTCCTGGGATTAACTTGGCAATTCTATCGGCTTCAAAAAGGGGTAAATCAAGCACTCGAGCAGTATCACGAACAGATGATTTAGCAGCCATGGTTCCGTAGGTAATAATTTGTGCTACTTGGTTGGCTCCATATTTTTGGATTACATAATCCATTACTCTCCCACGACCTTCATCATCAAAATCAATATCGATATCGGGCATCGATACACGTTCAGGATTTAAGAAACGCTCAAAAAGTAGGTCGTATTGAATAGGATCAATATTGGTAATCCATAAACAATAGGCAACTACCGAACCTGCAGCAGATCCACGCCCAGGACCTACCGATACATCCATGTTTCTGGCTTCTCGAATAAAGTCTTCAACAATTAAGAAATATCCAGGGTATCCTGTTTTGGCAATTACATCCAGCTCAAAATCTAAACGTTCTCGAATACTGTCTGTAATTTCTCCGTACCTTTTTTTGGCTCCTTCGTAGGTTAAGTGACGTAAAAAATTATTCTCTCCGCGTTTTCCTCCATCTTCTAAATCCTTTTCATCTCTAAATTCCTCAGGAATATCGAAAGCGGGTAATAATACATCGCGAGCTAAACCAAAAGGCTCAACTTTATCTACAATTTCTTGAATATTAATGATGGCTTCTGGTAGATCAGCAAAGAGTTTTTTCATCTCTTCGGTAGATTTAAAGTAGTACTCATCGTTAGGTAAACCGTAACGATAACCTCTTCCTCTACCTTTCGGAGTCGCTTGTTTTTCTCCATCTTTTACACACAATAAAATATCGTGTGCGTTGGCATCTTCTTTTCCTAAGTAAAAGGTATTGTTGGTAGCAACAATTTTTACGTTATGTTTTTTTGAAAACTCTAAAAGAGTTTCATTCACAACTCTTTCGTCTTCTTGTCCATGACGCATCAATTCGATGTACAAATCGTCTCCGAACTGTTCTTTCCACCAAAGTAAGGCTTCCTCTGCTTGGGCTTCACCAACATTTAATATTTTACTAGGAACTTCTCCGTATAAATTCCCTGTTAAAACAATTACATCTTCTTTGTATTGTTCAATGATTTTTTTATCAATTCTCGGAACGTAGTAAAAACCATCCACAAAAGCAATAGAAGACATTTTTGCTAAGTTGTGGTATCCGTTTTTGTTTTTAGCAAGTAATACAACTTGGTATCCGTTGTCTTTTTGACTTTTATTTGTATGATCTTCACAAATATTGAACTCACAACCCACAATAGGTTTTAAAATAGTTTCTGTAGGCGTTTCACCTTTTTCTATAGCTTCTTGATTAGCAGCTTCGGCAGCTTTGTTGTGGCCTATAACGGCTTGTACAAAGTGAAAAGCAGCCATCATGTTCCCTGTATCTGTCATAGCAACTGCCGACATATTGTCTTTGGCGGCAGCATTTACAATATTACCAATTTGGATAGTAGACTGGAGGATTGAGTATTGTGTATGGTTGTGTAAATGGGCAAATTTAACGCCTTCAAGCTCTGCTAAACCTTCTGCAGTAGAAATGGTGGTAGCTTCTTCAGTTTCTGAAGATTTTCTTTTACGGATTTTTTCACTTTCCTTTTTAAGGTTTAAGTGTTTAAGCCCGATAACTTGAATCGGATTAGGATTTGCCTCTGTATAACGTTTAAAATAATCTGAAGGAACATCTAATTGTTCTTCGGTATATTGACGTAAACGAATTAATTCTAAGAAACAACGAGTTGTAGCTTCAACATCGGCAGTCGCGTTGTGAGCTTCGCCAAAACCAGTTCCGAATAAGTGATTGTGTAATTCGGTAAGGGTAGGAAGTTTGAATTTTCCTCCACGACCTCCAGGAATTTGACACATTTCTGCTGTATGCTCAGTACAGGTATCTAAAACTGGCAATTCGGTTAGGTTGTTTTCAACACCCAGACGATGGAATTCACATCCCATAATGTTGACATCAAATCCAACATTTTGCCCAACAATAAACTTTGTTTTTTGTAAAGCATTATTAAATAATTCTAGTCCTTCACTTAATTGAATACCTTGTTCAATAGCTAAATCTGTAGAAATTCCGTGAATACGTTCTGCGTCGTAGGGAATGTTAAATCCGTCTGGTTGAATTAAAAAATCATTGTGCTCAACCAGATTTCCTAATTCATCATGTAATTGCCATGCAATTTGTATGGCTCTAGGCCAGTTATCGGTATCGGTTATTGGAGCGTTCCAGCTTTTAGGTAATCCAGTAGTTTCGGTATCGAAAATTAAATACATGGGCAAAAATTACTTGAAGTGTTTTTGAGTAAAACAAAGTGTAAAAATACGAAGAATTTAGATTGCTACAGAGAGAAGTTATTAACGAGTGTTTTTGAGTTGAGGTAAAGGCTTGATTGGTTGACTGTAACTGAAAATTATGTTATTAATAGGTTAAGTTTAAAATAAATATTAGAAAAAGTGATTGACAATCAATTAATAAGATTACATTTGTACTTTAATATAATTTTTTTTACAATGAAAGAAGGAACAGTAAAGTTCTTCAATGAATCTAAAGGTTTTGGATTTATTATCGAATCAAACTCAAACACAGAGCACTTTGTACACGTATCAGGTTTAATCGATGAGATTAAAGAAGGTGATAACGTAGAATTTGAGTTAAAAGAAGGAAGAAAAGGATTAAACGCTGTTAGCGTTAGAGTATTATAATATACCTTAGTAATTTATTTTTCTTAAGAGTCTGTTTTACAGGCTCTTTTTTGGTTTAATAAAACAGGTTTTTTGCTTTTTAATGAAAAAGATTTTATAAATTTGCGCCCACTTATCACGAGATGATAAGATTTATTAATAATCAAGGTCGCGAACCTTAAAAATTAAACATTATGCCTGTAAAAATTAGATTACAAAGACACGGTAAAAAAGGAAAACCATTTTATTGGGTAGTAGCTGCTGATTCTAGAGCTAAAAGAGACGGTCGTTTCTTAGAAAAAATCGGAACTTACAATCCAAACACAAACCCTGCAACTATCGATTTAGATGTTGATGGAGCTGTAAAGTGGTTACAAAACGGTGCTCAACCAACTGATACTGCTAGAGCTATCTTATCTTACAAAGGAGCTTTATTAAAGAATCACTTAGCTGGTGGAGTAAAAAAAGGAGCTTTAACTGAAGAGCAAGCAGAGGCTAAATTTACTGCTTGGTTAGAAGAAAAAGCATCAAAAGTAGCTGGTAAAGCTGATGGTTTAGCGAAAGCTAAAGAAGATGCTAAAGCTAAAGCTTTAGAAGCTGAAAAAGCTGTAAACGAAGCACGTATTGCTGCTGCTGTTCCTGCTACTGATAGCGAGGATGCAGCTGTTGCTGAAACAGGTGCTGATAGCGAAGAATAAAAACTTGTAATACGATGATGCAAAAAGAAGATTGCTTTTATCTTGGCAAAATCGTTAAAAAACATAGTTTTAAGGGTGAGGTAGTTATTAAATTAGATACTGATGAACCCGATCTTTACGAAAATTTGGAATCAGTTTTTGTCGATTTAGGCAATAATCTGGTTCCTTTTTTTATTGAAAAATCTTCATTGAGTAAAGGAACTATGTTTAGAGTAAAATTTGAAGATGTAGATACTGAAGCTGATGCAGAAGCTATTTTGCGTTCAGAAGTGTATTTACCTTTAGATTTACTTCCAAAACTTTCTGGAAATAAGTTTTATTACCATGAAGTTATTGGTTTTACGGTTGTTGATGATACTTTTGGTGAAGTTGGAACTATTGTGAACATTAATGATACTTCCGCACAACCTTTATTTGAAATAGATAGAGAGGGTAAAGAAATCTTTATTCCTATGATAGATGATTTTATTAAAAAGGTAGATAGAGAAAATCAAGTAATTGAAGTAAATACACCAGAAGGATTAATTGAGTTGTATTTAGAATAATATTTTTAGAGATACTTCAATGAGATAGTATAAAAAAACGGAAGGAGTTATCCTTCCGTTTTTTTATTTGTAGTAATTTTTCTTATTGAAGTTTCCAAACTTCATGACTATCGACATCGTTTTTATCTTCAAAAAGCTTAAAGGTGGTGTTGTCTAATAATGTTAACCAAACTTTTTTGTCTCCAACAATAATATTATATTCTTTACCACCAATATGCTTCCATGTGCCAGATGAATCATCATTTGTTATACATTCGTTGTCCACTTTTTCATAAAATGTAGCTTTAAAAGTGTTGTTTGAAAAAATTTCTGTAAAATCATTTTCTTGACATTCTCTTAATTGAGTTTTTTCGCCGTTTGAATATTCTTCAGAAATTTTCCAAGTTCCAATTAATGAGTTGTCAGAAACATTTTCATCACTAGAAGAGCAGTTTAAAAAAGTTAAAGAGATGGCAAATAATAAAATAATTTTTTTCATAGTATAGAATTTAAAGCTATTTAATTTAAATAGCTTCTTTTACAACTTTTAATTTAAAATGTGGTTTGTTTATTTCTTTTTCAATCAAATCTTTTGATCTAATAACATCAGTTATTTGAAGGCTTCTACCGTTAAAGTTTCTTTTAACAATAACTCTTTCTAGCCAATACAGTTCTCCTTTAAAAATTAAAGGGAAGAATAAAAAGCGGCTAACTTTTCTTTTTGCTCTTTTTTGAGAGGGTTTTAGGTTAATTTTCATTTCCTTTTGTTTAATTATGTAAAATTTTTACGTGTAATACAACAAGAAAATTCAGTTCTTTTTTTTAAAAAGAATTAGATGTTTAGGGGTAGGGGAATGCAGTCGAAGCGAAAATATTAATAACGCTTTGCTAAAATAGGTAAAACTTTATGGATAAGAGTACAGAATCGTCCAGAATCTTGTAAGGTGTGTTTTTGAAATATAGTCAACTGTTTATTAGTTGTTTAATTTGTTTTTTTTGAAGTTTGTTTTTGAGAAAAAAAAGAAATCTGGATGATTTCGGACTCTAAAAAACGTATTCAAACACACAATCTTCTCCGCTTTCAAAAACCTGTTGCATTCCTAGGTAATTAAAACCTAAGTTTTTTAGCAGTTTTTGAGATTTTTCGTTTTTAGGCATGGTTAAAGCCAATACTTTTTCTTGTTTGAATTTTGTTCGAACGTATTCTATAATCAATTTTGTAGCTTCAGTAGCATAACCTTTTCCTCTTCCGATAGGTAAAAAAGCGTAGCCAACATCAATAAAATCAAGAGAATCTCTTTGTAATGCGGTAGATGCACCAATAGGTCTGTTGGTTTCTTTTAAAATAACCGTGAAAAATCCCAATCCGCCTAATTTTGAATTTTTAAATAAAATGTCTTTTAAATAGACCTCGGTTTCTTCAATAGATTTTAGGTTTTTGTCGCCAATAAACTGAATCCAATCAGGGTCGTTGAATAACTCGAAATAAAAAGGAGCATCACTCACCAGAGCATCTCGTATGATTAATCGTTCGCTTTCTAATAACATAACTTAAATATAAATTAAAAATGTACTTTTGCGAAGCAAAAAAATAACAAAATGAGTTTATTACAAGAATTACAAGATAGAAGCGGAAATCAATGCGAGCTATGTGCATCAAAAGATGACTTATCGATTTACGAAGTACCACCAATTTCTACTGGTGGAGTAGATGGTAGTTTACTGGCTTGTAGCACTTGTATTGAGCAAATAGAGAACCCTGAAACCACTGATGCAAATCACTGGCGTTGTTTAAACGATAGTATGTGGAGTGAATTCAGAGCCGTAAAAGTTGTAGCTTGGAGAATGTTACACCGTGTTAAAAAGGATGGTTGGTCGCAAGATTTATTGGATATGCTTTATTTAGAAGATAATGATGTGCGTTTTGCAGAAGCAACAGGTGAACATTTAGATGAAAGTGAAAAAATTATTCATCGAGATGTAAACGGAGCCATTTTACAAGCAGGAGACAATGTGGTATTGATTAAAGATTTAAAGGTAAAAGGTTCTAGTATGGTAGCTAAACAAGGTACTGCTGTACGTAGAATTTCATTAGATCCTGAAAACGCTAAATATATTGAAGGTAAAGTAGACGGAACACAAATTGTAATTATTACCGATTACGTCAAGAAAATGGCGGAGAAGGAGTAATATTAAAATAAAAAAGCTGAGAATTAACTCAGCTTTTTTTATTTCTCAGTGTTATAAAACACTTTGTAAAATTTCATTTTTTTCTCCTCGTCATAACCTTGCTCTAAATATTCAGAAGAAGCATCAGGAGCATCTACATCAATCTTAATCTGAATATTGGTGTCTAGCTTTATTTCGGTTTTGAACTTGCTTTTTTCCTTTTTTAAGACAACATCAGATACTTCAAAGTTGTTACGAATTAATACATCGTTCAATTTTTCAAAGTGCTGCTTGTAATCTTCAAAAAGATTTTTATGTTTATCTTCTTCAAAGATTTCATCTTTAAAGTTGTGATAATCTACATTTTCGTGTTCTTTAAAATAATCAACAGTGTTGGCTAAGAAGTTGCTTTGTTCTTGTTTTCCAAATTCAGGTTTAATCACTTCTTCAGAAAACTCCTTACACATTTCTAAATAATTTTGCGTGTGTAAATTACGATCATCGGCATACTTTACGCTTAAAAAGTTTTTAATCCAGTATTGCGCATCGTAATTGTTATTGTCTACTGATAAAACTACGGTTCCTTCTGTATCAGAAGAGTTTAAAATCAAACAACCTTTATCTAATCTTTTGGTAGAAATTCCTTTTTGAACTACTACATCAAAACTATCATCGTCTAAATAGGTTTGGAAGAAGTCTACTTTACTTTCAATTTTAAAAATTCCAACGGCTTCGGTTAAAACATCTTTATATTCGATACCTTCAAAATAAGCAACAATAACATCACCCGTTTTAATATTGGCAGAATTTGATTGCTCGTATAAGTGATTAACAATGTTTTTAGAATGTTGGATGAAGACCTCATTGCTATCATCTTCAAAAATATCTGAAGTGTATTTGTTTATTTCGTTTAAGCGAACATCTGCATGATGGCTAAAACGATAACTCTGCGTAACCGAACCAAATGGTTTTAGTAAAAAAGGAAGTAGCAATTCGTAGCTTTCTTCATCAAAACGCACTAAACTTTCAGAAAAAGCATTTTGTCCGCTATTGTATTTATTAGCGACTTTATGAATGATACATTTGTTAATTTCGGTACGAGTTCTTTTAATCATCTTCTAAAAAATTGGAAGACAAAAATAGAAAAATTACAATTCTAATTTCAATTGTTCAGGTAACAATTTAAATGATTTTCTGTGGTAGGTTGTTGCGCCAAATTGTCTAATAGCTTCGCGATGTTCTTTAGTAGGATATCCTTTGTTTTTTTGCCAATTATACTGCGGAAATTCTTGATGAATTTTCTCCATATATTCATCTCTGTATGTTTTTGCTAGTACAGAAGCTGCAGCTATACTCATAAATTTAGCATCACCTTTTACAATGGTTTGATGAGGGATTTCTTCATATGGTTTGAATTTATTCCCATCAACAATAATAAATTCAGGTTGAATATTTAATTGTTGAATAGAACGATGCATACCTGTGATTGAAGCTTGTAGAACATTTAATTCATCCACTTCTTCTTGATGAATGAAGGATACTCCGTAAGCCAAAGCGTGTTCTTCAATATACGGGCGAAGCTCTTGTCTTTTTTTTTCAGAAAGTTGTTTAGAGTCGTTTAGTAATTCGTGTTGAAAATTATCGGGCAAAATAACCGCGGCAGCTACAACAGGACCTGATAAGCATCCTCTACCAGCTTCATCAGTGCCAGCTTCTAATTTATGTCCGCTAAAGTTTAATTTCAACATGCTACAAATTAACAGTTTTCAAAGAAATTAAACTTAAAATTAATCGTTAAATTATTTTACTTTTGCTGTTATGAAGAAAAATCTTTTAGTATTCTTTTGTTTGATTAGTGTTCAGGTGTTTTTTGCTCAAAAAAGATCTCTTGACAGGGGGTTAGCTAGACCTACAGGAGGATTTAATCAAAATTTAGATTCACTTTCCAATGGCGAAATTAATATAAGGTTAAGTGGGAAAACAAAATATACCGATTATAAAATTATATCGCATAAGAGCGACACTACAATTGTAGATACGACACTTACACTTCAAAAAGAATATAAGTTTAACTTTTTACGAAAAGATAATTTTGAGTTGTTGGCTTTTCATAACCAAGGGCAAACATTTAATAATTTAGCATACGATTTTACGAATATTTCACAATTTCCAGATATTGGTTTTAGAGCTAAAATGTTCGGTTATATGGATGTAGAAGATGTGAATTATTACCATGTGCCTACCCCAACATCTGAAATTATGTACAGAACAGGTTTGGAGCAAGGGCAGGTTGTAGATGCGTTATTTACCACAAACTTTTCTAAACGATTTAATTTAGCAATCGCCTATAAAGGGCTTCGTTCGTTAGGGAAATACCGACGTTCTTTGGCAAGTACAGGTAATTTTAGAGTGAGTTTTAGTTATGAAACTCCGAAAGGACAATATGCGATAAGAGGACAAGTTGTAAATCAAGATTTTTTTAATCAGGAAAGCGGAGGGTTAACAGAAACCTCTTTAGCAGCTTTTATAAACGATGATCCTAACTTTAGTACTAATAGAGGTAGGATGGATGTGGTTTTAAATAATGCTGAAAACAATTTAGATGCAAAACGCTTGTATTTTGAACACACGTTCAAACTGCTTTCATCAAAAGATAGCGTGACCCAAAGAGATTTTTCAAATCTAAAATTAGGACACTCATTTACGAGAGATTCTAAATTCTATCGTTTTAATCAAGGAACTGCGACATCATATGTATTTGGAAATGCTAATATTTCTAGCGGAATAAATAACAAGACGAAATATTTGCTGTATGATAATCAGTTGTTTTTAGATTTTAATTCTAAGTATGTTTTAGGGAAGTTTCGCGTTAAAACAGGAGTAACTTCATATAACTACGGATACGAAAACTTGCAAAACAACACAGTTGGAATTACTAAAAACAAATTAAAAGGTGATGCTGTTTCGTTTGGAGCCGATTGGAACGGACGTATAGGAAACTTTCATGTAAATGCTTCAGGGAGTCTTACTCCGGGAAGCGGACGTTTATCAGGTAATCAATTTTCAGGAGAAGCTTTTTATAAAAAAGATAGTGTGCTAACTGTAAAAGGTAGGTTAGGAATCAGTAATAAATCACCTAATTTTAACTTCTTACTGCATCAAAGTAGTTATGATGATTATAACTGGGAAAACAATTTTTCTCAAATTGGAACCCATAGTTTAGGAGGAGTAATTGATTCTAAATGGGGAAATGCATCTGTTGATATTACCAATATTAGCAATTACACTTATTTTGACGAAAACGGACAACCAAAACAATTTTCAGGAGATGTTAATTATTTAAAAGCGAAAGTGTCTAAAGAGTTTACCTTCGGAAAATTTGCTTTAGATAACACGTTGATGTACCAAAAAGTGGCAAGTGGAGAAAGTGTTTTTAGAGTACCTGAATTTGTTACTCGTAATACTTTGTATTATACTGATGAGTGGTTTAAAGGAAAACCTCTCTTGGTGCAAATAGGGGCTACGTTTAAGTATTTTACAGAGTACAAAGCAAATGCCTACAATCCGTTATTGGCAGAATTTACGCTACAAAACGATACTGAAATTGGCTATCCAACAGTCGATTTATTTTTTAATGCACGCGTAAGAAGAACTCGAATTTATTTTAAAGCAGACAATGTTAGTTCTTTTGCTTTTAAAAAGAATTATTATTCAGCACCAAATTACCCGTATAGAGATTTTGTAATTCGTTTTGGGGTAGTATGGAATTGGTTTATTTAATAATAGTATGAAAGAAAAATTACAACAAAACTGGAAGCTGTTTTTACTAGCAAGCTTAACTTTAGGTTTAGCTCCTTTTAAACCACCACATATTGTAGGGAAGTTACAATGGATTGCTGGAGGAAATGCTTTTTCAGGAGAGCATGCCATGAAGTTTATGGATTGGTTTGATGTGTTTTTACACGGAACCCCATGGGTACTCTTATTAATTTCTATAGTGTTAAATCTTTTTTCATTAAGGGGCAAAAACGATTAGGAATACTGCTTTCTTTTTCTCCGAAATAAAGAAATCCTTGACTTTCGTAAAATGATTTAGCATTTGGGTCGGCTAATAATGTCATGGTAGTAGCATTTAACTGTTTCGCTTTTATGTAAGAATCTTCCAATAATTTTTTACCGATTCCCTTTCCTATAAATTCAGGTAAAATAAATAGAAATTCTAGCTCAATAGCATCGTTTTTAGGCTGATTTAAAATATAAAATCCAGCTATAGTGTCTTCTAAAATATATTTATACACAAACATATTTTCCATGATGTTTTCCGTAATGGTTAAATCATGGCGCCAACTTTCTATTTGTTCTTCAGGATAGCCCCAATAAGCTTTCGATTTTAAGGCAATGTTAGTTAGCGAATCCGCATCTAGCGCGTTAGCTTTTGTAATCATACAAATAATAAAATCTGCAAAAATAGAGGTTTTATTATTTATTTAGATGTAAGTTGTTTTATTTTAATTCTAAAGGCAGCATATACTAGTGTAGTAAAGGGGCTTAACCAATTAAACATAGCATAAATAGCATAGTCTATAACAGGAACTCCTAACACTCCCGAATGGTAAGCTCCACAAGTATTCCATGGGATTAAAACAGAAGTTACTGTACCAGAATCTTCTAGTGTTCTACTTAAATTTTCAGGAGCTAAACCTTTATCTCTATAGGCTTGCGCATACATTTTTCCTGGAACAACAATTGCTAAGTACTGATCAGAAGCTGTGAAATTTAATCCGATACAAGTAGCAACTGTACTAGCAAATAAACCAAATACAGAGTCAAATAAACTTAACATAAAGCTACTAATTTTAGCTAAAGCTCCGATAGCATCCATTACTCCACCAAAAACCATCGCTAACAAAATCAACCATACGGTTCCTAGCATTTTTTTCATTCCTCCTGCGGTAAATAAATCTTTTAAAACCTCGTTTTCTGTAGCAACAGAGGTTTCAACAGTAATGGCTTGCATTACTCCTTTGTAAGCAGCTTCAAAATTTAATTTTTCAACCCCTGCAACTTGTGCTACCACATGTGGCTGAAAGATTAAAGCGAAAATACCCCCTAAAATTGTACCCGCTAAAAGAGCAATTAATGGAGGTGTTTTTTTAATGATTAAAATAATAACCAATACAGGTACTATAAATAACCACGGAGTAATGTTAAATGCTTTGTTAATATCGGTTAGCATTTGTAATGTGTTAGCTTCACCAGTTGTTGTTTGTGTAAATCCAAGTATGATAAAGAAGATAATGGTAATTATAAATGTTGGAACTGTGGTGAACGCCATGTATCTTATGTGCGTAAATAAGTCGGTTCCTGCCATGGCAGGAGCTAAGTTTGTAGTATCAGACATTGGAGACATCTTGTCGCCAAAATAAGCTCCTGATAAAACAGCGCCAGCAGTCATTCCTAAAGAAATTCCTAAGGCTTCTCCAATTCCTATTAAAGCAATACCTACAGTTGCTGAGGTTGTCCAAGAACTACCTGTTGAAATAGAAATCACTGCACAAATTATTAAACATGCTACTAAAAATATTGTCGGATTTAAAATTTGAAGTCCGTAATAAATCATTGAAGGAATAATACCGCTTATAAGCCATGTTCCAGCTAAAGACCCTACCATTAAAAGTATTAAAATGGCTCCTGCGGTAGATTTAATGTTTTCGGCAACTTCTTCGATCATTCTTTCATAAGAAACCTTGTTTTTAAAACCTATAATTGCCGCTACAGCACCACCCATTAATAAGATAAATTGGTTACTACCGCTTAAAGCATCATCACCAAAAACATATACATTGTACGCTAACATTGCAATTAGAGCAAAAACAGGAATCAGTGCTTCCCAAATAGTCAATTCTTTATTTTGGATTATTTTTTGGTCTTCAATTTTGATTTCTGAAAGGTTTTTATCGTCTTGCATGTGTAGTGTTTTTCGGATTGTAATGTTACGATTTTGAATAGAATTACACAAATCGAATCAGTTAATGACTTTCTTTAAGAAAAATTGAAAAGAAATGACAGATAAACAAAAATGTCACTTTAAATAACGTAAAAGAAGTTGATAATTTTCACATTATTTAAAATGACATGTCTAAAAATATAAAATTGAGGTTTTTACAGTACGCCAACCTCTTTCATACACTCTTTCATCATTTGATAAGTGCGTTCAATATCATTGTCTAATCCGATAGAAAAACGGATTAATCCATCGGTTAATCCCATTTCTTTTTGTTCGTCTAAAGGAATTTCTGATGAAGTTGAAGTGCCTGGAGCCGAGAATAAGGTTTTATAAAAACCTAAACTTACAGCTAAATATCCTAAGTTTCTATCTTGCATTAGTTCCATTAGAGCATTGGCTTTGTCTAAAGAACCTGCATCAATAGTTAACATACCACCAAATCCGTATTCTTCATTCATCATCGATTTAAAAACTTCATGAGATGGATGTGATTTTAATCCAGGATATACTGTTTTTAAACCATCAGCTTCAAACTTTTCGGCTAAATAGTTAGCATTTTTACTGTGTTGTTTCATGCGAATATGAAGGGTTCTCATATTTTTTAAGATAGATGAAGCGCGTAAAGAATCCATAGAAGCTCCTAGTAGCATACTTGCGCCATCAATAACGCTTTTTTGTGAATTGATAAAATCTGTAGTTCCACAAACAACACCTCCCATAGTATCAGATGAACCGTTGATGAATTTTGTTAAACTATGAACTACGATATCAGCACCTAATTGAGCTGGCGAGATTGATAACGGAGAAAATGTATTATCGACAACCAACTGTAAATTATGTTTTTTTGCAATCGTTGCTAATGCTTTAATATCTGCTACCTCTAAAAGTGGGTTACTTACAGTTTCACAGTAAATCATTCTAGTGTTTTTGTTAATAGCAGCTTCAACTATGTCTAGTTTTGTGATATCTACAAATGAGGTTTCAATTCCCATTTTAGGAGTAAAATTCTTCAAAAAGGCATAGGTTCCGCCATAAATAGTTCTACTAGAAACTATATGATCGCCCGCACCGCAAATTTGTAAAATAGTTGGCGTGATCGCTCCCATACCCGTAGCAGCAACATTGGCTGTTTCTGTTCCTTCCATAGCAGCAAGAGCTTCTGCTAAATATAAGTTTGAAGGAGAAGAGTGACGAGAATATAAATAGCAACCGTCTGTATTTCCTTCAAAAGTATCAAACATTGTTTTTGCTGATAAGAAAGTGTATGTAGAAGAATCAGAAATTGAAGGGTTTACACCGCCGAATTCTCCAAAATATTGTAGGTCTTGTATGTTGTTTGCAGGTTTAAATTTCATGTTGAATTGAATTAGTTATTTAATGACTACTAAAATCAGTATTATGGGTTAAAAAATCAATAGAAGATGCTTTTTATGGTTTTTTAAACTAAATTTGTAATGAATATTAGACTTTATTACATTTTTATTGTAGTGATAGTAATTTAAATAGATTTTTTTTCAGATGAACCCTCCTAGAGGGATTAAGTAAATCAGAATAATTAATTAAAACCGATTCAAATGAAATTAGATAAAATAGATAGGAAATTGTTGGAGTTACTTCAAGTTGATAGTAAACAAACAACTAAGCAGTTGTCTTTGCACTTGGGGTTATCGGTTACTGCAGTTTATGAGCGAATAAAAAAACTTGAAAAAGAAGATGTTATTAAGCAGTATGTTGCCTTAGTAAACAAGAACAAAATCGGAAAATCGTTTTTGGTGTTTTGCCATATTCGATTAGAAAAGCATACTAAAGAATATATTGCTGTTTTTGAAAGAGAAATTAATAAACTAGAAGAGGTAACCGAATGTTTTCATGTAAGTGGTGATTACGATTATATTTTAAAAATCTACGTAAAAGATATGGATGAATATCGTGAGTTTATGGTAAATAAACTTACGGCCTTAAAACATATAGGTAGTACCCATAGTATTTTTACTATTGGTGAAGTTAAAAATTCTATAGCAATAGCTTTATAAAGTCTTTTGCTGATTTTTATAAAAAGAATCGGCTTGTAGTTTCATTAAGTTACGAGCCATTTTTTGTTTGTAATTGTACAATTCTTCTTCTGTTTTTAAATCGGAATAGACTTTATTGTTGAGATTTATGTCAGTTTGTAGAATAGCTTCTCTTTGATGAACTTGTTGTTGAATCCAAGTTTTTACTTGAGATTCATGGTTTTCTAGTTTATAATCGTATTCACTTTTTGAGCTGATAAGTTTCGCAAAAATAGGGGCGGTCTCAATTGCTAAAAACAACAAGAATATAAAGAAGGAAGGTAGCCAAGGTAATTTGTTTAAAGCATTAACGCGAGCCATTAATCCATCAAAATTAGAAATGATAGGTTGGGTTTGTGTTTCTTTCAATTTCTGATTTTCCAGTAAACTGGTTATGGTAGCTTCTTTCTGCTGAATCTTGTTAGTGTTTTCAGTTTTTAACAGATTCAATTCGGTAAGAGCAGCATCGTGTTTGTCTCTTTTCTCTTTATAAACAGGACCTTTGCCAATAAGTTTCGTGCCTTTTCTTCCTTCAGCTTCTGCAATATAAGTTTCATAAAGTGTATTGACTTCTTGTTCTTTGACGGTTATCTCATTTTTTAATGAAGTGATTTCAGCATTGATTTTCTCGATTTCAGGAGTAAATTGTTGCGCAATTTGAGTTTTGTTATCCAGTGTCATCTGGTTTTTTTCAGTCAACAATACTTGATTGATTTCTTTTTCGAAAATTTTTAATTCTAACGGTTTAGAAATTACCACAGCAATAATCATTGCTAACAATAATCTTGGAAGCACCTGCATAAGTTCTTTTCGTTTAGATTCACTTTTTTTTATGGTAGAAACAATAAGTCTATCTAAATTAAAAATGAGCAGTCCCCAAATAATTCCGAAGAAAATAGCTGTATAAATATTGTCAAAAACTGTAAATAAAGCATAGGCAGAAGCAATGGTAGCCATTAAAGCAGTGAAGAAAACGGTAGCACCAATACCCGCATATTTATTTTGCTCTCCGTTGGCACATTTTTCAAGCAAGACTAAATCTGCCCCCGAACAAAGAAGGAAAAATCGTTTTAACATAAAATAAGCTTGTAATTTAATAACGAGTGGTTTAGGGTTTTGTTACAAAAAAAGCCTCTTTTAAGAGGCTTTTAACAAGTATATGTTTTAAGTGTCAGTTATTTATTACTAATAACATATACTGATCCTGTACCATCTTTATTTTTTTTAACCTCAACTTTTTTTATGTTTTTAGGTGCTATTTTGTCTAATTTTTCCTTAGAAATAAGCTTGCCATTTAAGTAATATTTTATATCAGATGTGTTAATGGTGCTGGTATTTTTATTGACCTTCTTACTATAAAATTTAATTATTTTTTTAGAATTAGTTTCCTGTGTTTGTATGCTAAAATCTTTTTCTTTTTTTGTAAACTTAACGGCTTCTATATGGGTAACCTCTTTATTATCTATATAGTAGGTAGCATTTGGATATTTGAAAACTAACTCTTTTGCACTCATTGGTGGAGGTGGAAGTGGAATGTTTGATACTTCTTTTTTATTTTTTGTTGGCGGAGGTGGTGGTGGAAGTTGCTCTTTTATTTTTTGTATATATTCTTTTGTGTTTAACTGATACTGATGTTCTTGAGGGAAACGTTTGCTCCTTGCATTTTTATGTACAAAACTTCCTGAGTAGTTATAAAAGTCGGTGTTTTTATAATTGTTTAAAACATTGTTATCAACTGCTTTTCCGTCAATCCAAATGGCATACTTTTTAGTATTTTTTAAATCTTGAAATAATTTATTAGACAAAGCTTTTTGTTTCAATCTAGTTGGTGGGGGAGGTGGTGGAATCATTTTCTTTTCTTCCTCAGTTAATTCTGAGAATTTTTTAGAAATAACATTACCGTCTTTTGTGGTATAAGTCAACGTTCCATTTTTTCTGTTAACTATTCTTTTTAGCTTTGGTATTGAGTCATTTTTTGTAGATGTGTGTTTTGCCTTATTACTAGCTGGTGGAGGAGGTGGAAGTAACTTTTTATCTTCTTTAGTTAATTCATTTTTTAATTTGTAATAAACTTCACCATCTTTTTTTAATCTAACGTAAGGACTATGTGGATGCATAGGTCTCTTTACTTTTGTTTTATCAGTTTTTGATAGGTTAAAATATAAAGAGCCTAATTTAGAGAACAAGTCATTTAATAGCTTTTGTCTTTCTTCAGAACTTTTAATATAATGAGGTTTTTGATTTCTAAGTTCCTCATATTCTTTGTTTAGTTTATTGTAGTCAGTAATTCTATCTTCCCAAACTTTTAAGTGTTCTCCATTGGGTAGCTTCATATTAAAAGTATCTTTCTTTTCCGAAATGCTCATTTTCAGAGAATTTGCCTGATTAAGCTTGTTTTTAATATCTTCTAATAAAAAAGAGTCATTAGCTATTTGTTCTTTTAGAAGTTTATCTTTTGTAATTTTTGAGTCTATCAGTTTATTATTGTTTTCATAGGCTTCTACTCTTTCGGCAAAAAGAAATATAAAACCTGCTAATACGGGTATTACCGCCAGTTTTTTTAGTAAGATTTTGGTACGTGAACTTTGTTTTGTCATCATTAGTAATCTTTTTTTAGTTAATAAATAATTCAAATTACTGGCCAAGTAATATTCGTTGTTCCAAGCAGTTCTATTCAATAGTAAATATTGATACTCGGTTGTATTTTTATGTGTTGTAATTACTTCGTTATCTGCTAAAAATTCGTGATTTAACTTAATAGCTTTTTTAAGGAATATAAATGTCGGATTTATCCAAAACATCACTTGTAAAAACTCAATGAGCAATACATCAAATGTGTGTTTTTGTAAGGCATGTGTTAATTCGTGTGTATAGAGTTCGGTTTCTATTTTATTTGAATTGTATTCATCTTTGTTAATGAAAATATAGTTCCAAAATGTATGTGGACTAATAACATCGTTAACTAAAACAAGCGTAGCTTTTTCCTTTTTAATTTTTTGATGGTGTTTAGTTTTGAGATAAATGCTTGCCAGATTTTTTATAAAACGAATTAAAAGAATCAAAGCAATTATTACATAGGCAAAGATTAGATATTGTGTGTAGTTTACTTCTTGTACTTGAGGAGTAACGACCTCCGTAGTTATACTGCTGTCTACAATCATCGGAACAAATACTTCGGATGCCTGCGGAGCAACTTCAATATATATTTTATAAAATGGAGCTAAAAATGAAAACAATACGCTTCCTAACAGATAAAATCGGTTGAATCGATGCATTTTTTCTCGCTCTAATATCAAATGATAAAAGGCAAGCAACAAGGCTAAACAAATTCCTGATTTGATTAAATACGTTACCATTATTGTTGCTTTTTAATTTGCTGATCGATAATTTTCTTTAAATCTTCTAATTCTGAAACTGATAAATCTGTTTTTTCAGTAAAAAATGAAGCAAATTGGCTTGCCGAATTGTTAAAAAAGTTTTTAATCAATCCGTTTACGTGCTTAGAAAAATAATCTGATTTTTTAACCACAGGAAAATATTCTCTTGATTTTCCATACAACTTATAATCTACAAAACCTTTGTCTTTCATCCTTTTTAATAAGGTCGCAACTGTTGTTGTTGCTGGTTTAGGTTCAGGAAACTCGGCTAAAATATCTTTCATAAAAGCTGTTTTTAGCTTCCATAAATATTGCATTACTTGTTCTTCGGTTTTTGATAACTGCATTTCTACAAAATTAGAATTAACTCTACAAATGTAGAAATAATTTTTAGTTCTACAAATGTAGAGTTTGTTTTTTAATAAAGAATTAATAAACTATTTGTCTAAGTAACAATCAAATATTTGTTATTTTGAAGAAAAAAATAAAAGTATGAAATTTATAACAGCACTTCTATTATTCTGTGTGTTTTCGGGGTTTTCTCAAGAAAAGTTTGAGCGTGAGTTTAGAATTTCGACAGAAGAAGTTCCACAAAAAGCACAAAATTTTATTAAACAAATCGAGTTTGATAAAAAAGTAAAATGGTACATGGAAGAAAGCCAAGATGGAAAAGCTATTGAAGCTAAATCTTATAAAAAGAATTATAAGTATAGTGTAGAATTTGATTTGAAAGGGAATGTGCTTGATGTTGAAAAGAAGATTAAATGGAAGGAGATTGAATCATCTGTTAGAAAAAATATTGAAAATTCATTGAAAAAGGAGTTTGAAAAGTTTACAATTAGAAAAATTCAGGTTCAATGGAAATCTGATGAGGAAACATTGTTGGGTTTAATCCGTGGTGATAAAGAAAACAAAACGGATGTGCTTTATGAAATAGTGCTTAAGGGGAGAAAAGAGGGGTCTACAAGTTTATATGAAGTGTTAATCAAAGCTGACGGAACAATTATAAAACAATTAAAGTTTGCTCCATCTAACTCATTAAATTTAGAATTCTAATGAAAAAAGAACTTGTATTTTTAGTGCTTGTATTGTTTGTGGTGTCGGTTAAAGGACAAACAAGTTTTACATCAGGGTGGTTGCCAAAAGTAGTGGTATCAGCAAAAACATCATCCACTACAAAATGGGTAAATAGTATAGAGGCTAGGGAGATTTTTTATGAAGATGAATTCGCTTTCTCTCATAGTTTGGTAGATATTTCTAGTATTTTTTCTATAAAATCAGATGTGAATAAATCTTTTAATATAGGATATATTCTCCGATTTAAAGATGATGATATTATTCATCGTACAGTTCAGCATTTTAATTTAGTACAAAGTTTTGATGCACTTAAATTAGGGCATCGCTTCGGATTTGAACAATTTTTTGAATCGGGTGAAAAACCTCAATACAGAACTCGTTATCGAGCCTCGTTAGAAAAAGCATTGTCAGGAGATAAAGTAGATGTTAAAGAATGGTATGTAAAATTGTCAAATGAATATTTGTGGCAGTTTAATGAAGAGGATTTAGAAGTGAGATTATCGCCATATTTAGGCTATCAACTTTCAAAAAAAGACAAGCTAGAGTTTGGTCTTGATTATCGTTTAGGAAAATTACTAGATACACCGAAGAAAAACTCTTTATGGTTTAGAACCACTTGGTATATATCTTTATAAAAAAAAGTCATTACAGCTGTAATGACTTTTTTAGTGTTGTTATTTAGATAACTCAGTAAAATACTGATAGAAATATGGAATGGTTTCAATTCCTTTTAAGTAATTCCACACCCCGAAATGTTCGTTAGGTGAGTGAATTGCATCAGAATTCAATCCGAATCCCATTAAAATAGTTTTACTCTTTAATTCTTGCTCAAATAAAGCTACGATAGGAATACTTCCTCCGCTACGTTGCGGAATAGGAGTAACTCCGAAGGTTTCTTGATATGCTTTACTAGCAGCTTGGTAACCAATATTGTCAATAGGAGTTACATATCCTTGTCCTCCATGATGAGGTTTTACTTCTACTTTTACTGATTTAGGAGCGATACTTTCAAAATGCTTTTTGAACAATTCAGTAATTTCTTCCCATTCTTGTCCTGGTACTAAACGCATCGAAATTTTTGCGTACGCTTTTGAAGCAATTACAGTTTTTGCACCTTCTCCAGTATATCCTCCCCAAATTCCGTTTACATCAAGGGTAGGGCGGATAGAGTTACGTTCGTTGGTAGTATAACCAGCTTCTCCATGCACATCATCAATATTTAAAGCAGCTTTGTATTCTTCTAAAGAGAAAGGCGCTTTTGCCATTTCATCACGTTCTTCACGAGATAATTCTTCTACTTTATCGTAAAAACCAGGAATGGTAATATGATTGTTTTCATCGTGTAATGAAGCAATCATTTGTGTCAAGATATTGATAGGATTTGCAACTGCACCACCATATAATCCAGAGTGTAAATCACGATTAGGACCTGTAACTTCAACTTCTACATAACTTAATCCACGTAAACCAGTGGTAATAGAAGGAATGTCGTTAGCAATCATTCCTGTATCAGAAATTAAAATTACATCATTGGCTAATTTTTCTTTATTTCTTGGAACGAACCACGCTAAACTTTCTGAACCTACTTCTTCTTCACCTTCAATCATAAACTTAACGTTACAAGGTAAGTTTCCTGTATGGGTCATGTATTCTAACGCTTTAACATGCATGTACATTTGTCCTTTGTCATCACAAGCACCACGAGCAAAAATGGCTCCTTCAGGATGTATATCTGTTTTCTTAATCACAGGCTCGAAAGGAGGAGAAGTCCATAAATCGATTGGATCAGCAGGTTGCACATCGTAATGACCGTATACTAAAACCGTTGGTAAATTAGGGTCAATTATTTTTTCTCCGTAAATAATAGGGTATCCAGGAGTTTCGCAAATTTCTACTTTATCACATCCTGCTTTTTCTAAGCTTTCTTTTACAGCATCAGCAGTATTTAAAACATCTTGATTGTAAGCTGGATCTGCACTTACTGATGGAATTTTTAATAAATCGATAAGCTCATTAATAAATCGATCTTTATGTTGAGCTATGTAATCTTTTACGTTTTGCATGGGTTGAATATTAATGAACTTCAAAAATAAGAAAAATAGTATACTTGTTCTTGGTAGTTTGCAACTAATGTTTATATTTGCATCCACAATTTCAAAAGTACGCGGGCGTGGTGGAATTGGTAGACACGCTAGACTTAGGATCTAGTGCCGTGAGGTGTGAGAGTTCGAGTCTCTCCGCCCGTACTAATTTAAAGATAAAACCTTAATTCGTTTAGAATTAAGGTTTTTTGTTTTTAATACTGTAAAAGCTAACTATTTCGGTTTTATTAATAACCTTTAGTTATGTAGTTGTGTTAGTTGAATTTTTTTATAACTGAGTCTCTTAGGTGTTAATATTTTAAATATCTTTAACGAAAAGGTATTTATACTGTGCTCACAACATTATTCTTAATTCTATACATAGCTATTATTTTTACCGTTGCGGTTGTTATTATCAATACCGCAACACCACCCAAAGCAATAGCGTACTTATTTTTACTCATTTTTTTCCCTATCGGGGGAATAATTATTTATCTAACTGTAGGAATAAACCATAGAACTTATAAACTCTATAATAAGAAGCTCGAAGTAGATAAAAGCATTTTTATAGAACTTAAAGAACAACTAAAAAACTACACTAAAAAGACGCTATCAACTTCAAAAATTCAATTAAAGCATTTTTACAATCTTTCTAAATTTATACATCAAGAAAATGTTTTGACAAGTAACAATAAAGTTAGTTTGTTACTAAACGGAGAACGCAAATTTCCAGAAGTTATCAAAGCATTAAAAGCAGCCAAGAATCATATACACATTGAATATTATATCTATCAAAACGATACTATTGGAAAACAAATTGGAGCTGTTTTAAAAGAAAAAGCTGCGCAAGGAGTGAAAGTACGTTTTATATACGATGATTTTGGAAGTAAAGATATTCGTAAATCATTTGTAGACTCTTTAATTGAAAGCGGTGTTGAAGCGTATCCTTTTTATAAAATAAAGTGGTTGTTGTTGGCAAACAGAATCAACTATCGAAACCATAGAAAAATTATTGTTGTTGATGGTCAAGTTGGTTTTATTGGGGGAATTAATGTTTCTGATAGGTATATAAATCCTAACAAGTTTAATCGTTATTGGCGTGATACACATATAAAGATTGAAGGGTTAGCAGTGTTAAACTTACAGCGTGTTTTTTTAGCAGACTGGAACTTTTGTGCTGATCAAAATGTTATTGTTAAAGAAGAACTTTTTCCTGTTGATAAACAAGAGATTACAAGCGATCATACTCAGTTGGTACAAGTAATTTCTAGCGGACCAGATTCTGATCATCCAGATATAATGTACGCACTTATTCAGGCAATTTTATTATCAAAAAAAGAAATACTGATAACTACTCCTTATTTTGTTCCAAGAGCTTCTTTTTTAGATGCACTTAAAATAGCTAGCTTAAGTGGAGTGAATATAAAACTATTAGTGCCCAGTGTTTCAGATTCAAAATTGGTAAACGGTGTGTCTAATTCTTTTTATAAAGAAATGTTAGAAATAGGAGTTGAGGTGTACAGGTATAAAAAAGGATTTGTACATGCAAAAACGATGATTTTTGACGAGTTAATTAGCTCTGTAGGAACTGCAAATTTAGATGAACGTAGTTTTGAACTCAATTTTGAAGTTAATGCTTTGGTTTATGATAAAGAATTAGCTTTTCAGCTAAAAGAAGCCTTTTTAGAAGATTTGAAGCACAGCGAAAAAATAGATATAAAACAGTGGAATAGTAGGTCTGTTTTTATACGATTTGCAGAAAGAGTAGCTCGTTTATTAGCTCCTGTTTTATAAAAAAAGCTTCTCAATTTAGAGAAGCTTTTTTATGCAAGATTATTCTTTGATGATAAACATCGATCTACGATTGAGTTGATGTTCTTTTTCTCTACATTCAGTGGAGTTTGTGCACTTATTAATAATAGTTGTTTTACAGACTGGCTTACTTTTTGAACGTTTGAGGGTAATTGATAATCCTTAAGGAGTAGTTGTGTATTTTTTCGAGGATTAATTTTGTAAAGATTATGAATACTGTAAATAAAAAATAAGTAAGATGAAAAAAGTGAGTTTGTTTTTGGCAATAATTGTTTCATTAGTGTTGCAATCATGTGGTAGTTTAAAGAATACAGGAAGTACAGAAGAAGTGTTTTGGGTAAGTGGTATAAAAACAGAATGTAGTGCTGGTGCTGGTAAAATGAACTGTTTAAATATTTATAAAGGAAATAATATTGCAGAGGCGGATTGGAAGCTTTTTTATGCGCCTATCGAAGGATTTACTTTTGAAGAAGGAACCCTTCAAAAAATAAAAGTAAAAGTAGAGCGATTAAACCCTAAAGATGTGCCTGCCGATGCTTCTAGTTTAAAATATACGCTTATTGAAACAATAGAAAATCAATTAGATATCAGAACTCATTTAGCAGGAGAATGGAATGTTACTAGCTTGTATGGAAAAGAATTGAATGAAGAAACAAGCATACCGAGTTTAATAATAGACTTAAATAAAAACAGAATTTCTGGAAACAATAGCTGTAATAATTATACGGCTCAAATAACGAATGCTACGTCGCAAAGTTTAACGTTAGGAGCTGTGGCAACGACAAGAAAAATGTGTTTTAAAATGGATGTTGCTAACAGTTATAACAAAGCTTTAGGAGAAATTAACACTTATTTGATAAAAGGTAACAACTTGATTTTCTTTACTAAAGAAGGAGAAAAAATCGTATCTTTCACAAAATTAGCTAAAAAGGAATCAAAAGCTTTGATAGATGGAGATTGGATTGCAGCTAGAATTGAAGGTGCTCCAATTAATCGAATGGTAAAAACTCCTCGTATAAAAATTTCATTAGAAGAAATGAGATTGTCTGGAAATAATGGATGTAACGATTATACAGCTCTGATTAATAAAATATCAGAAGACAAAATTGAAATTGGACACATTGCAGCTACACAAAAAATGTGTAGAGATATGCAAATCGGTGCTGATTATCTTAAAATGTTACAGAATTCTGTTAGCTTTAAAATGGAAGATAATTCGTTAAAGTTCTATAACAAAGAAGGAGTAGAGACACTTTCATTTTTAAAAATGGTGAAGTAAAACACTAAAAATTAATACATATCATTTTTGTTAAAAAAGGAATTAACAATTTTTTAACTTCGTTTAGTTCGGTTTGTTCCGAACTAAACTTATTTTTGCAGAGTAAATTTTTAATGAAGATGAATAAAGTAGAAAAGAAAAAATGTGAATTAGTTGAAAAGTTGGGGATCTTTTTAGAAAAAAAAGAACAAATGGCTCCTGTGGCGGCAAGAATTTTTTCGCATATCATTTTAACAGGAAAACAAGGAACAACTTTCGAAGATTTGGTGTCGGGTCTTTGCGCGAGTAAAAGTACCATTTCAACACACCTTAATCACCTGCAAGATTTAAAGAAGTTAACTTATTTTACTAAAACAGGAGATAGAAAAAAGTATTTTGTTTTAAATAAAGATACTATGCTTCAGGGAATTAGTGATATGGTTGAAGAATGGAAAGGAGAGAAGCAATTACATATAGAGATTAAGGCTTATAAAGAAGAAGCTAATGAAAATTTAGAAGAAGAGAACCAATTTGAATTAGGTTTTCACGATAATTTCATAGAGTTTTTAGATGGAGCAATTTCATCTATCACCAAATTAAAAGAAACAATTGTAAACCACAAACACTAATAATAAAAAAATGAGAAAAACAAGAATATACGGTATTACCATGCTTGGTATTGTTGCTATGGCTTTTACAGGTTGTAAAAAAGAGCAACAACAAGCTCCTAATCAGCAAAGAGCATTGCCTTTAGCTGTAATAGCTGTTCCTCAAAAAAATGTTACAGCATACACAAGTTATCCAACAACTATTGAAGGTACTGTTAATAGTGAAGTACGAGCAAAAGTTTCTGGTTATATCCAAAAAGTGTTGGTAGATGAAGGTCAAAAAGTAAGAAAAGGTCAAGCTTTATTCAAACTAGAAACGCAATCGTTAAGTCAAGATGCTGGAGCAGCAAAAGCAAATGTTAACGCAGCTCAGGTTGAGGTAGAAAAACTAAAGCCTTTAGTAGAAAAAAACATTATAAGTTCAGTTCAGTTAGAAACAGCAAAAGCAAAATTAGCGCAAGCTAAAAGTGCTTATAATAGTGTTGTGGCAAATATTGGTTATGCTACAGTAAGAAGTTCTGTTGATGGTTATGTAGGAGCAATTCCTTACAGAGAAGGCTCACTTGTAAGTGCTACTAGTGCAAAACCGTTAACTACCGTGGCAAGTATTCAAAAAGTGTTTGCATACTTTTCTATGAATGAAACAGAATACTTAAACTTTCTTCAACAAACAGAGGGTAAAACACTTCAAGAAAAAATTAAGAATTTTCCTAAGGTTGAGTTGGTTTTAGCGAACGGACAAGCCTATGAAGAAAAAGGAACGATTGAAACTGTTACAGGTCAAATTGATGCTAAAACAGGTACTGTAAGTTTTAGAGCAGTTTTTGATAACCCTAACCGATTATTAACTAACGGAAATAGTGGTACAATTAAAATACCTAAATTGTATGAAAAAGCTTTAGTAGTTCCACAATCAGCTACTTATGAGCAACAAGGACAAACGTACGTGTATAGCGTTGGAGAAAATAATACAGCAAACTCAACTTTAATTACTGTTAAAGATAAAAACGACATGTTATATGTTGTTGGGTCAGGTATAAAAAAGGATGATTTAATTGTAGTTAAAGGTATTGGTAAATTAAGAAACGGAATGCCTGTTGAACCACAAAAGGTAGCTTTCGATAGTATTGTAAAGCCTATTAAACCCCTATTTCAATAATATTTTAGATCAGTAAAATTATGTTAAAAACATTTATAGAAAGACCGGTACTATCTACCGTTATTTCGATTATCATAGTTATTCTGGGTGTTTTAGGGTACACAACTTTACCTGTTGAACAATATCCAGATATTGCACCTCCGACCATTCAGGTAAACGCAGTTTATCCTGGTGCGAGTGCTGAAACCATTTTAGAAAGTGTTATCATTCCCATAGAAGAACAAATTAATGGGGTAGAAGGAATGACTTATATGACTTCTTCTGCATCCAATAATGGTACAGCAAACATTACTGTATATTTTGATCAAAAAACAGATCCGGATATTGCGGCGGTAAACGTACAAAACCGTGTTGCTAGAGCCAACCCTTTATTACCACAAGAGGTAATTCAAACAGGGGTAACAACGCAAAAGCAACAAACATCGGCGTTAATGTTCTTGTCAGTATATTCTGAAAACGAAAATTATAACGCAACTTTTGTTCAAAACTATTTAAAAATTAACGTTATACCAGCACTTCAAAGGGTAAATGGGGTAGGTAATGTAAACGTATTCTCTAATCAAGATTACGCAATGCGTATATGGTTAAAACCAGAGAAGTTAGCGGCGTATAATTTAGTTCCAACAGAAGTAACAGCAGCTTTAAGAGAGCAAAGTTTAGAGGCTTCTGCAGGTTCATTAGGGCAAAACGACGGACAAGCATTTTCATATAACATTAAGTATAGCGGACGTTTTAAAACGGAAGATCAGTACGAGAATATCATTATAAAAGCATTAGATAACGGAGAGTATTTACGATTAAAAGATGTTGCTAAGATTGAGTTAGATTCTCAAGGATACGATTCGTATGGTTTTACTGAAGGATATCCTAGTGTTAACATGGGAGTTTATCAAACTGCAGGGTCTAACGCACAAGAAATTATTGAGAACATCAAATCAGAGTTAAATCGTTTATCTCAAGATTTTCCAGAGGGAATCAAATACGAGATTAACTATGATACGAATAACTTCTTAACAGCTTCGATGAACAAGGTAAGAAATACGTTAATAGAAGCTTTCCTATTAGTGTTTTTAGTAGTATTTATTTTCTTACAAGATTTCCGTTCAACGTTAATTCCAGCAATTGCAGTGCCAGTAGCAATTGTAGGTACGTTCTTTTTCTTAAACTTATTCGGGTATTCGATTAACCTGTTAACATTATTCGCATTAGTATTAGCAATTGGTATTGTGGTAGATGATGCAATTGTAGTTGTTGAAGCGGTGCATGCTAAGATAGATGAAGGAGCTACAGATGCAAAAGCAGCAACATTAGATGCGATGCATGAAATTTCAGGAGCAATTATTTCGATTACTTTAGTAATGGCTGCGGTATTTATTCCTGTAACGTTTATTCAAGGACCAACAGGAGTATTCTACGAGCAGTTTGGTATTACGCTTATTGTGGCAATTTTAATTTCAGCAGTAAACGCATTAACATTAAGTCCAGCACTTTGTGCTTTATTCTTAAAAGGACACGATGATCATGAAGATGAAAACAAAAGCTTTTTACAAAAGTTTTATGATAGATTCAACGCAGGATTCAATGCTACTACAGAGCGTTACGGAAGATCATTAGCCTTCTTGTACAAAAATAAATGGATAACAGGATTAATGTTAGTTCTTTCAGGAGTAGGAATTTGGTGGGCAGCTAATACAACGCCTACAGGATTTGTTCCTAGTGAAGACCGTGGAATCATCTTTATGAATGTAGAGTTACCAGCAGGTGCTTCTATGGATAGAACAAATGTGGTTACACAAGAGTTATATAAGAAAGCAAAAGATATTCCAGGTGTTAGAGGGGTAACTGTAATTAATGGTAGAAGTTTAATTAGTGGGGCAGGAACCAACTACGGTTTAGGATTTGTGAAGTTAGAAGATTGGGATAAACGTGAGGCAGACGATCAATCAGCAAATGCTATTATTGGTAAATTGTTTGGTATTGCAGCTACAATTCCTGATGCTAATATCATTTTCTTTGCACCACCAAGTATTCCAGGGTTTGGTCTTTCAGGAGGTTTTGAAGTAAACTTGTTAGATAAATCAGGAGGAAGCTTTGAAGATTTAGATAAAACAACGCAACAGTTTATTGGTAACTTGATGAAGCATCCAGAAATTCAGTACGGTCAATCATCATTCAATACAAAATACCCTCAATACGAATTAGATATTGATGTACCATTAGCTAAAAAATACGGAGTTTCGATAAGTAGTATTTTCTCAACCTTACAAGGATACATTGGAGGAGTTTATGCAGCAGATTTTGCAAGGTTTGGTAAACAATACCGTGTATATGTTCAGGCATTGCCAGAAGATCGTAGCGATGCGAATTCATTAAATGAATTATATATAAAAACAGGTAGCGGAGAAATGGCTCCAATTACACAGTTCGTAAAATTAAAAAGAGTGTATGGTCCACAATCGGTAACACGTTTTAACTTATATAACTCAACAAAAATTAACGGAGCAGCAAACCCAGGATATAGTACAGGTGATGCGATTGCTGTTGTAAATGAAGAAATTAAAAACTTACCAAGTAATTATGAAGTAGCTTACTCTGGTTTATCTCGTGAAGAGGTAAGTGCAGGTAACCAAACAGTCGTAATTTTCTTATTAGTTATCGTTTTCGTTTACTTTTTATTAGCGGCGCAATACGAAAGTTACATTTTACCATTAGCAGTAATCTTCTCGTTACCTTTAGGTGTATTCGGAGCATTTTTCTCAACAAAAGTAATGGGCTTAGAAAACAATATCTATTTCCAAATTGCACTGATCATGCTGGTAGGACTCTTGGCAAAAAATGCGATTCTGATTGTAGAATTCGCAGTACAGCGAAGAAGACATGGAGAAAGTATAGTAGATGCAGCTATTCATGGAGCAAAAGCACGTTTACGTCCGATTTTAATGACCTCATTTGCGTTTATCTTAGGGTTAATGCCGTTAGTATTAGCAAAAGGAGTAGGAGCAGAAGGAAACAACTCAATCGGAACGGGTGCAGCAGGAGGAATGTTAATTGGAACAATTTTAGGAGTATTTGTAATTCCTATTTTATTCATCCTTTTCCAATGGTTGCAAGAAAAAGTATCAAGTAAACCAGCTGTTATTGAAACTAAAGAAGATTAATTATGAAGTTTATAAATAAAACCTTGGTTGTAGTCGTAATGGCTACAACCTTACAAAGTTGTTTTGTTGCAAAAGATTATGCACGTCCTGAGCTAAAAGAAACAGAACACTTGTATCGTACCGATAATTTACCACAAGATAGTCTTTCAATGGCAGATGTGTCTTGGAGAGATATGTTTGTAGATGCTCATTTAAAGCAATACATTGATGAAGGTTTACAAAATAACCTTGATATTCGTGTAGCCATACAACAAATGGCTGCTGCAGAAGCTTATATGAAGCAAGGTAAAGCAGGGTATTTACCTACTTTAAGTGCTGATGGATCTGTATCTCGAAATTATTTTTCAAAAGGGAGTCAGACAGGAAGACAAATAGAAGCTTCAGGTTTAGATGTCGATCATTTTGATCAGTTTAGTTTAGCAGCTAATCTTTCTTGGGAAGCAGATATCTGGGGAAAAATACGTAGTAACAAAAGAGCAGGAAAAGCAGGTTATTTACAAAGTGTAGCAGCTCACCAAGCAGTTAAAACCAAGTTGGTTTCAGCTATAGCATCAACCTATTATCAGTTGATAGCTTTAGATGCGCAGTTAGAAATTACTGAACAAACTATTGAAACTAGAGAGAGCAGTGTAAGTACCATTAAAGAACTGAAAAATGCTGGACAAGTAACACAGGTTGCTGTCGATCAGAATATAGCTCAGTACAATAAAGCAAAAGCTTTAAAAGTTGATTTAGAAGCTGCAATTTTCAAAACAGAAAATACGTTAAATTTATTATTAGGTAGAACCTCTGTAGTTATTGAAAGAAGTAAGTTAGATCAGCAAGAGCTTAATGCGGCTATTAACCTTGGAGTACCGGCTACATTATTAAGCAACCGACCAGATGTGATGGCTGCCGAATATGGCTTAATCAATGCTTTTGAAATGACGAATGTGGCAAAAAGTAACTTTTATCCATCGTTAACCGTAACTGCAAATGGTGGTTTCCAAAGTTTAGAGTTAGATGAGTTGATAAGTGCAAATTCGTTGTTTGCTAATATTGTAGGCGGATTAACTCAGCCAATTTTCAATCAAAGAAAAATTAGAACGCAACACGAAGTAGCAAAAGCACAACAAGAACAAGCATTGTTAAACTTTAAGAAAACATTGTTAACAGCAGGTAACGAGGTTTCTAATGCACTTTTCGATTATAACGCAGAAACAGAAAAGTTCGAGTATAGAAAAAATGAAGTTGAAGCATTGCGTAGAGCAGAAGTAAATTCTGAAGAATTATTGAAAAACGGATATGCAAACTATTTAGATTTATTAACAGCGAGAGAAAGTGCATTGAATGCTGAATTAAACGTTATTAATAACAAATTAAATCAGTTGTTAAGCGTCGTAAATTTATATGAAGCGTTAGGAGGCGGTTGGAAATAAGATCGTTTTATTATGAGTAATAGGAAAAAACTTATCGATGTAGCTAAAGAAAAATTTATAGCTTTTGGTAGTAAACATACTACGATGGATGAAATAGCCGAATTACTCGGAATATCCAAAAAGACAATCTATACTTGTTTTTCATCCAAAGAAGAATTGATTATAGAAAGTATCAAAGCGCTAATAAATGAGTTTAAAATTGATGTAGAACCTATTCTTAACTCTAATGAATCAGCTTTAGATAAAGTAATAGCGATTTACGAAGTAATTTTTAAGTATGTAGTAAAATTTAAACCGTCGTTTCTTTTCGGATTAAGAAAGTACTACCCTAATGCGTACGATGCATACAAAGAAATTACTATAGATGTAGTTTCTACAGATATAATGAAGTTGCTTGAAGAAGCTAAAATAAATGGAGAAATAAGACCAGATGTAGACCTTGAATTATTTAGCAAGTTATATTTAAGTGATTTAGAACGTCGTTTGTTTGATGCTGATAATTTGTTTGACAATTATCCAAAAGAGGTGTTATTAGAATATATGATTGTTAATAATTTAAACTCTTTAAAACCTACCACTAAATAGGGATATAAGTTTGTGGTTTTTTGAGAAGTGTCATGGAGTTTTTAAAACTTATGGCACTTCTTTTTTTTTGATAAAAATGATAATTTAAAAATAATTATTTTTGATGTTTTAGACGATTAGTAAGTAAATGAAGGAAAGAATAATAGAATATCAACTTGCACAACCCAAAGATTTTTTTGCAGAATTAAGTAAAATATTACCTGTAGAAATTAAAGAAACGGAACTTGTTTTTAAGGAAGAACTAGGTGAAGGAAAGATAAAATACATAGAAGTGCAAGAAGGTTTATGGGCGCAGCAAATAGACTATACTTTGCATGAGGATATAGGTTTGTTTCGAATTCCTAAAAGCACAAATGATTTCTTTTTAGTTGATTTCTATTTGTCAGATACAGAAATAATAAGATGTGCAGAAGGAAAAACGTTTAAACAAAGTTTTGAAAATGTAAATATGGTATTGAGTTCTTCTACTACTGCATCAAAAGCGTTATTGCCTAAAAACAAAAGAATAAAAGCTTTCAATATTCTCATTTCTAAAGAGTGGTTATTTAAAAACGTATTAGACGATCATGATAGTTTACGAGGCTTTTTTAATTGTAATAGCCCAATATACTTATCAGAAAATTTAGATTATAAACTCAAAGAGTTATTAAAGAAAATTGATTTAAACCAAAATAATAGGTTAACATCAATTTCTAACATTATACAAATTGTCGATTACTTATTTATTCGTTTTGGAGACAGACCTTTAAAAGAAGGGAAGCAAAACATACATCCAAACGATTTACAGCAGTTAATGAAGGTAAGAAAGGTGTTAGATACAAACCCGGAAAAAGAAATTTTGTTAAACGATCTTTCAGGTATTGCAGGAATGAGTTTATCTAAGTTTAAGCGTCTTTTTAAACAAGTTTTAGGAACAACACCGTATAAATATCACCTTAAAAACAAAATGGAAAAAGCGATGGAAACCCTTCAACAAGGTAACTATTCTGTGTCTGAAACAGGTTTTTTAATGGGCTATTCTAATTTAAGTCAGTTTTCAAAAGCGTTTAAAAATCACTTCGGAATTTTACCTAGCGAAGTAAGCATATAAACTTACCTAAAACTCCAGTTTTTATAATTAGCAGAAGCCTCTAGTTTATTTTCTAAATCATCTGGAAGTTCAGGAAAAAAGTCAATCCCTGTTTTTTGCTCTAATTCATCAATAGAAACTACAAAATCAGAAAGAGGTTTATTACTGTCTTTATGTGGAACTAAAAAAGCAATGGCTTTCACTTCAGGCTCTGTGTAATCTAATAAAACCTTGTAAAAATAGTTGGGAACGCTTACGTTTTCCTTTCCAATAGTTTTCAAGTTAGGTTCTAAAACTCCACCAGTAACAACATATAAATGGTTGTATTTTTTAGCCCAATAACGAGTTTTTTGTTCTAGTTTGTTCCAAATACCAGCGTTAAATTCATGATTTTGAGGGGAGATATTAGAGGTGTAAAAGGTTTCATCATGTGCTTTTTGTGAAGCGCGTCTATCTCCTGCAGGACATAAATGTCCTTTGTCGTAACCAGATTTTTTATAATTTCTCCAATCAGCAGATTTGGTTTTTACTTTAGGGTCTTCAATGAAAAACGGACGTTTATAGTTAGTGTAAACAATATCACTTTTATCTAAAGTGTAAGCAACCCATTCAGCTTGTTCGTGTTGTTCACTATAAGATAATTGATAGCCATTATGTTTAATAATAGCCCCAGTTGTAGAAGTTGGAAAATAATTAAAGTTGTTTGGTTCACTTTTAGTTGTTTCGGTTGAAAATTGAGATGAGGTGCTTACCTCTTCTTTTTGCTGTAACCAGTAGCCAACAAGCAAAGCAATAATTGTAACAACTACTTTTATTTTCCTAGAATTACTCATTTTTATTTATCTGAAATAAGCTCTTTGTTTAATACGATTTCTTTAAAGTCTGCTGTTTTTTCAACTTCATTAAAAATTTCTTGAAATTTAGCAGGAGGTACTGTTAATTTACGTTTCACTAAGTCTAACCAAGCACCATAAACAGTAATAATAGCAGATAGTTTTCCAGCTTCGTTAAAAACTTCATGTTGAATTTTCCAACGTTCACCTTTACTAGATAATCCTGTAACTTTTAAGTTCACAGTAATATCTTCTCCCATGTGAATTTCTCTTAAAAACTTGGTGTTTTCTTCAAATAAAATAGGTCCTACATTTTCTTTTGTAAAATCTTGAACCGTAATAGTATGCTCCTTAAAAAAACGTAAACGTAATTCAGCTGCATAATCGTTGTATGCGGTATGACGCATGTGTATGTTGGCATCAAAATCTGCCCATCGTGTTTTAAATTGTACACTAAAACTCATATCTAAAATTTTAATCGTAGGGCGATAGCCAAGAGTTAACTCCCTGAGGCTTGCCTCGAAATACATAAATAGTTTTCATCAATCAACTTATGGTGATACCTTGTGATAATTGATGAATGCGAAAGTACAAATTTTTAAGCTTTCACGTCTAAAGCATCTCGAAGTGTGTTTCCAATAAGCATAAATGCCATTACTAAACTCATGATTGCTAGTCCAGGGATAATAGCTAAATACGGCTTTCCAAGAATAATGTAATTGTAGTGGTTTTTAATCATAGCTCCCCAAGAAGGAGTAGGAGGTTGTGCTCCGATACCTAAGAAACTTAAGCCGCTTTCAATCAAAATAGCGGCTGCAAAATTAGCAGCAGATATTACAATAATTGGTGCTAAAATATTGGGTAAAATATGCTTGAAAATAATTCTAAAATCAGAAAAACCCAAGGCTTTAGCGGCTTCAACATATTGTTGTTGTTTAGTAGTAATTACTTGACCTCTAACTACACGTGCAACTTCTACCCACATAGTTAAACCTACAGCAATAAACACTTGCCAAAAACCTTTTCCTAAAGCTAATGTGATTGCAATTACCAATAAAAGTGTTGGGATAGACCAAGTAATGTTGATAATCCACATGATAAAATCGTCTATTTTTCCGCCAAAATACCCTGCGATAGCTCCGATAGGAATTCCGATGACAAGAGAAATAAAAACGGCGATAAAACCGATAAAAAACGAAATTCTAGCTCCGATTAGTAATCTGCTCAATAAATCGCGTCCGTATTTATCGGTGCCTAAGTAAAATGTTTTTTCTTGAATGTATTTTTCGTAAGCTGCAGGAAAGTCCTTTGGCAAACCATCTGCATACTTAATTACTTCTAGTTGATTATTTTTAACTGAGTGTGATTGTATCGGAATTTCAGTTGCCGATTGTTCTTTTCCGTTCATAAAAACTGAAAACCACGACTCCTGACTTTTGCTTTCAGAAGGGATGCTCAACATTTGAACAGAAAAACCAGGAGACTTAGAGTGAATTTCTAAATGCATTTGGTTAGCGGAGTTACTGTTATCTGGTGCTAAAATATAGCAGAAAACAGCTACTAATCCACAAAAAACAATAAACCAAAAGCTAAACATTCCTGTTTTACTACGTTTAAATTTTTGGATGGCTATTTGCCACAAAGATGTGCTTGCGTTACTATTCACTCTTTTTAAATTCTTTCAAATTATTGATGTCAATACTCGACGGATTTTGAAAAACTTCTAAATCAAAATATTTAACAGAAGCTAAAATATGGTCAAAAATATTCGCCATTACACGCTCGTAATCTTGCCATACTTTTTCTCTACTAAACGCATAAATTTCTAACGGAATTCCATTAGGCGTAGGTTCTAGTTGACGAGACATGAGCAACATGTCTTGGTTAATTTTTGGATGATTTTGAATATAATGATCTAAATAAATTCGGAAAGTTCCAAAATTGGTTAGGTTTCTACCGTTTAGTAAGACTGATTTATCAACGTTGTGTTCCTCATTGTATTTTTTTATTTCCTCACTGCTTTTTGTAATGTAATCAGAAATTAATTCAATTTTTTTAAAGCGTTCGATGTCTTCATCAGATAGAAAATGAATACTGTTTATTTTAATTAAAATAGCTCGTTTAATACGTCTGCCCCCCGAACTATTCATCGTTCGCCAGTTTTTAAACGAATCGGATGTTAAGTAATAGGTAGGAATGCTGGAAATGGTATTGTCAAAATTTCTAATAATTACTGAAGTTAAGTTAATTTCAACAACATCACCATCAGCACCGTATTTTTCCATAGTAATCCAATCACCAATTCTAACAGTATCGTTAACCGCTACCTGAATACTTGATACAAAACCAAGAATAGTATCTTTAAAAACTAATAAAAGAACTGCTGAAAAAGCTCCTAAAGCAGTTAAAAAACGAATTAGAGGCTTACCTGTTAAAACTGAAAAAGACGAAATAGCTGCAATAAGCCATAACACAATCATAAAGATCTGTACATAGCTTTCTAAAGGTTTGTCTTTAAAAGCTTCGGTGGTGCGTAAAAAATCTTTAACCGTTAATAAAATACTACGGATAAACCAGATGATGGCAAAAATGATTCCGATAGTCGTAATACGTTCTGCGTAGGTAAACAAGTTAGGGAAATCAACAAGAATTTCTTTCAGCAGATTATAAATCAGTATGAAAATAATAATTCTTGTTAAGTTTAAAAAAGTTCTGTTTTTAATTAGTAAATCATCAAAAGTAGTAGATGTTTTATTCGCCATTTTGCGAATAGCTTTTCTACCAAAGTATCTGAAAGCCTTAAAAAGGATATACCCTAATAGAGTAAGTACCACAAGGTTTGCTAAAAGATTAAGGGATATTAAAGTGGTTTCAGAAAGAGAAAAATGCTCTTTAAAAATTCTATAAAAAAACTTATTTAACATAGTAGTACAAGGTTGTTAATCTGTTATTTCTTCGCCAACTTTTAGTCCAAATTTTCTTCGGAACCAATACACCACAATGTATAAAATAGGGGTGTCTAAGGCTGCTATAATTACTTTAAATAAAAATCCACTTAGTAAAAGACTTCCAAAGATATTCCAAGGAAGAATTTCAAAAGAACTTAGTAAAAATAATACGGTAAAAGTATCTATAAATTGTGATAAAAAAGTAGAGAAGTTGTTACGAAGCCATAAATGTTTTCCTTTGGTTAAATTCTTCCAAAAATGAAAAATTCGGATATCTATAAATTGAGCTGCTAAATAAGCTAGCATTGAAGCTAAAACAGCTAATGGAGACAACCCAAAAACTTTTGTAAAGGTACCATTGTCAATAGGAGAATTATCTATAGCAGGTGTATAATCTGCCATTAAAATAATAAGCATAGAAAAAAAGGAGGCAAAAATACCAGCGATTACTACTTGGTTGGCTTTTTTCTTTCCGTAAATTTCCGATAAAATATCAGTAATTAAAAAAGTGATAGGATAAGGAAGAATACCTACAGAAACCTCAAAACGGAACAAATTAAAAGGTTCCCAATAAAAAAACTTCTGAAAAATTAAATTCGAAGTTACTAAAGATGCAATAAATAAAGCTGCTAAAACTAAGTAGATAAGTTGCGCTTGGTTTTTTAGTCGTGCCGTCATAAAACGAAGATAGTAATTTTAAAAATTGTATGTTTGCATCGTTAAACAAACAACAAAATAAATACATGAAGGCATATATTTTTCCAGGTCAAGGAGCACAATTTACAGGAATGGGATTAGATTTATATGAAAATTCACCATTAGCTCAAGAACTTTTTGAAAAAGCAAATAATATATTAGGGTTTAGCATTACCGATGTAATGTTTGAAGGTACTGCTGAAGAATTAAAACAAACAAAAGTAACGCAACCAGCTATCTTTTTACATTCGGTAATTTTAGCGAAAGTTTTAGGTGATGATTTCAAGCCAGAAATGGTGGCAGGTCACTCATTAGGAGAATTATCTGCATTAGTAGCTAATGGAGTATTATCTTTTGAAGATGGATTAAGATTAGTTTCTAAACGCGCTTTAGCAATGCAAAAAGCTTGTGAAATTCAACCATCAACTATGGCTGCTGTTTTAGGATTAGAAGACAAAGTTGTGGAAGATACTTGTGCTGAAATTGATGGCGTAGTAGTAGCAGCAAATTACAATTGTCCAGGTCAATTAGTAATTTCTGGAGAAGTTGAAGCAGTTGAAAAAGCATGTGCAGCATTAACAGAAAAAGGAGCAAAAAGAGCGTTAGTGTTACCAGTTGGAGGAGCATTCCACTCACCAATGATGGAGCCTGCTCGTGAAGAGTTAGCAGCAGCAATTGAAGAAACTACGTTTAACGAGCCTATTTGCCCAGTATATCAAAATGTAGTAGCTAAGGCTGTAACAAATCCTGCGGAAATTAAAGAAAACTTAATCGCACAGTTAACAGCACCAGTAAAATGGACACAGTGTGTACAAGCAATGGTTGCTGACGGTGGTACAGAGTTTATAGAAGTAGGTCCTGGTAAAGTATTACAAGGCTTAATGCGTAAGATTGATAGAAACGTAGCAGCTAGCGGAGCTAGTTTTGAAGCGTAATCAAATTTTATATAAAAGTAAAAAGCGAACTCATTTGAGTTCGCTTTTTTTATGATTGTAATTCAGAATCTTTAATGTCTAAGGTTCTTGAAATTTGGTGTTCTTTTGGTGCTAAGAGAATCATATAGATTAATAAAATTACTCCTAACAGTAAAAAGTCAGGTTTTAAAAATAAAATTATAAAACAAGCTCCTTCAATAACAGCCCATCTTACGATTGAAGCTGTTTGATAAATCGCAAGTTTTTCTTCATTACTAGCCTCTCTTTTTACATTTTTCAACATGTTTTTAAATAAGAAATTACTAAAAACATAGGCAATTGCAGGAATGAAAGCATATAACAAAGAAGAATTATCAATAACCATTTTGAAAATGTTTTCAAAATCTCCTAAAATAAAATATGCCAAAGTAATTCCTACTACAAAAGCTAAATGAATAAATTTTAATGTTTTAATTTTCTGTTTCATAGTTTATTGCTTTTAAAAATAACAACTTCCTAGGAGGTGTTCAAAGGAAGTTGTTTTAAGTGTTTCGAGGCAAGACTTAGGGAGTTAACTCTTGGCTATCGCCCTGCGATTAAATAAAATCGTTAATAGTTTTCGTAATAAAAGCTAATTGCTCTTCATCTAATTCTGTATGCATAGGCAACGAAATTACTTCATCAATCAATTGATTGGTAACTGTAAAATCAGCTTCGTTATACCTGTCATCTTGATATGCTTTTTGGGCATGTAATGGTACAGGGTAATAGATAGCATTAGGAATATTATTGTCTAATAAATGTTGGTGTAATTCATCACGTTTTCCATTGGTGATTTTCAAAGTATATTGGTGGAAAACATGCGTGGTAAAATCACTAATGGTTGGTGTAATGATATTAGGATTGTTAGCAAAAGCATTTGAATAGTATTCTGCAGCCTTTCTACGAGCATCACAATAGCTATCTAATAAAGGTAGCTTCGCTTTTAACACTGCTGCTTGAACAGAATCTAAACGAGAGTTCACTCCAACTACGTCGTGGTAATAACGTTTGTACATTCCGTGGTTTACCATTCCTCGAAGTGTGTGTGCTAATTTATCATCATTAGTAAAAATAGCACCACCATCACCATAACATCCTAAGTTTTTAGAAGGGAAGAAAGAAGTGGTTCCAACATTACCCATTGTACCTGCTTTCTTTTTAGTTCCGTCTGTAAAAGTATAATCAGCGCCAATAGCTTGTGCATTATCTTCAATTACAAATAAGTTATGTGCTTCAGCAACTTCAAGAACAGCTTCCATATTTGCACATTGTCCAAACAAATGTACAGGAACAATTGCCTTTGTTTTAGGTGTGATCGCCTTTTTTAACGCTTCAATGTCAATGTTAAAGGTGTCTGGTTCAACATCAACTAAAACAGGAGTTAATTTTAATAAACCAATTACTTCTACTGTAGCAGCAAAGGTAAAATCGGCAGTAATAACTTCATCACCTGGTTCTAAACCTAAGCCCATCATGGCAATTTGTAAAGCATCGGTACCGTTAGCACATGGAATTACGTGCTTAACACCTAAATATTTTTCTAAATCTGCTTGAAACTCATGAACATACGGTCCGTTAATATATGCTGAAGTATTTAAAACCTCTTGGATAGAAGCATCAACCGTATCTTTTATTTTTTGATATTGACTTTGTAAGTCAACCATTTGAATTTTTCTCATTGAACATGATTTTTATAAGCATCAAAAATACAAACAATCTTTCATTGTTTTAAATCTTTAAGGAAAATTATAAAAGTCACGTTTTATTTATGAGAACGGGTGTTTTGTGGTATATTTAATGAGCAGAAAACAACAACAAAAATCACAAATTTTCGTTCTGTAGCTACAAGAGAATAAGGATAATTAATGAAAGAATCGAAACGTAAAATAGCCTTTAAGGTTTTAGTAGGATATGCTATACTTGTTGTGTTAGCTGTTATTTCAGGAACGCTACTTTTTTCTGAAATAAAAACGTATATCGATATACAAAAACAGGGGATTTCAGATAGAAATAATATCATACAAACAGGAGGGTTGATAGCTGATATTTATGAAAATGAAAATCTAGGTAGGGCAGCTATTCAATTAAACTCATTTAAACGATATAACGAGTATGTAGAAGAGAATAAATCGCTGATTAAAAAGATTGATTCGTTAAATTTTATTGTAGAAGACGTTTCAAAAAAGAACATATTAGATAGTATTAAGCTTGTTTTAAATAACAAACGAATAAACATTACAAGTTTAAGAAGATTGAACCAGCAAAATGCTTCTGATAAATCTATTAATGAAGCTATTGATAAGTTAGGGTCAATAGATTCGCTTTTGGGAAAAGAGACATTAAAAGATCTTGTCGGTAATCCAGAAAAATTCAATGATAAAACAGGATTAAGTCTAGAAAGATATTTAATGTTATTTGATAGAGATGAAGAAGATAAACCAGTAGGAGCGACAGAACAAAAACAAATAGACTCTTTAGTAACAGCATCCAAAGAAATACTTCAAAAAGCGCAAAAAGAAACCAATATAAAAAGGAGGTTTTTACGAATCAAAGAGAGAGAATTAATAGAAAATGATGTTACAATTTCAAGAAAACTACGAGAGGTATTAAGTGTGTTGGAAAGAGACGTTATTTCGAATGCAAATGAAGCGTATAAAAAGCATGAAGAAACTCTAAATCGTAGTAAAACTATAATATTGTTAGCAGCTGGAGTTGGTTTTGTGATTATAGTGCTGTTCTCAATTATTATTTTAAATGATTTTTGGAGAAGTCAACATTACAGGCAAGAGTTAGAAAGCGCCAATGCAACTACGTCTTCACTTTTAAAAAGTAGAGAGCAATTAATATCCATGGTAAGCCATGATTTAAGAACACCGTTAAGTACAATTACGGGTTTTAGCGAACTATTACAAAAATCAATACATAATACAAAAGAGAAAAATTATGCTGCTCATATACAAAATGCTTCAGTTTATATGAAGCAGCTTGTAGAAGATTTGTTAGAGTTTTCTAAACTAGAACATGATAAAGTAACGATAGAAAAAGTTCCTTTCGATTTAGAGAAAAACTTAAACGAAGTATATAACAGTGCAAAAAATTTAGTTCAAAACAAACCAATATTGGTAAACGTAAATCACGATGAAAAAATCAACTCTTTAGTGGTGAGTGATCCGTTTAGAATAAAACAAATTCTTTATAATCTAGTAACGAATGCTTGTAAGTTTACTAAAGAAGGTTCAATAACGATACAAAGTAAATTAAGACAGGTAAAAGAAAAGAGTTATGTAGAGATTGCAGTAATTGATACAGGAGTAGGAATAAGTAAAGATAAACAAAACAAGGTGTTTAAAGAGTTCACTCAAGTACATGAAAAAGAGAATAGTCAAAATGGTTTTGGACTAGGTTTAACTATTTCTAAAAGATTAGCAGAGCTTTTGGGAGGATCATTAACTTTGGAAAGTAGTTTAGGAAAAGGAAGTAAGTTTTCATTGTTTGTACCAGTTACTTTTGCTGAAAGAAAACTAAAAGAAAATGAAGAGAAGCTTCAAGAAGAAATACTCAATATTCATGCGGTAGTGGTAGAAGATGACACTTCGTTAAGAACATTATTGAAAAATATTTTAGAAGGATTTGGTGTTACGGTAACTTCTTTTAGTGATGCTCAAGAAGCATTAAATAAAATTGATACTGTTGCTTACGATTTGGTCTTAACCGATATACAACTTCCAAAAATGAATGGTATTCATTTTATGGAAACTCTTAAAAAACATAGTACTTATAAAGGTCAGCCAATTATAGCAATGACAGGAAGAGCAAATTTATCAGAAAGTGAATATATTAAAAATGGCTTTTCAGATGCATTGATTAAACCATTTAAAACCGAAAGACTCGCGGAAGTTTTACAGCGATTTTTTAATGTAAATCTTGATTATGAGAAAGAGGAGGAAAGAGAAGTTAACAATAAAGAAAATCAAAGTTTTGATATTGCTTCATTAAAAACTTTTTTGGGTAATGACAATTTAATGGTAGAAAAAACACTGCATTTGTTTGTAAAAGAAACAGAGCAAAATTTATCGTTGTTAAAACAATCAGTTGATAAGAATGACTTACAATCTTTCCAAACAATTAGTCATAAAATGCTGGGGATGTTTAAGCAGCTAAAAATTCACTCATTAGTGGTGTTTCTTCAAGATTTTGAAGAAGCTAACAAAATAGATAAAGAAGTTTGGGGTAGTTTTAACGAAAAAGTGGTTCAGTTATTAGAAGAAATACGAAATTTCCTTAGTTAATTTCGTATTCCTTTAATTTGTTGTATAGAGTTTTTCTTGTGATATTTAATAGTTTAGCAGCTTTTGTTTTGTTGTTTCCAGCTTCTTTTAATGCACTTATAATTAGTGTTTTTTCATTTTCTTTGGTTGAAAATTTGTTAGAAAAACTGTGCTGAACATCAGGGTTTTTTAGTTCTTCTGGTAACACTTCTTTTTCAATAATTTCGGTTTGAGATAAAAGCGTAGCTCTTTTTATAACATTAGACAATTCTCGTAAGTTTCCAGGCCAATGATATTGTTGAAATAAAGCTAAGACTTCTTGAGAAAAACCAGCAACCTCTTTATGTAACTGTTGGTTGGCTTTTTCTAAAAAGAAATCAGCATATAAAATTAAATCATCCTTCCTGTCTTTTAAACTAGGTACTTTAATCGAAAACTCATTTAATCTATGGTATAAATCTTCTCTAAAATTACCGCTTTCAACGGCAGAAAGTAAATCTTCGTTAGTAGCGGTAATAAGTCGTATATCTACAGTGATTTCCTTACTGCTTCCAACAGGTTTAATTTTTCGTTCTTGTAAAGCACGTAATAATTGTACTTGACTTTCGTAGTTTAAGTTCCCAACTTCATCTAAGAAGAGAGTTCCGCCATTAGCGGCTTCAAAATGTCCTATTTTATCGTTTGTTGCACCAGTAAAAGAACCTTTTTGATGTCCGAAAAACTCACTAGAAGCAATTTCTTTAGGTATCGCTCCGCAATCAACAGCAATAAAAGGTTTGTTTTTGCGTAAACTTTGATTGTGTATGGTGTTGGCAACAACTTCTTTACCTGTTCCGCTTTCACCAGTAATAAGAACAGACATATCAGTAGGAGCTACCAAATTAATATGCTCGAATAAACTTTTAGAAGCAGCACTAATGCCAGCAACAATATTAGCATTTGTATTGGTGCTTTTCTTTTCTTCTTTTACAACTTCAACAAAATCAGTTTTTTCTTCAAGAGAATTGCTAATTACTTCTAAAACTTCATCAGGATTAAAAGGTTTAGAAATATAATCAAAAGCACCTTGTTTCATTGCTTGAACAGCAGTTGAAACTTCAGCATATCCTGTCATTAAAACCACGGGAATATTACTGTTATTGTCTTTGCTTGATTTTAATAAATCGATACCGTTTCCATCAGGAAGACGTAAATCGGTAAAAATTAAATTATAGGTATGCTCTTTTAAAAGAGTTGTAGCATTTTTAATCGTATAGCTTACATCTACAGTGTATTGATGACGTTCTAAAAAATGCTTTAACATATTTGAAAATGTAACATCATCTTCTACCAATAAAATCGTTTTCATAAAATATGTTTGTTCTAAATAGTTCCTCTAATATAAGCCCTTTATAAACTAAAAAAAAGAGCGTTTTACAATAAAACGCCCTTTTCTCACTAAAATTGAGGGATTACCAATTATTTAACATCTTTGGCATCTAACCAATTTCCGTCTTTGTCAGAGTAAAGAGTTTTAGCTTCGTTTTCAGCACTAATTTCTAATTTGTATTGTTCTTTTCCGTTAACATAAGCTTTGCTTAATGTAGCAGAAGGAAAGCTGCTTTTAAGAGCATCAACAATTGCTGTAGGTAATTTATCTAAAGAAACCTCTTGGAATCCGTTTTCTACAACTGTGTGTACTGGTGTGATAGGAGAAACAGTGTTGTTTACTGTTGCGTAAGTTGATACTCCTGTTAAGATTGCTACTGCTAAAATTAAATTTTTCATGATATTAAGTTTTAAATGGATTATATATTGTTTACTATTACTATTCTTGGGGGTGAATACTAATTATTTTACGTCTTTAGCGTCTAACCAATTTCCGTCTTTGTCGGCGTAAAGAGTTTTAGTTTCGTTTTCAACACTAATTTCTAATTTGTATTGTTCTTTTTCGTTTACAAAAGCTTTGCTTAAAGTAGCAGAAGGAAAACTGTTTTTAAGAGAATTAGTGATTGTTGTTGGGATCTTATCTAAAGAAATTTCTTGAAAATCGTTTTCAACAACTGTGTGTACTGGTGTGATAGGAGAAACAGTATTGTTTACTACTGCGTAAGTTGATACTCCTGTTAAAATTGCTACTGCTAAGATTAATTTTTTCATGATTTTTATTTTTTAATTACTAATCGTTTGCTTGGTATATTGAAATAAGCATGCCAACGACTGTGTGTAAAATCGTTTTTATCTGTACGTTGTTGTTATACAGTTTGTTGTGTGTTTTTTGGTTTTTGAAGATTCGCAGCGAGGTGTGTAAAAAGTGTGTAAACTAAAAGCAAAACTGTGTAAATTTTACACTTTTCTCTTAGTGAGTAACAATAAATAAATCTGTTATCTTTGATAAAAAATCATCCCTAATGAAGTTATTAAAAAAGTCATTAAAAATTGTTCTGTTATTACTAGTGTTATTAAGTGTTGGTGTTTGGTTGTTTACAAAAACTCTACATCCAACTTACGAAGGTGAGTTAGAACTAGCCTCAATTTCAGATAAAGTTACAGTGTATTACGATGAGATAGGAGTCCCACATATTAATGCACAAAATCAGCAGGATGCTTATACGGCTTTAGGGTATGTGCATGCGCAAGACAGATTATGGCAAATGGAATTAATCCGAAGAATTTCGGCTGGAAGATTAGCTGAAGTTTTTGGAAAAGATTTGGTAAGAGTCGATAAATTTTTCTCAGGATTAGGAATTGAAGAAGCTGCTGAAAAAACGATTCAAGAATTAGATAAAAATTCTGAAGCTTATAAATTAACTGAGGCCTATTTAAGTGGAATCAATCAATTTATTGAAGAAGGAGTAACGCCTTTAGAATTTTATTTGGTGGGATTAGATAAGGAAAATTACACGATTAAAGATGTGTATAATGTTTTTGGTTATATGGCATTTAGTTTTGCAATTGCCCATAAAACTGATCCGTTGTTAACTGAAGTAAAAGAAAAGTTAGGTGAGTCTTATGTAAATGAGTTGTTGAATTCTTTCGATAAAAATTTAACACTGAATAAGACAACTAATAAAGGTACAATTAAAGCAGAGATGTCTATAGCGGTAAGCAAGATTGTAGATCAGTTGCCAGTTGCACCTTTTATAGGAAGTAACTCTTGGGTAATTGCACCACCTAAAGCCAAAAACGGTAAGGTAATTTTTGCGAACGATCCACATATTGAATTTTCTCAGCCTTCGGTTTGGTATCAAAATCACATAAAAACTCCCGATTTTGAAATCTACGGATTCAATTTAGCGTTGATGCCATTTCCTTTATTGGGTCATAATAAAGACTATGCTTACGGATTAACAATGTTAGCAAACGATGACTTAAATTTTTATGAAGAAGAAAATAATCCAGAAAATTCAATGGAGTACAAAACTCCTCAAGGATACCAGAAATATGAGTTGTGGGATAAGCATATAAAGGTTAAGGGTGGAAAAGATACTACATATCAAGTTAAAGTTAGTAAACATGGCCCGATTATGAACGGATTAATAGAGCATGTAACAGATGAAAGTCCAATTGCAATGAACTGGATTTATACGCAGTTGCCTAATCAATTGTTAGAAGCGTCACACAAAATGTCGCATGCAAATTCGTTAGAAGATTTTAAAACAGGAACCGCAAAAATTCATGCACCAGGATTAAATGTAATGTACGGTGATGCGAAAGGAAATGTAGGTTGGTTTGCTTCGGCTAAATTATATGAATTAAGAGATAGTTTATCTTCTAAAATGTATTTAAACGGAGCTTCTGGTAACGATGAAATTGTAGAGTATTTAGATTTTGAAGAAAATCCGCAAGCTGAAAACCCTAGTTGGAATTATGTGTATTCAGCAAATAATCAACCTGATTCGGTAAGAGGAAAATTGTATCCTGGGTATTATCAGCCTGAAGATAGAGCGAAGAGAATTGTTCAGTTATTAGAACCTAAAAACGATTTTACGAAAGAGGATGTAGCTGAAATGATTTACGATGTAACCTCACCTGTAGTTCCAGAAATCGGGAGAGAATTGTTGGTAAGTGTAGATAAGTCGTCACTATCTCCTTCGGCAAAAAAAGCATATTCGGTGTTAGAAAAGTGGGATGGAGAATATTTAAAAACTAATGTAGCTCCAACTATTTATAATCGATTTTTATATGAATTTTTAACTGCTACTTATAAAGATGAATTAGGAGACAGTTTTCAGTTGTTTATTGATACGCAATTACAAGATCAAGTGCTAGCAGAGCAGGCTAAAAGAGAACAATCAGTTTGGTGGGATGATATTTCAACGACAGATAAAGTTGAAACCAGAAATGAAATAATTACCACAGCTTTTCAAAAATCCATCACATTTTTACAAAATCAATTAGGAGAAAATGTAGATAATTGGACATGGAATCGTGTAATTTCTGTAGAGTATGAGCACGCTATTGGTAAAGCAGGCGGATTGCTACGTAAATTCTTTAATGTAGGTCCATTTGAAACCATTGGAGGAAATGAGGTGATTAACAATCAGATTTTTAAGTTGGATAGTACAGGTGTATATAAAATTCACGGAGGGCCTTCAACACGTAGAGTCATTGACTTTTCTGATGTAGAAAATAGTATTGCGATTTTACCAACTGGGCAATCAGGAAATGTGTTTAGTCCATATTACAAAGACCAAGCTCAAAAATATGTAGATGGTGAGTTTGTGAAAATGAGCCTCAATGAGGTAGCTATAAAGAAGAGTAAAAATAAATTGGTGTTTTTACCGAAGTAGTACAATTGTTTGTGCGATAGCCGAGTATCTTACTAGTGACAGTACGAGTAAGTAAAGAATGTAAATAAAAATAAGATGTTATGATAGCGATTAGAATTATAGAATTTTAGAAAGCACAAGCGTGACGCACTAGAGCCAGAGGGCAGCAATTCCATATGTAGGTTCTATAAAACAATATGAAAATTATATTGGAAATAAATATAGAATAGTATATGAAAAATTTAAGAATAAAGTTAGCAGCTGATTTACCTTTATTAGATGATATAAATGAATTTGAATGAAAAAATAACTTAAAGTTTCCTGAGGTTTTTAAGAAATTCATATTGAATTATAATATAATCGGAAGTGAGGAGAATAGTTTCCCTTTTGAAGGTTCTAGTAAAGAAGTAGATGTTTTTTATCCTTTCGATAAAGACTATGAGTTATCAATTCAGAAAATATATGATAATTTAAATGATATAATATTTGAAAATAAATATGTTGCTTTTGCAGGGGATCCAGGTGGGTGGAAATTTGTTATTTCCATTCAAAAGTTTGATTATGGTAAAGTATATTTTTGTCGAATGGATGAAGGTTTAGAAAATGCTTTAACTCTTTTAGTTGATGACTTTGAAGAGTTTATAGATAAGTTGGAGATAGCCGATTATGATATTAGTTAGAAGTATGTTTTTCAATTACCTAATTTCAAATAATAAGAAATTATGAAATATAAAATATTAAAAAGAGGGTTTGAATTATTAAGAACTAGACCTATGAATGAGATGGTTTCAATTTCAGAAATAGAAGCAGAGTATGGAGTGGAAGTGCCACCAATTTTTAGGGAATTCTCGAAAATGTTTGATGTAGGACAAGTCCAAAATCAAGTAAAATATGTTTATGGGAATAATCGAGAACAATATTGTGGAGGAATAGTTTATTGTCCTGAGGGGTATCAGAAAGATAAAGGTGAGGTAATGTTCTATAATTTTCACACTCTAGAAGCTACAGTTTCAGGGTTCGAAGATGATGAGGACTGGGAAGAGGCGGGTCATTTACCTATTGCGATGTGTGGTCATGGAGGAGCAATTCTTTTGGGAACTAAAGGAAGTGAAATAGATTGTATTTTACTTCAAACAATGTCCCAAAAAGTTTATCGAATATCTAATAATATTTTTGATTTTGTGAGAGATTTAGTAATGATAGCAACTCCTGAGGAGGAACTGTATGAAGGAATTAAGTATAATCAATTATATAAAAATTGGGGAGAAGGTTTTTGGAGAGTTAAAAAAGATGAAAATAGCTTGTAAATTTTAATAATGTTTAAAGAAGTAAAAGAATATACTTTTTTTGACGGAGTCAACCAATATAATGTTACAGATAATTACGATAATTGGCTATCCTCTTGTGAGTTTAGTGTTTACAGTCAATCATATGTAAAGATTAATGTTGATGAGATAAATTTATTTGGGCCTCAAACAAAAAAAATAGAAGTATTTTATATACAGAATAAAGAGTTGTTTGAAGATTTAAATAAAAAATTAAATTTCCTCATAGAAGAAAAAGAAGTTAATTGTTATGCAATTTATAATAGTAAAAAGAAGTATGAAGATTACTACATTACTTTCTCTGAATTCAATAATAACAATTACATAGTTTTTTATTCTTTAGGAGGAAGCAGATTTATTGAGAGTATTACAATATATGGAGTGATGGTACAAGTATTATAGTAAAATGAAGATTTATATATAAATTTTAGATAAATATTTTTAAAAACAAGTGAAAAATAAACTACTACATAATAATTTTTTGATACTATCCAGGTTTTTATTAATCAACCTAAGATAGTTGGTTTTTATACTTCCTTATAAACCTCCTCAAAAGGAATTCTAAAACGTTCTCCATACACTCCTTCAGGTTTGCGAATACCACAAGAAACAATCATATTAATTTCTGCACTATGAGGCAAGCCTAATAAACGCTTTACACGCCAAGTATCAGAACCTTCCATAGGGCAGGTGTCATAACCTTCAGCAGCCATTGAGAGCATGAATGTTTGTGCTGCTAATCCGCAAGTTTTATGGGCTACTACACGCATATCACTATTGCGAACTTCACGATAAATAGGGCGGAAAAGTCCGACAATAAGAATCATTAAGTATTTAAGATAGCCGAAAACTCCAAAAACATCAAAATAGGTGAACGGAATTAGTTTTCCGTAGTAATTACGGGCTACTTTTTCTCTGCTTCGTTGCTCCGATTTAGGATTATTTTTTCCAAAAACTTCATCCATAAAAGCTAAGTTAGCTTTGGCTCTTTTACGCCACAAATCTTTACGAGTCACAAAAACCACTAGTTGCTGAGTAGTTTTAGCTGCATTTTGATTAAAGCATAATGGAGCCATTTTTTTTATAATTTCTTTATCAGTGATATGATAAAACTCCCACAGTTGCATATTGCTACTGGTAGGAGCTAAACTAGCTTGCTCTAAACATTTTTTTACAATAGCTGTGTCTATTGGTTTTTCAGGATCGTACACTCTTACCGAACGACGATAGTTAATTGCTTCTGATACGGTTTTTTCACTCATTTATATAGGTGTCTTGATTCTTGTGTCTATTTGTCTTTTATCTAATTTATCCTAGTTTCATTAAGGTTTTTAATTGTTGTAACTTTCCTTTGTATGGAGCATATCGAGTTGGAATGTCTAGCCAAGTTCCGCGAGAAACAACCCCTTTTTTGTGTGAAAACGTATCAAAAGTTTTTTTTCCATGATAACTGCCTATACCACTTTCTCCCACACCACCAAAAGGCAGTCTGTGATTGGCAAAATGAACTGTGGTATCGTTTATGGTTCCGCCACCAAACGAATAACGTTGAATCATTTTTTTAGCAAAAGAATTTCGATTGGTAAATACATACAAAGCCAAAGGTTTATCATATTTAGCAGTGATTTTTTCAATGTCGGCTTCATTTTCGTAAGAAATTAGAGGGAAAATTGGTCCGAAAATTTCTCCTTTCATTACTTCACTATCCAAGCTAGGTTCATCAATTAAGGTAGGGGCAATATAGCGGTCATCTCTATCGGTTTGTCCGCCAATTACACAATTTTCATTTTCTAGCATCAAAGCTAACCTATCAAAGTTTTTAGTGTTTACGATACGTGGAAAATCAAAGGAATTTTGAGGATTTTCTCCGTAAGCTCTAAAAATTTCTTCTTTAAATTGTTGTATAAATTGTTCTTTAACCGATGTATGAATCAATAAATAATCAGGAGCAATGCAGGTTTGTCCGCCATTGATGAATTTTCCCCAAACCAAACGTTTTGCTGCTAATTTAATATTGGCAGTTTCGTCAACAATACACGGACTTTTTCCGCCTAATTCTAAAGTAACAGGTGTAAGATGATTTGCTGCAGCTTTAGCAATAATTTTACCTACTGGAACACTTCCTGTAAAGAAAATATAATCCCAACGTTGCGCTAACAATTCAGTAGAAACATCCACGCCACCTTCAACAACAGTTACATGATTTTTATCAAAAACAGTCTCAATAATTTCTTTAGTAATTTTACTCGTATGTGGTGTCAATTCCGAAGGTTTTAATACCACGGTATTTCCTGCTGCAATAGCGCCTAATAAAGGTGCGAATGCTAGTTGATAAGGATAGTTCCAAGGAGCAATAATCAGTGCAGTTCCGTAAGGTTCTTTATAAATTTTTGCTGAGGAAGGGAAATTTAGTAACGACGGCAACACACGCAGAGGTTTACTCCAAGAATGAATATTTTTTATCGCCATTTTTAACTCAGCCAACACGATAGAAGTCTCAGTCATTACTGCTTCGTACTCCGATTTTTTAAAATCATCGTGAAGTGCTTTAATAATATCTTGTTCTCTAGCAATAAGTTCTTTTTGTAATCTTTTTAAAGCATTTTTTCTAAAGGAAATATCTTTGGTTTGTTGGGTGGCAAAAAAGTTTTTTTGCGACTGAACCAATGCGGGAATATTCATAAGCTATAAGTCTTGTGATTTTTTATTCATCATTGAAAACCATAATGACGTAACCAAGACAAACAAAGTTAAGCTGACAAGGTTAGGTAATGACTTTGTGATGCAAAATTTGTCTAAATATACAAAAATTACAAGCAAGCATCCCAAATAGAATCAGATGGAGTTGGAGCAGTAAGTTTTATCAATTCTTTGCTAACTGGGTGTGTGAATTCAATTTTTCGAGCATGTAAATGGATGCTTCCATCTTTATTGCTTCTTTTAGCGCCGTATTTTAAATCACCTTTTATAATAGCACCAATGTTAGATAATTGCACACGAATTTGATGATGACGACCCGTTTCTAAATCGACTTCTAGTAACGAATAATTATCTAAATTTTTAAGTGTTTTGTAGTGAAGTATGGCTTTTTTGCTTCCTTCAACTTCTTTGGTGAAGGCTGTAGATTTATTATTCTTCGGATTTTTCTTTAGGTAATTTGTTAAGGTGTCTGAAGCTTTTTTAGGTTGCTGCTGCACTACTGCCCAGTAAGTTTTCTTGATGGTTTTATCGCGTAACATTTTGTTCAGGCGTTCTAATGCTTTTGAAGTACGTGCGTAAATAACAATACCAGTAGTAGGGCGATCTAATCGGTGAACTGTTCCCAAAAAAACATTTCCAGGTTTATCGTATTTTTCTTTGATGTATTCTTTTACAACATCCGAAAGCGGTTTGTCGCCCGTTTTATCACCTTGCACAATATCACCTGAACGTTTGTTAACCACTATAATATGGTTGTCTTCGTGTAAAACTTGTAGGTTTTCTTTAGTAGAGTGCATAGTAAAAGTACCTTGAGCGTAGTCGAAAGGTTATTTAAAATTCTCAGCTACGTCTTCGTTTACTTGGTCTATAAAATTTAAAAACTCATCACGTCCCATTCCTGTTGATGAAGAAGTAACAAACGACATAGGAAGTTCTTCCCAATAGTTTAATAATTTCTTTTTATAAGAGGTGATTTGTTTGTTAAGTTTTGAACTTCCTAATTTATCGGCCTTTGTAAAAGCAATACAAAAAGGAATGCGATTTTCACCTAAAAACTGCATGAAGTCCAAGTCTATTTTCTGTGGATCGTGACGAGAATCAATTAAAACAAAAGTGCAAACTAATTGTTCACGCTCTTTAAAGTAGTTTTCAATAAAATACTGAAAAATTTGTCGTTTCTTTTTAGAAACCTGTGCATAACCATATCCTGGTAAATCAACCAAAAACCATTCGTCATTAATCTTAAAGTGGTTGATTAGCTGTGTTTTTCCAGGTTTTCCAGAAGTTTTAGCTAAATCCTTACGTTCCATCAACATGTTGATTAATGAGGATTTCCCAACATTAGAACGACCAATAAAAGCATATTCAGGAATACGTTCTTTTGGTGCGTTGATAACATTGCTGTTACTCATTACAAAATCAGCAGATTTTATCTTCATACTACTAAGTTATAGCTGTTGTTATATTTCGCGTTTAGAAAGCCAAGCTTCTAAAATATTATTAAATTCTTCAGGTCTTTCCATCATAGCTGCATGTCCACATTTATCAATCCAAAATAAATCAGCATCAGGTAATAATTTATGAAAATCTTCGGCTACTTCTGGTGGAGTAACACTGTCTTGTTTTCCCCAGATTAAACAAGTAGGCTGATTCATGCTAGGTAAATCTTTGGCCATGTTGTGACGAATTGCACTTTTAGCAATCGCTAATGTTTTAACTAACGTATTTCTATCGTTAATAACTTCGTATACCTGATCTACAAGTTCATCAGTGGCAATTTCTTTGTCGTAAAAAACATCTTGTGCTTTTTTTCTAACAAATTCTTTATCACCTCTTTTTGGGTAACTATCTCCCATAGAGTTTTCATACAATCCTGAACTACCTGTTAAAACTAATGCTTTCACATCTTCGGGGTAATGTTTTGTAAAGTATAAACCAATGTGACCTCCTAAAGAATTTCCTAAAAGAGTAACCTCTTTAAGTTCTTTAAATTCGATAAAGTCGTGTAAGAACTTTGCTAAATTCTTAACATTGGTTTTAAGGAGAGGTAAGGTGTATAGGGGTAATTCTGGGATAATAACTTTGTATCCTTTTTTTGAAAGGTGATTAAAAGTTGAGTCAAAATTACTTAAAGCGCCCATTAAGCCATGAAGTATAATAATCGGACTTCCTTCTCCTGCTTCTGCGTATGTAAATTTGCCTTCTTTCTTTAAAAATTCAGTCATAGATTTCTTATTTGACTTAACCACAAATGTAGTTCTTTTTTGTTAAAATTTCATTTTTATTATTTCTGAGGTTTATATTCTTTGAAAGGGCTTAAGCATCAGTTTTTTAAGGTGAAAGTCAAAACTTATTAACAAAGTGGTAAAAAGTGGTAAAAAGTGGTAGATTTTTTTTATTTTTGATGCAAACTATAGCTTCTTTAAGTGGTAAATTTAATTGGAACATACGAATGCAAAGTAGATGCTAAGGGAAGGATGATGATGTCATCAGCTTTCAAGAAGCAGTTGTCTTCTGTGTTGCAAGATGGGTTTGTGATTAAGCGTTCTGTGTTTCAGTCTTGTTTGGAGTTGTATCCGATGCAAGAGTGGAATTCGGTGATGGCAAAAATCAATAAACTAAATCGATTTGTAAAGAAAAATAATGACTTTATCAGGAGGTTTACAGCGGGTGTAAAGGTGGTGGAGATGGATGCTTCCGGTAGGATATTAATTCCAAAAGATTTGTGTCAATTCGCAGAAATTGAAAAAGAAGTAGTGCTTTCGTCTGCGGTGAACATTATTGAGATTTGGGATAAGGATAAATACGAAAAAGTAATAGATGATGCTGTTGTTGATTTTGCTGATTTGGCAGAAGAGGTAATGGGTAATATAGGAGAAGATGAGTTATCATAGTCCAGTTTTGTTGAAAGAAAGTGTAGATGCGCTTAATATTAAAGAAGATGGAGTGTATGTAGATGTGACCTTTGGTGGAGGTGGGCATTCACGCGAAATATTGAGTCGACTGGGAGAGAAGGGAAGGTTGTTTGCTTTTGATCAAGATCCAGATGCGCAGCAGAATAAAATTGACGATCCGCGTTTTGTGTTGATTGGTGAGAACTTCCGATTTATTTCTAGGTTTTTACGTTTTTACGGAGTGAAAAAAGTGGATGGTGTATTGGCAGATTTAGGTGTATCGTCACATCAGTTTGATGAGGCGGAAAGAGGTTTTTCAACTCGTTTTGATGCTGATTTGGATATGCGAATGGATCAGAAATCAGAATTGTCTGGTAAGAAAATCATCAACACTTATACTGAAGAGCAGTTGTCGGATATATTGTTTTTGTATGGTGAGTTGCGAAATGCACGAACACTGGCGAAAACAATTGTTGAAGCGAGGGCAGAGAAAGAAATCAAAACAAGCTTTGAGTTAAAAGAAGTGTTGCAAAGATTTCTTCCGAAGGCAAAAGAACATAAAATTCTAGCGCAGATTTTTCAGGCAATACGTATTGAGGTGAATCAAGAGTTGGAGGTGTTGAAAGAGTTTTTAGAGCAGATGCCTCAGTTGTTGAATGAAGATGGTAGGTTGAGTGTGATTTCATATCATTCTTTAGAGGATAGATTAGTGAAGCGATTTATAAGAACAGGATTGTTTGCTGGGGAGCCTGAAAAAGATTTCTACGGGAACACGAATGAACCAATGAAAAAAGTAGGTAAAATGATTGTTCCTACTAGAGAAGAAATAAAAGAGAATAATAGGGCGCGAAGTGCAAAACTGCGAATAGCAACGTTAAAGTAATGTCGAACGGAAAGAAGAGTATAGTATACAGTTTTTTAAGAGGAAGTTTTCTTACAGATGAAAGCTCGTTTAAAAATTGGAGGATCTTAATTTTTGTGGTAGCGCTATTGTTGTTGATGATTTACAGCGCGCACAGTGCAGATGCTAAAGTAGTTAAAATAGCAGAGCTAAATAAGAAGAAAAGAGAGCTGAGGGCAGAAGATGTAGATACGAGTACGCAGTTAATGAAAATGAAGTTAGAAAGTAGTATTCGAGATAAAGTAAAAACTAAAGGATTGTATCCTGCAAAAACACCTCCTCAAAAAATTAAAGTAATATATAATAAAGAATAATATAAATGGTAGTTAAAAAAAGCATATTAAACAAACTCTATGTAATAGTTGTTTTAATGACGCTTTTCTTTGTTGTTATCATTTTTAGAGTTTTTAATCTTCAATATGTTGAGGGTGAAAAGTATCGTAAACTTTCGTTAGAGGAAACTACAAAAAACGATACCATTTTTGCAAATAGAGGTAACGTATATGCTGCTGACGGAAACCTGTTGGCAACTTCAATGTCTAAGTTTACAATCCGTATGGATGTGGTGGCGGTAGATTCAGAAGTTTTTGAAAAAAATATCCGAGGATTATCAGAAGCGCTTTCAGGTTTATTGGGTAAACCGACTAGTTATTATCAGAATAAATTACGAGAAGCAAAAAGACGAAAAAATCGTTACTTATTAATTGCTAGAAATGTTGGGTATAACGATTATGTAAAGATGAAAAGCTTCCCGATTTTTAATCGAGGAGTGTATCGAGGAGGATTTATAGCAGAACAAAAAACAGTGCGCGTGCATCCTATAGGTAAAATTGCAGAACGTACTATTGGTTATGATGATTACAGGGGAGGAGCAGGGATAGAAGGTGCATTTGCTGATTATATGGAAGGAGAGAATGGTTGGCGACTAAAGCAAAAAATAGCTAAAGGTCAATGGAAGCCAATTAATGATGTAAATGAAAAAGAGCCTATTGATGGAAGTGATGTAATAACGACAATTGATGTGAATATTCAAGATATTACACATCATGCCTTGTTGCGACAAATGGAATATTTTGAAGCAGAACACGGTTGCGCTGTGGTAATGGAGGTAGAAACTGGAGAGATTAGAGCAATTTCAAACTTAGGGAAAACCTCTAACGGAAAATACTACGAAAAAAGAAATTATGCTGTTTGGGAGAGTCACGAACCTGGGTCTACATTTAAACTGGCAAGTTTAATGGTGGCTTTAGAAGATAAAGTGGTGGATACTTCAACGGTGGTAGATTGTGAAAAGGGACGAATTTATATCAACAATCGTAAAGTTGAAGATAGTAAGAGGGGTGGTTACGGAAAAATATCGATGGGTAGGGTATTTGAGGTTTCTTCTAATGTTGGAATTGTAAAAACGATACAGAAATATTACGATAAAAATCCAGAGAAATTTACTAAAAGAATTAAGTCTTTTGGATTAGATCAATTAACTGGTGTGAAAATTAAAGGAGAAGGGAAACCATATATTCCAGATCCATCAGAAAAGAGTTGGAGTCCTATTTCATTAGAATGGATGGCATGGGGATATGGAGTGTCATTAACACCTTTACAAACACTAGCTTTTTACAATGCGGTAGCGAATGATGGTAAATTAGTAAAACCTTATTTTGTTAAAGAGTTAAGAGTAGGAGGTAAAGTAGAACAGAGTTTTGGTACAGAAGTATTGAAAGAAAAAATTGCATCTCAAGAAACATTAGATAAGGTTAGAAAGGTGATGGAGAATACCATTCAATATGGAACAGGAAAAGGAATTTATTCTCCTAACTTTTCAATGGCAGGAAAAACAGGGACTGCTAAAAAATATATTCCTCGAACTAAAAATGACAAAGGTGAATATGAGGGAGGCTATTATTCTAATGAGAAGTACGTAGCGTCATTTGCAGGGTTCTTTCCAGCAGATGAACCTAAATATTCTTGCATAGTGGTAGTACATAGTCCGAAAAAAGAAAAAGGATATTACGGAGCTACAGTTGCAGCGCCAATTTTTAAAGAAATAGCTCAAAAAATATACACTTCAACAGCGATTAACAAGCAATTTGTCGCTGATAAAATTTCAGATGAAGTAATTGATAACGAATACCAAGAGTACTATCAAAACTTAAGAAAGTATAAAACCATTATGCCTAAAGTAACAGGTATGAGTGGAATGGATGCCGTAGCTTTATTAGAAAACATGGGGCTAAAAGTGAAGTTTTCAGGTGTTGGAAAAGTAAAAGAACAATCGGTAGAAAACGGAAAAAAAGTAGAAAAAGGAGCAACGATATATTTAAAATTATCATAGTTGAAGAATTTAAAAGACATATTATATAAGGTATCGGTAAGCGAGGTTTACGGAAATACGGATGTTGCTGTGAATGCAATTCAGTTTGATAGTAGACAAGTGCAGGATAATGATGTTTTTGTAGCGCAAAAAGGAGTAACAGTTGATGGTCACCAATACATTGAGAAGGCTATTAACCTTGGAGCAAAAGCAATTATTTGTGAAGAGATTCCTGAAAGAAGAAGTGAACAAGTAACGTATATAAAAGTAGAAGACTCCAATGTTGCTTTAGCAATAATAGCGGCAAATTATTATAACAACCCGTCAAAAAGCTTGCAGTTAGTAGGAGTTACAGGTACCAATGGTAAAACTACCATTGCAAGCTTATTGTACCAATTGTTTAAAAAGGCAGGATATAAAGTAGGTTTGTTGTCAACGGTTACAATAATGGTTGATGAAAAAGAGTATAAGGCAACACATACAACACCAAACTCAGTGGCAATTAACAATTATTTGTCAATGATGGTTGAAGAAGGTGTTGAATATTGTTTTATGGAAGTGAGTTCTCATGGAATTCATCAAAAACGTACTGAAGGATTAGAGTTTGCAGGAGGTGTGTTTACGAATTTATCGCACGATCATTTAGATTATCATGAAACCTTTGCAGAGTATCGCGATGTAAAAAAATCATTTTTTGATTCTTTACCAAAATCGGCATTTGCCTTGGTGAATATTGATGATAAAAATGGGCAAGTAATGTTGCAAAACACGAAAGCCACTAAACAAACTTATGCGCTAAAAACTATAGGAGATTTTAAAGCGAAAGTATTAGAAAAACGTTTTTCAGGAACTTTATTAACAATCAATGGTATTGAAGTTTGGACGAAGTTAATAGGTGAGTTCAATGCGTATAATTTATTAGCTATTTACGGTGTAGCAGAATTGTTGGGACTTGAAAAATTAGAGATTTTACGAATTGTAAGTGAATTAGAAAGTGTAAGCGGACGCTTTCAATATACAATCTCAGATGGTGGGGTTACTGCAATTGTAGATTATGCACATACACCTGATGCTTTGAAGAATGTATTACAGACTATTAATGATATCCGTACAGGAAATGAAACTGTAATAACAGTTGTAGGTTGTGGTGGAGATCGAGATGCAACTAAACGTCCAAAAATGGCATTGATTGCTTCACAATTAAGTAATCAAGCAATTTTTACTTCAGATAATCCAAGAACTGAAGATCCACAGTTGATTATAGATCAAATGGAGGAAGGGGTTTCTGCGGAAAATTATAAGAAAACATTATCCATTTTAGATAGAAGACAAGCAATAAAAACAGCTTGTAAGCTAGCAAAGTCGGGAGATATTATCCTAATTGCAGGAAAAGGACATGAAACCTATCAAGAAGTAAATGGAGTACGTCATCATTTTGATGATTTAGAAGAAGTAACCAACTGTTTCAATCAACTAAAAAAACACTAACGAATGCTATATTATTTATTTCAATATTTAGAAAGTGAGTTTAGTCTAACAGGGGCGAGTGTGTTTCAATTTATCACATTCCGATCTGCAATGGCGTTCATTTTGTCTTTATTGATATCAACCATTTTCGGTAAAAAAATCATCAATTATTTAAGAAGACAACAGGTTGGTGAAACGGTTAGAGATTTAGGTTTAGAAGGACAAGTACAAAAAGCAGGAACTCCTACAATGGGAGGTGTCATCATCATTCTAGCTACATTAATTCCTGTGTTGTTGTTGTCAAAACTAGAAAATATATACATCATAATTCTATTAATAACTACAGTTTGGATGGGGTTCATTGGTTTTGCTGATGATTATATCAAAGTATTCAAAAAAGATAAAGCTGGATTAAAAGGGAAGTTTAAGATTTTAGGGCAAGTAGGTTTAGGACTAATAGTAGGTTCTATGCTGTATTTCCATCCAGATGTAACTATTAAAGAGCAGTTACCAGTGTCAGAACAAGTTGTGCAGGTTGATGGAAAAAAGAAAGTATTTGGAGAAACTCATAAATCAACAAAAACAACAGTTCCATTCATGAAAAACAACGAGCTGGATTACGCGAAAGCATTTAGTTTTTTAGGTGATGGATATGAGAAGTACGGATGGATAGTGTTCATTTTTGTTACCGTATTTATTGTAACAGGTGTTTCTAACGGAGCAAATTTAACCGATGGAATCGATGGTTTAGCAGCTGGGTCTTCAGCGATTATGGTTATTGCTTTGGCAATTTTTGCATGGGTGTCGGGTAATATCATTTTTGCAGATTATTTAGATGTAATGTATATACCAAAATCAGGAGAAATGACCGTATTTATTCTGGCATTTGCAGGAGCATTGATAGGGTTCTTATGGTATAACACATATCCAGCTCAAGTGTTCATGGGAGACACTGGAAGTTTAACTATTGGAGGAATCATAGCAGTTATAGCTATTGCTATTAGAAAGGAGTTATTGTTGCCAATTTTAGCAGGAATATTTGTGATAGAAAACCTATCAGTAATCTTACAAGTATCATGGTTTAAGTACACAAAAAAGAAGTTTGGAGAAGGAAGGAGAATCTTTAAGATGTCGCCTTTACATCACCACTACCAAAAATCAGGGTATCATGAAAGTAAAATTGTAGTCCGTTTTTGGATTGTTGGAATTTTACTAGCGGTATTTACCATTGTAACATTGAAGTTAAGATAAATAAGCCCACCCCAGCCCTCCTGAAAGGAGGGAGTAAAAAAAGGGTATAAAAGAGATAAAAAGGAGGATAACAAGTGAGTAAGCAAGAAAAAAGAAGTGATGGGGTTGTTTCCCCTTCGGGGACTAAGGGGCTTTTAGTTGTGCTTGGAGGAGGAGAAAGTGGTGTAGGAACAGCGCTTTTAGGGAAACAAAAAGGATATGAGGTTTTTGTTTCAGATAAAGGAAGTATAGCAGAGCGATACAAAAAAGTTCTTTTACATAATTCAATCGATTTTGAAGAAAATCAGCATACAGAAAGTAAAATTTTAAATGCTGATGTGGTGATGAAAAGTCCTGGTATTCCTGATAAAGTAGCATTAGTACAAAAACTACTTTCTGAAGAGGTGAAAGTAATTTCAGAAATTGAATTTGCTGCTCAGTTTACAGAAGCTACTATTGTGGCGATTACGGGTTCAAACGGAAAAACCACAACAACCATGTTAACACATTATGTGTTGCAAAAAGCAGGATTGAATGTAGGAGTTGGCGGAAACATTGGAGATAGTTTTGCAGAACAAGTTGCGGATGATAATTACGATGAATATGTGTTGGAGTTAAGTAGTTTTCAGTTAGATGGAATTGAAACATTTAAACCACATATTGCTATAATAACCAATATCACACCCGATCATTTAGATCGATACGAATATAAATTTGATAATTACATAAACTCGAAATTCCGTATTACAAAAAACCAAACGGAAGACGATTTTTTAATATACGATGCCGATGATGAAGCAATTCAAAATTGGTTAAAAAATAACAAAACAAGAGCAACGCTAGTGCCATTTTCAATAGAAAAAGAATTGGAATACGGAGCTTTTTTAAGACAAGATACGATACTGATGAAATTAAATACAGAAGAAAAATTAATGAAGGTTTCTGAATTAACATTACAAGGAAAACACAATACTAAAAATGTAATGGCGGCTTCAATGGCAGCTAGATTGCTAAAAGTAAGAAAAGAAACAATTGCCGAAAGTCTGTCTGATTTTGAAGGTGTAGAACACCGTTTAGAAAAAGTACAAAAAATTAACGGAATAGAATTCGTTAATGATAGTAAAGCAACCAACATAAATGCAGTTTATTATGCGTTGGAGTGTATGGATAATCCAACTGTTTGGATTGTAGGTGGTGTTGATAAAGGGAATGATTATTCAGACTTATTACCGTTAGTAAGAGAGAAAGTAAAGGCAATTGTATGTTTAGGATTAGACAATCAGAAAATCATAGACACTTTTGCGAATGTAGTTGATGTTTTAGTAGAAACTGCTGGGGCAGAAGAGGCTGTGAAAGTTGCGTATAAAATTGCACAAAAAGGCGACACAGTATTGTTATCTCCTGCATGTGCTAGTTTTGATTTATTTGAAAGTTACGAAGATAGAGGAAGAAAATTCAAAGAAGCTGTAAGAAACTTATAAAAGCTAAAAAAGATTGATGAAACACATCTTTCGACATATTAAAGGAGATAGAGCTATTTGGGCTATCGTAACAATGTTGGCAATATTTTCGTTTATGCCAATATATAGTGCTAGTACCAATTTAGTGTATGTAGTGGGTAATGGTTCTACTTTAGGACATTTAATAAAACACATCGTGTTATTAATTACAGGTTTTGCTGTGATTTACGGGGTGCATAAAATTCCATATAGATACTTTAGTGGAGGTTCTGTTTTAATGTTTCCAGTTGTTATTGTTCTGTTGATTTTTACTCTAGCTCAAGGAACAACCATTGGAGGTGCAAATGCTAGTAGATGGATACGAATTCCGTTTGTAGGTATCGGTTTTCAAACTTCTACGTTGGCGGGTCTTGTGTTAATGGTGTATGTGGCTAGATATTTAGCCAAGCATAAAGAAAAAGTTATTTCATTTAAGGAGAGTCTTTTACAGTTATGGTTGCCAGTTGGTATTGTATTGGTATTGATATTACCCGCAAACTTTTCAACCACGGCCATGGTGTTTTTTATGATTCTGTTAGTGTCTTTTATAGGTGGTTACCCGTTAAAATACATTGGTTATATATTAGGAATGGGACTCATCTCTTTCTTGTTTTTTATACTACTAGCTAAGGCGTTTCCTGATGCTATGCCTAACCGTGTAAATACCTGGAAGAGTAGAATTGAAAATTTTTCTCAACCTAATGGTGAAGAAAATTATCAAGTAGAAAAAGCAAAAATAGCCATAGCTACAGGTGGAGTTATTGGAAAAGGGCCAGGAAAAAGTGTTCAAAAAAATTTTTTACCTCAATCGTCATCCGATTTTATTTATGCAATTATTGTTGAAGAATATGGTTTGGCAGGAGCAGTTGTAGTTATTTTTATTTACTTTTTATTACTCTTTAGAATATTAATAACAGCTAAAAAAGCTACCACCATATTTGCAACATTATTAGTAGTAGGTGTGGGAATCCCGATTGTTTTTCAGGCGATGATAAACATGGCGGTAGCGGTGAATATTTTACCAGTAACAGGACAAACACTCCCCTTAATTAGCAGTGGAGGTACCTCTATTTGGATGACATGTTTCGCATTAGGAATGATTTTAAGTGTAAGCGCTTCTAAAAACGAAACTGAAGAAACAATTTTAGACGATAACCCTTTAGATATTTTACATGAAACACTTGATTAAAAATATAAGTTTATGGGTTGGAACAGCTATGAGTGTTACATACAACCATAATGTTAAAATAAAATAGATTGTATGAAACAGTCGATTAATATCATAATAAGCGGTGGAGGTACTGGTGGGCACATTTATCCAGCCATAGCTATTGCAAACGAAATTAAAGTTCGTTATCCAGAAGCTAATATTTTGTTCGTAGGAGCAAAAGATAAAATGGAAATGGAAAAAGTTCCGCAAGCGGGATATGAAATTGAGGGATTATGGATTTCGGGTATCCAAAGAAAACTAACTCTAGCAAATTTGATGTTTCCTTTCAAGTTGTTAAGTAGTTTATGGAAAGCACACCGAATTATAAGAAGATTTAAACCAGATGTAGCAATTGGTACAGGAGGTTTTGCTAGTGGGCCAACATTAATGGCTGCTAATCAAAGAGGAATTCCAACTTTGATTCAAGAGCAAAATTCCTATCCAGGAATTACCAATAAATTTTTAGGAAAAAGCGCGCAGAAAATATGCGTAGCCTATGATGATTTAGAACGTTTTTTTCCAGAGGATAAAATTATAAAAACTGGAAATCCAGTCCGACAAGATTTACTGTTTATTCATGTAAAAGTTGAAGAAGGTAAAGAGTTTTTCGAGTTAGATACTTCTAAAAAAACCTTGTTGGTTTTAGGAGGAAGTTTAGGGGCTCGTAAAATAAATCAGCTAATAGAGGCAAATTTAGATTTCTTTAAAAAGCAGGGTATACAGCTTATTTGGCAATGTGGTAAGTTGTATTTTGATGAATATAAAAAATACAACGAGGTAGAAAATGTACAAGTACATCAGTTTTTAAACCGAATGGATTTAGCGTACGCAGCGGCCGATTTTATTGTGTCGAGAGCAGGGGCAAGTTCGGTGTCAGAGCTATGTATTGTAGGTAAACCAACCATTTTTATACCGTCACCTAACGTGGCAGAAGACCATCAAACAAAAAATGCTAAGTCAATTGCTAAAGAACATGGAGCAATTGTGGTTAAAGAAAATGAGTTAGAAACGTTTCCTGTGGTATTAGAAACGTTGTTGAAAGATAAAGGGAAGCAAGAGAGTTTAAGTGAGAATATTAACGAATTGGCGTTGCCTAATGCAACAAGTAATATCGTTAATGAAGTAGAAAAATTAATCAGTTAGTGAATTTAAAAACGATACATAACGTTTATTTTGTAGGTATTGGTGGAATTGGGATGAGTGCCTTGGCTCGCTATTTTTCCGAGAATGGTAAAGTAGTTGCAGGTTACGATAAAACACCGTCACCTATCACTAAGAGTTTAGAAGAAATAGGGGTAGAGGTTCATTTTGAAGATGCTGTAAAGAATATTCCGATTTCATTTTTAGATAAAAAAGCTACATTAGTAGTGTACACGCCAGCAGTTCCTAAAAACCATTTAGAGTTAAACTATTTTATAGATAACGGATATACGGTTTTAAAAAGAGCAGAAGTGTTGGGAGAAATTACCAAAAACACTTTTTGTTTAGCGGTGGCTGGAACCCATGGTAAAACGACGACTTCATCAATTTTGGGTCATATTATGCAGTCTGAAAAAGCAACCTCTTTTTTAGGTGGGATTGCAGAAAATTATAACTCCAATTTAATTTTAGGTGAAGATAAAGTGTCGGTGGTTGAAGCAGATGAGTTTGATCGTTCATTTTTAAAATTATCTCCAAATATTGCCTGTGTAACCTCTATGGATGCCGATCATTTAGATATCTATGGAGAGAATGAAATGCTTCAGCAATCTTTTGTTGAGTTTGCTAATAAAGTTTCAGATACGTTAATTGTTGCAAAAGGATTGCCCCTAAAAGGTTTGACCTATGCTGTAGATGAAGATGCAGATTATAAAGCTTTTAACGTTAGGGTTGAAGTTGGTAAGTACATTTTTGATGTACAAACACCAACATCCCAAATTAAAGATATCGAATTTCATCTACCAGGAAATCACAATATGATGAATGCGTTGGCAGCATTAGCAATGGCAGATGTATATGGAGTTTCGTTAGATAAAATAAAGGAACAATTAAAATCTTTTAGAGGAGTACAAAGAAGATTTTCATATAAAATAAAAACAGATGATGTTGTTTTAATTGATGATTATGCACATCATCCAACAGAAATAAAAGCAGTAGCACAATCGGTTCGAGAAATGTTTCCAAATGAAAAAGTGTTAGCAGTTTTTCAACCGCATTTATTCAGTAGAACAAGAGATTTTGTTGATGATTTTGCAGTAGCATTATCGTTGTTTGACGAAGTGTTGTTGTTAGATATTTATCCGGCAAGAGAATTACCTATTGAAGGAGTTACTTCAAGTTGGTTGTTGGATAAAATGACCTTAGAAAATAAAAAGCTAGTATCTAAAGAAAAATTAAGTGATGAAGTGCTAAAATCTGAGTCAAAAATTGTAGTGATGTTAGGGGCAGGAGATATTGGTTTATTGGTAGAAGAAGTAAAAAATAAAATTAAAGAAAAACACAAAATCTAGTATGAAAAAAGTAGCAACTTATCTATCTTTTTTCTTGTTGTTGATGTTTTTGGCGTTCTTGTATGGCTTTACAATCAACAGAAACGGCTTGAAAAAGGTTAAAAATACCGTGGTCGAGTTTGAAGCAGGTGATAATAACTTTTTGACGCACAGTATGGTTGATAAATTGTTAATACAAAATAATGAATTTGTTAAAAACCAACCGAAAAGATTGGTAGATTTACACTTTCTGGAGGCTAATGTTTCGGCGAATCCGTATGTTGAAAAAACAGCGGTGTTTTTAACGGTAGATGGGGTGTTAAAAACAGTAATAAAACAACGAACACCGATAGCTCGCATTGTTGATAAGAACAAATCTTTTTATGTTGATAAGTACGGGGCAGAAATACCATTATCAACAAATTTTTCAGCAAGGGTACCGTTAGTTTCAGGAGTAGGGGAATCTGAGCAAATCAAAGAATTAACAGAGTTAATAAAGGTTATAAATAACAATAGTTTTTTTGCTAAAGAAATTATTGCTATTCAAAAAGACAACCAAAACGAATATACATTTACAGTTCGTAGCGGTGATTATGAGATAATTTTTGGTGAGTTTAAAGATGCAGCAGAAAAATTTAAAAAGCTAACAGCGTTTTATAACAAAGCTCTTAAAGACAAAACTATAAGTAATTACAAAACGATAAATGTAAAATACCACAACCAAGTTGTGTGCACAAAACAAAATCAAGATGGAAAACAATAAAATAGCAGTTGGTTTAGATATTGGTACAACCAAGATTGTTGCCATGATTGGTCGTGAAAACGAATACGGAAAACTTGAGGTTTTAGGTATTGGTAAAGCAAAAAGTTTAGGTGTAAAAGGAGGAGTTGTTAACAATATTACGCAAACCATTCAATCCATTCAGCAAGCAGTTGAAGAAGCAGAAAGTGTTTCAGGACAAAAGATAGAGAATGTGGTGGTTGGCATTGCGGGGCAGCATATAAGAAGCTTACATCATAGTGATTATATAACACGAGAAAATGCCGAAGAAGTTATTGATGCAAAAGACATTGAAAACTTAGTAAATCAGGTACATAAATTAGTAATGTTACCTGGTGAGGAAATTATTCATGTGTTACCTCAAGAGTTTAAAGTAGATAGTCAACCAGGTATTAAAGAACCTATCGGGATGTACGGAGGAAGGTTAGAAGCCAACTTCCACGTTGTGGTTGGTCAAGTGTCTTCTATCCGAAATGTAGGAAGATGTATTAAAAGTGCTGGTTTAAATTTATCTGATATAACATTAGAGCCTTTAGCATCGGCATCAGCAGTATTAAGTCAAGAAGAAAAAGAAGCAGGTGTAGCGTTGATTGATATAGGTGGCGGAACAACAGATTTAGCCATTTTTAAAGACGGAATTATTCGTCATACAGCAGTCATCCCTTTTGGAGGTAATGTAATTACTGAAGATATTAAAGAAGGCTGTTCAATTATAGAAAAGCAAGCAGAGTTGTTAAAAATTAAATTTGGTTCTGCATGGCCAGGGGAAAATAAAGAAACAGAAATTGTATCTATTCCAGGGTTACGAGGAAGAGAGCCAAAAGAAATTACACTTAAGAACTTATCTAAAATAATTCACGCAAGAGTACAAGAAATTATTGAGCACGTGTACTTAGAAATTAGAAGCTACGGACACGAAACTCAAAAAGGAAAACTCATTGCAGGTATTGTTTTAACAGGTGGCGGAGCTCAATTAAAACATTTACGTCAGTTAGTAGAATATATTACTGGAATGGACGTTCGTATTGGGTATCCAAATGAACATTTGGCAGGAGATTCTGATGAAGTCTTATCAAGTCCAGCATTTGCAACCGCAGTTGGGTTGTTAATGGAAGGCTTGAAAAAAGAAGGAAATGAAGTAGCAGCAGAAGAAGCTCCAGAAGTGTTTGTAGAGCCAACTATTGAAGAAGAAAAAGAAGCTATAGAAGAAGCTCAAGAAGAGAAGGAACTACCAGCGAAAGAAAAGTCTAAATCAATCTTTGAAAAGTTTACCAAGCGATTCACAGAAGGATTTAAAGAGTTTTTAGATAACGCAGAGTAAAAGTATATAAAAAGCTACTCCGAATTAATCCCCTAAGAAGGAGAGTGTAAATTGAATAAGAATTAATAAAAAAGAAAAGTTATTATGAGCGCAGAATTTGATAACATTTCATTCGACATGCCGAAAACACAATCGAATGCCATTAAAGTAATTGGTGTTGGTGGGGGAGGAAGTAACGCAGTAAACCACATGTATAGTAAGCAAATTCACGGAGTAGATTTTGTGATTTGCAACACTGATGCACAAGCATTAGAAAACAGTCCAATTCCTAATAAAGTACAATTAGGGGCACACTTAACTTCTGGTTTAGGTGCGGGTGCAAATCCTGAAATAGGAGCACAAGCAGCGGCTGAAAGTATTCAAGAAATTCAACAAATGTTAAGCACGCATACCAAAATGGTATTTATTACCGCAGGTATGGGTGGAGGTACCGGTACTGGTGCAGCGCCAATCATTGCCAAAATTGCTAAAGATATGGATATTTTAACGGTAGGAATCGTTACAATGCCATTTCAGTTTGAAGGAAGAATGCGCTCAAAACAAGCTCAAACAGGAATTGATGAGCTACGTAAAAATGTAGATTCGTTAATTGTTATCAATAATAATAAACTGCGCGAAGTTTATGGTAATTTAGGGTTTAAAGCAGGATTCTCAAAAGCAGATGAAGTGTTAGCTACCGCGGCTAAAGGTATTGCAGAAGTAATTACACATCACTACAAACAAAATATCGATTTACACGATGCTAAAACGGTATTGTCTAATAGTGGTACTGCAATTATGGGATCTGCAAAAGAAACTGGAGCTAACAGAGCTAAAAATGCAATTGTAAAAGCGTTAGATTCACCGTTATTAAATGATAACAAAATTACAGGAGCTAAGAATGTATTGTTGTTAATTGTTTCTGGAGGTAATGAAGTTACCTTAGATGAAATTGGAGAAATCAACGATTATATTCAAGATGAAGCAGGATACGATGCCAATATTATTATGGGTATTGGTGAAGATGAAACTTTAGAAGACGGAATAGCTGTAACAGTTGTAGCAACGGGTTTCGCTGCTGATCAACAAGGAAATATAACCAATACAGAAGTAAAAAAGATTGTTCATACCTTAGAAGATGAGCAAAAAGCTACGTACAATTTTGGAGATCAAAAAATTCAAACTTCTCCTAGTATAAATGAACCTTTACCAACTAAGCCTGTTGATAAAGTTGTTCACGTATTAGAAGAGGAAATTGTTGAGCCTAAATCGAATTTAATTCCAACAACTGAGGCTATTAAAAATATTGATGTAGTGTATGACGAAATCGCTGTTGAAACCATTTCAGAAGATGATTTTATCATAACAAATATCGCTGAGCCAAAAGTAGAGGAAGAAGTAAGACAACAACCAATTCAACAAGATTTATTGTTTGATTTACCGTTGAATTCTTACGAAGAAATAAAACCAGCTTCTCATTTAGTTGAAACTACAAATGAGATTAAAAACATTGAAGTAACTGCACAAGAAATTACCTTTCACAAGGTAGAAAAGCGATATGTTTTAGACGATTTTAGTGCAGAACCAACAATTGGTAAAAGTTCTACCCCAACTATAAAAGAAGAGGTAGAAGAAGAGTTACGTTTTCAAGTAAAGTCAAAAACTCAAGAAGAAATTAATGATATAGATACATCTAGTGAAGAAGTATCTCCGTTGAGTTTAACAATTTCTGAAGTGCAAAAAAGAGCACAAGAAAGACGTGAAAAAATGAAAGGTTTTAACTATAAGTTTAACGACCAAAGAATAAAAAACGTAGATGAAATTGAAAGTCAACCAGCTTATAAAAGATTAGGAGTTGATATTGATTCAGGGTCAAATATTAGTAAATCAGACACTGCATTAAATACAGATAATAACGATTTATTACGCTCAAATAATTCGTTTTTACACGATAATGTAGATTAATAAAAGAATAACACGTATTTTTAAAATCCCGATTTATCGGGATTTTTTTAATAGTAAAAATCACAAAATTATGAGTTTGCAAAAACAGGTAATGGATAAAATGAAAGAAGCTATGAAATCGAAAGATACCGTAGCTTTAACCGCTTTAAGAGCCTTGAAATCGGCTTTTATGTTAGCAAATACAGAAGTAGGAGCAGGTGAATTATCAGAAGCAGAAGAGTTGAAAATTGTTCAAAAGCAGGTAAAACAACGTAAAGATAGTGCAGCTGTATTCACAGAACAAGGGCGTAATGATTTAGCAGAACCAGAATTGGCTGAAGCAGCTGTTTTAGAGCAGTTTTTACCAGAAGCATTAAGTGATGAAGAAATTGGTGAAATTGTTGAAAAAACCATTGCCGATGTTGGTGCTGAGGGAATGAAAGACATGGGTAAAGTAATGGGAATTGTTTCTAAGCAATTAGCAGGACAAGCAGATGGAAAAACAATTTCAGCGATTGTAAAAGCTAAATTAGCGTAACCATTTTTCTAGACCCAGTAGTTCAACTGGATAGAACATCAGATTTCGGCTCTGAGGGTTGGGGGTTCGAGTCCTCTCTGGGTCACATTTTGAAAATAAACCTATTGATTTTCAATAGGTTTTGTTTTTAAGGGTAAGTATAGTGTTAAGTTTTTTTATTTTCTCTAAAATAAAATTGTACCTTTTCTTCAACTATAACCGTCCTTTAAAGATAAAAATAATTTTTACTTACTTTTTAGAAACCATATATAAAAGAAGTAGGAAACAAATTACTTTTTGCCATTCAAAATACTTTTTTATATAAAAAAGTACTATAAATTAAGATTTTATATATATTAGCGTTGATAAGTATTATAATGATACTTAGAATTATCCCCCGAAATAAATCAGTTAAAATATGGCACACTTATCAATTTACTCTAAGAATTCCTTTTTCTTGATTTATTTCTAGTATGATTCTAGTATCCAATTTAATTTAACTATTAGTATTAGCTAGTTTAAGCTACAAATTATTGATTATTATATTTACTCTAGTATTAATTTTAAATAGAGTAATTATGAAAAAAGTAACTTTAATTTTAGCAGTAGTATTTTCTACATTTTTATTAACTAGTTGTACTGATGAGTCTAAAGAACTAGAAGAATTAAACAATGAAAGTCTGGAAGTTTATAACGTCGATAGAAAGGACATTGAAAGACCAGGATCACAAGGTAGCAATTAGTATAATTGGCAGCTTTTTAGTAGCCTTGTCTGGATTAATTTTGTTTACAGACAAGGTTTTTCCTTTTGAGTTAGAAAATAAATTCGGATTTGGAAAAACTTCAACTTTTATTTGGGTTTTGAGTCAAACATTATCCCCTATCCTCTTAATAATAGCATCTGCATTTAGACCGTTTAAAACTGCATATATTATCCCTGTTTATATTTATACAATACAGTTTATATGGATTTTCAGACCAAATATAAGATTTGATGATTATTACCTACAAACTTATGCCATTGGAACTACTATTGGTTTTTTATTAATGTTATACATTATTTATAGGTTCAATCTAATAAAGACCAAGAGACAATTAGAAAATGAGAAATTTAAACAAGATGTTAATGAAACGATTGATTTATTAAAAAAAGATATTTTAACAAAAACAGAATAAATAAATTGAAATGGATATTAAAATTGAAAAAGCTAAAGAAATCAGAACACTAATAGAGAATAACACGATTGATAAAATTGCTGCTTTAAATCTTTTAAAAGAGCTAGTTAATACACAAAATATTTCTATTTCTGAATTAGATGTTTACCTACACGAAATAGACAATTTAAAAAAGATTAAATTAATCAAAAACAATATTAGTAGTAGTATAATAGAGTTAGAAGAAAATAGTAATCAAATTATGGAGTTTTTAAGTTTAAATAATGACGATTTTAAAAAACTTAAACAATTTGGGTATAAATTACTATAGAAAGAAAATTAATCTATACTGTCCAATCTATTTTTAAGAACTTCTTTTAAAGTCTTATTTCTCTCATCTGTTCTTAGAGATTTGACCCATAAATAAAAATTTTCATACTTCATTAGTTCATCTTCATGCAAGAGAATTTTCTCTATAACATCTAAAGCATCTTTCTCAGAAAGGTTTTTAGTTTCAGAGCTGGGTTTTCTATCATATTCTTTGAATACCTTTTCTAAAATTGGGATTTTAGATTTGGGTACAACTCCACTATTCTCATAATTATAAATTGTATTTTTACTCAAACCAACTAGTTCTCCTAATTCTTCTTGAGATAAACCAAATTTCTTTCTTAATACTTTTAAATCTGAACCGTTCATTAATTAGTAGCAAGTTAAAAACAACTTTCTTGTTTTTTTAAAAAAAATCACAATTTTGTGATTAAAATATTTGTAAATCACAAAATTGTGATTATATTTACACCGTGTAACATTTCAAATATAGGTAATTTATAGTGATTCCCTATAAAAATTAGTAGCAATAGTAGAAAAACAATAATTAAAGCAACAAGAGACTAAAAACAAAAAACTGATTCTTAAAGACTAAATAACTCTATTTAAAACTAATACTACCTATGTTGTTAAGTCAAAGAATTTAAAAATTAGAAAGCGGGACTTTTCTTTTGTATTAAAAAGAAAATTTTCTAGTCGGGGGCGGCTAGGTTTTTTGAAGTTTGTGAAGGGGCTTCTTTAAACCAAAAAATCGCTTTTTTCCCCTTAAGCGGTATCAACCCAAGTATTTAATACTTGGGTTGTTTTTTTTAGCTAAGTGACACTACATTTATGCTCTTAGTTTTTAAATAATCACAAAATATTTATCAAAATGTAAGTAGACGCGTTTTCCACACTCTTTTCTTTTGATTATAGCTATGTAACGTTAAAAACACCTTTTCTTCCTTTCCATTTATTAATCGACCATTATTCTCTTTAAAGTTTTTCCCTAGAAAACTATAATAATCCTCTTGCGTTAATTCATCTATAGGCTTTTTTAATTCAACTAAAAACATAATACTATTAAATAGACTAGTCCCCATAAGCTCTTTGCTATAACAATATAGTTTATTACTATTTGAGTCTTCTATATATAAATAGTCATATATACTCATAAAAAAAGGTTTTGGCTTGTTTTCTAGCCTTAACCCTTTTGCTGTTTTTACAATTGTATTAACCCCATTATTTATCTTAATTCGTAATTCTTCATTAAAATATATATTCCCAACAGAATCTTTTATATGATAAGAGGGGTTCAAATCTTTATTATAGAGACTTTCCCATATACAAAGTAGTAGAGTACTAAAAAAATATAAATCATACTCAGGGTTTGATTTACTTAAACCATCTATTCTTAAAACTACGGATGGATTAATAAGTTTCTCTATTTCTTTATCTATATTCTTTTTCATCTATTGCAGTTTTTTTTAGAGTATCAACATAATGAATAGTTAAGACTAAACATAGACACTAACTACAAATAACTACTCCAAGATTTTTGTCCTTCCTGTATTTCTTTTTCAGGATATTGTTTGTTGTACTTTTTATATTGACTTCCAAAAAATACAGGTACATTTTCAGCAGGAGTTGTATCAAAATCGTTGATAATAGTTGTTCCTAAAGTATATAATTGTCTTAAGTTAGGCATGTCTTTAACAAACTTAATAGACGCTAAATTTTTACAATCTAAAAGTTTTAAAACCTCTAATTCTTTCAATTCACCAATTGGATTAAAATTTTGTAGTTTCCAGCAAATATCAAATTCTAAATATTTTAACTTTTGTAAAGTTGTTATGTCTGAAATGTCAATTAGACTTCTAACACCTCCAAAAGACACACACTTTAAATTGGTTAAAGTTTCAATTCCTTTTAAAGATTTAATTTTTGCTGTTTTAAAACTTAAGGTTTTTAAATTAGTTAAACTACTTAATTTTGTTAGGTCTTTTTCGTCAAAATCTGAAATGGTTAAATGTTGTAAATTAGTTTTGTTTAATGCTTCGATATTTATAATGCTTTTTTTGGTCCAGACATTTAAATGTAATGAATATAGTGATTTAGGAAGCTTTGAACAATCTAAAATAAAATCACAATCCCTCCATAAAGGAATAACTAATCCTTCTATTTTTGGGAGGTTATAAACAAAAGAATTATCTCCATTATTTCCGTATTGACCTCCTAAATCTAAGTTTTTAACATCTTTAAAAATTTCAACAAAACGTTCTATGAATAGTTTATTATGCTTACCGAAAAGTCTAACAGTATATTTATTTTTTAGAAAATCAGGATTTATGTTTTCTAAATCCGAATCTGGTTTAACCATTAAATATGGAGCATCTTTAAAACCTGATAAATACATATTATTTAAAAATTAGGGGAGTTAAAAGCTGGTGGTAAATTATATTTCTTTGCAATAACGGTAAAGATTTTTTATAAGCTATCTTTTACTCTTGTTATTGTTAAGGTATTTAAATAATTATCAATACTGATTAAAAAAAGTTGATTTTGTTTGTACTTTAGCATATTAGTCTCACTTTCTTTTATTTGTATGAATGTTGTTTTTTTTACTTTATCAATTATTTCCCCTGAATAGTCAATTATACTAACAAAAGTTTCTTTACCTTCATTATTTAGTATATATATATAATTATCATTTGATGTAGAGCTTATTAATTTAGCAGTAGAATAATAAGTTTTAGTTTGCCTATTTCCTTTAAAGTCCCAAATATTAATTTTATTTCCCTGTTTTTCAGAAATAAGAAATATTTTGTTTTTAGATATAGAATACCCTAAATCAATTATAGAACTAGCCTCAATATCTTGAGACCATTGTTTTTTTAAATCAAAATCAAACATCTCTATTTTAAAAATAGGTTTTTCTCTATTATGATAAGTAATAGTAGATACAATTACGATACCGATATCTTTAATAAAAACAGATTTCAGAGGGTAATATCTAAAGGCACTTTTTTCTTTAGTTTTAATTTTTATTTGATTTTTAATATTAAAACTAGTATCTATTTGTGAAATTATTAGTTCTGGTGTTTTCTTATATTTAAATCCTTCTGTGATATAAAATAATCTGTCACTACCCCCAATAATAAAGCCATTACCTGCTGGATATTTTGAGATATCCATGTCTTTTTTTTCTAGAACTTGTAAGTTTTTGTCATATTTAATCAAAGAATCTGTAGATTTTAGATTTTTCCCTAATGTTCTTGGTATTGAACTTAGCACTATTAGGTTCTTTTCTAATAAAAAAAAATCTTTTATAAAAGGAGGTGCTTTTATTTTTTTTGTATTTACGACAACAGTATCTTTTTTTATATCTAAAAAATGAACTTTACTGGTATGATTATCTGAGTAATGAAACTTCTGAAAAAGAATTTCTGTTTCATCATCATAGGTCAAATATCCGCCTTCACTAAATTTTTTATAGTAGGTGCTAGTTTGTTTATTTGATATTTTATTTGTGTTCTTTTGACAGGATACAGAACAAGAAAGAAGTAATATCCCTATAAAAACTATTATACAATTTTTCATATTTTTTGCCTATTTTTTTCATCAAGAACTGAGCATTTACCATTCAATAAAATAAGTTCTTAATAGTTTTTAACTTTACGAGCCTTCTTCAAAAATATCTTTATCATCCAATGTGATTTTTCCTGTTTTTCCATTAATACGGATATTATAAATATAAAGTCCTTTCACATAATAAATCCACCATTCTCCATCATCCTTTCTAATCGTTGTATTATTCGTGTCTTTTAGGTTTACCTCACGTTCCTTAAGCAACTTTAATAAATCTTCCCATGTATAATTGTAACCTTTGTCATAATTGGTTTCTTTTATCAAATTACCTTTCTTGTCGTACTCTTTCCATATGCCTTTTTGGAAACTAGAATTAAAATATTTTCCTGTTATCTTAAGGTTTCCATTTTTATAGTATTGATTTTTTACTTCAAAAAAAGATTCTTTTTGCTTAATAGTTTCTGCAAAAACTTCTTTAAGTTCCATTTGTTCTACAATAGTTCCATCACCTAAAACATGGTAATATTCATTACGAATTGTGTCTTTATATTTATTAAATTTTTCTATATCAATTTTTTTCATCGTTGTTATTTTTTGAGCGTTACAAGCTGTAACAACAATAAATCCCATATAAAGAATAAACAACTTAGTGCTATGAGCCTTCTTCAAAAATATCTTTATCATCCAACGTGATTTTTCCTGTTTTTCCATTAATACGGATATTATAAATATAAAGTCCTTTCACATAATAAATCCACCATTCTCCATCATCCTTTCTAATCGTTGTATTATTCGTGTCTTTTACGTTTACCTCACGTTCTTTAAGTAACTTTAATAAATCTTCCCATGTATAATTGTAACCTTTGTCATAATTGGTTTCTTTTATCAAATTACCTTTCTCGTCGTACTCTTTCCATATACCTGAATAAAAATCGTTTTCAAGAAAAAAACCGCTTATTTTTAATTTTCCATTTTTATAATATGAATTAAACTCTTGAATATATTTATCCTTATATTTTATAATTTCAATATATTCATCATTATCTTCTCTTTGCGTTATAACAGTTCCATTTTCTAGAGTTTGGTAATATTCATAACGAATAGTATCTTTATGTTTATTAAACTTTCCTATATCAAACTTTTTCATAATTGTTGTTTTTTGAGCGTTACACGAGGTAAACAATATTATTAATATTGTAAATATTCTGTTTTTCATATTATTCGGGCTTTATTAGTGTATTATTCCATAGTTTTCTCCATTGCCAAAGCCATGTTAATATTCGTTTTTTATTACCATAAATACCCCAATGCGAATAATCCATAATATTATAGGTTTCTCCTTTTTTATATGTATAATTTGCTTTTGAAGAAAAAGTATGATACAAACCTAAAGCATGCAAGGCTTCGTGAGCTACTGTAGCCACGTTATGCCCTTTAAACAATACAACTGCGTCCGAATTAAAGTCTTTAGACTGTCCGTTAACTCTTCTATTTGTTTTATTTCCATTTTTATCAAGAACAGGACATTGATCGCCAATAAAATAAACTTTTAAATAGTTGTTATATTTAGTATCCATTTTACCATTTAAATAATCGTGTAAGCCTGTTCTATTCTCAATATATCCTTGACCTTTTGGGTCAACTTGCTTATTAAAGGTTTTATCTTTTTTTAAATCCAAAGTTTCAATTATAATATTGGGCTTAATTAAGGCTTGTTGTAAATATTGGGTTAAAAATGTTCTCTTGCCTGTAGAATTTCCTTTTACAGGTTTACCTTTACCTTTTAAATCAGTTTTTACCTCCACAAAAACAACATCTAATTTTTTACGTTTACTTTTAGCATTGGCTAAAATGTTTAGTTGCCCTAATTGTTGGTTACCATACATAACCTTAATGGTTTGGTCGGTACTAAACTCCTTTAAACATTCAACGGTTAAAAAGTCATCTAATCTTTTTTTCTTTTTACTTTGAGCTGGTATAGTATCTGTACTTAACTTAAATAATTCGGTGTTGTATTCTAAACAAATATCTAACTTTTTAGGGTTATTTATCGTTTCTAACTGCAAGCTTAATGTTACGGTTTGCTGTGGATATAAAGTTAACCAACTTTGTATGTACTCAATTTCTTTCCCTGCACTATCTTTATACCAAGGAAATGTAAGCGTTTTATACTCATTGTCTTTTAGTTTTTTATATTTAAGAGGGTCTTTTTTAAACTTTTTTACTCGTTTTTTTAGTTTAAAATCATTGTACTGATTAGGTCCTACAATATCTTCATAAGTAACATAATCATCTTTCTCTTTTTTATGTCTTATATAATCAAAACCGTATTCCCCACTATAATTTTTACTAGGTCTAAAGTCTACAATTACTTTAGGCGGTGCTATAATTTCTAAAGAAGTGCTTTCCTTAGTACTGTCAAAATAAGTAGCAGTAGCAACCAGTTCATCTATCTCTACATTTTTAAAATCTTCCCACTCTTTCTTTATTTTAAAGTCGGTTATAGTTACTTTATTACCAGCAACATGTTCTTCCAATACTATTTCTTTAGTATTATTATCAAAACTAGTATTGTCTTTTTTTGCAATACTAATTTTTACCTTTCCTCCATTAGGGTTATTCAAATCTATTTCAAGACCTAAGTTTTCTTCGTAATGACTACTATTTACAACTTCATTACTCTTATTAATCCAGTTTACTTTTACAACACGAGGTGTTGTGTCTTCTTTCGCCTTATAAGGAGTATCTTCTATAGGTGGTATAAAACTCTCTTGCCACGGTTTTATATAACGAGTTCTACTTTTTCTACGCCAATCGGTACTATTGTTAAAAAAACGATAGTCTTGCATTGCAGGCGATATGGTTAAGGTAACCTGCATACCTTTTTGATTATCAAAAACCTCATGGTAATTTATAAGTACACCGTCTTGAAAGTTGTATTGGAATAGCTCTACTCCATCAAAATCATCTTCATAAAAAACTACTTTCCCATCCCTTAATAGGTAAAGATTAAAAGGATGACGTATTTTTTTATTGTCTTTTCTATCGGCTATAATCCATTCAATAAAGGTATCATCATACATTTCTGGTTCAAAAGTAACGGTAAAAGCACCTCCCATTAGGGCTGATGTAGGTTTACCGTTCCAATCGGTAAGACGAATGTAATTTAAACTTGTAGAGATTAATTCTCGTTCCTCTCCACACACAAAGAGTTTGGCTTTTATGTTCATAGATGTTTTTTAAGGGTGGTACAATTTTTTGACCCTAAATATATAAAAACATTTAGAAAAATAAGTAGGTAGTTTTCTGATTTTTAAGCTACTCCTGTATTTCAAGAATAATCTATTTTTTATTTACTAAGATTGTCCATTTATAAATATAGTCTTTATCAAATTGTATAAACAAACTAACTTCTAGCTTTTAATCCAACGTACAAAGTTAAGTACTGCCTGAAAAAACAAAAAGAGCTTACCTTTTCCCTACGTTGCTTCTTATAATACAATTAATATTTTCATTATTAAACAATGAATTTTTGCTACCTTTCTGCCGAATTATAAAAAAGGTTTAAAGTGAACCGAATTAAAGAAGTTTTAAAAGACAAAGGAATTAGTCAAACTTGGCTTGCTGAAAAAATGGACAAAAGTTATCCAACCATTAATGAATACGCAAGAAATAAAAGACAACCAAGTTTAGAAGACTTATACAAAATAGCAGAAATACTTCAAGTCAACGCAAAAGACTTGTTAGTAGATAGCGAAAAATAATATTGGGAAATAAGATGAGTAAAGAACAAAAAATAACAGGCAACATACAACCACCAAATAAGGATTTGGAAATACTAAAACAAAACTTCCCAAGCTGTTTTGACAAAAACGGAGAATTTGATTTTGAAAAATTCAAAACCCAACTTTCAAAAAACGAAATCAACTTTTCAAAAGAAAGTTACGGAATGGATTGGTTGGGTAAATCTTACGCTCGTTTATTAGCAACAGACGAAACCACTACGCTATTAAAAGAAGATGAAACATTTAACCAAAAAGGCGACAATAAAAACTCTGAAAACTTATTGATAAAAGGCGATAATTTAGAAGTTTTAAAGCACTTATCAAATGCCTATTATGAAAAAGTAAAAATGATATACATTGACCCACCATACAACACTGGTAGTGATGGGTTCGTGTATGAAGATGACCGTAAATTTGACGTACCTACGCTTATGGAGCTGGCAGGAGTAAGTGAAGAACGAGCTAAACGAATTTTAGACTTTACACAAAGCAAAAGTAATTCACATTCTGCTTGGTTAACGTTTATGTATCCGAGACTTTATATTGCCAAACAACTTCTAAAAGTTGATGGTGCCATTTTTATTTCTATTGATGATAATGAAGTAGCACAATTAAGACTTTTGATGGATGAAGTTTTTGGGGAGGAAAATTTTGTTGGAGAAATTCCGACAATAATGAACCTTAAAGGTAATCAAGATAATTTTGGCTTTGCAGACTGTCACGAATATTTTTTGATTTACGCAAAAAATAAAGAAAAATGTGAATTGTTTGAATTTGATATTGATGAGGAAGAAATTTTTAATAATTGGAATGAAGATGAATATGGACTTTGGAAAAAAGCAGATGGATTAAGAAGAACTGGTGAAGATGCTTCAAGAATTAATCGACCAAAGGGTTGGTTTCCAGTTTTTATTTCTCAAGAAAATAAAATTTATGTTACTGATGACGATAAGCCATTATCTAAACAAGACACTATAATATATCCCATTAATGAAGAAAAAGAGGAATTATCTTGGTCTTGGGGTAAGCCTAAAATTAAAAACGAAACATTTAATTTGATTGTAACTGATGCAAGAAGTGGTGGAAAATCAATTTATAAGAAGCAAAGACCAAAGCTTGGAGATTTACCTACTAAAAAACCTAAATCATTCTTCTATAAATCTGATTATAGCACAAGTACTGCTACCACCCTGTTAAAAACATTTTTTGGTAAGAAAATATTTAAAGGTCCAAAGCCTGTTCCGTTTATTAAAGACCTATTAATTATTGGAATGAAACAAAATGATTTGATTCTTGACTTCTTCGCAGGTTCAGGCACCACAGGAGATGCCGTGATGCAACTCAATGCAGAAGATGGAGGAAACAGAAAATTTATTTTGGCACAATTACCAGAACTCATAGACCCAAAAAGCAATAAAACAGCTTACGATTTTGTGAAAGATGAATTAAAAATAGATAAACCTACCATTTTTGATATTACTAAAGAGCGTCTCATTCGTGCATCAAAAAAAATACAAGAAGACCACAAAGACAAAGACTTATCCAATCAAGATTTAGGCTTTAAAGTATTCGAAACTATGCCAATATGGGAAGATTACAACTTTGAAGCAGATGAATTAGGCAGTCAATTCGAAATGTTTGACGAAAGTAAACTTACCGAAGAAGACTTAAAAGCATTATTGGTTACTTGGAAAACTTATGATGGTGTTCCACTTACCGTAACCATCCAAGAAACAGACTTAAATGGCTATACAGCATATTATGTAAGTGAGAAGTTGTATTTAATGGATAAAGGTTTTAAAACACAACATTTAAAAGCCTTGTTAGAAAAAATAGATAGCGATAGAAGTTTTAACCCAACTACAATCATTGCCTTTGGTTATCATTTTGAGAGTAAAAGTTTACGTGAAATAAGCGAAAATATTAAGTCTTACGCTAACAAAAAAAGTATTGATATTGACTTTATAACACGCTACTAATATGAAAGGATTTAACTTTGAAAAAAATCTTCAGCATCAATCACAAGCGGTAAAAAGTACTGTATCTGTTTTTGATAATTTAGAAATAGAGAACCCAAAAGGAGTTGATAAGCAATTTCTGAATCCTGTCTTGAAAATTTATGATGGTAATAATACCTATCCTAAAAACATATTAGCATTACAAAAGGTAAATAATATTGAAGAAAAGGTAAATCTAAACAGTAACATCATAGATATTATGATGGAAACAGGAACAGGAAAAACCTATACTTACACCAAAACCATTTTTGAACTCAATAAAAACTACGGTCTTTTTAAATTTATTGTAATTGTTCCTACACTTTCTATTAAAGCTGGAACAGTCGATTTTTTAAAAAGTGATAGTGCAAGAGCACATTTTAAAGAACAATACGGCAAAACCATTAAACTGCATATTGTAGAAAGTAAAAAAGGTGGTAAAAATAAAAAATCGTTTATGCCACCTGCTGTAAACAGTTTTGTAAATGCAGGAGTTTATGAAAAAAACAGCATTCAAGTAATGGTTATTAATGCAGGAATGATAAACTCTGAAACAATGCAAAAGAGTTTTGATAAAGGTATTTTTGATAAGCACACTATTCCGTTTAAGGCAATTTCAGCAGTAAGTCCGTTCGTAATTATAGATGAACCTCATAAGTTTGGAACAGGTAAAACAACTTTTGAGAATATTCTGAAAATGAACCCGCAATTTATATTGCGCTATGGTGCTACATTTCCAGAGAAAGAAATAAAAGTTAAAGATGAATTAGGTAAACTAAAAAAGAAGAAAGTTAAAGACTATCATAACTTAATTTATACATTAACTGCGGTCGATTCCTTCAATCGTAATTTAGTAAAAGGTGTAATAGGTCATATTACAGAGTTTGAAAGCGGAAAGAATGCTATTGTAAAACTCAATAATACGGACGGAAAAGAAGCCACTTTTGAATTATTGGAAGACAAGAGTAAAAAGACATTTAAGCTTACTAAAAAAGAAAGTTTACAAAGAGTACATTCTGCAATGGAAGATTTGTACGTAAAAAGTTTAAATAAAAGCAAAGTTGTTTTATCTAATGGAATTGAATTATCAAAAGGCGATAAATTAAATCCTTATTCTTATGCAGAAAAACTGCAAGAAATAATGATTCAAAAAGCCATAAAAAGCCACTTTGAAAACGAAAAACAATTACTTACACGAAGTGTAAAAATTAAACCTATTACACTCTTCTTCATTGATAATATTGAAGAGTATAGAAACGAAAATGGATATTTAAGAACCACTATTGAAAGTTTAATAAAAGCAGAAGTAGAAACATTACTCAAAACTGAAAAGAACACCTTTTACAAAGCTTATCTTGAAAAAACTTTAGAAGATATCAGAAAAACCCACGGAGGTTATTTTGCCGTTGATAAAAGCGGCAAGGATTCTGATAAGGATGATGATATTGAAAACCAGTTAGATGAAATTCTTCATAATAAGCAAAAGATGCTTTCACTAGATAATCCCAGAAGATTTATTTTTTCTAAATGGACTTTACGAGAAGGATGGGATAATCCTAATGTTTTTCAGATTTGCAAACTAAGAAGTAGCGGTAGTGATATTTCTAAACTGCAAGAAGTTGGTAGAGGTTTAAGACTTCCTGTAAATGAATACGGTAACCGAGTAAAAGACGAACAGTTTTATTTAAACTACTTTGTAGATTTTACAGAAAGTGATTTTGTAGATAAATTAGTAAATGAAATCAATGAGAAATCAGGAGCAATTTCAATAGAAGATATTCCAGAAAAAATATCAGACGATATTGTTAAGAAAATTTGCGAATTATACGAAACGACAGAAGATGATTTATTTGAAATATTAGACGAAAATAATGTTGTTACAAGGTCTAATAAATTCAAAGAAGGTGGTTTTGACTTTATCAAACATAACTATCCAAAAATATTTGAAGGTGTTGGCTCTAATAAAGTTAGAAAATCTACTGATAAGAAAAAGCAAGTTAGTATACGTACAGAAAAATACAGCGAATTAAAAGAACTGTGGGAGAAATTAAATGAAAAGGTAATTTTAGAATACAAGTTTGAAAAAGAAGACAAGTTCAAATCACTTTTTATAAATTTCTTGAATGAGCAGAACAGCAATTTTACTATTGAAGGTATAAAAGAAAGAACAGCACAAATTGAAATAACTGACAACATTGCTGGAGTTAAAGAAGAACAAGAAATTTACGGAAATGAAATAACGCCAATTTCTACAATGAAATACAGTAATTTCTTGAAGGAATTAGCAAAAGCACTAAATATCAATATAAAGACTTTAAACAGTTCTTTTATTGATTCTAATATTGATATAAACAAATTTCTAAATATTGCCACAGTTCGTATTATTAAACAAAAATTCGAGAATTATTTAATGTTTAACGCAATAGATAAATTTGGAATTGAATATCAAAAAGTGAGCAACGAAATTCATCCAACTAAATTCACACACCCAGATGGAACTGTAAAAACAGAAATTTCTGCTTCTGATGTTGGTGTTATGTATTCAGAGAATAAAGTTGCCGATACGTATTTATTGGATGAATTGTTTTACGATTCTGAATTAGAAAAACAAAATATTGAACAAAATTTGAAAGAAGTAGTTGTTTTCTCTAAAATCCCAAAAAACTCAATTAAGATTCCTGTTGCTGGCGGAAAAAGTTATTCACCTGATTTTGCTTATGTTTTGAATTATGAAGACAAATCGAAAAAACTATACTTTGTTGTAGAAACAAAAAACACAGCAGAAGAGAACTTGAGAAATGAGGAAAAACAGAAAATTAGACACGCAGAAAAGTTCTTTGGAGATACAATTAAGATTAAATTCAGAAAACAATTCAGTAATAAGAAAATAGAAAGTTTAATACGAGAAATTATAGTTGAAAAATAGTAGAGTATGAAAAGTTACGTTTACATATTTTGCGTTTAAAAAAATAACTCTCTATATATCCTTACACGTAACTTTTCTACCTCTTTAAGAGCAAGACTAGTAGTCAAACAATCGTTTCATTACCAACCTTTTTTTTTACTTTTTCTAACTTTTCTAAAACTCCACCTCTTTCGGTATCTCATTTTCTGTAACCACTTCTTCAGAGATAATCGGGTCGAGTTTCCCTGAATAAATATTGTATTTCAACTCATCGAGTGGTTTATCTTGATAACGGTTCTTATCCGTGTAAATAAAGTTGGTCTTGTAATGATTTGTTTTCTCGGTAAAGAAAATACAATCCCCATCAAAGCCACTTTTAGCACCACCACGCATTTTACCGTCTGCCGTTTGTTGGAAGATGATAAAAAACAATTTTCCGTCGTACTTCTTTCGCAAGTCTTTGTCAATTTCAAATTTGCTATCCAGTTCCTTTAACTTAGCAAAACTATCAATCACAATCACATCGTTTTCTCTAATCAGCTTGTCTAATTGGTTTAGGTTTTCAATATCAGGATTGGATAAATTCCGTTCTGCTACTTCGTTAAAATACATGTCTGCTTTATCCCAATACAACGCACTTTCAGGGTGTTCTTCCATAGAGGCATGACCAACCTTGTATTTTTGAGCTAGTACATTGATAAACTTAAACGCAAAGTGTGTTTTGCTTGAACCTCGTTTCCCTGCTAAGGTAATCACTAAACTTTCTTTGGTTTTTATCTCTAGTTTTCCTAAAAAGCTTGCCAATACAGCATCCTCAATTTGGTAATACTCAAAGGTTCTATGTCGTAATTGCTTTCGTTTGTAGGCTACCGAATTTGTATTGAGATTCCCTGGTATATTATTCTTTGGTCGTGACTCTGATACTTTATTGTTCGGTTTATTTAAAGCGGGTATTTTCCTTGGTTTTGGGCTTGCTTTTTGACTGTTTTTTACCAGCGCTTTGTAAAACTTGGGTTCTTTGTTGGTGTCTACTTGTAAGAGATAATCCACTGCTTTTTGTGCCTCACTAGCTGCACGCATCAAAAGCTTTGTATCTTCTTGCATAAATTGTAACGCCAATTGCCAGTTTTTTAGGTAATCCGCATGGTTTGCTTGTGTCTTCCATAAAATCCCTGCTTGTGCGGATAAAAACACCGCCCCAAACTCTGCTATGAGTTCTTCTTTAGCATACACCACATCGCCAAAACGTTTTCCAAAAGGACGGTTCAATCGGCTTGGGTGTCCTGTACTGTGTATCATTTCATGGAATAGCGTACTGTAGTAGTCTACACTTTGATAAAAAGCTTCGTATTTGGGCATTTTTACTTTGTCTTGTGCTACATTGTAACTCGCTCCTTTAAATCCGTGTACTATCTTCGCACTGTCTTTCGGAAAGTGTTGAATGATAAGTTCTGCTATCGGGTTCTTTTCTTCTGTATTATGAGGGGTACTTGGTGCAACAAAGCCTAAACGTGCTTTTTCTAAAGCGGTGAGCTTATTCAATCCAAAATCAATCCCCTCAATATCTGCTCCATTGAACACCGTATAGTATTTTAAAATAGGAATGGTCTGTACGAGAAAATCAAAATGACTCGTATCATAGCCTTTCGATTGTAAAAAGTCTTGCATTTTTTGTTTGTTATAAGTGGCGTATTCGAGTCCTTTTTGAGCATCTGAAAATTTATACAAGCGGGTAAAGTAGATTACTTCTAATCCTTTAGCGCCTTTTTTGAGTTTCCCCTTTGCTTCTTGTATTTGCTTAAAGGTTAAGAAATAAGGGTTTTGATACGCTCCAAAGGGATTGCCTTTTTTTAGCAGTATGATATTGATACCTCTATAGGCTTTTTTGGAGGCAAAGCTTACAGGCGATAGATACCCGCCTTTTTCTAAAAAGGCATCATCCCATCCCAATTTTGGTGTTCCTTTAGCGCTCTTAATAGCACTGATAAGTTTATCCGTAATCATCTGATAGATTTGGTCGGGACGTACAGGTGCATTCAGCCCTGTGGTGTTGGTGTCTTCTTCCTGAATGAAGTCTAAACCTGCTAAAAATTCTAAGGGGATATTTTCAGCAGGTTGTTGGGGTTTAGTGGCAGGCGCTACAACACTTTTTTTTTGAGGTAGCTTTTACAATCCTACCTCCTTTTGCATATTTATAGCCTTTTTTCAAACGTCCACTAGCGGTCAATCCCTCTTTTCTTTTTGGGGCTGCCAATCCTTTTCGAGTAGGTTTGGGTACTTTGGCGCTTGCTTTGACTACACGTCCTTTGATAAAACGCCATCCTTTGCGCAAACGTCCGCAACTGGTTAAGGCTTCTTTGTATGCTCCTGTATGCCTTGGTGCGTTCAGTCCTGTGGCATATCGTTTGACTGAAATGTTAAACGTCGTGTATTTAGGGTGGTCGTTTAAGATTTTTGAGACTCTATAAATAACTTCAGTATTGTTTTCTTTTTTTGCCTGTGTTACTAATCTTTCTAACGTACTTCGGCTGACTTCCTTGCCGTCTAAGGCTTGAAATTTTTGTATAGTATTCATCTTATTTTTTCTTTTTCTTTTTAGCTTTTGTATATATCACATAGCTGATAAGGGCTATACTAGTAATACTTACCAGCAACGTTGTTGCCTTTTTTTTTTGAGGTCAACACCAAACTTATGGGCTAGTGCAAACACTCTCCCTGTCCAACTCGTAGCAAAGTATTGGTAGTCTTTTAAGCGTTTATAATAGGCGAGACGTTCTTTTCCTATACGCTCAAAAAGCTGTTTGGCATCTACCGAGTTAATGGCTTTGACAGTGTTAGATCCTATGACATAATCTACCTGTAGGTTTTTGCCAAAGTATCGGTTTAAAGAGCGTTGCACGATACCTGCGGTTACTCTTGGATTGGCGTTTATTGCATGGTCGACTATCATTTCTGCCACTGCTTGACTACGAATGCTATCGGCTCGCATTTTGTCCCAAAACTCATTTTTAAAAAGGATATGGGCTTCTACTTTGGTAAGGCTTTTCATATCGCTGATACTCGGAGGTCTGCCTAGTATCTTTTCATAGAATTTAGCGGAGATTCCGTGATTGGTTCCGACTCGTTCTTTTTTTGAGTTGTAGTTTCCTTTGTCGTTTTTTAGGTTTTGATACCCGCCCTCTGCTTGTTCTAAAGAGGGTTTGAATAGTTCATAGCTTGCCATTTTCTTTTTTTCTTTTTCTTCTTTTTTAAAATTGTACGGTTCGTGTGTTTCCTAAAGTGGCTACGTCCAGTTCAAATCGCAACGCTTTTATAAAGTCCTGTTTCTTTTTTTGAAGCTCTTCAAACACCAACTGTCCTACGGTGAGTACTGGCAGGTTAATGTGCGTAGGTGGTAACTGGTACATACCACCACTAGGAATACTAATTTGATGGGTATTCAGCTTGGTAAAGGCTAATTGTTTCCCTGTCTTCTTTTCATACACTCGTAGCTCTTTTGCACTTATAAAGCCTGTATTGATGTTCAAATGTTCCTTTGTTGGGTTTTGTAGCTGTATGTCTAGTTCTAAGGCGATGTGTTGCCATGAGAGCTGCACATTTCTAATTCCTGAAACACGAAACTGTAATTGTTCTATTATACGGGTCAGTTGGGCTTTCTTTTGGTTGATAAAAGCGGTTAGGGTTACCAAGCCTATACCTGCTCCAACGACCCATAGCTTTCTTGTGTTCATTCGTGGTTTTAGGTTGTTTTGACGATTCCATAGACCATGCCTGCAAGCACTAAGAGCAGTACCCAAACCCACAAGGGCAATCGGTGTGTTGTCGTTTGCTCTTTTTGCTCTTGTTTTTTCTTTTTGTACTGGCTCGTTGATATACTATCCCGTTGTTTGGTTACAACTTCCTTGGTAGTGCCTATGGTACTGCGTATCTCAAATCCTTGGGCTTGGGTATCGTAGCGAACACTATAACTGTTTGTACCACTTTGTTTGCTACTGGCAAAGTGTTGTAATTTTTGATTTACAAGGCTGTCTAGTAAGGTATCTCCAGTGGCAACCTTTATAAATATTTTGTCTTGAATAGCGCTATTGATAGTGATGCTGTGTACACTGTCTTTTTGTATATAAACACTATCCTCTTGGGTTTCTAAACTATGTGTCTTACTGTGTTTGGTTGTCCCACATCCTGTAATCAGTAGCAGTAAAACAACACTGAGTATTTTAAATGTCTTTTCCATATTTTGTAATGTATTTGTCGAGTTCTTTTTGTTGCTTGGCTACAATGCTGTGTAGCTTTGTGTTCATGTGTTCCAATTGTTCGATATACTGATGTAGTGAACCGATACGAGCCATAAAATCACTTTTAATGCTTTCTATCATTTCTGCATTGATGTCAAAGGCTCGTTTGTAATTCTCTAGCTTTTGTAAATCGGCTTTGTAACGTCTTTCTAGGGCTAGGTTCTTGGCTTCTTGGTGGCGTATCTTCCGCATTTTAAAGCCTGCGAAAAAGGAAAAAATCAGTCCTAAAATACCTGTGATTTTTTCCCAGTGCATGAGTATAAATTCCATTAGGTCGTTGTTTTATTCTTTTTCTTATCCTTGGCAATCGCATAGATAAACAGTAAGCCTAACAGTCCCATACTGGCATAGATATAATTGTTATCTCCTTTCTTATTAGCGGTTATCACTACTTCTGATAGTAGTTCCGAGCTTTCCTGCAACGTGATGGTGGCAGGTAGTTTTGAAGCTGCTATTTGTAGGGTATCATAACCCACAAAGGAAATGTGTATCACATCGGTAGGACTGGCATACAATTGAAATGCTCCGTTTGCATCGGGTGTTGTTCCTTTTTTGGTTTGGGTATTGTACACATTGACAAGCCCTGCTTCAAAGGGTTTTCCTGTGCTTCCGTTGATAATGATTCCGCTGATTAATTGTTGTGCTGTTGTATTCATCGTACATCCGCAATTTTTTTTGGTGTCAAATTCTTCTTGGGCTTGTTGGGTGTCGGGACATGCCAACCCGTAAATTGGTAAACTTGCTTCCATTGTTCTTTTTCATTTTTTTTGTTTAAAAGGGCATATCTGCGCTTTGTACTCGTTGTTTGATTTGGTGGTATAATTGCCTGTCCCACGTCTCTGAAATCTCTGCTTTGAGCCAGTAGATTAAATCGTAATCGTCCGCAAGCTTTTTATCGAGCCATACCGTTGGGGTTTTGCCTCCCATGCGTTTTCTTCTGCCAAAGATTTTATACACGAGCCTAAAGTCATCGCCTGTTTGTAATTTGTCAAAGACTTGTTGTACTTTGGCTTCATCGGTGGCAGGAAGTCCAAAAGCGGTATCGTTAAAAGCATCTAGTAAGGACTTGGCTAAAATCTTCGCTTGTGCTTTATTGATGCTTAGCTTTCCTGTGTTGATGTGTAGGTCTGCTTCGATATGGTCGTTTGCTACGTCTTGAAAGACTTCGGTTACCGCATCGGCTGATTGTTTGAGTCTTTTGTATAGGAAATATGCTACGACACTTCCGCCTGCTACTATCAGTAAAGGTTTATTGGCTAGTAAAAAGGCACTGGCTTCATTGGCTTTGCTTACCGCTTTTTTAGCGTTGTTTCGGGTGGCAATTTTCGATACACTTGTTTTCTTTTTCATCGCTTTTTTTCTCCTGTATCTTATTATTGCTTTCTACTTCAAAAAGCTCTTGACTGCGCCGTATTTTATCGGGCATGCAAAGTAGCTTTGTGCTTCTTTATGACTGGATAGCTCTGCTAGGCGTATCAATACTTTTTCTGGTAATTTTTCTAATTGGGCAATGGCTTCTTTTTTAGTTTGTATCTTCATGGTGTTCTTGTTGTTCGATAATCTGTGCTACTTGTGTGATTAAATCTTCTTGCCAGTTGTCAAGCAAATAGTTAAAAAACATCACTTGTTCGTCGGTGGCAGTGGAAAGCTTTTGTACAAAGGCTTTTTGTATGGGCGAAACATTCGGGCTTGCTAACTGGCTCGGGTGTCCTACGACATTGCCTCCTGAAGCTTCTAAGATTTTAGGAAGCATCCCGCCCAAGGTTTCCATCGTCTTTTCAAAGGCGGGCGTTTCTAAAAAGCTTTTTTTCTTCAGCAGTTCTCGCTCAACTCTGAGTTCTTCTCGTTCTTTTGCTGTCTCTAACTTAATAGTAAGCGAGCTATTGGCTTCTTCTAATACTCGGTTGCGAGAACGCAGGTCTTTGACGGTTTCTTTTAGCTCTTGTACTTGTTCTTTATAGTCTGCCGAACGTTCTGCTTGTACCATCTTTGCCATCAGCTCTGGCGCTCCTAAAAAGGCGGTGGTGGGGTCGGTAGCATTCATATCTTGTGTTAATTTTTCTGTGAGTGTTTGTAGCGTGTGATAGGTGGTCTTCCCATCCTTGGTATAGGTTTTTTGTAGGGTAAAGACCACCGCTCCGCTAAATCCTTTTTGGGGTAAGGCTTGTAAAAATTGGGCTATCGAACCGTATTTGCTTTCAATATCTTCTAAGGTAAAGGCGTACTTCTGTGCCGAAGTAGACTTGACAAGTTTTACGCCGTTACTCGATACCTTGATGACATGATTGCTTCCTCCTTGTAGGTGGCTTTCTACTATGTTCGATAATTGATTATTCACAATATAAATACCTTACTATGGCTTTTTTAAAAGGTGTTGTGTGTACGGCTGTGAGTGCTGGATATTCTGAAAATTCAAAGCGTATCAAGCCGTCTACAATTGGATGGTTGGTGTCTATGATAAAAGGGGCTTGGGCAGTGATTCGCTGTCCTGAACCGTCTTTGATAAGCAAAGGGACACTTAGCTCGTGTGGGTGTATTTCAAGCTTTACAACACCTTTGCAATCGTTCTTCTCGGAAAAGTTTATCTCAAAATCATCGGTAAACTGTTCGCTGTGGTATATGGTTTTCATCCTTAACATGGGTTAGGGGATTCTATCTCAAAAATGAACTCGCCACAAATGGGTCTGCTTCCTAGGGTTTCCCAACTGATAGTCACTCGTTCGTTTTTGCTTTCAAAGTCAAGTTCTTTAAAGCCCTCGTTATAGCCGCCGCTTTTGTGTTCATAGTCTTTGATGTCCGTGGTCTCCGTCAGCAAATGTCCTCTACTGTCTTTCAGGGTAATGTCTGTTTGAGAAATCCCAAAAGGAACTAATCTCGACATGGTTTCTCCTGTGGGCATACCTGTGTCCATAGGGGGCATATAGGAGATAAAATACACTCCGATTACTTTTCCTGTGGGGATGGTGTCGCTGACCTCATTTTGTAAGAGTTCTTCAGGAGGAAGATTGGTCTTTAAAAGGTCTTTGTTGATTTTTATGCGTTTGTATATCTTTTTCATCTTTGGTGCTTGTGGTAACACTTTGCGCTTGTCTTAGCGCAAAGTGTGGTTATAAAAATGAGCTTAGCGTTTTTGATAGGTGGCAAATCCTGATAAGCGTGCAGAAGCGAACAGGGCTTTTCCGTCTTCTAACGTGATTTTTGCTCCTTCTGGGTATTGGATTTCGATTTCGGTAATGGTGTCGTCTTCCAACAGGGCAAATGAGCCTAATTTGAAATAGTGGTTACCGCTTTCGGTAGCGCCTAAAATGTCACAAATCGGTAATTCAATTAGGATTTCGTTTTTTTGCTTGACTACGACCATCGATTGCATTAAGGTATTTGGGACTTTGGCAATGCTATAGGCAATGTCTTGCTCTGGTTTACTTGCATCGTCAATGGCGCATTTAAACGTGATGCCATTGGCTACAAACACACGTCCTTTGACTAGGGAGTTTCCGTCAAAATTAGTAACGCCTCTTTTGGCTACCGATGAACCTGTTAACAGGGACACCGTACCGCCTACATCTACTTTCTTGTTGGCGTATAAAAAGCTTGGCATGGGCTTCATCGCACTGATGTTCCACTTTTCGTTTTCTTTGCGTTTGGAGTTCTTGTATTTTAAATACTCGGTTACTCGTAAATAAGGTTCTTCGTTTCTTAAAAAATTCATCTTTTTCTCTTTTTGTTTTTTTAGCTATTAAAATCTTCTACGGTTTCGTAGGAAATGTCTTCGGAAATTCCATCGTAGTTGGGACTGGTGTAACTTGATAAAAAGTCGGTGCTATCTAGCGCAAAGGGTTCGTTCCAGTTGTCATAAGGAGATCCTAAAGCGGAATGTAATAGCGGATTGTTTTGTAACTTTTCATCCAACAGTTCTTTGACAAGTTCGCCTGTTTGGGTGACGGCTGTTCCCATCGCCATATCTTGTGCAATGGCTTTGCCTGTGGTTTTCCTGTCCAAATAGGCTGCGCCTACGACCCCTACTAAGGCTAACATGCCTTTTTTGAGCTTGGTGTTTTGCATCGGTAGCTTTTTAGCGGTTACACGTGAAAGCATTGCGCCTGCACTCATACTTAGCAAACTGACTACCGAGTTTTCTATTGATTCTTTTCTCATCGTTTATTTTTTTTGTGTCATTACGTACATGCCTCCTAACAATACGAGTATGCCTGCTCCAACTCCTACATACAACAGCGTGTTGTCTTTTTTAGGGGCTTGTTGCGTTTGTAATTGTAGCTGCATCATTTTTACCAAGTTGTCTACCGAGGTTTGCTGTGCTTGTGCTTGTTGTTCTAACTTGGCTATTAGCATCGGAGCAATGTCCTTGGTTTCTCCATTGGCTTGTTGTACATAGACTGGTTTTCCGTTTCGGGCTTGTTCTATTTGCGACCATGTTCCGCCAACGGTATTGATTATTCCCATTAGGTTCGCTCCGTCCCAAAATCCATGAAGTCCGCTTGCTTGTGGTTTAGAAAGTGCTTGGCTTTCTAAAGCTTCTTCTTGTTCGGCAAGCAATAGGTGTGTTTGTAACAAATTCATCGTTCTTAGTTTTATACACTTACGGACTTCACCGTTTTGTGGGTTGGACTTCTTTTATTGAGATAGACCACTGCGCCTAACAGTGCAATACCTCCTAGTATCAGCGGTGCGTTTTCTTTGGCGATTCCTGCAATGCGTTTCTTTTTGGCGTTGCTAACCTCGGCGGGTGTGGCGTTGGCTGCTTGGGCTTTTTCATGGTCTCTTTCTGCTTTGTACTTTGCAATTTTTTGTTTGACTTGGACAATGCTTTGTTTAATGGCATTGAGCTTTTGTTGGTTTGCTTTAATGACTGCATTGGCTTCTTTGATACCTTGGGTCTGTTGACGTTCCAAGGTTTGAAAAGCGCCTTTGATATGTCCTAGGGACTTTTCTGCATTGCGCAAACTTTCTTCGGCTTTTTTTCTTTTGGAGACTGCACCGTTACACCAAGCGCCTAAGCCTAACGCATCAGCGATGCCTTCTTCTTGGGCTAATTGTTGTTGCTCGGCTTTTATGGCTTGTTCTAAGCGCCGTACTTCTTTTTTAAGGCTTTCCCATTCGGCGGCTTGTCGTCCGTTTTGGAGTGCCTTGTATTTGTTGTCCCATTCGGCTTTTTGCGCCCATACGCCTTTGGCTTGGTTGTTCAATCGACTGGCAATTCCATTGGAGGGACAAAAGCCGTCGAACCAACCATACAGCCCATACGGGACATGCGTGCCTATGGTGTCAAATTCTTCATTCATAACTTTTTATTTTTTTGTAAAAACAATACGAGCAAGGCGGAGGCTACTGCGCCAATACCTACTTGGATTTTTAATCGCTTGCGCTTTTTGGCTTGCTTATCTTCTGCCACATTTTTTTTAAAGCGTTCTTGATAGTCTCGTAGGGCTAATTCATTAGCGGTACGTGTGTTTTGAGCTTCTTCTTTTAGGTATTGGGTGTAGTTTGCATCGTATCGCAACCATACTTTGTAGAGTTCTCGTTGTAAGGGTTGTTCGAAATAATACAGCATTTCTCCGCCTAAATGTGCTTTGGCTCGTAAGGCTTTTACCTTGTCTAACAGTGGGGTTATTTCTTTTTCATAGCTTTTTTCCCGTCCGTCGTTATAGGTTTTTTGTAAATGGGCTAGGTTGTTTATTAGCCATTTTTCTGCATTGGCTTCAAATGGAAATATCGGGTCTAGTCCATAGGTGGATATTTCTTTTCGTAGAACAATAAAGCGGTAGTCGGCTACGATGGGGTTGGTTTCATTCTCCACCACAAAATAGAGCGTTCTACTGTTCACATTGGCTGACTTGGTAAATTCTTCTACCTTGAAATAAGGGGCATGCTTTTTAAATTCTTCGAAAAAATTATCGATAAATGTTTTTAATTTTTCCGCAAAGGCTAGCGCATGGGCTAGGGTTTCTCCGTCGCAATGTTCGTAGGAACTATAAGCGGTTTCGTTGCGTAAATGGGCAATACCTAAATCTACTTCTTTGAAAATTTCGTTGAACAAGTGTTGTGTCCTTGCACGGTTTCTAAAGGTGATGGCTTCGCCTAATTGGGTGATTTTTTGTTGTAGCTTGTCTCGTAAATCACGTCTGATTTTAAGTTTTACTACTGAGGCATCGTAATACGAACCACTACAGGAGTTCATTTCTTGTATGAATTCACTCACGGCATAGTTCACTAGTTTTCCAACACCTTTTACCAGTTCTCCACCAATAGCTCCTGATAAACCTTGGGTTTTGGGTGTCATTAGTACATCGTCAGATTGGTGTATGTCCTGTTCTTTGAATGTTTGTAAGGTGCCGTCTATGGTATAGTACCCGTCGTTTAGGTCAAATGTGTGTTGGTTTTTGGGAACTATTACATATACGTGGCTGTAGCCCTCCCCCTCTTGTTGTATAACACGTCGCAAGTAGTGTGTAACCCCACAATTTAATAACACACAGCTTGCGAAAATGCTATAACTCTTGCAATCCAATCCCTGTGAGCGAGTAGCCCAAGCACAGGCAGGGCTACGTAATAATTGGTCGTAGGTATCTATCTTGTATTGTAGATGCTGATACAAAAACCTGTGTAGCTCCTTGCATAATTTTTGTAAGGGGTGCTTTGCAAATTTTTCTTGGGATAGCTTTTGGGTGTGGTGTTGGTATTTATATACCCACAATGCCATACTTTCAATTGCTACCTTGGTGTCTCCATTGGCAATTTTTACACTACTACAGTCGCTATGTGGAAGTAACTTGTCGTATCTACTTCCTTTTTGGATGGGTCTGTATAAGATGGTATTAATTGCCTCGGGATTCACTTCTTTTTCTTTTGCTGAGTCAAAAGTACTTGAAGTGTTTTGTGGGGGTTCAGGGTTTGAAAGGCTTCGCTAAGTTATGCTGTAATTAGTTAACTTTTGGGAGGGTTTGGTAAGATTGGGGAGGGTTCTATACATGAAATAGTTTTTAAAGAAACAAAAGAGCATCCATATTTTGGATGCTCTATCTTCTTAATGTACAGCAATCAGCCCCCGCAGTTGTCTGTACACTTCAGTTAGTGATTAATAACGTAAAGTTACTGAAATTTATTATTTCTAGACTTACAATACTATATACTTATGATTATTTTAATAAATAAAGTAGTTTGAAAACAAAAAAGAGCATTCATAAATAATATGAATGCTCAATTTTTTCTACGCACAGCAATTCGCCCCGCTGTCCTCCGTACTCTTAGGTTAGTAGTAAGTTGGCGTAAAGTTAGTGAAAATTATTATTTCTAGACTTATAAAATTGTGAAAAACATTAATTCTAACACCAAGTAATCATCTATTTAATAAGTAGTTATCAGTTTTTATTTTGATTATATTGAAATGATAAAAGGTTAATTTTCTTTTTCCTTTTATACTAAATCATATACTTCTAAAAATCTTCTTACTTCACTTGGTCGTAGTTTCTTTTTATGTTTGGCTACCTCAAAAGGTAAATGGCGTATCTCTGCGATAATCTCATTAATCGTTACACGCATTTCTCTTTCTGGTAGGTAATAGTATTTTTCAAATAGTTTCTTTTTACTGTAAATAGCGGTCATTGTTCGTGTGTTTACTGCTAATAGGCTTTCTCATAGACATGCCCTGTAATGGTATTGTTGCCATCATACACATATACCTTTTTGGGTTCGTGTACGTAACTGGTACTTCCTGACATTAGAATGTAATTGATAAGGCTTTGATTGTCTAGCTTGTAGTAGTAACGCAAGGTTACTCGAATGATAAATGTTTCAAACTGACAAAAAAATTCTTCTTCGCTTATTCTACCGTCTTCATGGTATCTTTTTCCTCCGATATTGTCTTGATGTTCTTTAACAAAACTTAGCAACTTTTCGTAAGTGTTGGCTTGTAAGTAAGCGACATACATGGGGTCTTGTTCTTTGGTTTTGGGTGGAGCTTCCTTTGTTCCTCCTTGTAATTTCAATTCGTTTTCTAACATACTTTTTAGACTCTGTGCGTTTCCATAAAATCTCATATCATTTACATGGGTTACGTTTCTTGCGAGTATGGTAATGCCTTGTTGTTCGTCTTTGTAATTGGTATTGTGGGTTATTAGTATTGCTTCGTTAGGGTATCTCGGGTGTTTGTGAATAGTTATTGTGGGTAAGATGTGTTCTATCACTCCTGATGTTCCTGTGATAACTATATTACCATTTGCTGATTGTTGTATTTTCATGTTCTCTTTTTAATTGTACTTCTCTTTTTTGCGTTTCCTTGCGCTTTATTGCGTTTTTCTTGCGTCTTCCAATACTGATTTTCTTCTTGGAGTTCACACCATTTTTGATAACTGTTCATTGTTTATTTTTTATCTAATTCTGATCTCCCAACGATAGACTGATTTACTGGCGAGCTTAATGGGTATTTCGGGGTTTCAGAGTTTCAGTCTCGTACTACAAACCCTTTTTCTGTGTTGGTTGATGCTTTGTTGTTCTTTTTATGCGGTTACTATTGTCGTGATATGTTGTTTGGTCTGATTGTCAAAAAACATGAGCTTGTTGGTAGCGTCTATGTATTTTGACTTTTGAAATCGTTTATACATGCTATTGATTAAGGTGTTGATGGTTTTACTATTTTTACTCAAATGGTTATACCAAACGGGGTTTGCATAGTTGGTATGGCTTGTTTTATACTTTAAATGACTGTTCCCATTTTTTAAGAGGATAACCATTTTTAGCTTGCTACATTTTGGACAAGTGATTTTGTATCCTGTTCCGCAATGGCATCGGTTTTCTTTTTTGCTCATTTTATAGATTCTGTTTTAATGATTATAGTGTATCATCGTAGGCAATGCTGACAGATAACTATGTGGTAGGTTGGTTTGTACATAGGTGTATAGCTGTTTTGCCGTATAATTGCCTTTTTCATATTTCTTGATGGCTGTTGTAATTTTTTTTTGATAGGTCGCTTTGCGCTTTCTTGCGTTTTGTTGCGTTTGTCGTTGCGCTTTTTCTATTGCCTTTTTTTCCTGATACTTTACATGGGTTTTCCATACTTTGTGCAAGCCGAAAAAGCCTATTTCATGGGATTGGGTACGTGTTTTATCAAAGTACAATGAGGGATACAATGCGGTTACTTGTGATTTAATAAACCACTTGCGAGCAAACTCCAATTTCCAACGATATTCTTTGAGTTTTTGAATTAGGGTTGTCTTTTGAGTGATGTTTGTAAATAGTTCGTTGTTTAGGTAATTGATAGCTTTTTTCCATTCGCCTACATAGACATTGTGCTGTTTCCATAGTTTTGCAGAAGTTTTGATACAATCTTGTAGTAAAATTGCCTTAAATTCTTCAGTCGTTACATTGGCGTAGAGTTCTATTTTTTGCAGATAGTCATAACGTAATCCTTTGTAATTATCATACACACCGTCTGCTAGTTCTTGCGCTAGTTCTCTATCGTCTTGCAATCGAGCTAAAAAATTATGCGTAAGCGGACTGTTTGTGCCTTGGCTCGTTTTTTTTTGTTTTAAAAAATCAGGCAATAGGACTTTGACTGCTTCGGAAGTTTGGCGCGGGCGAATTGTTTTCTTACTTATCACTGTGGTGTTCTTGTAGAAGCCGTCCGCAGGACATGTAAATTCTTCCTTTTGAAACTCTGTGTTGTTTACACAGTCTTTTATTTCTTTTTCTTTTAATAAAAAGGTTCTAGTAGTATCATTATTATCTGGTAATTCTTTCCAGTTCTCCTGTTTAAAAAATTGGTTTTCAATTCTTTTGGGTTTTGGTGGATTTCCGTCTAAAATCGTTAGGATTTCAGGGTGGAAATTAACGGTTATCGGTTTGTATTGGTTGGTATATGTATAGTTGATTAAGATGTTGGCTTCTCTAAGGCGTTTGATGTGGTTTTGTGCTGTCTTTTTACAAATAGCAAGTCTTGGTATCTCTGCAATAGTATGTGTTGCTAATTTACGGTGGTCTATGGTTAGCTTTGGTAAGGCATTTTTTAAGACACTGGTCGGACGATTCATTTCTAAGAGATATGAATTGCGTTGTTTTAATTGGGCGATGTAAAAGCCTACCAAGACATTAAATAAAAGCTCGGTGGTGTACTTGATAGTTGGTTTGCGCTTTTTTGCGATATAGTTTGCGTTTTTTTGCGCATTGAATTTTGCTACAGCCTTGTTGTAGGTACTTGTAAATTCACTACGGTGTTTCTTTGTAAAGTCTGCGACTTGTTGGGCTAGTGTTGGAGTATTAGGAACTATAACCGTTTTGTTGTACTCAGCTATGGCTTTGTTATAGTCTACAGCTTGCTGATTGTAGCTATGTACATATTGACGGTAGTTATCCATCGTGCTTTTCATAGCACTTCTATCTAAAAAAGGATAGTTGATATAGTTGTAGTGTTTACTTATCGCTTTTTCATGCTCTTTTCCCTTTTTTAAAAGCAAATAACCATGTTGGGTATTAAATTCCTCTACGGCTTTGTTGTATTGCGCATCGTTCAGCTTATTGCGCTGCGCATTGTCTTTAAATAGCTTAATGGTTAGTTGGGTAATGGCATCCAACGTTGTGCCTTGTAAATGTTCATGTACTTTTTGATTGTACAGTCCTATTTTTGTTAGTGATGTATTGTTTTTTTTCATATATTCGAGGTTCTTAAAGTTCTGCGTTCTTGCAGAACTTTTTTCATAGCAATTTTTTAACGGTTAGTGACGACTAACCGTTTTTTGTTTTAAAAAAGTAACCCACAACAACACTGTTGTGAGCTACTTACAATAAGTGCTTACTTATCGCTGTGGTGTCTTTGCGCTTTTTGCGTTTTTCATTGCGCTTTCTTTTTCACGATTATTGTTCAAAGCTCTCTACTATCTTTTCTAAGAATTGAATTTTAGGAATATGGTATTTACCGTCTTGAAAGATTGCTTGAATGGTATTTTTATGGATGCGGTTTTTAACCGTGTTAGGATGTACCTTTAAATACTTTGCGCAACCATCTACAGTAAGCATCGTATCATTGGCATTAAAAATGGTTAAGGCTTTAAGGTTTACTTTTAATAAGTCTGCTTGGGTCATATTCAATTTTTTAAGTTTTTGTGCTATTTTTTAATTTTTGCTCACAAACACCAATAATCTATCGTTAATTGTTATATTTGTGGACAATTACGACGCAAAAATAAAATCAATTGTCAACTTTTAGAATAAATTGTGGACAAAATAATTTAAAGAAATTGATAAGATGTTGAAAACCAGTTCGGAAATTTTACAGGAGTTATTAGACCATTTAGGTATCAAAGCAAACCGCTTATCGGTAGAGATTGGAGACAATAGCAATTCTCGTATCTACTATGTAAGAAATGGAAGAAGTAAGATAAGCCCAAAGCTTGCCAAAGCGATTACTAATAGATATAAAGAGATTAACTACATGTATTTACTCACAGGAGAGGGAGAGCTTGTCAACAAGGATATTATGGTGAATACCAATGGAAATGTTTTTGTGGAAAAACCTGATGGTAGTTTTAACGTAACTACACGATTGATTCCTTTTGATGCCTATTCTTCTTTTTTAGAAACGCTAGATGATGCAAATGTAATTTATGAATGGGAGGAAGTAACTTTTAATGTAGAAAAGTACGGTCGTGGTAATTACGAAGCATTTAGGACTAAAAACGATAGTATGAACGGTGGCGGGATAAATGATACCCCTAACAGAGCCTTGGTATTGGGTAGAGAGCTTGGACGCCATCATTGGATGGATGGATTCAACCCTACTTTATACGGATGGATAATTCTTTCTAAGCACAATGTTTTTCACAAGGATATTATCGGACTGGATAAAGAAAAAGGGACGATTATTTGCCATAGTAGAAATAAAAGTCCCGAGTATTCAGATTTTGAGTTAGACCTTAATGAGGTGTATCAAATTTTTAAGGTAATTAAAAGAACGTTTTAAACTTAATCAACTCTTTTTTGACTGTAATATTCATTCCAGTGATTGAGTAGTTTCTCTGCATGTTCTGTTGGAGTAACTTTAATGTATGATAAAAAACTTTTTTCAGAAGAGTGTCCAGTAATTTTCATGATAGAAAGAGAAGGGAAGTTCATCTTATATAAATTCGTTGCGAAAGACCTACGGCAAGTGTGGGAACTTACCAATTTATATTTAGGGTATATACCTACTTTTTTACGATAGACGTCTGTCTTTTCATCTTTAACCATGAGTGAACCTTTTACCTTATCGGTAAATCCTACTTCTAGACAAACCTCTTTAATATATTCATTGAATTTTACATCAGTAATCATTCTAGGCATCCCTCTTTTATTAATGACTTCTTTAATTTGATGGTGTAGGGGGATAACGACTTTAACCCCTGACGAATTTTTTGTCTTTTTAGGCTGTACAGTAATAAACTTATCATCCGTATTAATTTGAGGTAAGTTAAGAAAGTCAGAGACTCTTAACCCTGTCCAAAGACCAATAATAGCCATGTCTCTACAATTTTGCAAACGTTCATTTTTTGAAAAATCGTGATTGAAAAGTGTATCGATTTCATTTTCGCTTAGCGCTATAGATACACTTTCTTCTTTGATAACGGAGAACTCACTTCGTTCATAATCCTTATGAACATCGTAGCCAAATTCTACATCGGCTACTTTAAGTAGTTTTTTAATGTTTTTTATCAAATCTCCTGTATAGTTGACTGAGTATTTTTTGTTATCCGTGAGGTAGTGTACCAAGGCATCATAGACAACAATATCAAATTTGTTTATTTTGATTTTAGAGCGTCTGTATGTTTCAAACTCTTTTAATCTGTTGTTTGTTTTTTTATAGTGTTTTATCTTGTCTACTGTATAATTTCGTTTTGTAGAACGATTGATAAGGTTAGGCGCTTTGATAAGAAAATCATCGATAAAATCAGTAAGGTATTCAAATCCTTTTTTTTCTGCTGCAACCTTTTTCTTGAAATGTTTGTCAAATTCTGTTTTTAAAAACTTTCGAGTTAGAGGTGTATTATTGATTTTACAGTTATCAATCAATCGTTCCAAAAAGGTATCATAGCGCATTATATTGGAAGTTGTTTTTTTTAACTTCGCTCCACCGATTCCTTTTTTGGATTTTGGTAGTCTGTTTTCAAAATCCCAATTCTCAGGATTTATTTTTTCGCCAGTTGAATATTTGAAAATAGCCTTTTCGTTCTTTACATAGAATTGAATAATTATCAGTGTCTCTTTTTCTGACTTAGGTTCTTTTAAATAGAAATACATTTTTTGTTTTTTTACTTACCCCAAAGATACAATAGTGGTAAATATCGTGGTAAGAAAAAATGTATTTTTTAGTTTTTTTAATGAACATTTATAAACAATGGTATCCGTATATGTAGCTTTGTTGTTGGGGTTTTGAAAAAATAGAGATAATGATAAATAATGTAATGTGACCCTCTCTGGGTCGCAAAAAACAAAAAAACAGCAGAGTTTTCTGCTGTTTTTTATCTTTAAGGGTAGATGTTTGGGGAAATGTTGCTTAACTGACCGTAAAATTAAAAAAAGCTATTGTCTTGTAATCTAACCTAAGTTACATAAGTTATATTTGAGTTTTTCAAATTGATATGAAACCCATCTTTTTAATTAAATATACTGCTATTTTTATCGGAGTTGTAGGTGTTGGAGTTAACATTATAGAGTCTATTTACGTATCTCTATTTAACCGACCTATTTTTGTACACTTTTATTTAGTAAAAAAGAAACTTCCTAAAAAGAAAAAAGAATTTTTAGTAGAAAATATAGCCTTTTATCAGAAGTTAAACGAAAAGCAAAAAGCATATTTCGAGCATCGATTAACCAAGTTTATCAGAACGTACGATTTTATTGAAAGAGATAATTTTGAGCTAACACCAGAAGCAAAGGTTTTGATAGCAGCATCGTATATAAAGCTCACTTTTGGTATGCGAAGATATCTTACCTCTACATTCGATAAAATTATAGTGTATCCAACCAGTTTTTATTCAACAATAACAAAACAATATCATAAAGGAGAGTTTAACCCGAGGTTAAAATCTATTGTATTTTCTTGGGAAGATTTTTTGATGGGAAACATTATATTAAATGATAATCTAAACTTAGGGATTCATGAATTTTCTCACGCGTTAACTTTTCATGGAAGAAAATCTAAAGATGTTAGTGCTCGAATTTATTATCGATTATTTGAAGAAATAACAGCGTTTATGAAAAAGGAAGAGAATATTGAAAGAATTGAAACTTCAGGATATTTTAGAGCATATGCGCTTACAAATAAATTGGAATTTGTTGCTGTAATTATGGAGCACTTTTTTGAAACTCCAGAAGATTTACAGCAACAATTTCCACAATTGTATAAAAAGATTCAACTCATGTTGAATTATTCTGTAGAATAAATAAGTTAATCTTTTACTTTAAAAACTTTGGTTAAAATATCATCTAGTAAACACCATTTGGTTAATGATGATTGTAATAAATTGGCACCTACAAAAGCAGTAAACCACAACCAATTAATATTTACTTTAATTGCTAAGATTAAACTAATAAGTATAAAACTACCAGCAATACCACGTACAATTCTATTCTTCATAATTAAATATATTTATCAATAGGAACCACAACAGCTCGTATTGGATTATTTGTTTCTAAATTTTTATTAAAAGTTTCAATTAAGTTAAACAGTGTATCTATTTTATCAGTTTCAGTAAATGAGAAATACATATATGAACCAGTTGCTTTTTCATTTCCAGAAAACCAATCATTTACAGAAATTACAGGAAAAGAATTTCGAAAACCTTCAATATCAGAAGCACTAAAATTATCTATAGCTGCTTCTTTTAATAGTTTTAGTACTTCATTTTGAAGCCCATCAACTACAGTTATGATTAATAGTTTCATCTTACTTATAATTTTTACGTTCAATTAAATAATATACCAAAGGCACTACCAATAAGGTTAATATTGTTGCTGTAATCGTTCCTCCCATTAAAGAGATAGCCAATCCTTGGAAAATAGGATCAAATAAGATTACAAACGCACCAATAACTACCGTACCTGCAGTTAGTAGAATAGGAGTGGTACGTACTGCACCAGCTTCTATAACAGCTTGTTTTAACGGAACTCCTTCTGCTAAACGTAAGTTGACAAAATCAATTAATAAGACTGAGTTTCGTACCATAATTCCTGCTAGGGCAATCATTCCAATAAATGAAGTAGCTGTAAAATAAGCGCCCATCATCCAGTGTCCTAAAATAATTCCTACCATTGATAATGGAATTGCAACCATCATTACTATTGGCGCTTTAAAGTTTTGGAACCATCCTACAATTAACATGTAAATAATGATGATTACTCCTAAAAAGGCAATTCCTAAATCTCTAAACACCTCTAAGGTAATTTGCCATTCACCATCCCATTTTACGGTGTAATCATCTTCAAAATCAGGTTGTTTAATGTATAATTCATTCAATTTATATCCCTTTGGAAGTGGAATCTCTTTTAATTTTTCTTCCATCCCTAAAATTGCATACGCAGGACTCTCTAATTCACCGGCCATATCAGCCATCACATATACCACACGTTTTTGATTCTTTCTGTAAATACTTTTTGCACTGTTCTTTTCTTCAACAGCAACCAAATCACTTATAGAAACCATGTTGCCGTGTTGCGATTTAATCTGTAACTGAGCAATATCTTGAACAGAAGACTTCTCTTTTTCATCCAAAGAAAACACAATTCCTACTTGATTAGAGGCATCTTCATCATATAAAGTTGAAACCGCTCTGTTAGACAATGCCATATTCAAAGTGTAAGCAATTTGCTGAGGTGCTACACCGTATAACATTGCTTTTTCCTTGTCGATTACAAATTCATATTCCGTTTGATTGTCTTCTACCATCCAATCGATATCTACTACATCGGCTGTATTGTGTAAGATGTTTTGAACTTCGTTGGCAATTTCAATTTGCTTGTCATAATCTGGTCCGTATATTTCCGCAACAATCGTAGATAATACAGGTGGTCCTGGTGGAACTTCCACTAATTTTACATTAGCTTTAAACTTTTTAGCTATGTTTTGAATATCAGCACGCATCGATTTTGCAATGCCGTGACTTTGTATACTTCTATCTTTTTTATCAACCAAGTTTACTTGAATATCTGCCATATTACTTCCCCCACGTAAATCGTAGTGACGAACCAATCCATTAAAGGTAATAGGGGCAGAGGTACCCACATAACTTTGGTAGTTTACTACTTCTGGTCTGGTAGCCAAGTACTGTGCAATTTCTTTAGTTACCGCATCGGTACGCTCTAAAGTAGTACCTTCAGGCATGTCAATTACTACTTGGAATTCGTTCTTGTTATCAAAAGGCAACATTTTTACAGCTACCGATTTGGTAAAGAACAACGACATAGAACCTAACAATAAAACAATCGTGATTCCTAAGAAAACCCAACGTTTAGTTTTGTTTTCAATAAGAGGACGCTCGAATCGCTCATATAACTTGTAGATTAATGTACTTTGCATTGCTTTAGTCTCATCTGCTTCAAATTTTTCCTCAGCACCGTGCTTGTCTTTTTCACGTAAGAAAATATATCCTAAATATGGAGTAATCGTTAATGCAACAAATAATGACAAAATCATAGCGATAGAAGCTCCAATTGGCATCGGACTCATATAAGGCCCCATTAATCCAGATACAAACGCCATAGGTAACACCGAAGCAATTACGGTAAAGGTTGCCAATATGGTTGGATTCCCTACTTCGTTAATAGCATACAAGGCTGCTTGTTTAAATGGTAGTCGCTTCATTTTAAAATGCCTGTGCATGTTTTCAGCAATAATAATGGAATCATCTACCACAATACCCGTCACAAATACCAAAGCAAATAAGGTAATTCTGTTTAAGGTATAATCAAGCATATAGTAACTTAATAAGGTAAGCGCAAAGGTGATTGGAACTGATAAGAATACAACCAATCCACCACGCCAACCCATGGCTAACATTACTACCAAGGTTACAGCTATAATGGCACCGATTAAGTGTAATAATAATTCTGATACTTTTTGAGAGGCAGTTTCACCGTAGTTACGGGTAACTTCAACATGTACATCATCAGGAATTAAGTTGGTACGTAAATGATCAACCTTAGCTAAAATAACATCGGCAATTTGCATTGCATCAGCCCCTTTTCGTTTAGCTACCGAAATAGTTACAGCCGGATATTCTGATTGATACGTCGAAGCATTACTACTGGCTTGTCCGTACCCAAAACTTACATAGTTTTTAGGAATTTCTGGACCGTCTAGTACGTTCGCAACTTGTTTTAAATAAATCGGTTGATTTTGTTGTATACCAACCACTAAGTTTTTTACATCTTCAGCAGATTGTAAAAACTTTCCTGTAGTTACTAAAAACTCAGTGTCATTTTTATCATAACTTCCTGCACTTAGCTGCTGATTGCTGGCTTTTAGCATTTCAGTAACCGATAAAAAGTCTAGCCCACTAGCGGCTAGTTTGTCTTTATCTACGACCACACGTACTTCACGATTTCTACCTCCAATTTTTTGAGTAATCGCTACATCGTTTACCTTTTCGATTTCGTTGGTAAGTTCTTGTGCTATTTGTTTTAATTGATAGTCATCATAGTTTTCACTCCATAAGGTCAACCCTAACATAGGTACATCATCAATTGCACGTGTTTTTACCAAAGGCATCGTAACACCTTTCGGCATTTGATCCATATGTTTGTTAATCTCATTGTATAGTTTTACAAACGAGCGTTCGATGTCTTCTCCAACATAAAACTGAACAATGACCATTCCTTGTTCTTTCATCGAAGTAGAGTATACGTATTCTATTCCTTTGATGTTCGAAATTATTTTTTCTAAGGGTTTGATAACTCTCGATTCTACTTCTGTAGGGCTCGCTCCTGGATATCCTACAAAAATATCAGCCATTGGTACATCAATCTGTGGTTCTTCTTCTCTCGGAATTAAAAAAGAACTGTACACACCAATTACCATAAACACTACCATTAATAAGATGGTAAGTTTAGAGCCTATAAACCCTTTGGCTATTTTTCCTGCTAAACCTTCTTTCATGTTATATAATTTGAAAATTTGTTGATTTGATGATTTGAAAATGGGGTGACTGTTTCATTTTCAAATTTTCAAATTGATTTTATTGAATTGTAATTTTCGCTCCGTTGTATAGCTTGCCTTCAGAAGAAACAATGTAGCTTTCATCGGCTGATAAGCCTGATAATACTTCTACTTGATCTCCAAAAGTTCTTCCTAAGCGTAACCAACGTAGAACAGCGGTATTACTTTGACTTACCGTATAAATTCCTGATAGTTGTCCTTTGTTTACTAAAGCTTCTGACGGAATTAAAACCATGTCAGTACTTTTTTGTGTTTTTTCAACAGGAAACTGAACCGTAGCAAACATTCCTGATAACAAGTTGAAATCCGTTTTATCTAAGTCAATTTTAACTAAGTATTGCCCCCCTGTATTCTTTGCTGAGGTACTTACTTCCGATACTTTTCCTGTAACCGTTTTGTTAATTGATTTGATAGCTACATCAACCTTCGTATCCTTTTTAATTTGAGAAATATCACTTTCAGGTACCAACGCAGTTACTTCAAATCCGCCTTTTCCTTCTACAGATAGTAAAGGCATTCCAGGATTCGCCATTGCACCTTTATCAATAAATTTGTTCGTTACTACTCCTGAAAATGGGGCTCTGATATTCGTGTAAGCAAACTGAGAATTGATTTCATTTCTCATCTGTTTTGCTGCTTCTAAATTAGCTTTGGCAACATTGTAATGAACAGTGATATCGTCAAACTCCTTTTGAGAAGCACTGTTCTGTTCAAATAAGTTTTTAAAACGATTGTAATCTTTTTCAGCACTTGAAAATCCTGTTTTCGCTTTAATAATGTTAGCTTCTACTTGTGCTTTTTTGGCTTGTAAATCACTATTGTTGATAGACAGTAATAATTGACCTTTGTTTACTTTATCACCAACTTTTACGTGTATGTTGGTTACATAGCCCATCATACGAGTACTTAATTCAGCACTGTTGGTAGCTTCCACTTTTCCGCTTGCTGTTATAAACGGATTGTTATCATTAGCGGTTACTTTAGCAACTTTTACAGCTACTGTTGGTTTGTTGTTATTGTTTGTTGTTTCTTTTTTACCACAGCTTACTACTAAAAGTGATGCGGCAAGAGCGATTGTATATATAGTTTTCATTTGTTCGTTTTTACTATTGATTATTTTTTAGTTTACTATCTCAAAATAAATCTATGAGGTATCCAAAGGAAATTGATTTTTAAAAATCGACACAAGTGTCGGAGCATTTTAAATCTCACTTAGTGAGTTAAAAAATCTAAATAAGCTTTGGTATAGTTGTATTGATATACGGTTTGGTAATATTCTAGTTGCTTTTGAGCGTATTGTGTTTCAGCGGTTAATAAATCGGATGTTTTTTCTAACCCTTCTTTAAACCTGTTTTTTCTGATTCGTAAGGCTTCTTCTGATTGTTTTAAGGCTAATTCGGTTAGTTTTAACTGTTCCTCAGCATCGTTTAACAATCGTTTGGTATTATTTAATTCTAATTGACTTTTAGATTTGTACTGCTCGTATTCTAATCTTGATTTTTCATACTGAGCTTTACTTTTTTGCGCTTTTCCGTAGCGTTTAGAACCTTTGAAAATATCCCAAGTTAATTGTGCTCCAACTACATATCCACTAGCATCTGCATTGAAAATTTTATCATCGTACAGTTCGTAACTACCAAAAGCATTTAAGCGTGGAAGAAAATCCATTTTATCTGCTTTGTGCATTTTTTGATAGGCTTCAGAAGCTAACTCCATTGCTTTAATGTCTGAACGATTTTCAGAAATAGTAACGTCAGCTAGTTGATTCGTTAAGTGTACTTGCAAACTATCTGAAGGTTCATAAATGTTGTTTTGTTTTTCGTTCATTAAAAAAGACAAGTAGTTAGAGGTATTTAGTACATTACTTTTTGCTGATTGTAATTGATTTTTTACTTCGGTAACTCTAACTTCAACAGCTAATACATCTGCACGTTGTAAATACCCTTGCTTAAAGCTGTTTTCTGCCATTTGTTGGTTGGCTTCCGCGGCTTTTAAGGCTTTTTCTAATACTGAAACTCCCTTGTGGGCTAATTGCAATTGCATGTATGCTTTTTCTACTTCTAACAATAAATACTCTTGAGTACGTTGCGTTTGCAAGTTGGTTGCTTCCATTTTGGTTTTAGCGGCTTTACGTTGGTAAATACCATCTAAATTCACTAAAGGTTGTTGTACTTCAATTTTAGTAGCGAAGTTTTGTGTTCGCTTTGGATTGTTTAATAAATCAGGATTGAAATCTGCTTGCGTTAAAATTTCCTGATTCAATTTACTACCAAATGCCATTAATGGATTGGTTGTTACAATTCCTGTATGAGAGGCAGTAATATTTGGTAAGAATACAGCATTGGTTTGCTTATAATCGGCACGTGCTTGCTGATAGTTTTGTTCAGATATTTTTAAAGAGGTGTTATTTTCCTGAACTCTTTTTAAAACTTCACCTTTTGAAATGGAAATTTTAGTTTGAGCTTTTATAGTAGTAGCCATAAAAAAAGCGACTATAAATAAACTAACATATGATTTTTTCATCTTAACTATTTTGTTACAGCAAATTTAGTGGCATAAAACACAGTAGTCAGTAACTAATGTTACAATGAAAAAACGCCTAAACAAAAGTCTAGACGTTATTTACTAACAATTAAAAATCAACTAATACTTGGAAATGTTTCTGTTAAATGCGTTTAAGTGATTGTATGAAGCGTTTAATAAATTGGTATATACATTTATACTGTATTCATTATTGGTGTTCTTAATAGCTAACTGTAGATCCTCAATATCTTTTTCTTCAATTAGCTTACCTACTTCAAGTGCATCTAGTTTAGATTTTTGTCCTTTACTTATTAATTCATCATATAACTTTTGAAGTTCAGAATTTTTAAAAACACCTCTTTCTTTATTTAAGGTAAAGACAATATTATTGTATTGTAATAAACCTTTCATGGCGTTCATATGTCGTTCTTCGCTTTGACTGATGTTTCCAAAAACACGTAGGTTCCATTTTTCATCAAGGAAGTTATAAACATCAAAAGCTAATTTTTCTTCCTCTAACATCAAAAGCATTTCGTTTTTTTCTTGTTGAGAAAGAGTAAGATCGGTATTGTTTGTATTCTGGCAAGAGCTACTAACACTTGAAAAAAGTAATAAGAATAGCAAGCCTATTGTGTTTAATGTTTTCATAATAACAGCTTTTAAATTATATACTAATTTAAATATTGTGTAGGCTGTAGTCTGCAACTTTAGTTACATAGGAGTAAGGTTTTAATAGAATGTCTTTTATTTAGTTAAGTATAAGAACTAGACTAATGCTCGCCATAGTCTACATCATCCATTTTTCCTTTAAAAACTTTATACTGAATAACAAAATAAACAACTACTAGGATTGCAGCTATAAAAAACCAATTTAAACCTACGGACAAACCATACTCGTTAGCAGCTACATTATAAATTGTTAAATCGGGATTTATGTTATTGGTTGAAGGTAAAACTTTAGGGAAAATTGAAGCGACTGTAGTTGCCAAACCTCCTAATAAAAACAAAGAAGAATATAAAAAACCAGTGATGTGTTTTTTGTGCTTTTTTACGTTGAATAAACCAAATAACCCTACAAAAGTTAGCAGAGGGAAAATCCATAAAAAAGGATGCTCTATGAAATTATGAAATGGTTTAGGCTCTATAACATGCCAAGCGATTAATGAAATAATTACTAAACCTAATAAAACAAAAGAAAGAGTAAAAACAACCTTTTTTAGTTGGTTGTTAATACTAGCATTAGTTTTGAAAATAACCCAATTAGCACCATGGATAGTTAGTGATACCACTGCAATAATTCCCAGAAGTAAAGTAAACCAATCTATAACTCCAAGTGTTTCAGAATGAGGAGAGAATTCCGAATTCCATAAAGGAAGGAAGAAATAATGTGCCTCATGAGTTGAAATACCATTTACCACATTTCCTAGATTAACACCACGTACGACATTTCCTAATGCAACTCCAAAAAATAAGGCAAGAAGTAAACTGGCAATTCCAAAAGCTTTATCCCAAATACTTTCCCATATTTTATTATGTATTTGTCCGCGAAGCTCTAAACCAATAGCTCTAAAAATTAGTAACCATAAAACCATCATTAAAGGAAGATAAAAACCACTAAATGAAGAAGCATATAAAGTAGGAAAAGCAAAAAATAAGACACCACCTGCAGCGATTAACCATACTTCGTTTGCATCCCAAAAAGGACCTATTGCTTTTACAACCTTTTTTTTGTCTTCTTCTTTTTTAGCAAAGAATAAATGAATAATTCCTGCGCCAAAATCATAACCATCTAAAATAACATAAATGGCTAACATTGTAACTAATACTACATACCAAAATAGTTCCATAACTTAACGTGTTGTTTGAGGTCCTTTGTTAATTATTTTTCCAACTAAAATTAAAAATAACATTCCTAATAGTAAGTATAAACCTATAAACCCTAAAAGAGTAAATAAAGTGTTTCCTGATGATACTGTAGGAGATGCTCCAGCAGATGTTCGTAATAAGTTATAAACTAACCAAGGTTGACGACCTAGTTCAGCAGTATACCAACCAGTGGTGTTAGCAATATAAGGAAATGGAATCATGAAGAGTAATGACCATAAAATCCACTTTGTATCATATAACTTTTTTCTAAATAATTGAACAATGCTAGCTAGCATCAAAGCAATAAAAATAGTTCCTAATCCCACCATTATATGATATGCATAATACAAACCCGGTATATTTGTTGGGTAGTTTTTTTCATCAAATTCATTGAGTCCTTTAATCTCAGCATTCCATTCTTGATAGGTTAAAAAGCTTAAGATGTTAGGAACAGCAATTTTATTGTCTAATTTTTTCTCCAGCATATTTGGTTGTCCAATCAGCACTATTTCAGAGCCTCCTTTTTCTGTTTCAAATATTCCTTCCATAGCAGCAAAGGTTATAGGTTGATATTTGACAACATTTTTAGCAGCTAAATCGCCAGTAGGAAAAGCAACCAAAATAGAAGCAATAACACCAAAAATAACTCCAGTTTTTAAAAATAATTTACCAAATTCTAAGTGCTTCTTGTTTAAAAGATATAGAGCTCCAATACCAGCTACTACAAAAGAACTAGTAACCAAAGAAGCTGCTTGATTATGTAAATAAGAAGGCCATAACCACGGGTTTGAGAATAAGGCTGAAAAGTTATTTAGTACAAATTTACCGTTGGCTAGTATTTCATATCCTACAGGATTTTGCATCCAAGAATGTGTAGCTATAATTAGAAAACCACTCGCCCAAGAACCTAAAAAGACAAGGAATCCAGTTAAAAAATGAAGCTTATGTCCTAGTTTTTTCTCTCCAAATAAAAACAGCCCTAAAAAGGAAGATTCTAAAAAGAAAGAAAACATCCCTTCCATAGCTAATGTTTGACCTATAATACCACCAGTAAGCTCAGAGAACTTAGCCCAGTTAGTTCCAAATTGAAATTCCATAGGAATCCCAGTAACAACTCCCATGGCAAAGTTTAAAGCAAAGATTTTCATCCAAAACTTAGCAGCGTCGTTGTATTTTTCAAGTTTAGTTCTTAAAAATTTCCATTTAAAGAAGACTATCATTAGTGATAGTCCCATTGTTAATTGTGGAAATAAGTAGTGAAAAGTAATAGTGAAAGCAAACTGCATTCTGTCATAAAAGAGCATGTCTTCCATACCGAAGATTGTTTATGAGGTTATTAAATAAGAACGTTTTTTAGTAGCAATAAGGTGTAATAAAAATAATGATATTATTTCACATGACTATTAATAATACTAATCAAATCGTTCTTATATAACATTCCTGATTGTCTCCATAATAGTTTGCCTTCTTTAAAAAGCATAAAAGTAGGTACTCCTCTAATTTGATAGGTGTTTGCTATTTGCGGATTTTTATCAATATCTATTTTTAAAATAGTAACATTTTCACCTAAATCTTGTTTAACCTCCTTTAAAATTGGTGCCATCATTTTACATGGACCGCACCATTCTGCAAAGAAATCAACCAATACAGGTTTCTTACCTTTTATTATGTCTGAAAAATTTCCCATGTTTTAATTTTAAATGAATTATTTACTGTCGTTGTTAAATGAAATACTCCAAATACCACGTACTTGATTTACATCGTAACCCTGCGCTTTATCCGAAGGATATAAAAGAGCTAATTCTTGCAAAGTCTCGGTTTTTATTTGTGTTTTAGGAGTTCCATGGCATTGTAAGCACATGTTGTTCGTTATAATTGGATAATAGAATTGGGTTGTGCTTCCTACCTGTTTCGTAACGGGTTTGATGGTTTCGTTGTTGCTTACCACTTTTTTATAGCCTTCAATAATCTCTAATTCTTCTTTGTTAGCAGCATTGTTAGGGTTTCTAGGTTTATCAGAAACTCTTTTGATTGTAGCATTGAACTTCGTAGCCATACTATCGGTTAATTTGTAAGCTTGTTCGTTGCAAAATTGTAAAGCGTGTAAAGTTCCTTGTTTTTGAATAGCTCCCATTAAGTTTTTACCTAATACTTTTTTGGTTTCCATGGCGTATTCTAGTCCAATTTCTTCTGGAGTTTTGTCAGGTTCAGTACTGCTTACTTTTCTACCTGAATTGATATAGCTTTTACCTTGTTTAGACTCCCAATGCTCTTTAAACCAACTAGGTTCTTCAATTTGATAGTTGTACAAATAATCAGCTATTTTTTTAAGGTCTTCTTCTTCAAATTTTTGATACGGCATTAGTCCAAATCGTTTAACAGCACCTCTCATTTTAGCGCTTTCTTCTGTAGGATTTAGTACGAAACTTACAAAACTTTTAGTAAATTCTTCTTCCGTAGTATTTGCATTAGCATAATGAGCTTTGATAGCAATCATTGGAGGAGCTACTCTTTCGTCATGAGGTGTAGAAGCATTATGACATACAAAGCAGCTTGTTTCAAGCAATTTTTTCCCTGGAGGAATACTAGCTTCTACAGTTGTAATGTCTTTAGTGTTTTTTTTAGAGTAATCACTTTTTTTAGTTTGATTACAGCTAACAATAGATAAAATTGTAAGTAAGGCTATTAATTTTTTCATCGTTCTAATATTTAGTATAAAGGTAGAACGATTCTCTTATAAAAAATGTAACTTAAGTTACAAGGTTAAAGTTCTAACACTTTAATCTGATTTCTATTCAGCTCTATTTTATCTTTTTTTTCTAACGCTTTTAAAAGTCTAGATACAACAACTCGAGAGGTGTGTAAGTCGTTAGCTATTTGTTGGTGTGTTACGCTAATTGTTTCGTTTTGGTTTACTAGAGCTTTATCTTTTAAATACTTTAACAAACGTTGATCCATGTTTAGAAAAGCAATAGTATCAATAGCATCAATAAATTCTTGTAGTCTACTATGATAACTATGTAAAATAAACTCTTGCCAACTTTTATATTTACTAAGCCATTCACTCATTTTTTGCTTAGGTATCATTAAAAGTTTTACATCAGTTTCTGCAACCGCTTTTATTTTACTTTTAGTTTCACCCATACAACATGAAAGCGTCATGGCGCAAGTATCACCTTTTTCAATATAGTATAAAACGAGGTCGTCACCTTCTTTATCTTCACGTAAGATTTTAATTGCACCACTTAAAAGTAGAGGTATAGAGGTAATGTAGCTTCCTATATCAATAATTACATCATTTGCTTTTACATCTTTTGCTATGGCAACATCAGCTATCTCTTTTAATAATGCATCTTCAAATAAATACCCGTAGTATTTCTGTAAGTCTTCAATCAAGATAAAATATTTTTTGTAAAAATAGGTAATTATTTACACTTTAGATATACATAAAATAGTAGTTAATCTATGATTTTAATCAGTTTTTTAGTTGAATTTAATACTGAAATTTGAAATAGTTAATAACATAAAACTATAGTAAAATGAAAAAAAGAACTCCAGTTTCAGCTATAATGACCAAAGAAGTAATTACGTTAAGTAGTACGGATGATTTAATGACTGCGGAAAAAATATTTAAAAAAGAGAAGATAAGACATATTCCAGTAGTAAGTGGAAGCGAAATTAAAGGAATGTTAAGTTATACAGATTTGTTACGAATTAGTTTTGCAGATGCTGTTGATGATAATGAAACAGATGTAGACACTGTGGTATACAATATGTTTACAATAAACCAAGTAATGGCAAAAAACTTAGTAACCGTAAATTCAGATACAACTGTTAAAGAGGTTGCGGAGATTTTAGCGAAAAAAGAATTTCATGCATTGCCTGTTGTAGATAATAATGAATTGGTGGGTATCGTAACAACGACTGATTTAATTAACTTTTTACTAGAACAATTTTAAAAGAAAAGGAGGCTTTTTAGCCTCCTTTTTTAATTTATAATATTTTTTAAGTTTTCAATTGTATCTGTAGGGTTATCACTACTAAAAACAAAACTACCTGCTACTAGTACATCAGCACCCACTTCGATTAGCTTATTTGCATTTTGGTCAGTTACACCTCCATCAATTTCAATTAAGGTAGATGCCTCGCTAAATTCAATCAAGTTTTTTAATTGTTGAATTTTTTTGTACGTATTTTCAATAAATGACTGTCCACCAAACCCAGGATTTACACTCATAATACAAACCACATCTAAGTCTTTGATGATGTCTTCTAAAACAGCGATTGGTGTATGCGGATTTAAAGCAACTCCTGCTTTCATTCCAGCTGCTTTAATAGCTTGAATTGTTCTATGTAAGTGAGTACAAGCTTCGTAGTGTACGGTTAAGATGTCAGCTCCTAAATCGGCAAAAGTTTGAATATAACGATCAGGATCTACAATCATTAAGTGTACATCAATAGTTTTGTTAGCATGTTTTGTAATTGATTTTAAAACAGGCATTCCAAAAGAGATATTTGGTACAAAAACACCGTCCATAATATCAATGTGAAACCAATCAGCATCACTATTGTTAACCATTTCAACATCACGTTGTAGGTTTCCAAAATCAGCCGCTAAAATTGATGGGGCTACAAGTTTTTTCATTACTATAAGTTGTTGTGTTGTTATTTGATGCAAATATAGTTAAAACCAAGTGCATTAAAACCAAAAAGAAAGCTCTCGTATAGAGAGCTTTCATTCATTAATCAAAAAACGAATAGTTATGATAACTATTTGTTATTGTATATAGGTTTATCCTAAATATGTCATTAAAATCTTACTACGAGATGTATGCTTTAATCTTCTAATAGCTTTTTCTTTAATTTGACGAACACGTTCACGAGTTAAATCGAAAGTTTCTCCAATTTCTTCTAAGGTCATTGGTTGGTGTTCACCTAAACCAAAGTATAGCTTAACAACATCAGCTTCACGTGGAGTTAAAGTTTCTAAAGCACGATTAATCTCAATACGTAACGATTCGTGTAATAAAGTTTTATCTGGGTTTGGTGATTCACCAGAGTTCAATACATCGTATAAGTTAGAATCTTCACCTTCGATTAAAGGAGCATCCATTGATACGTGACGACCCGAGTTTTTCATCGATTCTTTAACGTCGTTAACAGTCATGTCTAATTTCTTAGCAATTTCTTCAGCACTTGGTGGGCGCTCATTTTCTTGCTCTAAGAAAGCATACATTTTGTTAATTTTATTGATCGAACCAATTTTGTTTAACGGTAAACGTACAATACGAGATTGTTCTGCTAAGGCTTGTAAGATAGATTGACGAATCCACCATACAGCATATGAAATAAATTTAAAACCACGAGTTTCGTCAAAACGTTTAGCAGCTTTAATTAATCCTAAATTTCCTTCGTTAATTAAATCAGGAAGAGTTAATCCTTGATTTTGGTATTGTTTTGCAACCGATACCACAAAACGTAAGTTAGCCTTGGTTAGTTTTTCAAGAGCTCTTTGGTCACCAGCTTTAATTCTTTGCGCTAATTCTACTTCTTCATCGGCAGTAATTAAGTCTACTTTTCCTATTTCTTGCAAATATTTGTCTAAAGACGCGGTTTCTCTGTTGGTAACCTGTTTTGTAATTTTAAGTTGTCTCATTCTACTTCAAATGTATTTTAATTTCAGTCTACATTATCTTATACGTAAGCATTGAGTCTTTTGTTACAAAAAAGATGTTTTTTTTGAGATAATTTATTTGGTTGTTCAATATTGGTTAACTTTGTAGGTTAAAAAAAGAAAAAGTAAGTGACCTTCTTTTAAATACTGTGTCTTACTACTATAACTAAAGGAAAACTAACTATACTGCCCCTTGGAAAGTATTGATGTAACAAAATTAAGCGACGAAGAATTGGTGCGTAAAATAGTAGAGAAAAATGATACTCATTTATTTGCTGCTTTATACGACCGTTATGCTGGTGTGGTATATAACAAATGTTATGGATTTTCATCAAGTAAAGAGGAAGCGCAAGACTTAACTCATGATGTGTTTATTCGTTTATTTGTAAAATTGAGAACTTTTAAAGGAAAATCGAAGTTTTCTACTTGGTTATATTCTTTTACGTACAATTTTTGTGTAAACTACGTACAAAGAGATAAAGAAAAGAAACGAGAAAAAGTAACTGTAGTAACAGATGAAATAAAAGAAGAAAGCAATATTGAAGATATTGATGATGCGACACTATTCGAGTTAAAGTCAGACAAATTAGCTAAAGCACTCGAAATGATTTCTCCTTCAGAAAAAATGATTTTATTAATGAAATATCAAGATGAAATGAGCATAAAAGATATTTCTGAAGGATTAGAATTAGGAGAGAGTGCAGTAAAAATGCGCTTAAAAAGAGCAAAGGATAAAGTAGTAAAAGCGTATAATGAATTGTAATAATTATGGATAATCCGTTCAAAAAAATATTACATAACGAAGAGTTGCCCGAAGTACTTAAAAGCAAAGTGCTTAATGACGTGGCAATGATAAAACTATCCATAGACATGGCTGACTTATTTGTTGTTAAATACCCTAGCACCATCATCGATTTAGTAGGAGGAGGAAAAGCGAAAGAAAAAAAAGACGAGACTAATTAATTGAACCAAATATAGAATACTAGTTATGAATTTTTTAGAAATAGATATTTTACAGCCTTTTAAAGATATTTTTCAAGAGATTATAAACACGCTGCCTATGATAGCCATGTTTGTTCTCTTTGTTATTCTTTCATGGTTAGTAATAAAAGTGTTTTTATACGTAGTAAGAAAAGCACTAGCGAAGACTAAAATTGATGAATGGTCTAAAAAACTACGAAAAACAGAAATTTTTGGTGATAGTACAATAAATATTGTATTAACCAATGTGATTTTAGCTGTTTTAAAGTGGTTTTTAATTTTTGTTTTTGTAATGGTGGGAGCTGAAATGTTTGGATTAAACATCGTTTCAGACGGGATAAAAAGCTTCTTCGCTTACCTGCCTAAATTATTAACTGCGTTAGGAATTTTTGTTGCAGGAGCCTATTTAGGAACTGTAGTAAAAAAAGCAATCCAATCCATGTTTAAGTCTCTTGAAGTTTCAGGAGGAAACTTGGTAGGGAATATAGCTTTTTATTTAATCGTTGTTTTTTTATCGATTACAGCATTAGATCAAGCAGGAGTGGATACTTCAGTAATAAAAAGTAACGTAACATTATTAATTGGATCAGTGCTTTTAGCTTTTACTTTAGCCTTTGGTTTTGGTGCAAGAGAAGCCGTTGCTAGATTACTTTTCGGGTATTATTCTAGAAAGAATATAGAGATAGGATCTAAGGTTATTATTAATGATGTTGAAGGAGTTGTTGTTGCTATAGATAATATTTGTGTAACCATTGCTACTGTAGATGGGAAGGTTATTTTACCAATTAAAGATGTGGTAGATAACAAAATAGTTATAAAAAATTAGTAAAAATTTAACATTTTTTATATCTTTGACTTTACTAAAAACAATGTTTTTTACAGTACGATAGATTTCGGGGGACTTCTATCTAATAATAAAGAGAAATCTTTATGAAAGAAGGTCGCGAAAGTGACCTTTTTTTATTTTATGAATGTGACTTATAAATGTAAAACGTGTCTAACTATATAGTAAATAGATTTCGGGGGATTTCTATCTAATGCAAAGAAAAAGGCTATCAGAATTCTGATAGCCTTTTCTATTATAGAAAATAAAAATATAGTCTTATTCAAAAGCTAAGTGTAAAAATACACCTCTGGTTCCTAAGTAATTAATAGGATCTGTCCACTGAGAAGCTTTGTTATCGTATTTAACTTCGTTATTTATAGCAAAAACACCTCTTATTGAAGGAGAAAATTTAAAGTAACTTAAGTAAAAATCTACTCCAATACCAACTTCGTACATAAAGTTGTTGGTTGTTGTTCTAAATTCTCCAGCAAAATTATCATCGCTATTTCGTTCGTTACTCGAAAAATTATGATCGTACGAAACTCCACCTATCACATAAGGTCTCATGTTATTAAGTCTGTTTGTGCTAAATTTTAATAATAAAGGCATATGTAAGTATGTAGCACCAACTTCACGCGTAGTTATGTTTTCTGGACCAGATATATGATTGAAACGTAATGTTTTGGTATTTGACATTAAACCAGGCTCAAAACGTAGGTTTATGTTGTTGTGAAGTCTTAAATCGGCAATTAAACCAACATTAAACCCAACAGACGACTCTACTTCAATTTCGGGATTGTCAATGCTACTTGGTTTGTAGCCAATTTTATAACCATTATTATTGGCTCCTAAATAAAAACCGTAGTGAAAAAGAGGTTTATCAAAACTAGGAAGTTTTAATATTTTTTCTCTTTGAGCTTGAGCAGCAATAGAAACTGCGAAAAATCCGAAAAGTAAAAGCCTTTTTAACATACTATTTTAAAGCGGTATAAATTGATGCAACACCAAAGGTTACAGGTATATTCTTTGCATTCTTAAACCCATTTTTTTGCAAAATATTGTTGAAAGCCTCTCCAAAAGGAAAAGAATTTGCTGTTTCAGATAAATAAGCGTAGGCAACTTTGTCTTTTGAAAATAGTTTACCGATAACAGGTAAAATAAAATTAGTATACAATTTATACCCTTGTTTAAAAGGAAATTTGGTTGGATTTGAGGTTTCTAACACCACAAATTTACCCCCAGGTTTTAGTACACGAAGTATTTCGGTTATACCTTTATCTAAATTTTCAAAATTTCTAACACCAAAAGAAACTGTAATAGCATCAAAAGTATTGTCAGGGAAAGGGATGTTTTCACTATCGCCAACAACCATTTCTATTTTGTTTGATAAGTTGGCTTTGGCAACTTTTTGTCTACCTACTTGTAGCATTCCTTCAGAAATGTCTAAACCAACAATTCTTTCAGGATTTAATTCAGACATCATTAAGGCTAAATCACCAGTACCAGTAGCGATATCTAAAATTTGTTTCGGATTATTTTCTCCTACCAGCTTTACTACTTTCTTACGCCAGCTAACATCTATTCCAAAAGAAATAACACGGTTTAATCCGTCATAATCTTCAGAAATATTGTCAAACATTTTAGCAACTTGCTCTTTCTTTCCTAATTCAGAATCTTTATATGGTTTGATGTTTTCAGACATGTGTTTTTGTATGGTTTACGGTGAATTATCCGTTAATAGCGACTACTTCGTTAATTTGATTTGGTAACATTTCTTTTAGCATGGTTTCAATACCATTTTTCAAGGTTACTGTTGAAGACGGACATCCGCTACATGCTCCTTGTAAAATAACGCTTACTCGTTTGCTTTCTGCGTCGTATGACTGAAAAGCAATGTTTCCTCCATCAGAAGCAACAGCAGGCTTGATATATTCATCTAGAATATCAACAATTTTATTTTCAACATCAGTTAAATTCTCTTTAGGAATTTCAACGTTTTGTTTTGTTTGTTGCTTTGGTAATTCAGTAATGATTTCTTTACCTTCTTGGATAAAGTTGCGAATAAATGTACGAACCTCTTGGTAAACTTCATTCCATTCAATCATATCGTATTTTGTAATAGAAATATAGTTTTCAGAAATGAAAATTTCTTTTACAAAAGGAAAATTGAATAAGGCTTGGGCTAGAGGAGAAGACTTACTAGCTTCTTCAATATTTGTAAACTCAACGTCAGTTTGTGTTAACGCTTTGTTAGTTCCGAATTTCATTACAGCTGGATTCGGAGTAACTTCCGCATACACTTCAATAGCGTCTTTTTTAGTAGTTTCTTCTTTAACTACCGAATTTCCACTTTGAATATAAGCTTCAATTTGTTCTCTAACTTCTTCTTCAACATCCTCCCATTGTACGATATCGTATCGTTGAATTGCTATAAAATTAGCAGTCACTAATACTTTTTTTACAAATGGAAGATAAAAAAGTTGTTGAGCTAAAGGTGAGTTTTTAGCTTCGTCAATATTGTTGTATTCATAACTACCACCATTGACTAAAATTTTGTTGCTAACAAACTTTAAGATGGTTTCGTTATTGGTTTCTTGTATGTTTATTTTGATAGAACTCATAAGTTTTAAATAAGGAGCAAAATTAAGGTAAAAAACTGAGATATGGATATATAAAAAATCCTGCATAAAGCAGGACTTTTATATGGTCTTTTCAAGAATTATAAACTGAATGTTACGGTTCCAGAAATTCTTGAGGTATTGTTTTTAATTGCTAAATCGCTGTTTTGATAAATTGTGTAATATTCTTTGTTGTTAGATTTGGTATAACTTAAGTCAATTTTCATATTGCCAAAGTTGTATCCTAATCCAGCAGAGAAACCTTGTATGTTATCATCGTCAGTATTACCGCCTAAAAGTAAATTAGGATCTTTTTCGTAATGGTATCCACCTCGTACGCTCATGTTATCAAAGCGCCATTCGGTACCGATATTTAAAGCATGAGTATTTCTGTAATCGTGAGTAAAACTAGCGTTAGTGCTCGAAAAGTCTCCGTCGCTAAACTTTATGTTTTTAAAATCTTTATAGGTATAGTCTACACTAATTAAACCTTTTTTACCTATTACATAAGCTCCACTTGCGGTGAATCTGCTAGGGGTTTTGAACTTATATAAATAAGCCTCAGGGCCAATAATATCAAGATCTTCAGAAATGTTTAGGTTTTCAACTCTATCCATGTAAAGTTCATCGTAATAATCTTCTAAAACTTCTTGATACCATGTAGGTGTTTCATAAGCTAAACCAAGTCTAATATTCTGGTCGAGTTTGTAAATGAATCCTAAACCGATTGAAAAACCTGTTCCTTGTATATAACTTTCGGTATAATTTTCTACATCTAAAATATTGCCATCTATATCATCATTTATTTCATTAAACAAATGTTCTCTGTAAAATTCTATATCATGAAAGTTTAAAGATGCACCAACATGTAGTTTGTTTTGGTGTACAGATGAAAACCCTAAACTAAATACACTCGATTTTCCGTCAATATAACTTGAGTTGTATTGGTCGAGACTTCTATCAAACTGAGTTTTTATTGCTTTTGGATCGGCAACATGTTCGTTATAAATTAAATATTGACTATTACCTTCTGCAGCATGAAATCCGCTAAAATCTTTTTTGATTCGGTAATTAAAAGTCAACGCAAAACGATTCCAATCAGAGTTAAGTGCAGAATCAAAAGATAAAATACCTCCTGCTTGCGTTAAGTTGAAAAAATCATCTTCTGTATTCGTAGAATTTCCATAGTAATTAGAGGTGTATTCTGTGTTTCTATTACCTAAAGTAACACCAAAGGTACTTTTAATAGCAACTGCACTACCTGCAGGGTTAATTCCGAAGGAAGAAATATCGCCTCCTAAGGCACCGAAAGCACCACTCATGGCTTCGAAACGAGCGGTTCCGTAGTTGTCGTCTTTAGAAAATAAAACTCCTAAATCATTATAGTTTAAATATTGTGAATAGGCAGTAAACGTACTGGCAATACCAATTGCTAAAGCTAAAATTCTTTTCATCTGTTTATTTTTTTAATTATCTCCTAGGGCTTCTTGAACTATTGCTTCTTGAGCTTGAATTATTTCCAGAAGAATTACTTCGAGAACTTCTAGATGGTGCAGAATAACTACGAGAAGAGCTGTTAGAAGATCTTGAATAGCTTCTGTTGTTTCTAGTGTTGTTGTTGCGAGAAGCGTATTCTTTTTTACTTCGGTTATTAGATCTATTATAGCTACGAGAATTTCTTGTTGAAGTAGATTTTTTTGCAGCTCTATTACTATTGTTTGCGTTGTAACTTCTAGAGTTTCTTGTAGACCTTGTTACACTTCTGTTGTTGTAAGGATTATCATTGTTGCTTCTTACAGCATGTCCTCTAGAGCTTCTACTTCTAGTAGTACGTGGTACGCTTCTGTAACTTCCGTTAGAACGAGTTCCGCTAGAATTGTAACTTCTTGTTCTGGTAGAACGATTTATAGTTCTGTTGTTAGATCTGTTGCTTCTTGTGTTATAACCTCTAGTGTCTCTTGTAGAACGAGTATTTCTAGAACTACGATAAGTTCTGTCGTTGCTTCTTCTATATACATCAGAAGAACGTCTTGAAACAGTAGTTCCTCTACGATTAGTCGTATATCCTCTTCTAGAGCTTGAAGCTACTCGGTTGTTTCTATAGTAGTTAGCGCCTCTATAAGGTCTGTAGTAGGTGTTGTTGTAGTATCTGTTGTAATAATAAGGTCTGTAATAATTGTATCCGTAGTAAGGAGAGTTCCAGTAAGAACCATAATAACCACCTCCTAAACCAACATAGAATCCAGAGTTCCAATGGTAAGGGTGCCAATGATGGTTATACCCCCAATAGTTGTAGTAACGAGGTCTCCACCAAGGTCTGTAATAGTCATAATAGGTGTCGTAATACCAAGAATTGTAGTAACTTCCCCATCTAGGGTAAGTATTAATATTAATTACTACATCGCTGCTGTTACTTGTATACCCCCAAGGTTCGTTATTATAAGTAATTCTTGTTTGAGGTTCTTCTTCGTAAATATCTTCCTCTTCATAATAATCAGCATTTTCAGATTTGTAGTTTTCTATATCTGTAAAAATATCTGTTCCGTTTAAAGTACCTAAACGTTCTACTTCTTTAGTAAAGTAATTTTCTTCGTAATCATCATATTCTCTTTCGTCAACAATAATTACTCTACGTTCTGGTTGTTCAATGTCGTCTGCATAAATTCCATCATCGTAACCAGTAGTCGTTTGTGCAGATCCACAAGAAACGAATGTTGCTACCGTAAAAAGCGATAGAATAAAAAGAGGAAGTTTGGTATTGGCGTATTGGAACTTCATGACCTTAGGTTTTTAGTTAATACAAATTATTTTTTTATTGAGCAGCAAAAATTAATTTCTTTGTTGGGCTTGTTACCTTATTTAATGTAGTTTTGCAGACACAATTTACGCATAAAAAATAACAATATTTATGCCAAACTTTTGAATATGAGCAAACATTTAACAAAAAGAGTCGAAGATTACTCGAAATGGTATAACGAATTGATTGTCAAAGCTGATTTAGCTGAAAACTCAGCGGTTAGAGGATGTATGGTAATTAAGCCCTACGGATTTGCAATTTGGGAAAACATGCAAAAAGAGTTAGATAGAATGTTTAAAGAAACAGGACATCAAAATGCATACTTTCCTCTTTTTGTTCCCAAAAGTTTGTTTGAAGCTGAAGAGAAAAATGCTGAAGGTTTTGCAAAAGAGTGTGCGGTAGTTACACATTATCGTTTGCAGAACGACCCTGAAAGAGAAGGAAAGCTTCGTGTAGATCCTGAAGCAAAGTTAGAAGAAGAGTTAGTAGTTCGTCCAACCTCCGAAGCAATTATTTGGAATACTTATAAAGGATGGATTCAATCACACAGAGATTTACCATTATTAATAAATCAATGGGCGAATGTGGTACGTTGGGAAATGCGTACACGTTTATTTTTACGTACAGCAGAATTTTTATGGCAAGAAGGTCATACAGCACATGCTACAAAAACTGAAGCAATTGCAGAAGCAAAGCAAATGCAAGAAGTATATGCAACTTTTGCTGAAGAGTTCATGGCAATGCCAGTGGTAAAAGGTGCAAAAAGTGAGAGTGAGCGTTTCGCAGGAGCTGATGACACCTTAACTATTGAAGCGTTAATGCAAGATGGAAAAGCTTTACAAGCAGGAACATCACACTTCTTAGGTCAGAACTTTGCAAAAGCGTTTGATGTAAAGTATACATCAAAAGAAGGAAAGCAAGAATATGTTTGGGCTACATCTTGGGGAGTGTCAACTCGTTTAATTGGTGGGTTGATTATGACACATTCTGACGATGCAGGTTTAGTATTACCTCCAAAGTTAGCGCCAATTCAAGTAGTAATCGTTCCTATACACAAAGGAGAAGAGCAATTAGACACTATTTCAGAAAAGGTAGATGTAATTGTAAAAGAATTACGAGCTAAAGGAATATCAGTAAAATTTGACGATAGAGACACTTTTAGACCAGGAGCTAAGTTCGCAGAATACGAATTAAAAGGAGTGCCTGTTCGAATTGCTATGGGAGCTCGTGATTTAGAAAACGGTACAGTTGAGGTTGCACGTCGTGATACTTTTGAAAAACAAACAGTTTCTAGAGAAGAGGTAGTAGATGTCGTAGCGAACTTATTGGAAGAGATCCAAGAGAATTTATATACAAGAGCGCTAAACTACAGAAACGATCATATTACAGAGGTAAACACATTCGATGAGTTTAAAGATGTGATAGAAAACAAAGGAGGATTCGTTTCTGCTCACTGGGATGGTACTATTGAAACAGAAGATACCATTAAAGAATTAACGAAAGCAACGATAAGATGTATTCCTAACGACGCAAAAGAAGAGGAGGGAGTATGTGTGTTTACAGGGAAACCATCTACTAAAAGAGTGCTTTTTGCCAAGGCTTATTAAAAAAAATAAAAAAAAGCTTTGTGTAATAAAAAACAGTTTCTATATTTGCACCCGCAATCGCAAAATAGATTGTTTTGGTCCGTTCGTCTAGGGGTTAGGACGCCAGGTTTTCATCCTGGTAACACGGGTTCGATTCCCGTACGGACTACAAGTTCTTAAGCTAGTTTTAGAGTAAAAATAAAACTAATAAAAAGATAAAAATTATTGCAAATAACAAAAAGAGTTGTATATTTGCACCCGCAATCAGAACGATTGTTTTGGTCCGTTCGTCTAGGGGTTAGGACGCCAGGTTTTCATCCTGGTAACACGGGTTCGATTCCCGTACGGACTACAAGTTTTTTATAAACAATTAACGAATTTAGTACAATGGCAAATCATAAGTCAGCATTAAAGAGAATCAGAAGTAACGAAGCGAAGCGCTTAAGAAATAAATATCAGCATAAAACTACACGTAATGCTGTTAGAAAATTAAGAGCTACAGAAGATAAGAAGGAAGCAGAAGGAATGTTTTCGACTGTTGTATCTATGTTAGATAAGTTAGCAAAGAACAACGTTATTCATAAGAATAAAGCAGCAAACTTAAAGTCAAAGTTGGCTAAACACGTTGCAGCTTTATAAGAGTTTTAAGGTTAGTTAATAGTTAAAAACGCCCCGATTTTATCGGGGCGTTTTTGTTTTATAGTTAAGTTTAAAATGTACTTTCTTTTTTTTTGATTCGAAATTAGTAATATAAATCACTAACGACGGCTGTAAATAAACTAACAGAATCAGTTTATTCCATATATAATCTGTAGGATAAGCTCATAGAGTGGGATAGAGGTTACAAAATCTATAATTTCAAGTGTTAATTAACTCGTTAGGTTTTTAGATCGTTTTATTGAAGAAGGTTTTTCTAGCTATTTTTTTCAATCCTTTTCTATTCTTATTATTCGATTAAAAAAGAAAAACCTAAGGTGTTACCAATCGTACTTTTTATGAGCATCTAAACGAATAAAGATGAATAAGAGTAGTGTGAATCCCCACAAAGAAGAACCACCGTAGCTGAAAAATGGGAGCGGAATTCCTACTGTAGGAAATAAACCGATTACCATACCTATATTCACAGCAACATGAAAAAAGAAGATAGAGGCTATACTGTAACCATATATTCTTGCAAATTTGTTAGTTTGAATTTCTGAAAGGTATATGATTCTATATAGAAGCGCCATAAATAAAATAATAACGAAGGAACTTCCTATAAAGCCCCATTCTTCACCTACGGTACTGTATATATAATCGGTGTGTTGTTCAGGAACAAAATTACCTTGTGTTCTATCTCCTTGTAAAAAACCTTTTCCAGAGAGGCCACCAGAACTAATGGTTTTTTCTGATTGAAAAGAGTTGTACCCAATCCCTTTATTATCTTGAACTTTTCCTAATAAAATGTCAAATCTATCTTTTTGATGTTGCTCAAGAACGTTATTGTAGGTATAACTTATACCTATTATGAACAAAGTAGTAAAGAGATATGAGCTAAGTATTTTTAATGCGTTAAAACGGAAAAAACGCTTGTCTTTATAAATTCCGTAAAGTGTGGCAAGTGTTATAATTAATAAACAAGAAATCAGTACCCATTTGGCGCCAAAAGAAACGGTTAAAATAAATAAAATAATGGTTGTTACTCCGAATAAGATATAGCTTAGTGTAAGTCCTTCTCTGTTTAACACAAAAAAGAACGCAAAATAAATTAATACTGACCCCATATCAGGTTGTAATGCAATAAAAAATGCGGGTAAAAAAATGAGGACAAAGGCTTTTGCTTGGTTTTTTAATAGTTTAAGGTTGTATTGCCGATCACTCATCAATTTAGCTAAGGCTAAAGCAGTGAAAGCTTTTGCAAATTCAGAGGGTTGCAGTCCAATTCCTCCAAAATTATACCAAGAGGTTGCTCCGTTAATTTTTTTTCCGAAGACTAAAACTCCTGCCAATAGTACTAATGATATTATATATAAAACGCTGGCAAATTGTTCGTAGAACTTGGAGTTGAAGAACAGAATAAAAATAATCACAGGAACACTCAACCCTATAAAAATAAGTTGTTTACCGTATTTTGTTGAGAAGTCAAATAGTTCTCTAGATTCTTCTGTAGAAGATGCAGCATAGATATTAACCCATCCAAAACCAACTAATAGTATATAGAGAAAAACAAGTAGCCAGTCGACTCCAGCAAAAATATTATTTCGTTCCTGTCGCAATAGTATCGCTTTTTTGAATTAATAATTGATTGTCATATCTTTCTTGAAGACTTAGGTTAATCATACGGTTTTCAAGATGTTTTCTTGATATAGATTTGTTTAAGTATTTTTCAATTAGTAAGCTGGTAATAGGGGCCGCAATTGTAGATCCATATCCTCCGTTTTCTACAAAAATAGCTATGGCTATTTTGGGGTTTTCTTTTGGAGCAAAGGCTATAAAAATAGAGTGATCTGTTAACTGAACTTTTTTCTTATTTACTCTAATAAAGTTTTCAACCGTTCCTGTTTTCCCACAAATATCTATTCCCTTAACTTGACTATATCTAGCTGTACCTCTGGTAAATGTTTCATACATTGCCTCAATAGCAATAGGGAAATGTTCAGGGGAAACTGTTGTTTTTCTAGGAGTTGTATATATTGAATCAAGATTAGGTTTATCTTCAATTTTCTTAACAATATGAGGGGTGTAATAATAGCCTTTGTTGGCAATTGCAGCAGTCATGTTTGCTAGTTGAATAGGGGTGGTTTCTACTTCACCTTGACCAATAGAATTGGAAATAGTGGTTGTTGCTCCCCATCTAAAATCATAACTTCTATCGTAGAATCTTCCGTCAGGAATTCGTCCCTTTTGACCAGAAGGTAGGTCATACCCTAAATAATTTCCTAAACCAAAACTTTTGGCATGTTCACTCCAAGCATCAGTACCAATGGTTGCGTTTTCGTATTTATCGACAATTTTTCTGTAAGTGTTAGCAAAATATGTGTTACATGATTTAGCAATAGCTGTTTTTAAACGAACAGGACGACCAACAATATTACAGTGACAGCCCATGAATTCGTTTGGTCTTCTACCATAACGATAACCATGATTACAGAAAAAACCTGAGTTTTCATCAATTACACCTTCTTGTAGGCCAATTAAACCTGTAAGTATTTTAAAAGGAGAGCCAGGTGCGTATGATGCTTGTAAACCTCTGTCGAAAGTAGGCATGTTAATACTGTCGTTAAATAGTCTTACTGAGTTTGGAGAGCGTTTTCTTCCAACTAATAAATTTGGGTCATAAGAAGGAGCTGTAATCAATGCTAAGATCTCACCTGTTTGAGGTTCAAGAGCTACAATGCCGCCTCTTTTCCCTGCCATTAATAATTCACCATATTCTTGTAATTCACTATCAATAGTTAATGTTAAGTCTTTTCCAGGTACCGCTAAAGTGTCATACATTCCACCTTTAAAGGAACCAGTAATTTCATTTAGGTTGTTTCTTTTATAATACCTCTTACCTTTTATTCCTCTTAACTCTTTTTCGTATTGCTTTTCTACACCTAATTTACCTATTAACTCTCCTTGTTCATAGTATTCGCTATTTTTTGCAATATATTCACTGACCTCACTAATAAACCCAAGAACATTGGCAGCAGATTTTACAGGGTAGTTTCTGATAATACGTTTTTGAATATAAAAGCCTTTGTATTTAGGTAATTTTTCTTGAAGATAAGCGTAGTCTTCTTTGGCTAATTGTTTTAAAAATACAGATGGTAACCATCTTGCGTAATTTTCAGCTTTAGAAAATCGCTTCTTAAAATCTTCTTTATCTATTTTTAAAAGACTACAAAACTCTAAAGTATCAAGTGGTTCTACTTCTTTTGGAACAATCATCACATCATAAGATAATTGATTTGCGACTAGTAATTTTCCGTTTCTGTCGTATATATAACCTCGTTCAGGGTAATCATACTCAACTTTAATTGTAGCGCTATGAGTTAGACTGTTTTCACTTCCTTTCATGATTTGTAAGTGAAACAATCTGGAGATATAAATAATTCCGATAAGGGTAATTAAAAATATGAGTAAAAAACTTCGTTTCATGTCAGCTTTTTCCTAAATATAAAACTTCCTAAAAAATACAAGAGTAACGTAAAAAAACTAGAAAATAGTGTGTTGATAAGCACGTTAGTGAAATTGTAAAAGCTAAAGTTAGTTAAACTAAACAAGATAAAATGATGAATAAGTGTTAAAATAGCAGTGTAGTTAAACACCTTATCAAAAGATTCGTGTCTTAAGTTAAAAAGTTGATAGTCTGTAGTCGATTTTTTAAAGATAACCTTGAAAAAAAATAGCCTAAGGTAAGCTATAAACAAGGTAGCGAAAGTGTGTATACCTCCAGAGTTAGAAAATGCATCTACCGAAAGTCCTAATAAAAAAGCTGTAATTAGAACAGGAAAACGATTTTCTTTTATAGGATATAGAAAGATAAATACAATGTATATATAAGGGTTTACATATCCTAAAAATAAAATATTGTTAAGAACAAGCACTTGTAGTAACAAGAGAAAAACAAATAAAAGTATTAAGTAAATAGTTCTATTCATTATAGTTTCCTAAATTTTTAATTTCTTCTTTATGAAGATTCGTTACGACATAAATGTACCCTAAGTTAGACATGTCGTTAAAAAGTTTAATATCAATATTGTTAACAGCAGATAATTCTTCGGGAACTTTTATGATAGTACCAATAGGGATTCCTTCAGGAAAAATAGTAGATCTACCTCCTGTAATAATCGTGTCACCTACTTGAAATACTGCTTGACGAGGAATATCAGTTAACTGAACAATATTATAATCTTCACCATTCCAAACTAATGTTCCGTAATGATGATTGTTTTTAAACTTAGCATTAATGTTACTTTTAGAGTTTAAAATAGATTGTACTCTAGTAAAATTATTAGATACATTATCAGTAATTCCAATAATACCTTTACTGTTAATTACAGCCATTTCTTTTGCAACGTTGTCGTTTTTTCCTCTGTTAATTGTTATAAAATTATCCGTTTTACTATAGGAGTTCTTGATGATTTTTCCAGAAGTATAAATGTAATCAGGATTCAATTTAACTGTGTCAATAGCCTGATGACTCGAAATACTGTCAAAATAACTGTTAAGTCTTTCTAATTTATTTTTTAGAGATAGGTTTTCTTCAACTAAAACTGAATTTTTCTCTTTTAGGCTAAGGTAATCCGATAAATTAGATGATTTTTGATATAATCCACCAGTAATAAAATTAGTAGAACTAATAAATTTACTTTTATGAAAAGAGTGGTTGTTAATGATTAATGCAACAGCTATAATTTCTAGAAATAGAAAAAATAAGAAGAACTTATACTTCTGAAAGAAATAAATAAGCTGTTGCATAAATAATCATTCAATTTTATTTGATTAATACTGTTTTGTATTTTTCTAGGTTTTTTAACGCAATACCAGTACCACGTACAACCGCACGTAACGGATCTTCAGCAACGTATACTGGTAAATCTGTTTTTCTAGACAAACGCTTATCTAAACCTCTAAGCATAGATCCTCCACCAGCAAGATAAATACCAGTATTATAAATATCGGCAGCTAGTTCAGGTGGTGTTTTAGATAGTGTTTCCATTACGGCATCTTCAATACGTAAAATTGATTTATCTAGAGCTTTTGCAATTTCACGATAAGAAACTTGTATTTGTTTAGGCTTTCCACTTAATAAATCACGTCCTTGAACCATCATGTCTTCAGGAGGTGTGTCTAAATCTTCTGTAGCTGAACCTATTTGTAGTTTTATTTTTTCGGCAGTAGTTTCCCCAACATATAAATTGTGTTGCGTACGCATGTAATACATAATATCGCTGGTAAATAAATCTCCAGCAACTTTTACTGATTGATCACAGACAATACCAGCTAGTGCTATAACAGCAATTTCAGTTGTACCACCACCTATATCAATAATCATGTTTCCTTTAGGCTCCATTATATCAACACCAACACCAATAGCTGCTGCCATTGGTTCGTAAATCAAATAGATTTCCTTAGCATTCATGTGACGACCAGAATCAATAACTGCTCGTTTTTCAACTTCAGTAATTCCAGAAGGAATACAGATTACCATTCGTAATGATGGTGGAAATAATCTCTTTTTTATAGCAGGAATTTGTTTTACAAATTCCTTGATCATTTCTTCAGAAGCTTGAAAATCAGCAATTACACCGTCTTTTAAGGGGCGTATAGTTTTGATGTTTTCATGGGTTTTTCCTTGCATTCTACTGGCTTCGTGACCTGTAGCGATAATTTTACCAGTGAGCCTATTTCTAGCAACAATAGAGGGGTTGTCAATAACTACCTTACCATTGTGGATTATAAGTGTATTTGCAGTACCTAAATCTACTGCAATATCTTCTGTCATGAAATCGAAAAAACCCATAAAGATTTCGTTATTTATATTTAATTTTAATGTATTCTCACAAATCTAATAAAAATCTGTGGGTATTTTACACTCAATATAATTAATGTTTAAAATGTCTAGTTCCAGTAAAAACCATTGCTACATTATTATCATTACAATAATCAATACTTAATTGGTCTTTAATAGATCCCCCTGGTTGAATTACACTTTTTATACCTGCTTTATCTGCTATTTCTACACAGTCAGGAAAAGGGAAAAAAGCATCACTAGCCATAACAGCTCCGTTTAAGTCAAAGTTAAAACTATTAGCTTTTTCAATAGCTTGTCTCAAAGCATCAACTCTACTTGTTTGACCTGTTCCCCCAGCTAATAATTGCTTGTCCTTTACTAAAATAATAGTATTAGACTTAGTGTTTTTACATAGTTTAGATGCAAATAACAAATCCTCTAACTCATTTTCTGATGGTTTATTGTTAGTAGGGTAAGTTAAATCATCTAATTTGTCTGTAATATAATCTTTATCTTGAACTAATACTCCGTTTAAAGCAGTTCTAACTGTTTGTTTAGGTAATTCAATTTCTTTTTGAATCAATATTACTCGATTCTTTTTACCTTTTAAAATTTCTAAAGCATCAGCATCATAAGCAGGAGCAATAACTACTTCACAGAATAATTTGTGAATTTCTTCGGCAGTGGCTTTATCAATTTTCGTGTTAGAAATTAAAATCCCTCCAAACGCAGAAACAGGGTCACCAGCTAAAGCGTCTATATAAGCTTGATGAATTGTTTTACGTTGAGCAAAACCACATGCATTGTTATGTTTTAAAATAGCAAATGTTGGATCTTCACCTTTAAACTCTTCTATTAAATTAACAGCAGCATCAACATCTAATAAGTTATTATAGCTTAATTCTTTTCCATGTAGCTTATCAAACATAGCATCTAAATCGCCAAAGAAAAAACCTTTTTGATGAGGGTTTTCTCCATAACGTAATACTTTAGATGTAGTTTCACTAGCTTTATATACAACTTCATCTTCATTGAAATAATTGAAAATGGCAGTGTCATAATGAGAGGAGATATTAAAAGCCTTAGCAGCAAACTTTTTTCTATCGTTTAACGAAGTTTCTCCGTTGCTTTCTGAAATAATAGTTAAGAAATCTTCATATTGTTCCATTGAAGAAATAATAACAGTGTCTTTAAAGTTTTTTGCAGCTGCACGGATTAACGAAATCCCACCGATATCAATTTTTTCAATAATATCTTGCTCTGAAGCTCCAGAAGCAACTGTTTTTTCAAAAGGGTATAAATCTACAATTACTAAATCTAACTGAGGAATGTTATATTCTTCCATCTCAGTAATATCGCCTTCGTGATCTTGTCTGTTTAAGATGCCGCCAAAAACTTTAGGGTGTAACGTTTTTACTCTTCCTCCTAAGATAGAAGGATATGAAGTAACATCTTCTACAGGTACTACATTAACACCTAAGTCTTTGATGAATTTTTCAGTACCTCCCGTAGAGTATATAGTAACACCTAGATTATTAAGTTTTTTAACAATAGGCTCTAATCCGTCTTTGTGAAAAACAGAAATTAACGCTGATTTAATAGTTTTTATATTGTTCATTATTGTTGTGTTGTTAAGCTTGCAAAGCTAGTAAAAGAGTAGTCGACACACAATATTTTTTTAGCTTTTAAGATTGAAAACACCACCAAAAATATTCTTTGGTGGTGTTTTAATACAACAAAACTATAAATATAAATTACTCTGCTGTTTCTAAGAAGTTTCGAAACCAGATTGTGAATTTTTCTATTAAAGATTGTTGAGATTTTGAACGAGCATTAGCACTGCCTAATGCTGCATAAGAAGGATGTTCTCTATTGCTCATATTTAAGGGGATTAATGGGGTTGTTTAAAATCACATCAAATAAAGTAAAAAAAAACTTAATAATCAAGTGATTATAAAATAATTATACAAAATTAGCTATTTTTTTGCAAATATATTCCAATAAATCTTCGTCGTTTTTAGTAAAAGGGTTAACAGTATGAGAGTCAATATCTATTTGACCGATGTTTTCGCCGTTTACAAAGATGGGAATTACAATTTCAGATTTTACTTTCCAACCACATGAAATATAATTGTCTTGTTCACTAACATCTTGTACAACAAAGTTTTTATTGCTAACTGCTACTTGTCCACAAATACCTTTTCCAAAAGGGATGATTGTGTGTTCTGTAGGTTCACCGTTAAATTGAGCTAGTTTTAACTCGTTTTTATCACCATTTTTAAAGTAAAAACCAACCCAGTCATAGTAAGAGATTTCTGAAGCTAAATAATCGCAGATTTGTTGTAGTTTTTCTTCTTTAGAAGAATTATTACTAACTATTAAGTCTATATTGTTTTTTAGTTCTTGTATGTTCATGAAAATATTTTTTATCTTATTCGTAAAGAGTGCTTAAAGCTTACAAAAATAGTTGTAAGGATTGTGATAAAAAACTGAATTTTATTTTTTATAGCTTAGACAAGAGGTTTTAAGTGTTTTTTTTTGTGAAAGACGATACAATTTCAAAAAGAATGAGTTTAAAGTTATGTGATAGCTAAAATATTTTCAATAAAAAAAGCAAAGGTTAAAAACCTTTGCTTTTTTATTTTTCTCTGTAGTATAAAATTACTGTTGAACGTATTCACTATGCCAAACAGCATCTTCAGGACCATCTCCTTTGTGTCCATCTAGTTGGATAACAAAGCTTTTAGCAGGAAAATAAGGAGTGATATGAATATCTAATAAAACACGGTCTTTTTGATTTTGATCTTGTTCTATTTTTATAACCTTAAAACGCTCAATTAGCTTAGTAGGTCCTTGAATATCGTCTAAGAATTTAACTATTTGGCGACGTAAATCAGCCTCAGTTCTAGAGCTCCAGTTTTCAAAAGCTCTTCTATTTAAAAAGTCAAATAAAACCTTTGTTATGTGATCGAATACTCTTACAACAGAGTAAGTTTGTAAACCTAAGTTGTCTCCGTTAAATAAAGTCTTGGCTGAAAAAGCCATTACTTTACTATATTCGTTAACCATAGGAACAAGTCCCATTTTTTCAATTTCTGAAATTTCACTCTTTTTAAGATCGAATCGTACACTTTCTACCTCATTAATACCTCCAAATTTTTTACCTGCTACTACTTGAGACATTAATGTGTGATATATTTTACCAGCCAAAGCAGAAGATGGCGGAACGTATAGGTTGTCTTCTTCACCCACGGCATCTTCTTTTTTTCTTCCTAGTAGCCAGTTACAAGTCATTAAAGTGTTTGATTTGTGAATTTCGCCACCAGAGTGATTTGCATTTGAGAACATGTCAACAATGTCGTCAGGTGTTTCAAGATCTTGGAAGTCTGTTAATAAAACAGCTTTGTTGTCATGTGCTATTTTAGACCATTTGTCTAAGACTACGTTAGATCCTAAATAACCAGGAACTACTAATATAGAGTAGTTGTCTTTTAAATCTAATCTATCAAAGTTTTGTTTAAACTCATTTGATACATAGTCTATAAAAAGAGGATTTTCTAAATCTTTTAATTGACTTAAATCGGCATTTAAGATGGTGATGTTTTTTACTTTGTCTTTTTCGGTGTTTTTGTAGAATAAAGCTACTGATCTATAAGAGGTTTCTAGTTCTTTTGTTTTTTCTAAGGTTTTCTTAAGATTGTAATTTAAAACACTTTCTATGCTGGTAGATTTTTCTTTTGCAGTATCACACATTGATTCGATACTGTCACTACTTTTAAGAATTTCTAACCAAACAGAAAGTCTGTTTTTTAAGTTTTTTCTTTCTCCTTTCCACTGCTCGTCGTTTAAAAATAGACTTTTTCTAGCTTTTCTTTTTGGGTTCAAGTTAGAGTAACCATCAACGATGTTTTCGATAAAAGAGAAACCACCGTACTCTTTTATGCCATCAATAGCGTTAGCTACTTCTTGACTAGGGGATTGTTGTTTAACTACTTCCGATTGCTGCGTTTTTACTTTTGTAGACATAGCTAATTATGTTTTTTTTTGGTTTTATTGTTCGGCTTGCTCGATTTCTTTAATTGACTCTTCTAAAATTTTGATAAAGGTATCTTTTGTTTCAGGGTTACTAAGTGCTTTCATTAGCGCTCTGTTAGAAGATAGTTGTCTTGAAATTCTTAGATACTGGTCTTTTTCTATATCTAGCTTATTTAAAAAAGAGCTATTAGCCTTAATGTTCTCAACATTAAAATCACCTAAATTGTTGAAATTTAAAGATTCTTTAACGTCGGCGCCATTTTCATCGGTGTGTTCAAGATTCACTGAAGGTGAAAACTTCTCGAATACAGCTTCGATTGTGTCTAAACCATAGATAGCTTCGGGGGTTGCAGGAGCTTCGTCGGTAAGTTTTTGGATTAATAAAGTTTTGTTGGAAGAAATGTTTGCGATTGATTCATTAGCATCAACTTTAACTTCATTGCCTCCAATTCCGTAATTGTACATTGCCATAATAATTTTTTTTATTCTGCTACGAATCTATTAAATATTTGATAAAAAAAATTATTTTTACAGAAAAAAATTAAGGAAAAATGAATTATTTGAAGATCCCCCTAGACTTTTCCAGTATAACAAAAAGAAATAAAGAAAATAATAGATTGGGGTGTACACTTGAAGAATCCATAGCTCAACACCTCATGATAATTGCTACTTCAAAACAAGGTGAGGTTTTTGGAAGACCGAATTATGGTTCCGATATTTGGGATTTAGAATTTAACCAATTGGTTAAAATTAATAAATGGGAAGAAAAAGTTAAAGATTCTTTATATTATGCCTTTGTTGAGTATGAGCCAAGACTCAAGGATATTAGAGTTAGTGTAAGGTTATCTGAAATAGATGATGATGCTGAGACTACGGATGTTCATGTAAGAAGAAAAGCAGAAATTAAAGTATTTGGTACAATTATAGAAACCGATGCGCCATTTAATTTTGCTACACTTTTTTACATTAGTCCTTTATCACAATAAAAAAAATAAAAATAGCAATGAGAGACGAATATTTTATGAAAATTAAAAATCGAATGCTATTGCGTTCGATGGAATTATGGGGCATTAAAGATAAAAGGAGTGTAGATCCTATTTTAGACTTGCTTTTACATACTTTTGCTTATGAAATATCAAAATTACACCAACAAATAGATGTTTCAGATAAAGAATTATTAGATAGGTTATCCAGAATTTTGGTAAGTAACAAGTGGTCCTTACCATCACCTTCACATGCTTTATTAAAAGCTCAGCCGGAAGACGATACGACACAATTAAATGTTTCAGATCATTTTTATTGCTCAAAGAGAAGATTTGGAGAAGATAAGTTAGATGTTTTTTTTACTCCAATTATTACAAAAAAGCTAATAAATGCATCTATTAAATATTTAGGGTACGATGATAAGTTGTTGGTTTGTGAAAACCGATTTGGTAACATGGAGGATGCTCTTTATTTATCTGAAGAAAAGAAAATTAAAGATTACGAACTTTGGTTTGGTGTTGAAATTTTAGATGATTTATTGGAAGAAACTAATAATCTATCTCTTTGTTTTATACTAAAAGATACTTCGCTTTTACCTTTTTTAAAAACAATGAAGGTGTATGATGTTGATGAGAATGAAATGTTTCTAGATAAGGAAGTTTTAATAAATAACAACAAAGAAGTTCACTACTTTGAAGATGTAATTTCTTTTTATGAAGACTGTTTTTATACTTTAAATTTAAATGAGTCTTGTAGACAACAAAAAACAATAAATGAATTATTTGGAGAGCAAACTGATTTTTTTATTGAGCCTGAAGATTTAGATAAAAAGCTTTTATGGTTTAAAGTAAAGTTACCAGAAGTTTTTTCTAGAGAGAAACTACAAGGAATAGAGGTAAGTTTAAATACTTTTCCAGTAGTTAATAGAAAGTTAGAGTATAAACAACATAACTTTAGAAAAAATGGAAGGATCTTATCGGTACTGAGTGAAGGTGAAAACTACTTTTTAAATATAGAAAGTTTAAGTGATGATAAAGGAAATAGTTATAGTAACGTTATAGAAAACTCTACAGAAAGTCTTGAAGGAGGTTATTCTCTCTACTTTGGAGACATAGGAAGGTTTGATACAAGAAGTGCTAAGATGATGTTAAGTAAAACTTCTCAAACTGTAAGAGAAGAGGGTAGTGCTTTTTCTGCAATAGGGTATGATATTATTCAAGCATATTTAGATGATTTGCATGAAAAACTAGATGAGATTGATAAGAAAATTCATTTAGAGTTTGGTGAGGTTAATGCAAATAATAACAAAACATTTTTGTTAACCTATCCACATAAAGATGCCTTTAATTATGAATTTCAGTATTGGCTAACTAATGCAAACCACGCAAATGATATCAATACTAGTTATACTTTTAATCAGTATAGAACAGGTAAGTTTATTGATAGTAAAATAAAACTCAAAACAGATACAATAGGTGGGCATATAAGAAAAGAGGAGCACGACAAAATAAATGGACTGCGCTATGGGTTACTTACTAGAGAAAGAATTGTAACTAGAGAAGATGTTAAAAGTTTTATAAACAATAAAATAGGGCATTTTGTTGAGAGCCTTTCTATAAAAGATGGTGTTGCAATATCAAAAGAAAAGAAAAAAGGATTAATTAGAACTACAGATATATACATAAAAACTAAGAGAGAGTTAATTTCTGAAGAAAAACAAAACCTTTTCAGTTATTATCTTGAAAAAGAATTAGAAAAAAGATCAATATCAAATATAACATATAAAGTATTTTTTATAAAAAAATGATAGAAAAAGATTACAGTTCAAGTGCTTTATCAAGCATAAAAAGAGCTAAAAGTATTGCTTACAGAGAAAATCAAAGTACCTATGGTGTTAGTCATTTAATAACATCGCTAATTAATGAACCAACTGGTTTAGAAGAGATTATTGATAGCATGGGTAAAGATGCTAACTATATTCTTGAGTGGTTTGAGGTAATGAAAGAAATGTATAAGTCAACTCCACTAAAAGCTTCTGGAGATGTAAATCCAGACCATGAAGTTGCTAAGGTTTTCGAAGAATCTGAACGTTCAAAAATTAAATTAGGAACGGAAAATATTGATGCCTTATGTATTTTTACAGCAGTTGTAAGAGAGGGAGTTGTGTATTCTGGACAACAAATAGAAACATTAGGTATAACAGAACAAGATATTTTAAATCATTACAATGCTAATACTCCCACTTTTTTAGAATCAAACGTTAAGGAAAATATTTCTGCAATAAGTTCCTATATCGAAGACCTTCAAACAGAAGAGGTAATACAAAAAGGAAACTTAATCTTAGGTAGAGAAAAAGAAGTTCGATTGATTTTAGAAAATTTTGAAAGATCAGAAAGCAAGGGAGTTATTTTAGTAGGAGATTCAGGTATAGGAAAAACAGCAACAGTAAACTACTTCGTAAGAGAATTGAGTAATAGTACAGATGAGTATTTGAAAAGTCACTTAGTGTTTAAACTCAATGTCCCAAAATTATTAGCAGGAGCAAGCTCTGAAAATGATGTAAATAAGAAAATATCAGAACTATTTGAGAAATTAGAGTCTATTGATGCTCCTTCCATATTAGTTATTGATGATCTTCATGTATTGCTTGAAAACGCATCAGGAAAAACCAATGCTATTGTTAATATTTTAAACGCTCAATTAAGTGAAGGGCGTATTAATATGATTTTTACAATTAATTCAGATTCATACAGGAAAAATCTTGAAAGACACCCTATAGATGGTAAATTAGAAATATTGAAGCTAGAGGAATTAGGTAGCCTAGAGATGTTAAAGTGTTTACATAGACATAAAAAAAGGTTGGAACTACATTTTGATATTAAAATTTCAGATAGAGCAATTGAGGAATCTATACATCTTTCAAAAAGGTATTTTAAGGAAAAGAAGTTACCTTATGGTGCAATAGATTTAATAGATAAAACTGTAGCAGCTGTAAAGATGAGCAACGCTACGGTATTAACAGAGGTTAGAAAAATAGAAAAAGAGTTTAATGAAGTTAAAGACTCGGAAAAGTTTGAATTTTCAGATTTACAATTAATATACAATACTATTTATAGAAAAGTTAGTGTTATTCAAACCTCAAAAGTTACCAAGTCATTTAATTTAGTATCTGATAATCCAGATTTACAACAAGAAATATCGAAGGTTGATGAATTCTTATCAATGTTAAAAGAGCTAGCTAAGACGCCTATTGATATTGTAAGTGAAATGAATATTGAAGCTGTTGTATCAGAAATTACAGGCATTCCTTTAGGAAAAATTCAAACAGAAGAAAAAGAACGTCTTTTAAATATTGATAAAAAGTTACAAGAAAGAGTTAAAGGGCAGTCAAACGCTATTCAAACACTCTCTGATGCTATTATTGAATCGCGAAGTGGACTTAGTAACCCTAAACAACCAATTGGTTCTTTCTTCTTTTTAGGACCTACTGGAACAGGAAAAACTGAATTAACTAAATCATTAGCAGAGTTACTATTTGATGATGAAACAGCAATGATTCGTTTTGATATGTCTGAATTTAAAGAGGAACATTCAGCAGCGCTACTTTATGGGGCACCTCCAGGTTATGTAGGATATGAAGAAGGAGGGATGTTAGTAACAAAAATTAGACAGCGTCCATATTCAGTAGTTTTATTTGATGAAATTGAAAAAGCTCACAGTTCTGTGTATGATGTTTTTCTACAATTAATGGATGAAGGAGTAATTCATGATAAATTAGGAAGAGAAGGAGATTTCTCTAATGCGATTGTCATTTTTACATCTAACATAGGTAGTCAATGGATTGCTGAGCAAATAACAGGAGGAAAAATTCCGACCTCAAATGAGTTAATAGAGGTAATGGCACAACACTTTAGACCAGAATTTTTAGGGAGGTTAACAGAAGTAGTTCCATTTGCGCCAATAAATCAAAAAGTAGCACAAGATATTTTAGTAATACACTTTAATAAACTAAGAAAGCAATTAGAACAACAAAAACAAATAGTGTTAGATATTTCTGATGAAGCTTTAGAGTTCTTGTCAAAAAAAGGATTTTCTCAAAAGTATGGAGCCAGACCCATTGCAGGAGTTGTAAGAACATACGTGAAAAAGATAATATCTAAAATGATAGTTTCTGAACAGGTAAATAAAGGAGATCATGTATTATTAGATTATAAAAACAATAATCTTGTATGGGAGCTAGTGTAAATGAAAATGATACCGTTATAGACGAGCTTGTTCGTAATATGACATCTAACTTTATAGGTGAGGTTTTTATTGAAGAATTAGAGTTTTTATTAAAAAAAGATGTCTCAGAAGTATTAATTGTGAAAAATCACGGTATGAATACTAGAGCTCAATCTAAAGATGTTTTGTCTATTAATTCAAACTTTATAGCTAAAGATACAGGATTTGAAGAGAACTTAGTTGTTAACTTAAGTAGAAATAGTATATACCATCAGCTACCAGAAATTTTATTTTATCCTCTTTCTTTAGGGGTCAATTCTGATAACAAAAAAGAAGTAGTTGATACGATTCGTAGGAATAGAGAAAAAGAAAAAGGAGATATTAACTTCTTTACTCTTTTCGATACTGAAATTTTTAAAGAAAGAGTTAGAATTAATAACAGAAGCTTAAATTTTTTCTCAGATAAAAAATCAAAACAAAATCTGCTAAATATTTTTAAACAGATCATAGGTTCTGATTTACAAGTTTCAGATGAGTCTTTGTATAAACTATTTCTCAATTTATGTAAATCTGAATTTTTTAAAGAAAATTTAGTTGAATTAGAAAAGTTAATACAAGTAGTTTTAGGCTTAAAAGTACAACTTAGCTATGTGCCTTGTGTTATAAACGAATCTCCTTTTTTAAGCTTGGGAGATGCAGTTTTAGGAGTTGACCTAGGATTGAGTGGAGAGTTTTATAGTGAGATAGATGATGTGAAGGTAGTGGTAATATTAGAAAAAGAAGTTGAGAATTTTAAGGTTTTAGAAAAGAGTGTTTTACAAATAAAGGAAGTGTTAAACTTCTTTTTAATTTCCTCAAGAAAAATTCATATTACTTACCAAACAAATTCTGATCAATCTTTTGTTTTATCTGAAAGATTTTTAGGATATGATTCATATTTAACTAAATAAGAAAAGAAAAAGTTATGAACATAATAATAGTATATTTTTTAAAATTTCTTTTAGCACCATTAATAGCCATTATTTCTTTAATGGTGTTAAATAATATAGTAAAAGTTAAAAAGTCTTTTAATATAAAAAAGGCGATAGTTTTAGTTTTGTTACTTACCCTTATTTTGATAGCACCTGTTTTAATCAGTTTATTAAAGTATGAGTTTGTATGGGTGGGATTAATACTCACGGTTTTGTGTTATCTCTTTATAGGTGTATTCTTTATGCTTTTTCAGAATACAAAATTTTACAAGTCTATAGGGCTAGACAACAAATTCCATACACTATTTTTTGCTTTTATAGTAATGGTTCTTTCTGCATGGTTGTATTATTTAATCTTTGAAAAAATAAGTGATCTCCCTTATGCACTTTGGGCTATGTTGTCAATAATTTGGTTTGCGTTACCATTATTATACTCAATGTCTTTAGGTTACTTTTTAAACATATCAAAACCGTTTTATAAAGCTTGGAATGTTTCAGATAATGGGGTTAGTGATATGTACTGGGATAATGTAGATGTTTTTAAACTAATACAGGTTACAGTGAAAATTAAAAGAAATCCAGAAGATAAAAACTATAGCTCTTTTTCAGTAAAGTTACCTATGGAAGTATCAGTAGGTATGTGGTTTAATCGATTTATAGAAGATCAAAATTTTAGATTTCCTGATAGAATGATTGATACTTATTTAGACGGAGAACCCATTGGTTGGATATTCTATACCAACAAGTGGTTTAACTTCCCACTATTTACAAAGGTTTTAGATGCTGAAAAAGATGGGAAATTTAACAGGATAAGAAATAAACAAACTATATACATAAGAAGAACTGCACTAAATACTATTGATGATGAATAAGAAAAATAACAAAATGGATTATTTACCGATAAACTGGACTGACGGAGTAAAAATATCTGCAGAACATTTTTTTAAAAACTATAATAATACAATTGAAACTATAAAAGATTATAATTCGGTTTCTCTTAAAAATTATGAGTATGGTTTAATTGAAAATGGAGCTGATTTTGAAAACTTACAATTAGATGTTTTAAGTGATGGAGATAATTCTTTAGTGATAAAGCTTAAATCGTGTAATGCAATTACAGAAAAAGGATATAGAATTATGTACCATCGTGATTTGTATGGAGCAAATTCACCTTCTGTAACTTTAAAAACGTCTGATTTTGACAAGACAGAAAGTGAAGAGTTTTATATAATGCTGTCTTTGTCTCCTTTTGAGTATTTGCCAGTAGGTGTTCCTGACCCTGAGGTTATACCACTACACCATCCAAACGTTTTACCAAAATTAGAATTACATACACTTCCTGTTTCAAAAATTAATACTAGCTTTTTAAAAGAACACTTTTTGGTCATAGGAAAGGTGTTATGGACAAATGGATTGTTTTCTATTGATGAAAGTTATGTGCCTCCTGTTGTTAATTTAACATCTAATGAAAGGTTAGAAGGATTTGGAAAAGGGTTATTACAAATGCTTATTAAGTCTAAAAACTATTCGATTAAAATTTTCAAAAAAAATAATGGGCAAAAAAGCAGTAATAAATTAGTAGCCAATACCTTTTCAATTTGCAGTAAACTGCAAGAGTACTACAGTGATAATATTTTTAATTTAGAAAATATTTCTACTAGTAGATCACCTATGTATTTGGTTGATAGGTTAGTGGTGTTAGCAAACAAGCTTTCTATTTGTTTAAGTATTATGGATGATAAAGAGAAAGAACAACTGTTACAATATTATTATCAATGGACAGATATTAAACCTTCTGATTTTCTTGATGCTATAGTAGATGCTGTAAACGTTAAATACAATCACATAGAAATAGCTGAGACTTTTGATGTGTTAAATAGGTTTGTAGTTATGTTAGAGAGAGTGTTTAAAAAGATGAGTGAGTTAGAGTATATAGGACAAAGAAAGGATAACATCGTAATTAACGAAGAATCAGGTTCACAGTTCAATAGAAATAGAGGGAAAAATAGTACTTGGAGTATAATTGATTAATACTAATTTCTTATGAAAGCTTTAAATCACAAAGAGAGAAAAAAACAAATACTTAAGTTCTTAGCATCGTTTTCTTTAACAGGAGTTGTTGTGTTTTTTTGTTTATATGTTACTTTAATTATTGCAGAACAAGGAGTTGTTTTAATTGAGAGTAAACAATCTCACTACAATGAAGTTTTTAAAAAACAAGCAATGTTAAATTTTAAAATGGAAGAGCTTTTTAAAAATTTATATAGCTTAAAAAACAAAAGACGAAATATAGGAGAATATAGGCAAATGCAAAAGATTATTACCGATACTAGAGTTGAGATAAGACAAAGTATTGATAGTACAAAAAAAGAAAATGACTATTACAAAATTTACGGTGAGTTTTTATCAGAAATAAGAAATATACAGTCACTTCTTGAAAGTTATAACAAAGAAGTTAATACAAGGGAGGCTAATAAAGAGCAGTTAGAAAAATGTAGAGAAAAGTATAAAGATTTAAATAAGGATTTAAATAAAGATTAAGCTATGGATAAACATGAAGTTTTTTGGGAAAAAATAAGGTTCTCTCTTTTGTTTATAATAATATCTACAGTAGTATTTATAATACTAACAAAATTTATTTTTAAAGTACCTGTAGTGGAAAGCAAAGAGTTACTGAATAGTATTGATGCTTCAGAAGAAATTTTTGATGTTCAAGAAGAGTATACAAAAAGAATAAAAAAAACACATAAAAAAATTCAAGAAATACCTTTTGATGTTATTCAAATTCAGGTGTTAGATGAATTAGATAAAGAAATCCAACTATACAAAAAAATTTATAGAGATAACGATATGAATAACCGATACATTTTTGGAGTTCAATCATCAAAAACGCTTAAAATGTTTTTCGACTTGAGTGAAGAATACAATGCTTTAAAAAGAAATAATAAAGTTTTGAAAGAGAATTTAGAAGAATGTAAAGCTAACATTTAAATATAAGAGTATGTCTAATAAATTTAAATTGTCGGCTTTAATTTTTATAGCGCTATTAGTACTTATACTAGCAATATTTGCACCCTATAAATCAAGACTTAGTAACTTAGATTTTTATGTGTCTGAGTCTAATAGTAATTACCAATTTGAAGTTGGAGAAAAATTGTTTTTTCTTCTAAACGATACAAGTTTAGTTGAGGGGAGAAAAGTAGTGTGGCACATGGGGAATGGAGATTCTATTGTAAAACGAGGTAATATTGACTATAAATATCGTAAAGAAGGAAAGTACCTTGTGTCAATAAAAATAAACGATAAATTCACTGTATCAAAACAAATAGGAGTTGTTTCTTTACCTAAGATTTCAGCTAGAGACTCTTTGGTAACATTACATGGAGTGGATGAAGGTTATGTAGGTGAAGAACTAGTGTTTTTTACCGAAGGAAAAGGAATAAACACTTGGTATTGGGAGTTTGGAGAAACAGGAACAGTTGACGCTTATGAAGAACAAGTTATTTATAGGTACAGTAAACCTGGAGATTACAGAGTAAAGCTTCAAACAAACACATTAAAATATCCTATATATCATAACATAAGAATCTTACCAAGGTTTGAAAAAGTTGAAGAGCTAGAAAAAGTAGACTCTTTAGGGGTTGTTCAAAATGACATTAGAAAAAGACTTCAAGCAATAGCAGATAGTAAAGTTACAGATAGGAGTACTTTTTATAAAAACTTAAACTATATAAAAAATAACTATACATGTAATCAAGCTGAAGATATACTAGTAATTGTTAATGGAGGGAGATATAATGACTTTTTTAGTTACTGTCAAGGTTTACACTACCTAGAAAATAAAAAAAGAAGCAAAATAATAATTAATAAAGTTGAAATAGATACAATTAAATGTTTCAGAAGATTAAATGTAACACAAAGTTTACTAAGATAATAATGCAAAAAAAAATAACACTTTTTATTTTTTTTCTGTCGCTATATTCTTTTCCTATTGTATCGCAAACTATAGGGAAATATGAAAAAGTAAAAGAAGTAAAAGAAAATAGATTTAACTATCTTAAAAAAGTAAAAACTAAGCACGACGCTTCGTTAAAAATGGTTTTTTCTGATAGAGAAAACAATTCTTTTTACAAAGGACCTTACGTTCAAGAGAAGTTTAAGAAAAAAGGATTGTTAACTCCCTTATATGTAATTGATGAAAAAGAAAATTCATATGAAGTAGTAGTAGCGAATCCAGATCAAATAGGGAAACCTAAAGGGTTGTTTTCTATGTTTTATGGAGATAAGTTTAACTTTAAAGATACTGAACAGGTAGAATATTTAGGCTGGATACCTGTAAATAATGTTATAGAGTACAATCACTCTTTTATAGAAACCTGTAACAATAAGCCAATAAAATATAAAGTAGGTACTGATAAAACATTACGACTTTTTGATTTAAAGCCTTATATGGAAGTAGATTCTGTAAATGTGTTTAAAGACCCTTTTTTTAGAACAAAGTCTAATAAGAAGTTAGTATCTAATCAAATAGTGTATCCTTATAAGTACGATGAAAAAGGGAAAGCAGTATTTGTGTCAGATAAACCCGTTTTAAAAGACTCTATTTCTCAAACAGTAGGTTGGATACCATCAAACTTAATTACACGTATTGGACAAAGTCAAGTATATGTTATAAATGACACTGATAGTTTATTGGCAGTTAGTAATAAAGATACAATTCAACTTACAGGTGAAGATGTATTGTCTAAATACTTATATACAGGATATAAAAACTTAAAAACAGATGTTACTAAAGACTTGATAGCTCCAGTACATGTTTGGAATCATGATAAAAATAAACTTATTAATGTAAAAGGAAATAGCTTTTATACAAAAGAAATAAAATTTATGAAAGAGGAGTCGAAGGTAGTAAACTTCCATTTTATTTCTAAAAATGAGGAAAGCGAACATCTAAAAAAAATATTGAACTCATTACAAAGTTTATACATAACCTTATTTCAAGAACCTACTGAAGCTCAATACAGTTTTTCTGCAATTTTAGTCGATAGAAAAGGAACAGCAATATTAGAAAAAACAAGCTCTTTTTCAGAGTGGATTAGCTTTGTTGAATCTTTTATAGAAAGTAATCAAAACAATTTAGCTGTAGAATACGTTGAAAAAACAATGTCTATTCCCAAAGCAGTAAATTATGTAATAGATAATTTTTCAGATGAAAATAAGCGTTTTGAAAACAATTTCTTCATCATTGCTTCAAGCAAAGAAAACACGAATGATATTAAAAGGCAAAAAGATACTTTTTTTGAAAAAATAGCTAAAAAATCACCTAAAATTATTTTTGCACAATTAGACAATAATCAAAGTGTAAGATCTCAGAATTATATATTAGGAAGCAAAGAGTTTTTGTATAAAACAGGAAAATATTATAATGAATTTATCAAGAATTTTATTGTGGATAATGAAATTATAGTAGAAAACAATATCCTAAAAAAGATACCTGCTGATGAAGATAATATTTATGTGTACGATGCTCCAGATAATAGCCTTTTTAATGGAGGCGTTATTTTTCCAAGAATAGAAAGTTCATTAACTCCTCTATCTTTAGAAAAAGCGATAGATACTGTTTTAAAAAGATCTACATTAACAAATAATAAGCTTATATCCTCGTTAAATTACTTTAATAAAAAACTAGGAGTTTTAAGAAGTGAACCAAGCACAACGATAAAAACAAGATATAAAGAGTTAAATACAGACAGCTTACGTCTTTTTCAATTAAGCAGAAACAATTTACATGAAGTATTGTACCAAAAAGTATCATTACTTAACGATAGTATAATAAAAAAAGGCTATGTCTTAGATAAAGATGAAATTATAGAATTAATAGAAAATTATCGCAGCACATTTCCTCAAATGGCAAAACCCATTACAAGAAAAAAGCGAAGAGTAATAAAACGATTGTACCAAAAACAAATAAAAATATTAAACAAAGCTGCCTATAGATATGTTTTAAGTAGAAAAGCAACAATAGCAGATTTATTTTACTTTAAATCAGGAATTCCTTTAAATCATGAAGGATATTACTGTTTAGGAATATATAAATTGCCAAGAAAAAGAGTAGGAAAAAATGGTTTTGAAAAGTTTTATTTTCAACAATATGAAAAAATAGATAAATTAGAAGAATTATTTTTAAAAAATAAGTTGCAAAAAGTAGAAGAAGGTTATAGAAGTGAAGTGTACTTCATACCTTTAGAACTATTGCCCTAGTTAATAGTTAGGAAGAACCCGAAAATTGCCTAAAAATGAATGTTAAAGCAAAGCTATTTGTATGTGGAGAAGAACGAGAACTTTTCAATACAAATTTAAATTACAATCGACTTATTGATTGGAACGGAAAACCTACCTCTGCCTTAATGGGAGGAACCATCTCGGTTACATTTGAATCGCAAATGTATGATGATAGTTTTTTAGAGTGGATAATCGCAGACAGAACCGAAAACAAAAAAATACCATATCCTTTTGACTTATATCAGTTAAGAGACGGTAAAATTGTTTTTTATCAAGATGATTATGACGGATTAGAAATTTTTGAATACAACTTTCAAGATGGTACACTCATCAATTACCATGAAAAGTTTTGTAATCAGTCAGGTATGCAGGTTACTTTAACCATATCTCCTGCCATGCAAGACTACCGATTTTTTAATAACTCTAGCTGGAGTAAAAAAAGTACTACACGTTATATAAAACACTGGCAAGAAAGTTTTATACCAATAAAAGAAGCTACACCATACAAAGCTAAAGAAGATACAACACCGCGTTTTACTTGTTACTATACCGACCTTGAAGGTAATAAACAAGCAGAACCACATACAGGAGAAGAAGTGTACTTAGTATTGAAAACAGAAAATGCTATAGGACAAACAATAGATATTGATTTAAGTAACCACACCAAAGATTTTGTATACAACGATAAGGTTATAGAAAACGATATTATAAAAGATTTTAAGGTAACTAGTAGCGAACATAAATTGAAGTTACGTGTAGTTGTTCAACAAGAAGGAGAAAGAGAAACAATACAAAATTAATTAGCTATGGCAACATTAACCGTAAAACCAAGTAATACTCTGAAAATTAAAACCCAACGAGTAAAAAAAGCTTATTTGGCAAAAAAAGAGATTAAAGGTACTGAGAAAACAGGAGAAACAGAAAGTTATACTTTCAAAGGGAGCAATAATACAAGTACAAAAGCTCGTAAGGAAAAGATAGCAACAATTATTTATAAAAACATTAAGGGAGGTTTACAAAAAAAGCAACAGCAGACAACAGTTGCTCACATAGTAGAGGTACTTAAAAAAGACTCATATACAAAAGGAGATTGTATTGATATTCCTTTAATTCTGCCAAAAATAGAGTTTACAAAACTAGCTAATGCTAATTTAGGAGATGAGGTGTATATGGTAGTTGAAACCGAAAATATGGCTAATAAACGCATAAAGTTAAGTTTAAAACAAGCCGAAAAAAAATGTTTAGTAGAAAAAGATAGTCCTATAGTTTTACAGCAAGATGGTAAAAAGACTAGTGTTATTGAAACGTATGTAAGTAGATTTACAGAGCAAAATAAAAAGAACATATCAAATGCTGAAGATTTTAGAAACTTTGCAATAGACGCAGTTACACTATCACCTAAAGAAGAGAAAGATCAGAAAAAATACAGAGAAGCTCTAAATAAAACAACCGATAAAAAAACGAAGCTGTTTATGGTTGTAGATGCAGAGTCTGCAAATCAAAATTGGTTTGAAGTAAAATATGAGGAAATTTTTGATAACCGTCCGAACTACTGGTATTATGGAGAAGGAAATTGGTTTGAGTTAATAAATCAAAATATCATAAATATTTATCATACGGGAGAAATAAGTAAACTAGATTTTAAAGGATTGAAAGAAGTGAGTTATATCTATCATGATAAAGAAGGAGGCAAACATAGTTTAGGAAACTTTGATGTTATTGAAGTAGATAAACTTAAAAAGGGGAAAACATTATCATCTAATAGATTTAGAGAAGATGAGGAAAAGGAGGAAGATAAACAGACAGCTGTAAAGACTATAACATATGATAAAGAAGGGGTTGATGCAGAAGAAACAAGGATTTATTCAGATGGAGATATAATAACAAAAGGGAGCTTTAGAATTAAGTATAGAATATATGAGAAAGGCACAGGGAAAGTAAAATTAGTCAAAATGAAAGAGGTGAACTATTCAAAAGGAAATACAAAAATAAAATTTACTTTTCATGAAACATTAAGAGTTTATTCTAATCCAGAACTATTTGCAGGATTTCTTGGAGCTCTTGCGAAATGTGGATTTAATGATGTTAAATCCACTGGGTCATCTTATGAAGATTCTAGCTGTTATCCTAGTACAACTCATGTTAATGGACAAAGTATTGACACATGTTATTTAAGCAAAAAAACGGATGAACAAAAATTTATTAATGCTTTATGGGACTTTGGGTTTAAGTTACACTATGTAGGTAGTAGTATGAGTTATACACATGGAACCAAAGATAAATATCATAACGATCATCTACATTCAGGTAGCTTTACTCCAAATTATAAGAAATAATGAGAAGGATAATAATTTTTCTGCTTGTTTTGACTGTTTCTTGTAAACAACAAAATAACAACAAAAGAAACCAAAAACTGATTGCTAAAAATGAGCAATCAAAACCCCCCAAGGTTAATAATTTACCTTTTGGAAATGAAGATTTAATTAAATATGAATACAATGACCTAGGTTGGTTTGATGAATTGCATTTCGGAAAAGCAATTTTAGGGTATAGAAAATTAAAAGAGCTAAACCCTAAAATAGAGGGAGAAGGATTAGAAATCCCAGATATAAAAAAAACATTTTATTTACCAAATAATATTAAAATAGAGTATATTGAAAGGAATACTGTGAATTATCCATATGGGGTGTTATATAGAACAGGAAACTATTCACTTTGTTATGTAACCACGATAGGAAAGGACATGTCTGAAAAAGTATTCAATGCTGAAAGTGAAGAAGCCAATAGAGGATATTTAGTAACAATAGATTCTCAAAATAATATAATAGCAGAAATAGAAGTTTTAAATACTACTGAGTATTTTACACAAAGCTATAAGGGTGAATATTTAGGGGCTATGTATATACAGAATGAAAAAGTATTTTTTGTTGATGAAAACTTACACATATATGTATATGATTTTCTAGTTAAAGGACATGACTTAAGCTCTGAATATAAATTGTTAAGTTCAGAAGAGTTTACAGTAAATGATACAGGTTCTTTTATAAAGAAGAGTAAATAGTTTTTATTATAAAGAGTAGATTAAACTATCAAATGTTTATGGTAAAAAATTTATTAAAGAGAAAAAGTAGTTTAATAATGCTACTCTTGATAGTTTTTATCTCATGTAAACAAAATAATAAAAGTTTCTCAACTAGAGAAAATATAAAAAATGATGAAAAGTATATTTATTCTTTCGCTTCTTTTTTTAACACAATGTACTACCAATGTAAATAAAAAAGAAGATAAAGGGAACACTAATAAAGAGGAAGTGAAGAAAAGTGGTAATAAAAGTTTTGCTTATAAAGTAAAGTTTATAGAAAATAAAATTTTTGAAAATAACTGTGATAAAGATATTGTAGAAGAGCAAAATACTATTAAAAATATTGAATACTATATTCAATTAAATACTGATAGTTTAAATGTTTTAAGTCCTGATGAAGATAGATTATTATATAAAACAACAATAGAAAAAATTAATAGTTCAACTAAAAAGTATCAGCCTTCTTATTATTATTTTTTGTTAGAAAATAAAGATGAAGACATTAAAAGGACTTTTTTTTCAGAGAATTATCTATATGAAAGAGTAAAATCTAATTATAAAGAGATTGACTTTTTTATACTGTTAAATAAAATATTTGATGAAACTATAGAAGGAGACATTAGTCCTATAGGTTACAATTTAGAATTACTCACTTATAATAACATTCAGAATAAATTAATAGATAGAGTAAGGTTGGTTACATCTGGGATTGGGTTAGAAGATGTTTCTTATCATGAGTGTTTTACAATAGATTCTAATAATATTATTGTTTATAGTTATAATTCAATGGAGGATGAATCTATATTTATAAGAAGAGAAATAATGTTAAAAGATGATGGAATGTTTCATGAAAATAAAGCAAAAGTAGAAGTTTCCAACTAGGAGAGGAATTAGAGTCTTGAATATTTTAGATTAGTAAAAAACTAAAATAGATTTCAATATGAAATACACTAAATTAATTATTCTATTACTTTTTATAAGTTGTAAAACAGCAATAAAATGGGATATAGAAAACGAAAAAAAATGTTCTATAAATCTCCAAATACCAATAAAAAGTTAGAAGGTAAAGAGCTCAAAAAAGAAATTCGTAAAGGCTTTGAAAGTTCGACGTATAAACAAAAGCTTGAATGTGAGTTGCTTGAGCCAATTGTGAAAGCATTCAAAGATTCTGATTTCCAAAGCCTACAAATTATTGATACAAAAAAAAGATTAGATACTGTTATAAAATTTAAACCTAAAGGTTATAGCTATAAAATTAGTTCTTATTTTAAATCTAAGTTAGGTAAAGCTACTGCATTAGACCATCATATAAATAGACCTGCTTATGTTAAAACCGATTTGGGAAAAGCTTTAGATAATTTTTATACTAAGAAGGATAAAGAAATAGAAGATTTTAATAAGAAAGAGAAAGATGAAAAAAAACATAAAACCAAGATTTCAAGAAATCCAAACGATTGGGGAAATAGTCATTCCGAATATGAGAAGGAAATATTAGATGATTATGGAGTTAATAGAAGAATGTCCAAAAGTAATGGAGTTAGTGTCGCTCCAAGTAGATATAATCACTTGAAAACAGAACTATAATGAAATTAGCTAGACTTTTTTTAATGTTTTTTATAATTACACAATCTTGTAAGCAAACCAGTAAAGATGCAAAAGTAGTTGTAAAGAGTAAACCGAGAGTAGAAAAAAAATCACAAAAGTTAAAAGAAATAGATATTAAATCAAGTACTGATAGTATAGTTTTTGATTTAGAAAAGTATATTGTATACTTTGTTAAAAGTAAAAAGGAATGTTGGTCAACCATAAAGGTTCAAAATAAAATAAGCAATAAAATAAATAGACTAGATACTAAAGCAAATATGTGTTTTGAAAAAAATACTATAGAAGACTTTTCACCAAATCAGAAATATTTACTATTACATTCCATAGAGAAAGGAATATTAGAAATAGATAGCAATAAAGAAGAGGTTGAAAAATATTATTGTATTTTCTTTGACATAGAAAACATGAAACTTTCAGAAAAAAACACAGACTTGTTTTGTAGTGGTGAATGGAATAATTTGAATGAATGGATTATTAGTGAAGATGAAAAATATAAAGTAGAAGAACTATTTGGGAATGGTACAGATTAGTTAATTTTTAATGTAAAATTTTCATTATAATGGACAAGGAGGCATTTACAGACAGATATTTCCCAATGGGTATATTGGTTTTAATATTAATGAACTAGAACCATACTTGACAGAGGAGTTTAAAGACCAAATAGGTTTAAAAAAAGAAAATGAGAAATATAATACTTACTCTAATTCTATTAGTTTTTATAGTTAGTTGTAAAAAGAACATTGAAAAAAAAGACAGATTAGATAATAATGTAAATAATGTTGTTCAGAGTGAGAAAAAAGTGTCTTTTGATATTCCTTTGTATAAAGATATTTTTAACAAAAAACTTATAGGTTTATCCATAAAAGATTCTTCACAGACCAAAATGTATGAAAGATACTGGTTAGATTTTTATTCTACCTGTATGTGGAATTCGCTTTCTATATATATAGATACAAGTAAACAAAAAATTTATTTTTCTCGGTACTCTGAAGATTTTGATTTAAAAGAAATAGACATTATTTACAGTTTTGAAATTAGTGAAGTTAGAAAAGAGGCAACGAGTATTAATTTTACATTATTAGATGATAAAAAAACTTATAGTATAAGTTTTTTTAAGTTAAATGAGGAAGAACTGTATAGGTTTAAAATAGATTCTTTGTTAAAAGAAACGGATATGGGAAGGCATGAGTATTATATAGATAAATCTAAAGAAAGGGGATTTTCAAAAGAAGATTGTGGAGATTTTGAAGGATAGAAATACATGAGATATTTATTGATATTGTTTTTAGCCTTATTACCTTTAGGCTGTAAGAAAAGTATAAAAAATGAAAACCATGAAAACAAAGGGTTAAATAGTTTAGTTATAGATTCATTACCTATAGGGTCGGATTTTTTCTTTAAAGATTTAATAGATAAAGAAAAAGAACAGAAAACTTTTTTTGAATATTACGATGTAAATAATTCTAATTTTAAAAGAATAAAAACTAATCAATATAGTTCATTTTATAAACCAACTAAAGCAGATACATTCAATGAGGAAGATTCGTTTGCTTTACAATCTATAAGCGATTATTCTTTTTTTGATTTGGTGAAAGTTTTACCTAAAAAGAATAATTTTTATATAATGATTTTTGGAGGAGAATCTATTATTAATGATTATGATGGTAATGTTTTTTCTGTAGATCGAAAAGATTTGGTTGTAATTGATGAAAATCATAAGATTATTAGTGAAATGAATCTGTATTATGATTACAGCAATGGGATATTTGCCAGAATGAAATCATTTTTTATTGATAAAGAAGGCGTCATTTATATTAAATATTACTTTGAAGATGAAGAAGGGAGTAGCAAGTTTTCTAATGTAGAAAAATATATGATAAATGATAAAGGAGAAATATTGAAAAAGTAAAATATGTTTATTATGATAAGGATGGAAAAAACACAATTTAAAAGATGTTTATGATATAATTCAAGTTGAAGAGTATGAGTATGGAAAAACACTAAAATCTGTGCCAGCAGGGTTCACGAAAGAAGAAACTATAGGTAAAGGACGTAAAAAGTATACGTATACTGATAAAGTAGTTGTCAAAGGAACAAAGGGTGATGAAAAAGGGAAAATTAGAAAAAACATAAAGACAGGGAAGAAATCACCATTAATTAAAATAGGTAGTAAAAATTATACAGGACAAAAATTACCTATTCAATTTAAATTAATGTCCGATAGTACTAGACCTTATATTCACCCAAATGCTTTTGCTTGTGTATTAGGTGCAATAGCTAATGTAGGTTATAAAGACATTACAATGATTGGTTTTACAAGTAAAGATAATCACGGCTTTCCAAGTACAACACATGTAAATGGGTTACACGGAGATTTTAGGTATTTACGTAATGATAAAACAGGAGCAAGTCTTCACATTAATAATGACGAAGGGGCTAAAGAATTAGATGTAACTCGTCAAGAAAAAATGATTGATGCTTTCCATAAGTTTGGATGGAAAAGATTTTATAGTGTTTATTATACCTTAAACAAGGTAAAAAAAATATTAAAATTATCTGACAATATGCCACCACATCACCATCATTTACATACAAGATTATTTACTCCTAAATATAAAAAGTAATGAATATTTCAAATACTATAAAAATAATAATTATTTTATTAATAATCTCTTGCCAAAAAAAATCTGGAGAAACTAGATTAATTCCAGATGTTAAGACTCAAAAAGTATACTTTAAGAAAGTAATGTCTAAAATAAATAAAGCTAAAAATTCTGTTTTTTATCAACCAAATGGAGGAGAAAGAATTGAATCTGATTCAACAGTAACATTTGTTGAAATACACGAAGATTTAAATGATAGTTTTCAGTACTCTATAAGAGAACTAGAATACATAGTAGTTAATAACTATAGTGATAACGAATACTCTTCAAAGTTTTTCATTACCAATAAAGATTCTATTCTATTAGTGGTTAAAACTTCTGATGTTAAAAATAAAATACAGAAAGATACTTTTCTCTTTAAAGAAAATAAATTGTATTTCTGGAAAAATAAACAAGTAACACAAAAAGAAATGTTAGAAAAAGAAAAAGAGATTTTAGCTATTAAACGAGAAATAGACAGTGTTCTAAAAGATTAGAAATTTATGTATGATTTTGCAGGATATTGTTTGATTATGGATAGACTAGTTGGGTTGAGGTAAGTGAATTAATTATTTCTTTTAAGGTATTTTTAAAAAGAAAAACTGTAGAAGAAAAAGGAATAGATAATGTTAAAATAGTTATTACCGATGAAATTAATTAAGATACTTATATTACTTTTTTTATTTTCTTGCTGCTCAAATGCTCAAAATCATTGTAAATTGAATGATGTTATTGATGATTTTTTGAATACAGAGGTGCCTTATTCTGAAGATGAAACAAGTGTTGGTTTAACAGATGTGTTTACAAATAACACAGTACCATATATAGGTTTTATTGGAGAAAGTAAGAGAAAAATAGATTTTTTTATTACTTTGATTAAGCGTGATACAATCAATAATAATCGCTATCTAATAGAAGGGCAAACAAAGGTTTACTCTGAAAGTACAAGGAATTTTAAAGGAGAACTCTTATTAGAAAAACAATACAAATTTTCTAAAAAACTAGACGAGGAAGTATCTTATTCTGATATAATTTTAAAACAAGGTTTTTCAATATTGACTTATGAATTGAAAGAAGATAATAATTTAGATAATAGAGGTGTTTTTAAGGGGAAGCTAATGGTTTCATGGTATCAAGACACTGATAATAATATAAATTATGATGATACTTTAGATTATATACCAAGTTATGCTAACTGTTATTTTTTTGGAAGTTGGATAAATAAAGATAAAAATGAAAAGATATTAACAGCATGGAGTCATTACAGAATACCATGCTCTGGAGATTTAGATATTGGGGCAGCCGAGTTTTCACCTAACCCAAAATATTACAATCAAGGGTGGAAATTGTATTCTTCAGAAGAGGAAACTATAAATCCAAATAGTGAGTTTGCTAAAATTGTAGATAAAGACGGTTATGTAAATATGCGTGAAAAAAATAATACTACGTCTAAAATACTTTCTCAAATCCAGTCTGGTAAATTAGTTGAAATTTTAGAACAAAAAGATGAATGGTGGCTTGTTCTTTATGATAACAAAAAAGGTTATATTCATAAAAGCAGGTTGCGTTTGGTTAAGTAAAAAACGAAAAATAACTTACAGATTATTAGTTGTTCATTGCTTAAATTAAATTCAATATATCCTTAGGAAGAAGAAAAACAAAAAAATACAGAGAAGCTCTAAATAAAACAACAGATAAAAAAACGAGGTTGTTTATGGTTGTTGATACAGAACCCAAGAACCAAAATTGGTTTGAAGTGCAATATGAAGAAGTGGTTGATAATAGGCCGAATCTTTGGTATCATGGTGATGGTAATTGGTTTGAATTTTCTGGAACAAAAGTTTACAAAAAGGGAGATAAAGGTAAAGAGGTCCAAGAAATAAATATTCGTTTAGCTGGTTTTGTGGGGTGTTCCTGATGAAAAATTTACAGATAGGACAGTGAGAATGGTTAAACAGTTTCAAAAGGACTATATGGAAATTGAACCAACAGGTATAGTTGAATCTAAAACATTAGAAGCTATAAAAAAAAATCGGAAAAGAGTTTGATATACCATTTAATAAAACTAAATGTACATGTGGTACGTGTGATGGTTATGGTAAGGGGCTTTACCCTGAACAGAAGCAGTCGTCTAGTATACTTGAGAAAAAAAGAAAATATGAGTATCCAGGAATTCATAGGACTTTATTTTGGACATTAAAGGCGACTCTTTTTTACTTAAAACACGATGATTATTCTAATTATAATTTAAAGTTTGGAAAAGTATCTTCAGGATATAGATGTCATCAAGATAACAAAAATCACAAGAGAAGATCAACAAATCATATGGGTAAGGCGTTAGATATACACTTTTATAAATCGGATAATACCATATCTACAGAGGCTAATTGTGATAAAGTAAGAAAAATAATGAAAGATAAGTCAGGAGCTCAATTACGTTGGAGTGGAAAAAATAAATTTTCACTAGAGCCTAGTACTAAAGATAGAATAGGTAGAGAATTTATTGCAACTACATGGGTGCATTTTGATGTTCGTAATTTTGAGTTAAAATATCTGAAGGATAAGTTTTTTATAAAATCAAAAAAAGATATAACGAATGAAATTATTTAAGGTTTTAATTATTAGTTTACTGTCTGTTGTACTGTTAAATTGTAGGAATTCAGAAACAAAGGAAGGAAGTATTGACAAAGAAGATGTTGAGTTAAATAAACAAAGTGATGTAAAAGTAGAAGATACGTCTATTCAACAACAAGGTACGTCAGAACAATTGCCATATTTTCAAATTAACAATGATGATGCAATTCCATTAGATGAGGATAAAATAAAAATAGAATTGGAGGATTACCATTCTGATAATGATTTTAAGATCATTGTTAAAAGCAATGAATTTTCTGTACTTGTTTTATTTTCATATTATGATTTTGGAAATTATGATGAATATATAGTAACGTTAGATAATCAAGGTAAGCAACTTTCTAAGTTATTAGTGTATTACAATACTGCTCCTGATGGTAATGTAGAGAAGTATGAGTATTCTGATTATTATTTGTTTAAAAAATCTCTGGATTTAGATGTATTTAAAGTTTCAGTAGTAGAAAATTTAGAAACTCAGCAAGTTTTGAAAAAAGATACTATAAAGACTTCTTACAAAATAAATAAAAAAGGAGTAATAGAAAAAAAATAGATATTTAATTGTTTATAATCGTTTTAGTTTTGAATTGGTTTTAAAGTACGATTTTATATTTAATGATAAATTATCTGAGATAATAATAGATAAAATAAAATTGGCTGTTATTAGATGAAGAAGTAGAAATAATAGGAGAAAGAGATACTCCAAAAGTAAAAAAAGAAACTTATAGAATTAGTAGTTCAGGATTCATTAAGTAAAATAGCAAAAATAAAAGCAGACAATGACTTAACCAGCGATACAATTTATGTAGGAAAAACTCTAAATATTGGCTCACAACCTAAAAAAGAAAAAATAGGAAATAAAGTGACTTTTAAAAAGTTAAAGTCAGCAAATTTAGGTGATGAAGTTTATGTAGTTGTAAAAACATTAAACTTAGCAAATAAAAAAGTTAGGCTAAATGTAAAGCAAGGAAAAGGTGAGAAGACAAAACTAGAAACTAAAGAAAAAGGTTTAATGTTACAGCATGATAAAGGTACAACTACAGAAGCTGAAGCAGTAGTTGGAGCTTATGCAAAAGATAATAAAATAACCAACAAAACTGATTTTAAAGATTGGGCAATTTTTAAAATAATCTTAGGGGATAAAGATACCAGAAGAGAAAAAGAAGAGTTAGATAAGCTTAAGGATAAAAAGGCATTTATGTACTTATTAGTTGATGCCCACACTCCTAATGATATAAAGGTAGTGTATAATGGAAGAAATCCTGATAAAAAAGGAGAACCAGATAAAAGAACTACTCCTAAGTATTGGCTTGATATGGATGATAAGTGGTTTGAGTTGGAGAAAGATGAAAGAGCTCCATGGATGGAGATAGCGTACAAGGAATTAGGAGTAGAAGAGATAGCAGGAGAAAAACATAATTCAAGAATTTTGGAGTATCATAAATCTGCTGGAGTTAAAGATTATAAAAACAAAAAAGGTCAAACAGTAAAAATTACAGACGATAAGAATTGGCCATGGTGCTCTTCTTTTGCTTGTTGGGTATTTACTCAAACACCTGAATACTCAGGTAAAATTACAGCAAAAGCTACTAATTGGAAAAATTGGGGAAATGCTGACTCAAAAGATAAACCTATGTATGGGGCGTTAGCTGTTATTGATTGGGGTAAAAATGATAATAAAGCAGGACATGTTGGTTTTATAGTCAAAGTAGATGACAAAAATTTTTATCTTTTAGGAGGGAATCAAACAGGGGGAGATAAAACAACAAATGGAAAAGTATGTATAGGAAAATATAAGAAATCACATATTGACTATGTTAGAATACCAAATAATTATAAACCAACTGAAAAAGATTATAAATATGATGAAATTAAATCGACAAATGAAGGCTTTGAGTCACTTTCTTCTACTCGTTAATGTTTTTGTGTTTCTGCTTTCATGCAATGTAAGTAAGGAGAATAAAAAAAACAAAGAATTAAATGTAATAGATTCACAATATAATTCTCAGGAAGTGAAAGAACAGGAGGTAGTATATGATGAAAATAATGTGGTTAAAAAACTAATAATTGATCAAGAACAGTCAGTTGTTTTTACTATAGATAAAGAAGGAGAATTAGGAGATGGAAATTTTGAGAAATATATAGATGTTTTAATTTTAAAAAAGGAAAAAGTAATTGACAAAATAGAGTTTTCAAACCAAAGTATTTTATGTGATATAGAACTGATAAATCCAAAAATAATTAATAATAGTTTAATATTTAGTATTCTGGATAGTTGTGATGGAGAAGAACCTGATGACCTAAAAATATTTTTTTGGAAGAGTTTAAAAAGTGAGGATACTCAAATTAGCATACCTAAATTTTTTGAAAATGATGCAGAGAAAGAAGAACTAATAAATGATATACTAAATAGTGAAGTAAAAGAAGCTACAAAAGAAAGATATTTTATTGAGACTTTAAGTTTGCTTTTAAAGGACAGGTAGATGTTAATAGTTTAGAATGTCCATTGATTTAGAAAAGTTAAATTCATTATGAAACACCTATTGTTAATTTTGATTTTTACATTTTTTTCTTGTGGAAAGAAAGGAAAAGAGACTATAGAAGTTAAAACTTCAAAACAAGTTGAAATAGAAAGTTCTATCGAAAGAAAAACAAATAAGAATAATTCAGGTTGTTTTCAAAGTAAGGATAGTGTAAAAATATCTTCTCTTTTGCTAAAATTTAGTAAAGAATATTTAAAAAAGGATATGTCTGAATACTTATCTGAAAATTACATAGAAACATTTGAAAAGTTTCCCAATGAACTTTTTGAACAGGCTTTAAAAAATGATGTTAAGCCAACCTTTGAAATAAAAGAAGATGATGTTGACTGTAACCTATTACCCGTTTATTATAATTATATGGTTAAGATTATAGATGATGGAGAAGAATACTCTAGTGAAAGCACATTGATTTTTTATTTTATTAAAACAAAAGCGGGAGAGATTTTATTGGAAGGTATGGGGGCAGCTGGTTAATTAATAGTATGTATCTGTGTATAATAAAACAGAAATGTATGAGTTTTGAAAAAAAGAAAATGAGAAATAAAATACTTACTCTAATTCTATTAGTTTTTATAGTTAGTTGTAAAAAACAAGAAAAAAAAACAATAAAGAAAATTTGTAATGTTAGTGGGAGTAATGTTGAAATATCATTATTAGAAGATGATAATGATAAAATATATTTGAGTGTTAAAACAGATAATTCTAGTTTAGAAAAAAAAAATAGACTTAGATGAATATGGAGAATTAAACACTATAGATGTAGAGTGTGGTAAAGAAAGTTTTAAGGTAATTTTTATAGAAGAGATAGGAAATAGTTATCAAAAAATAATTCATCTTTTTGAAAAAGATTCACTTTCAAAATTTAGTATAGATAAAGTATATATTCAAACTTCTTCAAGGAATGAGCTAGGGCTTTTTTATTATTCATTTCCACACCTAAATTTGTCAAATTATAATGGAATTTTACCACAAAAAGATGAATATAACGAAATTTATAAGTTTTCAGGTTTTCAAGAGTATAAGATTCCAAATATAGAAGAGTACTATGAAAAAATAAAAAAAGCTAGAAATGAAAAAAGCACTCTGAGTAGTATATCAAATGAAATAGTTTTAGCCTTTATTATAAACAATATTGATGTGTCTGAGGGGAATTTATCTAAATATAATGATATAGGTTATTTTCTTGAGCAATCTGGCCTATATGAAGAAGCCGTTTATATTCTTGAAGTAATTATAAAAGAGTTTCCAAATAGGACAGTTGCATATATCAATTTAGGAGATGCATATTGGAGCTTAGGCAAAAAAGAGGAAGCTAAACAAGCATATAAAATTTATATCGAACAAATGAAAGCTAAAAATAAAGAAAGTAAAATACCAAGTCAAGTCTTAGAAAGAATAAGTTAGTTATATCTTTTCAGAATATATAAAAGTTAAATTCTCTTAGCTAAGTTTAAGGCTTTCAAATTAATTGAAATATATCTATTAATGTTATTATTTGGGCAGTGGAAATTTTGATTATAAGATTTATTAGGTTTAATGGTGCTAATTGAGATGATGATATATGGTAATAGAGACTAAAAAAATGATAAAAAACGAAGCCTACAATTTAATAATATTTTTTACATCTACTTTGTTTTTAATAAGTTGTAAAATGTCTAAGGATAACGAAAAAAAGCTTGTTCAAGCTTCTTCAGCAGAAAGTATACAAGTATTTAACTGGGATACTGTTTCTATTAAAAAGTTACCTTATACGTATTCGTATGACTATAATAATGATTTTTTATTTGCTCTTACTGATAGCTTAAAGCAGAAAAATGAAATAAGTGAGAAATCGGAGTTGAATTTTTTATTCTCGGATAAAACTGAGTTTAAATTAAAAGAGGATTTATACGCTAAAGAGGAAGATAGTTATCCTTATAAAGGAAAAGGATATTTTTATAAGAGGTTTCCAGATAAAAATAAGTATAAAGTGCTTTTATTTATTTATTCAAATAAAGAACAAGATTATTATTTACCATATTTTGAGTTACAGACTATAGATAATAATAACAAAACTGTTGATAAACTTATAGTTGTGGGAGGAAGGAATTATGAATGTGGATGGGATAGAAGCTTTGAAATTGATAAAGATTATACAATTACAACCATTGATGAACAATCTTGTTACGATATAGAAGAAGAAAAAGAAATTGAAAAAGTAACATATATAAATAAGTATAAAATAGATACCCAAGGTTATTTTAATAAAATAAAAAAATAAGATTATTTATAGCTAAAACATAAGAAGTTCCGATTTATAATTATGTGTTAAATATAAATTTTCAAGAAATAGAAGATTTTCAAATCAATACATTTTTTATAACTAAAAAAGAATTGAGTAAACTAGAAACTCGTGACTGTGAGGTTTTGAAGGGTAAATAAAACTATTTTCTAATAGCTTTTGTAAAAATGATAAGGCATACTTAGAAGAAAGTAATGATAACTCTGTAAAAGTGTATTATGATGGAACAAAAATTACCTCTGGATATTAAAAAAAACTGAGGTAACAATACTGCAAGATTAGTTTTTGCTGAGGTGAACCATTGTAATTAGTTGCTAAACTTTAATCTCTTTACTTCTTACATAAGTATATTATTAGTAATTACTGTCAGTCAATATAAAAAACTTACTACTTTTGCTTAACTGCTAAAAAAGAAAGGATAAATCTAACATTCTTATATTTTGAAGAAGAAAAAAGAGCTACTACAAAATTACAATATGGTAGTAACCAAATTAAAATTTAATACAACTCTTTCTTCATTATAATTATAAACGTGTTAGTAGCAGTTTTTCAATTAAATTTATATGTATGATTTTTAAACTGATATTTAGAAAAAAATTAAAAGAATTAAAAAAGAAAGAACAAGGAATAGAGCTAGAAAGAAACCGTTTAAAAAAAGTTAAGTATTTATTAGATGAACGAGTAGGTAAAGAAGTAAAATGTGTAATAGAAACAACTAATAAAGGTGTAGAAGTGTTAGTAGCAATAAACTCTAAAGAAAACGAAATAGAAGTTTTTGATATTGATACTATGAACACGCCTCCAGTTAAAGAATCTGGGTTATGGGTGAAGATGTGGGACAAAATGAGAAGTAAAGAAGTTTTTTTACAAGATAGAAATGGAAAAAACAAGGGCTTCGAAGAAGTTGCAATGATGCATTTATTTAACTTGATTGATAAAGCCACAAAAGAAAAAGTTAGTTGGAAAGTAAAAGATATTAAAGATTATAATGATAAAGACGAACTCATTACTTTATATGAAAATATGGGGTTTAAAATAAAACACTTTTCAAAAGCCCAATAACTTTAAAGAGCGTAAAGTCAATTTAATCAGTAGTAGTCTTTGTTTAGCTAAGATTGTTAAGATTTCTTGAGAAAATACTTTAAGAAAAGTAACAATTTATTTACATAAAAATTTGGTAGTAAGAAAACTATAGTATAAATTTACACCACACAAGGCAATATTTGTTATCTTCTTTCTTCTTTTAGAATGGCGCCAAAAATAAAAAAAGAGAAGGTTTTATATTGTTTAAAGCTTTCTCTTTTTTTATTGAGAAAGCTCTAAAAAGTATTTTAAAATTAATTATTAAACCCAAAAAAAGAAACTATGGGATCATTTAGAGCAAGTTTCGAATTCGCAGGAAAAGAATTCGACGTATTAGAAGCTGAGTACAGCTTAAACAGAAACACAGACACAAAAGGTAAGCCATCTTCAAGTGTAAACGGAGGAAGAGTTACTTTAACTATTGAATCTACATCAGATACTTCTGTTATCGAGGCAATGGTAAATAGCCAGTTTAAGTCTGTAGATGGAAAAATTGTTTTCAAGAAAACAGATGAAGATTCAAAAATGAAAGAAGTAGAATTTAAAAACGCTTACATCGTTTACTTCAAAGAAGAATTAGATGTAAACAACGAAATTCCAATGAAATTAACAGTTACTTTCTCAGCTGAAGAATTATTAATTGGTAACGCTAACTTAGATAACCGTTGGCCAGTAGCTTAATGAGAAGGACTAAATAACATTTAGTTTTATATAATTTATTTATTAAAGACCTTCTCTTTATTACAAAGGAAGGTCTTTTTTTGTTTAAAAAATAGCATTGAAAATTATTCTAACAAAGAAAAAATACCCCCATGCATAAGATAAAAGAAGAAGCATTAGATAAACAAATTACTATAGATGGTAATTTTGTAAAGAGCTATAAAACAATTACAATAAACCAATTCTTATACCAGCACCATACTTTTGAAGTCGTGGTAGACATAGAAACTGTAGAAGAAGCAGGAAGTTACACCTTGGAAAAATCAAAAGAATGGTTAGGAAAACAATTAACAACTAACGTTTCTGGTAAAGCATTTATAGGTGTTGTGTTAGATGTGTCAATGCGCCATAATGAAATAGGTTTACACGGTGAATTAATACTTAAAGGATTATCTCAAACAGTTTTACTAGAAAATGGAAAACAACAGAAATCTTGGCTAGAAAAAGATTTGGCAAGTATTATTTCAGAGATCATGGATACTACCGCTATAAAAAACAAGATTAATCCAGCATACACTTCAGTAATTCCTTACCAATGCCAATACGCAGAGAGCGATTATAAGTACCTACAAAGATTAGCATATCAGTATAATGAATGGTTTTATTTTGATGGAGTAGACGTTATTTTTGGAAAGCCAGAATCGCAAGGTCAAAAACCAATAGAGCTAGAATATAGTAAAGACTTAAAAGAGCTACAAATAAAAACGAAAACGTATAATCCTACTTTAGCAACTTATAGTTACGATTCATTAAATGATCAGTTTTTTGAAGGAGATTTAAAAGTAACTAACGAAGGATTAAACGATTTAGCAAATACAGCACTTAAAGCATCAGAACAAGTTTATAAAGAGGTAAAAGACTTTGGTGTAAGTGATGTGTTTTTACAAGACAAATCATCATTAGATGAGTATTTACAAAAACGATTACAAGGGTTAAGCGCAGGAGGTAATGTACTAAAAGCAAGTGGAGGAGCAAAAGGACTAAGTTTAGGGAGCGTAATTAAAGTAAGTGCAGCAAAGTATGACGAAGGAAAATATACTGTAAAACAGTATGGAGAATATATTATAACACAAATAAGCCACTTTGCAGATGTAGGAGGAGCATATTCTAATACTTTTGAGGCAATTCCAGCAAACACAAAAAGCTTACCATTAAACGAAAACATAGCACCAGCTGTTGCTAATAATCAAGTAGCGAAGGTAGTAAGTAATAAAGACCCAGAAAGTAAAGGACGTGTACAAGTTCAGTTTTACTGGCAAGAAGCTATTGGAGCAAAAACAGATTTTATTCGTGTAATGACCCCAGATGCAGGGAGCAGTGATCTTACTAAAACTAATAGAGGTTTTGTTTTTATTCCAGAAGTAGGAGACCAAGTAATGGTAGGTTTTGAGCATAATGACCCTAACCGTCCCTTTGTAATGGGAAGTATGTTTACAGGTAAAAATGGAGCAGGTGGAGATGAAGAAAATGTAAGAAAGAGTATTATTACGCGAGGTGGACACACTATTGAGTTAGATGACACAAAAGATAAAGAGAAAATAACCATAAAAGATAAAGACGGAAGTATCATAACCTTTGATACTAAAGAAAAATCATTGTTTGTTCAGTCTGCTGAAACTATGGAGTTTTCTGCAAAAAATGTAAAAATAATTGCTGAAGAAAATATCGAACTACAAGCAAAAGGAGAAATAAAAACAGCATCAGAAAAAGACACTTCAATCTTATCTCAAGGAGCAATTAAAGCTCAGGCAGATAAAGACGCTAGTATTACAAGTAGTGCAAATGTAGCCATTGAAGCAAGTAGTAAAGCTACCATTAAAGGGCAAAACACAACTATTGAAGGTCAAGCGGCAGCCGAGTTAAAAGGACAACAAACAAAAGTACAAGGGCAAATGACTGTTGTACAAGGAGCAAGCGGTAAGTTTGATATAATGTAATCTTTTTAAAAACTAAAATATATGCCAGGACCAGTAGCAACAGTAGGTAGTATGCATGCATGTCCTATGTGTAGTGGAACAACCCCTCATGTTGGAGGACCAATAGCACAAGGAGAAGCAAATGTATTAGCCAATGGTAAACCCGTAGCCACCATAGGTAGCATGTGTACCTGTGTAGGACCACCAGATACCATAGCACAAGGATTTCCTAATATTTTAATTAACGGAAAACCCGTAGCATGTTTGGGAGACCTAACAGCCCACGGAGGAACAATAACAGCAGGAGAAGCTAATATTATAGTAGGTAGTGCCGCACCAGTTCCTTCAGTTAATATGCCTGTAAACAAGATACCATTTCCAAAAATTAGTATTGTAGATAGGTTAGCTCACAATAGTAAAATAAAAGAAGCGGAAGAAAATCAAGAAAAATTAAAAGAAGAAGAGCAAGGAGAACCGCGAATTTATAATTTACAATGGCTAAAAGAAAAGAATATAATACGGAAGTCAAAAGTGTTAAAAGAAGTAACACTACGAGCTTATGTTTATAATATACCAGAAGGAGAAAGTATTACGTTTAAAGTAAAGAAACCTATTGAAACTACCGATGAAAATGGTAGTACAGCCACAAATGAAGAAGAAGTGGTAGAATTAACAGGAACAGTACAAGATAAAAAAGTAGAAGTTACTTGGGAGGTTGAAGATGTTTCAGAAGAAGGAGAGAGTACAAGTAATACACAAAAAAAGAACAATACAATAGTAAGTACGCAAGCAGAAAGTAATACAACACCATCCAATAATGTAGTAGCTACTCCTGCTTCAGGAGAAGAGAAGGAAGATCGTTTTGTCGAGGTAGAAACAGGAGAAGTAAAAAAAGGAAATTGGATTACAGAAGAAGGAAATACGGTTATTGTTAATAGAAATGGGCAAAGAGCTTATGATTGGGAGTATGCAGACAATCCTGATGAAGCTAAAATGAAGCAAAATGGAATGTCAGATTATGATATTTTCAATGTAAAGCTAACAAAATCTTATCCTGAAGCGTATCTAAAAGCAGAAATGAAAGTCACACTTTGGTTGTTTTCTGATATAGAAGATGGCTTTGGAGAAAATGGAGTACGATTAGCAAACCACTTTTTTTCAGGAGGAGGAAAAGATTTTGAATTTAATCAAAATTCAAACCCTTCAAAAGAAATACGTGATTCAAAAAGGTTTAAGTCTTTTTTGTCATCTTTAAAAAAGGAACTTAAAGAGAAATATAATAAAGATGGTGTTATAGATAATGATTCTACAAAGAATACATCTTATAAAATAAAAACTTCACTTCCTTACTATGGAGTATCATCATCATTAAACCCAAATATGAATGAAGCAGCAACATTTATTGGAGGTATTCAAGGTTGTTTGGCAAAATATAGAGTGTTAAAAAATGAAAAGACCAATGAAGTAAAAGTTGAAATAGATAGGGTGATATTTCTTGATACTTTTGGAGCAGGATGGGAAGATGGAGGAGCTAATGGTATGGCTAAGCAATGGGTGCCAGGTTTGGTGGCAATGTTCTGTTTACAACATTTTAAAAATGTAAATAATCCTGAAAAGTATAGACCTTTTACAGTGTTTGTAGATATTAAACCTTCGGAATCATGAATTTAATTTTTCTTTCTCTAGTTGTTATTGTTGTAATTTTCATTCTTTTTTTTATTAAAAAAAAGAAGTCAATAAAAATCGTACTGTCTCTTTTGTTACTTTCAACTGCTTTTTGGGTATATCTTTTAAGTGAGAGGGAAGTAAAAAATAAAAACTCAACTTTTGAAATAAAACATGTTACAATAAATGATTATTATGCAGATTATGTATTTAACTTTAAAGGCAACTCTGATCAAATAGAAAGCATATTTAATTATGTTTATGATGACATAAAAAATAGAAAACTAAAACAAAAAAAGAAAGTCCAAGAGAAGATTATATCGGGAAGTGCAATGGCGGATAAGTCAGCTAAAAATGTAGTTAATAAAGCTTCAGTAACTAAAGAAGAAATAGAATCAAGCTTTTTTGATTATGAGCTTTTAAGGCCTGTTGAAAATGCAAACCCCAATGATAGAGAGAACTTAATATTTAAGTTTATAATAGATAAGGAAAAAGGAGATATAGAAAGTATTATATCAAAATTTACGAATACGGAGATAAAAAAAGAGGAGTATAAAATTGAATCAGTAAATGATACTTTATCTAACATATATTTAGAAGATACATTATTAAATTATAATTCATTTTCTAAAAGCTTAGAGTTGGCAAAAAAGAACAAATCTCACTTTACTTCGAATATTTACAATTACGATGTTTTATGCAAAAACAAATTTATTTTCAGAATAAAATATTTTGAAAGAGGAAAACATCTTAAAGTACTTTTTAAAAACAAAAATTAAAAAATGGCTAACGATATTTTAGAAAAAAACCAACTAACAGAATATAATGAGGTAGTTGCTAGGTATTTTTTTGAATGTACAGGAGGTGGTGTTACGGAACCTGTAAAGAGTCCAGAAAAAGAAGCTTTAAAACCGGGTATTCGTTTACATTTTTTACGTTATGGTTTATTTGATAGGAATTCAGAAAACCAAACAGAAGAAGATGTAAATGCACCTAAATATAACGATCCGAGAATAACCAAAGGTGTTTTAATACAAGATGATAAAGCAGTATGTAAAAATGTAGCTACTTGTAATTCTAATACCCAGAATACAAATGCAGCAGAAAACAGTACGCTTGAGTTAGAAGAAGTAGAGGTGTTGTCACTAAAAGAATTGCCTCAAATTAATAATTTTTATGTAGCCCGAACTGCTCTAAATAAAGGATATATTTATCTAATTAACGATGAAGATCAAGACGATTACCACGAACTATATGTTGATGAAAGTGGACAGCTACAGCATATTATATGGGCATACAACAAAGATGAAAAAGGAAACTATAAAGATATTCGAAAACCATCTGGAGACAAGAATGAATATAAGTTAATAATAGAACCAGGAAAAAAATATTGGGTAGCATACTCTCCTGTACAATGGAGTAGAGATTATCATAATGAGCTGAATACGGATGCTAATAAGCGTAAAGAACGTATGAAGTTGATAGACTGTAGTGGTATAAAAAAAGGAGAAGAAGAAAAACATGAAAATGTTATACCATTTACAAACGTAAGAGCAACGTTTCCTGGTAATCATCCAAGGGCAGGTGCACTTGAAAAAATGCTAGATTCAATATTATCAGATGAAAAGAAGCAAGATGAAAAAGGAGATAATGAGGTTTTTGAAGATATGTTTGTTACGTTGCACGACCCTGTAGGTTGTGCAAATGATGTAGGAGTAGAGTTAGCTGATAAAATAGCAGATTTAGAAGCTTTAGTAGAGTCGTTAGGTACTGGTAAAGACCCTGTTGAAATAAAAAAAGATATTCTTGAAGGAAAACCAAAACAAGAAATAAAGAAAGGTTCAAGAGAGGAACAAATATCTACATTATTAGCAACAGCATTAACAACCTATCAATTAGTGTATAATGATAAAGAAATGATTACCGATTATGATGGAGGAGAAAGTGGTAGTGGACCAAAATTTACAGGCATAAACATTGGGGCAACTCCAATGATATATTGGGATGGCAATGGTATCTTGCAACAAAAATTAATAGACATACTAGCTGTAAAAGAACGTAAAAAAATACGTGAATCAATTGTGAGTTATCGACACGATTTTACAATTATTTTAGGTAGTGATTATTATACGCAATATTTTGAAGATTTTAATGAAAATGGTTTTATAGGACTGTTAGAAGGAAAGCATATTACTACATCTCATATGCGTTTATTAAGTATTGCTCCAGGGGGTATAGATCATTATCTAGACTTAAAAAAACATCGTGATAACTACAAAGGAGAACTGAAAAATAAAAACAAAGAAGCTAAAGAATTCTACATAAAATACGTAAAAGGGAGTAATAAAAAAGTACACGAAGTTTTAGAAAAAGAGTTAAATCTCGATTTTTTTGATGAAAATGAAAATGTTTTAAATAACAGTTTGTTAACTGATTTAGCTAACAAAGTAGCAGGACATGTTAGTAATGGTTTAGAAGCTTATGTAGGGCTTAGTAATGCAAAAAAAATAAACTTAAACCTTACTTTTGATAGACTCAAGGTGCTTACGCATAAAGGCAAACCAGTTTTTCAAACACGAACAAGAACTCTTGAGGCTTTATTAAAACAAAATGGAGCCACTTTAGATGAAAGTGTAAAGTTGGTAGACTTTAAAAAAGGACATCGAATAGCTAAAATATTAGACGTAGAAGAAATATATTTGGTAAATGAGTATAACCCCAAAGGAAAAAACACCTTAAATGTACCAGTAAAAATACCTGCAAAAAAAACAAAAGCTCAAGTGCAAGGAGCCCAACGGGTATTAAACAATATTCATTTTGCTAAAGGCTTATATTACTTGCAAATTTTAAATATATCTTCTGCAACTTATCAGGTGTATGAAAACAAAGGGTCTTATAAAAGTATAGCAAATTTGGTGGGTATTGGATCTGAGTTGACAGGAGCTTTCTTAAATCTGAAAAACGTTCAAGTATTAAGTAAAGGAATTGTTCCTGCAAATGAAATGATAACTAGAGCCTCTAATTTTTCTAGAGTAGGAGCAGGGTTTACAGCAGCTGTATGTTTTTGGGAAGCTATTGATGCTTTTAGTGACAACGATAACGATGCGGCTTTTATGTGGGTAGGCGCAGGAGCGTTGTTTACAACGGGTATCTTTGTGTTAGGACCCGCCGGTTGGGTCATTGGTGGGGTAGCCATAGGTTTGGTGTACTTAGCAAACTATTTTAAAGATACACCACTTGAGCGATATTTTAAGCATTATTGGTTAAGTGATAGGGTTGCTTTATCAAGAAATAATAATGAAGCTCCTTGGCAATATATCAACAGGGTGTATGAAAATCGCAGCACATTAATAAAGGATAGAGAAGAATATAAAGATTGGAAAGATTTACGTGTTTGTCATCAACAACTGTTAGATTTAATGGTGTGCAGTGCAATGTTTGTAAAAGAAATTAAATTAAGTTCAGAAAGGGCAATTAGTATAGGTGGAGAAGATGGTAGAGCTGGTGCTTCTTTTGCTACAAGCGATGTAAGTAAGGTAACCATACAAACAAGTTTTCGCCAATTTTTGTGGTTTAAAGACCAATTGCAGTATAAAGTTTTTTTGGTTAATACTAGAACAGGAAGTTATGAAGAAATAGCTGAAGAAGAATTAAGAGGAGAAGTTAATTTAGAAGAAGATAACAAAGGTAAAATAATAGCCACAAACACCACTATTAATATCCCTAACAGAGTTCACAGAAAAAGACATAACAATCAAACTACTATTTTTCAGTTGTTGTTTATTTGTAAGTTAACAATAGATGAAGAAACAAATAAGTATTACCCTCATACGTATGTGGGGGAGGAACGTTTTATGGGAATAAAAATAAAACTGTTTGAAAGCAAAGTTACAGGCACTAAAAATATGGATGGTTTGTTATTTAAACCGCAACCAACAGAATATAAAGGGTTTTATTATAAAAATGTAAAGGTGGATACGCTTAATAATTTATTAGTGTGGGCAAAAGATCTGATATTGAATATATAATTTATGGCAAAAATTAAAAAAAGGTACGGTAAATGGGGTGGATATTTAGAGAAGCTTATTTATGAAAAACCGAAACGAAAGGTAGAAAAAGAGAAAGTAAACGATCCTGATTATTATGTAAGAGTAGATAATCAGTTTTTTATAATGAATAATGGTCTTATTGGTAATATATATATATATACAGGATTGGCAGGGTATTTCTTTGTGTTATTTACTGTTGTAGTAAGGCTATTTTTCAATAAGAGTCTTAGTTTTATTTTCTTGTTTTTATTATTTTTGTTAGGTACTTTTTTTATAGTATATCATTATACTCGCCCCAAAAAAGAGCTAGTATTAAATCGTTTAGAAGGGCTTATAACTATACCAAACACATTATATTTTAAACCATATACAATGCCTTTTAAAGACGCTTTAGCAGCATGGTCAGTAAAAAATTCTGGTATCAACCCTACAGGTCCAAGTTTGTCTCTTCTTCACCCAAATGGGTTTACAAGTACAGATGTTATGGGACATGAAGTAATAGAAGATTGGAGTTTTATAGTTTGGTACATGGATAAAAATAGACCGTTACCACCAGGAAGTGCTTTTGATGAGTACAGACAAGCGGATTTTGAACGAAGAAAAGCAGCAGGTTTTCCTATGCCTTTATACCCAAGTAGTATACCAACACCCGAAGCTACGCCAGAACAACAAGCAGAACGTAAACGTATTGGAGGATGGTAAAATATTATAGAGTCCTATCATGAAAGAGAAATTTCAATACAAATAAAGCTCTGGTATTGAATATATAATTTATGGCAAAAATTAAAAAAAGATACGGTAAATGGGGTGGATATTTAGAGAAGCTTATTTATGAAAAACCGAAAAGAAAGGTAGAAAAAGAAAAGGTAAACGATCCTGATTATTACGTAAGAGTAGATAATCAGTTTTTTATAATGAATAATGGTCTTATTGGTAATGTATATATATATATATATATATATATATATACAGGATTGGCAGGGTATTTCTTTGTGTTATTTACTGTTGTAGTAAGGCTATTTTTCAATAAGAGTCTTAGTTTTATTTTCTTGTTTTTATTATTTTTGTTAGGTACTTTTTTTATAGCCTATCATTATACCCGTCCCAAAAAAGAGCTAGTATTAAATCGTTTAGGGGGGCTTATAACTATACCAAACACATTATATTTTAAACCATATACAATGCCTTTTAAAGACGCTTTAGCAGCATGGTCAGTAAAAAATTCTGGTATCAACCCTACAGGTCCAAGTTTGTCTCTTCTTCACCCAAATGGGTTTACAAGTATAGATGTTATGGGACATGAAGTAATAGAAGATTGGAGTTTTATAGTTTGGTACATGGATAAAAATAGACCGTTACCACCAGGAAGTGCTTTTGATGAGTACAGGAAATCCGATTATGAACGCAGAAAAGCTGAGGGATTTCCTAAGCCTTTGTACCCAAGTAAAATTTCTACACCAGAGGCTACAAAAGAACAACAAGCAGAACGTAAACGTATTGGTGGATGGTAAAATATTATAGAGTATTCCTACTATAAAATAAAAATTTAAATGCGAATAAAACCTTAGCATTAAATTTATGACAAAAATTAAAAAAAGGTACGGTAAATGGGGAGGTTATTTAGAGAAGCTTATTTACGAAAAACCGAAAAGAACAATAGAAAAAGAAAATGTAGTAACAGAAAAAGAGTACTATACAGAAGAATACCATAGTAAGGTACTAGTTAAAGATTATTACACAAGAGCAGATAACGAGTTTTTTATCATGCCTAGTGCTCCTGATAATATATATATGTATGCAGGGATAGCTCTTATGATTTTAATATCATTATTTATTTTACTTCGTGAGTTTAAAGGAGTAGCTCATAATATTCTTTTCTATATTTTTTTTTATTGCTTAGGAGCTTTTTCTATAGTTTATTATTATACTTGTCCCAAAAAAGAGCTAGTATTAAATCGTTTAGAGGGGCTTATAACTGTACCGAATACATTGTATTTTAAAGCATATACAATGCCTTTTCAAGACGCTTTAGCAGCATGGTCAGTGAAAAATTCAGGGGTACTTCCAACTTCACCTAGGTTATCTCTTTTTCACCCAAATGGATTTACAAGTAGAGATGTTATGGGATTTTATGTAATAGAAGATTGGAGTTTTATAGTTTGGTTTATGGATAAAAATAGACCGTTACCACCAGGAAGTGCTTTTGATGAGTACAGACAAGCGGATTTTGAACGAAGAAAAGAAGCAGGTTTTCCTATGCCTTTATACCCAAGTAGTATACCAACACCCGAAGCTACGCCAGAACAACAAGCAGAACGTAAACGTATTGGTGGATGGTAAAATATTATAGAGTAGTCCTACTATAAAATAAAAATTTAAATGCGAATAAAACCTTAGCATTAAATTTATGGCAAAAATTAAAAAAAGGTACGGTAAATGGGGTGGATATTTAGAGAAGCTTATTTATGAAAAACCGAAACGAAAGGTAGAAAAAGAGAAAGTAAACGATCCTGATTATTACGTAAGAGTAGATAATCAGTTTTTTATAATGAATAATGGTCTTATTGGTAATATATATATGTATACAGGGATGTGGATAAGTTTTTGTGCATTATTGTATCTTTTTGGAAGAACTGTTGTAAGTAAAGGAGTTAACTATTTAGGTTTTTTTCTTCTACTCTCTTTAGGCTTCTTTTTTATAGTATATCATTATACTCGCCCCAAAAAAGAGCTAGTATTAAATCGTTTAGAAGGGCTTATAACTATACCGAATACATTATATTTTAAACCATATACAATGCCTTTTCAAGACGCTTTAGCAGCATGGTCAGTAAAAAATTCTGGTATCAACCCTACAGGTCCAAGTTTGTCTCTTCTTCACCCAAATGGGTTTACAAGTACAGATGTTATGGGACATGAAGTAATAGAAGATTGGAGTTTTATAGTTTGGTACATGGATAAAAATAGACCGTTACCACCAGGAAGTGCTTTTGACGAGTACAGACAAGCGGATTTTGAACGAAGAAAAGCTGAGGGATTTCCTAAGCCTTTGTACCCAAGTAAAATTTCTACACCAGAGGCTACAAAAGAACAACAAGCAGAACGTAAACGTATAGGTGGATGGTAAAGAGATAAAATTAAGTAAGCTATGTTATGAGTTATTGTTTTACAAATAATTTTTAAAAGAGTAAAAGCCTAAGGTTATGAAATGTAAAGTTTTAAAAATTTGTACCTTTGCAAGGCATGAAGAAACATTTTTCTAAAATAACAGCTATAACCTTAGCACTAACAGTGTTGCTATCTACATTCTCTTTTAATGTAGAAAAACATTTTTGTGGTGATTTTTTAGTAGCTGTTTCTTATGTAGGAAGTGTAGCTAGCTGTGATGATGTAGAGGAGGACAGCTGCGAGAGTAAAACAATAGAACCATCGTGTTGTAAAGACGATGTAGAGCTTATAAAAGGGCAAACTCAAATTCAGAAATCGTCTGTAGAAAAAATAACCTTTATAAAGGTTGCTACAGCGGTTACTTCATATGTTTTTAACAGTCTGTTATTTCAAGACTTAGAAAAACAAATTATTCCACATAAACAGTATGTACCACCTAAGTTATTTTTTGATATACAGGTACTTCACGAAGTCTTTATCATATGATTTACAATTCTTACTAAAAAAATAAGAATTGTATAATATAGTATGATGAAATAAATAATGAAAAAAAACTTCATAATCAGTATTTTTTTACTGATTTCTCTATCACTTTTTGCTCAAAAAGAGTTAAAAGGAGTAATAAAAGATAATAATAATTTAGAAATATTTGGGGCGAATGTATATTGGTTAAACACAAATACAGGAACGACCACCAATGAAACAGGAACGTTTGTTATTCCGTATAAAAAGGAGTATAAAAAATTAATAATAAGTTTTGTTGGTTATAAGACAGATACAATAAATGTTAGCAGTACAAAACCAATCAATCACTATTTAACAGAAAGTAATACGTTAAATGAGGTTGCAGTTTCTGCAAAAAAAAGTTCAACACAAAGGTCGTATTTACAAACACAAAACTTGGTAACTATTAATAGTGATGAGTTGTTAAAAGCCGCTTGTTGTAATCTGTCAGAAAGTTTTGAAACCAATCCGTCAATAGATGTTAATTTTTCTGATGCGTTAACAGGTACAAAACAAATTCAAATGTTAGGATTAACAAGTCCATATTTGTTAATTACCCAAGAAAATATTCCGTCAATTAGAGGAGCTGCACAAGCATTCGGATTAACATTTACACCTGGGACTTGGGTTGAAAGTATTCAAATAACAAAAGGAGCAGGAAGTGTTGTAAATGGTTTCGAAAGTATTTCAGGTCAAATAAATACAGAGCTAGTAAAACCATCTACCAATCATAAGTTTTACCTTAATGCTTATGGAGCTTTGGGAGGTAGATTAGAGTTCAATACCCATTTCAATCAAAAAGTGAGCGAAAAGTGGCAAACAGGGTTGTATGTACATGGAAACTATAGAGGAGAAAAATTTGATAAAAACAAGGATAACTTTTTAGACAACCCATTAGCAGAACAAATTAATGTGATGAATCGTTGGCAATATACCGATGCCGAAAAAGGTTGGGTAAGTTTTATCAATTTTAGGTATTTAGACGATTCAAAACAAGTAGGAGAAGTTGGTTTTGACCCAGAAGTAGATAAAGGATCAAATACTGTTTGGGGAAGCGAAATTAAAACTAAACGTTTTGATACTTCTGTAAAAGTAGGTTATGTGTTTCCTGATATGCCATTTCAAAATATGGGCTTTCAAGCAGCATATAGTAACCACAAACAAGATTCGTATTTTGGATTGAGAGATTACAATATTCAGCATCAAAGCTTTTATAGCAGTTTTGTGTTTAGCTCTATTATTGGAGATACTCGTAATAAGTTTAAAACTGGTGCTAGCCTTACGTATGACAATTACGAAGAGTTTGTTAGTGAGCTGCTGTCCCCTAATTTTAATAGAAAAGAGAATTCTGTAGGAGCTTTTTTTGAATATGCTTATGACAATGCAGATAATCTTAGTGTTACAGCAGGCGTTCGATTAGACCATCATAACTTGTTAGGGACTTTTGTAACACCAAGATTGCACATGCGTTATGTTCCTTGGGAAAGAGGAGTATTAAGAGCTTCTGTAGGAAGAGGAAAACGAAGTGCAAATATTTTTGCAGAGAATCAACAATTTTTTGCTTCATCACGAGCAATTACTATTGAAAGTTCAGGTGGAAATATTTATGGCTTAGACCCAGAAGAAGCTTGGAATTACGGAGTATCGTTTTTACAAGGATATAAACTATTTGGTAGAAAAGGAGATGTAACATTCGATTTTTATCAAACAAATTTTTCAAATCAGGTGGTAGTCGATTGGGAGAATCCACAAGAAATTTCTTTTTATAATTTAGAAGGAAAGAGTATCGCAAATAGTTTCCAGATAGAAATGAACCAAAATATAATCCCTTATTTTAATACTCGATTCTCTTATAAGTTTTACGATGTTTCTACAGATTATAAATCAGGAAACTTAGCAAAAGCATTACAAGCTAAACATCGCTTCTTTGCCAATGTATCTTACGAAACTAAAACAGAAGAAAGCGATGCCAGTTGGAAGTTTGATATAACTTATAACTGGATAGGAGAGCAACGACTACCTAATACAAACAACCAGTTGCCAACATATTCAGATAGCTATAACTTATTAAACACGCAAATAACAAAAGTGTTTTCAAAAAAGTTTGAAATGTATGCTGGAGCTGAAAATATTACAAATTACAAACAAAAAAATCCTATACTGGGAAGTGATAATCCATTTGGTGCAAATTTTGATACTACTATTGTATATGCACCAGTTTTTGGAAGTAACTTCTATGCAGGGTTACGATTTAAAATAGATTAATTCAATAAATTAAAAATCAAGAACATATGAAAAATATATTTTTATTAGCAGTTGTTTTATTATTAAGCACATCAACATTTGCTCAGAAGAAGAATGCAAAAGTATCTTTTGAAGTAGACGGTGTTTGTATGATGTGTAAGCAGCGTATAGAAAAAGCAGCGTTAAAAACCAAAGGAGTGAAATTTGCAAAATGGGATGTGAATACTCACGAGTTAAGTTTAATTATTGATGAACGCAAAACAAGTACAGAAACAGTTAAAAAAACTATTGCTGGTGTAGGTCATGACACAAAAGAGTTTAAAGCAACAAAAGAAGCTTATGATAATTTACATGAGTGCTGTAAGTATCGTGATGAGGAAGTGCAAAAAGATCATAAAAAAACAAAGAAGTAATAAAAAAATCCCGAGTATTAACTCGGGATTTTTATGTTATAACATTTGCAAAGTGTTAATTTCTTGTTGCGTTAATTCACGCCATCTACCACGAGGTAAATTCTTTTTAGTTAAACCAGCAAAAATAACACGATCTAATTTTTTTACATGATATCCATAATGTTCAAAAATTTTACGAACAATACGGTTTCTACCAGAGTGAATTTCAATACCTACCTCAGTTTTCTTTTCACCCTCTACGTAAGAAACGGCATCAATAAAAACTTTTCTTCCCTCAATAATTACATCACCACGTAATTTTTCTAAATCAGCAATGGTTAATTTTTTATCTAAAGAAGCATGGTATAATTTACGAACGTTATGCTTAGGGTGCGTTAATTTTTTTGCCAACTCACCGTCGTTAGTAAATAATAATAAACCAGTAGTATTTCTATCTAATCTTCCAACAGGGTAAATTCGTTCTCTAGTGGCGTTTCCTACTAATTCCATTACAGTTTTACGACCACGGTCATCTTCCATAGTAGTAATGTAATTTTTAGGTTTGTTTAATAAAACGTAACGTTTCTGCTCCATAGAAATTAAAGTTCCATCAAAACGAACTTCATCAGTAGGCTGCACTTTGTAACCCATTTCCGTAACTAATTTCCCGTTTACAGAAACACTTCCGTGTTCAATATACGTATCTGCTTCTCTACGAGAACAAATTCCTGAATTAGAGATAAATTTGTTCAAGCGAATTCCTGTATCCTCAGTTTTTTTCTGAGTAGGTTTATTGCTTTTTGGTTTTCTGAAATCTTTTTTGAATTGATTTTTTCCTTGAGGATTGCTGTTACGTCCAGCTTGTCGTCCTCTCGACGAGTTTTTTGAATTCATAATTAAATTTTAAAAGTTTGCAAATTTACGGTAATTATTTGGTTTTTAATCTAAAACCTCAACTACTTTATCTACAATTAAAGATTTATCGATAAATAACAAGCTAAAGACTCCTATTAATAACAAGACCTTTAAAATGTTGTGAGCTAATCTATATTGATTGTTTTTTGTTGATTCCCATGTGTAAAAACCAACAAATATTAAGGTAATGGCAGCTAAATAAAAATAATATTTCATGTATTCTATAGCAGGGTAGTTAAATAAAACTCCAATAGGTACTAAAGTTAATACCATTAATAAAATAATTAGCTTTTTAGTATTTCGTTCTCCATATTTAACAGGGAAAGTGTTGTAGTTATTAGCTATAGCTCCTTTAATATTTTCTAAATCCTTCATAAGTTCTCGAATCATGATGACTAGAAAAAGAAAGATTGCGTGTATGAAAATTACTTTTGAAAAATTTTTGTAGTGTACAAAAATTACAAAAAAAGGAAGTATGGTTAATACTGTGGCTGTTATTAATCCTATTAGTGGATGTTTTTTTAGTTTATGAGAGTAAAACCAAATGCCAAATATATATACAGAGAAAAAGAATGCTGCTCGCCATGAAACTAACCATCCGAAGAAAAAACCAATAAAATTTAGTGTAAAATATAACGTTAGTTTTGTTTCTTGCTTTACATAAGAATCTAAGCCTGTTTTTATAGGTCTGTTAATAATATCAGCTTTTTTATCGTAAAAATTATTGATGATATATCCGGAAGCAACTACACAAACGGTAGCAATAACTAAATAAAGTAAATGCCAATCAAAAACTACAGGTTTAACTGATTTTGCATCAGAGAAAATAAAAATAGCAGCCAAATATTGGGCTGCTATTAATACTAGAATGTTATAACCTCTTATGACAGATAAAAGGCTAAATATTTTTAAGAAAAATGTATTGTTTTTAAATGTACTCATAGTAGCATTTTAAAAGCGATACACTAATTCTAATTTATAATCTTTTAAACTGTTTTTTGCTTTTTCGTAATCTTCAGTAAATCCTAAGATGTAACCTCCACCACCAGAACCACAAAGCTTTAAATAGTAATCGTTGGTTTGTATACCTTTTTCCCATACTTTATGAAAAGCAGTAGGAATCATAGGTTTAAAGTTAGCTAAAACTACTTTTGATAGTTTTTTCACGTTACCAAATAACGATTTTACGTTTCCTTGTAAAAAGTCTTCAATACAAGCATCTGTATGTGTTGCGAACTCTTCGCTAATCATTTTTCTGAAACCTTCGTTTTTCATCTTGTTCATAAAGATGTTTACCATTGGTTCAGTCTCCCCAATTTGCTCAGAATCTAATAAGAAAACAGCTCCTTTTCCTTCTTTTTGAGAAGGGATTCCTGCTGGTTCAATATGTTCTTTTGAATTGATTAAGATAGGTAAACTTAAATAAGAGTTTAAAGGATCTAACCCAGAGCTTTTTCCATGGAAAAAAGACTCCATCAATGAAAAAATTTGTTTTAAAGTTAAAAGCTTGTCTCTCGTTAGGTTTTCTAAAATTGTAATTTTATCATTAGCGTACTTATCGTAAATAGAAGCTACTAAAGCGCCAGAACTTCCAACTCCGTACCCTTGAGGTATTGAAGAATCGAAATACATTCCGTTATCAATATCACTTTTCAAAGAATCTAAATCAAAAGATACTAATTCAGAATTTAAGTTAGTCAAATAATTATAAAACTTCGCTAAGCTTTGATTTGACTTCTCAGCTTCTCCAGTTAAGTTTTTTGCAGATTTTAACGCTCCTTTATAAGAACTAAAAGGTATTGCTAATCCTTTAGAGTCTTTGATAATTCCATACTCTCCAAAGAGTAATATTTTTGCGTAAAATAAGGGTCCTTTCATAGGTGTTTTAATTACGGTGCAAACATACAAGTAAAACTACTAGTTTACAAACTAGTACACGTTTTTGTAAAAAGTTTTCCAAACGCCCACTTTTTCGTTATCGCGGTATTTACCTTTTGTTTCTATTTTACCATTCTTATAAAAAGTTTTCCATATACCTTCTCTTTCACCTTCTTCATACTTTCCTTCCTCTTTTAACTCACCAGATTCATAGTATACCTTTCGAATTCCGTGAAGTTTTCCGTTTTTGTAATTGGCTCTATGAAAAGGTTTGCCATTGGTATGGTAATATAGTACCAAACCATCAAATTCTTCTTGGTTAGGAGTTTTCACAGTACTAAAACCCTCCATTTGTACTTGACCATTTTTGTAGTAATCTACAATCCAAAAGCCGTCATTCATTCTTTTAGGAGCAGGTCTATAAAACTCATGCTCTCCTTTAGTTGTTTCTTGCCAGTTTTTATCAAACCAAATAGTATCTTGTGCATTGACTGAATTGGTTATAAAACCAATAAAAAAGGCAATTATTAATGTTGAAGTTTTCATAATAGTAGGGAATTTAGGTTAAAATAGGTCTCGCGCCAAAACCCACACTATCACAAATATAATGATTTTTTTGGCAGTATGCAGCTAAATTATTCTTAATAAATACTTCAATCTCAGTCTTTTCCGAATTAGGGTATAATACGTGTACATTTGCCCCTGCATCTAAGGTAAAGCAAACATTGCTATCATTTTCTTGTCTGTATTCCCATATTTTATTGATGATTTCTAACGTGTTCGGTTTCATTAAAATGAAATATGGACTACTTGTTAACATCATTGCATGTAATGTTAAAGCTTCGCTTTCAACAAGGTCAATAAATGCTTTAATATCTCCATTTTGAAGGATTTTTGAAAGTTTTTCTAAGTTTTCATTGGCCTGATTAAAACGATTTTCAGCATACGGATGATTATGCATTAAATTGTGACCAACAGTACTTGAAACTTGCTTTTCACCTTTATCAACTAATAAAATAGTATCCTGGTAGTCTTCAAAAATAGGATGAACTTTATAAGGGAATTTTGTGCCGAATAAATCTGAACTTCCTTTAATCTCAGGATGATTTCCCCAAACGACTAATGGCCCTTCAATACTTCTACTAGCACTTCCTGATCCTAAACGAGCTAAAAAAGAAGCTTTTTTATTAATATATTCATCAGTTAAATTTGGATTTAATTCTTTTTCCAAATTCATTAAACACATAGCAATAGCACTCATTCCACTTGCAGAAGAAGCAATACCACTACTGTGTGGAAATGAATTTTCAGAAGAAATAACCATGTTATACTCTAAAATATAGGTACAGTATTTTTGTATTCTTTCAAAGAATTTGGCTATTTTAGGTTTAAAATCATCTTTCTTTTTTCCTTCAAAGTACAATTCAAATTCTACTTGGTTTTTTGGTAATGTCTTTGTGAATTCAATTTTTGTAGTTGTATGGCAATTATTCAATGTAAAGCTTATTGAGGCATTTTTAGGAATTTGAGGTTCGCTTTTTCCCCAGTATTTTACCAAAGCAATATTACTAGGTGTCTGCCATGTAACGGTTAAGTTATCTACTTTTTTATCTTGAGAAAGAAATAAGAAATCTGATGTATTCAACGTGTAAAAAATTTGCTGTAAAGATAGAACTTCGCTTACACTTGTGCTAATTTTTGTAAAACGCTTTCTTTATAGCTTCTGCTTATTGAGATTGCTTTTTTAGTAACTTCAATATATTCGTTAGTATATGAGGAAATTTTAGAAACTGAAACAATGTAAGAACGATGTACTCTTATAAAACAATCACTTGGTAATATGGCTTCAAAATTACTAATGGTTTCTCTAGTAACTATAGTATTTCGTCTCAAGTTTTAGCGCCAGCATTTGGATTGTTGAGGGCTATTCGATATTATCTTGTTGTGGAAAAGAGATAGCTAATCTAGATTTTTGATTAGTTAATCCTTTTAATACCTATTTCTAACATAGAAATGGGTATTTTTGTTGTATGAGAAAAATTAAACTGATTTGGGACTTTAAAGGTCCTGATGGATTGGAAACAGCAAAACATCACTGTATACATTTAAAAGAATTTACGCAGATAGATGGTTTACCGTATCATGAAGTAAATTTTGTATCTTTAAACGAAATGCATACCATCGCTTTTATGGTGGTTGATGAGGAATATATGAAAACCTTTAGAGATGCATTAAAGCCTCACAGAGGAGAATTAGCATAATATAACACAAAAAAATAGATCTATGTTTTTAATTAATGCCTTAGCAAAACCAAAAAAATCTTCTGAACATTACGATGAAGTTATAGGAGCATACGTAAGTCTGTATATCGACTATAAAGATATTGAAGGAGCTATGCGATTAGCAAAGTTTTATATCAAAAATGAAGATTGGAAAGTAGTAGAAATAGAGGACGAATATTTTACGTTAGATTCTGTAGATGATGTAGAAGATAATGAGCAAAAAGAATTGTATGAAGAAGCTGTAGAGTATGGATACTCTATTATTTTTAATTGCTACGAAGAAGAAGGAGAAGACGAAGATTAAAAAAAGCATGTCATTTCGAACGGAGTGAGAAATCTCAATCATTTTCGTTCGAAATGATTTTTTTATTCAGCAATTGCATTAGCGCAAATAAAACCACCTGTCCACGCATTTTGAAAGTTGAAGCCACCAGTAACGGCATCAATATTTAACACTTCACCTACAAAAAACAAGTTTTTATGCTTTTTGCTTTCAAAACGTTTAAAGTTGATTTCTTTTAAATCGATACCGCCAGCTGTCACAAACTCTTCTTTAAAAGTAGTACGTCCATTTGCATTGAATAAACCTTTGGTTAGCTCGTCTGCTAAGTTTTGAAGTTGCTTATTGCTCAAATCAGCCCAATTCTGATTGTTTCTTATTTCTGAAGCTATTACCAAACGTTCCCACAATCGGCGAGGAATATCACTAAAAGGAGATTTTAAACTAACTTGTTTTTTAGCTTGTGATTTTTTTAACTCTTGTAATGTTGAAAAAACTGAATCGGTATCTTGTCCTAACCAATTTACCAGTACGTTATATTGATAGTTCTTATCAGCTAAGATCCTTGCTCCAAAAGCAGATAATTTTAAAATAGCAGGACCACTCAAGCCCCAATGGGTAATTAGTAACGGACCAGAATTTTCCAAATTAGTTCCAACAAGTGTAACTTCTGCATTTGGAACTGATATTCCGCCTAAATCAATAATTCGTTTGTCTTTTATGTTGAAAGTAAATAAAGAAGGAACAGGTTCAATAATCGTATGGTCTAGCGTTTTACATAAATCCCAAACTTTTTTACTACTTCCTGCGGCAACCACTACGAAATCAGCTTCAAAATCTTGATTTTTTGTGTTGATAATCCATTTCTCATTTTGTTGATAAATAGAATTCACACCATGGTTTTTTAACACCGTAATTCCTAGGTTATCAACAGCATCTTGAAAACAATCTATAATAGCTTGTGAGGTGTTTGCTTCTGGAAATACTCGATTGTCTTCTTCAATTTTTAAAGGAACTCCGCGATTTTCAAACCATTCAAAAGTATCACCCGTCATGAATTGATGAAATGGCCCTAGTAATTCTTTTTCTCCTCTTGGGTAGAATTTTGTTAGTTCTTTAGGTTCAAAACAAGCATGTGTAACATTACAACGACCTCCACCAGAAATTTTTACTTTTTGTAAAACCTCTTTTCCTTTCTCAAGAATAGTAATGTCTAATTCAGGATTAAGTTCTTTTGCATTAATTGCTGTAAAATAACCTGCAGCTCCACCACCTATAATAACTACTTTTTTCATTGAAAATTAAATCCTTTGATTAGTCCATCTATTACTTTGTCTTCAATAGTAAAAACAGGGGTATAGATAATTTCATTGTTTCTTAAATTCTCGATACTTTCAAATAGTATATGTTCTTTTTTTAATTGAGGAAAAGAAATCTTTGAACTTTTAGTTATCGTAAGGTCTAAAATATAATCTTCAATTTGCACCCAACAATGACCGTCCCAAATTTCATTTAAAACTTTTTTGGAGTAATCAAAAGGAATATTTGAAGTACAGTTGAATAATCTTTTTCCTTGATAATTAAAATGACCAGCAATCATTTTTGCTGGGATGTTATGATTATCTGTAATAACTGCTTTGATTAATGCAGAAATATTAGCGCAGTTAAAAGCAATATTTTTAGTATTCTGAATAATAAAACTGCTGTATTCAATAATAGTTTCATAATCCTTTTTATTTAACTGATATCTCATAAAATCATTTCTTTATAGGTGAGGATAGTATTGAATCCTTTTTGTTTAAAATAACTTATTGTGTCTTCGTTTCCAGTAGCTAAAATAAAATCTCCACCCCAAGCACCTAAACTTTTTACTTCACCAAAATAGTCAGAAAATAATCTTTGTTTTACAGTGTCTTGTTTTATAATTGAACGAATGATTTGCTCATGCTCAATAATGATTTTTTCTAAATCTTTAGAAGTGCCAGCTTTTAAAAATTCTTGAGTTAAATTGTCAATTTCAGGAATTAAGATTTTAGCTTCTTCTTTGTGTTTTTTATAATGCGCAATTCCTTCTCTACTATTTTGTTTTTGATTCAAATGCACAAAAAATAATTCTTCAGAAAAATGTGGATTGAAATTTACTTCTTCAATATGAGGTTGTTGACTTCGACTACGCTCAGTCATCATTAATCTATATAGAATCGGAGTGTTATGTTTTGCACAAGCGATATCGTAACCACTTCCAGAAAAAGCGTTCCAAAGTAAGGTGAACGGATTTATATTAGCCCAAGTAGCAATATTATTAATTAAAGTTGAAGAACTTCCTAATCCCCAGTTTTGAGGAAATGTTAGGTTTGTCTTTATAATATATCCATGATTAGTGTTTAAAAAATCAGGATTTAATTTTTTTGCTTCTTGTAAAATGTCAAGTAAAGTTTCAGCTATAAATTCAGCACTACCTTCTTTATCTGAATTGAAGGTTGCTGAGGTTAGCCTCAGTTTTGGTAAATCGAAAGAAGCTTCAAACCAACATTCTCCTGTATGGGTAAAACTTCCCCAAATAAGTTGTGGTTCTTTAATTGGTTCAACAATTAAATCTTGTCCAAACTTGGTAGGAACAGCTAATGATGTTGCGCCATCCAAAACAACATATTCTCCAGTCAGTAATAATTTTCCGTTAGAGTAGCTTCGACTACGCTCAGCTACCGATTGGGTTGTGTCTTTTTTCATATTTAAACTAAACCTTTTCTTTTTTTGAATTTCATAATGACTTTCGTTTTTACATTCAGAAAGCTTAGGTAAAATTTCGTAGTTTTTATCAATTAGAGCTATTTTCTTAGTTCTTGACCAACCTTGAATTTGTTTTTCTCTGTAAAAAGCTTGATGGATTTGTTGAAACTCTTCGACATAAACTAAGTTAACAGGTAATCTCTTTTGAGTATGACGAGCGCCTTCACCATTTTGGTGTTCGGTAAGTCTTTTTTCTAGGTTTATTGTACTACCAGTATAGAAACTTCCATCAGAACATTCTAGTATGTAAACAAAACCTTTAGGCATTTAATAATTTTAATGTTAACTGGTGACTGAGCGTAGTCGAAGTCACAATCCAAATTGTTTAAAATGATGGGTAAAGTGTTTTACTTGAAACTTTTTCCAATACTCATAATCCAACTCTCCAAAAAATGGATGTACTACTTTTCGGTTGGGGTCTTCATTAAACACAGTCTCAAAATATTGAACTTGATGTATCAAATCATTAATAGCTTCGTTCATTGAATCAAACTTCAACGGAGTTGGATCTTCTGATAAAAAAGGAGCTTTAAATCCTACCTGTAACTCATTGTCAGTATTTAAAAAAGGTTTTCTTCTAGCTGTTTTCTCATCAGAAACGTACATGTCAACATGCCAATTTCCATTAGCTATTTGAGTAACTGTACTTAAATGTTCAACCATTTGTTGCCCGTTCATTTTTCCAAATAAGGGTTTTGCATCAGCTGCTAAGTTTATAAGCGTACTACGTACTTCTTCCTCATTTAAAAAGTCTACCCATTGCACTTTTGGTTTGCGAAGCTCATTTAGTTTTTCAACTACAGCACTGTGTGAGGCCGTTCTATCCTCAAAATAAGCAACGACTGCTTCTTTTTCTTCGTTGGTGGCTTTGTGTTGATTTAAGATGTTCATCAAGTGCATTTTCATATGTCCGTGTTGAATACCTTTAGTAGTTAAGGCACGTAAAGCAGCAAAATTCTGCGCTAAACCAGCCGCAGCGATAATTTGCATTAAGGTGCGTGCGCTTGGTTTTTGCATCATATCTAGCGATAGTTTCGCCATTGGGTGTAATGCGGTTAGTCCACCTACGGTACCTAAAGCTAAAGGAATTTCAATCCAAAATCTAAAAACACCATCTTTTACTTCGCAATGTGTTAAACTACTGTATTGCCCATTTTTTGAAGCATAAGCATGTGCACCAGCTTCAATCGCTCTAAAATCGTTACCCGTTGCCAACACAACAGCATCAATTCCATTCATAATACCTTTATTGTGGGTAACTGCACGATACGGTTCTATTTCAGCGATTTTAACTGCTTGTTCAAATTTTTGAGCAAATTTCTCTGGGTTTTTTTCGCCTAATTCTTCTACTTTACAGCTAACTTCCGCTCTAACTAAACATTCAGGAACGTAGTTAGAAAGAATGCTCATTACAATTTCAATATCATCTTTTCTTAAAGCTTTGGCAATAGCTTCTAAACAAGAATTAATAAAGTTAGCACCCATACTATCTTTTGTTTCAAACGTAACATGTAATTGATAGTAATCTGCTAGTTTATCAGTTTTGTCAACCAGTTGAATATCTAAAATACCACCACCACGTTTTTCCATATTCTTTGTAATGGATGCAGTGGCAGCATGTAATTCGGTTTTTTGTTCGTTGAAATAAGAATGTAATTCCTTTTTATCTCCAGCGTACATAAAATGTACTTGACCAATTTTTGTGGTAGAAATCACTTCAGTTTTAAATCCACCTCTAGTACTCCAGTATTTGGCTACTTTTGAAGCAGCAGCAACTACAGAACTTTCTTCTACGACCATAGGTATTGCATAACTACGTCCGTTAATAACAAAGTTAGGGGCAACGCCGTAAGGCATATAAAAGTTAGAAATGGTATTTTCAATAAAATCATCGTGCAGCTGTTGTAGTTTTTCGTCTACATTCCAGTATTGCTTAATGGTTTGTATAATTTCTGGTTGATTGTTAAAGTAACTTTCTGCCAACCAGTCTATTTTTTCCTCTTTGGTAAGTTTTGAAAAACCAGAGATCGTTTTAGGCATCCTCAATTCATTTTTTGATGGTTCAAAGATAAGTGAAACGTGTTAAAATAGGGGTGATATTTAGTTTTTATGATTTTTTTGAGGGGGTTTTTGGCTATTTTTCCGTAAACTTGGCAAACTTTTTAGATAAACAACAACTTAATATGAAGAAATTATTACTATTATTCATAGGGATATCTTCGCTAGTGCAAGCTCAGAAAAAAGATATTTCCTTAGAAGATATATGGAGAAAAGGCACGTTTAGAGCAGATTATATGAATTCTTTGAATTCTATGAATGGAGATTTTTATTCACTTTTAAACTATGAAAATGGAAGTACTTCTGTAGATAAATACAGCTATGAAACTTTAGAAAAAGTAGCTACTATTGTAGATAGTAAAGATTTAGCAGGATTGAAATCATTTCAATCATATAGTTTTAACAATGACGAAACCAAATTGATTTTAGGTACTAACTTTAAGCCAATTTTTCGTCATTCTTTTTTAGGTACATTTTATGTGTACGATATTGCTAAAAAGACATTAGATCTTATAGGTACAGATATTCAGGAACCTACATTTTCTCCTGACAGCAAAAAAGTAGCCTATGCTAAAGCAAATAACTTATTTATTAAAGATTTTTCTGATAATACAGTTACTCAAATAACTAGCAACGGAAAAAAGAATGAGATAATTAATGGTATTACTGATTGGGTATACGAAGAGGAATTCGGCTTTGTAAAAGCTTTCGATTGGAGTGCAGATGGTAATAACCTAGCTTTTTTGCGTTTCAATGAGAGTGAAGTAAAAACGTTTTCTATGGATGTTTACGGAAAAGAAAAGTATCCATCACAACACGTTTTTAAATATCCAAAAGCAGGAGAGGCTAACGCAAAAGTTTCATTACATATTTTCTCATTAAATACTGGTAAAACTGCTGAGATAAGAGTAGGAGATTATGAATATATTCCGAGAATTAACTGGACAAGCGATGCTAATTTATTAGCTGTTCGTACGTTAAATCGTCATCAAAATGATTTAAAAATGTATTTTGTTGATGCTAACTCTTACAGAAGTCACTTAGTTTTAAATGAAACAGATAAAGCTTACGTAGATATCAACGATGATTTAACATTTTTAGATGATAACAGTTTTATCTGGACAAGTGAAAAAGATGGTTACAATCACGTTTACCACTATAATAAAGACGGACAGTTATTAAACCAAGTAACCAAAGGAAACTGGGAAGTTACCTCTTACTACGGTTATAATGCTGATAAGAAAACTATTTACTATCAATCGGTAGAAAATGGTTCTATCAATAGAGGAGTTTATAGTATTTCTTTAGACGGAAAGAATAAGGGGTTATTAAGCAATCCTTCAGGAACAAACAATGCTTCTTTCAGTAAAAACATGCACTATTTTATCAATACATTCTCAGATGCAAACACACCACCTGTGTATACTTTACGAAATGATGAAGGAAAAGTATTAAAGACAATTATTGATAATACAAATTTAAAAGAGGTTGTAGCAGGGTATAATTTAAGTGAAAAAGAGTTTTCAACGATCAATGTAAATGGAAACGATTTAAACATGTATACTATCAAGCCAGCAAACTTTGACGCGAATAAGAAATATCCAGTTTTAATGTATCAATATTCTGGTCCAGGTTCTCAAAATGTAAAGAATAGCTGGAATGGGGCTAACGATTATTGGCATCAAATGTTAGCACAAGATGGGTATATTGTTGTTTGTGTTGATGGTAGAGGAACAGGATTTAAAGGTCGTGACTTCAAGAAAGTTACCTATATGAACTTAGTAAAGCACGAAACTGAAGATCAAATTTCAGTAGCTCAAGAATTAGGTAAGTTACCTTATGTAGACGCTAATAGAATTGGTATTTGGGGATGGTCTTTTGGAGGACACATGAGTACCAACTGTTTATTAAAAGGAAATGATGTGTTTGCAGCTGCAATTGCTGTGGCACCAGTAACTACATGGCGTTTTTATGATACTATTTATACTGAGCGTTACATGCGTACACCAGAGGAAAATCCTGTAGGGTACGATGATAATTCACCATTAAATTATCCTGAATTATTAAAAGGAAAGTATTTATTAATTCACGGAACAGGTGATGATAACGTACACGTGCAAAATGCTTACAGAATGGCTGAAGCTTTGATTCAAGCTAACAAGCAATTTGAGTGGGGTATATATCCTGATAAGAATCATGGTATTTATGGTGGTAACACACGTTTACACTTATATACTAAGATGACGAACTTTATTAAAAACAACTTATAAACTAAAACAATATATTATGGCTAAAAATGTAGCAACCGAAAGGGAAATATTTGGGCATCCGGTAGGATTATTTATGTTGTTCTTTACAGAAATGTGGGAACGTTTTTCATACTACGGTATGAGAGCTTTACTGGTTTTATATTTAATTAGCGAAGTAGCAAGCGATAACCCAGGTTTAGGATGGTCTAAAAGTGATGCTAGTAGTTTATATGGTTGGTACACAATGCTTGTTTATATTACTCCAATTATTGGAGGAATTATTGCCGATAAAATCTTAGGATTTAGAAAGGCAATTATTATAGGTGCTGTATTAATGACTTTAGGGCATTTATCATTAGCTTTTGAACCAATGCCAGCGTTTTATTTAGGGCTTGGTTTATTAATTGTAGGTAACGGGTTTTTTAAACCTAACATTTCTTCAATTGTAGGGCAGTTATATCCAGAAGGAAGTGATAAAAAAGATTCAGGATACACTATTTTTTACCAAGGAATTAACGTTGGAGCTTTCTTAGGATCAATTTTATGTGGTTACTTAGGAGAAACTTTAGGATGGCACTACGGATTTGGATTAGCAGGTATATTCATGTTTATAGGATTAATTCAGTTCCATTTAGCACAAAAAATGTTTGGAGAAATTGGATTAGCACCAAAGAAGGAAATTTCAGAAGAAACCGCAGTAGTAGAAAAAGAGCCGTTAACAAAAGTAGAAACACAAAGATTAATTGTTGTTGGTGTTTTAGCGTTTTTCTCTATCTTTTTCTGGGCAGCTTTTGAACAAGCAGGTTCAAGTATGAACATTTTTGCAAGTGAATATACTGATAGAAGTTTAGAGGGAGTTGGAGTTACGATTTTTAAAGTATTTGGCGCTTTGTTATCTGCTTTACCAGTGGTAATTTTAACTTGGTTATTCATAGGAATGTTCAAGGCAATTGGTAAAACGTATGCTACAGCAATGATGTTTATGGCGTTAAGTGTAGTCATTTTATGGGGAATTATTGGGTACATGATTTACAACCAATTTTTTGATGAAAACCCAGAAGTGCCTGCAACATGGTTCCAGAGTTTAAATGCGTTATTCATCTTTACTTTAGCACCTTTATTTTCTTGGATTTGGCAAAAATTAGCGAAGACAAAATACAATCCTAACGGGCCTCAAAAATTTGCAATTGGGTTAATATTATTAGGATTAGGTTTTATTCCAATGGTAATAGGATCAGCAGGATTAGGTGTTGATTCAGTACAAAAAACAAGTATGATTTTCTTAGTGTTAGCTTATTTGTTACATACTATGGGAGAATTAAGTTTATCACCAGTAGGGCTTTCTTATGTTAATAAGTTATCACCAAAAAGATTATTAGGTATCATGTTTGGTATTTGGTTCTTCGCTTCAGCGATGGGTAATAAGTTAGCAGGATCTTTTTCTAGCTACATGGAAAAAATCGCACAAGAATCTTCAATGTCTGATTTCTTCAATATCTTAGTTTGGATTCCAATCATCGGTGGTGTGGTATTATTCCTTTTAAGTTTCCCACTTAAAAAATTAATGCACGGAGTAAAATAATAAGGAACATTTAACCTCATGATAGCTTTTTATCATGAGGTTTGTTATATATAAATAATAAATAAAAATAATGAATACGGATATTGAAAATCTATTTAAAGACAAAGTTTTAGGGCATCCAGCTGGATTGTTTGTACTGTTTTTTACTGAAATGTGGGAGCGTTTTTCTTATTATGGAATGCGTGCATTGTTAATCTTATTTTTTACAGCTTCTTTAATGGATGAAGGTTGGGGGTGGCCACGTGAATGGGCTTACGCAATCTTTGGAACATATACATCTTTAGTATATTTATCTACAATGGTAGGAGGTTATTTTGCTGATAATGTAATAGGAATTAGAAAAGCAGTAGTCTTAGGAGCAGTTTTAATGACTATAGGTCATGGTTGTATGGCTATTGAAACACCATTTTTTATCTATGCAGGTTTAGGGTTTTTAGTAATTGGTAGTGGATTCTTTAAGCCAAATATGACTTCTATTATTTCAGAAATGTACAAAGGTAAAGAAGAAAAGAAAGATGGTGCTTACACTATATTTTATATGGGAGTAAACGCAGGTGCTTTCTTAGGAATTTTACTTTGTGGGTATTTAGGAGAGAAAGTAGGATGGTCTTGGGGATTTGGAGTAGCAGGTATTTTTATGTTATTTGGAATGTTGCAGTTTTGGTTTGCTCAAGGAATTTTTGGTAAGATTGGAGATGGACCAAAAATTAAAAACACGAAGTCTATCAATGAGGCTACAAGTGAAGAAAAATCAGAAGAAGAGGGGCTTAATCCTTTTACAGGTGTACAAAAAATAATGATTGCTATCTCAGCAGTTTTAGGTTTAGCTTGGATTTTTAATGATCCTATTTCAAAAATTTCAGAAGGAAAATATAATTTATTTCCATTTGAAGCCATAGGTTTAACAGGTTCAGATCTAGCTATTTTAACAGCTTTAGGCCTTTTTATAGCCTTATTAGTAATTAGAATTCCTAAATATACACCGGTATTAAGAGATAGAATGTTAGCAGTAGTTTTCTTTGCTTTTGTAACTATTTTCTTCTGGGCTATATTTGAACAGTCACCAAGTTCGTTAACAGTATTTGCTAAAGATTACACACAACGAACTTTAGAAGGTAGTGCAGGAACAATCTTTAAAATAGTAAACTCTTTAATGACAATTGTTCCTTTAGGAATCATTTCATGGGTGTTATTTTTATTATTTAAAAAGACTTTTGCCAAATATGCACTTTCTAATATATTCTTAGCATTAAGTTTTGTTATTGTTTGGGGAATTGCTCTTTGGATGTTATATGTAGAATTTCAAAAAGATTCAACAGAGGTTCCAGCATCATGGTTCTCAATATTAAATTCATTATTTATTATCACATTAGCACCGTTGTTTTCTAAATGGTGGGAAAGTAAATACAATCCTAATGCAAACATGAAGTGGGCTATAGGTATGGGATTATTAGGTTTAGGTATGGCTTGTGTTGCAATTGGTTCATCAGGAATTCCTGTGGGGGCTAAAACAGCTTCTGTAAGTATGATATGGTTAATTTTAGTGTATCTATTCCATACCATGGGTGAGTTATGCGTTTCTCCAGTAGCATTATCGTATGTTTCTAAATTAGTTCCTGGACGTATGATTGCTTTTATGTTTGGTATTTGGTACTTAGCAGTAGCGATAGGAATGAAATTAGCAGGTGTTTTTGCTGAATCTTCTGAAGCGATTGCTGAAGAACAAGGTTTAAGCAGTTTCTTTTGGTTATTAACATTTGTTTCTTTAGGATTAGCAGTATTATCTGCAGTATTATATCCAGTAATTAAAAAGTTAATGCACGGGGTGAAATAACCCTAAATATAGGTTAAAAGAACTTTTAACAACCTGTCAAGTCAAAAACTTGGCAGGTTTTTTTGTAAATTTGGAACACTTATTGAGACTTTAAGGATATGAAAAAAATAATAGTAGTAGCGGTTTTCGCCATTATTTCATTTGGAGTAAGAGCACAAGAAAATAAAGTTAATTGGTTAACTTTTGAAGAAGCGATGGAAATGAGTGAGAAAGATCCTAAGCCAATTATGGTAGATATTTATACCGATTGGTGCGGATGGTGTAAAAAAATGGATAAAACAACGTACCAAAACAAGGTAATTATAGATTACATCAATACACATTACTACCCTGTAAAGTTAAATGGTGAAGCTAAACATGATATTATGTTTCAAGGAAGAACTTTCACTTACCAAGCACAGGGTAGAAGAGGATATCATGAATTAGCAGCAGCGATTATGAAAGGGCAATTAAGCTATCCTTCAACAGCATTTTTTAACACAGAAAGACAATTGTTACAAAATGTTCCTGGGTATTTAGAAGAGAAAAGATTTGAAAAAATACTAGCCTATTTTAATAAAGAGAATTATAAGAGTACACCTTGGCCTGAGTTTGAAAAAAACTTTAAAAGTGCCATGTAAAGCTATTCTCTAATAATATAAACACCATTTTGACCCGTATACCAAAATGGTGTTTTTTGTTTATCACAAGTTTCTTTCCATCTATTAACATACGATTTGTAGTTGCTTCCATCCGCAATAACTTGTTGAGGTTTTAGCGTAGTAATTAATCTGTTTAAATTGATTTTAGGACTGTTTTGTAGTAGCACTATCGGGTTTTTAAGTCCGTTAATTTGATAAACGCCTAAACTATCTACAATTAAAATTTGTTTGTTGTTGAAAGATGCAACGTTAAATACTGAATCTGTATTTTTAGAAAGAATATGTTCACCAATTCTGTAGGATTGTAAAAGTTTTTCTTGTTGAATAATGGAATCACTTATCGAACTGAAAACGTGTAGTTCGTTACCACTTCTTTTTCCTAAAACAGTATGCCTGCTTTTGTGAAATACAATAAACTCATTTTTGTTTACCTTCTCATGTTTTTCATAAAAATAAATTCCTTGTAAAAGAAGAATAGAAGTGAACAAGAAAACAACACTTTTAGAAGTTTTGCGAATCCAAACCTGAAAGAAGAAGATGGTAAATACATACCAAGCCAACATCGCCCAGAAAGACATCGATATTTCTTTCAATAGAAAATCTTCCTGATGTGAAATCCAGTTGACAAAATAATTCATCAAAGAAATTACGAATCCGTACGCATTAGCTGCAAATTGAGGTAAGATATTGAAGGTTGCTAATAGAATGATTACTATTCCACAGCCCAAAATTGTTCCTAAAAAGGGAATGATAATTAAGTTAGATAGAATAAACAATCCTGGAAACTGATGAAAATAGTACAAACTAATAGGTAAAATTCCTGCTTGAGCGGCTACCGAAACTGTAAATAAACCCCAACCTTTATCTAGTAACCAAAGTTTAGGTTTCCAGAGGTTGTAGAGTAACGGTTGTACCCAAACAATGCCAAAAACGGCTAAATAACTGAGTTGAAATCCGACATCGAATAAAAACACGGGTTTTATCAACAGTAAAAATTGCATGGAACTGATTAAAGAAAACTCAATAACCTTCTTCCGTTTAAACGACAAACCGATAGCCACAAAAGTAAACATGGTTACGGCACGTACTACCGATGCCGATAAGCCTGCGATAAAAGCAAAAAACCAGAGTAATACTACAATGCAAGTAGTTTTAATAAGTATTCCATGCGGAATTCTTTCCAAAGGTTTAAATAGATAGGAGAGTAGCCATAGTAAAATTCCTATGTGTAACCCTGAAATGGCTAAGATGTGAACCGCCCCAGCATTGGTATAACTTTCTAATAATTCTTTTGATATTTCTTGACGCTGACCGAGTAATAAAGCATTAATGACAGCAAATTCATCGTTTGAAAAATCATATTGTTTTAAGGAAGTTTGTACTTTTTCTCTAATACTAGCTGATAAATTGATTAAAGAAAAACTTGCATCATCAAGCTGTTTAAATTGCTGTTTGCTTAAAAACACTTGATGATAGATGTACTGTTTTGCCAAATACTGTTTGTAATCAAATTGATGCAGATTTAAAGGAGGAATTAATTCCTTAAAAGGAGTTTTAATAAAAATCCGATTACCAACAGCAAGTGAAGTTTGTGTACTGTCTTTTTGGATGTTTAGAAGAATGTATCCGTTTGTTTTGGTGGAATCAACCTGAGAGACTTTAGCTACATACTTTTTATAATAATTTCCGGGTTTTAATACTTTTTGAATGGTTAGTACAGAGGAAGAGTCGTTTGTTAATTGATGTTCGTAATAATTCGCATAATTCTTCGGATTGTGAATGTAGGTAGTGCTAATTCCGATAGAGACAAATAATAGTAAGCTAACGATACTAAATACTTTTCGCATTTGAAACCTTTTTAAAAAGTAGAGAGCAATTAGAAAAACTAGCAATAAAACTCCTAAATAAAGAAGGTTAAAATGCCAAATCTGTGTGTAAAACTGAAGTGTTATTCCAATAATCACACATAGCAAAAAATGAAAAGGAGGGTATGTAAGCAACTTTTTCATAACCTTTTAAAGTTATGAAAAAATTAAATAAAAATACTATCCGTTTGAATAAGAGAGAAATATAATTAATAAGTTGTTGTCATATTATCATCTACACAAATAATAAAATCAGCTTTTTTGAGGTTTTCTTTTTCAAGCTTGTTAATGTCCTTTTGCAAAACCGTGGTGATTGTTGCATAATTCAAATTTGGATTTTCATTCTTCAAATACCACAAAATTCCTTCGTAATAATCAGAGTGATAAGCTCCGTTATAGTGCAAAAACAAATGATTTGGCAGGTGGTTTTTCAAAATGAAATGTGCCATAGTAGCATCTTTTATGGCTTGAGCCATGACTAATTTTGGAGTACCATGATCTCCCATCATCGTCAGTATTTTTTTATAGGTAGGTAGTTCGCTATCAAATTTTATAGGCAAAGGAGCAATCCATGATTTTTCGGTGTCTGATAAAGCATCAAGCGCTTCAAAACCTTTTTTATATACCAAATTAGCATATGTTCTAGGAATGTTACTTGCAACAAAGTTCAGTTTTTGGTCTTTTGCAAAATTTACAAGTGGGGCATAATCAGTTTTATAGTTCGACCATAATCTAGCTAAGGTGTCGAGTTGTTTGCTGTTGATACTACCGTTTATATATTGACTTAAAAGTTGTTGATTATCAGCTTCAAACATTTCAGCGCCTAAAATAAGTTTATGTGTTTTATGAAGGTCGTTGGTTACTTCATACTGAAGCCAATGCGCAATAGGGTTATTATGAAGTTCTCCAAACAAAACAATATCATTTTTTGCTATTTTTTTAAGCATTCTGTCATAAGAAACTTTCTTTCCTTAAGCATTGTATATTTTATAAGCCCTTTTTTGAGCAACTAAGTTAGGAGCGACAAACAAGAATAGAAGTAAAAAGGGAGTCTTTTTCATATTGGTTTGTTTTAATTGACAGAATTAGAGTTCAGTTTTAATAACTAATATCCATAGCTAGCTAATTTACCCAAAATTGCAGAATAGCCAAATAAAAAAAGCAACCTTACTTCGGCTACGCTCAGTAACCAGTAAGATTGCTTTTCAATGGTATTTAGTCTTTGAAATACGTTACACGATTTCTACAACCAAACCTTCTTCCGTTTTTTTAACTTTAGCAAGGTTGTTTTTAGTTAATCCTTTAATAGTTTTGTCCCACTTTTTGTTAGACAAACCACTTTGCGTTTTTAACTCGTTTAAATCTATTTTTTCAGCTTTTTCTATCAATGCTAACAATGCTTTTTCATCATCATTTAACTCAACAGAAGGAGCTTTCTTTTCTGGTTTCATCTGTGGGAAGAATAATACTTCTTGAATTGACGGATTGTTTGTTAAATACATAATTAAACGATCCATTCCAATTCCTAATCCAGAAGTAGGAGGCATACCATATTCTAAGGCACGTAAGAAATCTTGATCGATAAACTGACCTGCTTCATCATCTCCACGCTCCGCTAATTTTAACTGTGCTTCAAAACGCTCGCGTTGATCTATTGGGTCGTTTAATTCAGAGTACGCATTGGCAATTTCTTTACCACATACCATTAACTCAAAACGCTCAGTTAATTCAGGATTGTCGCGGTGCTCTTTACACAGCGGAGACATTTCCTTCGGATAATCGGTAATAAAGGTTGGTTGAATGTAGTTTCCTTCACATTTTTCACCAAAAATCTCATCAATTAACTTTCCTTTACCCATGGTTTCATCTACTTCAATTCCCATGTCTTGAGCAGCTTTACGGATTTCATCTTCCGATTTTCCGTTGATGTCAAAACCAGTGAAGTGTTTGATAGAGTCAGCCATCGTAACACGCGCATACGGAGCTTTAAAGTCTACTTTATGCTCTCCAAACGTAGCTTCGGTAGTTCCGTTCACTGCTAAAGCACAGTGCTCTAATAGTTTTTCGGTGAACTCCATCATCCAGTTGTAGTCTTTGTAAGCTACATAAATTTCCATGGCTGTAAATTCTGGGTTGTGCGTTCTGTCCATTCCTTCATTACGGAAGTTTTTAGAAAACTCATATACACCGTCAAAACCACCAACAATCAAACGTTTTAAGTATAACTCATTCGCAATACGCATGTATAACGGAATGTCTAAGGCGTTGTGATGTGTAATAAATGGTCTTGCAGCAGCACCACCTGGAATAGGTTGTAAAATTGGCGTTTCTACTTCAAAATATCCTGCATCGTTAAAAAACTGACGCATCGCATTGAATAACTTTGTACGCTTTACAAAAACTTCTTTTACCTGTGGATTTACTACCAAATCAGCATAACGCTGACGGTAACGCATTTCAGGATCTGTAAATCCGTCAAAAGTATTTCCTTCAGCATCTACTTTTGGTAATGGTAATGGCTTTAAAGATTTACTTAATAATTTAAAATCTTTTACCATTACAGTGATTTCTCCTACCTGAGTTTTAAATAACTCACCTTCAATTCCTACAAAATCACCTATATCTAATAACTTTTTGTACACTTCATTGTACAAGTTTTTGTCTTCACCAGTACAAATCTCGTCACGGTTAAAATATACCTGTACACGACCTTCACTATCTTGTAATTCAGCGAAAGACGCTTTTCCTTGAATACGACGTGACATTAATCTACCTGCAATCACCACCTTTTTACCCTCTTCAAACTTCTGTTTAATCTCTTTCGAGTTTGAATTTAATGGGAATAAATCAGCTGGGTAGGGATTGATGCCTAATTCTCTTAGCTTCCCTAACTTTTCTCTACGTACAACTTCTTGTTCTGATAATTGCATGGGTTATTTTTTATTAATATTTAATGAAGCTGCAAAGATACAATCAATTGCAGAATTAAACAACGCTTAACAGATTCACATTTTTTGTAAAAAACTCAAAAAAGTTTGCGAACTTTAAAAAAGGTTGTATATTTGCAGGCTGTCTAATTTTAAAAAGACAGCATTTAGTTGTGTTGTTAGGTACTTTAAATAGTACCATGGTTTTGTTAACCAATGGAAAGCTTCCCTGAGATGGGTTGCTTTTTTTTTGCGCTAAATTTAAGTGTTTTTTGAAGCCATTTCCCGCTTTTCGCACTCGCTTCCCGAAGTGTCGGGAGAGCTCAAACAATTGCTACAATCGGGGCTAAGCGTATTTGCTAACTTTCCTAATTATTTAAGGGGTCTTTAAGCATATCCGAAGGGACATTATCAATAAAACATCTTCCTAAAAGAAAGAATTACTGTACTCAAAAAACTTCACGATAAATAAAACTAAGTATACCGTAGCAATAGAAAATTTAATAGTTGCGGATGCTAAAAATCCAAGAAAAGCACCGAACGAGGCTTTAATAGCTCTGTTGGTATCTTTACTGTCATAAATCAATTCACCAACTAAAGCTCCCACAAAAGCACCAATTAAAATTCCGAAGGGAATAGGAGTAAAGAGCCCCACAATTAAACCAATTGTGGTACCATATACACCGTATTTAGAGCCTCCAAAGCGTTTGGTTCCCATAGCAGGGATAAAATAATCAAGAATAAATATGAAGATAGCAATAGCTAGGGTAATGCCTAAGAACGTCCAGTTTTGAGGAATTACACTTGTTAAGTGTAATAATAACAAACCTACCCAGCTAGTAATAGGGCCTGGTAGTATAGGTAAAAACGACCCGACAATTCCTAAACAAGCAAATACAAACCCAAGTATAATTAAAAATATATCCATTAATTTTTTTATTGATAAGACGAAGATAGGAAAGCTTTGTTACATATTTATTAACTAAAAAATTAGTTTAAACTAATTTTTTAGTTATATTTGTTTCAGGAATATTTCATATAAAGTACTATGAGTAAACAATTAACGAAGGCAGAAGAACAAATAATGCAGGTATTATGGGAGTTAAAAATAGCTTCGGTAAAAGAAGTAATTGAGCAGTTACCAGAACCTAAGCCAGCATACAATACGGTTTCTACCATAATTAGAATTTTAGAAACTAAGGAGTTTGTAGGACATAAACCTAAGGGAAGAGGATATGAATATTACCCGTTGATAGAAAAGTCTGACTATAGCAATGATAGTTTACACAAGCTAATGAATGGTTATTTTGGAGGTTCATTTAAGAGTATGGTGTCGTTTTTTATGAAAGAAAACAAAATGGATATCCAAGAACTCGAAAGTATTTTAAAAGAGGTGAATAAAAATAAGAAGTCATGATCAACTATATTATTCAAGTTATATTATTTCAGGTACTGTTTGTAGCGGTGTACGATTTCTTTTTAAGCAAAGAAACCTTTTTTACTAAAAACCGATGGTATTTGTTGGGTACAGCAGTGCTGTCGTTTGTATTGCCTTTGTTTAAAATTCCAACGGTTCAAAAAGCAGTGCCGCAAGAATATTATATTTTATTACCAGAGGTAGTGTTGTCGCCCCAAAAAGTGATTGAAAAAGCGGCTTGGTATCAATCCATTACTTATTTAGACCTGTTATTTTGGAGTGGATGTACCTTGTTTCTAATAGTGTTTTTAGTAAAGTTAGAACGTATTATTCGACTGGTATTACAATACGGAACTATTCCAAAAGGAAATTATAAATTGATATTACTTCCAAAAGAAACCAAAGCGTTTTCATTTTTCAACTATATCTTTTTAGGAAAAGAAATTCCATCATCAAAGCAAGAAAAAATCATTCAACACGAATTGGTGCATAGTGAACAAAAACACACGTTGGACTTACTATTTTTTGAGTTTTTAAAAATAGTAATGTGGTTTAATCCAATGGTGTATGTGTATCAAAACCGTATTTCGTTAGTTCATGAGTATATTTCAGATGCTGTAGCTAGCAAATCTGATCAAAAAGAAAATTATATCAACCATTTACTCGCTGATATTTTTCAGGTCGAGCATATTTCATTCATTAATCAATTTTATAAACATTCATTAATTAAAAAACGAATTATTATGATGACGAAAACACAATCAAAAAAAGTAAAACAGCTAAAGTATTTGTTGCTAATTCCGCTCTTAGGAAGCATGATTTTATATACGGCATGTTCTGATGAGAGTAAAAGTAGTGAAGAAGTAGCAAAAAAAGAACTAACCACCATACATTTACAAATGGGAAAGGAGTACCAAAAAGAAATGGTAGGAAAGAAAGAGACTTATTTAGATTTTTATCAAGGAACAGAAATCCCTGAATGGGAAGAGATATCATATAATGATTTGTTAGCAGAAGAAAAGCTAGAATATGATGAGGATTTTAGTAATGTTAAAGGAAAAGACAATGTATACTCCAAAACTGTAGAGTTTAAATTGTATAAAAAACCGAATGGGAGAAAAGTAATAGCAAATATTATAGATTTTTCGAAAATTAAGAACAAGTCAATAGAGGGAGAAGACATTCCTTTCTCGCTTTTAGATAAAGTACCAACATTCCCTGGATGCGCAGAAGGAGATAAAGACTGCTTTAATAGAAGTTTACAACAATTTGTAAAAGATAATTTTAATGTGTCTATAGTCGAAGGTTTAGGGTTAGAGTCAGGAAAAAAACGAATTTATGTGCAATTTAAAATAGATAAAGAAGGTAAAGTAATTGATGTTAAGGCAAGAGCTCCACATCCAACATTACAACAGTATGCTGAAGAATTGGCACAAAAATTGCCCCAAATGGAACCAGGAATTAAAAATGGAACAAAAGTTCAAGTAGGTTATACCTTACCAATTACTTTTGAGGTGAAATAAAATAAGTATCTTGGTCACAGTTAACCAATGAATAATACCAAAAATAGAAACGTGAAAAATAAAATTTTACTTATTGTTTTTGTAGTAGGAATTATAAAAGTCGAGGCGCAAGTTTCGGCTTTTCAAACTATTGATAGTTTACTAAATAAAGGACGCTATCAAACAGCATTAACAAAGTTACATGAGTTGGATACTACTTTTCAATCAACTTCAAAAATAGCGGCAATCTATGCATCTATAGATAATCATAAACAAGCCTCGAAATACTATGAGCAAGCATTGGCGTTGCAAGATGATTATGCTGTAAAAGTAAACTTAGGAAAAGCATATCAGAAAGAAAAAAAGCTAGAAAAGGCAATTGAAATTTATGAAGGAATTATAAATGAGGATGCCGAAAATTTATTGATACAATATCAACTTGGAAAGTTGTATGCAAAAACCAAACAACCTACTAAGTCGATAGAAACTTTTAAGAGTTTAACCCAAATAGATAGTACAAATGCAAATTATTACTATCAATTAGGAATTGGATATGCAATGTTGAACAAGAATAATTTAAAAATTAATAGCTTTTTAGAAGCTTACAAAAACGATGAGGAGCATATTAAATCGATTCATCAATTGGCGTTGGCGTATACTTTTTTAAGAGATAAAGATTCTGCAACTATTTTTATCAATAAAGGGTTGGAAGTCGATCCTAATCATATAGCTTTAAACAAACTTAAAATTAATAACCTCTACAGAAAAGAAAAGTATAAAGAAGCGATTAAGCTATTAGATAAGATAGATTCTATAGAGCCTAATGAGCATTATACTCAAAAAATGTTAGGACGAAGTTATTTTAATTTGAAGAAGTATAAGAAGGCAAAAGAGTATTTTAATAAAGCACTTAAAATAGATCGATCAGATTTTAAAGCATATAAATATTTAGGAGATATTGATTTTGAACAGAGAAAATTTCATAAAGCACAGTTGAATTATACATTAGCGACTTTTGTTGGTAAAGAACCAAGAGATGAGGAATATTACCAATTAGCAAGAGTGTATAAAGAGTTAGGTAACTCTAAAGAAGAGTTGAGTTTATATAAAAAGGCTTTTGATGAGAATAAAAAAAATTATCAAGCATTGTTTCAATTGGCTTTAAAGAGTGAAGTTTATTATGAAGACAAGAAAATTGCATATAAGTACTATAAAACTTATATAAATCGTTTTGAAAGAAAAGATGTTTCATATACTGAATATGTGAAAACACGATTAGAAGCGATAAAAAAACATTATTTCTTACAAGGAGAAATCTTAGATTAGTAGTAAAATTCGTATATTCATCTTAAAATCAATAAGATGAATATACGTTATGCCGTCTTTTTACTTTTACTAACTACTTCTTGTGATTTTTTTTCACCACCTAAAAACAAGAATCTACAAACTCTTGATACTATAGTAGATTTTACGAAAGTAGATGTTTCACCTGCTTTTAATAGATGTAGAAGTCTTTCAGAAGAAGAAAAATCAAGTTGTTTTAGAGAAGAAATTCATCAAAGGTTTGCTAAAAGTTTACAAGAGTATTCTTTTGTAATACAAGAATGGATTGAAGAAGAGGTACTTATTGATTTATTAATTACTGCTGAAGGTAACTTTATATTGAAAAATATTACGGCTTCGAATAATGTTTCGCAGCAACTTCCAGAGTTAGATAGTATTTTAAAATCTACTATTGAAAAATTGCCACAAATACACCCAGCAATAAAAAGAGGTATTCCTGTAGCTACACAATATCACTTGCCGTTAAAAATTCAAACAAAATAAGCTTAGAGTTTTAATAACTCCTCTACAAAACTACGTTCGTTAGATAATCTCGGAACTTTGTGTTGACCACCTAATTTCCCTTTTTCTTTCATCCAATCGTAAAATAAACCTTTACGGGCTTGATGTACTTTTGGCATTGCCAAGGTCATGTTGTTATAACGTTTAGCCTCGTAGTCAGAGTTGCAATTTTTTAGGGCGTTATCTAGCATTTCAGTAAAGAAGGCAAGATTTTTAGGAGGCTTTTCAAACTCTATAATCCATTCATGTGCACCATTTTCCTTTCCGTTCATAAAAATAGGCCCAACTGTATATTCTTTTATTTCACTATTGGTTTTATCACTGGCAGCTTTTAATGCTTCTTCGGCATTTTCAATAATTAATTCCTCTCCAAAAACGTTGATGTGATGTTTGGTACGTCCAGTAATTTTTATACGATAAGGATCGGTTGAGGTAAATTTAATTGTATCTCCAATTAAATAACGCCATAAACCACCATTGGTAGTTATTACAACAGCATAGTTTATATCTTTTTTTACTTCGGAAAGCGGAATTGCAATAGAGTTTTCACCATCGTATTGATCCATAGGAATGAACTCGTAGAAAATTCCGTAGTCTAGCATCAAGAGCATTTCATCAGAATTGTTTCGGTCTTGGATAGCGAAGAATCCTTCAGAGGCGTTATAGGTTTCATAGTATTTAAAATCGTCTTTCGGAATCAGCTTTTTGTACTGTTCACGATATGGGTTAAAGTTGATTCCTCCGTGAAAGTATACTTCTAAATTAGGCCAAACTTCTAAAATATTATCCTTTCCAGTTTTTTCTAAAACTTTGTTTAGTAAAACTAGCATCCAAGAAGGAACTCCAACCAAACTGGTAATGTTTTCGTGAATGGTTTCGTTGATAATGGCTTCCATTTTCGTTTCCCATTCACTCATCAATGCTGTTTCTTGTTTAGGCGCAGAGCTAAAATCTGCCCAAAAAGGCATGTTTTCAATAATAATTGCAGAAAGATCTCCGAAATAAGAATTATTGTCTTCATATACAGCTGAACTTCCGCCTAAGCGAAGTCCCTTTCCTGTAAATAATTTAGCATCTTCGTTGTTGTTAATATACAGGCATAACATGTCTTTTCCTGCTTTAAAATGGCAATATTCAATAGCTTCATCACTTACAGGAATAAACTTACTTTTTGCATTAGTAGTGCCGCTAGATTTTGCAAACCAACGAATAGGTGTTGGCCAAAACAAATTTTGTTCTCCTTTTCTACAGCGTTCAATAAGTGGTTCAATACTCTCGTAACGTTGAATAGGAATATTATTTGCAAAGTCTGAGTAATTTTTAATTGAAGCAAAGTTTTGTTGTTTTCCGAATTCAGTATTCTTAGCTGCACTCACAAGTTTGAGTAACAACTCATTTTGCACATCAATAGGGTATTTTAAAAACAACTCAACTTGATGTTTACGCTTTTTTAAGAACCAAGAAATGATTGAATTTATAAATGGAAACGTCATAGTTTAACTCTTAATTCAATTTTTTTACAGTAAGTTTGTGAAGCTAAAAGTAATAAAATTTAAGACATGCAATACCAAGGAGTTTTAAAAAAAATGCCTACCGAGAACCTAACGACTGTTCAGTATTATTTAGAGATGCCATCTGGTTATTTGAATATGAATCAGTTATTGAATAGAGAAATGTCTTTAAGCTTTGTTACTTATGAGTGTTTAAATTGTCATTTAGAAAAGAAAATTTACCGTCAAGGTTTTTGTAAGAGTTGTTTTTTTGAAATACCTACTGCTGGTGATTGGATTATGCGTCCTGAATTGAGTAAAGCGCACCTAGGAGAAGAAGATAGAGACTTAGAATATGAGAAAAAAGTGCAGTTGCAGCCACATATTGTGTACTTGGCAAATTCAAGTAATGTAAAAGTGGGAGTAACAAGAAAACAACAAGTACCAACTCGTTGGATTGATCAAGGAGCACATGAAGCTATTGAAATAGTTGAGGTGCCAAATCGATATTTAGCAGGAATAACGGAAGTAGCTTTAAAAGAACACGTTGCTGATAAGACCAATTGGAGAACGATGCTGAAAAACGACATTAAAGATGAAAATTTGGTGGAGTGGAGAGAGCGCTTACAAGAGTTTATTCCTGAAGAAGCAAAAGAATATTATATAGCTACGAATACGGAAACAAATATTCAATTTCCTGTAGAGAAATACCCCAAAAAGCCTAAGAGTTTAAACTTAGAGAAAGAAGAAAACTATACAGGTAAGTTGGTTGGAATAAAAGGACAATACCTAATTTTTGAAGACGAAACGGTTTTTAATGTTCGTGCCAATGAAGGGTTAGTTGTGAAGATTGAGTTGCTATAGTAAATCGATTTCTCGTTGAATATTTTCACGAGCAGCTTTTTCAAATTTTTGATGGAAGTATTCAGTTTTAAATATATTATCCATGGTTAAAAAATGTTTCAGTGCTTTTTTTCGACTAGGATTGTAAACTAAGCTAGGATACACAGCGTACTCTTTTCGCACATTTTTATAGTATTGCTCGTATGTTTCCCAATTTGAGCCCAAAATAGCTAAGTCAGCATCGGTAAAATAATTGGTGTCAGTATCTTCTGATACTTTATGATGTTTAGTAGCTAAAATTTGATTTTCACACCTTTTAATAATTTCTTTAGGTACATAGAGTAGTTGCATTCTTTCTATAGCGAATTCAGTACTCTTTTCTTCATTGTTACTTTTAAGGGAATTGTAGATTACATCGTGATAGAAAAGTGTAAATAAAATAGTATTCCAAGAGTTAATTTCTGTTTTCACTTGAGATAATTGAAAAAGTAAATTTTCTAGATGAACTAAAGTGTGATAGTATCGTTTTTTGTCAGTATGGTTTTTAACAATCTCTTCCCAAAGAGTTAGGTGCAGTACTTTGTCATCAGAATAATTAGCGGCTAAACTTAGAAAAGTATTTTTTAGCATAGGAAATAAAATAATGAGATAAAAAAACGGGGATATCCCCGTTTTTTAATTTTTTAAAGCAACTTGGTGGTTGTTCATTCGTAACTCACTCAATACATTTAGTGCCTCATTAATGTAAATATCTTTCTGAAGGTTTTTATGCCATGCAACACGTTTTTCTTCTAAAACAGTGTCTTTTTTAAATAAACTTAGTTCGTATGTAGGAGATTCAAATGTTAAATGAGAATCGAACTTGAAGATATCTTTATATTGTTCGCCTTCTTTAACTTTAGCTTCGCTTTCCTTTTTAAAAGTTTCGTAGTTTAATGAGTATACTCTTTCGTCTTGATTTTTCTTTAACCACTTAGCGTACTCGTTTATTTTATTAAACTTTTCATCATTCATTACACGTTGCTTGCTGTTGTAAACAACATCAGCAAAATTACTATAGGTATTGGTAGTTGTATACTTAGCTTGTTTTACTTTATCCCATGGTAAAGCACCATCTAAATCACGTTCACCAAAGTCCATATAGCTGTATCTGCTAGGTAATGAAATATCAGAATATACACCTTCAATTTGTGTAGAACCACCGTTGATTCTATAAAACTTTTGAATGGTCATTTTTAAAGCTCCTAAGTCATCAGGATATTGCTCATAAAAACGATTGATAGGTAATACGTTTTGTACGGTTCCTTTACCGTAAGTTTGTTTACCACCAATAATAACTCCACGTTTATAATCTTGCATTGCTGCAGCAAAAATTTCTGAAGCAGAAGCAGAGAATTCATTTACCATTACTACTAATGGTCCTTCCCATTGTATTTTAGAATCGGTATCATTTTTTACTAAAGGATCTTCTCCACGGTACTTTACTTGTACTATAGGCCCTTCTTTAATGAATAATCCTCCAATTTCAATGGCTGTTTTTAAAGAACCTCCACCATTATCACGTAAGTCAACAATTAAACCTTCAACATTTTCTTTCTTTAAACGCTCAATTTCTTGCTCCATGTCTTTTGCAGCATCTCTTCTGCTTAAGTCGTTGAAATCAATATAAAATCTAGGAAGGTTTATTACTCCGTATTTTTTACCGTCTTTTTCAACAATACTCGATTTTACAAAAGTTTCCTCCAGTTCTACTACATCTCTAATAATTGGAATAATTTTAATAGAACCATCAATTTTTTTCTTAACGGTTAAACGTACCTCAGTTCCTTTTTTACCTTTGATAAATTTAATAGCATCATCTAAACGCATTCCTACGATATCAAGAGGTTCTTCGTCTCCTTGAGCAACTTTTAAAATGATATCATCAGCTTCTAGTTCACCTTGTTTCCAAGCAGGCCCACCAGAAATTAACTCAACAATATGCGTGTAAATTCCTTTCTTTTGTAAACGAGCACCAATTCCCTCAAGTTTACCAGACATTTCTTGATCGAAACGTGTTTTAATATTAGGAGACATGTAAGTTGTGTGCGGATCAAAACCACTTACCACACTATTTAAGAACGTAGAGTACCAGTCAGAATTTTCCAATTCACCTATACGCATGTACAAATCGTCCATGTTTTTTAACACTTTCTTTCTAGCTTCAACTTCTAATTCTTTAAAAGATTTCTTTTTAAAGTTTTTATCTTTTTTAGCCTTTTCGTTTTGCTGTGCTTCAGCATCTTCTATATTACTTAAAATAGATAATTTTAATTGTTTTCTCCAATAGTCGGTTAACTCGGTTTCGTTTTTAGCAAACGGAATCTTATCGTAATCAATATCAATTACCTCATTTTTTTTGTAGTTAAAAGGTTGTTTTAATAAAGCGCGATAATTTGCTTTTCCTGATTCCATTTTTTCAAGAAAACGATTATAAACCAGTTTGTAAAAATCAATATTAGATTCTCTTAGTTGATTATCAATTTGATATTTATATTGAGAGAATTCTTTTAAATCTTCTTGTGTAAAATAGCGTTTACTTGGATCTAAACCATCAATAAAAGTTGTATATACATGTTCAGAAAAATCATCATTCAAATCTTTTTGAACATAATGGTAACGACTTAAAATGTTTTTTAAAACATATACAATAACTCTATCTTTTTCTGGGTCATTATTAGGAAGTGTATTCGAGCTAACAGAGTTCGAAAATAATAATGTAATAGCTAAAAATGGTATAATAAACTTCGTCTTCATAAAACCTTCTATCTTTTAAATTTGTGTTGAGTAGTTTAGTTGTGTTGCTAAGCTACTAAAATAATGCCAATTTTTTAAGTTTTGTTGCTTTTTATAAAAACAGCAATCCAACTTTATACTCTTGATTTTACCTTTTAAATCCATTTAAGGATGTAATGTTACTATTTCTCTAAATATACTTAGACAATATATCTTATGTTAGATTGAAATAATAGCGCAAAAAGCCGAAATAATAAAAACGGTAAGGTGAACAATAATTCGTATCATGACGCTTGTGTTTGATTACCACAATTTTACATATAAAATAAACGAATCTGTCTTTACAAAATGTTAAAAAAAGAATCCTTTTTTTATGTTACATTTGTTGTAAAACTTACATACAATGCAAGACAGACCTTTAATTTTGGTTACGAATGATGATGGAATTACTGCTCCAGGGATTCGAATGTTGATTGAAATCATGAATAAAATAGGAGATGTAGTAGTAGTAGCTCCTGATAGCCCACAAAGTGGAATGGGACATGCAATTACGGTGAATAATGTGCTGCATTGTAACCCAATTACCATAGATGAAGGTCCGCAAATAGAATATAGTTGTTCAGGTACTCCAGCCGATTGTGTTAAAATGGCAAAGAATCAAATATTAAATCGCACACCTGATTTATGTGTTTCTGGAATCAATCATGGTTCTAATTCATCTATCAATGTAATTTATTCAGGAACGATGAGTGCTGCTGTTGAAGCTGGTATTGAAGGAATTCCAGCCATTGGTTTTTCATTGTTAGATTTTGATTGGCATGCCGATTTTAGAGCTGCGCGTAAGTTTATAGAAAAAATAGCGTTAAATGTGTTGTTAAATGGTTTGCCTGATGGAGTTATTTTAAACGTAAACATTCCGAAGTTAAAAGAGAAAGATATTAAAGGAGTTCGTATTTGTAGACAAGCAAACGGATATTGGAAAGAAACATTTGATAAGCGTAAGAGCCCATTCGGAAAAGAATATTATTGGTTATCAGGAGAGTTTGTAAACAGAGATAAAGGACAAGATACCGATATTTGGGCGTTAGAAAACGGTTATATTTCAGTGGTGCCTGTTCAGTTTGATATGACAGCGCATCACGCAATTCAAAAATTACATACATGGGACATATAAAGAAAGAAATAGCCATAGGAATTTTAATATCGTTGTTGGCAACAGCATGTGGTTTTTTTGTGTATTTACAATACATTTCACAATCAGACTTATCTGAAACACTAAGTAAAATAAAAGAAGGAGGTATGTTAGGGTCAGTAATAGCATTATCGGCAATACCTAATTTATTTGTGTTTTGGGTATTTTTAAAGAAGAAGCAAGATTATAGAGCAAGAGGAGTGTTGATAACTACCATTGCAGTAGCGTTATTAACCGCAATTTTAAAATTTTTCTAATTTTAGTAAATGAAGTATTACATTCTTGTAGGAGAAGCTTCGGGTGATTTACACGGAGCAAACTTAATGAAGGCGTTGTTGAAACAAGACCCAGAAGCAGAGATTCGTTTTTGGGGTGGAGATTTGATGCAAGAAGTAGGAGGTACGTTGGTAAAACATTACAAAGAGCGTGCTTTTATGGGGTTTGTTGAGGTGTTGATGAACTTACGTAAGATTTTAGGTATGATTTCTTTCTGTAAAAAAGACATTGCTCAATTCAATCCTGATGTACTTATTTTTATAGACAACTCTGGTTTTAATCTTCGTATAGCTAAATGGGCAAAACAACAAGGTTTTAGAACCAATTATTATATTTCGCCGCAAGTTTGGGCAAGTAGAGCAGGTAGAGTAAAAGATATCAAACGCGATATTGATGAAATGTTTGTGATTCTTCCGTTTGAAAAAGAGTTTTACAAGAAGTACGGATATAATGTACACTTTGTAGGGCATCCTTTAATTGATGGAATTGCTGGTAGAAAGCAGGTGTCGATTGAAGAATTTAGAAAAGAACACGATTTAGGCTATAAAGAAATTATAGCATTATTACCAGGAAGTAGAAAACAGGAGATAACCAAAATGCTATCGGTAATGTTATCGTTGGTGGATGATTTTCCTAAGTATCAATTTGTGGTGGCGGGAGCTCCGAGTCAGTCGTATGAGTTTTATCAAGAAATTATTGGAGATGCGAATGTGAAATTCATCAATAATAAAACCTATGATTTATTAAGTGTTTCGTATGCCGCTTTGGTAGCATCAGGAACCGCAACTTTAGAAGCAGCACTGTTTAAAGTTCCGCAGGTAGTGTGTTATAAAGGAAGCAATATATCGTACCAAATAGCAAAACGAATTATTACCTTAAGTTATATATCACTAGTCAATTTGATTATGGATAGAGAAGTGGTAAAAGAATTGATTCAAAATGATTTTACGAAAGAAAACTTAAAGCACGAGTTAGAGCGTATTCTTGAAGCAGAACATCGTCAGCAATTATTTTTATCGTACTTTGACTTAGAACAAAAACTAGGAGGTAAAGGAGCCTCAGCCAAAGCAGCAAAATTAATTGTTGATGGAGTAAAAAAATAAAACACCTATGATTAAAAAAATCCTCTTTCTATGTACACTGTCGTTTTTAATGATTTCTTGTGGATCATCAAAAAATGTAAGTGGAGCTTACCAAAAAACAGCATCAACAATTAGTCCTAAAACAGTTGATGTTGCAAGCGTTAAGACAGAAGCTACTGAAGAGGTTGAGGTAAAAGAAGTAACCGTTGCCGATAAAATTATATGGACAGCAGTTACCTACAAAGGAGTTCCGTATCGTTTTGGCGGAATGACAAAGAAAGGAATGGATTGCTCTGGATTAATTTTCACGTCGTTTCAACTACGTGAGGTTCCTATTGCCAGAAGTTCTCGTGAAATGTATCGACAAGGAGAGAAAATTTCGTTGCGAGAAGTACAAAGAGGTGATTTATTGTTTTTTAAAACAAGAGGAAGAAGAGGGCCTATAAATCATGTTGGGTTGGTAACTTCAGTTGATAATGGAGATGTACGTTTTATTCACTCAACTACTTCACAAGGGGTGATTGTAACCTCACTACACGAAAATTACTGGAAACGTGCTTTTATTGAAGCGAAAAGGGTGCTGTAAACTTTTAAAGAGAATAAATGTCGCAATTAAATACTTAAATTATAACCCAATAATATTCTTATAATCAATTAGTATTAAAGTGATAGATCTTGTTAGGTAGTGTTTTCTATTCAATATAATGATTGTCAGACCCAAAGAAATAATCATTTGCTTTTTCAATATTAAATTCTGTAATTTTTCCATCATTTGCGTTCATTTTAAAATGATAATTCACTTCAGGAAAACAACTAGGTCCCATTATACTTCCATCTCGAATTAATGTGTTAGTTGACCAGACAAATGATTCTGTTCTCCTATCAAACCATAAGTCAATATTCAGTTTTTTATATGAAATTTTTCTACGAATTAATTCAGAGTGTACAGAGTCTATTGGTATTATGACATTAGCAAATTTAGCTTTTGGAAAATCAATATCCTTGATTAGTTTTCCATTTCTGTCAAGCATTAAGTTCAGTCCAATTTTTTCAATTCCGATTTCAGGCTTTTTTAGTTGATAAACAACTGAATAAATTGGGTAGTCTAATATAGTGTCACAATCAATCTTTTGTATGTTTTGACCAAGAAGATCTAAAATTCTGCTTTCGTTTTCTGTTTTTTCTATTTCAATTGGTTTGTCAGATAAAATATAGCCATTTTTAAATTCCAGTTTTTCGAAGTTTTTATTTCCTAATCTGTTTTTTAAATAAGAGGTTAACATATTCTGCATTTCAGTTGGAATTTTATTCATGTCTTCAAACTCAGCAGAATAGCAACTGTTTATATATTTATAACTTTCCTTTTTTGAAGCTAATTGAGGGTATTTTTCACGGGTAAATTTATTGCAAGAAGTAATTGCAATAATTAAGAATAAGAAACTTAATATTTTTACTTTCATTTCAATTTTAACAATATGATTGGATATTCAATAAAACATGATTAAGGATATTAATTCGTTCTAACGATTTATATCCGTGAATAGCGAAGTTAATAGATTAAAAATTATGATTCAAACAAAAAAGCAACCTCACTGAGATTGCTTTTTTAAATTTTATTTGTAAAGATGAATTAATTTAACATTTGCCACAATTTATCTTTCAGTTCTGTTAAGCCTTGTTGGGCAACAGAAGAGATAAAAATAGTTTCAATACCTTCTGGTAAATCTTGTTTAATTTCTTCTTTTAATTCGTCGTCTAACATATCTGATTTAGAAATGGCTAACAAACGATCCTTATCTAATAATTCAGGGTTGTGCTTGCGCAATTCATTCAATAAGATGTCATATTCTTTATGAATGTCATCACTATCGGCAGGAATTAAAAAGAGTAGGGTAGAGTTACGTTCAATATGACGTAAAAAGTGATGTCCTAATCCTTTTCCTTCGGCAGCTCCTTCAATAATTCCAGGAATATCTGCCATAACAAAACTCTGGTGATTACGGTATTCTACAATTCCTAAGTTAGGTTTTAAGGTTGTAAACGCATAATCAGCAATTTTAGGTTTTGCAGCGGTAATAACTGATAATAAAGTTGATTTTCCTGCATTAGGGAAACCTACTAAACCAACATCAGCTAAAATTTTTAATTCGATACGAAACCAACCTTCTTGTCCGTCAATACCCGGTTGGGCATAACGAGGTGTTTGGTTGGTAGATGATTTAAAGTGCCAGTTACCACGACCACCTTTACCACCTTCTAATAAGATGATTTCTTGTCCGTCTTCAATAACTTCATGTAAAATTTCGTCAGTATCGGCATCACGGATAATAGTTCCTAACGGAACAGGAACCACAACATCGGCACCATCATGACCTGTACTGCGGCTAGCACTACCATCGCCACCATGTTCTGCTCTAAAGTGACGTTTAAATTTTAAATGGAAAAGCGTCCACATATTTTTATCACCACGTAAAATTACGTGTCCACCACGACCACCATCACCACCATCAGGACCACCTTTCGCGATGTATTTTTCGCGATGTAAGTGAGCAGATCCACGACCACCTTTACCAGATGATGCGTAAATTTTTATATAGTCGACAAAATTTCCTTCAGTCATTGTTTTGTTTTTTGTTGTTTAATTGTTGAATCGTTTAGTTGTGTATTTCAAAAATTCTGTCAATTCGAGTGAATTTTACGATTGAATAGAGTAAAATTTGTATCGAGAATAAGAATTTTAAAGTAGTTCTCGATACAATTTTTCTTCCTTAGGTCATAAAAATCACTCGAACTGACATGTAAATTAAAAGATTCAACAACTTAACAAGTTTTATAATGTATCAAATACGTCTGATAAACGTTGTGTAATATCTTCGATAGATCCTACACCGTTTATGCCGTAATAATTACCTTGTGCTTGGTAAAAATCTTTTAAAACAGCTGTTTTAGTGTTGTACTCGTTAAAACGATTACGGATTTTACTTTCATCCATATCATCTGAACGACCGCTTGTTTTTCCTCTTTCTAAAATACGCTCAACTAATAAATCTTCTGGAACTTCTAAAGCAACCATTCCGTTTATGCGCTCACCTTTTTCAGCTAAAAATGCGTCTAAAGCTTCTGCTTGAGATTCGGTACGAGGAAAACCATCAAAAATAAATCCTGCTACGTCAGCATTTTTGTTAACCTCTTCTTTTAGCATGTTAATTGTAACTTCATCAGGAACTAAATCACCAGCATCAATATATGTTTTTGCTAATAATCCTAATTCAGTTTGATTTTTAATATTAAATCGGAATACGTCTCCTGTTGAAATGTGTACTAAATTGTATTTTTCTTTTAAAATTTCTGCTTGAGTACCTTTTCCTGCACCTGGAGGACCGAATAATACGATGTTTTTCATTTTGGGTTGTGTTGTTAATTGATAAATAGCTGGTAAATTTCTACCAATACCTTTATAATCCAAGCCGTAACCAACAATAAACTTATCTTCAATACCTTTTCCGATATAGTCTATATGCAATTCTTTACGATATACATCTGGCTTGTAAAAAAGTGTAACTATTTTTAATTCTTTTAAATTTTTTGTAGAAAAAATCTCATAGATTTCTTGAAGGGTTGTTCCGGTATCAATAATATCTTCTAAAATGATAACAGTACGTCCTGTCAAGTCTTCGTTAAGACCTATTAAACTTTTTACATTTTCTGTTGAACTAGTACCTTCATAAGAAGAGAGTTTTACAAAACTTATTTCACAGTCACCTTTGTATTGACGTAAAAAATCGGCAGTAAAAACAAAGCAGCCGTTTAAAATCCCTATAAAAACAGGAACCTCGTCTTTAGGTAAATCATTTTTAACTTGTTTAGCTAAAGATGTAACAATACTAGAGATTTCATTTGCTGAAATGAACTCTTTAAAATATAAATCGTGAAGTTTTGTAATTTTCATCAGAGTGCAAAGATAGTTTCTTGATATTAAATGAAAAAACCGTTTTGAATAAACTTCAAAACGGTTTTATATATGTTTAAGTAGCGCTTATTTGTTTTCTTCTTTCTTAGAAACGTCGAACATAATTGGTGTTGCAACGAATAAAGAAGAGTAAGTACCTACTACTACACCTACGATTAATGCGAACATGAATCCTTTAATACTGTCTCCTCCAAAGAAGAAGATAGCTAACATTACTAATAATGTTGTTAAAGAGGTGTTGATAGTTCTTCCTAAAGTACTACATAGTGCTTTGTTTACTAAGTTAGCAGTAACTGAGTTTTTACCTTCAGTAAACTCTCTAATTCTATCAAAAATTACCACGGTATCGTTTAATGAGTATCCTACTACGGTTAAGATAGCAGCGATGAACGACTGACCGATTTCCATATCAAATGGCATGAATTTGTATAGTAAAGAGAATACTCCTAATACTACTAATACATCGTGGAAAACAGCAACTACCGCACCGATAGAATACGCCATTTTTCTAAAACGTAATAAGATATATAAGAATACTACAATTAACGATCCTAATACCGCCCATAAAGCAGCCTGCTTAATATCGTCAGCAATTGTAGGTTCTACTTTCATGTAACTCATAATTCCATTTCCTGCTTTTTCAAAACCAGGTTTGAAATTTTCGTAAGTTGTATCTCCTAAGTGAGGCTTTAATCCGTTATATAAAGCAGATTGTACTTCTTCATCTACTTGAGTACCGTCTTCGTCAATTTTAAAAGCAGTTGTAATTTTTAACTGATGGTCAGATCCGTATGTTTTAACTTCAGGAGCAGTACCGAAAACAGCTTTTAATTCTTCAGCAACCTCGTTACCTTTCATAGCTTCGTCAAAACGAACTACATAAGAACGACCTCCTTTAAAGTCAACTCCTTGTTTTAACCCTACAGTGAATATAGAAACTAAACCAACAACGATGAAGAATCCTGAAATGATATAAGCGATTTTACGTTTTTGTAAAAACTCGACAGAGATGTTTTTAAACCAGTTTTTTGATAACCCAGTATTGAAAGGTAAACTTGTTCCTTTAGCAACTGCTCCGTCAATAAATAAACGAGTAATAAATACAGCAGTGAATAAAGAAGTAGCAATACCAATCATTAATGTTAAAGCGAATCCTTTAATTGGTCCTGTACCAAAAGTATATAAGATAACACCCGTTAATAAAGTGGTAATGTTAGCATCAATAATCGCAGATAATGCTCCTTTAATACTAAACCCTTCCTCTACAGAGTCACCTAAGTTTTTACCTCCGTTTAATGCTTCTTTAATTCTTTCGAAAATAATTACGTTCGCATCAACCGACATACCAATGGTTAAGATAATACCCGCAATACCTGGTAAGGTTAATACAGAATTGAAAGAAGCTAAAACTCCGAAGATGAATAAGATGTTTACAACTAAAGCAACGTTAGCGAATAAACCAGCTCTACCGTAGTATAAGAACATCCAAACTAACACTAAGCAAATAGCTAACGCGAATGATGCCATACTTGCATCAATAGATTCTTTACCTAATGATGGTCCAACTACTTCTGCTTGAATAATACGAGCAGGAGCAGGTAATTTACCAGCTTTTAATACTGTAGCAATATCTTGTGCTTCTGTAACAGTCATAGAACCTCCAGAAATTTGAGTGCTTCCTCCAGTAATCGCACCAGGAACAGATGGAGCGGTGTATACATAATCATCTAAAACAACTGCTACGAATTTACCAGCATTTTCACCAGTCATTTTAGCCCATTGCTTACTACCAATACCGTTCATTAACATTGATACTACAGGCTTGCTCATTTGGTCGTATTCTTGTTTTGCGTCTGCAATTACATCACCACCAATAGGAGCTTTGTCTTTTCTGTTAGATTTTATAGCATATAAACCAATAAGTTCAGTTCCGTCAGTACTAGCGTGAGATTTGTAATCCCATAAAAACTTAGTGTACTTTAAGTTAGTAGGTAACAAAGCTCTTACTTCTTTATTGTGTAAGAAACTGTTTACTTTAGCTGTATCTTGAACTCTAGCTTGCGCTACTAAAGGACTCACTTGTTGTGGACTTTGAGCTACATTAGGGAATAAGTAAGTAAATAAGTTCTTTTGATTTTCAACATTTGTTGAATCTGCAGACTCACCTAATAAATCATCAATATTATCACCAGTTTTAGCAGTGTCTTTTACTTCTTCTGTAGCAGAATCATCTTTTAATAATTCAGCAACTTTTGCGTTCGCAGTAAAGAAAAAGTTTTGTACATCAGCATTGGTGTGTACTTCCCAAAATTGTAATTCAGCAGTACTTTGTAATAATTTCTCTACACGATCAATATCTTTTGCTCCTGGTAATTCTACTTGAATTCTACCAGAAGTTCCAATACGTTGAATGTTTGGTTGTACAACTCCGAATTTATCAATACGGCTACGTAATACTTCAAAAGCAGTGTTGATAGAAGTGTTAATTTCTTCTTGTAAAGTCGATTTAACCTGCTCGTTAGTTTTGTTGAAGTCTATTTTATCACGTAAAGCTTTCGTTCCAAAAATGCTTGGGTCGCTTAATTTAACGTTACCGTTGCTTAATTTTTCGAACTCATCGTAGAATAAATCTAAGTAATTCGCTTGACTGTTCTTTTGAGCTTCATCAGCATTCTTTAATGCTTGCTTAAAAGTTGTGTTTTGAGAATCGTTAGATAATCCGATTAAGATATCTTTTACCGATACCTGTAAAATTGCATTAATACCCCCTTTTAAATCAAGACCAAGGTTCATTTCTTTGTCTTTGATGTCGTTGTAAGAGTACTTAGCAAATCCTAAGTTTACTACCTCTTTGTTAGCTACGCTATCTAAGTATTTTCTTTCATATCTTGCTAAAGCTCTTCCGTTGTTATCACTAACATTTGCTTTCGCATACTGTTTCGCGCTGTCTTCTACCTTGTTGGCGAAAAACGAGAACGATAATTGATAAATACTTACTAAACCAAAAAGTATAGCAAATAATTTAATTAATCCTTTGTTTTGCATTGTAAATAATTTAATCGACTTTATTTTAAAAACGTGCAAATATAGCGTTTCGTTAAAAAAAAAGCGAATTCTTTTGTCATATTTATGTCGTAACGCAATAATTGGGGAATAAATGCTAACAAAAGTCAGTTTTTGCGGGAATTATATTGTGTATCTTTACTTACTTTTTAGAAAAAACAAATAACTTAAATTTTAAACAACTTGCCATGGCGCATTTAACCGATATCGAGATTGCTCAAGCAAAAGAATTACAACATATTAAACATATAGCAAGTAAATTGAAAGTAAGTGAAGATGACTTAGAAATGTATGGAAAGTACAAAGCTAAACTGCCACTTGATTTAATTGACGAAGAAAAAATAAAAGAAAACAATTTAGTGTTGGTAACAGCATTAACACCGACGCCAGCAGGTGAAGGAAAAACAACAGTTTCTATAGGGTTAACAGAAGGATTAAACAAAGTAAGAAAACAAGCTACTGTTGTGTTGCGTGAACCATCATTAGGACCTGTTTTTGGTATTAAAGGAGGTGCTGCAGGTGGAGGATACTCTCAGGTAGTTCCTATGGAAGATATCAATTTACATTTTACAGGAGATTTCAATGCTATTGAAAAGGCAAATAACTTATTATCAGCTTTAATAGATAACAATTTACAGAGTAGCGTTAACAATCTAAATATTGATCCACGTACTATTTTATGGAAACGTGTAATAGATATGAACGATCGTGCGTTACGCCAAATAACTATTGGTTTAGGAGGTACAGCAAACGGAATTCCACGAGAAGATGGGTTCAATATTACCCCGGCATCTGAAGTGATGGCAATTCTTTGTATGGCAACTAGTTTTGACGATTTAAAAGAGCGTTTAGGAAATATTTTCATCGGATTTACTTTTGATAAAAAGCCAGTTTTTGCTCGTGACTTAAAAGCGCAAGATGCTATGGCTATCTTATTAAAGGATGCTATCAAGCCTAATATAGTACAAACGCTAGAAGAGAACCCAGCGATTATTCACGGAGGGCCTTTTGCTAATATTGCGCAAGGAACAAACACTATTATTGCGACCAAAATGGGGTTGTCGTTGTCAAACTATGTAGTAACAGAAGCAGGATTTGGTGCAGATTTAGGAGCTGAGAAATTTTTGAATATTAAATCACAATATGCGGGGTTAAATCCTAAATGTGTTGTGTTAGTTGCGACAATTAGAGCGTTACGTCATCATGGAGGTTCGCTAAAAGAAGAATACAATACTCCAAGTTTAGAGCGTGTACAAAATGGATTTAAAAACCTAGAAAAGCATATTGAAAACATTAGAAAGTTTAATATTGAGCCTGTTGTAGCCATCAATTCTTTTATTTCTGATACTGAAGAAGAAGTAAACTATGTAATTAATGCTTGTGCTAGTTTAGGTGTACAAGCAGTTGTTTCAGAAGGATGGGCAAAAGGAGGTAAAGGAACTAAAAAATTGGCAGAGGCAGTTGTTGATGTAGTTGAAAACAAGGCTACACAGTACAAACCGTTGTACGATTGGAAAAGTCCTGTAAAAGAAAAAATAGAAAAGATAGCCAAAGAAATTTACGGAGCTACAGGAGTAACCTATGATAAAAAAGCAGAGTTAAATTTGCGAAGAATAGATCGATTAGGGTTTAATGATTTTGCTATTTGTATGGCTAAAACACAAAAGTCTTTTTCAGATAATGAAAGTTTAATAGGAAGACCAGAAGGATTTACCGTAAATGTACGTGAAATAGAAATTGCTGCAGGGGCACAATTTATCATTCCTATTTTAGGGAAAATGATGCGTATGCCTGGGTTACCTGCAATTCCTGCTTCAGAAAATATGAAAATCGATAACAAAGGTGTAATCTCAGGATTATCATAAATATGCAATCAGATAGCGCTTTTTAAGTAGAAGTAAATATTGTGGTTAAGATAGGTTGAAACCGTTATTAATAAAAAAATCCCGAGTGATAAACTCGGGATTTTTTTGTTTAAAATTAGAATCTATTCAGTGATAAGATTGTTTAGTTTTATGTTTTTTAGAGCTTCTAAACTTCCTTCTATAGAGTTCAAATCTCCTTTTAAGTCGTACTTCTTACCATTTACCGTAACAAATATTCCGATGCTATTAATTTTACCTTCTTTACTAGTTTGGTAAATTTCATAAGTAGCACCTTTGTTTTTAAAGGTCAATGAGTTTCCTGTTTTATTAATCTTGAAATTATAATCTTCTTCCATCATTTCAATTGGGAATGAGAATTCCACAGCTCCATCAGGTTTAATTAAAGCGTAATTAAGGTCTAGTTCATTCATGCTAAACAGAACAACTTGCTTTTGGTTTTTAATAAGATTAAATGATAATATTTCAGAAAGCCCATCATATTCTAAATCTAGTGTTTTAATAATTTCAGTACTTTTTTTATTTCCATTCCATTTGGTCGTAGTAGTTGAATAAAAAGGAGCGGAATCAGCACTTTCTTCAATGATTAGTGTAGGAGAGGGAATATTGTTAACTACTTTAAAAGTTGAATATTGATGCCAGCAACAACCACTTTTTGTAATAGTGTGGATGGTTTTTGTTTTTTTATTCGTTTGAAACATACCACAATATTCTTGTGCTAATCGAGTAAACTCAGGACTAAAGGTTAGCTTATTATTAATTTCGAGGTATATTCTAAAAGATGGACCATGGTAACAACTGAATTGCCCATCCATAATGGCTAAATCTTTAATGCCATCAAAATTGAAGTCTTTATATATTAAAATACTCTGTTCTCCGTAAGGAAGTTCTAAAATGTTTGTTTTAACAACCCCGATGGTTTCTAATTCAAAAGTTAATTCATCGGAATGAATTTCTATAATTTTGGTATTTGTTTTAGATTCAAATACAGCAACACTTCCTTTTTTAAAAATTTCATTTTCATAACCTTTTTCAATAATCAACAGTCCTTTATATTTTTCTGAAAAACCTTTGATTTCGTATTTAGTTTGGCCTAATACGTTTAGGAAAGTGAAAATAAGTAAGAGTGTTAAATTCTTTTTCATTAATTAATTTGTTAAGTATAATAATTTCAAATAGCTTTTTTCTCAACGACAAAATTATCAAAAAAATGTGCGGGATTAAACCCAAAAACAACCCTTAGGTTACAGAAGTAGCCGAATGAGGGTTGTTTTTTATGTTAACGAGTTGTGACTAATTTACACCACGTTGTTTGTTTATTTCATCTTGCAATTGTCTACGTAACTTTTGTTCTTTTTCTATAGACTTTCTTTTGTACTGTTCAAATTCTTCTTCGGTATCAGCTAATAAACTCTTAGTTTCTTTAGTAACTACATTACTATTGTTAAAACGATAAATAAAGAAAGCTAATCCAGCCAGTAGAGCGAAAATAATACCCCATACAATAGTGTTATAGGTAGCTTTGTTTAAAGGAATTCCAATAAATGAAATTGCATCTTCTTTACCGATAGAAGTAGTTAAATCGCTATTTAAAGCATCAATTTTTGTTTGTAACTCAGTTATACTTTTTTGTTGTTCGTTTATTTTAACTTGTTTAGAGGCAGCATCTGTTTTAATTACCTTTATGCTGTCTAATATACTTTTTTGAAGTCTTAAGTATTCATTCTTCTTTATTACTTTATAAACCTGGTAATTGTTCGATTTTTTATAAAGTTCATTAAATTGGTTCTCAACAGTATTTGGTTGTTCAGGAAGATTTTCTTGAGCGATAATACTTTGAGTAAAAATAAAGATGAATGCTATTTTGAAAAATTTCATAGGATTGGTATTTTATTTCAATTGATGAATATAAGATGGTTTAAAAAAACCCAAACGTTTAGGTTTGGGTTTTTAGTATAAGCAAGGTTATGAAACTTATTTTACTTTCTCTACAATGGCCTTAAAAGCTTCTGGGTTGTTCATAGCTAAATCAGCTAAAACCTTACGGTTTAACTCGATGTTGTTAGCTTTAACTTTACCCATAAACTGTGAGTAAGACATTCCGAACTGACGAGCTCCAGCGTTGATACGTTGAATCCATAATGAACGGAAGTTTCTCTTGTTGTTTTTACGGTCACGGTATGCATAAAGCATTCCTTTTTCAACCGCGTTCTTTGCTACTGTGTAAACGTTCTTACGACGTCCAAAGTAACCTTTTGCTTGCTTCAAGATTTTCTTTCTTCTATTTCTTGAAGCTACTGAATTTACTGATCTTGGCATAATTCAAATGTGTTTTTGTAGTAGGCGGTTTATATAATTTTAAGTGTTTAGTTTTTAGTTGTGTTTAACTGAAAACTATAAACTCAAAACTTAAAACTCTTTGTGGCCCAACTCCATGGTTAATAATTAATTTACTACCTAGCTAACAATTATTTTAATACTAATTGTTGCTTAATGTTAGCTTCATCTGACTTGTGTACTAAAGTCGAATGAGTTAATGCAAGCTTACGTTTTTTAGACTTCTTTGTTAAAATGTGGCTTTTAAACGCGTGCTTTCTTTTGATTTTTCCAGAACCAGTTAACTTGAAACGTTTCTTGGCACTAGATTTTGTTTTAATTTTAGGCATCTCTGATCTTTAGTTTTATCTTGCTTATATTATCGTTATAGATTTGTCTATTTTGTCTTTTTAGGTGCAATAAACATAATCATACGTTTTCCTTCCAATTTTGGCATTTGCTCTACTTTACCATATTCTTCTAGTTCTTGAGCTAGTTTTAATAGTAAAATTTGTCCTTGTTCTTTGAACACAATCGAACGTCCTTTGAAGAATACAAAAGCTTTTAATTTGGCTCCGTCTTGTAAGAACTTAATAGCATGCTTCTTTTTGAATTCGTAATCATGTTCGTCTGTTTGAGGGCCGAAACGAATTTCTTTTACAGTAACTTTAGTAGCTTTCGCTTTTAAAGCTTTTTCACGTTTCTTTTGCTCGTATAAGAACTTTTTGTAATCAATAACTTTACAAACAGGAGGAACAGCTTTAGGTGAAATCTCAACTAAATCTAATTCTAACTCTCGTGCAATCTCTTTAGCTTTAGCTAAAGGGTATACACCTACTTCTACGTTATCGCCTACAAGACGAACTTCGTCAACATATTTAATTCTATCGTTAATTCTATGTTGATCTTCTTTAATTACTCTTGCGGGTTTTCTTCCGCCTTTTCTTCTAATTGCTATGACTTATAAATTTAAAATTACTATCTATTTTTTAACTTCCGAAAGGAACCAATGTTTTACTAACTTCATTCTGTATTAGAGAAATGAATTCTTCTATAGTAAATGTTCCAAGGTCTCCTTCGCCATGTTTCCTTACAGATACTGTGCCATCCTTTTCTTCTTGTTCACCAACAATTACCATAAATGGTATTTTGTTAACTTCGGCATCACGAATCTTTCTTCCTGTCTTCTCATTGCGGTCATCAACGAGGGCGCGAATTTCGGAATTTTCCAACAAAGTTAAAACTTTTTTGGTATAATTTTGATATTTCTCACTGATTGGCAGTATAATAACTTGTTCTGGGGTTAACCAAAGTGGGAAATTTCCACCAGTGTGCTCTAATAAAACAGCAATGAAACGTTCCATAGAACCAAATGGTGCACGGTGAATCATTACAGGACGATGTAATTGGTTATCGGTTCCTTTATAATGTAAATCAAAACGCTCAGGTAAGTTGTAATCTACCTGAATAGTTCCTAACTGCCAGCTTCTACCTAAAGCATCTTTTACCATAAAGTCTAATTTCGGACCATAAAAGGCAGCTTCACCTTCTTCAATCACATAATCTAAACCTTTATCTTTAGCTGCATTGATAATTGCTTGTTCAGCTTTTTCCCAATTTTCAACAGAACCTATATATTTATCTGGATTTTCCATATCTCTGATAGAAACCTGAGCAGTAAAGTTTTCAAAACCTAATGAACCGAATACATATAATACAAGGTCAATTACATTTTTGAATTCTTCATCTAATTGTTCAGGAGTACAGAAAATATGTGCATCATCTTGAGTGAACCCACGTACACGAGTTAAACCATGTAGTTCTCCACTTTGCTCATATCTATATACAGTACCAAACTCAGCAAAGCGTTTTGGTAAATCTTTGTATGAATAAGGTTTGTGGTTGTAAACTTCACAGTGATGCGGACAGTTCATCGGTTTTAATAAAAACTCCTCATCTTCTTTTGGAGTTGTAATTGGTTGAAAACTGTCTTCACCATACTTCGCATAGTGACCAGAAGTAACATATAATTCTTTCTGACCAATATGTGGTGTCATGACCATTTCATACCCCGCTTTCTTTTGAGCAGCTTTTAAAAAATCTTCTAATCGGTTACGTAAAGCAGCACCTTTAGGTAACCATAAAGGTAAACCTTGTCCTACTTTTTGAGAAAACGTAAATAGCTCTAACTCCTTACCAAGTTTTCTATGATCACGTTTTTTAGCTTCTTCAAGAAGTTCTAAATATTCTTTTAATTCTTTTTGCTTCGGAAAAGAGATTCCGTAGACACGAGTAAGCTGATTGTTCTTTTCGTCACCACGCCAGTATGCACCAGCAACATTCATAATCTTTACAGCTTTGATGATTCCAGTATTCGGAATATGACCTCCACGACATAAGTCGGTAAAATCGCTGTGATCACAAAAAGTGATATCCCCATCTTCTAAACCTTCAATAAGTTCTACCTTATATTGGTTGTCTTGTGCTTTATAGTAAGCTAAAGCATCAGATTTAGAAATAGAACGCATTTTAAACTCTGCTTTTTCACGAGCACGCTCTAAAAATTTCTTTTCTATTTTATCAAAATCTTTTTCAGAAATAGTTTCGTCTCCAAAATCAACATCATAATAGAAACCATTTTCAATAGCTGGTCCAATAGTTAACTTTGCATTCGGAAAAAAATCTTGAATAGCTTGTGCTAATACGTGAGCAGAAGAATGCCAAAAAGCTTTCTTTCCTGCCGTATCATTAAAAGTATATAATACTAACGAGCCGTCTGTGGTAAGTGGGGTGGTAGTTTCAATGGTTTTTCCTTCGAAACTTGCAGAAATAACATTTCTAGCTAAACCTTCACTAATACTTTTCGCAACATCCATTGGAGTGCTGTTCTTTTCAAATTCTTTGACGCTCCCGTCAGGTAATGTAATCTTAATCATTATATATATGTGTTATATGTAATTTCCTTACAAGTGGAAATTTTGAATTGCAAAGATATTGTAAAAGCATTTTTCATACAATATATATATAAGGTATTTCAAAATAGATTTTTGCTCCTTGGGCGTCCCATTTTGCTAGTGGTTTTCACTAGCTGTTCAAACACTATCAAACTTTTGGGCTTTCCGCTATATCTTTTGTTTTAGGTTGCTGAGCGAAGTCGAGGCAAAACAAAAGGATGCCACTTCAAATGCTATGTCTATGTATTCAACGAAACAAATAAGTAATATAGAATGATTGAGTTAACCCCTAACGCGAGAGGTATAGATCAGTCGTTAGTCATTAAAGGTGTTTATAGCTAAGTTAATTGTCAAAAACTAAAAGCCAACAGCCAATATTCAAAAAACTTCCGAACGTAAAGCATTAATTTTTAAAGTATTAAAAAAGGCTTGTAAAAAAAGGCAAAAAAAGAGCTTGTTATAAGGAAAAAGGTATCTATATTTGCACCCGCAAACGGAAAAGCGGTAAGCTAAGAAGTTAGTAAGCGTTCATTAAAATAGGGAGTAGAGAAGGTAAAGAAAAGGTTAAAAAATAGATTAATTTTTTCTTGTTTTATTTAGATTAAACGTAGTATCTTTGCAGTCCGATTTTAACGGGAAGTAGTTCATTAAAATAGTGTAGCAAACAAACGAAAAAAAACTTAAAAAAAGTTTTTGTTAGAATAAAAAGAGTTTGTATGTTTGCACCCGCTTTAAAGAGGCGGTTACGATCAGAGAGATTTTGGAAAGCGATAAGCTACTAGTTCGAGTCTAGTGTTTCTACAAGAAGGTTGAGTTAAAGAGATGAGTTTAAGACTTGTTATTGGCGACTCGCCACGTTCATTGAAAATATTGAAATTGACAGCGTAATTAAAAGAGTAGAATTACCACGGATAATCTAAAAGATTACCGAAAAAATTCTTTTGGAACTTAACATTTAAAATAATTAAAGATTTTACAATGAAGAGTTTGATCCTGGCTCAGGATGAACGCTAGCGGCAGGCTTAACACATGCAAGTCGAGGGGTAACAGGGTGCTTGCACCGCTGACGACCGGCGAACGGGTGCGTAACGCGTATAGAATCTGCCTTGTACAGGAGGATAGCCTTTAGAAATGAAGATTAATACTCCATAATACTGAGATGTGGCATCACAATTTAGTTAAAGATTTATCGGTACAAGATGACTATGCGTCCTATTAGCTAGATGGTAAGGTAACGGCTTACCATGGCAACGATAGGTAGGGGGTCTGAGAGGATTATCCCCCACACTGGTACTGAGACACGGACCAGACTCCTACGGGAGGCAGCAGTGAGGAATATTGGTCAATGGAGGCAACTCTGAACCAGCCATGCCGCGTGCAGGAAGACTGCCCTATGGGTTGTAAACTGCTTTTATACAGGAAGAAACAGTCGTACGTGTACGACCTTGACGGTACTGTAAGAATAAGCACCGGCTAACTCCGTGCCAGCAGCCGCGGTAATACGGAGGGTGCAAGCGTTATCCGGAATCATTGGGTTTAAAGGGTCCGCAGGCGGTCAATTAAGTCAGAGGTGAAATCCCATAGCTTAACTATGGAACTGCCTTTGATACTGGTTGACTTGAGTTATACGGAAGTAGATAGAATAAGTAGTGTAGCGGTGAAATGCATAGATATTACTTAGAATACCGATTGCGAAGGCAGTCTACTACGTATATACTGACGCTCATGGACGAAAGCGTGGGGAGCGAACAGGATTAGATACCCTGGTAGTCCACGCCGTAAACGATGGACACTAGTTGTTGGGTGCAAATTCAGTGACTAAGCGAAAGTGATAAGTGTCCCACCTGGGGAGTACGATCGCAAGATTGAAACTCAAAGGAATTGACGGGGGCCCGCACAAGCGGTGGAGCATGTGGTTTAATTCGATGATACGCGAGGAACCTTACCAGGGCTTAAATGTAGAGTGACAGGGGTAGAGATACCTTTTTCTTCGGACACTTTACAAGGTGCTGCATGGTTGTCGTCAGCTCGTGCCGTGAGGTGTCAGGTTAAGTCCTATAACGAGCGCAACCCCTATCGTTAGTTGCTAGCAGGTAAAGCTGAGGACTCTAGCGAGACTGCCGGTGCAAACCGTGAGGAAGGTGGGGATGACGTCAAATCATCACGGCCCTTACGTCCTGGGCTACACACGTGCTACAATGGTATGGACAATGAGCAGCCACAACGCGAGTTGGAGCGAATCTATAAACCATATCACAGTTCGGATCGGAGTCTGCAACTCGACTCCGTGAAGCTGGAATCGCTAGTAATCGGATATCAGCCATGATCCGGTGAATACGTTCCCGGGCCTTGTACACACCGCCCGTCAAGCCATGGAAGCTGGGGGTGCCTGAAGTCGGTTACCGCAAGGAGCTGCCTAGGGTAAAACTGGTAACTAGGGCTAAGTCGTAACAAGGTAGCCGTACCGGAAGGTGCGGCTGGAACACCTCCTTTCTAGAGAAAGATGGTGAGTTACATAAGAGGTTAATTTTACTCTTTGCTGTTAATTTTAAAAAATAGACTAAGATCTTATAGTCTCGTAGCTCAGCTGGTTAGAGCGCTACACTGATAATGTAGAGGTCGGCAGTTCGAGTCTGCCCGAGACTACAAATTATTCAAAGATTGAATGATTAAAGAATTGAAAGATTTTAGTTAAAGGAAATTTTAGAAGTTGAGGGATTTGGTTTTACGTGTTGAGTGCTAAGTTTTAAGTTAAACTCACACCAACTAATAACTAACGACTAATAACTCATAACTAAAAGAGATGGGGGATTAGCTCAGCTGGCTAGAGCGCTTGCCTTGCACGCAAGAGGTCATCGGTTCGACTCCGATATTCTCCACCAGGCGATGCCTGGAGATAAGTAATATTATCTTCAAGAGTATTGCAGGCAGATTGTGACTAACAAGTTTAATTACTTGTCAGTGGCGACTCGCCACAACGTTCATTGACATATTGGTAAAATGATATCGTAAAGAATCAAGATAGAGAGTTAGATAATATCTAACAACATATTTTTATAAGAACAAGAATTATAAAGAGCTCGTTCTAGCGTAAAGCTAGAGCAAAAAGTACAATAAGCTAAATAAGGGCGTATGGAGGATGCCTAGGCTTTCAGAGGCGATGAAGGACGCGATAAGCTGCGATAAGCTACGGGGAGAAGCACATATTTTATGATCCGTAGATTTCCGAATGGGGCAACCCAGTACATTGAAGATGTATTACCACGTAAGTGGGGCAAACCTGGTGAACTGAAACATCTAAGTAACCAGAGGAAGAGAAAACAAAAGTGATTCCGTTAGTAGTGGCGAGCGAACGCGGATTAGCCCAAACCAATGTTGTTACGGCAATATTGGGGTTGTAGGGCTGCGACATTAGAATCTTAGAGAACTAGAATCGTTTGGAAAGACGAACCGTAGAGAGTGATAGTCTCGTACAGGTAATCGAAGAGGATATAGCAGTACCCTGAGTAGTGCGGGACACGTGTAATCCTGTATGAATCCACCGGGACCATCCGGTAAGGCTAAATACTCCTGAAAGACCGATAGTGAACTAGTACCGTGAGGGAAAGGTGAAAAGAACCCTAAGTAAGGGAGTGAAAGAGAACCTGAAACCGTACGCCTACAAGCGGTCGAAGCACATTAACTGTGTGACGGCGTGCCTTTTGCATAATGAGCCTACGAGTTACTGTTACTAGCAAGGTTAAGATTTTAAGGATCGGAGCCGAAGCGAAAGCGAGTCTGAATAGGGCGCGATTAGTTAGTAGTAGTAGACGCGAAACCGAGTGATCTACCCATGGGCAGGTTGAAGCTGTGGTAACACACAGTGGAGGACCGAACCAGTTGACGTTGAAAAGTCTTTGGATGACCTGTGGGTAGGGGTGAAAGGCCAATCAAACTCGGAAATAGCTCGTACTCCCCGAAATGCATTTAGGTGCAGCGTTGAATAAAAGTTTTATAGAGGTAGAGCTACTGATTGGATGCGGGGGCTTCACCGCCTACCAATTCCTGACAAACTCCGAATGCTATAAAATGTTTTTCAGCAGTGAGGGCATGGGTGCTAAGGTCCATGTCCGAGAGGGAAAGAACCCAGACCATCAGCTAAGGTCCCCAAATATATGTTAAGTTGAAAAAACGAGGTTTGACTGCCCAGACAGCTAGGATGTTGGCTTGGAAGCAGCCATTCATTTAAAGAGTGCGTAACAGCTCACTAGTCGAGCGGTCGAGCATGGATAATAATCGGGCATAAACATATTACCGAAGCTATGGACTTTTAAAAGTGGTAGGGGAGCATTCTATATGTGCTGAAGGTGTGCTGTGAGGCATGCTGGAACGTATAGAAAAGAAAATGTAGGCATAAGTAACGATAAAGGGGGCGAGAAACCCCCTCACCGAAAGACTAAGGTTTCCTCAGCGATGCTAATCAGCTGAGGGTTAGTCGGGACCTAAGGCGAATCCGAAGGGAGTAGTCGATGGACAACAGGTTAATATTCCTGTACTTCTTATAACTGCGATGGGGTGACGGAGTAGTGAAAGCACCGCGAACTGACGGAATAGTTCGTTGAAACATTTAGGTATTAGACTGGTAGGCAAATCCGCCGGTTTAGCTGAAGTGTGATAGTACCACAAGTCTTCGGATGCGTGGATAGTGTGCCTAAAAACTTCCAAGAAAAACCTCTAAGCTTCAGGTTATAAGAACCCGTACCGTAAACCGACACAGGTAGTTGGGATGAGAATTCTAAGGTGCTCGAGAGATTCATGGCTAAGGAACTAGGCAAAATAGACTCGTAACTTCGGGAGAAGAGTCGCCAACAGCAATGTTGGCCGCAGTGAAAAGATCCAGGCGACTGTTTATCAAAAACACAGGGCTTTGCTAAATTGAAAGATGATGTATAAGGCCTGACACCTGCCCGGTGCTGGAAGGTTAAGTGGAGTTGTTAGCTTCGGCGAAGCAATCAAATGAAGCCCCAGTAAACGGCGGCCGTAACTATAACGGTCCTAAGGTAGCGAAATTCCTTGTCGGGTAAGTTCCGACCTGCACGAATGGTGCAACGATCTGGATACTGTCTCAGCCATGAGCTCGGTGAAATTGTAGTATCGGTGAAGATGCCGATTACCCGCAGCGGGACGAAAAGACCCCGTGAACCTTTACTATAGCTTCGTATTGACTTTGGATAAGTAATGTGTAGGATAGGTGGGAGACTTTGAAGCAGCGTCGCTAGGCGTTGTGGAGTCATCCTTGAAATACCACCCTTTGCTTATCTAGAGCCTAACTCAGCAATGAGAACAGTGCGTGGTGGGTAGTTTGACTGGGGTGGTCGCCTCCAAAAGAGTAACGGAGGCTTCTAAAGGTTCCCTCAGCACGCTTGGTAACCGTGCGTAGAGTGCAATGGCATAAGGGAGCTTGACTGAGAGACATACAGGTCGATCAGGTACGAAAGTAGAGCATAGTGATCCGGTGGTTCCGCATGGAAGGGCCATCGCTCAAAGGATAAAAGGTACTCCGGGGATAACAGGCTGATCTCCCCCAAGAGCTCACATCGACGGGGGGGTTTGGCACCTCGATGTCGGCTCGTCACATCCTGGGGCTGGAGAAGGTCCCAAGGGTTGGGCTGTTCGCCCATTAAAGTGGCACGCGAGCTGGGTTCAGAACGTCGTGAGACAGTTCGGTCTCTATCTGCTGTGGGCGTTAGAAATTTGAGTGGATCTGACTTTAGTACGAGAGGACCGAGTTGGACTGACCTCTAGTGTATCTGTTGTCTCGCCAGGGGCACTGCAGAGTAGCTACGTCGGGAAGGGATAAGCGCTGAAAGCATATAAGCGCGAAACCCACCACAAGATGAGATTTCTTTAAAGGGTCGTGGAAGATCACCACGTTGATAGGCTATAAGTGTAAGTGCAGTAATGTATGTAGCTGAGTAGTACTAATAACCCATAGGCTTATGTACGTATCCCGGTCCTAGTGGCCGGGAGCAAACTCTTTGATAGATTTATGATATGATTTTACTAATATGTTAACTTTTACAGTTGAAATATACTGCAACGATTTAAGGTGATTATCGCAATGGGGCTCACCTCTTACCATTCCGAACAGAGAAGTTAAGCCCATTAGCGCCGATGGTACTGCCACTGGTGGGAGAGTAGGTCGTTGCCTTTCTTTAACAAACCTCAATCTTTTAGTAGATTGAGGTTTTTTTTTGCACTTTTTTTTAGAATACTATAATATATCCTTAACAGGAAATAGGTATACAGGTAGATTTTACAATGGCTATGAAAGTAAATTATAGAAAACCTACAAATAACTTAAGCTTTTATCTAACCTCTTATATTTATAGCCTAAGTGTTATCATAGGATTTAAACTACTATAAAGGGATAAAAACACGTAGACTTTAGAAGAAGGTATTATTTGCTGTTATATAGCAAGTTTGTAAGGTTATAGTATCAAAGAGTAGAGGATACGTAGATGTTTCGGAGTATAAGGCTATGTTTTCAAGGATGAAGAAGAAGCGAGATCACAAGAAAAAGAGAAAGTAGTTGTTGGTAACTTAAGCAGAGATGTTACATCACCCCTAATTTTTAGAGTTTTTAACTAGGCTTCCAAAGTTAATAAATGAAGGAAGAGTCCTTAAAAAGGGAGATTTAGTAAAGTGATCCAAGCTCTAAACTAAAAAACTTCCGAACGTAAAGCATTAATTTTTAAAGCATTAAAAAAGGCTTGTGAAAAAAGGCAAAAAAAGTGCTTGTTATAAGGAAAAAGGTATCTATATTTGCACCCGCAAACGGAAAGGCGGTAAGCTAATAAGTTAGCAAGAGTTCATTAAAATAGGGTGTAGGATACATCAAGAAAAGGTTAAAAAATAGTTTAATTTTTTCTTGTTTTATTAAAGTTAAACGTAATATCTTTGCAGTCCGATTTTAACGGGAATAGTTCATTAAAATAGTGCAGTAAACAAACGAAAAAAAACTTCAAAAAAGTTTTTGTCAGAATAAAAAGAGTTTGTATGTTTGCACCCGCTTTAAGAAAGCGGTTACGATCAGAGAGATTTTGGAAAGCGATAAGCTACTAGTTCGAGTCTAGTGTTTCTACAAGAAGGTTGAGTTAAAGAGATGAGTTTAAGACTTGTTATTGGCGACTCGCCACGTTCATTGAAAATATTGAAATTGACAGCGTAATTAAAAGAGTAGAATTACCACGGATAATCTAAAAGATTACCGAAAAAATTCTTTTGGAACTTAACATTTAAAATAATTAAAGATTTTACAATGAAGAGTTTGATCCTGGCTCAGGATGAACGCTAGCGGCAGGCTTAACACATGCAAGTCGAGGGGTAACAGGGTGCTTGCACCGCTGACGACCGGCGAACGGGTGCGTAACGCGTATAGAATCTGCCTTGTACAGGAGGATAGCCTTTAGAAATGAAGATTAATACTCCATAATACTGAGATGTGGCATCACAATTTAGTTAAAGATTTATCGGTACAAGATGACTATGCGTCCTATTAGCTAGATGGTAAGGTAACGGCTTACCATGGCAACGATAGGTAGGGGGTCTGAGAGGATTATCCCCCACACTGGTACTGAGACACGGACCAGACTCCTACGGGAGGCAGCAGTGAGGAATATTGGTCAATGGAGGCAACTCTGAACCAGCCATGCCGCGTGCAGGAAGACTGCCCTATGGGTTGTAAACTGCTTTTATACAGGAAGAAACAGTCGTACGTGTACGACCTTGACGGTACTGTAAGAATAAGCACCGGCTAACTCCGTGCCAGCAGCCGCGGTAATACGGAGGGTGCAAGCGTTATCCGGAATCATTGGGTTTAAAGGGTCCGCAGGCGGTCAATTAAGTCAGAGGTGAAATCCCATAGCTTAACTATGGAACTGCCTTTGATACTGGTTGACTTGAGTTATACGGAAGTAGATAGAATAAGTAGTGTAGCGGTGAAATGCATAGATATTACTTAGAATACCGATTGCGAAGGCAGTCTACTACGTATATACTGACGCTCATGGACGAAAGCGTGGGGAGCGAACAGGATTAGATACCCTGGTAGTCCACGCCGTAAACGATGGACACTAGTTGTTGGGTGCAAATTCAGTGACTAAGCGAAAGTGATAAGTGTCCCACCTGGGGAGTACGATCGCAAGATTGAAACTCAAAGGAATTGACGGGGGCCCGCACAAGCGGTGGAGCATGTGGTTTAATTCGATGATACGCGAGGAACCTTACCAGGGCTTAAATGTAGAGTGACAGGGGTAGAGATACCTTTTTCTTCGGACACTTTACAAGGTGCTGCATGGTTGTCGTCAGCTCGTGCCGTGAGGTGTCAGGTTAAGTCCTATAACGAGCGCAACCCCTATCGTTAGTTGCTAGCAGGTAAAGCTGAGGACTCTAGCGAGACTGCCGGTGCAAACCGTGAGGAAGGTGGGGATGACGTCAAATCATCACGGCCCTTACGTCCTGGGCTACACACGTGCTACAATGGTATGGACAATGAGCAGCCACAACGCGAGTTGGAGCGAATCTATAAACCATATCACAGTTCGGATCGGAGTCTGCAACTCGACTCCGTGAAGCTGGAATCGCTAGTAATCGGATATCAGCCATGATCCGGTGAATACGTTCCCGGGCCTTGTACACACCGCCCGTCAAGCCATGGAAGCTGGGGGTGCCTGAAGTCGGTTACCGCAAGGAGCTGCCTAGGGTAAAACTGGTAACTAGGGCTAAGTCGTAACAAGGTAGCCGTACCGGAAGGTGCGGCTGGAACACCTCCTTTCTAGAGAAAGATGGTGAGTTACATAAGAGGTTAATTTTACTCTTTGCTGTTAATTTTAAAAAATAGACTAAGATCTTATAGTCTCGTAGCTCAGCTGGTTAGAGCGCTACACTGATAATGTAGAGGTCGGCAGTTCGAGTCTGCCCGAGACTACAAATTATTCAAAGATTGAATGATTAAAGAATTGAAAGATTTTAGTTAAAGGAAATTTTAGAAGTTGAGGGATTTGGTTTTACGTGTTGAGTGCTAAGTTTTAAGTTAAACTCACACCAACTAATAACTAACGACTAATAACTCATAACTAAAAGAGATGGGGGATTAGCTCAGCTGGCTAGAGCGCTTGCCTTGCACGCAAGAGGTCATCGGTTCGACTCCGATATTCTCCACCAGGCGATGCCTGGAGATAAGTAATATTATCTTCAAGAGTATTGCAGGCAGATTGTGACTAACAAGTTTAATTACTTGTCAGTGGCGACTCGCCACAACGTTCATTGACATATTGGTAAAATGATATCGTAAAGAATCAAGATAGAGAGTTAGATAATATCTAACGAAATATTTTTATAAGAACAAGAATTATAAAGAGCTCGTTCTAGCGTAAAGCTAGAGCAAAAAGTACAATAAGCTAAATAAGGGCGTATGGAGGATGCCTAGGCTTTCAGAGGCGATGAAGGACGCGATAAGCTGCGATAAGCTACGGGGAGAAGCACATATTTTATGATCCGTAGATTTCCGAATGGGGCAACCCGTCATGTTGAAGACATGTCACACCTTCGGGTGAGCAAACCTGGTGAACTGAAACATCTAAGTAACCAGAGGAAGAGAAAACAAAAGTGATTCCGTTAGTAGTGGCGAGCGAACGCGGATTAGCCCAAACCAATGTTGTTACGGCAATATTGGGGTTGTAGGGCTGCGACATTAGAATCTAAGAGAACTGGAATCGTTTGGAAAGACGAACCGAAGAGAGTGATAGTCTCGTACAGGTAATCGAAGAGGATATAGCAGTACCCTGAGTAGTGCGGGACACGTGTAATCCTGTATGAATCCACCGGGACCATCCGGTAAGGCTAAATACTCCTGAAAGACCGATAGTGAACTAGTACCGTGAGGGAAAGGTGAAAAGAACCCTAAGTAAGGGAGTGAAAGAGAACCTGAAACCGTACGCCTACAAGCGGTCGAAGCACATTAACTGTGTGACGGCGTGCCTTTTGCATAATGAGCCTACGAGTTACTGTTACTAGCAAGGTTAAGATTTTAAGGATCGGAGCCGAAGCGAAAGCGAGTCTGAATAGGGCGCGATTAGTTAGTAGTAGTAGACGCGAAACCGAGTGATCTACCCATGGGCAGGTTGAAGCTGTGGTAACACACAGTGGAGGACCGAACCAGTTGACGTTGAAAAGTCTTTGGATGACCTGTGGGTAGGGGTGAAAGGCCAATCAAACTCGGAAATAGCTCGTACTCCCCGAAATGCATTTAGGTGCAGCGTTGAATAAAAGTTTTATAGAGGTAGAGCTACTGATTGGATGCGGGGGCTTCACCGCCTACCAATTCCTGACAAACTCCGAATGCTATAAAATGTTTTTCAGCAGTGAGGGCATGGGTGCTAAGGTCCATGTCCGAGAGGGAAAGAACCCAGACCATCAGCTAAGGTCCCCAAATATATGTTAAGTTGAAAAAACGAGGTTTGACTGCCCAGACAGCTAGGATGTTGGCTTGGAAGCAGCCATTCATTTAAAGAGTGCGTAACAGCTCACTAGTCGAGCGGTCGAGCATGGATAATAATCGGGCATAAACATATTACCGAAGCTATGGACTTATTAAAGTGGTAGGGGAGCATTCTATATGTGCTGAAGGTGTGCTGTGAGGCATGCTGGAACGTATAGAAAAGAAAATGTAGGCATAAGTAACGATAAAGGGGGCGAGAAACCCCCTCACCGAAAGACTAAGGTTTCCTCAGCGATGCTAATCAGCTGAGGGTTAGTCGGGACCTAAGGCGAATCCGAAGGGAGTAGTCGATGGACAACAGGTTAATATTCCTGTACTTCTTATAACTGCGATGGGGTGACGGAGTAGTGAAAGCACCGCGAACTGACGGAATAGTTCGTTGAAACATTTAGGTATTAGACTGGTAGGCAAATCCGCCGGTTTAGCTGAAGTGTGATAGTACCACAAGTCTTCGGATGCGTGGATAGTGTGCCTAAAAACTTCCAAGAAAAACCTCTAAGCTTCAGGTTATAAGAACCCGTACCGTAAACCGACACAGGTAGTTGGGATGAGAATTCTAAGGTGCTCGAGAGATTCATGGCTAAGGAACTAGGCAAAATAGACTCGTAACTTCGGGAGAAGAGTCGCCAACAGCAATGTTGGCCGCAGTGAAAAGATCCAGGCGACTGTTTATCAAAAACACAGGGCTTTGCTAAATTGAAAGATGATGTATAAGGCCTGACACCTGCCCGGTGCTGGAAGGTTAAGTGGAGTTGTTAGCTTCGGCGAAGCAATCAAATGAAGCCCCAGTAAACGGCGGCCGTAACTATAACGGTCCTAAGGTAGCGAAATTCCTTGTCGGGTAAGTTCCGACCTGCACGAATGGTGCAACGATCTGGATACTGTCTCAGCCATGAGCTCGGTGAAATTGTAGTATCGGTGAAGATGCCGATTACCCGCAGCGGGACGAAAAGACCCCGTGAACCTTTACTATAGCTTCGTATTGACTTTGGATAAGTAATGTGTAGGATAGGTGGGAGACTTTGAAGCAGCGTCGCTAGGCGTTGTGGAGTCATCCTTGAAATACCACCCTTTGCTTATCTAGAGCCTAACTCAGCAATGAGAACAGTGCGTGGTGGGTAGTTTGACTGGGGTGGTCGCCTCCAAAAGAGTAACGGAGGCTTCTAAAGGTTCCCTCAGCACGCTTGGTAACCGTGCGTAGAGTGCAATGGCATAAGGGAGCTTGACTGAGAGACATACAGGTCGATCAGGTACGAAAGTAGAGCATAGTGATCCGGTGGTTCCGCATGGAAGGGCCATCGCTCAAAGGATAAAAGGTACTCCGGGGATAACAGGCTGATCTCCCCCAAGAGCTCACATCGACGGGGGGGTTTGGCACCTCGATGTCGGCTCGTCACATCCTGGGGCTGGAGAAGGTCCCAAGGGTTGGGCTGTTCGCCCATTAAAGTGGCACGCGAGCTGGGTTCAGAACGTCGTGAGACAGTTCGGTCTCTATCTGCTGTGGGCGTTAGAAATTTGAGTGGATCTGACTTTAGTACGAGAGGACCGAGTTGGACTGACCTCTAGTGTATCTGTTGTCTCGCCAGGGGCACTGCAGAGTAGCTACGTCGGGAAGGGATAAGCGCTGAAAGCATATAAGCGCGAAACCCACCACAAGATGAGATTTCTTTAAAGGGTCGTGGAAGATCACCACGTTGATAGGCTATAAGTGTAAGTGCAGTAATGTATGTAGCTGAGTAGTACTAATAACCCATAGGCTTATGTACAAGCCCCCTCTAGCTCCCCCGAAGGGGGAGGATAACTAGAGGGGCGCAGAACTCTTTGAAAGATTTATGATATGATTTTACTAATATGTTAACTTATTTGCAGCGAAGCTGCGCTATAAGCCAAAAGCTAAGAGCTACAGGCTAATAGCAACGATTTAAGGTGATTATCGCAATGGGGCTCACCTCTTACCATTCCGAACAGAGAAGTTAAGCCCATTAGCGCCGATGGTACTGCCACTGGTGGGAGAGTAGGTCGTTGCCTTTCTTTAACAAACCTCAATCTTTTACTAGATTGAGGTTTTTTTTTGCACTTTTTTTTAGAATATCATAGCATATCCGTAATAGAGAATTCTATTAAAGGTAACTTTAGAATAGCTATGAAAGAAAACCCTAGAAAACTAACCTAATACAGTAATGAGGTTTTTTATTTTATACCAATAAGAAAGCCCTCAATATTTTGTGGGCTTCTTTTTTACTTATTTTGAATATATAAAGTATTATTATTGAGTTGAATGCTGATATTGTTCTAAAGTAAAAGTATGCATGAGCTTTTTCTCATCTGCTTTTGGTGTTTCTGAAACAAGTATGTAATTACCAGCTTTAAGTTCGGCTTCAAAATATCCTGTTTCTCCAGCTTCACAATTATTTATTCCACCTATAAAACTAAACCCTTGGGGAGTTGGTGTACGTAATCCATCAGGATTCATCCAGTTTAACCATTCTATTAAAGCATCTACGTTCGCACCTTCTTCATATTTGATTAGGTTAACATCATGCCCAGAAAAATGCTCATAAGGTACTTGATCAATAAAATTTACTTTAAAAACATTTTTTCCTATACTAGGTTCACCTGTTAATTTGTATCCTTCTGTACTAGAAATTGTCAATGTTAGATTTGCTTCTGGAGGTGTAATATTTGTAGGTTGATCTATGACGGTAATAAACTTCCACATACCATGAGAGGTGTGCCATTCTCCGTTAGCCATTTTAACGTAACACTCCATCATGTATTTACCAGGGACTAAGTTTATGGTAGTGTTGGTTACTTTCATAGGAGATATTAAGCCTGTGCCTCCGTATCTTTTAACTTCATGAAACCATGTTGGGACACTTCCAAAAGCAGCCATTGCACTATCAGCTTTTCCTTCCATAAGATATTTCATACCATCACTAAAAGGAGGTAGTAATTCGTGGTTTATATCATTTTTATTAATAGAGTCTGAAGGGAGTTTATCCATCAAAATGAAATGTACTTCGTTGGATAAGTTTTTATACCTTAAATTATTCCAGCCAGATTTAAGTGTGTCTACCGATTGAAAATCCATGTTTTGGGTTATTACCTCGAAATAATCACTTTCGACTTTTGTTTCTGTCTTTAAATCACTACTTGCATCTTTTTTTTCGGTTTTACAGTTACTAAATACGATAGAAAATAGCAGTACTATTGCAAATGTACTTAGGAGTTTTTTTGTTGTTAACATGTTTGTTTATTATTAGTTAATTGATACCTAAATATACGTGTTTGTTTTTTGTGCTACTTAGAGCTCGTTAAGTTTACTGTTGTCTAAACTTTTAATAAGTTCCCAAAGCTCATCATTACTTAAGCCATAACTTTCTACAGTTATACCAAAACGCATATCATATAAAAATAACACTCTGTAAAAGTTATCTTTTTTTACATAAGTTTCTTAAACTTTTAATCCGTTTCGTTCATAGGTTTTTTCGTAGCCAGATGCTTTTTTGCTATTAATTTTTATGTTTTGAGCCATATAATGAGTGTTTATAGCTAATAAACCGTCTTTACTTGCTCCGTCGACTATGGAAATTTCTAGTTTATGATTTTCATCGTTTTTGTAAATAGCGCCTGCGGAAGCGATATTGTCTTGTGAAATACGACTTGTTGTAAATGTTTCTCTTTTAAAATCACCCAAGTTTTCAGGCAACCAGTTTTTAAGTTGTGCTTCAGTGGCGGGCTCTGTAGCTTTTAAACGTTCTCTAAAATCATTAGTCTTAGGTGCTTTCTTTACTGCTTTTACAGTTTCTTGAAGAATTTCTTTGTTTTCTTTTTTATCGGTATTGCATGACCAAATAAAGAATAAGTACAGTATGATAAAATATGTTTTTTGTGGTTTCATTTGTATAGTTGTTATTTAGATATGCATTTAAGCTTTCCGTTTTCATTTGCTATTTCAAGTGTTTTTTTTACTAGAAACTCTGGAGTGAACATTTTGCCGACAAAGTTTACTATAGGTTGCCCTGCTTCAGAATTTGCCAAGTTATTTAACTCTAATTGTTCATTAGCAAACTTGAATTTATAATATAATACCATATGAGGAAGTTCATGTTTTACGGTTTCACTGAAATCAAATTGTAGTTTCTTTAACCATAAATTAAATGTCTCTTTATCTTTTGGGTCAAGATCTGAATAACTTCTCTTACCTTTATCTTTTAAAAATTTAGCTAAGGCGTCATTATACATGTTTTTTGCTCTATTGCCTAATTCGAAAAGCTCTATTTGGTTTTCACCCAAAACTATAGAGTCGTCATATAAAGTTTGATTTCCAAAAAAGTAGTTCCTAATTTTTATCTCATATTGTTTAGAAACTCCATCATCTTTATCACCATCGGCAGATAACCCATAAAATTCTTGCGGGCAGTAATTAATTGCAGTACCAGCAAAGAGCACCATGGATTCTATTCCTAACCAATCTTTCTTTTTGCACGGATCAGTTTCAGTTTCTGCCTTTAAATCACAGTAAGCCAACATTTCTGCATATGCTCCCATTATTTGTAAGCATTTTCCTGTTTTAGATTCGTTAGAGAATTTATTTAAAGCTTCAGAAAAATTTCCCATTAAGTTTTTAAACTTCCGATCTTCAATTTTTTTGTTTATTTCTTTCATGGTATTTCCCCATTCAGCGTCCGTATCTGCCTGTTCTTTTCCTGCGTCTTTTGCTTCTCCAAAAGCATCTTTGGCTGCATTCAATATATCACTTAGTTCTTGTGCTTGTAATGAGCTGCAAAACAGCAATAGAATAATTATGATGTCGCTAATTTTTTTCATGACACACGATTTTTAGTTGTTAGAAAAACCTTGAGCTTTGTATTCACTTTTGTTAATAACTAGGTTTTGTTGTTTAATATCTGTACAAACCATACTAAAAGCGCCCTTTTTGTCTTTTTTAGAAGTATGATTCATTTCCATTAGCATCGTATTTTCACCAAGAGGTAAAATACTATTTGCTGCTTTACCCATGCCACTTATTCCTCCTAAAAAGCCTACTGGAGTTTCATCAGTAATCCAAATTCTTGTCACTCCTTCTTTTGAGGTTATTTGAAATCCTTTACAGAAATAGCCTAAAATTGTTTTGCTGGGTATAGAAGTTATTTTAACATCACTATTTTTTACATCAGCTTTTTGGTTTAGCTTTTTAGTGTATTTGGCCATCATGCCATAATTCATTGGTAAATTCATTGCTGTTTTTTGTTCTCCGTTGTCACTAAATAGTACCATGAGTTTGTTTTTCATGTCCATTACTGTAATATTATTTTGTTTTCCATCAGTCATAGAATTTCCAAAATATGCTTTGTTTGGTTCCAACCAATATTTCATGTCTGTTTCTTTTTTATCCGTATCAACCTTCATAGTACACAGGTATGAGAATTTATAGGTATCAGGAACAGCATCAAGTCCGCCACCAAACATTTTTGACATTTTTTGCTGCATAGCACCTTCTTTTCCTTTGTTTTTTTTCGAAGGATTACTAGTTGTAGCACTGTCTATAACCTGCTCTGTTTTTTTGGTAACGACTTCATCTGTTTTTTTTAAAATGGTTTTTTCTGCTGCTTCTTGAGCTTTCTTTTTTAATTTTTTAAAAAATTGGGCTTCTGCTGTATAACTCATACTTAAAAAAAGTAAGGTTAATATTATGTGTTTTGTTTTCATGGTTTTAGTTTTTTTATGGTTTTTAAAACAACTATTCCGTTTTTATTTTCTTTAATTTTTGTTTTAGTAATTCTTATATCAAACTGATCACCAGAGATGAATTGATCTCCTGGAATAAACTGATCGCCCGGGATAAACTGATCACTAGGAATAAACTGGTCACCGGGGATGAATTGATCTCCAGGTATATAACTATTTTTAATATCAAAAGCTAATACAGTATTATTTGTAGGAACTAAAGAGTAATTTCCGTAGAGCATTCCTTTGTAAAAGGAACTATTAGGATATTTCTTTTTAACTATTTCTGGGTTCTGCATCGTTTCAAAAAGCTCAATATTTTGTATTTTATTTGTATTGTTGTCTACAATTAAGATAATTTTTGAACCGCTAAGATTAGAAGAGTTGTTTTTAATACTTGTTATTCTAAAATTAGCAATCCCTACTTTAGCATCGTATTTAGAATCATTAATAGCCCCACCAATAGAAACCATGGTAGGTTGCATTTTAAATCGAGGTAAGTTTAAAATTAATTTATTGTCTAAAAATATTTTGAGGTTACTGTTTTTACATGCTATTTTAACATGACGCCAAATAGGTTCTAATGTATGTAGATCTTTAAAAAAGTTCTCGGCTTTACCTGATTCGGGTTGTAACCAACTAGTAGATATTCCATTTCGTTTTATAACAAAAGGATTATAACAAATAGTACCTTGTTTATGGCTGTATTTTCCGTTCCATAACCTAACAATAATACGTTGACCGTATATAGAACTTGTTTTACCAAAAAAAGCATCAAACTCTATGGTAAAATCACCATTAATATAATTGTTGGTTTGGTTGTTAACCACGGGTTTAATAATACTACCATGTAGTAAACTTATAGTATTAAAACCTTCAATTGCCTCAACAGTTGCCATACCTGTAATTACATCCCATTTACTGGGGAAATCCCCCATTGTTTCCTCTGAAACATCATCAAAAAATATTTGAGAATAGCCTATGTGTGAAGCTATAACCATGATTAAGAATAAAAACGTTGTTTTCATAGTATCTGTTTTTAGTTATTACTATTTGGAGGAGTAAAAGAGGGATGATGTTTATTTGTAGTAATAAACATAAATGCAAAAGGGTGAAGTTAAAAGGAGTATAATTTCAAAAGAAACTATTTAACTACGTGCAGCTTAAAAGTAAGATTAATAGTTAAGTTGTTAAGAGGTTTATTTATAGTTTGTTTCAATCAATACATACTTTGTATGCTAAAACTTATAAATCGTTTTTGCAAAGTTACAAGATGAAGTTTTCAAATTAGAAGGGTTTTTGTTGATTTTATAAAGTGAAATACACTAAAAATGAAGTGGTTATGTTATACTGAATTTTTATAAGTATATTTAAGGAAACGATGTAAGGTATGATTCGAGCAATTATTATAGACGATGAATTTAATGCCGTTAAAAACTTAAAATGGGAAATAGAAAGCTTTTGTAGTGATATAGAAATATGTGACACATTTACCAATCCTTTAGAAGCAATATCCGGGATTAACTATCTAAAACCCGATTGTGTTTTTTTAGATATTGAAATGCCAGAGATGGATGGTTTTCAGTTGTTAGAAAGATTAACTTTTAGAGATTTTGACTTGATCATTACTTCAGCATACGATAATTATGCAATAAAAGCTTTTAAAGAACATGCGGTAGACTATTTACTAAAACCGATAGATTCAGAAGACTTGCTTAAGGCAGTAAATAGAGTGCGTCAAAACCAACAAGGAAATACACTAGGTAATCAGTTAAAAAATATTATAAAATCATACATACCTGAAAAAAAGTTCGCACGTTTAGCAATGCCAGTTTTAGGAAAAACCATTTTTGTTGATTTTAAAGATATTATATACTGTAAGTCTGAAGGAAGCTATACAGAAATGCATTTTAACGAAGACAGGATGGAGTTACTTTCTAAAAAGTTAAAAGAGATTGAAGCGCAAACAGACGATTCATTTTTTAGAGTACATAATTCGTATTTAGTTAATTTATATTACGTAAAAGAGTATGTGAAAAATGACGGACCTTATTTGGTATTATCGAATGGAGTATCAATTCCTGTTTCAAGAGCAAAAAAGAACGAATTGTTACAGATATTAAATTCCTAATTTACTTTGGAAACTTCTTCGTTAACATATTTTTTTAATCAGCCGCATCAAAATGGTTTTTTAATATTTACTTTAGGGATACTTTTTATTTTAACAGTTTATCACTTTTTACTGTATTTTCAGCATAAAGACAAGCTCTACCTTTTGTACGGGGGCTATACATTTTTTATTTTTTTATCACAATTACAATGGCTTAGAGAGGTGTTTTTATACCACTTTTTTAAACCAGTAGAAGAAGTAATTAAGTTTCCTGAAATTTTTACAGAAACCTACTATATAATGTATGTTTTCTTTGCTTTTAAATTTTTAGAGATAAAAAAGGAGCAACCTCTTTGGTATAAATGGAGTTTTAACGGACTGTATGTAATCATAGTGTATTGTGTGCTTAAACTCTTAGTTTTTATAATTACAGGAAATAGGAATATATTATTCTCAGGATACTTCTATTTTACGGTGATGATGACAGTTTTAGGAATCATTATGTACATTCCTTTTTTTAAATCGAAAAGTGTGTTAAAGTATTATATGATTGGCGGATCTATGGTACTTTTCATAACATCAGTTTCATCATTGTCTTACTACTTATATTTAAATAGAACTGGAGAAAATGTAGAACCTGCGTATAGTATTTTATATATAGGATTTATTCTAGAAAACATCATTTTTTCATTGGGATTAGGGCACAAACAAAAGCTAATTTTAGAAGAACGAAACGAATCGCAAAGACAATTAATTCAGCAGTATGCAGAAAATGAAGAATTGCGAAAAGAGGGTCAAAAAAAGTTAGAATTAGATATTGAAGCGCTGAGTAAACAAACAGAACTTAAAAAGTTAGAAGCGGTTAAAATGCAATACGATAAAGAGTTGGCAGAATTAAAAGTAGCAACATTGCGCAACCAAATGAATCCGCATTTTATTTTCAATTCGTTAAATTCTATCAAACGATACATTATTGATAACGATAAAGTAGAAGCCGTTTTTTACCTCAATAAATTTTCAAAGCTGATTCGAAAAATTTTAGCGAGCACTATAGATACAGAATCTTCTTTACAAGAAGAATTGGAGATTTTAGAGTTATACATGAGCATAGAAAATACAAGACTTGATAATACAGTAGATTTTTCGTTAAGTGTAGATGAAGCACTGAATTTAAGAATGATAAAAGTTCCGCCTTTAATAACCCAACCGTTTATTGAAAATGCGATTTGGCACGGACTCGCATTAAAAAAAGGGAATCGGAAACTAACCGCACAGGTTTTTAAAGTAAACGAGAATCAAGTACAAATAGATATTGTAGATAACGGAATTGGCAGAGTGAGATCAAGAGAAATTAAAGAGAAAAAAATCCATCAACGTTCATCTGTTGGAATAAAACTAACTGAAGAACGCTTGCAACATTTTGCTAAAAATTATAAAAGTAGATCAACGATTGTTTTTACAGATTTGTACGCAAAAAATCAACCTGAAGGGACCAAAGTATCATTGTTAATTCCTCTGATATAGTCCAAAATTTTTATATAAATGCTATCATATTTATCTTGTTAAAAGCTGTAGTTTTGCCAAGTAAAAAACAACTTGTTGTGATTTTACAACTCAAAATGAATAAAATTCAGAATGAATTATAAATATGCTTATTTAGTCCGATTTCAATATTTAGGATTTCGTTTACACGGTTGGCAAAAGCAACCAAATTTAAAAACAGTTCACTTTTTTGTTGATAAAACATTAAAGTTCGTGTGTAAAGGAATTCGTTGTAAATCAGTAGGAGTTGGGAGAACAGATGCCAAAGTATCATCAACCGATTATTATTTTCAGTTGTTTATTGACGAAAAATTAGATGAACCTTTTTTTATGGAAGATTTCAATCGAAATTCTCCTTCTGATATTCGTGTAGTAGCAGTTGAGCAGTTGCACGATGAATCATTTAATATTATCCAACATCCAAAAACAAAAGAGTATCGATATTATTTTTCTTATGGAGAAAAGAACCATCCTTATTGCGCAGCTTTCTTAACAGGGTATTTAGAAGAGTTGGATGTAGAATTAATGAAGCAGGGAGCTCAATTGTTTCAAGGGTATCATAATTTTAAACATTACTGTACAAAACCGTCACCTGAAACAAAAGTTGAAAGAGAAATTGATGTTTGTAAGATTGAAGAAAACATTGAGTTAACAGCTTCTTTTTTTCCCGAGAAAAGTTATGTTTTAATTATCAGAGGAAGCGGATTTTTACGAAATCAAATACGTTTGATTATGGGAGCCTTAGCAGAATTAGGTAAAGGAAATTATGATTTGGAGTTTATCAAAAAAAGTTTGAGCCCAGAGAATAGTAATATTGATTTTATGAAAACTATCGCGCCAGCTTCAGGGTTACATTTGCATAAAGTAGAATTCAAAAAATAAAGCTTGTCGATCGACAAGCTTTATTTTTTACTATATTTTAGAGTAGAATTAGTCTCTAATTAAACTTCTTGAAATTACAATTTTCTGAATTTCTGAAGTTCCTTCATAAATTTGAGTAATTTTAGCATCACGCATTAAACGCTCTACATGGTATTCTTTTACGAAACCGTTACCTCCATGAATTTGAACAGCCTCAACAGTTTGTTCCATTGCTACTTTAGAAGCGTATAATTTAGCCATAGCACCTTCACGGTCGTAGTTTTCACCAGCATCTTTCTTACAAGCAGCAGCCATTACTAAATGACGAGCAGCAGCAATTTCAGTATACATATCAGCTAATTTGAAAGCGATAGCTTGGTGGTTACAAATTTCAGTTCCGAAAGCTTTACGCTCTTTAGAATATTTTAAAGCTAATTCGTATGCTCCAGAAGCAATACCTAAAGCTTGAGCCGCAATACCAATACGTCCTCCAGATAATGTTTTCATTGCAAACTTAAATCCGAATCCGTCTTCACCAATACGGTTTTCTTTAGGAACTTTTACATCGTTAAATTGTAACGTGTGTGTATCAGAACCACGAATACCTAATTTATCTTCTTTTGGCCCAATGTGGAAACCTTCCATACCTTTTTCAACGATAAAAGCATTAATTCCTCTATGACCTTTAGCTCTATCAGTTTGAGCAATTACTAAATAAGTATCTGCACGTCCACCGTTAGTGATCCAGTTTTTAGTACCGTTTAATAAATAGTAATCTCCTTTGTCTTCAGCAGTAGTTGCTTGAGAAGTAGCATCAGAACCTGCTTCTGGCTCACTTAAACAAAAAGCTCCTATTTGCTCACCAGTAGCTAATTTTGTTAAATATTTTTGTTTTTGTTCTTCAGTACCATAAGCTTCTAAACCATAACATACTAATGAATTGTTTACAGAAACCATTACTGAAGCAGAAGCATCTATTTTAGATAATTCTTCCATAATTAACACGTAAGAAACCGCGTCCATTCCGCTTCCTCCGTATTTAGGATCTACCATTACTCCCATAAAACCTAACTCTCCCATTTTACGTACTAACTCGTCTGGGAATTGTTGTTTCTCATCTCTTTCTATAACTCCAGGCAATAATTCGGTTTGAGCAAAATCACGTGCAGCATCACGAATCATTAAATGCTCTTCTGTAAGATTAAAATCCATTATGTTTTTATGTTTTATTAAATTATTCGTAAAAATTGTGCTCAAAGATACTTTTTTAATAGCAAATTTTCAATAGAGTTGCTATTTTTACTTTATGCAAGAAAAATATATTTACTGCATCGGATTGATGTCGGGAACTTCGCTAGACGGAATTGATTTGGCGTATATAAAAATGCACGCTTCTTCATACAAAGATTTTGAAATTTTAAAAGCGGAAACCATACCATATTCCAAAGAATGGAAAACGAAACTACAAGAAGCAGTAGCCTATAGTAATGAAGAATTGAAATTAGTAGATAGTGCTTATGGTGAATTATTAGGGAAAGTATTAAATGATTTTCTTAAGAAGAATGCTATTAATAATGTAGACTTCATAGCATCGCACGGACATACCATTTTACATCAACCTGAAAACGGAATTACGCTGCAAATAGGAAATGGACAGGTTATAGCCAATAATACTCAGCAGAAAGTAGTATGCGATTTTAGAACACAAGATGTACAATTAGGAGGACAAGGTGCGCCTTTGGTACCGATTGGAGATAGCTTGTTGTTTGCTGATTATGACTATTGTTTAAACTTAGGAGGTTTTGCCAATATTTCCTATGAGAAGGAGAATCAAAGAATTGCTTTTGATATTTGCCCTGTAAATATTGTGTTGAATCATTACACACGTACAATAGGACTGGAATATGATGATGAAGGAAGAATAGCTTCCGAAGGAAAAATCAACACCGAATTATTAGAGCAACTAAATTTACTTTCTTTTTATCAAGAAACACCTCCGAAGTCATTGGGATTAGAGTGGGTTCAGAAAAACATTTTCCCTTTAATAGATGAATACGAAACGGACATTCCTACAATTTTAAGAACTTTTATTGAGCATACAGCTCTACAAGTAGGGAATGTTGTAGAGGATGAAGCTGCTATTTTGGTAACAGGCGGAGGAGCTTTTAATACTTTTTTAATGAGTAGGATTGAGTTTTATGCAAAAACAAAAATCAAACAAGCAGATAAAGAATTCATCAATTATAAAGAAGCGCTCATTTTTGCATTATTGGGGCTGTTAAAAGTTCAAAACAAAGTAAATTGTTTACAATCAGTAACTGGAGCAAAAAAAGATCATTCTTCTGGTAAAGTTTTTTATCCGAAGAAATAATGTAAAGTATTTTGAGGAATATTGTTTTTTATGATAAATTTGTTCGGAAACAACTACACATTAAAACTATAGTAAAATGAATCAACTTTAGCTTCCCCAAAGGGGAAAAATCACAACTCAATTTTTAAGCAAGAAAAAGAAACAGATAAAGTTGAAAATCATCTATTATAACATTAAACAATGAAAGAATTATTAAAGCAATACGAAGAAAAGCAACCAGAAATAGTATTTAATTGGAAAGACCCTGAAACTGAGGCAGAAGGATGGACAGTTATTAATTCATTAAGAGGAGGTGCTGCTGGTGGTGGTACACGTATGCGTAAAGGATTAGATAAATATGAAGTAATGTCACTAGCTAAAACGATGGAAGTAAAGTTTACCGTGTCAGGACCAGCCATTGGAGGAGCAAAATCAGGAATTAATTTTGATCCACAAGATCCTCGTAAAAAAGGTGTTTTAGAGCGTTGGTACAAAGCGGTGGCTCCGTTATTAAAAAATTACTACGGAACAGGAGGTGACTTAAACGTTGATGAAATTCACGAAGTAATTCCAATTACAGAAGATAGTGGTGTTTGGCATCCTCAGGAGGGAGTTTTTAACGGACACTTCAAACCAACAGAGGCTGATAAAATTAACCGTATTGGTCAGTTACGTAACGGAGTAATAAAAGTATTAGAAGATAAAAACTTATCACCAGATATTATTAGAAAATATACGGTAGCTGATATGATCACAGGCTACGGTGTTGCTGAAGCAGTACGTCATTACTATGATATTTATGGAGGAACTGTAGTAGGAAAGCGTGCTGTAGTTCAAGGTTTTGGTAACGTAGGTTCTGCTGCTGCTTACTATTTAGCGCAAATGGGAGCTAAAGTAGTGGGAATTATCGACCGTGTGGGTGGAGTTATCAAAGAAGAAGGATTTTCTTTTGAAGAAATTCAAGAATTATTCTTAAACAAAGATGGTAATACCTTAGTATCTGAAAACATGATTCCGTTTGAAGAAATGAACGAGCGAGTGTGGAATTTACCTTGTGAAATTTTTGCACCTTGTGCAGCTTCAAGATTGGTTACACAAGAACAAGTTAACAAAATGATCGGTTCTGGTTTAGAGGTTATTTCATGTGGTGCGAATGTTCCGTTTGCAGATAAAGAAATTTTCTTCGGATCAATTATGGAAGATACAGATAAAAAAGTAAGTTTAATTCCAGATTTCATTTCTAACTGTGGTATGGCAAGAGTATTTGCGTATTTCATGGAGCGTAGAGTAGAAATGACAGATCAAGCTATTTTTGAAGATACGTCAAATACCATTAAAAAAGCGTTACAAAGAACACATGCTAGAAGCGCAGCAAAAACTCAAATAAGCGAAACTGCTTTTGAAATTGCGTTGAAAGAACTAGTGTAAAACGAACAGTTTTTACAAGAGTTACACAGCTGTTTTTAGCAAACAAGCACAATAAAAAATAAAAGTCTTCCTTTAATGTAAATAATAAGGAAGACTTTTTACATCAAACAATTTTAAACAAAACAAATCGTTAATTATTTAGCGAAAACATTACATAAACCCTAATTTAGTATTCATGCTATTATTTCAAGAAACTCAGGAGTTGGTAGAGGAAGTTCCTCAAGAAAAAACCTTATCAATCTATAATTTAATTATGGATGGCGGTATAGGTGGGCAAATTATTATTGCGTTGTTATTTGTGTTGTTAGCAGTGGCGTTATATATTTATTTTGAACGTTTTTTTGCCATCAAAGAAGCTTCTAAAGTAGATGTAAATTTCATGGATCAAATTAGAGACCATGTAACCAACGGAAGAATAGATAGCGCAAAATCACTTTGTGATAATACGGTTACCCCAACAGCTAGATTAATAGGAAAAGGGATTTCTAGAATAGGAAAACCTTTGGAAGATATTAATACAGCAATAGAAAATGCAGGTAAATTAGAGGTTTATAAGCTAGAAAGAAATGTTTCAGTATTAGCAACCATCGCAGGAGCTGCGCCAATGATTGGGTTTTTAGGAACCGTAATTGGAATGATTGTTGCCATTCATGAGATAGCAAACTCAGGTGGACAAATAGATATTAAAATGTTATCAGACGGATTGTATACGGCTATGACAACGACGGTTGCTGGGTTAATTGTAGGGATTATCGCTTATATCGCATACAACCATTTAGTAGTTCGTACCGATAAAGTAGTGTACCAAATGGAAGCGAAGTCGGTTGAGTTTTTAGATTTATTAAATGAGCCAGTATAATTAAGTATAAAAGTCACAAAGTACGAAAGAAGCAAAGTAACTTTTAGACTTTTCAACTTTTAACTTTTTAAACTACATTCGAATGAATTTAAGAGGAAGAAATAAAGTCAATCCAAATTTCAATATGTCATCAATGACTGATATTGTTTTTTTGTTATTGATCTTTTTTATGCTAACATCAACATTGGTTACCGTGAGTGCGATTGATGTCTTGTTGCCTAAAGCAGGAGGAAAAACTGAAAATCAAACTTCGGTAGCAGTAACCATTACAAATGATGCTTCTTTTTATATTGATAAAACCAAGGTGAGTAATGCAAATTTAGAGCGAGAATTACTGAACAAAGTAGGGGCTGATAAAAAGAAAACAGTGGTAATTCGTGGCGATCAAAACGTGCAGTACAAAAACGTAATGCAAGTAATTGATATCGCGAACAGAAACAAGTTAAAAATGATTTTGGCTGTAAAAGGCAAATAAATGACAGTTTTAAATACCCAACATAAACGCAAGTCGGCGGTTATTACCACCATTATCCTGATACTGTTGTTAATCGGAATATTCAACTACGGAATGAAGTATTTAGATCCGCCTATTGAATACGGATTGGCAATCAATTTCGGGAATTCTGATGTGGGAAGCGGTGACCCTGTTGAAAAAACGAAGACAGAAGCAACTCCTCAGCAAGAAGAAGTGGTTGAAGAACAAGTAGAAGAAACGCCAGAAGAGCCTATCAAAGAAGAAATTATTACAAATGACACGGCTGAAGAAGTTTCTGTAGTTGAAAAAAAAGAAGTAAAGAAAGAACCTGTAAAGGAAACTCCGAAAGAAGAAAAGCCTAAAGAGCAACCAAAACCATCTAAAGAAACTACCGATGCGTTAAATAGTTTATTAAACGGAACATCTAAAGATGGGGCGAACACTGGTGAAGGAGATGATAAGCAAGCAGGGGTAAAAGGAAACGAAAGCGGAGATCCCAATTCAGATAAATATTACGGAAATTCAGGTAGTGGCTCTGGTGGAAATTATAATTTAGCAGGAAGAAAAGCCTTATCAAAACCTATTGAAAAACCCGATTGTCAAGAAGAAGGGACAGTAGTGGTAAGCATCGAGGTTGATAGAAATGGAAAAGTAACAAAAGCAATCCCTGGAGCTAAAGGGACTACAAATTCAGCTTCATGTTTATACGAAGCGGCAAAAAAAGCAGCTTTAAGAACGAAATGGAATGCTGATGGAAATGCTCCTTCAGTTCAAGGAGGGACAATTATCTACAAGTTTTCTCTTTCAAAATAAACTATCTTTGCCAAATAGTTGCAACAAAAAGGTATTCAAGTAGGTTGTGCAAACTAAAGGCACAACTATTGAAGAATTAATCTGATGTGTATTTTGAAACAAAAAACAGTATAGATTGTCAGTTCGAGTGATTTTGAGGTACGAAAAATCGTATCGAGAACTAATTTAAAAATCAATTTTTTCTCGATACAAATTTCACTCATAAGAATCGTGAAACACACTCGAATTGTCAGAATTTTATCAAAAGGCACAAAGGGTAAGAAATAAAAATACAAATACATGAAACTAACTGTCATCGGAACAGGCTATGTAGGATTGGTATCAGGGACTTGTTTCTCAGAAATGGGGAATAAAGTAACGTGTGTAGATATCGATCAAGAAAAAATAAATAAACTGCATCAAGGAATCATTCCTATCTACGAACCAGGATTAGAAAAAATGGTGTTGAAAAACGTAGAGAAACAAAATTTATTCTTTACAACGAAACTAGAAGAGGCGATTGAAGAAACCGAAATCGTATTTATTGCGGTAGGAACTCCAATGGGAGAAGACGGATCTGCAGATTTACAATACGTGTTAGCGGTAGCAAAAGAGATCGGTCAAAAGATGAATCACCGATTGATCGTGGTTGATAAATCTACCGTACCTGTAGGAACAGCTGATAAAGTAAAAGCAACAATTCAAGCAGAATTAGATAAAAGAAATGTAAAAATTGAGTTCGATGTAGTTTCAAATCCTGAATTTTTAAAAGAAGGAGATGCTATCAATGATTTCATGAAGCCAGACAGAGTGGTAATTGGAGCAGAATCTGACTATGCGTTTGAAAAAATGCGTCAGTTATATACACCGTTTACCATGTCACACGAACGTTTTATTGGAATGGATGTTCGTTCTGCGGAAATGACGAAGTATGCAGCAAATGCGATGTTGGCAACAAAAATTTCGTTTATGAATGAAATGGCGAATATTTGCGAACGAGTAGGAGCGGATGTAAACAATGTTCGAGCAGGAATCGGTTCTGATTCAAGAATTGGTTATAGTTTTATTTATCCTGGAGCTGGTTATGGAGGTTCTTGTTTTCCGAAGGATGTGAAAGCATTGAAAAAAATTGCGGAAGAAAACGGTTACGAAGCACAATTGATAAGGTCAGTTGAAGAAGTAAACAACCGTCAGAAGTTTGTAGTTGCTGAGAAAATCATCAAAAGATTTGGAGAAGATTTAACAGGAAAAACCTTTGGGTTATGGGGATTGGCATTCAAACCAGGAACCGATGACATGCGTGAGGCTCCAGCAATTTATGTGGTAAAAGAATTGGTGAAGAGAGGGGCTAAAGTGCAAGCTTATGACCCGAAGGCGATGGAAGAAGCACAGCATTTTTATTTAAAAGATGTTGAGAATATAGCTTATAAAAATGCGAAGTATGAAGTTTTAGCTGATGCTGAAGCATTGATATTATTGACAGAATGGAAAGAATTCCGTTCGCCAGATTTTTCTGAAATTGAAAAGCAACTGAAAACTCCTGTTATTTTCGATGGAAGAAATCAGTACAATAGTTACAATTTAGAAGAACGAGGATTTGAGTATTATCAAATAGGAAAGAACTAATGAAAATTTTAGTAACAGGAGCAGCCGGCTTTATTGGATTTCATTTAAGTGAAAGATTGTTAGCACTAGGACACACAGTTGTCGGGGTTGATAATATCAATGATTATTACGATGTCAATTTAAAATATGCTCGATTAAAAGAGTTGGGGATTGGTAGAGAGAATGCTGAGGTTTTTTATCAAGAAACGATTAGTTCAACAAATGAAAACTTCAAGTTTATCAGGTTGAACTTAGAGGATAAAGAAGAACTACTTCAATTATTTACTACTGAAAAATTTGAAGTGGTTTGTAACCTTGCTGCACAAGCAGGAGTTCGTTATAGCATCGAAAATCCTGATGCATACATTCAAAGTAACATTGTTGGTTTCCTGAATATTTTAGAATGTTGCAGACATCATGAAATTAAACATTTGGTGTATGCGAGTAGTTCAAGTGTGTACGGAGCCAATAAAAAAGTACCTTTTTCCGAAGAAGATAGTGTAGATAATCCTGTGAGTTTGTACGCAGCAACGAAAAAAAGTAACGAACTCATGGCGCATACCTACAGCCATTTGTATAAGATTCCAACAACAGGATTACGATTTTTTACCGTTTACGGACCATGGGGGAGACCAGACATGGCACCGATATTATTTGCTGAAGCTATTTCAAATGATCGTCCAATCAAAGTGTTTAACAACGGAGATATGGAACGCGATTTTACCTATATAGATGATATTGTAGAAGGAGTAAAGCGAGTCATAGAAAAGTCAGTTGAAAATAGAGAGCTGTATAAAATCTATAACATAGGGAACAACGATTCTGTAAAACTGCTGGATTTTATTACACAGATGGAAATGAGTTTAGGAAAAGATGCTACCAAAGAAATGTTGCCGATGCAGATGGGCGATGTAAAAAGAACTTGGGCAAATGTTGATGGTTTAATCAGTGATTACGAATACAAGCCTCAGGTAAAGGTAGCAGAAGGAGTGCATCGTTTTGTACAATGGTATCAAAAATATCATAGTTAGTTTATAAAAACTTCAGTTATAATATAATTGTTTAATGACTTATCAAGAAGTACTAGATTGGATGTTTGCTCAGTTGCCAATGTACCAACGTCAAGGACAAACAGCATTTAAAAAAGATTTAACCAATATCGTTGCGCTATGCGAGGAGCTTGATAATCCACATAAAAAGTTCAAAACGATTCATGTAGGAGGAACAAACGGAAAAGGATCCACTAGTCATATGCTTGCTTCTATATTACAAGAGGCGGGTTATAAGGTTGGATTGTATACGTCTCCACATTTAAAAAACTTCACAGAACGCATTCGAATCAACGGAGAAGAGATTTCCAGAGATGTGGTAATTGATTTTATAGTAAACAATAAAGCCTTTTTAGAAAATCAAGGATTGTCTTTTTTTGAAATGACAGTAGGGATGGCATTTGAAGAATTTGCCAATCAAAAAGTAGATATTGCGATTATTGAAGTAGGTTTGGGAGGAAGATTAGATTCTACCAATATAATTACGCCTGAAGTTTCGGTAATTACGAATATCGGATTGGATCACACCCAGTTTTTAGGAGAAACCTTGCTAGAAATAGCGTTTGAAAAAGCAGGAATCATCAAACAGAATACTCCTGTAGTTATTGGGGAACGCCAAAAAGAAACAGAAAATGTTTTTATCGCTAAAGCGGAAGAATGCAAAGCTCCAATAGTTTTTGCTTCAGATAACCAAAAAAACTATACAACGGATTTATTAGGAGACTATCAAAAGCACAATGTAACCACAGCGGTAACTGCAATTCAACAAGTAAAAGAGTATACAATTTCTGAAGAAAATATTAAAAACGGATTGTTAAACGTAGTAAAAAACACCAATTTAAAAGGTCGTTGGCAGGTGTTACAGAACAATCCGAAGGTAATTTGTGATACAGCACATAACAAAGAAGGATTATTTTATACCTTAGAACAATTAAAAAAGGAAAATTATAAGCAATTACACATCGTTTTAGGAGTAGTTTCAGATAAAAATTTGAGTGAAATTTTACCCATGTTTCCAAAAAATGCGATGTATTATTTCTGTAAACCAAATATTCCTCGTGGGTTGTCAGCAGATGAATTAAAAGTCCAAGCTAACGAATTTGGATTGGTAGGAGAGGTGTTTGGTTCTGTAAGTCAGGCACTTGAAAAGTCTAAAGCAAATGCATCTGAGAAGGATGTAATCTACGTGGGTGGAAGCACATTTGTAGTGGCAGAAATTTTATAGAAAAAAAATGAAAAAAGTTATTGTCAATCTCTAAAACTGTTATATATTTGCATCCGCAATTAACAAGTAAGGGCGCGTAGCTCAGTTGGTTCAGAGCACTTGGTTTACACCCAAGGGGTCAGGGGTTCGAATCCCTTCGCGCCCACAACTCTTACAAAGATTTAATTGCAAACGAGCGCGTAGCTCAGTTGCTTTAGAGTATTCCGATTGACATCGGGAGAGTCAGGGTTACCACTCGAAACCTTAACGAGTTTAAATAAAAAGGGCGCGTAGCTCAGTTGGTTCAGAGCACTTGGTTTACACCCAAGGGGTCAGGGGTTCGAATCCCTTCGCGCCCACAGATAAAACCTCTACATTTTGTAGAGGTTTTTTACTTTATAGCTATGAGTTACTTTGTTTATATTTTGTATTCAAAAACTTTAGATAAATATTATATCGGTTCTACGAATGACGTGGAAAACCGATTAAGAAAACATTTGTCAAATTAAAGGATATACATCAAAAGCAAAAGACTGGATTGTGGTGTATCAAGAAGTGTGTGGTTCTAAAGAGTTAGCGGTTAAAAGAGAGTTTTCGATTAAAAAATGGAAGAGTAGAAAGATGATAGAGGTTTTAATTGAGAAGAATAGGTAGAGGGTCAGTGTTAATCCTGATGCTAATCGGGAGGTTCGAATCCCTTTCCCGAAATGAATTCGGGACAAGCAGCGCCCACAGATAAAACCTCTACATTTTGTAGAGGTTTTTTATTTTACAGCTATGAATTACTTCGTTTATATTTTGTATTCAAAAACTTTAGATAAATATTATATCGGTTCTACGAATGACGTGGAAAACCGATTAAGAAAACATTTGTCAAATCATAAAGGATATACATCAAAAGCAAAAGACTGGATTGTGGTGTATCAAGAAGTGTGTGGTTCTAAAGAGTTAGCGATTAAAAGAGAATTTGCGATTAAAAAATGGAAGAGTAGAAAGATGATAGAGGTTTTAATTGAGAAGAATAGGTAGAGAGTCAGTGTTTATCCCGATGCTAATCGGGAGGTTCGAATCCCTTTCCCGAAATGAATTCGGGACAAGCAGCGCCCACAGATAAAACCTCTACAAAATGTAGAGGTTTTTTTATTTTACAGCTATGAATTACTTCGTTTATATTTTGTATTCAAAAACTTTAGATAAATAATATTATATCGGTTCTGCGAATGACGTGGTAAACCGATTAAGAAAACATTTGTCAAATCATAAAGGATATACATCAAAAGCAAAAGACTGGACTGTGGTGTATCAAGAAGCGTGTGATTCTAAAGAGGTAGCGGTTAAAAGAGAGTTTTCGATTAAAAAATGGAAGAGTAGAAAGATGATAGAGGTTTTAATTGAGAAGAATAGGTAGAGGGTCAGTGTTTATCCCGATGCTAATCGGGAGGTTCGAATCCCTTTCCCGAAACGAATTCGGGACAAGCAGCGCCCACAGATAAAACCTCTACATTTTGTAGGGTTTTTTTATTTTACAGCTATGAATTACTTCGTTTATATTTTGTATTCAAAAACTTTAGATAAATATTATATTGGTTCTACGAATGACGTGGAAAACCGATTAAGAAAACATTTGTCAAATTAAAGGATATACATCAAAAGCAAAAGACTGGATTGTGGTATATCAAGAAGCGTATTTTTCCAAAGAAGTAGCAGTTAAAAGAGAATTTGAGATTAAAAAATGGAAGAGTAGAAAGATGATAGAGGTTTTAATTGAGAAGAATAGGTAGAGGGTCAGTGTTTATCCCGATGCTAATCGGGAGGTTCGAATCCCTTTCCCGAAATGAATTCGGGACAAGCAGCGCCCACAGATAAAACCTCTACATTTTGTAGGGGTTTTTTATTTTACAGCTATGAATTACTTCGTTTATATTTTGTATTCAAAAACTTTAGATAAATATTATATTGGTTCTACGAATGACGTGGAAAACCGATTAAGAAAACATTTGTCAAATTAAAGGATATACATCAAAAGCAAAAGATTGGATTGTGGTATATCAAGAAGCGTATTTTTCCAAAGAAGTAGCAGTTAAAAGAGAATTTACGATTAAAAAATGGAAGAGTAGAAAGATGATAGAGGTTTTAATTGAGAAGAATAGGTAGAGGGTCAGTGTTTATCCCGATGCTAATCGGGAGGTTCGAATCCCTTTCCCGAAATGAATTCGGGACAAGCAGCGCCCACAGATAAAACCTCTACATTTTGTAGAGGTTTTTTGCTTTATAGCTATGAGTTACTTTGTTTATATTTTGTATTCAAAAAGGTTGATATTCCAAAGTGTTTCCGACCTACCGAAGATTTATCGTAAAATTTGAAGTGAAGTTCTTGTAAAATTTTAGGCTGTTTGAGCCTAAACGAAATTTTATTCAAAGTACTATTTTTTAAAGGCGAGTTCCTAAAATTTAGAGAACGAGCAAAAAATTTAGATAAAGGTTCGTAAGTCTAGATTTTTTTGGTTCGTTTTTTCATCGATGGAAAAAATGAACAACATAAAAGTAATGTCATTTCGACCGTAGGAAGAAACCTTTAGGTTCAGCGTAGCTAAATCTTAAAGTTGTGAGTTCCTTCTTTTAATAAGATTTAGCTGCGCTGAACCTAGCGGTTTCTCACATTCGTTATCACTCAGTTCGAAATGACGTTTTGATTGAAAGGAGAGGGTTTCTTTTTCATAAGAATAGTGCGCAAAAGCTTCGAGATTCAGGCGTGAAACGCCGCGAAGTTTTGCCTACGATTCTGCATGGCAGAAATTCCTATTGAAAAAGTGTCCTTTTTTGATTCGTTTTTTGGACAAGCAAAAAATGAAAGGAGGGTAAAAAAAAGATCCTTATCACAAACTAAAACTGAACGCTGCACCCCGATCGTAGTCGAAGGGTAATCAAAAAGAAAGGATACGTCATCCTGTTCCGAAATTTCGGAAGATTTCAGGATTTCGTTGTATAGAACCGTCAAAAACAACCCCGACCTATTTTCATTTAGTAGAATCCAAGAATAATAACTTCTTTTTCATAAGAATAGTACTCAAAAGCTTCGAGATTCAGGCGTGAAACGCCGCGAAGTTTTGCGTACGGTTCTGCGCAGCAGAAATTCCTATTGAAAAAGTGTCCTTTTTTGATTCGTTTTTTGGACAAGCAAAAAATGAATGGAGAGTAAAAAGAAAAGACCGTTACCACAAACTGACACTGAGCGCTGAACCCTGAGCGTAGTCGAAGGGTAATCAAAATGGCAGTAATACAATTTTAAGGACAAGAGCGTAAAAGAAGAACCCGGCCTACCGAAAATTTATCGTAAAATTTGAAGTGAAGTTCTTGTAAAATTTTAGGCTGTTTGAGCCTAGACGAAATTTTATTTAAAGTACTATTTTTAAAGGCGAGTTCCTAAAATTTAGAGAACGAGCAAAAAATTTAGATAAAGGTTCGTAAGTCTAGATTTTTTTGGTTCGTTTTTTCATCAATGGAAAAAATGAACAACATAAAAGAAAGCTAGTCATTTCGACCGTAGGGAGAAATCTTTAGGTTAAACGTAGCTGCATTTTTAGGTTATGTGAGGCTATTTCTCAAAAAAGTGAGCTATTCCATTTTAATAAGATTTAGCTGCGCTGAACCTAGCGGTTTCTCACATTCGTTATCACTCAGTTCGAAATGACGTTTTGATTGAAAGGAGAGAGTTTCTTTTTCATAAGAATAGTACGCAAAAGCTTCGAGATTCAGGTGTGAAACGCCGCGAAGTTTTGCGTGCGGTTCTGCAAGGCAGAAATTCCTATTGAAAAAGTGTCCTTTTTTGATTCGTTTTTTGGACAAGCAAAAAATGAATGTGGGGAATAAATAGAAAAGACCGTTGCCATAAACTGATACTGAACGCTGCACCCCGAGCGTAGTCGAAGGGTAATCAAAATGGCAGTAATACAATTTTAAGGACAAGAGCGTAAAAGAATAACCCCGACCTACCGAAAATTTATCGTAAAATTTGAAGTGAAGTTCCCGTAAAATTTTAGGCTGTTTGAGCCTAGACGAAATTTCATTTAAAGTACTATTTTTTAAAGGCGAGTTCCTAAAATTTAGAGAACGAGCAAGAAATTTAGATAAAGGTTCGTAAGTCTAGATTTTTTTGGTTCGTTTTTTCATCAATGGAAAAAATGAACAGTATAAAGATTGTCACATCAAGTGATTTCTCGGAGAGAAGGGGAGAATCCCGACGCCTCGGGAGTATCTTTATATCTTGTGGAATAGAAGTAATAACTTATACTACAGGCTTTTTTGTTTTATAACCTTTTATTAATATTGTTTTTTGTAGTTTTGCGGACTAATAAAAGAGAAAAAGAAATTTTTAACTTCTTAAAAATGAATATAGATCTTTCCGAAAAGAAAATAGTAGTTACTGGAGGTGCTGGTTTTATAGGTTCCAATCTTTGTGAGGTACTATTAGAAAAGAACAACAAAGTAGTGTGTTTAGATAACTTCGCTACAGGGAAAAGAGAAAATATAGCGCACCTTCATGAAAATCCAAATTTCAAATTAATAGAAGGTGATATAAGAAATTTAGAAGATTGTAAGAATGCTGTTGAAGGAGCAGATTTTGTACTACATCAAGCAGCTTTAGGTTCGGTACCTAGATCAATTAATGATCCTATTACCTCTAACGACGTAAATGTGGGAGGATTTCTTAATATGTTAGTAGCCTCTAGAGATGCAGGGGTAAAGCGTTTTGTATACGCTGCCAGTTCTTCAACTTATGGAGATTCAAAAGGATTACCAAAAGTAGAAGATGTGATAGGGAAACCATTATCTCCTTATGCTATCACAAAATATGTGAATGAATTGTATGCAGATGTTTTTGCAAAAACCTATGGTTTAGAAACAATCGGACTCCGTTATTTCAATGTATTTGGTAGAAAGCAAGATCCAAATGGAGCGTATGCAGCAGTAATTCCAAAGTTCGTAGGGCAATTTATGAAAGGTGAGTCACCTACAATTAACGGAGATGGGAATTATTCAAGAGACTTCACCTACATTGATAATGTAATTCAAGCAAACTTATTGTCTTTGGTGGCTGATAAGCCTGAAGCGATAAATACGGTGTATAATGTAGCTTATGGAGATAGAAATACACTAAACGATTTGGTAGGGTATTTAAAAGAATATCTGTCTGAATTTGATGCATCAATAAAAAATATAGAAGTACAACACGGGCCTAATAGAGTAGGGGATATCCCTCATTCTTTAGCAAGTGTAGAAAAAGCAACAAAATTATTAAACTATAATCCACAATACTCACTTCAGCAAGGGTTAAAAGAAGCGGTGAAGTGGTATTGGGAGAATTTGTAATTGGAAGGTATTTAGTCTAAGACTAAATTATATTTCAGAAGTAGACTTTTTAAAAGTTTTAGAAACAATAATTAGCTAGTAAAAAAGAATAGTTGGATTAATAAAGAAAATAGTTAATAAGTAAAATAAGACCAGTCTTAGTCTAAGTCAACGTCTAAGTCTTAGTCAAAAAAAATAATGAAGCAACCAAAAATAGCTGTTATAGGATTAGGGTATGTAGGATTACCGTTAGCAAGATTATTCGCTACAAAATATCCTACCGTTGGTTTTGATATTAATACAGAACGTGTAGCAGAATTAATGTCGGGAACAGATACTACGTTGGAAGTAGAGGATGAGATATTACAATCAGTATTAGTAGAAAAGCCATCAGATGTAAATGGATTGTTTTGTTCTACTTCTTTAGAAGATATTAAAGAGTGTAACTATTATATAGTAACAGTACCAACTCCGGTTGATAAGAATAACCGTCCTGTATTAACTCCTTTGGTAAAAGCGAGTGAAACAGTAGGAGCAGTGTTAAAGCAAGGAGATATTGTAGTGTATGAGTCGACAGTGTATCCTGGTGCAACTGAGGAAGAATGTATTCCTGTGTTAGAAAGGGTATCTGGATTAGAATTCAATAAAGATTTTTACGGAGGATATTCTCCAGAACGTATCAATCCAGGAGACAAGGAGCATACGGTTGAAAAAATTTTGAAAGTTACTTCAGGGTCTACACCTGAAATAGGAAAAAAAGTAGACGACTTATATAAATCGGTGATTACTGCAGGGACACATTTAGCACCAACAATTAAAGTAGCAGAAGCAGCAAAAGTAATCGAGAACTCTCAAAGAGATATTAACATTGCTTTTGTAAATGAGTTAGCTAAAATATTTGGTTTGATGGATATCAATACACACGATGTGTTAGAAGCAGCAGGAACCAAATGGAACTTTTTACCATTCAAACCTGGATTAGTTGGAGGGCATTGCATAGGAGTAGATCCTTATTATTTAGCACAAAAGGCTCAAGAATATGGGTATCATCCAGAAATAATCTTGGCAGGACGTAGATTAAATGATAGCATGGGAGAGTACGTGGCTTCAGAGGTAGTAAAACTGATGATTAAAAAAGATATTCGTGTAAAAGATGCGAACGTTTTAGTGTTAGGAGTAACCTTTAAAGAGAATTGTCCTGATGTACGAAATACCAAGGTAGTAGATGTAGTTGCTGCTTTAAAAGAGTACGGAACAGATGTTACCATTTACGATCCTTGGGCAAATGAAGAGGAAGTGAAGCATGAATACGGATTAACGTCAACAAGAGATTTGCCAAATAAAACTTTTGATGCGATTGTATTAACAGTAGCGCATAAAGAGTTTGAAGACTTAGATTTTTCATCATTACGAAACGAAAGATCAGTAGTATACGATGTGAAAAACGTATTAGCTACGACAATAAAAGATAAAGGGCTTTAGTGGATTGAAACTAAGACATAGACTAAAAAAAGTTGAGAGAAAGGAGGATGAGAGATTTTAGAAAATATGATATTTGGCAAGATGCTATTAGCTTGATTGATGTTGTTTATGATGTCGTTTCTAGGTTTCCTGAAACGGAAAAATTCAGCTTAAGCACACAAATTATTAGAGCAGCGGTTTCTATTCCTTCGAATATAGCTGAAGGAAGTTCTAGAGAATCAGAAAAAGATTTTGCCAGATTTTTGCAAATAGCCCTTGGATCATGCTTTGAATTAGAAACACAAATTATCATTGCGATGAGAAGAAATTATATGAACCAAGAGTCGGGAGATAACATTGTGATGAAGATTCAGAGCATACAGAAAAGGATTAATGGTTTAAAAAGAAAATTAAAGAAATGATTTATAAAAACGTTGTTTTTAAGGAAAATTATAGTCTAAGTCAACGTCAACGTCAACGTCAACGTCTAAGTCTGAGCCTAAGTCAACGTCAATGTCTAAGTCAACGTCTAAGTCAACGTCAACGTCTAAGTCTAAGTCAACGTCTAAGTCAACGTCAACCTCAACCATGAAAAACTTTGCACTCATAGGAGCTGCAGGATATATTGCTCCACGTCATTTAAAAGCAATTAAAGACACGAATAATGTCTTAGTAGCTGCGTTAGACAAAAATGATAGCGTAGGAATATTAGATAGTTACTTCCCGAAAGCAGATTTTTTTGTAGAGTTTGAACGTTTTGATCGCCATATTGAAAAATTAAAACGACAACAAAATATCCAATTGGATTATGTAAGTATCTGTACGCCCAATTATTTACACGATTCTCATATTCGTATGGCATTGCGCAGAGGGGCGGACGCGATTTGTGAAAAACCATTGGTGTTAAATCCATGGAATGTAGATGCCCTAGAAGCAATTGAAAAGGAGACAGGAAACAGAATCAATACGATATTGCAATTACGATTACACCCGAGTATCATCGCTTTAAAAAATAAAATTGAAAAAGAAAATAAAAAGGAGAAGTACGAAGTAGATTTAACCTACATTACTTCGAGAGGAAATTGGTATGATATTTCTTGGAAAGGGGATGAGAGTAAATCGGGAGGAATAGCAACCAACATCGGAGTACATTTTTTTGATATGTTGTCTTGGATTTTTGGAAATGTACAAGAAAATAAAGTGCATCTAAGAGAAAAACACAAAGCTTCAGGTTATTTAGAATTTGAAAAAGCGCGTGTTCGTTGGTTTTTATCGATTGATGAAACTACTTTACCAAAAGAAATTCAAGAAAAAGGACAACGCACCTATCGTTCTATTACAGTAAATGGGGAAGAAATTGAGTTTAGCTCAGGTTTTACCGATTTACACACTACTAGTTATCAAGAAATCCTAAAAGGAAATGGCTTTGGTTTACAAGAAGCAAGACAGTCGATAGAGGTTGTGCATGATATAAGGAATGTAGAGTTAACAAAAGTTAGTGATTTACACCCATTTTTTTAGTAAAGATGAAAAATACACATTGTTTGTCTAATGATTGATATAGTTTATAATATAAGAAGAGGTTATAGATTTATACTTTCTTTAATGTATAATTTGATTTTATTTAAAGGAAAAAGTAAAAGGTTGTATGTTGGATTAAATGTTTTTTTTATAGGAAAGGTAAAGCTTGGTAAGAATATTAGAATATATGATAATTCTAAAGTTAAAGGTAATGTTACTATAGGAGATGGAACTGTTTTATGTGAAAACACAGAAGTAAGAACTACTTTTTCAGAGATAGTTATAGGTAGAAATTGTTCTGTTAATAGAAACTCAATGATATTAGGAAAGGTGGTAATTGGTAATAATACATTAATAGCTCCTAATGTTGTTATAGTTGGTTCAAATCATATTTTTAATAATCCAAATGAATTGATTAAAAATCAAGGTGTTGTGTCAAAAGGAATTAATATATCAGATGATGTGTGGATTGGAGCTAACGTTACAATAACTGATGGTGTCAGTATAGGAAAAGGGTGTGTTGTAGGAGCAGGTTCTGTAGTAACTAATGATATACCGGATTATTCTATAGCAGTTGGTGTACCAGCAAAAATAGTGAAAAAGAGAGGTAATGAGTTTAAAGAATAAAACCATAATAGGTGTTTTTTGGGGAGCGGTTGAAAAGTTTTTAGGTTACGGTATACAATTCTTTTTTAATATTATTTTGGCGAGACTTTTAACTCCTGAAGATTTCGGAGTTATAGGTCTATTGGTTGTGTTTACAGCATTATCTCAAGTGATAACAGATAGTGGTTTTTCACAGGCGCTAATAAGAAAAGAAGAAGTAACTCAGGAAGAATATTCCTCGATTTTTTTTCTAAATATTTTTCTGGGATGTTTGCTATATTCTTTATTATTTATCGGAGCTCCCTTTATAGCAGATTTTTATAATTATCCAAAGTTATCAAATATATCAAGGATAGTATTTTTAATCATAATAGTTAACTCCTTTGGTGTTGTTTTAAATGCTATAATTGTTAGAGAAATTAATTTTAAGGTATTGGCAAAGAGAACAATATTAAGTAACTTATTGTCTGGAATAATAGGTGTTTTTTTTGCTTATAAAGGTTTTGGAGTTTGGTCTTTAGTAATTCAATTAGTTTTGTCAGCATTTTTTAAGATTATTTTGCTTTGGCAATTTACTAACTGGAGACCATCTTTATACTTTAAGCTTTCTCCTATAAAAGAAATGTTCAGTTTTAGTTTTTATATAATGCTTTCCAAGGCTTTAGATGTATTAGCTTCAAACTTACAAATCTTATTAATAGGAAAGTTTTATTCAAAAAAAGATTTAGGTTATTATACACAGGCTTATACTTTGGAGAGTATGCCTGCGACGACAATAACTACTGTTGTAAAAAATGTTACCTATCCTTCTATTTCTAAAATTAAAGATGATATTAACCAAGTTAAAAATGCATATAGAAAAGTTATAACAATTTCATGCTTTGTTGTTTTTCCTTTAATGGCTATACTTATGCTTACTGGTGATTTGATTATTCCTTTATTGTTGTCTAATAAATGGGAGCCTTCAATTCAGTATTTTAAACCATTATGTCTTATTGGAGCCGTTTTTCCATTATACTCTATAGGAATGAATCTTTTTATGGTAACAGGAAATACAAAAAAGCTATTTAAAGTTAGTATGACAAAAAGAGTAATAACAATCTTATTTATTGTTATTTCTGTTAGTTATGGTATTTATGCGTTAGTTTGGGGGCAAATAGTAGCTGCAATAATTAATTCAATTATTACAATGTATTATTCAGGGAAAGAGATAAATTATACTTTTAAAGAACAGCTAAAAGATATTAGTAAGATATTTCTGGTTTCATTAACAATGTTTTTATCAATCTTACTAGCAAAAAAGTACATATTGATTGTTAACGATTTTTATGTATTAGTCTCTAGCTCTTTGATAGGGCTAATAGTATATGTTTTATTATCTAAGCTATTTAAAATTGAAGCATTCGTTAATGTTATGAGTATTTTGCAACTAAAAAAATAAATATGAGATTATTAAAAAAAATAATTTTTTCATTCTACAAAAGAATAACAGATACTTTTAAATGGTATTTATTCAAAATAGCTAAAAATTGGATTATTCTTAATAGAATACATGTAAGTTTAAGACCCTTTTTATGGAGAATTACAGGGTGTAAAATAGGAAAAAATGTTTCTATAGGTTATGATGTATACTATGATGTAGGTAATGCTAATTTAATAACAGTAGAAGATAATGTTTGGATAACTAGTAGAACTTTATTACTTGCTCATAGACGAGATATGAAAGACTATTACTTGGGAGATGATTATAATAAACTACCATATGTTAAAGAAAATATAATACTCCAAAAAGGTTGTAGTATAGGTATGGGGTCAATTATTCTGCCAGGTGTAACAGTGGGAGAGGGAGCTATTGTTGGCGCAGGATCCGTAGTGGTTAAAGACGTGCCTGATTGGACTATAGTTGTAGGTAATCCTGCTAAAGTTGTGAAAAAAATAGAAGAAAGAAAAGATGTTTAGAAAAAAAAATATAGCTAAAATTATTGGTAAAACATTTTTACCACATACTTTTCATTTATTAAGTAACAAACCTAAAATTTTGTTTTATCACGGTGTTGAAAATGATTCAAACATAAAAGATAGTATTGTTCAAGCCAACCAAATGCCAGTTTCAATTTTTGAAAGGCAAATAAAGTATTTAAAGAAAAAGTATAATGTAATTTCTTTGGATGAGTTTTATTATAAATTATTAGATAATAAAAAATTTAAAGGAAATGAGTTAGTAATAACTTTTGATGATGGTTATAGAAACAATTTAACAGTAGCAGCCCCAATACTTAAGGCTAATAATTTTCCGTTTACAGTTTTTATTTGCCCTGATTTAATAGAAAATAGTCTTAGAGTTCCTACATTTTATGTTAGATCATCAATATTATATTCAGAAAAAAAGTTTTTAGATTTAGAAGGTATAAATATAAAACTCAAGATTGAAACAAAATCTGATAAATTAGAGTCTATAGATACATTAATAAAAATAATAAAGACCGCTCCAAAAAATAAAGTAGATTTAATTTTAAAAGATTTAAATCAAAACCTAAGTGTAAATGAAATTGAATTGATTAAGAATAAATTTATCTCAGAAGATTTAATGAATTGGGAGGAGGTAAATGAGATAATAGATTATGATTGTATTATAGGTTCTCACTGTTTAGATCATACTATTTTACATAGTAATCAAAATGATGAAGAGGTAGATAAACAATTAATACTTAGTAAAAAAAGTATTGAAAATAAAATAACTAAATCAAGTAATTATTTTGCTTTTCCTAATGGAGATAAAAGTTCTGTATCTGATTACTCTCTTTCCAGGGTAAATAACTATTATGATTTAGGATTTGCAGTTGATGGCTCTTCAGTTACTAACAATAAAATGAACTATGTTTCAAGAATTGGAATAGCAAATGATTATGATTTGTTTAAATTTCAAGTTGAAATTTTATCTCAATACAAAGCATGGAGTTAATTAATAAAATGTTGAGTCAATGGAAAAGTTATTTGTTTTTTTCCATACTTTTTGTTTTCATTAGTTCATTATCACTAGTGGGATCATTTAATTTGGCTCACATCAGTTTATTAATACTTCCAATACTATATTGGTTTGTTTTTTTATTATATAAAAGAAATCTATTTATTAAGGATAAAGTCTTTGTATACAAGATTTTTTTTATTTCGTTAATAGTTAGGGTACTAGGTGTTTTTGTATTTGCCGATATATTGTTAAATTTAAATGGTTATCCTTTTTTGTCTATGAAGGATGACTATAATTATCAACAGGCATCAATAGAAATAGTTAATAGGTGGAGGGTGTCAGGTATTGGGTTTTACTCTGATATTTGGTTCTCTACTGGGTTTTATTCAGGGTTTCCAAACTTTAGTGCATTCTTAATGTATGTTTTTGGAGATAGTATTTATGTACCAAGGCTAGGTAATGCCTTTTTTTCTTCATTAACATCTGTATTAGCATACCAAATAGTAAGTTCTTTTACTACTCAAAAAAGAGCAAGGTTAGTAGCAGTAATATTTGTGTTCTCTCCTTTATTATTTAGTTTTTCATCCTTACAATTAAAAGATACAGTTCTGTTATATTTAACTTTTGCAGTAGTAAAAAGATTAATATTTATTATAGAAAATAAATCAAATATAACAAACCTTATACTATTAGGGATTTATCTCTTAATAATAGTTTTTTTTAGGGCAGCAACAATCATCCCATTACTAGTTTCATTTTTAATAATTTTATTTATTAAGAGTAAAAAGCAACGAAAAATAAGTTTGTATAATATTATAAGTTTAAGTGTTATAATTTTTACTCTTATATATGGATGGAAGTTTTTAACAGAATTAAACGGAGTAGATTCTCTAGAGTTATACGTAACATCAAGATATGATAAAATGCAAAATCAGAGCTTTGAAAATTCTGAAATCGGAGGCGGAAAAAATATTATTAAATTTTTGGGAACACCAGTGTATTTCTTATTCAGTTTTTTTTTACCACCAGCACTTTTAGTTAATTTACCGAATATGGAAACAATTAATTATACTCTTTTTGGGTTGGTTTTTCACTATTCTTTAATTCCTTTTCTTATAGTTGCTGTAGTGAATACCTTTAAAGAAAGAAAGAAGAATATTATACCCTTTTTCTTACTTTTACTTTTTTTTATGTTTAAACTAGGGCAAGCCAATAGTTTACTAAGTGTTTTTAATACAAGACAATCGTTAGGTGGTATATATTTAATGTACTTAATGTTACCTATGTTTTTTATTGATAATAAGTATTATTATTTAAAAAATAAAACTTTTATTATTTCTTTAATTGTGATGCTTGCATTCACATATGTAAGACTTAATTCTAGAGGTATAATATAAAAAGTAAACTATGAAATCAATCTTAGTCCATGCATGGACATTACATAAAAAAGAAAATAAATATTATATACCATATACACATTGGGTGTATTTACAAGAAATAGTAAAGTATTACGATAAAGTATGTTTGTTATCTCCAGTAAATAAAAGTTTACAAGATGAATCCCAATATGAATCTGTAAGTGTATTTGAAAATGTAGAAGTACATGAGTTACCATTTTCAGAAGGATACATAGATGCGATTAAATATTTTTTTACGTATAAGAAAGCATATAAAGAGTTAGCACCTCAATATGATGAGGTTTATGCTCGTTATCCAATACCTTTTGGTTGGCTACAACAAAAATATTTTAGAAACAAGAAGAAAATTATTCACTTTGTAGGAGACCCTATCGACACTATAATAAACAACCCTAATTTATCATTTTTAAAGAAAAAATTATACACTACTTTTTTTAAACCAGAAAATTATATGTTTACAAAGGCATGTAAGCAAGCTAGTGTATATACAAATGGTTACCACATAGCTGAAAGATTAAATAAAAAGGGAATTCAAGCTACTCCTTTAGTATCATCAACATTAAATAAAGATGACTTTTACTTTAATAATGATAAAATAATTAATACAGAAGCTCCAAAAATAATTTATGTGGGGTATCTAAGAAAGGCAAAAGGGGTTGAAACAGTTGTAAATTCATTTGCTCTTTTGCAAAGAGAAAAGCCCAATGCTAGTTTGACTATTGTTGGTCATGGTGAGTCTGAAGAATTACTTAAAAATATTGTAAAAGAACAAAACATTTTTAATGTTTTGTTTACTGGACATGTAGATAATCGCGAAAAACTGAATGAATTGCTAAGATCTCACGATATTTTTTGTTTTGCAAGCTTGTCAGAAGGATCACCGAGAGTAATTTTAGAAGCTATGGCTAATGGTTTAGCAGTAGTAAGTACTCCTGTGGGATCATTACCACATACTTTTGTAGATAAAGAAGATATTTTATTTGCTAATTTTAATGACTCAGAAGATTTTAAAAACAAGTTACTAACTATTTCTTCTAATAAGGCTCATTATGATAAAATTAGAAAGAACTCTTTTAAAAAAGTAGCGACTTTTACAATAGATAATTTTATTAAAAAAATTTTTTATGAAGCATAAGTTAATTTTAATATATGCATGGTTAATTAGAACCTGTTTCTTTTTTGTGCCCGATTTTCCTTTTACAATGAGAGTTAGAGGTTTTTTTTATGGGTTAGTGATGAAAAAATGTGGTAAAGATTTTCAAGTAACTAATAATGCTTTATTAAAAGGGGTTCAAAATTTTGAAATAGGGAGCAATGTTTTCATAGGGAACAACACAGTAATAATGGGAAGTGGAAATTTAATAATTGAAGATGAAGTAATGATTGCCCCAGGTACAGTTATTGTAATAGGTAATCATACTTCGAGTAATAAATCATTTAGGTATGGTAAAATAAATAAAGGAGAGGTGAAGATAGGTAAAGGTTCTTGGGTTGGAGGAAATTGTACTATAGCTATAGGAGCTGAATTACCTTCAAATTCTATACTTGGAGCTAATAGTTTTTTAAATAAAAAGTTCAGTGAACCAGACTCTCTTTATGCTGGGGTACCATCCAAATTTATTAAAAAGATATGATAAAGGAGCTTTTTTTTCGGCTAGGAGTTAAATATAGAAATCCAAACTTAGTCAAATTATATAAGGAGTTGATTAAAACGGATTATGCTTCATTAGAGGAGTTAAAGTTAATCCAAGAACAAAAATTTAATTCATTAATTGATGTCGCTTTTAAGAATTCGTCTTATTTAAAAGATAAATATTTAGATTATGGTGTTAAAAGAGAGGATATTAAGTCTGTTGAAGATATTCATAAACTTCCAATTTTAGATAAAGAAGAATTAAGGAAAAATGCAGAAAACATTAAGACTAATTTACAATTTAAAAAGTTAATAAAGTCAGAGACATCAGGTACAACAGGACAACCTTTAACATTTTATAAAAATGAGGAATGGGACTCAATGAATAGAGCAGCTATGTATAGAGGGTATAGTTGGTATGGAGTAAATCCTTGGGATAGAAATGGTTATTTTTGGGGATATAATCCATCATTCAAAAGTATACTAAAAAATTCAGTTTTAGACTTTCTGCAAAATAGGTTTAGAATTTTTTCTTATAATGAAAAAGGAATTTTGAAGTTCTCAAAAAAAATAAAAAAAGCCAAGTATATAGAAGGTTATTCTTCTATGATTTATGAGGTAGCAAAAAAAATTAATAATTTAAAATTAGAAAGACCTAGAAACATAAAATTAATAAAAGGAACTTCTGAAAAGATATACGATAATTATCATCAAGAAACAATTAAAGCTTTTGGTAAAAAAATAGTGAGTGAATATGGAGCAGCAGAAGCGGGTTTAATAGCTTTTGAATGCCCTGAAGGATATATGCATATTAATTCAGAAAATGTAATTGTTGAAGAAGAGAGAGGTGAGGTTTTAGTTACTAATTTAATGTCATTATCATTTCCCATTATTAGGTACAGATTAGGAGACAAAATAGAGTTAGCACAAGATGATTTTAACTGTACATGTGGAAGAAAACATCCTGTTATTCTTAATGTTTTAGGGAGAGTTGGTAAAAATGTTGTTGGATATAAAAATTCTTATCCAAGTTTAACATTTTATTATGTATTTAAAAATTTAGCATTGAATCATGATGTAGTTTTAAACTATCAAGCTGTTCAAGAGGAAAAAGGAAAGGTCTTACTAAAAATAGAACAAAATAATATAGAAGTAGAGAATTATATAAAGACAGAGTTACAAAAATATTTTGAAAAGGATATTGAATTTCAAATTATGTTTAACTCTAAGTTGCATGAGATGGAAGGGAAATTAAGAGATTTTATTACTACTTTGGAATAATGAAGGTTTCGATAATTACGCCAGTATATAATGCAAGCCGTTTTTTAGAAAAAACAGCAGCATCTGTTTTTAATCAAACGTATACTAATTGGGAGTGGATTTTAGTAGATGATTGCTCTACAGATAGTTCTTGGGAAATATTAAAAGAGTTGTTAAAAAAAGATAATAGAGTTAAAATTTTTAAAAATGAAAAAAATTTAAAATCAGGTAAAACAAGAAATTTTGCTATTGAAAAAGCACAAGGGAGGTTTATTGCTTTTTTAGATAGTGATGATTTATGGCATAAAGACAAGTTAAGTATTCAAATACCATTTATGGTAGAGAATCAATATTATTTTTCTCATACATCTTATGGGTATATTAGTGAAGAAGGAAAAAAAATTAAATCTACATTTCATGTAAGTACAAAAGTTAATTATAAAAACTTATTAAAAAGAACTGAAATAAGCTGTTTAACTGCAATATATGATGCTGAAAAAATTGGTAAGTTTTATATGTCAGAACATGCTAGAAAACAAGATTATGCTTTATGGTTATCTATTTTAAAAAGTGGAACAGTTTGTTATGGTATAGATCAAGAATTGGCATATTACAGACAAGTAAAAAATTCAGCAACGAGTAAAAAATATAAGCTAGTTTTAAAGCATATTACTTTTTTAAAAGAAACTCAAAACTTTTCAACAGTTAAAGCATTGTACTATACAGCATATTGGATGGTCAATGGCTTTATAAGATATTTTATAAAATAAGAGCTATGAATTATATAATAGTTTTTTTAGTATTAACATTTCTATCTATAATTTATTTAAAGTTAGCAGATAAATTAAATATTATAGATAAACCAAACCACAGAAGCTCACACACCTCACCAACAATTAGGGGCGGAGGTATTTTATTTTTTTTAGCAATACTTATTTTTTTTGTTAGTTCAGGATTTCAGTACCCTTACTTTGTACTAGGAGTTTCATTAATTGCTATTGTAAGTTTTGTAGATGATATAATTACACTAAGTTCTAGCTTTAGATTACCTTTTCAGTTTTTGGCAATAGTTTTATGTTTGTATCAAATAGGGTATTCTCCAAATGATCTTTTAGTTTTAATTCCATTGTTAATTGTTGGAGTAGGGTTTATTAACATATATAATTTCATGGATGGAATTAACGGGATAACGGGACTGTATAGTATTGTAAGTTTATTAGGAATTTTACTTATAAATAGTAAAGAAAACATAATTGATAATAATTTAATTGTTTATAGTTTAATGTCTCTAGTTGTTTTTGGATTCTATAATTTTCGGAAAAAAGCAAGAATGTTTGCAGGTGATATTGGAAGTATCTCTATAGCAGTATTACTATTTTTTATAGGGGTTTACTTTATAAAAGAGCTAAAGGCTCCAGTAATTATTCTTTTAGTAGCTGTTTATGGAGCAGATACAATATTAACTATAATATATAGAAAATCGATAGGGGAAAGTTTAACTCAAGCTCATAGGCTCCATATCTATCAAAAAATGGTGCATACCTTAAATTTATCTCATTTAAAGGTTTCAACAATTTATGTGTTAATACAAATGATAATTAATACTATAGTGTATTATACTTATGACTTAAAAATTTCTTATCAATACTTAATAATCGTATTAGTTTCACTAATATTAACAGTTTTCTATTATTTTATGTTTAAAAGTGTAGAAAAAATAAAATAATAGCATAATGAGAAAGATTGGAATAGTAGGTGCTGGAGGATTGGGTAGAGAAGTTTTAGGAATTCTAGAGAGTATTAATAGAAAAAAAAAATATTGGGATATTATAGGTTTTTTTGATGATAACTCTCATGATGAATTGATAAATGGATTACCTGTAATTGGAAATATTGATTCGATAAATAAAATCAACGAAGATTTAGCGATTGTTATAGGGGTAGGAAATCCAAATATAAAAGAAAAAATAATAAACAGAATAGAGAATCAGAATATAAGTTTTCCAACTATTTTGCATCCAACAGTAGAAATTTATTCAGAGAGTACGGTAAATTTAGGGAAGGGAATTGTAATAGGAGCTAATTCGGTTTTAACTACAAATATTAGTGTTGGAGATTTTGTATACATAAATACAGCTTCTATTATATCTCATGATACTAAAATAGGCGAGTATAGTATGATTATGCCTACAGTGTCAATTTCGGCTGGAGCTACAATTGGAAAAAAAGTATATATAGGTAATGGAACAAAAATTGATCAGCCAGTTATTATTGAAGATAATGGTTTTATTAAAGCAGGAACATTTTTTTCTAAATAAGGTTTAATACGTACAGAATGAAAAAGATACTAGTAACAGGAGGTTGAGGTTTTATCGGTTCACATGTAGTGGTAGAACTACAAAGTGCAGGCTTTGAAGTAGTAATTATTGACGACTTATCGAATTCTAAAATTGAAGTATTAGAGCAAATTACTGAGATTACCAATGTTAAACTAGACTTTCACCAGATAGATTTACGAGATAAAGAAGTTGTAAGTAGCTTTTTTAATGAGAATATAATTGATGGAGTGATACATTTTGCTGCTTCTAAAGCAGTTGGAGAAAGCGTTCAAAAACCGTTGGATTATTATGAAAATAATATCAATGCCTTAGTGTATCTGTTACAAGAAATGAAAGATCGAAATATAGATCATTTTATCTTCAGTTCATCGTATACTGTATATGGACAAGCAGATGAGTTACCAATTACAGAAGCAGCACCTATTAAACCAGCAGAGTCTCCTTATGGAAATACCAAGCAGATAGGAGAAGAAATTATAAAAGATAGTTGTAAAGCGTATGACATTAATGCCATAGCTTTACGATACTTTAATCCGATAGGAGCACATGAGTCAATTAAAATTGGAGAGTTACCATTAGGAGTACCACAAAATTTGATTCCATTTATCACACAAACAGCGGCAGGAATTAGAGAAGAACTAGCAGTTTTTGGAGATGATTATCCAACCCCAGATGGTACTGCAATTCGTGATTATATCCATGTAGTTGATTTAGCAAAAGCGCATGTAAAAGCTTTAGAACGTTTACTGAATAAAGAAAATGAAGAAAATTTCGAATTTTTTAATGTAGGAACAGGAAAAGGAAGTTCTGTAATGGAAATTATTAAAACCTTTGAAAAAGTAACGCAACAATCATTAAGTTATAAAATAACGAATAGAAGAGAAGGAGACATCACAGCTGCCTATGCAGATACTACAAAAGCGAATGTAGTATTAGGTTGGAAACCCCAAGAGACACTAGAAGAAGCGTTGCTTTCCGCTTGGAAATGGCAACAAAAACAGAAATAATAAGAAACAAAACGTCATTTCGACCGCAGGGAGAAACCTTTGTGTTCAGCGTAGCTAAATCTTAAAGTTGCGAGTTACTCCTCTTAATAAGATTTCTCACATTCGTTACCACTCATGTTCGAAATGACGTTTTGTTTTTTTGATTAAAACGAGGAACCTCTTTTTCAAAGAATAGGAAGCAAAAGCTTCGAGATTCAGGCGTGAAACGCCGCGAAGTTTTGCGTACGGTTCTGCGCAGCAGAAATTCCTATTGAAAAAGTGTCCTTTTTTGATTCGTTTTTTGGATAAGCAAAAAATGAATGGGGGAATAAAAAGAAAAGCACGTCATTTCGACCGCAGGGAGAAACCTTTAGGTTCAGCGTAGTTAAATCTTTAGGTTCAGTGTAGCTAAATCTAAAACCCCGACCTATTTTCATTTTAGTAGAACCCAAGAATAATAACCTCTTTTTCATAAGAATAGTACGCAAAAGCTTCGAGATTCAGGCGTGAAACGCCGCGAAGTTTTGCGTACGGTTCTGCGCAGCAGAAATTCCTATTGAAAAAGTGTCCTTTTTTGGTTCGTTTTTTGGACAAGCAAAAAATGAATGGGGGAATAAAAATAAAAGACCGTTACCACAAACTGATACTGAACGCAGCACCCTGAGCGTAGTCGAAGGGTAATCAAAAAGAAAGGATATGTCATCCTGTTCCGAAATTTCGGAAGATTTCAGGATCTCATCATATATAACTGTCAAAAACAATTCCGACCTATTTTCATTTTAGTAGAATTCAAGGTTATGAAGTACAAGAGAATCCAAAAAGTTTACGGTCTGGTTTCGAATACGGAATACAACGTAGAATTCAAAAAAAGGAAAATACGTCTAGATTTTTTTGGTTCGTTTTTTCATCGATGGAAAAAATGAACAGTATAAAAGAAAACCACGTCATTTCGACCGCAGGGAGAAATCTTTGTGTTCAGTGTAGTTAAATCTTTAGGTTATGAGTTACTAGTTACTCCTCTTAATAAGATTTCTCACATTCGTTATCACTCAGTTCGAAATGACGTTTTGTTTGTTGTTTCGACCGCAAGGAGAAATTTTTGTGTTCAGTGTAGTTAAATCTTAAAGTTGTAAGAGATTCCATTTGATAAGATTTAGCTGCGCTGAACCTAGCGGTTTCTCACATTCGTTATCACTTAGTTCGAAATGATGTTTAGTTCATTATTTCGATTCAAACGAGAAACCTCTTTTTCAAAGAATAGGAGGCAAAAGCTTCGAGATTCAGGCGTAAAACGCCGCGAAGTTTTGCGTACGGTTCTGCTCGGCAGAAATTCCTATTGAAAAAGTGTCCTTTTTTGATTCGTTTTTTGGACAAGCAAAAAATGAATGAGGGAATAAAAAGAAAAGACCGTTACCACAAACTGATACTGAATGCAGCACCCTGAGCGTAGTCGAAGGGTAATCAAAAAGAAAGGATATGTCATCCTGTTCCGAAATTTCGGAAGATTTCAGGATCTCATCATATATAACTGTCAAAAACAATTCCGACCTATTTTCATTTTAGTAGAATTCAAGGTTATGAAGTACAAGAGAATCCAAAGAGTTTACGGTCTGGATTCGAATACGGAATACAACGTAGAATTAAAAAAAAGGAAAATACGTCTAGATTTTTTTGGTTCGTTTTTTCATCAATGGAAAAAATGAACAGTATAAAAGAAAACCACGTCATTTCGACCGCAGGGAGAAACCTTTAGGTTCAGCGTAGCAAATTTTATATCAAACTAAAGATTTTTAAAATTCTTAACTACTTTGTTTGAATCACTCACTAAAAACTAAAAATTGAGAACTTCAAAACCCTTAATAGTTTATTTTTTCTATACTTTAGCAATATCATTTGTATAAATTAAACCTATTTTTTATTGGTAGTGTTTTAAAAGAACAAGTGTCAGTTTGAGTTATTCCGATAATAAATCGGAATAGTATCGAGAACAGTTGTATAGAAAAAATACTAAGAATTAAGTTGTTTTATAGTAAGTGAATAAATCAAAATTATACTACATGAAAGGCATAATACTAGCAGGTGGATCAGGAACAAGATTATATCCTATTACAAAAGGAGTCTCTAAACAGTTACTTCCAGTATATGATAAGCCTATGATTTATTATCCACTATCAGTATTGATGTTGGCTGGTATTCGAGAAATATTAATTATTTCTACCCCAGATGACATACCAAGTTTTCAAAAATTATTAGGAGATGGTAATGATTTAGGAATAAACTTAAGTTATGCGGAACAACCTTCTCCTGATGGATTGGCACAAGCATTTATCATTGGTGAAGAATTTATAGGAAATGAGGATGTATGCCTCATCTTAGGTGATAATATTTTTTATGGCCACGGTTTGCCTGAAATGTTACAATCTGCAATTGATAATATTAAAAAGGGAAATAAAGCCACCATTTTTGGATACAATGTAAAAGACCCAGAACGTTATGGAGTGGTAGATTTTGATTCAAACGGAAATGCAATTTCGATTGTTGAAAAACCAGAAAATCCGAAATCGAATTATGCGGTGGTTGGACTGTATTTTTATCCAAATGAAGTGATTGAAGTGGCGAAAAAGGTAAAACCATCAAACAGAGGGGAGTTGGAAATCACATCTGTAAATCAACATTATTTAGAAAACCAACAGCTAAAAGTTGAATTAATGGGACGTGGTTTTGCGTGGTTAGATACGGGAACACATGATTCTTTATTAGAAGCTAGTCAGTTTATTGAAACAATAGAGAAACGTCAAGGTTTAAAGGTGGCATGTCTTGAAGAAATAGCTTTATATATGGGATATATAAACAAACAACAAGTTAAAAAACTGGCTGAACCTTTGCAGAAAAATAGTTACGGACAATACTTACTTAATCTAGCAAAAGAATAAAGGATGATTTTTACAAAAACAGCTATTCCTGAAGTTGTCATTATTGAACCAAAAGTGTTTGGTGATCATAGAGGTTATTTTTTTGAATCTTTCAATCAAAAAGAGTTTGAAGAAAATATCGGAAAGATAAATTTTGTACAGGATAACGAATCAAAATCTTCTTTTGGTGTATTGAGAGGATTGCATTTTCAAAAACCACCGTATACTCAAGCAAAGTTAGTGAGGTGTATCAAAGGAAAAGTGTTAGATGTTGCGGTTGATATCAGAAAAAAATCACCTACCTATGGAAAGCATGTAGTTGTAGAATTGTCAGAAGAGAATAAAAGACAATTATTCGTGCCTAGAGGTTTTGCACATGGCTTTGTGGTAGTGTCTGATGAAGCTATTTTTTCTTATAAAGTAGATAATTTGTATGCTCCTGAATGTGATTCAGGAATTATATGGAACGACAGCAAGTTAAATATCGATTGGAATATTAGTGAAAGTGAGGTAAGGTTATCTGAAAAAGACCAAAATTTACCAATGTTAGAAGAGTTAGAAAATCCTTTTATATAACAATAATGAATATTTTAGTTACAGGGGCGAATGGACAGCTTGGTTCAGAAATAAAAGAATTGTCTTTAAGTTATCCTAATTTTAGATTTTTTTTTGAAGACTCAAAAAGCTTAGATATTACAAATGCTGATCTTGTTGCTAATTATATAGGAAAAAACAAGATTGATAGAGTTATCAATTGTGCAGCATATACTAACGTAGATAAAGCTGAAGAGGCTCCTGAAGAGGCTGAAAAGGTAAATGTTTTTGGAGTTGAAAATTTAGTTAACTCAATAAAAAGTAGAGGAGGGAAATTAATTCATATTTCTACCGATTATGTATTTAATGGGGAAAGTTTTTTGCCTTATAAAGAAGAAGACAACGTAGCTCCTTTAGGAGTGTATGGCAATACTAAAAGAAGAGGTGAAGAGATTGTAGAGTCTTCATCTATTGAAGCTATCATAATTAGAACTTCATGGCTATATTCTACCTACGGAAATAATTTTATGAAAACGATGATAAGGTTAGGGGAGGAAAAGGAATCACTAAATGTTGTTTATGATCAAATAGGAACACCAACTTATGCTAGAGATTTAGCGAAAGTTTGTTTACATATTATTTCTTTAAATCGGAAGATAGATAGAGATTCAAAAATATATCATTTTTCAAATGAAGGTGTTACTTCGTGGTATGATTTTGCAAAAGCAATTATAGAGTTTGGTAATTTACCATGTGCAATTAATCCAATTGAATCAAAGGAATATAAAACATTGGCAAAACGACCTCATTATTCAGTGTTGAATAAACAGAAAATTAAAAATGATTTTACTATAGAAGTTCCTTACTGGAGAGATTCTTTAAAAGAATGCATATTGAATATAAAACAAGGGGAATAATATGAAAAATATAGTAGTAACAGGAGGTGCAGGTTTTATAGGTTCCCATGTGGTACGTTTGTTTGTAAACAACTATCCTAATTATAATATTATTAATTTAGATCTTCTTACCTATGCTGGAAACCTTGAGAATTTAAAAGATATTGAAGGTAAACCAAATTATACGTTTATCAAGGCTGATATTTGTGATTATGATACTGTGGCCGATATTTTTTCAAAATACAAGATAGATGGAGTAATTCACTTAGCTGCTGAATCACATGTAGATCGTTCGATAAAAGATCCTTTCTCTTTTGCAAGAACCAATGTAATGGGAACCTTGAGCTTATTACAGGCAGCTAAAAACTATTGGGAAGGCAATTTTAAAGATAAATTATTTTATCATGTGTCTACTGATGAGGTTTACGGTTCTTTAGGTGATGAAGGTTTCTTTTTAGAAACCACTGCGTATGATCCACATTCTCCTTATTCAGCTTCAAAGGCTTCGTCAGATCATTTTGTAAGAGCTTTTCATGATACATTCGGTTTGCCAGTTGTAATTTCAAACTGTTCAAATAATTATGGTTCGTATCAATTTCCAGAAAAGTTAATTCCGTTGTTTATTAATAATATTTGTAACAACAAAGCATTACCTGTGTATGGTAAAGGAGATAATGTAAGAGACTGGTTGTTTGTAAACGATCATGCTAGAGCAATTGATGTAATTTTTCATAAAGGAAAATTAGGTGATACTTACAATATTGGAGGATTCAACGAATGGAAGAATATAGATTTAATAAAGGTGTTGATAAAAACCGTAGATAAGTTTTTAGGGAGAGAAGAAGGAGCCTCTGAGAAGCTAATAACATATGTAACAGATAGAGCAGGACATGATTATCGTTACGCTATAGATTCTTCAAAATTGAAGAATGAGTTGGGTTGGGAGCCCTCTTTACAATTTGAAGAAGGAATAGAAAAAACTGTAAAATGGTATTTAGAAAATGAAGACTGGGTGCAACATGTTACTAGCGGAGAGTATCAAAAGTACTACCAACAAATGTATGAGTAGTAACTAAGCTATTGTAAAAAAAAACATTTTTTGTCAAATTGAGCCTGTCGAAGGATAATCAAAAAAAAGGATAGGTCATGCTGTTCCGAAATTTCGGAAGATTTCAGGATCTCATCATATAGAACCGTCAAAAACAACCCCGACCTATTTTCATTTTAGTAGAATTCAAGGTTATGGAGTACAAGAGAATCCAAAGAGTTTACGGTCTGGATTCGAATACGGAATACAACGTAGAATTCAAAAAAAGGAAACTAAGTCTAGATTTTTTTGGTTCGTTTTTTCATCAATGGAAAAAATGAACAGCATAAAAGAATGTCACATCGAGTGATTTTCCGGACTATAAGGAGGAATCCCGACGCCTCGGGAGTATCGAGATGTCTTCATTATTTGAGTCATTGTGCGATGCTGAAATCTTCCGAAATTTCGGAACAGCATGACGTATCAATTTAGACATTAAGAACAAAAACTTCTCTTTTTCAAAGAATACTACTCAAAAACTTCAAGATTCAAAGAATTACCCGACCTACCGAAGATTTATCGTAAAATTTGAAGTGAAGTTCTTGTAAAATTTTAGGCTGTTTGAGCCTAAACGAAATTTTATTCAAAGTACTATTTTTTAAAGGCGAGTTCCTAAAATTTAGAGAACGAGCAAAAAATTTAGATAAAGGTTCGTAAGTCTAGATTTTTTTGGTTCGTTTTTTCATCAATGGAAAAAATGAACAGCATAAAATAAGTACGTCATTGCGAACCCGACATATCAAAAAGTAGAATTTAATAATAAAAAATCTCTTTTTCATAAGAATAGGATGCAAAAGCTTCGAGATTCAGGCGAGAAACGCCGCGAAGTTTTGCGTACGGTTCTGCGTAGCAGAAATTCCTATTGAAAAAGTATCCTTTTTTGATTCGTTTTTTGGACAAGCAAAAAAGAATGGGGAGTAAGAAGAAAAGATCCTTACGACAAACAGACACTGAAGGCTGTACCCTGAGCGTAGTCAAAAGGTAATCAAAAAAAAGGATACGTCATTTCTACCGTAGGGGGAAATCTTTAGGTTCAACGTAGCTAAATCTTAAAGTTGTGAGTTACTCCTTTTAATAAGATTTCTCATATTCGTTACCACTCATATTAGAAATGACATTTTGTTTGTTATTTCGATTGAAAGAAGAAATCTCTTTTTCATAAGAATAGGATGCAAAAGCTTCGAGATTCAGGCGTGAAACGCCGCGAAGTTTTGCGTACGGTTCTGCGCAGCAGAAATTCCTATTGAAAAAGTGTCCTTTTTTGATTCGTTTTTTGGACAAGCAAAAAATGAATGGAATAAAAATCGTGATTGCGAACCCAATACTTGGGGAGAGGCAATCTGTTAATAATATAAATAAAAAGCCGAAACTAACTTAGTTTCGGCTTTTTATTTACTGTATTTTTTAGTTTATCTCAACCTGCTTAAGCTAAGATCTTTATTGTATTTCACAACAAATAAACCATTATTACTACTGCTTCCAAATACTTTTTTACGATAGTCGAATTTATTTTCTACACGTAATGAAGCTCCCTTTTTAAAGGTAGTGTCAAGATCTTCACCAGAAGCTAAACGCATTAATATATCGTAAGTAATATCAAATCCTTTAATAGCATAATCAGAAGGAATCGTATTGTTAGCTTGTAAATATTTTTCGGTAAAAGTTTTAGTTTCTAAGGCGTCTTCATCAGTATAAGTATCAGAAACATAGGTAAAGTTAATGTTTGCTAGTTTATTGTTGTCAATTCTGTAATAAGCGCTTCCTTTATCTGAAGAAAATACTTGAACATTCATTTCATCAGGTAAGCCAATCATACTATTTAAAGCGTCAGCAACTACAACATTATCTTCAGAAGCAATGATTACCCAATTATGTCTTTTTGAAGACATTTTTTTTGTAAAACGTTCTCTTTTGATATATCCTTTTTCAGGCTTTAAAATATGAATGTTGTTGATGCTGTCATGTTGTTTTAATTCAGAAACAATTTTTGAAACCAAACGATTAGATTCGCTTTTATCATCACCAACAACAAAAATTTCTTGATCTTTATAACTGTCCTTTAAATAAGAAATTAAATAGTCTGCATATCTAGTTTTTTCAGGAGCTGTTTTTACTAATTTAGAAGAAGAAAATTTTTCTTGGTTATTAGAATAGTGAGGAAAAATAACAGGAACATTTACTCCTTTTGCAACAACTTCAGCTTTGTCTGAATAGAAAGGACCTATAACAACATCGGTATTTTCTAATTTATTTTCGTTTAAGATAACATCGATGTTTTTTCCTCTATTACCAGTATCAAAAACATTTACATGTACGTTTACTCCTTGTTTTTTGATAGAATCAATAGCAATTTCTGCACCCATATAAAAATCAGTTACCATGTTAGCTAATTGATTTTTTTCAAAAATATCTTTGCTTGATTTTTCTACATACTCATCAGCTCTAAAAGGTAGTAAAATAGCTAAATTGATAGATGTGTCTTCTTCTATAGAATCTTTGTAAAAAGTATAATTTTCAGCTTCGTTTACTTCTTCAATAGGTTTTATTTTTAATAACTGACCTATTGATAGCTTGTTATCTGCTAAATCAGGATATTCGGGGTTTAAACGTAAAATATCTTCTTTTGAAACGTTGTAAAAACGAGTTAAACTATACATGGTTTCTTTGCTTTTAACTGTGTGGGTTAAAAACTTTTCTAAAACCTCTTCCTTGTCAATAGTAATTGTTTTTTTTATTTCTTTAACTTTTAGTACTTGACCGATACTCAAATTATTACTTTCAATATTGGTGTATTCAGGGTTGTACTTAATTAAATCATCTTTAGTAATTCCGTATTGTTTGGTAATTCGGTATACGGTTTCTCCTTTTTGAACTTCATGAGTTTCATACTCTACAATGGTTTGCTGAAAAACAGTGTCGTCTTCTTTTGTTTCAGGAGTAATTTCTTCGTTAGTAGTGTCAGAAGTTACCGTTTCGTTTTCTTTTTCTGAAGAAGGAGTAGATGTAGAAGTACTGTTTTTAAGTTTAGGATTAGGAATCACAATAACCGTATTGGCTTCAGGACGTCTGCTAACATCAGGATTTAAACGTAGTAAATCTTTTGTTTTCATATCCAAACGATCGGCAATATCACGCATGGTTTCACCTTCTTGAACTTTATACGATACATAACGTTTTTGCTGTCCGCAAGAAACGGTGAAAGTTAAAATACAAACTAATAGTAAAAACTGTAATTTCTTCATCTACTCTTTTTTTATTTTTAATCTAATTGAGGGTTATTCCCATTCAATTGTTGCTGGTGGTTTAGAACTGATGTCATACACAACTCTATTCACACCTTTTACATTATTTATTATTTTATTTGACGTTTTTTGTAAAAACTCATAAGGTAAATTTACCCAATCAGCCGTCATACCGTCGGTACTTTCAACTGCTCTTAAAGCAACTACCTTTTCGTAAGTTCTTTCATCACCCATAACTCCAACAGAGTTTACTGGTAATAAAATAGCACCTGCTTGCCATACTTTATCGTACAGTCCGCTTTCTTTTAATCCGTTGATGAACACAGCATCTACTTCTTGCAAAATACGAACTTTCTCAGCGGTAATATCACCTAAGATTCTGATAGCTAAACCAGGACCTGGGAAAGGGTGACGACCTAGTAATTCTTTATCAATTCCCATAGAAGCACCTACACGACGTACTTCATCTTTAAAAATCATACGTAAAGGTTCTACTACTTTCAATTTCATGAAATCTGGTAAACCACCTACGTTATGGTGACTTTTAATAGTTGCTGAAGGACCACCATTTACAGAAACTGATTCAATTACATCCGGATAAATAGTTCCTTGTGCTAACCACTTTGCATCTTCTATTTGGTGTGCTTCATCATCAAAAACATCGATAAAAACTTTACCAATGGCTTTACGCTTCGCTTCAGGATCACTTAATCCAGCTAATTCGCCCAAAAAGCGTTCCGAAGCATCTACACCTTTAACGTTTAATCCCATACCTTCGTATTGCTTTAATACATCGGTAAATTCATTTTTACGTAACAATCCGTTGTTTACGAAAATACAATGTAAATTGCTTCCGATAGCTTTGTGTAATAGAACAGCAGCTACGGTAGAGTCTACACCACCAGATAACCCTAAAACAACTTTATCATCACCAATCTTAGCTTTTAACTCAGCAACGGTTTCGTCAACAAACGAATCTGGTGTCCAAGTTTGAGCAACTCCAGCTATAGTAACTAAAAAGTTTTGTAATAATTGTTTACCGTCAGTAGAATGATATACTTCTGGATGAAATTGTATTGCATAGGTAGTTTCACCTTCAATCTTATAAGCTGCATTTTCAACATCGTGCGTGCTTGCTAATAAGATCCCTCCAGTAGGTAATTCTTTGATAGTGTCTGAATGACTCATCCAAACTTGACTTCCTTGAGAAATTCCTTTAAAAAACTCTTCATCTTCTTTAATGAAAGATAAATTGGCTCTACCATACTCACGAGTGTTGGAAGGAGCTACCAATCCACCAGAAAAATGCGCTAAGTATTGCGCTCCGTAGCATACTGCTAATAAAGGTTTTTTACCTCTAATTTCAGATAAATCTGGATGTGGAGCTTCTTCTGAACGAACCGATGATGGACTTCCAGAAAGGATTACTGCTTTAAAATCGTTTAAATTTTGTGGTATTTTGTTGTAAGGGTGAATTTCACAATAGATGTTTAATTCTCTTACACGGCGCGCAATTAACTGCGTGTATTGCGATCCGAAATCTAATATAAGTACGTTGTGTTGTTGCATGCGCAAAAATAGTACTTACATTTTAGATTTGCGAGAATATTTAGCAAGAAATTCTTCCTGTTTAAGAAACTTTAATACTTGTAAACAATTGCGTTAATATTCATACCTGCTCCGACAGAGGCAAGAATGATGACATCTCCTTTTTTTACTTCTTGGTTTTCAATATTTCCTTTTAGCACTAAATCAAGTAGGGTAGGTACGGTTGCTACGGAACTATTACCTAATTTATGAATGCTCATAGGCATAACTCCTTCAGGAATTGGTTTTTTATACAGACGATAAAAACGTTTGATGATGGCTTCATCCATTTTTTCGTTTGCCTGATGAATAAAAACTTTTTTAACATCATCAATTGAAACGCCACTTTTATCTAAAGCAGTTTGCATGGCTTTAGGTACATTGGTTAAGGCAAATTCGTAAATTTTTCGTCCGTGCATTTTAATATAACGAACGTCTTTGTCTTTGCTTTTATCATTTGAGTTTCCAAAGAATAAATAATAAGCTTCATCTTTAGTAAAGGTTTGTGAAGCGTGACTTAAAATCCCGCTGTCGTTTTTGTCAGTAGCCTCTACAATACAAGCACCTGCACCATCGCTATAAATCATAGAATCACGGTCATTGATGTCAACGACTCTCGATAAAGTTTCTCCACCAATTACTAAACACTTTTTAGCGATACCAGCTTTGATAAAAGCTTGTGCTTGTATAACTCCCTCAACCCAACCAGGACATCCAAATAAAATATCGTAAGCTACACAATTTGGATTTTCAATTTGGAGTAAATACTTTACACGAGTGGCTAAGCTTGGAAGAATATCACTTTGAATAGCATCCTTTTTTACATCACCAAAATTATGTGCAAAAACGATATAATCTAACTCCTCTGGATTAATATTAGCATCTTCAATAGCTTTTTTTGCTGCAAAATAACCTAAATCGGAAGCTTTATATTCTTCTTTTGCATAACGACGCTCTTCAATACCGGTAATGGATTTGAATTTTTCAATAATTATAGGGTTAGGATTATCAAAAGAGGTTCCATCTGCATTTAAAAATACATGATTGTTAAAGTTAGTATTTTCCTTTTTGATAGATGGAATGAATGAACCTGTTCCTGTAATTACTGATAATTTCATTGAAATAAATGATTTTTTAGGGTTGAGTAATTACAAATAAAGCATTTTTATTGACGATAACCTTTTTATTTATAGTCAATTTTAAAGATTTGTTAGATTCTTAAAAAAATAGGATTAAATTATTTTTTTAGAAATTAGGAATCATCTTTTTTATGATTTTGATGTTTAAGTACTTTATAAATAAGAACTATCAAAAGAAAATGGTAATAATGAAAGCAAAGATTCTGTTTTTACAATTTGCCCAACTTCTCCCATAAATAGTATTTGAATCGGTTGTTTTTGATTGATTTCATATTCTGATAACGTTTGGCGGCAAGCACCACAAGGGCCAACAGGTTTGTTGACTATAGAGTTTTCAGAAGCAGCAGTAATGGCTATCTTTTTTACCTTCATGTTTGGATACTCAGAACCTGCTTTCCAAATAGCAACACGTTCGGCACACATACCTGAAGGATACGCTGCACTTTCTTGATTGTTTCCTAAAATGATTTCTCCATTATCAAGAAGTAAAGCAGCTCCTACATTAAATTTTGAGTAAGGAGCATAGGCTTTTTGTCTAGCTTCAACTGCTTTTTCTAATAAGAAAGTATCTTCGGCTGACAGTTGAGAGATATCATCAAACAACGTAGCGGAGGTGGTTACATTAATTTTCTTCATAGTGAATAAATTAGTCAAAAAAAGCAGTCGTGTAGACTGCTTTTGTATTCTGATACGAATTTATAAAAAAAATACGAGTTTTAGTAAATTTCATAAAGTTCTCCTAAATCAAAAGAAAGAGAAAAACGTAAGGTGTTTTCTAACGGGTTGTTTACCTCTGCTGTATTGATTAAGTAGGATAAGTCAATGTTAAAATCTTTGGTAGCAAAACCTGCCCCCAAGGTAAAGTACTGGCGTTGCCCTTTTTTTGGGCTCTCATGGAAGTATCCTGTTCTTAAAGCAAAAGAATTATTGTACAAATATTCAGCACCAATAGCCCAAGTAGTTTCTTGTAGTTCTTCTTTAAAGCTTCTATCTCCTAAAGAAGTAAATATTCCTTCAAACCACCCTCTATCTGAATTAGGGTTAGAAGGTACCAATAGTTTTGTGAATTCTAAATTCAATCCTAAGATGTTTAAATCATCAAAAATAAAATCGAATCCACCTCCAATTTTAGCATTGGTTGGTATAAAGTTATCAGGCCCACTGTTACTGTAATTTACTTTAGGCCCAATATTAGCAATGTTAAAACCTAAGCGGTAACGACCGTTAAAGCTTCCGTAGTTGGCTTCTTTTGATTGATAATACCCAGAAACATCTACAGCAAATGAGTTAACAGCGTTTAAATTAGAATCAGTACTTCTAATTTTATAATTAGAATGTATATATTTAAGACCGATACCCATAGAGAAGGTTTCACTTAGTTTTAACGAATAAATTCCTGTAATGGCTAATTCATTAGGGTTTTCTGCGCCGTTAGAAATACCTCCTAAGTCATATAATGCTACTTCTCCTAAAGAAAAATATTTTAAGTCTATTCCCCAAGCAGATTTTTCACTATACCTACTAACATAGGAACCTCCACCTACAAAAATATCATCGGTAAGGTTTCTAAGCCAAGGAGTGTAATTAACACCAACACTAATTTTATTTTGATTAAAAGCAGTTTTTGCAGGGTTGTGAAAAATAGCGAAAGCATCAGAAGATGTTGCAACACCAATATCTCCCATACCACCAGCTCTAGCATCGGGTGTAATCAATAAAAAAGGCATTGCCGTTGTATTTATTGACGTTTCATTTTGGGCCTGTACTTTGTTTTGAAGGGTAAAGCACACAAAAAATAATACGATCGATAATTTTTTCATGTAAAATTTGATTAATTGTTTAGCAAATATATAATTTTAATTGAAGGATTATCGGGGCTGTAATAGGAAACTTACGTATTTCTAATTACTTTAATTCTGTAGTACATTAACGACAAGATAAAGAATATATTATATAAGGTGTTTTAATTTGTCTTTTTTTTAGAATGTGAGAAATAATGAAGTTAAACAACCTTTATTTTAATCTTTTTCTTAGATTCGTAATACTAAAGTTTTAAATACATCGTTTGTAATCTTGCAAGGCTAAGGTTGCGAAAAGAGAATTTGTGACTAAATTAGTTGTAAGAAATTAGAAATATTGTAAATTGCGACACCCTTAAAAAACAGTTTAAAATACATGAAAAGTACGTTAAAATTATTTAGTTTATTAGCGATCACCGGCTTGCTGATTACTTCTTGTAAGAGTAATGGAGGTAGCGGTTCAAGTAAGTCCTCTCTAACTGGTTGGAACTTTAACGATCCTAGTTATGGTGGTTATTTAAAAGGGAAGTACAAAGAAGGTAAAAATGTTCCCCCAGGAATGGTTCATATTGAAGGTGGTACCTTTACTATGGGACTAGTACAAGACGACGTAATGTTTGATTGGAATACAACACCTCAAAAAATGCACGTACGTTCTTTTTATATGGATGAAGTAGAGGTAACCAATGCAGAATATGGTTTGTTTATGCAATATACCAAAGATGTATTTCCTCCAGAAGATCCTCAATTCAAAGATATTTATCCTTCAATCTTACCAGATACTTTAGTTTGGAGAAAAGGTTTAGGAAACACAAACTTATTATCTGAAAGTTATTTACGTCACCCATCGTATGCAGAATATCCTGTGGTTGGGGTTAGCTGGATTCAAGCTAATAAATACTGTAAGTGGCGTACCAATGCATTGAACTTGAAAATTTTAATGGATAAAGGGGTGATTAAAAACATCTTTAAAGACGATTCATTAAGCTTCAAAGGACAAAATAATTTCGATACGGATACCTATTTAACTGATCCGTATGCAATTTTCGATGGTGATTCTACTATCTATAAAAAAGGTATTCCTGTACCAAGAGTTAAAGGAGAACCAAAACCAGCGAAGGGATCGTTTACAGGAAGACAAGTGACTTCTTCTGATGGTATTTTAGCTCAGAAATTCAGACTTCCTACTGAAGTTGAATGGGAATATGCTGCAAAAGCTATTTTTGAAAACCGTGAGTATAACAACATTAGAGGTAGAAAAAAATATGCTTGGAGTGGAAAATATACACGTGATAGAGATAAGCGTAGAAGAGGAGATCAGTTAGCGAACTTTAAGCAAGGAAAAGGAGACTATAGTGGTATTGCTGGATGGAGTAGTGATGGTTCTGATATTCCTAACGCAGTAAGAAGTTATCCTCCAAACGCATTTGGTTTATACGATATGTCTGGTAACGTTGCTGAATGGGTAGAAGATGTATACAGACCAATTATCGATTCAGAAGCAAATGACTTCAACTACTTTAGAGGAAATATCTTTACAAAGAAATTAATCAACGAAGAAGGTAAAGTTGTAATCGTTGGTGATGGAGAGGTAGAGTACGATACCTTAGAGAATGGAAGAATCGTTCCTAAAGACTTACCAGGAAGTGTGAAGTATATTCCAATTACTAAGGAAGATACTTACATGAGAAGAAACTATAACTTAGCTAATAACTCTAGCTTAGGAGATGGAGATCAAGCTTCTTCTAAGTTCTACGGATTAGACAAAGATCAGTTGGATCGTTCTTCTAGAATGTACAACTCTCCTCAAAAACCAGAAGCTGAAGTAGATTCTTTAGGAAATGCTATCGAAAATTACAAATATGACGATAAGAGAAGAACTACATTAATTAGTGATAAGTCTAGAGTGTATAAAGGAGGTTCTTGGGCTGATAGAGAATATTGGTTAGATCCTGCTCAAAGAAGATATTTCCCAGAATATATGGCAACTAACTACATCGGGTTTAGATGTGCTACTGACAAAATGGGACCAATGGTGTTAAACAAAAGAAAGACGGCAACACCAGATAAAGTAAGATAAGTACAGTTTTAATTATAGAAAAAACCTCATTGAATCTCAATGAGGTTTTTTTATTTTTACAAGATGAAGATAGAAGACTTATACCAGTTATATAGCATTCATGGGTTGGTTGATACTGATACCAGAAATATTAGACAAAACACAATGTTCTTTGCCTTGAAAGGAGAGAATTTCAATGGAAATAAATTTGCTGAAGAAGCATTAGCAAACGGAGCGAGTTATGCTGTAATTGATGAAGCAGCATATAATACTTCTGAAAAGACTATTCTGGTAGATGATGTTTTAGAAACACTTCAAAAATTGGCGAATTACCATCGTAATCAATTAGGGTTACCTATTATTGCGTTGACAGGAAGTAACGGTAAAACAACAAGCAAAGAACTAATCAATGCGGTACTTTCAAAAAAGTATAAAACGACTGCTACAGTAGGAAATTTGAACAATCATATTGGTGTTCCATTAACTTTATTGTCAATGAATAGTGATACTGAAATTGGTATTGTAGAAATGGGAGCAAATCATCACAAAGAAATCGCTTTTCTATCAGAAATCGCAGCACCAGATTACGGATATATAACTAATTTTGGAAGCGCACATTTAGAAGGTTTTGGTTCGCTTGAAGGGGTGGTAAAAGCAAAATCTGAATTGTATGATTATCTTAGAAAACATAACAAAAAAGTAATCGTCAATCCTAATGATGCTAAACAGATGGAGCGTACCAAAGGTATGGATAGTGTATGGTTTAGCGACGATATTAAGTATTTAGAGGCAGATCCGTTAGTTCGATTTTCGTATCAAAATAAAACAATAGCAAGTAATTTAATAGGAGCATATAATTTTGCGAATATTTTAGCAGCCATTACGATAGGTAACTATTTTGAGGTTAACTCAGAACAGATTAAGCAAGCAATTGAAAACTATATTCCGTCAAATAACAGGTCACAAGTTATTAAGACAGAGAGTAACACCATAATTTTAGATGCGTATAATGCGAATCCAACTAGTATGAAAGCTGCTTTAGAGAGTTTTAAAGCACTAAAAGCTACCCATAAAACAATTATCATAGGTGATATGTTTGAATTAGGAACATATAGTTCAACAGAGCATCAAAATATTGTTAACATAGCAAAAGAACTTAATTTCAACAACGTATTCTTAGTAGGAGAAAACTTTTACAAAACTACTACTGACTTCAAAAAGTTTAAAACTTTTTCAGAGTTAGCAGAGTATTTGAAATTAAACCCTATAAATAAGAGCACAGTCTTAGTAAAAGGATCAAGAGGAATGGCTCTTGAAAGAGTAGTTGAGTTTTGTTAAAAGGTGTTGTTTCTATGAAATTCTACTAAGTTATCAATAGGACGTTGGATAACATCAGTAATAACTAGCTTATTTTTTGTAGCCACTTTTTCTAAGATGTCTCTAAAATAGTAGGCAACAGAACCAATAAAATAAATTGGGGTTTTTGAGTCTTTTTCAAAAGGAAGTATTCTGTAGTAAAAAAAGTCTTGAAACCCTTTTTTTATCATTCTCCTGATGTATTTTTCTTCTTTGTATTCAAACATAAATCGAGCAAAAGAAGCCAAATACATATTAGCGTTTGGTTTTCTGTACAAGTTCATTTTTACAACATCTGTATCTAGTTCAAAAGAAGTTTCAAATGCAGTTGCTATTTTTTTAGGCATTTTTTTGTAGTAATAATCACGAAGGAGTTGCTTTCCGAAGTAATTACCACTAGCTTCATCCATTAGTGTATAACCAAGCGAAGGAGCAGTAGTAATCATTTCTTTACCATCAAAATAACAACTATTAGAACCTGTTCCTAAAATACAAACTATACCAGGATTGTTTCCAGAACTAGAGTAAACCGCAGCGAGTGTATCTTCAGAAACAAAAACGGTAGCTTTCTTAAAAACTGATTTTAAAACTTGTTGTAAATTTTCCGCAGCTTTGGGGCTACCACAACCGGCTCCATAGAAATGAATTTGCTGCACTTCGTTTTGTATTGAAAGCAATTCTTCTGTACTGTTAATCGTACGGAGCATTTCTTCTTTTGTTAATACAGAAGGGTTTAAGCCTAAAGAAGTAGTTCTAAAAACTTCTTTTTTATCGTTGTTAAGCGCAATCCAATCGGCTTTTGTAGAGCCGCCATCAGCAATTAAAATCATATTATTCGTCTGTTACAGCCCAAAGATATAGCATCATAATGAGATGACAGCAATTAATTTTATCTTGAACTAAAAAAGGAATGGGTTTTGATACTACATGATATACATTATTCGTTTATTTTTGTAGTTAAATAGATATTTCGCCTTATTATGTTTTTTTTCAAGAAAAAGGAACTTCCATTACATGAAGTTTTCCCAGATGGTTTTGTAGATATTCACTCACATTTGTTGCCTGGAATAGATGATGGAGCTAAAGATTTAGAGAATTCAATTTCGTTAATTTCTAAGATGTATTCTTACGGAATTAAAAACTTTATAACAACGCCTCACGTTTTGGGAGATGTATATCCGAATTCTTCTGAAACGATAAAGAATAAGCTAGAAGAGGTGAGAATTGAGTTGAAAAAGCAAGGATTTAGTGATGTAAATATAAATGCTGCTGCTGAATATATGATGGATGAACGTTTTGTAGAACGATTAAAAGCAGATGATATTTTAACATTAAAAGATAATTATATATTAGTTGAAATGTCTTACTTCAATGCTCCGTATAACTTATATGACATCTTGTTCGAAATTCAGTTAAAAGGGTATAAACCTGTTTTAGCACATCCAGAACGCTATAATTTTTATCATGGCGATTTTCAGAACTTTTATAAATTAAAAAAAGCTGGTTGTGTTTTTCAATTGAATTTATTGTCGTTGACAGAACAATATGGAAAAGGCGTACAAAAAACAGCTCAGAAGTTATTAAGCGAGAATATGTATGATTTTGTAGGGACAGATACGCATCATCATAATCATTTAAAGCTTTTACAAAAAATAGGGAATGTGAAAACAAAAAATCAAATAGAACATTTATTAAATAATAATAAAAAATTTATACAAAAAAAGGAAGCTATTTAAGCTTCCTTTTTTATTTAGTCATCGGAAATTAACTAAATATTTTTTTATACCAAGGTTTATTGTCTTCTTCGTTTGTACCGTAACCGTAGCCATAACCATATCCGTAACCATATCCATAACCACGTTTTAAGTCTGTGTCATTTAAAATGATTGCTAGGTTAGGTAATTTTTTGTCTTTATATAAGGTTTGCGGAACAATTAACATTCGTTTGTCTAAATAATTAGCTCTAGCTACATACATAACAAGATCTGAGTACTTAGCAATTAATAAAGTGTCTGTAACCAGGCTAACAGGCGCAGTATCTATAATTACATAATCGTAATCTGCTTCTAACTCAGCGAATAAACGTTCTACCTTTTCAGTCATTAGCAGTTCAGCTGGGTTAGGAGGAATAGCTCCTGAAGAGATAATATCTAAGTTAGGGATTTCATCAATAGTAAACTTTAATGAATCTATCGTAATACTATCATCTGTAATATAATTTGTAACACCTTTTCTATTTGGAAGTTCAAGGTACTCTGTAATTTTAGGAGCTCTTAAGTCTAATCCAGCAAGTACAACTTTTTTTCCAGACAAAGATAGAGAAGCAGCCAAGTTTATAGAAGTAAACGATTTACCTTCTCCACTAGTGGTAGAGGTTACAAAAATTACTTTGCCTTTATTTTCATCTTTGCTAGAAAGCATAAAATCAAGGTTCGTTCTTATTAATCTGAAAGCTTCAGCAGTACCAGAACGGGCACTAGAGTTGATGACGATCTTTTCTTTTGTTTCAGAATGTGGAATATCCCCTAAGAAAGGTATTGAGGTTAAATCTGCAATATCTTTTCTTGTATGAACTTTTGTATCTAATAAATCCCTTAAGTAAATAATAATGAAAGGAATAATTAAGCCCAGTAATAATGCGGCTAAATAAATAATTTTTTTCTTAGGACTCACAGGAATGTCAGAACCGTAAGCTTTATCAATAATTTTAGCATTAGGAACCGCAGTAGCAGTTAAAGAAATAGCTGTTTCTTCTTTTTTCTTTAATAAGTAAGAATACAAACCTGCAATAATTTCTTGTTGTCTAGCGATATCTAAAAACTCTCTTTCTTTTGTAGGGATAGAAGAAATTTTAGTATCAAATCGGTTAGCTTCACGCTGCAAGCTACCTACTTTTATCTGTAAAGATTTAACAGTATTTTCAAGACTTCTTTTTAAAGAACTTCTTAAACTAGCTAGATTTTCTTGAACATTTATAAGTACAGTGTTTTTTGATCCAGCACTTTTCTCTAAACGTTTTAGTTGAGCCATTAACTGGTTGTACTCATTTATAGAACTTCCAATGTTTGAGTCTGATAAACCTAAGTTGGCAGGTAAATAATCATTATTATCTAGCTCTTTGTTTAAAGATTTTGCTAGGCTTAATTCTGTAGAAGCTTCAATTAATTTTTTGCGATTCTCTGTGTTGGTTTGCAACGCTAATTGAGCTTCAGACTCGATATCAGTTATGTTATTTTTATCCTTAAAAGTCTTAACATTATCATCAAGTCTTCCTAGTTCAGAAGCTACATTACTTAGACGTTCAGAAATAAAACTATTTGTTTTTTCTGAAACTTCTTTTTTATCATTAATAGCATCTAAATTATACTGTCTTACTAATTCATCTAAGATGTCTTCTGCCTTTTCTTTTATAGAAGATTGTAAGGATAATTTTAAAACACTAGACTTTTTACCAATAGGTGCAATGTTAATTGCTTGTTGGTAACCATCAATCACTTTATTTATAGAACGTACAACTATTTTTACATCATTACCAGTTTTTTCGTCTTTAAATACTGAAGATTTTTCAATTTTAAAACTTCCTAAAGTAGTGCTTTCTATAGTTTTACTGAATTCATTTTCAGAAATAATATAACCATTTATATCTTTCAAACGGAACCTGTCTGCTGATAAAACTTCAACATTAAAAGTAGTATCAACTTCGTGTAAAGCTGTAGATGAAGAATCAATTTGAGTGAAAATAATAGGGCTATTTTTATAAACTTCAGATTCTTTAATTCTACCCTCAGTTAGGTAACTAATGTTTAAATTTAAAGTTTGAATAACATCATTGATAAGTTTACGAGATTTTATAATTTCAATTTCGTTATCAATATTTTTACTAGAACCACCCACAATTCCTAAATCTTCGAAAGCGGCAAGTTCTTCTGAAATACCACCTTGTTTATCATTTTTTATTAAAATGGTAGTAGAAGCGCTGTATTTAGGAGTACTATATCGTAAAAATAAAAAAGCACCTATTAGTGTTAATAATACACCTAAAACGAACCATTTCCAATGAATTAAGTATTTTTCTAATTCAGCTCTAATATTAATTGTATCGTTTTCTTCTAGCTGTGGAGAATATTGTTCGTTGCTCATAGCAATATTATCTTGTAAGGATTGAAATTAATGAAATGATTACTGAGCCTAAAGAAATAAAAAGACCTGTGTTTTTATTATAGGCTGCGTCTTGAGATGAAGATCTGTTAGGTTCTACATAAACCACATCATTTTGTTGTAAATAATAAGCAGGAGAGTTGAAAACCTCGTTAGAGCGTAAATCTAATTTATAACTCTTTATTTCGTTGTTTTCTTCTCTTTTAACTTCAATAGTTCTAATCCCCGACATGTTTAAATCACCTGCTAAACCAACAGCTTCCAGTACAGAAATTCGCTCGTTTGGTATGGTAAATCTCCCTGGCATTTTAACATCACCTAATACGGTAATTGAAAAGTTAGTGATTTTAATATTTATGGTAGGATTTTTAACGTAATCAGGTGATAATTTGTTTTTTAATAATTCGATAGCTTCTGTTCTAGATAATCCAGCTAATTTCAATCTTCCTAGTACAGGGAAGTCTATGAATCCTTCATTGTCAATGAGGTAGGTTTGTTGTTGTGGTCTTCCAGTGGGACTGTCAGTAGAAAGAGAATAACTAACAGTTTGTAAGTTAAAGGGTTTTACAGCCTCAGAGTTCAGAGCAGAAACAGTGATTTGAAGTAAATCGTCAGCTTTGAAAACAGTTTTATACGTTGTGTTTGTTTTCGATTGATCAACTTGATCTTTTTGAAAATAAACTATCTCTTTTCTTGAAGCACAAGAAGTTATAGTTACTACAATAATAGCTAAAACAATTTTTTTAATTCTTTGCATTGATTAAAATTTTTGCGAAAGTACTAATTTAATTTTTGGTATTAGTATCTAATTTTTCGTATATAGAATTGTTAGATATATATTCAGGAACTATTTCCTTAATCAACTGTACCGTATTATGATTGTTATGTGACTTATTTGATTGGCACAAGTCAGTAATTTTCTCAGCAATAGTAGCATGATCTATTTCTTGGTTTTTAGCAATCATAATTTTTTCATGATAGGTAGGAGTGGTGTTTTCACCATCAGCCAAGAGTTCTTCATACAGTTTTTCACCAGGACGAAGACCAGTTATTTTTATATCAATATCATCAGGGAATTGTAAGCCTGATAAATGAATCATTCTTTTAGCGATATCATATATTTTTACAGATTTCCCCATGTCGAAAATGTAAATCTCTCCACCATTACCCATAGTTCCAGCTTCTAAAACCAATCGACAAGCTTCAGGAATCGTCATAAAATATCGGGTAATGTCTTTATGAGTAACCGTTAAAGGTCCGCCATTTTCAATTTGACGTTTAAAAAGTGGAATTACAGATCCATTAGATCCCAAAACATTACCAAAACGAGTGGTTGTAAATTTTGTTGTATGTTTTTTAGAATTGCTAAGGCAGCTTATATACATTTCAGCGACACGTTTTGTAGCACCCATCACGTTGGTTGGGTTTACAGCTTTATCAGTAGATACCATTACAAAACGATCAATATTATGTTTTATTGATAAGTCAGCGATATTTTTTGTTCCTCCAATATTAATTTTTACAGCCTCATATGGACTCATTTCCATTAAAGGAACATGTTTGTAGGCTGCCGCATGGAATACTTTCTGAGGTTTGAATTCTTCAAAAACTTCATTCATTCTTACTTCATCTCTAACATCGGCTACAATACAAGTGAAGTTTTTACAACCTTTTTGAATAAGTTCTTGTTGAAGATCGTATAAAGGAGATTCTGCATGATCTACTAAAACCAAGTGTTTATGGTTGTATACACTTAGTTGGCGTGAAATTTCAGAACCAATCGATCCTGCAGCACCTGTGACTAAAATTACCTTATTATTTACCTCTCTTTTAACAATTGGATTGTCGATAGAGATTGGTTTTCTATCTAATAAGTCTTCAATTTTAACTTGTTTAATTTGATTGGCTTCCAAGTCGCCATCAATCCATTTAGATAAAGGAGGTACAATTTTTACTTGAATTCCTAACTCTAGTAATTTATCTGTTAGATATAAAAGTTTTTCAGATTTTATATTTTGAATAGAAATAATAATTTCATCAATCTTCTTGTCTTGTATGAAGTTCTTATTGATTACTTCTTTACTATATATTTTTATTCGATCTAACTTTTTACCAATTTTCTTCGGATCATCATCAACAAAACCTACAACCTCATATTTGTTTTTGGTATCTCTGTTTAAAGCTCCATAAGTTATCAATCCAGAGTCTCCAGCTCCATAAATTAAAACATTGGTGATTGATTTTAATTCAGTAGAAATAATTTCATAAAAGGCTTTAAATATAAATCTGCTAATAATTAAAACGATGGAAGAAATCAAATAATGAATAATAAGTATTGATTTCGGAATCGTAAAATTTGGAACTACTTTTAAAAGGTTATTAATTAATACAAGGCTTGTAGTAATAATAAAAAGTAAGGTTACACCAATAAAAACATTAAAGGCATCTCTTGTTCCTGTATGGCGGACAATTCCTTTGTAAGAACCAACAGTAAGAAAACTGATAAGAGCAATAAAAGTAATGAAAGGAATTTGATAGAATAGCTTTTCTACTTCAAAGTTTAAACTCGCATTAAAGCGAACTGTGTAGGCTAAAACAAAAGAGATACAAACTAAAAAGATATCTATAATTAAAACAACCCACCGAGAAGCATATCTGTCAAAAGCTTTTAAGAATAAACCCTTAATCATTGTTAATTTTTGTTGGCAAATAAAGGTACAAAATATAAAATGAACAAATTAAAGAAGAATTAAATCTTCTTCATTTGTTGTTTCATCATTTGCATTTGCTCCTTAAGCATTCCGTGTTTGTCTAATTTCTTAGCTTCTGCCATCAAAGTAGTAGCTTCTCTTTTTCTACGTTTGGTCATTGCTATTCCTGCTAATTGTAATTTAGCCATGGCCAAATCATGATCCATAGCTAAGCCTAATTTAACAGCTTTTTTTAAATATTTTTCAGCTTGTGTAATATTGGTTTGAGATAACATGATGCCATGTAGGTAATTGTAGTACCCTTCTTGTTTTTTGGTCAAAGCAGCAGAAGGGTTTTTAATATATCCTAACCATTTTTGAGCTCCAGCAAAGTTTTGTTTACGTAGTTGTAAAAAAGCTAAAAGAATAAATTCGTTTTTGAAATAAAATAAAATAAACAGTCCAGCTAGTAAAAGTATTGATATTCCATTCATGATGTGTCCTTGAGTAAACTCGTACACAGACCATACTGTTATTAAAGCAGCTAGAACTAATTTTATATTTTTATTGAACATAATTGTTTTTTCTTTTTGTCGGTTTGCAAAAATACATTTTTTTAACAGAAAAACTGTCAACTTATTTCTTGTAATACTTTTTGTTCTTAACCCAAGCAGCAATTCCTAAAACAGCTACAAAAGCTACAGAATAATATACAGAGGTAGGGGTGATTACTTTGTCTCCACTTGCATAAGAGTGTAGCCCTGATAAATAGAAGTTTACCCCAAAATAAGTCATCATAATAGAAGCAAAAGCGATGATAGACCATAGGTTGAAAGTATATCTTCCTCTTAATCCAGGAATCAAGCGCATGTGTAATACAAAAGCATATACCATAATTGAAATTAACGCCCATGTTTCTTTAGGGTCCCAACCCCAGTAACGACCCCAACTTTCATTAGCCCACATACCACCTAAAAAGTTTCCAATAGTAAGCATAACTAAACCTACAGTTAAAGCCATTTCGTTGATTACGGTTAACTCTTTAATATGTAAGTCCATTTTCTTTTTGTTCTTTTCATTGGTAAAAATGATTAAGAATAAAGAGAAGATTCCTAAAATCATTCCCATAGCAAACGGACCGTAACTTGCAACGATTACAGATACATGCACATATAACCACCAAGAGTTTAATACAGGTTGTAAGTTGGCAATTTCAGGGTCTAACCAGTTTTGGTGTGCGAACATTAATATTATTGATACTAAAAATGTGGTAGCAGCAATGGTTAATGAAGATTTTTTTCCTAGGATTAATCCAAATAACATGGTAGCTAGTCCAACAAAAATGATAGATTCATAAGCGTTACTCCACGGAGCATTACCACTAATGAGCCAACGTGCTGTTAACCCTAATACATGGAAAACAAAAAGGAAGGTAACAATACCTATTAATACTTTTACAACCTTGTTAACCCATGGTTTGTTGTTAAAAATTTGTAAGAAAACAAATACAATTAAAAGTAAACTTACATATCCGTAGTACTTCGAGAGTTTTACGAAGATGTTTAGTTTGTTATAAGCAATTTCTAAATCAATTTTATCTTTTGCAGGAATAACCTCTGCGCCAAATTTTCGTTGGAATTTCTTAATTCCGTCTAAAACTTTGTTGGTTTCAGTATAATCTCCAGATTTTTTTGAAGCTTGTAATAATTGTAAGTACACAGGTAGCGACTGACGTACAAATACCGAATCTGTTCCTTTAAAATTGGCTTGTAAGGTTTCTGGTTGCGAAACCCATTTGTTATTCTCATCGTTTGGAATTGGGTAAATACGTAACATTCCTCCTCCTAAGGCTTGCGATAATAACCAAACTCTACGTTCAATTTTTATGATGTCTTTTTCAAATTTATTTTGAATTTTTTTCTTCTCAGCTTCAACAACAAGCTTACTTATTTTAGAAGAACCATCAGGATTGTAAAAATCAATAAAACGTGCATATTCAGCATCTTTGTCAACTCCTAAAAGTTCTCTAACTTGTGTATTCCCGTCCTCTAGATAAATAAAAGGAACATTTAACCAAAGCATCGGACTTTCAGTAATTGAAAGTAAAATTTGGCTAGGATCCATGTCTTTAAATTTATCAACATGGGCTACTTTTCTAACCAATTCCGAAGCAAAAGTATGTGCAGGTTTCATACGTCCGCCAGCATCTTGAATTACTAAAGAGCTGAATAAATCGGCATGTTCATTATTTACTTTGTTAGCAATTAAAATAGAATCAATTTGCGCTTCAGTAATTTGATTAGGCTGGTGTTGTTTGTGTTGACTAAAGCCAGCTAAAGAAATGAATAAAGCAATTACTGATAATTTTGCTTTTTTATTACGGATTTTAACTAACGATTGTTTTAAATCGTGAAAACGAGTTCCTTTTACAAATAATGCAGCAGTCATACCAAAGAATAATAAGAAGTAACCGATGTAGGTAATCCAAGTTCCCCAAAAATCGTGGTTTACAGATAGGTGAGTTTGTTCGTGTTCGCCTTCAATTTTATAACTAGATTGGAAGAATTTATATCCTTTATAATCTAAAATATGGTTCATGTAAATTCTATAATCAAAAGTTTCTTCTGGAGCAATTACTGTAATTTCACTAGCATAAGCAGCAGCACTTTCTGATCCAGGATATTTTTCTAGTTGAAAATCATTTAGTTTTACACTGAAAGGAGTTTCTAATAATTTAGCACCATACCAAGCTCTGAAGTTTAGTTCTCCAATACTGAATTGTTGTTGGTTATCAACATTAAATTTACCTCCATAAAACTCTACACGCTTAGTTTCTCCGTTTGTAGTAACGTCAAAAATTACGGTATCATATTTTTTGTCATCCTTTTCACCTCTCACAGTTTTTATTTCTCCTTTTTCAGGTGATTTCGGAACAACAAATTGTAAGCCGTTTACATTATGAAGTGTTAAATATTGAAAGTGTTGTGCGCTATCCTTAACTATTAAACCTTTCTTTTGATCAGCCATTCGAAGCCAATCTCCATCATTTTTAGAAATCATTTTTAAGCTACCGTTTTCATAAAAGAAGTTAATTGAAGCAGCATTTCTATCTTCCGCTTCAAAACCAACTAAGATATTATGAATGTTTTCTATAGTTCCTTTTTTAACGTAGTGTTCATGCCTGCTTCCGTCAGAACTTTCAACTAAAAATAAGTGTTCTGTTCCGTTTTCATCAGGTACCATTTTTGTTTCAGACCAAGGAATATAATCCACTAAATTAAAAGAAACCTCGTGATTTTTTCCGCCTTTTTGAGGTTGGAAATTTTCGGTAAAACTAGCAGAATTGCTTCCCCAAGCAGAAAGTAATAATTTATTAGCGGTCGTTTTTTGAAACTCGCTATTATCAATAATCACATTTAAATACGTATGTTCTGAATAGAATTGATTTGTGGTTTCTCCTTCATCAATAACCATTAAACCTTCATAACTTATGTATCTTGTAATGCCTGCTCCAATTAAAATTAAAAGAAAAGAGATATGAAATAATAGTACAGACCATTTTTCTTTCTTATATAATTGGTATCTGAAAATGTTTCCGAAAAAGTTAATTACAAAAAACACCATTATTAGCTCAAACCACCAAGTGTTGTAGACTAATGCTTTTGATGTTTGTGTTCCGTAGTCGTTTTCAATAAAAGTGGCAACTCCCATGGCAATGGCAAAAACAAAAAATAATACAGCCATTAAACGGGTAGAGTAGAGGGTGTCTAAGATTTTTTTCATCAGTAAATCTGCTAAGTATAAAACGACGCAAATTTACGGATTAAAGCGTTAATCACCCTAAGAAATCAATCATTTTTAAAATGTAAAATGTTAAAGTTATGTGGGTTAATTTCCTATTCGTTCGCCCATTTTAACAAAGGTTTCCATTTTGTTTTTGGTATTTGTTAAAATGTCTTCATCAATAGTGATTTTAGAGTTATCAACTAACAAAACAATAGTTGAGCCACCAAAAGCAAAATAGCCCATTTCGTCTCCTTTTTGTACTTCGGAATTAGGAGTGAAAGTTTCAATAATGCTGCCTACCATGGTTGCGCCTACAGGAGCGATGATAATATCTCCTTTGTCTTTAGTAGATAGAGTACAATATTCTCTCTTGTTCTCGCAAAAAACTTTGGTAAAGTTTGAGGCTAAAGCATAGGGAGATACTGAGAAATAATTGCCTTTAATTTTTGTCATTTCTGAAGGAACTCCGTCATACGGAAAATGATATCTGTGATAATCATTTGGGGCTAATCGAAGTATAATTAAAGAATCGTCTTTATGTTTTGTGGCTAGTTCTTTATTGCCTAAAAATTCTTCTAGGGTGAATTTTCGTCCTTTAATAAAAAACTTATGAATGTCTGAAATGTTTTTAAACGCTAACATTTTTCCGTCACCAGGAGAAACAAAGCCTTCTTCAATAGGACGAGCACTAGGTTTTAATTTTCTATAGAAAAAATCATTGAAAGAAATATAATCTTCCGAAGGTCTTTCGGCTTCGCTCATGTCAATTTGAAGCTCTCTAACAAAACTATTTATTTTATTAATAGAGTTGGGTTTGTTCATGAGTTTGCCATACCATGATGATAAAAATTTACGTTTAACCAATGGTAACAAAGCCATTTTGCCAAACGGGTTGTTGTATAATAATTTTAAATACCCTTCACCAGGAGGGGTTTCGGTAATGATTTTACCTGATTTTCTATCAATGAATCTTATTTGCATAGCGATTACTCTTCAGTACTATCAATCAAAATAGTTAACATGTCTATAGCGGCTTGTGCTATTTTTGTTCCAGGGCCAAAAACACCTACAGCGCCAGCATCGAACAAATATTGGTAATCTTGTGCGGGAATAACTCCACCAACAATAACCATAATATCTTCACGTCCATATTTTTTAAGTTCAGCAATTACTTGAGGGACTAATGTTTTATGTCCAGCAGCTAACGATGAAATTCCTAAAATATGGACATCATTTTCTATAGCTTGTTTGGTGGCTTCTTGTGGTGTTTGGAATAAAGGTCCTATATCTACATCAAAACCTAAATCAGCATAACCTGTTGCTACTACTTTTGCACCTCGGTCGTGACCGTCTTGTCCTAATTTTGCAATCATAATACGCGGACGACGTCCTTCTAATTCAGCAAATTTATCGGCTAACTCGGTTGCTTTTTTAAATAATTCGTCATCTTTTATTTCTTTACTATACACGCCTGAAATTGTTTTATGTACTGCTTTATGACGACCGAAAATAGTTTCAAGAGCGTCAGAAATTTCACCTAAAGTGGCTCTGTTTCTTGCAGCTTTTACTGCTAAATCTAATAAATTTCCGTCACCTGATTTAGCACACTCGGTTAAGTCGTTTAGAGCTTTGTCTACTTCAGTCTGATTTCTTTTAGATTTTAAGTCGTTTAATCGGTTGATTTGTGATTGACGAACAGCTTCGTTATCTACTTCTAAAATATGTAAAGGATCTTCTTCTGCTAGTTGATACTTGTTAACGCCAACAATTACATCCTGACCGCTATCAATTTTTGCTTGTTTTTTGGCAGCAGCTTCTTCAATTCGCATTTTCGGAATTCCTTTTTCAATAGCTTTGGTCATTCCGCCTAATTCTTCAACTTCCTGAATTAATTTCCAAGCTTTGTTGGCAATTTCTTCGGTGAGTTTCTCTACATGATAACTACCTGCCCAAGGATCAACAGTTTTGGTAATATGTGTTTCTTCTTGTAAATAAATTTGTGTGTTACGAGCAATGCGTGCTGAAAAGTCAGTAGGTAAAGCGATTGCTTCGTCTAAAGCATTAGTATGTAAACTCTGAGTTCCTCCAAAGGCAGCAGCCATTGCCTCGATGGTAGTTCTGGCTACATTATTAAAAGGATCTTGCTCTGTTAAACTCCATCCGCTAGTTTGACAGTGAGTTCTTAATGCTAGTGATTTTGAGTTTTTAGGATTGAATTGTTTTACCATTTTTGCCCATAACATTCTTCCTGCTCGCATTTTAGCGATTTCCATAAAATGGTTCATTCCAATAGCCCAGAAAAAAGATAAACGAGGAGCGAAAGTATCAATGTCCATTCCTGCTTCCAATCCTTTCTTAATGTATTCCAGTCCGTCAGCTAACGTGTAAGCTAATTCAATTTCGGCAGTAGCACCAGCTTCTTGCATGTGGTATCCTGAAATTGAAATAGAATTGAATTTTGGCATATTTTCAGAAGTGTATTCGAAAATATCTGCAATAATTTTCATTGAAGGCGTAGGTGGGTAAATATAGGTGTTACGCACCATAAACTCCTTTAAAATATCGTTTTGAATTGTTCCTGATAATAACTCAGGAGTGACACCTTGTTCTTCTGCAGCTACAATATAGAAAGCTAAAATAGGTAAAACAGCTCCGTTCATAGTCATAGAAACCGACATCTTATCTAATGGAATTTGATCAAATAAGACTTTCATATCTTCAATTGAATCAATAGCAACTCCTGCTTTTCCAACATCACCTTGAACGCGTTCATGATCAGAATCGTACCCTCGGTGTGTAGCTAAATCGAAAGCAACTGATAATCCTTTTTGACCAGCAGCTAAATTTCTTCGGTAAAAAGCATTACTTTCTTCAGCGGTAGAAAAACCTGCATACTGACGAATGGTCCAAGGTCTACGAACATACATGGTAGAGTAAGGACCGCGTAAGTTAGGAGCAATACCTGCAACAAAATCTTCGTGTTTAAAAGAGTTGTTTTCTTGTTCTTGATTTTTAGGTAACTGTATGTTTGATATGTCTTTTCTACTCATCTTGTAAACGTTCTTGTTCTAGCTTTTCAGATAATCGTTTTTGAATAATAGGTTGAATTAGTGTTTTCTCGTTACGAATTTTCAAGAAAGGAGAAACTTCTAAATCGTTTTTCATCTTGTCGTTTTCGTTTTGAATTTTGTTTGTTCCAAGTAACACTAATTCTCCTGAATCAAATAATTGTTGTTCTTTATCTGCAGATTCTTTGATTTTTCTTTGAATAACGCCTTCTTTCAATTGTTTTAAAAAGCCACCACCTTGTTCTATTTGTTTAAAAATTTCTAGTGCTTTTTGTGCTAGTTGTTGCGTGATGGTTTCAATATAATAAGCTCCATCAGCAATATTTTGAGCTTCCGCCAGTTCACTTTCTTGCTGGAGAATCAATAATTGATTTCTTGATATACGTTCTCCAAACTCATTCGGTTGGTGGAATATTTTATCATATGAGCTATTTGAAACAGTATTTGCGCCTCCTAAAATGGCACTCATGCATTCAGAAGTTGTACGAAGCATGTTCACATTATAGTCGTATATAGTTTTGTTACGTTTGCTAGGTTCTGCAAAAATATGAGCGGTTGTATCAGTATTATATTCTTTCAATAAAGAATCCCATAAAATCCTAAAAGCTCTTAGTTTTGCAATTTCAAAAAAGTAATTGCTTCCTACAGAGAAGTTAAAATGGATATTGCTCGCGACTGTACTCCCAAAATGATTCAGATATTCATTTGCATGTGCTAAAGCATAGGCTAGTTGTTGTGTAATTGTTGCTCCGGCGTTTTGATAAATTGAAGCATTGATACAAATAGCATTTTTGGTTGTCTTTACTATTTCTTCTAGTTGAGTATGGTCATTTTTAAGATTAGAATACCAATTTCCAGAACTTGCTAAGTGACCAATAATATCTGTGTTAAAATAACATTTGTCTGAGTTGATGAAACTAGCTAGTCCTTTAGTGAATTCCGAAGATAAAAAGTCAAAAGAAAAATAGATAGTGGTATTTTCTGTATCAATACCCTTTAAAAGAGTTTTGTAATCGAACTCTTTTTTTGCTAAAAAATGAATTGATGAAGCACCTCTTTGAAGTGAGTCGATAGCAAAAGCATTGGCTTTTTTTTCATCGTCAATAAAAATTGACTGACAAATAGCAAAGCCTTTTTGTGGAGTGTTAACCTTTGTGTTTGTTCTATCTTCTTTGGTGTAAAAAGGTTTTACAGTAATTCCTTCTTCTGTTTTCCATAATAAGGTTTCGTTGTAGTCGGCTCCTTTTAGGTCTACTTGTATTTGTTGTTTCCATTCAGCGGGGCTAACACCGTTAAATTCGTCAAATAAATAATTACTCATCACTTTTTATGGTATCAAATTCAATAATATAAATATCTTCTCCTTCTTTCTTCATTAAGTATTTTTCTCTTGCGTAACGTTCTAATTGAAGAGAGTCTTGAAGTTGTTGTATCGTTTGTTTGTCTTTTTTAATTTTCTTTTCGTGATACTCAATCCAACTGTTTAGTTCTTTAATTTCTGTATTGAACTCTCTATGTGTAAGGTATGAATTTTCATCAAAAAAAAGCATCCAAACTACAAACACAGTAAGTATAATCACATAAATATTAGTAGCGATTTTAAAGGATGGTTTATTTTTAATTGATTTAAAATTCATGTTATAAACGGTCGTTAATTACGGTTCTTACAATATCGATAGCTACAGTATTATATCTGTCATTAGGTATAATAATATCAGCGTAATTTTTTGTAGGTTCAATAAATTGTTGATGCATTGGTTTTAAGGTGGTTTGGTAACGGTTTAAAACTTCATCAACATCTCTACCGCGCTCTTTAATATCTCTTCGAACACGTCTTATTAGGCGTTCGTCAGCGTCAGCATGTACAAAAACTTTAATGTCACACAAGTTACGAAGATCTTCACTATTAAAAATTAAAATTCCTTCAATAATAATAACCTTTCTAGGGTGGGTTTTTATAGTGTCTTTGGTTCTGTTGTGAGCTACAAACGAATATACAGGTTGTTCAATGATGTCTCCATTTTTTAACTCAGTTAAATGTTGAACCATTAAATCGAAATCAATAGCTCTTGGATGATCGAAGTTTATTTTGGTGCGTTCTTCGTAAGTAAGATTGTCTGTTTGTTTGTAGTAAGAATCTTGAGAGATAACACATACTTCATCCGCAGGAAGTTCGTTGATAATTTGATTTACTACAGTGGTTTTTCCACTTCCTGTTCCTCCTGCAATACCAATAACAAATATGTTTTTCATTAAGTCTTTGTAAAAATAGAGTTATGACAAATTTAGTAAAATAAGCGCATAAAAAAAGCGCTAACTTTTGTTAGCGCTTTTGGCTTTTGAGCCGATGGAGGGACTCGAACCCACGACCTGCTGATTACAAATCAGCTGCTCTAGCCAGCTGAGCTACATCGGCGTTTTCCTTTAAAGCGTGGCAAATATATAACGTTTTTTGATACTGCAAAAACTTTTTTTGCTTTTTGGGTGACTTTTTTTTGAGATGTTTTTTAAGTGTTTGAAAAACAGTGTTTTTTTTGTTCGGTTTTTTTAAAAAAAAGTTCCATGTTGAGTTGTCAACATGGAACTAGAGGTTATTTGTATTTGGTTATTCTTTACCAAGCACCAATAAAGTGGCTTCCTTCAGCGTTTACTAACTGAGCTCCTTTGGTTACTGTGCTTGTTTCGGTATTTACAATATAAATATTTCCATTTTTACCTACTGGGGCTTGTGTTAGGTATACTTCGTTTCCTTCAATAGCAAAACCTTGATATTGGAATAGGTAGAAGTCAGGATCGTAAGGAATGGCATCTATCTTGGTAGCTGTCTTTGCATTCAAATCTACAAGAGCAAAAAACCCTTGAGCACCAGCTACACCTTCTGTAGAACCAGCATGACGATAGGCTACGATTGCTTTTCCATTATCAGTAGGTCTCCAAGCAAGAATATAAGCATCTTGTACGCCTAAAGCTTCATCTAAGTTTAAAACATAAGAATTGTCATATTCGTTGTTTGCGTTAATTTTTAAGATATGTGAACCGTTAGGGTCTCCTTGGTTTGCCTGATAAACATCACCATTATATAAAAAGGCATTGATACTACGGTAACCGTTTGTGTTTCCTAGTCCTACTGTAGATGAAACTACTTTTGGATTTAGTAAAGAAGGATAGTCTAATACGATAGTTTTAGAGCCTAAAATTTCAAAATTTCTTTCTCTTTCTATGGTTTCAGGGTTTACTTTACGAATTTGTGTACCTATATATAGCTTATTTCCTGCTGCGTTTAAGACAGGCATGTCAACCCTACCGATATAATAACCTTTAGCTTCTTCTTCTGCAGTTAAAGCTATACTGTGCTCTTGAAAGTTTTTGATAGCAGAATTTTCTAGATCTAAAGTTACTATTCCCATAGTTGCTTCAGTGCGTAAGTATGTGTCGTCGGTAACAGCTTCAGTGCCTTTATCGTCAACTTTATGTTCGGTAGCTATGTAAACAGCAGCACCAGTTTTATCTCCATCGAATAATTTAATCCATCTAGGAGCAGTACCTACGTAAGGAGCAATGCTGATTTCAGAACCTGTTTGTGTGAAATTTTGCCCACCTTTTACAGAATATTTAGTGTAGTTACCACCAGTATCTCCTGCATAACTAATGTTGAATATTGTGTTACCATCTTCCGAAGCTTGTAATCTGGCAGTCCTGTTTGATGGTACAATGAAACCGTTATTGAAAGGCTCGATAGTTTTGGTAGGATCTTTAGCGTCTTTAGAGCTAATAGCGTAAATTAATGTTCCTCCGTTACCGTCGCCTGGGTTGGTTCCCATTCTGGCACCTGCCACGGTAATCCACCTACTGTCTGAGTCTTTGTCTTCGCTAGGGGTTATGTTCGTGTCATCACTACAACTTACCATTATTGATAAAGAACTTACGGCTAGCGCTAATGTTCTAAAAGGGAAAAAATGTTTTTTCATATCTAATTGTTTTTAAAATTTATGTATTGTATAATTAAGTTTTAAGAAAAATGAGCGACCAGGTTTTTGTACTGATCTATTGTCGTAGGCAGCTTTATTAAAAATATTTTTAGCATCGAAGCTTACTACAATATTGTTTTTAGGAAATGTGTAACTAAGTCCTAAGTCTTGTATAAATTGCTTTGGAATTTGAAAATGCTCAAGTCCGCTGTTGTTATTTCCAGGAGGATTTTGGTACAAGAACTTATCTGTAAAATAAGCGTTGTAAAATAGGTTTAAGCGTGAGTTTTTCTGAATAAAATTTTGAACAGAATAGCGCATTGCAGCGTTCATGGTAAATAACGGAGTGTTAGGTACATCTACCGTCATGCCTTCTCTGTTTTTTGTTTTTAGCCTTAAACGTGAAACGTTAAAATTAAATCCGAAGTTTTCATTGTAGCTATAATTTACTTGAGCTTCTATTCCTCTAGATGTTGTTCGTTCATTAAAGTTTGCATATTGCACAACTTCATCACTTTCTTTAAGACCGTCTGAGTTTGGTGGAAGTCCAATTAAATCTTTAATGTTTCGTGTAAATAGATTGGTAGAAACGGTTAATCCGTGTTTTTTTAGGTTGAATTTTCCTAGTCGGAAACCTAGATTATAATTATTACTGATTTCTGGTTGAACTTTAAGGTTTGGAATTACATTGTCTCCAGCATCTCCAAAAACTTCAGATTCATTTGGTAATCGAATAGCTTTTTCAGCAGAAGTTAATAAGGTAATGTTAGGAAGAAGTGCATAAGAGAAAGCAAATCCGTATCCGTTATAATTTTTTTGACTGTTGTAAATTTCATTCACTACGCTTTTAGTTCCGTCAATATTGTCTTGAAAAACAGGTTTCGTGTTTGTTACTTTTTGTTCGTAATGTTTTCCGAAGGTGTTAATCTTTAATTTGTTTTCAAAAGCGTTCAATTCGTAGCTTAATGAATAGATGTTTTTATATAAATCGCTTGTTTGTTTAAAGGTGTTTTCTAAAAGCGATTTTAACTCATCGCTATCTTCTCTGTCAAGTCCGCTGTAAAAATGATTTAGTTGTATTTTGTGGTTTTTATTGATTTTATAAGAAACTCCAGTTCTTATTGAGGCAACATTTCTTTTGATGTTGAGAAGTGTTGGTCCTCCTTCTTGCTGAGATTTCCAAGGGTATTTATGATCTACAATACTTACTGTTCCGTCTGGATTAAATTGTTCTCTCTGTAGTTTTACACCTTTCCAGGTATAGGCTTGACTTACCGTGTCGTTTACAACTCTATTTCTAGTACCGTAAAGTCCGGTTATGTTAACATCTAATCCTTTAAAAAGTAAATCCTTTTTTTGGTAAGTAAGGTTGGCAAGTTGAGCGTCAGATTTCATAAATCTGCCGTTGTAAGGTAATATAGTCATGAAAGCACCATGTTGTATTTCTTTGTAATCATCTGAACCTGTAAATCCTACTAAAAATTGATCCGCCCATTTTACGTTGGTAAAACCAGCTTGTACCATTCCTCCCGTAGATCTATAAGCATCGTTAAATCTTTTAGCTGTGATTGGAGTTTGGCTTCCGTTTACTTCAATATGTTTTACTTGCCCTCCCCAAACTTTATAATTATTATCAGAATAATTAAGAAAACTAGAAGCTTTTATGGTAAATCCTGATTCTTTAGCGCGATACAAACCATTAAAATTCATTTGAAATGTGTTAAAAGAACCATACGAAACAGAAGCGTTAAAGTTGTTTTCGCTTCCTTTATGAAGGGTGATGTTGATAACGCCTCCTAAAGCATCGTCAGCTAAATGCCCAGGTACGACACCTTTGTAAACTTCTATGTTTTTAATCATTGAAGGCGGAATGCTATTTAGGTTAAAAGACGAACCATACATTGAAATAGGAATTCCATTAATAAAAATACGAACAGCATTACCAGATAATCCGTTTAAACTATATTGAGCACGAGAGCCTAAGCCTCCATCTTGGCGAATTTTTACACCCACAGTAGTGTTTAATAGCTCGTTGGTTTGTATGCTTCTTAGGCTAGCTTCTTTAGTTTCAATAACATTAACAGCAAAACCTTTGGTTTCTTTTTTAGCTTTTTTAGATTTTCCTTGAACACTAACATGGTCTAGTAATTCTAAGTTTTCATTTAAAGAAAAATTTACCTCTAGTTTAGTGTTGTTTGGTTTGGTAGAAGATTTTATTTCTTTTGATTTTGATTGAAACCCCATGTATGAAGCTGTAACTATGTTCTTTTCTAAAAGAATACCTTCTAAGCTAAATGTACCATCTTCGTTGGTGATGGTTGCTTGAGTATTGTTGTTAACAATAACCGTGGCTCCGTAAAGAGGTGTACCAAAACTATCAACAACTTTTCCGTGAATAACACTTTTATTGCTTTGAGAAAAAACCGTAAACGTAACAAGTAACGATAATAGAAGTAGTTTAAATTTCACTTATTTAGATTTAATTAAAATAATGTTTTACTTTTGCAAAAGTATTTTATTTAAAATGATTCTTAATAACGTAAAAAGGAATTATTATAACGAAAAAGGAATGAATGGAATTTCGGTTTAAAGGTTCAAATGGAAACACTAAGGAAGTGATAAAAATAGATAGAGAAGATTTTGAAACCTTATCTTTAAAAGAAGAGTTGTACTCAGAAAACAAAGAGGTTTTAAAAGGAATTCACTTAAATAATGTATTTGTTATAAGTCAAGACTGCACTGCGAATAATCAAGAGGTTTGTACTTTAGAAGTAGCTCAAAATCAGCCTTTTTTTTTGCTTCAAATTGTTCTTAATGGAGATGTGGTTCTTTCATTAAACGACGATCAGGATTCAGAAATAAGATTACAAAGTAATATGTACAATTTGTTGTATGTACCTGCTTTAACATATTCATGTACATGTTTAAAAAGTAAAAGAAATGTTTTAAATATCTATTTTACAGAATCTTTTTTGAAAGATAAAATGGGAACTACTTATCTTGAAAGTTTAAAAAACTATGAAGAAGCAAAAGAGAAAAATCTTTTTTGTGCTGTTTTAGGTCAAAACATGATTTTAAATAACAAGTTAAGAGATGTTGTTAATGAATTTATTAATTGCTCCTTTAAGGGTGCGGCGCGCAAATCGTACTTGGAAGTTAAGTTGACTGAAATAGTGTTACTAGCGCTTCAATCATCGAATTTAAAAAGTACAAATAATATTATAAGAGATGAAGATAAAGAAGTGCTAGTTAAAATAGAAAGCCATATTCAAAACAATCTACATAAAGATTTAACAATTGATAAGCTCTCTGTTTTGGCTGGTTTTAACACTTCTAAATTCAAAAGCGCTTTTAAGCAATTTTATGGGGTAACTGTTTTTAAATATATAACCTCGTTAAGGTTAGAGAAAGCCAAAGACTTAATTGTAAATGATAATTATACTATTGCGCAAGCTTCTTACGAAGTAGGATATAAAAATCCACAGCATTTTACGGTAGCATTTAAAAAGAAGTTAGGCTATTTGCCAAGTCAATTACTTGATTAGTTTTTTTTAGTATGAAAAATATATAAATGATAGAAGTCGGGATGAGTGGATTCGAACCACCGATCTCTGGTCCCCCAGACCAGCACTTTAACCGGACTAAGCTACATCCCGATAAGTACAAATATATTTAAAAAGAAAAGTTCTAAGTAAATTTACTTAGAACTTTATCAAGAATAAATATTATAATGAGAGCTGTAGTTAATCAAACTACTATTCTTATGTATATTATTGTTAACGTGCTTAAAAATTATTTATTGTTTAGGCAGTTAAAGGTTTTCCTTTTAAACGTTTTTCAATACGTTGTTTTACAGCTGTTAAACGTTTCATGACGTCCATTAACGTAGTGTCTTTTGTTTTTTTGTATACCTCGTTAATCTCTAAAATTAGAGCTTTTGCTTCTCTAGCGGCTAAAATTCGATCGCTAGTAGTTACAAATTTGAATTTTCTGTTTTCAAACTCTTCTGCCTTATTGATTAATTCTGATTTCATAAAATCTACCAATTTTAATTTAAAATTTTCTTTTAGGTTTTGTCTGGTAATTGATTTGGTTAAAAAAATTAACCCCTAAAATAACTGGGGCGACAAATTTAGAGGAAACTTTATGTTTACTATAGGTAAAATTATCAATTTACCTTATGTGCTTATAAGTTTTTTTTATTGTCGGTGAAAAATCCCCTACATCAACTATAGACATATATCTATAAATATAAATGTAGTGATTTTATATTGTTATGTCAAGTTATTAGCAGAAAATTAACAGTTTTTGATATATCATTTAATGATTCTTTAAGGAATCGCCTTGTTTTACTAAGAATATAGTATTTTTGTTGAATACCGAAAAATAAAGGGAAATATGAAAAAAATAGTGATATTGTTACTTGTCGTTGGGTTTTTGTCTTGTAAAACCGAAAGGAAAAGAACGGTTTCAGGAGAATCTGATTTTCAGATAGAAATGAATACCAAATTTAAAGATGCGTCAAAATCGCCTTTAACAAAAAAGGGATTAAAGGAATTTAAAGGGTTAGATTTCTTTCCTATTGATGAAAAATACACTGTAAATGCCAAAATAGCATTACTGCCAGATGCCCCTGTTTTTAATTTTCCAACAACAACAGATAGGGTAGTGTTGTATAGAAAATATGGAATTTTGTCTTTTTCTATTGAAGGAAAAGATTTTGAGTTAGCTATTTATCAAGATGTAAATCCTGATCCTGAATATATTAATCATTTGTTTTTGCCATTTTTAGATAACACGAATGGTAAAACGTCTTATGAAGGTGGACGTTATATAGATGTGTACACTACAGATATACAACCAAACGGAACAGTTACAATTGATTTTAACAAAGCATACAATCCGTATTGTGCGTATAGCGATCGTTATTCGTGTCCTATTCCTCCTCAAGAAAATTCTTTAGATACAGAAATAAAAGCTGGAGTAATGGCTTATAAAAAACCTTAATAAAAAAATCCTGCTCTTGCAGGATTTTTTTATTTTGAAGGAGGAGTTAATCCTTCTTTACTGTCTTGTTCAATAGCTTTGGCTAATGAATCTAAATAAGGTTTTCTAACCTTTAATTTTGTTTCGGTGTGTGCTTTCTTGTTTAGTTTGGTAAACATTTCAGCTATTTTAAAAGCTGTAGGTAATAGGTGTTCTTGCGGAACAACTTTATCTAAAAAGCCAGCAGTAATAGCTTCTTTCGGATTGTATATTTCTGAACAACTTACGCTTCTCTCAAAATAAATAGGAGCAAGACGTGCTTTTGCAATCTCAATACCTGCATTATGCATGGTCATACCAATCATAACTTCGTTTAGTCCAATTTTAAAATCTCCTTCAATACCTAATCTGTAATCTGCAGACAGCAATAAAAATGCGCCTTTAGCAACAGCATGCCCTGAACAAGCAGCAATTATAGGATAAGGAAATGATAACATTCTGTGTGATAATTGCGATCCTTTGGTAACTAAATCTAAAGCAGATTTGGCAGATTGAGTCATGCTTTTTAAATCATAACCCGCAGAAAAAATTCCTGGTTGCCCAGTTAAGATTACTGGTTTTTCTTCTTTTTCAGCGTTATCAAAAGCGGTATTTAAAGCGTCAATTACTTCGTGAGAAATTGCATTGGCTTTTCCGTTGGTAATTGTGATTAATACATGATTGTCTGCTGAGGTATATTGTATAAGTTCGTTCATTTGTTATATGAATTTTATTTTATTATTGAGAGGGTCTCTTTAGATTGTCCTTTACAGTTTAAATGTTTTGCGGATTATTCCAAAAGTGATCTACTAAGAAAATTCCTGCAAAAACCGCTAAAAAACCAATAATGAAACTAGCGATAGTGTATAGGGCAAAACTGCTAAAATCACCTGCTTTTAAAAAGATATGGTTTTCGTAAGCAAAGGTTGAAAAAGTAGTGAAACCACCACAAAAACCAGTAGCTAGTAACAACGTATGGTTTTGAGTTAATGCTTGGTTCTTGGCGGCTAAACCTAAAATAATTCCGATAAGCAAGCTACCTAAAATATTAGCAGTAAATGTTCCGTATGGAATTCCTGTTTGTGAGCTGTTTAACGTTTTTCCGATAATGTATCGCAATACACTACCTATTCCGCCGCCGATAAAGACTAATAAAAGTTGTTTCACAAAGAATAGTTCTAGATTAAAGCTTGATTTTAACTTGTTAGAGAAACTTTTAAAGTATCTCTAATCAGCTTTCTGTATGTGCTAAAATAAGAAAACCTCACAAATTTGTGAGGTTTTACTTATATATAAATTGTATAATTGTTTATAGTTCTACGTCGTCAGCATCTGTCCAGTTCCACTTTCCAGCAATTATTCCATTTTTAACGGTAACAATACCTGGGTTGGCTCTGATAACAGTTTTTAAAGCTGTTCCGTCGCAAGTTCCAAATACATAGTGCATATCGTACTTTTCTTTAAAAGAGTTCAATTCGTTTTCGTCATATAGCATTGAGTCAGCAGATAAAACATAAATTTCATAGCCTTGTTCTTTGGCTTTCTTTGCGACTTCTGATACTACAGGAATACCTTCCATATCAGCTTTTTGTAATTCATATATTAGAATTAACATGGCTTTCTCTTTTGTTAGCATTTCTTCTAACTTGTCTCCGTCATCTGTTCCTATTTCAAAGTCATGAATAGGAGGAATTTCATCACTTCCTTCTTGGTATTTCATTCCTTCAGCAATATCAGTTCCTATTGAATAAGCTCTAAAGTCGATGATTGGTAAGTGTTGTAATACGTAATAGGTTACCAAAAGTGATACAAAAATTGAAGCAAAAGTTGTTACAGAAGCAATTTTGCTAGAAATGAAAGGTTTAATGTGTTTAACGCCTAAAATTAGGATTACAATAAATACCATAAACACCACATTTTTATAAAATGTTTCTTTTGGTGTAAGCTTTAAAGCGTCTCCAAAACAACCGCAATCGGTAACTTTGTTGTAAGTGTACGAGTACCAAGTTAAAAATAAGAAGATAAGGTTAATACCAAATAAACTCCATACAGTAAATTTTGCTTTGTATCCTACTAAAAGCATAATACCTAAAACCAATTCAGTAACAATTAAAAGAATAGAAAAAGGTAAAGCAAATGGTATTAAGAACTCTAAGTTTAGTACACCTGCACTAAAATATTCTTCAAACTTGTATTGAGAACCGATAGGGTCTACCAATTTTACAAATCCAGAGTAAATAAAAAGAAGTCCTACAAGTACTCTTGAAATATGAGTTAATAATTTTAAAATCATATTAGGGGTTGTTTTAGGTTAATTTTCTAATTCAGAAAGGTGAATCATGGCAAAAATAGCATAATTAATCATATCTTGATAATTAGCATCAATTCCTTCAGAAACTAAAGTTTTACCTTGATTGTTTTCAATTTGTTTTACGCGAAGTAGTTTTTGTAGAATTAAATCGGTTAACGATGAAACTCTCATATCTCTCCACGCTTCACCGTAGTCATGGTTTTTATTTTCCATTAATTCTTTGGTGATTTTTATGTGTTTGTTGTATAATTCAGTAGCTTGTTCAGTAGTTAAATCAGGTTGTTCAACAACTCCTAACTCTATTTGAATTAATGCCATTACTGAATAATTGATAATGCCAATAAACTCTGATTTTTCTCCTTCATCAACTTTTCGCTCAGTATTTTCTTGTAATTGACGAATGCGTTGTGCTTTGATGAATATTTGATCGGTTAGTGAAGGGAGTCTCAAGATTCTCCAAGCACTACCATAATCGCTCATTTTTTTGGTAAATAAATTTTTACATTCTTCAACTACAGTATCATACTGTTTTGAGGTGTCTTGCATCTTTCTTATTTAAAAGTATTCGACCAAAAATAGTAAATATTACAAGCTTTTCATTTATTTTTACTTGGAAATTTAGTGTAATGACGATTAATTGTAAAGGAACCTTACTAGATCTTATCACACCTAGGGTTATGGGGATTTTAAATGTAACCCCTGATTCTTTTTTTGATGGAGGAAAATATAAAAACGAATATGATTTTTTAGCTCAAACAGAAAAGATGTTGAATGAAGGAGCGACTTTTATTGATATAGGAGCGTATTCTTCAAGACCAGGAGCGAAGCATATTTCTGAAGAAGAAGAGCTGCAAAGAATGCTTCCTGTGGTTGAGTTGTTGGTGAAAAATTTCCCTGAAATTCTTATTTCAATTGATTCTTTTAGGAGTAGAGTGGTAGAGGAGTCTATCAACGCTGGCGCAGCCATCATCAATGATATTTCTGGTGGAAAGATGGATACTAATATGTTTGAAACGGTAGCAAAATTGCAAGTGCCATATATTATGATGCACATGCAAGGAACTCCGCAGAACATGCAACAAAATCCAGAATATGAAAATGTGGTTACTGAAGTACTATCTTTTTTTGCAGAGCAGCTTTTTAAACTTCGTCAACTAAAAGTTAATGACGTGATTATTGATGTTGGTTTTGGTTTTGGAAAAACAGTCGACCAGAATTACGAGTTACTTAAAAACTTATCACTGTTTAAAAGCTTAGATGCTCCTATTTTAACAGGGGTTTCAAGAAAATCAATGTTGTATAAGTTATTAGGAACTTCAGCTCAAGAAGCCTTAAATGCAACTACAGTAGCTAACACGATTGCTTTGTTAAACGGAACGCATATTTTACGAGTACATGACGTAAAAGAAGCCGTTGAAGCGGTAACGATTGTAAATCAGTTGTAATAAAATGCTTACATTTACTTGTTTAGATTATTTTAAATAGTAAAAACTTCAACAAAATTAATGAACCTAGATTTTATCGACTTTTCGTTTTTGGATGTACTGGATATTTTTTTAGTAGCAGTTTTATTATTTTATATCTATAAACTGTTAAAAGGTACGGTAGCAATAAATATTGTCATAGGTATTGCCTTTATTTTTTTAATCTGGAAGGTTACGCAAGCGCTTAATATGGAAATGCTAAGCGGTATTTTGGGGTATTTACTTTCTGGAGGAGTTATCGCGTTAATTATTGTGTTTCAACAAGAAATCAGGAAGTTTTTATTAATGATAGGAACCACCAATTTTTCTACTAAAAGAGGATTTTTAAATCAGCTCAAATTTTTAAAATCTGAAATTCATTCAGAAATAGATATAGATACGATTTTAAAGGCTTGTGCTAATTTATCTAGAACCCAAACAGGGGCATTATTAGTAATAGAGAAAACCAATAATCTTGATTTTTTAGTGAATACTGGAGATAAAATGAATGCTTTGGTAAATGAGGCTATTATTGAAAGTATTTTTTATAAAAACAGTCCGTTACATGACGGAGCAACAATTATAAGAGATAATTATATTGTAGCTACTCGTGTGATTTTACCAGTTTCTGACAGTACAAAAATTCCAGCACGTTTTGGATTACGTCATCGTGCTGCTATTGGAGTTACGGAAAAAACAGATGCGATTTGTTTATTGGTTTCTGAAGAAACAGGAGAAATTTCATATATAAAAGACGGAGAGTTTGTTTTGTATAAATCACTCGAAGAACTTCATAAGAAATTAGAAAAAGATGTAATGGCATAAATAAAAACAATATGAAAAAGATTTTACTACTACTCTTAATAACAACTTCAACTTTCTTTGCTCAAACAAGTAAAATAAAATATAAGGTTGTACTACATAATCCTAAAAATAGTTCTAAACCTTTAGCTCTAAATAATATTAGTAATGCTGAGTATTTGAAGTTTAATTTACTATTTAATGAGGTAGTTTCTTCTTTTGATGTAGAGTATCAAGGTATATTTAATGAAAGTTTAGTAAGGAAAGAGAAAAAAGTTAAACTTACCGAAATACTAGTTGGTTATATAGGGGAGTATTACCAAGATGCAAAACTTAATTCTAAAATGGTTCATTTTATAGATTATAATATATATCAGATTGATAATGATTATAAAATGAAAGACTGGATTGTAACAGGAGATAAAAAAAATATTTTAGGACACGAATGTATTAAAGCAATAAAGAAAGAGTTTAATAAACGTTCTGAAAAGTATATAGATGTTGTAGCTTGGTTTAGTCCTGAGTTGAAAGGTATGTATGGACCGGTTGGATATGGCGGTTTAAAAGGAGTGATTTTAGAGTTGCATCGCGGTAAGAGATATTCTTATTACGTCGAAAGTATAGAGCTTCTTAAGTTAATTGATGAGCCAAAAACAATACCTGAGGCAAAAGAAATCAGTGTAGAAGAATCAGTTCGTTTAATGAGGTTAGCAAGAAGGAATAAATAAAAAGGCTCACAATTTGCGAGCCTTTTTTTATTGTATTCCGTGTCAAAAAAATTATTGAGCAGGAGCCATTTTAGATTGAATAGCAGCCATTACGCTGTTAAACTTCTTAGTAGCTTCTTCGTCTAAATTAGCAGCGATTTCTTTAGCTTTAGCAGCTAATTCAACACCTTTTTTAGCTAATTCAGTATTTTTAACAACATCTCCCTTAGCTTCGATATAATCTTTAGCGTACTGAGAGTAAGTTTGTAAATACTCACCTACTTTAGGGTCTTCAAACTGAGGAATTTCGATTCCTTCGATTGCAGATTTTACTGATTCAACAGCTTCTTCTGTAGCTTCTTTAGTTTCTTCTACTGCTTTAGTAGCAGCGTCAGTAGCTTCTTCAGTAGCGTTTTCTACAGCTTCAACAGCGTCAGTAGCAGCGTCTTTAGCTTCTTCTTTAGTGTTTTTACAAGAGGTAGCTAATAAAGCACCAACTACAAATACTGATAAAATTACTTTTTTCATCGTTTATTGATTTTTTAGTTTTAGATTGAATAACAAATGTACTATTTTGATTGATGTAAACAAATTTATTTATAGCACAGTCTCACTATTAAACTGTTTTTCGTACAAATTCTTATAATAACCCTCATGTTTTTTTAACAATTCTGTATGATTGCCTTTTTCAACAATACGACCTTTGTCCATAACTATAATCATATCAGCCTTTTTAATGGTTGCTAAACGATGTGCAATTACTATTGAAGTTCTGTTTTTTGTGATTTCATCTGTGGCATATTGAATCATTTGTTCTGAATGAGCATCTACAGAAGAGGTAGCTTCATCTAAAATTAAGATACTTGGATTGCTAACATAAGCACGTAAAAAAGCAATTAGTTGACGTTGACCAGATGAAAGCATGCCTCCGCGTTCTTTTACATTGTAATTATAGTTGTTAGGTAAACTCATAATAAAGTCATGAATACCTATTTGTTTGGCAGCTTTTTGAACTTGATCTAAAGAGATGTTTTCGTTTCGTAGCGTAATGTTATTTAAAATAGTATCTGAAAACAAAAATACATCTTGTAATACTACAGCTACTTTTTGTCGTAAAGAAGAAATCTCATAATCTTGAACAGGAATGTTATCAATAGCAATAAGTCCACTATCAATTTCATAAAATCGACTGATAAGGTTTATGATGGTTGATTTTCCTGCACCTGTAGCACCAACAATAGCTACGGTTTGCCCTTTTTCTACATTAAAACTTATTCCCTTTAAAATTTCTTCTCCTTTTATATAGCTAAAATGTACATCCTTAAAACTGATGTTTCCTTCAATGTCTTCTGCTATAATAGTTCCGTTTTTATCTATTGAACTGTTAGTGTCAATTATGTTGAAAACACGCTCACCAGCAACAATTCCCATTTGTAATTGATTGAATTTGTCTGCTATTTGTCGTAATGGTCTAAAAAGCATTTGAGCCATTTTTATAAAACCGATAATAGCACCTAAACTAACAGCACTATCTTCAATCACTTGTAATCCACCATACCAAACAATTAATCCGATAGCTATTGAAGAAAGTATTTCTGCAATAGGGAAGAAGATAGAGTAGTACCAAACCGTTTTTATATGTGCTTTTTTGTGTTTGTTGTTAATGTCAATAAAGTTTTTATACTCAATTCGTTCTCTATTAAAAAGCTGAACGATTTTCATTCCTGTAACTCTTTCTTGTACAAAACTGTTAAGGTTTGCTACTTGATTACGTACATCTTGGAAAGTAGATTTTATAGCTATTTGAAATAGTTTTGTAGCATAAATTAGTACAGGTAAGGTAGCAAGCGAAATTAAAGCAAGTTGCCAGTTTTTATAAAACATTACAGCTATAACAATAAGCATTAATAAAATATCGCTTACTATCATAAAAACTCCTTGAGTAAAAAAGTTTGAAATGGTTTCTATATCTGAAACTACACGAGTTACGAGTTTACCAACTGATGAGTTATCAAAATAACTCATTTTAAATTCTAGAATTTTTCTAAACGTTTTAGCTCTTATATCTCTGATAATATGTTGACCTACCCAGTTTGCATTATAAATAAAACTAAATTGAAATAATACCTGAACTAATAAAACAACTACCATAGCTATCGTAAAATACAATAGTCTTGTAGCGTCTTTAGTAGTGGTGAAATCATCGATTGCAGTCATTAAAATTACAGGGGTAAGGACTGCAAATCCTGCTAATAAAATTGTAGAAGCCGCAGCAACGATAAAACGTAGGCGGTACTTTTTTGCAAAACTCATTAGTCTTGAAAAAATTTTAATATCGAATGCTTTTCCTGTTGCTTTACTCACTATATATAGTCGTATGTTACTGCTGTTAAAAATAAACCTTTTGCCGGAACTGAAACTCCAGCGTTACTTCTGTTTTTACTTTCAATAATTTTTTTAAAATCATCAATCGTAATTTTTTCAAGACCAACATCAATTAGTGTACCTGCTATGGCGCGAACCATGTTTCTTAAAAAACGATTGGCACTAATATGAAAAGTAAGTTCATTCCCTTTCATAACCCATTCAGCGTTGGTTACTGTACAATTAAATGTGTTAACGTCTGTTTTTACTTTCGAAAAACACTCAAAATCTTCATATTCATATAAAATAGTGGCAGCTTTATTCATCAACTCAATATTTAATTGTTGATGATGCAATTGCCAGCTAGTTTCTAATAAAAACGGATTTCTACCTAACCATATTTTATATTCATAACTTCTACTATTAGCATCAAAACGAGCATGAGCATCGTTATGAACCAATGTCGTGTTAAATATTACCACATCATCGGGTAAAATAGCATTGAGTTTATAAGTAAAATTATCATTTAAGGGTGATTCTACATCAAAATGAGCAAACATTTGCGAAGCATGCACACCTGCATCTGTTCTTCCAGCACCAACAATATTAACTTCTTGTCGTAAAATTGTACTGATAGCTTTGTTTATTACCTCTTGAACCGAAATTGCGTGTGGTTGTACTTGCCAACCATGATAATTTTTCCCGTTGTAAGCTAATTCAATAAAATACCTCAAAAAATATAAATTTTAAACAGCTAAATTATGAAATTCTAAAATGAAATGTTGTAAAGAGTAACTTAAATAATACGTTTTGAGTTTTATTAACATATGTAAACAGATTGTTAAGGGGTATATGTTATTTTTGCTGCCTTAGAAAAAGTACAAAACAAAGAAGTCCCCCTTCAGTTTCATATTGAAATAATAGTGAATTCCCCTTTCATTAATTACCCCTTATTTTAAAGAATCCATAATGTTTAATTATGGATTTTTTTTAGTTTATAATTCATTAGTTTTGTCTTGATGAAGAAAATTTTGCTCCTTTCAGATACACATAGTTTTATTGATGAACAAATTTTAAAGTTTGTAAAGCAAGCGGATGAAGTTTGGCATGCAGGTGACATTGGTGATTTGTACGTTACAGATAAGATAAAAAATGTTAAAACACTAAGGGCAGTTTATGGAAATATTGATGATAATAAAGCCAGGGCTGAGTTTCCACTAGATAATAGGTTTTTAATAGAAGGAGTATCAGTTTGGATTACTCATATTGGAGGTTATCCTAATAAATATAATCAACGAGTTAGAGAAGAACTAAATAGAAATCCTCCTAAATTATTTATTTGTGGGCATTCGCATATTTTGAAAGTTCAGTATGATAAAAAATTGAACTTACTTCACTTAAACCCTGGAGCTGCAGGTAAACATGGTTTCCATAAAGTTAGAACAATGCTTCGGTTTGAGATAGATAAAGGAGAAATAAAGAATATGGAAATTATAGAACTAGCTAACAGAGGTTAGTTTAACATCTTTTTGTTCTTTTAAAATAGGAACAGAAATATAAATTGAAGTTCCAATGTTTTTTTGAGAATCGATATTTAATTTACCATTCATCATTTGAATTCTAGCTTCAATTTGATTTAAGCCAATGCCATCTGAAAAAGAAGAAGACGAGGTAGAAAAACCTACCCCATCATCTTTAACGAGAACGGTTAGTTGATCCTCTTCCTCTTTCAGTTTTATTTCGGCATGTTGCGCCTTGCTATGCTTTAAAATGTTATTAATAAGCTCTTGAATAACGTTAAAAATTTTTATCTCGAATTCTTGATTATATCTATTAATGTTTTGGGCAGAAACATCAAATTTAAGTTCGCTGTTGGAGTATTTTTTAGTTACATCTTTAATAGCGTACTCTAATCCGAATTTTAATAAAATTGAAGAAACCAAGTTGTGAGATAAGTCTCTTACTTTTTGTGAAGCCTCAGAAATAATTGCTTGAGTTTTATCAATTTCTTGAGGAGTATCGCCGTTAAATTGTTTTTTCGTTGCTGTTAAATGCATGTTTGCAGAAGAGAGTAAAGCACTAACATTATCATGCAATATTTCGGCTATGAGTTTACGTTCGGTTTCTTTTCCGTCAATAGTAGCGTTTAATATTTTTATTTGCGCTTCAGATTTTAATTTTTCAATACTTTGTTGCTGAATCAGTTTACTTTCAGATAGTTTAAGATGAAGGTTTTTTTGACGTAACTTAAAGTTATAGATAATTACTCCTGAAACAATTAACACTAAGAAGCTTAAAGCTCCAAAAAGCAATGAGGTTTTAGCTTCTTGTGCTTCTTCTAACTTGCGTTGTTCTTCAACTAAAGCTGTTTTTTCTTTTTCTAAATTTAGTTCATGTCTAGTGTAAATTTCATCTACAATTCTTCTTATTTCAACATCTTTTAAGTCATCTTTAATGTTATAAGATTTTTCTTGATAATCATAGGCTCTGTAGTCTTTTTGTAGATATAATGTATAAGCTAAATTAAAGTAAAGAAACTCTTTGTATCTCGTAGCTCTACTTCTGGAATCCATTTTTATTAAATCAAGACTTTCCAGATAAATTTTTTTAGCTTTTTCATAATCCTTCTGCTCTAAATAAATGCTAGCTAAATTACCAAGAGCAGCAGCTTCTAACACTTTTTTATTAGCTTTCTTGTATATTTTAACAGCTTCAAAAGAATATTCTTTCGCCAAATCATAAATAGAATCTTCTCTGTATATGTTTGATAGGTTTGTGTAGGAGCTTGCCTTTGCAGTTATATCTTGTTGGTTAAAAGAATTACTAGCTAGTATTTCTTTATAATATTTAATTGCACTATCTTTTTGTTTAATTATGTGAAATTCACTTCCAATTCTTAAAAGAAGTTTGTTCAGGTTATTTCTACTGGCTAAGTTGTTATTAGAGAGGTTTTCTTTATCATTGAAAGGGCGTAATGAATTATATATAGACAAGGTTTTCTTGTAATAAAGAATAGCTTTATTATGGTCATTAATTTCTCTAAAAACATCCCCAATTAAGAAGGATGTTTTAAAGTATAAATTTGGTTGATCTGATGGAGTTATTTTTGAAAAAAGATCTAAGCTCTTTTCGAGAGAAATAGAATATTTCTTTTTCTTAAATAATTCTTCAGCTTTTTTGTATTCGTTAAAAAGTTTTTCATTCTTTTCCTGACTATATGCTGAAAAAGTAAAGTTTGAGATTATACTAGTAATAACAATAAGGAAAAACGTTTTATTCATAAAAAAATATTAAATAACTGTATCTCCGACAATTATAGATTTCGGTTTTCTCTCTGTATCTATTGCTTCTTCAGTTCTACTTGAGTACTTATGGTTTACAAAATCTAATTTTAATACATTTGAATCAGGTTGCATTTTTAGTTCTCTTGAAAATGTTTTCTGAGTTGAGGTACCGTTTGATAAATGTACTTCATAAGTTTCAATTTCTTCGTTGTAGTTAAAATCTGTGGCTACATTATCATTTATAGTAAAGTTTAACGTGTATGTTCCGTCTTCGTTTGCTGTAATGCTGTACGTACTTAAAAACTCGGTAACTCCTTTTGCAAAGGTAATATTGTCATCTTCAACATATATTTTAGTTGTTGTTCCTCTATTGGCTTCTAAAAACCCAATTTTTAAATGATCATTTTCAATAGAGAAATCGTTAGAATGTTTAGTAGCTGTTTTTTGAGAAACTTCAGCTAAGATGATCTCTTTTGAATTGTCTACATTGGTAACTGTGGTTACATCTGTATTGTTCGTAGTGTTAAAATCGATAGAGTAAGCGCCCGTAGCATCTCTTTTAAGAGTATACGATTGTAATAAGTTTTCTGGATTGCTTTCAATAGCTTCTGTTTCGTTAGAAGAACAAGAAGCAAATAAGATACTTAAGCTTAAAGCTAGGAAATAAGGAGTGATTTTTTTCATGACTAAATTTATAAATTACACTATTTTATATTAATATTTTATAAAATAGCGATGTACTTAGGATAGATATTAAGAGACGGGGGACTAATACCTCTTAGGGGGATAAAGAAAACAAAATGAAGGGGTTTTCTATACTATGTTTAATAACGCGTACATCGCTACTTTTTTTTGTGTAGTTGTTAAACGATGTATGATAATGTATAGACTCGGGGGGCTTCTTAATCTGGGGGACTAAAGAAAATTGAAGGGTTGATAATATCTTTACACTATTTTGTTTCTCACAGCATACATCGCTAAACCTACTACGTTTTTTACTTTTAATTTTTTATATAAATTACTTCTATATGTTTCTACTGTTTTTAAGCTAACATTTAATTTATCGGCAATCTCATAAGAACTTTTTTCTTCCGCAATTAATTTTAATACAGCAATTTCCCGCTCGGTTAAATCTCCATGTAAAAATTGAGGTTCAATAGTTTCTTTAAGGTCAGATGTATAAAGGTCTAATAGTTTTTCTTTAATGTCTTCGCTAATGTACTGTATGCCGTTGTGTACAACTTTAATGGCATCAATAATCTGTTCATTAGCGCTACTTTTGTCTACAAAACCGTTAGCTCCTAATGCAATCATTTCTTGCACAAGTTTAGGGTCACTTAAACTAGAAAGTATAATAGTTTTAATTTGTGTATTACGTTTTCTAAACGTTTTTAAAACTTCTATACCATCCATTTCAGGCATGTTAATGTCTAAAACTAATACATCGGCTGTATTGTTTGAGGACCAATTAATAACTTGCCTTCCTGTTAAAGAGTATCCTTCAACTTCAATGTCATCTTCAGTATTTAATAAAGCAATGACACCGTCAATTAATATCTTGTGGTCATCTGCTATGTGAACTTTAATCTTGTAATTCATGGTCGTTTACAGTTACAAATCTATAGTATAAAACTAGTGTGTGCAATACACAGTATCCCTAATTGTTACATTTAGAAATTAGGGATAACCCTGAGTTTTTTTTAACATTTCTTTAACATTTGTGTTTAGAAGTCAAGTAAATACAGGGTTTTTCAAAAATAAAAAACCGAGATGTAAATCTCGGTTTTTTTTCGCACTAAATATACTAAGATGTTAGGCTTATCGTAATCTATCAACAGATTTTACAAGATCTTCATCCTTCTTAATGGCCTTATTTGCTAAAAATAAAAGCAAAATAACAATGATAGGAAAGAACATCCCAATACCTTTCTCAGAAACCGAAGCTTCTCCAGATAATGTTTGTGATAAATAAATCAATATTCCTAATAAAAAAAGGTTTATCAATATGTTTAAGCGGTTTAGTACAAATTGTAATTGACGATTTTTAAATAGAAAAATAGCTACAATTGATACTAATGCTGAGATAAAAAAAGATACAGGAACCATCTTTTCTAAAAAAGAATTACTAGAAAATAAGTCTATAACATGAATAGTGGGACTTGTTTGAGTCGCCCAAAGATTTACCAAAAAAGTCAATCCTCCAGAGATAATTCCTGCAACTAAAAGATATATAGATTGTATTCTTTGTATCATAATTTTTTATCGGGAAGCAAATGTAATACTTCTTTTTTTAAAAAGAAATATTAGAAGTTAAATTATTTGTATATATTTGCCTTGTATGTAACCGCACAAAATTATTATATAGCCCCTATATAATTAGCAATCAAAACGAAACTTAATAAAAAAACAATTCTTTCACAAAGAATTTTAAGTAACTTAATTATTCAACGAATGTTCGATATTTCGGAATTAAAGACTAAAAAATTAGCTGATTTACAAGTTATAGCCAAAACTATAGGGCTGACTAAATTTAGTCAGTTAAAAAAGTTAGATTTAGTATACAAAATTATAGATGCGCAAGCAGAAGCAAGTGTTAATGAAGCTAAACCGAAGGCAGAAAAGCCAAAAAGGAAAAGAATAGCTAAAGCAGAAACCCTAGCAAACACTTCACAACAACAAGAACAAGACAGTAAACCCGTAACTAAACCAGAAGCTAAAGAAGAAATGGCAGGAAAAACGGAAACTGTTCAAAATGTTGCCAATAAACCTGAAGAGAAAAAGCAAAATCAGCAAGCGACTGAAGATAAAAAACAGCAACAGCCTCAAAATAAACAGCAAAATAAAAACCAAAATAGAGGTAATAAAAACAACAAGAATCAGAATCAGAACCAAAATCAAAATACTTCAAAACAACACCATAAAAGTGGAAACAAGTATCGTGACCCTGATTTTGAGTTTGACGGTATTATTGAAAGTGAAGGTGTTTTAGAAATGATGCCTGACGGATATGGTTTCTTACGTTCTTCAGACTATAACTATTTATCATCACCAGATGATATTTATGTGTCACAATCTCAAATTAAATTATTCGGTTTAAAAACAGGAGATACGGTTCGCGGTAATGTACGTCCTCCAAAAGAAGGAGAAAAATACTTTCCTTTAATTAGAGTATCAAAAATCAATGGATTAAACCCGAATATTGTTAGAGATAGAGTTTCTTTTGAGCATTTAACACCACTTTTTGCTGATGAAAAGTTCAATTTAGCAGAAAAAGGAAGTTCATTTTCTACAAGAATTATCGATTTGTTCTCTCCGATAGGAAAAGGACAACGTGGTATGATTGTAGCACAACCTAAAACGGGTAAAACAATGTTATTAAAGGATGTTGCAAATGCAATTGCAGCAAATCATCCAGAGGTATACCAAATTGTTTTATTAATTGATGAGCGTCCTGAAGAGGTTACCGATATGCAACGTAGTGTTCGTGGAGAAGTAGTTGCGTCTACGTTTGACGAGCCAGCTGAGAAACATGTACGTGTAGCAAATATTGTATTAGAAAAAGCAAAACGTTTAGTTGAATGCGGTCATGATGTGGTGATTTTGTTAGATTCGATAACGCGTTTAGCGAGAGCTTATAACACGGTAGCACCAGCATCTGGAAAGATTTTATCAGGGGGTATTGATGCAAATGCTTTACACAAACCAAAGCGTTTCTTTGGAGCGGCACGTAATATAGAAAATGGAGGTTCTTTAACGATTATTGCTACGGCACTTACCGAAACTGGTTCTAAAATGGATGAGGTAATCTTTGAAGAGTTTAAAGGAACGGGTAACATGGAATTACAATTAGAGCGTAATATTGCTAACCGTAGAATTTATCCTGCAATTGACTTAATCAAGTCGAGCACACGTCGTGATGATTTATTATTAGACGATAAAACAGTACAACGTATGTGGGTATTACGTAAATACCTAGCAGATATGAACCCAATTGAAGCAATGGAATTTATTCAAGATAGAATTAAGAGATCGTTAAACAACGAAGAATTCTTAATTTCAATGAATGGATAATCATTCGATATAAAATAAAAAATCCCGCACTTGGCGGGATTTTTTATTTTGGATATATCACAAAATCTAACGGAACGTCAAACTCGTGCGTGTCTTCTATTTTTTTGATAGGAGGGAAGAAGTTAAGTCCGATGGTTTGGGTATCTTCTCTACACTCTGATAAAAATCGGTCATAAAAGCCTTTTCCGTAGCCAACTCGGTAGTGTTCTTCGTCAGAAATAAGCATAGGAACGAAAACCAAATCGATATTTTTTACAGCAACTTCTTCTGCATTAACAGGTTCTGGTACCCCAAATTTGTTCAGTTCTAATTTGGTATCTTTATCGAAATAGAAATGAGAAAGTGTATCGTTTTCAAAATTACATCGACTTACAATAATTCTTTTTCCTTTTTCTCTAAAGAAATTGATAATTGGCAAAGTATCAATCTCGTTAAATTTTCGCATAGATAAAAACAAATGAACATTGTTAATTGTATCTGTTTTTAGTCTAAAAATTTGCTGATAAATACTTTTATGTAGCTGTTCTTTTTCCGCTTCGGTAAGATCGTTTCTTTTCTGTTTATATAATTTTCTAAGTTCAGATTTAAGCATATTTATTACATCGATTTTAATTCTTCTTGTAATTTTTTAGTTAATCCTTTTACGACAAGATCATAAGAATGATCAATCAGTTCAAAAGCGAAAGCATCAGAAACATCATGGTTTAAAGTAACCGTATTCCAATGTACTTTACTCATGTGAAATCCTGGATTGATACTTTCATATTCAGCACGCAATTCTTGGGCACGTTCAGGATCACATTTTAAGTTGATTTTTGTCTCATTTTGTTCCCAACTATCTAGACCAACCAAGGCAAACATTTTCCCCATCACTTTAAAAACCAAGGTAACTTCATCAAAAGGGAAATGTTCGGTTACTCCTTTTTTATTGATACAGTAATTGCGTAATTCTTCAATATTCATTCTTTTTATTTTTATAGGAAGTAAAAGCTAGGAAAATAATAGACATGATACTAAGTAGTAAGAAAAAGTATTTAATAAGATTTATTAGTATAAAAAAATAAAATCCACGGGTTTTTAAAGACTTGTCTAATTTTTCTTGAAGTAATTCTAAAGAATCATGATTGTCTATGTAATAATATAGAAAGAAAGAAAAAGCTGAAATTATCAATAGCTTAAATGTCTTATGAAGATTTTCCATTATTTCTCTTTATTCAATATGTTTTTGAGTTGTTTCAGAAATTTCTAAAGCAGAATAATCTAGTTTCCATCCAATGGTTTCGACTAAGTTTTGCATTAAAGTAACGGCTTCTAAAGCTTCTTTATTGGCGGTTTGCATTAAGTTACTTTCAGGGATTTTTTGAAGAATATGTTCTCTAGCTTCTTTGTTTACTTCGGTTAAATCTTCTGAACTAAACTTGTTAAGTAATCCGTTTTGAATATCGTAAAAACGTAAATTAGGTTCTATTGAAAACACTTCTGGCTGAGGGAATTCAGAAAGAACCAATACCTTTTTCTTCGTATCTGTATGCATTTTAATTTTTCTAAAATCAAAACCAATATGAACTTTGGCATTAATTAAAATAATAGCTTTCTTCTTACTAGAAACTAATCCTAAAAACTTTTCTTTGGTGTTTTCGTGATGATAAATCTCAGCAAACTCTCCTTCAACAGTAATTAGTTTAGATACTTTTTTAATCTTATCTAACAGTACCACCGATTGTTTTTCAGTTAAATTTTTTCTTTTAACTGTTGTAAACTTATTAAAAATGTAATAGGATATAATAGCACCTCCTGCTAATCCTAAAAAAAGTAATTCCATAAACACGAATTTACGTAAAATAGGTAAAGCATAAAAGAGAATATATGCTGTAGGAGTTTTTTAGGAGGAAAGTGAGCAAAGGAGAGTTATTTTGTATTTTTATGCTGTTATTATTTCAGTTATCTTCACTGTAACAAAATCGTATTAAATTGATGAAAGTATCAAGCAACACCGAAGCAGAATTACAAGAACGTATTAAAGAGCTAACATGCCTTTACAAGGTGACTTCTTTAATAATAAATGCAGATCTTGAGCAGATAGATGTTACTTTAAAAGCAATTGCCTATAGTTTAAAAAAGGCGCTTCAATTTCCTAAAAACACCGAAGTAGTTATTGAAATAGAAGGAAATATAATAGAAAATAAATCGATTAAGAATAGTATTTGTATAATTTCGAGTGCTATCCCTGTGTTTAATTTACAAAAAGGTAAAATTGAAGCACATATTGAGGGAGTAGAACTAAAAGAAAATTTATATTTAAAAGAAGAACAAGAGTTGTTTGATACTGTAGCCATAAAAATTGGTGGACTTTTAGAGCGAATAGAAATAAAGAAGAATGAACTGTCGATGAGGCGTAAGATGGAACACGCAGATCGATTGTCTATTTTGGGAGAATTAACTGCAGGTATAGCTCATGAATTGAATACTCCGTTAGCTAATATTTTAGGTTTTTCAGAATTATTAAAGGCAGATTTAAAAGAAAATAACAAGGCACTTCAAGATGTAGAAAAAATTATTCAAAGTGCTATTTTTTCAAGAGAGGTGGTTAAAAAGTTAATGTACTTTGCTTGCGAAATGCCTAATGAAATGAAGCAAGTAAATATTGTTCCTAGTATAAAAAGTGCTATAGATTTGTTAGACGCTACTTTTAGAAAACATGAGGTAAAGTATATTGTAAAAGTTGAAGATGAAGAGTTGTTGTTGAGGGCTGATACCGTGCAGCTAACACAAATAATTTTCAATCTTACGATTAATGCAATTTATTTTTCTCCTAAAAACGGATTAGTTATAATCGAAACTTTTCAAACGGATAATGAAGTAGTTCTTAGAATTTCTGATGAAGGAAAAGGACTTACGCCAGAAGCTCTCGAAAAAGTATTTCAGCCTTTCTTTACCACCAAACCGACAGGAGAAGGTACTGGTTTAGGGCTAAGTGTTGTACACGGAATTGTATCGAGTCATAAAGGAACGATAACAGCGAAAAATGGCAGCGAAAAAGGTGCTATCTTTGAAGTAAGGTTACCAAAATAGAAGAAATGCAACTAAAAAAAGAAAATATACTGATAGTAGATGATGATGTTCATATTTTAGAATTGTTGCACAGGCATTTACAATCCTGGAACTACCATACCTATAAAGCGGTTTCTGTAAAAGAAGCAGTAGCAATTTTAAGAGATACATCAATAGATTTATTGATTACCGATTTAAAAATGCCTGAGGTTGATGGTTTTGAACTTGTAAAGTTTGTTTCTGAACATTATCCGAAATTGCCTAAACTTATTGTAACAGGGTATCCTTCTGTACAAGACTCTCTTGAAGCAATTAAATCTGGAGTAGTAGCTTATTTAACTAAGCCTTTTACGAAAAGTGAGTTAAAAGAAGCGATGGATGATGCCTTGAAAAAGTCAAGAATTACACAAGATTCTACTACTCAAAAAAAGGAGCATAAAGAATTTTATGGAGACATGATAGGGGCTTCTGAAAAAATTAATGAAATATTTCAGATCATTGATCGTGTTAAAAATAACAAAGCAACCGTTTCTATCAAAGGAGAAAGTGGAACGGGAAAAGAATTGGTAGCAAGGGCAATACATTATGAAGGAAAGTTTTCAAAAGAACCCTACATAGCTGTAAACTGCGGAGCCATTCCAGAAAACTTGTTAGAGTCTGAATTGTTCGGATATGTAAAAGGTGCTTTTACGGGAGCAGATAAAAATAGAGAAGGATTTTTTCAGGCTGCGAATGGAGGAACTATTTTTTTAGATGAAATAGGGAATGCTTCGTTAAATGTGCAAGCTAAATTGTTAAGAGCACTTCAAGAAAAAGAAGTAGTAAAAGTAGGAGCGCAAAAAGCAGAAAAAGTTGATGTTAGAATTATTGCAGCTACAAATAATAACTTGAAAGAAATGATTCAAGAAGGTTCTTTCAGGGAAGACTTGTTTTACAGACTAACAGTAGTTGAAATTGAAGTACCACCATTAAGAGAACGAAAAGAAGATATTTCAATGTTGGCTGAAAAGTTTCTTTTTAAATACGGTGTTGAGTATAAAGACAGGTTTGTAAAGATGAATCCGAAAGCCTTGGCTATTTTAATGCGTTATGATTGGCCAGGAAATATTAGAGAGCTGGAAAATATTATACAACGTGCTGTAATTATGTGTGATAGGGTAGTAGAGGTAGAGCATTTACCAGATTCATTAAAGTATAATGTAGACTTTTCAGAAGAAGGGTTAATCTCTTTAAAAGAGATGGAAAAACGCCACATACAAAATGTTTTAAACGCAACTAATAATAATAAAACCCAAGCTGCTAAAATTCTTCAAATAGATCGCAAAACCTTACGAGAAAAACTTAAAGAATAAGAAGTCAATTCCTTGGGACTTTTTTACTCGCCTGAGGAAAAATTACCCACTATAAATTTTACTGTAAATTTTATTGAATAACTCAAGCCCTTGTAAACAAAGGGTTTTTTACTTTTTTGTGTTTTTTGGCACATTTAACGGCACATCATTTGCCTTTAATGAAACAGAAATAAAACGAAACAATTTTATGAATGCAAACCCTTTCAATATTTGTCCGTCGTGTGCGTATATAGACACATGTGTATTGACCAAATCAAAAGAAAAAGTTTGGTCATGTAGTGAATATAATGAGGTAAAATGCAATGAAGAGATTCAGAAAGAAGTAATCGCTGAAAAAGAAGAGGTAGAATTTGTGTAAAAAACAAAAGAATTAAGTTAAAGACTAAATAACAGTTTTTTTACATTAGCAGCCTTAAAACAGACTTACTAAATTTATGAATGTATGAAGAATACAAAAAGTGAAATTTCAGATAGAGAATCGAACTCAAACACAAAAGAGATGACATTAACAAAAGAGTTAAAAGTACCAGCGAAGCCTAAGAATGCTAGAGGTATGGTTGATAATGTACTAGAGCAATTCAATAGTGCATCAGACCAAATAGGGTTACACCCAAATATCCGTAAAATATTAAGTATTACTAATAACGAAGTCATTGTTAACTTTCCTGTAAAAATGGATAACGGAGACGTTGAAATTTTTCAAGGATACCGTGTACAACACAACAATGCATTAGGACCTTATAAAGGAGGTTTACGTTACCACCCAACTGTAGATATCGATGCAGCTAGAGCTTTAGCTATGTGGATGACTTGGAAAACTTCATTAGCAGGCTTACCATACGGTGGAGGTAAAGGAGGTATTCAATTAGATCCTTCTAAATATTCTAAAGATGAATTAGAACGTATTACTAGACGTTTTACGTTTGCTTTAGGAGATAACATTGGGCCAGAACACGATATTCCTGCGCCAGATGTTAATACAAACGCGCAAACAATGGCGTGGATGGCTGATACGTATATGAGCACTAAAGCTCCTGCTGCCCGTTCAATGAACCAACACGTAGTTACAGGAAAACCAATTGGTAGTGGTGGTTTAGAAGGAAGAGATAGAGCTACTGGTTACGGTGTTTTCTTAACTATCAAATTTTGGATAGAAGGAAATAACGAAACTTTAGAAGGAAAAACGTTCATCGTTCAAGGATTTGGAAACGTAGGATATTGGGCAGCATATTTCTTAGAGCAAGAAGGAGCTAAAATGATAGGAGTTCAAGATGCTTATGGAAGTATTAAGAATGTTAACGGAATTAAGGTAGAAGATCTTTTCAACTATACAAAAGCGAATAACGGAAGTTTAGTTGGTTACCCAGAGTCTGAGGCTATGGAAAAAGAAGATTTCTTTGCGCTTCATTGTGATATCTGTATCCCAGCAGCTTTAGGAAACCAAATAACCGAAAAGAATGCTCACTTAGTAAAAGCTAAATTAATAGCTGAAGGAGCAAATGGTCCAACAAATGTCGAAGGAGAGAAAATTTTGTTAGAAAATGGAGTAACAATTATTCCAGACATTTTATGTAATTCAGGAGGGGTTATTACAAGTTATTTTGAATGGCTTCAAAACCGTAACGGTGAGTTATGGGATATGGAAGAAGTAATTCAAAGGCTAGATAAAAAGTTAAAAGAGTCATATACAAAAGTTTCTGATTACGCTAAGTTAGAAGGAATTGATATGCGTAAAGCTGCATATTGTATAGCTATTCAACGAATAGAAAGAGCTTATGTTCAACGTGGAATTTTCCCATAAAGAGTATCATAAATGAAGCACGGAAGTTTAATTTTAGAAAAAAAAGAGTACGTATATATTAAAAGTTTGCTGAATGTTTCAGAGCATTCTGAAGGTCATCAAGTTCAAAAATCATTAATAAAGTTTGCTGAAGAATTAAAAACAGCAATCATTTTAGATGAAGAAGAAATGTTAGATGATGTAGTACGCTTAAACACTACGGTTACTGTAGCTTCTGGTAATGTTTGGGAAAAAACGATACAGATTGTAAAGCCAACAGAAAAAGACCTGAAAAATGATAAGGTTTCTATATTAACTCCAATAGGAATAGCTCTTTTTGGATATGCATTAAACGATGTTGTTCATTGGGAATTTCCAGGAGGAAATAAAGAAGTTAAAATTTTAAAGGTTACTCAAGAAGTAGTAGGAAGCGAAAACCTCAATTCCTTAATTTAAAATACTATAAAAGTTATGACACTTAATAATAGCGATATAGATGTAGTACACAAGTACAATCATGTAGAACTAAAAGGGTGGGTAGATCAATTACAGTATATAGATAAAGAGATTGATAACCTTTTAAATTTATATGCAAACGCTTTAGGAGAAAAAAGTATTCCAACAGGAATACAAGAGCTTTTCTCTCAAAGAAAAAAATTAAACAAAGCGCTTTACGAAAAAGTGCTACCATATTCAATTACCTATACCAATGTTGCAGAATGTGATGACATTCAATGTGATATGGCGTATTTAGGAGAGTATGATAGATTACGTGAAAGTTATAAAGATAATTTAGAGGCTTACCAACAACTAAAAGATAAGTTGTTTGAAGAGGCTCTAAGAAAAGAATAACATACTTGTGAAAGCAAGTTTGTTAGATTAGTAGATTTAGTTGATAAACCTTGGGATTCTCATCCCAAGGTTTCTGTTTTGCAATGGACTTATTTTATTGATAAATACAGCAAGTTTAACTTATTTAATAATGATTCATATTTACTAAGTAGATAGAAATGCACTAAAAACAATTTAACTGTTTTCAGGGTAACAGCCTTTTTAAGGATGTTTTATTAAATATGGAGTTTATGGTTTTGAAAGGAAATTAATAATGTCGTAGTAAAAGTAAATAACACTAATTTCAAATAAAAAACCCTATTAATCTTTCGATTAATAGGGTTTTGTTTGTCGGGGTGGCAGGATTCGAACCTGCGACCTCCTGCTCCCAAAGCAGGCGCGATGACCGGGCTACGCTACACCCCGAAAAGTGTAAAACTTGTAATGTAGTTTATCTCGAGTTAAACGAGAGGCTACACCCCAAGTTAATTGGGACTGCAAATGTAGAAAAAAAAAGTAAACTACAAATAAAAAAATGATTTTTTTGTCAAATAATCTGACCTTATAAAACGATAGTTAAAATATATTTAAAAGAAGATAATAGAAGTAAAAAAAAATTACATTTGTAACTTCAAAATTTTAAGATAATGGCAGAAAAAATTAAATGTTTGATTATTGGATCTGGTCCTGCAGGATATACAGCGGCAATTTATGCAGCAAGAGCAGATATGAAACCAGTTATGTACACAGGAATGCAAATGGGAGGACAGTTAACAACAACTACTGAAGTTGATAATTTTCCAGGGTATCCAAAAGGAACTGATGGTACAGCAATGATGGAAGATTTAAAAAGTCAAGCAGAGCGTTTTGGAACTGATGTTCGTTTTGGAATGGTTACTAAAGTTGAATTTTCTGAAGAAGAAGGAGGAGTTCACAAAGTAATCGTAGACGACACAACAGAGATAGAAGCGCAAACAGTAATTATCTCTACAGGAGCTACTGCTAAATATTTAGGATTAGAAAGTGAACAACGTTTAATAGGTGGTGGAGTTTCAGCTTGTGCTACTTGTGACGGATTCTTTTATAAAGGACAAGAAGTTGTGGTTGTAGGAGCAGGAGATACCGCTGCTGAAGAGGCAACGTATTTAGCGAACATTTGTAGTAAAGTAACTATGTTAGTTCGTAAAGATTATATGCGTGCTTCTAAGGCAATGCAACACCGTGTGAATAAAACAGAAAATATTACAGTAATGTACAATACTGAAATAGATGAAGTTTTAGGAGAGAATGTTGTTGAAGGTGTTCGTGCTGTAAACAATGAAACAGGAGAGAAAACAGAAATTCCTGTAACAGGAGTGTTTGTTGCTATCGGACACAAACCTAACACTGAATTATTTAAAGGAGTGTTAGATATGGATGAAACAGGTTATTTAATCACTAAAGGGAAATCTACAAAAACTAATTTACCAGGAGTTTTTGCAGCAGGTGATGTACAAGATAAAGAATATCGTCAAGCAGTAACAGCGGCAGGTACTGGATGTATGGCAGCGTTAGATGCAGAACGTTATTTAGGTGCTTTAGAATAGTACTTTAAAGAATAAAACAAAAAAGAGCTGTTAAAATTTTAAGAGCTCTTTTTTTATGGATGAAAATCATGTTCATTTTTAACGTGATCTATTCTTTTTGATTGATAGATAGTTGTTTTATGGTTTTAGAAACTTTAAATTCTCCTTTGGGTCCTATTTTGTAAATAAACTATATTCTTGCTTTTTATACTAAAGGTTCTGCTTTAAAACCTTTACTTTTTACAATAGCAATTACTTCATCCGCAGTAATTCCTTTAGAGCTTACGGTAAGAATTTTATCCTCTAAATTAGTATCTACATTCCAATGGCAAATACCTTCAGCACTGTCTAAATCAGCTTGTACTTTTGATACACACCCTCCACAGTTAAGGTTTGTTTTGAATTTTAACTCTTTATTATTTTCCATGATATTAAAAATTTCTTTGTTATTAAATACTGCAAATTTCAGCACAACACCGTTGTTTGTTGTTGTACAATTTTAAGATTGATTTGTGAGATTTACAGATTTAATCACTAAGTTAGATTTTACTTTTTCCATTTTAAACGTAAGCTATTGGTAACTACACTAACACTACTCATAGCCATAGCTGCACCAGCAATCATGGGGTTTAGTAAAAAGCCATTAAATGGGTATAAAATACCCGCAGCAATAGGAATACCAATAAGGTTATAAATAAATGCCCAAAACAGGTTTTGTTTAATGGTAGCTACCGTTTGTTTTGAAAGCTTTATAGCTTGTGGTATTTTACTTAGGTCAGATGATATAATGGTCATTTTAGCAACATCCATTGCAATATCACTACCTTTTCCCATGGCAATACTTACATCGGCAGTAGCTAGGGCAGTACTGTCGTTAATACCATCACCCACCATAGCAACGGTTTTTCCTTGTTGCTGTAACTCTTTTACAAAATCAGCTTTGTGTTGTGGTAATACTTCAGCTTTGTAATGTTGAATACCTGTTTCTTTAGCAATAGATTTCGCGGTAGCTTCGTTGTCACCCGTAAGCATGTATAAATCAATATCCATAGCCTGTAACTCTTTAATAGCTTGTACAGAGGTTTCTTTTATTTTGTCTGAAATAGCAAGTACAGAAAGTGCTTCTTTACTATTAGCAAACCAAATAACAGTTTTAGCCTGTTTACTCCATTCGTCTGCTTGTTTTAAAAGTTCTTCCGCTATGGTAACCTTATTTTCAGCCAATAACTTTTTATTACCAACAAAAAAGGTTTCTCCGTTATAATCAGCCTTAGCGCCCTTGCCCGTAATACTGTCGAAATTTGTTAGTGGGGTAGTGGCAGTATCTCCTAAAAACTTTACAACAGCTTCTGCTAATGGATGTTCAGATTTTTTCTCGATACTTAAAAGAATGTTCTTAGCGGTATCATCATTACGTAGCCAAGATATACCTGTAACTTCAGGTTTTCCTTCGGTAATGGTTCCTGTTTTATCTAAAATAATAGCGTTTACTTTTTTAGCCGATTCAAGGCTTTCAGCATCTTTAATTAGAATACCTTTTTCAGCACCTTTACCAACGCCCACCATTATAGCGGTAGGAGTAGCAAGTCCTAAAGCACAAGGACATGCAATAACCAATACGGTGATAGCAGCTAACAATCCCTGAACCAATCCGTTATCACCCCCTAAAATAAACCATATAATAAATGTAATAACAGCAATACTCATTACCACAGGAACGAAAATACCTGCAATTTTGTCAACCAATTTCTGTACAGGAGCTTTACTACCTTGTGCATCTTGTACCATTTTAATAATTTGAGCCAACATGGTTTCTTTTTCAACCTTAATGGCTTTGAATTGGAAACTTCCTTTTTGATTGATGGTTCCTGCAAATACTTTTTCATTTTCTTCTTTTAGTACCGGAACAGGTTCACCACTTAACATACTTTCATCTACATACGAGCTTCCTGAGGTAACTATACCGTCTACCGCAATTTTTTCTCCTGGTTTAACAAGAATAGTATCATTTACGTTCACTTCTTCAATAGCAGTTTGCTTTTCCGTTCCGTCAGGTTGTATCACAACCACCGTTTTAGGTTGTAAGCCCATCAATTTTTTAATGGCAGATGAGGTGTTTCCTTTGGCTTTTTCTTCTAATAGTTTTCCTAACAGAATAAATGCGATAATAACCGCAGCTGCCTCAAAATATACATGTGCTTCTAATCCTCTAGATTCCCAAAACTTAGGAAATAACATATTGAATACACTAAATATATACGCTATACCTGTACTTAAAGCGACCAAAGTGTCCATGTTTGCAGAACGATGTTTGGCTTGCTTCCATGCATTGATAAAAAAGTCTTTTCCAAACCATAATAATACGGGGGTAGAGAAGGCCCACATAATAGGGTTAGCGTAAGGCATATTCATAAAAAACATACCAATAACAACTACAGGCAACGAAAGTAATACCGACCACATGGTTTTGGTTTTTAGTTGCTTGAACTTCTTCTCATGAATAGCTTCGAGGGTTTCTTGTTGTTTGGTTTCGTCTTCAATTAGCAAATCATAACCCGCACCTTGTACTGCTTTTTGCAATTTTGTAGCATTAGTCATGTTTGGAAGGTATTCTACCGTTAAATTTCCACTAGCAAAATTTACCGAAGCATTTACTACACCTGGTTCGTAGCTAACAATACTTTCAGCACTTCCAGCACAAGAGGCGCAAGTCATACCCAATACTGGAAATACTTTTTTAACAGTGGTTACACCATAACCCAAATCTTTGATAGTAGTAACGGCGTTCGCAAGAACTTCTTCGTTAGTAACCGTAATAGCAGCTCTTTGGTTGTTTAGTTCTACTTTATGGGTTTCAATTCCTTCAACATGTGCTAACCCTTTTTCAACGATTAAAGCACAGTGTTCACTTTCCACACCTTCTAGAGGTAGGTAAATGATGTCTTTATTGTTATTTGTTGCCATTTTTTTACTGTATTAATTGTACAATACAAAGTTGGCATTAAGTTAGAGAAAATTTATTGTGGAATTTTGGAATTGATTTATAAGATTTACACCTCGTCTAATGGTTTTCTTCTGTCTTTACGGATTTTTTTAAAGTGACTTGGCGTTAATCCTGTAACTTTTTTAAACTGATTGCTTAAATATGCCACGCTTGAATAGTGTAAACGGAAAGCAATTTCACTTAAGGATAATTCATCGTAAACGAGTAATTCTTTTACCTTTTCTATTTTTTGAGCAATAAAATACTTTTCAATAGTAGTACCTTCTACTTCAGAAAAAAGGTTGGATAAGTAATTATAATCGTGATGTAGTTCGTTGCTTAATAGTTCAGATAGATTGATTTTTGTTTCACTATCTTGATGGTGTACCAAATTGATGATTAAGTTTTTTATCTTTTCAATAATGCGACTTTTTTTATCATCAATAATTTCGAAGCCTAAATCAAGTAAAATCTTGTCCAGACTTTCTTTTTCATCTGAAGTAAGTTCTTTTTCGAGTATAACCTCACCCAATTTAATGCTTTTAAAACCAACACCTAATTTGTCTAATTCATTTTGAATTACTAGGATACAGCGATTGCAAACCATGTTTTTGATAAAAAGCGTCATCTTATTTTTCTTACTCTATAATTTTTTTTTCAATCAGTTAAATTTTCAGCGGTTAGTTTGGGCATTGCACACAACGGTCTCCTTTACTTTGATATTATTAAATTTAACAAGAGTAGAGAGGAGAACTCGAACGGTCTTTAGGTAATACCTATTACACGTAATAGTCCTCTCTACTTCTTGCACGACGTTTAGTTGAACTACTTGGAATACCTAGCCACTATGGCTCATTAAAGGAAATAGTTGCAAAACGTCATTAATCATTAATTTTTTAAATATATGAAAAAAGTAAGAGATGTAATTGGGATTGATGTATCAAAAAAGACCATTGACGCCACCTTATACAACAGTAGGCAACATGCGGTATTTTCAAATGATGAAGAGGGATATGAAGAGCTTATCCGATGGAGTAAACGTCATTTAGAAACATCAGAGTATTTTTTCTGTTTTGAAAATACAGGGAATTATTCCTTAAAGCTATCGGTCTCCTTTACTTTGATATTATTAAATTTAACAAGAGTAGAGAGGAGAACTCGAACGGTCTTTAGGTAATACCTATTACACGTAATAGTCCTCTCTACTTCTTGCACGACGTTTAGTTGAACTACTTGGAATACCTAGCCACTATGGCTCATTAAAGGAAATAGTTGCAAAACGTCATTAATCATTAATTTTTTAAATATATGAAAAAAGTAAGAGATGTGATTGGGATTGATGTATCAAAAAAGACCATTGATGCCACCTTATACAACAGTAGGCAACATGCGGTATTTTCAAATGATGAAGAGGGATATAAAGAGCTTATCCGATGGAGTAAACGCCATTTAGAAACATCAGAGTATTTTTTCTGTTTTGAAAATACAGGGAATTATTCCTTAAAGCTATCGGTTTTTTTGTCGTCACTATCACTTATTTATGTAGAAGAAAGCCCAATGCGAATTAAACGTAGTACAGGTCTTGCTAGAGAGAAGACAGATAAACTAGATTCCTACATGATTGCCCGATTTGGATGGATATACCGAGAAGAATTAGAACCCAGTAATGTAAAGCCAAAAGAGTTTCAAGAGATTGGTAGGCTTTTAGCTTTGCGAGATCAAATGGTAAGAGACCGTAGTGGTTTAAAATCTACTTTAAAAGAGCAAAAGCATTTGCTTTCAAGTCCTTCAACAGACCCTTGTTGTAAGATATTAGAACGCTCAATAAAGTACATTGACAAGCAAGTATTATCTATAGAGAAACGTATGAAAGAATTATTAAAGACAGATGATAAGTTACAGCACAACTATGAGTTGTTAAGGACTGTAAAAGGAGTAGGTCTGATATTAAGTTGTCAATTACTTTATCATACATCCAATTTTATGAAATTTAATAACTGGCGTTCATTTTCAAGTTATTGTGGAATCGCCCCATTTGAATATAGCTCAGGAAGCTCTATTAGGCGACGAAAACAAAGCCACTATATAGGCGATAGAAAAATGAAGACATTATTAAGTATGGCTGCTGTTTCAGCGATACAGTCTGATCAGGAGTTAAAGAATTATTATCACAGAAAGTTAGAGGAAGGCAAACATAAAATGATTGCATTAAACAACGTTAGAAATAAAATTTTAGCACGCAGTTTTGCAGTAATTAAAAGAGGTACTCCCTTTGTAAATATAGCAGCAGTAAATTTCTAAAAAAAAACTTGTTTTTTACCTTGGAATACGTATAACCGTCAGTTACGGGTTAAAATACGAAGATTTTTCGGTTTAGCACAGACGTTAGCAATTCCGAGTGGATTCGGACGTAGTCGAATCCGCCGTAATTGCGGTTATACATCTTAAGTTAGCAATTGTTTAACTTTAGTAATAAAAACCAGAAAGAAAAAAGCGTAGAGTAAGGTTATGATATACGTTGAAACCTAGATTTCGTCAACATTGATAATCCCTACGCTTTACTACTTTAAATTCGTTCAGTTCTGTGAGACCAAGATCTCGATTTCAAGTTGTTGAATTGATAGTAGTTATTTTTCTTTCCAATCCTTTTTTCTTATGAGTAAAAATAAACAATTTTTAGGAATCGATGTAAGTAAAGATGTTTTAGATGTGTATGATTATCAAGGTAATTGGTATCAGTTTAAAAATGATACATCAGGCTTTAAAGAGCTGTTGTTAATCACAAGTGATTTAACTCATTGTATAATGGAAGCGACAGGTTATTATCATGTACGATTAGCTTATTTTTTAACAGAAAAAGGAGTTTTGGTATCTGTAGAAAATCCGTTGAAGGTAAAACGTTTTATTCAAATGAATTTATCAAAAGTAAAGACGGATAAGAGTGATGCAAAACAGTTATATAATTATGGCGTAAGTCAAGCCCCTTCTATATGGAAAGGAGAAAGCAAGGAACAACAAGAATGTTTACAAATAGTACGTTTGTTGAGTGTTTATACGAAACAATCTACTCAATTAAAGAATAAGCTTCATGGCGAATCAGTATTAGGAACTCCATCAAAATTGGTAGTTAGTTCCTTAAAAAGGCAACTAAAAAATATACAAAAAGAGATGGTTAAATTAGAAGATTTGTTGCTAGAGAATGTAAAAAAGAGCTATCAAGAAGAATTGACTTTATTAAAGTCAATTCCAGGAATAGGGGGTAAAACAGCATTAATGTTATTAGTTTTTACCGATGGATTTAAGCGCTTTACTTCGGCAAAGGAGCTGTGCAGTTACGCAGGTATAACTCCTGTTATTAGAGAGTCAGGCAGTAGTATAAAAGGAAGACCTCGAATAAGTAAAATGGGTAATCCAAAGCTTAGAAATTTATTGTTTATGTGTAGTTTTAATGCTTGTAAATACAACAAAACATGTAGAGAACTTTATGACCGAATTGTAGCTAAGGGTAAGAGTAAAAAACTTGCTTTAATAGCGGTGTGTAATAAGCTACTAAAACAAGCTTTTGCAATAATAAAAAGTGGTTTGCCTTATGATGCAAATTATAAAAGTACTTTGGTTTAAAAAAGTATAAAATTTACTTGTTTTTTACCTCAGTTCTTTGTTGTACTACGTTATTTTTCTTTTCAGTTTTTCGTAACTATATTTTCGGCTTTTCCGTTTATATGATTTTCCTTTAATCATTCCAAAAACTTGGCTTGTTTCAGGTAAATATTCCAATGAACTTTCATAACAACCTCCGATTGCATAGTCATTTATAGTTTCATTCGGTAGTTTCGTTCCAGTTCGTTCAGGTTTGTAAGTTGCGAAAACATATATTTTTCCAGTTTTAAAATCACGAATACTTGCTCTACAATCTGCTCCGTCAGTATCAAAAATTTCAATAATTTTTCTTTCTTCCTTTCCTTTTATTATTTCGAGAATTTCAACTTTTATTGATTCTCCAGTTCCATAATATGGGTCAAATTCATTGTTAAGAGTTTCTGCTATATAATCGTCGTAATTCGTGAATCGTTTTCCGTTTTCGGTATGATAAATATGCTCTATAATTTTTCCTTTAATTACTAATTCTGAATTATTGGCAATTCGCAAAAAATTTCCGCTCCATTTACAACTACAAGCATTCACTTTTATAGAAATCAAAAGGATTATAAATATGACTAAAGTTTTTTTCATAATGTAGTACAACGGTTGGGCTATGAGTAGTTGCGTGGTTTAGCACCTAACTTTGCAAGTACACACCAAACTGAAAATCCGCGAGGATTTTCAGAAGTAGGCGAGAACCAGCAATTACTTATAGCCAATGTTGGCAATAGTTATAGTTTAATCTAGGCACATAGTAATTCTATAAACCAAATTACATCTTTCTTAAAGAAAAAAAGTTGCGCCTACTCTCATTGTATTGATATCATTTGTAAAGTTTGGATACCAGCCAGCGTTGACTTTAAATTTGTTAGGGGTAATTATGTAATTAAAATTAACTTCAGCTTGCCAAATAGTGTCAAAATCAAACATTGTAACAATAGGATTTAAAAAAACAAATGCTTGTTTGCTAAATTTCAAGCTCATATTTGTTTGAAACCCGAAACCACTTTCTTTAGGTTCTGTTAAATACACGTAATTAACCCCTGGGAATAGTGATATATTCTTATTTAATACTATACCAACTACTGCACCAGCTGCTAAAGACCAAGTGTCTGAACCAAGTCCATTGGCGACAGAACCTGTTGGGATACTAATGTCTGCAAAAGGTGCAATGGCGATAACAGTTTTTGATATATTCCGCTTGACTGCATTAAAGTAACGCACTCTTACATCCGAAAGCCCAAACTTATTAGTTGCATCATTATACAAAAGTGGAACTTCTGCTAATAAAAGGTTATCAGGGTTGAAGGCATATTGAAAATTAATTCTCGTGCCATAGGTAGCAAAACCATCATAGGCATTGTACTCACCTAAGGTATTTATTTGCGTGTATAGATTGGTAGGCTTAGAAGGGTCTATTTCTACCGAAGTATCTTGTGCCTGTGTGTATTGAAGGCATAAAGAAAATAACAAGCATATTAAATATATATTTTTCATCTCTAACTAATTTTTTTTGTAAATGGTTTCTCCTTCTTTAATGGTTTCAAGGACTTTGATTTCTTTAATTTTCATAGGGTCTACTTTCAAGGGGTTATTGTCCAGAATAACTAAATCTGCTAGCTTACCATTTTCTAAAGTCCCTTTTTTAGCTTCTTCAAAATACTGATAAGCCGCATTGATGGTAATTGCTTTTAAGGCTTGATATGGCGAAATCCTTTCGTCCGCACCTATAACTTCACCATTTCTTGAAACTCTGTTTACAGCCGTCCAAACAACCATCATTTGGTCTATGGGTGCTACATTGAAATCTGTGTGGTTGGTAGGTTTCAATCCTTTTGAAATTGCCGTTTTCATTGGGCTTATAAAAGACGCTTGCTCCAAACCTCTATTTTTTATATGGGCATCCGCAAAAAAGAAAGTATGCTCAGTGTAGAGCGATGGAATCATATTATACTCCACATATTTATCTAATTGGTCTGGACGTACAAATTGAGAATGGATAATTGTAGTTCTGCGTTCTTTGGTTGGATTTCCATTGCTAGCGAATTCGTGAGCTTTTATACACATATCTATGGCACCATCACCATTAGCGTGAAAAGTTGATTGTAAACCTTTATCATACACGTTTTTTAGCATTTGGTTGACTTCGTCCTGCGAAAATGTAGATTCTCCTAACCAGTTTTCTTCACCACTAGGGCCACCAGTTAAATAAGGTGTTGTAAACAATGCTGTTCGTCCTTGAGGCGAGCCATCTATGGTTATTTTAATACCACCTAGTTTAAATCGATTATTGTATTTACCAAAATCATCAGCACTATAAAGTTTAAAAATTGTATCGAATTCGGTTATAAAAGGATAGGAAACAACATCAATGAATAAAGACTTATTATCTGCACCTTTTTGAACGATTTGTATATCTCCTAAATGAGCCGCTCCATCTTGTGCAGTTGTAACTCCAGCCGCTGCATAAATCATTTGCCCATCTTTAATTTGTTGTAACAGCTCTTCTTCAGTTGGCTTAGGTAATTGAGAAAAAATGGGTAAAAATGCGGTTTCCATTATCAAGCCATAAGGTTTATTGGTTCCAGGTTTTCTTACGATAATTCCTCCGGGTGGTGTTTCGGTTTTTTCAGAAAACCCAAATTGTTCTAAAGCTTTAGAGTTTAAAACAGCTCCGTGCAAAGAAACGTGCATCACCATTACAGGATTATTTGGAAAGGCTTCATCTAAGTCGTCCCGATTTAATAATTTACCTTCTGGCATCACGGTATCGTCATAGCCATAGCCCATTATTAATTTACCATCTGGTATGTTTTTTTCTGATTGAAGGTTTTGTAAAGCTTTTACTACACCAGCTACATTATCAGCTTCTCCAACAGGTGAGGGCGAACAATTGGCCTGAGTGCTCATTCCTAATGAATTAATAAAATGAGAATGTGGGTCGATAAAGCTAGGCATTAAGGTTTTACCATTTAAGTCTATCATTTGATGACCGTTTCCTGCTATTTCCATAGCTTCACTTGAGTCACCTACAAATAATATTCTACCGTCCCTAACTACAATCGCTTCGGCATATTCGGGATTTTCTCCTGTCATAGTAATAATGTCTCCACCATAATAGACAACAGCATTATTTTCTACTCGTTGTTTTTCATTTTTTTTACAAGAGAATAATAGACATATTCCCAAAATCAGTAACAAGGTTTTTTTTGTTTTCATATTCTTTGGTTTTAATTATTGCCAACGGTCCGCGGCTACAAATAGTGGCGTAAACCATCACCAAGCCATAACAAATATAAACTTATTTTAGAAAATTCGGAGAATTTTCGGAATATTCCTGAACTAGCCATTACTTGTAACCGTTGTTGTAACTAGTTTTTTATTCAAATTCTCTATTCACAAATTTTATCAATGGAATTAAAACGTCATTTTCCATTCCATCAAGTCTAAAAATTCCGTTGTTTTTGTCAATAAATGTGTCAATTATTCTATTACTTATTTTCTCTTTGTAAAATAGAAAATTTATGAATTCTTTAATTAATGTAAAAGGTGTTGCTAATATTCCTCTTTTTGACCACCAACCTAAAAAAACTGTTTTTAAAATTGAATTCAATTTATACTTTCTTGCACAATCTTTACAGGTTATTTTGATTTCTGTTTTGTCATCACAATAAATTAAATACGATACAACTGTTGAAATTTCGTAACCTTTAAGTTCACCATTTTTCTTTGAACAAGTTGGACAAGGTAAGTGTTTAATCTTTTCTTTTAGATTCTTTTTTTCTAATTCTGTAAGTAAATTATTTTCAGCGTCAACCCAAGTTATCAAATTTGGGTCAAGATTTCTTTCAATAATTTCGTCTTTTAAAACACTTAAGATTTCTCTTCTTAATGAACGAGATTCATTTTTTGCTAAATCTTCAATTTTTGAATCAGTAAATTTTTTATAATTTGCTCTGATTTCTTCGACTGTTCTCATTCTAAAGTAAGAGTTGTTTTAAAATTAGTTACAACGGTCTTGTATATGAAAAGTAGCGGATTTGCACACACTAACTTTTCGGATTATAACTGACCTCTAATTTATTAATTTTCTTTTGTTTAAGCACCTAAACCGCTATTTTTTATATACGTTGTTGTGCTTTCGTGCTTTTTATTTTCAGTCCGTCAGCGTTGGCGTGAAAGCTCTTTACAACCGCAGGAACGAGGATTGTAATGTGCTTGAACATTGCTTCGACTTTACTTGTTCCCTTTTGCTCTATTATGAGTTTTACATAACATTTCGCAATTCTCAATATCAGTTTTTCCACCTTTACTCCAAGCAGTTACATGGTCAGCATCCATTTCTGATATTTTATAAATTCTATTTTTGTTGGCATTATTTCCTACTGCACAAAGTGGACAGTTCGACACATTTTTATCTTTCGCAATTTTTGTTTGTTTTCCATAAACAGATTTTTTCGTAGCTTCATCAAAAACACGAATATCAAGAAGTTTTGTGTTTTCCATGTTTCCAAGTATAAATTCAAAAACACCTTTTCTGTTTTTAACATAAGGGTCTGAATATAATTCTTTTACATTTTCGGAAACTTTGTTAGGGTTGTATGATTTATTATGATATTCTTCATATAATCTTCCCCATTCTAAACCACACATTTCACTTTCAACATCTTTAAATACACTCGAAACCCAATCTATTACAGAAGTAAAGTATGTCTTAACTCCAGTAATGTTATTTTCATTTCTGTGTTTACTCATGTATTCGCCAATATTGTTCTTACTAACCCATTCTAAAGCTCGTTCTAAAAATTCTTGTCTATTGACATTACCTCTAATATAAGCACTCCATTTTTGAATATTTGAATTTTGAGAATTACTAAATTCTTGTTTTAATAACGTAACAAAAGGCCCAGAATAAACTGCGTTTAATAATTCTTGGCTATTCAGAGGAACTCCAGCTATATTAATTGTTTTAAACCATTCTTTTATTTCGCTTTCTTCTCCCTCGCATTCATAGATGAGTAATCGGGTTTTTAATATCTTGTATTGTTTATCTTTTGCAATTCCACCAAAATATTGTTCCATTCCATTCTCATCCCTTACTGCAAATTTATTCGTTACAAAACGACCTAAACTCGTAATTCTTTGCTGTCCATCAAGTACTTCTAAATTGTCATTAGAAACTTTATTAAAGTAGATTAAACCAAGAGGATAGCCTTTTAAAACAGATTCAATTACTGCAACATCCTTTTTTCCATCTGCATAAATATAATTTCGTTGATATTCAGGTTGTATTGTTAATTTACCTGATAAACCAAATAAACCTTTTCCCTCAAGTTCATTGTAAACAAAACCATCGCAAATGTCCTCAACTGTTATATTTGTTTTTAATGTTGTAATCATCTTTTGTGTCTAATAAATATTCTTTGATACTTTGATTGTATCACTCTGCCTTCTTTGTTAATAAAATAGTTTTTACGACCATCGTTTCCTTCTACATTAGGATTGCCGTTGGTTTTACCTCCAGAAGAACCTGTTTTTTCTCCATTCTGTTTTACTTCCCAATAGTCATCGTATTTTTTTGTATCAGGAACTGCATCATGACAACCTCTTTGTGTTAAACCTAAAATTTCAAATTGGTCTGGATTGTGTTTGGTCAAAAAACTAATTGGAACACCCATTACACCATCGTAATCGCTTGGAATAGAATCTGTAAATGGAATTTCAATAGCATCATAATTATCATACTTTACATACTCTTGTCCTCTAACTTCTTTGTGCTTACTAAATTTTATATTATCAGCCATTGTCATCAGAGATAGAGGTTGGTGTCTTCTTCCGTGTTCGAGATTTGTGTACCAACCTGTTCCTGCAACACTAATCATTTTATTTCCTTTGTCATCTACATCTACCTCTGTGCCACTTAACTTGTAATCATCAGGAACGTAAAAGGTCATATTTTTACCATTTACTCTTCTGTTAAACCTATTTCCTGTCCACATTTTATTAGCCATTATTAAAGGGAAAACTTCTTTATATGATATAGCATTCATATTTCCAATAATCACAAATTGTTTATTTGCTTCAACTATCCAAGCTAAAAACTCTCTGAAAAGTGAAAATGGTGGGTTTGTTATAATAATGTCAGATTCGTCTCTTAATTTTTTTATTTCTTCACTTCTAAAATCTCCATCTCCTTCTAAATAATGCCATTCTAAATCATTTACATCTATAACACCATCGCCAGTTTTATCTTTTGTTAGTGTAAATATTTTCCCGTTTACTCTTGTCTTTTGTTCATCGTATTGTGGGTCGTTAACTTCAAAGAGTGTAGGTTGATAATTTGATTTATAGTTTTTACTTTCAACCGCATAACTTGTACTTATCAGTTTTTTAAGTCCAAATCTTTCAAAATTTTGTGCAAAGAATTTTGTGAAATTACTCCATTCAGGGTCATCGCAAGGTAATAGAATTGTTTTGCCACGAAATACATCTTTGTCATATTCCAAGTAAGCTGTCATTTCTTTTTCAACGTCAAGATACTGTGTGTAAAATTCATCTTTTTTCGCAGTTTGAGCGTTGGTCATTGTTGGTATTGGCATATTCTATTTTATCTTTTTTATTCGGTTTAAATTTAATATTTTTATGAGCGTTGGCAAAAAAACAATGTGTGCGATAGCACTCTTTGTTTTGTGCGGTTGGCTTTTTTCAGCATGAAGCACAACGGGCTAGTGTATGAGTAGTAGCGGATTTCTACTCACTAATTTTTCTGTTTTGTACTGCCCTTTATTTAATTTTGTGTTTATATTCTCGTTTTACCACTTCAACCGCTATTACTTATACACCGTGTTAGGCATAGTTATTTTTCAGAATCCATTGTTCAAAACATCTTTTCCATCTATGTATTGTTGAAAGAAATCTTCAAAGTTTTCGGCTATGAACCGAATTTTAATTTCGTCTGCTCCGAAGGCAATTATTTGCCCTGATGTTCCTTTGCTGCCAGGCGCATAGTCTATGGCAATAAAATTTCCGCCGCCTGTACTTAGAAAGGGGATCCAATATGGATTGGTGTACATACCCACTGTTTTTCTTCCATCTGGGTGATTATCGCCTGTTAAATCAACAAGCATCCAATCAGCACTATCATAAATTTCTTTCCAATTATTCCACTCGTCAAGTATTTGTTCGGCAGTCAAAAATCCTGTGCTTTCAATGCCGTTATGTAAACTGAGCAATAGTTTTAATTCTTCAGGAAATGCATAGCCTGCCAAGGTTTCAAATGTTTCATAGACCTGTTTATTATTTTCTGATGGGTGTGGTGTGAGTTTTTTGACGCTAATAAATGCTTCAAATAAGGCTTTCAAATGAGCATTGTTCACATGTGAGCTACGTGTCGTATCAATGTATTTTTTTATGTAGTTCTGTTTTTCTTTGGCGATTTTTGCTTCATTGTATTGTTTCGGCGCATTTTTATATAAATAGGCGCCAGTATTTTCATAAGGTTTTTCATCTATCAACATTCCAGAATTTACCCATTTCTGTGAAAACAGTCCTTTTCCTAAAGTAAGCATAAATTGTGGGTTAGGATTCAGTTCAGGTTGCCTTTCAAATTGACCGTCGCTTTTATATTCTTCAAGCTCTTGATATTGATCTTTAAAAATGATGTCCATCCATAACTTGTAATTCCCGTTATTTTCTATACGTATGCCAATTATTCTTTTATCGGATAGATAGGCAAAGGCATCATAAGGCGAATGTTCGTCTTTCGGTGTAATGATCAGTAATTTTAAAATGGCGCTCCTAAAGCGTTTTGATAGATGCTCTAACAAAATATCTCTAAATCCCATGGTATCGTAGGATTTATAGTTTCTTGCCGCTGCACTTTTATGATGAGAGTAATCTTTAAAGTATGGTTCTGGAATCTCGTCAAGTGAAATAGTATTAAATATGATGTCGGAAAGCTCTACTTTCTTTAGTTGATTGTTGTAAGGTATAGATTTTATATTCATTTTACTTGAGCAATTAATTGATGTTAATAAAACGATGAAGAAAAAATATTTCATTTCAGGTTTTGCACTAATTATGCCTAACGGTCTCGGCTATGAGTAGTTGCGTGGGTTAGCGGTTAACTTTGCAAGTACACACCAAACTGAAAATCCGCGAGGATTTTCAGAAGTAGGCGAGAACAAGCAATTACTTATAGCCATTGTTGTGCATAGTGTTTTACTTTTTTATAAATGGAATTAATGTTTTTATAATTCTTTCGATTGAACTAACTGAAACATCTTCTTCCTTTTTATCATCTAATTCGTTCAATAAATTACCGCTGTTCCCAAAATATTTTTCAACCAATTTTTCTTTAATAGCTTGTTTTTTTGCTTCGGGTAGTAATTCTATAAATGGATTAATAGCTGTCAATTCAAGTTCAGCTTTTCTGTTTAGTACTTCAAGTTTTCTGTGTTTACTTGATTCTCTAGCAGCATAAGTTGCTGGATATGAAAGTGCAGCAGCAGCTAATATTCTTATTAAAGATTTTGTCCAATCAAAGTTATCTCCACTAATATCCCAAATTGTATAAATTAAAATTCCTGAAAGAGCAATCATAAGGATTATTGCTATTACTCTGAAAACGTCAGCTGTGGTTTTGTGACTGTTTGCTACTTTCTGATAGTTTCCTGTAACTGCTTTGTCGCTTACAACTCCAACAATTTTTTTAGCTTCTTCAAGTTTAGCTTCTAAATCTTTTATTATTTGGTCAGTACCTGTGTTTATTTCTGACTTTAAGCTTTCTACTTCGTCTGCTAATGTCTTTTTGGAAGTATCAAATTCAGCTCTAAAAGTTTTTCGGTCTTGTTCGTAATTTTGTGTTGCAGAAGTTTTTATTGTCTCAAAGTTTGTTTGAAATGACTTGTTTAAGTTTTGTATTTCTAACTCCTTTTGTTTTAAAGTAGTATTTACATTCTCTAAAGCTTTGTCAGTTTCTTCAAGTTTTTTAGATAGAGCGTCAAATTGCTTTTTAAGTTCTTTATTTTCTGTTTCTAATAAGTCGTATTTCTCCTTTGTGATTTTTTCAAAGTTTGCAATGTTCTTTGAAAAATTAAAGTCGTTTTTCGCAAATGGTAAAGGTAAATTTCGAACTCTTGAGGTTGCTGTGTACAAATTGTTTGTAGCATTCGTTATATGACCTGTATTTTTATTTCCTACAAAAGAGTTTATTTGAGTTAACGAATTTTCAATTTCTTTCGAAATGTTTGTCAATTCAGCTTCTTGGACAATCGTTGGAATTGTAAGTTTTAATCGGTCTTTTAGATAACTAATTGCTGTTTCAAAAAAATTAATGCTGTCAACACCAATTAATTCTCTTAATTCTTTTTCCTCTATTCGAGAACTGATTTGGTCAAGTTTTTCAAATACTTGATGATTTTCAAATTCGGTTGGTGTCATTTCAGATTTCGTTTTTTTACATTATGCACAACGGTCTCGTATAAGAATAGTAGCGGATTTCCAAGCACTTATTTTTCGATTAAACACAGACCTTTTTTATATTTACTCACTTTCATTTTAACGATTAAACCGCTATTATTTTTATACAATGTTGTACGCTGGCTTTTTTTCATTCAGTTCGTTTTTATCAGCGTTGGAAAAGACATACTCTTTTGCAGTTTTTGGTGAAGCGTTGGCTTGTGCGAACTGCAAATGTGTATGGCTTTCAGGGTTGGCTTGTTTTATACCTTTTTCAATAAGTTGTCCTAATGAATTTGCTATGTGCCACATTAATACTGGTGGAACAGCATTTCCAATTGCTCGATATTGTCTAGCATCAGAAACAGAATCCAATTTAAAATTGTCAGGAAAAGATTGAATGTTTGCTGCTTCCCTTGGTGTGAATCTCCTGTATTTACCGTCAATTTTTAAAACAGGGTCAGTACTGTTCAGGCTGACCTTTGCAAGATGCGAACTAATTGTATTGCATGGTTCTTCCAAGTTTTGGTCTCTTCCTTTATTCATTTTCTTTTGTACTCTCATCATTCCATCAACCGCACGTTGGCTAAAGAACCATTTTTCATCCTTATTAGCTTTTTTGTCAACTACCTCTTTCAATTTAACTTTTGAGCCGTTCAAAGTGGTTGGTTTGGGAAAATTAAAATAAACGAAGTCCTCATAATTCTTGAACCCAATTATAAAAACTCGTTCTCGCTTTTGTGGAACACCATATTCTGACGCATTAAAAAGCTGATATTTTAGGTAATAACCAGCATTTTCAAACTCTTTGATTATCATTGGAAACGCTTTCTTTTTATTGGCAGACAAAATTCCTTTTACATTTTCTGCGATAAAGAATCTAGGCTGTTTCTTTTCAAGAATTTTGACCATTTCAAAGAATAGCATACCTCTTTCGTCTTTATAACCTAATCTTGGCGGATTTTGTGCACTAATTGAAAACGATTGGCAAGGAAAACCACCCAAAAGAATATCGTGTTCGGGAATTTCTGCCATTGAAACATCCTTGATGTCTTTAGTGATACATTTATGTTCAAAGTTGTCATTGTAAATTTCTGTAGCATATTTATCAAAGTCGTTAGCATATACTACCTCGAATGGCAGGGAAGGGTAATTTTTATTCAAATAACTGAAATTACCAGTTAGACCTAAATCCATACCGCCACAACCACAAAAAAATGATGCAGCCCTTAATTTCTTATTTCCATTAACTCTTGCCATTGTCCAGATTCTTTTGAAAATTCTACTACTAAATTTTTATCAACTTTTAAGTTGCCTTTTTCATATTCCTTTACAGGATTATTAATGATAAATATGTTTTTTCCAGAGTCATTAATGACCAAATAATAAACATAGTAATTGTCACCTAGTGTTTCAGCTGTATCCCATTCGTTGGGGGTCAACTTAAATCGATTGCTATTGATGGCTTTTCTCGATTTTGTAGTTTTAACCTCTATATATCTTTTCTTTTTCTCAATCTCGATACTTTGTAAATCATATCCAACTCCTAATGGTGTTGGAATTTTATTTATCAAATGTTGTCTGTTTGAACCTTCTTTGGTTCGTAGGTATTCGTGAGCTAATACTAAAGTTTCTCCGTAGTCTCCAAAAATTTTGGTTGGAACTTTAGCATCTCCAGTCATTCTAGAATAATACTCTTGAATCAAAGCGGAAATGCTTTCAACTTCATTAGAATCTAATTGAGGTTTAAATTCTTCTATTTCATCAAAGCTGTTAACAAAATCAAACCATAATTCTTCAAGAGAACTAACCTCAGGATTTGTAATTGATTCTTTATCATAAAATTGGTCATACTCATTAAACCAAACCGAGTTTCTCAAATGAAAATTGATAGCTTCTTTATTTTCATCATTTAGATAATAATAGTAGCCAGTACCTTTATGCTGTAACAAATTTGCCAACACCATATAATCTAAAATATCTCCAGCATAGCGATACACATCACCTCTGGATGGATAAGTTCCAGTTCTAGAGTTTTTTAGTTGCTCATACTTGTGTTCATATTCAATCTTTTGATTTCTGTTGGACAAAATTAGTTCAGCAACTTCTTTTGGGTGTCTGCCATCTCGGGTAACTCTTAAATCAAAATATGCACATTGAGTTAATTCTTCTGCGGTGAAACTAAAAGGTTTGCCTAATATTTTTTCTCCTTCAATAAGAAGTTGTAAGATGAATTGGCAAGGTTTGAATCGTACTCCAGCTTCAATTTGTTTAATTACATTTTGAGGTTTTATATGTCCTCCTGGATATTGAAAACTGAACAAGAAGTAATTAAAAAATTCATCCAAATATTGATTATTGGCTAATCTCTTTGCAGTTAATCCAGGATATTGTTTTCCGTTCGATTCTTGAATAAAACCAAACAATGCGGAGATTTCAGTTCTCCAATTGTCAATTGTTTTTTGAGTAGATGTGGCATTTTTCTTGAAGCTAAAAAGAACTTTATTTAATTCATCTCTAAATACTTCTTTGTTCAATATTGGCATTTCCGAAATAGAAGTTGCAACATAAAGTAAAACCTCTTCAACATCATTTTTGAAGCGAGGTCTAACGTGATGTAACCTAAAGAAATATTCGTCAGGAATTTTATATTTTAAAGGCTTACTCATAAATATTTTTTGATTTTTAAAGCTATTTCTTTAGCTAATAATGGTGGTACAGCATTACCTACTTGCTTGTATTGACTTGTTTTGCTACCACAAAAAATGAATTCGTCACGGAATGATTGAATTCTAGCACTTTCCCTAACCGTAGGAACACGATTAAATTCATAATGAAAATGATGTCTGTGACCAGTATCTATGGTAAAACTCGGCTTTTTGCTATTAAGTCTAGTCCAAGCGATATTTACTTTTCTCGTTTCGTGAAGTTCTTTTGGTAAGTCTTTGTAATTACCTCCATCTGGAACCATAGCAATAATTTCAACCGTTTTTTCATTATGGTTTGTGATTTGATGATTGAAAACTACCTTGTTTCCATTTCTCATTTCTCTTTGGAAAACACTTTTTGGATTAATGGGGTATTGACATCCATCTTCTAAACTATTTTTTGGCAAGTCGGAAATGGCTTCTTCAGACGTGATTTTATTATCAGTTGTAGTTGGTTTCGGAAATTCAAACTCCAAGCTATCTTTTAAGCCAACAAAAAAAGCTCTCCTTCTATTCTGAGGTACGGCAAAATCAGATGCTAATAGTTTATTATAAGTTATTTTATATCCGATATCTTCAAAGTCTTTTAAAATTTGATTTTTGATAGCACCATTTCCCATTGAAAGTATGTTAGGAACATTTTCCATAACAAATGCTTTGGGTTTAAAATAATCTACAAATCGAAGAAAGGATTTGTAAAGTTGGTTTCGTTCATCATCAATGATTCTTTTTCCAGCAATAGAAAAACCTTGACAGGGTGGGCCGCCTATAATTAAATCGACACTTTCAATATCATATTTTGTCTTTATTTCTTGAGGGTCTAGGTTTAGCAAGTCAGCAATAATTCCTTTTGAATTTTTATGGTTATAGTTAAAAGTTTCAATTGCATCTTTCCAATGGTCTATTCCTAGAATTACGTTGTAATCCGCTTCAATAAATCCTTGAGAAAGACCTCCACAACCACAGAATAGGTCTATTACGTTATATTTTTTACTCATTACTAAAATTGAATTCTCCCTGTTTTGAGTTAGTAGTTCTTAAATAATTGGCTGTGTCTTCTGCCACAGCAAAAATGGATTCTGAACATTTATATTTAAAGGCTTCTCTTGCAAATTTGTCAGCAAAGAATAAATCCGTAACGGTCTGTAAGTCGGTTTTAAATAGTTCAGCCAACTTTTTCAGCTTTGATTTGCTAAATTTTTGACTTCCGTTTTCTATTCGACTAATGGCACTTGTGTTAATTCCGATTTTCGCACCGAATTCAGTTTGTGTCCATTCTCGTTTTTCCCTTTCCGTTTTTATGTAATGTCCGAAACTTGCCATTTTTATAATTTAATCAAATTATGATTTGACCTATTTTTAGCAAATGTAAAAATAATTTTCTGTTTTTGCATCAAGTTCTAATGATTTTTATTTCTGGGTGGTAGTGGGGAAGGGCAAGCTCTTTTGGTTTTTAGCGTTGGATTTGTGTGTCGGAAAAACCAAATGTGCTTGACCGTGTGGTGGCTTTTTTCAGCTTGCGTACAACGGTTTGTGTATGAAACGTAGCGTGCAAAAAGACACTAACTTTTCGGGTTAACACAGAGCCGAATTTTTATATTTTGTTTTTAATTTATCAATTTTAAAAGCCAAATTAAAAATTTGGTGGACTTTCTAAATATATACAAACCTTTTGATTAAGCACTTATTAGCTATGTTTTATACACCGTGTTACAAAACGTTATTTCAGTACTTTCTTTATTTCTGTTTTGGGAAGACACATTGTATTGGATATATATCGTTTTGTTGTATTCATAAAAGTGACAGCTGTTACAGCGCAATTTGCACACTCAGTTTGTTTGTCTATATCTTCTTGTAATTTTTTTAATATTATTTCTCCTTGTTTTATTGGATTATTCGAATATTTTTCAATACCCTCTTGTTCAAAGAAAGTTTTAATTTTATAAGTATACTTATCTTTTTTAGATATTAATTCTAAATCTCCAACAGAAGATAATATGAAACCTTTGTAGTCAGCATAATCTCTTTTATTAACCCTTTCATTTTTGAAAAAGCAATCAACTCTTGCTCCTAGGTGTTCTTTTTGCAGATTTTCTATAAGTTCTACATCAGACTTGAAATATAAAAAAAAGGAATTTTCATATTTATCATTTTTTTCAATTTTAATAAACTGAATATTTGCTATTGGAATATCGTGATTGCAAGAAAAAAATAAGATAGAGATTAAAATAATTAGTATGTTTTTCATTTTTCAGCTTGTTTTGATATGAAAAGTTTTATTTGATGAAGAAGCATATCGGATGCAGAAATATCGGTGTCCTTTAGGTTTTTAGTAAACATAAAACCAGCACTTCCGTGATTGCAACTACATTCATCATTAATTTGCATTCCTGTTTTGGGTCTCCACTGTTCTCCAAAATCAGCTATAAAATCATCAAATCTATAATCTTCAGGAAATGTACTTATGTGTATCCAATAATTAGCTTTAGGTTTTGGTGTTCCCCAATAAATATCTGAAATGTAAGTTACAGTTGAACCCACACCAACAGGGTCAAGTGTTATTAATAAATCCACATTATACCCTCTATCAGTTAAGATTTGAGATAAATGAGCGCCATTCCAACCACCAAGGCTATGACCAATAATGTAAATAGCTGTATTTTCTTTATTGTGAATATTAGCAATAATTTTATTTTGAATGTCTTCATCTCCTCTTGTTTCATTATATCCTAGATAGAAACTATCATAACCTTTAATACTTTCTGTTTTAATTAATTCATCAAATTCGGTTTTAACACGTTCTTTTACAATTTCAGTAGCAGGATTGCCATAGTATGGTTCTTTATCACTAGCACCACCAATAAAAAACGCTATAGCCTTTTTTGAAGCTACTTCGGATTCAATACTTACAGGCTTTATTGGCTTAGCTACATAAGCGTAAATCCTTACTTTTTCACATTTTTTGACTGTATATTTGAAACAAACTATATTATTATCATCTAAATATGGATTTTCTCCTTTCTTGTATTCTAGGTCTGTGATTTCTCCGTCATCTAATTGTTCAGCCCACCATATATTTTTAATTAGAGATAAAATTGATTCTTGATGTTCTGTAGCCTTATAAATATATGTCGTTCCAATTTCAAGTTCATCAACTAACTCTCCATTTTCATTAAAAGGACCTTCTACTTTTTTTACAAGAGGTTTTGTATATTTTAATCTAGCTTCTTTTGCTGTTTCAGGTTTTCCACTAAAATAAACTCGTGTTACTAATTCTCCATAAGATTTTTTTTCTCTAGGGTAGTCATCTTTTTCAGACATGTATATTGTATCATCAGCCATTTTTGTTGGTTTTTAATGTTTTGTAACTAGTTTATATACGTAATAAAATTACTTATATATTCCTTTTACGGTAAGATATGCGGAACTTTTAGCAATTTTATTAACACTTTCAAATATAAAGAAATAAGATAAAAAAGTGCAACTTTTTTATCGGGACTACAAACGAAGCCTAATCGGTTGTCTTCCTTCTTCAGTAATAGGAGCAACTTTAAACAAGTTGACACATTTTATTGAATACTCCCATAACACGGGTCGCTGATATTACGGAATGTTTTCTGCTTTTACATTTGTATAGATACAACCCAACATTCTCTGTATACTTATTAGCGAACGTTGCCTTTGGTAGTTAAAAATAAACCTCATACTAACAAACCAAAAAAGGATTTATAGTATGAGGTTTCTCCTAAGTTATTAATTCGTTTAAAGTAACAATTATCGTGAATTATTCTTCGGTAGTTACTTTTTTAAAGCGCATCATGGTTACATCGTCCATTAATAAGTTTAGTTTTCCGTCTTCGTCAAAACTATACTTGTTTATTTTTTTAATGGTTTTTAAAAACTCTTGTTCTCCTTGTCCGCAGTACATCATAGTTGTTGGTCCTGGTTCTCCAAAAGAAATCGCATTTTCTTCTCCTAACGTAAATTCAGCAGCATAACCGTTACAACCGTTATTTCCAGTAGCTTTCTTTGTTTCTTTATTAAACGTAAGTTGTGGCTTTTTATCAGGAAACAATCCTTCAAAAGCAATTCTAGGTCCAGAGATGTATTCTAGTTCCCAAGTGGTTCCGTATAATTGTTCGCTATTGTCTTTTTTTGTACAAGAGACTGTGATTAATAAAATTACTGCGAATACAAATGATAGTTTTTTCATACTATTTAAGTTTAGTTATTAGTGTTAAATTCAGTTGAGTTTTTTACTACAAATTTTCTAGAGGCTTCTCCATCAAACAATTTGTAAGTAATTTGTCTGGTGCCACCTGTTGGGTTGGCATTGCTATCACCTTCTTTATAAATAGGAAAACGTTGTGATAGGGTAGTTTCAATAATGGTAAATTCATCGTGCCCCATATATCCCTTACTTAATTCTTTGTTATCGGTAATAGGAGGGAAGTATATTTGACTCATCGATTTTTTATTGTTTACTGAAAATCCTATTACATTTCCGTAGCTTCCACTTCCGTCAGATTTTGTGTACATTAATACTTCAGGAGAACCATCAGAGTTTAAATCTTCAATTTCTGCATCAACAACACTACCATCAATAGTTTGAGTAACGGCTGAATTATCTATTTCTAATCCGTACGGAGTAACCGTTAATTCAGTTTCCATTCCATTTTTTTGAGTAGAAATACTAAAGCTAATTCCTTGTAAGGTTACATTTTTTCTAAAAATGGTTTTGTCTATCTGTGTTTGGTCTAAATCACCTTCAATTTTTTGATACGAACCCGCAAGACTACCTCCTCCAGAACAATAAAAGTTTAAGATGTTGCTATCAGATTCGTTTTGAGTAGTGATGGAAATTTGATTGTCTTTAAAAGAAAATAGGATTGTTTTCCCTTCGGCAGTAGCTGTAAAGGTACTGTCATTTACTTTTTTTGCAAGTGCTTCAAAAGTACAGGTAGGTTTCTTTTTGTCAGCACGCGAACGAACAGCAATTTTTAATTGCTCGTCTTTAGCAGCTTTTACAGCAACCGAAACCCAATCGTAGCCTTCATCTCTTTTCTCGTATTCGGAAGAAACATAGTTTCCTGTAACACTAAGAGTCGTAGTTACAGCTTCTTGAGTAGTTTCTTGCGTGTCTGTTTTTTTTGTTTCGTTTTTACAGCTTACTAGGGCTAAAAAAGCCATTCCTAATAAGGCTGAAGTGTTTAGTTTTATCATGTTTTTCAATTTTTCAGAGGAATTTGTTTCAATAAATATACCATTAAGGATATGAAAAAAGGTTTTAAGAAAATATTAAGAGAGTTTGATTTTAGATGATTAGATGGTTGGATTGTTAGATCTCTAGAAAGAAATTTCATCAAAAAAAAGACCGCCAAAACCTAATTTGACGATCTTTTAAACAAACAACTAAATTCTAAAACCTATAATAGTTGAAGAAATTTTATATTCAAGTTAGTTTGCTGATAATGTGCACTAACTATGAATTATATCTAATCTTTTCAGAGGATTAGAAGCAGTATTTATTTTCTGCTTTTAATTTTTCTGCGATTGTATTACGTAATTCAACTACGTTAGGGTAGTTTGCATACTTTGTAAAACGCTTAAGTCCCATTAACATCATACGTTGCTCATCACCTTCAGCGAAAGAAATAATTCCTTCTCTTGCACTTTTGGTAATAATTTCAACAGCATTGTATAAGTATAACTTAGCCATTGCAATCTGTTCTTTTTGAGCATCTTCACCAAAACGCTTCGCGTTCTTTTCTGTTCTTAAAATTCCAGATTCTGCCATGTATATTTCAATTAATATATTTGAAGCAGCAGTTAATAACTGTTGGTGATGCTCTAACTCTGGTCCAAATTTTTGTAAAGCAGCTCCTGCAACCATTAAGAATACTTTCTTAAGTTTAGCAAGAATTTCTTTTTCTTCTGAGAATAATTCAGAATAATCTGGAGTATCGAAAGAAGGAATTCCCATTAATTCGTTTTGAACTGCCATTGCAGGATTTAATAAATCTACATGACCTTTCATTGCTTTTTTAACTAACATTCCTACCGATAATAAACGGTTAATTTCGTTAGTTCCTTCGTAGATACGAGCAATACGAGCATCTCTCCAAGCAGACTCCATTGGAGTTTCTTCAGAGAATCCCATACCTCCGTAAATTTGGATTCCTTCATCAGCACAGTTTTGTACGTCTTCAGAAACAGCTACTTTTAAGATAGAACATTCAATAGCATATTCTTCAACACCTTTTAATTCTGCTTCTTGATGCGTATTTCCTTCTGATTCACGAATTGCGATTCTGTCTTCAATATTTTTAGCAGCTCTGTATGATGCAGACTCACCAATATAAGCGTTAGTAGCCATTTCAGCTAATTTCATTTTAATAGCTCCAAACTCAGCAATTGGAGTTTTAAATTGCTTACGCTCGTTAGCATAGTTTACAGCATGAGTTACAATTCTTCTTTGAGAATCTAAACAAGCTGCTGCTAATTTAATACGACCAACGTTTAAGGCGTTCATTGCGATTTTGAATCCACCACCACGTACAGATAACATATTTTCAACAGGAACTAAGGTATCGCTGAAAAATACCTGACGAGTAGAAGAGGCACGAATACCTAATTTGTGTTCTTCTTCTCCTAAAGTTACTCCGTTAGGGTTGTTTTTATCATATTCTAAGATAAAACCAGTAATGTTTTTATCGTCTTCAATACGAGCAAAAACGATGAAGATTTCAGCAAAACCTGCATTCGAAATCCACATTTTTTGTCCGTTAATTTTGTAATGCTTTCCGTCTTCAGTTAATTCAGCAGTAGTTTTACCTGAGTTCGCGTCAGATCCTGCTCCTGGTTCTGTTAAACAGTAAGCTCCGAATTTTTCACCCATTGCTAATGCAGGAACGTATTTTTGCTTTTGCTCTTCAGTACCGTATAAAGTAATTGGCATAGTACCAATACCTGTGTGTGCTCCAAAAGCAGTACTAAAAGACCCTGTTCCACTAGATATGTAATCACATGTTAACATTGTAGAAACGAATCCCATTCCTAATCCACCATATGATTCAGGAACTGCTACACCTAAGAATCCTAATTCACCAGCTTTACGCATAGTTTCTTCGGTAAGTGCATAGTCTTTCTTTTCAAAACGTTCTTTATGAGGAATGATTTCGCGGTCGTTAAATTCTTTAACCGCATCACGCATCATTGTTTGCTCTTCTGAAAAATCTTCAGGAGTAAATATATCTTCGCATTTTGTTTCTTTTACTAAGAACTGCCCTCCGCGTAAAAGATCTTTAGTTAATTCTGACATAGTATATTAGATTTTAAGATTCAAGAGCCAAGAGTCAAGACTTATTCAGACCAGATTGGAAACTTGAAATCATTTTTTGTATTGACTTAATTTTTTGTTCTAATTCTTTAAACTTTTCTTCAGATAGGTAGCTTTCATTAAAAGCAATAATTAATTGTGTTTCCCATTCAAATGAAGAACCTAAGCTATCTTCTAAATATTTATTAAAATGTTTGTTAGTGCTTTTACTTGAACCCTCAGCTATGTTAGAAGGAATAGAAACAGCACATCTATTCATCTGAGAAACCAAGCCAAACTTTTCAAAGTCTGGAAAGGTTCTAGTTAATTTATAAGAATCAGAAACTAAATTCATGCTTTCAGTCCAAATTTTTAATTTTTTGAAATTGTGCATCGTCTTGTTTCTTGATTCTAATAGTCTTGTTTCTTAATTTAGGAATTCAAAAATACCAGCAGCACCTTGACCAGTACCTACACACATGGTTACCATTCCGTATTTGTTATTCATGTTACGCTTACGCATTTCATCAAATAACTGAACAGATAGTTTACCACCAGTACATCCTAATGGGTGACCTAAAGCAATTGCTCCACCATTTACGTTAATGATATCCGGATTTAAATCTAATTCGCGGATAACAGCTAATGATTGTGAAGCAAACGCTTCGTTTAGCTCAATTAATTCAATATCACTTTGTTGTAAACCTGCTTGTTTTAATGCTTTTGGAATAGCTGCTACTGGACCAATACCCATAATACGAGGTGGTACTCCTGCTGCTGCATAACTTACTAAACGAGCTTCTGGTTGAATACCTAACTCTTTTACCATATCTTCACTCATTACCATTACGAAAGCAGCTCCATCACTAGTTTGCGATGAGTTACCAGCCGTAACAGAACCATTAGCAGCAAATACAGGACGTAATTTTGCTAAGGCTTCTACTGTTGTTCCACGACGTGGACCTTCGTCTTTAGTAACGATGTAATTTCTTGTAGCGCGTTTTCCGTTTCCATCAATGTAAGTTTCTTCTACATCAATTGGAGCTATTTGGTCTTGGAAACGGTCACTATCTAAAGCTTTTAAAGCTTTCATGTGCGACTCGTATGCAAATTTATCTTGGTCTTCACGAGATACATTGAATTGTTGCGCAACTGCTTCTGCAGTATTACCCATTCCCCAATAATAATCTTCGTGACCAGCATTTACGATATCGTAGTTTAATTCTGGTTTAAAACCTGTCATTGGTACAGAACTCATACTTTCTGCTCCACCAGCAATAATACACTCTGCCATTCCAGATTGAATTTTTGCTACTGCCATACCAATAGTTTCTAATCCTGATGAACAGAAACGGTTTACGGTAACTCCAGGTACATCTACAGAATCTAATCCGATTAATGAAATGATTCTTGCCATGTTTAATCCTTGAGAACCTTCTGGCATAGCATTACCAACAATAACATCGTCGATACGCTTTACGTCGAATTCAGGCAGTTGAGTCATCATATATTTGATGGTCTCAGCAGCTAATTCATCAGCTCTTTTAAATCTGAACACACCTTTTTTAGATTTCCCTACGGCGGTTCTATATCCTTTTACTATATATGCTGTTTTCATTGTTTTAGTTTCTTAATGGTTTACCAGTTTTTAGCATGTGCTGAATACGCTCTAACGTTTTACGTTCTGTAGTTAAACTTAAGAAAGCTTCACGTTCAAGGTCTAATAAATACTGCTCAGTAACTTTAGTAGGTTCTGATAAATCTCCACCAGCCATTACATAGGCTAGTTTGTTTGCAATTTTCTGATCGTGTTCAGAAATATATTTAGAAGCTTCCATAGAGTCTGTTCCTACTAAGAACATACCTAAGGCTTGCTTACCTAATACTAAAACATCTTTACGTTTTGCTGGTTGTGTATAACCTGCTTCTGCTAATAACACAGCATGTTTTTTAGCTTCTGCAATTTGACGGTCTTTGTTTACAACCACAACATCTTTTCCTTTTTGTAGTAGGTTTAAGTCGTATGCTTCATAAGCTGAAGTTGCCACTTTAGCCATACCAATAGTTAAGAAGTGCTCTTGTAATACGTTTAATTGAACATCACCAGTGTGGAATAAGTCTTGCGCTCTTAACGCCATTTCTTTAGATCCACCACCACCAGGAATTACTCCAACTCCAAACTCTACTAATCCGATGTAGGTTTCAGCAGCAGCTACAACTTTATCGGCATGTAATGATAATTCACATCCACCACCTAATGCCATTCCGTGAGGAGCAGCAATGGTAGGAATTGCAGAGTAACGCATACGCATCATAGTATCTTGGAAATACTTGATAGCCATGTTTAATTCATCGTACTCTTGCTCAACAGCCATCATAAAAATCATTCCGATGTTGGCACCTACTGAGAAGTTTGCAGCTTGGTTACCAATAACTAATCCTTGGAAGTCTTTTTCAGCTAAATCAACTGCTTTGTTTAATCCAGCTAAGACATCACCACCAATAGTGTTCATTTTAGATTGGAATTCACAGTTTAAGATTCCGTCTCCTAAATCTTCAATCACCACACCAGAGTTTTTGAATACTTCGGTAGTTTTACGAATGTTGTCTAAGATGATAAATGAATCTTGTCCTGGCTTTTTAACTTGTGCTTTTGCAGGTACATCGTAGTAATATGTTGCACCGTCTTTAACTGTATAGAAAGATTTTTCTCCTTTAGCTACCATTTCAGTAACCCAAGCAGCTGGTTCCTTTCCTTCAGCTTTCATTAATTCGATACCTTTTTCAACTCCTACAGCATCCCAAATTTCGAAAGGACCATTTTCCCATCCGAAACCAGCTTTCATGGCATCGTCAATTCTATATAATTCATCAGAAATTTCTGGAATTCTATTTTGAACATACGCAAACATTGCTGCGAAGTTCTTACGGTAGAATTCTCCTGCTTTATCTTTTCCGCCAACTAATACTTTAAATCGGTCAATTGGCTTATCGATTGTTTTTGTTAATTCTAAGGTAGCAAATTTTGCTTTTTTAGACGGACGGTATTCCATCGTATTTAAGTCTAAAGCTAAAATTTCACGCTTTCCTTCAGCATTGGTTGTTTTTTTGTAAAAACCTTGTTTGGTTTTGTTTCCTAACCACTTATTTTCCATCATTGTGTTGATGAAATCTGGCAACTTAAATAAGTCGTGAGCTTCGTCGTTAGGACAGTTTTCATAGATTCCGTTAGCAACGTGTACTAAAGTATCTAATCCAACAACATCAACAGTACGGAAAGTAGCTGATTTAGGACGGCCAATAACTGGACCTGTTAATTTATCAACTTCTTCAACAGTTAATCCTAATTCTTTTACTTGGTGAAATAACGATTGGATTCCGAAGATACCAATACGGTTACCAATAAAAGCAGGTGTGTCTTTTGCTAATACTGAAGTTTTTCCTAAGAATTTAGAACCGTAATCCATTAAGAAGTCAGTAACTTCTGGCTTACAATCTGGTCCTGGAACAACTTCAAATAATTTTAAATAACGAGGAGGGTTAAAAAAGTGCGTTACCGCAAAGTGCTTACGGAAATCTTCACTTCTTCCTTCGTTCATGAACTTAATAGGAATACCTGAAGTGTTGGTAGAAATAATAGTACCAGGAGTACGATATTTTTCAACTTGCTCAAAAACACTTTGTTTAATGTCTAAGCGCTCAACAACTACTTCCATAACCCAATCTACATCTTTAATTTTGTGTAAATCGTCTTCAAGGTTTCCAGTAGTAATTCTATCTGCAAATTTTGTATTGTAGATAGGTGATGGTTTTGACTTTAATGAAGCAGTCAAAGCATCATTTACCAAACGGTTACGAACTACTTTGTCTTCTAAGGTTAATCCTTTTGCTTTTTCTTGGTCGTTAAGTTCTCTTGGAACAATGTCTAATAATAAGACCTCAACGCCAATGTTAGCAAAATGACATGCAATACCAGATCCCATGATACCAGAACCGATAATTGCTACTTTTTTAATTCTTCTTGCCATTTGTTTATTGGTTTGTTTTTATACAGCTTGATTGTCAATATCCTCTTCGTATATCAACTTATCTGTAATTAGTTTGTTTATTGTTGTTGTTACTTTAAAGAAGGTTTCTAACTCTTCTTCAGTAATATGCTCTCTTACTTTATTGTTAAATTCGTACACATGTCCCTTAGAAACTTCACGCATTTCCTTACCATATTTAGTAAGTTTTAAAATAACACTTCTTCCGTCATTAGGATTCTTTTCGCGACATATAGCTCCTTTGTCTTCCATGGTTTTTAACAAGCGAGAAAGACTTGTAGGCTCCATTCCCATTAAAGGACCTAAAGCTGTAGAAGGAGTACCATTTTCATAATCTATATTCAACAAAGCAAAAGCTGTAGCCATGGTGCTATCGTGCTTGGCAGCTTGCTCATTATACATTTTTGCAACGGCTTGCCAAGTGGCTCTTAATTGGTGATCTATCGATTTATCTTTATCCATCGATGCCAAATATATAAAAATTTATTATGCATGCATAGTATTTTATAAAAAAGTTATGCATGCATAATAAAATTAACAAAAAATTAATCTTGTAACGTTTAGAGAGAAGCGTATACTAATTGAGTATAAAAATATGTAAGTTTGTCACTACTGTTTTTAAATAAACGGTAATTAATCAACTATTGAGTCTATGAATAATTTATTAGAAATAAATAATGTGGTAAAACGTTACGGCGATTATACTGCATTAAATAATGTGTCTATGCACATACCTAAAGGAAGCGTTTTTGGCTTGTTGGGTCCTAACGGAGCTGGAAAAACTTCTTTAATTAGAATCATCAATCAAATTACAATGCCAGATAGTGGTGAGGTAATTTTAGATGGAGAAAAGTTAGCACCACATCATATTGAATATATAGGATACTTGCCAGAAGAACGTGGTTTGTATAAAAGTATGAAGGTAGGAGAGCAGGCGTTGTATTTGGCACAGTTAAAAGGATTGAGTAAAGCCGAAGCTAAAAAACGCTTTAAATATTGGTTTGATAAGTTTGATATTGGCGCATGGTGGAATAAAAAGATTGAAGAGCTATCTAAAGGAATGGCACAGAAGGTACAGTTTATAGTAACGGTATTACATCAGCCTAAATTATTAATTTTTGATGAGCCTTTTTCTGGGTTCGATCCTATTAATGCACAACTAATAGCTAAAGAAATTTTACAGTTGCGTGATGAAGGGGCTACCATCATTTTTTCTACCCATAGAATGGAATCTGTTGAGGAAATGTGCGATTATATAGCTTTGATTAATAAATCAAACAAAATTTTAGACGGTAAGCTAGAGGATATTAAAAAGGAATTTAGAACAAATACTTTTCAAGTAGGATTAACAACTTCAAATTCGAGAGAAGTTGAGAGTAAATTAAAACAAAACTTTGAAGTATTACCAGCAGATTTCAAATTATTGAATGATGGGTTAAAATTAAACGTGAAGCTTTCTAATGGAAGTTCACCAAACGATTTGCTATCGTATTTAACTACTCAAGGACAAGTACAGCATTTTGTCGAGTTAGTACCAAGTGCTAATGATATTTTTATTCAAGCAATACATAAAAACAGTTAAACTATGAAAAGATTACGATTAATTATAGAACGTGAATTTATTGCTAAGGTTAGAAATAAATCATTTATCGTCATGACTTTCTTAAGTCCTTTGTTAATGATTGGTATGGGGGCGTTGGTATTTTTCTTAATGAAAAAGAATGATGAGAAGGTTAAGAAGATAGTTTATGTAGATGAGTCAGGAAAGTTTTCTAAAGATGTATTTGTAGATTCTAAAACGGTAAAGTATCAAGATTTTACGGCGTTAGGTATTGAAGATTCTAAAAAGAAAGTTGAAGAAGGCGATTATTACGGAGCTTTATATATTCCCAAGCAAGATAGTTTAGAAGTATTGGCAAAATCGATTGAGTTCTTCTCAAAAGATTCACCAAGTATGTCTATTATGGAAAGTTTGGAGGATAAGATAGACAAAGTGTTACGTCATGAAAAGCTAACCAGTTTCGGTATTGATTTAGCGCATATAGAAGAGTCAAAAATAGCTTCAGAAATTAAAATGTTGAATTTCTCTGGTGAAAAATCATCAAAACTAATCAACGGATTAAAAATTGGAGTAGGTGCCATAGCAGGATACTTATTAATGATGTTTGTTATGATTTATGGTACTTCGGTAATGCGAAGCGTTATTGAAGAAAAAACAAGTAGAATTATCGAAGTAATTGTTTCTTCAGTAAAACCTTTCCAATTAATGTTAGGGAAGATTATCGGAAATGCCTCAGCAGGGTTATTACAATTCTTTATTTGGGGAATTTTGTTTTTAATATTTAGTCTTGTTGCATCTTCTTTCTTTGGAGTTGATATGATGGATGTGCAATCGGCTAAAGTTTCACCAGAACAAATGGAGGTAATTAAGCAAACAGCAACCGATAAAGGAGAAATGATTGTACAAGAAATTTTCAGATTGCCTTTAGTTAAAATGTTTTTCTTGTTCATTTTCTATTTCTTGGGTGGATATATGTTGTATAGTTCGTTATTCGCAGCTGTTGGTGCAGCGGTAGATAATGAAACAGATACTCAGCAATTTATGATGCCTATTATGTTGCCTTTAATCTTAGCTGTATATGTCGGGTTTGCAACTGTAATTAATGATCCTCACGGACCTGTGTCAGTAGTGTTTTCATATATTCCATTTACCTCTCCAATCGTTATGTTAATGCGTATTCCATTTGGGGTAGCTTGGTGGGAGATAGCCATTTCTATGTTGTTATTAATTCTTACTTTTATGGTGATTGTGTGGGTAGCTGCTAAGATTTATCGAGTAGGTATTTTAATGTACGGTAAAAAAGCAACCTATAAAGATTTATGGAAGTGGATTCGTTATAACGGATAATTATTTTTATGAAATAAATTGTAAAGTCATTAGTTTACTATAATCGAAAGAGTTTAATGTAGATTGTATTTAATTAATAAAACAATAAGAACTAGTAGATGAAAGAAATTATAAAGGAAATAACCGATTTTTTAAACTACAGAATCCCTGTGGGAGGAAAAGATGTTGAGTTCACGTTAAAAACAATTCTGTTTTTAATTGTAGGCTTACTTTTTGTCAAGTTTTTATTAAAGTATTTAAAAAAGCTAGCAAAAAGCAAGTTAGAACAAGAAGATAAAAATAAGTTTGATACTATTTTCTCTTTTACCAGTTGGTTAGCTTATGTAGTCGTTTTTTCAATAGGCTTAAGTTCAGCAGGAGTTAATTTAAGTGCGGTTTTAGTAGCTTCTTCTGCTTTATTAATTGGTATTGGTTTGGCATTACAAACCTTCTTTCAAGATATTATTTCAGGAATTTTTATTATCGTTGATAAGAGTGTACATGTAGGAGATATTATAGAGTTAGATGATAAAGTAGGAAGAGTAGAGGAAATAAAATTAAGAACTACCCGAGCAGTAACTATAGATAATAAAGTACTGGTTATTCCTAACCATAAGTATTTGTCAAATAGTTTATATAACTGGACGCAAAATGGAACGACAACTCGTGAAAATGTTACTGTTGGAGTGGCGTATGGTAGTGATGTAGCTTTGGTTAAGAAACTATTGTTACAAGCAGCTAATGAGCATTCAAAGGTATATCAACATCCAGCTCCATTGGTGCTTTTTGAAAACTTTGGTGATAGTTCGTTAGATTTTAAGTTAGTTTTTACATTGAATGATAGCTTTCAGGCAGCGATACCAAAGAGTGATATTAGGTTTAGGATTGATGAATTATTTAGAGAGCATAATATAAGTATTCCATTTCCTCAAAGAGATATACATATTGTAGATGCGAAAGGTTTAAAGTTTAATCAAGAATCAAAAGAAAGATTAACTAACGATAAAGCAACTGAGAAAATCGAAGAAAAATCAAAAGGAAAGTCTCAATAAAATACTTGGCTTACTTTTTGAATTGCAAACACAAATGGTTCTTTCTTGTTATAAAGAACATATTGATAAAACAACATTAATAGATTTAGAAGACGAAATAGAAGAGTTACAAAAAATGATTTCAGGATTTAAGAACTCATTAGGTTAGTCTTTTCTCTTTTGTCTAACATTTAAAAATCTAAAAAAGAATATGGCTAAAATATTAATAATAGAAGATGAAGCTGCAATCCGCAGAGTGTTAAAAAAAATCATTTCTGAAGAGAATGATTCCTATGAAGTAGAAGAAGCAGAAGATGGATTAGCAGGAATTGAAATGATAAAAAACACAGATTACGATTTAGTGCTGTGTGATATAAAAATGCCAAAAATGGATGGTGTTGAGGTATTAGAAAAGGCAAGAAAGATTAAACCAGAAACACCAATGGTGATGATATCTGGTCACGGAGATCTTGACACAGCAGTTAATACAATGCGTTTAGGAGCCTTTGATTATATTTCGAAACCGCCAGATTTAAATCGTTTGTTAAACACAGTTCGTAATGCATTGGATAAAAAAGAACTAGTAGTTGAAAACAAGCGTTTAAAAAAGAAGGTAAGCAAAAACTACGAAATGATTGGTGAAAGTGAGGCTATTACTCATATTAAAGACATGATAGAAAAAGTTTCAGCTACCGATGCTCGTGTGTTAATTACAGGGCCTAACGGAACAGGAAAAGAGTTAGTAGCGCATTGGCTGCATGAAAAGTCTGATCGTTCTAAAGCACCAATGATTGAGGTAAACTGTGCAGCTATTCCTTCAGAATTAATAGAAAGTGAACTATTCGGACATGTAAAAGGTAGTTTTACAGGGGCTAATAAAGATAGAGCAGGAAAGTTTGAGGCAGCAAATGGAGGAACTATTTTCTTAGATGAAATAGGAGATATGAGCTTATCTGCACAAGCAAAAGTATTACGCGCATTACAAGAAAATCGCATTCAGCGTGTAGGTTCTGATAAGGATATTAAAGTGAACGTACGTGTCGTGGCTGCTACGAATAAAGATTTAAAAAAGGAAATTGAAGAAGGACGTTTTCGTGAAGATTTATATCATCGTTTAGCGGTAATCTTAATTAAAGTTCCTGCGTTAAATGAAAGAAGAGAAGATATTCCTTTATTGGTAGATTTCTTTGCTAAAAAGATCTCTGAAGAACAAGGAATGCCTAAAAAAGCATTTGCAGACGAAGCAATTAAACAATTGCAAGAATATGACTGGACAGGTAATATTCGTGAGTTACGCAATGTTGTAGAACGCTTACTTATTTTAGGAGAAAAAGAAGTGTCTAAAAATGATGTAAAACTATTTGCGAGCAAGTAATACATCTAACCATAAATAACAAAAAAGAAGAGCATATAGCTCTTCTTTTTTTATGATTATTAGTCATGTTAAACTATGATGCTACATCATATCTGTCAGCATTCATTATTTTAGTCCAAGCAGCTACAAAATCTTTTACAAATTTTTCTTTGTTATCATCTTGTGCGTATACTTCTGCATACGAACGTAAAATTGAATTGGATCCAAATATCAAATCAACTCTGGTTGCTGTCCATTTAGTATTTCCAGTTTTACGTTCAACAATATTATATAGGTTTTCACCGGCAGGTTTCCATGAGTATTTCATGTCGGTAAGATTTACAAAGAAATCATTGCTTAAAACACCTTCATTGTCAGTAAATACTCCATGTTTGGTGTCTCCATGATTGGTTCCTAAAACACGCATTCCACCAATTAAAGCAGTCATTTCAGGGGCAGTTAAGCCCATAAGTTGTGTTCTGTCTAATAATAATTCTTCTGGTTTTACTACGTAATCTTTCTTTTGCCAGTTTCTGTAGCCATCGTGTAAAGGCTCTAGTACATCAAAAGATTCTACATCGGTCATTTCAGCAGTTGCATCACCTCTTCCAGGAGTAAAAGGAACTTTAATGTCGAAACCACCTTCTTTAGCGGCTTTCTCTATGGCAGCGCTTCCTCCTAAAACAATTAAATCAGCAATACTTACTTTTTTACTTAATCCTGATTGAATTTCAGTTAATTTATCAAGCACTTTTTTCAATCTTGTAGGTTCGTTTCCTTCCCAATCTTTTTGAGGAGCTAAACGAATACGAGCACCACTAGCACCACCTCTAAAATCGGAACCTCTGTATGTTCTGGCACTATCCCAAGCAGTATTAATTAATTCTGTACGAGTAAGTCCACTATTTAATAACTTTTCTTTTAGTTCTTCAATTTCTGTAGTACTTAAAGTGTAGTCAACAGTTGGAACTGGATCTTGCCAAATTAATGTTTCGGTAGGAGAGTCAGCTCCTAAATAACGAGTGTTTGGACCTAAATCACGGTGGGTAAGTTTAAACCAAGCCCTAGCGAAAGCGTCTTCAAAAGCTGCAGGATCGTTGTAGAACTTCTCCGATATTTTTCTGTATTCAGGATCCATTTTCATCGCCATATCTGCATCAGTCATAATAGGATTCCTTTTCACATTCGGATTGTGAGCATCGGTAGGTTTATCTGCTTCATCCATACTCACAGGCTCCCATTGCCACGCACCAGCTGGACTTTTTGTTAATTCCCAATCATGATTTAACAACAAATGAAAGTACGTATGGTTCCATCTATCGGGGGTAGTTGTCCAAGCTCCTTCCAAACCACTCGTTACGGTATCGGCTGCATTTCCGTTTCCTTTAGGGTTCATCCACCCAAAACCTTGATCTTGAATTTCTGCTCCTTCAGGACTTTGACCTAATGCCCCTGCATCACCATTACCGTGTGCTTTTCCTACAGTGTGCCCACCAGCAGTTAAAGCAACGGTTTCTTCATCGTTCATAGCCATACGCTTAAAAGTTACTCTAACATCATGTGCAGTTTTTAACGGATCGGGTTTGCCATCAACACCTTCAGGGTTTACATAAATTAATCCCATCATAACAGCTGCTAAAGGATTTTCTAAATCTCGCTCACCAGAATAGCGCGTGCCTTTACTTCCTGTAGGAGCTAACCATTCTTTTTCTGATCCCCAATAAATATCTTTTTCAGGATGCCAAATATCTTCACGCCCTCCAGCAAAACCAAAAGTTTTGAATCCCATAGATTCGTAAGCCATATTTCCTGCTAAAATAATAAGGTCAGCCCACGATAGTTTATTTCCATATTTCTTTTTGATAGGCCATAATAAGCGTCGTGCTTTATCTAGATTTCCATTATCGGGCCAACTGTTTAAGGGGGCAAAACGCTGGTTTCCGGTGTTACTACCACCTCTTCCGTCTGCAACTCTATATGTGCCTGCAGCGTGCCACGCCATACGAATCATTAATCCACCATAAGTTCCCCAATCGGCAGGCCACCAATCTTGACTATCGGTCATAAGCGTTTTTAAATCATTTTTTACAGCTTCAAGGTCTAGTTTTTTAAATTCTTCAGCATAATTAAAATCTTCTCCTAGAGGATTCGTTTTAGTGTCATGCTGACTGAGAATGTCTAAATTCAAAGATTTAGGCCACCATTCCATAACGTTATCATGGGTTTCGGTATTAGCACCTTGTGAGAATGGACATTTACCAGAAGCGTGTGAGTTTGCATCTTTCATGTTATCAATTTTATAGGTTAGAATACCATCAAATTTACGATAAAACCTTGAATAATTTTTATCTATATTTTTTATCTCAATATAATAAATTCTTATTATTTTGTTTTTTTAGTATATAACTTTTTGATAGTTAGGTTTGTATTTGTTTTACTTATTTTGTTTTTTAAAATGTATTGATAATCTTTATAGTTGAATAAGAAAATATTTTTGCTTTTAGGGTGCAGATCGTAAGAAAGGAAATAAATTTGCCCCAGATAAAAAGAACATATTTATTATTAACCTTTAAAAAATATAAAATGGCTACAGTAGGAAAAAAATTTCCAAGTTTAAGCGTAGATGCAATGAACGAAATGGGTGATACGTTTAAAATAAATGTATTAGAAGAAGCAGTAAAAAACAACAAGAAAGTATTATTATTCTGGTATCCAAAAGACTTTACTTTTGTTTGCCCAACAGAATTACACGCTTTTCAAGCTGCTTTATCAGAATTTGAAAAAAGAAACACAATTGTAATTGGTGCGTCATGTGATACTCCTGAAGTACACTTTGCTTGGTTAAACCAATCTAAAGCTAACGGAGGAATCGAAGGAGTTACTTATCCATTATTAGCTGATAGTAACCGTAACTTATCATCTATTTTAGGAATTTTAGATATTACTAATGAAACGTATGATGAAGCTACAGGAACTGTACAAGTAGAAGGAGATAACGTAACATACAGAGCTACGTATTTAATTGATGAAGAAGGAACTGTATTCCACGAAGGAATTAACCACATGCCAGTTGGTCGTAACGTAAACGAGTACTTACGTTTAATCGATGCTTACACTCACGTACAAGAAAAAGGTGAGGTTTGTCCTGCAAACTGGGAAGAAGGTAAAGAAGCTATGCAAGCAAACGCTAAAGCTACAGCAGAGTACTTAGCGGCAAACTAATATAACATTAAGAGAGGGAATAAGTTCGTGTAAGATAAGTGAAGGGGTCGAGCACGAGCTCCTTTCGAAATAAAATAAATTTTAAGACTATGGTACAAGAATTAAGTCAAGATAATTTATCAGAAGTTGTTGCAGGTAATAAAAAAGTAGTGGTACAATATTCTGCTACTTGGTGCGGTAACTGCCGTATTATGAAACCAAAATTTAAGAAGTTAGCTTCAGAAAATGAAGACGTGGTTTTTATTATTGCAGATGCAGAACAGTTTCCTGAAAGTAGAAAACTTGCTGATGTAAGTAACTTACCAACATTTGCAACATTTGTAGATGGTAAGTTTGTAAACCAAACGCAAACGAACAAGTTTGAAGTGTTAAAAGATTTAGTAAACGAAGTAGCTTAATTATGAAATTACCAGTAATTAAACATTTAACTTCTTTTATTGAAGAAAATGACCAAGATTACGTACTAGAAACTATTGAAACTCTAGAAGCTTTAACAGAAGTTCCTTCTTTAAAAGACGAAGAGTTAGATGTGATAGGAGAACTAATCTCTAACATGTACGGGGCAATTGAAGTTGATAAAATGATTAAAGACGGAACACCTAAAAAAGAAGCGTTGAATAATTTTATGAAGCGTGTTTTAGGTTCGATTGACCAATAGTTTTACTACGAAAGAAAATATAAATCCCGAGCAATTTGCTCGGGATTTTGTTTTATATAAACTGTTGATTGTATCTTTTACCTAAATTCGTAGCATATTCAATAACATTTTTTACAATCTTTCTATCGTCGTTTTTACGCCAGTTGATAAATAATTCTGTTTTTTCAGGAAGCGTGATAAAACGAACATGTGAGTTTAATGAAAATTGAAAAGAATAAGGGAGAATTGAAATTCCTAACTCTCTAGAAATTAAGTTTAAGATCATACTTCCAAAATCAGATTCAATATGAGCTTGTGGTTCAAAACCATAAGTGTTAAAAATACTGCGAAGTAACGACGAAAAATAAGTAGTATGATGTAAGCCAGAAAGAATAAACTTTTCATCTTTTACATCTCTTAAATCTACAAAATCCTCAGCTGTTAACCAGTGGTTTTTTGGCACAACAAGACAAACAGGTTCAGCATACAATCTTTCAGAACAAATAGAAGAGTTTAAAACAGTGTTTCTGCTAAAAGCAACATCTATTTGATAGCTTGTCAGTAAGTTTTCAAGGGTAATGTCGGTAGGCTCCATAAGCTCTACTTTTAAGTCAGGTTTTTCTTCGGAAAATATCCTAAGTAATTCGGGTAAATAGTTGTAGGAAATAGAACCAGGATAGGCAATACTAATAAGCCCAGAAGAACCTTCTTCAATTTTTTTTGCATGTTGAAGTGTACGGTCAAACTCATCTAATAAATCTTCCCATTTTTTCTTAAGAAAAACACCAGCATCGGTCAATTTTACGTTTCTTTTATCGCGTTCAAATAAGGTAACGCCTAATTCTTCTTCTAACGATTGAATTTGTCTACTTAATGATGATTGTGAGACATATACCTTTTCTGCGGTTTTCCAAAAATGTAACTCTTCAGCGAGTACTAAAAAATATCGAATTTGTTGTAAAGTCATTTTAATGCGGTTTTTGCATTAATCATTCAAAAATAAGTATTTTTTAATAAACAGAACTGCCGTTGCTTTGCACAAAAAAACATTGATATTCATTTTTAAAATTAAAGGAAATGGGAATTGAGAACTTTATAGCATTTTTTACAGCAACCATTCTTTTTGTATTAACACCAGGAATGGAAACGATTTTTTTAATAAACAAATCGATAAGTCAGGGGAGGAAATCAGGAGTTTATACTGCTTTTGGTTTAAATACGGGGGCTTTAGTGCATACCTTGTTCGGAGCATTAGGCTTGTCAATCATTGTAGCAAAGTCAGCAATATTTTTTGCATTGATAAAATATTTAGGAGCTGCCTATTTAATTTATTTAGGAGTGATGAAAGTGTTATCAAAGAAAGATTTGATAGGAAATGACGTTGAGGAGCAAAAGAAAAATTCAGCAAAAAATGATTTTAAATCAGGATTTATAACGAATATATTAAATCCGAAAGTTGCATTATTCTTCATTGCATTTTTTCCACAGTTCATTAGTCCTGATCATATAGAAAATCCAGTTCCGTTCATTTTTATGGGGATTTCTTATGCACTTATGACTACCGTTTGGTATTTATTTTTAACTTCTTTTGCAGGAGCATTTTCAAAAAAGGTGAAAGAAAATCAAAATATCGGGATTCGAATGAATAAGATTTCAGGAGTAGTTTTTGTTTTAATGGGATTGCAAATAGCGTTTATGTAAAAGTTAAAAACCGGTAAGATTTAAATCTCACCGGTTTAAATTTGGTTAAAAAGTTTATTTTTTTTGAGTGTAGCTAAGCTCTGGTCGCATTTTTCCTGAAATTTCAGAGTAATTAGAAAGTAAACTATATAAATCGTCAAATTTAAGTTTGAAATCGTTACCTAATAAGTTTCTGTTTTCTTCACTTTTTTGAGCATAATCCAATCTATTTTTGCAGATATAACCACAACAAAACGGTCTCCTACTTTACCAAAACCACTTTCATAAACGCGATAGTGCATTTTAGATTTTTTAGCAACGAAAAGATCTTTAATCTCTTTAACTTTTTCTTGTTTATTCTTCGTTTTTTTCCTCGTTAGCCTTTTTAATAATTGCTTTTAAACGTTCTTTAGTGCGTTGTTTTTCTAGGCGAAGTTTATTCTCCTTTTGTTTCATTAAGCGAGTGTGTTTCGCTTTGTTCACTGTATTTTTAGCTTTTCCTTTTTTAGGCATTTTAAGGATTGATTTTCCAGATTTTATCTGCGGTTTTTAAATATTCAGACAAAGCAGCTGAACCATACCAGTTGTATAAATCTACTGCTAAATATTTTTCAGCAATAGCAGGGTCTGTTTTTATTAGTTCTTGAGCTTCTTCTAGGGTTTTTACATTAAAAATAAAAAGACCTCGATAAGCGTTTTCATTCTTGCCAAAAGGTCCAGCAACAATAAGTTTATTTTCTTTAACTAACCTATTAATATTGTCTAAATGTCCCCTAAAAGCTTTACTTTTTAGTTCTTTATCAGTAGAGGTATTAGTGCCTGTTTTTAAGACAGCAAACACATAACTTTTCATTCCGTAGTCGTCTGCACCTAATTCCTTAGCAAGTTTTGCATCATAATTAGGATTGTTTTTTTGAGCATGTATTGTGATAGACAATAAGGCTACTATGAGTATAAAAAAAGGCTTCATGTTGTGTAAGGTTTTGTGAATTATAAAATTACACGTTTTTTATGAATTGTTAATAAACCTAAGAAAGTCAAAGCTCCGTTTAAGATTAACACAAAGAAACCAAAGTCAAATCCCATTTTTTCTTTGCTGTAAAAACTAATTACATACGTTAAAACAGGAGTAATTAAACAAATAATTGGAACTAATTTGTCTTTTACATTTAGTTTGGTAAATAATCCGAAGGCATATAACCCTAATAGCGGACCATAGGTATAACCTGCAAATTGGAATATTTTAGCAATTACACTTTCATCAGCAATAAAATATTTAAAAATTAAAATGGTAGCCACTAAAATGAAGGAAAATAATATGTGGATTTTCTTTCGTGTTTTTTCTTTTTCTTGCTCATTATCTTTTTTGTCGATTTCTAAAATATCGATACTAAAAGAAGTAGTTAATGAAGTTAAAGCACTATCGGCACTAGAGTATGCTGCGGCAATCAATCCTAATAAAAAGAATAGGGCTGTGGCTATTCCTAAATCACCACTCATAGCTATTGTTGGAAATAGTTCATCTTTATGTGCGTTTATTTCATTAGCAGAAGCATAATCGGTTAACAATACACCTAGAGCTAAGAAGAAAAAGTTTACAATTACTAATACGATAGTAAACCAAAACATGTTTTTTTGAGCATCTTTCAAGTTACGACAGGTTAAGTTTTTTTGCATCATATCTTGATCTAATCCCGTCATTACTATAGAAATGAAAGCTCCTGAAAAGAATTGTTTCCAAAAGTAATTTCCTGCCTTTACATCGTCAAAAAAGAAGGTTTTTGATAGATCATTGTTAGCAACATACGAAAATAGATTATCGATTTGCATTTCATCTTTTATCATCACAATGCATACACCAACAGCAATCAGCATGAATAAAGTTTGTAAGGTGTCTGTCCATACAATAGTTTTTATTCCTCCTTTAAACGTATATAACCAAATTAATAAAATCGTAATGGTAACGGTAATCCAAAACGGAACTCCATAGGCATCAAACAAAATTAATTGTAACACGTTGGCAACTAAAAATAATCGGAAGGAAGCACCAATTGTTCTAGAAAGTAAGAAAAAGGAAGCACCTGTTTTATAAGAATACCTACCGAAACGACCTTCTAAGTAGGTATAGATTGAAGTCAGATTTAATTTGTAGTAAAGTGGGAGTAGTACTAAACCAATCACGGCATATCCTAATACATACCCAAGTACCATTTGCATATAGCTCATTTTATCACCTTCAATCCACCCAGGAACAGAGATAAAAGTAACCCCGGAAAGTGATGCGCCAATCATACCAAAGGCAACTAAATACCAAGGAGATGAGTTGTTTGCTTTAAAAAATGTTTGGTTGTTTGCTGATTTTCCAGTGATGTACGAAATAAGGATTAATACACCAAAATAAGCTAAAATAAGGAGGAGTATATGTAGTGGTTGCATGTAGTTAAATTATGAATTACGAATGTACTAAAATTATCATTCGTAATTCATAATTAAGATTATCTAAGAAAGTTCAATAACCACTTCTTCGGTTTTTCTACGAACTTTTTTTAAGTCTTTCATATAGTCATCTTCAGCTCTAAAACCAACGGGTAATACCAAAACCGAGTTTAAGTTTAGCTTATTTAAACCTAAAATTTCATCATATTTTACTGGGTTAAAACCTTCCATAGGGCAACTGTCAATCTTTTCGTTTGCAGCTACGGTCATAAGATTTCCTAAAGCGATATAGGCTTGATTTTTCATCCAAGAGGTAAGAATCTCTTTGGGTTTGTTAGCAATGTCATTTACTAAAAATTCTTTAAACGGATTTAGAATTTCGTCTGGCGTGTTTCTTGTATCTTTTACTAATTTAAAGTAACTCTCAACGTGTTCAGAAGTCAATTCTTTAGGAATACAAAGTACTAATAAATGCGAAGCTTGCACAACCTGAAGTTGGTTCCAAGAATGTGCTACTAATTGTTGCTGTAAATCTTTGTTTTTTACCACAACCATTTTTACAGGTTGTAACCCGTATGAAGTTGCAGTTAAGTTAAAAGCTTCTTTTAAAATATTGATTTGCTCTTCAGAAAGAAATTTATGTTCGTCAAATTTTTTAACAGCATAACGCCATTGTAAATTTTCTATACTATTCATGTGGTTTAATTTTCTTATTCGGCAAAAATAGTTGAATAGGATATTGTTATAAAATACTTTGGATAATAAAAATTGATAATGCCATAGAAATATTTTGTAAATTCATGGAGAAAAAGGAAGTTTATGAAAGAAGAGTTTTTACATTTTTTGTGGAAATACAAGCTGTTCAGTACAACAGATTTAAAATCGACCAAAGGAGAGTCTATTGAGATTGTTAATTCAGGAATTTATAATACCAATACCGGTCCTGATTTTTTAAACACACAATTAAAAATTGATGGTCAGTTATGGATTGGAAATATAGAGATTCATTTAAAATCATCTGATTGGTATGCACATCATCATGAAGAAGATACAAATTACGATGCGATAATTTTACATGTGGTGTGGAGTTATGATGCTGATGTTTTTATGAGAAATAACCTTCCTTTACCTACTTTAGAATTGAAGCAATTTGTTCAAAAAGAAGTATTGGTAAATTATCAAAAATTATTTTCAAAAGAACAACGATGGATTCCCTGTGAAAAACAAATAGCTGAAGTAGATTCTTTTTTGTTGAATAATTGGTTGGAGCGACTGTATTTTGAACGATTAGAAAATAAAGCTGTTTTTATCAAAGAATTGTTGGTGAAATCAAATAATGATTATGAAGCTGTGTTATTTAAACTACTTGCCAAAAACTTTGGATTAAAAGTAAATGGAGAAGCTTTTTTTGATATGTCTAATTCTTTTGATTTTTCTGTATTGCGAAAAGTTCGGTTTCAGGAAGAGCAACTATCAGCTTTATTGTTTGGGCAATCAGGATTTTTAGAAGACGAAGTTGAAGATGGTTATTATACACAACTGCAAAATGAGTATAAATACTTACAGCATAAACATCAGTTACAGCCTTTAACAAAAAACCGATTTCAATTTTTTAGAATGCGACCGAACAATTTTCCAACGATTCGAATAGCTCAGTTGGTTGCTTTGTATTTCAGGCATCAGCATTTATTTTCTCAAATAGTAGAAGTCTCTCGTTTGCAAGATTTTTATATGTTGTTTTCGGTTGAGGTGAATGATTTTTGGAAAACACATTACACGTTTGAAACCACTTCAAAAAAATCACCTAAAAGACTTACAAAGTCGTTTGTTGATTTACTTGTCATCAATACGATAATACCTTTAAAATTTGTGTATGAACAAGAAAGAGGAGCAGTAAATGAAGAACAATTATTGCAATTAATGCAACAATTAAAATCAGAGAAAAACTCTATTGTTAGTAAGTTTTCTGAGTTAAAAATTAAAGGGAAAAATGCTTTTGAAACACAAGCTTTGTTAGAGTTAAAAAATAACTATTGCACAAAGCAAAAATGTTTACAATGCGCTATAGGAAATAGCTTGTTGCGTAAATAAAAAATCTCGTGAATGTAAACTCACGAGATTCATCTATATTCTTTTATCTAAAAGCGAAGTGTTAGTATAAACTCTTAAATTTTGCAGGATTTACCTCGTGCATAATTTCGTATACTTTTTCAAAAATATCTTCAGCAGAAGGTTTAGAGAAGTAATCTCCGTCAGTACCATAAGCAGGTCTGTGTGCTTTTGCTGTTAAAGTTTGAGGTTTGCTATCTAAATGTTTGTATCCGTTTTGGTTTTCAACAATTTCTTGTAATAAATATGCTGAAGCTCCTCCAGGAACATCTTCGTCAACTACCAATAAACGATTTGTTTTTGCAACTGATTTTACCGTATCGTGATTAACATCAAAAGGTAATAAGCTTTGCGTATCTACAATTTCTACATCTATACCTACTTGCGCTAAATCTTTAGCAGCTTCTTCGACAATGCGTAGGGTAGAACCATAAGAAACAATGGTAATATCGTTTCCTTCTTTGATCGTTTCAACAACACCGATTGGAGTTTTAAAATCTCCTAAGTTGGTTGGTAATTCTTCTTTTAAACGGTATCCATTTAAACATTCTACTACTAAAGCAGGATCGTCACCTTCTAATAAAGTATTATAGAATCCGGCAGCTTTGGTCATGTTACGAGGAACCAATACGTGAATACCTCTTACGTTATTGATAATTCCACCCATTGGAGAACCAGAATGCCAAATTCCTTCTAAACGGTGTCCACGAGTACGAATAATTAACGGTGCTTTTTGTTTACCAAACGTACGGTAACGTAACGTAGCTAAATCGTCACTCATAATTTGTAAAGCGTACAGTAAATAATCTAAATATTGAATTTCAGCAATCGGACGTAAACCACGCATAGCCATACCAATACCTTGACCTAAAATGGTAGCTTCACGAATTCCAGTATCAGAAACACGTAATTCACCAAACTTCTCTTGTAAACCTTCTAATCCTTGGTTTACATCTCCAATATAACCTGCATCCTCTCCAAAGATTAATACCTCTGGGTGTTTTGCCAAAATTGCATCAAAATTATCACGCATAATAATACGTGCATCTACCATATTTTTTTCTGAAGCATAGGTTGGAGCTTCAGCTGGAACATTTTCAGTAGCTAATTCAGTTTCACTTAATAAATGAGCAGAATATTTTACAGCAGCTTTATCAATTGAAGTTTTAATAAAGTTTTGTAAAGTCGTTTTTTCAGCAAGATTTTCATCTCTTAAATAACGTAACGTTTTACGAGCAGCTACTAAAATATCTTTTCTAATAGGTTCTGCAATAGCACCTAAGTCGTTTTTGTATTTTGTAATGAAAGATCCGTTGTTGCTCTTTTCAGCGATAGTATCTAATAAAGTAATAGCTTCAGCAACTTCTGCTTTAATTTCATTAGTATAAGCACTCCAAGCATCACGTTTAGCTTTACTTACTTCTTTTTTAGCTTCTTTTTCAATATTGATTAAATCTTCTTCAGAATCAATAAATTTTAAAGTTTCTCCGTCTTCATTTTCTAATTCAAACTCTAAAATCCATTTACGCATTTGATTGATACAATCAAATTCTTGCTCCCATTGTAAACGCTCTTTCGATTTGTAACGTTCGTGAGAACCAGAAGTAGAGTGTCCTTGAGGTTGCGTTAATTCTTTTACATGAATTAATACAGGAATATGTTGCTCTCTTGCAATTTGAGAAGCTTTGTTATAAGTGTCGATTAATTGAACATAATCCCAACCATTTACTACAAAGATTTCATACCCGTTACTTTCGTTTTCACGTTGGAATCCTTTTAAGATTTCAGAAATGCTTTCTTTGGTAGTTTGATGACGTGCGTGTACTGAAATTCCGTACTCATCATCCCAAACATTCATCACCATTGGAACTTGTAAAACACCAGCTGCGTTGATTGTTTCAAAAAACAATCCTTCACTTGTACTAGCATTACCAATGGTGCCCCAAGCAACTTCGTTTCCGTTGATTGAAAAATTAGTGTGTTTTTCTAATCCTTCAACGTTTCTGTAAATTTTAGATGCTTGTGCCAATCCTAACAAACGAGGCATTTGACCTGCAGTAGGAGAGATGTCAGATGATGAGTTTTTTTGAGCTGTTAAGTTTTTCCAATCTCCATTTTCATCTAAAGAATGGGTTGCAAAATGACCTCCCATTTGACGACCTGCTGACATCGGCTCAACATCAATATCAGTATGAGCATATAAACCAGCAAAAAATTGTTGTGGAGTTAATTCTCCAATAGCCATCATAAAGGTTTGATCGCGGTAATAACCCGAACGAAAATCTCCATTTTGAAAGGCTTTAGCCATAGCTAATTGAGGTACTTCTTTGCCATCACCGAAAATCCCAAATTTAGCTTTACCTGTTAAAACTTCTCTACGCCCTAATAAACTACATTCTCGACTAATACGAGCAATTCTATAGTCGTTTAAAACTTCGTTTTTAAAATCTTCAAAAGAAAGCTGTTGAGTATTAACTATTTCGGTATTTTGCATCATAATCATCTAATTTAGGTATGGTTACAAAGATAGGTTTTTTAGTTGAAATTTAAAAATTTCTCTTTTCATTGCATATTTTTCAAAAATAAAGCGAAAAATCAAAAAATATTGAAGTATCTATAATATACCTCTTCTAATAAAGTTATAAATCTGATCAATATCAGTCGTGATGATAAACCTAATTTTTGAAGGATAGGCTTCTTTGGTAACTTCAAATCCTTCATTTGTATATACTGGAAGATAAAATTCAAAAATATCAGGAAGGAAGTTTAAACGAATACCATTTTCATAAAAAAACTTAGGAGAATCACTTTTGTTTTTCAGCATGGCAACATCATTGTAAATTTCGGCCCACTTCCAAACGCTTACGCTGGTGTTTACTGAAGTTATAAATTGATTGGCAAATGAGGGAGTGTTAAATTTCGATTTAAAACCTCCTTGACCAACAACAAATTGTTGGCTGAAAATTCCATCGTTTTCAGAACGTCCAAATAAATTTTGTTCAAATAAATAATCGTTTCCGCGGTTTAATCCGAAGCTAAAATAATTTCCTTCTGTTTTATTGGACACAAAAAGTCCGCCAAAAAATCGAATTTCATAACTTTCATCCGCAGTAAAAAATTTTCTGTAACGAAGATCTGTTGATATTTTACTAAAACTTGAATTTATTTCGGCATTGGCAGCAAAGCGGATTCTTTTTACAGCATCAAACTTATTGTTAATGTAACGTAAATTAAAAATATTGTATTTGTCTTTATCACTTTTAATTCCACCTGACGGAATTTCTTTATTAACACTTACAAGTCGAACAGTAAAAGATTTTGACCCAATATCACGAAGGGTGTTTCGCCTAAACTGAAAACTAACAAAGGGAGTTAGAGTGTTGTAACCAAGCTCTGGGGCGTAATGAAAATTACTACCGCCAATTCCGTAGCGTATTTTATATAAGTCGGGGCTTTTAAGAAAATGATTGTAGGCAACAACGAATGAACCTGTTAAATTTTGACTCTTTGTACTGTAGTTTGGAGTGATGCTGAATTCAAAATTTCTATTGACGATTGATCTGTTATTAATGTTAACCCCAAGTATTAATCCATCATATAAATTGTATTTAAAATCGGGATAATAAAATAGTTGATTGTAATAGGGGTTTTCAAAATCTTTGAAAAAACGAAATTGAAGTGGTTTGTTGATAAGGTTGTTATTTACATTTCTAAAATTATCTAATGAATTAAACTCAGGGTAGCTATTTTCATAGTTTAATGCAAGCTTTTTAAAATCACCTCTTTTAATTTTTACGGTTTTGGTTGAATCAACATCGGTTACCCAAGTTTTAAATTCAATGTCTTTTTTTTGAATTCCATACAAAGCCACAGGAGCGCTGAAATCACTTTTATTTTTAATAGTTACGTATAAAGAATCTTTGTTTTTAGAAAAAGCAACTTTATTTATTTTATAGTCTATTTTTTTGTCAGTAGTAATATAATCTCCAAAGAACCACTGTAAATCTTTAGAAGTGTTTTTTTGAAGTATATTAGCGAAATCACTACTATTTGAAGGTTTAAGTTGATGTTTTATATAGAACTCTTTTACAGATTTTTTTAAAATACTGTCTCCAACAAAGTTTTGAAGATATTTAAAACCAAGTCCTGCTTTGTATTTACTAACTACCTTTCTATTAAAGTTAGAAAGCGAATCGCTAGCTGTAGTTAAAGGTTGATCATAAAATTTACGAGAACTAAATTGATAAACAAGCGCGTATTTATCATTTTGTTTTAACTGTGAAATATTATACGATTTAATAGGCCAGTAGTTAGAGTATTTACCTAAAATAGTAACGTCAGGATAATATTTTTTAACGTACTCCATCATCAAAAAGGTTTGTAAACCGTCGGTTAGCCAATAATCTTTTCGGGTATTTTGAATAATAACATCGTCAAAATATTTTTGGACAAGTGCTTTAAAAAATCCGGTTTCCCATCTAAAATTATTAGGAAATGGTTTTAACCATTTCGGAAGACCATAAATTTCATGCAATGAGTTTTTGCTTACTGTACGAGCATCAACAAGAATTTCGGGGTGCGGATGTTTTCCTATAAAATTTTCAATAAATTGTATTTGTCTGTCTATAATCTTAGTTGTTTCCTTATTAGGAATACTCTTTAAATAAGCATCTGTTTTTATTTCTTTATCCTTTATCTTGAAAGATTTGAATGTTTTAAGAGAGTCTATATGTAATATAATATCTTTCTTTTTTCCGCCAACTAAATAGTAATTGGTAACATCTTTTTGTTCGGTTTTATATTGATACAAGTTGCTCTCAACAAAGTAATTTTTAGGAACTTCAATAGAAATGTTATAGCTAGAAAGGTTTTCGTATAAATCATCTAGATTTATGTTACTCATGAGGTGCCATTCTCCATCAAAAATAGCGGGAGTTACATACCAAAAACGTAAATGATAGCCTGTTTTTGTTTTTCCGTATCCTGTGTATTTGGCATTCGGAATTTTTACAAAATAGGAAGTGTTTATAATTAAACTATCGTTCGGTTTTAGTTCTTCGTCAAGGTTTATTTTAACAATATCAGGCTGCTTTTTTTTCTCTTTAAAAACAACTCGTTTATTGTTAACGGTTACGTTTTTTATGTAGCTAAACCCTTTGTCTTGATCTTTAGAAAAGTAAAAGTCATTTTTATAATCTTCAATAAAACGTTTTGCTAAAGGAGTATTGTTGTCAGTAAAACTATTTCCCCAATTGTGCAGATAAAGTTCAGATATATTTGAGGTAGAAGTGTTGAAATAAATTATTTTTTGATCAATATGAATAAGATCGTCATCTACATCTAGTCTTGCTTTTATTTCAATACTGTTTTCTTGCGCTAGTAGATGAACACAGCACAAAGAGACAAAAGTTATAAAAAGGGATATTTTTTTTTTCAGCATTAAATAAAAAAAGCTCGATGTGAATTCAACGAGCTTTAAAGATAATTATTTTTAGAAATTAGGTTTCAACTGATATTTAGCATAGAATTTATTGAAGTGTTCTACGGCTTCTTCAGCAGTATCAACTACTCTAAATAGGTTGAGGTCTTTTTCGCTAATGTTTCCTTCTTCTATTAAGGTGTTTTTAATCCAGTCTAATAAACCACCCCAGAATTTTTTACCAACTAAAACAATTGGGAAACGACCAATTTTGTTGGTTTGAATAAGAGTGATTGCTTCAAAAAGTTCATCCATCGTACCAAAACCACCAGGCATCACTACAAAACCTTGTGAGTATTTTACAAACATAACCTTGCGAACAAAAAAGTAATCGAATTCTAAGTTTTTATCGCTATCAATCCAAGGATTGTCATGTTGTTCAAAAGGTAATTCGATATTTAAACCTACCGAAGTTCCTTTACCGCGATGAGCTCCTTTATTACCAGCTTCCATAATACCTGGTCCACCACCAGTAATAACTCCAAATCCACTTTGCGTTAGTTTAAAAGCTACTTCTTCGGCTAGTTTATAATATGGGTCGTCTGTTTTTGTACGTGCAGAACCAAAAATAGATACACAAGGTCCTATTTTACTTAGTTTTTCATAGCCATCAACAAACTCAGACATAATTTTAAAAATTGCCCAAGAGTCGTTTGTTTTTATTTCGTTCCAAGTTTTTTGTTGTAGTTTTTCTCTAATTTTTCTATCATCATTCTGAGTCATAATTCTTCTACTTTTTATATTAAATAACAAATTATTTGCTGAAAATTTAAATTTTAGCAAGCCTGCTAATTTAGCGGTTTTTAACAATAGAAAAAAGGTAAAAGAAAAAAACTACCTAAAAGATAGTTTTTGTGTGGTGCTTGAAAAATATATTTTAGTGCTCTTCTTTATAAAGTGTTTTAAATGCTTCGTGTACCGCAGGATGCAATATGGTAGCATGATCCTCATTATAGTCTGGTTTGTAAATACAGTTGATGTCACTCTTGCTGGTTAATTTTTCAGCTAAATCATCGGCAATTTGATTCATTGCAGGATGCTCTTTTCCAACAGATAAAAACACATTTGGATTAGAAAATTGCTGATTGTTTAACAAACTATCAATGTTTTTTAGCATTCGGTATTCGTTCCACCATAACGACGGACTAACAATGATATAATCGTTAAACATACTTGGGTTTTTTAGTAAAATTTCTGTAGCTAATAAACCTCCTAACGATTGACCGATTAATGTTGTATGATTATTGGTTTTATAGTTTTTATTGATGTATGGTTGTGCTTCTTCCTTTAAAAAACGAATGAATTTCTCTGAGCCTCCATGGGTAGGAAAATCTTTAGTATCTAAACTATCTTTACTTGGGTGTGTAAAATCTCTATTTCTATCAATATTTTCAATACCAACAACAATCGTGGGTTGCATTTGAGTAGATAATTGCATAAACTGAACCAGTCCAGTAATGTGTTTAAAATCCTCTTCTTTAGAGCCGTCTAACAAATAAATAGTATTATAGGTTCTAGTTGAATCAGGATGATAACCATGAGGTAAATAAATATTTAAATTTCTGTCTTCATTTAAAATAGAAGAGTGTAAAGTAGCTACTTCACCGATAGAAATTAGCTCTTTTTCATTTTCTATTTTAACCTCTTGTCTTTTGGTATTACATGCAATTGAGGTGAAAAGTATTAGAATGTAAAAATAATTCTTCATCATAGCTAGGGTTTTTAGTTTAGTTCTTTCTTCAAAAATTTTGCAGTATAACTTGTTTTATGTTTAGTAACTTCTTCTGTAGCTGTATAGTTAAGAGTCTTGTTATACAGCTAAATAATAAAAAAAAATGAAAATAAACTTGGTGTGTGTTTTTTTTTTTTTTATGTTTGAAACGTCTTGAGAGAATTTGATCAGTTTTCAAAAAGATTTGCATGCAAAAAGAGAATGAAATTATAAAATTGCAATCATTCTTTTAGTTTTTTGAAGAGTTTACGCAGCAGAATAATTTGTTGTGATGGTTTGCTATTTTTTTAAAATAGTAGTTTTTAATCAATCTAATTTTTAAAATAAAAAAAAAATGAAAAAAATTTTATTTGTAGTTGCATTTACAGGAGTTGCAGCTTTTTCGACAATAGAGGCTAAGGATAGTTCTATTTCTAATCTAAAGGAAATTGATGTTAAAGAAGATTTCTGTAGAGTTGTGACAACGTATACAGATAAGTTAGTTATAAATAGTGATGGAAGTACAACGAGGACAGAGACTAAGACGACCACTTTTTACCCTTGTAATGAATAATAAAACAATAAATTAAAATACAGGTGCTTTCTAAGCACCTGTATTTTTTATTTTAAAAATAATTATAATGAAAAATATCTTAACTATTCTTTTTTTTGTCTCTTTAACTTTTTCATATTCTCAAAACTCTAAAAGCATAATTATTAGCTATGATGAGTATCATAAGGTAGAAGACAAAAAAGATAACTTATTTACAAAAGCTACTTTACTGCATAATATCAAAGAATATGCTTATGTAGTTGACCCAAAAAAAATCGGGAAAGAAGAAGTTAATGAAGGAGCAACAGAAGTGGTAAGACTTAAAGAAGTACCATATCAAGTTTATTTTAAAGATTTAAAAAAGAATACAGCGATAAGACAGATAGGAGAAAAAAATAGTATCTCATTAATAAGTGATATTAATCAAATCATATGGGATATGAAAAATGAGAGTGTTTTCATTGAAGGGTTAAATTGTAAAAAAGCAATAGCGAAAAGTGATAAAGGAATAATTACTGCATGGTATACAGAAGAGTTAGGGGTTAGTGGAGGACCTAGAGAGTATGGAGGGCTACCTGGGCTTATATTATATTTAGAGAATGATTACTTTATCTATAAAGTAACTAAAATAGAAAAAAGTAAATCAAAAAGTATTTTACCAAAGAAAGATAAAACAACAACTTTTCAAACGCTTAACGAATTAAAAAAAGGAGTAGTTAAAACAAAAAAAACGACTGGTAAAACTCACTAAATTTGACACGTGTTTTTGTTGTAATATTGTTTGTGTTAAGTGATTTTTTTTGTTTTTCACAAGTTAAAATTCTTGGTAAAGTTATAGATAAACAAAGAAAGCCAATTTCTTACGCTACTATCCAATTAGTAGAAAAAGAGTCTGAATTAACTAAAAGCTATACCTCTTCAAACGAGAAAGGAAATTTTTCATTTATTGTTTCTGGTAGTTTAAATGGGTATTATTTAAAAACTACCCTTTTAGGATATAAGCCTCAAAAAACAAACTTTCAAAAAAACAATCTCACAAATATTATCATACTAGAAGAACAAACTACAACTCTAAAAGAAGTTATTATATCTTCAAACTACAAAGAGTTTACGTTAAAAAAAGATTCTATTACCTATAATTTGTCTAAAATTAGAGATAGCACAGAAACAAATTTAAAAGACTTAGTAGAAAAACTACCTGGTTTAACGATAGACGATAACAAAAAAATAAATTTTCAAGGAAATAAAATAGATAAAGTTGTTGTTGAAGGAGAAGATTTTTTTGGAAAAAAACACGAAATGGCAACCGAAAACCTGCCAGTAGAGGCTATACAAGGTATTCAGATTATAAAAAACTTTAAAGAGTTTGATGATATTGGGAATAAAAAATCTGGAAAAATAGTTTTAAACGTTACTTTGCACAAAAATTATAAAAATAAAATAGTTGGTAATGTTGAAGGGAACTCTGGAGTTGACAAAAAGTACCAATTCCACACAAACTTGTTTAAATTTATTAAGAAAGGAAATTTTGCATTAGTTTCAGAAGCTAATAATATTGGTGAGCCAGCAATTAATATGTCTGATTATATAGAAATGCAAGGGGGTATAGGTAATTTTACGAGTAATTATCATGAGGGTGGTTCTGGCATATATGAAATAGACCATGCAAAAACACCAAGGTATGTTTTTGTAAATAAAAATGTAGATAGTAGAAGCACTATTTTTAATTCTTTAAATTTTGTAAATAAGCTTTCTAAAAAAACTAAAGTTAATGGGTATGTAACTTATGATTATACCAAAATTCAAGAGCAAAAAAGAAATTATAAAAATTTTATAGGAGTAGATACTTTAACTACACAAGAAACAGAAAACAGTTTGGTAAAAAGTAATTTAGGCAATTCATTTTTAAACTTTACTTACAAAAAAGATGAAGATGAAGCTCTTAAATATAATTTAAAACTTAACCCATTTAAAAACAATGAAAATATAATTATTAAAGGAAATACGAACTTTGATAATAAAATAATTGATAACGATTTTTTAATAGGGCAGTATTTAGAATATAAAAATCAATTAACATCTAAACTCTATTTAAAATCAGGCTTAAGTTATGATTATAAAACCCAACAAAGAGATTTTATTCTTACTTCTGACCAACCTTTTTTTAACTTGGTTTTTTCAAATGATTATAATTTTAGACAAGAAACAAATGTAAAACAACACTCAATAAATGTTAATTCTAAAATAGTGTATGATTTAAAAGAGCAAACTAAATTAACTACATCATTTTTTTACATAAATAACAATGAAGAGCTAATTAATAAAGCTAGTAATCAACCTGATTTTTATTTTAATGCAGATAAAAAACAAACTCAATTTTCGTGGTTTAATTCGTTGAGTCACGAGTTTAATAAGCAGTTATCCGTTAATGCTAGTTTAAGTTATATAAGTAATAGATTAAAAGTTCTTTCGCAAAAAAGAAATTACAATTGGTTACTTCCAAATTTTTCAATGAGTTTTAGGTTTAATAATGGGAGAGAGTTGGGGATATCGTATTCTAAATCAAAAAAAAACATTTCAATTTTTCAAATGAATACTCAAAACAGAGTGTTAAACTACCAAACAATAATTTTAAATAATAATGATGTTTTTACTCCAGTAAAAAAAGAAACCTTTACTTTAAGTTTTGATGATTTTAATTCAAAAAAGAATAGGATGCTTTCAGTTCAAGCAAATTACTTTAAAAGTAAAAACCAAATAGGATTTAGTTCAAGTTTTAAAGATAATTTTATAGAACAAGAATATATTCGTGTTCCTGAAGATGGTTTTGAAGTTAACCTATATCATACAAAAACTATACATTCATTACCTTTAAGATGGAATGCAAAACTTTCGTATAAAAAAACAAATTCACTATCATATTTTAAAGAAGAAAAAAACAATAATAAAACTAATAATTACGATATTGATGTTAGGTTTACCTCAATGTTTAAAAAAACGCCTTTTCAAACAAAGTTAAATTTATATTTTTCTAACTCAATCTTAAAAAATGATTTTTCTAATTTAGATTATTCGTATACGAAGCTAAATATTCATCCCAAAGTTTATGGAAAGGTAGGGGATATAGTATGGAGTTTGGGGTGTTTATATCAAAACATAAAATCTAACAATAATAAAGAAAGTGTTTATTCTTTGAATTTTTCTACTAAATGGAATTTTAATAAGGAAATTCAACTTTTCTTAAAAGGAGCCAATATTTTAAATTTACAAGAAAACCAGTTTGCTTCTATACAAAATACAGAAGCGTACTCTCTATTAACAGTTTTTGAAAGGTTAGAAGGGAATGTTTTAGTAGGTTTACGTTATCATTTTTAATTCAACTCTTTCTTCAAAAATTTGGCAGTATAACTTGTTTTATGTTTAGCAACCTCTTCTGGGGTACCTGAAGTTAGTACTTTTCCACCTTTTTTCCCACCTTCCATACCGATGTCAATAATATAATCGGCAAGTTTTATAACATCTAAATTATGCTCAATAATTAATACGGTATTTCCTTTGTTGGCTAATTTGTTTAGTACTTCCATTAAAACGCGGATATCTTCAAAGTGTAATCCAGTAGTTGGTTCATCTAAAATATAAAAGGTGTTTCCGGTATCTCTTTTTGATAATTCTGAAGCTAATTTAATACGTTGCGCTTCACCACCAGAAAGTGTGGTAGATTGTTGCCCTAAAGTAATATACCCCAGCCCAACATCTTTAATGGTTTTTAACTTACGGTGTATTTTAGGAATGTGCTCAAAAAATTCGGTAGCTTCATTAATAGTCATATCTAATACATCAGAAATTGACTTTCCTTTGTAACGGATTTCTAAGGTTTCTCTATTAAAACGCTTTCCTTGACAGGTTTCACATTCTACATGAACATCGGGTAAGAAATTCATTTCTATAACTCGAACACCTCCTCCTTGACAAGTTTCACAACGACCACCTTTTACATTGAAGCTGAATCTACCTGGTTTATAACCACGAATAGATGCTTCTGGAGTTTTAGCAAATAAGCTTCTAATTTCGCTAAACACACCAGTATATGTTGCAGGGTTAGAACGTGGAGTTCTACCAATAGGAGACTGGTCAATATCAATTACCTTATCAATATGTTCTAAACCTTCAATTTTCTTGTAAGGCATCGGCTTTTTTACCGCTCTATAAATATGAGAATTTAAAATAGGGTAGAGGGTTTCGTTAATTAAAGTAGATTTTCCACTACCAGAAACACCTGTTACACAAATCATTTTTCCTAAAGGGAACTCAACAGAAACATTTTTTAAATTGTTTCCAGAAGCTCCTGATAGTTTAATACTATTTCCGTTCCCTTCACGACGTTTTTTAGGAACCTTTATTTCTTTTCTTTTAGATAGGTAATCTGCTGTAAGTGTATCATGGCTTTTTAAATCTTCAAAAGTACCTTCACTTACAATTTCACCACCATGTCGTCCTGCACCTGGGCCAATATCTAAGACAAAATCAGCATTTTTAATCATGTCTTCATCGTGTTCTACTACTAAAACAGAGTTTCCAACATCACGAAGTTTAATTAAAGAATCGATTAATTTCTGATTGTCACGTTGATGTAAACCAATACTTGGCTCATCTAAAATATAAAGTACCCCGACTAATTGAGAACCAATTTGTGTTGCCAATCGAATACGTTGTGCTTCACCACCTGAAAGTGACTTTGAAGTTCTGTCCAAAGTCAAATAATCCAAACCAACATCTAATAAAAATTGAATTCGTGTACGGATTTCTTTTAAAATTTCAGCGGCAATAGTTAGTTGCTTTTCTGAAAGTTTTTTATCAACTTTTTGAAACCAGCTAGCTAATTCTAGTACATCCATATGAGCTAAATCGCTGATGTTTTTATCAGTGATTTTAAAATGAAGGGCTTCTTTCTTCAAACGTTTTCCTTCACATACAGAACAAGTAACTTCATCCATAAAATCTTTAGCCCAACGTTTGATAGAAGTACTTTCAGAATTGTTATATTGATTTTCAATAAAAGCGATGATGCCTTCAAAGTCGATCTCGTAGTTTCTAGTAACTCCTGCAGCTTTTGACTGAATTTCAAACTTTTCCTTTCCACCATGTAAAATAACTTCCATAGCTTCTTTTGGAATGCTTTTTATAGGATCGGTTAATTTAAAATTATAACGCTCAGCGATAGTTTGAAGCTGTTTAAAAATCCAGCTATTTTTTTGTTCTCCTAGCGGAACAATTCCTCCGTTTTTAATGGAAATGTTATCGTCAGGAATTACTTTTTGATTGTTTATTTCGTTGGTAATTCCCAATCCGTTGCAATGCGTACAAGCTCCTTTAGGAGAGTTGAAAGAAAAAGTATTAGGTTCAGGGTTTGGATAAGCAATTCCTGTAGTAGGACACATTAATTCTCGACTGAAATAACGCGGTTTTTCATCATCAACATCAATTACCATTAAGATGTTATCACCTGTATATAAAGCTGTTTTAATAGTTTCTTCTAAACGTTTTTCAGCAGCATCATTCACGGCTAATCGATCGATAACCACTTCAATATCGTGGGTTTTATAACGATCGAGTTTCATACCTTTTTCAATTTCTCTAATTTTTCCATCGACACGCACACGTACGAATCCTTGTTTAGAAATTTGCTCGAACAACTCACGATAATGCCCTTTTCTAGATTTGATTAAAGGAGCAAGAATTGCAATGCGTTTTCCATCAAAATCTTTTAAAATCAATTCTTTGATCTGCTCGTCAGAATAACTTACCATTTTCTCTCCTGTATTGTATGAGTAAGCATCTGCTGCACGAGAAAATAATAAACGTAGGAAATCGTAAATTTCGGTAATGGTACCTACAGTAGAACGTGGACTTTTATTAGTCGTCTTTTGTTCAATAGAAATTACGGGAGATAAACCATCTATTTTGTCAACATCAGGACGCTCTAATCCACCTAAAAACTGACGTGCATAGGCAGAAAATGTTTCGATATATCGACGCTGACCTTCTGCATAAATAGTGTCGAAAGCTAAAGAAGATTTCCCGCTTCCGCTTAAACCAGTAATCACAACCAGCTTTTCACGAGGGATTTTAATATCGATATTCTTTAAATTGTGAGCTCTTGCTCCGTAAACTTCTATATATTCTTGTTCTTTCAAAGTGAGGATTTTACCAAAAACAGCAAAGTTACCAAAACCAAATTTATTTTAAAGTAGTGATGTTTAACAAATGAGTTGAAATTGGTATCTTGCGAATAAAACTTAATTAATAAATGAAATTTATCCATTCTGTACGACATTTTTTTGAACGACACGGGTTTAATGTGTCTTCACGATTTGCAGATCGTTTAGGTATGCGAGCTACTAATGTTCGTTTATTTTTTATTTATATATCATTTGTTACTGTAGGTTTGTCATTCGGGTTATACTTAACCATGGCGTTTTTATTGCGTTTAAAAGATATGATTTACACCAAAAGAACTTCCGTTTTTGATTTATGACAAACACCGTATTTCAATCAAGGTTATATAGAGCGATTATTTTTTCCACGTCAATAGTAGCGCTTGGTGTATTGGGATATATCCTACTTTTTGGGTATTCGTTTGTCGATGCACTTTATATGACAACTATTACAATAAGTACTATTGGGTTTGGAGAAGTGCATCCGTTCGGAGTAGGAGAAAAACTATTTACTATAGGTTTAATAGTGTCGAGTTTATTTGTTATTGGTTATGCAGTTTCATCATTTTCGGAATATTTAATCAGTGGGCAATTTTTTCATCAAATAAAAGTAAAAAAAGTGCAAAAAAAAATAGAAGAATTACAAGGACACACTATTGTTTGTGGTTATGGAAGAAATGGAAGACAAGCTATTTCGAAACTAAAAAGTTATAAAAAACAAATAGTTGTGGTTGAAAAGTACGAAGGAATCGTTAAACAGTTAGATGAAAAAGGAGTGCTAACAATTGAAGGAGACGCTACGCTTGACGAAACTTTATTGCGAGCAGGTATAATGAATGCCGATAATTTAATTACAGCATTACCTTCAGATGCCGATAATTTATTTGTAGTATTAACAGCAAAACAGTTAAATAAAGATTGTAAAATTATCAGTAGAGCTTCGAAAGAAACATCTTACAATAAGTTAAAAATTGCCGGGGCTGATAATGTGATTATGCCCGATAAGTTGGGAGGTTCTCACATGGCATCTTTAGTGGTAACTCCAGATGTAATTGAGTTTGTAGATAGATTAACTATTGAAGGAGAAACTACAGCAAACTTAGAAGAAGTAGCTATTAATGATTTGCCAGAAAAATACTTAGATAAAACAATTTTAGACTTAGATCTTCGTAAAAAGACCGGATGTACCATTATCGGTTACCGCACACCAAGTAAGGAGTATATTATAAATCCTGAAGCAGAAGTAAAGCTAGAAGCAGGAGGAAATCTTATTGTTTTAGGGCGACCAGAACAAATAAATACTTTAAGAAAGCTATTTTAAAAAAAGATGAATGATTTTTTAAGTTGTCTATCAAAATAGTTGTGAAAAACTAAATAAAAGTACATTCTTTTTCATTTTCTAAAAACCCTAGTCTCCTTAAGGTTTATGTTGCTTTTCTATAAAAGTTTTAAAAACCAGTAAAGCTGAGGATATCTTCAAAATAAAGCCAATACACGATTAGTGGTTTAAGTAGGGTTTTACAAAAATTTAAAGAAAAACTAATCTTATCTTCATATTTAACGATTAAAACTTGTTGTAAGTTCATTTTTTTATGATATTGCGGGCTACTAAATCAAAAAATCTAATACTTACATTATGAATAAAAGATTACTTGCATTGCTGTTTTTGATAACGCCGATGTTCACATTTGCACAAGAAAAAGGTTTGGATCAACAAATTGATGAAGCATTTAAACCTATATCAGATTTCTTTAGTAGTGTAATTTTCTTTCCAGTATTTGGAACCCCTTTTGTATTGATTTTGTTAGTGGCAAGTGCCGCTTTTTTTACGGTTTATTTTGGGTTTCCTAACATTCGCCACTTTTTTACAGCAATCAATGTTGTTAGAGGTAAATATGAAGATATAGAGAAGCATGGAGCGCAATTATTGTATGGAGAAGATGGTATAGCTCAAGGAGTTGATATGAACAATGTAGATGATATCGAAGAACATATAGAAAATATTGAAAGCATACATAGCGATTTAGAAATTGATGGAGATATAAAAGATACGATAAGAGATGAGAGTCATGAAGGAGAAGTATCGCATTTCCAAGCATTAGCAACTGCTGTTTCGGGTACAGTAGGTAATGGTAATATTGCAGGGGTTGCATTGGCAATTGCTTTAGGAGGTCCAGGAGCAACTTTCTGGATGATTATTTGTGGTTTATTAGGTATGTCAACAAAATTTGTTGAATGTACTTTAGGAGTTCACTATCGTGATGTAGGGAAAGACGGTACAGTATATGGAGGTCCTATGTATTATTTATCAAAAGGATTAAAAGAAAAAGGATATGCAACCTTAGGTAAAATTGCAGCAGCTGCATTTGCGGTGTTCTGTATTGGAGGTTCTTTTGGTGGTGGTAACGCAGCACAATCTAATCAAGCAACAATTGTAATTAAAGAGTTATTAGGGTTAGAAAGTACAGCAGCAGGAGCCATAATAGGTTTAGTGTTGGCAGCTTTAGTAGGAATTATCATTATTGGAGGAATTAAAAGAATTGCTTCGGTAACAGAAAAAGTAGTTCCGTTTATGGCGGTGCTTTACGTATTAGCATGTTTGTATATTATTTTTAGTAACTTTTCTTTAATTGATGATGCTATTTCTTTAATTCTTACAGAAGCATTTAATCCAACAGCAATTGGAGTTGGTGGTGTTATTGGTGTGTTATTAGTAGGGTTCAAAAGAGCAGCTTTCTCAAATGAAGCAGGAGCAGGTTCTGCTTCAATTGCGCATTCAGCAGTAAAAACAAAATATTCAGCTTCTGAAGGTTTAGTAGCCTTATTAGAGCCATTTATTGACACGGTATTAATTTGTACAATGACAGCTTTAGTAATTATCATGTTTAACTTCGGAGGAGCATTCGAATACGGAGGAGATGGTTCTGGATCTGTATTTATTGATGGAGTTGCGTATGAAGGAGCAGGAATTACATCAAAAGCATTTGCAGCATATATACCTTATTCAAATGTATTTTTAACTGTTGCAGTAGTGTTATTTGCAGTATCAACGATGATTTCATGGTCTTACTACGGGTTACAGTCTTGGAAGTTTTTATTTGGTAGAGGTAAAAGAGCTGATTTAACATATAAATTTTTATTCTTAACTTTCGTGGTAATTGGTGCTGCGGCTAGTATGAAATCTATTTGGGATTTCTCAGATGCAATGATTTTTGCAATGGTGTTCCCAAATATGGTAGGTTTATACTTGTTAATGCCAGTGGTTAAAAAGCAATTAAAAAGGTATATGGATGCTATTAACCTAAAAAAGGAAGCAATTGAAGATTAAAAACTAAAAAAAAATGAAAATATTTAAACCCCTTTTCTGGTATAACAAACGCCAACGAAATGGGGTTTTCTTTTTGTTGGCGGTAATTGTCGTCTTACAATTCATTTATGCTTTTGTTGATTTTTCTTCGGAAGATGAGCAAAACACTACAACAGATGAATTAATAGCTTTTCAATACCAAATAGATAGTTTAAAGCAAATAGAGCTAGAAAACAGGAAGCCGAAGTTGTTTCCATTTAATCCAAATTATATAACAGACTTCAAAGGATATCAATTAGGAATGACCACAGAAGAAATTGATAGACTTCATACTTACAGAAAACAAAACAAGTTTGTAAACTCCGTATCCGAATTTCAACAAATAACCAAAGTGTCAGATAGTTTGTTGGCTGCAATATCTCCTTATTTTAAATTCCCAGATTGGGTAGTCAAAAGAGAAAATCAAAAGAAAAATAAAACTATTGAAACGAGTTCTTTTGAAAAACCTATATATAATAAGGTACATAAAATTTCTACGAACGATATTAATAAAGCTACGCAACAAGATTTTGAAACTGTTAGTGGAGTAGGAGAAGTGCTTGCTATAAGAATTATAAAATACCGAAATAAATTACAAGGATATTCGCTTTCATCTCAATTGTATGAGGTTTGGGGATTGAGCAAAGAAACTGCTAACGAGGTTCTAGAAACATTCAAAATTGTAGATAAACCAATTATATCAAAAGTAAATGTAAACACAGCTACTTTTAAGGAAGTATTGAAAAATCCATATATAGATTATGAGCTATGTAAAAAGATTTTTGAGTATCGAGATGAGGTGGCAGAGCTTCAAGATATTTCAGAATTAAGAAATATTAAAGATTTTCCACTAGACAAATACGATAGAATAGTTATATATTTGGAAGCACAATAACAAACAACAAACAATTAGAGAACGAATGAACAGTATGTATTTTACTGAAGAGCACGAGTCTTTTCGTCAAAGTTTTAAAGATTTTTTACAAAAAGAGGTTGTTCCGCATATAGATAAATGGGAAAAAGAAGGAACTGTTGAACGTTTTATCTGGAAGAAATTCGGTGAAATGGGATACTTTGGTTTAAATCAACCAGAAGAATACGGAGGATTAGGCTTAGACCTTTTTTATACAGTAATCTTTTTAGAAGAATTACAAAAGGTGAATTCAGGTGGTTTCGCAGCTAATATGTGGGCGCATGCATACTTAGCAATGACACACGTAAATAAAGAAGGAGACGATCGTATTAAAAGAGAATACTTAACACCAAGTATTGAAGGTGATAAAATAGGATGTTTATGTATTACTGAACCTTTTGGCGGAAGTGATGTTGCAGGAATGCGAACTACAGCAGTAAAAAAAGGAGACACTTATGTACTTAACGGCTCAAAAACATTTATTACAAATGGAGTGTATTCTGATTATTTGGTAGTAGCTGCGAAAACAAATCCAGAAGATAAACATAGAGGAATGAGTATTTTTATGGTTGATAGAGATACTCCAGGAATTTCATCAACTAAATTAGATAAATTAGGTTGGAGAGCTTCAGATACTGCTGAAATCGCTTTTGATAATGTGGTAATTCCTGCTGAAAACTTAATGGGTGAAGAAGGAAAAGGATTTCCATATATCATGCAACACTTTGCGTTAGAAAGATTAATTATGGGAATCAACGCGCACGCACGTGCAGAATATGCTGTTGATTACGCTGTGCAATATATGAGTGAGCGTCAAGCATTTGGAAAAACATTAGATAAATTCCAAGCCTTACGTCATAAAGTTGCTGAAATGGCAAGTAGAGTAGATATGTGTAAAGAATACAATTACTCTATCGCAAAAAGATTAAACGATGGTGTTTATGTGGTGAAAGAAGCGAGTATGAGTAAATTATTGTCAACTAAAATGGCAGATGAGGTAATTTACGATGCATTGCAATTGTTAGGAGGTTATGGTTATATGGAAGAATATCCTATGGCGCGTTTACTTCGTGATAGCCGTTTAGGACCAATTGGTGGAGGAACTTCTGAAATCTTAAAAGAGATTATCGCAAAAATGGTAATAGATAAGAAAGAATATAAGCCAGCTACGTAATGTTGTTGATTATCATTTTTGCGAAAATGCGTTCTCGCATCGCAAAAATGGTAATAGATAAGAAAGAATATAAGCCAGCTACGTAATGTTGTTTGATTATCATTTTTGCGAAAATGCGTTCTCGCATCGCAAAAATGGTAATAGATAAGAAAGAATATAAGCCAGCTACGTAATGTTGTTGATTATCATTTTTGCGAAAATGCGTCCTCGCATTGCAAAAATGGTAATAGACAAAAAAGAATACAAGCCAGCAACCTAAGTTGGTTAAATAATACTAAATAAGAATCCTGTTTTTGATAACAGGATTTTTTTTATGAAAAGAAATTTAAAAATAGTTGGTTTTAAACCAATACTTTGTATCTTTGCCGTCCAAATAAATTAAAAATAATATAATCTTCTGATATACTGTGTTTTATCAAAAGATTTTAAAATATAGAAAACTACAATGAAAGGAGGTGCAAAAATATGTTAATCATTCCAGTTAAAGAAGGAGAGAATATCGATAGAGCGTTAAAACGTTATAAGCGTAAATTTGATCGTACAAAAACGATGAAGCAATTACGTAACAGAAAGCAATTTACAAAGCCGTCTGTAGCTAAACGTGCTCAAATGATTAAAGCATCTTACGTTCAGAAGTTAAGAACTCAAGAAGAAGTAGGATAGTAATCATCCTTATAATGTATAAAAACCTGTGTTGATCTCAATACAGGTTTTTTTTGTACCTTCATTTTAATAAAAAGAAAGATATATGCTTATTGAAGCTTTTTTAGAATACTTAGCGTTTGAGAGAAACTATTCGAAACATACTATACAAGCATACAATACAGATTTGATTGCATTTAAAGATTTTTGTGAGGTTGAATTTGATCAAGAAGATTTAGAAAACATACATTATAACCAAATACGAACATGGATTGTTAGTTTGGTGAATAGTGGTGTGTCTAATAGAAGTGTAAATAGAAAGGTAAGTTCACTAAAGACCTTTTATAAGTTTTTGCAAAAAATAGGAGAGGTAACAACGAATCCGCTAGCGAGTCATAAAGCGTTAAAAGTTCAAAAGAAAATTCAAACACCATTCGATCAAAATGAAGTAGAAGAGGTGTTGAAGTTGTTGAATAAAGCTTCCGATTTTGAATCGATAAGAGATCGATTAATTGTTGAGTTATTGTATTCAACAGGAATGAGAAGAATAGAGTTAATAAATGTTAAAGAGAAAGATGTAGATTATTCTAAAAAAGCAATTAAAGTTTTAGGAAAAAGGAATAAAGAACGATATGTAACAATCTTGCCGTCAGTCTATAAAACGTTAGAGAAATATTTGTCTGAAAAAAAAGCGTATGAAATAGAAAATGAAGAAGCGCTTTTTGTGACCAAAAAGGGAGTTAAAATTTATGAAACCCTTGTTTACCGAATAATAAATTTGTACTTTAGTAGGGTGTCGACAAAAGCAAAAAAAAGCCCCCATATTTTAAGGCACGCTTTTGCAACGCATTTATTAAATAACGGTGCGTCGTTAAATTCGGTTAAAGAATTACTAGGGCATTCAAGTTTAGCCTCTACCCAAGTGTATACGCATAATAGCTTGGAACAAATAAAAAAAGTGTATAATAAGGCTCATCCTAGAGAGTCAACCTAAAAGATCGAAGAATTATGAAGGTATTCACGCAATCAGTAAATTTCTCAGCAGACAAAAAGTTAATAGATTACATTGAGAAAAAAGTAGGAGGATTAGAAAGGTTTCATGATAAGATCGTTGATGCAGAAGTATTTTTAAAAGTGCAAAAAACGAGCGAAAAAGAGAATAAAATTACAGAGGTAAAAATCAATATACCAGGAGATGAGTTAATGGTGAAAAAGCAATGCAAAACTTTTGAAGAAGGAGTTAGTATGTCGGTAGAATCATTAAAAAGACAGTTGCAAAAGTCTAAAGAAAAAAAGAAAGATGCTCTTGTATAAAAAAACAATAAAAAATAATTAAAAAAAGTTTTAAAAATCAAAAATTACTTTTTACATTTGCAGTCCGTTAGAAATAGCGGATTGTTTTTTTATAGCAATTGCCGATGTAGCTCAGCTGGCTAGAGCAGCTGATTTGTAATCAGCAGGTCGTGGGTTCGAGTCCCTCCATCGGCTCTAAAAGAACAAAAGTTCATTAAAATTTTGATTTAAGATTTTTGGGGAGATTCCAGAGCGGCCAAATGGGACGGACTGTAACTCCGTTGTCTTACGACTTCGCAGGTTCGAATCCTGCTCTCCCCACAAAAATCTTAAGAAGCAAAATTGCGGGAGTAGCTCAGTTGGTAGAGCGTCAGCCTTCCAAGCTGAATGTCGCCGGTTCGAACCCGGTCTCCCGCTCTAAATTCGTTGCCGACATAGCTCAGTTGGTAGAGCGCATCCTTGGTAGGGATGAGGTCACGGGTTCAAATCCCGTTGTTGGCTCTATTTTAGAGTTTATTTGACAAGAGTTTTAAAATAACACTAAATATATTTAACTAAGAATTAAAATTAATAATCATGGCAAAAGGAACTTATGATCGTTCGAAACCGCACTTAAACGTAGGTACTATTGGTCACGTAGATCACGGTAAAACTACTTTAACTGCTGCAATTACTAAAGTATTAGCAGATGCAGGATATTCTGAGCAAAGAGCTTTTGATCAAATCGATAACGCTCCAGAAGAAAAAGAAAGAGGTATTACAATTAACTCTTCTCACGTAGAGTATGCAACAGCTAACCGTCACTACGCACACGTTGACTGTCCAGGTCACGCCGATTACGTAAAGAACATGGTAACAGGTGCTGCACAAATGGATGGTGCTATCTTAGTAGTAGCTGCTACAGATGGTCCAATGCCACAAACTCGTGAGCACATCTTATTAGGTCGTCAGGTAGGTATTCCACGTATCGTTGTTTTCTTAAACAAAGTTGATATGGTTGATGACGAGGAGTTATTAGAGTTAGTAGAAATGGAAGTAAGAGACTTATTATCTTTCTATGAGTACGATGGAGATAACGGCCCTGTAATCGCTGGTTCTGCTTTAGGTGCATTAAACGGAGAGCAAAAGTGGGTTGATACAGTATTAGAATTAATGGAAGCTGTTGATACTTGGATTGAAGAGCCGCCAAGAGATACTGAAAAGCCATTCTTAATGCCAATCGAAGATGTATTCTCTATTACTGGTCGTGGTACTGTAGCAACAGGACGTATCGAAACTGGTATCGTTAACACTGGAGATCCTGTAGAGATCATCGGTATGGGTGACGAGAAGTTAACTTCTACTGTAACTGGTATCGAAATGTTCCGTCAAATCTTAGATAGAGGAGAGGCTGGAGATAACGCAGGTATCTTATTAAGAGGTATTGCAAAAGAAGATATTAAAAGAGGTATGGTAATCTGTAAACCAGGTTCTATTACTCCACACGCTAAATTTAAAGCTGAGGTATATATCTTAAAGAAAGAAGAAGGTGGACGTCACACTCCATTCCACAACAACTACCGTCCACAGTTCTACGTACGTACAACAGACGTAACTGGTAACATCAACTTACCAGAAGGAGTAGAGATGGTAATGCCAGGTGATAACTTAACTATCATCGTAGACTTAATCCAACCAATCGCATTAAACGTTGGTTTACAGTTCGCAATCCGTGAAGGAGGTAGAACAGTAGGAGCTGGTCAGGTAACTGAAATTTTAGACTAATTATAGTTTAATTATAAATTTATAAGGAGTCTCCTTATTAGTGAGACTCCTTTATAAATACGGGTTTAGCTCAGTTGGTAGAGCACTGGTCTCCAAAACCAGGTGTCGGGAGTTCGAGTCTCTCAACCCGTGCAAAAATTAAAAACGAGTTGTGGTTTTACTGCAACTCGTTAAAAGGATAAAATATGAGTAACTTTGTACAATATATTAAAGATTCTTTTGAAGAATTAAATACCAATATGACTTGGGCATCTCGCGAAGAAGCTCAAAAGTCTACAGTGGTAGTAGCAGTATTCACTATTGTTTTTGCTTTAGCAGTAGCTGGAATAGATAAAGTTTTTCAAACAGGATTAGATAACTTCTTTAAAATGTTTTAATGATGGCTGATTCGGTGATGAAATGGTATGTTGTGAGAGCTATTGGAGGTCAAGAAAATAAGGTTAAATCTTATATCGAGACTGAAATAGCGCGTCATGGGTTGTCTGATTATGTAAACCAAGTAATCGTTCCAACTGAAAAAGTTATTCAAGTACGAAACGGAAAGAAGATAAACAGAGAAAGAGTTTACTTTCCTGGTTATGTAATGGTAGAAGCTAATTTAGCAGGTGAGGTTCCTCACGTAATCAAATCAGTAACTGGAGTTATTGGTTTTTTAGGTGAAACAAAAGGAGGAGATCCTGTACCAATGCGTAAATCAGAAGTAAACAGAATGTTAGGTAAGGTTGATGAACTTTCTGTTAAAGATGAAAACGTTGCAATTCCTTATTCAGTTGGTGAAACTGTAAAAGTAATTGACGGGCCTTTCAACGGATTCGATGGAACAGTTGAAAAGGTTAATGAAGAAAAACGTAAATTAGAGGTAATGGTAAAGATTTTCGGAAGAAAAACTCCATTAGAACTAAATTACATGCAAGTAGAGAAAATATAATTGTTACACCTATATTTTGGTGTGTTTAAGCTTCCAATTTAAGCACATCGTTAAATCTTAAACAATGGCAAAAGAAGTAAGTAAATTAGTAAAACTACAAGTTAGGGGAGGTGCAGCGAATCCGTCGCCACCAGTTGGACCCGCTTTAGGTGCTGCCGGTGTTAACATCATGGAGTTCTGTAAGCAGTTTAATGCTCGTACACAGGACAAACAAGGTAAAGTATTACCTGTTGTTATTACAGTTTATACAGACAAATCTTTCGAGTTTGTTGTAAAAACTCCACCAGCTGCGGTACAATTATTAGAAGCGGCCAAAATTAAGAAAGGTTCAGGTGAGCCTAATAGAAAGAAAGTAGCAAGCGTATCTTGGGATCAAATTCGTGGAATTGCAGAAGACAAAATGGCTGATATGAATGCCTTTGAAGTAGAGTCTGCAATGAAAATGATTGCCGGAACAGCTCGTTCTATGGGATTAACAGTAACAGGTGATGCTCCTGCATAAACTTAAAAGAGATTTAGAAAATGGCAAGATTGACTAAAAAACAAAAAGAGGCTCGTGCTAAAGTAGATAGCTCTAAAGTTTATAATTTAAGTGAAGCATCAGCTTTAGTTAAAGAAATTACAAACGTAAAATTTGATGCATCTGTAGATTTAGCTGTGCGTTTAGGAGTAGATCCTCGTAAAGCTAATCAAATGGTTCGTGGTGTTGTAACATTACCTCACGGAACTGGTAAAGATGTAAAAGTTTTAGCATTAGTTACTCCAGATAAAGAAGCAGAAGCTAAAGAAGCTGGTGCTGATTATGTTGGATTAGATGAGTACCTTCAAAAAATTAAAGGAGGATGGACTGATGTTGACGTTATTATTACTATGCCTTCAGTAATGGGTAAATTAGGTCCTTTAGGACGTGTATTAGGTCCTCGTGGTTTAATGCCAAACCCAAAAACAGGTACAGTAACTATGGATGTTGCAAAAGCAGTACAAGAAGTAAAAGCTGGTAAAATCGACTTTAAAGTAGATAAAACTGGTATTGTACACGCTGCAATCGGAAAAGCATCTTTTGATGCTGCAAAGATTACAGAAAATGCAAACGAGTTAATTCAAACATTAATTAAATTAAAGCCAACAGCGGCTAAAGGAACTTATATTAAGAGTATCTTTATCTCTTCTACTATGAGCCCTAGTGTTGCTGTAGATGTTAAAACAGTATCGTAAGGCAGTTAAAACTTTTTAATTATGACTAGAGAGGAAAAATCACAAGTAATACAAGATTTAACAGCACAATTAGCAGATACTAGCACAATCTATTTAGCAGATATTTCTGGTTTAGATGCAGCTACTACATCTAACTTACGTAGAGCTTGTTTCAAAGCTAACGTACAATTGGCTGTTGTTAAAAATACATTGCTTTCTAAAGCAATGGAAGCTTCTGATAAAGATTTCGGAGAGTTACCAGACGTATTAAAAGGTAATACTTCAATGTTAATTGCTGAGGCTGCAAATGCACCAGCAAAAGTTATCAAAGAGTTCAGAAAAAAATCAGACAAGCCTTTATTAAAAGGTGCGTATGTTGAAGAAGCAGTTTATGTTGGAGATGACCAATTAGACGCTCTTGTTAACATCAAGTCTAAAGAAGAACTTATTGGAGATATTATTACCTTATTACAATCTCCTGCTAAGAATGTTGTTTCAGCATTACAATCAGGTGGTGGTAAGTTATCAGGTATCTTAAAGACATTATCAGAAAAATAATTTCGCGCACTAATAAACTAAAATAATAAAATTTTTAAAAACAATTAAAATGGCAGATTTAAAAGATTTCGCAGAGCAATTAGTTAACTTAACAGTAAAAGAAGTTAATGAATTAGCTGATATTTTAAAAGAAGAGTATGGTATTGAGCCAGCAGCAGCAGCTGTAGCAGTAGCAGGTCCAGCAGCAGGTGGTGGAGATGCAGCTGAAGAAAAAACTGAGTTTGATGTAATCTTAAAAGCAGCAGGTGGTTCTAAATTAGCAGTTGTAAAGTTAGTTAAAGAATTAACTGGATTAGGATTAAAAGAAGCTAAAGAAATCGTTGATAGCGCACCAGCACCAGTAAAAGAAGCAATCTCTAAAGATGAGGCAGAAGGTCTTAAGAAGTCTTTAGAAGAAGCAGGAGCTGAGGTAGAGCTTAAGTAAGCTATACTCCCGATTTAAAACGGGGAAAAACAATTAAGGTTTAGGTACTAAAAACACATGTTTTTAGGCCTAAACCATTTTGTGTATATATTCGTTCTTTATTTTTCACAATAAATTCCATTGTGATTTTACGATTATAAAGTGCTGGTTTTTAATCAGTAAAGCAATTAAAATTGCAGTATTGAAACGGTTAAGTTTCAAAAATATTATTTTTAATTAAAAATAGCATCTCTTTTGGCAACGATAAACACTACTGAAAGAATTAACTTCGCGTCTTCGCAGTTAGGAACTGATTATCCAGATTTTTTAGATATTCAGGTAAAATCATTTCAAGATTTTTTCCAATTGCAAACTAAAGCAGAAGAACGTGGAGAAGAAGGTTTGTACAAAACCTTTATGGATAACTTCCCGATTACTGATACACGTAATCAATTTGTACTAGAATTTTTAGACTACTTTGTAGATCCACCAAGATATAGCATTCAAGAATGTATCGAGCGTGGTTTAACTTACAGTGTACCTTTAAAAGCACGTTTAAAATTATATTGTACCGATCCTGAACACGAAGATTTTGAAACGATAGTTCAAGATGTATATTTAGGTACAATTCCTTATATGACTAACTCTGGAACATTCATTATTAATGGAGCAGAAAGAGTTGTAGTGTCGCAATTACACCGTTCACCAGGTGTATTCTTTGGGCAATCTTTCCACGCAAACGGAACCAAATTGTACTCTGCAAGAGTAATTCCTTTCAAAGGTTCTTGGATAGAATTTGCTACCGATATCAATCAAGTAATGTACGCTTATATTGATAGAAAGAAAAAATTACCAGTAACAACATTATTCAGAGCCATCGGTTTTGAAAGAGATAAAGATATATTAGAAATTTTTGATTTAGCTGAAGAAGTAAAAGTTTCAAAAGCTGGATTAAAGAAGGTATTAGGGCATAAATTAGCGGCGAGAGTTTTAAAAACTTGGCACGAAGATTTCGTTGATGAAGATACAGGAGAAGTAGTATCGATTGAGCGTAACGAAATTATTTTCGATCGTGATACCATTATTGAAAAAGAACATATTGATGAAATTATAGATTCTGGTGCTAAGACTATTTTATTACACAAAGAAGATAATCAGCAAGCAGACTATGCAATCATCCACAATACATTACAAAAAGATCCTACAAACTCTGAAAAAGAGGCTGTAGAGCATATATATAGACAATTACGTAATGCTGAACCGCCAGACGAGGAAACTGCAAGAGGAATTATTGAAAAATTATTCTTCTCAGAGCAACGTTATAGTTTAGGTGAGGTAGGACGTTTTAGAATGAATACTAAACTTCAGTTAAATGAAGATTTAGATCAAAAAGTATTAACAAAGAACGATATCATTACCATCATTAAGTATTTAATTGAGTTAATCAATTCAAAAGCTGAAGTAGATGATATCGATCACTTATCTAACCGTCGTGTTAGAACTGTTGGTGAGCAATTAGCAGGACAATTTGGTGTAGGTTTAGCTCGTATGGCACGTACTATTCGTGAAAGAATGAATGTTCGTGACAACGAAGTATTTACTCCAATCGACTTAATTAACGCTAAGACTTTATCTTCAGTAATTAACTCTTTCTTTGGTACCAACCAGTTATCTCAGTTTATGGATCAAACAAACCCATTAGCAGAGATTACTCATAAACGTCGTTTATCGGCTTTAGGACCTGGAGGTTTATCACGTGAAAGAGCAGGTTTCGAGGTGCGTGACGTTCACTATACTCACTACGGTCGTTTATGTCCGATTGAAACACCTGAAGGACCAAACATTGGACTTATTTCTTCTTTAGCTGTATATGCTAAAGTTAACAATATGGGATTCATTGAAACTCCATATAAGAAAGTAGAAAACGGTTCAGTTTCTTCTGAAGAGCCTATTTATTTAAGTGCTGAGGAGGAAGAAGGAATGAAGATTGCTCAATCTAACTTACCTGTTGCAAATGATGGTAAGATAGAAGGAGATAGAGTAATTGCTCGTGAAGAAGGAGATTTCCCAGTAGAAAGTCCTGAAGCAATTAACTATATGGACGTTGCGCCTAACCAAATCGCTTCGATTTCAGCATCGTTAATTCCTTTCTTAGAGCATGATGATGCCAACCGTGCGTTAATGGGATCGAACATGATGCGTCAAGCAGTTCCATTATTACGTCCAGAATCTCCAATCGTTGGTACTGGTTTAGAGCGTAGAGTTGCTAAAGATTCTCGTATCTTAATCAATGCTGAAGGAGCAGGAGTTGTTGAGTATGTAGATGCTAACAAAATTACAATTAAGTACGACAGAACAGAAGAAGAGCGAATGGTAAGCTTCGATTCTGATGAAGTATCATACGACTTAATTAAGTTTAGAAAAACCAACCAAGGTACGAACATCAACCTAAAACCAATCGTAAAAGTAGGTGATAGAGTTGAAGAAGGACAAGTGCTTTGTGAAGGTTATGCAACACAAAAAGGAGAATTAGCTTTAGGTAGAAACATGAAAGTAGCCTTCATGCCTTGGAAAGGGTATAACTTCGAGGATGCGATTGTGATTTCTGAAAAAGTTGTTCGTGAAGATATCTTTACTTCTATCCACATTGATGAGTATTCATTAGATGTTCGTGATACGAAGTTAGGAGCAGAGGAGTTAACAAACGATATTCCTAACGTTTCTGAAGAGGCTACTAAAGACTTAGATGAAAACGGTATGATTCGTATTGGAGCAGAAGTAAATCCTGGTGACATCTTAATTGGTAAGATTACACCAAAAGGAGAATCTGATCCAACTCCAGAAGAAAAGTTATTACGTGCCATCTTTGGTGATAAAGCAGGTGATGTAAAAGATGCATCATTAAAAGCTTCTCCATCATTAAGAGGTGTTGTAATCAACAAAAAATTATTCAAACGTGCAGTAAAAGATAAGAATAAACGTGCTCGTGATAAAGAAGCTATCGCTGCTTTAGAAGCATCTTACGTATCTAAGTTTGAAGACTTAAAAGATGTATTAGTTGAAAAATTATTCAACTTAGTATCAGGTAAAACATCTCAAGGAGTTTATAACGACTTAGGAGAAGAAGTATTACCAAAAGGTAAGAAGTTCACGCAAAAAATGTTAAACTCTGTTGAAGACTTTACACATTTAAACGGAACTTGGACTACCGATAAGGAGTTAAACGATTTAGTTGTAGAATTAGTTCACAACTACAAGATTAAAGTAAACGATTTACAAGGAGTTTTACGTCGTGAGAAGTTTACTATTTCTGTAGGAGACGAATTACCAGCCGGAATCTTAAAACTTGCTAAAATTTATGTTGCTAAGAAACGTAAATTAAAAGTAGGAGATAAGATGGCAGGACGTCACGGAAACAAAGGTATTGTTGCACGTATCGTACGTCAAGAAGATATGCCTTTCTTAGAAGATGGAACACCAGTAGATATCGTATTAAACCCATTAGGGGTACCATCGCGTATGAACATTGGTCAGATTTATGAAACTGTTCTTGGATGGGCAGGTCAAAAATTAGGTCAAAAATATGCGACTCCTATTTTCGATGGGGCTTCTTTAGATGAAATTAATAAATTAACAGACGAAGCAGGAATTCCAAGATTCGGTCATACATACTTATATGACGGAGGTACAGGTAAGCGTTTCGATCAGCCAGCAACGGTAGGAGTAATTTATATGATTAAGTTAGGTCACATGATTGAAGATAAGATGCATGCACGTTCTATCGGACCTTACTCATTAATTACACAACAGCCATTAGGAGGTAAAGCTCAGTTTGGAGGTCAGCGTTTTGGAGAGATGGAAGTTTGGGCACTTGAAGCATATGGTGCATCAAGTATCTTACGTGAAATCTTAACTGTTAAGTCTGATGACGTATTAGGTAGAGCAAAAACTTACGAAAGTATTGTAAAAGGTGAGGCTATGCCAGAACCAGGTTTACCAGAATCATTTAACGTATTAATGCACGAACTTAAAGGTTTAGGATTAGACGTTAAATTAGAAGAATAATCACAGTGAAATGCCTCAGAGTCTAGGCTCTGAGGCAAATCATTTTTTCAATATCAGTCTTGTTAAAAGACATTTATTTTTAATTCGAATCCATTATCATGGCAAGAAAAAACGAAAAATACACTGTTAAGAAGTTTAACAAAATTTCAATAGGTTTAGCATCACCTGAGTCTATTTTAGAGGCTTCTAAAGGTGAGGTGTTAAAACCAGAAACAATTAACTACCGTACACATAAACCAGAAAGAGATGGGTTATTTTGTGAGCGTATCTTTGGTCCTGTAAAAGATTACGAGTGTGCGTGTGGTAAATACAAAAGAATTCGATATAAAGGTATCGTTTGTGACCGTTGTGGGGTTGAAGTTACTGAGAAAAAAGTACGTAGAGATAGAGTAGGTCATATTAACTTAGTAGTACCTGTAGCACATATTTGGTATTTTAGATCATTACCTAACAAAATGGGATACCTTTTAGGGTTACCATCTAAAAAGTTAGATATGATTATTTACTACGAGCGTTACGTAGTAATTCAACCAGGTATTGCTAAAAATGCTGAAGGAGAACCATTACAAAAAATGGATTTCTTAACAGAAGAAGAGTATTTAGATATTTTAGATACACTTCCACAAGAAAATATGTACTTAGAAGATTCTGATCCTAATAAGTTTATCGCTAAAATGGGAGCAGAGTGTTTAATCGATTTATTAGAAAGAATCGATTTAGACCAATTATCTTATGAGTTACGTCATAAAGCAAATACTGAAACTTCTAAGCAACGTAAAAACGAAGCATTAAAGCGTTTAAATGTTGTTGAAGCTTTTAGAGATTCTCAAAAGAACAGAGAAAATAATCCAGAATGGATGATTATGAAAGTAATTCCGGTTATACCACCAGAATTACGTCCATTAGTTCCGTTAGATGGAGGTCGTTTCGCTACTTCTGATTTAAATGATTTATACCGTCGTGTAATCATCCGTAACAATCGTTTAAAGCGATTAATGGAAATCAAAGCTCCAGAAGTAATTTTACGTAACGAGAAACGTATGTTACAAGAATCAGTAGATTCATTATTTGATAACACACGTAAATCATCTGCAGTAAAAACTGAGTCTAATAGACCATTAAAATCATTATCTGATAGTTTAAAAGGTAAACAAGGACGTTTCCGTCAAAACTTATTAGGTAAGCGTGTTGATTATTCTGCACGTTCGGTAATTGTTGTTGGACCAGAATTAAGATTATTTGAATGTGGATTGCCAAAAGATATGGCAGCAGAACTATACAAGCCTTTCGTTATTCGTAAGTTAATCGAAAGAGGTATTGTTAAAACTGTAAAATCTGCAAAGAAAATTATAGATCGCAAAGAACCAGTTGTTTGGGATATCTTAGAAAATGTAATTAAAGGACACCCGGTATTATTAAACCGTGCCCCTACCTTACACCGTTTAGGTATTCAAGCATTCCAACCAAAATTAATAGAAGGTAAAGCAATTCGTTTACACCCATTAGCATGTTCGGCATTTAACGCGGATTTTGATGGGGATCAAATGGCGGTTCACTTACCATTAGGGCCAGAAGCTATTTTAGAGGCTCAACTATTAATGTTAGGTTCTCACAATATCTTAAACCCAGCAAATGGAGCTCCTATTACAGTACCATCACAAGATATGGTATTAGGACTTTATTATATGACTAAAGAAAGAAAGTCAACTCCTGAAGTGCCAATTAAGGGTGAAGGATTAACTTTCTATTCTCCAGAAGAGGTAATTATTGCCTTAAATGAAGAGAAAGTAGACCTAAACGCAGGTATTAAGGTTCGTACTAATGATGTAGTTAATGGAGAGCACGTAGTTAGAATTATTGAAACTACTGTAGGTAGAGTTTTATTCAACGAAGTTGTACCAGAAGAAGCAGGGTTTATTAATGAAGTTTTAACTAAGAAATCATTAAGAGGTGTTATTAGTAGAATTTTAAAAGTTACTGATATACCAGCTGTTGGAAAATTCTTAGATGAAATTAAAAATATGGGATATAAATACGCCTTCGAAGGTGGTTTATCATTCTCATTAGGTGATATCATTATTCCAGAAGAGAAACACGCTATGATTGCTGAGGCAAACCAAGAAGTGGATGGTATTATCATGAACTATAACATGGGTATGTTAACGCAAAAAGAGCGTTATAACCAGGTAATTGATGTTTGGGGGTCTACCAACAACCGATTAACTGAATTATCGATGAAGCGTTTACGTGAAGACCAACAAGGATTTAACTCAGTATTCATGATGTTAGATTCTGGAGCGCGTGGATCGAAAGAGCAGATTCGTCAGTTAACAGGTATGCGTGGTCTGATGGCAAAACCTAAAAAGTCTACAGCTAGTGGTGGAGAAATTATTGAAAACCCGATTTTATCTAACTTTAAAGAAGGTTTATCAATCTTAGAATACTTTATCTCTACGCACGGTGCTCGTAAAGGTCTTGCCGATACCGCATTAAAAACAGCCGATGCAGGTTATTTAACACGTCGTTTAGTAGATGTATCTCAAGATGTTATCATTAATGAAGTAGATTGTGGTACATTAAGAGGATTAGAAGTTTCTGCATTAAAGAAGAATGATGAAATCGTTGAATCTTTAAGTGATAGAATTTCTGGTCGTACAGCATTACACGATGTATATCCACCAAATTCAGATGAGTTATTAATCGCTGCAGGAGAATTAATTACTCCAATATTAGCAGATAAAATTGAAGCTGCAGGGGTAGATACAATCGAAGTTCGTTCTGCATTAACTTGTGAATCTGAAAAAGGAATTTGTGAGAAGTGTTACGGACAAAGTATGTCTACTGGTCAAAAAGTTCAAAGAGGTGAAGCAGTTGGTGTAATTGCAGCACAATCGATTGGAGAACCAGGTACACAGTTAACATTACGTACGTTCCACGTTGGAGGGGTAGCAGGAAATATTTCAGAAGACAACAAGTTAATCGCTAAGTTTGATGGAGATGTAACTATTGATGATTTACGTACGGTTAAAGGTAAAGACGCAGCAGGAGAAGAAGTAGATATCGTTATTTCTCGTACTGCCGAAGTTAAAATTATAGATAAGAAAAACGGAGTTGTATTAAGTACAAATATTATTCCTTACGGTTCTATTATTTTTGATAAAGATAGAAAAACGATCAAAAAAGGAGATGCCCTATGTCAATGGGATCCATTTAACGGAGTTATCGTTTCAGAATTCGCTGGTAAAGTGAAGTTTGATAACTTAGAGCAAGGAATTAACTACTCTGTAGAAATTGATGAACAAACAGGTTTCCAAGAAAAAGTAATTACTGATTCTAAGAACAAGAAAATCATTCCTTCATTAATCATTGAAGATGCTGATGGTAATGCATTACGTTCATACAGTTTACCAGTAGGAGCTCACTTAATTGTTGATAATGGTGATAAAGTTGAGTCTGGTAAAACATTAGTAAAAATTCCTCGTAAGTCTGGTAAAGCAGGAGATATTACAGGAGGTTTACCACGTGTAACAGAATTATTTGAAGCACGTAACCCATCTAACCCAGCAGTAGTTGCTGAGATTGACGGAGTTGTATCTTTTGGTAAGATTAAACGAGGTAACCGTGAAATCATTATTGAATCTAAAACAGGTGATGTTAGAAAATACTTAATCAAGTTATCTAACCAAATCTTAGTTCAAGAAAATGACTTTATCAAAGCAGGTATGCCGTTATCTGACGGAGCAATTACTCCAACAGATATCTTAAATATCAAAGGACCTTCAGCTGTACAAGAGTACTTAGTAAACGAAATTCAAGAAGTATATCGTTTACAAGGGGTGAAGATTAATGACAAGCATTTCGAAGTAGTAGTACGTCAAATGATGCGTAAAGTTAGAATTATTGATTCAGGAGATACCTTATTCTTAGAAAATCAATTAGTTCATAAAACTGATTTCATTAAAGAAAACGATGCTATCTACGGAATGAAAGTTGTTGAAGACTCAGGAGATTCAGCAAACTTAAAACCAGGACAAATTGTTACTGCTCGTCAATTAAGAGATGAAAACTCTTTATTACGTAGAGAAGATAAAAACTTAGTAATTGCACGTGATGCTCAACCAGCTACTGCTGAGCAAGTATTACAAGGTATTACAAGAGCTTCGTTACAAACGAAGTCGTTTATCTCAGCTGCGTCGTTCCAGGAAACTACTAAAGTATTAAACGAAGCCGCAGTAAACGGTAAAGTAGATACCTTAGAAGGATTAAAAGAAAATGTAATTGTAGGTAAGCGTATACCAGCAGGTACAGGAATGAGAGCATACGAAGATCAAATCGTAGGTCCTAAAGATGAGATTGAACAAAGTTTATAAGAACTTATGTTTATAAATTATAGCAAGGGTTTAGAGTTTTTAAAACTCTAAACCCTTGTTTTTTTCTAAAAAAATAATATATTACAGTATGGACGATACTAAAAAAGAACCTCAATTAAACATAGAATTAGATCAAGAAATAGCTGAAGGAACCTATAGTAATTTAGCTATTATAAACCATTCTGTTTCAGAGTTTATTGTTGATTTCATCAACATTATGCCAGGTGTACCTAAGGCAAAAGTAAAATCGAGAATTATATTAACACCACAACATGCAAAACGTTTATCAAAAGCGTTGGCAGATAATATTCGTAAGTTTGAACAAGCACATGGTGAAATTAAAGATTATGAGCAGCCTCCAATTCCAATGAATTTTGGTGGGACTACAGGTGAAGCTTAAAACAAAAAAATCGTCTATTTAGACGATTTTTTTTGTTTTTATATTTAGAAACCTTCAGACAAGTCTTTTAAGGCTTTAACATCTAAAATAACGATTTCTTTTCCTTGTAAATCGATCATTTTCTTCTTTTTAAATTCAGAAAGTAATCGGATGGCACTTTCAGTGGCAGTTCCTATAATATTGGCAATATCTTCTCTAGATAAGTTAACCTTTATAGAGCCATTATCATTTTTTTCAAACTTGGCTTCTAAAAACAAAAGAGTAGCTGCTAAACGTTGTTTTACGGTTTTTTGAGCCATATCAACAATAACATCATCTGCTTTTTTTAGTGAGTTAGCCATTTTTCTTAAAAGATCTAAAGAAAAATGAGGATTGTTCTCTAAATCCCTAATAATTTCATCTTTAGGAATAAAACAAACTTCCATATCATTTATGGCAATAGCCTTTAAATTTGAGGCTTCGTTGTTTATTAAACTACGTTCTCCTAAAATATCTCCTTTTTGTATTAAATGAATAATTTGATCTCTACCATTATCACTCATTTTAGAAACCTTACAAACTCCTTCTTTAATACAAAATACTCCATTAATATATTCTCCTTCATCAAATAAAACTTCACCTTTTCTTACCGTTTTCGATGTTTTACACCCAGTAATTCTTATTAATTCGTCTTTCGTTAAAGTTTTTAAGGAGTTGAATTCCCGAATAATACACTGCTCACACTTGCTCATATTTTTGCCTTTTTTTCCACTCAAATATACAGAAAAAGCTGACAATTATCATGTTTTAAAATAGAATCTTATCGGACATTTGTTGTAGGCAAAAGAGTAAATATGGAAAGCAAAATATGTTTTCATTGTGGTAACGAATGTGATACCGAAAAAATTACAGTACAAGATAAATTTTTCTGCTGTAAAGGGTGTAAAACCGTTTATGAAATATTTTCAGAAAACGATTTAACGTGTTATTACGATTTTCAAAACAACCCAGGAGCTATCCCTGAAGAAATACAAGGAAAGTACGATTTTTTAGATAATCAACCGATTGTAGAAAAACTTCTTGAGTTTAACGATGGTAATATGCAGGTCATTAATCTGTATATACCGCATATTCACTGTAGTTCGTGTATTTGGGTTTTAGAAAATCTACACAAACTGCAAAGTAATGTTTCGTCGGCGCAAGTTAACTTCCCGAAAAAAACTGTACGAATTACGTACAATTCAGAAAAGACTTCACTAAAAGAAATAGTACTATTATTAAGTTCTATTGGTTATGAACCGTATATCAGTTTAGAAGATTATGAAGTTGGAAAAAAGAAAGTTGATCGCAGCTTAATTTATAAATTAGGAATTGCTGGTTTTGCTTTCGGAAACGTGATGTTTTTATCATTTCCTGAATATTTTGAAGTGTCAGAATACTGGTTAGAACAATACAAAGGTGTATTCCGTTGGTTGATGTTTATTTTTTCACTTCCAGTAGTGTTTTATGCAGGAATTGATTATTTCATTTCAGCTTATAAAGGCTTGCGCTCAAAAATTTTAAACATCGATGTTCCTATTGCTTTAGGAATATTTGTGCTGTTTGTTCGTAGTACGGCAGAAATTCTTTTTGATTTAGGAACTGGATTCTTCGATAGTTTAACTGGATTAGTATTCTTTTTATTACTTGGGAAGTTTTTTCAGCAGAAAACTTATAATTTCTTATCGTTTGAACGTGATTATAAATCGTATTTTCCAATTGCGGTAACCAAGATAACTTCTGACAAAAAAGAAGAGAATACTCAAATTTATGAAGTTAAAAAAGGAGATAGATTATTAATTAGAAATCAGGAGTTGATTCCTGTTGATGGAATTTTAATTAGCGGAGAAGCAAAAATAGATTACAGTTTCGTTACAGGTGAAGAAGTGCCCGTAAACAAAAAATCGGGAGATAAGTTGTTCGCAGGAGGAAAACAATTGTCTGGAAGTATAGAAATGGAAGTGTTAGCGTCGGTTTCACAAAGTTATTTGACACAATTATGGAGTAATGATGTGTTTCAGAAAGATAAAAACTCATCTTTTAAAACATTAACAGATGAGATAAGTAAAAACTTTACCATAGTTGTTTTATCTATCGCTTTTTTATCTACTGGATTTTGGCTGTATTACGATTCAAGTGTAGCGTTAAACGTATTTACTTCGGTTCTAATTATCGCATGTCCGTGTGCAATTGCATTGGCAGCTCCGTTTACTTTAGGAAACATCTTGCGAATTTTTGGCAGAAAGAAATTCTATCTTAAAAATGCGACTGTAGTAGAACAATTAGCAGCTGTTAATTCGGTAATTTTTGATAAAACAGGTACGCTTACCACGAATAAAGAAAACACAATAACGTATGAAGGAGAAAGCTTAGATCCCACTCAAAAATCAATACTAAAAAGTTCTCTTAGAGCGTCGAATCACCCATTAAGTAGAATGTTGTACACTTCGTTACAAGATGAAGAGGTGTTAACCGTAGATAGTTATCAAGAGCACGTAGGTAAAGGAATTGAAGCGAATTATCAACAAACAAAAATAAAAATAGGTTCATCTTCTTTTGTTAAAAATGCAAAAGAGCAAACGAATTTAGATACTTCAGTACATATTAGTGTTAATGATGAATACAAAGGAAAGTATGTTTTCAAAAATGCCTATAGAAAAGGTGTTCAGGAATTATTTACTCAGCTAAATAAGAAATATGATTTATCGATAGTATCTGGAGATAATGAAGGAGAAAAGAAGTTTTTAGAAGAGTTTTTACCGAAAGAAACCACCTTTTTATTCAATCAAAAACCACAAGATAAATTGCACTATGTTGAGGAGTTGCAAGAAAAAGATAAGAGTGTGTTGATGATTGGAGACGGATTGAATGATGCTGGAGCTCTAGCTCAAAGTAATGTGGGAGTTGTAATATCTGAGAATATTAACGTGTTTTCTCCAGCCTGTGATGCGATTTTAGATGCGACGAAATTTAATCAGATAGCAGATTATATAAAAGCCTCAAAAAAAGCAGTAAAAATTATAAAATATTGTTTTTTATTATCTTTAATGTACAATGTTGTAGGACTTTATTTTGCAGTAACAGGGCAATTAATGCCTGTAATTGCAGCAATTTTAATGCCTTTAAGCTCTATAAGTGTGGTAGTATTTACAACGATTGCTACCAATATGTTAGGAAGAAAACTAAAATAAATTTAAAATATGAAAACAGCAGCATTTTTAGAAAACTTAGAGTACAATGAAGAAAAGGTAGCTGTTTCTTTATTGTTAGAAACCGATTTTTCCAAAGAAATTAGAATAGTTTTTAAGAAAAATCAGGTAATGAAAGATCATAAAGCACCTTATCCAATAGTTGTTCAAGTACTGAAAGGAAACATAGATTTTGGTGTAAACAATGAAGTAAAGAGGTTAAATTCAGGAGATATGATTTCTTTAGAAGCAAAAATTATACATAACTTAACTGCTTTAGAAGACAGTGTTGTGCGTTTAACCTTATCCAAATCAGATTCAGTAAACAGAGTTAAAGAAGTTTAGTTATGAGGCTGAATAGATACATAGATCATACGTTGTTGAAAGCTACAGCGACAAAAGCAGATATCGTTAAGCTTTGTAATGAAGCTAAAGAATATAATTTTTTTGCAGTTTGTGTAAATGGTTGTTATGTAGAATTAGCAGCAAAAGAGTTACAGGAAACAGAGGTAAAAGTAGCTGCGGTTATTGGTTTTCCGTTAGGAGCAATGACTACCGAAGCGAAAGTTTTTGAAGCTAAAGATTGTATAAAAAATGGAGCATCAGAAATTGATATGGTTATCAATATAGGAAAGCTATTAGAAGGAGATGAAAAATATGTTGAAAAAGAAATCCGATTGATTAAAGAAGCGATAGGAGAAAACACTTTAAAAGTGATTTTTGAAAATTGTTATTTGTCAAAAAAACAGATAAAAACAGCAAGTAAGTTAGCTGTAAATGCAGGTGCTGATTTTGTGAAAACATCAACGGGCTTTGGAACAGGAGGAGCAACTTTTGAAGATGTAACTATCATGGATAGTGTGGTAGATGGAAAAGCTCAAATAAAGGCAGCAGGAGGAATTAGAGATATAGAAACTGCACTGAAGTATATAGCAATGGGAGTAACACGTTTAGGAACTTCTTCTGGAGTTTCATTAATAACAGAAGGAACTGCTGATAAAGATCAATATTAATAGGAGTTTGAAAACGAAAAGTGAAAAGTGAAAAATGTAAAACTAAAAGTGAAAAGTTACAAGTGCGTATAGCCTACAGCATATAGCTTACAGCTTTCAGCCAAAAGTAATCTAACAATCAAATAATCCAAATATCTAAGCACCCAAGTATCCAAACATCTAAAAATCTAAAATAATGAGCGTACATATTGAAGCAAAAAAAGGAGAAATAGCAGAAACTGTTTTATTACCAGGTGATCCTATGCGAGCAAAGTGGATTGCAGAAACATTTTTAGAAAATCCAGTTTGCTATAATGATGTTCGAGGTATGTTAGGATTCACAGGAACTTATCATGGAAAGAAGATTTCTGTACAAGGAACAGGAATGGGAATTCCTTCAGCGTTAATCTATGCTCATGAATTGATTACTGAGTACGGAGTTAAAAATTTAATTCGAGTAGGTTCAGCAGGTTCTTATCAAAAGGAAGTAAGAATTAGAGATATTGTTATAGCGATGGCGGCTTCAACCAACTCAGGATTAAATACGATTCGTTTTAACGGAGCCGATTATGCGCCAACGGCGAGTTTTGAGTTGTTTCTAAAAGCTATTGAAGTAGCAAAAGAAAAAGGAATTCAGTTAAAAGCAGGGAATATTTTAAGTTCTGATGAGTTTTATGCTGATGAATTTGAAAGCTATAAAAAATGGGCAGATTACGGTGTGCTGTGTGTTGAAATGGAAACAAACGGATTGTATACCGTTGCTGCTAAACACAAAGTAAACGCATTATCAATCTTAACTATTTCAGATAGTTTGGTTACAAAAGAAAGAACAACTGCCGAAGAAAGAGAGCAAACTTTTAAAGAAATGATAGAAATTGCTTTAGAATTGGCTTAATGTCAGTTCGAGTGATTTTGTAGAAGAATGAAACAAAATAGTATCGAGAACATGAATTCACTTATTCAAAAATATAACATTCCAGGACCAAGATATACGAGTTATCCAACTGTTCCGTATTGGGACAATGAAACTTTTTCAAAGGAGAAATGGATAGCAACGTTTAAACAATCGTTTATAGAAAGTAATTCTACAGAAGGAATTAGTTTATACATTCACTTACCGTTTTGTGAAAGTTTATGTACGTTTTGTGCGTGCCACAAACATATTACAAAGCGTCATGAAGTTGAAGATCCGTATATAGAAACGGTGTTAAAAGAGTGGCAATTGTACGTTGATTTGGTAGATGAAAAACCAATAATAAAAGAAATTCATTTAGGAGGAGGAACGCCAACGTTCTTTTCTGAAACACAATTAAAAAGATTGATTGATGGAATTTTTATGAATGCTGAAAAACATCCTGATCATGAATTTAGTTTTGAAGGGCATCCGAACAATACTACGAAAGAGCATTTACAGACATTGTATAATTTAGGGTTTACACGTGTAAGTTTTGGAGTGCAAGATTACAATCCGAAGGTACAAGAAGCAATCCACAGAATTCAACCATTTGAAAATGTAGAGAAAGTACATAATTGGGCAAAAGAGATAGGATATACTTCTATCAGCCACGATTTAGTGTTTGGTCTTCCGTTTCAAACGAAAGAAAATGTAATTTATACCATTAATAGAACCAAAGAACTACAACCTGATAGAATTTCGTTTTACAGTTATGCGCATGTGCCGTGGGTAAAAGGAGTAGGGCAACGTGGATTTAATGAAAACGATTTACCTAAGAATGAAGAGAAACGAGAGTTATATGAAATAGGTAAGGAGTTATTTGCGGAAATGGGCTATGTTGAAATAGGGATGGATCATTTTGCATTACCAACAGACAGTTTATACAAAGCGACCGAAGAGAAAACTTTACACCGTAACTTTATGGGATATACCGCTAATAAAACTCAGTTAATGATTGGTTTGGGTATGTCGGCAATTTCAGATTCTTGGTACGGATTTGCGCAAAATGTGAAAACGGTAAAAGAATATGAAAAAGTAGTTAACGAAGGCGAGATTCCTGTGTTTAGAGGACATATTTTATCCGAAGAAGATTTAATTATTAGAAAACATATTTTAAATATTATGTGTCATTTTTCTACTTCGTGGAAAGAAGATTCATTAAAAATTGAAAATGTAGAAATGTACATAGAAAAGCTAGAAGAAATGATAGCTGATGGATTGGTGTCTGTTGAAGGAAGCGAGTTGATAGTACCTGAAAAAGCAAGACCGTATGTGCGAAATATTTGCATGGCTTTCGATAAAAAATTACATGAAAAACAACCAGAAACAAAGTTGTTTTCAATGACTATTTAATGAAAAATATTAAAAGAAGGTTATCTTTTTAAAAAAAGATTCAAATATGATAAATGTCATATTTTAAGAAAATCTTCACAATTATCTTTGAACTACAAATTATCAGGCAAGATATGAGCGTTATTTATTTACTACTTACACTAAGTATTTTAGTGGCTATTATTTTCTTTATAGCATTTATTGTTTCAGTAAAAAATGGGCAGTACGATGATTCGTATACGCCATCGGTTCGCATGTTGTTTGATGATGAATTGGTAAAAGAAGACAATATTAACAACTAACAATAGATATTAAATTCAAATAGATTATGGAAATGCAACAATTTTATTACGATAATAAGATCGTAAAAAAATTCATCTACGCAACCTTACTATGGGGAATAGTAGGTTTTACAGTAGGATTGACATTGGCTTTTATGTTTTTATTCCCAAATTTAACTGACGGAATTTCGTGGTTAAGTTTCGGTCGTTTAAGACCACTACACACCAATGCAGTAATTTTCGCTTTCGTAGGAAATGCCATTTTTGCGGGGGTGTATTATTCGTTACAGCGATTGCTTAAGGCACGTATGGCGAGTAACTTTTTAAGTAACTTTAACTTTTGGGGATGGCAGTTAATTATTGTTGCAGCAGCCATAACACTTCCGTTAGGGTATACAACTTCAAAAGAATACGCCGAATTAGAATGGCCAATTGATATAGCCATAGCACTAGTTTGGGTGGCTTTTGGTGCTAACATGATTTGGACAATCTTACAAAGAAGACAACGCCATTTATATGTAGCAATTTGGTTCTACTTAGGAACTTTTGTAACCGTAGCGGTATTACATATTTTTAACAGTTTAGAGCTTCCAGTAAGTTTCATGAAAAGTTATTCTGTGTATGCAGGGGTTCAAGATGCACTGGTACAATGGTGGTACGGGCATAACGCCGTAGCATTTTTCTTAACAACCCCGTTCTTAGGATTAATGTACTACTTTGTTCCTAAGGCGGCTAACCGTCCGGTATATTCATATAGATTATCTATTGTACACTTCTGGTCGTTAATTTTTATCTACATCTGGGCAGGACCTCACCACTTATTATATTCATCTTTACCAGATTGGGCTCAAAACTTAGGAGTAGCATTCTCTGTAATGTTAATCGCACCATCTTGGGGAGGTATGATCAACGGATTATTAACACTTCGTGGAGCTTGGGATAAAGTAAGAGTAGATCCAGTATTAAAATTCATGGTAGTTGCAATTACAGGTTATGGTATGGCAACTTTTGAAGGACCAATGTTATCGTTAAAGAATGTAAACGCAATTGCACACTTTAGTGATTGGATTATTGCTCACGTACACGTAGGTGCTTTAGCATGGAACGGATTCTTAACTTTCGGTATGTTATACTGGTTAGTACCAAGAATGTTCAAAACAAAATTATACTCTACAGCATTGGCTAACTTCCACTTCTGGATTGGAACTTTAGGTATCATCATGTATGCATTACCAATGTACGTAGCAGGGTTTGTACAAGCTTCTATGTGGAAACAATTTAATCCAGACGGAACCTTAACATACGGTAATTTCTTAGAAACAGTAAATGAAATTATACCAATGTATTGGATGCGTGCTATTGGAGGAAGTTTATATATTCTTGGAGCTTTCGTAATGTTATATAATATTATTAAAACAGTTAAATCAGGAACTGAAGTTGCTGATGAGTTAGCAGAAGCACCAGCATTAACTAAAGTTTCTAAGCACAGAACTTCAAATGAAGGATGGCACACTTGGTTAGAAAGAAGACCTGTAAAATTAACCATATATGCTACTGTAGCTATTTTAATTGGAGGAATTGTACAAATTATACCAACATTATTAGTAAAATCTAATATTCCAACAATAACAAGTGTACAACCATATACGCCGTTAGAATTAGAAGGTAGAGATATTTATATCCGTGAAGGATGTGTTGGATGTCACTCACAAATGGTACGTCCATTCAGGTCAGAAGTAGAACGTTACGGAGAGTTTGCTAAAGCAGGAGAGTTTGTGTACGATCATCCATTCTTATGGGGTTCTAAACGTACAGGTCCAGATTTATTAAGAGTTGGAGATAAGTATAACGATAGTTGGCACTTAAACCACATGTACGATCCACAAAGTACATCACCAGGATCTATCATGCCAGCATACCAATGGTTAGTAAGAGATGAGTTAGATAAGAGTGATACTGAAAGAAAAATGAAAGCAATGGTAAGTCTAGGAGTTCCATATACTGATGAAGATATTGCCAATGCACAAGCAAGTATGGATGCTCAAGGAGCGAAAATTCAAGAGAATTTATACGCAGACCCTGATTTCAAAGCAAACTATGAAGCTGATAAAAAGTACGCTCAAGAAAACGGACAAACTTTCATAGAAATGAAAGATAGAGAAATCGTAGCCTTAATAGCTTACTTACAACGATTAGGTACCGATATTAAAGTAAAAGATGTTGAAGATCAATTAAGCGCTAAAAACTAGAAATTATGTTAAAGTTTGTAAAAAACCATATGGAAACAATTGCAGGTATTGAACTATACCCAATTATTTCGCTAACCATATTCTTTACATTTTTCGTAGTGTTATTTTGGTGGGTATTTACAGCCAAAAAAGAATATATAAGTAGAGTAAGTGAATTACCTTTAGATAATTAGTAAAATTAAACAAGATGAAAAAATATTTTCAATCTATAGTATATATCATTTTTGTTGCAGTAACCTTTTTTGCTATTGCTACTGCAATTAAATCATACCAAAATCCATTTAGCCTATATGAACATCCATTAGTTTGGATAGCAATTGTAGGGCTTATAACTGTTGTAGTTTTAAAAGAAGCTTTAAACATTGTAGCGCAACAAAGAGCAGAGCAACTTCAAATGGAAAAAGACGGAGTTAAACCAGAAGAAGTTGATAACTGGGCTTGGGCTAAAAAACTTATTAGTAAGTGGACAGAAGCCAAAGCAATTGAGCAAGAAGATGAAATTATTCTTGATCATAATTATGATGGAATTAAAGAGTTAGACAATAACTTACCACCATGGTGGCTATATATGTTCTATGCAACAATCATTTTTGCAGCAGTATATTTAGTAAGATATCATGTATTAGGAGCAGATAACCAAGAAATGGAGTATGCTCAAGCAGTAGCAGAAGCTAAAAGAGAATTAGCAGCATTTAAATCAAACTCAAAGGAAGCTATTATTGATGCAGAAACTGCTACAGTATTAACTTCTGATGCCGATTTAAGTAGAGGTAAAGCTGTATTTAATTTAAACTGTGCAGCATGTCATATGGCTGATGGAGGAGGAGGTATAGGACCTAATCTGACAGATGAGTATTGGATTTTAGGAGGAGGAATGAAGAATATTTTTAATACAGTTGCTAATGGAGGTAGAGATGGTAAAGGTATGGTTGCTTGGAACAAAACATTAAAACCTAAAGACATTCAAAAGGTTGCGAGTTATATAATTTCTTTACAAGGAACTACCCCAGCAAAACCAAAAGAACCTCAAGGAGAGTTATATAAAGAAGAAGGTCAAGCATCAACTGTTGCAGAACCAATAGAAGAGCAAGTAAAAGATAGTATTCAATAAAAATAGAAGTTACAAATTAGTTTTTAATAGTTGATTATGGAAACACCCAAAAACGAACAATTCAGAGATAGTATTGGTACTATAAATGATGAAGGAAAAAGGGCTTGGGTGTTTCCAAAAAAACCAAGCGGAAAGTTTTATAAGTATCGAAGCTATATAAGCTATTTTTTATTAGCGTTTTTATTACTAGCACCGTTTATTAAAATTAACGGAAATCAGTTTTTACTATTTAATGTTTTAGAACGTAAATTTAACATTTTCGGATTTCCTTTTTGGCCACAAGACTTTCATTTAATGGTGATTTCAATGATAATAGGAGTGGTGTTTATCATTCTATTTACTGTTGTTTTTGGTCGAATTTTTTGCGGTTGGATTTGTCCGCAAACCATTTTCTTAGAAATGGTGTTCAGAAAAATAGAATATCTAATTGAAGGAGATAGAGGTAAACAAATACGATTAGCGAAACAACCTTGGAATGCAGAGAAAATTAGAAAGAGAGTTTTAAAATGGATTATATTTTTTATCATCTCTTTTATTATAGCCAATGTATTCTTAGCCTATTTAATAGGAAGCGACAAATTAATAAGTTATATAACAAGTAACCCGTTAGATAATCTTAGTACCTTAATTTCACTATTAATATTTACAGGAGTATTCTATTTTATTTTTGCATGGTTTAGAGAGCAAGTTTGCATTATAGCTTGCCCTTATGGTAGATTACAAGGAGTACTGTTAGATAATAAAACTATTAATGTGGCTTACGATCATGTAAGAGGAGAAGGAAAAGCAGGGAGAGGAAAGTTTAATAAAAAAGAAGATAGAGCAGCGTCTGGAAAAGGAGATTGTATAGATTGTTTTCAATGTGTGCATGTATGTCCTACAGGAATAGATATTCGAAACGGTACGCAATTAGAATGTGTAAACTGTACAGCTTGTATTGATGAATGTGACCATATAATGGAAAAAGTAGGATTGCCAAAAGGACTTATTCGTTATGCAAGTGAAGAAAATATTGTAAAGAAAGCACCTTTTAAATTCACTGCAAGAATGAAAGGGTACTCAGCAGTTTTGTTTATTTTAATAGGAATTTTAATAGGGATGCTGTTTTTGAGGAACGATGTAGAAGCAACAATTTTACGATTGCCAGGGCAGTTGTATCAACACAAAGAAAACGGAGTTATTAGTAATATTTACACTTTTAAAGTAGTAAATAAAACAACAAAACAAATAGATAATGTGAGTTATAAATTGTTATCTCATAAAGGAAAAATAGAAACGGTAACACATCAAGATTTTGAAGTACCTAAACAAGGATTAGCAGAAGGTACATTGTTTATAGAACTACATCAATCAGAAATGAAAGATGAAAAGGAAAAACTAAAAATTGGAGTATATAGTGGTGATAAACTTATTGAAACAACTACTACCAACTTTTTAGGACCAAGAAGTTATAGATAAATTGGTCGAAAATAAATAGAATTAATGCTAAAAGCCAAAAGCTAATAGCAAAAAAATAAAATAAAATGAAACTAAACTGGGGCACGGGTATAGTAATAGCAATTGTAGGATTTATAGGGTTTATCATGTATTTCGTAGTAACGATGAGTACAGGTAAAAACTTTAATCACGATTTAGTAACTGAAAAATACTACCAACAAGAATTAGAATTTCAGAACAAATTAGATGCTACTAAAAATGCGAAAGCATTAAAAAAGAATATTAAAATAGAAAAAGTAACTGAAGGAATTAAAGTCCATTTTCCAACGGACTTTAACCCTAAAGATATAAAAGGAAAAGTGTTCCTATACAGACCATCTGATAAACAATTGGATTTCGAAATACCTATTTCGATCTCCGAAACATATTTGCTCGTGCCTGAGAAACGTTTGTTGGGTGGTCGTTGGAACATAACAGTTTCCTGGAACTACAAAAATAAAGATTATTTATTTCAGAAAGAATTAGTTTACTAATGTTTCTTTCAGCAATCATATTTGGTTTATTAGGTAGTTTTCACTGTATAGGCATGTGTGGTCCTATAGCCTTTATGTTACCTGTAGACAGAACGAATAAAGTAAAACAGTTCTTTCAAATAGCAAGCTACCATTTAGGGCGCCTATTTACCTACAGTTTAATAGGTTTGTTGTTTGGGTTATTAGGAAAAGGATTTTACTTTTTCGGATTTCAACAACAACTTTCAATCATCGTAGGTGTTTTAATGATTTTGGTAATCTTATTACCTAAAACTTTTCAAAAGTATAATTTTTCAACGCCTATTAATAAATTGGTAATGAAAGTAAAGTCTTCTTTAGGAAAAGAGCTAAAGAAAAAAGGGAATGATACTTTCTTTACCATAGGTTTTTTAAATGGGTTTCTTCCTTGTGGATTAGTTTATATGGCAGTTTTTGGAGCGTTGAGTACAACTAATATGTTATCAGGAAGCCTATATATGTTTCTCTTCGGATTAGGAACAATACCATTAATGACGGCAGTGGTTTATGTAGGGAATTTTGCAAATGGTTTGGTGCGAAAAAGAATTCAACAAGCAATACCTTATGTTGTAATTATTATTGGAGTATTGTTTATTCTTAGAGGACTAGGGTTAGGAATACCTTATGTTTCTCCACTTCCTGTATCTGATCTTCATAATTCAGTTAAAGGTTGCCATTAATCATAATTTTGAAAAGTGTAAAAAACTTGTTTAATAGTTGGTTATGTTAATTTCCTGTTTTATATAGTTTCCTTGATTGTCTATTATTATATTTCCTTTTAATGTAAAAACATCATAAAAACTAAGAATTGTTTTGTTTGGTAAAAAAGTTGCATCCACAGTAACTTTACCATGAGCATTATTTAAAAAAGGATTGTTTTCTTCATTAAAATCCCATAGTTTATTTCCTGTTATAGTATCATATGCTGAAATGATATAAGGAGTTTCTTTTTTTATGTTGACTTTGTGTCTAATAACAACAACATTATTTCTATAAGAAATAATTTCAGCATTTAAAAAGATAGTTTCTTGTAAGGTGGTAGCTAGCTGTTTCTTTTTTGCATATAATTTATATCTATGTTCGTTTATGCGTCTTAGATAGTATGTGCTGTTAGTGTATTTGTATCTATCAGTAATTAAATTATCATCTGTATGCAAGTATAATACCTCACCGTAATTAGTTTTTACATAGACACTATTTTTTTGAGCAGGAGAATAACTTAATTCGGCAATACCACTTTTTTGATGTTTTTTGGGCATCATACGGTTTAAATCTTCTTTGTTTTTTATAACCATGTTGCTGTTAACCATGTTAAAAGCTTTTATATAATTATTAGAAGCTTCAAATAACCATAAGGTATCTTTTGCACTAAAAACGTAAACATTATTGCCTGGAATAACTAATTTTTCAAATAAAACTGTATCTATTTTTTTAGTGTTAAATTTTCTTACAACTAAAAATGAAGAGTCATTGCTTACGGTTTTATGTTCTTTAATATAGTTACCTCTTATTTTTTGAACACCTATTTCCCAAATTTCATTATTAGGATTATATATGCGCTCTTTAAGTACATAATCACCTCTTTCATTGATGTTTAAAAAAGAATCAATATTTATGTATTTGGGCATAAAGTAGAAGCTAACAACAAGTAGTGTTAAAATAAAATCTCTTTTGGCTAATTGCGTGTTTTGTGCTTTAAAATTTAAAAATGTTGCAATAGCAGAAAATACTCCAAAGTAAAAAACTAAAGCAATAAAAATCACTAGAAGTAAGGGTAAGGCTACATATAAACCATCATTGTTTAATACAAAAAAATCAAAAGTCCATCCATTTTGTCCTGGTTTATATGAATAATGTGTACTAGTATATGCTATAGATCTATTAAAAAAAATACGATTGGGTATGGTAATAAAAAACTTTAATAAAATACCTAAAATAGAAACGACCATTAAAGAAATAAAGGCACGTACAACAACGCCTACAAATTTAGAAGAGTTTTTATCCATAACAAATGTAAAATTTAAGAAAGCAAATGTATAGAATATATAGTGGTTTATAAAGTGACAAAAATCATAGCTTTACTGACAAAATTTAGGTAACTTTATAGAAGACGTAGAACCTAAAAGTAATTAATCATGAAAAAAATTATAGTCCCAGTTGATTTTTCTGAATATTCTGAAAATGCTTTACAAACAGCAGCTTTTTTAGCAAAAAAGTCAGACGCTGAGGTGTTGGTAGTACATATGCTTGAGTTATCTAATGCTGTTTTAAGTAGATCAGAAAGTTATTTACAACAAGAAATGTTGTTTTATTTACAAATGTCTGAGAAAAAGTTAGCAGAATTTTTAGAGAAAGAGTATTTATCGGGTATAAAAGTAACCCCAATTATAAAGCATTTTAAAATCTTTAGCGAAATAGACCAGTTGGCAAGAAATGAAGGAGCAGATTTGATTGTTATGGGATCTAAAGGAGCTAGTGGTTTAAAAGAAATGTTTATTGGTTCTAATACAGAAAAGGTAATCCGTTATGCGCATGTACCTGTATTAGTAATAAAAGAGGAACCGATAGTAAAACAGATAGAAAAGATACTGTTTGCTTGTGATTTTTCTGATGACGATGTAAAACCATATATGGAAGCGAAAGAGTTTCTTAAGAAGTTTAATGCAGATATGGAGCTGGTATATGTAAGTACACCAACGTCTAAGTTTAAAAGCACCGAAGAGTTAGAAGAAAGAATGAAGCATTTTTTTAATCAAACAAATGAAAGCTATGATGAAAACATTCATAAAGTAAAAATAATTTCTGATTATTCTGTAGAAAAGGGAGTGTTCTATTATGCAGACAAAATAAACTCAGATGTTTTAGTAGTAGCTACGCATGGTAGAAAGGGAATAGCACACTTTTTTGAAGGTAGTATTTCAGAAGATATTGCCAATCACAGTAAGTTACCAGTATTGTCTTTTAAAATTTAGAATATAAAAGTAAAAAAGCTCATTCAAACTGAATGAGCTTTTTTACTTCTTTTAAAGAAAAGAATATTTACTTTCCTTCTTTAGTTTTTATGTCATCTACAAACTTTTGTAAACGTTTACCGTATTCAGAATTTTTAACTTTATCAGTTAAGCTATTATTAATTGTATCTAAAAGTTGAATATTAGCATCATACAGTTCAGATAAAGCAATATATGGTGCAGCTTCACTATCAGCGTTTGCAATAGCAAAGTTTGTAGAGAATAAGAAACGACGACGTACCATTTTCTTATAATCTGCTTCTACTTGTTCTAATTGTACCTCATCTTGAGCTTGACGAGCTTCTACTTCTTTTTTTACAAAATCTAGACGTTGCTCCATAAAACGTTGGTTTATTTTACGATACTCATTCATTACTTCTTGATTTTTAGAACCTTTAATTTCAGGTTTAAAACCAAACTCTTCAATTTTATCGTTGATGGTAATTTCACCTTCTTCCCCAAAAAACATAATGTGTTTATCTGTTGTATTACCATCAAAAGTTAAGTAATACATTACAGGAGACTCAACATTATCTGTTAATATAAATTTATCATCACCTAACAACGCCATAGAATCAACAGATACCAATAATGTGTCCTTCATCTTTTGAAGATATAAAGTACCTTTTTTTAATCCTTTAATCTGACCTTTAACAACCATGTTTCCTTCTTTTTTAGAGGAACAAGCAAAAGCAACAAGTGCAATTGCGAAAAAAGCAATAATTTTCTTCATTGAATTCAAAATTTGTCTGTTGCAAATATGCAGATTTCTCCTAAACTTTTGAGGCTATTTCCATTAAAATTGTACATAGGATTGCGCCTACGGTACCGATAGCGTATCCGAAAACAGCTAATAAAACACCTACAGTTGCTAAAGATGGATGAAAAGCTTGCGCTACGATTGGGGCAGATGCAGCCCCACCAACATTTGCTTGACTTCCTACAGCCAAGAAGAAATATGGAGCACGGATTAATTTAGCTACTAAGATTAATAATCCTGCATGAATAGCCATCCAAACTAAACCAATAGCAATTAATCCTACATTGTCAAAAATTAAGGTTAAGTCCATTTTCATACCAATAGTTGCTACTAGTACATAAATAAAAATACTACCAATTTTACTGGCTCCAGCACCTTCATAATTTTTAGCTTTTGTAAATGATAAAAGTATCGCTACAATAGTTGAAATACTGATTAACCAGAAGAACCCTGATCCTAAAAATGAAAAGATATTTCGCCATGTTTGAGATTCCATACTAGCAGTAATAGCAGCAAAGATTTCGCTTAAATATCCTGCAGCAAAATGACCAAAACCAACAGTACCAAAAGCAATAGCTAACATGATGATAAAATCAGTTAAGGTAGGATTTCTACGTACACCTTGTGTAAAACTCGAAACTCGTTCTTTTAAGTCTTCAATAGCAGAAGTGTCAGCTTTTAACCACTTATCAATTTTATCTTTTTTACCAATTCCGATTAAAATAATAGCCATCCAAATATTAGCAACAACAATATCAACAAATACCATTCCTCCATATTTAGCAGGATTATATTTGTAAATTTCTAACATGGCAGTTTGGTTAGCGCCACCACCAATCCAACTACCAGCAAGGGTTGATAAACCTCTCCATACAGCATCGAAATCTGCGCCGCCAACAGTTTCAGGTGAAACAGTAGAAATTAATAAAATAGCGATAGGACCTCCAATAACAATTCCGATAGTTCCTGTAAAAAACATAATTAATGCTTTTGAACCTAAATTGAAAATTGCTTTTAAATCAATACTTAAAGTCATTAAAACTAAGGCAGCAGGTAATAAAAATCGACTAGATACGTAGTATAATTGCGATTTGTTTTTTACCACTTCGCCAGCAGCATTTGTAGTTTCCCATTCAGGAGAAATAACTCCTAGAGTAGTAAATATTGCTGGGATAAAATAGGCCATGAATAAACCTGGTACTATTTTATAAAATTTATGCCAAAATCCTGAGGTTTGTGATTCTGTATAAAAAACAAAACCTAAAGAAATCATTAAAATACCAAATACGATTGCATCGTTTGTAAAAAGAGGTGCTTCCATCTAAAAAAAAATTTGCCACTAAAGTATGAAATAATAGTTAGTTCTTTTTTCTGTGATCTGTGGTAATTGCAATTCCTAATTGAATTCTATTAAAATTGCCAACATCATTAACATTGATTAGCTGATATCCTGCGTGAAGTTTTATAATATCAGAAACTTTGTATTTAAAACCAGTTCCGAACCAGTTTTGATTGTATGCTTCACCTTCAAAATCTAAAAAAGTTTCATTGTATAGGTATGTCGACCATTTTTCATCGATAGGATGACTTAAGGCTAATTGATATCGAAAGAAATTACTAGTGGTCGATTCAATAAAACGTTGTTCACTTCTAAAACGGTGTGCTAAATTTAAACTAGCTATTTTATGGTTTACGTTTACATCTTCATAAATACGATGTTCGTTAAAATCACCTCCATTTATATCATAGGTTCTATCTGTATTTAGGAAAGCATACCCAACAGTAGCACTTATGTTTTTATTGAATTTATAATTAGCCCCTAAACGTCCGATGAATTGTTGCATATCGTCTCCAACTTCAAAGAAGCGAAAATGTGCCATAGATTTTAAGCCAAACTTATCTGAGATTTGGTGAGATCCGTTGTACATGTACCATACACCTAATTCTTTGGTAGGGTCAGGTTGATTTTGAGAAAAACTGCTTAATGAAAATAAGGTGATAATTAATAAGAATAATTTTCGCATAGTAGTAATTGTGGTTCTTTGTGATATTAAAAATCCCCCACATAAATAGATATGTGGGAGATTTTATGTTATGCTGACAAAAATATAAACTCGATAATTTTTTGGAAAAGTTATACTGTTAAAGTTCTTTGAATTTGTTTATAAATCATCGTTTTTAATTGGCTCTTCCTTCTTTAAATAGGTGTCTAAGAACTGTAAGATTTTACTATTTGCTTCTATTTGATTTTCCTTTTTTACAAAACCGTGCCCTTCATCATCAAAAAGAACATATTCCACAGGAACACCGTTTTTCTTAACTCCAGCCACAATTTCATCAGACTCTACTTGTAAAACTCTCGGGTCTTTAGCTCCTTGTAAAACCATTAAAGGTTTGGTTACTTTATCGGTGTGAAATAAAGGAGAAATTCTTTTAAGCCTAACAGAATCGGCAGAATACGGGTCTCCTAATTCTTTGTATAAAGCTTCTCTAAAAGATTCCCACCAAGATGGAATACTTTTTAAAGTACGCATCCAGTTTGTAACCCCGTAAATGTTTACACCTACGGCAAATTCTTCAGGGGTATAGGTTAATGCAGCCATGGTCATATAGCCGCCATAAGACCCTCCAATAATTCCTATTTTTTCAGCGTCAATTTCTGATTGATTTGCTAACCAGTTTTTTCCTTCTACACAGTCTTGTAAATCTTTTTCACCGTGATTTAAGTCATCCATAGTAAAAAAGGTTTTACCATAACCACTACTTCCACGGTTATTAACAGCTAATACAGCATATCCATGATTAACTAAATATTGAATTAGCGAACTAAAGTTTTGACGAGATTGCCCACCTGGTCCTCCATGTACCCAAACTAAAGCAGGAACTTTATTGTCTTCTGAAGCTTGATGAGGTAGATAATAAATAGCAGGAATCGTCACTCCATCAAAAGAAGGGTAGCGAATTACTTTTGCTTCTACCAAGTCGTTAGGATTAATTTCTTTGTTTAAAACATCGGTTAGTTGTGTTTGTTTTTGAGTTGCTAAATCGTAAACGTATAAGTTAGATGGTGCATCAGAACCTCCAGCATAAAAACGCATCATGTTTTCATCTCTAGAAAAACCAACGCTAGTTATACTTTTTCCGTTAACATTAGGTAAGGTTATATTTTTACCTTCAGCAACATCAAAAACTTCAATTACATTTTTTGCATCCTCGTTAATATAAGTGACTCTATATTTTCCATTGTTGGTAAAATAGCTTCCAGAAATATCCCAATCTTTCGCTAACACTTTTTCTGTTTCATTGGTGCTAATGGTATATTTCATTAAGGTAGCGAATTCACCTTCTGCATCTGTTGTGTAGTAAAAATCAGTATCATCAATAGAAAAATCAGCGGCTGAATTACCACTCAACGTAAGATTAATTTTTGTAATTACTTTAGTGCTTCTATCAAACAAAAACAAGTCGCTATCGTTAGTGTTAACCGTTTTGCTTAGCGCTAGAATGTTTTTATTATTTGATATTGCTGCTACGTTATAACCGTCTTTATTTTCATAAATCATGGTAGGAGTAAAAGTTTCAAGATCCATTTCATAAAGGTCCATAAAACGCTTATCTCTTTTATTAGAAGTAAAAAAGAAACTTTTCTCATCTTTTGCCCAACCAAAAAATCCAGCTCTAGCACCTTTAGTTGGTGTTAAGTTTTTAATGGTACCATCAAGTTCTCTTAAAAATATATGATAAATTTCATCTCCATTATTATCCATCCTGAATAACATTCTCTCATCCTTTGGAAAATAAGATGTAGCAAAAACAGAAGAGCTGTCTGATTTTGTTATTGGTTTAAATTCTCCTCCAGCTGTAGAAACTGTATACATGTTATAAATTCCCGAACGATTACTGGTTACGAGTAATTTTGAGTTGTCTGGAGAAAAACTTCCTCCTGAAACACTCTCGTTATCCATCATTTGTTCGATAGAGTATTCTTTAAGTGTTTCAACAACTTCTGTTGGCTTTTTTTGCTCTTTTTTACAAGCACTGGCTATAATAGTAATAGCGAGTAGAACGATTATTCTTTTCATTATGTAAGATTTTTTAATTTGAAATTATTCTACAGAAAATTTTTCGGTTTCTTTAAACGGAGATAAATCTATTTTTTATACCTCAACTTTATATTCTTTCCAGTCTTTATCGAAAAAAGCATTGGTTTTTTTGATAAAGCTGTTTTTATATTTGTACAATTTACAAAATAGAAAAGCCTAATTAAAAATTAGACGTTTTTTTTACAGGGAGTTAAGATTTTGAAGTTAATCTTCTTTCTTTTTGGGTTCTCTTTTTGCTTCTTTAAGTACTTGCATAAGCATCCATTCAATCTGCCCATTGGTAGATCGAAACTCGTCAGAAGCCCATTTTTCAATAGCTTTTAACATGTCTTCGTTTATGCGGAGTGCAAATGCTTTCTTTTTTGCCATGTTTGTTTTTATGTAAGAAACGGTTGTGTTTAAGAGTTAAGTTACGGGTCAAAAATACAACTTCCTAATATTTAGTTATATCAAAGAGAGAATGAAACTAAAAAGGTATATGATGGTAAATAATATTATCCGTATCATAATTGTTGTACTTTATGTTCATAGGTTTCTAAAACACGTTTTGCTTCTTGTTCTTTTTTGGTTCCTATAAGTAATTTTTTACCATTTTTTAGTTCTAGTTGAATACCTATATCTCCTGAAATATTTAAAGCAGTTCCTCTTTTTTTATTCCAAAGTAATCCGCCTTTTAAGCCCCATCCTCCATATTCACCAATTGGGTCATAATTTCTGACATAGGCTTTTTTAATTTCAGACCAAGCTATTTTTCTTAAGGATAGATGAAAAGGAAAGAATTGATAATGAATTCCATATTCGTCAATTCTTGTGGTTAACTTGAAAATGAAAATAAAAGCAAATGAAGCTAAAATCCCAAGAAGAGTAAGTGTTAACTCTGTAGAACTCATTGTAGAATTTTCTTGCATATATTCTTTAACAATAAGTATTACGGGTACAATTAAACTTACAGCTAATATTACTAATAACCAAAGTTGTGTAAATCGTTGCTCTTCTTTAAAAATTTTCATTCTATCGGTTTTTATCCTTTTCAAGTACAGCTAATAAAATACTATTTCTTTCTAGAACGTTAATAACACGCCATCCTTGTTTGGCAAAATTATTTAATTGGTCTTCAAAGTTTTGTTGGGAGTTTGTCCAGCTAAATTCTTGCTTAATTATTTTATATTCCTTCATCTTTTAATCTTTTAATTTTTCAGTCTTTTAACCTATTAATGATTCAACGTTCCTGCATTAACTACTGGCGATGCTTCTTTATCTCCACATAAAATCACTAATAAATTACTAACCATTGCAGCTTTACGTTCTTCGTCTAACTGAACAATTTCTTTTTTATTCAATTCTTCTAAAGCCATGTCTACCATATCAACAGCTCCTTGCACTATTTTATGACGTGCTGCAACAATAGCTGTAGCTTGTTGACGCTTTAACATAGCACTTGCAATTTCTTGTGCATAGGCCAAATAACCAATTCGTGCTTCTAAAACTTCGATACCAGCAATAGCTAAACGCTCTTCCAATTCTTTTTCTAAAGCTTCACTTACTTCATTAACACTAGAACGTAAAGTAATATCTTCTTCATGACCTTCATCAGCAAAATTATCATACGGATACATGCTAGCTAGTTTACGTACAGCAGCATCTGTTTGTACACGAACGAAATTTTCATAATTGTCTACATCAAAAGCAGCTTTATAAGTTTCGGTAACTCGCCACACTAAAATGGTGCTAATCATTACTGGGTTTCCAAGTTTGTCATTCACTTTTAAACGCTCACTATCAAAATTACTCGCTCTTAAAGAAATAGTTTTCTTTTTGTATAAAGGGTTAGCCCAATACAATCCATTTTGCTTTACGGTACCAACATATTTTCCAAAGAATAATAAAACTTTAGAAGAATTAGGATTCACTAAAATGAAACCTAATGCTAAAATAAATGCTAATACAGACATTAATATGAATATTGGATTTTCTGTTTTAATAGCTAATGTAATTCCACTTATAAAAAGTGCAAGAACAATAAAGAACATTAAATATCCATTAGCTGGTTTGATGATTTTTTCTCCTTTCATTTTTTGTTTTAGTTAAAGTGATATTAAAACGATATCATAAAGATATGATTTAATTTTTGTTAAATCCAAATTTTTGAGGAATTATTTTTATAATTTAGCTTCCGATTATAATTTAAACTATTCATGAAGACAAAATTTTTAATAGTATTCGCTGCGTTTTTGGTAAGTGTTTCGTCAATAGCTAATAATGAAGATGTATGGGGACCAACTGGTCATAGAGCTACAGGAAAGATTGCAGAAAAACACTTGACTAAAAAAGCTAAAAAGAAAATAGAAAAGCTATTACAAGGAGAAAGTTTAGCGTTTGTATCTACGTATGCAGATGAAATAAAATCTGATAGAAAGAAATATGGTAAATTTTATACTTGGCATTATGTAAATATGCCATTAGATGCTCGTTATGAAGATACCGAAAAGAACCCAGAAGGAGATATGGTTACAGGTATTGAGAAATGTATGAAAGTACTAAAGAATGAAAATAGCTCTACAGAAGATAAACGTTTTTACTTAAAAATGTTAGTACATTTAGTAGGAGACTTGCATCAACCTATGCACATAGGTCTAAAAGAGGATTTAGGAGGAAATAAGATACAAGTTCAGTGGCATGGTAAAGGATCAAATTTACATAGAGTATGGGATGAAGATTTACTTAATAAGTGGGATATGAGTTATATTGAATTAGCAAGTAATGCTAAAGATTTATCGAAAGAACAAATAAAAGTAATTCAACAAGGAACTGTGGTAGATTGGTTACACGATACACATAAAATAACCAAAGAGGTGTATAAATCTGTTGAGGTAGGAGAGAATTTACGCTACCGCTATTCATATGTTTATTTTCCTGTAGTAAGAGAACAATTACAAAAAGGAGGTTTACGATTAGCTAAATTATTGAATGAAATTTATAGCTAAGCAATAAAAGTATTACTGATAGTAAAAGCCCGAAAAAGTATTTTTTCGGGCTTTTTTCTTGTTAATGTTTCGTTAATTCTGCTTTTTAACTAACACAATCAGTTAATTTTGAGAGGAAACAAATATCAAATGCATAAAATTCTAATACTTTTTTTAGGGAGTTTCATGTTGTTTTCTTGTAAAGAAAAACCAAGAGAAACAGATGAGGTTACAGAGTCTTCTATTAAAATAGCTACGCTAAATTACGAAGCGTTAAAACCGCTGCTGCATAAAAATGAAGATAAGACCTATGTTATCAATTTTTGGGCAACTTGGTGTATGCCTTGTGTAAAAGAACTCCCTGCTTTTGAAAAGTTAAACGCAGCGTATAAAGATAAAAATGTAGAGGTAGTTTTGGTGAGTTTAGATTTTCCTAAACAGAAGGAAAGTAACCTAATTCCATTTGTTAAAAAAAGAAAATTAGAATCTAAAGTACTTCATTTTGATGATGCAAATGAACAGTTTTGGATACCAGATATTGCTGAAAATTGGTCGGGTTCTATACCAGCAACGTTAATTTACAATAAAGAAAAAAGAAAGTTTTACGAGCAATCATTTAGCTATGAAGAGTTACAACACGAATTACAAACCTTTTTAAACTAAATAATTATGAAAACATTTAAAATAACATTGTTATTGTTAGTAGTTGCAACTGTATCTGCATTTACGATTAATCCTTCAAAAGGATATAAGGTAGGAGATGAAGCGGCCGATTTTTCACTAAAAAATATAGACGACACTATGGTTTCTTTAGCTGATTATTCAGAAGCAAAAGGATTTATTGTAGTGTTTACGTGTAATATGTGTCCGTATTCAGTAGCGAATGAAGACAGAATTATTGCGTTGGATAAGAAATACAAAAAGAAAGGATTTCCTGTAATTGCTATTAATCCAAATGACCCAGAGGTTTCAAAAGGAGATAGTTTTGAAGCGATGAAAGTACGTGCAAAAGAAAAAGGTTTTACGTTTCCTTATTTGTTTGACGAAGGTCAAGAGGTGTATCCAAAATACGGAGCAACTAAAACACCACATGTTTACATATTAAATAAAAAGAAAGGTAAATTAATTGTTGAATATATTGGTGCTATTGATGATAGCTCTCGTAACGAGAATAATGTAAAAGAACGTTTTGTTGAAAATGCGGTTGATGCTTTGTTGAAAGGAGAAAAGCCAACAAAAACTGATACTAGAGCAATAGGATGTTCTATAAAAGATAAAAGAAACAGTTAATAAATACCAATAGGATATAAGAATCCCACTTTTATGTGGGATTTTTATTATTTAAACAGAATTAATACACAATTTCAATCGTAGTTATAACAATCAACTTAAAATTAAATAATGAAGAAACTATTACTATCACTACTATTTGTTAGTGCGACATTAACGGCACAAACAGTCGATTTAAATTATTACCTACCACAAGATGTTTCTTATAATCAAAATATACCAACACCAAAATCAGTTTTAGGACACGAAGTAGGAGAGTGGCATGTAACCCATGATAAGTTGATAGAATATATGAAAGCACTTGCGAATGCTTCAGATAGAGTAGTGCTTGAAAACAGAGGAACAACTTATGAAGGAAGACCGTTGGTGTTGTTAACGATAACTTCTTCTAACAATCATCAGAATTTAGAAGAAATACGAGAAAAGCACATGAAAGCAACAAACGATGCTTCTATAGATGTTTCTAACAGTCCAATAGTGGTATACCAAGGGTTTTCAATTCACGGAAATGAAGCAAGTGGTTCAAATGCAGCCTTGGCAGCAGTGTATTATTTAGCAGCAGCAGAAGGGCAAAAAATAGAGGGATTATTAAATAACTCAGTAATACTTTTTGATCCGGCAATGAACCCAGATGGTTTACAACGTTTTGCGTATTGGGCAAATACAAATAAGGCAAATAATATAAATCCAGATCCAAATGATAGAGAGTATCATGAGGTTTGGCCAGGAGGAAGAACGAATCATTATTGGTTTGATATGAATCGTGATTGGTTGCCAGTTCAATTACCTGAGAGTAGAGCAAGAATTAAAACTTTTCACAAGTGGTTACCGAATATTTTAACCGATCATCATGAAATGGGAACGAACTCAACTTTCTTTTTCCAACCAGGGATTCCGAGTAGAACAAATCCGTTGACTCCAAAAATGAATCAGGAATTAACTAAGGAAATAGCAACCTATCATGCAAAAGCACTTGATAAAATTGGTTCAACGTATTATTCAGAGGAAAGTTTTGATGATTTTTACTACGGAAAAGGGTCAACTTTTCCAGATATTAATGGAAGTATCGGAATTTTATTTGAACAAGGAAGTTCTCGCGGGCATGCGCAAGAAAGTGAAAACGGAATATTAACCTTTCCGTTTACCATTCGAAATCAGTTTACAGCAGCATTGTCAACACTAGAAGCTGCTAAAAACATGCGAACTAAAATCTTACAGTATCAACAAGGTTTTTATAAAAATTCAAGAAGCTCAGAAACGAAAAAAGCAATAGTGTTTGGTGATGAAAAAGATGCTGCAAAGACAAATCATTTAGCTGAGGTTTTACAACGTCATCAAATAAAACTTCACGAGTTAAAAGAAGATTTTACATCGAATGGAAAACGTTTCAAAAAAGGTTATAGTTATGTAGTGCCTATGAATCAAAAAAATCACAGGTTGGTAAAAGCAATGTTTGATGTACGAACTACATTTAAAGATAGTTTGTTTTATGATGTATCTGCTTGGACTTTTAATTATGCATTTGGAGTTGATTTTGCTGATAATATTTCATTATCAAAAGCAGGAGCTGAGGTGACTCAATTACAATCAAAACAAGGAATAATTCAACAAAAAAGTAGTGTAGGCTACTTATTTTCTTGGAATGAGTACAACACACCTAAAGCGTTAAATACGATTTTAGAAAAAGGATTGCGAGCGAAGGTAGCGATGAAAAAGTTTGTAAACGATGGCAATTCGTATGATTACGGAACTATTTTTATTCCAGCTCAAAATCAAAAATTAAATGGAAATGAATTATTTGATTTCTTAGGTACAATAGCGAATGAAAATCATATTGAAATTAAAGGAGTGTCTACAGGATTGAACGAAGGAATTGATTTAGGAAGTAGAAATTTTGAAGCTGTTAAAAAGCAAAAAGTAGCGATGTTGGTAGGAAAAGGAGTAACGAGTTACGATGCAGGAGAAATTTGGCATTTATTAGATCAGCGTTACGATATTAAAATAACAAAGTTAGATACCGATTATGCTACGAGAGTAAACCTTGATAAGTATACGACGATTATTGTTCCGAATAGTCGATCTATTGATAAGAATTTAGTAGAGAGACTAAAAGTATGGGTCCGTAATGGAGGAGTACTAATCGGGTATAGAAATGCAGTAAATTGGTTGTCTAACAGAGGGTTTATTAATGTAAAGTTTAATAAAACTAAGATAGATTCTATAAATAATGTATCATTTGAAAATCGTTCGTTGCAATCGGGAGCGCAAGTAATTGGAGGAGCAATTTTTGAAGCAAAGGTTGACCGCTCACATCCAATCAATTTTGGATATAAGAATGATAAAATAGCATTATTTAGAAATACAAAACAGTTTATTCAACCTGATGCAAAGAGTTATAACAATCCAATTCAGTACACCAACAATCCGTTATTGAGTGGTTATATTTCAAAAGAGAACTTAAAGGAATTGAAAAATACCGTTCCGTTTAAAGCTCAGCGATTAGGTAGTGGTAGAGTGATTGTTTTTACAGATAACACCAACTTTAGAGCATTTTGGTTTGGAACTAACAAATTATTGATGAACGCTATTTTCTTCGGAAAGTTGATGTAAGTTGAAGGTTTTAGGTAAAAGGTATAGGGTGCTGTTTATTAAATTGTTAGGTCGTTAAGAGTTAGGTGCTGGGAGTCGTATATTTGCCTACAGCCTACAGCCTACAGCCTACAGCCTACAGCTTAACGCTTTCGCATTGTAACAAAATTCTAATTAACTCGTCTTTTAAGTATACTAACTAAAAAAGTACTATGAGTTTATTAAGAGTTTTATTAGCAATTTTGTTTCCGCCTTTAGCAGTAATAGGAAAAGGATGCGGATCAATCGTAATTGTATTTTTACTAACACTTTGTGGGTGGGTTCCAGGAGTTATTGCAGCACTAATCATATTAAACAATCCGAATTAACTTTGTGTAATATAACAATGTAGCAATTTGGTAATTTGGTAATTTGAAAATGTATCAATGAAAAAACTCCAATTTGATTTCTTCAAATTGGAGTTTTTTTATGGTCTATTCTCTAGTTTCTCATTTCTAAGTTTCCTATTCAAGAACTTCTTCAATAATCTTTCCAGAACATCCGTTAGGGAATTCTATCTGTAATAAATTAGAGATGGTTGGAGCGATATCTACAATTTCATATTTCTTTTTAGAAACACCTTGCTTAATTCCGTTTCCATAAAAAATCATCGGAATGTGTGTATCGTACGAGTAACCTGAACCGTGCGTAGTACCTTTTCTTGAACTACTAGCAATAGTTGACGGATTAGGGATTAAAATTACATCGCCCGAAAATTTTTGGTTATAACCGTTTTGTAACATATGTAAAATACCGTTAGTGAACGTAGTAGTTTGCATGGTTCTAGCAGTTACAGCTTTGTAAATTCTCTTATGATTAATAGCTTCGTCAGCGATAGTTTGTGCTACCGTTTCATAATCTAATTTTAACTCTTTGATTTTATCTTTATTCAAGAAAACTTGAAAGTTTGAAACATTTTCAATGATTTCATCCGATTTAAAATGCTTTACAGTAATCTCATTTAAAAAGTTTTTAAAAGCTACAGGTTTTACATATCCTGCAGGTATTTTTAAAGACTCTAAGTATGATGGAACTTGTACCGCAGCATGATCGGCAGTTAAGAATAATGTATAGTTGTCTTTTCCAACTTGTGTATCTAAAAACTTAAATAATTCTGCTAAATCTTGGTCTAAACGTAAATACGTATCTTCAATTTCTTTAGAAGCAACCCCAAATTGATGTCCAACATAATCAGGAGAAGAATAACTGATTGCTATAAAATCAACAAATTCAGATTTTCCTAAGTTTTCACCTATAATAGTAGCTTTGGCAAAATCGGTAGTAATAGAATTACCAGCAGGAATTCCTTTTATAATACTGTAATTGTTGTTACTTTTTCTTAGAGTAGGAATATCATGAGGGAATACAGGTTTCTCTTGTCCTTTAAAAGTAACTTCAAAATTGTTGTCATCTTCAATACTTTGAGTGTACGTACTGATATCATACAAAGTTTCCCAAGGTTTACTTAAATATTCATCAGCTTTTCCAGAAGCGTTAAATTCTTGTACCCAAGTTGGTAATTCATTTAAGTAAAAAGAAGAAGAAATCCATTGCCCTTTATCACCACCATCAAACCAATAAGCAGCATCAGCAGTATGACCTGCTGGTAAAATAGCTGATCGATCTTTTATGGCAATACCAATGGTTTTACCATTCATGTTTTGAGCTAGTTTCAACTGATCGGTTACTGTAGTAGTTAACATTCTGTAAGGAGACTTTTTACCTCCTTCACCGTTATTACCAACAGTGTTGTAGTTATTATCATCAACACAATAAATTGTTTTCTTTAAATATTTATCGTACCAATGATTGCTAATAATTCCATGATTAGTAGGCGTTGTTCCTGTGTAAATAGAAGTATGCCCTACAGCAGTGTAAGTAGGAATATAATTGTAATGAGCGTTTTCTAAAGAGTATCCTTCTCTAAGTAAACGTTTAAAACCGTCGTTACCATATCTATTAGCAAAACGAGTAAGGTAATCGTAACGCATTTGGTCAACAACAACACCAACTACTAGTTTTGGTTTTTGAGTATTTGTTTTTTTATTAACAGAGCAGCTGGTTAAACATATTATAGCTGCTAAAAAAGCTATTTTTCTCATTTTGTTTTTTGAAAATTAAAACTCAAAGGTACATAAAAAGCAAGCTAAAACTTATAAATAAGGCGAGGAGTTAATGGTTTTTTAATACTTTAGCAAAAAGAAAAAATATATTTCATTTAATGAATTACATTGAGCATATAGGCAAATACGTTGTAATGCTAAAACAGGTTTTTTCAAAGCCACAAAGAGCAAGAGTATTTCGGGAAGCTTTATTTAGAGAAGTAGATGAGTTGGGGCATAAGTCGATAGGAATTATAGCTTTTATATCGTTTTTTATTGGAGGGGTAATCGCCTTGCAAACAGCATTGAATTTAGAAAGTCCGTTTATACCAAAATCGTTGATTGGTTTTGCGGCGAAACGATCAGTAATTTTAGAGTTTGCACCTACATTTTGTTCTATTATTTTAGCAGGAAAAGTAGGGTCTTATATTACTTCAAGTATAGGAACGATGCGTGTTACAGAGCAAATTGATGCGCTAGAAGTAATGGGGATTAATTCATTGAATTATTTAGTATTACCTAAAATAATAGCTACTGTTTTCTTTTATCCTTTTTTAATTGTTTTAGGAATGTTCTTAGGAATTTTTGGAGGATGGGTAGCAGGAGTTTTATCAGGATTGTTTTCTGGGGCAGATTACATAGCAGGAGTTCAAATGGATTTTGATCCGTTTTTAATTACGTATGCATTGATAAAAACGGTGGTTTTTGCTTTTTTAATAGCTACCGTACCTTCGTATCACGGTTATTATGTAAAAGGAGGATCGTTAGAGGTTGGTAAAGCAAGTACCCAATCGGTAGTGTGGACAACTGTACTTATCGTAATCGCAAACTATTTCTTAACTCAAATGTTATTAACCTAATGATAGAAGTAAATAATTTACATAAAGGATTTAATGGTGTTGAGATTTTAAAAGGTATATCAACCTCATTTAAGCCAGGAGAAACAAGTTTAATAATTGGTCAGAGTGGTTCGGGTAAAACAGTTTTTTTAAAATCCTTAATTGGGTTGCACACACCAGAACAAGGAACAATCGTGTATGACGGTTTAGCAAATATTGATATGACGTTAGAAGATAAACGTCAATTTCGACAAGAATTAGGAATGGTATTTCAAGGAAGTGCATTGTTTGATTCGCAAACAGTAGAAGAAAATGTGATGTTTCCTTTAAAAATGTTTACAAAGAAACCAGAAGATGAAATGTTAGATAGAGTAAACTTTGTATTGAAACGTGTAAACCTTGAAAATTCAAATAAAAAGTTTCCAGCACAATTATCGGGAGGAATGCAAAAACGTGTAGCGATTGCCCGTGCTATTGTAATGAATCCTAAATACCTATTTTGTGATGAGCCTAATTCAGGGTTAGATCCGCAAACATCTATTGTAATAGACAACCTAATTCAAGAAATTACTGACGAATATCAAATCACTACAGTAATAAATACACACGACATGAATTCGGTGATGGAAATTGGAGATAAGATTGTTTTTCTAAAAAATGGAGTTAAAGCATGGGAAGGATCACACAAAGAAATCTTCAAAACAGATAATGAAGCAGTGGTAGATTTTGTGTATTCATCGAATTTATTTAAAAAAGTAAGAAAAGCATACTTAAATGATCTTTAGGTAACTTTCTGTTAATTAATAGGTAACAAAAAACATTAAAAAATTTTCAAAAAAACTTCTAAAAAATGTTTGTGGGAACAATAAAAGCTTCTATATTTGCACCCGCAAACGCAGAAAAGCAAAAGCGAAAAATGACCGGGTAGCTCAGTTGGTAGAGCATCTCCCTTTTAAGGAGAGGGTCCTGGGTTCGAGCCCCAGCCCGGTCACTAGTAAAGCTTCTCGATTTTACTGAGAAGCTTTTTTTAAAAGCTTTGGGGAGATTCCAGAGCGGCCAAATGGGACGGACTGTAACTCCGTTGTCTTACGACTTCGCAGGTTCGAATCCTGCTCTCCCCACAAAAAACCTCAATCAGAAATGATTGAGGTTTTTTTGTTTCTATAATTATATTGTTTAATGTATTTTATTTTTTGTTAAACAAAATGTGTATTTTTGTTAGGTCTTAATAGTATGATATGAGAAAAGTGTTGATGCTCTTGGTTTTACTTCAGTCGTTTACTGGAATGTCTCAAAATGAAGGAGTAATTTCAGGAAAAGTTGTTGATTCTAAAACAAGAGAAATACTTCCTTTCGTTAATGTTTTAGTGTATGGAACAGAAATAGGAGCGGTTTCAAATGAAAAAGGGGAGTTTGTCTTGAATAACGTTCCTTTAGGGTATAATAAAATACAAGCTTCGTTTGTGGGCTATAAAACGTTAATTTCAGATGAGTATTTAGTAACAAAAGATAACTCACCTTATATAACCTTAGAGTTAATTGAAGATGCAACACAGTTAAAAGAAGTTCAAATACAAGCACCATTATTTAAAGAGTCTGTAGATAGTCCTTTATCGCTTCAAAGTTTGGGTATAGCAGAAATAGAAAAGAACCCAGGAGGAAACAGAGATGTGCTAAAAGTAATTCAATCTTTTCCTGGAGTAGCTTCCAATCCTGGATTTAGAAATGATATTATTATTAGAGGTGGAGCAACCTCTGAAAATAAATTTTATTTAGATGGTATTGAAGTTCCTGTAATTAACCATTTTCAAACACAAGGAGCTACAGGTGGACCTGTAGGAATTATGAATGCAGATTTAATCCGTAAAGTTGATTTTTATTCAAGTGCATTTCCTGCCAATAGAGGTAACTCTTTAAGTTCTGTTATAGAGTTTACTCAAAAAAGAGGGAATCCGACTTCGTTAAATACTAGAGCTACTATTGGAACCTCAGATGCAGGAATTACGTTAGACGGACCATTAGGGAAGAATACAACCTTTATGTTTTCTGCACGTCAATCGTATCTACAGTTCTTATTTAAGTTGATAAAACTACCTTTTTTACCAACCTATAGCGATTTTCAAGTAAATGTTAAATCGCAATTATCAAAAAATAGTGAATTATCAATAGTTGCTTTGGGAGCTATTGATGACTTTGAAATAAATAAAGAGGTAAACGATGGTGAAATAGATTTAGAAACAATAAAGAGAAATAAAGTTATTTTAAATTCTGTTCCCGTAAACAGTCAATGGAATTATACTGTAGGAGCCAGTTATAAGTATTTTGCACCAAACTCAACACACTTGGTCGTACTAAGTAGGAATGAGTGGAAAAACAAGGCGGTGAAATATTTTTTAAATGAAGAAATACCAGCAAATTTATTGTTAGATTACTCATCTAAAGAAATAGAAAATAAATTACGATATGAAAATAGCTTTGAAACTGTTAACAAAATTGATTTTAACTTAGGTTTTAATTTAGAAACAGCGAGGTATACTAATAGTAATTATCAGAAAAATGCTAATTCAGATGGAGTTGTCATTTACGATTTTAACTCAGCCATAGATTTTATTAAATATGCAGTTTTCGGACAAGTATCAAAAAGATATTTAGATGAAAAATTAGGAGTTTCTTTTGGGTTTAGAATGGACGGAATAGACTACAATTCAGAAATGAAAAACCCATTCAACCAGTTTTCACCAAGGTTGTCGTTAAGTTATAATTTGTCTGAAAAATGGACGGTGAGTTCTTCAGTTGGTCGTTATTATCAATTGCCATCTTATACGGTGTTGGGTTATAAAAATGATGTAGGTGAGTTTGAGAATAAAAATGGGTTGAAATATATACAATCAGATCATTTTGTAAGTGGATTAAGTTACAAGCCTGATACAAGCTCAAAAATAACTTTTGAAGGGTTTTATAAAGGATATAAAAACTATCCATTTTCGCTAAGAAATCAAATAAGCTTAGCAAATCTAGGTGCTGATTTTGGTATTATAGGTAATGAAGCAGTGAGTTCTACATCTGAAGGTCGAGCGTATGGATTTGAGTTATTGGCACAGAAAAAATCGTATAGCGGACTGTACGGAATAGCATCGTATACTTTTGTAAGAAGTGAATTTAAAAACACATTAGGAGAGTATATTCCTTCTACATGGGATAATAAACACTTACTAACGGTTACCGCAGGAAAAAAGTTTAATAAGAATTGGGAGGTAGGTTCTAAGTTCCGATTGGTAGGAGGTAAGCCTTATACTCCTTATGATTTAGCAGCATCATCTTTAAAAGATAATTATGATGTTCAAAACGGTGGAATTTTAGACTATAGCAAATTAAATACTCAAAGGCTTGATACGTATACACAACTAGATATTCGTGTAGATAAAACGTGGTTTTTAAAGAAAGCGGCCATAAACTTATATTTAGATGTTCAAAATATATATGCTAGTAGCTCTAAACAGCAACCATTTTTATTGCCTATTGAAGACGAAAACGGAAGAGTAACTGATCCAAATGATAATTCTAGATATGTATTAGAAGAAATAGAAAGTACTTCTGGTAGGGCGTTACCACGTATAGGAGTTATAGTAGATTTTTAACAGTATCAAGCTTTAGAAGTTTTATCGAAAACAGTAAATTGCTCGTTTAAAAATTATAATACGATTTTTCAAGTATAGAATCTTCTATGATTATTTTAATTGTTGAGTTGTATTTGAACACTAAAACCAATAATATACAAACAAATGAAGAGAGTTTTATTTGGAGCAGCATTTACTTTTTTAAGTATAACATCAGTTTCAGCACAAAAATATCAGTTCACAACAGTAAAAGATATTGAAGATACAGAAGTAAAAAGTCAAGGTAGAACAGGAACTTGCTGGAGCTTTTCTACTACTTCATTTTTAGAGTCAGAAATTATCAGACTAACAGGAAAAAAAATTGATTTATCTGAAATGTACACAGTACGTAATACATATTCTGATAAAGCAAATAATTACTTATATCGCCAAGGAAAAGCACAGTTTAGTGAAGGCGGTTTAGCACATGATGTAATGAATTCTGTAGCAAAATATGGATTAGTGCCTGAACAAGTTTTTACAGGGTTAGATTTGGGACAAGACAAGCACAACCATGCTGAAATGATTACGGTGTTAAAATCGATGTTAGACGCTTACATTAAAAATCCTGCTGGTGAATTAAGTCCTAAATGGAAGCAATCTGTAGAAAGTGTGTTGGATGTTTATTTAGGAAAAAATAAAGACAAGTTTACTTTTGAAGGAAAAGAGTACACTCCTAAAACTTTTGCAGAACATGTTAAAATAAACCCTTCAAATTATGTGACGATTAGTTCGTTTGAACACGCGAACAAATACGAGCAATTTATTTTAAATATTCCAGATAATTTTTCTAACGGAGCATTTTATAATGTTTCTTTAGATGAGTTGGTTTCTGTTACAGAAGAAGCAATCAAAAAAGGATATACAGTAGAGTTAGATTGTGATGTTTCAGAAAAAACATTTTCATCAAAAAACGGAGTTGCTGTAATACCTGCAAGTAGTGCCGAAAATGAAAAAGCATTAACAGAAATAGTTGAAGAAAGAACTATTACACCAAGTTTACGTCAAGCAGAATTTGAAAACTTTAATACTACTGACGATCATTTAATGCATATTGTAGGTTTAGTAAAAGACCAAAAAGGAAACACCTATTTTAAAGTAAAAAATTCTTGGGGGACAAAACAAGGGAATGATGGATATGTGTATATGTCAGTTCCTTATTTTAAACTAAAAACTATTTCAGTTTTAGTGCACAAAGATGCAGTTTCAACAAACTTGAAAAATAAATTACGTATAAACTAAACAACGGTTTTTAACCAAAATTCATAAACGCTTGTAGGTTCTATGGTTGCAAGCGTTTTTTAGATCTTTTCTAATTCGGAATTTTGTATCTTTCCCGAAGTTAACAAAAATGAAAATTATGGAAGAAAATAAACAAGAGGAAGCTGTAGGGCAATCATCAAAGCAAGCAATACAGCAAGATGCAAAAGGCTTATGGGAAAAGATAAAGAAGTTTATATTAGAACTTCTAGATTTTAGAGATGATACCGATCAAGAAGCTACAATTGAAGCGATAAAAAGCGATATTTCTTTTAAAGGAGCAACTGCATGGATTTTAATTTGCTCAATCTTTGTAGCATCTATAGGGTTAAATGCTAACTCAACAGCTGTGGTAATTGGTGCCATGTTAATTTCTCCACTAATGGGGCCAATCTTAGGAGTGGGAATGTCGATTGCAATCAATGATATTGATACGTTACGAAAGTCGTTAACCAACTTAGCAACGATGATTGTATTGAGTTTGTTAACCGCTTTTTTATTCTTCTTTTTATTTCCACTTCGTGAAGAAACTTCAGAGTTATTAGGTAGGGTTCGTCCAGATATTCGAGATGTATTAATTGCATTTTTTGGTGGTTTAGCTTTGATTATTGCTCGAACTAAAAAAGGAACCATTGCTTCAGTAATTTTTGGAGTGGCAATTGCAACTGCTTTAATGCCTCCATTATGTACAGCTGGATATGGTTTAGCAATAGGGAATTTCGATTATTTCTTAGGGGCTATGTATTTATTTACCATTAATACAATCTTTATTGCGTTGGCAACTTTCTTAGTATTAAAGTTGTTAGGGTTTACAATGATTCGTTATGTAAACTCAGCAAAACGTAAAAGAATAGCTCAAATGGCATCTTTCGTTGCTTTTTTAGTAATGGTTCCAGCGGTGTTTACTTTCGTAGGTGTATATAACGAAAGTGTAATTGATGCGAGTTATAAAAAGTTTCTAAAAGCAAAGGTATACGAGAATCCGAACTTATGGTTGCAGCGTGAAAAGTTAGAGGTTAAAGAGAAAACCATAAAATTATTTTTTAACGGTGATGTAAGTGATGCAACGGAATCTTTTTTACGAAATGAATTAAAAACCTTCCCAAAAATAGATGCTTACTCTTTAATTATTAATGAAAATAAAGCTAAAAGTGTTGATAGGGTAGTAGATGCTTATGATAGAGCAGTAAGAGAATTGGATGAAAAAGACAATATCATCACAGGTTTACACATGGAAATTGATGACTTGAAAAAAACAATTTCTAGTTTAAACCAAAGAATAGAGCAAGATGCTTTGTATAGAGATAAAAACTCAATTCCTTTTAGTAAAATTAGTACAGAGGCAAAAATCAGGTTTAATGATATAAAAGAAATGAGTTTAGCCAAAGTATTATCATCAAGTGATTTTATAAAGGTAGATACCACTACAGTAGTATCTATAAGTTGGAATAAAAAGCTAGCAGACTCTATCATGGTAAAAAATGAGGGAGAGTTAAGAACTTGGATACAAAAAGAATTGAAAACTGATAAAATTCAAATAAGAAGAAACTAAACTTAAAAATGAAAAAACCTCGCAACAGCGAGGTTTTTGTTTTTTGATTTTTTGTTAAGCAATACACAAAGTGTGATTTTTTAACTCATTAGTAAGACACTATATTTTTTAATTAGTCACATTTGTTTAATAATAAATGGTATTATTTTTGTTAATTTGAACCATATGATATTATATATGAGGAATTTATTTTTATTTGTAGCGGTATTATTTTTTGGAATCACATCTTGGTCTCAGGAAATAGAGAAGGATACTATAGTTGATGAAATCTGGTCAGATTCTTATAAAGAAGCCTTAAAACAAGCAAAAAAAGAAAAGAAACCTTTGTTGGTTTATTTTAAGGGGTCAGATTGGTGTAGTCCTTGTAAAAAATTAGATAGAGAGCTTTTCAGTACAGAAAAGTTTAAGAATATATCAAAAGAAAACTTCGTTTTGTATGAAGCGGATATTCCTTTTAATCAAGATTTAGTTGAAAAGGAAAAATTAAAATTAAATAAGGAATTGGCTGAGAAATATAAAGTATCATCTTATCCAACAATACTTTTTTTGAACCACAAACAAAAAGTCATAGCATATAAAAAAGGATTGATATTAACGGAATATTATTACCCGTTTTTCGATTCTGTTATAAAGAAAAAAAGAGGGTAATTAACCCTCTTTTTTATTTATTCTTAGTAGAATTATTTTTGATTGATAACTCTAAATTCAGTTCTTCTGTTTGCTCTGTGTTCAGCTTCAGTACAAGCTACACCATCAGAACATCTATTCTTTAATCTAGACTCTCCGTAACCTTTAGCTACTAACTGACTTGGGTTAACTCCTTTTGAAATTAAGTAGTTAGCAACAGCTTGAGCTCTTCTGTCTGATAAATCTTGATTAGATTCTCTTGAACCTCTTGAATCTGTGTGAGAAGCTAATTCAACTTGTACACCGTCTTTTAAAACAGGTAATAATCTAGAATCGATAAGTTGTTTAGCAGATGAAGTTAATGTAGCACTACCTAAGTTCCAGTTAATTGGTAATGGATTGTAAGTTAATAATTCGCACTCAACTTCTTTCCAAGTAGTTAGCCCTCCTTTGCTTACTAAAACTTCTTTAGTAACTGTTTTGTATTTAGCAGGAACTGTTACTTCTTCTTGCCAAGCATCTTTTGCTAAAACAGTTTTAGTAATTTCTTTATAAACAGCAGGGATTTCGATAGTTCTTGTGGTTGGTGGTGTAACCATTACCTTCTTAGTATATGTTTTGTTAAAACCTGGTACAGAAGTTTTTTGTGTTGAAGCATCGTTATCTAACTTCGTTAAAGGTATAGTAACAAACTGAGCAGGAATTGGTTTGTAACACCAATATCTACAGTCGTTAGGGTCGCTTGATTCACAATCTGGAGCTTTTTCGCTCATTTCCCAAACTGCAGAAGCAGCTTTCGTTTCAATAACTTGTTCGTCAGATTTAAATGTAGCTTTAATAACGCTTAGTTTACTTGCGTCTTCTTTTGCTGTATAGGTAACAACTTTGTCTTCCCAAACAGCAGGTACAATTTCTAAACGCTGTCCTGCTTCTTTAACAATAACTCTTTCTGTTACTGTTTTGTATTCAGCTGGATGTGTGACAATTCTTTTATAAGCTGGGGCAACTTCGATGGTAACATCTTCGTTTTTCCATACTTCTGGCGTTTTACAACGAACGTAACATTTTCCTGGTTCTGGATTTTGAGGTAGGTCTTGAGCAAAGCTAGTTAGTCCAGTAGCAACTAGTACCCCTAATAATAGTTTTTTCATAATAGATAAATTTACTTGTGTTTATTTAGTTTTTTTTATGTGACACATTTAGGGGAGAAAGTCACATATAACAAATATAGTAAATTTTATTTTATGTTAAAAACTGTTAAAAATAAGTTATAACTTATTGAAGTATAAGCTTTTGATAATACCGTCTGAAAGTCCAATTTTAGGAACATAAATTTTTCTAGCGCCGCTCCACTTCATTGCAGATAAGTATATTTTTGTTGCAGGAACAATTACATCGGCTCTATCAGGGTTTAAACCTAATTCAGAAATACGCTCTTGGTAGCTCATTTTTTTCAAAAATTGGTACTGAGCATTCAAGTAAATGTATGAGATAGGTTTACCAATATCTCTACCAGACATTTTAAAGATTTTGTTGATGTTTCCTCCTGATCCAATTAAAGAAATTCGTCTGTAGTCACGGGTGTTTTCTTCGATCCAACTTTGTACTTTGCTAAAAAGAACCTTGTTTTCAGATTTTTTATTGTTCAGTAAACGTACGGTACCTATTTTAAAAGATTTCGAGCGAATAATTTTTCCTTTAGAAAATAAGGTGAATTCAGTACTACCACCACCTACATCAACATACAAATAGGTAGAATCAGATTCTATTAGTTGGTTTAAATCGGTAGAAGATATAATAGCGGCTTCTTTTTTACCGTCGATAATATCAATTTTAACTTCAGTATTTTTTAAAATTGAATTAGCAACTTCTTCACCATTTTCTGCTTCTCTCATTGCTGAGGTAGCACAAGCTTTATAGCGTTCAACTCCATGAATTTTCATGATGAGTTTAAAGGCTTGCATTGCATCAATCATGCGTTGCGTGTTTGCTTCTGAAATTCGCCCAGAAACAAAAGCATCGGCTCCTAAACGAATAGGCACACGAACTAACGATGATTTTTTAAATTGGGGTTCTCTATCTCTTTCTTCAATAACGTTAGCTACTAATAACCTTACTGCATTAGATCCAATATCAATAGCGCCGTACTTCTTTATTTTCAAAATATATAGATTTATCTATGGTTTTTAGGAAACTCTACTAATATAGTGCTTCCTTTCTTAATGTCTTTCCAATGTTTGGTGTCAAACTGAATTCCTACAACACCACAAGTAGTTACATGAGCAATAGGTTTGTTACCAAATTTATTTACAAAACTATTAATACCGTGGTCATGGCTAAATACAATGGCACTATCAAAACTATCATCAAGTGCTTTTACTGTTTTTACTAAATAACCATCACTAAAATTATATAGCTGACGTTTTATTTTAAGGTTTGACAACGGGTATCCAAAGTTTTCACAAAAAATAACCGCTGTATGCAGTGCTCTATTGGCGCTACTAGAAAGAAAAACATCAGGTTTGTTAATTTTCTTAGCTAGGTATTTTGACAAAAGATGGGCATCATTAATACCACGCTCTTTTAAAGGTCTATCAATATCTTTAACGCTATCATACTCCCATGATGATTTTGCGTGACGAACGATATATAGTGTTTTCATTCAAATATAAATACTATGTAAATATAAAACTAAGGAGCCAAACGTTCAAGTTTCCAAGAAAAATCTTTTTGTAAGGTGTATCGAATGCGATCGTGCATACGATTTGGGCGTCCTTGCCAAAACTCAATAGAAACAGGTTTTACTAAAAAGCCCCCCCAGTGTTCAGGCCTTGGAATTTCTTGATTTTCAAATTGTTTTTCAAAAGAAACTAACCTTTGGTCTAGTTCTTCACGTGATGTAACTACGTTACTTTGTTCAGAAGCCCAAGCTCCTAATTTGCTTCCATCGGGTCTCGATTCAAAATAGCCATCAGATAGGTTTTCTGACAATTTTTCGGCAGTACCTTTAATAATGATTTGTTGCTCTAAACCAGACCAAAAGAACGATAAACACACTTGATTGTTGTTTAAAATAGCTCTCCCTTTTTCTGAATTGTAATTGGTATAAAAAATAAACCCTTCCCAAGTATATTTTTTTAACAAAACAACTCTACTTTTCGGAAAACCATCTAGCCCTATAGATGCTATAGTCATAGCATTGGCTTCGTCTACCAACTCAGATTCGTCGGCAACAAAAAACCAATCTCTAAATAACTCAATTGGATTTTCAGGACAGTTGCTTTCTAACAACTCTTTTTTCTCGTAAGATTTTCTGTAGTCACTTAAATCGTGTGCCATTACTGTTAATTTATACTATGTAAAAGTACAATTTTATCAGATGTTTTGCTGTTTTTACGTTTTAATATTTAACAAACTTTACATAAAGAGGAGTTAGAAAGGTGCTTGCTGAAATAGTGTTTAGTATGAGTTTTGAAAATGAAATAAAAGGATGGTTGAGGTTTTTAGAATTGTCTTTTTAACCATTTTTTTGAAACATATCCTGAATACCCATCTACAATTACTTTATAAAAAGTATTGTTATATTTTTCTTAAAAATGTCGGATGTTTTGTGCTCTTTTAAAGAATTAATAAATTCTGATATTTCAGTTTTATTTTCAGCGTTTAATATTTTATTCAGTTTTTCTTTTAAAATTATTAGTTCAGTCATCTTGTAGGTATTTTTTATAGTATAGGTACCGTACGTTTACTGAATAATAAAAAATCTGAAAATAAGGTTCTTTTTGGCTATGTTGTATAAATGAATAAATATTTCGTTCTGTATTTTTGTATGAGTGGTTTCTGCTAAATGAATGAATAATAAATAATTAGTAAAAATAGTAGCAAATAGTAATCCTATGTTTTCTGCTACATAAAAATTATTCGATTTAATAATCAAGTATATGATGATTAAAAGAGATGCAAAGGGTATAATCAATGCAAAATTAGGTGTGATTTTCTGTCTAACCCAAATTTGTTCATCATAAAAGTCAATTTTCGTTTTATTATGAAAAAAAGTAGTTGATATTTTAACTGTATCTTTTCTTTTCCCTGAGAAAAAGTCTTTTTCTAAAAGTTTTTCAGCATCTGCTTTTTCTTTTATAGAAATCGGATACTCTTTGTATAGGTTTTTCATAAAATTTTGTTTTCACGAATGTTTGCCAACTTGTTATATATCAACAAAAAGTTTGTCTGGTTTATATTTCGGGATAAAAGAAGCTTTAGCAATTTTATTCCTTTTCATTTTACGAACTAAATATAGTAAAAAAAGAAATATAGCTTTTTGTAAAATAAAAAAGCCCTCTAAAAAGAGGGCTTGAAATATATGGTAGAAAAAATATTAAGCGAATAAACTATCAATCTTTTCTTTTTCTTCTTGTGCTAAAGCGGCATCAACTAAGATACGTCCACTGTGCTCGTCAATTGTAATTTTCTTACGGTTAGCAATTTCTAACTGCACCTGTGGTGGAATGGTAAAGAAAGAACCTCCAGCAGCACCACGCTCAATAGCTACAACAGCTAATCCGTTACGAACTTTAGTTCTAATTCTTTTATAAGCAGATAATAAGTGATCGTCGATAGATTGAGCGAACTCTTCTGATTTTTCTTTTAATAACTGCTCTTCTTTTTCAGTTTCTTTTAAGATAGCATCTAATTCACCTTTTTTGTGAGTTAAATGGTTTTCTTGTTGTGCTAATTTCTCTTTAGTATTGTCGATAACCTCGTTCTTTTGAGCGATTTTAGCTTTGAATTCTTTAATTCTTTTTTCTGATAATTGAATTTCTAATTCTTGATATTCAATTTCTTTTGTTAAAGATTCAAATTCACGGTTATTACGAACGTTTTTTTGTTGTTCTTCGTATTTTTTAATTAATGTTTTAGACTCGTCAATAGCTGATTTTTTATTGCTAATATCAGTTTCTAAATTTTTAACATCTTCAGCTAAATTAGAAAGTCTCTTGTTTAATCCGGCAACTTCATCTTCTAAATCTTCAACTTCTAAAGGTAATTCACCGCGAACGTTTCTAATTTCGTCAATTCTAGAATCGATTAACTGTAAATCATATAACGCTCTTAATTTTTCTTCTACCGTTACTTCTTTTTTTGCCATCTGTTAAATATAGTATATTGGATTTGTACTCTTTTCGCTTAAAATAATTGCAAAAGTACTAAATTTTTTGTTAAGATAATCAACTAAAAGATTTTTTGTAAATTGTTCGCTTTCATAATGTCCAACATCGGTAAGTAAGATACTTTTTTCTGCCTTAAAAAACTCATGATACTTAAAATCAGCACTTATGTAAGCATCGGCGCCAGCTCGCAAGGCATTTTTAATAGCAGAACTTCCTGAACCTCCAAGTACAGCGACTTTTTTAATAGGTTTGTCAAGCAATTCTGAATGTCGTACACAGCCTGTTTTAAAGGTTTCTTTTACAAATAATAAAAAGTCTTTTTCATTCATTGATGAAGGAAGTTCTCCAATCATTCCCATGCCTACATGTTGGTTTTGATTATCTAAGGTAATTACTTCGTAAGCAACTTCTTCATACGGATGATTTTTAAAGAGAGCGGAAAGTATTTTTCCTTCTAAAAAAGCATCAAAAGTAACCGTAATACAGGTTTCTTCTTCAAACATCAATTCTCCTTTTTTACCAACAGTCGGATTTGAGTTTTCGTTGCCTCTATAACTTCCTTTTCCTTCTATATTAAAAGAACAGTTGTCATAATTACCAATATTTCCTGCGCCCGCTTCAAATAGTTTTTCGCGTAAATTAGTAGCCTCTGCAAACGGAACATAAGTCGTTAATTTTTTAATGATTCCTTTTTTAGGAATGAGCGTTTTCATGTTTTCTAGTCCTAAAACTTCTCCCATTTTAGCCGAAACTCCATTGTTAACATTATCTAAAGCTGTATGTGTAGCATAAATAGCAATGTTATGTTGAATAGCTTTTAACACGACGCGTTCTACATAATTGTTACCATTGATTTTTTTCAAACCACTAAATACAATTGGGTGAAAGCTTACAATAAGATTACAATTTTTGGCAATTGCTTCATCTACTGTTTCTTCAAGCGTGTCAAGTGTGACTAAAACTCCAGTAACTTCAGTAGTATAGTTCCCTATTAATAAGCCTACATTGTCAAAATCTTCAGCATACGAAAGCGGAGCTAGTTGTTCAATGTAGTTGGTAACGTCTTTTATTTGCATTTGGGTAATTTTCAAAGTATTAATATAGCAAAGTTACAAAGTAGAAAAATGAAAATAAAAGTATCCTGTAGATTAATGCTTAAATTATTACTTTTGATGTAATGAAGCTACTTCGATTTTTATTATTTCCGTTTGCTGTTTTGTATGATGTAATTACGAGGATTCGTAATTGGTTTTTTAATGTAGGCATTTTAAAATCTACTTCTTTTGATATTCCTGTAATTGCTGTTGGTAATTTGAGTGTAGGAGGAACAGGAAAATCTCCTCAGATTGAATATTTGATACGATTACTGAAAGATGATTATAATACTGCTGTTTTAAGTCGTGGATATAAACGTAAAACAGAAGGATTTCAGTTAGTAAATGACACACATACTGCAGAAGATGTAGGTGATGAACCTTTACAGTTTTATAAGAAGTTTAAAAAAGATGTTACCATAGCTGTGGATGCTGATAGAACTAATGGAATTCAACAGTTGTTACAGCTCAATAATCCGCCAGAAGTAGTGTTGTTGGATGATGCTTATCAGCATAGAAAAGTAACGGCGAGTAGCTATATTTTACTAACCAAGTATAACGATTTATTTGTAGATGATTTTGTATTGCCTACAGGGAATTTGCGAGAAAGTAGGAGAGGAGCTAAACGGGCTAGTGTGATTGTGGTTACGAAATGTCCTGAGAATTTATCGAAGACAGAACAAGAAAAGATAGTACGAAAGATAAAACCGAAATCGTATCAAAAAGTGTTCTTTACAACGATTGTTTATGATGAGAATTTAAAAGGAACAAAAGAGTTAACAATTGATGATTTACAGGGTAAGGAAGTTTTGTTAGTTACGGGAATTGCGAATCCGACTCCTTTATTGAGTTTTTTGAAAGAAAAGAAAGTAAGTTTCAAGCATCTAAACTTTCCTGATCATCACAATTTTACTCAACAGGATATTGAGAACATTAAAAAATCTTATGAAGCATTAGCTTCTCAACAAAAAATCATACTAACTACCGAAAAAGATTATATGCGTTTAGAAGGAAAGATTGATCCTCTTAATTATATTTCTATAAAAAGTGAGTTTCTTAATGGAGGTGAGCAGTTTGATAAAGCTATTTTAGAAAGCTTAAAAAACTTTAAAAGGAATTAATTTTACACATACTTTTCTCCAAAAGTATCTTTAGCCTCTTCTCGAAGTTGTTTAATGTCTTGCTCGTCTTTGCGTGGACAAATAACTAACACATCGTCTTTTTCTATAATAATAAAATCTTGTAGCCCTTGAACTACTACTTTTTTACCATTTTTAGTGCTAACCATATTTCCGTTGGCATCTTTAAAAATAGTTGTGGCTCCAACGGTTGCATTTTGGTGAGTATCTTTACCAAGTTTGTTATATAAAGAACCCCAAGTGCCCAAATCATCCCAACCAAAATCTACAGGGAGTACGTGTACTTTTTCAGAGCGTTCCATAATCCCGAAGTCGATAGAAATGTTTTCACACTTTTCATAATTGCTATTGATGAAATCGTCTTCAAAATCGGTATTATAAACATTCGTTCCATCATCTAAAATAGCAACCATTTCAGGAAGATGTTTTTTAAAGGAATCTAAAATACTAGCAACAGACCAAACAAAAATACCAGCATTCCATAGATAATCACCACTCGCTAAAAATTGAGTAGCTTTTTCTAGGTTTGGTTTTTCGGTAAACGTTTGTACTTTTTTTATTTCAGAAGAGTTTTCTTCAAATTGAATATAACCATACCCTGTATTTGGGTTATTCGGTTGTATTCCTAGAGTCATCAGCATATCTTCTTTAGTACAAGCGTTAAAAGAAGTCTCTATGTTTTTAAGGAATTCGGTTTCGTTTTCTATCCAATGATCTGACGGAGCTACCAACATCACAGCATTTTCATTTTGCTGACGAATTTTTAATGCAGCATACAAAATACAAGGAGCAGTATTACGCATTGTGGGTTCAAGTAGCACTTGTTTACTGCTGATTTTAGGAAGTTGCTCTAATACCAACTCTTCATAACGTTGATTCGTAGCAATTAAAATGTTTTCAGAAGGAATTAACTGATTAATTCTACTAAAAGTTCTTTGCAGTAAAGATTCACCAGTTCCTAATAGGTCGTGAAACTGTTTTGGGTACTTTTCGGTACTTACTGGCCAAAGACGTGAACCTACACCTCCCGCCATAATTACTGCATAATAATTACTGCTCATACTGTTTTATTTATTTTGAAGCTACTAGTTCCACTTCTGCATTTTGATTGAATAAATACACGCGTTTGTTACTCAAATTTAAGCATTCATAGCGTTTTCTTCGTTTGCTTCCTCTTTTGTACAGCGTCTCTTTAAATTGAAAAATGCTTCCGTTAGGAATTTCAAAGATAAAATTCTTTCCGTCTTCAGATTTTCCTCTTCGTAAAGCTAGCGATAAATTCACATCAGTATCTGTACTTGCCTTTGGGTTTTTTAGGTAATTAGCTAAATAAGGTAATATATCTTTCGGATAAATTGCTGGTTGTAAAAAAGGCAGCATTAAATGTTGAAAAACCGTTTTCCACTCTTTACCATGAGGTTGTACTCTTCCAAATTTTTGATAGGTAACATGGTGTGCAATTTCATGAATTAAAGTCAACAAAAACTGATAAGGATTTAAGTTGTTATTCACTGTGATTTGCATATGACCGTTGGGTAGTCGACGAAAATCACCATGTTTGGTTTGACGTTCGCTTACTATTTTTAAGTTGATTTTATGCTCAATAATTAAATATTCAACTAAGGGAATAGCTTCTTCAGGTATGTATTTAATCAGTGTTTTTTTCAAAAGTTAGTTCGAGTGGTTTTTATTTTGAAATAAAATGGGAAAATAAAAATTGTATCGAGAACTAGCTACTACTTCACGATACAATTTTCTTTTCAGCTATGTTGAACGAAAATCACTCGAAGTGACAGTCGTTATTTTTCTATGGAGTAGAACTAGAAACTTGTAATACTTTTCCGTTATAGTATTTGTTGCCTGTTAAAGCGAAATCAAAAATATAGTTAGCCATTTCTTTAGCTGATAAAGTTGCTTCATATCCAGGGAAAGCCTCTTCTAACATTTCTGTTTGTACAGCTCCTAAGGCTAATACATTAAAAGCTATTTGCTGTTCTTTATATTCTTCGGCTAATAATTCTGATAAGGTTATTACAGCACCCTTGGCAGAACTATAGGCAGCTAATCCAGGGAATTTCATGCTTCCTTGTATTCCGCCCATACTACTCACTGTTACTACATGACTTCCTTGTTGCATAAAAGGTAGTAGGTTTTTAGTCAACTGAGCAACGGCAAAAACATTCACTTTATAAACCTCTTCAAAATCTTGCGTAGTTAATTGTTCAAAAGGTTTGTTAATCAATTTTCCTGCATTATTGATAAGAATATCTACCTTTTTCCATTCTATTGAAACAAAATCAACTGCTTTTTTTATGTCATTTTCGTTAGATAAATCAACTGAAATAGTTGTAATATTAGAGTGATTTATTTGCTCTAAAGGTTTTGTGTTTCTTGATAGAGCTAAGACTAGATGTCCTTGATTAGCAAACTGCTGAGCTAATTCAAATCCAATACCTCTACTAGTTCCTGTGATAACAATATTCTTCATGTAATTGTCAAAATTTAAAAGGGCAAGCTACATAAAAATCACTACATTTAGTGTCTAATCATTCTTAAATTATCATGAAAAATGAAGTAGTTTATAAAAAAATAAGAATGAATAAAAAATCCCGTTTCTTAATTATTTAGGAAACGGGATTTTTTTATTTTTAACGAAGAGGTTATTGTTTGATCAACTCAATTTCAAACAACTTTCCCCAATGTTTTCCGGTAACAAACAAACGATTATTTTCAGCATCGTAAGCAATTCCGTTTAAAACCTCGTCTTGATCTAAAGTTTGTTCTTTTAAAATAACATCACGTAAATCATCTAAACCAATTAAGCCTTCAACTGCACCGCTGTTAGGATCTATAATGGCAATGGTAGCTTTACCTTTTCCGTCAGTTTTCCAGTAATTAGAAAAGATTTTACCGTCTATATACTCTATTTCATTCAGCTTGTCTAATGCTCTATCGTGAGTGTACACCTGAATACTTCTTTTTTCTTGTAGGTTTTCAGGGTTTAAAAACCAAATTTTGTTAGTTCCGTCAGTTTTTATTAATTCAGAATCGTTGTGTGTTAATCCCCAACCTTCATTACTGTTGTTATAATCGAAAGAACCAAGTTGTTTAAAAGTTTCTAAATCATAGATGAAACCTTTGCGAGATTGCCATGTTAACCAATAGATTTTATTATTGAAAATGGTCATTCCTTCTCCAAAGTATTTCGCATCTAAATCAATTTTTTGTAAAACTTTTCCAGTTTTAATCTCCACTTTACGTAAAGTAGATTGACCTCTACGTCCTGTACTTTCATATAAATATCCGTTTTTATACTCTAATCCTTGAGTATAAGCTTCTTTGTCGTGCGGATAGGTGTTAAGAAGTTTGTAAGAATAGACTTTTGGAGCTTTTTTTGCTAAAACTTCAATAGAATTGTTTAGTTTTTTAGATTTATTCGGATAAAAAGCCAAGGCTGTAACCGCATGTTTACCTACACTAAAATCGGCTGTGTTAATGATAACACTAGGTTCGTTTTTATTAACACGTTTGTTGTTTACATATAACTGAACAGAATCTATTTGATTACCTTCTAATTGTTCAAATTTTATCGCTGCTTTTTCACCTAAAGTAGTTTTCTTTGTTGTATCAAGTTTGAATTTGTAATTAGTATCACTACAAGAAGTTATCAATAAAGTAGTTAGTCCTAAAGTTAAAAATGTATAAAAACGCATATATTAAAAGTTGTTTTCTGTGATTTAAAATCTTGTTGTACAAATTAAAGCAAATTATTTGTTTGCAAATTAAAAAAAAGGGTTAAATTTGCACCCTCAAAGAGCCATTGCAGGTTTTTGAATTATGAAATGATTATAAAGATTTACCAACTTTATATTTTTCAACAAAAATAAAAGATTTAAATTTACAAGAGATGAAAAAAGGTATACATCCAGAAAATTATAGAATGGTAGCGTTTAAAGATATGTCTAACGGAGATGTTTTCTTAACGCGTTCAACTGCTAATACAAAAGAAACTTTAGAAGTAGATGGTGTTGAATATCCATTAATCAAATTAGAAATTTCAAGAACTTCACATCCTTTCTACACAGGTAAGTCTAAGTTAGTAGATACAGCAGGACGTATTGATAAGTTCAAAAATAAGTACGCAAAATTCAAAAAGTAATTTTACGTATTTAATATATACGAGAAGCTCTGGCTATGTGTCAGGGCTTTTTTTATAGTTTAAAATCGTATTTTTGTCCCCAAAAAAATAAAGAAATGAGAGATACTATCTTATCTGTAGTTTTAGCCATTAATATTCTGTGCGGAGTATTAGTATACTTTATGCCAGATATGGGAAATGTAATATTGTTAACAATAGCAACAGCTGTTACTTCATTAGCAATATATGATGCTTTTATTCAGAAGAAACACTCGCTTATGAGAGCGTTTCCTGTCATTGCTCGTTTGCGATGGGTCTTTGAAGAAGAACGTGAAAAAATTCAGCAATACTTTATTGAAGATGATTTAAACGGAAAACCAATTAACCGTGAAAAGAGAAGTATTGTTTATCAACGTTCAAAGGAAGAGATAGAAACCGTGCCTTTTGGTACGCAACATAACGTATACGCAAAAGGGTATGAGTTTGTAAAGCATTCATTATTTCCTAAAGATCACCACAATGTTGGTGGAGATCGAGTTTTAATAGGTTCTGATAAGTGTACACAAAAATACGATGCTTCTATCGTTAATATTTCTGCGATGTCTTTTGGTTCGTTAAGTAAAAATGCTATTATGGCATTGAATCAAGGAGCGAAAATGGGGAATTTTGCACACAATACAGGTGAAGGAGGAATCTCTCCGTATCACTTACAAGGAGGAGATCTTATTTTCCAAGTAGGAACAGGATATTTCGGAGCAGGAAAAAGTGTAGACGGAAGACGTGTTTTTGATCCTGAAGTTTTTAAGCAAAACGCGGTTAGACCAGAAGTAAAAATGGTTGAAATAAAGCTTTCTCAAGGAGCGAAACCTGGTCATGGAGGAATTTTACCTGCAAAGAAAAACACGAAAGAAATTGCAGCAATTCGTGCAATAGAACCTTTTACACGAGTAGATTCGCCTCCAGGTCATGATGCGTTTTCTAGTTTTGAAGAAATGATTGAATTTATTCAACAAGTTAGAGAGCTATCGGGAGGAAAACCGGTAGGAATTAAGTTTTGTGTAGGAGATAATGAAGAGATAGAAGCCATGATTAAAGCATTCGCTGATGCTAATAATTACCCTGACTTTATAGCTGTTGATGGAGGAGAAGGTGGTACTGGTTCTGCACCATTAGAGTTTTCAAACTACATAGGAACTCCGTTGTTAGAAGGACTTTCTTTTGTGAATAAAACATTGAAAAAATACGGATTAAAAGGACAAATAAAAATAATAGCAAGTGGAAAAGCTATTGATGCTTTTGATATTATTAAATATTTGGCTTTAGGTGCTGATGCTATTGGAATGGCGCGTAGTTTTATGTTAAGTTTAGGGTGTATTCAAGCTCGTGAATGTAACATGGATACATGTCCGGTAGGAGTAGCAACTCAAGAGAAAGATTTGGTAAAAGCTTTGGTTGTTGAGTATAAGAATGTACGTGTAAGAAATTACCATAATAAAACCATTAAAGCTGTTAAAGAAATGACAGCGGCAATGGGGAAAGAGTCTATCACAGAAATTGAATCAAAACACATTTTTAGGAGAGATAGAGGAGGAGAAATTACGTCGTTAGATAAGATTTATTTCCCGGAAGAAGAAGATGTGTTAATGTATTAAAAACAGTTTGTTGGAGTTTAATTCTCAAACATATCAGTTAGAGCGTTACCCAAAAACGTTCGATAAAAGTTTGCGAGCTTGGAGTAATGCCGAACTGTTGGTGTTAGATTATGTTTCTGATAGAGACATAGAAACAGTACATGTTTTTAATGATCGTTTCGGAGTGTGGAATTGTGTTTTGCACGATAAAAAAGTCACTACAGTTTGGACGTATGCAAGCCAACAGAAAGCAATTTGTCAAAATTTAGAATTGAATAAATTATTTGTTGAAGTTGACTATAAAACTCCTTTAGACGATTTACAGAGTGTTGAGTTAGCACTAATTAAAATTCCGAAGTCGATAGAATTGTTTGAGTTGTTCTTACAACAAATTCACAAAGCTTCACATGAAAATACTGAAGTAGTTTGCGGGTTTATGACCAAATATTTTTCAACTTCTTTTATAAAGGTTGCTGAGCAGTATTTTGAAGAGGTAACTCAGTCAAAAGCGTGGAAAAAAGCACGATTATTAGTGTTGAAATCGCCTAAAAAATCACTTCCGAAGAAAGAATTTATCAATACAATTTCATGGAAAGATAAAACTCTTCAACAATATTACGGAGTGTTTTCTTCAGGAAGTATCGACATTGGTACCCAATTTTTTTTAGAGAATTTAGAATTAAAATCTGACGAGTTAAAAGTGTTGGATGTTGCTTCAGGGAATGGTATCATCGCTTATGAAGTAACGAATCAAAATTCTGATGTAGAAGTAACTTTAGTAGACGATTTTAACTTGGCTATTGAATCATCTAAAATAAACTTAGAAGGAAAAAAAGCACAGTTTGTGTGTGATGATACTTTAGGAAAATTAGATAAAAACTCGTTCGATTTAGTGGTGTCAAATCCGCCTTTTCATTTTGAACATGAAAATAATATAGAAGTAGCACTCAATCTTTTTAGAGGTGTAGAAAATTGTTTAAAAGTAAACGGAAGGTTTTTATTAGTTGCTAATTCGCATCTAAATTATAGTACACATCTCAATCAATTGTTTGCTTCGGTAAGTATATTGAAACAGAATAAAAAGTTTCAAATTATAGAATGTATAAAAAAACGCTAAGAAAATTCTTAGCGTTTTTTTGTTTTGTTAGGGCTCTAACTTAATGAAAAATCATAGGAAAACTCTTCTTCAATAATTTGTTCGGTGCAATTTTTTAAATCGCTTACAAATTCATCAATCTGTGCTTTGGTTACATTGGGCATACAAATTACGTGAGAAATAGCTCCTTCGGTAGCTAATTGCCATTTGTCTTTTATACTTTTTGGAGTTTTTGGTAATACCACAGTAATCGCATTTGGGTTTCTCCAAGCATTTATTCCAATTTTTTGTAATTCAGCTTCGCAATATTCAGCAATAGCTAAACTATGCTCATAACGTTGTTGTAAGCCCTCAACTCCTAATTGCTTTAAGGCATACCATAAGAATAAAGGAGAATGGCCATTACGAGAACCTGTAATGGTAGTATCAAACGAACCGATATAAGAAATTCCCTTGGCAATTCTATCTCTGTTAGATCGTTTAGCCATTAATACTCCAGTAGGAATAGGAGAGCCTATAAATTTATGTCCACTGATAGAAATACTATCTGCACCATCCATAAAGTCAAAAGGTAAACGAGGCTGCATAAACGGACCAAATGATCCAGCCAAAGCAGCATCACAATGAATATAATGGTCTTGAATAGCGAGGTTGCTTAAAATTCCTTTAATTTTAGCTATATCGTCTTTTGCTTCTTTCATAGTTGTCCCAAAAGTTGCCAACACGATTACTGGCTTATGACGATTCATACGAACAGTATTTTCAAAATCTTCATAATCCATTTCTCCATTTTCTTGCGATTTAATTACAATACTTGGGATGTTTAATAAATGGATATTCTTTCGAACACTGTAATGCGTAGACTCAGAATAGTATACCATGGCTTTCGGAAATAACTCGCGAGCGATATACAATCCGTATAAATTACTTTCAGAACCACCGTTGGTTACATATCCCCAAAAATCTTTCGGATTTGCTCTGAATAACTTAGCGAAAAAGGCGATAACCTCACGTTCCATTTCATGAGTTTGTACGCGGTAAGTACCTTGCTCAAAAGGATCTCCAAGGTTGTTAATTGGATATTGAAAGAATTTATTTAGTTCAGAATAGTCAAAATCTTTTGATACAGGATAGCCTAAAAAAGTATCACGAGCACTACTTAATTCTTGCTCTAGTTTATGTAGTTTCTCTTGATTTTCTACTGATAATTTTTGCTCGTTTGCCATGAGTGAAATTTTAAGCGCGCAAAAGTATGTTAAACAATAGTATTTGTCATTTAAAATATTAAAAGTTAGATTATTTTTCTAATAAAAATATTTTAACCGTTAAATAATCTGTTTTGAACTCTTGATACTAGTTTTTAATGAAGGATTTTAATCTGAGTTAATAGTTAAGCATAAAAAAAGCTCATCAATTTGATGAGCTTTTATAACTTGTAATTTAAATTTGGATAGACCTTAGTTTGCAGCTTTATCAACAACAAGGCGATTTTCACGGTTGGCAACTTCCCAAGCAGTATGAAAAACTAAACGAGTTCTTTTTTCTAACATCTCGTAGTTAATCTTGTCAGGAGTGTCGGTTGGTCTGTGATAGTCGTCATGTGTTCCGTTAAAGTAAAAAATAACAGGAATATTATGCTTTGCAAAGTTATAATGGTCTGAACGATAGTAAAAACGGTTAGGGTCATTATCATCGTTATATTTATAGTCTAAGTTAATATTAGTGTACTTTTTATTCATTGCTTCAGAAACGTTATGCAATTCAGTACTTAGCTTGTCTGCTCCAATTAAATATATATAGTTCGGATTTCCTTTATGGTGATCGTCAACTCTACCAATCATATCCATATTTAGGTTGGTAACTGTATTCTCTAATGGGAAAATTGGGTTTTCAGAATAGTATTTAGACCCTAATAATCCTTTTTCTTCTCCAGTAACGTGTAAAAATAAGATAGAACGTTTTGGACCTTTACCAGCATCAGCAGCTTGTTTAAAAGCTTCAGCAATTTCTAAAATAGCTACTGTTCCAGAACCGTCGTCATCAGCACCGTTGTAGATTTCACCATTTTTAACTCCCTCATGGTCTAAATGAGCTGAAATAACAATTATTTCTTCTGGCTTTTCAGATCCTTTGATGTATGCAAGAACGTTTTCAGAATCTTTTAAAATGATTCCTCTACGGTTATTGCTTAAATATTCAGAAGGTACTTCTTGATAATAATCATCGCCACCTAGCGGAGAAGCAATTCCTTGACTTACGTAGAAATCTTTTAAATACTTTACTGCTTTTTTCTGTCCAGGTTCACCAGTATTTCTTCCTTCAAATTCATCCGAAGCATAAATAAATAAGTGTTTACCTAAATCTTTAGCAGTAATAGTTTTGGCATATTTAGCAGCAAAATCAGTGGTAGTATCATTGTCAGTGCTAGCTGTGTCTTTGCTAGAACCACATGCTACCAATGCAATTGCACCTGCCATGTAAAGTAATTTTTTCATCAATAATTAAGGTTTGTTTAGTTTGATTAGTTTCCAAATGTAACAAATTGTTACAGGGATTCAAATTTAATTTTTCTTAATAACGAATTGTTCTAACGTTTTGTTAAAACTTATAAGTTCTTTCGGAAAAAGTTCTTCAAAAGCATTTTGCTCAATCAATTCCTGAGAAGTTCCAGTATATAATTGATTTTCTGAAAGTAAAATGAACTCATCTGCTAATTGAATAGCTAGGTTTACTTCGTGTGTAGAAATGATGATAGTTTTACCAGTCTTTTTCACTAGTTTTTTTAGTAATGAAAATACTTTAAAAGTATGGTGTATGTCTAGGTGAGCAGTAGGTTCGTCTAAGATAATAATTTCGGTATCTTGAGCTAAAGCTCGAGCAATTAATACACGTTGCAGTTGACCATCACTTAACTCGTAAAATCGTTTGTCTTTTATATGGGTGATTTCAGTTTGTTCAATCGCCCAAAGTATTTTTTTTAGGTGCTCTTGAGTAAGTTTGTCAATCCAGTTAGTATAAGGTTGTCGTCCCAATGCAACCAATTCAAAAACGGTGAGCTGACTTAAAGGTAAACGCTCGGTAAGTACTAAGCTTAAACAAGTTGAAAGTTCTTGGTTCGAATAAGAAGAAAGTTCTTTTTGGTTAATTTTTACGATACCTTTCAGTGGTTTTTGAACTTTAGAAAGTGTACGTAGTAAAGTAGATTTTCCAATTCCATTTTTACCCAATAATGCAACAAATTTTCCTTTTTCAATTGCAATATTTATGTCTGAAGCAATAATTGTTTGTTGCTTTTTTGACTGATAGCCAATGGTTAATTGTTCAGTTTGTAGTACGGTATGTTTTTCAGAATTTATCAAAACGACTTATACGTATATTTTCTTTTTTCTAACGAGTAACCAAATTACAATAGGAGCTCCAAACAATGAGGTTATAGCGTTAATAGGTAAGGTGTATTCACTCGTTGGTAACTGTGCTATACAGTCGCAAATTAGTAAAACAATTGCTCCAATCAAAGCAGCGGATGGGAGTAGTATTTTGTGATTTGAGGTTGAAAATAACATTTTAGCTATATGTGGAACTGCTAACCCAACAAAGGCTATAGGACCAGAAAAAGCGGTGATAACCCCAGTAAGAATACTTGTAATTAGTAAAATGATGTTTCTGCTTTTTTTAATGTTTATTCCCAGACTTTGTGCGTAATTTTCACCTAAAAGAAAACTGTTTAAAGGTTTTATGACCGAAAAAGTCCCAAGTATACCAACAAGATAAATAAGGCCAAAAATAGAAAGTTCTTCCCAAGTTAGATTTCCTAAACTTCCAAAGCTCCAAAACAAGTATTGTTGTATTTGTTCTGCTTGACTAAAAAAGGCAAGCACACTAATTACTGCCGATGTTAAAGAGCCAAACATTAATCCAATAATAAGTATAGACATGGTATTTCGAACTCTATTGGCAGCAATAATCACCGCAGAGAGCACAAAAAATGACCCAATACTAGCAGCAATTGCCAAAGCCCAATTAGAAAACATTGATGTTAAAAAGAAACCTCCAAAAACGCTGGCTCCTAAAATAAGTAATGCAACACCTAAACTAGCACCAGAAGAAATACCCAAAACAAAAGGACCTGCTAGCGGGTTTCTAAATAAAGTTTGCATTAACAAGCCACTTATAGATAAACCAGATCCTACTAATATTGCAGTAATAGCTTTTGGTAAGCGATAGCTTATAATAATGGTTTCCCAACTACTTTTTGATGCAACACCTCCTGATAATAAGTTGAAAATTTCTTTTATGGGGATAGAAACAGAACCTAAACTAATATTGGTAATAAATAAAATAACCAGTAGTACAAACAGGAGTGTAAAATGTGTTGTGTATGTTTTTGATACGTTCAACTAGCTCATCGATTTTAGAAATGAAACTAATTGCTGAATAGCTAATCCTCTATGGCTAATTTTGTTTTTTTCTTCTGCTGTCATTTCAGCAAAAGAGTTGTTATAACCTTCAGGTTGAAAAATAGGGTCGTAGCCAAAACCTTGCTCACCTTGTTTTTCAGATAGAATTTGTCCCTTACACACGCCGTCAAATAAAAATTGTTCTCCGTTTAAGTTTAAACAAACCGAGGTTCTAAACTGAGCGTCTCTATTAGTTTTGTTGTGTAATTCGTTTAAGAGTTTTTGCATGTTGTTCTCTGCATTGGTAGGTTCACCTGCATATCGTGCAGAATACACTCCAGGAGCCCCGTTTAAAGCAGGAACTTCTAAACCTGTGTCATCAGCAAAACAGTTGTAACCGTATTTTTCGCTAATGTGATTGGCTTTAATTTGAGCATTTCCTTCTAAGGTTGTTGCTGTTTCTTCAATATCATCAAAACAATTAATATCTTTTAAAGAAAGTAACTCGATAGTAGTAGGAAGCATTTTTTGTACTTCAGCAAGTTTATTTAGGTTGTTAGTAGCAAAAACTAATTTCATGTATTGGTAATTAACTAAAGCAAATGTATTCAATTTTTATCATCTTTACTGTTGTTTTTCTTATTTGTAGAAGGAATACAGTTGCATAAAGCGTTCACATAGAAAAATAAAAAAGAGGCTTTAAAGCCTCTTTTTTTTTATCCTTTAATTTTTGATAATTCAAGTTTTTTAGCGTCTATTTCGTTTTCTATTTTAAGTAAACGAGTTTCGATTTGGCTGATGATAGCTTCTTTTCGTTCGATACTTTCTTTAGAAGTAGAAGCGTCTTTTTTAGCTTCTTCTAGTTTAGATTTCATTTTTGCTAAACCTTCTTTTCCACTAATCAAAATTTCTTCATTAATGCTAATATCATCTTCAAGATCACTTATTAATGTGTTTTTCTCTTTGCTAATGTTTTGCTCCTTAGCCTTAATTTGATTGCTTAATTGCTTCAGTTTTTCTTCTTCTAAACGTAAAGCTTCTTGTTCTTTTAAGTAAGCAAGCTCTCTAGCTTTTCTTTCTTCGTCTAATTTTTTACGAGCATCTTCTAATTTTTGCTTTTGTAAAAGAATTTCTTTTTGTTCACTACTAATGTTGTCTTCGTATACAATACTTGTGTTTTGAGCAGGAGTTTCAGTCTTTTCTGTTGTAGGTTGCTCTTTTTTTAGTTTTCTAGCTAGTTTTTTTTCAAGAGAAGCTAAATCTTGTTTGTGTAAATCAATTTGAGAATTTAATTTGGTAAGTCTTCGTTGCATATTTGCAACAATTTTTTCTTTTCTCTCTACTTCTTCTTTTGTGGCTTTTTTACTTTTCTTAAAGTTTTCTAAGTTTGCTTTTACACGTTTTAAAGCGCTAACGCCACTCATTAAAATTTCTTCATTAGCACTAATTTGATTTTTCTTGTGTTTAACCTGAGTCTTTAACGTTTTAACGTCACTTTGCGCATAAATTTGTTGTGAGCAAATAAAGGTTATAAAGAAGATAGATGCTAATATTCTTAATGTTTTCATATTTAATAAGTTTAATTTTTTGGGGCGCAAAAGTACAGCTTATTACTAAAAGAACATTGCTTTATATGGCTTTTTTGAAAAAGGAAATAATTTACTCGTGATGATACGGTTCGTTACGAAGAATAGTAAATCCGCGATAAATTTGCTCCACAATAAATAAGCGAATCATTTGATGAGAAAAGGTCATTTTTGATAACGATAATTTTCCCTGTGCTTTAGTATACACAGCCTCAGAAAAACCATAAGGGCCGCCAATAACTAATACTAATTGTTTAATGCCAGAATTCATTTTCTTCTGAAGATATTGCGAAAACTCCATAGAAGTATGTTGTTTTCCTTTGTCGTCTAATAAAACTAGTTGGTCGGTAGCTTGTAGTTTAGATAGAATTAATTCTCCTTCTTTTTCTTTTTGCTGAGGCTCGCTTAAGTTTTTAACATTTTTAATATCAGGAATAATTTCCAACTCAAACTTTACATAATGTTTTAATCGGTTTTGATATTCGTCAATTAATTGCTGTAACTGCTTATTGTCAGTTTTACCTATGGCGAGTAGTTTTATTTTCATAATGTCACTTCGAGTGATTTTCGATTTTAAGAGAAAATTATATCGAGAAGTTTTGATATCGCAATGTTCTCGGTACAAATTTATTCGTTTTTAACTCATAAATTCACTCGAACCGACAGAAAGTTTAAAATCATTAGTATTTTTACGTCAATAATTCAATACTATGATTTCACAAGAACAATTTAATAAAGAGTTAGATTTAATTATAGCAAATGCTATTAGAGAAGATTTAGGCGATGGCGATCATACTTCATTATCATGCATACCTGCCGATGCAACAGGAAAAGCAAAATTATTAGTAAAAGACGAAGGAATAATAGCCGGAGTAGAATTTGCTAAAATGGTGTTTAACTATGTAGATGCCGATTTAAAAGTTGAAACGTTGATTAATGATGGATCACCTGTAAAGTACGGAGATATTGTTTTTTATGTATCAGGAAAATCACAGTCTATTTTAATGGCAGAACGTTTGGTACTAAACGCAATGCAACGTATGAGTGCTATTGCAACCAAAACTAAGTTTTTTGCCAATTTGTTAGAAGGAACTAAAACCAAGGTGTTAGATACTCGTAAAACTACACCAGGAATTCGTGCTTTAGAAAAATGGGCGGTAAAAATAGGTGGTGGTGAAAACCACCGATTCGCTTTATACGATATGGTAATGATTAAAGACAATCACATCGATTTTGCTGGAGGCATTACTCAAGCAATTACGAAAACTAAGAAGTATTTAGCTGAAAAAGGGCTGGATATTAAAATAATTGTAGAAGCACGTAGCCTAGAAGAAATTGAAGAGATTTTACAAAACGAAGGTGTATACAGAATTTTGATAGATAACTTTAATTATGAGGATACCCGTAAAGCAGTTGAGTTGATTGGAGAGCAATGTTTGACAGAATCTTCAGGAGGAATTAACGAAAAAACCATTCGTAAGTATGCAGAGTGCGGAGTGGATTTTATCTCATCAGGAGCCTTAACACATTCGGTTTACAATATGGACTTAAGCTTAAAAGCAGTCGAATAATATAACTTACTACATCATGAAAAAACAACTATTACTTATAGCAACACTGGTTGTAGCTATGTCATGTAAAACAGAAGGAACAAAAAAAGAAGCCACTTCGAATATGGTAGAAAATCCATTATTAGTTAAAAGTTCTTTAGATTTTGGAGCACCAGATTTTACTAAAATAAAGAACGAACACTTTATGCCTGCAATTTTAAAAGGTATGGAAGTTCAAAATGAAGAAATAGCTAAAATTATAGCAAATACAGAAGCGCCAACATTTGAAAATACAATTGTTGCACTTGAAGAAAGTAGTAAAACATTAGACAATACTACATCGGTTTTTTATGCATTAGCTGGAGCGCATACAAATGATACGATTAAAGAAAATCAAAAAGAATTAGCGCCTAAGTTTTCTAAACACAACGATGAAGTTTTATTAAACACTAAGTTGTTTGAAAAAATAAAAGCGGTATACGATAATGTAGAAAATCTTGATTTAGATGCTGAGTCTAAACACTTGGTAAAAGAGTATTACAAAAACTTTGTAAAAGCAGGAGCTAACTTATCTGAAGAAAAGAAAAACGAGTTAAAAGAAATCAATGCTGAGTTAGCAAGTTTATCTAACGACTTCGGAAAAAAGTTATTAGATGCTAGTAAAAAAGGAGGTTTAACAGTTACCGATAAAGAGCAGTTAAAAGGACTTTCAGAAGAAACAATTAAAGGTTTAGAAAAAGACGGGAAGTATGAAATACAACTGATTAATACTACACAACAACCGTTATTACAAACTTTAGAAAATAGAGAAGTTCGTAAAGAGTTGTTTGAAAAATCAATTCACAGAACTGACGCAGGTGAGTACAACACAAGCGACTTGGTAAAGAAAATGGCTTTGTTACGTGCTAAAAAGGCGCAAATTTTAGGTTTTGACAACTTTGCAAGCTGGAGTTTACAAGGAACAATGGCTTCTACACCTGATAAAGTATTTGAAATGTTCAACGGATTAATTCCAGGGTCGTTAGCAAAAGTAGCTGCTGAAACGAAAGAGATTCAAGCAGAAATCAACAAAGAAGGAAACGATTTTACTTTAGCACCATACGATTGGAATCATTTTGCTGAAAAAGTACGTAAGTCTAAATACAACTTAAACGAAGATGAGGTAAAACCATACTTTGAGTTAACCAACGTATTAGAAAAAGGGGTGTTTTATGCAGCTACAAAATTATACGGAATCACCTTTAAAAAGCGTACCGATATTCCTACTTATCACCCAGATGTAGTAGTGTATGAAATCTTTGAAGAAGACGGAAGCAAGTTAGGATTGTTCTACGGAGACTTCTTTGCAAGAGACAGTAAGCGCGGTGGCGCGTGGATGGGAGCTTTTGTAAAGCAATCGAAATTAAGAGGTCAAAAACCAGTAATTTACAACGTTTGTAACTACCCTAAACCAGCAGAAGGAGAACCAGCATTAATCAGCTTTGATAATGTAGAAACTACCTTCCATGAGTTCGGACATGCGTTACATGGTTTATTCGGAAATCAAAAATATGCATCAATTTCAGGAACAAGTACGGCAAGAGACTTTGTTGAGTTTCCTTCGCAATTCAATGAAAACTGGGCAACACATCCAGAGGTGTTAAATAACTATGCTTTACATTATAAAACAGGAGAAGTGATTCCAGATGCGTTATTACAAAAAATTAAGAATGCAGGAACGTTCAATCAAGGATATTCAATTATTGAAAACTTAGCATCTTCTAATTTAGATATGCAATGGCACACTATTTCAGTAGATACAAACATTGAAGATGTAGCTAAATTTGAAGAAGAAGCATTAGCTAAAATGAAGTTAAAGATTGATGAGGTGCCACCAAGATATCGTTCAACATATTTCGCACACATTTTTAGCGGAGGATATGGTGCAGGATACTACTCGTATTTATGGACAGAAATGTTAAGTCACGATGCCTATGATTGGTTTAAAAACAACGGATTGTTAACTAGAGAAAACGGTCAGAAGTTTAGAGAGCAAATCTTATCGAAAGGAAACACGATGGACTATGCAGAAATGTATAAAGTTTTTGCAGGAAGAGATCCACAAGCTGAACCAATGCTAAAAGCGAGAGGATTACAATAAATGAATGATTTCTTTGACAACGAAACGTTCACAAAAGCTGATTTTACACTAACAAAAATCAACAAAGGAGAATATGACAGCTGTACGTTCGAGAATTGCAATTTCGAGAACGTACATGCTTCAAATATCGAATTTTTAGAGTGTGAGTTTATCAACTGTAATTTTAGCAATACAGTGGTAGACCACACTTCTTTTAAAGATTGCACTTTTGAAAATTGTAAAATGGTTGGGGTAAAGTTTAATGAATGCAACAACTTTTTGCTAGAAATGAGTTTTCATAACTGCCAACTAAACTTATCTTCTTTTTACCAATTAAAAATTCCTACTACAAAATTTATAAGTTGTAATTTGCAAGAAGTAGATTTTGTTGAAGCTGACCTAAGTAGAGGTCTCTTTAAAGATTGTGATTTAAAAGGAGCAATTTTTGATCAGACGAATTTAGAAAAAGCAGACTTTACAACTGCCACTAATTTTGTGATCGATCCTGAAAATAATAGTATTAAAAAAGCGAAATTTTCTAATGAGAATATTGCAGGATTGTTATATAAATATGATATTGTGGTGGAGTAAAGTTTGAAAGTGAAAAAGAAAAATTAAAAGCTAATAGCATAGAGCCAAAAGCCAACAGCTAACGAAAATGACAAAACCAATAGAAGATAACCTTGAAAAGATTCCAGTAATAAACAGGTTGGTAGCCTTTGGAAAGAAAATTAAAATTCCGGGGTTAGAAGGAATGTCTTTGTATGATGTACTCGAAATGTATGTTATAGGTATTGTAAAAGGAGCATTAACAACAAGGGCAGGAGGGATTGCTTTTAGTTTCTTTATGGCAATTTTTCCGTTTTTACTATTCATTTTAACACTTATCCCATATATCCCAATTGAAGGTTTTCAAGAAGGGCTACTTTCATTAATGCAAGAAGCATTGCCGCCTAAAACCTTTGAAGCGGTAGATCTTGTTATAAAAGATATTATTAACAATCAATATGGCGGATTGTTATCGTTTGGTTTTTTTGCATCTATTTTTTTAATGACGAATGGTGTAAATGCCATTTTTGGCGGATTTGAATATTCGTACCATGTCAAAGAAATGAGAAGTGTTTTTAAAGCCTATTTTATTTCTTTAGGCGTATCGTTACTTATGTCTTTTTTCTTAATCGTTACCGTAACGTTGATTATTTTTTATCAAATAGCGTTGACAAGAATCCATAAGTTTGGGTGGTTAAATACAGGAGATTTAGATTTGTTTTACTACGGAAGAGGTTTCTTGTTTCTTGTAATGATTTTTACCATTGTATCGCTACTCTTTAGATACGGAACCAAACAGGGTAAAGATGTAAAATTCTTTTCTCCAGGAGCTATTTTAACGACTGTTGTTTCGATGTTTACCTTTTACTTATTCGGAATTTATGTGGTGAAATTTGCTCAGTATAACCAATTATATGGTTCAATAGGAACCTTATTAATTTTGATGCTTTTTGTATGGTTAAACGCAATTATCCTACTCTTAGGTTTTGAGTTAAATGCTACGATTTACCGTTTAAAGCGTAAAAATAAAGCGAGAGCTAAATAATATTTTTCTTCATATTTTTTCGGATATTTGCAGGCTAAAATGCAAATCAAATTAGGAATTAACAATTACAAATTGTCAATTAATTCATAATTATAAATATACTTTAGTACTTAGTGTAACTAACGACTAAGAGCTAACGACTAAAAACTAATAAAATGAAACCAGGAATCCCAAAAGGAACAAGAGATTTTTCATCAACAGAAGTAGCAAAAAGAAATTACATTTTTAATACGATTAAACATTCGTTTGAAAATTTCGGATTTCAACCTATTGAAACGCCAAGTTTTGAAAATTCTGAAACTTTAATGGGGAAATATGGTGAAGAAGGAGATCGTTTAATTTTTAAAATTTTAAATTCTGGTGATTATTTAAAGAAAGTAGATGAAAACTTATTGGCAGATAAAAACAGTCAAAAAGTTACTTCAAAAATTTCTGAAAAAGCATTACGTTACGATTTAACAGTACCGTTTGCACGTTACGTAGTTCAACACCAAAACGAAATTACATTCCCGTTTAAACGTTACCAAATTCAACCAGTTTGGAGGGCAGATAGACCACAAAAAGGACGTTTCCGTGAGTTTTATCAATGTGATGCCGATGTGGTAGGAAGTACTTCATTATGGCAAGAAGTTGAATTTGTTCAATTATATGATACTGTTTTTAGTAAGTTAGGATTAAAAGGTACGACTATCAAAATCAATAACCGAAAAATCTTATCAGGAATTGCTGAGGTAATTGGTGCATCAGACAAATTAATAGATTTTACAGTAGCTTTAGATAAGTTAGATAAAATAGGAAAAGACGGTGTGGTTAAGGAGATGTTGGAGAAAGGAATTTCTGCTGAAGCCATTGAAAAAGTTGATCCGTTATTTAACTTTTCAGGAAGTAATCAAGATAAGTTAGCTTCTTTAGAGGCTATGTTACAAGGATCGGAAGAAGGTTTACAAGGAGTGGCTGATTTAAGAACTGTGGTTGATAGTGTTGAAAGCATTGGGTTAGATTCTGCAAGTTTAGAATTAGATGTAACCTTAGCTCGCGGATTGAACTATTACACAGGTGCTATTTACGAAGTAGCAGCGCCAGAAGGTGTAAAAATGGGATCTATCGGAGGTGGAGGTCGTTATGATGACTTAACAGGAATCTTCGGCTTAAAAGACGTTTCTGGAGTAGGAATTTCTTTCGGATTAGACAGAATCTACTTAGTAATGGAAGAATTAGGCTTGTTTGAAGCGGTAGAATTACCAAAACCTAAAGTATTGTTTTTAAATTTTGATGAAAATGAGAGTTTAGAAAAGGTAAAAATTATAAAAACATTACGTAGTAATGACATAAAGGCAGAGATGTATCCTGATGTTGCAACTAGTAATAATCAACAAAAAAAGCAGTGGAAATACGCTATAAATAGAGAAATTGAGTTTGTAGTAACTACTGTTGAAAACGGTACACTTGTTGTTAAAGATATGGTGGTTGGAGAGCAAACTACTTGTTCTTTAGACGAATTGATAAATAAAGTGCAGTAAATTACCAACAATGTTGTAAATTTGCGCCCTACTAATTTTTAGATAGAAATGTTTGAAGTGAACAGCAACAAAATGAATGACGATAGAATAGACGAAATAGGAGAGAACCACATCGGTACATCGGCAAAAACACCTTTACGTGCAGATGCTTTCGATATTTCTGACAAAGAAAAAATTGAAAAAATTCAAGAGAGTGTTAGAGAAATTCTTGAAACTTTAGGAATGGATTTAACAGACGATAGTATGAAAGGTACTCCTAAAAGAGTAGCTAAAGCTTTCGTTAATGAGTTGTTTATGGGATTAAATCCTGAAAACAAACCAGAGCCTTCTACATTTGACAATACCTATAAGTACGGTGAAATGTTAGTTGAAAAAAATATCATCGTGTACTCAACTTGTGAGCATCACTTATTGCCAATTATTGGTAGAGCTCACGTGGCGTACATTTCGAAAGGTAAAGTAATCGGTTTATCTAAAATGAATCGTATTGTAGAGTATTATGCTAAGCGTCCGCAAGTACAAGAGCGTTTAACGATGCAAGTAGTACAAGCAATGCAAGAAGCATTAGGAACGCAAGATGTTGCTTGTGTTATTGATGCTAAACATTTATGTGTAAACTCACGTGGTATTAAAGATATTGAAAGTAGTACAGTAACTGCTGAGTTTGGTGGAGCATTTAAAAACAAAGAAACCAAACGTGAATTTTTAGATTACATAAAATTAAACACTGATTTTCAATAGAAAATAAGTAATAAATAAACAAAAAGCGCATTCGAAAGAATGCGCTTTTTTGTTTTATGCTTTTGCTTTAAACCTCTTATATCCAGTAAAAAAGAAGAATAAACTAAAGATGATTTTTATACCTAAGTAAAAATACTTATCCGTCGTAGTCCAAGAGAAAAGCAACTTGTATATCTCTTTATTTTCTAAAAATTGAGCAACACCATCAAATAGTATAACTAAACCAAATATAAGATAAAAATAGGGCATTACTTTATTCATTATTGAACAGGGATTTTAATTTCGTATAATTTTCTACTCTTATTATTTAATTTGTTTTCTCTTAACCAAGAGTTGTGTAGTTTTAAATCTTTGTAAGTAGTACCAAACTTTTTAGCAAACAAAGCAATATCTGTAATGGCTGTATCTACTTTTACTGTATAAGTTTCAGGTAACGTGTATAAATCTTCTTTATCGAATGTGAAACCGTATTTTTCTGGATTTGAGATGATTTCTTTTAAGGCTAAAATTCTGAATACATATCGTTCAGTTTCGTCAGGTAATAAAGCATCGTAATAGCTAGTTACTCCTTGCTCATCTAATCTTCTAGAAACACCGTAATTTCCTGCATTATAAGCTGCAGCAGCAAGTGTCCAAGAACCAAAACGTTCTTTTGATTTTTTTAAATACTCAGCCGCTACTTCTGTAGACTTTTCAATATGATAACGTTCGTCTACATTGTTGTTAATTTCTAATCCATATTCTCTACCTGTTTGCTTCATAAAGTGCCACATACCAGCAGCGCCCGCATGAGAAGTTTCATCGATAAAACCGCTTTCAGCTAAGGCTAAAAATTTAAAATCATCAGGTAAGCCATGTTTTTTTAACAATGGTTCTAAGATAGGAAAGTACTTGTTGGCGCGTTTTATTAATAGTAATCCGTTTGATTGCCAATAGGTGTTTACTAATAATTCACGATCCATTCGTTCTTTAATGTCTGGTTTTTCTAACGGAACACGTTCTCCTGCTAAATTTAAATCATCAGGTAGTTTTAAAGCTTTGACTTCGTAGGTTTCAGCTACATTTTTAATAGTTGGTTCGTTAGTTTTACTAATAGTATTGGTAAATAAAATTCCTACGAATACTATAGTTATGATTGATAAAAAGCGGATTGATTTATTCATTTTTTTCTTTATTTTTTGTTGAAATTGGGTGTGGTATTTAATCTATCAAAAAACATTCCTTTTCTAAGATTTTAGAAATAGTTTTTGCTTTGTTCAGTATCATTACATGCGTACCATTCTCAATTTCAATAGAATTCTTAATATGTTTAATAGGAAAAACTTCGTCTTTTTTTCCGTGAATATGAGTTATATCTTTTAGTGGTTCTTTTTGCTGCCAATGTAACACGTTGTATATAGCCCATTGCAAATAATCTTTATCTCTTATCGATAAATATATTTTATAAAGTTCTGCTCGTTTTTTTAAATAATCATTGAAAAAATAGTGTTCGTAATTTTCAATATTAGCAATAACTTTTGAAGGGAAAAGTTTATAGGCTTTTGTTAGTTGAGCTAGTTTTAAACGTTTTGGAAGTTCTTTATTGCTTTTAATGCTAGAAATAATAATTACCTTTTTACAATCGATAATTTTACTCATTTCTTGCACCATAACTCCACCAAAAGAAACTCCCACTAAGATAGGGTTTTTATGTTGAATTTTAGCACACAATCGTTGTGCATATTCTTGAATAGTTTCATTAATAGAAGTTGGCATCAACCAATCTAAAAAATGCAATTCAAACTGTTCTTCTGGTAAAGAAATACGCTCAAATATTTTGGTATTGGCAGCTAAACCAGGAACAAAATATAGGTGAGTTTTTGGCATTATTCTATGAATTTTTTGTCGAATAAAATGTCAGCTACGTATTCATTAATATCAATTAATTCGTCAGGAATGTTGTTCCATAAACGAATTTGAATTTGCTTTCCGTTATGAATAATATAAGTGCTGCCTAAATCTAAAACTTTAGGATTATCGTACACTTCTTTAAAACTAGCGAAATCTTTTTTATTGAGTTTTTCAGAAAGCTCTTGTAATTGATTATCGGTAAGAGTAAAACTTTGAGTTCCTTTTATGAGTACATAATCAATACCGTTATATATTACGTTTCCATCTTTATCAATCGAAACGCTATAGGTAGGACACTCGCCAAAACACGGTGTTTTTCTAATTCTTAGTAATGAGTTTTTTTCTTCGGAAATGATCTTCGCTAACTTTTCTTCAGTATTGATGTCAACAGTTCTAAACTCTCCGCTCTCTTGTAATTTCCCTACCCAAAACTCACGTTTTCCTTCAGGAACTTTAACAATCCCAACTTTAGAAGCATCAGTTTCAAAAGCCATTTTGTTCCAAGTTAAACCGCTATTTTTCACAAGAGATTTAACATCGTCAATGCTTTTAGCATTGTTAAGAACAATGATTAGTTCGTTTTGAGGCGCAACAGGTTTTGTAGCTTTTTTTTCTTCTACGATTATTTCTTTTTCTGTTGGTTCTGTTAAGTTGGTTTCAGAACTTTTTTTAGGCATCCCACAAGAGATTCCTAAGGCTAAAAAAGAGTATAATACGTGTTTCATAGGTTGTTTTTGCTGATTTTGTAAACTAGTTGACAAGTTAAGCAATAACTTCAGCATCTACAAAATCAAAACGCACTAAACCATCTTCATCAATCTTAGTTAAAGTAACCTTATGTAGAGTGTTTACCAAGTCTGGATTCCAAGCGGCTTTTACTTTAACGTAGTTTTCGGTAAATCCGTGAATGTAGCCTTCTTTATTTTCACCTTCAAATAAAACAGTAAGTGTGTTTCCTATTTGACTTTCGTAGAAAGCTCTACGTTTTTTAACAGACAACCCGCGTAACATTTTACTACGTTTTGTACGTACATTTTTAGGTACGACACCATCCATTTCAACCGCTTCTGTATTCGGTCTTTCAGAATAGGTGAAAACGTGTAAATAAGAAATGTCCATTTCACTTAGGTAGTTGTAAGTTTCTAAGAAAAGTTCATCTGTTTCTCCTGGAAAACCAACAATAACATCAACACCAATACAAGCATTAGGCATTACTTCTTTAATTTTTGATACTCTATCGGTATAGACTTTGCGTAAATAACGACGCTTCATTTTCTTTAAAAGCGTGTCGCTTCCTGATTGTAATGGAATGTGAAAATGCGGAACAAAAGTATCTGAGTTAGAAACAAAATCAATCGTTTCATCTTTCAATAAGTTAGGTTCTATTGAAGAGATTCGTAAACGATGAATTCCTTCAACATTATCTAATGCTTGTACCAATTCTAAAAAGGTGTGTTCGTGTTTTTTATTTCCAAATTCACCTTTTCCATAGTCACCAATATTAACTCCAGTTAATACAATTTCTTTGATTCCTTTTTCTGAAATCTCTTTGGCATTTTTCAATACATTTTCCAACGTATCACTACGAGAAATTCCGCGAGCTAGAGGAATAGTACAATAGGTACATTTGTAATCGCAACCATCTTGTACTTTTAAAAAGGCACGGGTACGATCGCCAATAGAATACGAACCTACATAAAAATCAGCTTCTTCAATTTCGCAAGAATGCACTTCACCAATTTCATTTTTGGTTAAGTCGTTAATGTAACTAGTTACATTAAATTTTTCAGTAGCTCCTAATACTAAATCAACACCATCAACAGCAGCTAACTCTTCTGGTTTCAATTGTGCATAACATCCAACACCAATTACAAAAGCGTTTTCGTTTTGTTTTAAGGCAGATTTTACTATGGATTTAAAACGTTTATCAGCATTGTCAGTTACTGAGCACGTATTAATCACATATACATCTGCTTTTTCTTCAAATTCAACACGTTCAAAACCTTCGTTAACAAAGTTTCTTGCAATAGTTGAGGTTTCAGAAAAATTTAATTTACAACCTAACGTATAAAAAGCTACTTTTTTATCTGCATTCATCTTTTCTCTATCCTAAATAAAAAATAAAAGTCTTGTACAAGTCTTCAATTTTTTAGAAGTTCGTATAGTTTATTTAATCTGCTACTGTTTTTAACAGTTTAAGGTTTGCAAAAGTACGATAATATTCATGATTTTTGAAACTAAAAGACTATTAGTTAGAAAATTAAAACATTCTGATTTAGAGGCGTTTTATGAGTTGGAAAGCAATCCGAAAGTATTGCAATACGCTACAGGTGAGCCTAAAAATTTAGAAGAAAGTAAGGAAGATTTAGAACAGTTGATAAAAAGGTATGACGATCCAACGAATGATTTTTGGATTTATGCCGTAGAGAATGAACAAAATGAAGATTTTATTGGTACAATTGCATTAATAAAAGATGAAGAGGGAAATGATGAAATAGGTTATCGATTTATTGAACGTTTTTGGGGAAATGGTTTTGCAACTGAACTTTGTGAAGGATTAATACAATATTGTAAATCCATAGGAATGAAGAAATTGATTGGATGCGTTGTAGATGAAAATGTAGCATCGGCAAAAATTTTACAGCGATTTAATTTTGTGGCAATAGAGAAATTTATCAGTGAAGATATTGGTTTGCCAGAAACAAAATATGAATTGATTTTATGATAGTAGACACAACAATTTCCATATTATACAGTAATTATTACCACAAAACGGAAAGAGACTATGGTTTTAAACAATAAATAGGTATGTACGTGACAATTTCTAATTTTTTAAAGAAGTACCTAAAACAGAGTACTATTTTTAAGTACGGATTCAATATTTCTCCCATGTATAGAAGATCTACTGGGAAAATAAATTATGTTTCTGAAGACTTGTTGAAAGCACAAGTGAAAATTCCCATTACATACAAGAATAAGAATTATGTAGGGTCTATTTTTGGAGGGAGTTTATTTTCTGCTACAGATCCTGTTTTTATGATTCAATTAATGAATATTCTTGGAAATGACTATGTAGTTTGGGATAAAGAAGCGAGCATAAAATTTAAAAGACCTGTAAAACAAGATGCTTATGTTGATTTTATTTTTTCTGAAAATGAAATAAAGCAAATAAAAGAACAGGTTAAAAACGAACAAAAAATCGATCTGATTAAAGAGATTAAAATAACCAACAAAGACGAATCTGTTGTTTTTGCTGAAGTATCTAAAACCATTTACATTGCAGATAAAACCTACTATAAAAATAAACGTAAGAAGAAATAAAGTTGTCGTATTATTAAGCTTATTGATTCTTTTTTCATGTGCTAAAAGGAAATCAAAATATACAGACAAACAAGTTTTCCGTTACAACGAACATTCTAATATTACTTCTCTTGATCCTGCTTTTGCAAAAGACCAGCGAAATATTTGGGCGGTAAATCAATTGTATAATGGATTGGTACAATTTGATGATAGTTTGCAAGTAAAACCAGCAATAGCGAAAAAATGGACAATTTCTGAAGATGGAAAGAGGTATCAGTTTGAGTTAAGAAATGATGTGCAATTTCACAAACATATTTTATTTGGAAAAGACTCTACAAGAAACGTTGTAGCAAAGGATTTTGAATATTCTTTTAATCGATTACTTGATAAAAATGTAGCATCTCCAGGTGGTTGGGTATTGCAAAATGTTGCTAATTTTAAAGCTGAAAATGATTCAACTTTTACGATTAATTTAAAGCAACCTTTTCCACCTTTTTTAGGGCTGCTGGCTATGAAATATTGCTCGGTTGTACCAAGAGAAGCTATTGATTATTTTGGGAATGAGTTTAGAGCAAATCCGATAGGTACAGGACCTTTTCATTTTAAACTTTGGGTTGAAAATACAAAGTTGGTATTGAGGAAAAATCCACTCTATTTTGAAAAGGATGAAAATGGAAAACAGCTCCCGTATTTAGAAGCAGTAGCAGTTACTTTTTTACCAGATAAACAAAGTGAGTTTTTACAGTTTATTCAAGGAAATATAGATTTTATGAAGAGTTTAGACGCTTCGTATAAAGATGATATTTTAAATACTGACGGAACCTTAAAAGAGAAATATGCGGATAAGGTACGCATGCAAACAGGAGCATATTTAAATACAGAATATTTAGGAATTTATCAGGATGGAGAAGAGGAACATCCAACAAAATCAAAACTGATACGACAAGCCATGAATTATGGCTTTGATAAGGAGAAGATGATCAAGTTTTTGCGAAATGGAATTGGTACACCTGCTACAAGTGGATTTATTCCGAAGGGATTACCGTCTTTTAATAATCAACAAGGATATTCATATCAACCAGAAAAGGCGAAGAGGTTAGTATCACAATACAAAGAAGAGACAGGAGATGAGAATCCACAAATTACAATTACCACCAATAGTAATTATTTGGATTTATGTGAGTTTATTCAGCGAGAACTGCAAAAAATAGGTTTGCAAACCAACGTAGATGTAATACCACCATCAACTTTACGTCAAGGTAAGGCGAGTGGTAAGCTTCCTGTTTTTAGAGCGAGTTGGATTGCCGATTATCCAGATGCAGAAAATTATGTATCCTTATTTTACAGTAAAAACTTTACTCCAAACGGACCTAATTATACACACTTTAAAAATGAATTTTTTGATGTTTTGTACGAACAATCTATCAAAGAAGTTGATGTGTTAAAGCGTCGAAAGCTCTATCAACAAATGGATAGCATCATTATTGAAGAAGCTCCTGTAGTTCCGTTATATTACGATGAGGTGATTCGATTTACGCAAAAAAATGTACACGGTTTAGGTATCAATCCTATTGATTTGTTGGATTTAAGGAGAGTAAAAAAGGGCTAAATATCACTTTTCTCTTCGTTCCAGTAATAGCTGTCAGGATACACTCGTTCTCCAAATACAGCTGTTCCAACTCGTACGATAGTAGCACCTTCTTCAATAACAATTTCTAAATCGCCACTCATTCCCATAGAAAGTTCATTCATTTCTACATTGGGAATTTGAAGCGCTTTAATTTCTTCTTGAAGTTGTTTTAAAAGTTGAAAACATTTTCGAATTTCAGTAGATTCTGAACTTAATAAACCTATTGTCATCAATCCTTTGATATGAATGTTTTTAAATTCGGATATCTTTTTTATCAATTCGATAGTTTCTTCTGGTTTTGCTCCAAATTTACTTTCTTCAAAAGACGTGTTTACTTGAATGTATACATCAATTTCTTTTTCTTCAAAAGTCAAACGTTGATGTAGTTTTTCAGCTATAGAAAATCGATCGATTGATTCTATACAACTAGCCCATTTAAGTACCTCTTTAATTTTATTACTTTGTAAATGACCAATAAAATGAACTTCTGGTTTTAGTTCTTTTACAGCATCACATTTTTGTTTTAACTCCTGAACCTTATTTTCCCCGATAAGAGTTTCTCCTTGAGTAAGAGCGAAGTTAATTCTCTCAGGGGTTACGGTTTTGGTCGCTAATAATAAACGAACATCTTTAGGGTTTCTGTTAGCTTTTTCACTGGCAAATTGTATTCGATGATGAATAATGTGTAAGTTATTTTTGAATATTATCCATTTACTAGTTGACTTTTCAATTCTTCTTTTTCTATAATTTTATTTTTCAAAGTTCTGTAGGTGATGTCTTTGGCTTCAGCATAAGAAATTCCGTATACAGGATTTACATCTCTAAATTCTTCAGGGAATTCTTGTAACAAAGCTTGATAATAAATATCTAAATCAGCATCACTAGGAGCCTCAAATTGTAATCTTAATTGAAAACGTCTTAACAAAGCAGTATCAATAACACTAGAGTGATTGGTAGCAGCAACCAATAAAACATCGTTAGGTAATTGATCTATTAATTGAATAACAGTATTGACCAATCGCTTCATCTCAGCAGAATCTTTACTGTCGTAATCACGAGCTTTACCTATGTAGTCAAATTCATCTAAAAATAATACAGCGCTTTCACGAGTCGCTTTTTTAAAAACATCAGAAATATTTTTAGCAGTTTCACCAAGTTTAGAAGAAACAATACTACCTAAATTTAAGGTGATTATTTTCTTGTTTAATGTTTTTGCAATGGCTTTTGCTGTGGTTGTTTTTCCACATCCTGTATGTCCAAATAATAATAATTTGTTGTCTACAGGTAATTTGTATTGGTTTAAAACAGCAACATGTTTAAACTCTTTTAAAAGTTGGTTTAAAGAACTTCTGTTTTCCTTACTTAAATGAATTTTATGTAAGTCAATAGTTGTTTCATTCGAATGAAGAATAAAGTCGTGTATAGCCATTTTTGTTGTTTGTTTTTTTGATTAGCAAATATACTAAGAGCTATCAAGAACAAGAAAGAGAACGTTAGATTTAAGAGAATCTTAAGATGAAATAAAAAAAGAAAGTAGGTGTTTTTTGAAGGAAAAAACTTCTGTAATTTTGACAGTGATAATTGTTTCAGAAAAAAGAACCCATAATTGAAAGGATATAAAAATTGTTTTGGAAAAAATGAAATGAAAAAGAATGTCTTAAAACAACTAGTTTTAGGAGTCTTTTTATTACTTAGTTATAAAATGTTGGCTCAGTCTGAAATGCAAAGTTTCAAGGCTTTTGGGGTAAATCCAACAATCCCTAATGATTCTCTCTTTAAAAACATCAAACAAGCAAAAGATTTTAAGACGAAGTATGTCGCTACCTACGATCTTATTGAATTCCATCAACAAAAAGGGAATATAGATTCAATTATACATTATAGTCACGAATTGTATACTGAAACAACTAATGAAAAATTTTTATCGAAGAAAGAAGAGTACTTATCTAAGGTTTCTTGTGCTATTGCTGAAGGAAAACTAGAAAAAGGGTTGTTTGATGAAGCGTTAAAGTGGTTTTTAAAAGGAATAGAACATTCTAAAAAGAATTTTGATGACGAACTCTATGTTAAAAATAGAATCGGATTAGGAGTTGTAAAATATGTTAGAGGGAACGAAGAAGAAGGAAAAGCAATAATAGAAGAATGCTCAGAAAACGCTCCTAATGAAAAACTAAAACACGATGCTTTTTTTGAGGTAGGGTTTATTTATTATACAAAAGATGTCTTAGAAAAAGCAAAAGAAAACTATAACAAAGCAAAGATGTTTTATGTTTCTGAAGGATATTTAAAAAAAGCTTTAGAGGTTGATTTATGGCTTAGTAGAATATTAGAGAAAGAGGGCAATATTGAAGAAGCATTAAATGTTTGTTTTAATGTTTTTAACGAATCTTTGTCAAACGGTTTTTATACACTTTACGCAAAGACTGGGAATGTACTTGGTGGTTTTTATTTGAAAAAGAAAGACTATGATGCAGCGAAAAAAATACTGTCTACGGTTTATATAAACTCTATTCAATGGGGAAATTTAGATATAGAGAGAAGAGTTGTTTTAGGACTTCAAAATGCCTATGCTGAAACAGGAGATTATAAAAATGCTCATGCTTTAATGACTCAACTAAACAGTATAAATCATAAAATATTAACTAGTCAAAACAAACAGCAGGTTAATGAACTTGAAGTACAATACAAAACACTAGAGCAGAAACAAGAGATAGAACGACAGAGAACAATAAAAACAAATATATTAATAGGTTTTCTAATTGTTTTAATTCCTGTACTAGGCTTGTTGTATATGTATTATCAAAAACTTCAAACACAAAGTAAACTTACCAAAACCTTAGAAGAGGTTAGTCAACAAAAAATAACAACACTATTAAAAAATCAAGAGTTAAAATTGGTAAAAGCATCGTTAGAAGGTCAGAATAATGAAAGACAACGTATTGCGAGAGAGCTTCATGATAGTATTGGAGGAAATTTAGCAACCATAAAATTACAGTTATCAAACGATATTAAACCAGAAAAAGAAAATCTTATTCAGCAGGTTGATGACACTTACAATCAAGTAAGAGAACTGTCTCATAATTTAATGCCTAAGAAATTTAAAGATTCTGCATTTACATCAATAGTTTCAGAATATATAGATAATGTGAAGAATTTATCTAACGAAGAAATAACATTACAAATTCATCCAAAAGAGGAGATTGATAAAATTGAAGAAAATTTAAAAGTAGAGTTGTACAAAATAATTCAAGAATTGTTGACGAATGCTTTAAAGCATGCGAAAGCAGCTCAGATAGATATTCAGCTTTCCGTATTTAATAATAGTGTAAAGTTACTTTTTGAAGATGATGGAGTAGGATTTGATCAAGAAAAAGTAAAGTACGGACTTGGCTTTCAAAACTTAAAAGATAGATTAAAAATCATTAAAGGAGAAATGTTTATAAATGCTTTTCCTGATAGAGGAACGGTAATAGACATAGATGTACCTTTAAATTAATGAAGTATGGCATATAATATTATTCTGGTAGATGACCACAAAATGTTTTTAGACGGCTTGTTAAGCATTTTTAATAATGAAGACGCTTACAATATTTTGTTAACAGCAAATAGTGGTGAAAATGTTATTAAGTATATAGATACAAACCCCAATCAACCAATAGATATTGTAATTAGTGACATATCTATGCCAGATATTGATGGTATTACATTAAACGATTATATAAAGAAAGCTCGTTCTGAAATAAAAACATTGATTGTTAGTATGCATACCGATACAGGCATGATAGATACATTAATAAAAAGTGATGTTGATGGTTACTTGTCAAAAAACGCTACTCAATCAGAGTTACTTTTGGCTGTAAAAACAATACTTGGTAACGATAAGTACTTTTCAGAATCGGTGAAACAAGCTTACATGAATAATGTCTTTAATAAAGGAAAGGACACAATGGTAACACTTACCAAACGAGAAAAAGATGTACTTAAACTTATTGCTGAAGAATATACTACACAAGAAATAGCTGATAAACTTTTTTTAAGCAAACACACGATAGAGAGTTATAGGAAAAATTTGATATCGAAATTAAATGTGAAAAACTTAGCAGGTCTAACTAAATACGCAATAAAACTGGGCTTAGTAGAGTAGTTTTTACCTCTACCCCTGAAAACAGGGTATTAACTTTCGCTAGTTTCAGTCTATTTTAAGAAACACTTCCAACGCATCTTTGTACCGTAATTATTAAGCAATAAAGTTATGGTCATTTTTGGATGGCGTGAAGCCAAAATAAACATACAACCTGTAAACAATCATAGTTGTAGTTATTGTAATACACCAGAGCGTTTATTTATTCAGGTAAATAGATTGTATGCGCATATATTTTGGATTCCTTTTTTTCCATTATTCAAAAAAACATATAGTATTTGCGGACATTGTAAATTAGAGATGAGTAAAAGTCAAATGCCTCCAGATTTACAAAAAAAAGCAAAGGATTTTAAGCAAATAAGTAAAACACCTTGGTGGATGTTCTTAGGGCTTATAATCATAACTTCATTAATGCTGTTTGTGTTTTCTTCAGCACTTTTAATTCATAAATAAAACAAATATATAAACCATTTAAATTTTAATTAAACATGATTTACGGAATTTCATTAGTATTTCTAAGTATAGTGGCAGTACCGTCATTAATTTTAGCGAAAAAACCTAATGCAAAAGAGTTACTTGAAAAAATAGAGCCTTACCAAGGATGGATCGGTCTTATTTTTTGTATCTGGGGAATTTGGGGGGTAATTTCAGCTATTTTAAACTTAGGTTGGTTAACTACTGCGCCAATTTGGTGGGTAACTTTATTAGCTGGTAGCGTAGTTGAAGCTGTTTTAGGATTTATGTTAGGATACGGAATGATAAATAAATTATTCTTGTCAAAAAATGCTGAAGCTAAAGAAAAAGCAGAACAGTTGAGAGGGAAGATTGCACCGAAACAAGGAAAGTTTGGAATATTAGGTATTATTGTAGGAGTTTGGATGATTGTTGCTTCATTCTTATTCATATAACCTAAAAAAGAAAGAAAAAGAAAAAAATTATAGCATTGCAAACTGAGGTAAAATATAGGTAGGGGTGTGGGGTTTCTATCAAAAAATCAAAAGCCTTGTTTGCAATGTTTTTTTAATACAAAAGGAAAGTTTACTTTTATAATCCGATAAAAAATTGTCGAAAATGAAAAAGATAAAAAATGTTTTAACAATCATGGTAGCGTTTGTATTATTAGTAAGCTGCCAGAAAGAAACTCCGCAAAAAGTTGTTGAAAAAACAGTATTAAAAGCCAATTTGTTAACGGCTAACTATGGTATAGGATATTTTGAACAACTGAAAGAATTACAAAAAAATGAATATTTAAAGTATTATGATAATGATGGAGAAGAATATGCTGCAACATTCTCTCAATATCTTCATAAAGTAACAATTCCAGATTTAGAAAAAAGTTTAAAAGATGTTCAAAAGTTAGAAATAAACGAAGACTCAAAAGAGTTGATAAATACTTCTATTGAATTGTTTGAGTTTTGTATAGGTTTTTATAAAAAAGATTATGCAGAAATAGCCTATATGTACGACGAAGGAAAATCTCAACAAGAAATTTATATCTTAATCAATGAGTTTGAAGCTAAAAGTTTTCAAGAGTTTAAAGAGAAAAACCTTAAGCTAGATGAAGCGGCTAAAATTTATGCAGAGAAGAAAGGAGTAAAGTTGAAGTTTGTTTAAAAAAAGCAACCCTTTTGAGGTTGCTTTTCATCTTTAAGAAACTAAATTTTTAATTCGTTTCGCAATGGTTTTTTTAATGTCTTTAGGATAACTTCTATCTCCGTGAAAAACATCTGCCATAGCTTCGCTAAACTGTTGGCCGTATTTTTTTAATACAATATTTCGAATACTTTTTTGTTCGTAAAACCATTTAGAAAGCCATAAACCAGTTTTTATTTCAGGAAGTAAGTTTTCCGATATTTTTTCTAAATATAATTTTTCAGCTAATTCAGACTTTTTTTCACTCTCAATGATAGCTTCAGCAGCCAATTTACCACTGTAAATAGCGTTAGAAATTCCTTCAGCTGTAATAGGATCAGCAAAACCAGCAGCATCACCAATTAAAAACACATTATTTTTAACAAAACCATCTGTACGAGGGGCAACAGGGATTTGAAAACCATGTTGTGATTCGCTAACAATATTTGTAATCCCTAATGTTTTTAAATATTCTTGATAATATTCTTTCAAGTTAATTTTAGTCCTTCTAGCGGAAGCAACTCCAATAGATAAATGTTTTTTCTTCGGAAAATTCCAAGCATAGCCATTAGGAATGGCATCAATATCAAAACGAACTTCTTTTGATAAACGTTCAAAATCTTCGTCAGAAACTTCTACTTCATATTCTAGAGCAGGAATTAATTTACGGGTATCTTCTTTCCATCCAGCCATTTTAGCTGTTGGACTCAACGCTCCATCTGCAGCAATAACAAAATTAGCAGTAAAATTACCTTGAGAAGTTTCTAGAGTAATAATATCATCAGAAAAAGTTAAACCTTTTAATTTGTGATTTTCTAGTAAAGTAGCTCCAAATTCTTTTGCTTTTTGGGTAATAAGATTGTCAAAAGAATCACGCATGATCATAGAAATTGTAGGCTCTTCTCTATGTGTTTTAAAGTGAAGTTTCTCTCCCAAATAAATATCAACAGTATGGAACTCTTTTTCTACTACCTCTTTAATATCAAAAGGTAAGTTTTTACGACCTCTAAAAACAAAACCTCCACCGCACGTTTTATAACGGGGTAAAGTTTCTTTTTCAATAATAACTGTTGAAATTCCTTTTTGAGCTAAGTAAAAAGCTGTTGAAGCTCCTGATGGTCCGCTACCAATAACAGCAACATCGTAGTGTTGTTTCATAGATTTATTTTTAATTCGGATAAAAATACATTTTTATTCCGTACAAAATAATAAATCTACCAGTGTAAACGAGTCATAATAGGATGATGATCAGATAATTCTAAATCGGTATACGTTTTAAAATGGTTGATAGTCGTGTTTTTGTCAGCCAAAATAAAGTCGATACGCATAGGATAGATGTAACGAAAAGATTTACCCATACCCATACCAGCTTCAATAAAAGCATCTTTTTTATCGGTGGCTAGTTGGTTGTATGCCCATGAATAGGCAGTGTTGTTAAAATCTCCGCAAATTACTTTTTTACCTTTCCAAGTGGCTTCGTGTTGAGTTATCAAATCAACTTGATCAACTTGTTTTACAAAACCATTTTCTAAGCGTTTAAACAAGCGTTCAGAACTTTTTTCGCCAAAATTCTCTTTTTTCGGATTAAGTTTTAACGATTCTAAATGTACATTGTATACACGAACGGTGTCTTTTTTTACAACAATATCAACAAAAATAGTATTGTTGGCACTGCTTTTAAAATTAAGAGAACCGGAGTTAATGATAGGGTATTTTGAGTAAATCGCTAGTCCGAACTTATTTGTTTTGGTTTTAGTTTTTATGTACTTGTAAGGAAGTTTTATGTCTAAAAGTTTTGAGTTGTAAAACTCTTGAAAAGCAATTACATCTGGAGTTTTGTCATTAATGAACTTGTATATTTTTTGTTCGGTAGTTGCATCATTTTCATGTTTGTAATGATTAAACAAACGAACATTATAACTCATGATTTTTAAATCATTATTAAGTATAATTTCCTTATTCGTAAACTTAATTAGGGGAGTAGAAATAAACCATCCTATAATTAAAACAAGAAATGATAATAAAGCATTCTTATGAATTTTAATTAACCAATAAATAAAAAAGCAAATATTAGAAACAACTAGTAATGGAACAGTTAAACTAAAAACAGAAAGAAAAGGAATTGTTTTTGGAGAAATATATGGAAGCGCATACGAAAGCAATAAAACAGTTGCAAAAACTGAATTAATGAAAAATAAAAATTTATGAGCTATCGAATACTTTCTCATTTAGTTTTTTCCTTGTTTGAATAAAAATTCTTTTTCACTTTTACTAAGTGTATCGTAACCAGACTTGCTAATTTTATCTAAAATAGCATCAATATCTTGTTGATTTTGTGTTTTATTAGCGCTTTTTTTAGGAGTTTTGTTACCCGATTTATATACTGTTTTAAGTTTTGGTTCTTTTTTAGCAAAGAATTTTTTAATCGATTCAAAAATATCTAAGTCTTTATTGCTGGCACTACGAACGTAGAAAAAACCAAATAAAGCACCGCCAATGTGTGCTAAGTGTCCACCCGCATTTCCCGCAGGAATTTGAATAATATCAATAGCTACCCAAATACATGCCAATACCCACAATTTTACAAAACCAATTAAAGGGAACTTTAATTCATAATTAGGCATGTAGGTAGCAATACCTATAAAAATAGCTGAGATACCAGCAGAGGCTCCTAACAAAACACTATTGTGAGCAACATTTTGTAAAGCAGGGAAAAAGTTATAGCTAGCTATAAAAATAATTCCTCCAAATACAGTTCCTAACAAGTAAAAACTAAGTAGTTGTTTAGGTGTAAAGTACTGTTGAAATAAATATCCTACATAAAACAAAGCGATTAAGTTTAGTAAAATATGTAAAAAACTCGTGTGTAAAAAACCATAGGTAATAAGAGTCCATGGTTTAGTGATAAAATCGTTAAAATTGGCAGGCAAAGCAAACCATTCAACAATAAAGTTAGTTTTTGATTGGAATAAAAAACCAAAGGTATTAGTGATAAAAACCAATAAAAATACAGCAAGGTTTACATAAATAAGTTTTTCAACTACACCTGCGTGTTTAAATCTATATTTTAAGTTATCTAGTATATTCATTACACATAGCTTCTTTATAAAAATACTAAATTAATGAAATCTGAATTGATTTTTCTTCCAATACCACGCTATAATAAAACCAATAATAGCTCCACCAACGTGGGCAAAATGCGCAATGTTACCAATAGAATAACTCGTCATTCCGAAGAACAAGTCACTCAAAATAATTAACGGAATAAAGTATTTTGCAGCTATTGGAACAGGGAAGAAGATCAATGCTAGTTTAGCGTTAGGATAGGTTAATCCGAAAGCTACCAAGACACCGTAAACTGCACCTGAGGCACCAACAGCTGGAGAGTTGTATAAGCTGTAAAACTCACTCATTTCTTTGTTAGAAAGTGTGATTAAGCTATCGTTGTACCTTCCCATATCTAAAATTTGTTGTATTTCAGCAGGTGATACTCCCATACCGATTAATTGCTCATAAATTCCATTAAACTGATAGTAATTGGCAAGTGTATAAATTAATCCAGCTCCAATTCCAGCAGAAAAATAAAAGAATAAAAACTTATTTCTCCCCCACATTTGTTCTAACGGAGTACCAAATGCCCATAAACCATACATGTTAAAAAGTAAATGTGCAGGACCTCCATGCATAAACATATGTGTAATATATTGCCAAAAACCAAAATGCTCATTTGCAGGATAGTGCAAAGCAAACAGATTGGTTAAATCCATATTTAATAACTGCGGAGCAAAAAATAGAATCACGTTAATGATTATTAAATGCTTTATGGCTTGTGTTAATCTAGGCATACAATTTTTTATTTATTGAAAATGGCATCAATTTCATTTAAAGACAAGGTCTTAAAAGTAGGTTTGCCAAATGGTGAAATAGTCGGTTCTTTACAAGAAAACAGATTGTTAACTAAATTTTCTTGCTCTTTCATATTTAAAGAAGTACCAGTTTTTATAGCTAATGATTTAGCAAAAGATTTAGCCATTACATCAAAGTGGCTAAAGCTAGTATCGGGCACTTCTAATTTTATATCGTCTAATAACTGTTCTAAAATTAGCGTTATTTGACTTTCAGTTATTGAAGTTGGAATTCCTGCAATAACCACACTTTCTTTTGTGAATTCATCAAACATAAAACCAGCACTTTCTAAATCAGATTTTATACTGTAAATCATTTCAATATCTGACGAAGAAAACGAAATATTTACAGGAAATAGTAATTGCTGACTGCTAGCTTCTTTAACGGTAATATTCTCTAAAAATTCTTCATACAAAACACGTTGATGTGCTAAAGATTGATGAATTAATACCACTCCTGATTTTATAGAGCTCAACAAATATTTCTTTTGAATTTGAAAAGTTTTTCCTGTCTCAGTTTCTTGTTGAGTTTCAAAAAGCTGTTCTTGTTGAATAGGTTCAACAATATCTATATTTGTATATAAAGCTTCCCAACTACCTGTGTCTTTTTTAAAGTTTGATTGGTAGCTGTGTGTATTAACGCTTTTAGAAGAACCATTGGTAGAAGGTTCTTTGTAGCTGGTTTCCGTTTTAAACGGGTTAAAAGTTGGGTCTACTGTTATCGGTGGAATAGAAGAACCGCTTTTTTTACTATAATCATACGGAGTATCTAAAGTAGAATCTCTATCGAAATCCAATACAGGAGCAACATTGTATTGCCCTAAACTATGTTTAACCGTAGCACGTAAAATAGCATAAAGAGCCTTTTCGTTGTCAAATTTAATCTCCGTTTTTGTTGGATGAATATTGATGTCAATCGTATTTGGAGGTACTTCTAAATACAAGAAATACGAAGGATGCGCTCCTCCTTCCAACAACCCTTCAAAAGCATTCACAACCGCATGATTCAAATACGAACTTTTGATAAAACGATTGTTGACAAAAAAGAACTGTTCACCTCGTTTTTTCTTAGCAAATTCAGGCTTAGCTACAAATCCGTTTACGGTAATAATATCGGTTTGCTCGTTAATAGGAACTAATTTTTCATTCATTTTAGTTCCAAAAATAGCTACGATGCGTTTACGAAGATTACTCTTTTTTAAATGGTAAACTTCGTTATTGTTATGGTGTAGTAAAAAAGTAATATTCGGATGCGCTAAAGCAACACGTTGAAATTCATCAATAATATGACGTGTTTCAATGGTGTCTGATTTTAAAAAATTTCGACGGGCAGGAATGTTAAAAAATAAATTTTTAACAGCAATGCTTGTTCCTTTTGCTGTCGAAACTACTTCTTGAGAAACGATTTCACTACCTTCAATTTTTATTTGTGTACCTAATTCATCTTCTTCCTGTTTGGTTTTTAGCTCAACATGTGCAATAGCTGCTATTGAGGCTAAAGCTTCACCACGGAATCCTTTAGTGTTTAGGTTGAATAAATCTTGTGCGTCTTTAATTTTAGAAGTAGCGTGACGTTCAAAACTTAAACGAGCATCAGTAGGACTCATTCCTTTACCATCATCAATTACCTGAATTAAAGTTTTTCCAGCATCTTTTAATAATAAAGTGATTGAAGTAGCACCTGCATCAATAGCGTTTTCAATCAATTCTTTTACTACAGAAGCGGGACGTTGTACCACTTCACCAGCAGCAATTTGATTGGCAACATGATCAGGAAGTAACTGTATGATATCTGACATTTAATTATTTTTTGGGAAAAAGATTGAAAGATCAAAATCGATAATAAATAAGAAAATAAGCGTTAAAATCAATGCGATAATTACGATTGTTTTATTAAATCGGTATCCTGACTCTTTAAGATCGTCTAAAGCAGCATTGAATTTTCCTTTTAAATTCTTCTTCTTTCCAATAGTAGTTCTATACTGATCAAACTTTTGTTTTATCTCATAAGGATTCCCTTCTCCTTGATAATAACGAGGTTTGTAATCGAACTTTTTATTTTCTCTTTTGATAAATCCCATAAAAATGTTGCTTCATTAATAGCTTATGTGGAACAAAAATCACACCAAATAAGTCGAAATTCAAAGTTACTGAATTATAGAGAGGTGGTCAAAAATTGTGGATAAATTAAAGTTAAAAAAGAAGCGAGAAACCTTTTTAAGATTTCTCGCTTTTTTATGCTGTTCTTTTTTAAGAAATTAAAATCCTAATAAGTTAGATGTGCGCTCTTGGTTTTTAATAGCAGCCATTTTAATAGCAGCTACAGCGCATTCAATTCCTTTGTTTCCTAATTTTCCACCAGAACGATCAAGTGATTGTTGCTTGGTGTTGTCAGTCAACACACAGAAAATTACAGGAACATCGTACTTAATGTTTAAATCTACAATTCCTTGTGTTACCCCTTCGCATACAAAATCGAAGTGCTTTGTTTCACCTTGAATAACGTTTCCAATTGCGATAATAGCATCTAATTTTTGAGTTTCAATCATTTTTTTGCATCCGTACACCAATTCAAAACTTCCAGGAACGTCCCAAGAAATAATGTTTTCTTGTTCAGCGCCACAGTCTACTAAAGTTTCAATAGCACCTTTATGAAGGTTTTGAGTGATTTCAGGATTCCATTCTGAAACAACAATCCCAAATCGAAAAGATTTCGCATTTGGGATTGAAGCTTTATCGTAATAAGATAAATTTGTTGTTGCCATTACTGAGCGTATTTTGCGCTGTTGATATATTTTTCAATATCTCTTCCTTGATCAGAATCAGCGTATTTTTCTTTAATGGTTGTGTATAATTTTTCAGCTTTACTGTACTCTTTTAAATCCATAGCGATTTGAGCTGCTTTGAATAAGAATAAAGGAGTTGTAAATTGATTGTCTTTTTTGTTGGCTGCTTGTTGGTAGTAATCTAAAGCTTCTTTTGGTTGGTTAATGTCTGCAAAAGCATCACCAATAGCACCTAAAGCAGTAGGGCCTAATAATTCGTCGTCAGATTTAAAGCTGCTTAAATAGTCAATAGCTTCTTCATACTTTTTCATTTTTAAGTAAGAAATACCAGCATAATAGTTTGCTAAGTTACCTGCTTTTGTACCGCCAAATTGATCAGCAATATCAATAAAACCGTATTTACCATCACCACCTTCTAAACCTAACGTGTATAAAGAATCTGCAATAGCACCTGCAGAAGTATTTGCTTTATCGAAGAATGTACGAGGGTACGCTAATTCATTTGAAGCTTCTTGTTGTGTAGGTTCAGCAATAAATTTATTATAAGCTAAGTACACTAAAATTAAAGCTGCAATAGCTACCAATCCGTAAAATAATGGCTTGCTGTTTTTCTCAATCCATTCCTCTGATTTGTTTGCAGTTTCGTCTAAAGTATTAAATACTTCAGCGGTAGTGCTTTGCGTTTCATCAAATGTTTCTTCTACTTCTTGTGTAACCTTTTCTTTCTTAGGTTTATAACCTCTTTTCTTGTATGTAGCCATAGTTGCTTAAAAAATTAGTGGCGACAAAAATAGTTTTTTTAATTGGATTTTAAAAGTCGTTTTTTCGTAAATTTTCGATAATTTGCGCATTCTTTTTTGAAACAACGCTTATTCATGTATTTGCAGAAAATATCATTGGTTAACTTTAAGAATATCGAATCGCAAACTTTTGATTTTCAAAAGAAAATAAACTGTTTTGTGGGAAATAATGGTATTGGTAAAACCAATATATTAGATGCAATTTATTACCTGTCTTTTGCTAAAAGTTACTTTAATTCGATAGCTGGACAGAATATTCGTCATGGTCAAGAATTTTTTATGATTGAAGGCGATTATTTACTGCATGATAGACAAGAAAAGATTATTTGTTCTTTAAAAAGAGGGCAAAAAAAGGTGTTGAAGCGTAACGGTAAAGCCTACGAAAAGTTTTCTGAACATATTGGGCAATTACCACTTGTAATTATTTCTCCTGCTGATAGAGATTTAATTGTTGAAGGAAGCGAAACACGCCGTAAGTTTATTGATGGTGTAATTTCGCAACAAGACAAACAGTATTTACAAGCTTTAATATCGTACACAAAGATTGTAAGTCAACGAAATGCCTTGTTGAAATACTTTGCTGCAAACAGAACGTTTGATGCACTGAACCTTAAGGTGTACGATGAACAGTTGATTGAATATGGAACGATTATTTATAATAAACGAAAAGTATTTTTAGAAGCATTTGTACCTATTTTTAATGCAAAGCATCAAATTATTTCAGGAGCGAAAGAAGAGGTGAATTTGCGTTATAAAAGTCAGTTGCATGATATGTCTTTAGAGTTGTTATTGCAACAAAATTTAGAGAAAGATAAAATTTTGCAGTACACATCGGCAGGAATTCATAAAGATGATCTAAGTTTTGAAATAGGAGAGCATCCGATTAAGAAATTTGGGTCGCAAGGACAACAAAAATCATATTTAATAGCGTTAAAGTTAGCGCAATTTGAGTTTATCAAACAGCAATCTAACGTAACACCAATTTTGTTGTTAGATGATATTTTTGATAAGTTAGATGAAAATAGGGTAGCTCAGATTGTAGATTTGGTGAATAGTGATGAGTTTGGTCAGATTTTCATTACTGACACCCATGCAGAACGCACAGAGGATGTGATTAAACAGAGTAATCAAGAATATCAGATTTTTAAATTATAAAGGCGTTGCTAGGAGCAAGGCACAAAGTAGAATAAATGGCTAAAAGAGAAAACGATAGTTTTTCGTTAAAAGACTTAATGGGAAGTTTTATTGAGGAGAATAATTTAAAAAAGGGATTTCAAAAAATTCAAATAGACGAGGCTTGGGCGAAATTGATGGGTGCAGGAGTTGCTTCATATACAAGTGAGGTAAAGCTACAAAACGGAACCTTAATTGTTCGTTTATCTTCCTCTGTGTTACGAGAAGAGTTAAGTTACGGAAAAGACAAAATTGTTCGTATGATTAACGAAGAAATGGGAGAAGAGCTTGTTAAAAAGTTAATGTTGGTGTAGTTTTACTTTTTTAAGAGTTAAGTTGCTTGTGAGAGCCATCGCAGTTAGGCATTCTTTTAGAAAGTCCGCAAACGCAATCATTCAACCCTTTACCATTTAAAATTCTATTAGTACAGCTTTTAATTCTTGCTGTTCGTGTTTTAGCTTGCTTAGGTTTAGAGAAATGTAAGAGGTAACCTCTTTGTCTTCCTGGAGTTAAATTGTTAAAAGCATTTTTTAAAGTTACATCTTCTTCAAAGGCCTCTGTTAGTTCTTTAGGAACCTCAAAGTCAGTAGTTTTTTTCATGGCAACTTCTAAGCCAGCTTTTTCAATTTCTATTGCTTCAAAAATATATTGTTTTATAATGGTTTTTTGATTTGCAATTTCTGTAAGATTTGTAAATCTTATTTGACGAGCAGCTTGAACATTTTCTGTTATTTTCACCAGTACTTTATGAGAGTCTGATAATAAAGCGCCTTTAACAAAACCTAAAGCACAATAATTTTTAAAATCTTGTAGTAACACAATATTCTTTTTTTGAAAAGTATAGCAAGGGTGCATCCATTTATAATCTTCTATAAGGTTACATTCAAGAGCTATTTTTCTTAATAGTTTTATTTCTTTCTGCCATTTTTCAAGATTTTTTATATAATCATCAACTTTTGAATTCATCTTTTTCGGTTTTCTTTTTAAGAAACTATTGAAGACTAAGGTATAGCATTTTGAAGGAATTGTGTTGGGAATTAAGCGTAAAAAAAACTCGTTACAATTTTTGTAACGAGTTTTTAATATCTATAATTCTAAGAATCTAACGATCTAAAAATCTAGTAATCTAAACAGATTAAAACATTTCTCTTCCTGAAAAATGGAAAGCACCTTCGATAGCTGCGTTCTCATCAGAATCAGAACCGTGTACTGCATTTTCACCGATAGAAGTAGCGTATAACTGACGGATAGTTCCTTCCGCAGCTTCAGCTGGGTTAGTAGCACCGATTAAAGTTCTAAAATCTTCAACAGCGTTATCTTTTTCTAAAATAGCAGCGATGATTGGTCCACGAGTCATAAACTCAACTAATTCACCAAAGAAAGGACGTTCGCTGTGTACTCCGTAAAAAGTTTCAGCATCACGCTTAGTCATTTGAGTTTTCTTCATAGCTACGATTCTAAATCCTGCAGCATTAATTTTTTCTAAAATTGCACCAGTGTGTCCGTTTTCAACAGCATCTGGTTTAATCATTGTAAAAGTTCTATTTGTTGCCATTATTAAATGTAATAATTATCAATAAAATGATAAATTCCTTAATTGTTGTTGTTTATACAAACTTTGTATAAATCGGCGCAAAAATACACTTTTTAATGTTATCTACAAGTTAAGGGTATATTTCGTTGATTTCTTGCAAGATAGCTCCATCTTTACCGCGCATTTGTAAGGTAGCTTTTTTAGTTTTTAAATTTAAAAGTAACGTGCCATAGCTTAAAGAGTTTACAACTTTTCCAATTCGGTAGTCATTTTTTTCAGAAGTAAAAGAAGAATACGCATGTGTTAAACCGCTTGAAGTGAAATCAATAACAGGGTATTTTAATCCTTCGACAGTTGTTTTAGAGAATTCAGAAATATGTCTATCTCCTGAAAGAAGGATTACATTTGTGTTTTTAGCTTCTTTAATTAAGTTGAATAACTTATCTACTTCATGAGGGAAGTTACCCCATTTTTCAAAACCGTGTTCTTTTGATAATATTTGAATACTGCTTACAACTACTGTGAAAGTAGCGGTAGAGTTGGTAAGTTCGTCTTTGAGCCATTTCCATTGTATGTCCCCTAAAACAGTACCTTCGTTATAGTTGTTTGGTTGAAAACGTTGTCCGTTAGTTCCCTTAGTTAAAGCGGTTCTGAAGTAGCGTGTGTCAAGTACAATTACTTTAACATCTCCATTTTTGGTATTAAATGTTTCGGAGTGATATACGCCTTTTTGTTTTCTTCTTGGAGAGTCATTAGGTACATCTAAAAAATCTAAAAATAACTGCTGACTTTCATCTTTCATCACAAATTCTACTCCAGCATCGTTTTTACCATAATCATGATCATCCCAAGTAGCAAGTATAGGAGTTGCAGAACTTAATTCTTTGTAACCTTTTATGTTTTTTTGAGTTTTATACATGCGTTTCATTTTACGCATATTGTTGGTGTCGGCATAAATATTATCACCCCCCCCAAATCCATACATCGGGTTGTAATGAAACGATATCTTGCCAAAAAGGATTGTCAAGTTTTTGGTTGTTACATGATCCAAAAGCAATGGTGAAATTTTCTTGTCCAAATGAGGTGATAGAAAAAGTAACTAAGAGTACAAATGAAATTATAGATTTCATAAATGTCATGATGTTTTAAATTTTATACGAAGAAACAAAAAGAAAAGCTTAAAAAGGTTAATAAAGCATTAATTTGTATCTTCGCCACTTATGATTTTAAAGCACTTTACAGAACTAAAGCAATTTTTATCACAATCTAGAAATATTGTGATTATAGGACATAGAAATCCTGATGGAGATGCAATTGGCTCAACCTTAGGGTTAAAACATTATTTAGATAAAAAAGGACATACTACTCAAGTGTTGATGCCAAATGAATATCCTGATTTTTTACATTGGATTCCGGGTTCAGAAACAGTTAAGCGTTTTGATAGACAAAACAAGCAATCTGTTAAAGCTTTAGCAAAATCAGAGATCGTTTTTTTATTAGATTTTAATGCTTTGCATAGGGTTGGAGATGATATGCAAAATACCTTAGAGCAATATGAAAATGAATTTGCATTGATAGATCATCATCAACAACCAGATGAATTTATGTACATGTATTCAGATACTTCAATGTCTTCTACTTGTCAAATGGTCTATAATTTCATAGAAATGATGGGTGATGTTGAGTTGATAGATAAAAATATTGCTACTTGTTTGTATACGGGTATTATGACGGATACTGGTTCTTTCCGTTTTCGTTCTACAACGAGTACAACCCACAGAATTATAGCTGACTTAATAGATAAAGGAGCTGAAAATGATAGAATTCACAGCAATGTGCATGATTCGAACTCGTACAATAGGTTGTTGTTGTTAGGGCAAGCTTTGAGCAATATGAAGGTGTTGCCAGAATATAAAACAGCATTTATAACACTTACAGAGGAAGAAAAGAGAAGGTTTAATTACGAAAAAGGAGATACGGAAGGAGTTGTGAATTATGCACTATCTTTGAAAGGAATTGTATTTGCTGCTATTTTTATTGAAGATGAAGAGCAAGGAATTATAAAAATATCTTTCAGATCTAAAGGGAATTTTTCAGTAAATCAGTTTGCTCGTAACTATTTTAATGGAGGAGGGCATGACAATGCTGCAGGTGGAAGAAGTGATGAAAGTTTAGAGGATACGATAGTAAGATTTAAAACGTTATTAACTTCGTATCAACAAGAATTACAGAATTCGTATGAAGCATAAAACAATACTTTTTATTCTTATAACTTTAGTGGTGGTTGTTGCGTGTGAAAAACCTGAAGCAAGAAGACCTAAGCAACACGGTACAACAAATTTTTATAATGAAGTTCTTAAAGAGAATAAAAAATTAAACGCTTTAGAAAAAGAGCGTTTAGAAAAATGGATTTCTCAAGATACAATTACAGAATATAAAGCGTCGCCTCATGGTTTTTGGTATACTTATGTTACAAAAGATACCTTAGGGTTAAGTAGCCCTGAACCAGAAGATGTAGTTTTATTATCATATAGTATTTCAGATATGAGCAACGGACTTATTTATGAAAGAAGAGAAAAAACTTATAAAGTAGATAAAGAAGATTTTATTCCTGCATTACAAGAAGGAGTAAAGTTGATGAAAAAAGGAGAAACTATTACATTTGTAATTCCATCATATAGAGCTTTTGGGGTTACAGGTGATGGAAATAAAATCGCTGTTAATCAGCCAATACAGAGTACAGTAACACTAATCGATATTAAATCAAAAAAAGACAATGAAATTAACTAATATTTTAGCAGCTACGGTAGTAGGTTTATCAGTTGTATCTTGTAGCAACGGCCAATTCCAACAAAAAAGTTCATTAGCAACAGAAGTAGATTCTGTAAGCTATGCTTTAGGGTTAGATATGGCAAATAAAATTAAAGTAAACTTTGATGATATGGATCAAGGTTTATTCGTTCAAGGTTTTAAAAACGGAATGGATTCTACCAACTTATTAATAGAGTCAAAAGATATCAATAATATTTTAAGAACATTCTTTCAAAAGAAACAACAAGAAAGAATGAAAGAAATGCAAGAAGAGCAAGCTAAAAAAGCAGAAGTTGAGTTTGGAGATAACAAAAAAGCAGGAGAAGAGTTTTTAGCAGAAAACAAAACTAAAGACGAAGTAAAAACTACAGAAAGTGGTTTGCAATATATCGTTTTAAAAGAAGGTGAAGGAGAGGCTCCTACAGCAAGTTCTAGAGTTAAGGTTCATTACCATGGTACCTTAACTGACGGAACCGTTTTTGATAGTTCAGTCGAAAGAGGAGAGCCAAGTGAGTTTGGAGTAGGTCAGGTAATTAAAGGGTGGACAGAAGGTTTACAGTTAATGAAACCAGGAGCAAAATATAAGTTTTTTATTCCTCAAGAGTTAGCTTACGGAGCACAACAAAGAGGGCAGCATATTAAACCTTTTTCAGCTTTAGTTTTTGAAGTTGAGTTATTAGAGGTAGAATAAAATTAAACTCAAAAGGTTGATAATTAATTAGGTTAGCACTGGTTGTTAACCTAATTAATTGTTTATAAAAGTAATTTTTTAAAAAATAAATTAATGAAACTATTTAAAATTCTACTATTAGTATCAGTACTGTTTACGTCGTGTAAAACAACAAAATATTCTAATTTAGAAAATGGATTGTATGCTGATATTCAAACCAATCAAGGTGATATTTTAGTGAAGTTATTTGATAAAGATGTGCCTATGACGGTGGCTAATTTTGTAGCTTTAAGTGAAGGAACACATCCTAAAATGACCGATTCTTTAAAAGGAACTCCTTTTTATGATGGGGTTGTATTTCATAGGGTGATTAAAGATTTCATGATACAAGGTGGTGATAGAACTGGTAAAGGAAGTGGAGATGCAGGGTATACTTTTCCTGATGAGTTTCCTACGAACGAAGAAGGAGAGTTATTACATAAGCATGATGGCCCAGGTGTTTTATCTATGGCTAATTACTCAAGGCCAGTAACAAACTCTAGTCAGTTTTTTATTACACATAAAGCGACTCCTTGGTTAGATAATGGACATTCTGTTTTCGGACGTGTTTTAAAAGGTCAAATGGTGGTAGATACTATCCAAAAAGGAGATGTTATTAATAAAGTAGAGATTTTAAGAATAGGAGAGAATGCAAAAAAATTCGATGCACCATTAGTGTTTGAGCAAGAGTTAGCAAATGCAGAGAAGATGGAGGTAGAGCGTAAACAAAAATTAGAAGAGTTTAAAAAGAAGTACCAAGAAGAGCAAGGAATTAACGATGCAATTACTACTAATTCAGGATTAAAAATTTTATCGTTACAAAAAGGAAATGGGAAAAAAGTAAATCCAGCTTTGCCTACCACTGCACATTATACATTATATTTAACAGACGGAAGAAAAATAGATTCTAGTTTAGATAAAGGTGAAGCTTTTGTTTTTACAGTTAACGATGAAAATTTTCCGTTAATAGCTGGTTGGAAAGAAGGGGTAAAAACGATGAGAGAAGGAGATAAAGTACGTTTATTTATTCCTCATTATTTAGGATATGGAGACCAAAGAATGGGGCCAATTCCTCCTAAATCAGATTTAATTTTTGAAATAGAAGTTTTAAAAGTAGGAAAGTAGTTTTGATAGAAAATATTATACAAAAAGATAAAGAGCTTTTAATTTATCTTAATAATTTAGGAAGTGAGCAATGGGATGGTTTTTGGATAACAATAACCAATCAGTTTACTTGGACTCCTTTATTTGTTTTTGTGCTCTTTTTAGTGTTTAAACAATTTGGGTGGAAGAAAGGTTTGTTTACAGTCTTATTTATAGCTGTTATTGTAGCTTTTTCTGATCAGTTTACGAACTTAATAAAAAACACTACCGAAAGAGTAAGGCCTTGCAACGCGGAGGGTATAAAAGAGTATTTACGCCAAATAAAATACAGGTCTGGAGGGTATAGTTTTTGGTCAGGACACGCATCATTATCCACCACAGTAACAACGTTTATGATTTTATTGTTAAGAAAGCATTTTAAGATGATTTACTTAATGATTTTATTCCCTTTAATATTCGGTTATAGCCGTATTTATTTAGGAGTGCATTTCCCTGTAGATGTAACAACAGGGTATGTTACAGGAATCATATTAGGAACATTGTTTTACTTCGGATATTCAGCCTTAGAAAAGAAATTAGGATTAGTAAAAGAACAAGAGTAGTATAAGAATTTAAATACTTATTATGAGTCGTCCTAAAATAGGTTGACAGTTTTTATAAAATATTAATTAAACCTTTGAAGCTAGCTTCAAAGGTTTTTTGTTGTGTATAAAGTTAGGTGTTTTCATATTCAAACTCAAGTGTGGTCTTAGATTATTATAAATATTTATTGATTGTTTAATGAGTTTTTCTAATTCCTTACCTGTATTACATTTATAAATTAAAAATTCATGTTTCAAAATTCCATTAATTCTTTCTGCTAGAGCATTTTGATAACAGTCATATCCATCGGTCATTGATGATTTTATTCCTTTTTCGGCTAACTTGTTTTGATATATTGCAGAACAATATTGTAATCCTCTATCAGAATGATGAATCATTGGTTCAGATGTAACTCTATTTTTAATTGCCATAGTTAAGGCTTTAACTACATTTTCTGCACTCATATCATTACTTAAATGGTATCCCATAATTTTTCTACTAAAAGCATCGGTCACCAAAGATAAATAATGGGTTCGTTCTCTACTTTTTACATAGGTAATATCACTAACAAAGTATTGTTCTGGACGCACTATCTTTGTTTCTTTGATTAGATTGGGGTATTTGCGTAACCAATGTTTAGAGTTAGTGGTTTTAGTGTAATTCTTTTTAGGTTTGATTAACATGGATTCTGAGCGTAAATAATCAAATAGGGCATCTCTACCTATTTTTATTTCTTGATTATTAAACTCATCCTTTAGTAAATAATACAACTTTCGAGTACCTATTCTAGGCATTTGCATGCGTATTTTTAGGACTAAAGGTTTAATTTTAGAACGTTTTGCTCTTCGAGTGTTCTCTCGCATAATGCTTTGATAGAATCCTTGTCTTGATATCTCAAACAATCGACAACAACGAGATAAACTTATCCTTTGTTCTTGTCTGATGCCTTGGATTGTTGAGATAAATACTTTTTTCTAATAGAAGTCCCATATTGACTATCAGAAATATCAATCATTTTATTGAGGATCAGGTTCTTTAACTTCTGATCTTCTAATTCTCGTTCTAATCGCTTTATTTTTTGGGCAGGTGTTTCTTTGGATTTTGATTTCATTAGTAAGGCAGGTTTGCTCCAGTCTAAGGTACCATGTTTTCTTAACCAAACCAAAACAGTACTCTTTCCTTGAATACCATACTTCTTTTGAGCTTGTTTATAGGTTAACTCGCCCTTTTCTACTTGAGAAACTACAGCTAATTTAAAGCCTAAATTGTAATCACACTGTGTGCGTTTCTTCTTGGATACATTGCTTTTCATAAAATAAGTCTAAATTGTGTAAACTTATTTCAGGACGAGACATTAAAATCAAAAAAAGCTTACGTAATTGTAAGCTTTTTTTCTTTAATCCCCTAAAAAAAAACCGAAGCTTGCACTTCGGTTTTGCGGAGAAAGAGGGATTCGAACCCCCGGACCTGTTACAGTCAACGGTTTTCAAGACCGCCGCATTCGACCACTCTGCCATTTCTCCTGAGCGTCTCATCAGGTATTCCCTGATTGCGGGTGCAAATATATGACCTTTTTTCAATTCTAAAAAAGTTTTCGCCTACTTTTTTTAAGTTTTTTTTCAATCAAAAAGTAAAGGTAATTATAACACTTTTGCAATCAGTTAGTTTGCTTTAACTTGAAGAAGAAAAAAAATACTGCTTTTTTTATTGAATCTAATGATGGGTTAGGTAAAACAGTAGCTTTGTAAGTAAATAATAGACTTTTAAATGTAGATTTTTTATAAAATAATTCTACCTTCGTTCTTAAATTTATTAAGTATGTTTAATTCGTTTGGAAATATTTTAAAAGTGACTACTTACGGAGAATCTCACGGAGTGGCTATTGGAGGTGTAATTGATGGATTCCCAGCAGGAATGAAAGTAGATTTTGAGGCAATTCAATATGAATTAGATCGTCGTAAACCAGGGCAGTCAAAAATTGTTACACAACGAAAAGAACCAGATACGGTAGAGTTTTTATCAGGAATTTTTGAAGGTGTTACTACAGGAGCTTCTATTGGTTTTGTAATTAAGAATACAAACCAGAAGAGTAAAGATTACAATCATAATACTGACGTTTATCGTCCTTCACATGCTGATTATACCTACGACAAAAAATATGGTATTAGAGATCATAGAGGTGGAGGAAGAACCTCTGCGCGTGAAACTGCCAATTGGGTAGTAGCTGGAGCGTTGGCAAAACAGTTAATCAATCATATAAATATTAATGCATTTACCTCGTCTGTAGGAGATGTATTTATGATGAAACCGTACCAAGATTTAGATTTTTCAAAAACAGAAAGTAATATAGTTCGTTGTCCTGATGAACATTCTGCTGAAATCATGATTGATAAAATCAATGAAATACGTAAAGCTGGTGATACTATTGGAGGAACTATTACTTGTGTGGCACAAAATGTACCTGTAGGTTTAGGAGAACCTATTTTTCATAAACTCCATGCTGAATTAGGGAAAGCAATGTTGTCTATCAATGCAGTAAAAGGATTTGAGTTCGGAAGTGGTTTCTGCGGAGCGAAAATGCAAGGTTCTGAACATAACGATATTTTTAATCCAGACGGAACAACTCAATCTAATTTATCAGGAGGTATTCAAGGAGGAATTTCTAACGGAATGGATATTTACTTCCGCGTAGCGTTCAAACCTGTGGCTACCATTATGCAAAATCAAGCAACAATAAACTCAAAAGGAGAAGCTACCGATATTCATGGAAAAGGACGCCACGATCCTTGTGTGGTGCCGAGAGCGGTGCCTATTGTAGAGGCGTTGACAGCTTTGGTATTAGCAGATTTTTGGTTGTTAGACAGAACTAGAAGAATATAAATTAAAGCTGAACATTGTTCAGCTTTTTTGTTTATCAAACCTTTTATTTAATTATGATTAAATGTTTATGGATAATTTTAAGCTGAACTTCTAAAGTTGACAAATATCAAATCAATCTAACAATTTTGTTTTAATAAAAAAAAGCTCACCATTGGTGAGCTTTTTTAGTTATAATTTTATTGAAAACTATGCTAACATCGTAACAGGGTTTTCAATATACGTTTTTAAAGTTTGTAAAAACTGAGCCCCAACAGCACCGTCAACCGTTCTGTGGTCACATGCTAAGGTTAATTTCATTGTGTTACCTACAACGATTTCTCCGTTTTTAACTACTGGTTTTTGTACAATAGCACCTACCGACAAAATAGCAGAGTTAGGTTGGTTAATAATTGAAGTAAAACTTTCAATACCAAACATTCCTAAGTTAGAAACCGTAAATGTACTTCCTTGCATTTCTGCAGGAGTAATTTTCTTAGTTCTAGCTTTACCAGCTAAATCACGTACTGCAGCACCAATTTGTGTTAAACTTAAAGCGTCTGTATGTTTAACTACTGGTACTACTAGGCCTTCATCTACAGCGACTGCAACACCTACGTTAATATGACTGTGGAATAACGTATCGTTATCTGTCCAGCTAGTATTTACTTGTGGATGCTTTTTCAATGCCATTGCACATGCCTTTACTACCATATCGTTGAAAGATATTTTAGTGTCAGGAATTGCATTAATGGTTTTACGAGAAGCCATTGCATTGTCCATATCTACTTCAATATTTAAGTAGAAGTGAGGAGCAGAGAATTTAGAATTACTTAATGCCTTCGCAATCGCTTTACGCATTTGAGAATTCTTAACTTCAGAAGTATTTTCTTCTCCTGCAATTGCAAAATTAGTTACAGCTGATGGAGTAGAAGCAGTACTTGTAGCTACAGGAGCTTCAGCTTTAGCTGCTGGCGTATAATTTTCTACATCTTTTTTAACGATACGACCGTTTTCTCCAGAACCTTTAACCTCTGCTAAATTGATTCCTTTGTCCTTTGCTATTTTCTTAGCTAAAGGAGATGCAAAAATTCTTCCTCCGTTAGTATTTGATATAGTTGCTACAGGAGCAGTTACTGTTTCTGTTTTATTTTCTGCTACGGCTTTAGGAGCTTCCTCTTGTGTTTCAGCAGAAGTAGAATTTGTTAAAGTACCTGCTTTATGTGCATCTACTAATGAAGAAACATCAGTTCCAGCTTCACCAATAATAGCTAATAAACTGTCTACAGGAGCGCTTTCACCTTCTTGAACACCGATATGTAATAAAGTTCCTTCGTTGAAAGACTCGAATTCCATGGTAGCTTTATCCGTTTCGATTTCAGCTAAAATATCACCTTCTTCAACTTTGTCTCCTACTTTTTTCAACCAAGAAGCAACAGTACCTTCAGTCATCGTATCACTTAAACGAGGCATCGTAACAACTTTTACTCCTTCAGGAATAGTTGTGTTTGAACTTGCTACTTTAGGCTCTTCAACTTTAGGAGCTTCTTCTGTTTTTGCTTCTGCAGGAGCCGAAGTATTTCCTCCGTTTAATAATCCAGAAATATCTTCACCTTCTTCGCCAATAATAGCTAATAGGCTATCAACAGGGGCTGTTTCACCTTCTTGAACTCCGATATGTAATAAGGTACCTTCGTGGAAAGATTCAAACTCCATCGTAGCTTTATCGGTTTCGATTTCAGCTAAAATATCACCTTCTTCAACTTTGTCACCTACTTTTTTCAACCAAGAAGCTACCACTCCTTCTTCCATCGTATCGCTTAAGCGAGGCATGTTTATAATTGTAGCCATAGTTTACTTAGATTTTATAAATGGATAATCTTCTTGTTCGTATACCATATCGTATAATTGATTTAATTCTGGATATGGAGATTCTTCAGCGAACTTTTCACATTCCTTTACTAAATCTTTTACTTCTTTATCAATCGCTTTGATTTCATCTTCTGTAGCGTACTCTTTTTCTTTGATGACATCTAAAACTTGAGTGATAGGATCTATTTTTTTATACTCTTCAACTTCGTCTTTTGTACGATAATGTTGAGCATCTGACATAGAGTGACCTCTATAACGATACGTTTTCATTTCTAAGAAAGTTGGTCCGTCACCACGACGTGCTCTTTGAATAGCTTCGTCAACTGCTTCAGCAACTTTAATAGGATTCATTCCGTCAACAGGTCCACAAGGCATTTCATACCCTAAACCTAATTTCCAAATATCTGTGTGGTTTGCAGTTCTTTCAACAGAAGTACCCATGGCATATCCATTGTTTTCAACAATAAATATTACAGGTAACTTCCAGTTCATTGCCATGTTAAAAGTTTCATGTAAAGAACCTTGACGAGCAGCTCCATCACCAAAATAACATAAAGTAACAGCATCGCTACCTTTGTATTTATCTCCAAAAGCAATACCAGCACCTAAAGGAATTTGTCCACCTACAATTCCGTGACCACCATAAAAACGGTACTCTTTAGAGAAAATATGCATTGAACCACCCATACCATGTGAAGTACCAGTAGCTTTACCATATAACTCTGCCATAACACGTTTTGGATCTTCACCCATACCAATTGGTTGTACGTGGTTACGGTATGCAGTAATCATTTTATCCTTAGTCAAATCCATTGCATGTAATGAACCTGCTAAAACAGCCTCTTGACCGTTATATAAGTGTAAAAAACCTCTTACTTTTTGTTGAATGTAAACAGCTGCTAGTTTATCTTCAAACTTTCTCCAAAATAGCATATCTCTATACCAGTTGATATAGGTTTCTTTGGTGATTTTCTTCATTATATATTAGTTGTTTATTTTAAAGTTTGTTTATTAAAAAACGTAGCTACAAAAGTAAGTAGTTTTTAGTAATTTAAAAAAGGGTTATTCATAAAAGTTATGATAAGTTTTTTAGAACTTTTACGATTTATTTTTCTTTTGCAACAATGATTGTAGCTTTTGCTCCTGTAGCTAAGTTCCATTCATTTGATGAAATTAGCATGCCAGCATCATTGTAAATTTTAAAAGCAGCAGTATTAGGACCAGAAGTTCCTTGGTTTAGGGCAACAATTTTTATGGTGTTGATACCTTCATCTAAAGGAAGGTTGAAAGACTGATAACGTTGTTGAAGTGTTAGGTTACTTACAACAGGTACGTCATTTATATAGATGGTTACTCTGTCTCCATCAGGATATTGGTAATCTCTACAAATAATATTTACACTACCACTTTTTGTTCTGAAACTTCCTAAATCTTGATCAATAACAGGGTATTGATACATTCCGTTTACTTGTTTAAAAGCGTTTAGGTGTCGTTCTTCGGCAATTTTAGCTCTTGTTAAAATTCCTTTATTCTCAAACTCACTTTTAGCTCGTTGTTTTTCAAGTTCTTTTTGTAGGTCGTTATGTGCAGTTTTAAAACCACTATCACTATTAAATTCTAAGCTCTTAGGTTTAGTAACTTCTTTTGCAGGCGCAGTAATAATTCCGAAGGAAGTATTTCTTTTTTCTTTACCGCCTATTGTACCATCCATTTGAGCAACAACATTAGATGTTATGCTGAATAAAAAAATGATAGCGAGTGTTGGTATAATTTTCATCATTGCAAAAAAACTAAACAAATATAATGCCGATTTTTAAGAGATTCTTTTAATAAAGAGTTAAAACTAATTATTTTACAGGGAAATCAAAAAAAGTTTTAGGGAAAGGTTCACCTCTAAGAGTAAAATGCCACCATTCTTTACTGTAAGACCTGAATCCATGTTTATTCATAACTTTTTGTAGTAATTGTCTGTTCTTTTTTTGTTGATCAGAAAGACTATCATAAGCGATATGAGATGAAATTCCAAAGAAATCATACGGACTTCCCATGTCTAATTCTTCTCCAGTTTCTAAATTGATGATGGTAAGGTCAACAGTACTACCTCTTGAATGTCCAGATTTAGAAGAAATATATCCTTTTTTAAACAGATGGCGCTTGTTTATTTTTGGATAGTATTGCTGTTTCATTAAAGTGTCGTTTACTATTCGAGCCCATTTTACAAAATGATTAACAGCTGTTTGTGGGCGATACGCATCGTAAATTTTTAAGCCTAAGTTTTTGGTAGCTAACTCATCTTGTACTTTTTTCAAAGCTTGAGCAGTAGGAGTGGTAGTAATCAATATATTTTCTTCGTATCCATTAACTGGAACCCCCATAAAGTTGTTGTTATGGCAATATCTTAAATCAGCTTGTATTGTGGGAGAAATATCGTTTATGTATGAAAAACCTTTAGGTAAATTTTGAGAGTGAACGCTTAAAGAAATTAGTAGTACTAAAGTTAAAATCCATTTCATAGAGGGAGGGTAAAAGGGGGGTTATTCTGTGACTTTTAAACGTGCTTGAGCGGTTACTGAAATATCAGAATAATCATTGTTTAAGTATTTTAAATATCCAGCAATAGCAATCATAGCTGCATTGTCTGTGGTGTATTCGAATTTAGGGATATAGGTTGTCCATCCCCAATGTTTTTGAGCTGTAGTTAATCGTTTTCTAATTTCAGAATTAGCAGAAACACCTCCAGCTATAGCTATGTGTTTTATGCCTGTTTGTTTTACAGTATTTTTTAGTTTATCCATTAAAATTTCAATAATGGTATGTTGAATAGACGCACAAATATCGTGTAGATTCTCTTTAATGAAATCAGGATTTTCTTTTGTGTTTTTTTGAATGAAGTATAAGATTCCTGTTTTCAATCCACTAAAACTAAATTCTAAATCCCCAACTTTTGGTTTGGTAAATTTAAAGGCTTTCGGATTTCCTAATTGAGCATATTTATCAATTAAAGGTCCGCCAGGGTAAGGTAAGCCTAATATTTTTGCAGACTTATCAAAAGCTTCACCAACAGCATCATCAATCGTTTCTCCTAAAATTTCCATTTCAAAATGATTGGTGATTTTTACGATTTGAGTGTGACCTCCACTAATAGTTAAGCAAACAAAAGGAAAAGGAGGAATTTGACTACCTTCTTCTTCAATAAAATGTGCTAAAATATGCGCTTGCATATGGTTTACATCTATTAAAGGAATGTTTAATCCTAAAGCTAAAGATTTAGCAAAAGAAGTTCCAACAAGTAATGACCCCATAAGCCCAGGCCCACGAGTAAAAGCAATAGCATTTAAGTCATGCTTTGTAATGCCTGCTTGCTCAATAGCCTGTTGAACCACAGGAACGATATTTTGTTGATGTGCTCTTGAAGCTAATTCAGGAACTACACCGCCGTATTTAGCGTGTACTTCTTGGTTAGCAACAACATTACTTAGTACTTTTCCGTTGCAAATTACTGAAGCACTTGTATCGTCACAAGAGCTTTCAATTCCTAAAATATAAACAGTTTTGTTACTCAAATCATTTCGGATTTAGACTACAAAAATATTGATATTACGTTAGATTTTCGTTAAAATCAATATTTCTTTAAAATAAGGCAATATTTTTGCAGTTTGCTGATTACTTTTGTTTATTAAGATTGTAAAAAGGGAAATCATTAAAAGAGTAGGTAACATAATAGGTAGAATACTAAAGTACACGCTGCTTTTTCTGCTCTTGCTTTTTATTTTGTTATCGCTTCCTTTTGTGCAAAGTAAAATAGCCAAGCAAGCTACAAATTGGGTGAACAAAGAGTTTAATACGAATATTGTAGTAAAACGAATAGATTTATCTTGGTTAGGTAAAGTTCAATTAAAAGAAATTGAAATTAGAGACCATCATAAAGACACCCTCATTTTTGTTAATAAACTAAGCACTTCTCTGTCGAATGTAAAGCGGATATTAGATAATAAAGTAGACTTAGGTGAAGCGTCTTTAACGGGAGTTCATTTTTATATGAAAATCTATAAAGGAGAGAAAAATGATAACATGTCTATTTTTATTGAAAGCTTTGAAGATGGTAAGCCGAGAGATAGTTTAGCAACTCCTTTTATTCTTAAAAGTGAAAAAATCGCTTTAGAAGATTTGACTTTTAAACTGCTGGATGAGAATAAAAGTGAATTAATTCAATTTGCAGCGTATAATGGAGGAGGAGAATTACAAGATTTTTCTATTATAGGACCAGATGTTTCTGCTAAAATTAGAAATCTACATTTTACAGAGAATAGAGGAATAAATATATCTAATCTATCCACGGATTTTACGTACACAAAATCATCAATGGATTTTGCAGAAACAGTACTTGAAACAGATAATGAAACCAAGTTACAAGCAGGGATAAAATTTACCTATGACAGAAAAGACTTCGTGAACTTTAACGACAAAGTAAAAATTAAAGCGAAGTTTCAAGAAAGTACAATATCGGTTAAAGACTTGAACAAGCTTTATAATGAAATTGGTGGGAATGATTTTCTGTATATGAGCGGAAGTATTAATGGTGTTCTTAATAATTTCAGTGCAAATAATGTTCGAATTCACTCTAAAGGAGGGATGCGAATTATTGGCGATATGGGATTTGTTAATTCCTTTAATACTGATAGAGGTTTTGTTTTTGATGCAGATTTAGAAAACCTTACAGCAAATTATCATCAATTAAGAAATGTACTTCCGAATTTATTAGGTAAGACATTACCAACAGAATTTCAGCGATTAGGTACTTTTACAATGAATGGTTTGGTAAAAGTAACTCCAGATCAAATGGATGCTACTTTATCGGTAAAATCTGAAATAGGAACTGCTATCTCAGACCTTCAATTAACCAATATAGACAATATAGACAATGCTGAATACACCGGTGAGATTGAGTTTAAGAACTTTGATTTAGGAGTTTTTGCAAACGATCCTGTACTAGGAACGGTATCATTAAAAGCAGATGTAAATGGAAGTGGATTTAATGTAGAAAATGTAAATACTATTATCATTGGAAAAGTAACTAGCTTGTATTTTAATAACTATGAATACAAGAATTTACTGGTGAACGGACAATTTCAAAATAAAAAGTTTGATGGGTTATTAAATGCTGAGGACGATAATTTTAAATTGAATTTTGAAGGATTGGCAGATTTTTCATCAGAAATAAATAAGTTTGATTTTATAGCAAATGTCGATAGGGTTGATTTGAAAAAAACAAATCTGTTTACAAGGGATAGTATTGCTGAGTTAAAAGGAAATATCAATTTGAATATTTCAGGAAACACTTTTGATGATATTGTAGGTAAAGCAACGTTTAAAAACTTGGTGTATACAAATCAAAAACAGAGTTATCCTTTTAAGAGTTTTGAAGTAAATTCATCGGTAAAAGATAGTATTAAAACGATAGAAGTAAATTCTGAAGATATTGTAAAAGGAGAATTAAGAGGTAAATTTTCTTTTGAAGAATTATTACCGATAACTCAAAATGCATTGGGTAGTGTGTATACGAACTATCGTCCGCACGAAGTAGCTCCAAATCAATTTTTAGATTTTGATTTTACTATTTACAATCAAATTATCGATATCTTTTTACCTAGCATTTCAATAGGTAGTAATACGCGATTAAAAGGAAGAATCAATTCTGATAAAAACTCCTTAAAACTTACATTTGAATCGCCTGAAATTAACGCTTACAAGAATATAATTGAAGGAGTTGTTTTAAGGTTAGACAATAAAAATCCATTATATAATACCCACCTAACAGCCAATAAAATTAATACAAAGTATTATAATATTGAAAAGCTCAACTTGTTAAACCGTACTCAAAACGATACACTGTTTTTTAAATCGGTTTTTAAAGGAGGTAAAGATTATGCAGAGAGTTTTAATTTAGATTTCTTTTACACGATTAATGAACTTCAAAAATCGGTTGTAGGAATTCAAAAATCAACCTTACATTATAGAGGGTTTGATTGGGTTGTGAATCCAAACGATGATAAAAATAACAAAGTAACTTTTGATTTACGAAAAGACGATTTTAACATTAGTCCATTTGTATTTAAATCAGGAGAGCAACGAATAGATTTCAAAGGAATTGTAAAGGATAGTACTTATAAAGATTTACACGCCAACTTTGATAAAGTAAAATTAGGTAGTTTTTTACAACCTATAGATAGTTTAAAGTTAGATGGAAAGTTAAACGGAAACCTAGAGTACAAACAAGATCAAGAAACGATAGTACCAAAAGGAAATCTATATATAGAAGACTTTTTTATTAATGATTACTCCCAAGGAAATCTAGCTTTAAATGTTATAGGAAACAACTCGTATGAAAAATATAATGTTGATCTTACTTTAGAAAATGACAATGCTAAAAGTATTTCAGCAACGGGAGGGGTAGATTTTTCAGGAGAAAGACCAACGATAGATTTAGAAATCTATCTAAAAGAATATGATATAGCAGCTTTTAGCCCTTTAGGAGAAGATGTTTTATCTAAGTTGAGAGGAAAAGTAACAGGAGATTTTACAGCGAGGGGTTATTTAGGGAGTCCAGATTTACAAGGAGAACTTAATTTTGAAAATGCAGGATTGGCATTTCCTTATTTAAACGTAGATTTTGACTTAAAAGGAAACTCTAATGTTGTCTTAGAAGGACAAGAATTTGTTTTCAAAGATATTATTCTTGAAGATACTAAATATCTAACACAAGGAGATTTATCAGGAAGTATAGCGCATCAAAATTTTAAAGAATGGTATTTGAATTTTGATATCAATACCAGAAATTTATTAGTGCTAGACACACAAGAAAAAGAAGAATCTCAATACTACGGAACAGGTTTTTTAGATGGAGAAGCTAAAATTAGAGGACTTACAAGTAATTTAAATATTGACGTAAATGGTAGAACCAACAAAGGAACCTTATTCGTAATACCTTTAAGTGATGTTAAAACGATAGATAATTATAAGCTAATTCGATTTAAAACAGGAGAAGAAGGAGAAGAAACCAAAGGAAGAATCATTAAAGATATTAAAGGGTTAGATTTAAACTTAAATTTAGCGGTAACGAAAGATGCTGTTGCGCAAGTAGTAATAGACAAAGTTTCTGGAAGTGAATTAAAAGGTAGTGGAGAAGGGAATTTATTTATAGATATAGATACCCGAGGTAAGTTTAATATGTTTGGAGATTTTACGGTAGATAATGGTTTTTATAACTTTAAGTATGCAGGAATTACCAAACCATTTATAGTACAAAAAGGAGGAACGATTTCATGGAATGGAGACCCTTATGATGCAGAATTAGATATTACTGCAGTTTATCGAACAAAGGCGAATCCAGCACAATTGTTAGATAATATCAATTCCAACCGTAAAATTCCTATCGATTTATACACAAAAATTACTGGAGGTTTATTTAGCTCAACACAAGAGTTCGATATTAAAATACCTAATGCGAATTCAACGGTAACTTCAGAGTTAGAGTTTATTCTAAATGAAAATGACTTGAACACTAAAATGCAGCATTTTTCATTCTTACTAGCTTTTGGAACGTTCTATAATGCAGATGCAATTGGAAATAGTGCAAGTGCAGGAATAGCAGGAACAGCATCAGGAATTGCCTCGAGTATATTAACAAATATGTTAAATAGTGATGGGAATAAGTTCCAATTAGGAGTAGGGTATACACAAGGAGATAGAGGTGAGGTAGATAATCTTAACTCAGATGACCAAGTAGATGTTTCTGTTTCTACACAATTAAGCGACAGAGTGTTAGTGAATGGTAAGGTTGGTGTGCCTGTAGGAACAAATACACAAACCAGTGTTGTAGGTGAGGTAAAAGTTGAGGTGTTGTTAAATGAAGAAGGAAATTTAAGAGGTACGGTGTTTAACCGTCAAAATGAAGTGCAATATTCTACCGAAGAAGAAGGATATACACAGGGAGTAGGTATTTCGTATCAAGTTAATTTTAATAACTTGCGCCAGTTAGGAAGAAAACTAGGGTTGAACAAAAAAAGAGAAAAGAAAGACACTATAAAAGACAGTATTCAACCAAAAAAGAAAAAAGGATTGATCAACTTTAAGTCTAAAGAAGAAAAATAACCAAACAATTTTATGAGTAGAACAGTAAAAGATTACATGGTAATCATGTTGAAAGGAATTGCCATGGGAGCTGCTGATGTTGTTCCTGGAGTTTCAGGAGGTACAATTGCATTTATTTCGGGAATTTATGAAGAACTGCTGGGAACTATCAGTAACATCAATCTAAAATTATTAAAAACACTAAAAGGAGAAGGTGTAAAAGCGGCATGGAAACAAGCTAATGGAAACTTTTTAGCAGCACTTTTAACAGGGGTTTTTGTCAGTATTGTTTCATTAGCGAAAATAATATCTTGGTTGTTAACGAACCATCCAATTTTAGTATGGTCTTTTTTCTTCGGATTGGTATTAGCAAGTGTTATTTATATTGCAAAGCAAGTAACACAATGGAACGTTTTATCAGGAGTTTTACTAATTGTGGGAGCAATTGTAGCTTACTATATCACTACATTAAATCCGTTAGTTTCTGAACATTCTTCTATGTCGTTTATGTTCTTAGCAGGAGCAATTGCAATTTGCGCGATGATTTTACCAGGCATTTCAGGATCCTTTATTTTGGTACTTTTAGGAGCGTATAAGCCTATTTTAGCGGCAGTAAATAACCGTGATTTAACAACCATTACAGTTGTGGCTTTAGGAGCAGTTGTGGGATTACTGTCTTTTTCAAGAGTTTTAAAATACTTATTTGCAAACTACAAAAACTATACGTTGGTAGTGTTAACAGGTTTTATTATTGGTTCATTAAATAAAATTTGGCCATGGAAAAAAGTGTTGACCTATCGTACAAACTCACATGGAGAGCAAGTTCCGCTTAATGAATTGTCAATTTCGCCATTTTCTTTTGAAGGAGATCCGCAATTAATGTATTCAGTTTTATTAGCGATTATAGGTTTCGGATTGATTTTATTACTTGAAAAATTAGCAGTAGAAAAGCAATAGAAAATAAGTAACTTAGCGTTCTAATCAAACAATATGTATAAAGAGCGTACGCTACTACAAAAAATCCATCTTTTTTTAAAAGGCCTAATCATGGGAGGTGCCAACAAAGTACCTGGTGTTTCTGGTGGTATGGTGGCCTTTGTTATGGGGTTTTATGAAGAACTTATTTATACATTTCAAAGAATAAACGGTAAAGCTTTTAAACTGCTTTTTAATGGTAGGTTTAAAAGTTTTTCAAATTATACCAACTTACAGTTTTTAGTATGGGTAATGGCTGGAAGTATGTTTAGCTACTTTAGCGTTTCTTTGGTACTAGATTATTTTCTAAAAAATTACGAGTTATATGTTTGGTCATGGTTCTTTGGAATGATCATAGGCTCTATTTATTACATTTCAAAAGACTTTGGTGATTGGAAGCCTAAAACAGTAATTGGTTTACTCATTGGTGCTACAGTAGGTATGTCTATTAGTTTTATGACGCCAGCAACAGAAAACGATAACTTATGGTTTGTGTTTGTGTGCGGAATTATTGGTGTTTCAGGAATGACATTACCGGGATTGTCAGGATCCTTTATTCTGATATTACTAGGGAATTATGTGTTGTTGTTGGTGGATAGTGTAAACGTTTTAGGAAACGTAATTACGAACTTAATTTCGGGTAATTTTGAAGTGTTGCAAGATGAGGTTAAAGTAAAATACTTAAAAATAATAGCAGTTTTTACTGCGGGTTCAGCATTCGGATTGGTTTCTATTTCACATGTGTTAGGATACGTTTTAAAAAGATGGCACCAGATTGTAACAGCAATTATTATCGGATTTATAACAGGATCTCTAGGGGTTGTTTGGCCTTGGAAAAAAACAATATATAAAACGGATGGAGCTTCTTTTTTGTTAGATCAGAACGGAAATAAGATCATCGAAAACTACCAAAGATTTATTCCTAATTTTAACAATCAAGAAACATGGATTTCAATAGGATTCATTATTATTGGAATCTCATTAATCTTAATTATTGATTTTTATGACAGAAAAAGAAAATAAGCATTTGTATGCTTTAGTAGGAAGAAATATTTCCTACTCATTTTCTCGTGGATATTTTACAGAAAAATTTGAAAAATTAGACTTAGAAGACCATAAGTACATCAATTTTGATATTCAATCAATACATGAACTTCCTCAAAAGATAAAAGAAAATAAAAAAAGGTTAAAAGGAATGAATGTTACCATTCCTTATAAACTAGAAGTCTTTAATTTTTTAGATAGGATTGATAAAAAAGCGTTGAAGGTTGGAGCAGTAAACACTATAAAAATTTCTAAAAAAGGAAGATTAAAAGGGTATAATACTGATGTATACGGATTTAAAAAATCACTAAAACCTTTACTGAAAAAAAATCATAAAAAAGCATTGATTCTAGGAACAGGCGGAGCAGCTAAAGCAGTTGCCTTTGTGCTTGAAATGTTAGAAATTAAATACAAACAAGTTTCTAGAGCTCCAGAAGGTAAAAAGCAAATTTCTTATAGTGATATTACTGAAGAAATGATGAACTCATATCATCTAATTGTAAACTGTACACCATTAGGAACACATCCGAATGTAGAAAATTGCCCTGATATTCCTTACGAGTTTATTTCAGATAAGCATTTGCTATACGACTTAATATACAATCCGGCAGAAACTGCTTTTTTGAAGAAAGGAAAAGAAAAAGGAGCAATCATAAAAAACGGATTAGAAATGCTAGAGCTTCAAGCCGAAAAAGCTTGGAAAATATGGAATGAGGACTAATTCTTTAAAAAAGAAAATAAAATTTGCTATTATATTAGAATCCGTATCTTTATAATCTAAATCAAAGGAACTTAAACATTGTAGATATGTTAGAAAATAACGAAGAGAAAGTAGAAAACCCAATTACAGAAGAACAAAACAACGCAAGTAAGGAAACTGAAAACGCAGTTAATGAAGTAGAAAATGAAGTGGCTAGTGAATCTGAAAAAGCAGATGAAAAGCACGAAATTCCAATGCTTGATTATGCTTCGATGGAATTAGAAAAATTGGTTGATGAATTAAAAAAGTTGTTAAAAGATCATCCAGTACAACAATTAAAATCAAATGTAGATGCTTTAAAAACAGCATTCAACTCAAAGTTTGGAGTTTTACTTGCTAGTAAAAAAGAAGCTTTTTTAGCTGAAGGAGGTAATTCTATTGATTTTCAGTTTTCTAGTCCTGTTAAAACAGAGTACAACAAATTACTTGGAGAATATAAAACCAGAAGAGACGCGTATTATTCTCAATTAGAAAAGCAATTAAAAGAGAATTTAGAAAGAAGAAATAATTTAATTGAAGAGTTAAAGAATTTAATCGAAAACGCTGATCCTAAAACGATGTATAACGATTTTCAAGAAATTCAAAATCGTTGGAAGAGTATTGGCCCAGTTCCTAAAACAAAGTACAATGATACTTGGAGAACTTATCACCATCACGTAGAGCGTTTTTACGATTTATTACACCTAAATAAAGATTTTAGAGAGCTTGATTTTAAACATAATTTAGAAGAAAAGTTAGGATTAATTGAAAGAGCAGAGGCTTTAAATGATATTGAAGATGTAAATGTAGCTTTTAAAGAGTTACAAGAATTACACCGTTTATGGAAGGAAGAAGTAGGACCTGTTGCAAAAGAAAATAGAGAAGAAGTTTGGGGTAAGTTTAGCGAAGCCACCAAGAAAATACACGATAAACGTCATCAGTATTTTAGAGAGCTAAAATCAAAATATCAAGAAATGATTGATATTAAATTGGCAGTAGCAGCTGAAATTAAAGCTTACGATACTTCTAAAAACAAAACGCATAACGATTGGCAAAAGAGTATAGTAGAAATAGAAAAACTACGTAAGAAATACTTCGATATAGGAAAACTTCCTTACAGTAAAAGTGAAGCTGTTTGGCAAGAGTTTAAAGCTGCGACGAAAAAGTTTAATACTGCGAAAAATGCTTTTTATAAAAATGAAAAAAGTGCGCAGAATGACAACTTAAAAAGAAAAATGGAATTGGTTGAACTTGCTGAAAGTTTAAAAGACAGTGAAGACTGGAATGAAACAACTAATACCATGAAGCGTATTCAATCAGATTGGAAAAAGATAGGACACGTGCCTAGAAAATTTTCTGATGATATCTGGAAACGTTTTAAAAATGCGTGTAATCATTATTTTGATAGATTACATGCTTTAAAAAATGAGCAAAACAAAGAACAATTAGCTACTGTAGAAGCTAAGAAAGATTATATTGAGCAAGTAAAATCTCAAGACATTAAAACAGAAGAAGATGTTGAAAGAGTGTTAGGAGAGTGGAGAGATTTAGGAGCTTTACCTAGAAACGCTCGTCATTTAGACGAGAAATTCAACAAGGCGATGGATGCTCATTTAGAAAAATTGGATCTGAATAGAGTAGATGTTGAAATGATGAAGTTTAAGAATGTAGTAGATTCATATTTATCACAAGAAGATTACAGAAAGTTAGATAGCGAGCAGTTCTTTATCCGTAAGAAGATTGATGAAACTGTAAGAGAAATGCAGCAGCTAGAAAATAATTTAAGCTTTATTTCTAACGCTACAGAAGATAATCCTTTAGTTCAAAATGTACGTAAGGGAATCCAAGAGTTTAAAGACCAATTAGACCTTTGGCAAGAAAAACTAGATTACTTAAAAAGATTAGATTACTAATCATATGTAATTTTAAAGCATAAAAAACTCGAATCAATTTGATTCGAGTTTTTTTGTTTTGTATAACTGTTGTTAAACAGGTTTAGAATACACATAAAAGTTTTCATCAACTTCAATGGAAGTTCCTTTAATCGTTTTTGTTTGCCAGTCTTCTGTCGGATATAATAATTCAGACTTTCCGTTAATAGTTATTCGTAAAGGCATGTTGAATCCTTTAACAACATTAGTCCAACGATATTTTAACTTGTTATTTTCAATATGATATTCAAATTCAGGAATATCAACCGTACGTAAGTATTGGTCAAAAATTTTACTTAAATCAATTCCTGATTTTTCAATCATATATTTTTCAATTTCTTGAGTGGTAACTGTTTGATGATAGAAGTCTGAGTTTAAACCGCGTAAAATTTGTCGCCATTTTTCATCATCATTTACTAGTTGACGAATGGTGTGTAACATGTTAGCTCCTTTGTAATACATGTCGCCAGAACCTTCGTTATTAACATCATAATGACCTATAATTGGTTTGTCATTTTGAATAGCATCACGAGTTCCTATAACATATTCCGAAGCTGCTTTTTTTCCGTAGTAATAATCTAAAAATAAGTTTTCAGAATAGGCAGTAAAACTCTCATGAATCCACATGTCCGCAATATCTACATTAGTAATGTTGTTGGCAAACCATTCATGACCTGCTTCATGGATGATGATAAAGTCAAACTTTAATCCCCAACCAGTTCCTGATAAATCTCTACCCAAATACCCATTTTTATATTGGTTTCCGTAAGTTACAGAACTTTGATGTTCCATTCCTAAATACGGAACTTCTACAAGTTTAAATCCATCTTCATAAAAAGGGTATTTACCAAACCAATGCTCAAAAGCTTTCATCATTTTAGGAGCATCTTTAAATTGCTCTTTTGCTTTTTCTAAATTGTCTCTAAGTACATAGTAGTTCATATCTAATTCACCATCTTCTCCTTGATATTTCTCAGAAAAGTGAACATAATCTCCAATGTTTACATTTACTCCGTAGTTGTTAATAGGATTGTTTACAAACCAGTGGTATGTAGTTGTGTTGTCATTGTGTTGTTCAATATTACGTAAGCGACCGTTAGAAACATCCATTAAGTTTTTAGGTACACGAACACTAATTGCCATACTATCTACTTCATCGTACATGTGGTCTTTGTTAGGCCACCAAACACTAGCTCCTAAACCTTGGCAAGAAGTAGCAACAAAATGGTTTCCGTTATTGTCTTTTTTCCAAGAAAAACCTCCATCCCAAGGAGCTCTAATCGCTTCTTTAGGATTTCCTTCGTAATAAACATCAATTGATTGAATTTCTCCTGTCTTTTGAGAATCTTGTAACTGAATGAAATGCGCATTTCCTTCAGAAAAAACTTTTAATTCTTTATTGTTTTGGATGACTTTGGTGATTTTTAAAGGAGATTGTAAGTCTATCTGTAAAACTTGATGAGGTTTTAAAACTTTGTATTGCACTGTGTTTTTTCCTTCAATGAATTTTTTATCAGGATTAACAGTAATATTCAAATGATAATAGGTCAAGTCCCACCAAGATCTTTCTGGTGTAATAGATCCTCGTAAAGAATCTTGACGTGTAAATGTTTCACTTTTAGAAAATAATGATGTGCTTTTTTGAGCGGTTGTAGAAGAGCATCCAGCAATTAAAAAAGCCAAAGATGCCATAAAAACAGATAAGGAAAATGTTTTTTTATACATAGTGTTTGTTCTTGAGAGATAAAATGCTAAGATAAGTTTTAAAGTTTTTTTATTGGAACTAACTTTAAGATATTTGCTTAAAATTACAAGCATGTCAAAAACAGTTTTCATTACAGGAGCTTCTTCGGGAATAGGAAAATCTATCGCTTTATATCTGCATGACAAAGGGTATACGGTGTTTGGAACAAGCAGGAATCCTGATAAGGTTAATGTACCATTTCAAATGGTAGCTTTAGATGTTACGAATGAAGAGTCGATTAAAAATGCGGTATTAGAAGTAGTAACGAAAGCAGGAAAAATTGATGTGTTGATTAATAATGCAGGAAAAGGAATTACTGGCCCTATTGAAGATACACCGACAGAAGAAATGAAAGAGAATTTTAATACGAATTTCTTCGGAGTTATTGATGTGATTAAAGCTGTGTTACCTTATATGCGCGAGCAGAAATCAGGAATGATTATTAATACTACATCGATTGCTGGTTATATGGGGTTACCTTTTAGAGGAATTTACTCTTCGAGTAAAGGCGCTTTAGAATTGGTTACAGAAGCATTGAGTATGGAGGTTAAAAGCTTCGGAATTAAAGTGGTAAATGTAGCTCCAGGTGATTTTGCTACGAATATTGCGGCAGGAAGATATCATACGCCAGTTTTTGAAAACTCTGCATACAAAGAAAAATATGCTGAAAACTTAGCGTTGATGGATGCTCATGTTGATTCTGGCGCAGACCCAATACTAATGGCGAAAGCAATTCATCAAATTATAGAAAATAAAAATCCAAAGATTCATTATAAAGTGGGTGGATTTATGGAAAAATTCTCGATAGTTTTAAAAAGAGTATTGCCTGATAAAGTTTACGAAAAACTCTTAATGAATCATTATAAGTTGTAAATTCGCAAAGGATTAAAGTAGGGGGTAAAGAGTATTTGTAAAGATGTTTTTAGCCCTTGTTTCATAAAGGTTTAAGACCTTTAAATATAAAATTGGACACAACTAGATAAATATATACAAGATGAAATTTTTTATTGACACGGCTAACTTAGACCAAATTAGAGAAGCACAAGCTTTAGGTATTTTAGACGGAGTAACAACCAATCCTTCATTAATGGCTAAAGAAGGAATTACAGGTGAAGAAAACATTATCAACCATTACAAAGCTATTTGTGAAATTGTTGATGGAGATGTTTCTGCTGAAGTAATTTCTACTGATTTTGATGGAATGATAAAAGAAGGTGAAGCGTTAGCTGCATTACATCCACAAATTGTAGTGAAACTACCTATGATTGCAGATGGTGTTAAAGCATGTAAATATTTCTCTGATAAAGGAATTAAAACAAACGTAACTTTAGTGTTTTCTGCTGGTCAAGCATTGTTAGCGGCAAAAGCAGGAGCAACTTATGTGTCTCCATTTATTGGTCGTTTAGATGATATTTCTACAGATGGATTGAATTTAATTTCAGAAATCCGTCAAATTTATGATAACTATTTATTTGATACACAAATCTTAGCGGCATCTGTACGTCACACAATGCATATTATCGATTGTGCTAAATTAGGAGCCGATGTTATGACAGGTCCTTTAAGTGCAATTGAAGGATTATTAAAACATCCATTAACAGATATTGGTTTAGCTAAGTTTTTAGAAGATTATAAAAAAGGAAACTAACCAACAAAGTTGGTTTTAGTATTTTGTCATTCCCGCGAAAGCGGGAATCTCATTTTTTAAAAGATATGTACCCAAAAAAGGAACTCGCACAACTTGTTATTACTGCATGTCATGAATTTGATGTTGATACTGTAGTTATTTCTCCAGGTTCTCGTAATGCACCACTTACTGTCGGATTTTCAAATCATCCAAAAATAAATGCATTAAGTGTTGTAGATGAACGTTGTGCTGCTTTTTTTGCGTTAGGAATAGCGCAACAAACTCAAAAACCTGTGGTAATTACATGTTCTTCAGGTTCGGCTTTATTAAACTATTATCCAGCAATTGCTGAGGCGTATTATAGTCAAATTCCGTTAATAGTAATTTCTGCGGATAGACCAAAACATTTAATTGATATTGGTGATGGACAAACCATTCGCCAAGAGAATGTGTTTGAAAATCATATTTTGTTTTCAGCGAATTTGATAGAAGAAGATGAGCAGTTAAAAAATAACGCTGACTTATTGACAAAAGCGATGCAAACGGCTATCACTCAAAAAGGGCCAGTTCATATCAATGTTCCGTTTGATGAGCCTTTATATGAAACAGTAGAAGAACTAAAACCTTTTGATTTTCCTGATGTCATTTCGAGCGCAGTCGAGAAATCTTTTGATTTAGAAAAATTAGCTTCAATTTGGAATGCTTCAACTAGAAAAATGATTTTAGTAGGAAGTAGTTTTCCTAATGTTGAATTACAAAAGGTTTTATCGAAGTATGCAGAAGATGATTCCGTAATAATTTTAACTGAAACGACTTCTAATATATATCATCCGAAGTTTATTAATAGTATTGATAAGGTAATTTTTCCTGTGTCTTCTGAGGAGTTTGAGGAATTTAAACCTGAAATATTGGTAACTTTAGGAGGAATGGTGATTTCAAAGAAAATTAAACAGCTCTTACGAAAATCACCGCCAAAACATCATTGGCATATTGATGAGCTTGGAGCAATGGATACTTATCATTGTTTGTCAGAATTTGTACAAACTAATTCTGCTGAATTTTTAACAAGCTTGTTTGAAACGAACGAAAATGTTGAAAGCGATTATCAGCAAAAATGGTTAGAAGAAAAGGGTAGAAGGGCTGAGAAACATGAAGCGTACATGCAAAAATGTGAGTATTCAGATTTAAAAGTCTTTGAAGCAATCTTAGAAAAATTGCCTAACGAATCACAGTTGCAAATTAGTAACAGTTCAACGATTCGATATTCTCAATTATTTGATGTGAATTCTACTTTAAGAGTATTTTGTAACAGAGGAACAAGTGGTATAGATGGTAGTACAAGTACTGCTGTTGGTGCAGCGTTTTCCGATGAGAAACCAACAACGTTTATTACAGGAGATTTAAGCTTCTTTTACGATAGTAATGCTTTGTGGAATACAAATATTCCGAAGAATTTTAGAATTATAATATTAAACAATGCAGGAGGTGGCATTTTTAGGTTTATTCCTGGGCCATTGAAGACGAATGCGGCAGATTATTTTGAAACTCCTCATAACTTAACGGCAGAACATTTGGCAAAAATGTATGGCTTTGAATATGTTCAGGTAGCAGATTTAAAAGAGTTGAATGCAGAGTTAAATGAGTTTTATTCAGAAACTGAACAACCAAAAATAATGGAGATATTTACTCCAAAAGAAATAAATGATGTAGTTTTAAAGAACTATTTTAAAAACTTATAAGATGGAATTAAAAGAAGGTGATAAGGTAGATTTAGTTATTGGAGTTCAAACAGCTTTAGGTTATACGGTTTTAATTAATGAATCGTATGAAGGTTTGTTGTATAATAACGAGGTTTTTAGCGATGTAGAAGAAGGAATGCGTACCGTGGGTTACGTAAAAAAGATACGTGAAGATGAAAAGATAGATGTATCGTTACGTCCGCAAGGTTTTAAGAATGTAATTGATTCTGATGTAGATAAAGTATTACGAAAGCTAGAAGAGAAAGGCTTTTTATTATTGACAGATAAAAGCTCTCCCGAATCAATTAAATTTCACTTGCAAATGAGTAAAAAAGCATTCAAGAGAGCTATTGGCAGTTTGTATAAAGACAAAAAGATAGAATTAGAAGAGGATAGAATAGTGTTAAAATAACCTATTCTTGACCTTCTTCTTCTTGTTGTTCTATGTTTTCATTTTCGATTATTTCTTCAGTAGGATTTTCTTTCTTTTCCGTTTTCATTAAATCGTTTACACGTTTAATATTTTCATAAAAAGCATCCGCATTAGGGTTTGAAGGATCCATTTTTCCGTAAGCAGCTTTATAGTAAAAATCTGCTTTTTCATATTCTTTTCCTAACTCATAATACTTACCAATGTAAAAATCTCCCATGTGTGAGTCTGGGTATTTTATCATAACAAAGTCGCCTAAAACTCTAAGATAATCACCATCTTGTCTGTCAATAACGATATCTTCAATAACAAAAATATCATCCAAACGAACATTTAAATTAGATCCATATAAATATTGAATATCTAAGTATTTTTTCTCAACATATTTAATAGCATCTAGCGGAGCTAAGTCTTTAACGTTTGCTTCAAATTCCTCTTTCGTGATTTTTGAATATAAGGCAAACATTTGATTGAATGCCCTAGGGATTGTTTCGGCAATAACCGCTAGGTGGTTAGGAGCATTAGGGAATTCATCAAAATTAACATGTAAGTTTTTAGCATCGTAAGAAGTTACTAATGTTTTGATTTCACTGAATAGATTGTACTGCTTAGAGTCTATATATTTCTTGTTATTACTAGTGTATAAAAAGTAAGTGTTATCTATAGAACCTAATCTGCTTAAAGAATAAGATTCTATAATAGCAGGAGCAAATTGAGGAAACTCTGGGGTAATGCAAATAAGTGAGTTAAAAACAGGTTGCTCATCTTTTAAGTAATGAGTTATAAAGTTAGCAGCTTTACCTTCACCAACAATTGTCATAAAAGGAGAGGTTCTAAAGTTACCTTCCATAAAAGGAATTAACTCATGTTTTATAAAGTTGAAAAAATGTGTTCCTGAAGTTGTTAAGGCGTTGTTAGCAGGTATTATTGAAACGTCTTTTCCGTATGTGTCTTTCATGTCAATTCCAACAACAATCTGTCTAGGCGCTTTATCTACATTGGCATACAGCTTTGCATTTCCTACATATAAATCAAAAAGGTACTCGTCTCCTAATACAATTGCTAATGGGTAATTAGTGGTTTCATTTATATCATAACCTTGAGGAAGATAAATTTTAACATTTCTACTTCCAATTAACTCTTCAGAATTAACTTTCTGAGAAATTATTTTTTGAGAAAAAAGAGTGGTACTAATTAAAAGGGCGAATAATAAATATAGTTGTCTCATACTAGGGGTAAATTAGATCGTTCAAATATAGAAAAGAAAAATAAAGTTATTATGTTATTTTTGTACATCTAAATAACGACAATATTTTAAAATTATGATACAACCAGATTGGAAAGTTGCCAAAGAATACGAAGATATTACCTATAAAAAATCACATAATGTTGCAAGAATAGCGTTTAACAGACCAAATGTGCGTAATGCATTTCGTCCTAAAACTACATCTGAGTTGTTAGATGCTTTTCAAGATGCGCATGAAGACACCAATATTGGAGTTGTATTATTATCAGCAGAAGGACCATCAACCAAAGACGGGGTTTGGAGTTTTTGTTCTGGAGGAGATCAAAATGCACGTGGACATCAAGGTTATGTAGGAGATGATGGTTACCACCGATTAAATATTTTAGAAGTACAACGTTTAATCCGTTTTATGCCTAAAGCAGTAATCTGTGTGGTTCCTGGTTGGGCAGTAGGTGGCGGACATAGTTTACACGTAACTTGTGATTTAACACTAGCGAGTAAAGAGCATGCGATTTTTAAACAAACAGATGCCGATGTTACTTCATTTGATGCAGGGTATGGATCAGCATATTTAGCTAAAATGGTAGGGCAAAAGAAAGCGCGTGAAATCTTTTTCTTAGGAAGAAATTACTCAGCGCAAGAAGCTTATGAAATGGGAATGGTAAATGCTGTTATTCCTCATGACGAATTAGAGCAAACCGCTTTTGATTGGGCACAGGAAATTTTAGCAAAATCACCAACTTCAATAAAAATGCTAAAGTTTGCAATGAATTTAACAGATGATGGAATGGTTGGTCAACAAGTATTTGCAGGAGAAGTAACACGTTTAGCTTATATGACAGATGAAGCTAAAGAAGGACGTGATGCGTTTTTAGAAAAACGTAAGCCAAACTTCCCAAAAACTTGGATACCTTAAAAGCCAACCCTAACCCTCCCAAAGGGAGGGAGTTAGTTTGAGTAAATTATAAAAATAAAAGAGTATGATTTTTCCCTTTGGGGAAATTAAAAGGGGCTTATGAAAATAATTTGTATTGGTCGCAATTATGCAAAACATATAGAAGAATTAGCGAATGAAAAACCAGAAAACCCTGTAGTTTTTTTAAAGCCAGATTCGGCTATTCTTCCAAAGAAAATGCCATTTTTTATCCCACCATTTTCAAATGATGTGCATTATGAGGTGGAAGTATTGGTAAAAATAAACAAAGTGGGAAAACATATTTCTCCAAAATTTGCACATAAGTATTACGATACTGTCGGATTAGGAATCGACTTTACTGCACGAGACGTACAAGCAGAGTGTAAAGAAAAAGGGTTGCCATGGGAAAAGGCTAAAGCTTTTGATGGTAGTACCATTGTTGGAGAGTTTTATCCGAAAGAAGAGTTTGATTTAGAAAATATTTCTTTTCAGTTGCTAAAGAATGATGAGGTGGTTCAAGATGGAAACACGTCTAGTATGTTATGGAAGATTGATGAGTTGGTAAGTTATGTATCGCAGTATTTCACCTTAAAAAAAGGAGATATTATTTTTACAGGTACCCCAGCAGGTGTTGGTAAAGTAGTAGAAAACGACATATTAACAGGAACTATTGAAGGAAAACAAGCTTTTCAAATTAAAGTAAAATAAAATATCCCGCTTCGGCGGGATTCTTTTTTAGAGATAACTAAATGAATGCAGAAATTATAACGATAGGAGACGAGATTCTTATCGGACAAATAGTGGATACTAATTCACAATGGATTGGTCAGGAACTCAATAAAATTGGAGTTTCGGTTTTTCAAATATCTTCTATCCAAGATGAAAAACAACACATACTAAATGCGTTAAAAGAAGCAGAAAATAGAGCAGATATAGTCATTATAACTGGAGGGTTAGGGCCTACTAAAGATGACATTACTAAAAAAACAATTGCTGAATATTTTCAAGATGAAAAGGTTGTTGAATATCCAGAGGTAATCAACCATATTAAACATTTATTCAAGAAAGTCAATCATCCATTTAATGAGGTTCAGCAATATCAAGCACAGCTTCCTTCTAAAGCAACTATATTAATGAATCGTTTGGGAACTGCACCTGGGATGTGGTTTTATGAAAATAATACGGTTTTTGTATCGCTACCAGGAGTTCCGTACGAAATGAAAGGATTGATGAAAGAAGAAGTATTACCAAGACTTCAATCAACTTTTAAGTTACCTTTTATTTTGCATAGAACCATTATGACGGCAGGTACAGGTGAAACCATTATTGCTGAAAGAATTTCTGAATGGGAAGATAATTTACCTGACTTTATAAAATTAGCCTATTTGCCGTCTTATGGCAGTGTTCGTTTGCGTTTGTCAGCAAAAGGAAATGATAAAGAATTACTAACCCAAGAGATGGAGAAGCAAGTTGCAACGCTGTATACTCTAATTCCAGAGATTATAGTAGGGGATGATAATGAGACTTCATTAGAAAAAGAAGTAGGGAAGTTGCTGCAACAATACGGAAAAACAGTTTCAACTGCTGAAAGTTTGACAGGAGGAAAAATTGCATCCACTATTGTTTCTGTTTCTGGAGCTTCCAATTATTTTATGGGTGGGTTTGTAACCTATACTGCAGATTTAAAAGAGCAACTATTAGGTGTTTCAAAAGAAACAATTGATGAGTTTACTGTAGTAAGTAAAGAGGTTGCTGAAGCAATGGCAAAAGGATGTTTAGATAAATTAAAAACCGATTATGCCATAGCAGTTACAGGAAATGCAGGACCAACTACCGATCATAATGATAAGAGTGTAGGCTTGGTGTATATTGCCATTGCTAGTAAAAACGGAGTAGAAGTGCAAGAGTTTAACTTTGGGCAACCTAGAGAAAAAGTAATCAATAGAACGGTAACTAAATCTTTAGAACTTTTACAGTCAATCATATTAAAATAATTAGTATTTTTGCCGCCGTTACGCTTCCAAATAGGTTAGATGCTGAACCTAAGTTTTGAATGGATTAAAATAATTTAAAATTTAATCGAGAATATTTTTGTGCAATAAATTAAATTGCATAAATTTGCACCTCGTTTAGAAATAACACTAAAAACTGTCAAGAAGATGTCTAGAGTTTGTGAATTAACAGGAAAAAAAGCGATGGTAGGTAACAATGTATCTCACGCTTTAAATAGAACTAAAAGAAGATTTAACGCTAATTTAATGACTAAGCGTTTTTATATTCCAGAAGAAGATAAATGGATTACTTTAAAAGTATCTGCTTCTGCATTAAAAAATATTAATAAAAAAGGAATCTCTGCGGTTATCAAAGAAGCAAGAGCTAACGGTTTCTTAACTAAATAATTCCTTACTTAGATAAAATTTTAGAGAGATGGCAAAAAAAGGAAACAGAGTTCAAGTAATTTTAGAATGTACTGAGCACAAAGCATCTGGGCAACCAGGAACTTCTCGTTATATTACAACAAAGAACAAAAAGAACACTCCTGATAGAATGGAAATAAAGAAATTTAATCCAATCTTAAAGAAGATGACAGTTCATAAAGAAATTAAATAATTAGCTACGGCGTAAACTTTAATTAAAATGGCAAAGAAATCAGTAGCAACGTTACAAACAGGTTCGAAAAGATTAACCAAAGCTATCAAAATGGTGAAGTCTCCAAAATCAGGAGCTTACACTTTTGTTGAAGCTATTATGGATCCAACACAAGTAAACGACTTTTTTGCAAAAAAGTAATTCTTGTATACAGTTTAAAGAAAAGCTACTTTCATTAGAGAGTAGCTTTTTTTATATTTACAAATTAGTACTCTGTGTGTAGTTAAAAATTTGGGCGTTACCCTAAAGGGTCGGGCTTTCGGCAGTCGCTTCCCGAAGCATCGGGAGAGCTCCAACAAATGCCTCAACACCTAACGCAAGAGTAACCGTTTAATGACAATTTGACCGTATCAATAAAATGGTATAGTTTTTAACCTATAGTAGCGATTATAAAATTTAACAATGAGTTTTTTTAAGAAAATCTTCTCAAAAGAGAAAAAAGAAACCTTAGATAAGGGATTAGAAAAAACCAAATCAAGTTTTTTCTCTAAATTATCAAAAGCAGTTGCAGGAAAAGCAAAGGTAGATGATGATGTGTTAGATAATTTAGAAGAAGTACTCGTGTCGTCTGATGTAGGAGTAGAAACAACCTTAAAAATTATTGATAGAATTGAAGAACGTGTATCTCGTGATAAGTATTTGGGTACCGATGAGTTAAACCAAATTCTACGCGAAGAGATTGCTGGTTTATTATCAGAAACAAATACAGGTGATGAAACAGATTTTACGATTCCAGCAAACACGAAACCTTATGTGTTAATGGTGGTTGGAGTAAACGGAGTAGGAAAAACCACAACAATTGGTAAACTAGCGTCACAATTTAAAAAGAAAGGGTTAAAAGTGGTTTTAGGAGCTGCAGATACGTTTAGAGCTGCTGCGATTGATCAACTACAAGTTTGGGCAGACAGAACAGATGTGCCAATTGTACGTCAAGAAATGGGTTCTGATCCAGCTTCAGTAGCTTTCGATACGGTACAGTCAGGAGTTAATCAAGATGCAGATGTGATTATTATTGATACAGCTGGACGTTTACATAATAAAGTTAACTTAATGAATGAGTTGACAAAGATTAAACGAGTAATGCAAAAAGTAGTACCAGACGCACCACATGATGTATTGCTAGTGTTAGACGGTTCAACAGGTCAAAATGCCTTTGAGCAAGCGAAACAATTTACCAAAGCAACGGAAGTAACTTCATTAGCAGTAACCAAATTAGATGGTACTGCCAAAGGAGGAGTGGTTATTGGTATTTCAGATCAATTTCAAATTCCTGTGAAATATATCGGAGTTGGAGAAGGTATCGACGATTTACAAGTGTTTAACAAGCATGAATTTGTAGACTCGTTTTTTAAATAGAAAGTGTCATTCCTACGTAGGTAGGAATCTTAGTGTAAAATATAACTCCCAAATTGGGAGTTTTTTTATGTTTATTTTTACAAGGTGGGTATAGTAGAGTATAGTTTTTATTTAAACTCAGGAGGGTTTTTAATAGCTTCTTTTACAACCGAAGCTACAGAATCTTTAGTAATTCCTTTGTTTTTACAATAATCACTATTCAGCCAATCTTCTAATAATTTAGCCCCTTTACTTGCATTACAAGACATACAACAGAGGGCAATATTGTTGGCCTTATTTATTCTAATGTCGTTTACTATATGTTCCCAAGATTGTTTTGTTTTTCTTGAGTTGTCGTTGTTAGAAAATGTTACTCCACAATAAACACAAGACTTATCTCTTGATAGTACTAAATTTTCTACTTCAATTGGAATTCCCCATTTATTCCCCATATCAATTTTTTATAAAATTTGTTTATTAACCTTCTGCATTTAATTAGTTTCATTGCCCTATTAAGCACAATGTTTAAGATAACTGTCACTTCAAATAATTAAATTATATAATAACGAAGTTCAATAAAAATATGTTAAGAATCAAACTAATTTTAAGGGTTTAAACTACCTAAAAACCTGAATTAAAGCGTATATTTGCACTCCGAATTTTTTTACAATATGCGTACTAAAACAACAAAACAAAACAAAATCAACGTAGTTACTTTAGGTTGCTCTAAAAACGTTTACGATAGTGAAGTGTTAATGGGGCAGTTAAAAGCCAATGGTAAAGAGGTAGTTCATGAAGATGAAAATGACGAAGGAAATATTGTAGTAATCAATACGTGTGGTTTTATTGGTAAAGCCAAAGAAGAAAGTGTAGAGACTATTTTACACTACGCACAAAAGAAAGAAGAAGGTGAAGTAGACAAAGTATTTGTTACTGGTTGTTTAAGTGAGCGTTATAAGCCAGATTTAGAAGCTGAAATTACCAATGTAGATCAGTATTTTGGTACGCACGATTTACCAAACTTGTTAAAAGTTTTAGAAGCAGATTATAAGCATGAGTTAATAGGAGAACGTTTAACAACGACCCCAGATCATTATGCGTATTTAAAAATTGCGGAAGGTTGCGATCGTCCATGTTCGTTTTGTGCCATTCCGTTAATGCGTGGTAAACATAAATCGACACCAATTGAAGATTTGGTTACAGAAGCTACTAAGTTGGCAGAAAAAGGAATCAAAGAAATCATGCTAATAGCGCAAGATTTAACCTATTACGGATTGGATATCTATAAAAAGCGTGCCTTAGCAGATTTATTAAAAGAATTGGTAAAAGTTGAAGGTATAGAATGGATTCGTTTGCATTATGCCTTTCCAACTGGTTTTCCGATGGATGTGCTAGAAGTGATGAAGAACGAACCAAAGGTTTGTAATTATTTAGATATTCCGTTACAGCATATCAATACCGAAATTTTAAAGTCGATGAAGCGTGGTACAACGCACGAAAAAACGACTTCGCTGATTCATAAATTTCGAGAGGCAGTGCCAAACATGGCCATTCGTACGACGTTAATTGTTGGATATCCAGGAGAAACTGAAGAACAATTCCAAGAATTGAAAGACTGGGTAGAGGAGATGCGTTTTGAGCGTTTAGGAGCTTTTGAGTACTCACACGAAGAAAATACAGGGGCGTACGTTTTAGAAGATGATGTGCCAGCGGATGTAAAGTTCAGACGTGTGAACGAAATTATGGAAGTTCAGTCACAAATCTCTTGGGAACTAAATCAAGAAAAAATAGGAAAGACTTTCAAATGCTTGTTCGATAGAAAAGATGGAGAGTACTATTACGGACGTACCGAATTTGACTCACCAGATGTAGATAATGACGTAATTGTTGATGCTCGTGAGTATTATATAAAGCTTGGAGAATTTATTGATATCGAGATTTTTGATGCAGGAGACTTTGATTTACATGGAAAGCCAGTGGTAAAACAAGAAAGACCAGTTCCTTTAAATCAGAAGAGAAAATAGTTTGGGGTGTAGGCTTCAGGCGGTATGCTATAAGCTTTTGTTTTTTTTGAGTTTGAATAATGATAAAAATTTAACATTCCAATAATCTAAGTATCTAATCATCTAAGGTATAATGAAAAAAGCCTATTTTAACTGGAGTTCAGGAAAAGACTCGTCATTAGCATTATATAAAATTGTACAACAAAAAGAATACGATGTACAAAAGTTGATTACGAATGTAAATCAAGACTATCAACGTGTTTCAATGCATGGCTTACATGAAGATTTGTTAGATGCACAGGCTGAAAGTATTGGAATTCCATTAGAAAAAATATATTTTCCTGCTGAAGTTACCATGGATTTGTACAATCAAAAGATGAAGGAGAAAACTGCTGAGTTAAAAGAAGCTGGACTTGTAAATGGTATTTTTGGTGATATTTTTTTAGAAGATTTAAGAGCTTATCGTGATTCGAAGCTACAAGAGGTTGGAATTACAGGAGTGTATCCACTTTGGAGACAAGATACTAAAGAGTTACTTAGAGAGTTTTTAGCTTTAGGTTTTAAAACGATTACTGTTTGTGTCAATGCTAAATTATTAGGTGAAGAGTTTGTAGGAAGAGTTATTGATGAAGATTTTATTAATGAGCTACCTGATGGGGTTGATGTTTGTGGAGAGAATGGAGAGTTTCATACCTTTTGTTATGATGGTCCTATTTTTAAGAAACCAGTAGAATTTGAAATAGGAGAAAAGATGTTGAAGTCGTACACTTTACATACAAATGATGATGATAACTGTTATCAAGATTCAAAGAAAACTAAGAAGTCAGAAGAAACTACTAATAAAAACTATGATAGAAGTTTTTGGTATTGTGATTTACAGTTAAAAAAATAAACTACTTATTGTTTTTAGTAATTCTTTAGCAGGCGCATTTTCTAAGCAAGAACTACACGTATTGTACATAAACAAGCAATCGATAAAATCGGTTAACATATGTAGTAGAAGTCCTAAACCAATAATATTATAGGGTCTTTTAAAAAAGAGCAATACAATATAGAAAACAATTGCATGGTAGGAGTGGAGTATATGAAAGCCAAAACTACATCGATTGGGATCAAATATAGGGCTTGCTAATAAGTGATCTAAATCTACCAGCATAGTTGCTAGTAGTATTACAGCAACTTTTATCCAATCTTTTCTAAAAAAGAAGAAAGCGATTAAAACAGGAAATCCGAAATGTAAAAAGTAATGAATAAATGACTGCATTTACTTACAAAAGTAAACTACTTTCTTATTCTAAAATAAAAAAAAGCACATGGATTATGTGCTTTTTTTTACTCGCTTAAAGAAACAAGTACTCCGTTTTGAAGATATTTATAAAATGGGTATAAAATATTAGTACTTGTTTTGGTTTTTAAGCCTGTGGTTGTAGAATAATTACCTTTTGTTTATCATCTACTTGTTTCTCTTTCCCCTTTTCAATATTGTTTTTTAAAGACTTTATTGTCGTTATTTGATATTTATAACCATTAAAGTTTTTTGTGATTTCTACTTTTTCTAACCAATAAAAATAGCCTTGGTGAATAATAGGTAAGAATAAAAATTTAACTTTTTTATTTCGCCTAACCCTTGTTGCTCTTTTTTTTAATTTTAACTTCATTATGTAGGGGTTTTTAATTAATGGATATTTAAAATAAGTACAAAGAAAACCCAACTATAAACATAATTTTTAGTTAATTATTTAACGTGTAAATTTTTAATGTAATCGTAACGATTGTTCCTTTTAAAGGAATTGAAACGGTTGAGAATGAATTAGAAGAAGAATGATCTAACAATTGTAATCGTTCTTCGATTAATTTGGTTCCTTTAGACTGTTTGTTAGAATTGTTATAGTCAACCCCTTTTCCGTTATCAATCACTTCACAAGCTAAAGAACCGTTATTTTGAGTAAAGTTTATGGTTAGTTTTGGGTTTTTAGAGTTGCTGTCAAAAGCATGTTTAAAAACATTTTCTATAATTGGTTGTAGTAGCATAGGAGGTACCCCAATCGTATCTATAGCTAAGTCATCAGCTGTTATTGTAGTGGTTACTTCTGTTTCAAAACGTAACTTTTCAAGCTCTATATAGGTTTTTAAGTAGCTTATTTCTTCAGCTAAGCTTATGTATTGTAAAGATGAATTATGAAGTGTTTTTCTTATTAGTTTTGAAAACTCTCCCATATATTTTAATGAGTTATCAATATCATTATCTATAATAAAATTCTGAATTGAATTCATAGCATTGAAAATAAAATGAGGATTCATTTGACTTTGCAATGCCTCCATCTTAGTTTCTGAAACTCGTTTTAAAATATCTTGTTTAAGTAGTTCTTCTTTCTTTATACGATTAATTTTAAACCTATAAAGTATATAACCTCCTAAAAAGAGTATAATAGGAATTAAGCTAATAAACCACCAAGTTTTCCAAAAAGGAGGAGTAATAGTTATGCTTAGTAATTTACTGCTGTAAGTTTTTCCGTTACTATAGTCTTTAATTTCTCCAGTAATATTATAATCACCATTGTTTAAGTGGTTTAATTGAACTGTGTTTTCACTACTCCACTGACTCCATTCATCACTAGCTATTTTATATCGATATTTTAATTTATTAGGGAGTGGATGGTTGTTAATATTAAAGGAAAATGAAACGGTATTTTGTTTGTAAGGTAGTTTTATAGATTTTTTGGTGTATTGAAACCAATTATAGTTTGATGACGGTATGTCTTTGTAATTTACTTTAATGTTTGAAATACTAAAGTCATAAGGTTTTATATTAAAATTATTAATAATAGTTTTTAAATCAATTTTATAGTAACCTTTGTCAGTTCCTATTAATAAATTATCGTTGGAGATTATTGCTGAAGAAAAAAGCTTATTTGTTATTCCTTGTTCTTCATCTAAGAAAATAACTGAATTATCTCTGTATAAATTAATTCCTTTTTCAGTACCAATAATTAAATATTCTTTATACGATTTTAAGAAAAGTATGGTGTTTCCTATAATCTCACTATTTTCAATTTTATTTACAACTTCAAAATAATCATCCGTTTTAATAAAGAAAACTTCACCTTTTGAATTGCTGATAATTAATTGATTGTTGTTATTAACAGCTGAATAAATTAGCTCTTTCTCTTTCCAAATATTGTTTTTTAAGAGTGATTTAAATTCACCGTTATGATACTGATACAAGCCTGAAAATCTAGAAATGAAAAACAAGTTATTATTTACTTCAATGATTGAAGTAACATCTCTTGGATTATTACTATTTTCAAGTTCAAAATCAGAATGTTTGATATTATTTTCTAGATCTTTTAATAAGTAAACTTTAGAATAGGGGCCTTGAAAAAAAGCATTATTTTTTGAGGTAAAATAAAAAGTATTAGTATAAATAGGGAAATAACTCTCTACGGTATTATTCTTAGCTATTTTAAATAACCCAATAGTTGTATTTACCCAAATAGTATTATCTATTTTTTTAAGGCTTTTAAATTCTAAATCTTCAAGATTGTTGTTTTTAAAACGAGCAAAACTAAAGCCTTCTTTTAGAGTTAATTTCTCATCATCAAAAAAAAGCTGATATTTTGAATAGAAGTCTTTAGGAGGGATATACATGTAAGTGTTTCCTTTAACATGTAATCCGTCTTCAGACAAATAGTACTCTGTGTTTTCTGTAACTTCAATATCAATAATATTTTTTATTTGATTATAAAACGTAACTTTTTTAGTTAAATCTACTTTAAAAAGTCCCTTATCTAAAGTTCCAATAAATAAAACATTGTTATTTGAGTCGTACTCTAAAGACCATTGCTTTGTACTTTGCACATTGAATGTCGAATTGAGTATTTCAGCAGCATTATTATTTAAATTAAATAAACCACCCGAAGGGTAATTAATACCATCGGCAACTCCATAAATATTTTGATTTCTGTCAGAAACAAAATTCCAAAAAACGCTGTTACCAAATTCGTTTAAAGGTTTGCTATCATTGATGTAATTTCTAATATTATATTTTTTGATGGATTTATCTTTGTTAACAAAACCATCAAAACTAACTAGTACTAAATCGTTATTTTTAAATATTGAAAAAACAGAATCATAATTATGATGTAAAAAAACTAATTGATTTTTTTCTTCATTATACTTCCATAATCCGTCTCTATAGGTTTGGATATAGACACTTTTTTCAAATTCAAAAAATCCCATAACTTGGAACTTCAAATCGTTGTTGATTACAGGATTAGTAATTTCTTTACTGTTAATATCTATAACCGATAATCCGCTTTTGGTTCCTATAAAAACCTTTTGATTGTGATAAAATATTTTACGTATGTAATTGTTTACCAAACCCTTCGAGGTATTGTAAACAGAGAAGTTGTTTCCATCATAAAATGTTACCCCACCACCGTAACTACCAAACCATAAATTATGATTAGCGTCTTCTTCAATAGCCCAACAATTATTATAAGCTAAACCATCTTCTTCATAAAAATTAGTAATCTTGTTATTCCTTATTTTTGAAACACCTGCACCAGTACCAACCCACAAAATGCCTCTGCTATCTTTTTTTATTGAAAAAACACTGTTATTAGGTAATCCGTTTAAAGTGCTAAAATTAGTAGACGAGAAGGTTTGAGAAAACGTTAATTGAATAGACAAAAAAACAAATAAAAAGAACAAGCTTATTTTTTAGGAAGTATCGCATTTAAAAAACTTTCTTTTTTTCTTGAAGCAAGAGGTAATTGTTCTCCATTATTTAATTCAACATATAAATCTACAGATTTATTAAATCGTACAACGTGGTTTAAATTTACTAAATAGGATTTATGAATTCGATGAAAACTTGCTTTAGGTAGTAATTCCTCAATATATTTTAGTGTTTTCGATAAAATTATTTTTTTACCATTTATAAAGGTTACCGAACTATAATTGCTATCAGCTTGACAATATAAAATTTGATTAGGGTTTATAATTTCATACCCAGATTCAGTAGGTAAAGCTATTTTATTAAAGTTGCTATCACCAGAGTCTATTTGGTTTAAAATTATTTTTAAATTATCTTGTTTAGTATTTTTTTCTAAACGTTGTTTATAGCGTTTTATGGTTTCTAATAAATCAATATAATTTATTGGTTTAAGAAGATAATCAAGTGCGTTTTCTTTTATAGCTTTTATGGCATATTCAGAATAAGCGGTGGTAAAAATGACATCAAAACTTCTACTTTTCATTTCTTTTAATAGCTCAAAACCATTTTTATTAGGCATTTCTACATCTAAAAAAATTAGTTCGGGTTCGTTTTTTTCAATAGAAACAATAGCTTTATCAACGCTTTCACATTTATCAAGTACTAAGAATTCATTGGGTAAATATCTATTTAATAATTTTTCTAAAAATTCTCTAGCATTATGTTCATCATCAATAATAATTGTCTTTATCATAACGGTAAATTTATTTTTATAATAAGTGAAAAAAAGTATGAATTAGTAAACGTATTAAAAAATTGTTTTAAAGTAGCATAATTGCTCTTTATTAACTCATTTAAAACTTTTCAAAAACTCCTAATCCAAATAAGGCAAAATCATATTTAACAGGGTCTTTAGCATCAAAATCTCTTAAAGTAAGGTCTAGTTCTTGAACTGCTTTCCAATCATTTTGTTTTCGAGTAAGAATCCCAAGTTTTCGAGCAATATTTCCTGTGTGAACATCTAACGGACAATGTAAATGAGCAGACGAGTGTGTCTTCCATATTCCTAAGTCGACACCAGTTGTATTGTCTCTAACCATCCAACGTAAAAACATGTTTATTCGTTTTGAAGCTGATCCTTTTAACGGATCAGAAACATGCTTTAAAGTTCTTGATTGATGAGGAATTTCAAAAAATACTTGTTTGAAATGATGTATAGCATGTTGGTAATTATCAGCATTGTTTTTTGGTTGTAAAACAGCTTCTAATCCACCATGATTTTGATAGATGTTTTTTAACGATTGAACAAAAAACTTAAAATCATCGGCATTGAATGTTCTGTGTACGAATCCGTCAAAATTGGCTAAATCTTCCTCAGAATGATTCATAACGAAATCGTATGGAGAGTTTCCCATTAAATCCATCATTTTATGGGAGTTGTTAATAATCATTTTACGATTTCCCCAAGCAATGGTCGCCGCTAAAAAACCAGCGATTTCAATATCTTCTTTTACTGAAAATTGATGCGGAATTTGAATAGGGTCGCTATCAATAAAATCCGGATTGTTGTATTGTATTACCTTTTCGTCTAAAAATTCTTTGAGTTCCGTTTTGTTCATTTTACATTAAATCTCCTGCAAAACTAAGCAAAACGAAGAAAGCATTATAGCAAGCGTGTAATAAGATACTCCATGCTAAACCAAATCGAACTCTGATAAACCCAAGGTAACCTCCTAAAATAGTTTGAGGAGCCACCAATATGGGGGCTAATAACAACACGTTGGTAGTAATGTTGAAATTGGTTAAATGCACCAATCCGAAAAGTATAGCAAAAACATAAAAAGCTATTTTGAACGATTTTTTACTTTGGAATAAAGTGATTGGAGCTCTAAAAAATATTTCCTCTAATAAAGGAGCTAAGATTACAGCGATTCCAGCAATAAACCACTTAGAGTGCGTTTTTAGCAACTCTTCCATAGCATGATCATCCATGTTTACCCAACCCAATTCTTCAATAAGCACAAAAAGAGGTGATAAAAGTGCACCTGTGACAATACATATCGTGAGTAGATGTAAGAATTTTTGAAATCGATACGAAGCATTTTGATTTGCATCTTTTTCTAAAACAGGATTTTTTAAATAGGCAATAAGCTCGTAAAAAGTTTCTTTCATAGTTTGGTTGATTTTATAATAGGTAGGCAGAAACTTTAAAACGTTACACTATTCAACAATAATTCCGTCTTTCATGGTAAGTGTTCTATCGGCCATTTCTGCCAATTCTTTGTTGTGTGTAACTAACACAAAGGTTTGTCCAAACTCATCACGAAGTTTAAAAAATAATTCGTGTAAGTTTTTGGCTGAAGTAGAATCAAGGTTTCCTGATGGCTCATCAGCAAAAATAACGGAAGGTTCATTTATCAATGCTCTTGCAACAGCTACGCGTTGTTGTTCACCACCAGAAAGCTCATTAGGTTTGTGGTTTTCTCTGTGTGATAATCCTAAAAAAGCTAATAATTCTTTCGCTCTCTTTTCAGTTGAAGCTTTTGCTTTTCCTCCAATAAAAGCTGGGATACAAACATTTTCTAAGGCTGTAAATTCAGGTAGTAACTGATGGAATTGAAAAATAAACCCGATGTGTTTATTTCTGAAAGATGAAACTTCTTTATCGTTTAAATCTTTGATTGAAACTCCATTGACAAGTAATTCATAGTTTTTATCTTTTAAAGGTTTATCTAAGGTACCTAAAATTTGAAGCAAGGTAGTTTTTCCAGCTCCTGACGGACCAACAATAGCAACAATTTCTCCTTTTTTTATATGAAGATTTACTCCTTTTAAGATTTCAACATCTCCGTAGTGTCTATGAATATTTTTAGCAACAATCATGAGGTAATTTTCAAAGTAACGAATGTATAAAAAAGAAATCAGATAGACTTTATATAGACTCTAAGAAATAAGAGCCAAGAAACAAGACAAAAAAACATAAAATGAATGTTTTGGATTTACTTGTGTGATTTTATATAAGAGACTACCCAATTCAAATAATAAAGAAATTTCCTTTTTTTAATTATTAGCGTCCGATTAATTTATGTAAAATATACCTAAGCTCTATTTTTAAAGGGATTGAGGTGTTTAAGCTTTTAAATTATTTTTTGTCTGGTAATCGTATCAATGTCATTTGGTTATAAAATTCTTGTTTCTCTATTCTAACAGTGAAGCGGTCTATTTTCTTTTATCGGACGATAATGTTTTAAAATATATTTTTAATGTTGTTGTAATCGATAAAATACACCAATCGAACAGAAAAAGTATGTTGATGTTTCTCATCAAAAAGACGATCTAAATTTTTAAAGAAACTGTGTTTTGCATGACTGTTTGAACCAAAAATTGAGTTTCTGTAAAAAGCAATTAATTGACTACCAAGAGCAAATTGCCATTGGTAATTAAGGTCTAAATTCCAGCTATTAAAGTTTTTGTCATGATCTCCTTGATAGCTACTTTGAATTAGTTCTCCGTTAGTTTGATCTAAACTGTAAAATTGATTTTGATACGGAACTTTACTCCAGTTGTGTCTAAACGATAATGATACTGCCGATTTTGTGCTAAATGTGTATTAACCAGTTAAAGAGTTGTTGTATGAAGTCCAATTTCGTTGTCCGAAATAAATAGCAGTGTCATCGTTATTTACATACCCAAATTGATTTTCATACTTATTATAGTTTAAACCATAAATTAAAGAAAATTGATTGTTGAATCGGTATCTTCATCTCAACAACCCAAGAATCATCATTCATACTAATATCGCTTTCCCAAACAGCACTCCAATTAAAATCTTCGTTTCCGTTCGATACTTTCGAATCTGCTTGCGCACCAGAACTAGTAACTAAGAACTCAAAAGGGTTTTGTCCGTCGTCATTAGGGTTAATCGTAATTAAAAAGAAATCACTATTACCAATATTATCTCTGTTAGTAAACTCAGCTGGTATTTTTGATGGCTCAGGATCGTACATTTTAGCACTGATGTAAATAGCATCATCATTGTACACTAATTTAACCTCTGTTTTATGCGTATCGGGTTCTGGTTTACCATTATCAGGGCGCATCATCACAAAATTGTTTGCTATAGGAACATTTTTCCATGCAGCATCATCTAGTTTTCCATCAATTTTTGGAGGTGATTCTACACGTATTACATCTAGTTTCTTTCTGTTTTGGTTTACGGTTTGAGCGGCAGTTGTTTCTATGAAAAAGAAAAAAACAGCAATTAATGCTAAATTGTACGCATAGTTGATTAGAAATAGAATTAGTTGTTTAGCTAAATTATTGTGATTTAGGTTGTAAAATCACAAAATCATGTTAATTACAATAAAAACCTGTTAAAAAATGAACGTTACATTGTAAGTGTTAAAAAAATGTGAAAAAGAAAATTGATATTAATCATAAATTAAAGTACAAATTATAAGGTATTATAAATTGAATTTGTATTTTTGTTCGACTTTAAAAATTCATATCTAATGAACTTACACGAATATCAAGGTAAAGAAATATTAAACAGTTTTGGCGTTCGTATTCAACGTGGAATTGTTGCAAATACTCCAGAAGAAGCTGTTGAAGCAGCGAAGAAATTAACAGAAGAAACAGGTACTGGTTGGCACGTAATTAAGGCTCAAGTACACGCAGGTGGTCGTGGAAAAGGTGGAGGTGTTAAGTTAGCTAAAAACTTAGATGAGGTAAAAAGTATCGCTGATGACATTTTAGGAATGATGTTAGTAACTCCTCAAACTTCAGCAGAAGGTAAGTTAGTTAACCAAGTGTTAATTGCTGAGGATGTATATTATCCAGGTGATAGTGAGCCAGATGAATTTTATATGTCAGTTTTATTAAACCGTGCTACTGGTAGAAACATGATTATGTATTCTACTGAAGGAGGTATGGATATTGAAACTGTGGCAGAAGAAACTCCACACTTAATTTTTACTGAAGAAGTAGATCCAGCAACAGGTTTATTACCTTTCCAAGCTCGTAAAATTGCGTTTAACTTAGGGTTAAGTGGTGCAGCTTTTAAAGAAATGACAAAATTTGTTACTGCTTTATATACAGCATACGTAAAATCTGATTCATCTTTATTTGAAATTAACCCAGTATTAAAAACATCTGATGATAAAATCATGGCTGTTGATGCTAAGGTTACTTTAGATGATAACGCTTTATACCGTCACAAAGATTATGCAGAAATGCGTGATTTACGTGAAGAAAACCCAATTGAAGTTGAAGCGAATGCTGCAGGATTAAACTATGTAGATTTAGATGGTAACGTTGGATGCATGGTAAACGGAGCTGGTTTAGCAATGGGAACTATGGATTTAATTAAGCAAGCAGGTGGTGAGCCAGCTAACTTCTTAGATGTTGGTGGTACTGCTGATGCACAACGTGTTGAAACTGCTTTTGGAATCATTTTAAAAGATCCTAACGTAAAAGCTATCTTAGTAAACATTTTTGGAGGTATCGTTCGTTGTGATCGTGTGGCACAAGGTATTGTTGATGCTTACAAAAACATGGGTGACAAAATTAATGTGCCTATTATAGCTCGTTTACAAGGAACAAACGCTAAAGAAGCAAAAGAATTAATTGATAACAGCGGAATGGAAATTATCTCAGCTACTGAGTTCCAAGAAGCAGCTGATAAAGTACAAGAAGTTTTAAGCGCTTAAAACTTTTTAATTAATTCTTAGTAATATATTAAAAAACCTCACTGTTTAAAGTGAGGTTTTTTTGTTTGTTAAAACTATAGTAGTTATTTAGACGCTTTTTTAAGTATTTTCTTATATCTATATAAATCAACTTTTAGATTAGTTACATCTAAATAGTTAGAAGGAGGGTTTTTGTATTTTACTCCCTTAAAACTTTTAACTTTTCTCATTTTCTTGTCAAATATAAATGATTGCGGAACAAATTTAAATTGACTTAATTTTGATAACAAGGTTAGGTCAGAGTCAAAATAAAATTCAAAAGGCCAATTATTTTTCTTTATTATAGTTAAAGCATCTTTGATGTGTTTTCCTTTATCTATTGAAACTACAATTATTTTTACATTGTATTTATCTTTCCATTTATCATATTTTTTACTTAACTCATTTAATTTACTAATACAGGGTTTACAGTAAGATGCCCAGTACTCTAAAATAATGGGGGAGTTGTTATTTGTTAAATTACTTGATAAAAAGGATTTTCCATGAATATCTTTTAAAGTAGTTTTATAAGGGAATTTTACTAATTCTTGTGAATGTAAATGAATTGTTAGAAACAGTAATAAAATTATGGTAATTGCTTTTTTCATTTTTGAGTTAATTTGCTGATCTAATATAAAGAGATAATATTTACTGACTTTCGTGTTTAATCAACTATTGGAGTAGGGTCATCTTTTAAATAAGCATTAATTACTATAGAATCATTTTTCTTTAACTCTTAATTTTTCTATGTTTACACTTACTTTACCTATAAAACCTATTTCTATAGTATGTTTTCCTTGGCAATATTAAATGAATTTGTTTTTGTAAAATAAAGATTATTTATAATAATCAAAGGAGGGATCTTACCATAGGGTGCCCCCTTATCAAATGCATTTATGGTTATCCAATTTCCAAATGATTTAATTTTTTTATTTCATAACTGGAACTCGGTATTTTATTATTAATAGTATTTTTACTTGTATGACAACTCATTATAAGTATACAAGTAAATAAACAAATAAAATTACGGGTATTTAGTACTTTTTGCATTATTATTAATAAGTTATATTCTTAATCTATTATGTCATTATTTTTTAAATACGCCTTAATTATAATTGAATCTTTTTTCACAACTTTTACTTTATTTATTCTATTGTTTTTACTACCAACAAAATGAAATGAAATGTCAAATTCATTCTCTGGCTTTACGTCGAGTACTATTGGAGAAAAGTCGTTATTTTCATATTTAAAATTAACATACACATTGTTTATCTCCGCAAAACCTCCAATCTTTTCTTTAGAATTATAATCATAAGCTTGTAAAGTTAACGTAGTACTCATATTAGATTTTAATCTTTTTATACTGAAGAGTTCATCATTAACTAAAAACATTTTTTGAGGTCTTACAACAATAAAAACTTAGTAATAAACTAACACTTAGTACTTTTCGCACCACTTTTATTGAATCTTTTATTTTTTTACTCTATCCAAACCGAATTAGCACAAATAGTTTCCCATTCTCCATTTACTTTTTGTAGTAATTTAAACTCTCCTCCATATGTTTGAGTGGAATAATAGATAGCCATAGTATTATTTCTAAATAAAATAGGCATGGAAATAAATGAGGTTTTAAAGCGTGTCTTTTTTTTAGTGGTTTTATCTTTAAGATTAGGAAATAATTTATCTATTCTCTGAACAGAAACACTTTTGACTTTTTGTTTTAAAAAAGTCACTTCTTCTTTAGGTATTTTAACTGGAGAGTCAACACCATTGCTACATAAATAAAACTCTAAATATTCATTTTTCACATATGATTCTATAGGTATATTTCCTTCTTCTATAATTGTCTTATAATAAATATTCCCATTAGATTTTTTTAAAATATAACTTAAAACTTCATGCTCATTACTTACTTTATTGATTGTGCTCTTTTTTGAAGAACAACTAGTTATAAAAATTAAAACAGCTATTATTACAAAAATATTTAGTGTCTTTAGTACTACCGACCTTAATCTCATTTTTAACATATCTTTTGTTTTTTTATATTTTTAAAACTTAAATTAAAAGTATTATTACAAATTAACATTTAGTACTTTTCGCATTATTGTTTGCAAGTCTTTCATTTTTTATGATTTTTTCAATTTGTGTTTTATTTGATAGTGCTTGATAAGCACTTGAACTTTCTAAGCCTGCCCAAGATAAGGCTTTATAATAGTCCATAGGTTGTTGATGGTTATCGTAAGAAGAAAGAGAGTACGCTAAAGCTTCTACATACTGTCCCATAAACTCATGTTCTGTTAAATTAGAACTGTTATATTTACTGAAATACTTTTTTAACGTACTTGTCATCGTAGACCCTGGATTTTCTCTCATTATATAATGAATGTAGGCATGTAAACTTTCGTGTATAACAGTTTTAGCTATAAATAACTTTGTGGCATCTTTTACTAAGTCGGTATCTAACGTGATATCAAAACCTTTGGTGTTGCCACTTACACCAGAGCCTAATGTATTTAATTGCCCTACATTAAAAGTTAAGTTATAAGTTTGAGAATGGTCAAACAAATCTAAAATCGTTTGCGATAAATGTCCTTTTCCTTCTAAATCGGGTACTAAAGCGCCCTTCATGTCTTTTTTCTGTAATTCTTTTATAATTGTACTTACACAAGGATTTCTAGTATTATCTAAAATTTTTTCTACAGAGTGGTTGTTTAACCCGAGTGAAGGACCATGAGGGGCATCATAATGGGAATGATATGTTTGTGTATCGCCTCCATCACCTCCAGTATACTCATCTTCTATATATACGTATTCTACTGATGTTGATTCATATGAACTTAACATATATACAAAATTTCCATCGCCCCCTCCTTTATACCAATCTACATAATAATCGGTAACGACAAGTATATATCTACCCATATAAGGGGTTTTAGAAGCATAATTATTATGTATTTTGAGTTTGTTATCTATTTCACTAACTAATTCTCCTTTTTTATAGGCTTCTATTTTAATTGTTTCTCCTAAAAGATTATACTCCTGTATGGTACCAGTAAAAGTATTGGTTTGTATATAGGAAGCTTCTTCAACTTCTTTTTTAGAGTTAGCAACAAACTTTATAATGTTAAAAGAAAATTCGTTTAAAGATTTTTCTGTAGCAAGTACCTTGTACCTATAAAATAGGTTTTGTCCTTTATTAGGAGGAGTGCTTTTACCTGTAAGAAAAGTGTTAAATTCATATGTAATTACATTATTTAATTTATTATCAATCTTTATGTAATTATCCCAATCAACTACTAAATTGTTTTTTACAAATTCATCCTCAAAGTTCTCTAACGTGAATTGCTCTTGAATTTTAGCATTTTGTTGATTATCAATATCCATATTTTCATTTTCACAATTCCATAGCAACAGCGAAATTCCAAACAGGAAAACACCTAGTTTTAAAAGGTTTGTAATTTGTTTTTTTCCTTGTTCCATACTATTTATAGTTTTAAAATTAGTTATAATTTTTATTTAAAAGTAGTTGTTCATGGTTTTTTACACAATAAGGGTTTTCCCTAGTCGTTTTAAGTTCTTCTCAGGGGTATCCCTGAGTTTTCTTTAACATTTTTAGCGTAAAAACTTAATATACTGCTACTTGACTCCAAAGTAAAGCATAAAAAATTAGAAACAGGTAAGTCAGTGACCTACTTTTAGTAAGTCACTGACTTACTTTTAGTACGTCAATTGTACGGTTGTCAGTGGTTTATGTGTGAGGATTATAAGTTTTCTTTCAAAACTTCAATTTCATCTCGTAACTGAGCAGCTACTAAAAAGTCTAAAGCTTTGGCGGCTTCTTCCATTTGTTTACGTTTGTTGCGTATGCGTTTTTCTATTTCTTGTTTTGGTAAATATTCTAAATCTTGCTCAGCAGCTTTTTGGGTAGCATTGTCGTAATGATACGAAGTAATCGCATTTTTAGATAAAGTGTTGTCTATCTTTTTATTGATTTGTTTCGGAGTAATTCCGTGAGCAGTATTATAGTTGATTTGTTTTTCGCGTCTACGGTTGGTTTCGTCAATGGTGAGTTGCATACTGTTGGTAATTTTATCAGCATACATAATTGCTTTACCATTTACGTTACGTGCAGCACGTCCAACGGTTTGTGTTAACGAACGGTGCGAACGTAAAAAACCTTCTTTATCGGCATCTAAAATAGCGACTAAGGAAACCTCAGGAAGATCTAATCCTTCTCTTAGAAGGTTAACTCCGATGAGTACATCAAACAAGCCTTTACGTAAGTCTTGCATAATTTCTACACGTTCTAAGGTGTCAACATCAGAATGAATATAACGACAACGCACTTGAATACGGGTTAAATACTTTGCCAATTCTTCTGCCATACGTTTGGTAAGTGTGGTTACCAAAGTACGTTCGTCTTTTTCGATACGAATTTGAATTTCTTCAATTAAATCATCAATTTGATTCAAACTTGGTCGAACTTCAATTTCTGGATCTAACAATCCTGTAGGTCGAATCACTTGCTCTACAAATAAACCTTCAGTTTTTTGTAATTCGTAATCAGCTGGAGTTGCCGAAACATAAATCACTTGATTTTGCAGCGCTTCAAATTCTTCAAACTTTAACGGACGGTTATCCATAGCGGCTGGAAGACGGAATCCGTATTCTACTAAGTTTTCTTTTCGGCTTCTATCTCCACCGTACATCGCATGAACTTGCGGTACAGTTACGTGGCTTTCATCAATCACCATTAAATAATCATCAGGAAAGTAATCTAACAAACAGAAAGGTCGTGTGCCCGCTTCTCGTCCGTCTAAATAACGAGAATAGTTCTCAATTCCTGAACAATAGCCTAATTCGCGAATCATTTCTAAGTCGAATTCGGTACGTTCTTGCAAACGTTTCGCTTCTAAATGTTTCCCAATTTCTTTGAAGTAATCTACCTGTTTTACCATATCATCTTGAATTTGATGAATGGCATTTTGAAGCACATCAGGAGAGGTTACGAATAAGTTAGCAGGATAAATATTCAGTTTGTCTAACCGCGTAATAACTTCGTTAGTTTCAATATCGAAGGTTTCAATTTCTTCAATTTCATCCCCAAAAAAGTGAATTTTATATCCATTATCACCATAAGAAGGATAAATGGTAACGACATCACCTTTTACTTTGAAAGTTCCACTTTTTATTTCAACTTCGGTACGTGCATACAAACTTGTTACTAAACGATGTAAGAATTTAGTACGTGAAATTTGTTGGTCAACTTCAATAATAATCACATTCTTTTTGAATTCCGTAGGATTCCCAATACCATACAAACAAGACACTGAGGCTACCACCAATACATCTCGACGCCCAGAAAGTAGGGAGGAAGAGGTGCTAATTCGCAAACGCTCTATTTCATCGTTGATGGATAAATCTTTCTCAATATAGGTTCCAGTAACAGGAATATAGGCTTCAGGTTGATAGTAATCATAATACGAAACGAAATATTCCACAGCATTGTTTGGAAAGAACTGTTTGAACTCTGAATACAACTGAGCAGCTAAGGTTTTGTTATGAGCCAATACTAATGTAGGTCGATTTACTTCGGCTACAACATTGGCTATTGAAAACGTTTTACCAGAACCTGTAACACCTAAAAGTGTTTGGTACTTTTCATCGGCTAAAATTCCGTTAGCCAACTGTTTGATTGCTTGTGGTTGATCACCAGTAGGTTTAAATTCAGAGTTTAATTCAAAGTTCATTCAACAAAAATACGGATAGTTTTACTGAAAATCTATCCGTATTAATTGTAATTTATTTAGGAGTTTTTACTTTCTAAGTAAAGAAAAATGTCCTGTCTTTTTTCTAACCTTACCGTTTTTATCTATTAATTCTGCATTGTACCAATAATCATTTGTAGGTAGGGTAGAGCCATTGTAAACTCCGTCCCAACCAGGGTGATTTTTATCAGTAATTTCACTAATCAATTTCCCAAAACGATTAAAAATTTGAACTTTTAAAATATCGTAGTAATCGTTATTAACGCCTAATACTTTCCATGTGTCAAAATGACCATCTCCATTTGGAGTAAAATGACGTTGAAAGTATATGGTTGAAATTTGATCAGAAGATACAACGCCACACCCATTTCGATCTCTAACAGAAATAAAATTCAATCCAGGAGGAATATTGGTAAAGGTATATGTTAGGTTTTCGTCTCCTTTGACAAAATCACCAAAATTAGTGCTGTTCAGAGCATATTCATAATCTCCAATTCCATCTACAGTAATTTCTATTTTATTACTATCTGGATTGTCTTGGTCGTCCACAGATTTGATATTAACAATTAATGCTTGATTGGATTCTTTGACAAAAAAAGTGTTATATCCCATGGATGGGGTATTTATGTTAGGATACTTTCTGTATGCTTCAACTTTGTATTCACCTGCTGAATTAGCATTATAAATGGCTGAGGTTTCGTTTGGAATTAAATTACCATTTAAGTACCATTTATAAGTGTCTGTGGTGTTTCCAGTATCAGCATTTAAAGCTATAGTATGAGGTTGAGGGGTCAATCTGGGGTTGTCTACGCATAAAATTTCTTCGTTTAGATTTCCTTGTGGAATAGGGATTTTTTCTACAAGTATTTTAAAATTCCCAACAGTTTCACAAGATGTTGTTCCTTTGTTAGAAATCCTTACATAGACATCAGAATTATTAGTAAATAAATGATCTTCATAAGGAGGGAGAATTTGATTTGTTTGTAAAGAGGCGTCTTCTACAGTTCTGTAATATTGAAAATCGTGAGTAGTTTGCGATAAGGCTCCTCCAGAACTATTGATTATTTGTTGAGTTTTAACAGAGAAATCAAAAAAGCCATTATCTGTACCAATACTAAATTTAGCATCTGAATTTGAAGCATTTTGATCTAACTCACTAACATGTTCATCAGAGTAAAAATTTAATCCTGTAGGATTTACCTGTAAATCGATAACCTGAGTTTGATAACAGTTTGTAGTATTGTTTGTTACTTTTACTACTATTGAGTGATTTATAGCTACTGAATTAATATAGTTGTTTTTGTTAAGAGGTCTTGAAAAGTTATTGTCAGAGGCTTCAAAAAAGTCTATTGAAATATTAGAAGAATCATCAACTAAAGAAGCTTCTAAAAGCTCAAGGTTAAAGGTGGCAAATCCGTCATAAGGATTATCATCGAAGTCACATTGTATATAAGGTTGAATTGTATTAATAGTAGGTTTAGGTTCGAAAGTAACTTGAACTTTACCTGTATATGTTTTTTTACAATATGAATTAGACTCTATTTTAACTTCGTATAAACCGCTTCCAAAATTTGCGTTATCTACAGTTAGTGTTCTTGTGTTAGCTATTACTGTTCCGTCTTTTGACCATGTATAACTATCGTTTGGGTTATTAATTTCAGGAATTATCTCATAGCTATCTCCTATACAAAATACTTGATTTGTGTTACTTAATACAGCATTAGAGTCAGCATTCAATAACTTAACAGGAGCAAAAAATGATTGGATAAAAGGAGGTAAGCCCTGAGAGGTTCTTCCTCTTCCTAAATCAATAGCTACTGGTTTGTATGTAACGTTTTTTGCGCTTTCATCAGGGTTTTCAATGGCGCCTAAATATGACTTATCAGGAATAGAACTGTATATTTTTCCATCTGAAGCTAGTTGTAAAGCGCCTCTATACCCAGATCCTCTCCATATTTGAGCTTTTGTTTGCGCTACATCTTTATCAAGTAAGTCGAATTGGAGAATACTAAAGGTAAATGGAGGAACAAATAATGAAGCATAAAGTTTGGATGATTGTGGGGAAAATTCAACACCATAAGGTACTCCATCAACAGAAGGAGTAGTTAATGTTTCTCCTGATGAAGTAATTTTTCCAGTGACGTTATCAAAATCATACAATACCAAACGACCGTTTCCTGTATTTTGACTAGCTGTAAAGTCGGCCAAAGCTACTTTTGTTCCATCAGGCGATACTTTTAAATATCCTCTTTTATCTTGTAAAATATAAGAAGATTTAGAAATAACAGGATTCAAATGGTCTACACCGTTTTGATCAATTTTATAAGCATAAAAAGTGTCTTCTACAATAGATAGAACCCAAATTTCTGTACAGTCTTTTCCTTGTACAGCTGTAACTTTTTCAGACCATTCCCAATTTCTGTTGTCAGAAAGGCTCATAGGTCCCGCTATAATTTCACCTCCATTTCCTTGAGAAACATCAATAGTATAAAAGTTAAAACCAGGATTTCTTGGGTATCCAGAATTATTAGGGATATAATCGGTTCCTACAGTGAAAATATAGTATATGTTTTTATTTTCTGGAGCAGGTACAATTAAACCAGATTGAGAACTTGATGGATTTCCTTGTAAATTATTAGCAAGTTGCCCATTATAATATCTCATTAATTCGTGGTTTTTTGTCCATACTTTAATTCCATCAGAATAAAATAAAAGATTTCCGTCTTCATCTGAAATAGTAGAACAACCTTCTTCGGTATTTAATGCGCCATTTGTTAAAGCGATTGGAGTTCCATTAAAATCAATTCCAGCGTTGTTTCCAAAATACCAAACATTGGCTTCTTTTTGACTATAAATAGAAAGTGAGCTTATACACAGAAATACAAAAAGTAGTTGTTTTACCATTTAAATAAATTTTTATACAGATAAAACAGCTAAATTACATAAAACCCTCTATAAATCTCTTTTTTTTAACAAAGCGTATGATGAATAAATAAAAATAGCTGTCCAAATTAACACAATTGTTATGTTGAATAAGCTAACAGAATAGTCTTTAGTAAAGTTTTCTCCTATTTGACTTGCTACCGATTTTACAGCTCCTAATCTAGTAAAAGGTTCTTTAATTAAGTTAGCCATTGATTCTAAAGGAAAAAATTGCATGACACTGTTTACTGCTTCATCAGTTCCTGTTTTTACATCTCTAAAAGTCCAATACAAGTAGCCTTTAATTAAACTTTCAACAATTAACCAAACAATCATAGCTGCTACTGCAAATGCTGATCGCTTAATTAAAATTCCTAAAAATAAACCAAAAGAGAAAAAGCCTAATAGTTTTATGAAAAAAGCAACTAAGTAACCTAAATCTGAAAAAATAATAGACATTTCATTAAAATCTGAATAAATAGCCCCAAGAATCAATGAAACAATAAATACAAATAGAGTAGAAATAAAAGCAAAAGCAATAACAGTGTAGAATTTAGAAAGAATAAACTCTTTTTTACTTAAACCATCAATTAAATTTTGTTTTAACGTTTTATAGCTATACTCATTAGCCATCATAGAAACAATAACTAATAGTAAGAAAAATTTAAAAGTTGCAGCTATATAGGTATTAAAGTGCCAGATGTAAGGAAAATTGAAAATACCTTGTTCTGCTAAATGAAACTTAATCGGACCTATATCAAATTTTATTGCAGCAATTAAGGCAATAGATGTTAATAGGGCGAAATAAATAATTGAAAGAACTTTACTAGCTCTGTTATATTTTAATTTATGTAATTCTATATTTAAAAGTCGTAGCATGATGTAAGTTTATTGGTTGTTGGTAAGGTCTAAGAATTGTTGCTCTAAACTAGGTTTACGTTTTACTAAATGCGAAAGAGAAATTCCGTTGTCAAATAGAAATTTATTAATTTCTGAGGCAGACAATTCAGAAGATAAATTCGCAATTAAAACTCCATTTTCACTGTTAATAGTTCCTATTGAAGAGTGATTTTCTAAAAGTTGTTTAAGCTTGTTTTGATCTTCGGCTTGTAGCTCGAAAAATCCATTTGAAGCTGTCATTTCATCAACCCTACCACTGTATAATTTTACACCGTTTCTTATTACTACCACATGAGAACATACTTTTTCTACTTCATCAAGTAAGTGTGAGGCAAGTAAAATAGTCGTGCCGTTTTGAGCAATTTCTTTTATAATTTGACGAATCTCATGTATCCCCTGTGGATCTAGTCCGTTAGTAGGTTCGTCTAAGATTAATATTTCAGGATCGTTTAATAAGGCAGAAGCAATTGCTAAACGTTGTTTCATTCCTAGAGAGTAAGTTCTGAACTTGCTGTTTCTACGCTCGTAAAGGTTTACAATTTTTAATTTTTCTTCTATTTTATCATACGAAACACCCTTTATTTTACAGATAAGCTGTAAGTTTTGAACTGCCGACATGTAAGGATAAAAATTAGGACGCTCAATAATAGCGCCTACTTTTTTTAAAGCCTCATGAGTAGATAGTTTACCATCAAACCAACTAAAACTTCCTGAGGTTTTGTTAACTACATTTAAAATAATACCTAAAGTGGTTGATTTTCCACTTCCATTAGGACCTAATATTCCGTAAACATTTCCTTTTTGAATGTCAAAAGAGAGGTTGTTTACCGCATGAACTTTTCCGTATTTTTTATCGAGGTTTTGTATAGATAAAATTGTTTCCAAGCTTTTTTGATTTTGTTGATTATATGTATTTGACGACTCATTCAAATTATTGTTACAATGTATAAAAAAAGTAACAGAAAATAGTTTAAAAGGAAAACACGACTTTTTAGAAAGAAATAAAACCTATTCAGAAGTAAATTTAACTAGATGCTTTAAAACCAAGGTAGTTTTGCATGTCAAATTATATTATTATGAAAAAAATAAACTACTTATTAGCAATTATTTTAGCAACTGTTTTTTATGTAAGCTGTTCATCTGATGATGTTCAAGAAACACCAAATCAATTTATAATTGAAGGAAAAAATTATCCGATGGAATCAATTTTCGTAGAAAAATTCACTAAACATAGTAGAACTACTATATTGTTACATTTATTAAATATTACTGAACAAGATATAGAAGCTGCCCGAAACTCAGGTGTAGTTTTAACTGAGGTAGATTTCTTTTCAATTGCTGTTCGTGATGAAAATTTAACCTCAAAAACTTATACAACAAATAGTTTATGGTATGAGTTTATGACTGATGGAGAATTTTTAGGAGAATACGATAATGAACAATTACTAATGGAGTATGAAAATGGAGATGAAGTTACTTTAACTATAAATTCAATTAATGAAACTAATATTTCATTAGGTTTTAAAGTGAAAAGAGTTAACGGAAGTGTAGCAACAGGAAGTTATAAAGGAAAGTACAGTACTATTGAAGAATTATCAGGACCAAGATAGAAAAATAAATAGATTAGATAATAAAAAGCTTAGGGTTTACCTAAGCTTTTTTTATTTAAAATGTCTCGTCCTGAAATAAGTTTACACAATTTAGACTTATTTTATGAAAAGCAATGTATCCAAGAAGAAACGCACACAGTGTGATTACAATTTAGGCTTTAAATTAGCTGTAGTTTCTCAAGTAGAAAAGGGCGAGTTAACCTATAAACAAGCTCAAAAGAAGTATGGTATTCAAGGAAAGAGTACTGTTTTGGTTTGGTTAAGAAAACATGGTACCTTAGACTGGAGCAAACCTGCCTTACTAATGAAATCAAAATCCAAAGAAACACCTGCCCAAAAAATAAAGCGATTAGAACGAGAATTAGAAGATCAGAAGTTAAAGAACCTGATCCTCAATAAAATGATTGATATTTCTGATAGTCAATATGGGACTTCTATTAGAAAAAAGTATTTATCTCAACAATCCAAGGCATCAGACAAGAACAAAGGATAAGTTTATCTCGTTGTTGTCGATTGTTTGAGATATCAAGACAAGGATTCTATCAAAGCATTATGCGAGAGAACACTCGAAGAGCAAAACGTTCTAAAATTAAACCTTTAGTCCTAAAAATACGCATGCAAATGCCTAGAATAGGTACTCGAAAGTTGTATTATTTACTAAAGGATGAGTTTAATAATCAAGAAATAAAAATAGGTAGAGATGCCCTATTTGATTATTTACGCTCAGAATCCATGTTAATCAAACCTAAAAAGAATTACACTAAAACCACTAACTCTAAACATTGGTTACGCAAATACCCCAATCTAATCAAAGAAACAAAGATAGTGCGTCCAGAACAATACTTTGTTAGTGATATTACCTATGTAAAAAGTAGAGAACGAACCCATTATTTATCTTTGGTGACCGATGCTTTTAGTAGAAAAATTATGGGATACCATTTAAGTAATGATATGAGTGCAGAAAATGTAGTTAAAGCCTTAACTATGGCAATTAAAAATAGAGTTACATCTGAACCAATGATTCATCATTCTGATAGAGGATTACAATATTGTTCTGCAATATATCAAAACAAGTTAGCCGAAAAAGGAATAAAATCATCAATGACCGATGGATATGACTGTTATCAAAATGCTCTAGCAGAAAGAATTAATGGAATTTTGAAACATGAATTTTTAATTTATAAATGTAATACAGGTAAGGAATTAGAAAAACTCATTAAACAATCAATAAATATTTATAATAATCTAAGACCACACTTGAGTTTGAATATGAAAACACCTAACTTTATACACAACAAAAAACCTTTGAAGCTAGCTTCAAAGGTTTAATTAATATTTTATAAAAACTGTCAACCTATTTTAGGACGACTCAAAATGATATTATTTGTTGTCAATTAATCTAAAACCTTCACCATGAATGTTTAAGATTTCTACATTTTCATCATTCTTCAAATATTTACGAAGTTTAGCAATGTATACATCCATACTACGAGAAGTAAAATAGTTGTCATCTCTCCAAATTTTTGTCAATGCTAATTCACGTGGCATTAAATCATTTTTATGGATAGCTAACATACGTAATAACTTACTTTCTTTTGGTGATAATTTTTGAGGTTCACCACCTTTGTAAGTTAAGTGACGTAACTTAGAGTTAAAGTCAAACCCTCCAATTTTGAATTCGAACTCGTCACTGTCGTTTGTTTTTTCAGTTTCCTTACGTTGTAAAATAGCTTTGATTTTGTGTAATAAAACTTCAGAATCGAAAGGCTTATTTAAATAATCATCAGCTCCAACTTGGTAACCTTTTAAAACATCTTCTTTTAATGTTTTTGCAGTTAAAAATATAATTGGAATTTCTTTGTTTGTAGCACGAATGTCTTCAGCTAAAGAAAAACCATCTTTACGAGGCATCATAACATCTAAAATACATAAGTCGTACTCAGCATTTTTAAACATGATTAAACCATCGATTCCATCTTTAGCATGTGTAACATTGTAATCGTTAAGTGCTAAATAATCTTTAAGAACTGTTCCAAAATTAGGATCGTCTTCTACTAATAATATTTTTTTACTCCCCATTCCTTAATCTTTTATATTAATGGTAATTTAACTGTAAACGTGCTTCCTTTGCCTTTTTCACTCTCAACATAAACGGTACCTTGGTGGTTGTCTATAATTTCTTTAACATAGGATAATCCTAAACCATGACCTTTTACGTTGTGAATGTTCCCCTTGTGTTCTCTGTAAAATTTATCGAACACATATTTTTGAGCATTTCTGCTCATTCCTATCCCTTCGTCTTTTATTTTAAAGATAAAGTATTTATTTGTGCTTTCAGTAAATACATCAATTTTTGGTGCGTTTTCTGAATATTTTAATGCGTTTTCTAACATGTTAACAACAACATTGGTTAAGTGAAACTGGTTTCCTAAAACTTCTGTTGAAATAGCTTCGAAGTGCGTTGTAACACTTCCTTTTTTGTCATCAGTCAATAATTGAATATGCTCTATAGCTTCTTCAATAATATCATGCATATCAACTGCATCTTTACTAATTTCAAGTTGATTTTTTTCTAGTCTTGAAATTCGTAATACATTTTCTACCTGCCCGTGCATACGCTTGTTTTCATCGCGAATCATTTGCACATAGCGCTTAATTTTTTCTTTGTCAGATATGATCTTTGGGTTTTTAATCGCATCTAAAGCAAGATTAATAGTTGCAATAGGTGTTTTAAACTCGTGTGTCATATTGTTGATGAAATCTGTTTTTATTTCAGAAATCTTCTTTTGACGTATTACTTGGTATAATGATATTGAAAAAGCAGCAATAATAATTCCTATAAAGAATAAGGAAAGTATTAATATTTCCATCATTCCTGATAACAAGTTCTTTCGCTTGTCAGGAAATTTTACATATAATTTATATTTACTATTTCCTTCTTCATCTTCAAGTAGAGGATAGTTAATATCTTCTGGCTGTATATTAAAATACCCCGATTTTAGTTGTGTTGCTAATCCGTCTTCATAAACAACATACTTAAAATCTTGAGTAATGTTCATTTTAGCGAATTCATCTTTCAGAATAAATTTTAATTCTTTGTTACTTATTCTTTGATGTATTGCGTAAATACTTTTACTTCTACGAAAAGCATGTTCCATTACATCATCATTCCAACTTGGATAAGTTTTGTAAACAGAATAACGGTTTTCGCTTAAAAAGGGTTTAAAATCTTTGTTTTCTGATTTTATAACCTGAGAAAAGAAAATATCTTCTTTTCCTGAATATCGTTTAATAATGATAGAATCATTATCAACAAACTCACCAGGCATTTTAAAACTTTCTTCTAAAATAGAACTACCAAAAGAAAACTTAGTTTTGCTAACAGTATCAACTTGCTGAAAAAGAAACGTTGTTATTTCTGCTTCTGTTCTTAGTTTGTTACTTTCAAAGTAATCTTTATAGTTTTGCTGAAACTCTAAGTACTCTCTCTCTTTTATGTTTTCAGAGGTACGAGCTAAAGCAATGGTTACATTATTTTTAAATTGTTGTTGTTTGTTTTTTATAGCATCTTTTATCCAATATACTTGAATAGAGATAATTCCTATTAAAGAAATACTCATTAAAACAACAATGAGAATAAAGATTTTCTTACCCATTATTCAAAAATAAATTAATATAAGTTAGAGATATAATGTTTTAACTTAGATTAACAAAGTTATTGTAAAATTAAGAAAGTTTTAACAGTTAGGGTTAGTAAAGCGTAAATTATACAGTCCTTTTTGTTAAAGAATTATGGATTCTTAACACTTGTTCTTTGGAGTAGTTAAGTGTTTTATTATCAATAATGTAATTGGATTGAAGTGTTTTTTTTGTGTCGCTCCATTGGTTTTTTATCCTGTTTTTTACTTCTTCAATCGTAGTGTTGTCTCTTTTTACAACTCGGTTAATCCTGACTTCTTCTGGAGCAGTAACAGTAATAATTTTATCGCAAAAAGCATCGCTACCGTTTTCAAAAAGTATGGCATTTTCATATAAAACGTAAGCTTTGTCAGAATTTTGTTTGATAAAAGCTTGCAAATGTTCATTAACAACAGGGTGAACAATAGAGTTTAACAAAGCTAATTTCTCTTTGTTTTTAAAAACGATAGAAGCTAAATATGGTCTGTTTAATTCGTTATTAATGTAGGTTTCTTTGCCAAATTCAGTAATTAAACGAGATTTAATTACTGGTGAAGTATGCATGAGCTTTTTGGCTTCATCATCTGCCATGTAAACAGCAATGTTTTTAAACTCAGAAAACATTTTTAAAATGGTCGATTTTCCACTACCAATTCCGCCTGTTAAACCTACTACCATATTATTCGTAAATTAAAAAGTCAATTTTATCGGGCACTATTCTTAGTACCGTAGCTAAATTAGGAGTATCCTTAAGTTCAGGGGTAAGGTAGTTTAACTCGTTATTTTCAGCGTCTAAATAATCACATTCTATTTTAAATAAATCGGGCGTGATTTCATTAAAATTTTTCAAGCCTACTTTGTAAATAACTTTTACTTTTTTAGGGAAAATATTAATTCCTTTTGGAGCATTTTTAACTAATACAGGTACTTCAATTTCCCCTTCTGTAAATTTATCTACCAACAATTCAATATCTACTGATTTATGACTCGCTTTGAGCTGAATATTTTCAGGAAATAGAATAGAAGAGGTGATATTTGTGTTTTTAGAGATGTTCTCTAAAGTAGCGCTATCAAGATTTAGAAACTCTATTTTGTTAACATCAGTTTCATCACCAGAAATTAAAATGCTATCAGGTGTGAGGTTTAAAGGTTTTGAAAGACCGTATCCTAACTGAAAAGAGATGTTTACATTAGGTTTTAACGGAACTTTTTTAGAACTCAATAATCCTATTTTTACTGGAATAGTATCTTGCGTGATGCTGTTTAACTCAATATTATGTTTTAATTGATGTTGTATTTCAGAATGCAAGTTTTTTGATAAAAAATAATAGTTGCTTCCCTTTTTTTTAACCGCTTTGTCTAATTGTAGCGTGATTGGTTTGTGGTTAATGCTAGACATTAATAAATTATAACCACTACTTTTTACATTTAAGGTTAGTTTGTTAAAAGGAGCGTCAATCAATGTTTTTTGTTGAGGTAATTGAGTGTATTCAATGTCATACTCTACCTCTGCATTGTATTCTTTTGAAAGGTTTATGAGTAACCAGAAAAATATGGAGGCGATTAAAAAACCAAAAAAGGTTTTAGGTATGTTAACGTTTTTTTTCAAGAAAATAAATATTGATGCAATCTACATAAAAAACAAAAAAGTGAGCTAATTAGCTCACTTTTTTATATCAGTATATTACTGTTAGTTTTTACTTTCAGCACTGTATTTTTTGCTTAACTCCATTGAAATTGCAGAACGTTCAAATTTAATTTTACCAGCACCAGTTTCGATAGAAACCGTATTGTCAGTATCATTAATTTCAACTATTTTTCCGTGAATACCACTTGTGGTAATAATTTTAGCTCCTTTTTTAATTTCTGTTTGAAACTGTTTTTCTTTTTTTTGACGACGCATTTGAGGGCGAATAATTAAAAAGTAAAAAACAGCAATCATTGCTACAAAAGGAAGCATGTTCATTAAACTTTCTTGAGAACTAGCTTGTAAAAAAATGGTTGTAAACATTATGCGTCTTTATTTTTAGGGGTTACCATACCAGAAATTTTGATAATTTCTCTACCTTTCTCAGTATTGGTAGTTAATGTAACAGATTTTGATTGTTTGTTAGTTCTTCCGCTTGTGTTAAAGCTAACTTTAATATTACCTGTTTCACCTGGTGCAATTGGGTCTTTTGTCCATTCAGGAACCGTACAACCACAAGATGCTTGGGCGTGTGTTATTACTAAATCACTTTTACCTGTATTGGTTACAACGAAAGTAGTTTCAACAACTTCACCTTCTTTAACTGTACCGAAATCAAATTCTTCTTTGTCAAAAGAGATTTCAGGAGCACCTTGGCTAATAGTGTTGTCTCTTTTTTCTGCGTTCTCAACGTTTTCTTTTTTTACTTTTGATGAAGCATTACCTTGTCCACAAGAAACTAACATTCCTGCTGAAACAACAAATGCTAATGCTACTGCTATTTTCTTCATTGTAAAATATTTTTGTTTGTTGTAAAAATACTAATTTTTATAATAATCCTCTACCTATTTTTACCATCTTGTTAGAGCTAAGATAGTCTTTAGCTAATTTATCTAAAACACCATTGATAAAGTAACCACTTTTATTGGTAGAATAGTCTTTAGCTAACTCAATATATTCGTTGATAGAAACTCTACTTGGAATAGAAGGGAAGTGTAAAAATTCTGTAATAGCCATTTTAATAATAATCATATCAATATCGGCAATTCTATCGGCTTCCCAGTTAGGTGTTTTTTCTTTGATATCTTCTTCGTATTTATGCTGATTTAACATGGTTTTGTTAAATAAGTTGGATACAAAAGCTTGGTCTTCACTATCTTTATATAAACTACCTAAAATAAAAGGTTTGTTGGCTTTTTGCTTGTTAATAGTTTTTAAAACCCAAGTGTTTACAAAAGGAATATCGTCAACCCAAGAAATCATTTTATCCTCAAAATAATCCGCTATTTTTTCGTTAGGAGCTACAATTTCTCTAAAAAAGTCAATAACAAAAGCACGGTCTACATTAAAAGAATCTTCAACGGTGTCCATGTATTTTTTGTAGATGTCACTTTTCTGTAATTCATCTAACAAAATTTTTACATACTCATCGTCAAGATCCCAATAATTTAATTTATTAAGCTCAACATACCCTTCTAAGCTTACGCTTTCGTTAAGTTGGTTTAAAACCTTGTTGTCAATAAACTTTGTATTTGGATTAAGTTCTTCTTTAGTAGCAAGAATTTTCTTTTTTGAAAGCTCTATTCTCTTTCGAGCTAATTTTTGAACTTCAACTAATAATTGAAGATTTAAAACGTACAAGTCGTACATTTTTTGAATGCTGTGTTTTAAGAATTTTTCTTCCTTAACTAAATCATCGCTGTGCGATTGTTGCATCGCATATACCGACTGCATTACTTTAACACGAATATGTCTTCTGTTAATCATTCTAAAGAACTTTAAAAAAAAGAGCGATAGAAACTATTTCTAACGCTCTGCAAAAGTAAAACTTTTTTATTTTTTATCTAGCTATTTTGCTCTTTTTTGCGAGCATCAATTCTTGCTTGTGCAATATTGAAAGCAGCTTGATGTGTAGTGATGTTTTCTTTTTCTGATAAATTGAAAATTTCTAATGTAGTGTTGTAGATGTTTTCAGTTCTCTTTAAGCTTTCTGCTTTGTCGTAACCTTCAACTTCTGCATATACATTAATAATACCACCAGCGTTGATTAAGAAATCAGGAGCATACGCAATACCTCTTTCTTTTAACATCGTACCGTGTTTTAATTCGTTTGCTAATTGGTTGTTAGCAGCACCAGCAACTACTTGAGCTTTTAATTGAGCAATGCTTTCATCGTTAAGAGTAGCACCTAAAGCACAAGGAGCATAGATATCAAGGTCTAAACCAAAAATATCGTTTCCTAATACAACTTTAGCACCGTATTTTTTGCTTAATTCTTCTAAACGAGCTTCGTTAATATCGTTTAAGATAACTTGAGCGCCTTCGTCAGTAATGTGCTTTACTAAAGTTTCACCTACGTGACCAACACCTTGAACTAATACTTTTTTACCCTCCAAGTTATCAGTTCCGAATTTATATTTAGCAGCAGCTTTCATACCCATATATACTCCGTAAGCAGTTACAGGAGAAGGGTTTCCAGATCCACCAATTGCTTCAGAAACACCTGTTACGTGTGGAGTTACTTCACGAATAACATCCATATCACGAGTTTCCATCCCAACATCTTCCGCAGTAATATACTTTCCGCTTAAAGAGTTTACAAACTCACCAAACTTACGCATTAACGCGTCATTTTTTTGAGTTTTTGCATCACCAATAATAACTGCTTTACCACCACCAAGGTTTAAACCAGTAACAGCAGACTTATAAGTCATACCACGAGACAAACGTAACACATCGTTTAAAGCTTCCCACTCACTTTTATATTGCCACATTCTAGTACCTCCTAAAGCAGGTCCTAAAGTTGTGTTGTGAATACCAATAATTGCTTTTAAACCTGTATCTTCGTCGTTGCAAAAAACGATCTGCTCGTGATTGTCAAAAGATAATTGACCAAACACAGGGTCGTTCTTAAGATCTTTAGTATCAATGATTTCTGATGTCATTTGTTTTAGTTTTTTAATTTGAGATAATTTAAGCAATCTCAAAAATTCGAGCACAAAAGTAAGAAATCGTTAAAACAAAAGCAAAAAAAGAGAGCTCAATTATGGTATCTTTAACAAGAAGCTTCTTTTTAAGTTGAATTTTTATAAAAAAGTAAGGTTGAAAGCATTACAGCATTTAAATAAGTATTTTATAAAGTATAAATGGAGGTTATTGTTAGGGGTTTTTATTACTGTTCTAGCAAAAATATTTACACTAAGAATCCCTGATTTTGTAGGTGATTCACTAAATGTGGTAGAAGATTATCAGTTAGGAAAAATAACGGAGATATCAGAAGTAAAAAGCATTTTGCTAAACAATATTTTACTTATTATCGGAGTAACTTTATTAGGTGGTTTTTTTACTTTTTTAATGCGTCAAACCATTATAGTGATGTCTCGAAAGATAGAATTTGACCTGAAAAACGAAATCTATCAGCAATATCAGCGGTTATCACTTAACTTTTACAAGCAAAATAGAACGGGTGATTTAATGAATCGTATTAGCGAAGATGTGTCTAAGGTGCGTATGTATGTTGGTCCGTCTATCATGTATTCTTTAAACATGCTAGTATCTTTTGTAATAGGTTTTACTCAGATGTATGCAATTTCTCCAAAATTAACTCTATACACCATGATACCATTTCCAGTTTTATCGGTGTCGATTTTTGTGTTGAGTAAGCAGATAAATAAGAGAAGTACTGTTGTTCAGCAATATTTATCGAAGTTAACAACCTTTAATCAAGAGTTTTTCTCGGGTATTAATGTGGTGAAATCGTATGCTATTGAAGATGCAGTAATCAAAAATTTTGATGATTTAGCGGATGCTAATAAAGAAAAGAATATTGACTTATATAAAGTACAAGCACTGTTTTTTCCTCTAATGATACTATTAATCGGAATCAGTAATATTATTGTATTGTATGTAGGAGGAACATTATATATAAATGGAGAGATTCAAGTAGGAGCTATTGGAGCTTTTGTTATGTATGTAAATATTTTAACATGGCCGGTTGCTGTTGTAGGTTGGGTTACTTCTATGATTCAGCAAGCAGAAGCTTCTCAAGAAAGAATTAATGAGTTCTTACAGCATGTTCCTGAAATCCAAAATAACAATGAAGGTACGACGGATGTAGAAGGAGAGATTGAATTTAAACATGTTTCCCTTACGTATGAAGATACTGATATAACCGCATTAAAAGATGTGAGTTTTAAAGTTGATAAAGGAGAAACTTTAGCAATTTTGGGTAAAACAGGAAGTGGAAAATCGACCATTATCAACCTTATATCACGATTGTATGATACTACTGAAGGAACAGTGTTTATAGATGGACAAGATATTACAACGTGTAATTTATATGATGTAAGAAATCAAATTGGATTTGTGCCGCAAGAACCTTTCTTATTTTCTGATACAATTGAAAATAACATCAAGTTTGGTAAAGAAGATGCTACGGAAGAAGAAATTATTGAAGCTGCTAAAAACGCTGTAATTAATGAGAATATCATCGATTTTAAAGAAGGATATAAAACCATTTTAGGAGAAAGAGGTGTTACACTTTCAGGTGGTCAAAAGCAACGAACCTCTATTGCGAGAGCAATTATTAAAGATCCGCAAATTTTAATCTTTGATGATTGTTTATCAGCAGTAGATACCGAGACAGAAGAGCAAATTTTATCTAATTTAGAGCGAGTTTCTAGCGATAAAACCACAATAATTATTAGTCACAGGGTGTCTTCAGCAAAAAATGCCGATAAAATTATCGTTTTAGATAACGGAAAGATAATTCAACAAGGTGTTCATAATCAATTAATAAAGGAAAAAGGATACTATAAAGACCTGTATGAACAACAACTTTTAGAAAAAGAAATATAGCAATTCGTATTGCCAAGTCAAATATTTTGTTAGATTTGTTGAGAAATTTTAAGTAAACAACTATTATTTAAAGCGAATTATGAGCGAGAGAGTAGAACAAGAAGAAATCTTTTCACAGGTTTTAAGAGCAGGAAGAAGAACGTATTTTTTTGACGTTAGATCTACAAAGGCAGATGATTATTATTTAACAGTAACAGAAAGTAAAAAATTCACTCACGATGATGGGTCTTTCCATTATCAGAAACATAAAATTTACTTATACAAAGAAGACTTTACTGATTTTGCAGAAATGTTGAATAAAGCAACAGACTTTATTGTAAACGAAAAAGGCTCTGAAGTAATTAGTGAGCGTCACCAAAAAGACTATAAGAGAGAAGAGGGAATGGCTACAGAAGCCTCTTCTACAGAAAGTTTTACTGATGTTTCTTTTGACGATATTTAAAAACAGAAGATAACTGTTCGTATAAACCCTAAACACAAATTACAATTTGTGTTTAGAGCTTGGTTTGTGCATAAAAAAATCAATTCAAATTCAATTTACACTTAAAAACCGCCAGTTGTGCACAAGCAATTGGTGGTTTTTGCTTTTAAACAAGCGATTTTATTTTGTTTGGTAGTTTTGATGCGAATTCAACCAGCTGCTTATACGTTAAAGTTCTACCTACTCTACTATTAAGTTTATCTTCACGCTGGTTAATCCTAAGTAATTTTTGTTTCATAGGAAAGCGAGTTTTAAGTTTACCTAAATATAGTAAAAAAAGCTGTATTTCAGAGGGTTAATATTTCTGTTAGGTGAAAAGTTTTATAAAATAGGGGATTTTCCTATAAAACTTTTTTCATTGTAGTGGTCTTAGCTACGGTTTCTTGCCACTCTTTTATAGGGTTGCTATCTCGTGTAATTCCGCCGCCTACATATATATTTACCGTGTTATTTTCAACTTCCATGCAACGTAAATTCACAAACAAATTACTTTCTTTAAAGTTGATGTTTAATTCTCCTAAAAAACCAGTATAAAAACTTCTGTGATAGTTTTCAGTATTTAAAATAAATTCTCTTGATGCTTCCAAAGGCAATCCACAAACAGCAGGAGTAGGGTGTAAGGTGTTTATTAAAGTAGCATTATCCGTTTTTAGCGTCCCATTAATAATAGTTTTTAAATGAAGTAAATTACCAGCTTTAATAGTTTCGGTGTCAGAAGTGGTTATTTCTGAACAGTAATTTGAAAGTTTGTCTGTAATATAAACAGTAACAAACTGCTGTTCTTCTATTTCTTTAGGTTGCCAAGAAACATTGGTAGTGTCAATATAAACTTGAGTTCCAGCCAAAGACATAGTGGTAAAGTTGGTGCCTTGAATACTCACTAATGTTTCAGGAGTAGCGCCTAACCACAAACCAACTTTTGGGTGATACCAGACATATACAAAAGCTGTAGGGTAACTATTCAATAGTTTTTGAAAAGTCTCAATAAGGTTGAATTCTGGTAATTTAACTTTTTCTTTTCTGGAAAGAACTACTTTTTTAAATTGATTATTCTCAATGGCTTGTATTCCTTTTTCAACAAGTTGAATATGGTTTTCTTCGGAAGAAGTATCAGGCGTGTGATTAATATTGTTGTTAGAAGAAATAGAATCAATACTTACTTCTTCTTCAAAATAAGTAGATTGATTTTCAGGAATTAGAATAGCTTTTTCTCTACTATCAAACGGAGCAAAAATAAATCCGCTTTCACTATAGTTTTCAGAAGTAATTAACGTAGCATTTTGCTGAAACCAACCTTTAAGTAAAGATGTATTTGGTTTTCTGTAAGCAACAAAAGGTAATTGTTGTTTTAAAGCTTCTTTTATATTTGAAAAAATACTCAATCTAGTTCTTGTATTAAAAGTTGTTTAATCGTGTCAAATTTACTCCAAATAAACCCATGACCTGCATTAGAAATGTTAATTAACTTAAACTGATTTTTAGGAAAGTGTTGTTCTAAAAATATTGAGTTTTCATAAGGAACAATCCAATCATTTGTACCGTGAATACTTACTATTTGGTTTGGGGTTGATTTCCAATTGTTTTCAAACTTTTGTAAATCTTGTTTGTGCGATAATTTTTCTCTGCTGGCTTCTTGCCATACGGGTGGAACAAGCCATCTAGTAAATTTCCATTTATAAAAATTCAAGGTCCAAGGCATCGGTTCTACTTTGCTGTATATAGCAGGAGCCAATAATAGTACTTTATGAACTTTTTTTTGAAGAGCTAAAGCAATGGGACCTCCATAAGAATATCCAACAACAATTGTTTTTTTAGGATTTATGTCTTGCAAAATGTCTTGAAGCATATCACGCTCAAAAGCAATGCTTTCTTGAACCGAATTCTTGTCTTGATAATTGTAACCAATCCTATCGTACGAAATCACATTAGCTTTACTAAGTAGTAAACTATCTTTCATATACTTAATAAAATCGGTGGAAGAACCTATGGTTCCATGAACAAAAACTAGCGTAGGTAAGGTGGTGTCTTTTACAATAGAAAGTTTTCTGTATTCAAATCCTTTAAAATTTTCGTGAGAAAGTGTAGGTATAACAGAACTTTGATTAAACTTTTCAATCACTTGTTGATCAGATTTTGGAGCAGAAAATTTCCAGAATAAGAAGTATAAAACAAGTAGAATTACAAAAAGACTAATTCCTGTAAATTTCAAGATTTTTTTCAACAATTTCACATGAATAAATTTTGAGTTAAAATATTGATTTTTAAGTTTTAGCTCTATTTGTTCCTTGCTAAGCGTAGTCGAATCATAAAGCTTTTGAACTCTTTTTTATTCATATTCTTATTGTTTAAGTGATATCTAGGTATGCTTAATCCCTCTATGAGGGTTCATACTACTGTTTGTCTAAAACAATATTGGTTATCTTACAAAGCGAAATTAAGTTGTTATCTTCATCTACAATCTTTACTTCCCATAAATGTGTAGTTCTACCTTTATGAATCGCTTTAGCAGTAGCAAAAACATGTCCTTCCTTTTTACTTTTTATATGGTTAATGCTTAGATCAATTCCTTTTATAATTTTATTAGAATCTCTTAAAAAAAAAGCCGAAGCACAACTTCCAACCGATTCTGCTAAGGCAGCTGTGGCTCCACCGTGTAATATTCCGTAGGGTTGATGCACTTTTGAAGTTACAGGCATTTTGGCAGTAATAAAATCATCCCCTAAATCAATAAACTCAATTTCTAAAGTTTCCATTAGGGTGTTTTTATTGTAATTGTTTAAGATTGTAAGAGATTCTTGCTTGTTCATTTTACTAAAAATTATCATTCAAAAATACGTATTTTTGTACTGACAAAAAATGATAGAATGTATAAAGTACGCGTAATTTTAGATACAAAAGAAGATGTAATTAGAACCCTAATGGTAAGTGATAATAATTCGTTAGAAAATTTGCATTTTGACATAGCAAAATCGTTTGGTTTTAACGGACAAGAAATGGCTTCTTTTTACCGTACCGACGAAGATTGGAATCAAGGAGAAGAAATTCCGTTATTTAATATGGCAGAAGCAGGTGAAGGGGTGTCAATGGCAACTTGTATATTGAATGAAACTTTGCCGAATATGCACGATAAGTTAATTTACGTGTATGATTTCTTACAAATGTGGACTTTTTATGTAGAGGTAATAGAGCAGTCTGACGAAGCTGTTACCGAAACAAAAATGATATTATCAATCGGACAAATTCCAGAAGAAGCTCCAGAAAAGGAGTTTAAGGCAGATGATTTATCTACAGATTTAGATGATGAGTTTGGTGATGAATTTGACGATGAGTTTAATGATTTTGAAAGTTTAGACGATTTTGATTTTGACAATTACTAAGCCATGGCACAATTTATAAAGTTGTATAACGACAACCCGAACCCAAAAGAGATAGAGAAAATTGTAAAAGTTTTACAAAACGGAGGGGTAATAATTTATCCAACCGATACAGTTTACGGGTTGGGTTGCGATATTACAAATACCAAAGCTTTAGCTAGAGTTGCGAAAATTAAAGGAATAAAGCCAGAAAAGGCAGATTTCTCCTTTGTGTGTAATGACTTAAGCCATTTGTCAGATTATGTAAAGCAAATAGACACAGCTACGTATAAAATTTTAAAGAGAGCTTTACCTGGGCCGTATACTTTTGTATTACCTGGTAGCAATACGTTACCAAAAGCGTATAAAAAGCGTAAAACGGTAGGTATACGTGTGCCTGATAATAATATTGCTAGGGCAATTGTAACAGCTTTAGGAAACCCAATTGTATCAACTTCTATTCATGACGAAGACGAAGTATTAGAGTATACTACAGATCCTGAATTAATCTTCGAAAAGTGGCAAAATATTGTAGATGTTGTTGTTGATGGAGGCTATGGAGATAACCATGCATCTACCGTAATCGATTTAACAACCGATGAGCCAGAAGTGATTCGTGAAGGAAAAGGAAGTTTAGATATTTTGTAATGCCTAGAATTGAGTTAATCACTTATATAAATTCATCTAAAAAAATCGTTTTTGACTTATCTCGTAGTGTAGAATTACACAAAATATCAACTCAAAAGACAAAAGAAGAAGTCGTTGCTGGTAAAATGACGGGCTTAATAGGGTTGGATGAAAGTGTTACTTGGAGGGCCAAACATTTGGGGTTTTATCAAGAACTGACTTCAAAAATTACAGAATATAAGTATCCAGAATATTTTGTAGATGAAATGTAAAAAGGAGCTTTTAAAAGTTTTCGACACGAACATTATTTTATTGAAGAATTTGAGAATAAAGTAAAGATGATCGATGTGTTTGAATATGTTTCTCCTTTTGGTTTTCTAGGAAGATTAATAGATAAAATATTCTTGAAAAAATATATGATAAACTTATTACTAGAGAGAAATAAGGTTATCAAAGATTTTGCAGAAACAGATGCATGGCGTGTTATTTTATAAAAACTTTAATTTTTAATTAAAACATTAATCCTTATCTTGTTACATAATAGAAAAGGATATATGTTTTTACTGGAAAGATTCCCTAACGACAGCGGACCAATATATTAAGAAACCATCGCAGGTAGGTTACCTGTTGAACCTTTCAATACATTTAGCAATCTTATTTTTATAGTGTTATTGATTTACTTCGGAAGAAAAGTGTATCAAAACCCTAAGCAGTATCCGTTTTTTCTGTTTGCCATTCCTGTAATATTCATCAGTTGGGTAGGAGGTACCATGTTTCACGGAACCCGAAGTCATGAATTTTGGCTGTTGTTAGATTGGGTACCTATCATGCTTGTATGTTTAGGCGCAATTGTTTATTTCATCGGAAAAATAAAAAGAAATTGGTGGCAACGAATAGGCATTTTACTTGCAATACTTTTAGTGTCTATTTTACCTCGTTTTTTACCAATACCAGTAGGGTACAGAACATCGTTTGGGTATGCAGTAACAGCCTTAGCGGTGTCAACTCCTTTAGTGTGGTACGCTTATAAAACACATTGGAAAAATGTAAAATATATAGCTTACGGAGTGTTAATATTCGGAATGGCGCTTTTGTTTAGAACGTTGGATAATAAAATTGAATTATTACCCATGGGAACACATTGGTTATGGCATACCTTTGGTGGTGTAGCAGTTTTTTTTCTGCTTTACTACATTTATAAAGATGAAAAAGAATTAACGTAAATCTTCAAACTTTTTTCTCCTTCTAGCATAATATTGCCAAACAATAGAAGTATATAATGCGTAGTTTGATTCCTTCGGAAGTTTTTTCCTCTTTTTTAAAAATATTGGAAGGTGTGCGTAAAAACTAAAATGAGCTTTTAAAATGGCAAAAAGATGTTTTGGTTTTCCTTCTAATAAAAATTTAACTCCAGCTAAGCCATCTAATACTAAACGAAAGAAAATAATCGGAAGTAATTTAAATAGTGGTAAGTTTTTAACTAGGTTAAGTAAACTATTCCTGAAATTTAAAAACGTTTTTTTAGGGTTTAAAGTATCTAATGTTGCTCCACCTACATGGTATACGGTTGATGTTCCCACATATTTTATAGTATGCCCACTATTTTTAGCACGCCAGCATAAATCAATTTCTTCTTGATGCGCAAAAAAGTCTTCGTCAAAACCGTTGAGTTGATGAAACACTTTGGAACGGATAAAAAAACAAGCTCCTGAAGCCCAAAATATTTCTGTAGTATCGTTGAATTGTCCGTTATCTGTTTCCAAGTCGTTAAACAAACGACCGCGACAATAAGGATACCCAAAAGCATCAATAAAACCACCAGCAGCACCAGCATATTCAAACTTTGTTTTGTCTTTAAAGTCTAAAATTTTCGGTTGAATAATTGCTGTATCCGGTTCTTTTTCAAAAGTATCAATAACGGGAGTTAACCAGTTTTCGGTAACTTCAATATCAGAATTTACTAAACAATAAATGTCGGCATCAATATGTTGTAAGGCATCATTGTAACCTTTTGCATACCCGCCATTTTCGGTGTTTGTAACAATTTTTACTGTAGGAAAATATTGTTTGATAAATGCAATAGAACCGTCTGTAGAAGCATTGTCAGCAACATATACTTGAGCATCTTCACAACTAAAATTCACGACAGAAGGTAAAAACTGCTCAAGCAATTTTTTCCCATTCCAGTTTAATATGACAATAGCTGTTTTCAAGAAGGCAAATTTACAGTTTATAAATGAAATTCTTGTTAAAAAGCATGAGTCATTCTGTGTTTCGTCATTCCGAACGAGGTATGAGGAGGAATCTCATAAGTTAAGTAATTCTCATGTTTAAGACTTCGTCTTCCATTTTGATAGTGAAGCAATTTTTCGGTTTGAAATAAAGGTATTTACTTGTACTCAGGAATATCTCTTAAAAACACATAGGTTTCGTTCTCTTTATCGAGCATACAAAAAAAGTGTTGCAGTCCGTTGGTTACAATGAGGTAATTTGCATCGAGTTTTAAGTTATAACGTGCAATCTGATCAAAAGTATCTTGGGTAATTGGTATGTGTGGGGCTTTACATTCTACAATAATATTCGGATGTCCGTTCGAAGCAAAAACCACAATATCAGTACGCTTTTTTAGGTTGTTGATAATCAGTTGTTTTTCAATAGCAATTAAAGAAACAGGATAGCTTTTTTCTTGAATTAGTAATTGAACAAAATGTTGGCGTACCCATTCTTCAGGAGTTAAAACCACATATTTTTTTCTCAAATTATCAAAAATAAGCGTCTTATTTTCGTTACTTTTGAGCTTGAATGTATAGCTAGGAAGGTTGAGCTTTTGCATAAACCAAAAGTAATTATTTAAGTTTATTAAAGTGCGATTTAACTTTTTCATTTTATTATTTTTAGTAGTAATTCAACTACAAGCTCAAGACTTTTATAAGACCCCATCAGGTAAAAAGTTTCATACAGCTACTTGTAGAATGGTAGAGAATGTGTCGAAAAAGGTTAATGAAGATGAAATTAACGCTTATGGCTTAACTGCTTGTAAAATTTGTAAACCTTCTTATGTGGGAAGAACAGCTGGTTTTACGAATAAATCTGTAGGAAAGTCTTATACGGTAAGATGTAAAGGGGTTACGAAAAAGGGAACACGGTGTAAACATCAAACAAAGCTAGCAAACGGATTTTGTTATCAACATACCAAACAATCAAATACTACAAGTACAAAAAGTACAAAATCGTATAGTTCAACTTGTGGAGCAAGAACAAAATCTGGTGGTGCTTGTAAAAGAAAAGTAAAAGGAGGAGTACGATGTTATCAACATCGTTAAAAATAGAATAAATAACACTTCCTCTCCTTCGGAGAGGACTGAGGAGAGGCTTTATGAACGAAATTAAATCTATCATATCCGATATAAAAGGAGGTAACATCAAACCCATTTATTTTTTAATGGGAGAAGAACCATATTACATTGATAAAATTTCAGATTATATTGAAGACAACGTGCTTGATGAGTCTGAAAAAGGATTCAACCAAGTGGTAATGTACGGTCGTGATGTATCGATAGAGGAAATTGTGTCTTCGGCTAAACGTTTTCCAATGATGGCAGAAAAACAGGTGATTATTGTAAAAGAAGCACAAGATTTAAGTCGTTCAATTGAAAAGATTGAAAGCTATGCAGAGAACCCTCAACCGAGTACGGTGTTGGTGTTTAATTACAAATATAAAAAGCTCGATAAACGTAAAAAAGCGTATAAAGCAATAGCGAAAAGTGGACTTATTTACGAGAGTAAAAAACTATACGATAATCAAGTAGCCGATTGGATTCGTCAGGTTTTGGGAGGAAAGAAGTTTAATATCGAGCCAAAAGCTGCTCAAATGTTGGTAGAGTTTTTAGGAACTGATCTTAGTAAGATTAGTAACGAACTTGATAAATTGACTTCAGTATTACCTGCAGAAACTATTATTAGCGATAAGCACATTGAAGAAAATATAGGTATTTCTAAAGATTTTAACAATTTTGAGTTGCGTAAAGCAGTAGGGCAGCGTGATGTGGTAAAAGCGAACAGGATTATCAATTATTTTGCACAAAACCCTAAGAATAATCCGTTAGTAATGACAATTTCCTTGCTAAATAGTTTTTTTACACAGTTATTAATGTACCACGGATTAAAAGACAAATCAAAAGCTTCGGTAGCTAAAAACTTAGGGGTGAATCCATATTTTGTGGATGATTATGTAAACGCAGCACGTAACTACCCAATGAGAAAAGTATCACAAATTATAGCCTTATTGCGTGATGCCGATGTAAAAAGCAAAGGGGTTGGTGCTAACCAAACCCATGCTGATATTTTAAAAGAATTGTTGTTTAAGATTTTGCATTAACGTGTTTGTGTATGAAAAGTTGTGTTTTTGTGAGCGAGGATTTTCCGAAGGAAAATCAGACATAACAAAAGGGTAACGACCATTATTTAAGTACTAATGGAGCAATTTTTTATACACGACTTAAGTTAGCTACTGTTTTTTTAGCATTTTCCTAACTACCAATTCATTCAGCATTTTCCAATCATCTGTTCCTGTTAAAGTAATTAATAACTTCTCGTTTTGAAAATTAGAAACAAACTCAAAAGCTGGATTCATATCTTTTTTATTTGAATAAAAGAATATTATATAATCTACTGTGAAAATTCCAAATTGAAATTCAGCCATTTTGTATGCTGTAAAAATTCCTCTTGAAAATTCATTTCTCATTAATGGTTTAAAAACGCAGTAATGAAAGTTAGTAAAATCATTTGTTTTTGAAATAGAATTAACTAATTCTGAATGACTGTTTTTGAGAGTTTTATCTAATAATAATCTTAATTCGTTTTCTGTTTTATCATCTAATTTAAAAGTCTCAAATTCGGGAAGACTTGATACAGAAGTTCTCCAAACTATAGAAAAAATAAAAAGTTTAAATCCAATCGGATTAATGTTTAAACATTCTAAAATTTTATTCTTCCCATATTCCTTAATTTTAAACTTGTCATTTAAATTATTGTAATTATTTATAGAAGTTATCTTTCTTGAAATTAACGTTTCTAAATACTCTAAACGTTTTTCACAATTTTTACATAATATAAAATTTTCCTTTGGTGTATCTTGAATTTTTCTAATTTTCCCTTTTCGATTAATTTCTACAGAATGTCTTGGTTTAGATGATTCAAATAATCGTTTAGCCAAAAATTTTGGTATAATGTGAGAGTTCGGTTTATCCGCTTCTCTGTTCAAACAAAGTTTACAGTTTGGCATTCGGTTAAAATTACAGCTAACTTGTTATATGTCAAACTTTAGTTCTTTTATCCGGAGAATAACATCGGATATAGTGAAGTTTGAGCAATTTTTTTATTCTCTCAAATATAACAAAATCAATAAGCTATCTAAGTGAAAGTTTTTACAAACTTATTCACAGTTTTTGCTAATTTCGCCGCTTAAAATATTTTGTATGATTACGGTAGATCAATTAACGGTTGAGTTTAGTGGTAACACCCTGTTTAGTGACGTTTCGTTTGTAATAAACGAGAACGATAAAATTGCCTTAATGGGTAAAAATGGGGCAGGAAAATCCACCATGATGAAAATTATAGCAGGAGTTTCTAAACCAACTAAAGGAGGCGTTCGCAGTCCGAAAGATACCGTAATCGCTTACTTACCTCAGCATTTGTTAATGGAAGACAATTGCACGGTAAAAGAAGAAGCGTCCAAAGCATTTGCATCTATTTTTGCTATGAAAGCCGAAATGGACGACCTCAACAAACAATTAGAAACCCGTACCGATTACGAATCGGATGATTATATGAAAATCATCGAGCGCGTATCAGATTTAGGGGAGAAGTACTACGCGTTAGAAGAAATAAACTACGAAGCAGAAGTAGAGAAAGCTTTAAAAGGGCTAGGATTTAAACAAGAAGATTTTGAAAGAGGAACTTCAGAGTTTAGTGGAGGTTGGCGTATGCGTATAGAGCTGGCGAAAATCTTACTGCAAAAACCCGACTTAATTTTGTTAGATGAGCCTACCAACCACGTAGATATCGAATCGGTAATTTGGTTAGAAAACTTCTTATTAAACAAAGCCAAGGCAGTAGTAGTAATATCGCACGATAAAGCGTTTATCGATAATATTACCAACAGAACTATTGAGGTTACGATGGGAACTATTCACGATTACAAAGCCAACTATTCACATTATTTAGAGTTACGTAAAGAGCGTCGTGCACATCAGTTAAAAGCTTATCAAGAACAACAAAAGTTTATTGCCGATACCAAAGCGTTTATCGAGCGCTTTAAAGGAACCTATTCAAAAACGAATCAAGTAGCTTCACGTGAACGAATGTTAGAAAAATTAGTTCCTGTAGAAATAGATGAGGTAGATACTTCAGCATTAAAACTGCGTTTTCCACCATCACCACGTTCAGGAGATTATCCTGTGAAAGTGGAAGGATTGACAAAACAATACGGAGACTTAACAGTATTTAAAGACGCAAGTTTCTCTATAGCTCGTGGAGAAAAAGTATCGTTTGTAGGAAGAAACGGAGAAGGAAAATCGACCATGATTAAAGCCATTATGGGAGAAATTGATTTTGAAGGTGAATGTGGTTTAGGACACAACGCTAAAGTGGGATACTTTGCACAAAATCAAGCGTCGTTGTTAGATCCTGAATTAACAATTTTCCAAACTGTAGATGAGGTTGCCGAAGGAGACATCCGAACGCAAATCAAAAATATATTAGGACGTTTTATGTTCTCGGGAGATGATTTAGAAAAGAAAGTAAAAGTACTTTCTGGAGGAGAGAAAACCCGTTTAGCAATGGTAAAGCTATTGTTAGAACCTGTAAACGTGTTGATTTTAGATGAGCCTACAAATCACTTAGATTTAAAATCAAAAGAAGTAATCAAAGAAGCTTTATTACACTTCGACGGAACGTTGATTTTAGTATCGCACGACCGTGATTTCTTACAAGGATTGTCTCAAAAAGTATTTGAATTTAAAGACCAACGCGTTATCGAACACTTTGAAACGATTGATGCTTTCTTAGAACGTAACAACATCAAAGCATTAAAGGAGATTGACCTGTAAAAAACGTCATTGCGAGTGGAACGAAGCAATCTGTATATCGTGTACCGAGTAAAAGATAGCCAAGTCGTTCATTTTGACTTCGCTCAATGAGCCTCCTTACTATGACGTCTCGATTACTGTCATTTCGAGTGATAACGAGAAATCTTATTCATGTGAGTAACTCCCATTGTTGAGATTTCTCGTCGCTCATAAAATCGCTCTGTCGAAATGACGTCTAAGTTATCGTCATTGCGAGTGTAACGAAGCAATCTGTTAGTCGATGGAGGGATTACTTCAGTCGTACCTCCTTCGTAATGACGAGTAGAGAAGACGGTCTAGTTCACTCCACAACACTTTTTATACTTCACTCCACTATCACAAGGACAAGGATCGTTTCTGGAAATATCAAGGCGTTTTAAATGCAGGTTCATGTCGTCCATATCTTGTTTAAAGATTTGCTCTAGCAACGCATAAAGCTCAGGATGTTTTCTAGCTAATAACTTCGGACGCTCAAAAAAGTATTCACTAGCTACCGAGAAAAATTCCGCTTTGTTAGTTCCGCCATACGGATTGATATCGGAAGCGTCGTTATATATTTCTTCAATCTTTTTGTTGATTAAATCTACCCACGGAATGCTGTATTGTTTTTCTAATAATACATGCGGAACTCCGTCAATATTTCCATCTAGTTTGTCAATTAAATGCACAAACTCATGGATAGCGGTATTCTTTTTATCGGTTTCATTCTCAAAACCTAGACGTAAAGCAGGTTTCGATAAAACCATTTTTCCTTCTAAATACCCGTTACCTACCATTCCTAAAATTCTTCGGTTGTCTCCTTCGGTTTCAAAATGCTCGTTGAACATAGCAGGGTATAAAATAATTTCTTTGATATTAGGATAACGCCATTCAGGAAAATTAAAAATAGGAATTACAGCACTAGAAGCTATCAGAAGTTTGTCCGTAATCGTAACTGTAACATCAACACCAATAACTTCATGATTTAACATGAATTCAAAAACTTTGAATTCAAACAATTCTTTTTCATCAGGAGTGAGTGCGTTGTAAAAAGCGACTTTTTTAGTTAAAATAACTTTCCATTTGTTTGGAAAAGGAGTTGTAGGTTGTTTCCGCTTTGGTGTTGAGGTGCTTTTTTTGAATACAAGAAAAATACCTACGAGTATAATTATAGATAAATAAGTCATTTAAAATAGCATTGAGACTACTAGTAATTTTTTTCAAATATATAAAAATAGGGTAGAGTACAAGCGTCATTGCGAATGGAATGAAGCAATCTGTATATGGTGTACCGAGTAAAAGATAGCCACGTTGTTCATTTCGACTTCGCTCAATGAGCCTCCTCGCTATGACGTTTAGGTATGGTCATTCCAATTAACTTAACGTCATTCCAAACGGATGTGAGGAATCTCATGAAGAGAGTAACTTCTATTCTTAAGATCTCTCACATTCCGCGCTGCTTCAGTTCGAGATGACGGTATGTTTCGTCATTGCGAGTAGAATGAAGCAATCTGTATATCGTGTACCGAGTAAAAGATAGCCACGTCGTTCATTTCGACTTCGCTCAATGAGCCTCCTCGCTATGACGTTTAGGTATGGTCATTCCAATTAACTTAACGTCATTCCGAACGGATGTGAGGAATCTCATGAAGAGAGTAACTTCTATTCTTAAGATCTCTCACATTCCGCGTTGCTTCAGTTCGAGATGACGGTATGTTTCGTCATTGCGAGTAGAACGAAGCAATCTGCTAGTTGATGGAGAGATTACTTCAGTCGTAACCTCCTTCGTAATGACGTTTTATTTATAGTTATTGTGAGGGAAACGAAACAATCTTCTTTAGTAATAATATTTAAGTTTCTGTTTTTGAGTGTTTTGTAGTTTGATATTGGTTTTATTGAGTGTTTGTTAAAAATCAACTCCTTATTTTGTGTAAATGTTAAATTTTATATTGTTTTGTTGTATTGTTTGTAAGTGAAGTTCGAAATGTATACATTGGCAATGAGATTTTAGTTCTATAACTTAAATCTTAATTTTATAAAGTAGTAACCTTAAATTCCCCAATAATATGACTACAAAAACAGGTTTTATAACTGTAGCAAAAGAACAGATCAAGTTCTTGAAATTTCCAAAAGAAGAGGTGTTAAACAAAAAGAAAGCAATAGTAAATCGTATTTTAGATTTACAGTGGGCTTTGTCTTTAGGAAATTTAGAAAGAGAAAAGGTAAAAATATTTTTTATGGATGTGGATGGTTTAAAGAGAGTAGAAACAACCGTTTGGGGTATTACTGATGCCTCGGTAATTTTAAAAGAATCTACTATTATTCCATTAGAAAGAATTGTAAGAGTTGCATAAATAAAAAAGACCTCGAAATTTCGAGGTCTTTTTTATAGGTGTTATATTTATTAAGCTTCTGCTTCCATATAATCTTCAATAGGATTACAAGAACAAATTAAATTACGGTCACCAAAAGCATCGTCTACACGGCGTACTGAAGGCCAAAACTTATTGTCTGCAATATACTCTAAAGGAAATGCTGCTTGTTTACGAGAGTATGGTAAATCCCACTCATCAGCAGTTAACATTTCTTGCGTATGTGGTGCATTTTTAAGCGGGTTGTTAGGATTTTCTTTACTCGCTTCGGCAATCTCTTTTCTAATAGAGATTAAAGCATCACAAAAACGGTCTAATTCAGCGACACCTTCCGATTCGGTTGGCTCTACCATAATTGTACCCGCTACAGGGAAAGATACCGTAGGCGCGTGGAATCCGTAGTCCATTAAACGTTTCGCAATGTCAGTAACTTCAATTCCGTTTTGTTTAAACTCACGACAGTCTAAAATCATTTCGTGAGCAGCACGGTTCATTTCACCAGTATATAAAGTGCTATAATGTCCGCTTAAACGCTCTTTAATATAGTTTGCGTTTAAAATAGCGTTCTTGGTAGAATTAGTCAATCCATCAGCACCTAACATCGTGATGTATCCGTAAGAAATTAAACATACTAAAGCAGAACCCCAAGGAGCAGCTGAAATAGCAGTAATAGCGTTATCACCACCAGTAGTAACTACAGGGTTAGTAGGTAAAAACGGAACTAATTGTGGCGCCACACAAATTGGCCCAACACCTGGTCCACCACCACCGTGAGGAATCGCAAATGTTTTGTGTAAGTTTAAGTGACAAACATCAGCACCAATAGTTGCAGGATTCGTTAATCCTACCTGTGCGTTCATGTTGGCACCATCCATATATACTTGTCCGCCGTTATCGTGGATAATTTGCGTAATTTCTTTAATCGCTTTTTCGTAAACTCCGTGAGTAGATGGATACGTTACCATTAAAGCCGCTAAATTAGCTGCGTGTTTTTCAGCTTTCGCACGTAAATCTTCTACGTCGATGTTTCCTTTTTCATCCGTTTTGGTAACTACTACCTTCATACCTGCCATTACAGCAGATGCAGGGTTAGTTCCGTGAGCAGATGCAGGAATTAAACAGATGTTTCTGTGAGTATCTCCATTAGCTTCATGATAAGCTCTAATAACCATTAAACCAGCAAATTCTCCTTGTGCACCTGAGTTAGGTTGTAAAGAAGTACCTGCAAATCCAGTAACCACGTTTAATTGGTTTTCAAGATTATTTAGCATAACTTGGTATCCTTCAGCTTGATTTAAAGGTACGAATGGGTGAATATTTCCCCATTGTGGATTGCTTAACGGTAACATTTCAGAAGCAGCGTTTAGTTTCATAGTACATGACCCTAAAGAAATCATTGAGTGATTTAACGCTAAATCTTTACGCTCTAATTTTTTAATATAACGCATCATTTCAGTTTCTGATTGATACGTGTTGAATACTTCATTATCTAAGAAAGAAGTTGCTCTTTTTACATCCGCAGGAATAACATCTGCTGTAGTAAATTCAGTAACTAAAATATCTTTGATATTGAACGCTTGCTCGAAACAATCAACAATAGCATTGATTTCTTTTAAACCAACTGTTTCATTTACAGAAATTGAAATATGGTTTTCGTCAATGTAGTTAAAGTTGATTCCGTTTGCTTCAGCTACAGGACGTAATTTATCTGTTTCAACTTCTACTAAAATAGTATCGAAATACGAAGTGTTTTGTTGTTTGAAACCTAAATCGGTTAAAGCTTTTGCTAACGTTGTAGTACTTGTATGTACACGATCAGCGATGTATTGTAATCCCTCTTTTCCGTGGAAAACTGCATACATACCCGCCATAACAGCTAACAATACTTGTGCAGTACAAATGTTAGAAGTTGCTTTTTCACGTTTAATATGTTGCTCACGTGTTTGTAAAGCCATACGTAAAGCACGACCACCGTCAACATCTTTGGTAACACCAATAATACGACCAGGCATACTACGTTTGTATTCTTCTTTAGTAGCAAAGAATCCTGCGTGAGGACCTCCATATCCTAAAGGAATACCAAAACGTTGCGTAGTACCTACTACTACATCAGCACCAAATTGTGCAGGCGCTTTTAATTTTACTAATGATAAAATATCAGCAGCAACTGCTACTTTAATGTTTTTAGCATTACAGTTTGCAACAAAATCAGTATAGTCATAAACCTGACCGTGTTTTCCTGGATATTGTACAATTGCACCGAAGAATTCTTCAGAGAAATCAAATTTTTGGTGATTACCAACCACTAATTCAATTCCGATAGGAATTGCGCGTGTTTGTAATACTGATAAAGTTTGTGGTAAAATTTCTTCAGAAACGAAGAACTTATTTACATCAGCTTTCTTTTGTGCTCTATCACGAACATCAAATAATAAAGCCATAGCTTCTGCAGCAGCTGTTCCTTCATCTAATAATGAAGCGTTGGCTAACTCCATTCCTGTTAAATCACAAATCATTGTTTGGTAATTTAACAAGGCCTCTAAACGTCCTTGTGCAATTTCTGCTTGATAAGGCGTGTAGGCAGTATACCATCCTGGGTTTTCTAAAATATTACGTTGAATTACACTTGGTATAATTGCTTCGTGATATCCTAAACCGATATAACTCTTAAAAACTTTGTTTTTTGCACCCAACTCGTTAATGTGAGTTAAGTATTCATATTCACTCATTGCAGGAGCTAAATCTAACTCTTTTTGTAAACGAATATCGTCAGGAATAGTCTCGTAAATCAATTGGTCTAAACTCTCTACGCCAATCGTTTTAAGCATCTGGTCTTGGTCTTTAACACGAGGACCAATATGTCTTAATTGAAATGAATTTGTGTTCATTATTGTGTTGTTGTTTTAAGTGGCTCAAAAATAGTGAAATTGGTTGACTTGTGCGTACATATTTTTTTGTTAAAAAATGATATTTTATTAACCAACACTTAGGGTTATAAACATAAAAGCTATTTTTGTTAGGTGAAGTTTTTTAAAACAGTAATCGATTTTTATATCAATGCTAGTATTCATGTAGCACTGGCAGTTTATGCGTTACTTCGCATAACGGAGATTTATTTTGAAATTCCGCATAATGAATTGTTAGACTGGTTTGTGTTTTTTGCTACGATTACAGGATATAATTTTGTGAAATATGCAGGAATAGCAAAGCTGCATCACAGAAGTTTAACAAAAAACTTACAAGTTACTCAAGTATTTTCATTGATTTGCTTCTTGTTGATGTGTTATTTCGCATGGTTACTTCCTTTAAGAATCTTACTGTTTTTTACACCTTTCGGACTGTTGACTTTTTTATATGCGGTTCCTTTTTTAAGCGGATTTCAGAAAAATTTACGAAGTATTGGATATTTAAAAATTATAGTAGTAGCCATAGTTTGGGCAGGAACCACAGTTTTACTACCAATTTATGCCAATGAGTCTTTTTTTACATCAGAAATGTATTTAATGCTAATTCAGCGTTTTTTATTGGTGATGATACTAATCCTTCCTTTTGATATTCGTGATGTGCAATATGATGCTATTTCTTTACAAACTATACCCAAAAAAATAGGGGTAGAAAACACTAAAAAATTTGGGTATGTTTTGTTGCTTTTATGTTTGGTCTTGGAATTTATGATAAGTCCAAATTCATATTTTAGAATGGCTTTTTTAGGAATGTTTTTTTTACTTCTTTTTCTATTGATGAGAGCACAAGTAAACCAATCTAAATATTATAGCTCATTTTGGGTAGAAGCAGTTCCTGTTTTATGGTTATTCTTGCTGTTTTTACTTTAAAAGTGAAGTTTTTTAGTGTTTAATATTGTTAAAATGTAATTGAAGAAACGTTAAAAACAATATCGGTTTAAAATTTGAAACTTAACTAGCTTGTTATGGAAGTTTTTACGAAAAGCTTTGTACATTCGTTGGCTAACAACACAACAACAAAAACACAACAAAGTAACATGAATTTAGCAAAACGAAATTTCGTTTTCGATTTCGATAGCACGTTAACACGTGTAGAAGCATTAGATGTTTTGGCAGAAATCACGCTGGCTGGAAATCCGAAAAAAGAGGAGATTGTTCAAGAGATAATCCACATAACCAATCAAGGAATTGATGGTGATATTTCTTTTACTGAGTCCTTAGAAAAGCGGATTCAATTATTAAAAGCAACAAAGACAGACTTACCTTTGTTAATTGAGGAGTTAAAGCAAAAAGTGTCTCCTTCTATTGAAAGAAATAAAGATTTTTTTGAAAATTTTTCGGATGCTATTTATGTGATTTCCGCAGGATTTAAAGAGTTTATCGATCCTATTGTAGCGGCATACAATATTCCTTCTGAAAGAGTATTTGCAAACACATTTGAGTTTGATAAAGCAGGAGTTATTGTAGGATTTGATACCCAAAATCCATTATCTAAGCACAACGGAAAGATAGATTGTTTAAAATCCTTAAATTTAGAAGGTGAAGTACAAGTAATTGGAGATGGCTATAGTGATGCTGTAACTAAAGAAGCTGGTGTTGCTGATACTTTTTTTGCTTATACAGAAAATGTGTCGAGAGATAAGACAATCGCAAATGCCGACCATATTACCCCAAATTTAGATGAATTTTTATACGTTAACAAATTGCCTAGAAACCTATCATACCCAAAGAACAGAATTAAAATATTATTATTAGAAAACGTGCACCCTGATGCTTTTACAAAGTTGACAGGTGATGGATTTTCTGTAGAAACTATTTCAAGAAGTTTATCGGAAGATGAATTGATTGAAAAATTAAAAGATGTTCATGTGTTAGGAATCCGTTCTAAAACACAAGTAACTCGTAAAGTAATTGAAGCTGCTGAAAAGTTAATGGTGGTTTCTGCTTTTTGTATTGGAACGAAGCAAATCGATTTAGAAGCATGTAAAGAAAATGGAGTAGTAGTTTTTAATGCACCTTATAGCAATACGCGTTCAGTAGTTGAATTAGCGATTGGAGAAATTATTATGCTAATGCGTAGTGTTTTCCAAAGAAGTACTGAAATTCACAACGGTCAATGGAATAAAACAGCACAAGGTTCAAGGGAGGTGCGTGGTAAAAAGTTAGGAATTGTTGGATACGGAAACATAGGAAAACAATTATCTGTATTGGCAGAAGCTTTAGGAATGGACGTGTACTATTATGATGTTGAAGATAAATTAGCTTTAGGGAACGCAACAAGATTAGATACATTAAAAGAGTTGTTGAATATTTCTGATGTGGTAACCTTGCATGTAGATGATAATTCAGCAAACAAAAACTATATAGGAAAGGAAGAGTTAGCTGAAATGAAAGATGGAGCGCATTTGGTAAACCTTTCTCGCGGATTTGTAGTAGATATTGAAGCATTGGTGGATGCGTTGAAATCAGGTAAACTTGCAGGTGCTGCTGTAGATGTGTATCCTGAAGAGCCAAGAAAAAATGGTGAGTTTTATACTGAGTTAAAAGGATTAGATAATGTGATTTTAACTCCACATGTGGGAGGTAGTACAGAAGAAGCTCAAAGAGATATTGCTGATTTTGTTCCAAATAAAATCATGGCATATATCAACTCTGGAAACACGGTAGATGCGGTTAATTTCCCAAATATTCGTTTACCTAAACATAAAAATGCACACCGCTTTTTACATATTCATGAAAATGTGCCTGGTGTAATGGCAAAAATCAATAAAGTATTAGCGAAATATGAATTGAATATTACAGGTCAATACCTTTCTACCGATGAAAGAGTAGGATATGTAATTACCGATGTGGATAAAGAGTATAACCAAGAAGTAATTGCAAAACTGAAAAAAGTAGATGGTACTATTAAATTTAGAGTACTGTATTAAGAAATATAAAATCCCGCTTAAGCGGGATTTTTCTTTTATAAACTATCAAAGTCACTTAAATTTTGCTCTATAGTATTGGCACCTTTTTGTAAAATTTGAGTATAGCTAGATACATTCTCCATTTTAAATCTACTAGAAGGTCCAGAAGCACTGATTCCTGCAATCACTTTTCCTTTTTTATTATAGATAGGAATAGCAATACAAACTAAGCCCAATTCTGATTCTTCAATATCTAATGCAAATTGTTGCTGTTGAATTTGTACTAATTCCTTTTTGAATTTTGAAACTGAGGTGATGGTGTTTTTGGTAAACGTCTGTAAAGTGTTTGAGTTTAGAAAAACTTCTTGATTTTCTAACGAAGAAAAAGCTAAGAGTAATTTTCCAATCGCGCTTCCGTTAATAGGAGCGTAAGAACCAATAGAGGTGCTTATTTTAAGTCCTTGTAAACTATCAGCTTTATTAATATGAAATACTTGTTGTTCCTTTAAAATACCTAGTAAAACAGTTTCTTGAATTTCTAAAGCTACTTTCTGTATAGGTTCATTAGTTAAATTTCTGAGTGATTTATAGATTGAAACACGATTGCCTAATTCAAACAGCTTACTTCCTAATTGGTATTTATCGTTGTCGTTTTGTTGCACAGCATTCAGCGAAACTAAAGTGCTTAGTAATCGGTATACGGTACTTTTGTTGTAGCCAGTTTTAGTGGCTAATTCTCTAACTCCCCATTCTTTTTTATCATTGGTAAAAGCATCTAAAACAGCAAACGCTTTGATGATAGATTGGTTTAAGTTTTTAGAATCTGTATTCATTTTTCTCAAAAAATTATTGACTAATATAATAAAAATAAGTAAGTTTATAAAACACCGTTTTATTATGTGAAACACTTTTGGTTTTATTTTGAGGTAAAAATGAAGTATCTTTAGTGTTTTAGAAATGGTTTTTAGAAATATAAATACCTATGTATAAACCAACACTCGATTACGCACAACAACTAGATAAAGAAGATAATTTAGCGCATTTAAGAGCGCAGTTTCATATTCCAAAAGATGCAGAAGGGAATGACTGGTTGTATTTTACAGGAAATTCTCTTGGATTACAACCTAAACAAACGCAACAATACATTCAACAAGAATTAGACGATTGGGCAAAATATGGAGTAGAAGGGCATTTTGAAGCTCGAAACCCATGGATGCCATATCACGAATTTTTAACGAATTCGATGGCAAAAATAGTGGGAGCTAAACCATTAGAAGTGGTAGTGATGAACACGCTGACGACCAATTTACACTTGTTAATGGTGTCGTTTTACCAACCAACTAAAACAAAGTATAAAATTGTTATAGAAAGTGACGCTTTTCCTTCGGATAGATACGCGGTACAATCGCAATTAAAATTCCATGGTTTTGATACGGAAGAAGGATTGATAGAATGGAAACCTCGTGAAGGAGAAGAGTTATTGCGTATTGAAGATTTAGAGAAAATAGTAGATGAACAAGGTGATGAAATAGCCTTGTTGTTGATTGGTGGTGTGAATTATTATACAGGACAGTATTTAGATATCAAACGTATTGCAGAAATTGGTCATGCTAAAAACTGTATCGTAGGTATAGATTTAGCGCACGGTGCAGGAAATATTTCTCCAGAATTACATGATAGCGGAGTAGATTTTGCAGCTTGGTGTACTTATAAGTATTTGAATTCGGGTCCAGGAAGTTTAGGAGGATTGTTTGTGCATGAAAAGCATGCGCATAATAAAGAGTTACCTCGTTTTGCAGGTTGGTGGAACCATAACAAAGAAACTCGTTTTAACATGCGTCAACCATTTGATGTAATGCCAGGAGCAGAAGGGTGGCAGTTATCAAATCCACCGATTTTATCAATGGCAGCAATTAGAGCTTCGTTAGATATGTTTGAAGAAGTAGGAATGGAAGCGTTAAGAGCCAAATCGGAAAAATTAACGGGCTATTTTGAATATTTAATCAATCAGATTGATACGGCCAGCATTAAAATAATTACACCATCGAATCCAAAAGAAAGAGGGTGTCAATTATCTATTCAAGTAAAGAATGCAGATAAAAGTTTACACAAAAAACTAACCGAAAATAATATTATAACCGATTGGAGAGAACCTGATGTAATTCGTTGCGCACCAGTGCCAATGTATAACAGTTTTGAAGATGTATACAGGATGGTTGAATGCCTATCCTCAATCCTTTCCGAAGGAAAGGAAGTTTAACTTTAAAAAAGAAAAATTTTGAATACAGATAATAACAAAGAATTAAAAGTAAAGAAAGTCCTTCCCTCTGGGGAGGATATAGGAGGGGCTTCTGTAGTAATTATAGGTGCTGGTTTATGCGGAAGTTTATTAGCACTTCGTTTAGCACAAAGAGGCTATAAGGTAGCAATGTATGAAAGTCGTCCAGATTTACGAGTTACCGATATTTCAGCAGGACGTTCTATCAATTTAGCATTATCAGATCGCGGTTTTAAAGCGTTACGTTTATGTGGTGTGGAAGAAAAAGCGCGTGAAATTTGTATTCCGATGTACGGACGTTTAATGCATGATAGGGAAGGGAATACGTTTGCATCGAACTATTCGGGTAGAGAAGGAGAGTATATCAATTCTATTTCAAGAGGAGATTTAAACGGAATTTTATTAAACGAAGCGGAAGCACACGAAAATGTAACCATCTATTTTAATACCGAATGCACTTCGGTAGATATAGAAAATACGGTAGCTTATTTTAAGAATCATGAGAACAATCAAGAGTTTTCAGTAGATGGAGATGTGATTTTTGGAACCGATGGTGCTGGATCTGCATTGAGAAAGAGTTACTATTTAGAAAGAAAATTCTTGTTTAGTTATTCACAGAATTTCTTAACGCATGGATATAAAGAATTGGAAATTCCTGCAGACAAGTTAGGAAACCATCAAATTAGTAAAGACCATTTACATATTTGGCCTCGTGGAGAGTATATGTTAATTGCGTTGCCGAATTTAGATGGAAGTTTTACAGTAACCTTGTTTTTGAGTTACGATGAAGGAGAATACAACTTCAACAACTTAACTTCCGAAGAAAAGATAACCGAGTTTTTTGAAAAAGAATTTTCAGATGCCTTAGCTTTGATACCAAGTATAAAAGACGAATTCTTAAACAATCCAACAGGGGCTTTAGGAACGGTAAAGTGTTCACCTTGGCATTATCAAAACAAAACTTTGTTAATGGGAGATGCAGCACATGCGATTGTTCCGTTTTATGGACAAGGAATGAATGCGTCGTTTGAAGATGTAACTGTATTTGATACGATTTTAGATACACACGAAGGAGATTGGCAAGCTACTTTTAAGGCTTATGAAAAAGCACGTAAAGAAGATACCGATGCGATTGCTGATTTAGCTATCGATAATTTTTATGAAATGCGAGATCATGTAGCAAATCCATTATTTAAACAAAAAAGAAAGTTAGAAATGGATTTAGAAAAGACGTTCCCAACAGAATATTTCTCGAAATACTCAATGGTAACTTTTAATGAAGAGATTCCGTATGCAGAAGCAATGAAAAAAGGACGTGCGCAAGATAAAGCGTTATTAAATATGGTTGCTCATCATGATTTAGATACCATCACTGATTTGAATGAGGTATTAAAAAAGGTGCAAGAAGAAACTAATGAGATTTTAGAAGAAGATAAAATAGCGGGACTGTAAGACCGCTCCGACCCTCTCAAAGGGAGGGAAAAGATAGGTAATGAAAGAAACTGATATACATAAAGTTGATAATTCCTCCCCTCAGGGGAGGTTAGGAGGGGCTTGTACTTATATAGTATTACTAAGAGGAATCAATGTTTCGGGAAAAAACAAGCTTCCGATGGCTGAATTACGAGAAATTTTGAATGAATTAGGGTTTCAAAATGTACAAACCTATATTCAAAGTGGTAATATTATTTTAGATTCAGGAGAAACAAAAGAGATCGTTTGTCAGAAAATTAAAGAAGCGATTGCTGCTAAATTTGGGTATGATGTGCCTGTACTGGCTAGAACACCAGAGGAATGGAAAAGTACACTAGAAAGCTATCCGTTTTCACAAGAGAATGAAAAAATAGTAGCTTTTACTTTTTTAGATAGAGTAACTAAAGAATCAGTTATTGAAGTTAATGGAATTAACGAAGACAAATATGAAATAGTTGATGATGTGGTGTATTTGTATTGTCCATCTAGTTTTGGGAGTACTAAATTAACAAACAATGTAATCGAAAAGAAGTTGAAAGTAACAGCAACCACCCGCAATTTAAAAACAACGATAAAACTATTAGAATTGGCCCATCCTAACCTTCCCAAAGGGAAGGAGTAAGATGTGAAGATAAAAATAAAACAATAAAACTCAAGAACCCTATTTTTAGAGTTTCTCCCCTCAGGGGAGATAAAGAGGGGCTTAATATTATGGACAGTAAAGTAATCAAAGGAAAAGCGATACCAAGAGGGAAATTTCCGCATGTAAAACAAGTAGGAGACTTCATTTATGTATCTGGAACAAGTTCTCGTAGACCTGATAATTCTTTTGAAGGAGTTGAGGTAGATGAATTTGGAACGACCAACTTAGATATTAAAAAGCAAACACGAGCGGTAATAGAAAATATTCGAGATATCTTACAAGAAGTTGGTGCTGCTTTATCTGATATTGTAGATGTAACTTCATTCTTGGTGAATATGAATGATTTTGGAGGCTATAATGAAGTATATGCTGAGTACTTTGACTATAACGGACCAACGAGAACTACCGTAGCTGTACATCAATTACCACACCCGCATTTATTGATTGAAATTAAAGTGGTAGCCTATAAGCCAAAAGCTAAAAGCTAAAAGCCTTATGCAGAACATTAAAAACTACATAAACGGAGAACTGGTAGCACCAGTAGCAGGTAATTACATTGATAATTATAATCCATCTATTGGAGAAGTGTATGGACAAATTCCTAATTCAACTAAGGAAGATGTAGCGTTAGCATATAAAGCAGCCAAGGAAGCTTTTCCGTCTTGGTCAAATACTACTTTGAATGAGCGTAGCCATATTCTTTCTAAAATAGCACAGTTAATTCAGCAAAGATTACCTGAGTTAGCAAAAGCTGAAGCTAAGGATAATGGAAAGCCATTAAGTTTAGCTACAGCGATTGATATTCCGAGAGCCTCATCAAATTTTCAATATTTTGCTGATGCGATTACGCAATTTTCATCCGAAGCTCATGAAAGTGTTGGCTTAGGAGCTATGAATTTTACGTTACGTCAACCAATTGGTGTAGTGGCATGTATTTCTCCGTGGAATTTACCACTTTATTTATTCACGTGGAAGATTGCTCCGGCAATAGCCGCAGGAAACTGTGTCGTAGCAAAACCAAGTGAAGTAACGCCAATGACGGCTTATTTATTAGGAGAAATTTGTAATGAAGCAGGTTTACCTAAAGGGGTGTTAAACATAGTTCACGGATTAGGAACTACCACAGGACAAGCCATTATAGAGCATCCAGATATCAAAGCAATTTCATTTACGGGTGGTACTGCTACAGGAGCACATATAGCTCGTACAGCAGGACCTATGTTTAAGAAATTGTCGTTAGAGCTAGGAGGTAAAAATCCAAATATCATTTTTGCGGATTGTGATTATGAAAATATGTTGGCGACTACAGTTCGTTCTTCATTTGCAAATCAAGGTCAGATTTGTTTATGTGGAAGTAGAATTTTTGTTGAAGAAAGTATCTATGAACAGTTCAAAAAAGATTTTGTTCAGAAAGTATCAGAATTAAAAATAGGAAATCCTTTTGATGAAGACACAAATATAGGAGCCTTGGTATCGAAACCACATTTAGAAAAGGTAAAATCATATATAGATATTGCAGAACAAGAAGGAGGTAAGATTCTATATGGAGGTGACAGAGTCACTGTCAAGAATTGTGAAAACGGTTACTATTTACAACCGACGATTATAGAAGTTTCAAGCAATCAGTGTAGATTAAATCAAGAAGAGATTTTTGGACCAGTAGTTACCTTAATGTCTTTTAAAACAGAAGAAGAAGCTTTACAATTAGCGAATGATGTGGTGTATGGATTGTCATCAACAATATGGACAAATAATTTGACGAGAACCATGCGATTGTCTAAAGAATTACACACAGGAATTGTTTGGGTAAATACATGGTTATTGCGTGATTTAAGAACGCCATTTGGAGGTCAAAAAGCAAGTGGAGTAGGACGTGAAGGTGGTTTTGAAGCTTTACGCTTTTTTACAGAACCCAAAAATGTATGTATAAAATATGAATAAGGAAATAAAAGAAAAAATAATAACTGTTTGCGAAGAGAAAATTGCTAAAAAAGGAGAAAATGTAGGGCTTTCGTTTTATGCATTTTTCAAAAATAAAAATGATAATCCGAAAGTATTGATGGAAGTGGCTACTTGGTGGATTCAAACACATCAATTAGATCATTTTGAGAAAGCGGTTAAGATTAAACAAATGATTCAGAATAACGAATAAAATGAATTTAGATATACAACATAAAAACGCCTTGGTATGTGGTAGTACACAAGGAATAGGAAAAGCAGCAGCAATACAATTAGCCCAAGAAGGAGTAAATGTAACGTTGGTAGCTCGTAGCGAAGAAAAGCTTAAAGCTGTGTTAGCTGAATTACCAAATAATAACCAAAATCATGGGTATTTGGTAGTAGATTTTACCAATCCAGCAGATTTAAAAGAGAAGTTAGAAGGGACTAATTTACAGTTTCATATTTTGGTGAATAATACAGGAGGACCAGCAGGAGGTCCAGTATTCAATGCCAAGTTAGAAGAGTTCGAAAGAGCTTTTACCATGCATTTAAAATGTAACCATGTCTTGGTGCAAGCAGTAGTACCGTTTATGAAAGAGGAAGGCTATGGTAGAATTATAAATGTAATTTCTACTTCAGTAAAACAACCTCTAGATGGTTTAGGAGTTTCGAATACTATTCGTGGTGCGGTTGCTAATTGGAGTAAAACCTTAGCGAATGAATTAGGTCAATTCGGAATTACAGTGAATAATGTATTACCAGGAGCTACAGCGACGGAACGTTTGACAGAAATTATCAATAATAAAGCTGCTAAAACAGGGAAAACTGTTGAAGAAGTTGCTGAAATGATGAAAAACGCATCACCAGCAAAGCGTTTTGCAAAACCAGAGGAGGTAGCCAATGCTATTGTGTTTTTAGCAAGTGAAAGAGCAAGTTTTATCAACGGAATTAATGTTCCTGTTGATGGAGGAAGAACAAAATCCTTATAAAAGAATCAAGAACCAAGATTTTAAGAATCAAGACAATTTTTTGGTTACCTTTAAAGTCTTGGTTCTTGAATCTAATAATCTAAAAGTCTAAAAAATGAATCTAGTACAACCTTTGAATTTCAAAAAGTGGATTGATGAAAACCGTCATTTATTAAAACCGCCAGTAGGAAACAAACAAGTTTGGGATAATGGTGAGTATATCGTAATGGTTGTTGGAGGCCCTAACAATCGTAAGGATTATCATTATAACGAAACACCAGAGTTTTTCTATCAATTAGAAGGAGATATGGTGTTGAAAATCATTGACGACAAAGGGGAAATGATAGATGTTGAAATTAATGAAGGAGATATTTATTTGTTACCAGGAAAGGTGCCACACTCACCACAACGTAAAGCAAATACGGTAGGTTTGGTTATTGAATATCCACGTGATGAAGGAATGATGGATGCTTTAGAGTGGTACTGTGAAAATTGCGGACATCAATTATACCGAGAAGAATTTGCTTTAGACAATATTGAAACAGATATGCCAATAATTTTTGATACCTATTATTCTGATAAAGAGAAGTGTACTTGTGATAAATGTGGTACCGTAATGGAGGCTCCTAATAAAATTTAAAAAACAGGTTGTCATTCCTGCGAAGGCAGGAATCTCATAACAATCAAGAATAAAAAAATAAAAGATTCCTGTTTGCACGGGAATGACAAAAAAAATGGAAAAACGCAAACTTAGAATAAACGGACATTCACATTTATTGCCTTATCCAGAACAAATTCCGCAGTTTATGAAAGACAAAGGAATTTTTTGGGTAGATAAGGATCGTAAATTCATGCTACAAAAAGATTGGAGTCGACCAGTAACCGATTCTAGTTTTTTTTTAGACGAAAAATTAGCATGGATGGAGCATTTTAAAATAGACCATGCAGTTGTATTAAATTTGTCTCAATTATATGGTAATGGACTTCGTTTAGAAGAGATGAAGCAAGCGTTACGTTTTCAAAATGATTTTAATGCGCGTGTACAACATGAAAATCCGTCGAAATTCACAACAGGTTTTGTAGTACACCCAGGGTTTGTTCGTGGTGCTTTATGGGAGATAGAGCGATGTGTTGAGGTGTTAGGAATGCGTTTGTTGTGTTTGCCAACACATTATATGGATACCATCGGTACTTGGCGATGTATTTTTGATGAAGAAAACGAACCTATTTTCGAGCTAGCAGATAAGTATAACTTAGCGGTTGAAATTCATCCGTATGACGGAGAGAAATTCATCAAACTACAAAATACAAGTTGGCGTTTCCACCTAATTTGGATGTTGGCGCAGTGTGCAGATGCATATCATTTTTTAACCTTAAATGGATATTATGAAAAATATCCTAATATGCGAGTGTGTTTTGCTCATGGAGGTCAGTTAGCACAAATGAACCTAGGACGTCGTATACAAGGTTTTGATGGAAGACCAGATTTGTTTGAAGGTAAAACTCACCCTAGAAAAGCGGTGGGGCACAAAAACATTTTCTTTGATACATTAGTCCATGATACCGGTTCGTTAGATTTACTGATTAAAAATCAAGGTTCTAAGCAAGTGTTAATAGGATTAGATGATCCATATCCATTAGGAGAGATGGAGAGTGAAATTCAATCGTCATATCCAGGGAAAATTTTAGATTTAGCAATTGATAGAAATATTATCACAGAAACAGAGCGTGATGAGATGTGGGAGGATAATGTATTACAGTGGTTATTCGGAGATGATGAAAAAGCGAAGAAAGATTTAGTATCTAAAATTCTTAAATAGAAGAAGTAGATATAAATAAACAAAAATCGAAGTTAATACTTCGGTTTTTGTTTTATAAACTATTTAATTTACCTAATAGCTTTATAAGTTTTCCTTTTGTCTTAGCGTATTCATACTCATTTTTAATTTCTTTCAATTTACTCTCAATTAGTTTTACTTCTCTATAATTAATTAGAAAAATAGAGCTCTCACCCAAAGTAAACTTACGTTCTTCACTTTTTACAAGTGTATTATAATCGTTTACAAGATTTTTTAAAATATCATTTTGTTTTTTATATGATGTAATTTCTTGCTCGGTAGCCGTTATTTTGTTTTGTAATGAGACTCTAGTTGACGCAATTTCAAAATCGATATCTTGTAGTTTTAGCTTAGCAAGTTTTAAATCTCCTCTAGATTTACGTAAGAATAGAGGAATGCTAACTTGAAGAGAATTTTTATAATTAACGGTGCTAAAAGCATCAAAATTATCCACTTTTGAAGCAAGGAAGTTATACTGAAAATCTACTTTAGGTAATAGATTGTTTACTTTTAGTAGCTTATTTATTTCTAGGTTTCTTTTCTTTAATTCTAGCAACTTTAACTTAGGGTGGTTTTCAAACTTATTATTAAAAAAGGTGGTTGCTGAAGTATTTAGAATAGTATCAATATTAGAAAAAGTAGTAACGTCAGGAACTATTTCTTCCTTTATTTCCATAGGAATATTGTTACCAATCCATAAATAATTAGAAAGTTCTAACTTAGATTTAATGTATTTAATATTCGCTTTTTCTAGGTCTAACTTTCTGTTTTTTAAATTGATATTAGCCTCTAAAGTATCTATAGCTGGTTTATCACCAGCTTTGAAGCTTTTCTTTACGTTTTTTAACCTGATATTTGCATTAGTGTAATAATCTTTATAAACATTATAACTCTGATAATACTGCAACCAGTTTAAGTATGTGTTTATGGCTTCAAATAAAATATCATTAATCAATAGCTGTTGTTCTAATTCACCTTGTTGATTATAGAGTTTAGCTTGTTTTAAAGTAGCCATCCTTTTGTTAATAAATAAGTTTTTAGCTAAAGAAACAGATATTCCAACGTTATACAAACCATTTTCAGGAGTGTTATGTTCTGGGTTTAAATACTGGCCAGAATTATTTTCATAACTACCTTTTAACTCTATTCCATACCAAGTTGGAATTTTAAAGGTTGAGTTTAACTTTTTGTAATAATCTTTGCCTTTAAACTCTTTTCTGTCGTAGTCTACTTCTATTTTAGGATCAAAAGTACCTCTAGCTTTTAATAATTTAGCCTCATTGGTACTCGTAATAAGCTCAGCTTGTTTTATAACTGGATGATATTTTTTTACATACCCTAAATACTCTTCTAAACTAAGTTGAGTACTTAAATTATCTTGTGCTGTAGCGATAAAGCTTAGTAACAAAAAAAGGATACTTAACCTTTTCATCTATTTGTTTTTTATTGTTCTACAAAGTGTTTTAGTCTTCTTTTTTTGAGCCTTTACCACTCTCTTTATTTTTTGGTTGGTAGAAGTTAGGAGGGAAGCTGTTAATCTGTCTCCATAACTCAAACCATATAGGTACATTTTCCAATAAGGCAATAGTTTTTGCTCCAGAACCTACTCTAATAGCTTTTGGCCAAGGCTCTTGCTCGTTATTTGGAACAATTAAAACACGATACTTCCCATTGCTACTAATAAAATTTTCGATAGCTACAATTTTGGCACCGTAAGTTCCGTATGATACATTAGGCCAACCACTAAATACCATAGCAGGCCAACCATCAAACTGAACACGAACTTCTTCACCAATGTGTATCAATGGTAAATCTATAGGTTGTATATACATTTCAACAGCTAAATCATAGTCGGCAGGCATAATATTTACTAATTGTTCACCTTCTTTAAAAGTTTCACCAATACCAGACTTTATAGCTTTATTAATATATCCATCTTGTGGAGCTGTAATAAATAATAAAGAGTTTCGTTTGCTATAATTAGCTAAGCTAGTTTCTAGTTTTGAAACTTGAACTTCTGCATCATAAGCACCAGATTGAGCACTATATAAGCTACTTTCTGTTTTAGAAAGTTTATCAGCATAAGAAGCTTGTGTACTACTAATAGCTAATTGAGCATTGATGATATTATTTTTAGAAGTAAAGAATTTATTTTCTTGAGAAATCAATTTAGCAGATAACTCTTGAAGTTTTGCTCTTTTTTCTTCGACATCTTTTACAGCTTTTAAGCCTTCTTTTTCTAAAGTGACAGTTCTGTCAAACTGAGTTTGAGCTATTTTTTGTTTTATTTTAATAGCTTCAAGATCAATACTATCACTTTTGGTCTTTAAATAAGCTTGTTTTAATTTATTTTTAGCTTGTTCTAGTTTTAGTTTACGCTCTTTTTTAATAGCAATAATCTGATTTTGTAGAGTACTAATTTTATTGTTATATGCTTTAGCAGATAGTGTTTTAGAGTTTAATTGTTTATCTGTTCTTTCTGCTAATTTCGGATCAAAATAGTCGCTTTTTATTTCAGAAATTCTTAAAATGGTGTCTCCTTTTTTTACCAAATCACCTTCTTGTACAAACCATTCTTCTATACGTCCAGGTATTTGAGATTGTAGTGTTTGTGGACGTTGATTAGGTTTTAACGTAGTAACATGTCCTTCGCTAGATACATTTTGAGTCCAAGGTAAAAACAAGATAATAACCAAGATAACAGAAAAGACTAGTAAAAATCTTTTAAATAATTTGTGGTACTCTTTTGTAAAAATGTCTTTTCCAGATTTGAATTTTGTGATATCTATTTGATCTGAAACGGTGTTTTTTGATATATTTAACATGATTACCTAGGATTTAAAGTTAGTTATACTACCTTTTTCAAGGGTAATTTGTTTGTTGCACTTCTCTTTCCAATATTCATTACGGCTTACAATAATTAAACTCCATGGTTGAGAAACATCAGTAATGAAATCAATTATTTTTTCAGCTTCATTTTTTTCAAATAAATCAAGGGGATCCTCCAAAATGAGAAGTTTTGGTTTTTTAATGATTGCTCTAGATAGAATAATTTTCTTAGCGACTGTATAAGCAATAAGTTTCCCTTCAGGTTTTAAATAAGTGTCTAAACCTTTAGGTTGCTGCTTTAGAAACTCTGTTAATCCTGTGATTTTAAAAGTATTATATATCTCGTCATCTGTTATAGAAGAATCTCCAAAAGTTATGTTTTCTCTAATAGTTCCTTTGAAAGGAGTTTCTTCTGAAAGAGATAAGCCTAGGTTAGCTCTGTAGTTGTTAGTTAATATACCTTTTAGTGATAAGTCATTCACAAAAATACTTCCATATGTTGGTTCAATTAAACCAGAAATGAGTTGAATTAAACTAGATTTTCCAGAGTTACTACTTCCTTGAAGTAAAACTCTATCGTTAGAGTTTATTTCAAAAGAAACATTATTAATTACTGGTTTTGGTCTGTTGTTAACAACATAGGATACATCTTGAAATTCAATTTTAAAAGGTTTATCTCTATTAATATTACTACCTTTTTGTGGCTCTATGGGTTTATCTATAACTTCTCCGAGTTTTTCTAAAGATGTAAGTACATCGTAAAAAGATTCAAGTCCAAGTATTAATTTTTCTACAGAATTCATAATTAGTATGATAATAATTTCAGCAGCAACAAATTGACCAATATTCATTTGTTGTGTCAGTACTAAAAAACCACCTATAAGTAATAAACCAGCAGTAATAATTACTTTAAAACTAATCATTTGAATATATTGCATAACAAGTACTTTAAAGTGACTTTCTCTAGATTTTAAATAATCATCTACTAGAATATCACTTTTTTCAAGTGCTAGTTTTGTTTTTCCTGATAATTTAAAACTTATAATAGTTCTTGCAATCTCTTGAAGCCAGTGAGCCACTTTATATTTGTTTTTTGATTCTTTTAAACTCGTTTCCAATCCTTTTTCTGCGGTGTACTTAAAAACAACATAGATTAATAGTAAAACTAACAATCCGAAAATAATAAAAAACGGATGATAAAAGGAAAGTAGAAGTAAGGCAAAAATGATTTGTAACAGAGCAGAAGGAGCATCAATTAAAATTTTTGAAATACCTTTTTGAATGGTTAACGTATCAAAAAAGCGATTGGCAAGTTCAGGGGGGTAATAGTTTCTTAGTTCATTCATTTTAATCTTAGGAAATCGATAACTAAGTTCTATAGATGCTCTGGTAAATATTCTTTGTTGAATAGTTTCAATAATTCTAAACTGCATTAGTTTTAAAACTCCACTAAAAGCAACACCAGCAGTTACTAATATGACTAATACAATCCAAGAAGCAGAAATTTGAGCTGCTTGTAATAAGTTAATAATAGCTTGTACTCCTAGAGGAAGTGAGAGGGCTACAATACCTTCAAAAATAGCGTAATAAGCGATTTGGGTTGTGTCTTTTTTTTCTAGTTTAATAAGCCCTAAAAATCGTTGCCACGGAGTTAGTTTATTTTTTTCCTTCATTTGAAAGTACGTTTAAAGTTAATTCTGTAAAAAAGGATGTGATAGTAGTGTTTTCATTACAGTTAGTAAGTGATTTAAAATGAGCTTTGACAAATTGCTGATGTAATATTCCTTCAATTATAGTACTTGCTAATGTTAAAGGGTGTTTGTACGAATTGTCATAATTACTAATAATTTCTGCAAAACGTTTTATTACTTCTTTATACAGTTTAAAAAACCCGTCTTTATTTTCAGTATCTACCTCTTTTGTAGAGTATGATTTTGAATTTTCATTGATTATGATTAAATTAAGTAAGGCTTCATTTATATGAGAAAAGTTATTGTCTTGTTTGGCTTTTCTAGTTAAAACTTCAATAGCTTTAATCAATTTTTCTTTTGGGTTGTTAATACTATAAGTTTCTATTACTAAAGAATACTGAATCCATCCCCAATACCAAGAAGTTAAGTAGATTAAAAGTCTATGCTTACTTTCAAAATAACGATAAATAGAACTTTCGTTCGAGCCTATTACTTTGCCTAATCTCTTGAAATTAAAGTTTTCAAAACCAATTTCTTCAATTAGTATAATACTGTTTTCTATTATTCTTTTACCTAAATCAGATGTTTCAGGATCTTTAATATAAATACCAGAAGGAATCTCTATTTTTAAATTTGATAGTAAATTTTTCATAATTAAAAATTAACTGTGCAAATATAATAGTAAAACTATTAATTATGAAAATAAAAGTATTAATAAGGTGTTAATTTTAATTGCATAAAATACTTATGAAGACTTTTTAGAATATGACTAACTTTATAGAATAGTGTTAAATTAAGATTTATTTGGGGTAAAAATGAATGTTTGAAGTACATTAAAAATAAAAAAGCCTCAGAGTAATTTCTGAGGCTTTAAAATATATTTTAATTTGTTTTTTATTTAAACACAGAAGTGATGTTTAAAGCTACATCATCCCAAGTTTTAGAAACTCCGTCTGCACCTTTGTGTAAATCTTTACAAGCAGTGTTTAAAGAATCTAAAGCATTTTGAGCTTGCCAATCAGAAATGTTCATTGTAGCATTTAAACTAAACTCTTTTCCGTTTAAAGTGTATTTAAAAGGAAGTTTTTTAGTAACACTGTTCATTGTTAAATCAGCATAACCAATAGAGTCATTTTCTAAAACTAATTTACCAGAAAGTAATTCAGTTTTATCCATAACTCCGAAGAAAAACTTCTTAATTTTAAAATCTCTACTAGTATCTTGTGTAAAAATACTACTTACAGGAATAGAAAACTCTGCGTTATTAATTGCTTCTTTTGCAGTATCTGCTTCACCACCAGCAGTAATATTTACTTTTTGAAATTGACCTTTTACAGGTACTTTGTCGGTAGTTTTATAAGCTACCCAGTTTACAGTATTGGTTGCATCTTGTAAAACAAATGCTTTTTTAGCTGCTGTTACTTCTTCTTTTGTTGTTTCAGTTTCTTTTTTAGCTTCAGATTTACAAGAAACCATTTGAGCAATTGTAAAACAGACAACTAGTGTATAAACGATTTTTTTCATGAGGTTTATTTTATGATTGAATTTACTAATTTAATATATTCTTTTTTAGCTTCATTTTCGTCCATACCTCTAAGCTGCATCCACGCATTAAACTTAAAAGCATTTCGTAAGTCGCTATTGTCGTTAAATGTAAATCTGTCACCTTTTACGGCTTGTTTATAGTAAGCATATAGGCGTAGCATAACATCTGGAGGAAGTTTTTCCTCTAGCTTAGATGCTATTTTATAAGCTTCTTTAAACTTTAAATCTAAATCACTTTCCATGGGGTTGGATAATTAAAATGTACAGACAGTTTACATTATGTAATGAATATACAAATATACGAAGGGTGCAAGGAAAAACAAACTATCAAGTCTATCTAATAATCCACCATGACCAGGCATAATTGTACCACTATCTTTTACATTGGCTTGTCTTTTAAATTTAGATTCTACTAAATCACCTAAAGATCCAAAAAAGGCAACGATAACCGCAATGATTATCCAGTTTAAGGTAGAAAATACACCTGAATATTGCCCAATGATAATACCTGCAATTATAGAAAAAACGACACCTCCTATAAAACCTTCAATTGTTTTTTTAGGAGATACTTTTTCAAACAGTTTATGTTTTCCGAAGTTTTTACCTACTAAGAAAGCAAAGCTATCATTCGTCCAAATAAGAAGCATAATATAAATTATGATGTAAGGATGATACACATTGTTAATGAATGGAAGGTTCATTAAAAAGTAAAAAGGGAAAATTAAATAGATAGCTTGTAAAAATATTTTTCCACTAAAAGCTTCTGTTTTTATTGGTTTTGTACTTATCAATAAATATAATAAGACAGATAAACCGAATAGGGTGGCAGCTAGTAAAAAATCAGTAAAATTAATAGTTGCCTTTACTGAAGAGAAAACCACGTAAGCTAAAAGTAAATAGGGAATAAAACTTTTTGATTTTAAAATTTTAGAAAATTCCCAAATGCAAAAAGTAGCAAACACTGCTAATAAACCTATATATGTTTCTGCAGAAAATAAAATAGCAGAAATGAATAGGATAGCGTAAACAAGTGCAGAAAGAGATCTTGTTAAAAGATTAGACATAGGTTAAAGGTCTTCAAAGAGCAGCAAATATAAATCTTTTGTGTTATTGTTGCCATAATTTAAGAAATTATCATCTTCCACTTCAAATTTATAATTTCTTATAGAACTGATGTTGGTAGGAATATTACCACTAAAATGTGTTTTAATTCCCATTAAACCTTCTCCTGTGTTTTTTACTAATTGGCTAGTTGTGGCATACACAATAAAATGCTTAGAGTGTGCAGCTAATTTATGACTACCTAATTGATTAGAAGAGAATAATATTTCTCCTTTGTCTGCAATTAAGTGTTCACAAGAGGTGAAAAAAGGAACTGATTCAGATGAATGTTGTTGAACGTTTACCTCAATTTTTTCAGTAATTTTTAATAAATCATAATCTGTACAAGTAACTTTTCGCCAATTATTTTCTTGTAAGATACTTTTTAAATTATTAGTTACTTCGTTTATAGATGTACAGTATAAAAATTTACCTCCTTTATTGATAAAATGATGAACAAAAGAATCATCTAAAGATAAATGAACTACTTGCTCATTTATAATCTTCTCTTTAGATGATTCTTTAAAGGTTTTAAATAATTTATTGAAAAAATTCATTCAAATAAAAAACTATTCTTCAGTTGTTGTTTCAGTTTTTTCTTCTTCCTTTCCAAACGGTCTATCTCCAAAGATTTTTACTAAATCGTCTTTGAAAATTACCTCTTTTTCAAGTAATAATTCAGCTAACTCAGTTAGTTTATCTCTGTTTTCATCTAGTATATGAATAGCTCTTTTGTATTGATTTTCGATAATTTCTGAAATTTCTTCATCAATTTTTTGAGCAGTAGCATCACTATACGGCTTAACAAAAGCATCGTTTCCAGATGAATCGTAATAGGTAATATTACCTACCTTATCATTTAAACCGTAAACAGTAACCATAGCACGAGCTTGTTTTGTAACTTTTTCTAAGTCGCTTAATGCTCCTGTGGATATCTTGTTAAACATTAACTTTTCAGCAGCTCTACCACCCATTGTAGCACACATCTCATCAAGCATTTGCTCTGTTTGAACAATTTTTCTTTCTTCTGGAAGATACCAAGCAGCTCCTAATGATTGACCACGAGGAACGATAGTAACTTTTACTAAAGGAGCAGCATGCTCTAACATCCAACTTACTGTTGCATGACCTGCTTCGTGGAAAGCAATAACTTTCTTTTCTTTCGGAGTGATTACTTTGTTTTTCTTTTCTAAACCACCTACAATTCGATCAACAGCATCTAAGAAATCTTGATGCTCTATTGCATTTTTACCTTTTCTAGCAGCAATTAAAGCAGCTTCATTACAAAGGTTAGCAATATCAGCTCCAGAGAAACCAGGCGTTTGTTGTGCTAAGAACTCTAAGTTTACGTTTTCAGCTAACTTTAATGATTTGATATGTACGTTAAAAATTTCTCTACGTTCGTGTAAGTCTGGTAAGTCAACATAAATTTGACGATCAAAACGACCAGCACGCATTAAAGCTTTATCTAATACATCAGCACGGTTAGTAGCAGCTAATACAATTACATTAGTATCGGTACCAAAACCATCCATTTCTGTTAATAATTGGTTTAAAGTGTTTTCACGTTCGTCATTACCACCTGTCATATTGTTTTTACCTCTAGCACGTCCAATAGCATCAATTTCATCAATAAAAATGATTGAAGGCGATTTTTGTTGCGCCTGTTTAAATAAGTCACGTACACGAGATGCACCAACTCCTACAAACATTTCAACAAAATCAGAACCTGATAAAGAGAAGAAAGGTACGCCAGCTTCACCAGCAACAGCTTTAGCTAATAAAGTTTTACCAGTACCAGGAGGTCCTACTAACAAGGCTCCTTTAGGAATTTTACCTCCTAGTTTAGTATATTTTTCAGGGCTCTTTAAGAAGTCAACAATTTCTTGAACCTCTTCTTTAGCACCTTCTAAACCAGCTACATTTTTAAAAGTAGTTTTAACTTTAGTATTCTCGTCAAAAAGTTTAGCTTTAGATTTTCCGATGTTGAAAATTTGACCTCCAGCACCACCGCCTCCAGCAGCTCCTGACATTCTTCTCATAAAGAACAACCAAATCGCAATTAATAAAATAAAAGGAAGGAAGCTGATAAGAGTATCCATCATGCTTGTTCTTTCAATATTTACTTTATCAAAATCAAGGTTGTTTTCTTTCTTTTCTTTTTCGATCTCGTTTTCAAAATTTTGTAAATCACCAAAATTGTAGCTGTACAACGGAGAACCTTTTCTAAAGAAAGGAGATTCAACTAATTTTTTATGCTCTTCTTTTTTTTCTGCTTCAGGCTTTAAAAAGATTTGAGCAACATTGTTGTTTTCAACAACTATTTTTTGAATATCGTTGGCTTCTAAAATTTTAGTGAACTCGTTTTTAGAAATATTACGAGATCCTAAATTACCAGAGTTAAAAAAACTTAACCCTAATAATATAATTAGTATTGGTATGTACAGCCAAAACGAGCTAAACGTAAATTTTGGCGTGTTTTTTTTATTATCACTCATAAATAGGTGTATAAAATGTTAGCAATTAAGCAGGGTTGATTTCGGTAATTTTTGCATCTCCCCAAAGACTTTCAATGTCGTAAAATTCACGAACTTGTTTTTGAAAGATATGTACAACAACATTTACGTAATCCATAAGAACCCATTCAGCGTTACCAAGACCTTCAACGTGCCAAGGTTTGTCTTTAAGTTCTTTGCTTACTACTTTTTGTACAGAGCCAGAAATGGCATTAACTTGTGTGTTCGAGTTAGCAGAACAAACTACAAAATAATCACAAACAGTGTTTTCTATCTCCCTTAAATCTAGTAATTGGATGTCTTCTCCCTTTACATCATCTATCCCTTTAATAATCACAGCTAAAAGATCGTCTGTGTTTGTTTGTTTTATTGTCATTAAATAAAATTAAGTTTTAGCAAAGTTATTGTTTTTTTGTGAGTAATTTATGTAATATTGATACTTGTTTCACTCACTAAATTTACATGAAAATAATCAAACTTAATGCCATCGATTCAACCAACACTTTTTTGAAAGATATGGTGTCAAAAATGTCAATTGATGATTTTACAGTAGTGGTTGCTAAAACTCAAACAAAGGGTAGGGGACAAATGAACTCAGAATGGGTAGTTGAAGAAGGTAAAAACTTGACTTTTAGTGTGTTTTGTAGGTTTGAAGCTTTGCGTATTGAAAATCATAAGTATTTAAATTTCTGTGTTTCGTTAAGTGTTTTGGAAGCGTTGAAAGAGATAGAAATACCCAATTTGGCGGTGAAATGGCCTAACGACATTCTGTCAGGAAATAAAAAAATAGTAGGGATTTTAATAGAGAACTCTTTAAAAGGTAGTAATATAAGTTCTTCTGTAATAGGAATAGGTATAAATGTGAATCAGGGTGTTTTTTCTGAAAAATTACCTAATGCTTCTTCAATCAAAATGATTTTAAATAAAGAAACAGATTTAGATACTTTATTAGAAATTGTACTATTTAAATTAAAAGAAAATTTAGAGCTTTTAGAAAAAAACGAATATCAGTTGTTAGAAGAGAATTATTTAAAAGTGTTGTATAAAAAAAATGTTCCGACGATGTTTAAAAACAATCAGAACATTTTATTTATGGGTAAAATAATTGGAGTTTCAGAAAATGGAAATCTCCAAATTGAATTAGAAGACGAAACGATTCAAGAATTTGGGTTGAAAGAAGTTTCGTTTGCTAATTTATAATTTTGCTAAGTTTTCAGTTAAAGTACCAATAAACTTTGTTAACGGAGCTTTCACCATCATTGCCATCATAGCATTGAACTCACCATCAAACTTTAAAGTTACCTCACTTTCGTTTTCAGAAACCTCATTAATGTCAGCAGCTAATGTAAAAGGTAACTTACTGCTTGCAGCACCTAAAGTAACATTTGAGTATTCGGTTTTATCTTTCATAACCAATCTAATTTCAGGCATTCCTTTTAAACCAAAAATAAAGCTATCACCATCTACCTCAAATTTTTGAGTATTCTCAGGCATTAATTGCTCAAAGTTTTCAAGTTTGGTTAAAAAATCAAATAAGTCTTTAGATGACTTTTTTACAGTTACTGTATTTCCTTCTATATTCATTGTGCTGTTAGTTTTCGTTTTGTTTCCATTTACTAGGTTCAATCCTCCAGTCTTCCAAAGTACGGAGTTCTTCGCTAGTTATATATTTACTGTCTAAAGCTTGTTCTAATAAGTATTCATAGTTACTTAATGTAGTTAGCTCTACACCGTCTGCTTTAAAATTTTCAGAAGCAATACTAAATCCGTAAGAGAAAATAGCTACCATACCTTTTACATTAGCATGCGCTTCTTTTAAGGCTTTTACTGCATTTAAACTACTTTTTCCAGTACTAATTAAATCCTCAATTACTACAACATTTTGGCCGCTTTCTATATGCCCTTCAATTTGGTTTTGTCTACCATGTTTTTTAGGTTCTGGTCTTACATATACAAAAGGCACTCCTAGTTCTTGAGCAACTAATATACCAATCGCAATAGCTCCGGTTGCTACACCTGCAATCACATCAGGTTTACCATGCTTTTCTTCAACCAGTTTAGCAATTTCTTGTTTCAAAAAATTCCTAACAGGAGGATATGATAATGTAATTCTGTTATCGCAATAAATTGGAGATTTCCATCCAGAAGCCCATGTAAAAGGCTCTTTCGGGCTCAATTTTATCGCTTTAATTTGCAAAAGAAGCTCGGCAGTTTTTTTTGCTGTATCTTTGTTAAAATCCATGTCGCAAATGTATAAAGTTTTTGTTAATGATAAACCAATAATTTTTACAACTTCAATTAAAAATGAAGGGGATTTTCCTGTTTATATTTACAAAAATACAATTATTGAAGAACTTATTTATAAGTTAAAAGTAGGTAAAATTGAAGGTGTTTACTTGTTTTCGAATAACTTAGATGAAGTTTGGCCAGTATTTAAAGAAAAGTTTAAGGTAATTGTTGCTGGGGGTGGATTGGTTTTAAATGACAACAATGAAGTGCTGTTTATATATAGAGGTAGCAAATGGGATTTACCCAAAGGAAGAATTGAAGAAGGAGAAGAAATAGAAGAAACAGCTATTAGAGAAGTAGAAGAAGAATGTGGTGTTGAAAATCTAACAATACAAAGAAAACTTATTGATACTTACCATTTATTTGTAATGGATAATGAATACCGTTTAAAAGAAACTCATTGGTATTTAATGCATTCTGATTATGACGGGGAGTTAATTCCACAATTAGAAGAAGGAATAACAGAAGTAGCTTTTAAAGATGAGAAAGCAACCCAAGAAGCCTTAATGAATAGCTACGCTAACATACAACTTGTCTACAATTCTTACGTAAAAGGATAAGTTTATGACACTCTGTCATAAAAAACAATTACTTTTTGTTCTTTTTCTGCCAAAATAAAAGATGAACTCTGTTGGCATACACTTTGACTAATACTACTCGTAAATTTGAATTAAAAACTTTAAAATAAGATAAAAATATTATGAGTAAAATTATAGGTATAGATTTAGGTACTACAAACTCATGTGTTTCTGTAATGGAAGGAAATGAGCCAGTAGTAATTCCAAATGCTGAAGGAAAAAGAACTACACCATCTATTGTAGCATTCGTAGAAGGTGGTGAACGTAAAGTAGGAGATCCTGCAAAACGTCAAGCAGTAACAAACCCAACAAAAACAGTTTATTCTGTTAAACGTTTTATGGGGAACAAGTATTCTGAGTCTGAAAAAGAAGCAGGTAGAGTACCTTATGAGGTAGTAAAAGGAGATAACGATACACCAAGAGTAAAAATTGATGATCGTTTATATACACCGCAAGAAATTTCTGCAATGATTTTACAGAAAATGAAGAAAACTGCTGAAGACTATTTAGGTCAAGGTGTTTCTGAAGCGGTAATTACAGTACCAGCATATTTTAACGATGCACAACGTCAAGCTACTAAAGAAGCAGGTGAAATTGCAGGATTAACAGTTCGTCGTATTATCAACGAGCCAACTGCAGCAGCATTAGCTTACGGATTAGATAAAGCAAATGATGATAAGAAAATTGTAGTATTCGATTTTGGTGGTGGTACGCATGATGTTTCTATCTTAGAATTAGGAGACGGAGTATTTGAAGTATTAGCTACAGATGGAGATACTCACTTAGGAGGTGATGATGTAGATGAAAAAATCATTAACTGGTTAGCAGACGAGTTTAATGCTGAAGAGAATATGGATTTACGTAAAGATCCTATGGCATTACAACGTTTAAAAGAAGCTGCTGAAAAAGCGAAGATAGAATTATCAAGCACAACTTCTACAGAAATTAACTTACCATATATCACTGCTACAGCTAGTGGACCAAAGCACTTGGTAAGAACGTTAAGTAGAGCTAAGTTTGAGCAATTAATTGATGATTTAGTAAAAAGAACTATCGAGCCTTGTCAAACAGCGTTAAAAAATGCTGATTTATCAACTTCTGATATCGATGAGATTATCTTAGTAGGAGGTTCAACTCGTATTCCTGCAATTCAAGAAGCAGTTGAGAAGTTCTTCGGAAAAGCGCCAAGTAAAGGAGTAAATCCAGACGAAGTTGTATCGTTAGGAGCAGCAATTCAAGGAGGAGTGTTAACTGGTGATGTAAAAGACGTATTATTATTAGATGTAACACCATTATCATTAGGAATTGAAACAATGGGTAATGTATTTACAAAGTTAATCGATGCAAATACAACCATTCCAACTAAAAAGTCGCAAGTATTCTCTACAGCAGTAGATAACCAACCATCGGTAGATATTCACGTATTACAAGGTGAAAGAGCGATGGCAGCAGACAATAAAACAATTGGTCGTTTCCAATTAACAGATATTCCACCAGCACCAAGAGGAGTTCCTCAAATTGAAGTAACTTTTGATATTGATGCAAACGGAATCATCAACGTATCTGCAGCGGATAAAGCAACAGGTAAATCTCAAAACATCCGTATCGAAGCTTCTTCTGGATTAACAGATGAAGAAATTCAAAAGATGAAAGCAGATGCAGAAGCAAATGCAGATGCAGATGCAAAGGCTAAAGAAACTGCAGATAAAATTAACGGAGCAGATTCTATGATTTTCCAAACTGAAAAGCAATTAAAAGAGTTTGGTGATAAATTATCAGCAGATAAAAAAGAACCAATCGAAGCTGCTTTAGAAGAGTTAAAGAAAGCACACGAATCTAAAGATCTTGCTGCTATCGATGCTGCAATGGAAAAGATCAACGAAGCTTGGAAAGTTGCTTCAGAAGAAATGTATAAAGCACAACAAGATGCACAAGCTAACGGAGCAGATGCACAAGGAAATGCAAATACAGGTTCTTCATCAGAAGGAGATAATGTAGAAGATGTAGACTTCGAAGAAGTGAAATAATTTTTTACATACATAAGTTTTTAAAAGCTCGCCTATTGGCGAGCTTTTTTGTTTTTTATAAAGTTGCAGGATTTCTTTTAGAAAGAAAAAGAAACGTTTTAGAAAAGAATAAACCCCTTTCAGCAAGTTTTTCAGTGTGTTAGTTACTGTGCTTATACTTTTATGCCCAAATAAGGGAAAAGCACTTTTATATAGAAGTGCAAAAAAATAAAAATTAAAAAAAAGACACACATGAGAAAAAAAATTACCATGTATGCAGGTGCTATTCTTTTTGTACTTGCAAGTATCACAAGTTGTGATAAAGATGAAGAAATTATTCCAGCAGTATTTTCTATTGATCAAATAGAAAAGGACTTCGGAACAGTAGAAGTAGAGCAGTCTACTAGTTATTCATTTGAAGTAACAAATAAAGGAGAAGCAGATTTAGAAATTGATGAGTTTGTTATAAAAGGAACAGATGCAGCAGATTTTTCTACAAGTGCAGTGCCTAAAGTAATTAGAAAAGGAGAGGCTTATAGCTTCGAAATTACTTTTGCTCCTTTAACTGAAGGAAACAAAGAAGCTATTTTAGAAATTACTACTAACATAGGTAAAAAAGAAGTAACAGTAACAGGAGTTGCAGAGCCAAAACCACTACCAACTGTAGACTTAAATGTAACAACTTTATCTTTTGGAGATGTAGAAATTAACCAAACAGATGATGCTACATTCACCATAACAAATAGTGGAGATGCCGACTTAGAAATTACTGCTTTTGAGGTAAAAGGAACAAATGCTTCTGAATTTACAACGGCTGCAACAGCAGAAACGTTAGCTGTAGGGGGCACAAAAACGGTTTCGGTAACGTTTGCTCCAACAACTGAAGGGAATAAAACGGCTAGTTTAGAGATAACAACAAACGTTGGTGTAAAAATTATAGCGTTAGATGGTAAGGGTACTGCGGTAGCACAACCAGTAATGACATTTAGCGAGTCGCCAATTGCTTTTGGTAACGTAGAAGTAGGTCAAGAATTATCTAAAACTATTACAGTTTCTAATACAGGAAATGCAGATTTAGAGATTACTAATGTAAATATTGTTGGAAGTAGTACCGCATCATCTTTTACAGTAATAGGAGGAACAACTGCATTAATAAAGACTATTGCCCCAGGTGATACACATACTTTTGAAGTTAAGTTCATGCCAAGTTCACAAGGATATGTTTCAGCATCTATTAGGTTTTTAAATAATTCTAATGATAGTGATGTGTTTTTAGGAATGAATGGAACAGGAACAGCGCCAGCACAACCAGTAATGACATTTAGCGAGTCGCCAATTGTTTTTGGTAACGTAGAAGTAGGTCAAGAATTATCTAAAAATATTACAATTTCTAATACAGGAAATGCAGATTTAGATATTACTAATGTAAATATAGTAGGAGGTAGTACCGCATCATCTTTTACAGTAATAGGAGGAACAAGTTCGTTAATAAGAACTATTGCTCCAGGTGATACATATACTTTTGAAGTTAAGTTCACGCCAAGTTCACAAGGATTTGCTTCAGCATCTATTAGGTTTTTTAATAATTCTAGTGAAAATAAAGTGTCTTTACCTATGAATGGAACAGGAACAGCGCCAGCACAACCTGCAATTGCTTTTAGTGAAACAGGATTGGGTTTTGGTGATGTTACTGTAGGAAACTCTGGAAATGATTTAACTTTTGCTATTCAGAATAATGGTCAAGGAAACTTAGAGGTAAGTAATATTAGAATGAGCGGACTTAACGCAAGTGATTTTACCTTGGTAAATGTATCTGCACCACAAACGATTGCTCCTGGTAGTTTTTATGAGGTAACAGCACGTTTTACACCACAATCTGCAGGACAAAAACAAGCAATGATAGTTGTAGAAAGTAACGATCCTACAAAACCTAGTTATGCTATTTTGATTAATGGCACGGGGATATAAGCAGCAACTGGTACTATTGTAAATATACCAGATGCTAATGTTAAAACGGCTTTAGTTGCTAATAACCCCATTAATACTAATGGAGATAGTGAAATTCAAGTGTTAGAAGCTCAGGCATACTCAGGTTTAATTCGTGTTGATGGATTGAGTATTTCAGATGTTACAGGTTTAGAAGCTTTTGAAAATATTTCACAATTTCATGCAATGAATAACGCTTTAACTAGTATAGATTTAAGTCAGAATACAGCAATAACAAGATTAACGTTAAGAGGTAATAATGTAAATTTCTTTTATATGATTGCAGATGGAAATGATGACTTAACGTGTATTCAACATGATGCTGGTTTTGATCCTTTAAACCCACCAAATACGCAAGCAAACCAATGGGCTAAGCCATCTGGAGCTTCTTGGAGCACAGTCGCATGTCAATAAAAAAACATTCCCTTTAAATAGTAATTCAAGAAAGAAAGTTACCTGTGTAAAAGCAGGTAGCTTTTAATAACATAAAAACAGTAATAGAAATGAAAAAATATACAATATTAGTTTGTTTATTCTTCGCTAGTTTTTTGTTTCATCAAACAGCCAATGCTCAGTTTGGTAACATGTTAAAAAAAGCTAAGCAAAAAGTAACAAAAAAAATAGAAGAGAAAGCTTCTTCATCAATAGAAAAATCAACTACAAGTTCAGATACTAATTCAACGTCTAATACAAATGAGTATTCAGATGAAGAGTTTAAGAAAGAGTTAGCTAAAAAGTATCCCAACGATAAAGAAAAGCAAGATTTTTATTTTAAAAAGTATAAAGAATATCAACAAAAGCAAGCAGCAGAAAATGAGGCTTTGTTAGCTAAAGAAAATAGTAAAGGGAAAGTAGTGAATGAAATTCCTTCACCTATAGAAAGTAGTGAAAATGATAAATTTAAAGACAATCAAATTTATGTATTAAACAGAACGAAATTTAAAAAAATGCCTGCTTACGATGGTGGTTTTTCTGATAAGATGGAACTGTCTGGTTACTACCATTTATCACAATACTTTGTTAGAAATCCTTCAAGTCATTTTGATAGCAATCCAGGTGATATTTACGAAGGCTTTTCTATTGAATATGATCCGACAACGTATCAATTAAACGCTTATTTCACTCCAGAACAAAAACGTTATGGTGTAGTTCCAGAGCAATATAGAAAATCTGCAGACAAAGGAAACATTCAGTTTCAGTTTGGAATGGGAGGTGGACCAGAGTGGACCAATGCTAATGTGCTTTTATTAGAACCAGGGGTGTTGTTAATAGGGGCTGAAGTATATCATAAAAATGATAATGAAGGCCATAAATGGATGAATAATGCTCAACCACAACAGTTTGTTATTGCTGCTAAAAATCCAGAAAAAATTAAGAAGTATTATAAAAATCCTGAATTAACATCTCAAACAACTTTTGCTAAGTTTGATAACTTACGTAAAGATTGGTTAGGAGCAAAGTTAAATAGTGTAACAATGCCAGCAAAAGGAAGTTTAAACAGTAGTTTGATAGGAATTGCTACCAAAGGGTTAAATGCTTATTACGGTAAAACAAGTATGAAGAACTTAAAGCAATATGTTACTTCAAACAAGTGGTCAACAGTAAAGCATAAAGTAACAGGAGTTCCTTTGTACCAATGGGTAGTTGGAGCCGTAGTTCAGGAAAACTCTGATGGGCAGTGTATGTTACAACAATTTATTTTACGAAGAGATTATACAGGGGGAGGAAAATACGGAGAAGTTTATTTTAATGGAATTAGCCGAACTGGAGGAGCACCTTACGGAGGATATTGTAAGTGTGACGCAAAGCCTTAAAAATAACAATGAAACTTCATGTAAGAAAAAGAAGTGTAAAAAAAAGATACACTCATACGGTTCATAAATTCCTATTTATACCATTAATTTTTAGAGGTAAATTTTTTTGGTTAAAAAGAGTTATAATTGAAAAGTCATTCAATGGTTATAAATTGACTATCATAGGAGTTAATTAATTTTAAACTAAGAACAGTTGTGAATAAAGGTGGTGTTTTGCGTATTATTGCATAGCCACCTTTTTTATAGTGATATTAAATTTGTGAAAAAAACTTTTTACATACTTGTTTTCGTATTTCTTTTCTTTGAAAATGTTTTTTCACAAGAGCCTTTTTATACGCAATTTACATCGGATGATGGTCTAGCTTCTCTGGCTAATTTTAATATTATTCAAGATAAAGATAATCTTGTTTGGGTTGGTGCAGAACAAGGATTGTTTTACTACAATGGTAAAAAATTTATTAAGGTAAAAAATACGATTGCTACCACTAAAAGTATCTTCAATTTACAAATTGATGATGAGGGGCAAATATGGTGTTCTACAATTTCAGGACATATTTATAAAGTTGTAAATAAAGAGTTACAGCTATTTAAAGACTTTTCTAATGAGTTAAAAGGAACCTTTGCTCATTTAATGGTTTTAAAAAATGATATTTTCTTTATTTCTCAGAGAAAGAGTTATCAGATAGATAAAAAAACAGGATCAGTAAAAAAAGACTTAAATGCTGAGGTTTCTAAAATAGCAAAATCTAAAAACGGTTTTTTTTACTATAACTTAAAAGAAACAAATACCATTACTCATGTTTATGAAGAAGAGGGAATACCAGTTTTCAAAAAAGTAAAATGTGATAAAAAAAAATTTTCTTTAGATAAAGGAAATTTTCAGATGTTTCAGTGGTTTGATGAGATTGTTGTTAAACTTGATAGTGATGTATCAAAAGCGTTTTCAATAAATATTCATACAAGAGAAATTAGTTTTATAAAACTTCCGAATAATTTTCAAAAAGCTCAGGTATACAATACAAAGAAGTTTCAGAAAAACTGGTTGTTAACATCAAATGGAATTTATAAAGCTTTAGAAAAAACAAAAGTTAATGATACCGAACAAATTTTTAAAGATTATCATATAACGGATGTTTTAAAAGATAATGAAAATAATTATTGGTTAACTACACTTCAAAATGGTGTTTTTGTAGTACCAAGTTTAGGAATAACAAAGAAGAGTTTTTTAGAGATAAAAGAAGATATTATCTCAATAGAAGCTGTAGCAGAAAATCGCTTGTTGTTGGGTACCCAAAATGGTAATTTGATTGATTATAATACACAAAATAACGATTATACAATTACGAATTTATCGAATCAACGACCAGTAAATAGAATTAAATATGATGAAATACTCGATAGGGCATATATAAGTACCAACGGAACAAGTAGTTATATTTATGATTTAAAGAGTAAAAAAATGACGAATGTTGGGAATCTGTTTACAACAGCTAAAGGTTTTGCTCAAATAAGTAAGGATTCGCTGGTGTATTTATCGTACCGACATGCTATTATTTACACCCATTTGTCAAAAAATAAAGAGCATATAGTTTTAGATAGTAAAAGACCTATTAGTACTCATTACGATTCTAAAAATAAACTTATTTACGTAACTTATATTGACGGAACGGTAGTTTATAATAAAAAACTACAAACCATTCCCGTAAGTTATCAAAACAAACCTATTATTTTTTCTGAATACACTCAAACTTCTAATGGTAAAATATGGGCAACCACAAGAGATAAAATCTTAGGGTTAGAAGCTGGAAAAGTTACCGACAGTATTACGTATTCAACAGGGTTATTGCAATCTCAAATAAAAGGAATTTTAGGAAAAGATAATTTTCTGTGGATTGTTACTGAAAAAGGGATACAGCGATATGATACAGATAAAGAATCGATAAAAACAATTAATTTAACTGATAAAAGTGCTATCAAGTTCAAACATCCGGTTGTTCAAAACGATTATTTATGGGTGCCTGGAAATAATTTTTTATGTAGAGTAGATATATCTATTCCTGATTTAATGCTACCTAAAACAGCCCCATTAGCTTATATAAGCAATGTTAAAATTGGAGGTAAAGAGCAAGAAATAAAAACAAAGTATGAGTTGCCTTATAAAACCAATGATATTACATTTAATTTTAATGCAAACGGATTTAAAGCTAGTAGCAAAAATGTTTTTCAATATAAGCTTTTAGGTTTCAATACCGAATGGCAAACATCAGAACTGAATGATGATGTTGTTAGGTATATTGGAATTCCATCTGGAAAATATGAGTTTTTACTTAGAACTAAAAGTTTAGATGGAAGTATTGGGGAAGAAAGTAAAGGCGTTAAAATTATTGTTCAAAAACCTTTTTGGGAGAATTGGTGGTTCATAGCTGCTGTATTTTTTACATCAGTTTTAGTGGTAGTAATATATTACAGAATTAAGTTACAGTGGAAAGAGAAAGAAGGAGAGCGAGAATTAGAAAAAGTGATTTTAGCTAGTAGAATAAGTAAGTTACGATTAGAGAACTTACGCTCACAAATGAATCCTCATTTTATTTTTAATTCTTTAGGAGCAATTCAAGATTATGTAATGAAGAACGAGAAATATTTAGCGAGTGATTATCTGGTCAAATTTTCCCGTTTAATTAGAATGTATTTAAATCATAGTAGGGTTAATGTAATATCGCTAAAAGAAGAACTCAGTTCACTTGAAATTTATATAGCATTAGAACAATTGCGATTTGAGAATAAATTTAAAGTTCATTTCTTAGTAGATAAGAATGTAAATAAAGATCAATTTGAAGTTCCGCCGTTGTTTTTACAACCGTTTGTAGAAAATGCCATAAAACATGGACTTGTTCATAAAAAGGAACAAGGAAACTTATGGATAACAATTAAAAATAAAACTACTAATTTGTTAATTGTAACTATAGAGGATGATGGTATTGGAAGAGAAAAATCATCAGAAATCAATAAGAAAAGACAGGGACATAAATCTTTTGCTGTGAACGCCACTCAAGAGCGAGTTTCACTATACAAGAAAGAAAAGTTATTTGATATTTCAGTAGAGTTTACAGATAAAGTTGATGAAAATAATAAGGCTACAGGAACGGTAGTAACACTAAAAATAAAAAGAATTTAAAAATGAAAGCGTTAATAATTGATGATGAGGCAAAAGCACGTAGCGTAATGGAAACGATGCTTACAGAATTCTTCCCTGAAATAAAAAGTATTATTACAGCTGACAACTTGTTGAATGGAGTAAAAGAAATAAATAAACATGCGCCTGATATTGTTTTTCTAGATATTGAAATGCCAGAGTATTCAGGGTTAGAAATTTTAGACTTTATTTCTGAGCCTATCGAATTTCAATTAATTTTTACAACAGCCTATCAACAATATGCGCTAGATGCATTAAAGTTATCGGCAATAGATTATTTGGTAAAACCTATTGATAGAGAAGAATTACGAGTAGCTATAAATAAGGCCAAAGTAAACATAGAGCAAAAAAAGGTTTCAGCGCAATTTTCAGAGCTAAAAAAAGCAATTCAATCTTTATCGTCACATAAAATAGCTTTAGAAGTTCCCGGAGAAATCATTTTTGTATCTCATGAAGATATCTTGTATTTAGAAGCAGATGGTATGTATACAAAGGTAAATCTGGCAAATAAAGAAAATCAGCTTATTTGTAAACCGTTATCATATTTCGAAAATCAACTTCAAAGCAATAACTTATTTTTCAGGTGCCACAGGTCTTTCTTAATAAATCTCCATTATTTAGAGAAGTTTATAAAAAAAGATGGAGATTTTTTGTTGATGCAAAATCAAACAACAATACCTATTTCTAAAACAAAAAAGCAAGAATTTTTAAAGATTATAAAAGAAGTGTTTTAGATTTGCGGTATGCAATTTTATCAAAAAGAAATTCAATTACCAGCATTTAACAGAGGTTATCATTTAATTACAGATATTTTATTAGAAGCATTTCCAGAACTTAAAAATATTAAGGTAGGACAGTTTCAGGTGTTTATAAAACACACATCAGCAAGTTTAACGATTAACGAAAATGCTGACCCAACTGTTCGAATGGACTTCGAGTCGCATATCAACAAAATGATTCCTGAAAATATGCCATACTACAAGCATGATTATGAAGGAGCAGATGATATGCCTGCGCATATTAAAAGCTCGATGTTAGGATGTCAGGTGCAGATTCCGATCACCAATGGAAAACTAAATTTAGGATCTTGGCAAGGAGTGTATTTAGGAGAGCACAGAAATTATGGAGGTAGAAGGAAAGTAGTACTAACAGCTTTTGGAAATTAAATGAAGTATCATAAATTTAACTTTTACAGAAGTACTTATTGTGAGTTTGAAATGCAAAACATCAATTTTTTTGATGATATGAAAGCTCATTTTCAAAGTAAATCAGGGAGTTATTACTATTACACTGAAGAAGGCGTTTTTCGTTATTCAAACCACTGGGGTAGGGTTGCAAACTGCCGTTGGAAAATTCAGGGAATAGACCATTATAAAAATCAGAAATATTATGTAGGCTATGCAAATTGGTCAGACTTTTATCCGCTGAATGGTACAGATAAAGTGTTTTACCTAGAGTTAGACTATCAAGAGCGTAAAGCAAACATCAAAAGAATACGAACTGACGAAGAGCGTAAAGAATTCTTAATGACCTCAGAATTTGCACATCAACGCTTAAAACAAATACAAACCTTGTTTAAAGAGTATAAGTGGGCACGATACTATGAAGAAGATATAGATGTTTTAAGAAAAAAAATAATCGACAAACTCATAACAACAAACAAAACATTACAACAACTAAAGTTGGAGTTATAAATCTTTGTAATCTCTATTAACACCAAGACTAAAGCCAAAGCGCGTGTCACTTTCTCTACCTAGTCTGTGAATAGCAACTTTACCTAACGGAATTTTACCGAACTCGTTGTTGGTAATTTCCTCATTATTTAAAATAAGCTTTCCTTTAAATTGCTTTTTGGTGTTGTATTCGCTGCGGTCTATTTTATTCTGATAAACGTTTATAGATAAAATATTATCCTTATCCGTATAACCACAAAAAATACCATGTTTATCCCAAATCATGTACTCGTTACTCTTTTTTAATTCTCTACTAGGCTTACCCAATACTTGAATTAAAGTACTGTAATTTGTAGGAAAAGTAAGCGGTTTGCTATTTATATGAATAACATCCGTATCGCATTCAATAACTAAATTTTTTACCTTTTTTTTCTTAAAAAAATTGAACATAGTAATTATTTTATTAGGTTAATGAATTTAAGGGATGAAATGTAAAACTAAAAAATAATTTTTAAGAAACTCCTTTCTCTTTTAGTTAAATTTGCTAATTAGTTATAAAACCCTAATTAATAATGAACATACCTCAAACGAGTTTTCCTCGAGTTATTATTGTAGGAGGTGGATTCGCAGGATTGGCAGCTGCAAGAGCATTAGAAAATCAAGAATTACAAGTTGTTTTAATCGATAAACACAATTACCATACATTTCAGCCTTTATTGTATCAAGTAGCTACAGGCGGATTAGAGCCAGATAGTATAGCATTTCCATTAAGGAAAAGGTTTAACGATATAGAAAATTTTTATTTTCGGTTAGCTAAAGTTACGGGTATAAATGCAGAGAAACGAATTGTAGAAACTACGATTGGTAATTTGGAGTATGACGAGTTAATTCTTGCCACAGGATCTACTACAAATTTCTTCGGAAATACCAATATTCAAAAATATGCGATGGAAATGAAATCGGTTCCGCAGGCATTGAATATTCGTAGTTTGGTGTTAGAAAACTTTGAAGAGGCATTATTAGTTACCGATTTAGAAAAACGAAGAGCGTTAATGAACTTTGTTATTGTAGGAGGAGGGCCAACAGGAGTAGAGTTAGCAGGGGCATTAGCGGAAATGAAAAAAGGAATTCTTCCTAAAGATTATCCAGATTTAGATATCCGAGAAATGAAAATTAATCTCATTCAAAGTTCAGGAGAGTTATTAAAAGGGATGAGCGAAGCTTCTTCAGAAAAATCAGAAGATTTTTTAATAAAACTAGGAGTTGATGTTTGGAAAAATTTACGGGTACTAGATTATGACGGAGAAACGGTGACAACCAATAGCGAAGACCATTTTAAAGCGCAAACTGTTATTTGGGCAGCAGGAGTAAAAGGAGCCGCTGTTAATGGTTTAGCTGAAGAATGTGTAGTGGAAAGAGCCAATCGATTTAAAGTAGATGAATACAACAAAATAATCGGTTATGATAACATATACGCTATTGGAGATGTAGCGTGTATGGAAACTAAAGATTATGAAAGAGGACACCCTATGATGGCACAACCTGCAATTCAACAAGGAAGGTTGTTAGGGAAAAATATCATAGCAAAATTAAAGAAGAAAAAACAAAAACCATTTAAGTATAAAGACAAAGGATCAATGGCGACTATTGGAAGAAACAAAGCCGTTGTTGATTTACCTAAATGGAAGTTTCAAGGAGTTTTTGCTTGGTTTGTATGGATGTTTGTGCACTTATTTTCACTTATTGGATTTAGAAATAAAGCAGTAGTGTTTATGAATTGGGTGTATAGTTACATTCGTTTTGATCGTGAAACAAGGTTGATTATCCGTCCGTATAAAAAGAAAAATAAATACAGCTTTAAAGAACAAGAAAATGGCAATTACTAGAAACGTTAAATGTCCAAACTGCGGAGTTTTTAATAAGAATAGCGATTACTGTAAAAACTGTAATACATTAATTTCTTTTGAAAAAAAACAAGAACAAAAAGTAGCAGCATATAAAGAAGAAGAGCTTCAAAAGGTGAAGTATGAAATAGAAAATCCAAATTTAGCAGAGCGCTTAAAAAAACATTCGTTTTGGTTGTATCGTATTGTTGGTTGGATTTTATACTCAGCGTATTTGCTGGTAAGTGCTATAGGAGCGTTAATTGCATGGTTTATAGCAATGGTAGCAGCAGGATAGGAGTGTATGCAAAAAAGGATACTTCCATATTACTTCTACATTTCAGTTGCTGTAGGAAGCTTTATTTATCTCGCTCAGCAATTTGAAATTACACTACCCAAAATCGTTAATAATTATGTAAATGATTTTTTAATACTACCGATTGTTTTAACGATCTGTCTTTTTATTTTACGATGGAGTAGAGGAGATAAAAGTTATACAATCCCTCTTGGTGTAATTATTTATATCTGCGCTTTCTACGGAGTTATTTTTGAGTATTTACTACCTAAGTTTCATCCAAGATACACTGCTGATTTCATTGATGTATTCTTATATTTTATAAGCGGTGTAGTTTTTTATTTTCTTCAGAAAAAGGATGGTAATTTTTAAAAATTAAATTAGTGCTTTTTATAAGATACATTTTTGGTTGTGGTTTTTTTAATAAGCAATAAAATATTACGTATATAGTTTTGATGTTGATAAATATTGTACTTTTGTATTAATAAACGAAATTAAAAATAACAAAATTGGAAATACTTAATATAACTGTAGGTGGATTTGCAAATGTTGGTAAGGTAAAATTGTCTTTAGATAAATTCAATGCATTGATTGCTCTTAATAATTATGGAAAATCAAATGTTATTAATGCAATTGAATACGGAATAGACTTTTTAAAAGAATCTATAGAGGATAAAGCTAAAATGATGGCTATTCGTTCTATTATTCCAATCAATAAGCATATTGATGATTATCCTTATAGTTTTGAAGTTGAGTTTTTAACTTTTTTTCAAGAAGAAGAGTGTATTGTGTCTTATGGTTATTCTTTCGATTGGATTAAAAATGAGAATAAAGGAAAACAAATCAAGGATGAGTTTTTAAAAATAAAAACAATTAAATCTGATTCTAAGTATAAAACATATATTAAACGAAACACTAAGGAAGGGAATTATATTTCTTCGCCAACAGCAAGGTGTGATAAAAAAATTAAAGTAAAAAAAGCTGAATTAATAATTAACAAGTTGTCTAATTTTGATGATTTATTTTACAATAATGTTATTGAAGAAATATTAAACTTGAATGTTGTTTATATCGATACATTACAGCATCCTGATAGACTTTTTAGACAAATAAATACTAAGATTGTGAAAACTGGTTATTCTTTGAGTATGCCAAGAACTGCTGATGTTGGATACTTTATTTATAGTTTAAGAGAAAAAAAGTCTGATTTATACGAAATATTTGAAGATTCAGTAAAGTCTTTATTGACTGATATTGAGGATTTTGAGCCAGTAGAAATTGATTTTAAGAAAGAGGTTAAATTTGATTCTGAAAAGATGGAACTTCCGTTAGATTTTCCAGAAAAGCTATATGATATTAGGGTCAAAGAAATTAATAATAATCAACAAAGCAGTATTAATAGTCTCTCGTCAGGTTCTCAAAAAATATTTTATATTATTGCTCTCACTATTGCTGCAGAATTAAATAAAGTTCAATTAGTTTCTTTAGAAGAGTTAGAGAATTCTATCCATCCAGGTTTATTGCAGAGATTATTAATTATTTTGGATGGTTTAACAGAAAAAACTAAAATAATAACCTCAAGTCATTCTCCTTATTTAATTCAGTATTTGGATACAAATAAAATTAAAATTGGTATTCCTAACAATGAAGGATTGGCAATATTTAAGGAAATTAAGAAATCTAAATTTAATAAAGTTATTAAAATTGCTGAAGAAGAAGGTATTTCAGTTGGTGATTTGATATTTGATAGAGTTATTGAATGTTCGACAGGTAATTATGAGTTGTTAAACGAATTATGTAATTAATGGCAAAAGAAGTTAACAATTCAATTATAGTTCTTTTTGTAGAAGGTGATACAGATAATGAATTCTATCAAGAGCTTATAAATTATTATCGAGGTGAAATTTCTGATAATATTCCTAAAGTTAAAATTTATAATTTAAAAGGGATTGGTCGATTTGAAAATAAGGTTGCTTCTAAAATAAAGCTTGAAATTTTGCCGAAATATAGTTCGGAAAATATTTCAGTTTTCTGTTGTTATGACTCAGATGTTTTTGAGTTAGGAAAAAAACCACCAACAAATTGGAAAATAGTAGAAAAAAAGTTAAAAGAATTAGGTGTTAATAATTTTTATAGGATTATTGCCAAACGAATGATTGAAGATTGGTTTTTATCTGATTTAGATGGACTATTGAGTTATCTTAAATTAAAAAAAGCACCAAAATTGAAGGGGAAGGACGCTTATGAAAAAATAAAGTCTTTATTCAAATCTGGGAATAAAATTTATCAAAAAGGTAATAGTTCTCATAAATTTGTGCCAAGTTTAAATATTAAGAAAATCCGAGATAATCATTATAAAGAATTAAAGAAACTTGAGCTTAAACTTGGGTTTAAAGACAAGCCGTAATCAAATTACAGCCAACTTGTTATATGTCAAACTTTAGTTGTTTTATCCCGACAATAGCATGGGGTATAATGAAGTTTAAGCAATTTTTGTTTTCTCAAATATATACAAAAAATCCCGAGTTAATTAACTCAGGATTTTTTTGATTTTATGTTGTTTGCGATTAGTAGCTTACGTAATCAACAATTTCTAATCCGTAACCAATCATACCTACACGTTTGGTTTGTTTAGTGTTAGAAACTAAACGTAGTTTATGTATGTGTAAATCGTGTAAAATTTGAGCACCAATACCAAAATCTTTGTTATCCATTACCACATTCGGAGCTTTCATTTCTCCTTTCGCTTGGTTTTCTTTCAACACACGAAGTCTGTTTAATAAGTTTAACGCTTGCATTTGTTGGTTAATGAATAAGATAGCACCTCTACCTTCATCATTAATAACTTTAAACATTTGGTCTAACTTTTTATCAGCATTATTGGTAAGTGTTCCTAAAATATCGTTGTTAACTAAAGTAGAATTTACACGAGTTAAAATAGGTTCGTTTTTACTCCAAGTACCTTTGGTTAACGCAATATGAACTTGGTTGTTAGTTGTTTGTTGGTAAGCACGTAAACGGAAGTCACCAAAACGAGTTTGCACATTAAAATCTTCTTTCTTTTCAATTAAAGAATCGTGTTCCATTCTATAAGCTACTAAATCTTCAATAGAAACAATTTTCAAATCGAATTTTTTAGCAACTTCTAATAGTTGAGGTAAGCGCGCCATAGTACCATCTTCATTCATAATTTCAACGATAACCCCAGCAGGTTGTAAACCAGCCAAACGAGCAAAATCGATAGCAGCTTCGGTATGTCCTGTTCTACGTAAAACACCACCGTTTTTAGCTTTTAGTGGGAAAATATGTCCTGGTCTAGCTAAATCGAAAGGTTTTGTATCAGGATTTATTAAGGCTTCGATAGTTTTAGCTCTATCAGAAGCAGAGATACCAGTAGTAACTCCATTTCCGCGTAAATCTACAGAAACGGTAAAAGCAGTTTCCATAGGGTCGGTATTGTTGCTAACCATCATACCTAATTCTAATTCTTTACAGCGAGTTTCGGTAAGTGGCGTACAAATAAGTCCACGACCATGGGTTGCCATAAAGTTGATCATTTCCGGAGTAATTTTTTCAGCAGCGGCTAAAAAGTCACCTTCATTTTCACGATCTTCATCATCAACAACGATAATAACTTTACCATTTTTGATGTCTTCTATAGCTTCTTCAATTGTATTTAATTGAATATTCGTTGATGCTTGTGTTGTCATTATTTTGTTGTTTTCTCTTTTTTAGAGAATATGTTTTTAAAAGAGTTTCGTATTGGAGCCAAAAAGCTGTTAATATCGAACAATCCTTTGTCTTTAGTTGCTCTAAGTGTTAAAGTTACCGCCAAAGGTAGCATTAAAAATACACTTAGCCAAGAACCGACAATTGCTGTTAGCGAGCTTTCTTCTGCTAAATTTCTACCAAAGGTGTTGGAGAAAAAGTACAGAACATAAATGGCAATGGCTAAAATCATGGGTAAGCCCATACCTCCTTTTCTAATGATAGATCCTAACGGAGCTCCGATAAAGAAAAGTAGTAAACACGAAAGAGAAAAAGCAACCCTGTTGTAAAATTCAATGTCGTATAAGTTTAAATATTTACGTCTGTTTTTTAAGGTTTCTTTATAATCTTTATTGTTGTTTATTGTACGTTCTAACTTTGAAGTTGCTGTGATAAGCACATTTTGTTTTTCTCTTAAATCAAAATTATCAAGAATATCTGACGATAGTTTTTTGTTCATTAACGAATCAGGATATTGGTGTAAGTCTTCTACATCAACCCCTAAAAATAGGTTTTTAGCTCTACTGGCAACATAGTCGTGATAACTTTGTTTCATCGTTGGTAACGTGTCTTTTAACTGAGCCAAACTTAACATGTTATACTGCGTTTTGTACTTTTCTTCTTCAAGATCGTCATCACTAAAAGAAGAAATATCGATATTGATGGTGTATTCATCAAAATCGGCATAGGATGCAGGCATTTTTTCTCGCTCTTTAAAAGAAGCACCGTTTTTAATATGGTGTTCAAAAAAATGACCATCATATAAAACCAACGTCATATAACGACTTCCTTCTTCCGAAAGAATTTCACCTTTTTTTGCTGTAATAATTTTATTGTTTCCTCTTTTAGAAGATAAATCGTAAATCATTACCTCTTTTAAAAGGTTGTCTTCTTCTCCGTATTTTTCTTTAAACTTTATTTGAAAGTTAGGAAGCTCTGTATTAAAACCTCCTGCAACTAGTGCAATGGCAGGTTGCTTTTTCTTAATATTTACCTTCATGTTTAGCTGTTTTAGCATGGCATAAGGGTATACGTAATTAAGAAATAAGAAGTTAATTCCGCTTAAAAAAATGGCAAGAAAAACAACTGGACGCACCATTCGTTGTAAAGAAACACCAGCAGATTTTGCCGCAGCAAATTCATAGTTTTCTGATAAACTACCCAGTGTCATAATAGAAGACAGTAATACTCCAATAGGTAGGGCTTGTGGGGTAACAATTAGCGTGGTATACCAAAGAAATTTTAAAATGATATCAACGCTAAGACCTTTTCCTGCAAAGTTGTCAAAAACTAACCACAACGCTTGCATTACCAGTACAAATAAGATGATAAAGAAGGTTGCTAAAAAAGGTATTAAAAATCTTTTTAAGATATATCTGTCTAATGTTTTCACAGATGCAAAGGTAGTAGGTTAGTAGCATATAAACACAAAAGTTTTGTTAATGATTTTATGAGTAAATCGGTAACAAAACTTTTGCGTATTTTTTTTAGTCGATATAGTAGCCTTGTTTAGCGTACTTGGTTCTATCGAAAGAGAAAAGTTTTTCTGAAATAGGTTGGTTGCTCTTAAATTTGGTGATTGTAAACGTAGTTTCAGCACCGTTAGCACCTATTTGAGTAAGTTTGTAAATGTGCTTTGTTTTTGCGTCAATTCCTAACTCTACTTTTACGATATCAGAATTGCTGTCAATAGGAGTTAAGTTGACGTATTGAACATTACGTCCGTTACTGTTTTTTAACGACCCCATCGTGTAGTTGTATCCTTCTTTGTAAAAAGTCAATAATTTAGAAGGGTAGATGAATCCGTCTTCTTCTTCAATATTACCATTAGTAATTGTAACTTCTTTTTCATCTTGATTGATAACCACTAACTTTTTTCCGTCAAAAATAAACGTGTTTCCTAAGTAATCTAAGTTGTATTTTTCGCCAGATAGGGTTATTTCTCCTCTAATTGGCGGGTCGTTGGTAATACCTGCAGCTTTGTTTACTAATGATGAGTTAAAACCTATCACCATGTTTTTATAAGCTCCCATTTTAGAAGATACTTCATCAAGCAGTTTTTTTGCTTCTGAAGATTTTGATTGTCCCATAGCACTAACGCTAATACATAATCCAATAAATAATAATCCTATTTTTTTCATCGTCTTTCTAATTTCCACTTTCGGAATAGTTTATAATTATTAATTCTTTTCGTTTTCTAATAACTGCTCTAAAGCAATTAAATCTGGTACAAGTACTTGTCGTGCTTTACTACCTTCAAAAGGACCCACAATACCTGCGGCTTCTAATTGATCAATCAATCTACCAGCGCGGTTGTATCCTAACTTTAATTTACGTTGCAATAAGGATGCCGAACCTTGTTGCGCAGTTACAATTATTTCAGCAGCGTCGTTAAATAATTTGTCTCTGTCTGAAATATCAATATCAAGATTTGTGCCACCTTCTTCACCTACATATTCAGGTAATAAATACGCTTCAGGATAAGCACGCTGAGAACCAATGAAATCGGTGATTTTCTCTACTTCAGGAGTGTCAACAAAAGCACATTGAATTCGAGTAATATCATTTCCTGCGGAATATAATAAATCACCTCGACCAATTAATTGATCAGCTCCAGGAGCATCTAAAATTGTTCTAGAATCAATTTTTGAAGTTACTCTAAAGGCAATTCTCGAAGGGAAATTCGCTTTGATAATACCTGTAATTACATTTACCGACGGACGCTGAGTAGCTACAATTAAGTGAATACCAATCGCACGGGCTAATTGTGCTAAACGAGCAATAGGAGTTTCTACTTCTTTACCGGCAGTCATAATTAAATCAGCAAATTCATCGATAACTAGTACGATATAAGGTAAAAATCGATGTCCGTTTTCAGGATTCAATTTACGAGCCTTGAATTTTGCATTGTATTCTTTGATGTTACGAACCATTGCTTCTTTTAACAAGTCGTAACGATTATCCATTTCAATACATAACGAATTTAAAGTGTTAACAACCTTTGTAGTATCGGTAATAATTGCATCAGATTCATCTGGTAACTTTGCTAAATAATGACGCTCTATTTTGTTGAATAATGTTAATTCTACTTTTTTAGGATCGACCAATACAAATTTTACTTCCGCAGGATGTTTTTTGTATAAAAGGGATGTAAGAATAGCATTCAATCCAACCGATTTACCTTGTCCCGTAGCACCTGCCATTAGTAAGTGAGGCATTTTTGCTAAATCGACAATAAAGGTTTCGTTAGAAATCGTTTTTCCTAAAGCAATAGGAAGTTGCATTGGCGATTCTTGGAATTTCTTAGAGGCAATTACCGAATGCATAGAAACGATGGTTGCCTTTTTATTAGGAACTTCAATACCAATAGTTCCTTTTCCTGGAATTGGTGCAACGATACGAATTCCTAAAGCAGAAAGTGATAAAGCAATATCGTCTTCTAAGTTTTTAATTTTTGAAATACGTACACCTGCTTCTGGTACGATTTCGTATAAAGTAATTGTTGGCCCAACCGTAGCTTTAATTTGAGCAATACCAATTTTGTAGTTTTTTAGGGTTTCTACAATTTGGTTTTTATTGGCTTCTAATTCGGTAGGATCAACAGAAATACTTTCGTTGTATTCTTTAAGTAAGTTGAAGGTTGGAAACTTGAAGTTTCCTAGTTCTAGCGTAGGATCAAATTCACCAAAATCTTTTATTAATTGATCTGATAAATTTTCGGTAACACTTTTTTCTTCTGCAATTTTTTCAATAGCAACTTCAACTTCGTTTTTACTGTCTTCTGCAATATTAAGACTAGGTTCTTTTGTTTGGTGAACGTTTAAAGGAATATCTTCTGTTTCCTTTGTGTTATTTACATCAGAATAGTTAGAAATAGTAGGTCGTAAATTTTCTACTGATAATTCAAAGTCTGATTTATTGTCTGTTTTAGGTTTTTCAACTTCAGAAGTAGTCTCTTCAATAATTGTTGAATCCTCTATAATTGTAGTATCATCTTGAGTTACGGTAGCTCTTTCGTTAAAAATAGCTTTACTTTTCTCTTTTTGGCTTTTTACTTTTTCGCTAATTGCTTCAGGTGTAATGCTAAAACGAATGATTAAATAAGCTACTAAAAAGAATAATAATAAAATGGTTAAACCAGTTTTACCTAAAAATGTTTGTAAGTATTCATTCAATTCAAAACCGATAACTCCAGATAATAAGGCATTTTCTTTTTCTACAAATCCTAGTGAAGTAGAAATCCAAAGCATGATTAAAACTCCCCAGTTCCAAGAGGTAATAATACGTTTTAAATTAGATTGAAGTAAAATACGAGCACCAGTTAAAAATAAGGTTATAGGAATTAGAAAAGCTCCTAAACCAAAACCTTTATATACAAAAAAGTTACTCAATTTAGCACCAATTTTACCTAACAGATTTTTTGTTTGAACAGTTCTGTCAGCAAACTGGGTTAAAGTACTTTGATCTTCTTGCCACGAAAAGAAAAAAGAAATAAAAGCAACAGTTAAAAAGATAGAAAACAGTAATAGAAAAAAACCAAGAATTGTTTGGTTTTGTCTATTTGAAAAAAAGGTACCTATTCTTTTAAAAATAGATTTTCTAGGTTGTTTTTTTTGAACAGTTGTCTTTTTTTTTGCCATGTATTTTTGTTAGAAATAAATTGAACGCTACAATATAGCTATTATTTTAGGAAGGTAAATTATCCCCGCGATAATTAATGAAGTTATAGCAGCAAAGGTAGGAGCACCAGCAGCTATGTCTTTTATAAAGCCTATTTTTTCATGATAATCGGGGTGTATAAAATCAGCGACCTCTTCAATAGCAGTGTTTAAAGCTTCTGCAACCAAAACGAGTCCAATAACTAAGCATTGAATCATCCATTCCGTTGCAGAAATATGAAAATAAAAACCCAAGATAGTAGCAATCACAGCAAATGTAAGCTGTGTTTTAATACTATCTTCTGTGGTAATTAATAACCACATTCCTTTTACAGCAAATTTAATACTACGCAGGCGTCCTTTTAAAAAGCCGTCATTGGGGTTTTTCATAGTAAATTACAATGCTTTTAAAGCGGCTTCGTAATTAGGCTCGTCAACAGTTTCGTTTACTTGTTCTGTATAAGTTACATTACCATTTTCATCAATAATAACAATGCTACGAGAATGCAAACCAGCTAAAGGACCTGTAGTAATTTCTAAACCATAATCTTTACCAAATTGACCATCGGCAAAATCAGACAACATAATTACGTTTTCAATGCCTTCAGCACCACAAAAACGACCTTGAGCAAAAGGTAAATCTCTAGAAATACATAAAACTTTGGTGTTTTCTAAGTTAGCAGCCTTTTTATTAAACTCTCTTACAGATGTTGCACAAGTACCTGTGTCGACGCTAGGGAAAATATTTAAAATTAATTTAGAACCATTAAAGTCACCTAAGTTCTTAACAGATAAATCAGTTGCAACTAATGAAAAATCAGTAGCTTTAGTTCCGTTTTTAGGTAGGTTTCCTATTGTTTCAATTGGATTTCCTTTTAGTGTTATTGAAGCCATTTTATTTGAGTTTTAATGAAAATCAAAGGTAGTTAAATAAATTAAAAAATGAAGAAGATAAAGTTAGAGCGCTTTTAAAAAACTTATCTTCGCAGCTTGAAAAAAAGGATAGAAATTGAATTTACAACAATATACTTCGGAGTTTAAATATAACTTGAAACTTGCAGCACCTGTAATGTTAGGAATGCTAGGGCATACATTTGTAAGTTTTATAGATAATATTATGGTGGGGCAACTAGGAACAGCTGAATTAGCAGCGGTTTCATTAGGGAACAGTTTTATGTTCATTGCCATGTCGTTAGGTATTGGTTTTTCTACCGCTATAACACCTTTAATTGCTGAAGCTGATTCGTCAAACAATTTTGATCAGGCAAAATCAGCTTTTAAACATGGACTTTTTCTGTGTACCATGATGGGAATTATGCTGTTTTTAGCAGTATTCTTTTCAAAACCTTTAATGTATTTAATGAAACAACCAATAGAGGTGGTTGAGTTGGCGATACCATATTTAGATTTGGTGGCTTTTTCATTAATACCCATGATTGTTTTTCAGGCATTTAAACAATTCAGTGATGGAATGTCGATGACGCGTTATCCGATGTATGCGACATTAATAGCCAACGTGTTAAATGTATTGTTGAACTATTTATTAATCTACGGAAAGTTTGGTTTCCCAGAGTTAGGAATTGTAGGTGCAGCTTATGGAACCTTATTATCAAGATTTGTAATGGTAGTCTATTTGTGGTGGTTGTTAAGTAAAAAGGAACGTTCAAAACGTTTAGTAACGAATATTAAGTTTTTCGTATTGGATACGCTAATGCTTCGAAAAATCATCAATTTAGGTACACCTAGTGCTATGCAAATGTTTTTTGAGGTGGCTATTTTTACAGCTGCTGTTTGGTTAAGTGGATTGCTAGGAAAGAACCCACAAGCAGCGAATCAAATTGCATTGAACTTATCTTCAATGACCTTTATGGTAGCAACAGGATTAAGTGTAGCCTCAATGATTCGAGTGGGAAATCAGAAAGGATTACAAGATTATAAAGAGTTGAGAAGAATAGCGTTTTCTATATTTTTCTTAGGAACGATTTTAGCAGTTATTTTTGCAACCTTCTTCTTTGTTTTTCACAAGTCATTACCAAATTTATACATGGATTTAAGCGATGCTGAAAATTATGTAGATAATATGGAGGTGATGAATATTGCAGCTAATTTATTAATTGCGGCAGCTATTTTTCAAATTAGCGATAGTATACAAGTAATGGTGTTAGGAGCTTTACGTGGTTTACAAGACGTTAAAATGCCAACATTAATTACATTTATATCGTATTGGGTAGTTGGTTTTCCAATCAGCTTTTATTTTGGTTCAAAAGAAATGTATGGTAGTTTCGGAATTTGGCTTGGACTATTGGCAGGATTAACAACCGCTTCAATTTTACTTTTTATACGATTTAATAAATTAACTTTACAATTGATTAAAACCAAACATAATGAACTTACCTAAATTTTTATTAGCAGATAATAGCAATCATCCAGAAGATATTTTTGTGTTACATACAGAATATCCACGTTTTTTAATCAATTTAAAAGATGATGAAATAGAGTGGTTTGAAGACTTATCTGATGAAAACGAACAAGATTTAGCCAATGAACTTGAAGGACTTATTGAAGCAGCAGGTTTATTTTATGATGCAGAAATGGAAGGGTTAGAATAAACTTTATTAAGAATAATAGAAAACGCCATAGTGATTAAACAAACACTATGGCGTTTTTTGTTTATTTAGTTATTCGGTGTGTCCAAAAAGCACCACTAATATCTGTTATTTTTACGGTATATGTTCCGTTCGAAAGCTGTGAAAAAACTTGATTACTAAAAGTCATTTTTGCTTTGGCTCCTAAAGGAACAACTAAGCTATGTTTACCTGGTTTAATTTTAGCAACATAATAGTTTGATATGTTTTGATCAGCTAACGAAGCTAACTCTTTTTGAGAATATTGAACAATAGCGTTATTGTTTTGATCTAATACTTCAATAGCAATAACCCACGATCCGTATACATCAACACCTTCTGTTCTAAAAACGTCAAAAGAAAGCGTATCGTTGTTAATTTTACCTTCTGTTATTTCTAATTTGGGTTTAACCGATTTGTTATGAAGTGTTCCCCAAACACCACCATGAAATACCTGATTGGTAAATAAAGTCATTCCTAAAATGGCTAACGACCCTATTAAAACAAACCTTGGGAAAATGTTGTTTTTAATCGGTAAAATTCCTGATCCTAACCATGCAAACCATTTTTTCTTAGTGAAGGAAAAATTGTTCTTCATAAAGTAGTTGTCTAACGAATATTTGCCGCTTCCTGTTAAAAAGAGTACATATCCTGTTGCGATTCCAAGTACACCAATTTGCCATTCGTCAAGGCAGGTTGTTCCAATCCAACCAGAACCCAAAAGAATTCCCATAGCAAGACCAAATACACCAATACTCATTATTCGGGTAAACAAACCAAAGATGATGAAGAGTCCTACAATTCCTTCAATAATGGTAAATATTACCATATTTAACCAGAGTATATCTGGATTTTCAACTAAATATTGAATAATAGGTTTAATACCTAATGCATTTGGAAGAAAGTGGTTGAATTTTTCTCCGATATATCCTGCAACTTCAGGATCGAGTTTGTTAGCTAAAATTGTTCTTCTCCAAAAAGCAGAGAAGTAAGTCCATCCAATAACCAATCGTATTGCCAGAACTAAAAGTCCTGAGTCGTTTTTTATATTGTTGTTTATCATAATATTTTATATCGTTATGAAGACTGATGCTATTTAAAAGTTTTAAGCACAGCCGATGAACTACATAAGTTAGTATTATGTAGATTGTATTTTATTTTAGAAAGTTGAAAGGAGGAAGGAAGGCTTAGAGGTAAACCTTGAAGTTTTTGAATAAAATATAAAGAGGGATAGAAGATGTTACAAACCTCTTTTTTTGATAATCAGCAGTAATTTTACTAGGAAAACTTTCAATAAAGTAAAAAGAGAAGTTAAAAGCTCTAGTTAGAAAAACTGCTAGAATTTTGGTAGAAGAAGCTACTTGTATTAGAGAAGCATCTGTAATTTCACTGTCATAACAACTTAGTTGGTTGTGAGTTGTTTGGCTTTTGTTTGAAACTTCTGTTTGCGGAACGTTAAGTTCTGCTTGTACAAAGTTTCTAACTTTACAAGGAGAAAATAGCAACAAAAAAATCAACCCTATTATAGGAAATAGAGTTGATTTTTGGGTTATTTTATTAAGCTTTCTCACGTGGTAAACTTATAAAATAAACTAAGTAGTAATTGTTATAATTTTCTTAATTAAATTATAGTTTTTTATTGGCTTTCATGAGTTCTAGCTCATGCTCAAAATTAACTTTCTTTTTTACGGTGTAAGGCATTTTTTCAATAGCAATAGCTTTAAGAGCAATTGCCTTTTTTGTTTTTCCTGCTTTATACAACATATCTGCTTTTAAGTTATCTACTGAATATTTTTCAGGAATTAATTTATAGCAGTATTTAACCCATTTCTCTAAATTTCTTTTTTCTTTTCTCGTTTGTGCGAAGTCAAAGTAATAATGAGCTGTTTCAATAATAGGTTTTACAATATTGTTAGCATCTCTACCTTCTTTGTAATTTTGTAGCATGATATCAGTAAACGAATCTTTTCCAAACTCTTTGTTTTTAGAATACAACTGATAATACTTATTATCTTCTTCTTTAATTTCTTTAATAGTTTTTTGGTTCATTAAACTATCAATGTACTGCTCAGCTAAGTGTTTAAAAGCTTCATAACTTTTAGAATAACGATAATAATCCATAGTGTAGACAGTTAAATTATCATCCGATTTTGAGCGATAATCACCGGTCTTATAGCGCTCAATTACCACTTTCATAAGTTCAGGATCTTGACTTTTTCGAGCGTGTCCTACCGATCTTGAAAAGGTTGCGCTTTTAAATCGATTTAACGATTTTTTTGTCTGTCAGTAGCAAGAGTTAAAAAGTGCTCATAATTATAGTTAAAAATTTCTTCAGCTTTTGACCCTACATATATTTCTTGTTTGCTTAACAAGAAATCTTTATAAATGAATAGTTGTTTCGGGTTCATATATAAGACGAAAAAATCGTAGAATAGGGTGACATGTAGTGTGAAATAATATTTTTTAAGAAATAAGAGTCGGTTTTATTTGTAAGTGTTCCATTTTTTTTCCTGTAAGTGTCTTTTCACCAGTAATTTCAAATCCTAGTTTTAAATACAATCTTTTTGCATTCGGATTATCTTTATCAACTAATAAACCTAAGTTTTCTTTTCTTTTAGAAACGTATTCATCAATTAAAAAGTGCAACATTTTAGACCCAAGACCTTTACCTTGATAATTAGGGTTTACACCGATACAGTCAATGTAAAACTCACCTTTTTCAGTTTCGTCTTCACATTGAAACTCTCGATTGAACATGGTTTTTACCAAAGAAGCTACAGGAGTTCTTAGTTTCTTTAAATCAGCTCCATTATAAACGTTTGCTACAGCAATAGAATTACCATTATCGTCAATCACCCAACAGTTTTCGTAAGAATATTGATTTTCCTTTTGAAGAATTAATGTTTCTAAAAAAGAAAGTGCTTTTTCTCTTGAGTTTTCTCCTATGAATTCATACACGATATCCTCCATTGCTAACATCATATAAGTAGCAATTTCTTTGGTGTCTTGTGGAGTAGCTTTTCTAATAATCATGTTAGTTTTTCATGTTGTTATAAGAAAGATAAAATTAAAACTACTTTTTAGCTCTTTCTACCAATTCTAATTGTTCTATTTTGGCTTCGGTTGTGAATAAACCGTAATTGATAAAGGCTTTTTTCTTTTCTATTTTGTCAATGGTACCTACAGCATTTCCATCTACTAAACGAACCCTGTCATTAACTTTAAAAACATAAGCAGCTTTTTCTTGGGCGATTTTTTCAGCTTCTTTTTTCTTCTCTTCTCGAACTTTTACTACTTTTTGAAGCACTTCTTTCTCTACTTTTTTAATAGCTTCTTTTTGTTTTTGTGCTGCTACTTTTTCTTCCTGCTTTTCTACTTTCGTTTTCTTTTTAGGAGGATTCTTCTTTAAGTGTTTTGTTTTTTCAGCAGTAACCCATTTAAAAAAGTTAGTAGATAATTCCTTTTTATTGTTAGTTTGAAAATACTTATTCAATAACTCGTTAATCTTTCTACCTAAGGTAAGCATACGTTGGTTATTGTCGTATAGTTCTTGGAAACCTTCTAACTTTTCGCGAATTCTTAATTCTTTTTCTTGAAGATTTTCAATGTGTTCTTGTCCTTTTGATTTTTGCTTGTCTAAACTTTCAGAAGTTTTTTGTAGGCGATTTCGCTCTTTTTGAAGTTTAGAAATCGTTTTGTCTAAACGTACTTTTTCAGTTTCTACACGTTTTTTAGCTCTGTTAATTAAGCTATACGGAATTCCGTTTTTCTGAGCTACTTCAAATGTAAAAGAACTTCCAGCTTGTCCGATATATAATCGATATAGAGGTTCTAAAGTACGTTCATCAAACTGCATATTGGCATTGGTAACGTTTTCTAATTCATCTGCCAATACTTTTAAGTTAGCGTAGTGTGTAGTAATGATTCCGAAGGCTTTATTTTCGTAAAATTCTTCTAAGAAAATTTCAGCTAAAGCACCTCCTAATTCAGGATCAGATCCCGTACCGAATTCATCAATTAAGAATAAGGTTTGGTCATTACATTTTCTTAAAAAGTAACGCATGTTTTTTAATCGATAACTATACGTACTTAGTTGATTTTCGATAGATTGATTGTCTCCGATATCTGTTAAAATCGTGTTGAACAATGTTGTTTCACTACGTTCATGAACAGGAATTAACAATCCGCTTTGCAACATGAGCTGTAATAAGCCAATTGTTTTTAATGTAATACTTTTTCCTCCCGCGTTTGGACCAGAAATAACAATAATTTGTTGTTTTTCGTTTAGTTCAAGGGTTTGAGGTATGGTTTCAATATTTTTAGCCTTGTTTTTTTGCCATAAAATAGGGTGGAAGGCGTCTTTTAAAAACACCTTTTTTTCTTTAGTTATTTTAGGTAATAAACCGTTAATGTTTTTAGCGTATTTAGCTTTAGCACCTACCACATCTAAGTGTGTTAAAAAAGTAAGATACTCGTTTAAAAGTGGAGTATAAGGACGTATTTCGGTAGCTAAAGCTCTTAAAATACGAACTATTTCTTGCTTTTCTTCGTATAATAGGTTTTGTAATTCTCTACTGTAAGCAAGTGTAGCTTGCGGAGCAATGTATACGATATTACCAGACTTAGATGAGCCTAATAAACTCCCTTTAACTTTTCGCCTGTGCATTGCCAAAACAGCTAACACACGTTGGTTGTCAATAACCGTTTCTTTAATGTCGTCTAAATATCCGCTTGATAAATTTTTACTTAGAGCGCGAGAAAAACTCTCTGATATTTTACCTCTAACAGCACCAATATCTTTACGTATTTGTTTTAAAGTAGCAGAAGCATTGTCGGCAACTTCACCATACGGGGTGATAATTTTTTTGATACTATCAATAATAACTGTGGTGAACTCAACTTCATCACTTAAAATAAATAATGAAGGGTAGTAGGTCTCAAATTTTTTTAGAAACTTTTTTAACTCATTTACTGTTTCAGAAACAGCAGCTACTTTTAAAAATCCGTCAGTTTCTAAAAAACTATTTTCAATAGCAAGTCGCTTAATTTCTTCAGAAATGTTTTCAAAATAATGATTAGGAATTCTGTTTTCGTTTTCAAAAGAAGCTAAGTATTCATTAACCATATTCAATTCGAAAAATAAATTTTTCTTGTTAGCTATTGGTTGAATTAGCATGGTTTTGTCTTTTCCTAAAGAGGAGATACAATGTGTAGCAACTTGTTCTAAAACCGTTGTAAACTCTAAATCTTGAAGTGTTTTTTCTGAAATACTCGTTTTCAAATTTCTATTTTTGTTTTTTAAATGTCATATCGAGTAAATAACTCGAGTTGACAGAAATTTTTTGAGAATCACAAAAATAACAAACAATGCAAGTAAAAATTAACGATAGCTGGAAAAATATTTTACAATCAGAATTTGAGAAACCGTATTTTGAAAACCTTACCAGTTTTGTTAAAAATGAATATTCAAAACACACCTGTTATCCAAAAGGGACAGATGTTTTTGCAGCGTTTGATTTTTGTGATCTAGATAATTTAAAAGTAGTTATTCTAGGTCAAGATCCTTACCATGGTGTGGGGCAAGCAAATGGATTGTGTTTTTCGGTTCATGATGGAATTACACATCCACCATCACTCATCAATATTTTTAAAGAAATTGAAACAGATGTAAATATTCCGTACCCTAAAAGTGGTGATTTATCACGTTGGGCAAAACAAGGAGTACTACTATTAAATGCTACTTTGACGGTTAGAGCAGGAGAGGCAGGGAGTCACCAAAAACAAGGATGGGAACAGTTTACTGACGCTGTGATTCAGAAAATTTCCGAAGAAAAAAATGATGTAGTGTTTTTGTTATGGGGTGGCTTTGCTAAGAAAAAAGTAAAATTAATAGATGATAAAAAGCATCACATTTTAACTTCTGGACATCCTTCACCATTAAGTGCTAACCGAGGTTACTGGTTTGGTAACAAGCATTTTTCTAAAACCAACAACTTTTTGCAAGCTATTGGTTTGGCTACTATTCAATGGTAATTTCAGGGAGTATTGTTTTGTTGTAATAGGGTAAGATAATGGCATCTAACATATCTTCAGTAACATCAGGATAGTGAACTTCAACAATTTTGTTTGAGTTAATCCACTTTTCAATTTTTGGTAATTGTTTTTTACTTAATTTTTTTACAACCGTAACTCCCATTTCTTTTAAAGTGATAGCATTGCATTGCTGTTCGTATTGATTTTTCATAGGAATAACCAATAGTTTTTTACGCAGATATAAAGCTTCGGTAGGAGTTGCAAAACCTGCACCGCAAATAACTCCTTTAGACGAAGCTATACTTCGAATAAAAGCATCATCGTTTATAGGAAGTATTGTAATGTTGTGAAAAAACTGATGTTCTTTACTTTTCTTTGAAAACACCTGCCATTTAATATCTTTTATGCTAGAAAGTGTTTTTACTATTTTCTCATCACTATAAGAAGGAAGGTACACGGTATAATGCCCTTTGTTAGTAGTGTTTCGGTAGCGAATTTCTTTTCGAATGATAGGTAAGAAAGTAGAAGACGAGTGTGTTTTAAAGTGAAATCCGAATTTATTTTTAGCAGGAGCGTAATATTTGATTATTAATCGCTCTAGTCTAAATTTTTGATAGGCTGAATTTTTTTCGTTTAACAATGCATTTTGATTGCTTAAAGAAATAATAGGTACATTTCTAAATAAGCAAGCCCAAGCTGAAATAGGTTCAAAATCATTGATTACTAAATCGTATTCTTTTACAGGAAGTGTTTTAATTTTTTGGTAGACCTTCTTTAAGTTTAGGCTTTTTAAAGTGCTAATCAGGTCAATTCCTCCCTTTTTACCAAAAACGAATCCTAAACCATGTAATTTATATTTTATATTAAAAGGAAGTCCTATTTCGTATTGTGATCCACTTACAAGTATATCTACCTCACCACGTCTTTGTAAATGAGGAATAATTTCTAAGGCTCTACTTGCATGTCCGTTTCCTGTTCCTTGAAAAGCGTATAGTATTTTCATTTGCTTGTTTTTTAATTGTTTTTTTAGAAATTTAACAAGGTCAATAGATGGTGTTGACCGTTTTCTAATTAAATGCCCATTACGGGTTTCATAATTATTGAGTTTTAATATTAAACTCTTTAAGTAATTCTGTAAAAAGTTCGCTACTATTTTGACTTGAGCTTATAAACTCTAGGTCTTTTACAGTATAGTTCAAATGGATGTTCTTAGCTACTTCGTCTTTTTCGTATTCGTACAAAGACCAATTGTTGTTTTTGTATTCTAAAGCAGTTAAGTTTTCTATCCAATCACCAGAATTTAGGTAAGTGGTAGTTCCTTTATCTGTTTCAATAATTCTTATTTCTGGTTGATGAATATGACCGCATACTACATAATCATAACCTTCATCTATAGCGATATCTGCTGCGGTAGTTTCAAAATCATTAATGAATTTTATAGCGCTTTTTACGCTGTTTTTTATCTTTTTAGAGAAGGATAACCTTCCGTATCCTATTTTATGACTAATCCAATTAACAATGGTGTTGATAAGAATTAAAAAGTCATAGCCCATTCCGCCTAATTTGGCAAGCCATTTCGAATGTTGCATAGTAACATCAAAAACATCTCCGTGAAAAAACCATCCTTTTTTACCGTCGATATCTAACACAACTTTATTTACAATTTCAAAGCTTCCTAAACGGAATCCTCTAAATTTACGTAGCATTTCATCATGATTTCCAGTAATGTAGTATACTTTTGTTCCAGAGGTGATAAAATTCATCAATTGTTTGATGACTTTCATGTGTGGTTTAGGAAAGTAACGCTTGTTAAACTGCCAAATATCAATAATATCTCCGTTTAGAATTAGAATTTTTGGATTGATAGTTTTTAGGTAATTGTGAAGTTCTGTAGCTCTACAACCAAAGGTTCCTAAATGGACATCTGATATTACAGCAATATCTAATTTACGTTTTTTGTGTTTTTTCATTCTGAGTATACTTCGATGTTTCTCAAAGTTATCTCTCGAATGTTTTTAAAAGATGAAGTAATTATAAATTCTTGGTAATAAAATCTTTATTAAAAAGTATTGAAAAGGTTATGTGAAAGTTTTGTGGGTTAGAAAATAGAAAATAGAAAATAGAGAAGAGAGAAGAGAGAAGAGACTATAAAAAAAACTCCAATTTGACTTTGTCAAATTGGAGTTTGTAATTGTTATATGTTGTTTACTGTATAAGATGTTAGAAATTTTAATTCACTAATCTAATAATCCGACGATCTAACAATCTAACACTCTAAAAAAGATTATTTATTGTGTAATACCCAAGTTCCTTGTTCTAATAACGGAATGGCTTGCTTGAACTTAACATCTTTTTCTTCACCAGTCATTACATTTTTGATGGTCACTTTTTCGTTACGACCAATTTTAGGCTGTTCACGTACAACTGTTTCAACTATTTGTTGTTCTTGTGTTTGTTGATTACGTGCGCTATTAATAGCTTGCTGAGTAGAGTTTTGAACCTCGTCTTTACGTAGATCTAATTGCTCACGTTGTTGTTCACGAGCCTCAGATACTTGTGATGCTTCTTGGCTAGGTAATTTTCCTTTAAATAAGAATGATAACACCTCTTTGTTAATCTTATCAATCGTTTCTTGGAATAACTCGAAAGCTTCAAACTTATAAACTAATAACGGATCTTTTTGTTCGTACGTAGCGTTTTGAACAGTTTGTTTTAACTCGTCCATTTTACGTAAGTGATCCTTCCAGTTTTCATCAATAATTGCTAAAGTGATGTTTTTCTCAAAATCGTTTACTAATGATTTACCTTCAGTTTCGTAAGCTTCTTTTAAGTTAGTAACTACTTGTAACGTTTTAGTTCCGTCAGTAAAAGGAACTACGATGCGCTCGTAACGATCACCTTCGTTTTCAAAAACATTTTTGATAACAGGGAATGCGTTAGCGGCATTTCTTTCAGCATCATTTTTATAATGCTCAGTTACAACTTTATATAATTTGTCAATTAATTCTTGTTCTGGTGTTTTGTTGAATTCTTCTTCTGAGAAAGGAGAAGTCATTGCTGAGAAACGAATTAATTCAAATTCGAAGTTTTGGAAATCTTTTGCTTCTTTGTTTTGTCTTACTACAGAATCACAAGTATCATAGATCATGTTTGCGATATCAATCTGTAAACGTTTTCCATCTAAGGCATGACGACGACGTTTGTATACAAATTCACGTTGTGCGTTCATAATATCATCATACTCTAATAAACGCTTACGGATTCCGAAGTTATTTTCCTCTACTTTTTTCTGAGCTCTTTCAATAGATTTTGAAATCATAGAATGTTGAATTACTTCACCTTCTTTTAATCCCATTCTATCCATCATCTTCGCAATTCTTTCCGAACCGAATAAACGCATTAAGTTGTCATCTAAAGCAACATAGAATTGAGAAGAACCTACATCTCCTTGACGTCCTGCACGACCACGTAACTGACGGTCTACACGACGAGAATCATGACGTTCTGTACCAATAATAGCTAAACCACCTGCAGCTTTTACTTCGTTTGATAATTTAATATCGGTACCACGACCAGCCATGTTGGTTGCGATAGTTACTACCCCTGGTTTACCAGCTTCAGCAACTACATCTGCTTCTTTCTTGTGTAATTTCGCATTTAAGATATTGTGAGGAATCTTACGAATTTGTAACATTCTTCCTAGTAATTCAGAAATTTCAACAGAAGTTGTACCTACTAATACTGGTCTTCCTTCTCCAACTAATTTTACAATATCTTCAATTACCGCGTTGTATTTTTCACGTGTAGTTTTATAAACTAAATCTTGCTTATCGTCTCTTTGAATTGGTTTGTTTGTAGGAATTTCAACTACATCTAATTTGTAGATTTCCCAGAATTCACCCGCTTCTGTAATCGCCGTACCTGTCATACCAGATAACTTACGGTACATTCTAAAGTAGTTTTGTAACGTAACGGTAGCAAAGGTTTGGGTAGCATCTTCAATCTTTACATTTTCCTTAGCTTCGATAGCTTGGTGTAATCCGTCAGAGTAACGACGACCGTCCATAATACGACCTGTTTGCTCATCTACAATCATTACTTTGTTATCCATCACCACATATTCTACATCTTTTTCAAAAACCGTGTAGGCTTTTAAAAGTTGATTCATAGTGTGGATACGCTCGCTTTTTACGCTAAATTCACGATATAATTCTTCTTTTTGGTTAGCTTTCTCTTCTGGAGTAGCATCACTCTTATCTATTTGACCAACTTTTACACTGATGTCTGGTAAAACGAAGAATGTTTCGTTTTTCGTAATTTCAGAAAGGTGAGCGATACCTTTATCAGTTAAATCAATTTGATTGTTTTTTTCTTCAATAGTAAACCATAATTCTGCATCAACTTCAGGCATTAGTTTGTTATTGTCTTGCATGTAGAAGTTTTCTGTCTTTTGAAGGATTTGTTTAACTCCTTCTTGAGATAAAAACTTAATTAAGGCTTTGTTTTTAGGAAGACCTCTGTAAACTCTTAATAATAAGAATCCTCCTTCTTTTGTGTCTCCTTCTTTAATTAAACGTTTAGCTTCTGCTAAAACACCTACTAAATATTTATTTTGAAGCGAAACTAAATCGGCTACTAAAGGTTTTAATTCGTTAAACTCATGGTGGTCACCTTGTGGTACTGGTCCAGAAATAATTAATGGCGTACGAGCATCATCAATTAAAACAGAATCTACCTCATCAATAATAGCGTAGTTAGGCGCACGTTGTACTAAATCTTTTTTAGAGTTCGCCATGTTATCACGTAAGTAGTCGAACCCGAACTCATTATTAGTTCCGTAAGTAATGTCAGCGTTGTAAGCTGCTCTACGTGCTTCAGAGTTTGGCTGATGGAAATCAATACAGTCAGTACTTAATCCGTGAAATTCAAAAATAGGAGCCATCCATGCACGGTCACGTTTTGCTAAGTAGTCGTTTACTGTAACAACGTGAACTCCGTTACCTGTTAATGCGTTTAAGTATACTGGTAGGGTAGAAACTAAAGTTTTACCTTCCCCTGTCATCATTTCGGCAATTTTACCTTGGTGCAATACAGATCCACCAATTAACTGCACGTCGTAATGAACCATATCCCAAGTAACATCTTTACCAGCAGCATCCCATGAGTTCGCCCAATAAGCTTTGTCATCTTCAAGAGTAATATGCTCTCTAGTGGCTGATAATTTTCTATCGAAAGGAGTGGCGGTTACTTCTAATTCGGTATTGTTAGCAAAACGTTTAGCAGTTTCTTTTACAGTAGCGAAAGCTTCAGGCATGATGTCTAATAAAACAGCTTCTGATGCTTCGTAAGCTTCGTCTTTTAATTTGTCAATTTCAGTATAAATTTCTTCTTGACGATCGATATCTGCACTTTTAGCTTCTTCTTCAAGCTCAGTTATTCTATCGGTAAAAGATTGCGTAGCTTCTTTAATTTTAGCTTTAAATTCGATGGTTTTAGCCCGTAATTCATCATTAGATAAATTGCTTAATGAATTTTCAAAAGATCGTACTTTTTCAACGATCGGTTGTAGTGATTTTAGGTCTTTTTCTTGTTTGTCTCCAACAAATAGTTTTATAATCGAATTTAAAACGCTCATTTGTAAAATATTGTTTTTTAGTTGGTTAAATTGTTTTAACTAACGTTTTTTTGTTTTTATTTTAAGTGCTTAAAAGTAAGCAAAAAAAAAGCCTCTGTAAAAGAGACTTTTTGTTATTTATTTTTTCTAGTATTCATCTTCGTTCCAAAGATAATCTTCTTCTGTAGGGTAATCTGGCCAGATTTCAACAATAGAATCGTACGCATCACCTTCATCTTCGATATCTTGTAAGTTTTCAACCACTTCTAGGGGTGCTCCAGTACGAATTGCGTAATCGATTAATTCGTCTTTAGTTGCAGGCCAAGGTGCATCTGCTAAATAAGATGCTAATTCAAGTGTCCAATACATTTCTTTATCGGTTTAATAAGATTTTCCGCAAAAATAATTTTTTTTTGTAAAAAGTCAAGTTTTTTTTAAAAAATGTGAATCAATAAAAAAAGAACTTCGTTAAAGCTTTTCAGGAATCCATTTAATTTCCTCAGCTTGTAAGTCTTGGGTCAACTTTCGTGCCAACACAAAAAGGTAGTCAGAAAGTCGGTTTAAATACTTCAAAACGGTGTCGCTAATCGTTTCTTCTTCGTTTAAAGCAACAGTTAATCGTTCCGAACGACGGCATACACAGCGGGCTATGTGACAAAATGACACGGTTTGATGTCCACCTGGTAAAATAAAATGCGTCATTTGCGGTAAGTCGTTATTCATCAAATCAATTTCATCTTCTAAAAATTGAATAGAGCTCTCGGTAATTTTAGGAATGTTTAAACGCTCCTTACCACTTTTTAAAACTTCTTTTTCTGGTGGAGTGGCCAACATGGCTCCAAGAGTGAACAAATCGCTTTGAATCTTTGCTAGGGCTTTTTTTAAAGAGCCGTCTATTTCTTGGTCTCTGATTAAACCAATGTAAGAGTTCAATTCGTCAACAGTTCCATAACTTTCTATTCGTAAATGGTATTTTGGTACTCGAGTGCCGCCAAATAGAGCAGTAGTTCCTTTATCGCCAGTTTTCGTATATATTTTCATTAATTTTTTTGTTTAGTTATTTTGAAGCAGCTAATTTATCTAAAATATAATCAGGACAACGCATAGGTTTTTTGGTTTCAATGTTAATAAAAGCCAAAACGGTGTTGCCTGTACAAATTAGTTCGTTGTTTTGATTGGTGATTTCATAATCAAATTCAATTTTAACTGAAGGTGTTTTTTTTAGAATAGTGCTAACCGTTAATTCATCGTCGTATAAAGCTGATTTTTTAAAATTACAAGATAAAGAAACTACCGGTAGCATGGTACCTGTTTTTTCCATATCTTTGTATGTAACGCCCAAAGAACGTAGCCATTCGGTGCGACCAATCTCAAAAAATTGCGCGTAGTTTCCGTGGTAAACTACTCCCATTTGATCAGTTTCAGCATACCGAACACGTATAGATGTAAGATGTTTTTGCAAAAGAATTTTTTATTTAATGTGCTTTAACATTACGCAAAAAAAAAATAAAAGTCAATGGCGATTTGATTTTTTTATACTAAAATTTATTCACACTTTTGTTCGCCCAGACGTTGGTGTTTGGTGTCCCCTAAATCTGAATAAAAATTAACAACTAAAATTGATTTTTTACCGAATATGACTAAAACAGCCGATTCAGTTTGGATGGAATGCTTGTCTTTTATAAAAGACAATATTAAACCTCAGGCATACAAAACTTGGTTCGAGCCAATTAAGCCTATTAAATTAGCGGGGGAAGCTTTAACTGTACAAGTGCCTAGTAAGTTTTTTTACGAATGGTTAGAAGAGCATTATATTAAATTGCTAAGAGTTGCTTTAGTTCGTCAGTTAGGAAGTGATGCAAAATTAATCTATGATGTACGTATGGAAAATACGTATAGTAGTAATAGTCCGCAAACGGTAAAAATACCAAGTTCCAACCGTAATCCTTTAAAACCTCAAAAGGTAACAGTTCCGTTAGAGTCGAAACGCGAATTGAAGAATCCTTTTATTATTCCAGGTTTACAAAAGGTAAAGATTGAATCTCAGTTAAATCCGAACTACAATTTTGTGAATTTTGTAGAAGGAGATTCAAACCGATTAGCACGTTCTGCAGGTATGGCAGTTGCGAATAAACCAGGAGGTACCTCATTTAATCCATTATTAATTTATGGTGGGGTTGGTTTAGGAAAAACGCATTTAGCACATGCTATTGGTGTTGAAATAAAAGATAAATATCCAGATAAGACCGTTTTATATATTTCTTCGGAAAAATTTACACAACAATTTATCGATTCGGTAAAGTCAAATACAAGAAATGATTTTATTCATTTCTATCAAATGATTGATGTGTTGATTATTGATGATGTTCAGTTCTTATCAGGAAAAGCAGGAACACAAGACGTGTTCTTCCATATATTTAATCATTTACATCAAAATGGAAAGCAGGTGATTTTAACTTCGGATAAAGCACCTGTTGATATGCAAGATATTGAGCAACGATTATTGTCTCGTTTTAAATGGGGATTGTCAGCTGAATTGCAAGTGCCAGATTATGAAACAAGAATTTCTATCTTACAAAACAAATTGTATAGAGATGGTGTTGAAATGCCAGAAGAAATTGTAGAGTATATTGCTAAAAATATCAAATCGAATGTTCGTGAGTTAGAAGGAGTAATTATTTCGATGATTGCACAAGCTTCTTTCAATAGAAAAGAGTTTACAATTGAGTTGGCAAAACAAATTGTAGATAAGTTTGTAAAGAACACGAAAAAAGAGTTGTCGGTTGATTATATTCAAAAAGTGGTATCGAAGTATTTTGATATGGATGTAGCAACCTTACAATCAAAAACACGTAAACGTCATATTGTACAAGCACGTCAATTGGCTATGTATTTTGCTAAACGTATGACAAAATCGTCATTAGCAAGTATTGGAAGTCAAATTGGTAAAAGAGACCACGCTACTGTATTGCATGCTTGTAAAACTGTAGATAATTTAACGGAGACTGATAAGCAGTTTAAAAAGTACGTTGAAGATTTAACGAAGAAATTAACGCTTTAAAAAATAGCCTCACTAAGTGAGGTTTTTTTATTTTATAGAGATGAAAAAAATATTAATGGTTTGTTTGGGAAATATTTGTCGATCACCATTGGCAGAAGGAATTTTACAAGCAAAATTATCTTCAGAGTTATATGAAGTTGATTCTGCAGGAACTGCTGGTTATCATGTAGGCGAATTACCAGATAAACGTTCTGTTCAAGTAGCAAAAAAATATGGGATAGATATTACAAATCAACGTTCAAGAAAGTTTGAAAAAGCTGATTTTGATAAGTTTGACATGATTTTTGCTATGGATAAAAGTAATTACGATGATATTGTAGCAATGTCTGAAAACAGTATGCAACGAGAAAAAGTAAAAATGATTTTGAACGAATTGTATCCTAATGAAAACAGGAGTGTTCCAGATCCTTACTATGGAGGAGATCAAGGTTTTGAAAATGTGTATAAAATGTTAGATGAAGTGTGTACAATTATCGCTTCAAAATTAGAGATAAATAATGAAAGGTAAATTATACTTGATTCCTACGACTTTAGGAGATACTGAACCTTTAGAGGTAATGCCTTTGTCGGTTAAAAAAGTGGTAGAGCAGTTAGATTATTTTATTGTTGAAAATGAGAAGTCGGCTAGAAGGTTTATAAAAAGAATTACACCTACTAAATCTCAACCTTCTTTACAATTGATGTTGTTAGATAAGTATTCAGATGATTTAGAAACTAAGAATTACCTAGATATTTGCGAAACCGGAGTGTCTGTAGGTTTACTTTCAGAAGCAGGAGTGCCTGCGGTGGCTGATCCAGGAGCAAGTATTGTCAAGTTAGCACATCAAAAAGGAATTCAAGTAGTGCCATTGGTCGGTCCATCATCAATTTTGTTGGCAATTATGGCATCGGGAATGAATGGGCAGAGTTTTGCTTTTAACGGATATTTACCAATTGATAAAGCGGAAAGAAAAAAAGCAATCAAAGACTTAGAGAAGCTATCAAAAGAAAAAAATCAATCACAATTATTCATTGAAACTCCTTATAGAAATGAGAAAATGTTAGACGATTTGCGAGCTACTTTATCTCCTGAAACAAGGGTTTGTGTTGCATGTGATATTACACTTCCAACAGAGTATATTAAAACACTAACAATAAAAGAGTGGAAAAGCGTTAAACCAGATTTACACAAGCGTCCCGCTATTTTCATCATTCATAAATAACAAAAAAGCTCACTGAAAAGTGAGCTTTTGTATTAATAAGCGATTAGCTGTAGCAATTCTTCTTTAAAACGCTCTTTGGGTAAGTATTCCTTTTCTAAATTTCCAGCGAACGGAATAGGAGTTTCAATACTTGCCACTCTTTTTACAGGAGCGTCTAAATACTCAAAACAGTTTTCCATAATAAGAGAAGAAATATCACTAGAAACACTTCCAAATAAAGAATCTTCTTGTAAAATAATTACTTTTCCTGTTTTTTTAACCGAGTTGTAAATAGTTTCGGTATCTAAAGGTTGTAAGCTTCGTAAATCAATTACATCAGCTGATACGGCTACCTGTTCTAAGGTTTCTAAAGTCCAATGTACCGCAGCACCAAAACTAATAATTGTAACCTCATTTCCTTCCTTTAAAACAACCGCTTTACCTAAAGGTAGCGTGTAATATTCTATAGGAACATCTTGATACGTACTTCTGTACAATCCTTTATGTTCAAAGAATAAGACAGGATTCGGATCGTTAATAGCAGCGGTTAATAATCCTTTTGCATCGTACGGAAAAGCAGGATATACTACTTTTAATCCTGGAGTTTTGGTAAACCAAGCCTCATTGGTTTGAGAATGAAAAGGACCTGCACCCACACCAGCGCCACAAGGCATTCGTATTACAACATCTGCTTTTTGATTCCAACGATAATGCGACTTGGCTAATAGATTGACAATAGGATTGAAGCCTGTAGAAACAAAATCGGCAAATTGCATTTCCATTACAGCTTTCATTCCGTTGACCACCAATCCGTAAGCTAAAGAGACAATTGCGGATTCACAGATTGGCGTATTGCGAACTCTTTCCTTCCCAAAAGCTTCAACGAATCCTTCAGTGATTTTAAATACACCACCATATTCAGCAACATCTTGACCCATAATAACTAAATCGTCGTAACGCTCCATAGATTGCTTTAAGCCTTGTGAAATAGCGTCTATTAAGCGAATATTTTCTGTTACTGAATTAGGAGTTACAGTCTCTAGAGAAGATGTTTTATAAACATCATTCAATTCATTTTCAATAGAGGAAGTAATGGTTGGTTCTTCAAAAGTCGTATTCAAATGTTCTTGGATGATGTCCTTAAACTCGTTTTTAAATTTATCGTCCTCTTCTGGTGTGAGTATTTTCTCTTCAATAAGGAAATTTCTATAATTTTCAATAGGATCTTTTAAAGCCCATGCATCCATCAATTCTTCAGGAACATATTTAGTTCCACTAGCTTCTTCGTGTCCACGCATTCTAAAGGTTCTAAACTCCAGTAAAATAGGTCTCGGATTTTTACGAATGCTTTCTGCTAATTCAGAAACTTTGGTGTACACTTCTAAAATATTATTTCCATCAATAATATGAGCTTCCATTCCGTAGCCGATTCCTCTATCTGCAATATGTTCACAGTTATACTGTTCTGAAGTAGGAGTGGAAAGTCCATATCCGTTATTTTCAACACAGAATAAAACGGGTAAATTCCATACCGAAGCTACATTTAATGCTTCGTGGAAATCACCTTCGCTGGTACCACCATCGCCTGTAAAAACAGCGCAGGCTTTTTTATCACCTCTAAGTTTATTGGCAAGAGCGATTCCGTCAGCGATTCCTAATTGAGGACCTAAATGAGAAATCATTCCTACAAGCTTGTATTCTTGGGTTCCGAAATGAAAGCTACGATCTCTTCCTTTGGTAAAGCCGTTAGCTTTTCCTTGCCATTGAGAAAATAATCGATATAAAGGAATTCCTCGAGTAGTAAAAACACCCAAATTTCGGTGCATTGGCAAAATATATTCATCGCTTGTTAGTGCAGCAGTAACTCCAACAGATACAGCTTCTTGACCAATACCACTAAACCATTTTGATATTTTTCCTTGCCGTAATAGAATAAGCATTTTCTCTTCTATCAGTCTTGGTAAAAGCAGTTGTTTGTATAGCTTAATTAGTGTATCATTGGTAAGGTTTTCTTTATTATAAAGCATTGAAACATCGTTGTTTGTGTTAAAAGTTGTTTTCATGGTTAAGTTATAGTTCTTCAAATGTGGCTAAAAAAAAAATAGAATCAAAATATACATTCGTGTAAAAATTAAAATCTGATAAAAAATGACTAAAAAGATTATAGGCTTGTTATTATTCGTTTCAACAATAACTTTAGCTCAAGAAAAGGTATTACTTCGTTTAAACTATGAAAAAGGAGATTCTTATACAATGACCATGAAAATGGCTCAAGAAATGGGTATGGGAGAGATGACTAATAATATGGATATTCAAATGGAATATGATATCACTAATGTTTCAAAAGACACCTACGAAAGTACAGCAAAGTATACTAAAATGACAATGGATATGAAACAAGGAGGAGTTAACGTGTCATATGATTCAACCAAAAAGGATGAAGAACTAGATGAAATAGGTAAAATGATGAATTAGCAAAAGAAGCATGGCCAGATGAAGCAGAAAGAAAAGCTTATTTTAAAGAGAGAAATGCCTATTACGCAGATACTCATTCAGATGAAATTTATGTGCCAATAGCAGGAGCAAAAATGTTGGCCCCATCAGATAAAGAGATGATATGGCTGGTTGTAAAAGGTCATTTTGCTTTTCCTGAAGATGGTTCTAGAAAAGAGTTTGAGGCTCTTAGTAAAGAATATCTTGATAATGTGATTAATAAAAATGAATATATAAAAGGCTTTTATCAACATGGACATGCTTGGGGAGCGGATAGAACAGAATATGTAAGAGCATTCGTAATAGAATCAATGGGGGATTTAGATAAAATGGGGAAAAGAAGTATCGAACTTTTTAAAGAACATTGGTCAGATGAAGCTAAAAGGAAAGAGTTTGGTAAAAAAATGGGGAAATATTTTACAGGTAAACACGGAGATTACATTTATACCTCTGTGCCAGAACTAACCAAATAATAGGTAAAAGCTCAGAAGAAATTCTGAGCTTTTACTTTTTATGATAGTACCACCAATTCATATCACGAGTAAGTTGATAGCCTAACTTGTCATAAAGTCCAATGGCAGGATTTCCTTTGGTGGTATGTAAAATAGGGTGTTTTCCATTTTTGATAATTTCTTGAGTAACAAAATGAGTAAGCTGTTTTGCTAATCCTCTTCTAGTGTAGTTAGGGTGAGTAACTACGGCACTAACTTCTACAAAATCATCTATTTGCATACGTTGCCCAGTAATAGCTACAAGTTGATTGTCTTTAAAAACACCAAAGTATTTTCCCATATCAAAAGTTCGTTTTTTGTAATATCCAGGCATTACTAACCAAATCAAATTATAAATTTCATCGATATGTTTTTCGGTTAGTTGAACAATTTCTTCTGAAATTTCTAGCTCAACCAAATTATCAAGAACCATTTGACAACCTTCAATTTTTTTGTCTAATTTAATATAATTGCTATCGAAGGTTGGAGTCTCATTTTCAGAAACTAAAAAGAATTTATCAGTTAGTTTAGCATATTCATTAAGAGCCGCTGCAGTTTTAGAACTATTTGTAAAAGCTCCAAAAGGACAAATTTTTGGATCGTAAAATTTTACTTCATCATAATCAATTACAAACTTTTGATGTGTTTCACATAGTGAGTGCCAAACAGGGTTCTTAAGCTTATTTTCCATTATAAATATTGTTTAAAGCTGATTGTAAATCAGGAAAATTAAACGAATAGGATTTACTTACTTTTTTAGCAGAAACTCTACTGCCGTTTAACAAAACATAAGCCATTTCACCTAATACAGTTTTTAAAACAAAAGAGGGAACGTTGAAGGGAAATAGAGGTTTTTTTAACGTTGTAGCCAATGTTTTAGTAAAGTTTTCATTGGTTTGATGTTCTGGTGCAACAGCATTAAAAATTCCTGTAAACTTTTTGTCTTCCACAGCTTTTATATACAAAGAACATAAATCATCTATGTGAATCCAAGGCATGTATTGTTTTCCACTACCAAGTGAAGATAAAAATAGAGGAGTGTTCATTTTTTGTAAAGCACCATCGCTTTTAGTAAGCACAATACCTGTTCTTAAAATAGTTACAGAAACATCTAAATGTTCAAATTTATGAGCTTCATTTTCCCATTTTACACAAACTTTTGAAATAAAGTCATTTTCAGGATCGTCTTCTTCAGTAAAAATTTCATCTGATGTAATAGCTCCGTAATAACCAATAGCCGATGCTGAAATAAATGCTTTTAGAGGTGTTTTATATTCTTGTATTTTGTTAAAAAGTAAACTGGCAGTTTTTACTCTACTGTCAATTAGCTCTTGCTTTCGTTCGTTTGTCCAGCGTTTATCAGCAATTCCAGCTCCAGCTAAATGAATAATGTGGCTCACATTAGTAAAAGCATCTTTATCAATAAAATTTTCTTTAAGACTCCAACGAAACTCATTGTTTTTTTTAGGATTCCTACTAAGAATGTTTACAACATGTCCTCTGTTGGTTAATTTTTTAGTTAACTCTTTACCTATTAAACCAGTTCCGCCTGTAATTAAAATAGTAGCCATAGTACTCAAAAATAAACAATTCATTTTTAATAAAAGAAAAGAGTTTAGTGAAGTTTTTCTTAAAAAGAATAAGGTAGAAATTGATTGTTTTAGGAGGTGTGAAATTTTATTTTTTGAAAAAAATGAAAAAATAAAAAACCGTGATTGTGTTTTTCTCGTAAGTAAGGATGAAAGAGTAATTAACTATTAAAATTCTTAACAATGAAAAAACTAACTTAAACCTTCGACAATGAAAACTTTTAAAATAATTATATATACTATTTTAATTAGTGTTATAGTAAGTTGTTCAACTTCAAAAAAAACACAAATAGCAGATAAAAGGGATTATAATAAGTATATCCAAAACATAGAAACTGCATCAACATCTTTAGCTCAAACTGAACTTAACTTTTGGCAAGAAAAGTTAAAAAATCAACCAACACAGTATCCGTATTTAAGTAAGCTAGCAAAGGCAAACACATTATTGTTCTCAGAAAAAGGAGATATTTCTTATTTGATAGAAGCAGAGCAAAAGTTGCTAGAAATCAATCAAAAAACTAACTACAATAAAGCGTCTCATATAAGATCTTTAGCAAGGAATTATATTTCTCAACATCGATTTAAAGAATCGTTAGAGCTATTAAAAAAAGCAGAAATAAACGGAGAAAACCTTAATGCTACTCAGAAAATGTTGTTTGATGTTTATTTAGAGTTGGGAGATATTCAAAATGCTTCAGAATACTTAGCAAAAATTGAAAATTATGCTGACTTTGATTATTTAATAAGAGTTTCAAAATGGTATGATCATAAAGGATATTTGTCTTCTGCAATTCGTTTTATGGAAAAAGCCATGAAAAAAGCAGAAGAAGCAAACGGCAAAGATTTAAAAGTTTGGAGCTATACTAATTTAGCTGATTTTTATGGGCATAATGGGCAAATACAAGATTCTTATAAATTATATTTAAAAGCATTAGAACTAGATAACAGTAACGCGTATGCAAAAAAAGGTATTGCTTGGATAGTATATTCTCATGATAAAAATCCAGATGAAGCGTTACGTATTTTGAACGTAATAAGTAAAGAACATTCAGCCCCAGATTATTTTTTGTTAAAGGCAGAAATAGCCGAGTTTAAGAATAATTTAACAATAAAAGAAAGTAATATAGAGGTATATTTATCGGCTGTAAAAAATAGTTCATATGGTGTAATGTATAATCAGCATTTAGCTAAATTATATTTAGAAGAATTTAATGACACATCTAGTGCGTTATCATACATCGAAAAAGAAATTGAGAGTAGGTCTACGCCACAATCTTACGATTTACTAGCCTGGTATTATTACAAAAATAAAGACTTTAAAAAAGCTTTAGAAGTAATTAATACATATGTAGTAGATAAAACTTTCGAGCCCGAAATACAGTATCATATAGCTGAAATTTACAAAGCAAATGGAATTAATGATAAAGCTATGGCTTTAAAAGAAGAGTTATTAGATAGCTCTTTTGAATTAGGTCCGTTGATGACAGAAAAAATTTTAAATATATAACCAAACTTCAGTATTTTGAAAACAAAGATTTTATTTTTAGCATTATTGCTAGGTAGTTACCATGTATTTTCGCAACAATTTAAAGGAAAGGTATTAAATACCAACAAAAAGCCTTTAGAGAATGTATATGTATATAATACAACTAGTAATACCCATACACATACTAACTTAAAAGGAGAGTTTACCTTAGATAATTCAAAAGAAGGTGATAATGTAGAGTTTGGAATTTTAGGATACAAAAAAATTAACATTGAATTAAAGAATGAGGATTTAAAAGGTTCGAAAACAATAGTTTTAGAAATGAAAGATTTCTTGTTAGATGAAATGGTTTTGTCTAATAAGAGAGATCCGTTACAAACTATTGTTAAGGTAGATTTAGATAAAAAACCAGTAAACTCATCTCAACAAATTTTACAACGAGTACCTGGACTCTTTATAGGGCAACATGCAGGAGGAGGAAAAGCAGAACAAATTTTTTTAAGAGGCTTTGATATCGATCACGGTACAGATATAGCATTATCGGTAGATGGAACACCAGTAAATATGGTTTCTCATGCACACGGACAAGGATATAGCGATTTACATTTTATTATTCCTGAAACCATTGAGAAAATTAACTTCGGAAAAGGGCCTTACTATGCTAATAAAGGAGATTTTAATACAGCAGGATATGTTGAGTTTAAAACAAAAACATTTTTAGAAAATAGTCAGGTTGAAGTAGGGTTAGGACAGTTCAATACTTTTAGAACTTTAGGAATGTTTAATTTGTTAGATAAAAACAGCACAGATAATGCGTACGTAGCAATTGAATATTTAGAAACAGATGGTTTTGTAGAATCTCCACAGAATTTTAGCAGAATCAACCTGTTTACAAAGTATAGAACTTTTTTAAAAGATAATAGCAGTTTAGCAATATCAGCATCGCATTTTACCAGTAAATGGGATGCATCGGGTCAAATACCACAACGAGAGGTAGACAACGGTAATATTACTCGTTTTGGCGCTATTGATGATACTGAAGGAGGAACAACATCAAGAACAAATATCAATTTAGAGCACACTAAAGTTTTAAAGAATGATGTTAGTGTAACTTCAAATGTTTTCTACTCGAATTATAATTTCAACTTGTTTTCAAACTTTACCTTCTTTTTAGAAGATCCTGTAAATGGAGATCAAATAAAACAGACGGAAAATAGAGATGTTTTTGGTTTCAATACACAGTTTAAAAAGAAAACATATTTATCAAATACTCCTGTAGAACTTACTTTTGGAACAGGTTTAAGAGCAGATATTGTTGATAATTTAGAGCTATCGCATACGCTTCAGAGAAAAGAAGTGTTAGAGCAGTTACAGTTGGGTAAGGTGAATCAAACAAATTATTATGCTTTTGTAAATAGTGAATTTGAGCTTGGAAAATTTATGATAGCACCAGCAGTACGATTGGATTATCTAAAATTCAATTACAACGATTACTTATTAGATGAATATGAAACATTTTCAAAGTCACAAGTAGTTGTAAACCCTAAAATTAATGTAACCTATACTCCAAGTACTAAAATTCAATGGTTTTTAAAATCAGGAATTGGGTTTCATTCAAACGATACAAGGGTAGTGGCTACCCAACCTAATAAAAAAACATTACCAAGAGCTTACGGTATTGATTTAGGAACTGTTTGGAAACCTACACAAAAGTTAGTTTTTAATACAGCGTTATGGTATTTATTGTCAGAAGATGAATTAGTTTATGTTGGAGATGCTGGTATAGTAGAACCTTCAGGAGAGGCTCAACGTTATGGTATCGATTTAGGACTTAGGTATCAATTAACAGATTGGTTATATTTTGATAGTGATGCAACTTTTACAAAAGCAGAAAGTGTTGATGATCCTTCAGGAGAAAATAATATTCCTTTAGCACCTAAAGTAACGGTGACAGGAGGAATATCCTTAAATGATTATAAGAATTTTTCAGGAGGAATACATTACAGATATATAGGTGATAGACCTGCGAATGAAGATAATTCAATAGTTGCTGAGGGGTATTTTATTACTGATGCAAATCTTAGTTATAAAATAAACAATATAACATTAGGAGTTGCACTAGAGAATATTTTTGATGTAGCTTGGAACGAAACACAGTTTGCTACGGAATCAAGATTAGAAAATGAGCTAAATCCAGTAGAAGAAATTCACTTTACACCAGGAACGCCTTTTTCAGCAAAAGCTACAATACGATATACTTTTTAACAATAATGTTGTCCGGGGGGGCTTCTAGTAACGTTGTCATTTTTGAAGGTTAAATGGTAACAAAGATATAGCCGCTTTATGCGGCTATATTGATTTATAAGGTTTAAGGTAAATAATATTATACTGCTCCTAAAGTGTATAATTGTTCTAAGGTTGGTGTTTTACTACCACCAGCAGGTTCTAATGTTATTCCAAACGCTTGAGATTCGTTAGGGGTATTAATAGTGAATATTTTACTATCGTTTGCTGTAAAGTTATCTATAGTACCTAAACTAGTAGAAGAAAGAGGGTCAAGTTTTAAAGTCGGTTTTTGTATCTAAACTATCGTGATTCTCTAATATATCTACGAAAAATTCGGCATCAAGGTTTTTAGTATTGTTCTTAAAATTTTTAGATCTTATTTTATCTATAGCTGCATTTCGAGCAATATTGATAATCCAAGTAAAAAAATGTCCTTTTTTTTCTGAATAAGACTCGGCATTGTTCCAAGCTTTTATAAAAACGTCTTGGTTTACTTCTTCGGCAATGGATTTTTCTCTAACAATGTTAAAAACGACACCTTGCACACTTTCGTTGTATAGATCATACAGCTTTTCAAAAGCTTTAACGTCTTTAGCTTTAAATTTTTTGACGAGGGATTCTAGTTGCATATAGTTAATTGATTGTACAACAATATACTAAGAATCACCTAGACTTTTGATTGATGGCACATAATCGTATGATTTCATAAATTCGCTTTGTTCTTGTAGCCTCTCTTTTAGCTTGACTTAACCAATATAAATAGCCTTTACGGTAAGAAGGTGCAAAATTTTGATAGTTGTTAAATGCTACTGCATTTTTATCAAATTCAACTTGTAAATCTTCTGGAACAATTAAATTTTCTACGGAATCTAACGCAGACCAAGATCCGTTCTCTTTGGCAATTTTTATAGAAGAAATTCCAGAAGCATGCATTAAATCTTGTGTAATTAATTCTTCAATGTATTTTTTATTTAGAGCACTCCAAATACTTTTAGGTTTTCTAGGAGAAAAGTATTGTCGTCGTTTACCATCACCTAGGCTTTTTACAGTGCTATCAATCCAACCAAAACATAGCGCAACTTTAACCGCTTCTTCCCAACGCATACTAGGTATATCAAGTTCAACTTTATAAAGAATGAGATGTACACCATCACTTTCATTGTGGTTTTCTAACAACCATTCTCGCCATTCAGCGTCTGTTTTAAAATAAAGATGAGGTTTGTTATTCATGTTTACAATTTACAAAACAAAAAAGAGAATGAAGTTGTATTCATTCTCTTTTATTGATGCTAATAGCTTGTTTTGTTATTATTTTATTAACTCGTAGCTACGCTTGATAAAGTTGGTTAACTCTTCACCATGTAATAGGTTTTGAGATAATTTAGCCAAATCAAATGCTTGTGTAACTAATTGTTTTTGTTTGTCTTCATCAGCATTTAAAATTTCTGATACTAACTCATGATTGGTGTTTACTACCAAGTTATACATTTCAGGTAAATTACCCATTCCCATCATTCCGCCACCGCCAGTAGCACTCATTTCTTTCATACGACGCATAAATTCTGGTACAGTAATTATGAAAGGAGAGGCGTTAGAATCCATTGCTTCTAATTGTACTGTATAACTAGAGTTATTTACAGCTCCTTCAATAACAGGCTTTAATTTCTCTTTTTCTTCGTCAGAAAGTTTAGAAATTACCGTATCGTCTTTCTTAATTAAATTGTCAATATGGTCAGCATCTACACGTTTGAATTGTACTTTAGCATCACCAGATTCCATTTCTAATTTTTGCATTAAATGCGAAACGATAGGAGAGTCTAACAACAATACTTCGTATCCTTTTGCTTTTGCATCTTCAATATAACTGTGTTGCGCATCTTTGTTTGCAGCGTATAAAATGATATGATTTCCGTCTTTATCGGTTTGGGCATCTTTAGTTTTTTCAACTAATTCGTCAAACGTAAAGAACTTGTTATCAACAGTAGGGTATAAGGCAAACTTCTTCGCTTTGTCAAAGAATTTTTCTTCCGATAACATTCCGTATTCAATAATAACCTTGATGTCGTTCCATTTTTGTTCAAAATCTTCACGATTATTTTTGAATAAAGAAGAAAGTTTGTCGGCTACTTTTTTAGTAATGTATCCAGAGATTTTTTTAACGGCTCCGTCAGCTTGCAAATAAGAACGAGAAACGTTTAAAGGAATGTCTGGAGAATCAATTACCCCTTTTAACATTTGTAAGAAATCAGGAACGATTCCTTCTACATTATCCGTAACAAATACTTGGTTTTGGTATAATTGGATTTTATCCTTTTGCATATCCAAGTTCTGCGTTAACTTAGGGAAATATAAGATTCCTGTTAAGTTAAATGGATAATCTACATTTAAGTGAATGTGGAATAAAGACTCTTCAAATTGCATTGGATACAATTCACGGTAGAAGTTTTTATAATCTTCATCTTCTAAATCCGCAGGTTTTTTTGTCCAAGCAGGATCTGTGTTGTTGATAATATTATCAACAGTTATTGTTTCTGGTTTTGCATCTTCAGCAGCACCTTCTGGTAAAGGTAAAGTTTCTTCTTTAGTTCCAAACTTAATTGGTACTTGGTTAAAACGGTTGTATTTAGTTAACAATCCGCTGATTTTACCTTCTTCTAAAAATTCAGTTGAATCTTCAGCAATATGTAATACGATTTCTGTACCTCTGTCAGCTTTGTCGTGTTCTACTAAAGTATATTCAGGAGAACCATCACATGTCCAGTGAGCAGCAGGCTCGTCTTTGAACGATTTGGTGAAAATTTCTACTTTATCAGCCACCATAAAAGCTGAATAGAAACCTAATCCGAAGTGGCCAATAACACCTGTTTCGTTTTTGTCGTCTTTGTATTTTTCTAAGAACTCTTCAGCTCCAGAAAAAGCAATTTGGTTGATGTATTTTTCAACCTCTTCCATAGTCATACCAAGACCTTGGTCTTTAATAGTTAAGGTTTTTGCATCTTTATCAATGCTTATTTCAATTTTAGCGTCACCTAATTCTGTTTTAGCTTCACCAATTGAGATAAGGTGTTTTAATTTAGTAGTAGCGTCAGTTCCGTTCGAAATCAACTCACGTAAAAAGATTTCGTGGTCAGAATACAAGAATTTTTTAATCAGTGGAAATATATTTTCAACCGATACATTAATGTTTCCTTTACTCATAAGTATATATTTTGTTTGATATTATTTTCTGTGGAATGAATAGTCAAAAAAAATACCAAAGGAAACTTAATGACAAGATGACAGATATACTTCGTTTATATAGAAATTTATTTCCTGTTGCTGTTCTCGAATTTTTTCTACCAAGGTAAATTGGTTTATGGCTCTGTCTAAATTATGTTCAGAATGTTTAGTTTTATAATAAACATCATTATTTAGGTAATCAGTTAAAAATTATTCTGGAGTATTGGTTGCTTCTTGACAAACAAACGCTACCTTAATTTTGTTTTGAAGTTTAGGTAAATACAAGGCCTTTATGGTTTCTAAAAAATCTTGACGAACTACAAAAACTACTTTTTTAAAACCGTGTTTAATAGCATCATAAATAGAAAAATCTATAATAGTTTCATTTTCATTACTAATAGTGTCCAATTGCTTTAATCCGCCATATCTAGTTCCCATACCAGCAGCAAGAATAACTAAAGTCATAATATTTATTTAAAAAGCCCAATATAATTTAATATGATTGATTATTTTGGTCGACATTAAATTTTATTTCATGAATCTAACTACGATTGACTATACTTTTATCTTTATTTTTTTCAGTATTACATTAGGAATAGGAATCTGGGTTTCGAAAAAATCAAAACAAAGTACTTCTGAGTATTTTTTATCGGGTAGAAATATGCCTTGGTGGTTATTGGGAGTTTCAATGGTAGCTACAACTTTTTCAACTGATACTCCTAATTTAGTTACAGATATTGTTAGAACCAATGGGGTTTCTGGAAACTGGGTTTGGTGGGCTTTCTTGCTAACAGGAATGTTAACGGTTTTTATTTATGCGAAATTATGGAGAAAGAGCCAGTCAACGACAGATTTAGAGTTTTATGAACTTAGATATGGAGGAAAACCTGCTAGGTTTTTAAGAGGATTTCGATCACTATATCTTGGAATATTTTTTAATGTTTTAGCAATGGCAGGTGTAACTTTAGCCGCTATAAAAATAGGGGAGGTAATGTTGGGCTTAACACCAATTCAAACAATAGGAATTGCTTCGGTAGTTACGGTTATTTTTAGTGCTATTGGTGGATTCAAAGGGGTGGTGTACACCGATTTTTTATTGTTTTTTGTTGCTATGATTGGAGCTATTGGAGCTGCATTTGTAGCAGTAAACCATCCTGAAGTAGATGGTTTAGAGAATTTATTAACACATCCTAATGTAGTAGATAAATTATCAATTTTACCAGATTTTAACAATAAGGAACTACTTATATCAATTTTTATTATTCCGTTAGCAGTACAGTGGTGGAGTGCTTGGTATCCTGGAGCAGAACCAGGTGGAGGAGGATATATTGCTCAAAGAATGCTGGCTTCTAAAGATGAAAATCATGCTATTGGAGCAACTTTTTTCTTTAATATTTTACATTATGCTTTGCGTCCGTGGCCATGGATTATTGTAGCATTGGCTTCATTGGTGGTATTTCCTGATTTAGCGAGTATAAAAGAAGCTTTTCCGAATGTGTCAGATGACAAACTAGGGCATGATTTAGCATATCCTGCAATGTTAACGTTTTTACCTAGTGGATTAGCAGGTATTGTACTTACATCGTTAGTAGCAGCATACATGAGTACAATTTCTACCCATTTAAATTGGGGAGCTTCTTATATAGTAAATGATTTTTACAAGCAAAATATAAATCCAAATGCTAGTGAAAAAACATTGGTAAATGTAGGGAAATTAGCAACCGTAGTTTTAATGATTTTTAGCGCAATACTAGCTTTACTATTTACCAATGCGTTAGAGATTTTTAAATTTATATTAATGTTTGGTGCAGGTACTGGACTTATATTTTTATTGCGTTGGTTTTGGTGGCGTATCAATGCGTGGAGTGAGATTTCGGCAATGATAGCATCAGGAATTTTTTCACTGATTTTTTATTTTAATGCTGAATATTTATTTGGAACAGAAGGAGTGTTTGAAAGTTATTGGCAATTTCCATTAGTGGTGTTGTGTACTACTATTGTTTGGCTGTTGGTAACTCTGCTAACGAAACCAGAAGATGATGAAGTACTGATTAGTTTTTATAAAAAGATTCAACCTAAAAAAGCAGGATGGTTGTATGTGTTAGCTAAAGCAAAAGAGAAAAATATTGTAATAGATGAGCAGAAAGAAACGGTTAATTTAGGTAATGGTTTATTAGCTGCTTTTACTGGTTGTATTTTAGTCTTTAGTAGTTTGTTTGCAACTGGAAATTGGATTTACGGAAATTATACAATTGCTATGGTGTTAACAGGAATTGCATTCGTAACAGTATATATTCTACTGGGGTTGTGGAAGAAGATTAAAGTGAATTTTCTATAAAAACAGATAAAAATAAATACTAAAAAAACACTAACTCATTACAAGTTAGTGTTTTTTGATTATAGATTAAATATCTCTTAACATTTCTGATTTGTTGTTGTTTTTCCAGGTTCCGCCTGTAAAATCTGGAACTTTAATAGAGCTACTGTTCTGTGCTACAGATAACTCAGAAAGAGGCGTAATAGCACTCCATAAAACACTATCATATACATTAATATCTAATGGCAATCCTTGGTTTAAGCATTTAATTAAGCGGTAAATCATCACAAAAACCATTACTCCGTGACCTACAGAATTGACTGATATTTGTGTTTTTAGTTTATCCCAAAGAGGATGGTTGTATTTTTCTCTGTATTCATTATATTTTTCAGGTTTCAACCATTCATGTCCTCACCAAGCTAATTCTTCTTCATTATTATAGCAACAATTTTCTAGCATTATACAATGCTTTTGCGTGCGTTTTGCGGTTTCTATCAACTTCCAACAATCCTCTAAGGTATAAGCTACAGGAACCTCGCAGGCTACATGCTTGCCTTGTTCCATTCCATATAAAGCCATTGGCGTATGCCATTCCCAAGGAGTAGCAATTATTAATAAATCGATATCATCACGTTCAACAACCTTTTTCCATTCTTCAGGACTTCCATAATAAGCATCAGCAGTTTTATTGTGTGTTTTTTTGAAGATGTTCGTTTAGTTTGTCTGTTTTCTCTTTGCGTAAATCAGAAACAGCTACAATTTCAGCATTTCCATTTTTTACCAACCAATCAAACATTTGTACTAATACTTGCCCTCGGTTTCCACAACCAATAATTCCAACATTAACTTTGTCTATTTTAGGAGCAGCTCAACCAAAAACACTTCCTTTTGCAGTTTTATTTAACAGAGGAATGGTTTTGTCACTAGCTTCTTCTTTACAAGAAAAGGCAGTAGACAAACCAAAAAACATAACAGCTTTGGTTGATAATGAGAGGAAATTTTTCTGTTCACAAATAATTAGTTAATATTTGTAGCTTTATGTCTTTTTGTAAAGGTATTAATTAATTACTATTTTTACAGGCTGCAATTGACAACAACAAAATAATCAACTTTAAAAAATATGTATAATTCAAAAATTACAGGATTAGGTTATTATGTTCCTGAGAACGTAGTGACTAACGATGACTTGACTCAGTTTATGGAGACGAGTGATGAATGGATACAAGAGAGAACTGGTATCAAAGAGCGTCGTTGGATCGACCCAAAAACTTCTGATGATTCTACATCAGTAATGGGAGCTAAAGCCGCTAAAATAGCCATAGAGCGTGCTGGATTGACTAAAGATGATATTGATTTTATCATTTTTGCTACGTTGAGTCCTGAATTATATTTTCCAGGAGGCGGTGTGCAAATTCAAGATTTGTTAGATATGCCAACTGTTGGAGCATTAGATGTTCGTAATCAATGTTCTGGATTTATTTACTCGCTTTCTGTCGCTGATCAGTTTATTAAAACAGGAATGTATAAAAATGTTTTAGTAATTGGTTCTGAAAATCACTCAGGTGGTTTAGAGCGTTCTACGCGCGGTCGCGGGGTTACTGTAATTTTTGGAGATGGAGCAGGGGCTGCTGTTTTATCACGTTCGGAAGAGGAAGGAAAAGGAATTTTATCTTCTCACTTACATTCCGAAGGAAAATATGCGAAAGAATTAATGTTAGAAGGTCCTTCAACAGGACGTTGGGTTCCTGAAATTATGGAAGCAAATGATCCAGATGATACTTCGTATTATCCATATATGAACGGTCAATTTGTATTTAAACATGCGGTTGTTCGTTTTTCAGAAGCAATCGTTGAAGGTTTACAAGCAAATGGATTACAAAAAGAGGATATTGATATGTTAATTCCGCATCAAGCGAACTTACGTATTGCGCAGTTTATTCAAAAGAAGTTTCAGTTGTCTGACGACAAGGTGTATAACAATATTATGAAGTATGGTAATACGACTGCTGCGTCAGTTATTATTGCATTGACAGAAGCTTGGGAAGAAGGAAAAATCAACGATGGTGATTTGGTAGTATTAGCTGCTTTTGGTAGTGGATTTACTTGGGGATCGGTAGTGATTCGCTGGTAATTTTAGTCTGCATATAAAATAGAAAAACCGAAGTATTAACTTCGGTTTTTCTTTTCAAATAATTCTACAATTGTAGGTTTATATAAATCCTCCACCTCCTTGGGTTTCGTTATTATCACGTTGTTTTCTAGCGCGGGTTTTATTTTTTCCTCCACCAAATCTGTAGTTAAATCCGATATAAGCAGTTCTGCTTTCCCACTTGAAACGTCCGTTTTGAACAAAAGGTCTTTCAGAGTTAAACTTAAACCTCATGTCATTAAAAATATCGTTAACTCTCAAATTGATGTTTCCTTTTCCTTTAAGAATAGTGTAGTTAGCACCTATGTTAACCATTTTCATAGGCTCTACATCCCACTGAATATCTTCTCTTGGTCCTCTATACATAGCAAATAATTGTAAACGTAATTTTTTAGATACTGTAAAACTATTGCTTATACGGGCATTAAAAATGTCTGTTTTAACTTCAAGAGTAGGAGCATTAGGATTACTGAAATCAGCAGTTCCAAATTGTTTCTGAGAATAATAATCCATACTAGCATTAGCTCTCCACCATTTTGCAATTTTATAATTTACAGAGAATTCTAAACCATAAGCATCCGTATCGTCAAAATTGGCAAAAGTTAATACCTGTTTAGTATTTGTTTCATCTAAAGGATCCATGTAAGTAGCTCTATTGATTACATCGGTAATATTTCTGTAAAAACTACCTAATGTTATCGAGCCTCCTTTTACTTTTCTGGTGTAGTTAAATTCAATCGAGTTTGTAAATTGAGGAACAAGGTCAGGGTTACCAACCGATGTAATTAAAGGTGTACTCCATTCTCTAATAGGGTTAACTTGTTGTATTCCTGGTCTGTCTACTCTTTTGCTATAGCTTAACTGAAATTGATCTGCCTCATTAGGATTATAAGTGAAAAAAGCTGACGGATATACGCTGAAAATATCATCAGTAACTTTATCATTTTTCACATCACCATTTTCGTCTAGCCCTGTAAAGTTACCTTCAATTTCATATTGCTCAAAACGCGCTCCTAATTGCATAGATAGTTTACCAAACTGGTGACCATAGTTTACATAAGCAGAATAGATATCTCTGTCGTAAGTAAAATAAGAATCCCCTACATCTCTATATGTTTTATTACCATTAATATCTTCTAATACGATTTGTTGGTTTGTAAGGTTAATATTATCTGTACTGTTTACTCGATACTCTAAACCTAATTCAAGTTTACCATTTTTAGAAATAGGGTTTGTATAATCCAAATTTATTAATGTACTTTTTCTATTGTTGTTTATGTCATTAAAGTAATCAGGTTGCGAACCTTCAAGGAAATAGTTATTTAAATAGTTTGGCGTTTTATTTTTAGAATAGTTAGCTTCAAACTCAATAGTGTGTCCTTCTTTAGCAAAATCGTGTTTGTAGTTTACGTTGTAAGCTTGATTATGGCTTTCGTTATTTTGAGTGTTAGGAGAATGTTCAGTTAAATCACCATTATTATCGGTAATAATAGCACGTCCGCTTGCATCACTCGTAAACCAATTTTGAGTTGTGTATAATGATAAAGTGTTTTTATCATCTAAATAAATATCGGCTCCAATTTTAAACAAGTGAGATTCATTATCGTTAGTGAAAACAAAATCTTGATAGTTAATTCCAGGTCTACTAACGTACCCAAAGTTATAGCGCTCACCACCATTATATCCGTAGTTACCAAAGAAGTTTACTTTACCTGTTTTGTAATTCATATTAGTAGAAGCATTGTAACGAACAAAATGACCAGCTTCAACACCTGTGTTTATAGAACCATTAAATCCCATGTTGGCATTTTTATTAAGAATGATATTAATAATACCACTCATTCCTTCAGGATTGTATTTAGCAGAAGGGTTCGTGATTAACTCAACGCTTTTGATAGATGAAGAAGGAATTTGTTTTAATAACTCAGAAGCAGGAATGTTTGTAGGTTTTCCGTCTACCAATACACGTACGTTTTCATTACCACGTAAACTAATATTTCCTGATTGACTATCCACACTTACCGATTGTACGTTGTTTAATAACTCAGAAGCAGTAGCTCCTGCTGAGGTTAAATCCTTACCAACATTAATTACTTTTCTGTCTACTTTTTGAGTTACAGAAGAAGTTTCAGCCCTAACTTCTACTTCATCTAAAGTAGTGCTGTCTTCTTCTAAAGAAATAGTTCCTAAGTCTATTTTATTTGATTTGTTACTAACTGAAACAGGTTTAGAGAAGGTTTTATATCCAATAAATTGAACTTCTACAATACTATTTCCTTCAGGGATATTTTTTATAGAGAATAAACCGTTGTCATCAGTAATTCCACCAGTCACAATTTTTTTGGTAGCATCTTTGATTATAATATTAACATAAGGTAACGGTTGTTTGGTTGTTTGGTCGACTACTTTACCAGATACGATTCCCGGTTTAGGAAGATTACTCTTAGGCATTTGGGCAAACATGCTCGTGCTTAATACAGTTAAGAGTATTATGAATATGTTTTTCATTTGGTTGTTTTTAGATTTAGATTGTTTTGATGCTTAATAGACAGTCTAAATAGTATCTTTGTTACTCTAATTAACAGGTTTTAACGTAATATTAACATAAGATGAAAAAGCGAACTTTAGTTCTTGGTGCCTCTTTAAATCCGACAAGATATTCTAATATTGCGATTAAAAGATTGATAAGTAATGGTGTAGAAACACTAGCATTAGGCGCCCGAGAAGGCAGAGTGGGTGATGTTGTAGTTGAAACAGAAAAGAAACTTTTTTCTGAAATAGATACGGTCACTCTCTACCTGAATCCTGAACGTCAGAAGGAGTATTATGATTACATCGTAAGTTTACAACCACGAAGGGTTATTTTTAATCCAGGAACTGAAAATGTAGAGTTTATTGAGGTTTTAAAAAATAACGGAATTGAAGCTGAAATAGCCTGTACTTTGGTACTTTTATCTACAAAGCAGTATTAAATAGATTGTTGGATTGTTGATTAATACTGAACTTCTTAAATTCTAAACACCTTAACACCTCAAACTTTCTATTCTTTAAATTCTTCAATTTTTGAATCTTTTAATATTTTAATAGGAAAATGGTCTGTGCTGTATAATTTTCCTGCTTCAGCAAGTTCTACATTTTTAAAAATAGTTTGAGCCTCAGCTTTAAAATCTTCTAAATTATTATACCTGCTAGAATAATGCCCGATAATTAATTTTTTTGCATTTGCCTGATTAGCAATAGAGGCAGCTTGTTCGGCTGTTGAGTGTTTTGTTTTCTCACACAAGTCTTCTCTATCTTTTAAAAAGGTAGCTTCATGATAGAGTAAATCAACATCTTTAATGATAGGTACTATAGCTGGTTTGTAAGCAGTGTCACTACAAAAAGCGTAGCTTAATGGTTTAGGCGGATCAAGGGTAAGTTCTTCGTTGGGAACTATTTCTCCTGTAGAAAGAATAAAATCTTTACCAGCTTTTATATTATGAAAATCACAAGTTTCAATCTCTTCATATTGCTGAATATTTTCAACATGTAACTTTCTAGGTTTAGGTTTTTCCGTGAACAAAAAACCATTTGTATATATTCTATGATCTAACGGAATGGTTCTTACAGAAACCTTGTCATCTTCAAAAATAAGTTCACTTTCTTTAGAATCTAATTCATGAAAGATGATAGGATACTTAGTCCACGATTTTGAAACTTTTAATTGAAGTACTGTAACTTCTTTTATTCCTTTAGGACCGTAAATATGCAACTCTCTTTCACGGTTTAAAATACCGAAAGTTGAAATTAAACCGACTAAACCAAAGAAATGATCGCCATGTAAATGAGAAATGAAAATATGGTTGATTTTAGAAAAACCAATCTTGTATTTACGCATTTGTCGTTGAGTACCCTCACCACAATCAATTAAAAAATGTCGATTGTTAATTTCTAAATATTGAGCAGTAGGGTAGGCATTAACTCTAGGGGTTGCAGAATGGCAACCTAAAATAGTCAAATGTAAACTCATTCATTTATTTTATTACAAAGCGTTTAGAAATAATTTCTTTATTGCTTTGTATTGCGTAAATGTACATTCCAGATTTTAAATCGTTACGTTGAAACGGAAAAGAATTACGTCCTTTTAAAGCTTTTAATTCTTTATTGTAAACTGTTTTACCTAGCACATTTCTAACAGTTAAAATAACTGTTTGATCGTGTTTAGCATTAAAGTAAATAGTAGTGCTGTTTGTAAAAGGGTTAGGGGATGCCACTAGCTTTTCAACCGATTTTTCTTGAGAAAAACCAACTGAGATAGCTAAGAAAAAAGTTATAAAAAGTATTTTTTTTACCATAAATTATCACTTAGGGGGGAATGAATAATTATTTAATAATATAAGGTTAAAAACCTAAATCGCGTTGAATTTCTTCCATTTCAATCACATCTTCTGCTTCAATTAAAGTAGGAACGATGTTAAAAGTTTCAGGAAAATCATCAATATCTACATCTTTTGATACAACTACAAAAGATGTGCCATTACTTTGATGTTCATGAGCGTATTTCAAAAATAGCAAAATATTTTTGTTAGAGGCATTAAATTGCTCTGAAATTACAAGAATCAGGTTTTTTCCTGTAAGAGTAACATATTCTTTTTCAAAGTTTTCTAAGAAATCTGAAAAGGAATTTTCATCAGAAGTTATTAATGTATAATCTGTTTTTTGCTCTGCTTTCATGTTTACCTTTTTATTTGTTGTGCTAACAAATAAATTACTGCCATACGTACAGCAACTCCGTTTTCTACCTGATTTAAAATAATAGACTGGCTACTGTCGGCAACATCACTTGTTAGTTCTACACCACGGTTTATCGGCCCAGGGTGCATAATAACAATCTTTTTATCAAGGTTGTCTAAAATTTCTTTATTTATACCAAAAAGCTGTGTGTATTCTCTTGTTGAAGGAAAATATTTAATATCCATACGTTCGTGTTGTACACGTAACACATTGGCTACATCACACCACTCTAAAGCTTTTTTAAGATTGGTTTCTACTTCAACGCCTAAACTAGAAATGTATCTAGGAATTAAAGTACTTGGTCCACAAACTTTTACCTTAGCGCCTTGTAGTTGTAAAGCGAATATGTTTGATAAAGCTACACGCGAATGTAAGACATCACCAACAATCAAGATTTTCTTTCCTTTTAAATCGCTATTTAAAGCTTCACGCATTGAAAAACTATCTAATAAAGCTTGTGTTGGATGTTCGTGTGTACCATCACCAGCATTTATAATTTTTGCATCTACATGTTTTGATAAGAAAATTCCTGCTCCTACATTGGAGTGGCGCATAACAACAATATCAACTTTCATTGATAAAATGTTATTAACGGTGTCAATTAGTGTTTCTCCTTTTTTTACGGATGATTGTCCTGCTGAGAAATTAATAACATCAGCTGATAAACGCTTTTCAGCTAATTCAAAAGAAAGTTTTGTACGGGTACTATTTTCAAAAAATAAGTTGGCAATAGTAATATCACGTAATGAAGGAACCTTTTTTATAGGTCTGTTAATGACTTCTTTAAAATGAGCAGCGGTTTCAAAAATAAGCTCAAGGTCATTTTTGTTAAGGTATTTAATTCCTAATAAATGTTCAACGCTTAACTGCTTCATCTTAGTTTGTTTTTTTAATCATAACTAATCAAGCTTTGAGGGCTTGGGTTCAAGGTAAATTGTATCTTCTTTGTGAGTTTCTTGCCAACAAACAACTACTTTTTCTTCGTTGATGGCATCTACTTGTCTTCCACGGTAATTAGGTTGAATTGGTAAATGACGACTAAAACGGCGATCAATTAATACCAATAATTCGATGTTGTCAGGTCTTCCGTACGATTGTAATGCCGTTAAAGCACTTCGTACGCTTCTTCCTGAGTACAAAACATCGTCAATAATTACCACTTTTTTGTCTTCAATTAAAAAGTCTATTTGAGTTGAAGTGGCTTCTAATGGTTCTTGTCTTCTGCGAAAATCATCACGATAAAAAGTAATATCTAAAAGACCTAATTGTAAGTCCTTTATATTGTATTCCTCTCTTAATAATTTAGCTAATCGATTAGCTAAATAAGTACCTCTAGGCTGTAATCCTATTAAAACGGTATTAGAAAAATCGTTGTGATTCTCGATTAACTGACACGCTAATCGATGCAGAATGATTTCAATTTCTTTCGAAGTAAGTAGTGTTTTTCTGCTCATTTGTTGCTACCAAATTGGTTTGATAGTTCAACGTTCAAAATTACGGCAAAAAAATACGCTGACAAAATTAAACTTAATGAAACGTAAAACTTGGTCTATAAAATTATCTTTACATTTGCCCACTTTTACAAAAGACTCTTAGAAATTATGATGAAATACATTAAAAGTAAGAAGATTAACATAAAAGACGATTCTTTAGCAGGTATTACAGTATCGTTAGCAATGATACCAGAAGTAGTCGCTTTCGCTTTCGTAGCTCAAATTAGTCCTATTGTTGCGTTATTTGGAGCGTTTGTTATAGGAATCATTTCTGCGATTTTTGGAGGTAGACCAGGATTAATTTCTGGTGCAGCAGGAGCTGTGGCTGTAATTTTTGTAAACATGATACAAGAAGGGCATGCTAAAGGGTTGTTGTTTGATACACCTGTAGAAAACATGGGATATTTTTATTTACTAGCAGCTGTAGTGTTAATGGGGATAATTCAAGTGTTAGCAGGACTATTTAAACTTGGAAAATTAGTTAGGCTAATTCCACACCCTGTAATGATGGGATTCGTAAACGGTTTAGCAGTAGTTATTTTTATTGCGCAACTAGGAATGTTTAAAGAAAATAAGAAAGATATTTTCGGGCAAAACATGCGTAAAACTGAATCGAAAGAACTGGTTTATAAAATAGCAGATAATGAAGTACAAGACCTAGTATCAAATGCTGCATTATTTTCAATCAAAGGAAATTCAATTGTCAACAATCAAACAAACCAAGAAGTTTTTGTAAAATCAGACACACAAGTTTTTGATGCTAAAACAAAAAAGGTTGTTTTTAATATAGAAAATGACGGATTTTATTCAGTAAAAGATAGCGGAGTTGTAAAATCTACTTTACAAGGAACTAAGTTATACACTATGGTGGGGTTAGTGTTGTTAACGATGTTAATTATATGGTTACTTCCTAAGTTAACAACAAAAGTACCAGCAGCTTTAACGGCTATTTTAATTGTAACATTTGTATCTATTATTGGAGGATTAGAGTCTATCAATGTTGGAGATTTTATTAGAGATGGTGGAGGAGCAGGTTTAAATGGTTTTGATGAGATTTCTAAAAAAATGAATTTAGCAGAACTTTGGAGCAATTTACCATTCAACTTAGATACTTTAAAGTTTATAGCGCCATATGCCTTTTTAGCAGCTTCAGTTGGGTTAATTGAAACATTAATGACGATGAATTTAGTGGATGAATTAACAGACTCAAGAGGTGATGGTAATAAAGAATGTATAGCACAAGGAGCAGGGAATATGTTAAGTGGTTTGTTTGGAGGAACTGGTGGTTGTGGTATGATTGGTCAAACAGTAATTAACATTAACGCAGGTGGTAGAGGACGTTTATCAGGAGTTATGATGGCGGTTACTTTATTAATTTTTATCCTTTTTGCTGATAAATATATTGAGCAAGTGCCTATTGCGGCTTTAGTAGGTGTAATGTTTATGATGGTTATTGACACGTTTGCATGGTCGAGCTTTAGAATTATGAACAAGATACCAAAATCAGATGCAATTGTATTAATTATAGTATCTGCGGTAACCGTGATTTTTGATTTAGCAATTGCTGTATTTGTCGGAGTAATTATTTCAGCATTAGTTTTTGCTTGGGAAAATGCTAAGAAAATTAGAGCAAGAAAACGTTTTAAACAAGATGGAACCAAAATTTACGAAATTTGGGGGCCTTTATTCTTCGGAAGTATTACTGCTTTTAACGAAAAGTTTGATATTAAGAATGACCCAAAAAATATAGAGATTGATTTTGTTGAGTCTCGTATTTCAGATCACTCAGCTATTGAAGCTATTTTTATACTAGTTGAAAAATATCAAAAGGCAGGAAAAAAGGTAACGTTAAAACATTTAAGTGAAGATTGTAAGGTATTGCTGTATAAAGCAAGTCCGATTTTTGCAGATGTTATTGAAGAGGCGGTAGATGATCCTCGTTATCATTTAGCTGCAAATCCTGAAGATTTTCCAAAGCCTTTATCAGAATATAGTTTTTAAATAAAAAATCCCGCAATTGCGGGATTTTTTATTTTGTGTTTGTCTGTATTTTAGCAGCGAAGCGTTCTTTAGTCTTTTCTATATAAGAAAACTAATTTTTTTGAAGTGGACTTATAATTTCTACATCACTAAAAGCAATAGCACCTCTAATAACACTATCAATTGTGTTTTTTAAAGCTTCAATCAGTTGCATTTTTAATTGCGATTTATGATAAATTAAACTTACTTCACGTGCAGGAGGTGGAGTTTCAAATTCTCTTAAATGAGCTTTGTCTCTATCATTCAAATCTAAGGTGTTTAAATAAGGAAGTAAGGTCATTCCCAATCCATCTTTAGATAATTTGATAAGTGTATCAAAGCTTCCGCTCTCTAGTTGAAAATGATGTGTAGCACTTCTTTTATTTGTTCTACAAAGGTTAATTACGCTATCTTTAAAACAGTGTCCATCTTCAAGTAATAATATATCGTCGACTTCTAAATCGTCTACCTTTAATTTCTTTTGCTTGTATAAGCGATGTTCATTAGGAACTAAACCAACAAAAGGTTCGTAATATAAAACACGTTCTTTAATAGCTTCATTTTCTAACGGAGTGGCAGCAATGGCAGCATCGATATATCCATCCATTAACTTTCTAACTATTTCTTCAGTAGTTAACTCTTCAATAACTAACTGTACTTTAGGATAGTTTTTACTAAAGGTTTTTAAGAACATAGGAAGTAAAGTAGGCATAATGGTAGGGATGATTCCTACTCTAAACTCTCCTCCAATATATCCTTTTTGTTGGTGAACGATATCTATAATTCGGTTACTTTCATCAACAATAACTTTGGCTTGCTCTACAATACGTTTTCCTACTTCTGTTAATTCTATAGGTTTTTTTGAACGATTAAAAATTTTAGCATCCAATTCTTCTTCTAACTTTTGAATTTGCATACTAAGTGTTGGTTGTGTTACAAAACAATGTTCTGCAGCAATCGTAAAGTTTTTATATTCAGCAACAGCAAGTGTATATTTTAATTGCGTTATAGTCATTTGTATAATAATTTTCGATAAAGATATTAAAACAATCAATAACCTTTATAATCTAAGTATGAAAAGTTGTGCTAAATTTGCAGTAGAAAAAGTAAAAAACTTAAAATCAACATACTATGACAACTACAATTTTAGGGTTAGACAAGCAAAAAACGACAACATTAGTAAAAGAGTTAAATGCGTTGTTAGCTAACTTTCAAGTATATTATCAAAACGCAAGAGGTTTACACTGGAATATTAAAGGGAAAAACTTTTTTGAGTTACACATGAAATTTGAAGAGTTTTATACCGATGCACAAGAAAAAGTAGATTTAATCGCAGAGCGAATTTTAACGTTACAGGGAACTCCTTTACATACTTTTGATGATTACACAAGTGTATCTAAAGTTCCTGTAGGAAAAAACATTTCAAACGATGTTGAAGCAGTTAAACTAATTATTAGTTCATTGTCTGAATTATTAAAAATAGAACGTACAATTCTTGATTTGTCTGATGAAGCAGAAGACGAAGGAACAAACTCAATGATGAGCGATTTTATTGCTGAACAAGAGAAAACAATATGGATGATGAATGCTTGGTTAGGCTAAAATTAGCGTTACACAAGTAAATACTTCCATAAAATACGAATACTTACAAAGGCAATCAAAATAGCGGTTGCCTTTTTTAGTTGTGTAGGGGTAAAAAATTGGTTACTCATTCTGCTACCAATTTGACCTCCAATAAAAACGGTGATTAATAAAATAGAAGTAAGTTTCCAGTCGATAGAAAACTCAGGGTTTGTGTACTGTCCCACTAAACCAGAAATTGAATTTACTAAAATGAAAAAACTTGCTGTAGCTGCTATTTTTTTAGGAGTGTCCCAATTGGTTAAATGAAGTAGCGGAGCTAAGAAAATACCACCACCAATACCTACCATTCCAGAGATAAAACCAATAACTCCGCCATAACCAGCATTTTTTGCAAGGTTTAAGTCGTTGGTGTTGTTGCTATCGGTAACTACTTTGTTAGAAATCCACATAGTAATAGCAGCAAAAAGTAATGTAAAACCTAAGAGAATAAAGAAAAACGTCTGACTTATTCGCAGATATCCCCCTAAAAAAGCTAAAGGAATACTAAATAAAGTAAGCGGAATAACCTTTTTCCAGTTGTATTGCTTTTGTTGTAAGTATAGTAAAACATTTCCGGTAACGACCATCACATTGCACAGTAAAGCAGTAGCTCTTATTTGTGTAAAAAGTAATCCTGTAAGCGCTAAAACAGCTAAATAACTTGAGCCTCCACCAAAACCAACGGAAGAGTATAGAACAGCTACAATAAAAAAAAGTAAGATTATGTACCAATTAGTACTTAAAACATCTAAAAAAAGCGTGATTACCATAGTAAACAAATGTAATGATAAAAGCTTTTTGAAAAAGAATAGAAGACTTATCCTTTTATAAAAGACTTTTTAAACTGTTGAGGAGTGATCATCTCCATTTTTTTAAACTGTCTGTTAAAATAGCTAATATTATTAAACCCTGATTTGTAGGCTATTTCAGAAATACGTAAGTTTTTAGATTGTTTTATAAGTTTTTTTGAAAATTTAATTTTTTCAGAATTGATATAGTCTATAGGAGAAATACCTAAGGTGTTTTTAAATTTTTTATGAAAATGAGAGGTACTCATACAAGCCTTTTCAGCTAAAAGCTCAACGGTAATATCTTTATTAGTAAGGTTGTTTTTTATAAATTTAATAACCATGCCTATACGCGTATCAGAAAACGTGTCTGTAGGGTCATTTAAAATGAATGCTTTAGCTTTGGTCTGTAGTAGTCTAACAATCAGTTCTTGTATCATAAGATCAAGAAGAATGTCTTTAGATTTGTTTTGCTCAGTAAATGTATGAACTAAACGCCCTACTAAGTGATTAATATCTGTGTTATGAACTAAGTGTGATGAAGTGTCATTCAAATTCCAGTTATTATTTTCACGTTCTATAGCTACGTTGTGGTTGAATTTTTCAACAATTTCTTCAATTTTATGTGAATCGATACCTAGTGCTAAGCATTGAGTAGGGTTATTTTTATCTGCCAAAGGAAAATCAATAATCATTTCTTTGTTTTTAGGCATAACCACAGATTCTCCCGGAAAAAAATCAAAAGGATCCATTCCTTCTAGATGCATTATTTTTTTACCAGTTAGCATACTGGCAATAACAGGAAAGTCAAAAGTTAAAGAAATTTGTTCAGCATACTTATGAGTTTCAAAAATATTTAACTCAGCATATTCAGCATTATAGGTGGTTCTATTTTCAACTAAAGTAGTGAGTTTTCGGCTTTCCTTATGTCGACTTAATAAATGATTCATAATCAATAGTACAAAATTCTATTTGTGTTTTTTGGGGAATAATAGATATGTGTTACAATTTAATAAATATGTTCAATGTATTAGCTATATGATATTATAAATTTACAAAAATTACGAAATATTCATTTTTACACATGATTAATTAAGGATGTGTTATTTCGTTGGCTAAATTCAAATAAAAACACAAAAATACAAAGTTTATGAGTTATACTAAACCAAAGTTTAAAGACACGTATGCTAATTTTATTAATGGAGAGTTTGTTGCTCCGTTAGGAGGAGAATATTTCGAAAATAGATCTCCAGTAGATAATAGTATCATAGCAAAATATCCAAGATCACAAAAAGAAGATGTAGAGTTAGCTTTAGATGCAGCCAATGCAGCGAAGGAAAGTTGGGGAAACACTTCAGCAGCAGAACGAGCTTCATTGCTAAATAAAGTAGCAGATATAATTGAAGCAAATTTAGAAGAGTTTGCATTAGTAGAAACCTGTGATAATGGAAAACCAATACGAGAAACATTAAATGCTGATGTTCCTTTGGCAGTAGATCATTGGCGCTATTTTGCGGCTGCCATTAGAGCAGAAGAAGGAAGTGCAACAGAGCTTGATCAAAATACCTTATCAATGAACATTAAAGAACCTTTGGGGGTTGTGGGGCAAATTATTCCTTGGAACTTCCCTCTTTTAATGTTATCGTGGAAGTTGCCTCCTGCATTGGCAACAGGGAACTGTGTGGTGTTAAAACCAGCAGAGCAAACTCCATCATCAGCAACATTGTTAATGGAAAAAATAGCAGGTGTTTTTCCTCCAGGAGTGTTAAACGTAGTACATGGTTTTGGACCTGAAGCAGGAAAACCATTGGCATCGAGCCCAAGAATAGATAAAGTAGCTTTTACAGGTGAAACTACTACAGGACAGTTGATTATGCAGTATGCTTCTAAAAACTTAAATCCTGTTACAATGGAGTTAGGAGGAAAATCTCCAAACATCTTTTTTAATAGTGTAATGGATGAAGATGATGCGTTTTTAGATAAAGCAATTGAAGGAGCGGTGCTATTTGCTTTTAATCAAGGAGAAGTTTGTACCTGTCCATCACGTATTTTAGTACAAGAAGATATTTACGATAAGTTTATGGAACGTGTGGTAGCAAGAACAGAAGCAATTGTACAAAAGAGTCCGTATGATGTAAATACGATGGTAGGTGCGCAAGCATCTAACGATCAATACGAAAAAATTCAAGCATATATTAAAATAGGAAAAGAAGAAGGAGCGAAAGTATTATGTGGTGGAGAAGCTAATAAGCTAGATGGAGAGTTGGCAAATGGTTTTTACATTAAGCCAACTATTTTAGAAGGGCATAATAAGATGCGTGTGTTCCAAGAAGAGATTTTCGGACCCGTAGTTTGTGTTACAAAGTTTAAAGATGAAGCAGAAGCTTTAGAAATAGCGAATGATACCATGTACGGATTAGGAGCAGGGGTTTGGACACGTGATGCACATCAGTTATATCAAATTCCAAGAGCTATTAAAGCAGGAAGAGTTTGGGTAAATTGTTATCATGCCTATCCAGCTCACGCACCATTTGGAGGGTACAAAAAATCAGGATTTGGTAGGGAGAACCACTTAATGATGATGGATTACTATCGCCAGACTAAAAACATGTTGATATCGTACGATAAAAACAAGTTAGGGTTCTTTTAGTTGTTTGAAAATACTGAGCTTTTTAAAGCTCAGTATTTTATAAAAAAAATATAATATGCAAAGAGTAGCAATAACAGATGCAGCAAAAGAAATAGTTGAAAAACTAAAAAAACAACATGGAGATTTGATTTTTCATCAAAGCGGAGGGTGTTGTGATGGATCATCACCAATGATTTTTCCTAAAGATGAAATGTATTTAGATGAAAGTGATATTCTGTTAGGTGTGTTAGATGAAGTCCCTTTTTATATGAATAGAGACCAATTTGAATATTGGAAACATACGCATTTAACAATAGATATAACTGAAGGTAGAGGTTCTAGTTTCTCATTAGAAATACCTTTAGGAGTTCGTTTTATTGTGCATTCTCGCTTATTGCAAAATGAAGAAGATTGATTTATGTTTTAAGAAGAAGGAATTAATAAGTTGATAAACAATTAAAAATGATTTATTTTAGTGGCTTAAGCTAAAATAAAAAGGTGTATAAGAATGAGTAACTATCACGTAAAAACATTAGAAGAATATTTTCAATTATATAGAAAGTCAGTAAGAAATCCAGAATTATTTTGGGAAGAAATAGCAGAAGAGCACTTCGTTTGGAGAAAAAAATGGGATACAGTTGTAGAATATGATTTTTCCAAACCAGAGTTTAAATGGTTTGAAGGAGCAAAACTAAATATTACAGAAAACTGTATAGATCGTCACATACATATTAGAGGAGATAAAACAGCTATTTTATTTGAACCTAATAATCCAGATGAAGAAGCAGAACATATTTCTTACAAGGAATTACACAAACGCGTATGTAAGTTTGCGAATGTGTTAAAAGAACAAGGAATTAAAAAAGGAGATAGAGTTTGTATTTATTTACCGATGATTCCTGAGTTAGCAATTTCTATTTTAGCTTGTGCTCGAATAGGAGCAGTACATTCTGTAGTGTTTGCAGGATTTTCGTCTACGGCATTATCAACAAGAATTAATGACTGTGGAGCAAAAATGGTGATTACTTCCGATGGTTCATACAGAGGAGCGAAAACAATCGATTTAAAAAGTATTGTAGATGAAGCGTTAGAGAGTTGCCCGTCCATAGAAACAGTATTAGTAGCGAAACGAATTCATTCTGATATAGAATTAAAAGAAGGTCGCGATAAATGGTTAGCGCCTTTGTTAGAAGAAGCTTATCAAGACTGTGTTCCTGAAATTATGGATGCTGAAGATCCATTATTTATTTTATATACCTCTGGTTCAACAGGAAGCCCTAAAGGAATGTTACATACCACAGCAGGGTACATGGTGTACACAGCATATACATTTAAAAATGTATTCAATTATAAAGAAAACGATATTTATTGGTGTACGGCAGATATTGGTTGGATTACTGGGCATAGTTATATCGTATACGGTCCGTTAGCCAATGGCGCTACAACAGTAATGTTTGAAGGGGTGCCTAGTTATCCTGATTTTGGACGTTTTTGGGAAATTATTGAAAAGCATAAAGTAACTCAGTTTTATACAGCACCTACAGCTATTAGAGCTTTAGCAAAAGAGAACTTAGATTTTGTAGATAGTCACGATTTATCGTCGTTAAAAGTATTAGGTACGGTAGGAGAACCAATTAATGAAGAAGCGTGGCACTGGTATAATGATAATGTAGGAAAAAAGAAAAACCCAATTGTAGATACTTGGTGGCAAACGGAAACAGGAGGAATCATGATTTCACCGTTACCATATTTAACACCAACAAAGCCAACATACGCAACGTTACCACTTCCAGGAATTCAATTAGCGTTAATTGATGAAAACGGAAAAGAGATTAAAGGAAATCAGGTAGATGGTCGTTTGTGTGTAAAATATCCTTGGCCTTCTATGGCAAGATCAATTTGGGGAAATCATCAACGTTATAAAGAAACTTATTTCTCTGCGTATGATAATATGTATTTTACAGGGGATGGAGCACTACGTGACGAAGTTGGGTATTATAGAATTACAGGTCGTGTAGATGATGTAATTATTGTTTCTGGTCATAATTTAGGTACTGCACCTATTGAAGATTCTGTAAATGAGCATCCAGCAGTAGCAGAAAGTGCTATTGTAGGTTTCCCTCACGATGTTAAAGGAAATGCGTTGTACGGTTATGTGATTTTAAAAGAAACAGGAGAAGAAAGAAATCAAGACAATCTTCGAAAGGAAATAAATCAAATAATAACCGAACATATTGGTCCGATAGCAAAATTAGATAAAATTCAATTTGTTGAAGGATTACCTAAAACACGTTCAGGAAAAATTATGAGACGTATTTTACGTAAAATAGCACATAATGAATTGAGTAACTTAGGAGATGTTTCAACATTATTAAACCCAGAAGTTGTAGAAAACATCATAAAAGAAAGACTTTAGTTGTAGAAAATAAATACTGTATTAAAAATTGTAAAACCAACATATTTGTTAATGTGTTGGTTTTCTTTTGTTTAAAATTTCAGGATTGAAATTGGTTAAAGATTTGTTAAAGCAGTTAACGTTTTGTTGAGGTAGATTTAAACTGGAGCTAAAATATTCTTAAAGTTAGTGTTGTTGATTTGCGCCTATAAAAACTAAAATAAAATTTAACAATGAAAAATTTATTGAAATTAGGATTTTTAGGTGTTTGTACAGTAGCTACATTAACATCTTGTGATTCTGAAAGTGGGTCTAATACACCAGGAAGTGGAGAGTCAGTTGAGTTAAAAGCACACTCTAAAACCCCTAATTTTTTAAAATTAGAATCTGAGTTTTCAGGAGTAAAAATTTACCCTTTATTATCTTCAGAAGATAAATTAGAAGAAACTCCAAACTTTGTGTATGGTTCTATGGCAGATGGTGCAGGATTAATGAAGAATTCAGACGGAACATTTACATTAATCAACAATATTGAAGCAGATTACTCAATCGCTCGTATCAAATTAGATAAAACATTTAAGCCAGTTCATGGTGAATATATTTTAAATGCAAACGCAACTGCAAGTACAGCTCAATGTTCAGGTTCTTTAGTAACTATGGAAGAGCATGGTTTCGGACCATTATACTTATCAGGAGGTGAATGGGGAGGAGCATCTAAAGGTGTTTTCGCAACTGATCCTTTCAAAGAAGCTTCAGCAGCAGGTACTCCAAATATGTTAACTGCAATGGGACAATGGTCTACAGAAAATGCAGTAGTAATAGGTAAAGATGCTTATGCAGATAAAACAGTTTTATTTATTGGTGATGATCACTCTGATAACGAAGTTCCTTCAGGTCAATTAGGAATGTATGTTGGTGAAAGAGGAGATTTAAACGGAGGTAAATTATACGGATTAAAAGTTACTGACGAAGGAGTTACTTACGAAATGGATATGGCTGAAGGTCAAACTTACAACGCTACTTTTGTTGAGTTAACTGAAAAGAACATCGATTTATTAGATGCTGAAGCAAAAGAAAAAGGAGTAATGGGATTCTCTCGTTTAGAAGATATCGACTGGAGAAGAGGTTCTGCTAAGAACAACCGTGAAATCTATTTTTGTGTTACAGGTCGTAAAAAAGATGGTTTAGTAGGAAAAGGAACTATTTACGGACGTGTGTATAAAGTAGAATTAAATGAAAACGATCCAACAGGCGCTGCTAAAATTACTTGTGTGTTAGATGGTGATAAATTAGACGGTAAAGCGAAAGATTTCCATAGTCCAGATAACATTGTAGTTACCGATAACTATGCGTATATTCAAGAAGATCCTAACGGATATTTTGATGGAGATAAAAACCACGCTGCAAGTTTATATCAATATAACTTAAACACAGGTGATGTTAAAAAAGTATTAGAATGTGATCAAGTAGCTGCTACGGCTGCAGGTTACGGAGCTTCTTATCAAGAAAGTGCTTGGGAAATTACAGGTATGATCGACATTTCTGAAACTATCGGAGTAAACGATACATTCTTATTAATTACTCAAAACCACGGATGGGTTCCTGCTGATGGTGGTGCGTTTACAGATGCTTTAGCAAACGATGCAGCTGAAACTGAAAAAGAAGGAAGTCAATTATATATTGTTCAAGGATTAAACAGATAATGACAAACAGTTTTCAAAAAATAAAAAAGGCACATGTTATCATGTGTCTTTTTCTAGTATCTATAGTTAGTTGTAAACAAGAAAAAACAGCTAGATATGCGAAGGTTGATAATCAAGCTTTGGTGTTGAAAATTCAAGAGTATTACACACAACACCTCGATAGTTGTATTGTGCTGTTAGAAGAATTAAATACTGTTGAAACGGTTTCAGAAAAAATAAAAAAATACAAATTAGCAAGGAGAGAATTCAAGTTAATAGAACCTATTTTGGCTTTTTCTGATAAAGAAAATTACAAGAGCTTAAACGCTCCTAATATTTTAAAGATTGATGAAGAAGATGCTACGGATGTTAAAATAAGAAACCCTTTAGGATTTCAAGTTATTGAAGAATTATTACACGAAGATGAGGTGGATGTTGCTGAAGTGAATAACATCGTTAAAACTACAGCAAACAGACTTAAATTAATAGCAGGAAACAACACATTGTATTTAAAAAAATACCATACGTTGTGGTTGCTACGCGATCAAATGGCACGAATAGCTTTGGTAGGAATTACAGGTTTTGATTCGCCTGTGTTGGAGCAGTCGTTAACTGAGGCTAAAACAAATTATGAAACCATACTTTTCATTATAAATACTTATAAAAATGAATTTTCAAATGAAAATTTATATACTGATTGGTTGAATGAAATACAAGCAACTCAAAAAGTATTAGAAGAAGGAGAATTTGCTGCGTTCAATCGTTTCGATTTTATTCAAAACCATGCACATAAGCAATTGGAATTGTTAGCAAATACTGCGGAAGACTGGAAAGTAGAGTTCCCATTAACTTTGGCGTTCAACAATAACATCACTTCGTTGTTTTCAAAAGAAACATTTAATGTGGATTTCTTTAACGATTACCATCAGTTAGAAAACGCAATGTCAGATGAAAAAATAGCATTAGGAAAAAAGTTGTTCAACGATAAAAGTTTGTCAAAAGACGGAGTAATGAGTTGTGCTACTTGTCACATAAAAGACAAAGCATTTACTGACGGATTAGCAACGTTTCCAAAGCAGTTAAGAAACACTCCAACATTACCGTATGCAGCCTACCAACAAACTTTTTTTCATGATGGAAGAGCAGGTAGTTTAGAAGGTCAGATTGTGGGCGTTGTTGAAAATAAAAATGAGTTTCATACCAATTTAAAGAATCTAACTGAAACGGTTGAAAAAGATAGTGTATATACAAAAGCGTTTACCGATTTATACGGAAAAGTAAGTGATTTTAACATCCGAAATGCGATGGCAAATTACATTAGAAGTTTAGGTGATTTTAGTTCTAAGTTTGATAAAAACATCAATAAAAAAGAAAACACGTTAACGGCTTCTGAGGTTAACGGATTCAATCTTTTTATGGGGAAAGCAAAATGTGCAACCTGTCATTTTCCACCAGTGTTTAACGGAACGGTTCCTCCTAACTTCACAGAAACAGAGGTGGAGTCTATCGGTGTTCCTAATTTAACAGAAACGGAGTTGGATGATGATTTAGGTGCATACAATGTATTTAAAACTGAAGAAAGAAAATTCTTTTTCAAAACTACTACCGTTCGTAACATTTCAAAAACGGCTCCGTATATGCATAATGGAGTTTATGAAACATTAGAACAAGTTGTTGATTTTTATAACAAAGGTGGTGGAGAAGGTTTAGGATATCACGTTCCAAACCAAACCTTACCTCCAGATGAATTGAATTTATCAGACAAAGAAATTCAAGACTTAATTGCTTTTATGGAAAGCTTAACGGATGAGTAAAATCATTTAATTTTTATAGTTAACAAAAACGCTTAGAACACTAGTTTTAGAGCGTTTTTATTTTTAAAAACAAAAGCAAAAAAAATGAAGATTTAGAAAAACATACCATTTTTTGTTTTTAAAATCTATAAATTGACAGTTCAAAGACTAAACGAATTAAAATCTATTCTGTCTTTTAGTTTTGTTAAAAAGTGAAGATGTCAGTTCGAGTGATTTTCACGATTGGAGTGAGTGAAAATTATATCGAGAACTAGTGTGTAAGCATCTCGATACAAATTTCTTTTTTTTTATCAAAAAACGAAATTCACTCGATGTGACAGCGAAAGTTTTGAAGAGTTAAGAACAAATTTGCAATGAAAGTATATTATGTTTACATATTACAATGTTCTGACAAGACTTATTATACGGGGATGACGTCAAACCTCTCTCAACGAATGTTTCAGCATCAAGATGGAACTTTTCAAGGCAGTTAAACTTCAATGAGAAAACCTGTTGAACTTGTGTTTTATTGTGAGTTTAGTAATGTAGAGATGGCTATTGAAAAAGAAAAACAAATTAAAAAATGGTCTAGAGCTAAAAAAGAGGCGCTTGTAAATAATCAATTTGAAAAACTTCCTAACTTAGCAAAAAAGACATTTAAAAAGTGAAGATGTCAGTTCGAGTGATTTTTACGATTGGAATGAGAATCCCGAAATTTCGGGAGTATCGAGAACCAGTCTGTAGAGGTTTTGAGATAAGTTTCTTTTTTATCGAAAACGAAATTTACTCGATATGACAGGATTTTCTAAAAAAAATAAATAGATTAATCTAATCAAACAAAGCATGGATAAAAAGTATATATGGAAAAAAGAATACACGGTCGTCTTGGTGGCTAACCTAATTTACATCGTGTTGTTTTACATAATTACTAACCTATATACAAAATAACTATGCAAGATATAGATTGGATTGTTCTTTCGCTTACCTTATTATTTATTGTTTTATACGGAGTTTGGAAAACCAGAGGAAGCAAAAATGTAGAGGATTACATAAAAGGAGGAAATGAAAGTAAATGGTGGACGATTGGTTTATCAGTAATGGCAACACAAGCTAGTGCAATAACTTTTTTGTCAACTCCAGGGCAAGCATTTCATAGTGGAATGGGGTTTGTGCAGTTTTACTTTGGATTACCAATAGCCATGGTAATTATCTGTTTGGTGTTTATTCCTATTTACCACAAGTTAAAAGTTTATACAGCCTACGAATATTTAGAAGGAAGGTTTGATCAAAAAACACGAACCTTAACAGCTATTCTGTTTTTAATTCAACGCGGATTAGCAGCTGGAATTACCATTTTTGCTCCGGCTATTATTTTGTCGGCTGTTTTAGGATGGGATTTAATAACCTTGAATATTATTATTGGGGTTTTGGTAATTATATACACCGTTTCTGGTGGAACCAAAGCAGTAAGTGTTACGCAAAAACAACAAATGGCGGTAATTTTTGCAGGAATGTTTGTTGCTTTTTACTTGATATTACAATATTTACCAGATGATATTACATTTACGAAAGCCTTGGAAATTGCAGGAGCTTCTGATAAAATGCAAGTACTAGATTTTTCTTGGGATTTGAATAATCGATATACGGTTTGGACAGGTATTTTAGGAGGAACATTTTTAATGCTATCATATTTTGGAACAGATCAAAGTCAGGTTCAACGTTATTTATCTGGAAAATCATTACGAGAAAGTCAATTAGGATTGATTTTCAACGGGCTGTTAAAAGTACCGATGCAGTTTTTTATTCTGTTAGTAGGAGTGATGGTGTTTGTATTTTATCAGTTTAATCCGTCTCCGTTAAATTTTAATCCAAAAGCAGGAGAGGCTATAGCAAATTCCAACCTTGAAACAATAGAGCAATATGTTAAGTTAGAAGAACAACATCGTTTTATTGAAGAAAGAAAAAAAGCATTGATTTTTGAAGGATTAACCCCTGAAAATGTAGCGCAAATTCAAGAATTTAATGAGCAAGATAAAGAGATAAAAGAAGAGGCAAAAACCATTATCTCTAAAGCAGATGCTCAGGTAGAAACAAACGATAAAGATTATGTGTTTATTCACTTTATTCTGAATAATTTACCAAAGGGATTGATAGGTTTGTTGTTGGCTGTAATTTTATCTGCAGCGATGTCATCTACTGCGTCAGAATTAAATGCTTTGGGAGGTACTACCGCAATTGATTTATACAAACGAAATACCACAATAGAATATAGCGAAGAGCATTATGTAAAAATGTCAAAATGGTTTACGTTAGGTTGGGGTATCATGGCAATTTTAGTCGCCTGTGTAGCTAATTTGTTTGATAATTTAATTCAATTGGTAAATATTATCGGCTCTATTTTTTACGGAAACGTGTTGGGAATTTTTTTGTTGGCCTTTTTTATAAAGTTTGTAAAAGGAAATGCAGTATTTATCGCCGCAATAATTACACAAGTTATCATTATTGCTGTTTGGTATATTGATTGGTTGCCGTACCTATGGTTAAACGCTTTAGGTTGTGGATTAGTAATGTTGTTAGCAATACTAATCCAAGCATTTTCTAAAGAAAATTAATGTTTTTCTATACGTAAAGCGTCAATAATATCCGAAGCTATTAAAGAATTGTATCCTTTTTTACTAGCAGCTTCGTCTCCTGCTTTTCCGTGGAAATATACTCCTAATAAAGCAGCGTGTAAAGACGAATAATTTTGCGCTAATAAACCTGTGATAATTCCTGTAAGTACGTCGCCACTACCACCAGTTGCCATTCCTTGGTTCCCAGAGGTGTTGAAGTATAAATTTCCTTCAGGAGAAGAAATCACGGTATAGGCATTTTTTAAAACCACTACACATTGATGTTTTGCAGAAAACTCAAGTTGTTTTTGAAAACGTTCTGTTGAGGTGTCAGATTTTCCTACCAATCTATCAAACTCTTTAATATGCGGAGTTAAAATAGAGTTTTTAGGAAGTAATGATGTTAACTCTTCATTTTGTGCAATAATATTAATAGCATCAGCATCAATAACAAGTGGATTCTTACTTTCAGAAAGTAGTTTTTTTACAACTTGTGCTGTTTTTTCGTTGGTATCTAACCCAGGACCTATCCCGACAACGTCGTATTTGGAAATTTCTGGTAGTTGGGTCACGAATTCTTCATTCTCATCGGTTAAGCACATAGCTTCTGGAATTGAAGATTGTATAATTTGATAGCCACATTTTGGTACATATGTGGTTAACAATCCTGTACCACTTCTTAAGCAAGCTTTAGAAGAAAGTGTCGCAGCTCCCATTTTTCCGTACGAACCAGCAATTAATAGGGTATGTCCGTAATCTCCTTTGTGAGATTGACGAGGTCTAGTAGCTAAAACTTCTACAATTTTTTCATTTAGAATAAAGTATTTGCTGTCTTGTCGTTGAACGAATTCTTCATCTAAACCAATATCAACAGTTTTCCAGTTTTTCACATAGTTTCCATTTTCAGGAAAAAAGAAAGAAAGTTTTGGTCGTTGAAAGCTAACTACGATATCTGCTTGTACGATAGTTTCAGAATCAGGTAGTGTGTCGCAGTACAATCCTGAAGGTACGTCAACAGCATATACCGTTTTTTTAGCTTTGTTGATGTTTTCTATAACTTGTTTTGTAAAACCAGTAATAGGTCTTGAAAGCCCAAAACCAAAAATCCCGTCAATAATAACATCATATTCTGAAAAACTAGGGATTTCACTAGTTGAATTTATGACAATTGTATCGTGTAGTTTTTCATAATTAATAATACAATCGGGAGTAAGAGTGTCTTTAAACTGCACTAAAAAGGGCTGAATATTGTACTTTTTATTTCTTAAAATTCTAGCAATGGCAAATCCGTCACCTCCATTGTTTCCAGATCCTCCAACAATGGCAATTTTTTGCGAACGTTGTAGTAAAGGTTCAATAGCTTTAACAAAAGCAAGAGACGCTTGCCCCATAAGAGCAAAAGAAGAGATTTCTTCTTTTAAAATAGTGTGATTGTCTGCTTCTCGTGTTTGAGAAACATTAAGGATTTTTTCTAGTATTTTCATGTATGTAATATACAATTTTATGCATAGTAACCAAAAAAGAACCTTGCAAAAATTTTGCACGGTTCAATGGTGTTTTATGTTGTTTTGTGAGTGTTAAATTCTTGCGTTTACGAGACTCATAATACGTTCAAATTGTTCTTTAAGTCCCATGTCTGAATTGTCAAATTCAATAGCATCATTGGCTTTGATTAAAGGAGAATCTTCTCGGGTAGAATCAATTCTATCGCGTTCTTGTACGTTTCGTAAAATTTCTTCATACTTTACTTTATCACCACGATCTAACAATTCTTTGTAGCGACGAGTTGCACGTTTATCGGCAGATGCAGTCATGAATAATTTTAATTCAGCATTAGGAAAAACTACCGTTCCAATGTCACGACCATCCATTACAATTCCTTTGTTTTTACCCATTTCTTGTTGCTCTTTTACTAACTTTTTACGTATCTCAGAAATGGCAGCAACTTTGCTCACTAGTTTAGAAACTTCAATAGTTCTAATTTCTTTTTCAACATTAGTCCCATTTAAAAACATTTCGGCAAAACCAAGTTGCTCGTTAAAGGTAAAAGATAAAGAAATATTGTCTAAATCAGCGATTAACTCGTTAGAGTTAAAAAAGGTTTCAGAAATATAGTTTTGTTGCATAGCGTACAGTGTAACAGCTCTATACATAGCGCCAGTGTCAACATAAATATATTCTAATTTTTTAGCCAATTGTTTAGCAATAGTGCTTTTTCCTGTTGATGAAAAACCGTCAATAGCGATAGTGATTTTCTTAGTCATAAATTGTAAAATGAATAACAAATATACGGCAGATTTTTAAGATAGTTGTAACGATTTGAATGTTGAAGTTAGAGGGGAAAATAACCTTTTTTTAAGGTTTTGTTAATTAGTTGTTTACGGATTTTATTAGGTGAAGAGAGCAAGGTTTTTTTAGAAGAGAAAAACTTTAGTTGTGGGTTACACATAGATTTTATATATTTCGGCGTTAAATTTTGTTAATTTTAATACCGTTTTTGTTAAGAAAAACTATAAATTTGACACCCCTTAAAGGATCCCTTAGATGAAAAATTACACTAAAAGCATTTTATTACTTTTAGCGACACTTCTGTTTTGTGCAACAAGTGCTGTATCTCAGACGCTGCTTAAGCCTGAGATTCAGTTTTCTAATGCTTGTAATGGTGCAGCTACAGATTTTAATGTGGTTTTTAAATACTCGGGTTCAGATTTTAACTCCAATAATGTATTTACGATAGAATTATCTGATGCAGATGGAAATTGGGGAAGTCCGATCAATGTAGGTACAGTAACCACTGAAAATTCTTCATATACTTTTTCTAGAACTTTTCAATTGCCTGATAATACTTACGGAACTAATTACAAGATACGTTTGGTTGCTAGTTCACCAGTAATGACCAGTCCAGATTCAGATTCGTTTGCAGCATATAAATTTTCAACAGATACTTTAGTTTTAAATAATTATGATGATGTTGTACTTTGTGATAGTGGATCAGCAGAACTTATATTAAATACTAATCAGAATGGTAATTACGAATGGTATAAAGATGATGTATTATTTACCACTACAACGGAACCTAAACTAGAGGTCACTTTATCTGGAAAGTATGAAGTGAAAATTGATTATGGAGCTTGTGGGTTTAGAGAGTCTACAATATCTAATGTAATTATCTTAGATAATACAGCCAAACAAATTAAAGGGCCTTCAACCGTAGAAATATGTGGAGATGAGTCACATACTTTTGAAGCTAACACAAATCGTTCAGGTTTAACCTATAATTGGTACTTAGACAATAAATTAGTACAATCATCTAATTCTTCAACCTATACAACACCAACAACAGGGCAGTTTGGAACGTATCATTTGGTAATTGATACAGGAACCTGTACTACCAAGTCAAACGATGTAGTGTTACAACAACAAACTACAGCAGGTTTTACAGTAACGAATGTTGGAGCCTTAGAAAGAATTATTTTATTTGGTGAAAAAAAAGAATTGTGTATTACACATGATGCTGACCCCTCAGAAGTTACTATAGAATGGTATAGAGATGATGTAACTATGGGAACTGCTGTTAGGAATCAGTTATGCATAGATGCAGCTACAGCAGGGGTATATTATGCAAGAGTAACAAAGAGTACAGGTTCAGCTTGTGATGATATAGTTGATTCTGAAAAGTTTACATTGTTAAACGTAACATCATTTGAACCAACTATTAGAGTGGAAACCAACTATGAGGAATGTAATACTAGAAGTACAGAGTTAAGTATAGTAGGGGTTAAGGCAGAGGTAGAAAATGGAGATATGTATGATCTAACATCAGATCAAATAGCTTTACTAAGTTTTGAATGGTATAAAAATAATGTGTCAACAGGAGGAACAGTAAGCGAATACAAAGTTAATTCGCATTTAGATAATGGTACATATACATTAAAAGCAAGTTTTAATGGTGTAGAAGGGGTGTCTAATGAATTAGATGTTAAGTTGGCTGAAGTACCCGAAATAAGAAGCACATCAACTTCAAACTCACTTTGTGCTGGTTCTTCTATAACTTATACAATAAATAATGTAGCAGCAGGTTATACGTATCAATGGATTAAAGATGGTACGGATGATGTTACCCCAGCAGACCCACAAACATTAACAGTAACAGAGGTAGGCGAGTATGTATTGCGATACTCAGGTTTTGGTTGTGATAAAGAGTTGAACCCTATAACCGTAATTCCGTTTGATGATTCAGCGGTAACGATAACACCTTCAGAAAAAGTTGTTATGGAAGAAGGAAGCTCAGCATTAGTAGTTGCTGCAGGAGGAGAATCTTACGAATGGTATCAAGGTGAAGGTACGTCAGGAATGTTATTATCAACAACAGAAGAGTTAACAGTAACCACTTTAGGGTTTTATACAGTATTGGCTAAAGTAGGAAACTGTTCGGTAGAAAGAACAATAGAAGTAGTTGAACCAGACTATCAAATTATAGTGCCAAATACCTTAACTCCTAACGGAGATGGTAAAAATGACACGTGGAAAATATCAAACAAATATGCGTTTCAGCCATTAGTTACCGTAATGTTATACAACGCGAATGGTAAAGAAATTTTTAAAACAACCGAATACAGAAATGATTGGCCAACAGAAGATTTAGGAAATCAAAAAGTCTTTTATTACAAGATAATAAGAGAAGATAAATTGATTAAAGCTGGAACGATATCTGTTTTACACTAAAAAGTTAGCATGATTAGAAAAATTACCTTACTTATAATACTCGTACTAAATGTGTTTGCTGTGCAAGCGCAAACCTCTGGTAATGAACAGCAATACAATAGCTTCAGTTCTCGTAACTTTATGAAGTTTAATCGCTTTTTAACCGTTCCTACCTTTTCTGCATTACGTGAAAATAAAACCTCACTTTCAGCTATTGTAAGAAATAGTAATGTAGATTTTGAAGACAATCCTCGTTTGTACGTGCTTGCTTATTCAGGAAAAATGAGAGAAAATGTTGGGGCAGGAGTAGCTGTTTATCAACAAGATGTAGGGTCGGTAAAAGATTTTGGTGCTTTAGCAAATTATGCACATCGTTTACAATTAAATGAAACCATGGATTTAACCTTTGGTTTTAACTTTTTATACAGTAGAAGAAGTTTAAACTGGGGAAAAGTTTTGGTTGCTGATGATGACGATACTTTTTTAAGTAATTATCAAGACGATCCGGTGGTTAATTTTCAACCAGCGGTAACTTTATCTATAGGAAAATTTGATGTTGGAGTCTTCTTTGAAAATTTAGTAGATTTTAATCTTAAGAGAAGTGAAATGGCTACTTCTTTTGGAGAAAAAACATTTTCGGGGCACTTAATGTATTCTCACGAATTTACGTATGCGTCAGGGCTTTTTGAAGGAGCTGATGTTCGATTTTTAGCAACCGCTAGAAAACCAGGAAATGATGATTTTGGTATAGGCGGAAGTGCTATAATAGACTTACCTAAAGCAGGTTGGATAAAAGCGGGTTATGATAATACGTATGGAATTTCTGCAGGAATGGGAATCAACTTATCAGAAAATTTAGCCATAGGAATCAGTTATGAAAAAAGTAGTTTTGCCGCAACAAATGAGGTAGGATTAATATATAATTTTGGTAAAAAAACATATACAAGAGAGCGTCCTACAAGAAGAACGGGTAATGTAAAAGTTAATTTACCAGAAAGAACTCCGAAAAAAGAAATTGAATATAAAAACCAGGAACATAACGATTTATCAGATGAAATTCAACAAGCACAAGATTCTATCGATATCTTAAATAAAAAGATAGATGAAGTGTTGAGAATATTAAAAAATCAACCAGCACCAAAAACAATTACGAATACTGTAATTATTAAAGATAGTGCTGAGACAAAAGATACTTCATTACGAAGAAGATCAAACAAACCTTGGCGTAATAGTACCATAACACGTTCTGGAGGAGGAGGTACAATGTATTATGTTATTTCTGACCAGTTTAGAAGCAAGGAAAATGCAGAAGCATTGATAGATAAATGGAAACGTTTAGATATAGAAGCAAAATATGTGTTTGAACCAGAGAAAAAATTATACTACGTGTATTTAGATCGTTTTGCTAAAGAAGAAGATGCACAAGAAAAAGTAGATGATTTTAATGATAAAACTCGTTTGTTTGAAAAGAACGATGACAAAAAAGATGACTCTACAATAAAAGTTAACAAAACAACCAAAGATCCTGTTTATGTAGTTAAAATCACTTTAGGTGGAGAGGTTAGAAATTATGAAGAGCCTAAAACACAGCCACCTGCAAGGGTTTACCCAATGGAAGCAGCAGGCGTAGCACCAGGATATTATTTACGTGTGTATGTAAATTCTCAAAAAGCCTTAGCGGATAGAAATGTAGATGAGTTACGAAATGACGATATAGATGCAGATTATTTTGTAGATCCTAAAACAGGGTTTATGCACGTGTACATTTTTAAAACTACCGACAGAGAAGAAGCGATTAAAATGTACAATACAAATTTAAATGGTGCTTTTTATGATCGTAAAGCAATCATTCAAATTAAATAATATAATAAAAGAACTTGATTAATTAATTTCCCCAATTGATATTATGAAGAGAATAATTACCCTACTAATAATTGTATTACAAACCTTTTTTTGCTTTTCTCAGGAGAAACAAAAACCAACATCAAAACCATCACAAGTAGTTTTAGATGAAACGGTAGGTTATGAAAAACTAATAGAAAGACTTTCTAAAGAGAAGGCATTAAGACCACCATCAACGCCTTATTTTGACCAAAGAGTTGTTAAGCCAGATGGAACAAATGGCGGTATAAATATAAAAGGAGATATAACATTTATATCAAATAATATATTAAGTGTAGAAGGTTGGGTATACGACAGTGGATGGAATTATTATAATTCTGATGACCCTTATGATGGATCTAATTCAAACGGAAATGTTAATATGCAGTATATTGACATTGATGGGGATTCATCTACAGATTCATCAAGTTCAGATGAGTTAAACTTACCAAGTTGTTCTAGAGTAGTATATGCAGGATTGTATTGGGCTGGTATTTATCCATACGAAACTTGGGGAGGACGAGAAAGTAGGAGATATAATCCATATCAAATAAAATTTAAATTACCAGGAGAAAATTATCAAGATATAGAAGCAGATGCAAGTGATGTTACAAAGAGGGAGTTGATTTATGATAATGGTGTTGCCTATATATGTTATAAAGACATTACTTCAGATATTCAAGGGTTAGCAACTGTAAACCCAGAAGGGCACAATGGTACCTATGTAGCAGCTAACATTAGAGCAACAAGAGGAGATGATCCGAGTGGTTTAGGAGGTTCTGGAGGTTGGACAATGGTAATAATTTATGAAAATGAAACAGAGTCAAGTAAAAATATATCTATTTTTGATGGTTTTGCAGATGTGCGTAATGGGAATAATGTAGATTTATCATACTCTGGATTTACAACAGTACCTGTGGGACCAAACCCAGCGAATCCAGCACCAGTTAGAGCTACATTATTAGCTGCAGCCTTAGAAGGAGATAAAAGTATTAATGGAGATAGGTTTCGTATTCGTGATATTTACAATAACTATAGAGCACAATCTACCCCAACCGTAAATCCAATATCTAATTTCTTTAATGGTTCTATTAGTAGAAATGACCAGTATGTAACTACACGTGTTCCTAATAGTGAAAATACCTTAGGTTTTGATGTTGATTTATATCAGTTACGTAATACAAATAATAGTATAATAACAAACAACCAAACATCTGCACGTGTTAGATTTACATCAAGTCAAGATACTTATTGGCCTTTTTTAAACGCTTTAGCAGTTGAAATTATAGAGCCTAAAGTACAACTGATAAAAACAATTGAAGATGCTAGTGGTAATGATATACAAGGTACACCTGTAGGTTTAGGGAGTGAATTATTTTATAATATAAGCTTTCAGAATGTAGGAACAGATGATGCTAGAAATACAATAATTACAGATAGATTACCAAAAAATGTAGATTTATTAACAACTACAGCACCAAATGGCTCTGTTGCACCAGATGGAACACGTTTTGATATAGATTTACCTCCAGGAGTATCTATAACAGCATACGATCCACCAAGCGCAGCTAATGATAATAGAGCTGAATTAGAGATTTCAGTACCAGATAATATGGTTTTAGAGGGAGGTGCCCTTTATAATATTCGTATGCACGTTCAAGTAGTAACAGACTGTAGTCAATTAAGAGATGTGTGTTCTAATGAAGTTAGAAATCAAGCTTTTGCCAGATACGAAGGAGTTAGAGGAGGAGTTGTAGTTAATAATGAGCCAAGTTATGCTGGAATAGATGATTGTGATTTTGGTATTGTTGGAACCTCAAACTTTTTAGTTGATACAAGTGGATGTTCTTTTGAAACGACACAAGTAATGTGTGGTTCTAGTATAACATTAACTGCTGGAGCAGGATTTGAATCATACGAATGGAGAGATGCCTCAGGTACTTTATTAGGAACTACTACAGTACCATCTTTTGATGTAACTAATGAAGGAACTTACACAGTTAATAAGATAGCCTCAGCAGCATCAGGATGTATAAATGCTGAAGAAACCATACATGTTGTAGGATATAATTCAGAACCAAATCCATTGCAACCATTCGCAGACCAAGTATTAACTTGTGCAAGTAATGGAGAAGAGTTAGCTGAAGTTTACTTATGTGGTGATAGTGGTTCTAGAACTATTAATTTACCATTTGATACCTCTTCAGCTACAACAGTACAATGGTTTAAATTGGATGAATCTTCTTGTACCGATGTAACAGAATCAGGATGTCCTAATATAAATACAGGGTGTACTTGGAATGAAATAGGAAGCGGAGAATTTTCTAGAAACTTTGCAGATGCTGGAGAATATCGTTTAGATGTTTTATATGATGGAAGATGCCCTAAAAGTTACTACTTCAATGTGTACAAAGCAACTTTAAATCCTACCTTTATTAGACAGGATATTTTATGTGGTAACAATGGGTCTATTACTGTAAACGATATACCAGCAGGTTATCAATACAGTTTAACAGGTCCTGGAGGTTATAATGCTCCTTTTCAAGACAGTAATATTTTTTCAAATTTAACAGCTGCAGGAAACTATAACCTTTCAATTCGTGTAAGTAGTGCGTCTGCTGCTTCATGTACATATACTTTTCCTCCTATTAATATTCAGGAAAATGACATAGATATGGACGTCATTACAACACCTATGCAGTGTTTTAATGATTCAGCACAAATAAGAGTTCAAGTAAATAATGTTCCTGGAGATTATACGTATGAATTATTACAAGGTGGAAGTGTAGTAGGAACAGAAGGACCAACAACTAATAACGATTTTACCTTTAATGTTACAGATGGTGGGGCTTACACAGTGAGAGTTACAACACCTCAGTGTACCGCTACAGAAACGATTGTTATTAATGAACCAGATGAGTTATTACTTACAGCATTAAAAACTAAAGATATAACTTGCGAATCAGGAAGTTCAGACGGAATTATTCAGTTAACTGCAAGTGGAGGAACATTAGACACATCGTCAGGTAATAATTATAATTTTGCTGTATGGACGAGTCAGGGAACAGATTTATATACAAACCCATCAGACATTCCTAATACTGCGTTTTTAACACCAGCAACAAACCCATACACCTACAATGTGCCTGTTGGTAGTGAAGGAATATATCGATTTATTGTTATTGATGATAATAACTGTTATACAATTTCAGACCCGGTAGAAATTACTGTAGAGCCAGAATTAGCTTTTACTCATTCAGAAACAGATGTAACTTGTAATGGTTTAACAGATGGAACCATTAATGTTAGTGTTAATGGAGATAATTTAGGATATGCAGTAGAATATAGCATTGATAATGCTACATGGAACACTACAGGTGCTTTTGATAGTTTAGGTGATGGAACTTATACCATTTATATAAGGGCATCAAAAAATTCTTATCAGTGTTTATATGAAATTCCTAATGTAGTAATAAATGAGCCAGCACCACTTAATGGAGGAAGTGCAACAAAAACTGATTTAGAATGTAACACCTCAGGAGGAACTACCTTTGGTACTATAACCTATACAGCACCAACAGGTGGAACAGCACCTTACATTTATTATTATAGATTAGTAGGAGGAGGAGCTTATACACAAATAGCAGGAACAACAGTATCTAATTTACCAGCAGGAGATTATGAGACAAAAGTAGAAGATTCAAATGGCTGTGAAAGAATTTTAGACACCTTAACGATAGCAGATTTACCAGCAGTACCACCATTTGCAAGTACTGTAGTATATAACTGTGATGGTACAGGTAATATTACAGTAACCCCTACACCATCAGGAACATATACCTATACATTGTTAGATTCAACAGGAGGAACAGTTGCTACTAATAGCACAGGAATATTCAATGGACAATCAGTTGGAAGTTATACAGTTGAAGTAAACTACGGAAGTGGGTGTATTACAGATTTTGGAGTAGTGGTATTAGATGATCAAGAATTCACAGCAACGGCAGTTGGTTCAGCAGTTGCATGTAATGGAGATACCAATGGAGAGATTACAATAACAGCAGCTAATTATGGAACGTCATTTGATTACAACATAAATGGAGCAGGTTGGGTAACAGGAAACACATCAAACACAATTACAGTAAACTCAGGATTAGGAGCAGGAAACTATACAGTTGAAGTTCGTTCCTCTACAGTTTCATCCTCAGGTACAGAATGTGTTGTTACGGTAAATAATGTAAGTATCACAGAGCCAAGTGCATTAACAGGCTTAACGGCTAATATATTAAAGGAGGTTACTTGTGATCCAGCAACAGGCGCTACTATTGAAGGAGATGTAACCGGAGGTACTCCACCATACACATACGATTATCAATTAAACGGATCAGGAGGATTCATTACAAATTTAACAGATATTCCAGCCGGTACACATACGATTCGTGTAACAGATGACAATGGATGTACAGCTACAGCAAGTTTTACTATAGACAATTTTGATCCAGTTCTTTTCACACCAGTACCAGTTACGTGTTATGATGGCACCGACGGAAGTATTACAGTAAATATAACAAGTGGAGAAGCACCATTTAGAATACGTTTAGGTAGTGGAGCTTTTGAGAATGTAACAGGAACAAGTCATACCTTTACAGGATTAGGAGCTAATACATACAATATAGAAGTAGTTGACAATAAAGGATGTAATGCTACAAACTCAGCTACGATTAACCCACAGGTAAGAGTAACGGCTACAAGTACGCCAGAAGATTGTAGTTTAGGAACGATTACCTCAGTAGGAGCAGACGGATCAGGAACAGGTTATGTTTATGCAGTAGTTGCTGATGGAGCAACACCAGTTGCAGGAGATTTTGCAGCAGGTAATGCATCAGTTAACAGAGCAGCTGGAACATACGATGTGTATGTAGAGGATAGTAATGGATGTCGTGGAGTATTCCAAGATGTTGTAGTAGGAAGCGTAACGCCAGTAACAGCAAGTGTATCAGAGACACAAGCAAGCTGTTCGACAGATACAGGAAGTTTAAGTATTACCGTTTCTCAAGGAACACCACCTTATACGATTAATATAACAGGAGCTGCTACGATAACACGAACAGGAGTTGGAACCACAGCAGAAAACTTTACAGGTTTAGGAGATGGTGCTTATAATATAGAAATTGTAGATTCAGAAGGATGTGATTTCCAAACAACTGCAACGATTATAGTTCCAGAAGCCTTAACAGGAGGAGGAGCAACTACAACAGATTTAAGTTGTGCTCCATCAGGAGGGGTTAACTCAGGAAGTATAAGTTTCACAGACCCAACAGGAGGAACAGGTTCTTATGTTTACTTCTATAAATTAACAAGTAGTGCTACATTCTTAAGTAGTACGACTTCACCCGTTACAGGATTAGCAGCAGGAACTTATGATGTTCTTATAGAAGATACAAATGGATGTGGAGGGTTTGCAGACACAGTTACAATAGCAGATTTACCAACAGAGCCAACTTTAACAAGTACTGTGGTATATAATTGTGACGGTACAGGTAATATTACAGTAACCCCTACACCATCAGGAACATATACCTATACATTGTTAGATTCAACAGGAGGAACAGTTGCTACTAATAGCACAGGAATATTCAATGGACAATCAGTTGGAAGTTATACAGTTGAAGTAAACTACGGAAGTGGGTGTATTACAGATTTTGGAGTAGTGGTATTAGATGATCAAGAATTCACAGCAACGGCAGTTGGTTCAGCAGTTGCATGTAATGGAGATACCAATGGAGAGATTACAATAACAGCAGCTAATTATGGAACGTCATTTGATTACAACATAAATGGAGCAGGTTGGGTAACAGGAAACACATCAAACACAATTACAGTAAACTCAGGATTAGGAGCAGGAAACTATACAGTTGAAGTTCGTTCCTCTACAGTTTCATCCTCAGGTACAGAATGTGTTGTTACGGTAAATAATGTAAGTATCACAGAGCCAAGTGCATTAACAGGCTTAACGGCTAATATATTAAAGGAGGTTACTTGTGATCCAGCAACAGGCGCTACTATTGAAGGAGATGTAACCGGAGGTACTCCACCATACACATACGATTATCAATTAAACGGATCAGGAGGATTCATTACAAATTTAACAGATATTCCAGCCGGTACACATACGATTCGTGTAACAGATGACAATGGATGTACAGCTACAGCAAGTTTTACTATAGACAATTTTGATCCAGTTCTTTTCACACCAGTACCAGTTACGTGTTATGATGGCACCGACGGAAGTATTACAGTAAATATAACAAGTGGAGAAGCACCATTTAGAATACGTTTAGGTAGTGGAGCTTTTGAGAATGTAACAGGAACAAGTCATACCTTTACAGGATTAGGAGCTAATACATACAATATAGAAGTAGTTGACAATAAAGGATGTAATGCTACAAACTCAGCTACGATTAACCCACAGGTAAGAGTAACGGCTACAAGTACGCCAGAAGATTGTAGTTTAGGAACGATTACCTCAGTAGGAGCAGACGGATCAGGAACAGGTTATGTTTATGCAGTAGTTGCTGATGGAGCAACACCAGTTGCAGGAGATTTTGCAGCAGGTAATGCATCAGTTAACAGAGCAGCTGGAACATACGATGTGTATGTAGAGGATAGTAATGGATGTCGTGGAGTATTCCAAGATGTTGTAGTAGGAAGCGTAACGCCAGTAACAGCAAGTGTATCAGAGACACAAGCAAGCTGTTCGACAGATACAGGAAGTTTAAGTATTACCGTTTCTCAAGGAACACCACCTTATACGATTAATATAACAGGAGCTGCTACGATAACACGAACAGGAGTTGGAACCACAGCAGAAAACTTTACAGGTTTAGGAGATGGTGCTTATAATATAGAAATTGTAGATTCAGAAGGATGTGATTTCCAAACAACTGCAACGATTATAGTTCCAGAAGCCTTAACAGGAGGAGGAGCAACTACAACAGATTTAAGTTGTGCTCCATCAGGAGGGGTTAACTCAGGAAGTATAAGTTTCACAGACCCAACAGGAGGAACAGGTTCTTATGTTTACTTCTATAAATTAACAAGTAGTGCTACATTCTTAAGTAGTACGACTTCACCCGTTACAGGATTAGCAGCAGGAACTTATGATGTTCTTATAGAAGATACAAATGGATGTGGAGGGTTTGCAGACACAGTTACAATAGCAGATTTACCAACAGAGCCAACTTTAACAAGTACTGTGGTATATAATTGTGACGGTACAGGTAATATTACAGTAACCCCTACACCATCAGGAACATATACCTATACATTGTTAGATTCAACAGGAGGAACAGTTGCTACTAATAGCACAGGAATATTCAATGGACAATCAGTTGGAAGTTATACAGTTGAAGTAAACTACGGAAGTGGGTGTATTACAGATTTTGGAGTAGTGGTATTAGATGATCAAGAATTCACAGCAACGGCAGTTGGTTCAGCAGTTGCATGTAATGGAGATACCAATGGAGAGATTACAATAACAGCAGCTAATTATGGAACGTCATTTGATTACAACATAAATGGAGCAGGTTGGGTAACAGGAAACACATCAAACACAATTACAGTAAACTCAGGATTAGGAGCAGGAAACTATACAGTTGAAGTTCGTTCCTCTACAGTTTCATCCTCAGGTACAGAATGTGTTGTTACGGTAAATAATGTAAGTATCACAGAGCCAAGTGCATTAACAGGCTTAACGGCTAATATATTAAAGGAGGTTACCTGTGATCCAGCAACAGGCGCTACTATTGAAGGAGATGTAACCGGAGGTACTCCACCATACACATACGATTATCAATTAAACGGATCAGGAGGATTCATTACAAATTTAACAGATATTCCAGCCGGTACACATACGATTCGTGTAACAGATGGCAATGGATGTACAGCTACCGCAAGTTTTACTATAAACAATTTTGATCCAGTTCTTTTCACACCAGTACCAGTTACGTGTTATGATGGCAACAACGGAAGTATTACAGTAAGTATAACAAGTGGAAAAGCACCATTTAGAATACGTTTGGGTAGTGGAGCTTTTGAGAATGTAACAGGAACAAGTCATACCTTTACAGGATTAGGAGCTAATACATACAATATAGAAGTAGTTGACAATAAAGGATGTAATGCTACAAACTCAGCTATGATTAACCCAAAGTTACAAGCAACAGCAGTACCTACGAACGCCAGTTGTACACCTGGGTCAATAACAGTTAATGCTACAGGAGGAACAGGAACTTATGAATATGCTGTAGTAACAGCAGGTAGTCCTGCACCTACAACTGGTTTTTCAAACAATAATACAATAACGGGCTTAGGACCTAATACTTATGATGTTTATGTGAGAGATGCTGGGTGTACTATGGTTGTTAATAATATTACTATAGCGAGCCTAACACCTGTAGATATTACTGCAATACCAAACCAACCAACTTGTAACGGTGATAGTGGTAGTGTTGATGGACAAATAGTAGCCAATACAGGACTAGCTCCTTTTACTATTACTATTGAAAATAGTTCAAATACCGAAATAGGTAGATTAGATAACTTTACAGGAACTAATTTTAGTTTTAATAATTTACCAGTAGACTCTTACGAAATCAAAATTACAGATGCTTTAGGTTGTGAAGATACGTTTGACTTTACGTTAACAAATCCTCCTGCAATTGTAATGGATATTGAGGATGTTTTACCAGCAGGTTGTATTGTTGATGCATCTCAGACAGGATTTAACTTTATTAGTATAAACCCTGCAACTTATTTACCTAACACATTACAGTATAGTTTAGATAATGGAGTTACATGGACAGACTTTACTGTTACGAATGGTCAAATAAGAGGTTTAAATTCAGGAGATATAGTACACCCTGTATTACAAACAGTTGACAGTTCTGGTAATCAATTATGTTTAGAGTCTTACGGACCATACGAAATACCATATAATGTTACAGGTTTAATTGTAGACCCTGTAGCAAACCCAAGTAATTGTTCAGTTGGTTTTTCAGTAACTGTAGAAGCATTAGGAGGTAGCCCAACTAGTGAATTTGAATTTGCTATTAACTCTCCTTCAGGTTGGGTTGGACCTGATGCACTTAATAATGGAACACTTGGTGATCCAGACAGAACATATACTTTTACAGGTTTAACACCAGGTTTAACGTATGAATTTTTTGTTAGAGATACAAAAGGGACAGCTGATCCATTAGATGACTGTATTGAACAAAATAATGAAGATGTTTATGCTACTTTTACCCCTTCTGTGCCAATTACACCTACAGTAAACAATAATCAGTGTAGTGGTAGTTCTAATGGGCAAATTACATTTGAGATAGATAATACAAGTACAGATTTAAACAATAATTTTACTTGGACGTTGTATGAAAGAGACCCAGCAACTAACGCAGGTACAGCTTTACCTGCATATACGAATGTTCCACAAACAGGTTTAGCCCCTATTGTGGCAACTGGGTTACCTTCAGGAGTATATTATATTATACTTACAAATACCACGGGAGGACCACCTGTTTGTGAATTTGGTAGTCAAGATGTAACTATCGAAGAATTACTACCTATTTCAGGAACTTTAACAAAGTTAAACGACATTACTTGTAGTGTTCCAGGAAAAATAAGGGTAGAAAATGTAGTAGGTGGTTTTGGTCCTTATACATATAATGTTACAACATCAGACCCTTCAGCAGTAGCAACTGTAGTAGGAAATGAAATATCAGTAACAGCACCACCAACATTAAGCACTGTAGATGTAACGGTAGAAGTTGAAGATAGTAATGGAACAGGAGCATGTACCGCTAATTTAGGCACAGTAACTTTAAACGTAGCACAATTACCAACAGTTACAGCAGTAGCGGATAGTTGTCCTACAAACAAAACTATTACAGTCACTATTGCCGGTGGAACAGGACCATA